>NZ_CP047355.1 GCF_030408815.1 Corynebacterium freiburgense | reverse complement strand
GCGCTGCTACATCCTTATGTCGCTGGCCTTCTGTAGTGAAGCGATCGAAATCCTGTTAGTACTACACAAAGCACAATGAATAGTTCGTCCTGAGTATTGGTTTATGGGTGTACTTGGGGAAAACTTTTGAGTAGTTTTCACCGGGGTTGTGAAAAACAGAGATACAGGGCAACCTGCTTCTTCACAACGTTTCCCACAGCTGTGGACAACTCTACGCAAAAAACTTATCCACAGTCCACATTCTAGGTTGTGGATAGATATTTTGTTCGCCATATAACGCTCTGACCTGCGGCAATAGGTTAAATTTAAGTCAAACTATAGAGAACATTTCAGAGTTATCCACAGGCAGAGTTATCCACAGGGCTTTTTAACTGTGGACAACTTGTTTTTCACGCAGGTGTGCTATCGACGATTGTTCGCTAGCAAATTTGGAAATAACAAGAATGTAATCCGCGGGGGATCCTGAATTTCTGGTGTGTCGATTTGTTTCAGCACTGTGAACCGCGTAGTCTGACAGAGTCTCGCACATCTAAGAGGCTTTTATTTTGTAAAGACCACGCAGATGTGCTTTGCACTGGGCGTGATCCACTTACATTCCGGATCGCGCCTGTTGCAAGCCTGGGGCGTTCTCCAATTTCGGAGTTTCCAGGTCTTTTATAATCATCCAATTCAGGGTGGCCGCAGTAAAAGTATTTGCGGATAACAGCTCGTGGTTACGAGCCACCCTCATTACAACTAGGAGTGTTCACCGTGGCTAAGGGCAAGCGGACGTTCCAGCCGAACAACCGTCGTCGTGCACGTGTTCACGGCTTCCGTACTCGTATGCGCACCCGTGCTGGTCGTGCAATCGTGTCGGCTCGTCGTCGTAAGGGCCGTGCTTCTCTGACTGCTTAAATAAGTAGTTGGCGCCCAATATGGCACCATCAACAAGGATCCTTTGAGCGTGTTACCCAAACAACATAAGTTGTCCACATCCGCTGAATTCAGCAGGGTGGTCAAATCGGGAAAGCGCAAAGGTTCAAAAACTGTTGTAGTCCATGTTTGGGAGCACACTGCCGAAGCTGGTATCGCCCGAATGGGTGGTCCACGCTTCGGCCTTATTGTTTCCAAGTCCGTCGGAAATGCTGTGGTTCGCCATCGTGTTTCGCGGCGGCTTCGGCATATTTGCGCAAAGAGTTTAGGTAATATGCCAGACAGTTTTGATGTAGTTATTCGAGCGCTTCCTGCCTCTGCACAAGCCCCAAGTGAGGAGATGATGCGTGATGTGCAACGAGCACTCAAACGACTCAATGTCATCCCATAATCTTGCGGTGCGTTTCTTGATTCGCCTTGTGCGCGGCTACCAAAACTATGTTTCACCCCTTAAGATGGGGTCAACCTGTCGTTTTGAACCTACTTGTAGTGCATATGCGCTACAAGCGCTCAAGCTTCACGGTGCATTGAAGGGGACTTTGCTGTTCTTGGTACGTTTTTCCAAGTGTGGGCCCTGGCATCCGGGAGGCTACGACCCTGTGCCTGACCGCGGCGTCGAAACGCAAAACAAGGCGCAGGAAGACCAAATGTAACCCTAACCAGGAGTTCTGACCAAACGTGCTCAACTTCGTATATTGGCCAATCTCGGCCATTCTGTGGTTCTGGCACAAAGCCTTTAGTTTTGTGCTTGACCCAGGCTCCGGCATCACATGGGTGCTGGCGATTGTGTTTTTAACATTTACTATTCGCGTAGTTCTTGTGCGTCCCACGGTTAACCAAATGCGTTCTTCTCGGAAAATGCAAGAACTGCAACCACGGTTGGCTGAAATCCGCACTAAATATAAGGGAGACCAGCAAAAAATGCTGGAAGAATCCCGCAAACTACAAAAAGAAATGGGCGTGAACCCAGCAGCAGGTTGTTTGCCAGTACTTGTGCAAATGCCTGTGTTTATTGGTTTGTTCCATGTGCTTCGTTCCTTTAACCGCACTGGTACTGGTGCTGGTCAATTGGGGCTATCTATCGAGGAAAACCGCAATACCGCAAACTACATCTTCTCACCGGAAGACGTTCAATCATTCCTAGATGCACGTTTGTTTGGTGTTCCGCTCTCGGCATATATAACTATGCCGCAGGAAATGTACGAAGGCTTTGCTCCAGTTAATTTCACGCAATGGAACATTATTATGGTGGCTGCACCATTGATTATTGTTATTGCGCTAGCTACGCACTTTAACGCGAAAATGGCCATTACTCGCCAAAAGGAAAGAGTAGCCTCTGGGCGGGCAACTGCTCCAACAAATGATCAAATGGCAATGCAAATGCAAATGATGAATAAAATGATGGTTTGGTTCCTGCCGCTCACCATTTTATTCACAGGTGTATTGTGGCACATCGGTCTTCTCTGCTATATGGGCGCAAATAATATTTGGACCTTCTTCCAGCAGCGATACATTTTTAGCAAGATGGATCGTGAAGAGGAAGAAGAATTGGCCGCAAAGCGTGAAGCAAAGCGGGCTAGCGCTCCGAAACCAGGCGTAAAACCGCAAAATCCGAAAAAGCGCCGGAAGTAATTATGAACCCCAACCGAACAAGGTTGGGGTTTTATTTTTGCGTATAGTCAATGTAGTTAGCTTTTGGGGGTTTGCCCGTGTGTTCGTTTTGGGAAGGATGTTTCACGTGAAACCGCAGCTTAGCGACGTTGCAGAACTGCCCGATCCGCCGCCCGCAGCAGCGGTTATTTTTGGGGATCGTCTAGACAAAGCTGTTGCTTACCAGCAATCGTTAGCTACAGATGGAGCAACCCGCGGATTTATTGGTCCACGTGAAATTCCACGACTCTGGGATCGCCATATTTTAAACTGCGCCGTAATCGGCGAGGCAATGCCAAAAGGCGCAAAGGTCGTTGATATTGGCTCTGGTGCCGGTTTACCGGGTATCCCCCTGGCAATTGCGCGCCCAGATTTAAAAATCACACTCATTGAGCCACTTTTAAAGCGTTGTGTGTATCTTCGAGAAGTCATTGCTTTGCTTGGCTTAGAGAATGTCACTGTTGTGCGTGGACGAGCGGAAGAGAAGGCGGTACGCACTCAAGTGAAGCTTTGCGACGTCGCGACATCTCGCGCGGTTGCGCCGCTCGGTAAATTGGCTTCGTGGTCGCTGCCATTAGTACACAAAGGCGGAAAAATGATTGCGATGAAGGGGGTATCCGTGGGTGAAGAACTCGCCCGAGATGCAAAAGATATTCGAAAATCCGGCGGAGGAGATGCAACCATCCTTACAGTAGGTGAGCAACACCTAGAAGAACCCACGACGTTGATTAGTATTCCGCGAGTGAAATAACTGCCGTAGGGTAACAAACAGAGCAATACGAAGGAGAAGGGACCTCCATGGACGAACGGTACTGGGAAGACACCCCCATTGGGGCAGCTGCCCAGCGCGCAACCAAAGTGCAAACCCCAAATGCACTGCACTTACCGCGCCCGGACCGGCCGCGCCTGATTACTGTGTCAAACCAAAAAGGTGGAGTTGGAAAGACTACTACCTCTGTAAATTTGGCAGCTGGATTAGCTTTTCATGGTTTACGAGTACTCGTCGTGGACCTAGATCCGCAGGGCAATGCTTCAACGGCTCTAAGTGTGGAACACCGTGCAGGAACCTTATCGAGTTACGAGGTGTTGCTCGGGGAATGCACACCAGAAGAAGCAATGCAGCAATCCCCCTCTCACAAGAACTTGTTGTGTATCCCGGCAACCATTGACCTAGCTGGTGCGGAAATTGAGCTGGTAAATATTCCGCGTCGTGAGTACCGGCTCCGGGATGCGCTGGACGATGAATTCTTGGAGCGAAACAATTTCGACTATGTGATTATCGACTGTCCCCCCTCTTTGGGGTTACTGACCATTAATTCGATGACCGCTGTGCGAGAAGTCCTTATACCAATTCAGTGCGAATATTACGCATTGGAAGGCGTTGGACAATTACTTAATAATATTTCAATGATTCGCCAGCATTTAAATAATGAACTACATATTTCAACTATTTTGTTGACAATGTATGACGGTAGAACGAAGCTGGCTGAGCAGGTTGCAGAAGATGTGCGCGGGCATTTTAAAGATGTAGTTTTGCGCACCGTAATTCCTCGTTCTGTAAAGGTTTCAGAAGCACCCGGATTTGGTCAAACAGTTTTGGAATATGATCCAGGCTCACGTGGTGCAATGGCGTATCTCGACGCTGCGAAAGAAATTGCTAAGCGCGGCGATTACCTGCCAACACCGGAATCTGGGACTATTGGAGTAGCACCAAAATCTTAAAATCTCTCTGCTAGCAACTGTTGTTTTTACTGCGCTAGGAAAGGCTTAACGCTCTTATGGCACAAGAACCGCGCAAAAGCGGCCTCGGACGTGGCCTCGCTGCCCTAATTCCCAGTACCCCAGCTCAAGGGCCCAAACTTGGAGATGGCGCCGCTGACATAATTATTGGTGGCGGTGCGCGGCCCCAAAAGAGCAAGGTCAAACCTGCGCAAACGGCCCGTCCCGAAAAAGTAAAAACAGTAACTGAGGCAAATGCCGAAAAGAGCAAAGCGGAACAAGCGGTTGAAAAGACACCGCAAACTGTAAGCGAATTTGGCGCTAGCTATCAAGAGGTGCCGATTTCGGAGATAGCCCCTAATCCTCGGCAGCCAAGGCAAGTGTTTGATGAAGATGCCCTTGGTGAGCTCGTGCATTCGATTCGTGAATTCGGGCTTATGCAGCCAATAGTAGTTCGGCGCTCCCCCGCAGATGACGGCTTTGAAATCATTATGGGTGAACGCCGTTGGCGTGCGGCGGCAAAGGCTGGAATGAAGAAAATTCCGGCGATCATCCGTGAGACTGATGACGGTTCACTGCTCCGCGATGCGTTGCTGGAAAATATTCATAGGGTACAGCTCAATCCTTTGGAAGAGGCTGCTGCATACCAGCAATTACTTGAAGAGTTCGGTGTTACTCAAAGTGAGTTAGCTGATCGGATTGGGCGTTCTCGTCCGGTAATTACGAACGCGATTCGCTTGTTGGCGCTACCAGTAAAAGTGCAGTCAAGAGTTGCGGCCGGTGTTCTGAGTGCGGGGCATGCGCGGGCACTTCTAGGGCTAAAACAAGGTGTCGACGCCCAGGAGGCACTGGCCGATCGGATCGTTGCGGAAGGGTTGTCAGTTCGGGCAACCGAGGAAGCAGTCATGTTAGCCAATCGCGGCGAGCAGCAGGAAAAGAAGCAAGCGGTAAAACGCGTAACACCCGAGTTTTTCACTCGGGCTGCCGATCGCTTAGCCGATGGTTTGGATACAAAAGTGACTGTAACTATGGGCAAGCGTAAGGGACGTATTGTTGTTGAGTTCGGAGATCGCGATGACTTTGAACGCATTATGGGTTTAATCGACCGTGAGTAATCAAAGTCATTGATTGTAAGTTCACGACACGTAGTGGCGTTCCAGACACATCAACGCAGACTGTGCGTCTGGAACGCCACTTTTAAGACGCTTAAGCAAGCGATCCTAGGGAAATTTACACTGAACCCCACTTCAATTGTTCTATCTATGTGGTTTGGTTCGATTAGAGCAATTCTGATTTAAGGAGCTCGCTGAAGTTATATGTCCCTGTAGGTTGATCATCACGATCAAGGAGATACAAACGCTTCACCGCTACAACAATCGCCTCTGCAATAGCGTCTCGCTGCTTCGGATCCGTTAATATTGCAACATCATGGGGGTTGGATAGATAGCCAGCAAAAATCTCAACTGACGGCATATTTGTTAGACGTAAGATTTCCCAAGTGCGGGCGTGATTTCCGCAGTTAATTAGTGGTGTTCGAGCACAAATTTCCCGTTGGATATAGCTACCAAGCATCTCGCCCGTTTGGGAACTCCATCCATCTTGAGAGCCGAAATAGAACGAGGCGACGCCAGAGGCTTTCTCGTTTTTGTAGTAATCACATTGGAGGCTAATTAAAATATCTGCCCCAAACGCATTTGCAATTTCTGCACGTTCACTTGGCTTTGGATTAGCCATTTTTTGGCGCGACATAACAGTTTCCATGCCAGCTGCAACCATGCGGCCTTTTACACGCGAAGCCAGATCCCAAAGAATGTCAGCTTCAGTAATCGTACCAAAAGGTCCTTTAACCAAACGTCCAGGCGTGCCTCCGCCAAGTCCGGGGTCGATGACTACTCGTTTGCCTGCTAGGCGTGGGCCTGCCCGGCGGACCGCTTCACGCTCCCTAATAGCGTGTGGGGAGCCACCAGTAATTCGGCGTCCAAGATACCTCAGCGACCGTATAGTGTTTGGCCCACAAATTCCATCGTTATCAAGGCCAAAATTGAGCTGATAATTTTTGACTGCTTGATGAGTTAGTTCACCAAAACGTCCATCTATGCGCTCGGTATAGAACCCTAGTTCTTGCAGTTGTGTCTGCAATTCGGAAACATCATCACCAACAAGCGGGTTCGCGGGCTCAAATTGCAGTACACGGGCCCCGAGTGTGAACGTGGCTTCTCGTAAAACGCGAAGAGTCGTATCTCCGATATGCCCATCAGCGATAATGCCTCGACTCTGCTGAAAAGCTTGAAGAGCCTGCGCTAAAGGAGCATCAAAAAAGGTATCTTCCTCAACGAAAGTGCGGGAGGCGTCCCCATGAAAATCCCTCAAGACACCCAAACGAGCGAGCGTTGCACGAACTTCCGCTACACGTGGGCTCTTGTCACCAACTTTGAGAACCTCAGTCACGATGCTCCTTTCTTATCCTTTCTTACTGGGGCTACGATACCAGCTACATAAAGGACTCGAGCTTCGCCATGATCTTGGATTTTGACTGTGCGCCAACCATTTCCGCGACTTTTTCCCCATTTTTAAAAATCAAAAGTGTCGGGATTGAGAGTACCTGATAGGTGATTCCAAGAAGGCGTTCCTGGTTCAAATCAACTTTAGTGATGAGTGCGCGATCTCCCACTTCTGCTGCGATTTCATCGATTATTGGTGAGAGTTTTTTACATGGAACACACCAGTCTGCCCAGAAGTCAACCAGTACGGGTTTTTCGGATTCTAAGACTGTAGAACGAAAGCTATCTTGAGTGATATTAATCACATTACTCATGGGGGTTACTCCTAAGGGGCGAGGTAGTGTTCAGCATCAATAGCGGCGCGACAGCCTGAGGCTGCTGCAGTAATGGCTTGTTTGTAGTGGTTATCCACTAAATCGCCTACTGCAAAAACGCCAGGGATATTGGTGCGGGTGGACGGATGTGCAACGGTGACGAAGCCGGCGTCGTCAAGCGTGATTTGGTCACGGACAATCTCTGACCGGGGATCGGCGCCAATTGCAACGAACATAGCTGTCACTGGTAGCTCAGTAATTTCACCATCGACAGTGAGTTCTAATCCACTCATTGTGGTGTCACCAAGGACTTTATTCACTACCGCATTGGTAATAAAACGAATTTTCTCATTCTCCCGAGCCCGTTCGAGCATAATGCGGCTCGCACGGAACTCCTCCCTGCGGTGAATAATGGTCACGGATTTCGCGAACTTTGTAAGGAAGATCGCCTCTTCCATGGCGGAATCGCCACCGCCAACAACGGCAATATCTTGGTCGCGGAAAAAGAAGCCATCACATGTTGCACAAGCTGATACACCGCGGCCCAAAAGTTCTTTTTCTCCAGGAACACCCAAGTAGCGTGGAGCAGAGCCCATCGCCAAAACAACCGTTTTTGCTTGGAATTCCTGATTGCCAACCCAGATTTTTTTGATTTCACCGGTTAGGTCAACCCGGTCAACGATCTCCATTTGTAGATCCGCACCAAAGCGCTCCGCTTGCTGACGCATGTTTTCCATGAGCTCTGGGCCCATAATGCCGTTAGGGAAACCCGGATAGTTCTCGACTTCAGTTGTTGTCATGAGTGAGCCACCGTATTCGATGCCCTCAAAAACAATTGGTTTTAGATCGGCTCGCGCGGCATATATGGCAGCTGTATACCCAGCTGGTCCTGAGCCGACGATAGCAATGTCGTGAATCGTCAACGTGCTTCTTCCTTAAAATCTGGAAATCTGGTTATGACGATTCTAACGTTCAGGGAGCTCAGGCTATTCCACTGAAAGCATTTTTTGTAAAGCTTTTCGTGCCCGCGCACGGCGAGATTTTACAGTTCCAGGGCGCACTCCTTGATATTGTGCCACTCCCTCAATAGTGGTTCCTATTACATCGACGAGTATGATGGCTTCGCGTTGTTCCTGGCTTAGCGCTTGTAAGGCAATGGAAAGCTCGACAGATAGTTCGATATTTTGTTCGATTCCTTGGTCTTCAATATTCTCTAGACACTCATAGGTAAAGCGTGATTGCTTGCGGGCGCAGTCATAGGCAGCGTTGACAACCAAACGATACAGCCATGTGCTTAATGCGCATTCTTGTCGGAATTTATGCAAATTGCGGGATGCATTCCAGAGCGCGACTTGCAGAATGTCTTGCGGATCAGTGCCTTTTGGCGCATATCTGCGAGCAACATAGAGAAGTTTGGTCATATGCCCCTGAATGAGTTTGTTAAATGCCTTTTGATCCCCGTCAAGGTAGAGCTGAATAAGCGAAGCCTCGTTTAATTGCATCGTCCCCCCAAGAGCCCGATAGATCCCGATTTGTTGTTTTAAAAAAGTTAAGCCCCAGCTATTCCTCCCGAGCTGGTATTTCCATTATTGGAGAAAAACAGGCTAAATTCCATGAACAGTGACAAAGAAGCTAGATTGCTACTACTTTTGGGGGGTGTGGGGGTGTGAAAAGACCTGCGAAGGTTTGGTACAGGGATGGAGAAGGCAGATTTGTGTTGTGGGTTCCTGGTTTGAGGGTGTGAGCTGGGGAAATGTTGTGGTGGGTTGTGGGTGATGTGAAATCTGCCTGATTTTCGGGGCAGGTGGGCTGAAAATCCAGGGCTTCCCGGTGGTTTGAGCTGGTTTTCGGGGTGTGCAGCGCTTTGCCTGGGTTTGGAGCTAGCTTCCTGGGGTACTGGCTGGTTTCCGGGGTGTTTGATAGGCTCACCCTATCAAACTAGTGATGTTTTCATCCCCACTGTCGTAGATTCCATAAAATCGCCTGAAAAAATGGAATTTGTGACAGCAAGCAACATTGCACACAATCGTTGACCTGGGGTTTGTCGCAGATTCCATAAAAACAGCGAAAAAAATGGAATTCGTGACAGGTTCCCTACCTATCGTGTCGCAGATTCCATAAAATCCGCCGAAAAAATGGAATCTGTGACAACACGCCCAACCGGCACCCAACCAGCACCCAAAAAGACCAAGCACCTCCCGACGAGAGCCCACCCAACCCTAACCAAATCCCAGGTCACCAGACGCACACAACCAAACCACCAGCCCCAAGAAACCACCAGCCTTAAAACCTAACCCACATAAATGTGGGGCGGGCCTCAAGAAAAAGGAGTCAAGTTGTGTTGTTTATGGGCCAAACAAGACCATGGTGGATACGGCGGCGATTGATACAACGAGGACGGTAACTACGGCAATTACGATTGTCATGACGCGCGAGTAGCCGTCGCCGAATCCAGCCTGGTTTTCAGGTTCTGGTGTTACTTCAGCTACGGGATGGATCTTTGCGTAGTCTTCGGTGAGTTCTAGTAATTGGTGTACGGTCTTGTCGGTTTCCACTACGGCATGTAATGCATCATCAAGTCGGTCTGGATGATTTGAGATGATGGCTGGGAATGCCAGTACAGCTTTGCCTTCACTGGTGATTCGTAGGCGCTGAGGGCTGTCTATTCCGAGGGGGCGTTGCGACGTCGCTAATGCTTGCAGTGCATGGGCGGCTGCGCGTGGGCTTGCCTCCTGAATGCTGGTCCAACTTACTCCTGGTGTCCACTCAGCAACAACGACACTTCCCCAGTGGTCGGTGAATACCTCCGAAATAGGTGCAACGCCTTTGAGTTTTTGATTGCCTAATTCGACAGTTCGTTTTGCAATCTCATGGGTGGGATCATCGACGAAAACCAGTGCAACTTCTTTTTCGGTTGCTTGCTCGCGAGCGTGCCAGAATTTCGCGCCATCTACGTGCCCATGGGATGCCAATAGTCGGAATCTTCCGTCCATAATGAGGGCGCCAGCCATCAATCTTGGACCGTGTACTGCACCACCGGACATAGGGCCAGGTGTGGCGCTTAAAGAGTCGAGTGTAAGCAGCTGAGTAGCTTCTACGGATGTTGTGCGGAGTCCTGGAATTCGGTTCACAATAGCGCCGAGGGAACTTAACTCGTCTAGTCCTGAACGGGAAAGCACCAGGCCGGTGCCAATAAGGAATACAATGCCGCTTAGGGCGACTCGTAACATAAACCAATAGTTGGTTTCGGAGGTGATTGCGGCCAATCCAAAATCAATGAGCCAAGCGAAGATAATACCAATCAGTGCGGAACCAATGGTCCATACGCAGGTTCGAAGAAGGTCTCGAGTACCCAAAGGCCCTAATTTGCGGCGAAGCAGGAAACCGCCAATGACCGCGCCGGAAATAAATCCACAACCGTTGGCCGCTCCCAGAAGAATCACAACATGGCTGGGGGTGGAAGCCATATAGATTGCCAAGTAGCTCAATACAACTTTAGTGCCGGTAATGCCAGCGATAATAAAGGTAGGAGTCCAAGCTTCCTCGCGGGCATAAAACACGCGTAGATGCAGGAGTACCAGGGCATATGGAATAAGTGTAAAAGCAGAGTAGCTAAGTGTGGAACCAAGTAAATCTGCGGAGCGGGAATCAAATTCCCCATAGGCGAAAAGCGCGTATGCGATTTGGCGGCCAAAGGCGGTAAAGAAAACAATGATGGGCAAAAGTGCCATCATGGTGAGTTTGGTGGCGACCTTAAGGTCATGAACAACCGCTTCATTATCGCCGTCTGCGGCATTGCGGCTTAGCCTTGGCATGATTGCCGTTAGTAGTGTCACGCCAATAACACCGTATGGAACTTGAAGAAGCAGCCAGGCAGATTGGTAAATGGTAATGGCGCTGGCATCGCTTTGGGAGGCAATGCGAGTAGCAATCACTAGTCCAGCTTGTGAAATTGCAACATAGACTACAATGGCCAGCGCCATACCGCCGAATTGTTTGAGCCGGTCATCGATTCCCCAGAGTGGTTTTAGGCTAATGCCTTCTCTGCGTAGTGAAGGCAGCATAATGAGTGCCTGCACAACGACACCAAGTGTTGTGCCTATGCCCAAAAGCAAAATATGGGGATCAGCAATACTTACTGGATCATTGGGGTCGAGTTTTCCAGGCAGTAACCAGTATGTTCCCAATACGGCAAGGCAGATTATGTTATTGATGACCGGAGCCCATGCGCCCGGACGGAACACGCCTTTGGTATTAAGCACCGCAGTAAATAGCGAAAACATTCCATAAAACAAAATCTGTGGTAGCACTAAAAACGCTATTGCAGTTGCTTGGCTTAGGTTCACTTGCCCATCAGAGCTAAGTTGCAATCGAGTAATCCATGGCGCCGTGGCTAGGGAAATTACTGTGACGCTTAATAAAAGCGTGAGTGAAAGTGTAAAGAGGCGCCGAATAAACGCAGCACCTTTATCTTCGTCTTCTTTCTCAGCCCGAACGAGTACCGGAACTACAAGTGAGGTTAATACCGCACCGAGCACGATTTCAGTGATTAGGTTCGGTAAGGTGTTTGCCGCATTAAAAGCGGATGCAACTGCAGTGCCCAGTGTTGAGCCAATGGCTACTGTCCTTAAAAAGCCGGTAATTCGGCTAAACAGTGTGGCAATGGCCATCGACCCTGTAGAGCGCACCACGTCGCCATCTGAGCTTTGTTCGACTTCGTCGATCGCTTCGATGACCTGTGGCTTCGGCTTAATCACGGGCGCTGGTGGCGCGGGAGTGATAATGCGGCTACGTTGCCAGGATTGGTTCTGGTTCACTCCACCATTGTGAGTGATTGCCGTCAGAGTTGCACATTTATTCTTTACGCGGCGCGCGTACTTGGGTTCGAGCGCTAGAATGCACCCGTTTTTGGGGAGCACGTTTGCGATTTTGTTTTCGTCGGTTGCTTCGAATGATTCTTGCTGCCAGTGCTACGCCTAGAATGGCGGCGGCGAGTAGTCCACTGATACTGGCGAATCCAGATCGTGTTTGCACACTGATTTCTACGGGGTCGCTAATTGCCGCACTATCTGGTGAGGCCAGCCACACGGTGAGGTCAGCGCGATCTCGTTGAGATTCCAGATCGGCGGTCATTTGCGTTGTAATTGATCCTTTGGCAGGGATTCGCAAAGATTCTGGGGTGTGGATAATGCCATCGCCGGTATAGCGAATATTAGCTACTACTGGAAGTGGTAAGCCATTGCGGGCAACAATAAGAAGGGGGGATGATTCGGAGATTCGGGTGTATACATTTCCTGGTGGCAATAGCGATACCGATGCGCGCAGTTGCTGCAGCATATCTCGGTTTCCATTGAGCGTCTGATCTGCCCTGCTGGTGACTGCAAGATAGTTTTCGCGATCCCTTCGACTTGCGGCGCTAAGCGCGCGTAGAATATCGCGTCGCAGGGGCGTCGTAAAGTCATATCGGCTCATTGCGATCATGGGGTCATTGACCATTAGGCCTGTGAGATCATCAATATAGTTCGCTTGCTGCGTTGCGCGTAGGACTTCGGTATCGCTAGGTGCTCCAGGGTCTGAAAATGGCACTCCATTCCCCTCCCCTGGGTCCACTTCCTCAATGTATTTTCGCAGTGTTTGCGGTTTCGCCAAACCTTCCTTCATTGCGGTTGCGGCGGCGTCGAGAAGCGAGGCGCCAGCTGTTGGCGATGCAATAGTTGAGGGTGGTACCGCGAGCACAGGTTTACCCTCCATAAGGGCCAAGCGTAACGACGTCGCGGCCACCAATGTTCGCGCATGTTCACCGTCCGCATAGTGGTTATAACGCCGAGCCTCATTGCTAAAACCCAAGGTCAGTGGTTTATCTCCTACCTCTGATAAGGTTTCCGCAAGTGATGCCTGGTATGGAATTGCATGTACACCTGGGGTTCCGGGTGGTAGTGCATTATCCGCAACCAGTACCTGAACCAAAGATCCGGATGGTCGGGCATGGGCAAGCCTATTAGGCATCTGGGGATTATTGAGTGAAGGTTCTGGGCCCATCCCCTGCTGCTCCGGTGGGGTTTGTTTTTCCCATTCGGTGGCAGGATCTTGTGAAGTCGCATATACAAGTGGACCAAGGTGCTGGACATATCCAGACCCAGGAATAACAATATTTTGTTCCGGGCGAACCCCTAAGATTCGTTCAATAACCTTCGGTCCACGAGCAATTGCCTCCCGCATGAGCCATTCATTGCCTGTCCGCGAGACTGCGTCAACATCCGTATCTGACCAAGGCAATGAGACCGTGCACCCGCCTTCGGCCAGTAGCCTAACCTTAGCGATCCACTCTCCCGCAACTAATTGGCCTGTTCCCGGAGTCAACTCCATATTATTGGCTGATCCCCAACTATCCCGGAGTCGTTTCTTTTGAGAAACTGGACTGGGCCGCTGCGAACCAACCGAATAACCACGGCTCATGCGTTCAACAACATCAAGGAGCTCTGGATCAATAGCCAAGCACATTGCATCCCGTAGTCCGCGATTGTTCGGATCCGATGTAGCTGCAAGTGCATCATCTACTAATTGGTCTAACCTGCCGCCATCAATGAGCTCGCCAGCAAGGCGTTCATCTTGGAGAATAAGCGGCGAAGTTCCAGGTGCTTCTCCAGTCTCTCCTGCAACCAAACCGGTATCTGCACTCAGTGGCCACAACATGGTAAACCCTACTGGATCTGCGGGTTTTTCCTCCCCTGGAACATGCAATAATACGCGGCTGGAATGCAGATATGACTCCATTTCGCCACCTATTTGTCCATTAAGGTTCACTAATAGCGGATATATTCCGGGTTCTGTAATACCCAATGACTCAAGAGACAGCGACCAAGATGCATCCTTTGTTTCACCAGGATCTAAATCCCACCCGAGACTACGAAAATCACCGGCATGAATATTGAAATTAGATTCCTGCTCGGACAGAATTTGTTTGGCATCAGCGACATTATGTACTTGTCCGGCTCGCTGAATTCGAACGGATAAATCAGTTACTTTTTGCGTTTCATTACTTTGAATCGCTGCTTTAATTCGAACATTTTTATCAACGGTGAATGCTTCGTTTATATCGATTCGGACGCTAGCTTGAGCGTCTTTTGCGCGCACCTTTGGCGCAGTCCATTGACTAACCACGAGAGGGTCATCAGGGCGTGTGGGTACCGGAATTGCATCAGCGGTGGGAACAAGCAAAAGCGGTGCTATGGCAAGCGGAATCCAACACCTCACTGTGGCGTCGCCCTTCCCTCCATATGCTCTTTTCGAGCGAGATCAGGCAATAGATCATGTGCCTTACGTGCTAGTTTTCGCTCATCCGCGTAGGCCAGGCGTTCAATAAGTTCACTCACAGGAATCCAGGAAACTTCTGTAACTTCCGGATCCTCGTCATTGAGGTCGCCATCCAAATAACGAAGCAAATGGTGATGGACGGTCTTATGAATGCGCATACCATCAGAAACAAACCAATAATCAATCACGCCAAGATCTGCAAAAACCTGTCCGTGAACTCCTGTTTCTTCCCAAACTTCACGTTCTGCAGTTGTGGCACGGTTTTCGCCTTGTTCAACATGTCCTTTAGGCATGGACCACAATAGCCGTCCACGACGGTCGAGGCGCCCAATAAGAGCAACATAGATTCGGCTGAGATCTACCGTCCCATCTTTTTGTACAGCCTCAGCTAAACCTGAGACGACTAATCCGCCAGCAGAGGTTTCATTGCTGGTTCGCATGCGTGTGGACTGGCGGCGAGGCTTTTGTGCCTTACCTTGGGGAGAACGACGTCGTGACTGTGCCGGACGCTTCCGGCGGCGACGGCGCTTACGATGAGCACCATCTTGTTGACGTTCCTTCTCGTTCATCCTCCTGATGGTATCAAACCACCGAGTAGACTCATCTGCGTGACAATAGAGGAAAACCAGCTCAAAGAACTCGAAGCCGTCCAAGAAGTATTAACGCCGCTCGCTCAAGCATTCGCAGAGCGTGGTCATAGTGTCTTTTTAGTAGGCGGGTCCGTCCGGGATGCCCTTTTAGGTGAACTTGGTCATGACCTTGATTTCACCACTGATGCACGCCCGGACGTGGTGCGAGAGATACTGGATTCCTATGCTGATACTGTCTGGGATACAGGCATTGAGTATGGCACATTGTCAGCGGAAAAAAATGGTCACCAAATTGAAGTTACAACCTTCCGCTCAGATGTTTACGACGGAGAATCACGAAACCCCGAAGTGACCTTTGGCGACACTTTAGAAGGTGACCTTATCCGACGCGATTTCAAAGTAAATGCGATGGCAGTGGAACTACATCCAGATGGCGGCTTAACGTTCCACGACCCCACAGGCGGTTACGCGGACTTGAAATCGAAACGCATTGATACGCCGTCAACCCCAGAGATCTCATTTAATGATGATCCATTAAGAATGTTGCGTGCGGCACGATTTGTTTCTCAACTCGGTTTTAGTGTGGCAGATCGCGTTCAAGAGGCTTTGGTAGAAATGTCTCCGCAGATTTCCCGTATTACAGTAGAGCGTGTACGGGCTGAGCTGGATAAACTCATGCTAGGCCGGGCACCATGGGCTGGCATCAATCTGATGGTTAATAGTGGAATTGCAGACCATGTGTTCCCCGAGATTCCAGGTATGAAACTCACTCAAGATGAACATATGCAGCACAAGGACGTCTATGCGCATTCGATGCAAGTCTTGCGTCAAGCGATTGAGCAAGAGGAAGAACCGGACCTTGTTTTACGGTGGGCTGCGTTTTTACATGATTGTGGTAAACCCGCTACAAGGGCTTTTAAACCAAATGGAGGGGTAACCTTCCATCATCATGAAGTAGTTGGTGCAAAGCTCGTTAGAAAGCGTATGCGAACTTTAAAATATTCGAAAAGTGTAGTTCATGACGTTAGCCAACTTGTATATTTGCATATGCGTTTCCATGGATTTGGAGAAGGGCGGTGGACTGATTCCGCAGTCAGACGGTATGTCAATGACGCTGGTCCTCTCCTGCCACGCCTTTTGAAGCTTGTTCGTGCGGATTGCACGACCCGTAATCAGCGGAAAGCACAACGACTGCAGCGTACATGCGACCACTTAGAGGAGCGAATTCAGGTTCTAGCCGCAAAAGAAGATCTGGAAAAAGTACGCCCAGATTTGAACGGTAATGAAATCATGGATCTTTTGGGATTGCAACCAGGACCGGATGTGGGTCGCGCGTGGGCTTTCCTTAAAGAACTGCGCTTAGAACAGGGACCTTTAGAGCGTGAAGAAGCAATCTTGAAACTTAAGGCATGGTGGGCCGAACAGAAGTAATATGGCAGGATTAATGGTTAGTTTTTAAAAACCTTAAGGAGGTGTCATGGAAGATTATTTTGCTGATCGACTTTTCCTAGCATTAGAACGAAATACTCCAAAGCCTGGGATGCTGCTTGTTGCGGCTCCTGGTATGTACTCTGATGATTTTGCGCGAAGCGTTGTTCTTATTGTCGAGCACAGCCAGTACATGACTTTTGGGGTTAATCTCACTTCTCGTTTGGATGTAGCAGTTGCAAATGTAATGCCAGAATGGTTGCCTTGTGTAGCTAAACCACAGGCGTTGTACCTAGGCGGGCCGCTTCATCAAGAAAGTGTCGTTGGTGTTGGCGTTACAAAACTCGGCGTTGATGAAAACGCTCATGAAGTGTTTAAGAAGCTGGCGAATCGCATAGTGCACGTCGACTTGCGGGCTGATCCCAATGAAATTGCAGAATACCTCGATGGTATGCGTTTATTTGCAGGTTTCGCCGAATGGGCTCCTGGTCAATTGGATCAAGAAATCAATAGAGGAGACTGGTTTGTTGCACCAGCCCTACCTTCAGACGTTATTGCTGCGGGAAGTACTGATGTTTGGGGTGATGTAATGCGTCGTCAGAACTTCCCTCTCCCCTTGTTTTCGACGTTTCCCATCGACATGATGGATAACTGATCATTGTGTTTCACGTGAAACAGGCTTTACGTGATTCTTGGCCAGTTGCGGTGGGATTAATGCCGCTTGGTTTAGCGTTTGGTTTGCTAATCACAGGTGCGGGGTTTGCTTGGTGGTGGGCACCAATTTTCTCCATCCTTATCTATGCAGGGAGTATGGAATTTCTTGCCGTAAGCTTGATAACAAGTGGCGTAGGAATTGTTTCTGCTAGCTTTACTGGACTGTTGGTCAATTTCCGCCATATCTTTTATGGACTAACATTTCCCCGCTCGGTTATTACGTCACGATTAGGCTTGTTGTACTCTACGTATGCGCTTACGGACGAGGCCTATGCATTAACCGCAGGAAAGGAAAATCCTGACCCCAGATATCTCCTACACATTCAGTGGATATGTCAAGCTATTTGGGTCGTGTCTGGAATTATTGGTGCTATAACTGGTTCGCTGCTGCCATCGTTTACCGGTGCAGAATTCGCGTTGACAGCATTGTTTGTGGTACTTGCCTACGAAGGTTTTCGGGCCAGCAAAGATTGGTCGTTGGTTGTCACCGCGTTTGCGTCATGTTTGGTAGGAAATATGGCGCTAGCTTTTTGCGTCTATTTTTCTGTGCTTGTACTGAGGTACCGAATTCCTCGTTTAGATGCAGTGCTTACTTGGAGGTACTAGTGTTTGGGCTACCAGAAGGAATCTCACTCGGATATACCGTGTCAATTCTATTGTCCATTGGTACAGTGACTGTCTTACTTCGCTGGCTGCCATTTAGGATCGTATCTACGCTTCGAGGTAGCAGTTTTTTAAATCTCCTAAGTCAGACAATGCCTGTGGGCGTTATGCTCATTTTGGTGGTTTACACCGCGCCAAGTTTTTCTTGGGCCTATCTATTTTCTGTTGCTATCACCTTGGCTCTTCATATTTGGCGTAAATCTGCCGTTCTTTCGATCCTTACAGGCACCTCGCTGTACATGCTCTTAATGAATATCTAGGCTGCTGGTTTTTACAACTTCTGTGCAGCTTCTATCCAGAGCGCCTCAAACTCAAGATGGGTTATGAGCTTGAAATCAATGTCCGAGTAAGATCCGTAAGAATCCGGATGTGGTACGTGCTTGTTTGGAACGGTCATAATGCCTTTACTGAGACCCTCAGACGACCAGATTCCAGAAATGCTATTTCCATCCATCATTTCGATGAGTCGCTTCATTTTGCACATATTTGTCCCCTCGATAGGGCTTAGTTCCGCAATATGAACCGGGCTGGCGAGACCAGGAATTGAGTAAGAAGTTTTTACATATACTTGTTTCACGTGAAACACCAGGTTTGTTTCCTATTCAGATAGCCGTGCGTATTGTGATGCTAATGCTGCGCACATCATAAGCTGTACTTGGTGGAAAATCATAAGTGGCAGGATAAGTATTCCAATATTGCTCCCGCCAAAAATAACCGCAGCCATTGGTAAACCGGTTGCAAGCGACTTTTTGGTACCACAGAATTGAATGGCAATTCTATGTGTTTTAGCGAAACGCAACTTCTTTGCTATGAAGTCTGTTAACCATAGCATGGACGCTACAAGCCCTATGGAAAAAATGATTAAACCCAAGATTTCCAAGACCCCGACTCTATTCCATATACCTTCAATTACTCCGGCTGAAAAAGCTGAATAAACCACCATGGCTATAGATCCTCGATCAACAACTTTAGTTGTTTTGTTTTCTGCGATGTCTTTCACTAAAGGGCGGAAGAGTTGCCCGAGGATAAAAGGGAGTAAGAGTTGGATCGAAATATCTAAAAAGACTCCCCCATCGATTATGACTGATTCTTGCGTCATCAAGAGCATCACCAACACAGGCGTAATAACAACACCAAGGAGGTTTGAAGCAGAAGCACTCACAATGGCCCCTGCGACGTCGCCACGCGCAATGGATGTAAAGGCGACAGATGACTGAACAGTTGATGGTACTAATGTCAGATATAAAATCCCAAGATATAACTCCTGCCCTATCCAATTAGCAGAAGGCGCAAGTGCCCAACCGATAAGTGGAAAGAGAATGTACGTAAAGCAGAGGATCGTTATATGTAGCTGCCAGTGTTTAAGCCCGGCTAGCGCTTCCCGTGTAGAGAGGCGAGCACCGTATAAGAAGAAAAGCAGGGCTATAGCTAATTTAATTGCGAGACTAAACCACTCAGCTGCTTGTCCGTGTATAGGAACGAAAATGGCTAAGATTACTGCGATGATTATTAAGGTAATAAGAGGATCTGGCTTTTTAAACGGCATATTGTCACGTTACTTCAAGGCAGTATGTTGCAGTGAATATATGCAAGGTTAATGGAGAGGGCAAGAGCCGGCGGATCAATGAATGTTCGCGCCGGCTCTTACAGTTGTTTCACGTGAAACAATGAGTGCTTAGAGAGAAGCTTCTAAGGTGTCGCCATTTGCAGTTAATGTAGCAGGCATTAATCCAGAGCGAGATGGTCCAGATTGTACTGCCCCATCTTCAATGGAAAAGATGGAGTTATGAGTGGGGCATTCTACAGTTCCGTCGTCGTGAACTATAGAGACGGGAGAGCCCTGGTGTGGGCAACTGGCAGAGTATGCTTTGTAGATGCCTTTGGTGGGTTGGGCAATAATAAATCCATTGACAATAATGGCTTTACCCAATGGAACATCGGAAGCTGGAACATCTTCTGTTTTGGTGCTACCGCAAGCTGCGAGTAATGCACCACCAAATGTTGTTGCTGTAGCAACTAAAAAGAGGCGGCGTGAGCAAGTCATAGATCTAGTATCCCACATAAAGATTAAAGTCACAGTGACGTTATTGGCCCTGGGCTGAGTAGCATAAATGCAGATCTTAATATTTATACAAATTAACCTCTGGGAGTTTCATGTGAAGCGAGGATCCGTTGCGGGTGCTCATTTTGGAAAGGTTGTTTGGCGGTGTTCAAAACCCTGCGGATATCGGTGCTCAGGTGAGGACTATCTCAAAAAGAAATGATTTCTCGTTTTTGAATTACTGGCGGTAATTAATTGGCCTCAAGGTGATGGGCAAGCGTCGCTGACCAATTTGGTCCATGTTCATACTTTCCCGGTTTGCTATTTTACGACGCCGCTTTAGCTTAGCGAGCGTCGATTTCGCTTAAACTGTTAGTAATGGTGCGCTGTGCCCCGCTCTTCCCGTCTTAGGGGCGAATTAAAGGCGAGTAATACGAAGTAATCATTGAGTGTTTCACGTGAAACATTTAGGAAAAGCAGTGGAAAAAAGTACCCATGTTTCACGTGAAACATGGGTACTTTACTGGCAAGGACTTAATCTCTTGTAGCCGATTTCATCTCTGTGACAAACTTCCGGATTCGCTCGAGCAATTCCGGTTCATCGTATTGCTCGATAAGCTTACTTAAAGCCGAACCGCAAATTGCGCCTGCGGCACCTGCTTTCATTGCATTCCGGACGTGTTCGGGGGTGGAAATGCCGAAGCCAAGGAGCGCCGGTGGACCGCCGAAACTTTTTAGGTGTTTCACTATGTCGGATAGTCCGTCGGTAGAAGATTCCCATTCGGTTCCGGTTACGCCGACACGTGAAACAGCGTAAGTATATCCCCTACTGTTTTCAGCTACACCAACAAGAGTGTCTGGTGTGGCGTGAGGTGGAGCAATAAAAATTGGGTCTATCCCCTGCTCGATTGCGGCTTTTGCAAACGGTCGTCCCTCACGTATCGGGACATCAGGCAATAAGACGGAATCAGCACCTGAAGCGGCTACGTCTTTGTAGAATTGCTCGGTTCCACGGGCGAAGGCAACGTTGCCGTAAATCAGAAGCCCAATTGGTATATGTGGATGTGCATCGCGTATTTGTCGAACGATTCGCAGCGCGGTATCTACATCAACGTTAGAATTTAAAGCTCGAATATGTGCCTTTTGGATGGTAGGGCCGTCAGCTACAGGGTCCGAAAAGGGAACCCCTAATTCAAGTGCGTCTGCGCCTGCTTGGATGGCCGTATCAATGATTTTGAAGCTGAGTTCAGGAGTTGGGTCCCCTAGCATGAAAAAAGGCACGAATGCACCTTCATCTCCCAAACGCTCAAACATTGCGGTGTATCGTTGGCTCATTGGTGCTCCTCTAGTTGGTATTCAGGGTGGGTCTCAAGGGTGGAGCGTACGTGATCTACATCCTTGTCTCCGCGACCAGATAATGAGACCAATATTGTGAGGTTATCGTCGGTGGATGTCTTGGCTCGCTTCAGTGCGTATGCCATGGCGTGGCTAGATTCAAGAGCGGGGATTATTCCTTCATAACGGCATAGAAGTTGGAAAGCTTCCAATGCTTCAGCATCTGTAATGCCTACGTATTGAGCGCGGCCAATGGAATGTAAGTAGGCGTGTTGTGGACCGACGCCGGGATAATCCAGCCCTGCAGAAATTGAATAGGATTCCTCAACCTGGCCGTCAGAAGTGCGCATAAGGTAGCTTCGAGCGCCATGTAGGATCCCTACTTTTCCGGCGTGGATTGGTGCTCCATGCTTGCCTGAATCGAGTCCTTCTCCAGCCGGCTCTACGCCGACTAATTCAACAGGATCATCAATAAAATCAGCGAAAATACCTATAGCATTCGATCCCCCACCGACACAGGCTGTGACAATATCCGGTAGGCGGCCGATTCGATCTAGGATTTGTGCCCGGGCTTCTGTTGAAATTACACGGTGGAATTCGCGAACAATTGTAGGGAATGGATGTGGCCCCGCAGCGGTACCTAGGAGATAGTGAGATTCGTGGAATGTAGCTGTCCAATCTCGGAGTGCTTCATTTACAGCGTCTTTAAGAGTACCTGACCCATTTGAAACCGGCACGACGTGAGCACCCATGAGTTTCATGCGATACACATTAGGCTGTTGGCGTCGGACATCCTCCTCCCCCATATAAATCACGCATTCAAGCCCAAGAAGTGAACATGCCAATGCAGTAGCGGTGCCATGTTGACCGGCACCAGTTTCCGCAATAATGCGGGTTTTGCCCATGCGCTTTGCTAATAGCGCCTGGGCGATTACTTGGTTTGTTTTGTGGGCACCGCCATGAACAAGATCTTCTCGTTTCAGAAAGATACGTGCATTGCCCTCTATCGGCAGATTAGAGCATTCAGTCAAAGGAGTGGGGCGTCCAAGATAGTCACGTAAATAGGTTTGCAGTTCTCGTTGAAATGATTCGTCATTCATTGCATCGACGAATGCATGCTCTAGTTGATCCAGCGCTGGGATTAGAAGTTCGGGAACGAATTGCCCACCGAACTCTCCAAAGTATGCGGGCAGAAGTGTCACGGGATTACCTGTCTGTACGGATGGTATGGAAAACGGTCGCCAGTTTAGTAGCGTCTTTATCTACGGAGTGTACGTACTCAACTCCGGAATTTAGGTCTAGGCCAAGGCACCCTGTACGAAGTGCAGAAGTAATATTGGAGGGGCCAATTCCACCAGCAAGTAGAGTTTTGTTCTTGACGTACTGAGGAATCGTAGTCCAGTCAAATTGGGTCCCGGTACCGCCACCACCGGAATCGAGTACCAGCATGTCTACGTGAGAGTAAAGAGCTTGTGCGTATTCGGAACCACGTGGATCACTCATTGAGATCGCCCGCCACATTTGCTTATTGGGAAGCGCTGAGCGCGCGGCGTCGATAAGCGCAAGTTCGTCGGCGACTGTTTCGCTTAATGGTGCATGGATTTGAAGTGCTGTAATACCTGGGGCATCGAGTTCAAAAAAGTTTGCTGTGCGTCTTGTAACCGCAACATAGGTTAAATCAGGTTCTGCGTCTATGATTTTTTGCGCTGTTTCACGTGAAACATTGCGGGGTGAATTAGCCTCGAATATCAATCCTCCATAGATAGCGCCATGCGCTCGCGCAAGCTGAGCTCCGCGAGCGGTAGTAAGGCCGCAAACTTTATGGGTGCCATAGACAAGTTCTCTGCACGCGCGGTCTATATCGGGTTGGCCGGTTAGTTGAGAGCCAACCAAGAATCCATGTACATGTGGTGCGACCTGTCGGACAGAAGCATGATCGCGGATACCAGATTCCGCAATCAACACAGTCCCTGCCGGCGCAAGCGGTGCCAGTGTCGCTGAACGGGATAGATCAATACTTAGATCATGAAGATTGCGGTGGTTAACTCCAATAATCTTTGCGCCTAAAGCGGCGGCGCGTTGCATTTCTTGTTCCGAAATCACTTCGGTCAAGATATCCAAGTTATACTCCTCCGCTAAGGCGGCAAGCTCACGATATTCATTATCTGACAAAATCGAGAGCATAAGGAGAATTGCATCGGCGCCGAAGAGCCGTGCTGCGCGGATTTGCTCGGGGGCAATAATAAAATCTTTACAGAGCACTGGAAGATGCGTGCTAGCGGCAACCGTGGCTAAGTGATCGTAATCTCCACCGAACCTGTCTGGCTCGCATAGTACTGAGATGGCAGAGGCGTAACGTGAGTAAACGCGAGCAATATCGCCAGGACGGTAGTCAGCTCGAATAAGTCCCAGTGACGGCGAAGCGGACTTACATTCCATAATAAAGCGATTTTCGCCATTTAAAGCCTTATAGAGGCTCTTAGATGACCTTTCCGGGTTTGGCATCGCCTGAATACGTTCAGCGATCTCAGGGACGCGCAAACGTCGATTTTGCACAATCTCTTGAAGTATGGTTGGTATCTCAGCCATAGTTCGCCTCCTCGTGGGTCTGTAGCCAACTACGAACTTGGCCGTTTTGGATTAAATCTTTTGCCAAGTCTGTACCTTCTCTAAAGTTTTGAACCCTGCCGTGCAGATAGAACATCGCTGCAGCATTCATGGCAATTGCGTCGGTGTGTGCTTCTGGTGCCTCGCCTGCGAAGACTGACCGTAATAGTTTTGCGTTTTCTTGGCCATCACCACCTTGAAGCGAAGATAATTGATGTGTTTGTACGCCAAAATCTTGTGGTGTAACGGTGTAGTGTGAAATTTCTCCGTCGCGCAATTCCCAAACTTCGGTAGGTCCATGGACAGCAAATTCATCAATACCAGACCCATGAACCACAAGCGCCCGCGAACGACCAAGCTCTCGCATAACCTGAATGACCGGTTCGCCAAGCGAAGGCTTATTTACGCCCATGAGTTGTAATTTGGGCTTTGCCGGACTTAGGAGCGGCCCAAGAATATTAAATAGTGTAGGTACACGTAGTGCTTTCCGTACCGGCATAACTAAAGCGATTGCCGGATGATATGCGGGTGCAAAAAGAAATGTGAAATTTGATGCTCTCACCTGTTTTTCAGCCCGGTCTACATCGAGGTCGAGTGGAATATTTAAAGCTTCGAGCACATCTGCAGACCCAGATTTGGAGCTTACGGATCGGTTTCCATGCTTAATGACCATATTGCCGCCTGCAGCAGTCACAAGGGATGCTCCGGTTGAAATATTGATGGTATTGGAGTTATCGCCGCCGGTTCCGGCGGTATCGAGGATCCCCTCCCCAGTTAGTGGAAAGGGGCGTGCTGCCTTAAGGAATGCTTGAGCTGCGCCGGCGATATCCGCTACGGATTCTCCACGGGTGCGGATGGTTGCTAGCAATGCTGCGATATGTACGTCATCATAGGCGCCCACCGTAAGCGGGGTAAATACTTCTTTTGCTTCTTCAACACTGGGGTTGGGATTATCAAGGTATCGACGAAGTTTTTCGTGGGCGTCGCTCATTTTCCGCCTCCAAGCGTAACTAGTGCTTTTTCTAAAATTTGTGGGCCGGTTGGGCTGAGGATTGATTCCGGATGAAATTGCAATCCCAGAACTTTTTCTTCGGGCGAATAGGCGGCCATAATAACTTTCCCAATTTCTGATTCACAGGTACCCAAAGTAAGAAGGTTTTTCGTCACTGTGACGCAACCGAGTGAATGGTAACGAGCCACCCGAGTTTCACCACCAAAAAATTCTTCGCCAGCTTTGGTTAATGTTAGCGTGTCTGCGACTCCGTGAACGGGCCCACATGGAACCACAGCACAGCCGAGGTGCTCAAGGATTGCTTGGAAACCCAGACAAATTCCAAGCAAGGGAATCTTGCCGTAAGATTCGGCAACAATATTCATTAGATTGCCGGCTTCACGTGGGTGACCTGGTCCAGGCGAAAGGCAAATTACATCTGGCTGTACTGACAATACTTTCTGAACATCGACAGTGTTTCGGAACACCACACAATCATGTTCTGCGAATGCATCCATGAGGTTGTATACAAAAGAATCGCGATTATCTATCAAAACTATCTTCATCGTTTCACCTCAACTTCAGCACCAACAGCGGCGGCAATGGCGTGCAGAACCGCATAGGCTTTATGGAGAGTCTCATCTGCCTCGGCTTGCGGGTCTGAGTCTCGTACTACCCCAGCTCCCGCTTGAACCGCAGCCATACCGTTATGGACGTATGCTGAGCGAATTACAATGCAAGTATCCATATCCCCTCCCCCGCGAAGGTAACCAACTGCTCCGCCGTACGAGCCTCGTCGGTGCTTTTCGACGCCCCGTAGCAGCTCTGTAGCACGAAGCTTAGGAGCACCCGTTAAAGTGCCCATATTCATACAAGCACGGTAGGCGTCAAGCGCGTCTAATTCTGGATGCAGAGTTGCAATTACGCGGCTTACTAAGTGCATAACTCGCGAATAGCGATCGACTTTCATAAGTTCAGCAACCTGTCGCGTTCCCGGTACGGCTACTCTGGCGACGTCGTTACGTGCAAGGTCTACGAGCATCGTGTGCTCAGAAATTTCTTTAGCATCTGTGCGTAGCTCAAGTTCATTACGAATATCGAGTTCATGAGTGCTACCACGTGGTCTTGTTCCTGCAATTGGATAAAGCTCAACTTGGCGCGTAGCAGCAGTGAACTTTAGGCTGGATTCGGGTGATGCTCCGAAAAGTTCAGAGCCGCCGCTACGCACATAGAACATATAAGGACTTGGATTCGTTTCACGCAGTATTCGATATGCTGCGAAAGCATCGTTGCAAGGAATCGTAAACGTTCGAGCTGGCACTACCTGGTAGATATCACCGTTCCTAATGTTTTCTTGTAGCTGAATTACCTGTTCCCTAAACTCTGCATCACTAATATCTGCCGTGGCGGTAAGTTTCGGTGTTTCACGTGAAACAGTCCGTTTAGGAAGCGGAGCGTCGATACGCTTCGCAAAATCTTCAATAACTGGTGACAAATCTTGATCAGGATCCAAAGAGAGTGCTTGGATTTCAGCAGTTTTCGCTTGATGATCAATAACGAGTAACACTTCAGCTACAAGGAATTCGTAATCAGGAAAGCTGTTTACAGAGTCCAAAACTGCCGGGAGTTCTTCAAATGAATCGAGATAATCAAAGGCAAACCCACCAGCAAGAAACGGCCAGCCTTCGATTTCATATCCAGGATCCATTTGTAATTTCCGGAGAACTTCGATGCTGCTCAGCGCAGTAAGCCTATCCCACTCATTGGGAGCATTGCTTACAGGAAATACGAGGTCTTGGCCAAGCTGGTTGCAAATCCTCTGCCGAATAAGCAGCCCGGATTGAGTTAATGGCTCGATGCTCACACGCTGCCCTTTACACGTGACTCGAGCACTGGCCTGCAACACGGCTATTGAAGAGAGACCTTCTTTTGACGTAATGTCTGCACTTTCTAAAAGTACAACATCGTTTCCATGATCTAAATGCTGGAAAAGAGCGGAAGCATCTTCGTGGTAGCGGACTGGTCGCGTAATAACGTTTGGAATCATGCCTCCCCCAAAGCAGTTCGAAGGGAGCCAATAGCTTCAGAGATATCAAGATCTCGTACTGGAAGTTGTTCAGGATCCTCGCCAGCGAGATCGCCTAGCAGTGCTCGAACATAATTTACGTCTTTATCTCCACGACCCGATAGATTAACCAAAATATTTAGTTCCTCGCCAGTCGCTTCTGCTTGCTCGGCGAGCTTCAAAGCGTATGCTAACGCGTGGCTTGATTCAAGAGCTGGAATAATACCTTCGTATCGTGAAAGCATGCGAAACGCTTGAAGCGCTTCAGCATCTGTAATTCCGACGTATTCTGCCCTGCCTGATTCCAGCAGAAAAGCATGCTCAGGCCCCACGCCTGGATAGTCTAAACCTGCAGAAACGGAATGTGATGGGAGAACTGAATCGTCTTCACCGAGCATTACATAGGAACGTGATCCATGGAGTATGCCTACTCGGCCACGGCAAAGAGGTGCTCCATGCTTTCCGGAGTCTAATCCTTCACCAGCAGGCTCGACGCCAATAAGCCGTACATTTTCGTTACCTTCTTTATTCGTTAGGTAATCAGCAAACGCGCCAATAGCATTTGATCCACCACCTACTGCAGCAACAACAACATCAGGTAGCCGTTCAGTAAGTTCCACCATTTGTTTGCGTGATTCACGTGAAATAATCGCCTGGAATTCTTTAACCAATGTTGGAAACGGATGTGGTCCAGCTGCGGTACCAAGGAGATAGTGGGTATTTTTATAAGACTTAACCCAGTCCATCAAAGCAACGTCAATAGCGTTTTCAAGGCCGTTGCCCTGTTCTTCTTCGACGGGAACTACCTCAGCACCCATAAGGCGCATGCGGTAGACATTAGGTTGTTGTCGGGCGATATCACGTGCCCCCATATAGATAGTGCATTTCATACCAAACAGTGCGGCAACCATGGCTGTGGCAGTCCCATGCTGTCCTGCACCAGTTTCGGCTATAAGCCGAGTTTTGCCTAGGCGTTTTGCTAGCAATGCTTGAGCAATAACTTGATTTCCTTTATGAGCCCCACCATGAACAAGGTCTTCACGTTTCAGAAATATCTTTGCTTTACCCTTCCCCTTCCCTGCTAATGGGAGATTTGCACATTCAGTGATAGGGGTCGGTCGGCCAAGATAATTATTGTAAAGTGTCCGCAGCTCTTCTTTAAAAGTAGGATCGTTGATAGCGTCTACATAAGCTCGCTCCAGTTCATCTAGAACTGGGTAGAGCATTTCGGGTACATATTGTCCGCCGAATTCGCCAAAATACGCATTGAGAAGCGTGTCACGGTGTTTAATTTCGGGGGTTTGCATTTAGTCTGCCTTCCTGAGTGAGGTTCCTTCACTTTTCGGCGGGACTTATGCAAACGAAGAAAAAGCCCGTGCTTCAAAGTGAAGCGTGCGAGCCTTAGATATGTCGGTGTATCAGTGGCTCGCTAGTTAGCGCGCCACCACCAGTTGGTAGGTTTTAGATCCTGTACTTTCGACATGCGACTAGA
The DNA here is from genome assembly GCF_030408815.1 of Corynebacterium freiburgense. Lineage (NCBI taxonomy): Bacteria > Bacillati > Actinomycetota > Actinomycetes > Mycobacteriales > Corynebacteriaceae > Corynebacterium > Corynebacterium freiburgense. Next base: position 2,919,992 of record NZ_CP047355.1, on the reverse strand, counting down.
TTAGCGTGAGGTGGCTCTCAATAGCAACTCCTATCTTTTGTGGGGAATTGCTAAGTACGAAGCCAATGTTTCACGTGAAACATTCAGTTTCCGAACCTTTGATACTGAATGCTTTTTACCCTCAGGACGATACTTTCGGAAGGGGTGCAGCTCCTTTATAAAAGACCGTATGCAGATAATTATTTGCATATAATTTAAAAGCTTAATTTAGGTATGGCATTTAGTATAAAGTACAATGACGGCAAATTAACTGCAGTTGAAATACTTATAGCGTGTCTTTTGCACTTCAATTACCATGAGTTGGTTGTGTAAAATAAGAATTTGTTTTGAAGGAGTGGGCGAAAGAAAAAATCCGCTATGTTGTTAGAGTGCTGTGCATGTGTGAAAGATTGTAGCTCGGAAAATTGTGAGCCTATAAGCCTTCAACTGCGACTTTGTAGTGTTTCACGTGAAACGTAAGGAAATTTAGGCTGAGGTGGGCAGTGATCCGAAGCCGAATAAACACTACTTTAATTTTTCGGTAACAAAAATATTCGAAACCAACTTTTAATGTCTAGTCCCTAGAATTATTGCTACCTCCGTATCTATAATGTGCTACAAGTGCTATTTTGGCTTTATCGGTCAATAATTATGCGAGCCCGTTGTCGTTCTTGGATAATTTGAGGTTTAGCGATTTCCGCAAGGGAAAGTTCCCGTGCCAGAGTGCAGGGCTTCATTAGCTCGAAGGAAAACTGCATTTTTTGCAGCAACGATTCGACTGTCCTATTTCTGTGGTGTGCAATCGGATTAAAAGTGCCAGGGTAATGAATTTCTAACCTGTTCGGATATAGTTCGATCTGTACCGTGCTGTTATGAGATTGTGGGGCGTAGCTTCGAGTAATAAGGGCTTGGAGCACCAGCTGTCTAGTGATCTTCAAAAGCTTGTTGCGCCGTTTTCCTTCGTAGCTTTTTTGATTCTCTGATGCTGGGAGGAATTGTGCGATTTCTCGCGGCGCGGCCTCGGTAATGTTCTGGATTGTTCCATTTAGCCTTCGAGATGCTAGGAATTTTTTTCCGTCTAAGCCTCTATCGCCGAAATGCAATGTAGGGAGTACTACTATTGTGGCTGATAATTCTGGAAAGAAACGTTGCGGTTCCGAGCCAAGTGTGAGCAATCCAGCGAGCGTAGGGTAGATATTTTCCCCTTTCTGGGTCAATGCGCCGATACGTTGTAAGATTTTCAAGTTGTTCAAGTGAGTTGTGGAATTCTCTGTATCATTCGCTATTCTTTGAACAAGAAATTCAGTCGAATGATGATCAAGATCGGCGGGTGCTGCTTTGACTACGGGTTCCGTATCATATTGTGGTTGTGTCACCATTATTGTGCAGCCGCCTTTTCCCTAAAAACTATAAGTCTTATAGGAATACCGTACACATTTCACCACTAAGTCGTAAGGTGTAGCAGTAAGAGCGAGAGTGCTATTGCCGTAAGTTACACTCGACTTTCAAAATTTGAGCATAAATTTAAAACTATGAGGGTTGATTGAATGTCTTCCGCTGAAGTGCTATCCAAGCTTATGAGGTCTAATTCTGGGATTATTTGTACGCGAGATGCCCTGGCCACGGGCGTTTCAGCGCCAACTTTTCTTACGTTTGTACGTAACCAGGGATTGGAACGGGTGGCGCATGGCGTTTATGCGGAACCGGGTGTGTGGATAGATGAACTTTGGGTTCTTCACCGTCGGGTAGAAAGAATTGTATTCTCACATCTCACAGCACTGTATTTGCATGGTATTAGGGAATATGAGCCGTCAAGTATCAATGTGACTGTACCCACCGGTTATAATGCCACTAATCTTAGGGGCGAGGGTTTTGAGGTATATTCCGTTAAAAAAGCGGCATTTGATTTAGGGAGAACTACAGTACGTACTCCGGAAGGCAATCAGGTTCCGGTTTATGATTTAGAGCGGACGATTTGTGATCTGGTACGTAGTCGTAGCCAAATGGAAAAACGTGAGTTAATTGAAGCTCTGGAACTTTATGTTCAGCGCCCCGACAAAGATCTCAACCAATTAGCGCGTTACGCAGAAGAGCTTCGCGTATGGCGGGTACTTAAGCCTTATTTGGAAATACTTCTATAGTAGTAGAGATTCCCCAGCCGGTTGGTTTGTCTTGTAATGCGTGATTGATTGTTTCAAGAAACCGTGTCTGCATTGGTGGTAGTTGATCGAGTGAAAACCACTTCACTTCAGAGTTTTCATCGTCTGCAACATGGGCTTCCCCTTTGACCGGAATGCAAAGAAATGCTGTGTCCATATAGCGCGCGTGATCACCATTAGAGTGAATGATCGGTCCAACAGCGCGAACCCAGAGAACTTTTACGATCTCTACTTTAACGCCTGTTTCTTCGAGGCATTCTCGGGTGGCAGCATCATTTGGTTGCTCGCCGGGCTCGCAAATTCCGGTAATCGGTGTCCACTGGTCGTTGTCCTTTCGGCGGACCAAAAGGATCTTGCCGTCTTGGATTACATAGGCGGAAACACCTGGTATCCAGAGTTCTGCATGGCCAATTTTTTCCCGTAATTGGAGGATAAATTCTGGGGTTGCCATAGGTATTTATTTATCAGAAGCAGCCGCAGCACGCCGGGTAGCATCAAGATCAACAGCTTGAAATGCCGCTCCCCCACCCTCACATGACCCTTGAAGTGAGCAAGAACCACAACCACCAGTCACGCCACAATCAGCTGCAGGATCGTTGGATTCTGAAGAACCAGAGGAACAACAACCATCACTACTAGCGGCGACTGATTGGGCGTCGATAAGCGCAACGGTGTGTGCTGCCATTCCCGCACCGATTCCAAGAAACGCAAGCCACGCTACAAACGCTAGTGCTACGAGAGCCCACATCCAGCCAGAAGCGGAAATCGCTAGAACAGCGCCAAGGAATAATGAAACACCAGCAAGAACCCAAAGTGGGCCAGCTATACGGTGAGCGGTATCCCAGAGTTCTTGAGTTTTACGTACTTCAGGAACACGAATGCCAATTACAGAATTACCAGGTAGCTTTTGTGCCCATGCTAATCCCCCAATAATGGCGGTAAAAACAGCAATAATGAGTAATGCTACAGCGAACACGATCATAAAAGTCAGCTTAGCCCGCTAACCTACAACGCTAGTACTTGGGCGTGCCTTGCGTAGCAGGAGATATTGCGGCTGGCTGCAGAGATAAGCGGGTGAAATCCACCTCAATAAGTTCTTAAGTGACAAGCCATGCAGTAACGTGACCGTCATGGAACTCAAAACGATGTCGCAGTCACTTCTTTTTCGCATCGCTGTGGCAATCATCCTGGGTATAGGATGCAGCTTCTTTTTCCCGGAAGGACTAGCGAGGGTATTTGTTACCTTCAATGGACTCTTTGGAAACTTCCTTGGCTTCTTTATCCCAGTGCTGATTTTTGCACTGATTACACCAGCGATCGCCGGCATTGGGAAAGGCGCCGGAAAATGGTTAGCAATTACAACTGGTGTTGCCTACACATCCACCATTTTTGCTGGCCTTATGGCATACGGTGCATCAATGGCCTTCTACCCAAGCTTGCTGGCTAATGAATCAGTTATGGAAGCCGAAGACATCGAAAAAGGTGCATTAGAGGGCTACTTCACTATTGAAATGCCACCGCCAATGGGCGTAATGACCGCACTCCTTCTAGCGTTCAGTATTGGCGTTGCCATGACGGCTGTAAAAAGCGAAACACTCTATGCAGGTCTACGTGATCTAGAGCGCGTTATTATGCGGGTGATTTCAAAGTTTGTAATCCCGCTCCTGCCATTATTTATCTTTGGTGTTTTCCTTTCCATGGGGATGAATGGCAGCCTACGAACCACCCTTGAGCAATTTGCAAAAGTACTAGTGTTAGCAATCGTTTTGACCATTGTGCTGCTGCTCATCCAGTTCTTTATTGCTGGAACAATTGCCGGTAGAAACCCATTTACAAGCCTGAAAAACATGATGCCTGCATACGCTACTGCATTGGGTACTTCCTCATCGGCGGCAACCATTCCAGTCACATATGCTTGTGTGAAAAAGAATGATGTAGCTCCGGGGGTTGCTGGTTTCGCCGTCCCACTTTGTGCAACAACACACCTTGCCGGCTCCATGCTTAAGATTGGACTTTTCGCATTTGCAATTGTCTATATGGAGGGCATTGATGTTTCGCCAGGTAAAGCCATTGGTTTTATTCTCATGTTGGGAATCACAATGGTTGCGGCACCAGGTGTTCCTGGTGGCGCTATTATGGCAGCTGTTGGGTTGCTTTCCTCGATGCTCGGTTTTACCGAGGATCAAGTAGCGCTTATGATTGCTGCATATATTGCCATTGACTCTTTTGGCACGGCGTGTAACGTTACCGGCGACGGTGCGATTTCCCTGGTAATAAATAAACTTGCAAAAGGCAATATTGAGCGTACAGCCCAAGAAGACGGGGATAATCGCCTGGAAATTATTGAAGAAGATGTAAAAGCTTCTGAAAAGGCCGAATAACTCAGAGTACTGTGGGTTAGTGCGTGCAATAACAACAGCTCCCCCGCCTAGGTCACCATAAAGGCAGCTATGGATCCTAGGTGGGGGTTGCTGTTTTTTGGGTGCAAGGTAAGTGGACAAGCGGTTACGGATTACACTGTTCTGCATGACCAAACCTAGTGATTCTCCTGCGTACCGTTATTCAGCCGAGCTGGCTGGCACAATTGAAAAGCACTGGCAGCAGTATTGGCGTGAAAATGGGACATTCCATGCGCCAAATCCGGTAGGTGCGCTAGCTGAATCGGGAGAATTGCCCAAGGAGAAACTATTTGTTCAAGATATGTTTCCGTTTCCGTCGGGTGCGGGCCTCCATGTTGGGCATCCACTAGGTTATATTGCTACCGATACATTTGCGCGTTTCCACCGTATGCTGGGGAAAAATGTATTACATACCTTGGGTTATGATGCCTTTGGTTTGCCTGCTGAGCAATATGCGATTCAGACAGGAACGCACCCGAGGGTAAAAACTCAAGAGTCAATTGACAATATGGAGCGTCAGCTTAACCGGCTGGGTTTAGGGCATGATAAACGGCGCGCTATAGCCACCACAGATACTGACTACTACCGTTGGACTCAGTGGATTTTTCTGCAGATTTTCAATTCATGGTTTGATCAAGAAATCCAAAAAGCCCGCCCGATTTCTGAGCTCCTGCCCCTTTTGGAATCCGGCGAACGTGCAATTCCTGCACATCTTGTAGAAGAGTTTGGTACGGCGGAGTTTACGAAGCTAACGAAAATTCAGCGGGCTAAGGTGGTGGACGCCTACCGGCTTGTATACCGCTCGCATTCAACTGTGAACTGGTGCCCAGGTTTGGGCACAGTATTGGCTAATGAAGAAGTTACTGCAGACGGTAAATCTGAGCGGGGTAACTTTCCGGTATTCCGGAAAAACCTTTCGCAATGGATGATGCGCATTACCGCATATGCAGACCGCCTCATCGATGATTTAGATGCCTTGGACTGGCCGGACAAGGTACGCTCTATGCAGCGCAATTGGATTGGTCGTTCTCGCGGCGCCGAGGTAGATTTCAAGGCTCAAGAGCACACACTTACAGTATTTACTACCAGGCCAGATACATTATTCGGAGCTACATATATGGTGCTCGCTCCCGAGCATAAGCTTGTTGACGCCCTGGTCGCTGGCGGGAGCGGCAGTTATGAGGGCGTGGATACGCGATGGACTTTTAATGCATCAAACCCTGCCGATGCAGTAGCGAAATATCGCGCAACAATTGCCGCGAAATCTGATTTGGAACGCCAAGAAAACAAAGAAAAAACCGGTGTGTTCCTCGGCGCATATGCAGTCAACCCGGTCAATGGGCAAGAAATCCCGGTCTTTATTGCAGACTATGTACTTACCGGGTACGGTACCGGCGCGATTATGGCTGTTCCTGCCCATGATGATCGCGACTATGAATTCGCCAAAGCATTCGGTTTGCCAATCCAAGAAGTAGTAGCTGGGGGCAATATTGAGGAAGCAGCCTTTACCGAATCAGGGGTAGCGGTACATTCTGCGAACGAGCAAGGGTTGGACGTTAATGGCCTGGCAAAAGATGCTGCCATTGCCACAACAATTAAATGGCTGGTTGAGCAAGGACTGGGGAAGGAAAAAATCCAGTACAAACTGCGTGACTGGCTTTTTGCTCGCCAGCGCTACTGGGGTGAACCTTTCCCAATTGTGTACGACGAAGATGGAATTGCACACCCCCTTCCTGCGTCAATGCTGCCTGTGGAACTTCCCGAGGTGGAAGACTACAAGCCAGTGTCCTTTGACCCTGATGATGCGGATTCTGAACCCCACCCACCGCTGGCAAAAGCGACCGAATGGGTCAATGTAGAACTTGACCTTGGTGATGGGCTCAAGCCCTACCGCAGGGACACAAATGTAATGCCGCAGTGGGCGGGATCGTCTTGGTACCAACTAAGGTATATCGACCCGGAAAACCACGCCGAGTTCTGCAATATTGAAAATGAGCGCTATTGGACAGGTCCCCGAAACCCCGAAGATTGCGGTGGTGTAGACCTTTACGTTGGTGGTGTGGAACACGCAGTTCTTCACTTGCTGTATGCACGATTCTGGCACAAGGTGCTTTATGACCTTGGCTATGTCACCTCGTACGAGCCATACCGAAAACTCTTTAATCAAGGCTATATCCAGGCATTTGCATATACAGATTCCCGGGGCGTATATGTACCAGCAGAAGAAGTGGAAGAAAAAGACGGGAAATTCTTCTATCAAGGTGAAGAAGTGACCCAAGAATACGGCAAGATGGGCAAATCGCTGAAGAATTCCGTTTCCCCGGATGAAATCTGCGATAACTATGGTGCCGATACCCTACGTGTGTATGAAATGGCGATGGGTCCCCTCGATGCCTCCCGCCCCTGGGCTACTAAAGACGTAGTAGGAGCTCAACGATTCCTTCAGCGACTGTGGCGGCTTGTGGTTAATGAAAACGACGGTGAAATCGTGCCTATCGACGCCCCACTCAACGACGAAGACAACAAAGCTCTACACCGCACTATTGCTGGCGTCCGCGAAGATTATGAAAACCTTCGCATGAATACCGTAGTGGCTAAGTTGATTGAATACGTCAATTACCTCACTAAGACCTATCCTGCAGGTGCCCCACGCGATGCAATCGAACCTCTGGTCCTAATGGTTGCTCCCGTAGCACCACATATTGCTGAAGAGCTTTGGTCACGGTTAGGACATTCGACAACGCTTACCTATGAAAATTTCCCTGTATTTGATGAATCCTGGCTGGTGGATGACCTCATTGAACTACCAGTACAGGTAAACGGCAAAGTACGTGGTCGAATACAAGTGGCTGTTGACGCAGACCAAGAAACTGTAATCAATACAGCTACCAATGATCCCCAAATTGCATCCCAAATCGAAGGAAAGACGGTCGTAAAACACATAGTTGTTCCCGGCCGGATGGTTAACCTCGTGGTGAAGTAATTCGGTAGTGAATAAGCCCTGCGCAGTCTATACAACAAGACAGTGCAGGGTCTTCGTCTATGAAGGCTAAAAACTTTCTGAATATCGAAATCCTTTAATTTTTATACAATAACACTTAAAATAAAAACTTGTAGGAGTGAAACAAAAGCTGCTCGTGGTGTTTGTTATCGTTTGCTTAAAAGGATGAGAAGTCGTATGTCGAGTTCGAAGGCCAGTATTTTAGCGGTACTTCGTACTTTAGCTTGATCGGGGAGGGATATTAGGGCGAGGTATAGAAAGGAAGTGAGCTTCCACGTGTCTTCGGAAGGAATATCGAGTTCATTTAATAAAGTCGAAGAAAATTGTCAATCTGTGCCAGGAAAAAGGATTCTCGCACCAGATTTAGCTCGGGGGTTCACATTGCTAGGTATTGCGGTCGCGAATGTCGTCGATTCTTGGTTGCCTCCTCCTGCAGTTGAAGGAAAAATAGTTAATCCGAATCTTGTTGAGGCGCCTGCGATCGATAAGTTTTTTGTGGTGTTTAATGCAGTATTCGTTCATATACGTGGGTTACCCATGTTTGCGACGTTGCTTGGTTATGGCATTGGATTGTTGACGTTGAGTTTGACCCGACGTGAGTATCCGATCAAAGCTGCTAAACGAGTATTGGTTCGAAGGTACGGCGTACTAGCACTTTTTGGATTGGTACATATGTTTTTCCTCTACTCAGGGGACATTATGTTTTTTTACGGGATCGCTGGGATGCTGCTTGCAGTTATGATCAGTTGGTCAGATAAAAGATTGTTAAAAATTGCTGCGATAGGTTTATGCATTTTTGCTTTCTTTATTTGTGTTTTTGCAGTGGGCTACTACATGTCACTGTTTGACTTGCCTAAGGGGGTTGAGTTTGGTGGGACTGCAGCAATTCCACAATCGTGGCTTGGTTATTTTTTGCAGGGGCCGACATTTCTACTATTCAACTTAACCAATCTGCCTTTTGAACTTATGTCCACAGGCATTTTAATAATTTTGGGTTTCCTTGCAGCTCGCAGGGGAATTTTGAGCCATCCAGAACGTCACAAGCGTTTGCTTACTTGGTTGGTAGTTGTTGCTGCAATCGTTGCACTAGTGGTTGGGACGCCTTTGGGATTAGTACGAATTGGGATGCTTCCTGAGGAGTGGGCGCCACTTCTTATGATTATGAATGGTAGTCTTGGTTTACTTACGGGGCCGGGGATTATTGCTGCAGTCGCCCTAGCTTCGATCTCTTTACAGCGACGACTAGATAGTGGTGAGGCTGATGGTCGTCCTTTTACGCTGCCAGTATTTATAGAAATGATCGTTGCGTTGGGTAGACGTTCGATGACTGGTTATGTCTTGCAATCTATGATTCTTTTGCCGTTAGTTGCTCCTTTTTTGCTTAATGTTTTGCAGTATCACGGAGTGGCTTTTTCAGATTTCGTAGGCTTGAGCGTCTGGTTGATTACACTTTGCGTAGCATATTTGCTTGAACACTGCGGGAAGAAAGGTCCGTTAGAAGCTCTCCACCGCAGACTCTCCTACGGTAAAGATGGACTGAGAAAAAAGTACATGGCTTAAGTTTGTGCGTACGTACTATTTCAAACGTCAGTATTATTTGCATAGATCTTTGACCAGCGCAATATTCCGTGACTAGAAACAATGAGCCTGTTGCACATTGATCCTTCGGACGTGAAGCTACTTCAAAAACTGCGACGAATCTATTATCGTGAGCAATGTTGTTTCATTTCGTTCTTGGGAGTTTCTAATGACAAATCCGTATAACCCTTACGATCCAAATGCACAGCAGCCCCAATTCAATCAAAATTTCGGGGCTGGCATGCCAGGTGGAATGCCCGGTAATGGCATGATGAAGCCTGAAAATTACCTTATCTTTACCATCCTTTCGACAATCATGTGCTGCTTGCCGCTTGGCGCGATTGGTATCTACTACTCACTGCAGGTGGATAAATGTTGGGAGCAGGGGCGAGTGGCGGATGCCGAGGCTGCGGGTAAGAAGGCGAAAAACTTTGCGATCGCAAGTTGTGTAAGCATTGTTATCTTCATGGTGATTTATTTTATTTTTATCGCCTTGGTGGGATTCGCGGGTGTAGCTTCAGAGACTGGCTCTAGCTACTAAACTGGAAAATTTTGCAAAACGAAGCTGCAGTAGAACAGATGCAGCTTCTTTTTGTATATTCACCCGCAGGTCGGGCTTAAAGCTCTTGGCGGTAACTATGTAAACACTTTAAAACGGGGGTAAAAATACCCCCGTTGTGATCTAGGTCATATTTGACTTTATGTAAATAAGCGTGGCGAATGGGGTGGGGTAAAAATCTGTGCGTAGGCTAAGGTACGTTGGCGTTATTGGGGGAGGTTGATATTGGCGTTTGGTAGCTTTGTGGGCGCCCACCCAAATTCAATTGTTGGAGTATGTAATGGCTCAACCAAATAATCCCTACGAACAACAGCGCGACTACAGGCAGTCTCATGGCGCATATGGTTATGGCTATGGTCAACAGGGGCAACCAGGAAACCCCTACAATCAAAATTCATATTTGCATATGGATGGGCAACAACAGTTTCTCCAGCAGCCCCCATACACGATGGGGTATCAGCAGGGAGTCCAAAAACCGGACAACCAGATGTTGTGGACGATATTGTCGGTGCTTTTTAGTGTTGGAGTATGTATGCCATTCGCCATTTTTGGAGCGATTGGAATGTACTTTTCCTCGCAGGTAGACAAACATTGGAGGATGGGGTTTGTTGATGAGGCGCAGCGTGCCTCTAGGCAGGCCAAGCGTTTTGCAATCATTGGTGTTTTACTCTCGATTGCGGTACCTGTACTCTATTTTGTCTGGATTTTTACGATGATAATCACTCAGGATTCTTCCTCAAACATCTATTAATTTTTTAGCTTTTCCCATTAAATAAAATTGGATTCCGAGCCTCAAAACTGCTAGAAACCCCTAATTAGGGGGTGTAATCTTTGCTGATTTGGGGTGGGATACTTGAGAGAGTTTAGTTCGGGTTGATATGGTCGAGACGTTTTTGTGTAAAACAATCGATTCGATAAGGGAGTTCATATGACGAACCCATTCGCTTCGGATGCGGCCGCTACTGGTGGCCAAAAGCCGGATAACTACCTAATTCTAACCATCCTGTCTACTATTTTCTGCTGTCTTCCAATTGGCGCATACTCGATCTACCTTTCCCTTCAGGTAGATAAGCTGTGGCAAGCTGGGCAATATGCTGATGCTGCTCAGGCATCTGAAAATGCTAAGAAGTTCGCTATTATCAGCGCCGTTGTCGGCATTATCGTAATGGTCTTGTACTGGGTACTCAGCATTTTCGTATTCGCAGGCAGCGCCGCAGTAGACACAATGGAAGTTGAGTAAGCCTTTTAGTATTAGGCTAAACACCATGAACACCCACACTTGTAATCATGAAATAGAAACTCATGAATCACCAGCTGCACCATTAGCAGTTGCAGCTGGTGCGGTGTGTGGGTGTTTTTTACTTACATTGGCAGACCCAACAACGCCAGGTGGGCCCACTCCCCTATGTCCTACAAAGTCAATTTTGGGGATTAACTGTCCTGGTTGTGGCAGTGCCCGTATGTTGTATTCAATTTGCCACTTAGATTTTCCTGCTGCAATCCATTACAACATCGTCGGTGTATTCGGATTGATTCTAGTGGCTTGGAGCTGGGTAGCTTGGTTTGCCCGAACCCTTGGGAAACGTATCCCGAAGTGGAATGATTGGAAGCATTCCTCTCTTGCGGTGGGGATTGTTATTACTGTTTGGTTCATTGTTCGATTAATTCCTTGGGAACCTTTTAGTCTGTTGCAAGTCTAGTCACTAGTTGTGCCAAGGTCGGGGGTACGATGGCTCGCATGGTGATTGCCAAACTTCGACTGTTAAATACATCATTTGTGCTGTATATCGTTGCGGTGTTAGCGCTTACGCTGGGAAAAACCTGGTTTACCATCGGTGGGTTATGGAAGACGGGGGCTCATGAAAAACAATCAATCAACTTAATTCCTTTTGAAGATTTTGTTACGGCCACCACTTGGTTTGCTCCGATTTTTAATTTGCTTGGAAACATTGCAATGTTTTTGCCGTTTGGCCTGATGTTGGGCTTAATGTTGCGGCTCCGGAAAACTCGAAGAAATGTAATTATCTTGGTGGCGTTGGCAGGTTTGGGTTTTAGCTTTTCGCTTGAAACTCTGCAGTACATCTTGAAAATTGGCTACTCAGACATGGGCGATCTTCTCTCAAATACTGCTGGGGCTGCAGCTGGCGCAAGGTTCGCGCTTGAGTTAGTGCGGAAAGCATCTCGATTGATTGCGCAACTAATGGTGTATTGCGTTGCGGTGGGCGCTGTGGTGATATTTGCTTTGTTGGGGATGGGGCCGGTATTGCTTGAAATCTTGCCAGAATGGCTTCATTTTGCGCCTAAATCTGGGAGATCGGGTTAAGGCTTAAAAAGCCAATATAAAATCCGGAAAAGGCAGTCAATTAGTTGCCCTCGATTCAAATTGCTTAATATGTTGCAAAGCTGTTATACGAGTGTGATTTTGGCCTATGAATTCTACTTAGGTTGCAGTTTTGAAACGCCGAATAGTGTGGTAGCTAATAAGCTACTGGGAACTATTCCCTGAGCTTTTGGCAGGAGGGACACCAGAATAGATTCCTACCTTCATAGACGGAATGTGAAATTGGTGTCTGACAAATAAAGCAAGGTTCGCCACTACGTCGATAAACATAAACTTCTCCACCGTGATCGTCTTTTCGAGGTTCGCGACCCATCGCTTCTGGTGTGTGCTGAGGGCGGACAGTGTCAATTCGCCCAGTACGTACCCCATCCTGCATAAGTAGAACGAGATCAGCCCAAAGTTCATCAAATTCTTTTGGCAGCAAGTCTCTGCCGGTACGTGTAGGTGAAATGCCGAGGCGAAATAGCGATTCTGCTCGGTAAATATTGCCCACACCAGCGAACAGCTTTTGGTCCATAAGTAGCGAACCGATAGAGCGTGATGAACGTTGCACTTTGTGCCATGTTGCGGTGTAGTCGGCGTCGATACGCAATGGATCAGCTCCAAGCTTTGAGGTAACTTGCGCCATTGCTTCGGGCGTAATTAAACGGCACCATTGAGGTCCGCGTAAGTCTGCGGCTACAGAATCGTTAGCAATACGCAGCCGGACCTGACCGACTGGCGGGGCTAGCGGTGAAAAACGCAAGGTGCCAATTAAGCCAAGATGAATATGGATAATGTGCTCAGGCTGTGGAGCGTCGAACAATATGAAAAGATGTTTGCCCCAAGCTTCAGCCTGGGCAATACGCGTTTGATCAAGGGAATCCGCAGCTGAAAAGCGGCCCTGAGGAGATGTGACCTGCACCGGAGCCCCTGCAAATGTAGTTTTAATTTCCGCGGCTAGGCGGTGAATAACGTGTCCTTCTGGCATGGTGTGTACATCCTAACGCAACGCCAAAATCCATAATGACCAGCACAGCAATTAAGTTGTGCACTTTGGAGACTAAGATATGTACGGTTAAGGAACCGCCATACATACGGAAGGCCAAAAACATGCTGCAAGCCATTGGGTTTGATCGCGAACGTTATATCGAAATGCAATCGCAGCACATTAACGAACGTCGCAGAGCAATCGGAGGCAAACTTTACTTAGAAATGGGTGGCAAGCTTTTTGATGATATGCATGCTTCCCGAGTTCTCCCAGGGTTCACTCCAGATAATAAAATAGCAATGCTGGAACGCATTAAAGACGATCTAGAAATCGTTGTGTGCATTAATGCCAAGGATCTGCAGCGCAAAAAAGTACGGGCAGACCTTGGCATTCCTTATGAAGAAGACGTATTGCGCCTTGTTGACGCGTTCCGCGAAGGTGGGTTTTTGGTCGAACACATCGTGCTTACTCAACTAGAACCCGAAAACCAGGCTGCTTTTGACTTTAAAGACCGACTGCAACGCCTAGGGCTTAAAGTTGCTTGCCACAGAACAATTGCGGGATATCCAACAGATATCAGGCGCATTGTGTCCGAAGAAGGCTTTGGGAGAAATGACTATGTGGAAACAACACGTGACCTTGTTGTAGTAACAGCCCCAGGCCCCGGCTCCGGGAAACTGGCCACCTGTCTTTCTCAGGTGTATCACGAACACCAGCGTGGAGTATCGGCAGGGTATGCCAAATTTGAGACCTTCCCAATTTGGAATCTTGCAATTGAGCACCCTGTGAATTTGGCCTATGAAGCCGCAACCGTGGATCTGGATGATATTAACCTGATTGACCCCTTCCACCTTGCGACCTACGACAAACAGGTAACAAGTTATAACCGTGATGTTGAGGTATTTCCGCTCTTAAAAGCACTCCTACTGCAGATTTCTGGGGAATCGCCCTATGAATCACCAACAGATATGGGCGTGAATATGGCTGGTTACTGCATCTCTGATGATGAAGTATGCCGCGCTGCAGCCGAACAAGAAATCATTCGCCGCTACTACCATGCCTTGGTGGAAGAGCGGCGGTCTGAAACAGATGACACCACCCTTTCAGACCGCGTGGCCATGATTATGAGCAAAGCAGGTATCGACGCCGCGAACCGCAATGTAGTTGCTCCCGCCTTGGCGCTAGCCCAAGAAACTGGTGATCCTGCCGCAGCGATGGAATTACCGGATGGCACGATTATTACTGGCAAGACAACAGAGCTTTTGGGCTGCTCTGCCGCAGTTGTACTCAATGCCTTAAAGCACTTGGCTGGGATTGATCATGGTGTGGATTTGCTCTCCCCCGCTTCCATTGAGCCGATCCAAACACTAAAAACTGAACATCTCGGATCTAGAAATCCAAGATTACACACAGATGAGGTACTTATCGCACTTTCTGTGTCAGCAGCAACTGATGAAAACGCGCGGAAAGCGCTTGATAAATTACAGGGATTGCGTGGCTGTGATGGGCACACTACAACAATCCTGGGCTCTGTAGATGAAAGTATCTTCCGTAACCTGGGAGTTTTGGTAACTTCCGAGCCTGAATATCAGAAGAAATCGTTATATCGTAAACGTTAGTGACGTTTCATCGACAGTTCGCTGAGAATTTTTTATGTAAATTCAGAAAAAAGATAAAGAATATCTTTTAAATTTGCTGGGTTGAAGTACTGCAATTCAGGGTTGAGTGTCCCAAAAGCCGTAGAAATTAGGCTTTTGTTCACTTGGCCCTGTTTTCTTATCGAAGATATTTGCTATCGATTGTGTGGAGTTTGTTTTGTACTTTCATTAACTATGGCTGTTTCTGTGAAGTACCCGCTTCCGCGTGTTTTTGAAGGCGATTTTGTCTTTGGGGGTGAAGGCTATTCTGTGCCCTGGCCTGGCAAGTTCGCTAACCACTACCCCCATTATTTGTGGTCGTTGTTACCTTGAAAGGGGTTCTTCTGTGTTAGCACTAAAAAGAATGTCAGAGTAGCGGGAGAAAAGACTTCGAAAGGAGGGTGTCGTGGTGGTGCGCGATCCCGTAGCTGAAGCACTTGCTTTGCAGGCTGCAACTACTCAAAAGGCTTCGTGGTCATTGTTGCGTTCGCCGCTAGCCCCAGTGATTGCCTCGGTACTAGGGGCCGTATATTCCGGAGATCGTCGTAGCATAACTGGTATCGAACTCATTGATGAATTAGATACTTTGCTTATGGAAATGCGGGAAGCCGGATTTAAGCTTCCTAAAACTACAGCCGAATATGTGAATGAATGGGTGCGCGCTGGTTATTTAATTCGTCATAGTCCAAGGGATTCAATTGATGAGTTTTACCAGCTTTCGGCGGCTGCGCATTGTGCAATGAATTATCTTTTTGAAGTTCAAAGTCCACCACGAACCGCCACTCGTTCGAGGCTGAATACGGTAATTCAGCAACTCGAAAATTTAGCTTCTGATACTGATGCTGATGAAACTAGGGTACTTGCAGGAATTGATGATCAGATCGAAGCACTTGAGCGTAGAAAAGAAATTATTCAGGATCGTGGTGTTGACGTAATTTCAGAATCGGAAGCTCGCGAGCGCGCCGAAAATATTTTGCAACTGGCTGCAGAAATACCGGGCGATTTTGCGAGGGTGCTCAGTGAGACTGAAGAGCTTGATCAGCAACTGCGAGAACAAATCCTGTTAAAAGAGATTTCAGCAGGTGATGTACTGGAGAATATTTTCCGCGGTGTTGATTTGATTCAAAATTCCGAGGCTTTTATGAACTTTTGTTCGATAGGGAAACATCTGCGATGTTGCAAACCACAATGGACGTAATTTTAGAGCGCCCATTTGTTGCTGCACTGACGCCTGACCAACGTTCTCAGCTGCGTTGGCTTATTCGGAATTTAGAAGATCATGCTGGTGATGTCTATGTTGCGGTGAATAGTCTTTCACGTTCACTCCGCCGGTTTGTGCAATCGCGTGACGCGGAATCACAGCAGGCGCTTGCCACCGCTATCGCAGGTGCTCAGGCTAAAGCATGGAAACTTAGCAATAGTCTCGATTGGAACACTCCAGCGAATGTTGATATCGAGTTGACCACTCGAGAGTTTTCTTCGGTGGGAGTTTGGGTCTTAGATGATCCTACTGACTACCGTATTGAAGGCGGGATGGAAGTCGCGCAACAACGTGAAACTGATTTGCTGGAGTTGTTCCAGCGTGTCCGTGAATCTGAGATCGACTGGGGCGATTTGGAATCGTCGTTAAAGCTTGTTCTGTTAGACCACCCCCGAGCCAGTATTGCGGAGATTTTTGAGTTACGGCCACCCACGCAAGGACTAGCTAGTGTTGTGGGCATATTAAAGCTTGCTTTGCAGTATGCAGAACGTGGTGAAGGAACTGAAGAAGTAACCTGGACTACCTCATATGGAAATCGGAAACTTGCGCGTTTACCGAGATATGAATTTACGGAAGCTCCCGATTTTGGTAATGCCAGCTTGAGCTTGGATCGATTGGTGCCATGGACTAGGGCGACCACAAAGGAGCACTCATGACGGAAAGCAAAGAACGTTCCACAACCCTGCGTGAGGGAGATAATGGCACGTTAACCGCAATGCAACGACAGGCGTTTGCTGCGTTGCTACAAGGGCCGTATGTATCGGCAGAACAAACACCAGAGCTTTTTCGAACGATCTCTGCAAACCGAGAGCTGCTTGCCCAACAACTCGATAATCTATTCCTTTCGTTGCATGTCGATGATTCTGCTGGGGTCGCTTATGCCAAAACATGGGATGTAGATGTTGAAGGAAAAACCACCTTAATGCGGCGTACACCCCTAACATTGCTGGAAAGTGCGATCCTATTGCATCTTCGATACGCGCTCGTAATGACAAGCCCGAGTGAGCGTGCAGTAGTCGGAGAAGAAGAGGTATTTGAGGCAATGCTTCCGTACCAGGAAGTTTCCGAAACTGAAGAAGCTGCATTGCGCGAAAAGTTTGATGCTGCGTGGGGCAAACTCATTGAAAACTCCATTATTCGCCCAGCTTCTACCGCGGGTCGTTTCGAGATTTCTCCTGTACTGCGATTGATTTTCAAAGGCGAAGAAATATCAGCGCTCACCGAGAGCTATAACCGATTAATCGGCGAAAATAGCGTGACCTTGAACGAAAACTCTGAGGACGACGATGAATAGTGACGTCAACGGACAATTCCGATTAGCACAAATTCAGCTTTATAACTGGGGCACTTTCCATGGTTTGCACACCGTTGATATTGCGCGTGCAGGTCACCTGATTACCGGTGCTTCTGGCTCAGGTAAGTCAACGCTTATCGACGCCGTGTCAGTGGTTTTGGTGCCACCGGTTACGGTTCGTTTCAATGCTGCGGCCCAGGACTCTGGAACACGTTCGGGCCGTAACCTTATTACTTATTGCCGTGGTGCGTGGCGTCGAGAACACTCCAGTGAATTTGATGAGCTTACCCAGTCTTATCTCCGTACTGGCCCTCAATGGTCGGGTGTGGCCCTTACCTACAATGACGGAAAAGGCAAGGTTGTCACTGCTATTCGTTTGATGTTCTTAAGCGCGCAATGCCATCACCCGAGTGATATTGTCAACCTTTTTTTGCTTTTTCCACGTGCTGCAGATCTTTCCGAATGCGAAAAAATTGCCAAAGACGAGCTCAATCTACGCCAAGCTAAGCACACTTGGCCCGAATTACTCGTTGTACAGCGCAACCATGCGCCCTTTATGAATGCTCTGCGAAAAGAACTTGGCATTGCAGACCAAGGCGCACTTACATTGCTGCACAGAACACAATCAGCAAAATCCCTTGGGGACCTTAATGCCCTTATGCGGGACTTTATGCTCCCCGAACCACCTACGCTCCAGACAGCTGCCGCAGCGGTTGAAGGTTTTACAGAACTTAATGCTGCATACCAGGCAGTGCAAAACTCTCGGCTACAAATCAAAGCACTCTCCCCTATTCGGAAGGCAAACGAACGAATAGCTGAGACCCGCAAAGAGCTTGAACTCACCAGTGCGGATCGGGATCATCTAGAGCGCTTTATCACCGGGCACCGTCTCACCGAGGCTGAGAAGAAAATGCTGGAAGTGCGGGCGTGTGTAACCAGCGTTGAAGAAGAACTCACAGCCGCAAAACAGCGAGTTCAGCATTTCCAACATGAACGCGATCAAGTACGTGATCTGATCCAAGGCCGTGAAGGATTAGGTCTTGTAAATGCACGCCACGACCACGAACGCGCACAAGCCAGGCTAATAGCCACACAAAAAGAGCGCGACGCGTTTGAGGCAAATGCAGAAGTACTCGACGCGACAGTTCCTGAAACCCGTGAAGGGTTTATTGATATGCGCCTGCAAGTTCAAGAACTTTGCGAAGAACTTGAACAAAGTGCGAAGAAATACACTAACCGTAGGCAAGAACTCTATGGTGTGCACCGAGTAATCCAAGACCGGCTGCTTTCCCTACACAAGGAACTTTCAGCGGTGCGAGCTTACCAATCCGCAATGGATAGTGAGCTTTTAGCGGCACGGGATGATATTTGTACCACACTAGATTTGCAGCATAATGATCTTCCATTTATTGCAGAACTCATTCAAGTAGATCCTGAAGAGCATCGCTGGCAAGCAGTGGCTGAGCGGGTTATGCATGATTTTGCCCGCACAATGCTAGTGCCAGAAGAACATTACGCGGCTTTTACTGACGCAGTTGAAGAACAAAATCTAAAAACAAAACTAAACTATGTGCGGCTCACTGGGTCCGATGACCCTAGGAATCAAGCAGTATTCCGTGCTGGCACATTGGCGACAAAAATTCAGGTAGAGCCAGGAAGATTCCATAGTTGGATTCAACAGCAACTTGCTTTGAAATTTGACTACACCTGCGTAGACAATATGGAAGAATTCCGGCGGCAACGCCGAGCAGTAACTCATTGCGGGCACGTAAAACACAACACTCGGCAACATGAAAAAGACGACCGTGAATTGCTTACTGATCGCACACATTGGGTGCTGAGCACAAGTAACGACGATAAAATCGACGCACTTACGTCAGCGATTGCGGCCGCACAACAACGCCTTGCGAAAGCAGATGAAGATGCCGCAGTGTTTGAAGAAAACACGAACCGTGACTACGAATCGCTGCGTGCAGGTAGGCAGATCATTGCGGTTACGGATTTTTCCGCCATCGATATCGAGGCATGTAAGTTTGAAGTCAGCCGATGCCAAGCCCGGATAGACGAATTAGTAGACGCAGAAGTCGAGTTAAAAGAACTTAAACGACGATTTACTGTTGTGGAAGACGAACTCAAGCAGGCAATGGACAATGCCGAAGACTTAACAAGTCAGCGGGGTGGTTACCTGCAAGAATTCCGGCAATCGGAGAATCTTTGCCACGAACTTCAAACAATGGTTGAAGATTTTGGCGAGCTAGCACAAGAAATCAAAGAGCGCCTTAATGCCCGATTCCTAAACTTTACGAGGTCAATCCGGTCTGACAATATCCTCCAGGTAAAGGATCGTGTAAGTAAAGAGCTGAATAAACAGATCACGAAATGTAACCGCGAAATCCAACAACAAGAACGTCTTGCTATGGAAGCAATGCTTGGATTCCTCAGTCGTTGGCCGGAACGGTCTGGGGATCTTGTAGCGGAACAATCGTATCGAGGTGATTTTGCCGCACTATTGGCGCGCCTTGAAGAAGATGACCTGCCGAATTTTGAGGCTCGCTTCCGTGAAATGCTCAGGGATCAAACAAAGCAGAACCTAAACAAACTCCTTTACCAGATTCAAAGTGCTCCACGGGAGATTCGTGATGCGATGGAGTTGATCAACGAATCTTTATCGACAACCGAATTTGAACCTGGAGCACACCTGCAGATCGAAGCCCGCGAAGCACTACCAGCTGAAGCCCGAGATTTTGTGGCGAAACTGCGAGAAGTTGTCGATGGTGTTCTAAATGATGAAGATGCCTTGGATAGCGAAGAACGGTTCTTAAAACTCAAGGAAGTAATTGAACTACTTAAGATTTCGGATGAATCGCCAGAGCGGATTTATCGTTTGCGGCTGGATACCCGTAAACATGTAACTTTCCTGGGCGTCGAATTGAACCTGGATGGTTCCCGAGGCGCAGTTTATGACTCTGCAGAAGGTCTTTCAGGTGGTCAAGCGCAAAAGCTGGTGTTCTTCTGCCTGGCTGCCGCACTACGGTATCAATTGACTGGTGCGGGGTTAAGCGAAGCAAGAGCTCGTAGCTGCGTTGTTGGAGATTGTTCCAGGTATGGAACGGTGATCCTAGACGAAGCCTTTGACCGCGCTGACGCACGCTTTACCCGGCGAGCTATGGACGTGTTTACAAAGTTCGGCTTCCACATGGTGTTGGCTACACCGGAAAAAATGCTACAAACCGTACAGGATTACATTGGTGGCGTTACCGTGGTGACTTGTCCGGACCGCAAGAAATCCACAACAAGTCAATTCCTTATCCAAGATGCCGCGGAAGCTTTAGAAATGGACGCACCCAAAGAAGCACGAGTGGAGCCGCATTCGGAAAGTTCAAAGGAGCGATCCAAAAGCGAGTACAGCGAGCAAGAAAATATTGACGAGGAAATCCCAGCGCCGGAAGATCTTGAATCAGAATCCTCCGGTCAAAGTGAAACGAACGACGCTCACGAGCGCGGGAAAGAATCGAACGAAGATAAAGTAGCAGACCAGATTTCTGAAAAAGAACGTGTGCGAAGTGGGTAAATAGCTCGCGTAGTGTCACACCTAGCAGGTGGTTCCTAAACTTCTAGTTTGTGTGAACCACCTGTACTTTTTTCCAAGCATGTAAAGCTTCAGAAGCTTCTGGCAAAAGAGTTAATGTCTCTATAACCTCAGGTGTTAGTTTTGCAGTATTGATGTAGCCAGAGGGCATAAGCTGCTCCCATAACTCCAATCCTTCAGACTCAAGGAATTCTTCAGCAGCATCGTCCGACAATGATGCCAGTTCTGCGAGTAGTTCTTTATCGGCAACAATTTGAGCTTCCTCTGGTGAAATTGCAACAATCTGAAGGCTTTCGGCAAGGTATTGAAGCCAATCGATTACTCCGCAGTATGCAGTTGGGTCTGCGATGTCATTGTTAGCAAGGTTATTAATGAGTATTTTTGTGACGAAGGGCGCAGCTGGGGAAACGGTTTCTTGGTGCACAATCGCGCCATTAAGGTGGTACAGCGCGGCCTTAATGCTTTGTTTGTCACTACCTAATAATGCGGCTAAATATACGGGTGTGTCGGTGGCTCGGCCATACATGTGAAGTATGCGTTCCCACTGTGGTTTGTTCATTGTGTGTCTTTCTTGCTAGTCACAATCGGTATACACCATGTACTGATGGCATTGCGTGCACTGGAAAAGGTATGCCGTCAAGGAGGAATCGCCGCCAAGGAGGTGTTGCAGGTCTTTATCTACGCCTTCCTGATACAGAAGAGACGACAATCCGGGTATTTTCTGGACATCTTCCCAAGTTGGATTCCCTAGAAATATTCCAGCGTCATTGCAGTGGGTTAACCATATATTTTGTTGCCAGGTGGGAAAACCAGGAGTGCGAAGCGAAACTTCTTCTACAACTTCATGCGGTAGATCTGCTGTTACATCATTAAACTCTGCATCAAATAATGCTGCTGCACTACCATCGGCGATACACCAAGGGCAAAGATCACTGATTTCATCTACAGCATAAGGTTGTAAGGCGTAGACCCAGCCTCGTTGCTGTTTGCAACACGGACACATTGCAGATGGGTTTTCTTCAAATATTCCTTGCGCTGTTGGGTTTGGAAAGTATTTAAATGTGGGAAGCTCTGCTTGTTTTGCTAGATCAGGCATGTTCACTCCTTGAGTTCCGCCATGTTTACAGTAAATCTAATGTATTTCGTGGAGTGAACGGGACGTCGAAAATATGCTTTTTATGTTCGAGCAATTCCCTGCTTCCAATAACCGGAGAACATTATTTTTTGTTTAGGTACATTTTTTGCTACAAGTGCGCGGCGCATGCCGGTCGCTAGCGAAGATTCCCCACATAGCCAGGCGTATTCGAGTGTTGCTGGATCAAAAGGCAGTATTTTTATGTATTCCGAAATTGGAATATTACGGTTGAAAGAGGCCAGATTCGACTCAGGAAAATTCGGTTCTAATTCATTATTGGTACCTTGTAATAGAACGTGAGTTCGCGCCTTTTCTTTGTTTGGGAGAGACGCAACAATATTACGAAGCGCGGGAGCTGCGGTTGGGTCAGCCACATAGAGCTGAGGACCTTCATGTTGGTAATGGCATGAACCAATTAACCGAACGCCGGCTAGATCACCGACTTTTGTGGTTAATGCCCAGATGGAGCCAGGGCCAGAAGTGCCATGCGTGACTATATCGAGGTCAATCTTTGCCTGGTTTTTATGGTGTAGTCGCACGGTGTACCAACGGAGGTTTACTGGCATCCCTTTAATTGCGGAACGGATATTTAAGATTTCTGGATTAGGTAGTTCAAAGGTTTTGCCAGGTTTAGGCATGATAAGGCCAATGTATTCATCGGCGCCGTAGAAATCGATATTTTGGAAGAGCTCTGCTTCTAGAGTGATTCTGCGAAGTTGTGGGGCAAGTTGCTGGGTATCAGTCACTGTCACTTGGGTAAGTTCTTCGCGGGGTTCACGTTCCGGTAGGTCAATTCGGCGTGACATGGCAAGGGACATGCCTTTGATAGTTGCTTTGTATAGTTTGTTTTTTAATGTCATAAGGCGAGGTTAGCCTAACTTTCATAGCGGGGAAGGGATATCCACTCGCTGATAGAGACAGAAAAACAAGGGGCTACACTATGACTATGGTCCAGAGCAAGATTCTCCTCTATTACAAATTTCAACCTATTTCGGATCCGTTTGCTGTGATGCTATGGCAGCGTGATCTGTGTGAATCTTTGGGATTAAAGGGCCGAATTCTGGTTTCGGAGCATGGTATTAATGGCACAGTAGGTGGGGAAATTACTGCTTGTAAGCGGTATGTTCGGAAAACAAAAGAATACTTCAAAGGAATAGAGTTTAAGTGGTCTGAAGGGGGTGCAGAGGATTTTTCAAAGCTCTCCGTAAAAGTTCGCGATGAGATCGTTGCTTTTGGGGCTCCAGGGGAATTAAAAGTTGATGAAGATGGAGTAATTGGTGGCGGAGTACATTTAAAGCCCGCGGAGGTAAATCAGCTGGTAGCTGAACGTGGTGATGAGGTGGTGTTTTTTGATGGCCGAAACGCTATGGAAGCCCAGATTGGCAAGTTTAAGGGCGCAATTGTGCCAGATGTGCGCACAACGCATGATTTTATTCCAGAGATTGAGTCCGGCAAGTACGACCACTTAAAAGATAAGCCAGTGATTACATACTGTACGGGAGGAATCCGCTGTGAGATTCTATCCGCATTGATGATTAATCGCGGCTTTAAAGAGGTATATCAAATCGATGGCGGCATTGTGCGCTACGGAGAGAAATTTGGCAATAAGGGCCTGTGGGAGGGCTCCTTGTATGTGTTTGATCGCCGAATGCATATGGAATTTGGTGACGACGCCGCGCAGCTTGGCCACTGTGTGCAGTGCAATGCCCCCACGAATACTTTTGTGAATTGTGATAATGGCGCTTGCCGGAAACAAGTACTTATGTGTGAGACTTGTGCGGCTTCGATAGAGGATGCGAATTGCGGCAGCGAAGCCTGCCAAGCATAGAAATAAGGGTAGGCTTATTGATATGAGTATTGTAAAGATTAATGCGCTTACTATTCCTGAAGGCCATGGCGAAGACCTTGAAAAAAGGTTCGAGGCGCGCAAACACGTGGTAGATAATGCCCCAGGCTTTGAAGGCTTCCAACTATTGCGTCCTGTAAAAGGCGAAACTCGCTATTTTGTAGTGACACAGTGGGCTGATGAAGCTTCTTACCAGGCATGGCGTGATAGCGATGAACGCAAAGGTAATAAGGATGATACGGCTGCCCATGATGGCAGTAGAAAACCGGTGGCAAAGAGTTTTGAACTTCTCGAGTTCGAAGTAGTTTTGGGGTCAAAGCCCGAGCATGCCTGAATTGCATCTCGCTGAGGATTCTGAATTCCTTTGCCCCCGGGACGTCGATACGCTAGTCCATGGCGTTATTGAAGTGCGGGCACCAGCGATTACTCAGATTGGTGGCGAACTCCTGGTCGCATGTGATGCGCGAATAGCACCTATTGAATCTGACTGGGAAGCAATCGGTGGTGCCATGGCTGCTGATTTACCAAATCCAAACTCATTGATCCTGGTGAAAAACGGCACTCCAAAATTGCTACGACAAGGCAAGGCGGAACCACAGCGCGGTTTTTCTGATCCCTCGTTTTTGACCGACGGCGAGCGGTTGGTGCTTTTCCACGCACGTAGCGCGGATGTTGGATTCTTTGGGTCTACTCCGTGGACATCCAACACCGACCGAGACACTCTTCATGTGGAAATTGGAATCTCAGATGATCTCGGCACTACATGGAAATTTCAAACCATTACCGGTGATGTATCCGCAGAATACCCAGCGGTATTTGCGACTAGTGGGCATGGAATAGTAGCTGGTGACCTATGGTTGCAACCGGCTGTAGTCCGCGCTGCCAATGGCGAAACACAACATATTACGTGGCGAAGTGAAGACCGGGGCGAAACCTGGAAACCTGGCGCAGCATGCGGACACGATTGTGACGAATCATGCATTGAACTCTGGGATGAAAAGCTCATGCTTTCAGCACGTTCCACGGCAGCATTTCAAAGCGGTGCCTTAGGGCGCTGGTATGCGGAATCCACAAACGGCGGAATTACATGGAGTGATGTGCAATGGCACGAAACACCACCTGCAGCCGCCTGCAATGCGAGTTTCTTGAAGACACCTCTAGGCCTCATATTGGTGTATGCGGAAGCAGGGCGAATGGGAGGAAGCATTGACCTTCGGACAGACCACGGTTGGGAAACATTAGTAAAACTAGGAACTGGCCAACCATTCGGATATTCCGACGCACTATGGTTCGATAATGCATTACACGTAGTTTATGAATCAGAAGGTTCACTACGCAAAGCGTGTTTTGTGACCGATAAGTGATACTTTCTGCGTCCTTGAACTTGCTTGCTAACGCTGGCCAATGATCAGCATAGTGCCAAAGCCAGTCATCCAAGCCAGTGTAAAAGGCATCAACACCCAAATTATCGCCAACCAAGGGCGCCACCTGCCATAGGAACGCCACTTTACATACGTAATCCAAGCGGCCAATAGTGTCCCACTAAGAGCGATAACCCCAGGGATAATTGGGAAGAGAATCTCGTATTGTCTGCTGCAAATCCAGTCAGAAATGCCCGCATCACATAAAGGTCCACCGCTGGTACGAGAAATAATCGCAATAATAAACGCGGTGAGAAATGTGACGACTGGGACAGCAATTGCAAACGCGATAGCCTGTCGAGTGGAAGATTGGTTTCGTTCTAAACGCTCTAACGGGTCATCGGTGATCTGCTCAGATGGTTCCTTTCCTGTAGGCAGTTCGATGGCACGACGCAATTCTTCAGAAATTTCCGTGGAACCAGGCAAATCGTTCTCGGGGTGGAAAGGGAATCGTTCTTCATGATTTGGCTTCTGGGGGTCGTGCATACTTTGACTTTAATGCTTGCGAGGCCGGAGTATAACCTCATTTGGATCACAATCATTTGGTGTATGAAGAACATTTACTACAGCACAGGCAACAGTCGAAGCCCGCAAATACTGCGAGGGATCATAAACCCCATCTTCCTGCTCCACAATATGCTGTTGCATTGGCGTATCGATCCTTCCCGGATGGATACTGGTGACCCGAATTTCTGGTTCTTCTGCGCGCAATGCATCACACCAAGCTCTGGCAGCGAACTTGCTTGCGGCGTATGCACCCCAATTCGGATTTGCGCGAAGGCCTGCTCCGGAGTTTAGGTACACTACATGTCCATTACTTGCACGCAGGGCTGGAAGCAGCTGATTGGTCAAAGCAATTGGTGCATATAGATTGATATTCATCGCTGCTTCCCAATCTTCGGTGGTTGTTTCACTCACACGGCCAAGATTTGCAATACCTGCGCAATGCACAAGTGCATGGACTTTTGACATAGGGGGAAGTTCGTAAGGCTTTAAAAGATCGGCTTTCCACCACGTGATACCAGGAACATCGCCTGGCTTGGTGCGATACTGACCTATAACTTGCCAACCCGCTTGATGGAGTTCAAAGGCTACCTCTAAGCCAACTCCACCACTGGCACCTGTAATAAACGCGGTCTTCATGGTTCTGAGGCTACACGCGTTCACTGAGAGGTTTAGTGAGTAACAGCAGGCTTAATCAGCATTGGAACCCGAATGTGTCGTAATATTTCATTAGTCGTAGAGCCGACAAAAACTCGTTCGAATGGCCCGAGTGGGGTTGATCCGATATACAACAAATCTCCCTTTTTCCATTTCAGTGCGTCAATCGCGCCAGACCAACCTTTACCCGATCCGATCTCGGTTGTTACTGAAAGCTGTGGATGTTTGGAAAGGACAAGATCGTGTGCACGATCTAAAAATGCCAATGACTGTTCCCTCCACTCATGAGAAAGCTCGGCCTCGAAATCAATGCTGTGTTCGAGTCCTTCATTGAGTTCTTCGGGAGCAAAGGTGACGATTCGCAGTGGAACTTGCCAATGGGATGCTAAATCTGCGGCACTATGAATCAATTCAGAAGCATCTTCAAAATCAACAAAAGCGCATGTTATACGGGTAACACCGCGTTTTGAAAGTTTAACGGAACGTGGTGTGAGCCCAAGCGGTAATGGGGAAGAGTGAAGCATTGCATCTGCTGTGGAACCTGCACGAAAACGACCCTTGGGTGCTCCTGCATGAGACCCAAGAACTACTAGGTCGGCCTGAAACGAAGTAGCTGCTTGAGTTAGCAAAGCTGTTTCAGAGGTCCCGTCAAGAAAAATAGAGAATTCCTCATCCCAATATTCTTTGGGGACATCGGCAGAAAGTAGTTCCTTTTTAATAGCAGTAGCACAGGCCGCAGACTTCTTTTTTAACCACTTTTGATATTTATTACCCATCTTATTTAAAGACGAAGTGGGCCATGGTCGAGTAAAAACCATTGCGGCTCGAAGGCATATTGGTGTTGTTCGTGCCAACCATGCAGCAAACTGCAAAGCCTCGGCGCCTGAGGCGTCGTTACGCCATGCAACCAGGATTCGCAAAGGCGCCAGCGCCTCGCCTTTTGAAGGAGGGTCGCCAGAGGCGTGTTTCTTGGGCATATATATTCGAACCTATACTGCGAAGCTATTCCATTGAATCCTCTTCTTCATCCTCGGAGGAGGCAGCAGCATAATTGAGTGCTAATTGCTTAATAAGCGGAGCGATGTTTTTTACAGCCTCAAGTTCATCAGGTTCCAAAGTGCTAAGCATCTCCGCTAAATAGCGTGTACGTTCGGAGCCGACGCGTTCTAGTTCGGTGCGTCCTAGAGCGGTAAGTCTGACTCGCACTCCGCGGCGATCCGCTGTATCACGCAATCGTTCGATCATCCCCCGCTGCTCGAGCTGGTGTAGCGCGTTTGAGGCGGTGGGCATTCGAATACCTTCTCGGCGTGCTACCTCGTTGATGCGTGATGGGCCGTTTTCGGCCAGGCGCGACATGATTGTGAGCTGTGGGCCTGTGAGGTCCGATTGGCTAGCGCGACGGAAGTAAGTCACATACAACTGAGTAAGTGACGGGCGGATAAGAGCGGCAATTTCCTCAGGTGAAGTATTCGACATGGCTTATATAGTACTCCTTAGCGCGCAACAATTAGGAATACCTCAACGTATAATTCTTGAATACCTTTGAAAAAAGTCGAGGTCTTGGCTACAAAGCGGCAAATTTGCTCAACCAAAAAAACTTTGAGTTGGCGGTATAAACGCCCAAATAAAATAGCGAACGTGTCGCATAAACGTTCCACTATGTTCTCGGTTGCTATATAAACAACCGTACCGTTGTGGCACAAAGGGGTGTGGAGAAACCAAAAAAATCAGTAGTAATACTTGCATTGGGCGTTAGACTAGCTGGGTGGTCGTATATCGTAACGAAGTCAGTCACCGGTGGGCGCGTCATCGCCTTCTGGAACAATGGCGTTCTGGTGCGGTAGCGAAGGATGCTGTATGCGATGCTAGTTTCCTTTTAGTTACAGCAGCCCGCTTTCATGGTCGTCCTGCTGGACGAAGCTGCCCAATATGTGAAAGTGAAGAACTCCGCACAGTGTTGTGGATTTTTGGCGACACATTAGGGAGAGCTTCAAATACTGCTCGTAATGAAGAGGAAATCGCAGCGTTTGCAGAATCTGGGCATAATGTCACCGTACATACAGTGGAAGTATGCCCTGCATGTAGATGGAATCACCTTCTAATGGCAAACACCGCAACAGTGGCGTAAAAACAGCCATTATCACCCTTAGTATTGGGTGGGAGGCGAATATCAAAATGGAGTGGAACCCTAGGTGAATGAGCAAAAAGAACAAAGGAAAAGGACGAGGACTAAAGCCAAAAAATCCAAAGCTGGACGGATTATTGGTGGCTCGTTTTTAGTAGTTACATTATTAGCGATCGTCGGTCCTATCGTTGCCTTTATGGTTGCGTATTTGACCGCTACGGTTCCGAAACCGGATGAGCTAGTAAACAAGCAGATTTCGTATATCTATGCGGCTGATGGGTCTACTGAGTTAGCGCGAGTAGTCCCTCCTGAGGGCAACCGTCAGCAAGTGAAATTTGACGAGATTCCAAAACATTTGCGAGACGCTGTACTTGCGGCAGAGGACCGTGAATTCTATAGCAATGCAGGTTTCTCAATTTCTGGTTTTGGCCGAGCAGTGTTAGGTCAGATTACTGGTGATAGTACTGCTGGTGGTGGTTCAACTATTACACAGCAGTATGTAAAAAATGCGGTTGTAGGTAATGACCGCACAATGACTCGTAAGTTTAAAGAACTTGTGTACTCGTCAAAGATGGCCAATGAATGGTCGAAAGACGAAGTTTTAGCTGCGTACTTAAATACCATTTACTTTGGGCGCAATTCATATGGTGTTTCAGCCGCTGCACAGGCATATTATGGAAAGCCTCTTGCTGAAATTACGCCATCTGAAGCTGCGTTCCTTGCAGGTGCTATTCAACGTCCAAGTCAATTGGATCCTTGGACAAATCGCGGAGAAGCAGAAACCCGATGGAATTATGTGCTCGATGGCATGGTGGAAACTGGTGCGATCTCTAAACAAGAGCGCGATCAGCAGGTGTTTCCGGAGGTAGTCGATCCAGCTCAAAATAGCGCGTATACCGAAGCGGCGGGAAGCAATGGTCTTATTAAAAACCAAGTAATCGCCGAACTAGCAGCATTAGGTATTTCCGAAAATGATGTGCAAACACGTGGTTTGCGCGTGGTTACCACGATCGATCCCACGGCCCAAGAAGGCGCGGTCGACGCCGTACATAATATTTTGCAAAATCAACCAGATAAATTGCGTTCTGCTGTGGTAGCGATTGATCCAAATACCGGGGCTGTAAAAGCATATTATGGCGGTGAAGAAGCAACCGGTTGGGATTTTGCTAACGCGGCGCTTCAGACAGGCTCCACCTTTAAAGTTTTTGGTTTGGCGGCTGGACTCCAGCAAGGCATTCCACTTTCCAAACTCTACAGTTCTGCTCCAGTCCAAACTGGTAACGTGACCGTGACGAATGTTGAGGGTGTTGGTTGTGGAACATGCGCGATTCAGGAAGCACTGAAGCGTAGTCACAATACGAGTTTTATTCGTTTCCAACAGGATTTGGAAAATGGCCCTCAAGATGTTGCAGACATGGCACATGCGTTGGGAATGGCGAAGTCTTTGCCAGGAATCCCAAAAACTCTTTCAGAAGATGGAGAATCCCCGTATGAGGGCATTATTTTGGGTCAGTACCAGTCACGTCCAGTCGATGTAGCGATTGCATTGTCAACACTTGCAAATGAAGGTGTTTGGCATAAAGAGCACTTTGTGCAGAAAGTTGAGACTGCGGGTGGCGAGGTGTTATACGAACACAAGGATGATGAAGGCGAGCGGCGCGTCTCTGCTGCAGTAGCCAATAATGTTATGGCAGCAATGTTGCCTATTGCGGCGTATTCCAATGGAAATACGCTTGCTGGCGGGCGTCAATCGGCTGCAAAAACTGGTACTACCCAATTAGGTGACACAGGCCAAAATAAAGATGCTTGGATGATTGGTGCTACTCCGCAATTAGCGACGGCCGTGTGGGTTGGAACCGAAGATAATTCCCCGCTGACCAATGCTTGGGGAGGGTCAATTTATGGTTCTGGGTTGCCAGCACAAATCTGGAAAGCCACTATGGATACTGCGCTTTCTGGTGAGCCGTTTGAAACATTCGGAGCACCATCGGGAGACCTTGGCTACAGCCCGAACCCTCAGGTAGTAGTTCCTACGCAAACGGCACCGGCAACTAGTGCTGATGTTGTACCTACAACAGTTGTGCCTGAAGGTGAACTACTAGTTCCCGAGCAAGAGCTTCCGCCGTTGCCAGAAATGCCGCCAGCTGCTCCAGAGCCAGTGGAAATAGCGCCTGGAATTCGGGTGCCCAATATATTTGGTGGACAGCGTTAGCGCTGTGAGAGTGCGACTGTAGCACGCTCGTTCACGACTCTAGGTCTATCGATATTCCGCCAGGTGTTGTGTTTGTTCCACTCCACAGCACCTGGCTTTTTCAATCAAAAGTCAGCAATCGGAGTTTGTATGAAACCCCCCGCCTCCATACTTGATCGCGACGAACAGCGCGTTCAGCCAGCACGAACTGAGCCAGCGGCCCAAGGGTTTACGGAATTTCTGGGTGGCCCTATGGGGCGCTATTCAGCAATTGGTCGTGCAAAGTTTTTGACGCCGCAGCGCACGCTTATTCTTGCGGGCTTATTGTTCCTGGGAACTGGGTTTTTTACTAAAGCTAATTGCACAATAGGGCAGCGCGTTGAGTGGGGTGTGCAGTTAGACTGGTCGGGGCGTCGACAATATCTTTCTGCGTGCTACACCGACATTATTCCCCTTTATGGTGCAGAGGGGTTAGACCAAGGCGGTGTACCGTATTTTTATTCATGGGTTGAAGATGGCGTCGTGCGCTTTATGGAATACCCTGTTCTTGCAGGGCTTTTCCAATGGATTAATGCTTCAATAACCCGCGCTATCTACCCCATTTTCGATGCCGCGTTCCCCGGGCACCTGCTACCTGAAGCAAGCCTCTACTTTTTTATTACTGCACTGGGGTTGACAACGTTTTGGATACTCTCCATCGTTATGGTGCGGAAACTCGCAGGAAATCGCCCTTGGGACACAGTGCTCATGGCGGTCTCTCCCCTAGTATCAGTCCACGCATTTACAAATTTTGATACTCCATCAATCGCTCTAGCACTCGCTGCAATGTTGGCAGTTCAACGTGGAAAAGTCTGGCAGGCAGGAATCTGGATTGGCCTAGGTTGTGCATTTAAAATGTGGCCAATATTCCTCTTAGGTGCGTATTTTGCGCTCGCGCTGCGCAATAAAGCGCTTCTACCGTGGCTGAAGATGCTTGCCACTACGGCTATTTCCTGGCTGGTGGTTAATGTGCCGCTTATTATCTTGGCTCCAGCTGGCTGGGCAGAGTTTTATCGGCTTAACCAACGTCGCGGATGGGAAGGTACAACGATTTACGCGGTAATTTCACGAATTACTGGTTGGCAGGGGTTTGATGCACCAGGTGAATCCGCGATTCTTAATGCTGTGAGCCTTGCGGCATTTGTATTCTGCTGCGTATTAGTGTTGTTTGTGGGGCTGAAAAGTCCGAAGGAGCCACGTGTAGCCGAACTGATTTTATTGATTCTGGTGGCATTTTTAATGACCAATAAAGTGTGGAGCCCCCAATACTCATTATGGCTCGTGCCATTTGTAGTGCTTGCGGTTCCGCGCTGGAAGTTAGTGCTCTGTTGGATGCTCGCCGAAGCCGCTGTGTGGCCGTTTTTAATGTGGCATATGCTCGGCGTTGACGACAAGGGCATTAACCATGAGCTTCTCGACGCCGTGATTGTCATCCGCGGCGCACTACTACTTACGCTCACCATTATTGTGATTCGGCAGCTGTGGAACCGTAGTGTTGATTATGTTGCACAAGCACATAACAATACGGATCCTACAGCTGGTCCCTTTGCCACAAGGAGCAGATCGTCATGACGAATACAGCCATGATCGTCACCATAGCGAGTGTGTTTCTAGGATTTTTATGCTTTGGTGGTTCGTTCGCGAGTTTTATGTACAAGAAACGACCAGTGCAGATTTGGGGCCTGTTTATTAGTGCCATCATTTTTATTACGGTTATTCCGGTCACAATCGCTGTATTCTGGGCGACACTCTTTGTTTCATAACCTAAATGCGCAGTCCTCTAGGGAAATGTGATTCAGGTAATACTATTTTTTTCCTAGGCATTTGTGGGGTACCTTTGAGAGGTTGCTGACGCAACGACCCTCCTGCCACGCCAATCAGGCGTGGCCGAATTGAGAAACACTAGACCACAGGAGGTGATGAGGTCCGTGCGTCAATACGAACTGATGATCATTCTCGACCCTAGTCAGGATGAACGCACCGTAGCCCCGTCCCTAGACAAATTCCTCGAGGTTGTCCGCAAAGAAAACGGCACCGTGGAAAAGGTTGATATCTGGGGCAAGCGTAAGTTGTCCTACCTGATCAACAAGAAAGATGAAGGCATTTATGCCGTCATCAACCTCAAGTGCGAATCTGCAACCGTGCTTGAACTTGACCGCTTGCTGAACCTAAGTGACGACGTGCTTCGTACTAAGGTTCTGCGCATCGACCGCTAATCGGCGACACAACGGCAAAAGCAGTACTATTATCGCTTTTGCTTCGTTGTAGTAACTGAATCCACTCAGCTCTCGCTAGAAAGTCGCATAGAAAGGCACAAGGTCATGGCCCTCGGAGAAACGAACATCACGGTGGTAGGCAATCTCGTTGCCGACCCTGAACTTCGCTTCACCCCTTCAGGTGCAGCAGTAGCAAACTTCCGAATCGCCTCTACCCCGCGGCGTCGAAACCCGCAAACAAATCAGTGGGAAGACGGCGAAGCCATGTATTTGACCTGCAATGTGTGGCGCCAAATGGCCGAAAACGTTGCCGAATCTCTGTCCAAAGGTATGCGCGTCATTGTTACCGGCCGGCTACGACAACGGTCTTATGAAACGCGTGAAGGCGAACGACGTAGCAACTTCGAAATTGAAGTTGACGATATTGGTCCTTCGCTAACCTTTGCGACAGCACAGGTGACTCGTGCCAGTCGAAGCAACCAAGGCGGCTACGGTTCTCAAGGTTCCGCGCCTGCACAGCAGCCAGCACAAAACCAAGGTGGTTTTGGCGGCGGCTTCAGTAATGCAGGGAATCAGCCCCAACAACCTGCACAACATCAAGGCGGTTTTGGCGGCCAACAAGGTGGCTATGGTGCAAATAACACACCAACACCAGATAACGATCCTTGGAACTCCGCTCCGGCAGCTGGTGGATACGGCGGTCCCGCAGACGACGAACCACCGTTCTAATATGCCGGGAGGCTACGCCCTCCCCCAGATCAACCATTAGTTTTCCGTTGATGTCAAAGACGACGTCCACGGAATGTACAACGAAAGGCAGGGATCATGAAGCTGATCCTCACCGCCGCCGTTGACAATCTCGGTGTCCCCGGCGACATCGTCGAGGTCAAGGCCGGCTACGGACGTAACTACCTGCTTCCACGCGGACTTGCAATTCCGGCAACCCGTGGTGCAGAAAAGCAGGTTGAAAGCATCAAGCGTGCTCAAGAAGCTCGTACTATTCGAGACCTTGACCACGCCCGCGAAGTGAAAGCTCAACTTGAAGCACTGGAAGGCGTAACCATTGCGGTTCGCTCCGCTGAAAATGGCAAACTCTTTGGTTCTGTAAAAGCTGACGACATCGCTGTAGCTGTAAAGAAAGCTGGCGGTCCCGCTTTAGATAAACGCTCCATCGAGCTTCCAAAAGCTCATGTAAAGAGCACCGGCAAGTATCAGGTCAACGTAAAGCTGCACGAAAATATCGCAGCTACGGTGAACTTTGAGGTCGTCGCTGCCTAAGAAGGCACGTGACGGCGGCTAATTTATAGCCCAACGACAACAGCATACAAACGGCCTTACGCCTAACCCTTGTGAATTCACACAAAAAGGCGTAAGGCCGTTTGTTTTGCCCAAAAGTTATTCACAAGTTGGCTCTGAACTGGAGTTTTCAACAGATGTTTCACATGTGACTGTGGATAACAATGATAAAGATGGGAAAACCGCAGGTAGGGGGTGGTTTCAGGGGGTAGCTATCCGCCCGTTTTTCACACCTTTTCCACATAGTTATCCACAGGCTAAAGGCGAGTTATCCACAGGGGTTGCAGCCTGTGGATAACTATGTCGAAAATCCACACACTTGTTAGCAAAGTGTTGTAAAAGGGGCGACCTTTACCTTGGAGTTGCCCACACCATCAAACATTTCGGTCGCGGCCTTGTATGCCTTATAAAGCGATGTTTGCGCGCGTTCTAGCCAGTCGCCGTATTTTCCTGTAATACAGCATCGTCATAGGTTCCAACAGTTGGGGGTGTGTCTGAAGGAGTTGGGGCGTCGTTACTTCCTTCCTGAACATCTTCCTCAACCTGCCCGCGATCACCGCGAGGACATGGGTCGTTATTTGAATGTTCTTGGCACGCCAACCAATTAACTGGATGAATATGAAGCTTGGTAATTGCGACAGGATGATCAAAGCACAACATTGTAATTCCGGAAAACTGATCGAAAAGCGAAAAAGAACCCCACGCAATATAAAAAATGATGGGTAAAAGGGTATCCTGGAACGCTGAAGTATGTTTGTGCTGACCTACAGGTGAAAGTCGGCCAGGCAATGGACCCGGAGGAAAAGGAGCTGGTCATTGAGTGATTCAATGAACGCCAGCTTCGACGATGGTTATCTTAATCCTGCGGGATCATACAACGATTACCCTGCTCCACAGGCTATGGGTTTTGAGCAGGGCGGAATCTACCCGCAATCAGACTACGATTTGCCCACTCCTGCGTTTTCCCGTGACCTGAGCCAGCAACGTCCCCCAAAAACGCAGCAATCGTTTCAACCAGGCGGCCCTGAGCATCCTCCAAATAGGGATTTTGGCAGGCAGCCTCCACACGATAATGAAGCTGAACAGGGTGTTTTAGGTGCAATGTTGCTGAGTCCTTCAGCGATTACGGATATCATCGAGACACTGACTCCAGAAGACTTTTACCGGCCTGCCCACCAGCTCATCTATAAAGCGATCCTTGATCTTTTTAGCGACAATAAAGAAGTCGATGCCGTTATTGTTGCTGGGCGTTTAGATCGCCACAATGACCTTGAACGAATTGGCGGCGCACCATACCTGCACACACTTGTACAGGTAGTGCCAACCGCCGCAAATGCCCGTTACTATGCGGAAATTGTTGCGGAAAAAGCTGTACTTCGCCGACTAGTGGATGCTGGAACACGGATTGTTCAACTTGGCTATGAAGGCACCGAGGGTGCGGAAGTTGAAACTGTTGTTGATATGGCACAGCAAGAAGTCTTTGCCATAGCGCAAAAGCGCACCACTGAGGATTATTCGATCCTTGCAGATATTCTGCAGCCAACCATGGATGAGCTGGATAAGATTGCAGCTGAAGGTGGTTTAGCAACAGGCATTCCCACAGGATTTGCGGACCTAGACCATTTGACCAATGGTTTTCATGGTGGCCAAATGATTATTGTTGCGGCGCGTCCGGGTGTGGGTAAATCTACTATTGCCTTGGATTTTATGCGTTCGTGCTCCATAAAGTCGGGGAAAGCTTCGGTGATTTTCTCTTTGGAAATGTCCAAAGTTGAAATTATGTTCCGGCTTTTGTCTGCGGAAACCTCGATTAAGCTTTCGGATATGCGTGGCGGTCGCATGAGCGACGAAGACTGGGCTAGATTAGCTACCCGTGCAGGTGAAATCGAAGAAGCACCACTGTTTATTGATGATTCGCCGAACTTGACCATGATGGAAATCCGCTCGAAATCGAGGCGGCTTAAACAGCAATATGACCTGCAAATGATTGTTGTGGATTACCTGCAGCTTATGAGTTCAGGGAAAAGAGTGGAATCCCGCCAGCAGGAAGTTTCGGAGTTTTCCCGTCAGTTGAAACTTTTGGCCAAAGAACTCGATGTTCCCCTTATAGCCATTTCGCAGTTGAACCGTGGTCCAGAATCCCGGACAGACAAAAAACCTCAAGTTGCTGATCTGCGTGAATCCGGTTCGCTCGAGCAGGATGCGGACATGGTGATGTTGCTCTACCGGCCAGATTCACAAGATCAAGATAGCGAGCGTCTCGGTGAAGCGGACATTATTTTGGCAAAGCACCGTGGTGGTCCGATTGGAACTGTCCCGGTAGCCCACCAATTGCACTACTCACGTTTTGTTGATTTGGCCCGTGGATAAGCTTTCACAAAATCCTATTCAACTGCTTTGCGTACTACGCGCGCCACTGGGACGATCGATGCAGCTGTGACACATGCGCCAAAGATAAGGCACGTGCTGTAACCAAGCCAGGGCCCTAGAATAGATAGCGCAAATGGTGCAAAGAAACCCACATAGGTTAGTGAATAGAACACCGCAATGAGTGCTCCGAGTTCATTAGGTGGAGCGATCTGTTCTACTTCACGTAGTCCGGAAACCATCATTGTGCCGTAGCTTGCCCCTAGGAAGATAGCGGTGGGTATAAGTAGCCAGGGGTTGAGTGTTGCTGCTACCCCAGCACCTAGCAGTAATCCGATTGTCGCTGTACTTAATCCTACGATCGCTGGTGGTACGTACCCATTGCCTAGTCTTGTGGCTAATGGTTGGATAGCAACACCTGTCAGCATGGTTACCGCACCTATTGCACCAGTGTAGGCAATTGGGGCGGGCGTGGTGCTGGCAACCAAGGATGTCAGTGTGGCAAAAGAAATTGTCGCTGTGCCAAAGACCCAAGGAGCCCATGCCGCAACTGTCCAAATAAATCGCGGTGAAAAGGCTGTTTTTGGGAAGAATTTCCGGTCTGCTGTAGTGATGACTGGTGGTGAAGGGGCGTTCCATACGAGCGGTATTACAAGAACCAATAGCGTGAGATGGAAAAGGAAGGGCCAGATATCTGGATTGGGTATCCATTCTGCAATCAAACCGCCAACCAATGGTCCGCCGCCAAATCCTGCGGAAAGTGCGATTGTTGCGCGTCGTGCGCCTGCTTGGGCTGAGTCAGTGGATACTTGTTTCAGCCATGCTGCTCCTGCGGCCATAACAAATCCAACGCCTGCTCCAGCGATAAAGCGCCCTAATGAGAGTAGCCAATTGGGGCCTACTCCCCCAGCAATAATGACAATTGATCCGATTGCTGAACAGACTAGTGCGGGTCGGATTAAAGCTCGCCGGCCTTTCCTATCTGAAAGCGGGCCGCCAATCAGCAATGCTGGGACTAAACCGCCTACGTATATGGCAAAAATCCATGTGACCTGGGTAGCACTAAGGCCATCGAGACGTTGGTATACGGGCAAAAGAGGCGCGAATATATTGGCGCCAAAGGCGATTGCAAATAGCCCAAGTGCAACACGTAACCAGACTGGCATCATCGCCACCTCCACTCGTTTCTTGTGATGCGGATTACATTATTAAAGTTGGTTCGTGCTTTCTTGGCCAAGCGCTCTACCCTACTTAGGGGACATTCGCAGGTTTTTATTTGGAAAGGTAGACCTTGGTATGGAAGCACTCCTAGTGATTATGGGAGTTTTGCTTGCAACAATGATTGTTGTGGCTATCGGTGATCGCATTGGTTTGCCTTGGCCGGTTCTTTTAACACTTGTGGCTGCGGCAACTATGGTTTTGCCTGGTATTCCGAGTTTGCATATTCCTCCCGAGTTAATTCTGCCTATTTTTATTCCACCGCTATTGTGGGCTTTGGCGCGTCGTACCAGTTGGGCTCAGATTCGTGAGCAGCGTGCAACATTGTTGAGCCTTTCGGTGTTTTTGGTGTTTGCTACCACTGCGGTAGTTGCGGGTACAGCAATGTGGTTGTTGCCTTCCTTGGGGGTAGCTGGCGCGATTATTCTTGGTGCCGCTCTTGCACCCCCAGATCCGGTTGCAGTGGATGCCGTCGCTGAACCAGCCGGTGTCCCCAGGCGATTGACCTCAACATTGCAAACTGAGGGGTTGTTTAATGATGCTGCGTCTATTGTGGCTTTTCACGTCGCTTTGGGGGCGTTAACGTTGGGTGAGGACCTAACGCTTCGGAGAGGCGTTTCGGAGTTTTTGTATTCTGCTACGGTAGCAGCGCTTTTGGGCTTGGTTATCGGCTTTTGTTCGGCGAAACTTACAGATTGGATGCATTCAACAGTTGCTCGGAACGCATTGACTTGGGTTATTCCATTCTTGACATATGTGGTGGCCGAAGAATTTCATGCTTCAGGTGTGATTGCTATTGTGATTGCGGCTGTAGAGATGAATTCTCGAGTGAGCGTGGATGCCGAAGATCGGCTTACTGGTCATGCGTTCTGGGAAACCATTGAATTGTTGTTTACCGGTGTTGCCTTTGGATTAATTGGGCTTTCGGTTCGGGATGCTGTGCTTGAAGTTGGGGCAGAGCTTTGGCATGCGGTGTTTGTTGGAGTGGTGTTATCGGTTGTTTTGATTATGGTGCGTTTTGCCTGGATGTGGGTATTTTGGAAGTTTAATATTGCCAAAGGGCGGAAAAATGTTGCACCGTTGCGTTTGCAAGAAGTGTTGTTGCTTACATGGGCAGGAATGCGTGGGCTAGTGACATTGGCATTGGTGCTTTCTATTCCTTCGGGGTCCGTGCCGATGCATCACGAGTTGGCAGTAATTGCTTTGGTTGTGCTTCTCATTACAATGGTGGTGCCAGGGCTGACATTGCCTTGGTTAATGCGGCAATTAAGTCTGGATCGTGGACCTGATGCTTCTGGGGATTTGGCACGTGCGGAATTGTCTAAGCGTGCGCATCACGCCGCTACTGATGTGCTGCACCGCTATACGGATGAATTACCGGCAGGTGTTGTAGCAAGTTTTCAGGAATGGTTAGCTCGTGAAACTGGTACTGAACACGTAGATATCCTTGATGATGCGCGTTTTAGTGAGTTACGACGCCGCGCAGCTCACGTTCGCGCGGAAGCTCTGGCGGCCGCGCAGCAAGAGTTACTAAAAGCTAGACAGGAACCAGGTATCGATCCTGCCGTTGTAGATGAAGTTCTGCATACTGTTGACAAGATGATTGTGGCTTCGCGGCGTCATTAAGTCTTATGAAAAGCGGCGTAGCCGGAGTGAGTTTGTTACCACAAACACTGATGACGCCGCCATTGCTGCACCTGCAAGCATTGGGTTAAGTAAACCGAGGGCAGCCACTGGGATTAGCACAACATTGTAGGCAAAAGCCCAGAATAGGTTGCCTTTAATGGTGGATAAGGTTGCGCGGGAAAGCTGGATTGCTTTGCTTGCTGAACGGAGATCATTGTTCATTAGCGTGATATCTGAGGCTTCGATAGCAACATCGGTGCCAGCGCCCATGGCAAGTCCGAGGTCTGCTTGGGCAAGTGCGGCGGCATCGTTCACTCCATCGCCCACCATGGCTACAATGCGACCTTTATTCTGAAGTTCAGAAACTTTGGTTACTTTGTCTTCAGGAAGCACCTCTGCAATTACTTCTGTGATGCCAACTTCGGCGGCTACTGTTTCTGCCACTTGCTTATTATCTCCAGTCAGGAGAATGGGCTTAAGACCCAAGGATTTAAGTTGCCGAATAGCTTCAGCGGAGGTTTCCTTTACGGTATCGCGAACTGCAATAATCCCAGCTGGGGTGTTGTTTATTGTTACCGCAACTGTGGTCGCGGCGTCGATACGCTCAGTTGAGCGGGTCACAGATACTTGCCGCTTATCGACGACCCCGTGCACGCCTACCCCAGGCTCGTTACGGAAATCATGCACTGGCGACGGTGAACCCGCAGACACAATCGCACGCGCAATAGGATGCTCGCTAGCAGCCTCAACGCTTGCTGCAGCATCCAAAACCTCTTGCTCCGAAAAACCAGCAAAAGTTCGAACCTCAGCCACTGACATGACCCCAGTAGTGACCGTCCCCGTCTTATCCAACACAACGGTGTCTGCCCGACGTGTGGACTCTAAAACCTCAGGGCCTTTGATTAATAAACCAAGCTGAGCACCACGACCCGTGCCCACCAATAACGCTGTAGGAGTAGCCAAACCTAATGCACACGGACACGCAATGATTAAAACCGCAACCGCAGCAGCAAAAGCACCACTCACTGAATTCTGCACAAACAAATGACCAATAAGTGTAAGAATCGCAGCGATTATCACCACGGGGACAAAAATCTGTGCAATCGAATCTACAAGCCGCTGAACCGGAGCTTTTTGAGCCTGAGCCTGAGTAACTAACTGGGCAATTTGTGCAAGCTTTGTGTCTTGTCCGATTCGGGTAGCACGAACAACAAGTCGTCCAGAAGTATTCAATGTTGCTCCAGTCACCGCCGAACCCTCCTGAACCTCTACAGGAATAGATTCACCGGTGAGCATTGATTCATCGATAGCTGAAGCCCCTGCAACCACTACTCCATCTGTAGCGATCTTTTCTCCTGGTCGAACTACAAAAAGATCATCAACCCGTAATGCTGAAATTGGACGGCGAGTCTCACGATCGTCGATAAGTACAGCGACATCTTTCGCGCCTAAATCCAATAATGCGCGCAATGCCTCTGAAGACTGCCCCTTAGCCCGTGCCTCAAGCCAGCGTCCAAGCAGCAAAAATACGATCACCATTGTGGCCGTATCCAAGTAAATATCATGTAGCCCACCACTTGCATGCGCGGTCAAACTGAAGTGCATAATCATGCCCTTCTCCCCCGCGCCACCGACAAACAAAGCGACCAAAGACCACAAAAAAGCTGCCGTTGTACCCAAAGAAATCAACGTGTCCATAGTGAATGCCCCATGGCGAAGATTAGCCCACGTCGCTTTATGGAACGGCCATCCACCCCAAACGAAAACAGGTGCAGCTAAGGTCAAGCAAGCCCACTGCCAGAAATCGAATTGCAGGGCGGGCACCATGGAAAGCACCATTACAGGGACGCCGAGCAGAGCGGAGACAATAAAACGTTGCTTTAGTTCTGCAAGTTCTTGAAGGCGCGCTTGATCAACCGACGGTAATTCTTGAGGGGCCTCCTCGATCGAGTCTTCTTGATTCCCTAATACAAAAGCCCCATAGCCAGTCTTTTGAATTGTTTGTACCAACTGATCCTGTGAACTAACTTCAGGGTCAAAATCAATCGCAGCGGTCTCGGTAGCAAAATTCACAGTGGCCTGGACGCCAGCCAGTTTATTTAGCTTGCGTTCTACCCGTGATGAACAGGATGTACATGTCATCCCCGTCACACCAATATCAATGTGTGCTAGCTCAAGCGTGGGATTAGTCACTGTGCAACCTCAAATTTGTAATCAATATGGCCTACATACGTAATAACCCGCGGAGCTATAGATGCATTCCGCGGGCGATCCAAAACTAAGGCTTAGCTTACTACGGTGTAGCCAGCTTCCTCTACGGCTTCCGATATTGCTGCGTCAGTGAAATCAGCGCCAGATACCGAAACGGTACCTGCTGCTACATCAACTTCAACGCCTTCAATGCCAGCCAATGCAGAAATTTCTTCCTTCACGGCTTGCGCGCAATGTCCGCAGGTCATTCCAGAAACTGTGTATGTTTTCGTGGTCATTCTAGGGATCCTTATCTAGGAAAAGGGAGATCAATAATTCAATACGGTAAGAAACTTCATCATATTATCCGTATCCTGTATACGGTGAGATGTCTATGATGGCAAACCTAGACCAGTACCTCATATGTAAGCACATCCACATTGGAATGAAATACGCCGATTTCCTGTTGGACTCCATGGAAAACACTACTGGTCAATCTGAACACCATAAGAAGGGAACCTTTAATGGCCACAATTGATATCACCGACGAGACATTTGAATCTGTTGTTTCACAAGATGGAATCGTACTTCTAGACTGCTGGGCTGAATGGTGCGGCCCATGTCAGCGCTTTGGCCCTATCTTTGAAAAAGTATCCGAAGCCCATCCAGACATGGTGTTTGCAAAACTAGACACCGAGGCGAATCAAGGCATTGCAGCTGCCCTGCAAATCCAATCAATTCCAACGCTTATGATTTTCCGGGATGGCATCATGGTATTCCGCGAAGCAGGCGCGCTTCCAGCGCCAGCACTGGAGGACCTTATCGGACAGGTTCAAGCACTCGATATGGAGGATGTCCGCCGCCAAATCGCAGAACAGCAAAACAACCAATAACAACATCTCCCCCATAATGATGTTGATACCCCCAACCACATTGGCACCACGCTAAGGGTTGGGGTTGTTTTATGTGTATTACTTATATGTGCACAAACATAAAGGTGCGTAGGATGGGGGCCAAATTTACCCTTTCGAACTCCCCTAAGAAAGGCGGGCTAGGTTCTTATGGCAAATCCATTTAGCAAAGGTTGGAAA
Organism: Corynebacterium freiburgense; assembly: GCF_030408815.1. NCBI lineage: Bacteria > Bacillati > Actinomycetota > Actinomycetes > Mycobacteriales > Corynebacteriaceae > Corynebacterium > Corynebacterium freiburgense. The sequence continues at coordinate 2,877,303 of NZ_CP047355.1, read as the reverse complement.
TACCTCACCGCGTCACTTGATCACGCTATTGATGAAAACGCTGATCCGAAAATTCAGCTCCAGCAAGCGGCGAATGAAGCGAAAAGACAGCATAAAACAATAGTTGAACATGCTGCGGTCTTGCTTGGAGATCGACGACAGTGGGAAATGAAGCTTCACCGGCTGCAGGAAGAGCAAAAGAAACTAGAAGGCCAAGCTCGCGCCGCAATTAGTGCGGGTGATAACCAAGTAGCAGAAATCTATGCCACCCAATTGGTGACTGTTGAGCAACAATTGCAAGACGCAAAGACCATGCATGCGCAAGCAGTCGACGCGGCGACTAAAGCGCAACAAATGGTGAAGGAATCTGAATTGCGTTTACAAGATCAGATGGCGCAATTCACCCAATTGCAGGCTCAAGCGGACCAGGCTGCCATGCAGCAAGCAAATGTACAGGCTATGGGCACTATGGAAAGTATGGCAGCCCGTCCAGATGCAAGTGTGCCCACCCTAGACGCAGTACGCGAAAAAATCGAACGACGATACGCCAATGCACTTGGTGCTCAAGAACTCGCCGAGAACTCTGTTTCCGACCGAATGCAGGAAATTGCCGCTGGCCGGAGTGACTTCCAAGCAAGCGCGCGCCTAGATGAAATCCGAGCTCAACTTGCGGCGGAGAAAACCGCCGAATTGGAGGCTGGTACGCAAAACGACGCTGCAGAAGCACATACACCAGAAACTTCAAATGAGACCTCTGCCACTACAGACACCGTTGAAGAAACAGGACAAGTGCAGCCAGAAAACTCGAACGGCAGTGCTGATCGGAATAGCAGCGATACAGTAGATGCGGAAATTGATCACGAGCCTGATCATGGTGCCAGTGAGCGTACTCCCACCGCAGATTGGGAATCAGGCCGAATTCCTAAAAACGAACGCCCAACATTCTAAAAAAATGCCCACCTTCAAATGTTCAAGGTGGGCATTTTTGGACTTATGATGGGTTTTTACGGTTTGTAAGGTTAATTAAGACCCCGCGAATACCGGAGTGAAAACCATCACGAAGGCTCACACGTTGGGATTCTGACAATGTGTATTCGTGGAGTGTTTCACAAGCAAATTGGAGGAGCGGGCGGTCTATTTCAGGTGGTAGTCCACCTCCGGAAAGTAAATGGGCTTTATCGCGCTGTTCATTCGATGCAGCATTTTCATACCACCAGGAAGCGTATTGCTGCCCGACATCAAATGGGGTCTGCACACCAGCAGATGCCCAAACCTCGTTGGGAAGAGGGACATAGCGGGAGCGAAGCTTTCGGCGAGGAGCCATCATTGAGGGATTTGGCCGAGACGTTGATTTAGGTATTGAAGCAGGTGATGGCCTAGGTGCAGGATCGACTTCCGCTTCATTAAAGTCCTGAGATGTTGGTGTTCCCCCATTTGCTGGTGGCTCAGTTGCTTGCTTGGCGGATTCGACTGGTGTAGCAAGTTCTGTAGAACTGGCTTCTGTAAAAGCAACCTGTGCTTCGGCACTGGTTTCGGTAGTAACGGTATCTTGGGTGTTCGCTGAGTCAGCTATCGTGTTTTCAGATGAGTGCGAGTGTGTTATTGCCGTTTGTAGCTCGGCTTCTACTGCTGAAAGGTGATCTTCTTCTTCGGTTTCAACTTCCATTGCCTCTGGAGGAATTGGCTGATAATCACCTTCTGTATTGCTTTGAATAGAAGCTGTATGGTTACTTACAACAATTCGTTCTTGTTCAGAGATAGAGAATTCGGATGCGATAAACTCAGGTACTGATGTAGGACCTGCTTCTTCATCAGGTTCAATATCACCGACCGGCTTACATCGCACTGTGGGCGGAAGAGGGCCCTCCAGTACTTGAAGTTGCATACAGTCAGCGAAGTCTTCGCGAGGGTCGAGGATTGTTGTGGAATCGCAAGCGTGCCGAAGGGCTGACGACATGGAGTCCCACCCAAAGCCATACAGATGCACGCGGACACCCGCAGCTGTTGCTTCTTGAACGCCAGGGATCATATCTGCGTCACCAGAAACAAGAACAATATCTGAGCATGTGCCCCTCACGCCGGCCAGCACCATATCAGCCACCAGACGAGTATCCACGGCTTTTTGCGTGCGGCGTTCTCCCCATTCTATGAGTTGACCTGCACGTAGTTGAACACCATCGCAGGTTCGAAGCGCCCGCTGATATCGGTGTGGCCCGGATTCCGGGATGCCGTCATACCAAAGTTGTCGCTGTATTGGTTGGCCTAATTGTTCATGGATCATAGTGCCAAGAACATTTACTACCTCTGGTAGATCGATTTCTAATTGTGCACGAGCTCCTGTTTCCCATGAATTATAAAAACTCGCAAGAAGATAAGAGGTGTCAACGAAGACAGTTGTGCGCTCAAGCATGGCTCCTAATTTCCGTTCATTAGTGTATTTAAGTCAGTTTGAGTTCTAGTGTGCCCTATGGTGGGGGGTCTCGTCGAAGTTAGGTGCGTGTTTATGGGGCACTTGTGATTTTGAAAATGGGTTGTGTACTGGGGGAAGTGTCTTGACGTAAGGGGTGGGCAAATATCTAAAAATAGCCGCAGAAGCTGGCATTTCTATAAAAGGATGTCGCCCGATTTATGGCACGCATTTGGGTTGTGGGCAATTTTACTGGCAAGTAATCCTGGTACATTAGTTGAGTACATAAGTAATTTACTAGCTATCTAGAGTTGGAATAAGTAAATGGATGAAGCTACAGCACCACTGTTTCGCCAAATTGCAACTTTTATCGAAGATTCAATCGTTGATGGCTCATTATCTGAGGGTGCACGTGCACCTTCGACAAATGATCTAGCTGTGTTTCACCAAATTAATCCAGCCACGGCGCGAAAAGGTTTGGGCCTATTGGTAGATATAGGAGTCTTGGAAAAGAAACGCGGTATTGGAATGTTTGTAACCCAGGGGGCCAAGAAAGCAATTGTTTCACGACGCCGTGAAGAGTTTGCGGCTGGATATTTAGCACCGCTCATTGATGAAGCGGTACGGCTAGACATGGATAGGGCAGAGCTTCATTCATTTATCGACCGAGTGGCAGAAAGCCGAGGAATGTATCAGTAGTGGCGGTTAAACTCGATAGAGTGAAGGTGATTTAGTCCACTAATTTGGTCGAATTACAGCTCTGATAGACCACTTTTTCAATTGGGTTGCTGGAACTTCATGTCGGGCAAAATAAACGGGGCGAAAAAGCTTTTTACCTCGGGATTTGTCAAGAAAATATTGGCTGTGTAGATTGGTTCAGGTCAGCAGGGCAGAAGGCGCAAGAGATTGTGTAATTATGCAGGCTGAAAATACTGCACGACTGGGGTTCCTTTAGTTAGAGGGACTTGTTGTTGTGGAATGTGTTGTTTGAGAACTCGATAGTGTGCCATGTTTGTTTGTTGTGGTTGATTGGTTTGTTTTGGCTGTTTGTTGTGGTTGGTTGTGTGTTGCTGGCGGGGTTCATGCTTCGTGAGCTGGCGTGTGGCTGGTCATGGTGGATGGTTGGGACTTGGTTTTCGACTGTTTTTTTGTTTTTTGTTTTTTTGGGCAACTGATTGTTTTTGTTGGTTGTTTGTTTTTGTTGGGATGTTGGCTTTTCATGATTGTTTGAGCTGATTGTTCTTTTTTGTGGAGAGTTTGATCCTGGCTCAGGACGAACGCTGGCGGCGTGCTTAACACATGCAAGTCGAACGGAAAGGCCCTGCTTGCGGGGTGCTCGAGTGGCGAACGGGTGAGTAACACGTGGGTGATCTGCCTCGTACTCTGGGATAAGCCTGGGAAACTGGGTCTAATACTGGATAGGACCATGCTTTAGTGTGTCATGGTGGAAAGTTGTTTCGGTACGGGATGAGCCTGCGGCCTATCAGCTTGTTGGTGGGGTAATGGCCTACCAAGGCGTCGACGGGTAGCCGGCCTGAGAGGGTGTACGGCCACATTGGGACTGAGATACGGCCCAGACTCCTACGGGAGGCAGCAGTGGGGAATATTGCACAATGGGCGCAAGCCTGATGCAGCGACGCCGCGTGGGGGATGAAGGCCTTCGGGTTGTAAACCTCTTTCGGCAGGGACGAAGCGTGTTTGTGACGGTACCTGTAGAAGAAGCACCGGCTAACTACGTGCCAGCAGCCGCGGTAATACGTAGGGTGCGAGCGTTGTCCGGAATTACTGGGCGTAAAGAGCTCGTAGGTGGTTTGTCGCGTCGTCTGTGAAATTCCGGGGCTTAACTCCGGGCGTGCAGGCGATACGGGCATAACTTGAGTGCTGTAGGGGAGACTGGAATTCCTGGTGTAGCGGTGAAATGCGCAGATATCAGGAGGAACACCGATGGCGAAGGCAGGTCTCTGGGCAGTAACTGACGCTGAGGAGCGAAAGCATGGGTAGCGAACAGGATTAGATACCCTGGTAGTCCATGCCGTAAACGGTGGGCGCTAGGTGTGGGGGTCTTCCACGACTTCTGTGCCGTAGCTAACGCATTAAGCGCCCCGCCTGGGGAGTACGGCCGCAAGGCTAAAACTCAAAGGAATTGACGGGGGCCCGCACAAGCGGCGGAGCATGTGGATTAATTCGATGCAACGCGAAGAACCTTACCTGGGCTTGACATATGCAGGATCGCGCCAGAGATGGTGTTTCCCTTGTGGCTTGTATACAGGTGGTGCATGGTTGTCGTCAGCTCGTGTCGTGAGATGTTGGGTTAAGTCCCGCAACGAGCGCAACCCTTGTCTTATGTTGCCAGCACGTGATGGTGGGGACTCATGAGAGACTGCCGGGGTCAACTCGGAGGAAGGTGGGGATGACGTCAAATCATCATGCCCCTTATGTCCAGGGCTTCACACATGCTACAATGGTCGGTACAGTGGGTTGCGAGACCGTGAGGTGGAGCGAATCCCTTTGAAAGCCGGCCTCAGTTCGGATTGGGGTCTGCAACTCGACCCCATGAAGTCGGAGTCGCTAGTAATCGCAGATCAGCAATGCTGCGGTGAATACGTTCCCGGGCCTTGTACACACCGCCCGTCACGTCATGAAAGTTGGTAACACCCGAAGCCCATGGCCTAACCGGCTGTTGCTGGAGGGAGTGGTCGAAGGTGGGATTGGCGATTGGGACGAAGTCGTAACAAGGTAGCCGTACCGGAAGGTGCGGCTGGATCACCTCCTTTCTAAGGAGTTTTGTTTTTTGTTTTTGTGGCTGCGCATCGTGTTGGTGTGTGGCTGGTTTGTTTTGTTGTTTCCAGGTGGACGGCATGTGATTGATTGCGTGCAGGTGGTTGGGGCAGATTGGTTGGCCGGTTGGTAATGGATGAGTGTGGCATGCTGTTGGGTGTCTGGGGTGACACGTGTTGTTGTGTTGTTTCGGGTGTTGTTTGTTGAACTGTATAGTGGACGCGAGCGTTTTTTCTTTTTGTGTGTGTTTTGTTGTGTTGTAAGGGCGCACGGTGGATGCCTTGGTATGCTGAGCCGATGAAGGACGTGAAAGGCTGCGATAAGCCTCGGGGAGTTGTCAATTGAGCGTTGATCCGAGGGTGTCCGAATGGGGAAACCTGGCCGTGGTTGTGTGCGGTCGCCATGCTGGTGAAGGTTTGATAGCTGGTGTGGAGGTTACGCGGGGAAGTGAAACATCTCAGTACCCGTAGGAGAAGAAAACAATAGTGATTCCGTGAGTAGTGGCGAGCGAAAGCGGATGGTGGCTAAACCATATGCGTGTGATACTCGGCAGGGGTTGCGTGTGTGGGGTTGTGGGATGTTGTTGTTGCGGGTGCTGCCGTGCCTGTGGCGTGCTGCGCGTGGTTAGGGGAAGTGGCTTGGAATGGTCTGCCGGAGTGGGTGAGAGTCCCGTACCTGAAAGCTGTGTGTGGTGTGTGTGATGATGTCCCGAGTAGCAGCGGGCTCGTGGAATCTGCTGTGAATCTGCCGGGACCACCCGGTAAGCCTGAATACTCAGTGTGACCGATAGCGGATTGAGTACCGTGAGGGAATGGTGAAAAGTACCCCGGGAGGGGAGTGAAAGAGTACCTGAAACCGTGCGCTTACAATCCGTCAGAGCCTGTGCCTCATGTGTTTGGGGTGGGGGTGATGGCGTGCCTTTTGAAGAATGAGCCTGCGAGTCAGCGGCATGTCGCGAGGTTAACATGTGTGTGTGGGAGCCGTAGCGAAAGCGAATCCTAATGAGGGTGTTGTAGTGGCATGTCCTGGACCCGAAGCGGGGTGATCTACCCATGGCCAGTGTGAAGCAGCAGTAAGATGCTGTGGAGGCGCGAACCCACTTAGGTTGAAAACTGAGGGGATGAGTTGTGGGTAGGGGTGAAAGGCCAATCAAACTCCGTGATAGCTGGTTCTCCCCGAAATGCATTTAGGTGCAGCGTCGTGTGTTTCTTGCCGGAGGTAGAGCTACTGGATGGTTAAGCGGGACCAACATCTTAGCGATGCCAGCCAAACTCCGAATGCCGGTAATGTTAGAGCACGGCAGTGAGACTGCGGGGGATAAGCTTCGTAGTCGAGAGGGAAACAGCCCAGATCGCCGGCTAAGGCCCCGAAGCGTGTACTAAGTGGAAAAGGATGTGGGATCGCGAAGACAACCAGGAGGTTGGCTTAGAAGCAGCCATCCTTGAAAGAGTGCGTAATAGCTCACTGGTCGAGTGGTTCTGCGCCGACAATGTAGTGGGGCTCAAGTACACCGCCGAAGCCGCGGCATCCATGCAGTGTTGTGTGGGTGGGTAGGGGAGCGTCGTGTGGCCGGTGAAGCTGCCGAGGAATCGAGTGGTGGAGGCTATGCGAGTGAGAATGCAGGCATGAGTAGCGAATGACGAGTGAGAACCTCGTCCGCCGAATGACTAAGGGTTCCTGGGTCAAGCTAATCTTCCCAGGGTGAGTCGGGACCTAAGGCGAGGCCGACAGGCGTAGTCGATGGACAACGGGTTGATATTCCCGTACCCGCGCACATGCGCCCATGGTGAATCAGTGAGACTAACCACCCGATAGTGCGCCTGCCGCGGACACGGTTACGTGTTCGCATGATGGTGGGTGTGGTATTCGCGTGGGGCCTAATATCTGGTAGTAGCCAAACGATGGGGTGACGCAGGAAGGTAGTCGAGCCACTGATTGGATTGTGGTGTAAGCGTGTAGCCCGCAGGCCAGGGAAATCCGGTACTGCCCCAATACGGTTGGGAGGGTGAGACGTGATGCGTACCCACAGTATGTGGGGATGTCGATGATCCTATGCTGCCGAGAAAAGCCTCTAGTGAGTGTGTGTGCGGCCCGTACCCGAAACCGACACAGGTAGTCAGGTAGAGAATACTCAGGCGATCGGGCGAACTGTGGTTAAGGAACTCGGCAAAATGCCCCCGTAACTTCGGGAGAAGGGGGGCCACGCGTGGTGACCCACCCTTGCGGTGGTGAGGCTGCGCGGGGCCGCAGAGAAGAGAGGGAAGCGACTGTTTACTAAAAACACAGGTCCGTGCGAAGACGATCAAGTCGAAGTATACGGACTGACGCCTGCCCGGTGCTGGAAGGTTAAGAGGACCTGTGAAACCCACCTGTGTGGTGGGTTGAAGCGGAGAATTTAAGCCCCAGTAAACGGCGGTGGTAACTATAACCATCCTAAGGTAGCGAAATTCCTTGTCGGGTAAGTTCCGACCTGCACGAATGGCGTAACGACTTCCCTGCTGTCTCAACCACAGACCCGGCGAAATTGCACTACGAGTAAAGATGCTCGTTACGCGCGGCAGGACGAAAAGACCCCGGGACCTTCACTATAGCTTGGTATTGATATTCGATACGGTTTGTGTAGGATAGGTGGGAGACTATGAGCCCATCACGCCAGTGATGGAGGAGTCGTTGTTGAAATACCACTCTGATCGTATTGGGTATCTTCAAACCTCGGCCCGTGATCCGGGTCAGGGACAGTGCCTGGTGGGTAGTTTAACTGGGGCGGTTGCCTCCCAAACAGTAACGGAGGCGCCCAAAGGTTTCCTCAGCCTGGTTGGCAATCAGGTGGCGAGTGTAAGTGCACAAGGAAGCTTGACTGTGAGACTGACAGGTCGAGCAGGTACGAAAGTAGGGACTAGTGATCCGGCACCGGCTTGTGGAAGCGGTGTCGCTCAACGGATAAAAGGTACCCCGGGGATAACAGGCTGATCTTCCCCAAGAGTCCATATCGACGGGATGGTTTGGCACCTCGATGTCGGCTCGTCGCATCCTGGGGCTGGAGTAGGTCCCAAGGGTTGGGCTGTTCGCCCATTAAAGCGGCACGCGAGCTGGGTTTAGAACGTCGTGAGACAGTTCGGTCTCTATCCGCCGCGCGCGTAGAAACTTGAAGAAGGCTGTCCCTAGTACGAGAGGACCGGGACGGACGTACCTCTAGTGCGCCAGTTGTCACGCCAGTGGCACCGCTGGTTAGCTACGTGCGGAAGGGATAACCGCTGAAAGCATCTAAGCGGGAAGCCCGTTCTAAGATAAGGTTTCACCAACAGGTGCCCCACAGACTATGGGGTCGATAGGCCAGAACTGCACACATAGCAATATGCAAGGTGACTGGTACTAATCCACCGAACACAACCACACCACACCACGCCACGCGTCCACTACACAGTATCAACAACCAACACCCACCCCACCAACCAGTCGGTGGCAACAGCGGCGGGGAAACGCCCGGACCCATCCCGAACCCGGAAGCTAAGCCCACCAGCGCCAATGGTACTGCACACGGAAGTGTGTGGGAGAGTAGGACACCGCCGACACCACAACCCACAAAGCCCAACCACCACGGTTGGGCTTTACCCATACCCACAACATGGTACGTGTAACTTTTATGGCAGATTTCCAATCTAAAGAACATGAAGTTATGTGTCCGCTATTTCGCAGGGGGAGTGGCGATCTGTGCTTTCGTCACTAGCCTTGTCGCATGTAGTTTCGAAAATGTAAATAGCGCGTATGTAAGTTTTTCGGGGGTATCAAGTAGTTTTAGTGGCTCTATAATCAAGTGCACTAAAGATATAGAAAGCGGTGCTATCAAAGTTGTTATCGACCAGCGAGATAATGACGAAGAGCCGCGTTACATCGAATTCAAGCACAAAGACAATATGGTTGATGTTGCAGCACGTCACCGCGAATATGATTTTTCAGCGAGCAGCCTGCCGGTGACGAAAAATGGAAACGACTTTGTATTTGAAGGTTTAAGTAGCCAGGGGATGGGAACTCCAATAAAAGTTCAAGGATCATTCCGTTGTGTGCATATTGATTGATTATCAGATAATCGATCTACGCCGTGGAGTGCAGCAGGCGATTGTAACTTTCGTAAAAGGGACGTCGTGAAGTAAAGCAAGAGCCCTGAATATCTCTGCAAGCAGCGTAGAGTCATGCAGCAATTAAAGCTCTTGGCTCTGATGGTAAGGTTGTTAGCACAAGGATATGATATAGAGATCTCAAAGCGAGTAAAAATGAGTTATTTCCGCAGGGTTTTGAGATTATCTACTTTATTAGTTATAGCGATTAATGTATTTTTAGCTTACTTTGACATTATCAATATCAAAAACGCGGTGTTTATCACTATCATCCTTGAATTCCTTATTGGCCTGTTGTTTATGTTCTTTGTGGGCCAAGGTATTCGGCGTTATCGAGAATCTCGTGCTCAGGGTGCTAGCTTTAATGCATCGGCCGGGGTGTTTTTTGCTGAGATCCTTCCACGCCCAATATTAAAGTTGGCCAAACATGAATTGGATATGTGGAGGCTTATAAGCTTTTTGGTACGCCGCAAGATAAACGTACCTGACGGTGCCATCACTTTCCGTTATGGAAGCGAACAACGAGCAGTATTTATCGCCCTTCTTATTGTTTCTATCGTTGAGATTGCAGTTGTTGAAGTAATTGTGCCGTGGAATACGGTACGAATCATAGTAATCGTCTTATCTATCTACGGCGCGATTTGGTTGGTGCTATTTTTTCTATCGTTTCGGATTAATCCGCACTATCTTCATGATGGCCACCTGGTACTTAGAGTTGGTTTATTGGCGAAGATAAGGATTGAACTTAAGGACATCGCATCAATTTCTGCGATCCATAGGACTTGGGAAAATAAGTTTTTGTCAGTGAGTGACGGTAATGCAGTAATTAAACATGGAAGTGATACCAATGTTCAGATTCGATTACGCGAGCCTATTTTAGGATTGGGCGATACTGCATCGTGCTTTTCAAATAGTGTTTATTGCGCCGTTGACGATCCAAAAATGTTCACGTCTACTGTAAAAACAAGAATGCTCTGAGTCATTGAATTTGCGCCATGTAGACCTTTGTGGGTTCGGCTTTTCGAAGCAACAATATCTACGGTAGTTGCACTGGTTTGCATCCTCTGGTTGATGGAAAGAGCACTCTGAGGGTGGAAGTGATTATGGCTCGCAGCGTCTTACAATAATGACATGCAAAAACTGTTTTCAGCTGCAGCCACGTATGCAGTGCTAGGTCTGGTTTCCGGTGTGTTCTATCGGGAGTTTGGTCGTTTTAATGAATACTTTGGTCCAACCCGGCTTTCAACCTTGCATACGCACCTGTTGGTTCTGGGGATGTTCTTTTTCCTTATTGCGATTGCTTTGAATGCAACGTTGAAGCTTTCCGAAAACAGTCGTTTTAACGCATTTTTCTGGACTTACAATATTGGTGTGCTTTGGACGGCTGGCATGATGACGTTTAAGGGAATCAATCAAGTATGGGACCCAAACTTTGTAATGTCACCTGCGTTAGCTGGGATTTCTGGATTAGGGCATATTATCCTGACAGTCGGAATTGTCCTTTACTTCATGATTTTGAATAAGCAGATTAAGCGAGTATCCAAGACTGCGTAGTTGGACAATGTAGCCCCTGATTGGTTTCACTTTGAAGCCGTCAGGGGTTTTTTATAATTCTCTCAGAAAAACAGTTCTACCTGCGGATTTGTCAAGGTCAAGGGCGTTGTGTAGATTAGAACGAGTCAGCGCAAGAAACGTATCTGTTTAGTAAGAGATAATCTTTGTGTTGGCTAAGCCAAATGGAATGTTCGTCGAATTTTCGACGTCCATTAGTGGCAATCTTACACTGCAAGTGCTGCTTTGCAGTTCCTTGTTGTGGAATGTGTTGTTTGAGAACTCGATAGTGTGCCATGTTTGTTTGTTGTGGTTGATTGGTTTGTTTTGGCTGTTTGTTGTGGTTGGTTGTGTGTTGCTGGCGGGGTTCATGCTTCGTGAGCTGGCGTGTGGCTGGTCATGGTGGATGGTTGGGACTTGGTTTTCGACTGTTTTTTTGTTTTTGTTTTTTTGGGCAACTGATTGTTTTTGTTGGTTGTTTGTTTTTGTTGGGATGTTGGCTTTTCATGATTGTTTGAGCTGATTGTTCTTTTTTTGTGGAGAGTTTGATCCTGGCTCAGGACGAACGCTGGCGGCGTGCTTAACACATGCAAGTCGAACGGAAAGGCCCTGCTTGCGGGGTGCTCGAGTGGCGAACGGGTGAGTAACACGTGGGTGATCTGCCTCGTACTCTGGGATAAGCCTGGGAAACTGGGTCTAATACTGGATAGGACCATGCTTTAGTGTGTCATGGTGGAAAGTTGTTTCGGTACGGGATGAGCCTGCGGCCTATCAGCTTGTTGGTGGGGTAATGGCCTACCAAGGCGTCGACGGGTAGCCGGCCTGAGAGGGTGTACGGCCACATTGGGACTGAGATACGGCCCAGACTCCTACGGGAGGCAGCAGTGGGGAATATTGCACAATGGGCGCAAGCCTGATGCAGCGACGCCGCGTGGGGGATGAAGGCCTTCGGGTTGTAAACCTCTTTCGGCAGGGACGAAGCGTGTTTGTGACGGTACCTGTAGAAGAAGCACCGGCTAACTACGTGCCAGCAGCCGCGGTAATACGTAGGGTGCGAGCGTTGTCCGGAATTACTGGGCGTAAAGAGCTCGTAGGTGGTTTGTCGCGTCGTCTGTGAAATTCCGGGGCTTAACTCCGGGCGTGCAGGCGATACGGGCATAACTTGAGTGCTGTAGGGGAGACTGGAATTCCTGGTGTAGCGGTGAAATGCGCAGATATCAGGAGGAACACCGATGGCGAAGGCAGGTCTCTGGGCAGTAACTGACGCTGAGGAGCGAAAGCATGGGTAGCGAACAGGATTAGATACCCTGGTAGTCCATGCCGTAAACGGTGGGCGCTAGGTGTGGGGGTCTTCCACGACTTCTGTGCCGTAGCTAACGCATTAAGCGCCCCGCCTGGGGAGTACGGCCGCAAGGCTAAAACTCAAAGGAATTGACGGGGGCCCGCACAAGCGGCGGAGCATGTGGATTAATTCGATGCAACGCGAAGAACCTTACCTGGGCTTGACATATGCAGGATCGCGCCAGAGATGGTGTTTCCCTTGTGGCTTGTATACAGGTGGTGCATGGTTGTCGTCAGCTCGTGTCGTGAGATGTTGGGTTAAGTCCCGCAACGAGCGCAACCCTTGTCTTATGTTGCCAGCACGTGATGGTGGGGACTCATGAGAGACTGCCGGGGTCAACTCGGAGGAAGGTGGGGATGACGTCAAATCATCATGCCCCTTATGTCCAGGGCTTCACACATGCTACAATGGTCGGTACAGTGGGTTGCGAGACCGTGAGGTGGAGCGAATCCCTTTGAAAGCCGGCCTCAGTTCGGATTGGGGTCTGCAACTCGACCCCATGAAGTCGGAGTCGCTAGTAATCGCAGATCAGCAATGCTGCGGTGAATACGTTCCCGGGCCTTGTACACACCGCCCGTCACGTCATGAAAGTTGGTAACATCCGAAGCCCATGGCCTAACCGGCTGTTGCTGGAGGGAGTGGTCGAAGGTGGGATTGGCGATTGGGACGAAGTCGTAACAAGGTAGCCGTACCGGAAGGTGCGGCTGGATCACCTCCTTTCTAAGGAGTTTTGTTTTTTGTTTTTGTGGCTGCGCATCGTGTTGGTGTGTGGCTGGTTTGTTTTGTTGTTTCCAGGTGGACGGCATGTGATTGATTGCGTGCAGGTGGTTGGGGCAGATTGGTTGGCCGGTTGGTAATGGATGAGTGTGGCATGCTGTTGGGTGTCTGGGGTGACACGTGTTGTTGTGTTGTTTCGGGTGTTGTTTGTTGAACTGTATAGTGGACGCGAGCGTTTTTTCTTTTTGTGTGTGTTTTGTTGTGTTGTAAGGGCGCACGGTGGATGCCTTGGTATGCTGAGCCGATGAAGGACGTGAAAGGCTGCGATAAGCCTCGGGGAGTTGTCAATTGAGCGTTGATCCGAGGGTGTCCGAATGGGGAAACCTGGCCGTGGTTGTGTGCGGTCGCCATGCTGGTGAAGGTTTGATAGCTGGTGTGGAGGTTACGCGGGGAAGTGAAACATCTCAGTACCCGTAGGAGAAGAAAACAATAGTGATTCCGTGAGTAGTGGCGAGCGAAAGCGGATGGTGGCTAAACCATATGCGTGTGATACTCGGCAGGGGTTGCGTGTGTGGGGTTGTGGGATGTTGTTGTTGCGGGTGCTGCCGTGCCTGTGGCGTGCTGCGCGTGGTTAGGGGAAGTGGCTTGGAATGGTCTGCCGGAGTGGGTGAGAGTCCCGTACCTGAAAGCTGTGTGTGGTGTGTGTGATGATGTCCCGAGTAGCAGCGGGCTCGTGGAATCTGCTGTGAATCTGCCGGGACCACCCGGTAAGCCTGAATACTCAGTGTGACCGATAGCGGATTGAGTACCGTGAGGGAATGGTGAAAAGTACCCCGGGAGGGGAGTGAAAGAGTACCTGAAACCGTGCGCTTACAATCCGTCAGAGCCTGTGCCTCATGTGTTTGGGGTGGGGGTGATGGCGTGCCTTTTGAAGAATGAGCCTGCGAGTCAGCGGCATGTCGCGAGGTTAACATGTGTGTGTGGGAGCCGTAGCGAAAGCGAATCCTAATGAGGGTGTTGTAGTGGCATGTCCTGGACCCGAAGCGGGGTGATCTACCCATGGCCAGTGTGAAGCAGCAGTAAGATGCTGTGGAGGCGCGAACCCACTTAGGTTGAAAACTGAGGGGATGAGTTGTGGGTAGGGGTGAAAGGCCAATCAAACTCCGTGATAGCTGGTTCTCCCCGAAATGCATTTAGGTGCAGCGTCGTGTGTTTCTTGCCGGAGGTAGAGCTACTGGATGGTTAAGCGGGACCAACATCTTAGCGATGCCAGCCAAACTCCGAATGCCGGTAATGTTAGAGCACGGCAGTGAGACTGCGGGGGATAAGCTTCGTAGTCGAGAGGGAAACAGCCCAGATCGCCGGCTAAGGCCCCGAAGCGTGTACTAAGTGGAAAAGGATGTGGGATCGCGAAGACAACCAGGAGGTTGGCTTAGAAGCAGCCATCCTTGAAAGAGTGCGTAATAGCTCACTGGTCGAGTGGTTCTGCGCCGACAATGTAGTGGGGCTCAAGTACACCGCCGAAGCCGCGGCATCCATGCAGTGTTGTGTGGGTGGGTAGGGGAGCGTCGTGTGGCCGGTGAAGCTGCCGAGGAATCGAGTGGTGGAGGCTATGCGAGTGAGAATGCAGGCATGAGTAGCGAATGACGAGTGAGAACCTCGTCCGCCGAATGACTAAGGGTTCCTGGGTCAAGCTAATCTTCCCAGGGTGAGTCGGGACCTAAGGCGAGGCCGACAGGCGTAGTCGATGGACAACGGGTTGATATTCCCGTACCCGCGCACATGCGCCCATGGTGAATCAGTGAGACTAACCACCCGATAGTGCGCCTGCCGCGGACACGGTTACGTGTTCGCATGATGGTGGGTGTGGTATTCGCGTGGGGCCTAATATCTGGTAGTAGCCAAACGATGGGGTGACGCAGGAAGGTAGTCGAGCCACTGATTGGATTGTGGTGTAAGCGTGTAGCCCGCAGGCCAGGGAAATCCGGTACTGCCCCAATACGGTTGGGAGGGTGAGACGTGATGCGTACCCACAGTATGTGGGGATGTCGATGATCCTATGCTGCCGAGAAAAGCCTCTAGTGAGTGTGTGTGCGGCCCGTACCCGAAACCGACACAGGTAGTCAGGTAGAGAATACTCAGGCGATCGGGCGAACTGTGGTTAAGGAACTCGGCAAAATGCCCCCGTAACTTCGGGAGAAGGGGGGCCACGCGTGGTGACCCACCCTTGCGGTGGTGAGGCTGCGCGGGGCCGCAGAGAAGAGAGGGAAGCGACTGTTTACTAAAAACACAGGTCCGTGCGAAGACGATCAAGTCGAAGTATACGGACTGACGCCTGCCCGGTGCTGGAAGGTTAAGAGGACCTGTGAAACCCACCTGTGTGGTGGGTTGAAGCGGAGAATTTAAGCCCCAGTAAACGGCGGTGGTAACTATAACCATCCTAAGGTAGCGAAATTCCTTGTCGGGTAAGTTCCGACCTGCACGAATGGCGTAACGACTTCCCTGCTGTCTCAACCACAGACCCGGCGAAATTGCACTACGAGTAAAGATGCTCGTTACGCGCGGCAGGACGAAAAGACCCCGGGACCTTCACTATAGCTTGGTATTGATATTCGATACGGTTTGTGTAGGATAGGTGGGAGACTATGAGCCCATCACGCCAGTGATGGAGGAGTCGTTGTTGAAATACCACTCTGATCGTATTGGGTATCTTCAAACCTCGGCCCGTGATCCGGGTCAGGGACAGTGCCTGGTGGGTAGTTTAACTGGGGCGGTTGCCTCCCAAACAGTAACGGAGGCGCCCAAAGGTTTCCTCAGCCTGGTTGGCAATCAGGTGGCGAGTGTAAGTGCACAAGGAAGCTTGACTGTGAGACTGACAGGTCGAGCAGGTACGAAAGTAGGGACTAGTGATCCGGCACCGGCTTGTGGAAGCGGTGTCGCTCAACGGATAAAAGGTACCCCGGGGATAACAGGCTGATCTTCCCCAAGAGTCCATATCGACGGGATGGTTTGGCACCTCGATGTCGGCTCGTCGCATCCTGGGGCTGGAGTAGGTCCCAAGGGTTGGGCTGTTCGCCCATTAAAGCGGCACGCGAGCTGGGTTTAGAACGTCGTGAGACAGTTCGGTCTCTATCCGCCGCGCGCGTAGAAACTTGAAGAAGGCTGTCCCTAGTACGAGAGGACCGGGACGGACGTACCTCTAGTGCGCCAGTTGTCACGCCAGTGGCACCGCTGGTTAGCTACGTACGGAAGGGATAACCGCTGAAAGCATCTAAGCGGGAAGCCCGTTCTAAGATAAGGTTTCACCAACAGGTGCCCCACAGACTATGGGGTCGATAGGCCAGAACTGCACACATAGCAATATGCAAGGTGACTGGTACTAATCCACCGAACACAACCACACCACACCACGCCACGCGTCCACTACACAGTATCAACAACCAACACCCACCCCACCAACCAGTCGGTGGCAACAGCGGCGGGGAAACGCCCGGACCCATCCCGAACCCGGAAGCTAAGCCCACCAGCGCCAATGGTACTGCACACGGAAGTGTGTGGGAGAGTAGGACACCGCCGACACCACAACCCACAAAGCCCAACCACCACGGTTGGGCTTTACCCATACCTAGACTGCTTCATTCAAGATCCTCTAAATACCGTCTTGCTGGAGCTAGTGGATATGGATCAAGAACAGCCAGACCATGATGCCGGAAGATAAAGGCGTCGGAGTCATAACGCATCAATGCCACTTGGGTAAGTAAGGCATATAGCTGGCCCAATAATATTGGCAAGTCTGCATCCTCTAATGCCATCATGAGGTGTTCGTGAGCGGCCTCCCAATTGCCAATATTCATGTATCCAGCGGCTATAAGCTGATGCGCTGCTAGTCGGAGCCCAACAGGGTCTTTTGTATGAGATACCAGGGCTTGTTCAGCTTTCTCAATTGCCTGATGCGGCGCATCTAGAAGAATTTCTCGGGCATTGTTGAGTACATCAAATCCGGGATCCATTGAGGCATGGATTTCAAGAGTTTCGTCTAATGGCAACCCCCGTGAAAGATGAGCAGCGTGATTTTTTAAATTCTCCCATGAAATGCGTTCGGCTGGACTTAATTCACCGGGGTTTAGATCAGGATCATCGCTTAATAACTGAATTACACGCCAACCAAAAATAGTAGGGCCGCCGATTCCTATTGCAGAATCGGCGGCGATACATTCGTTGAGGTTCATACCTCCAACGTTAATCTGTGATTGCCTCCAATGGCTGTGTCCGCGCCGCACGGCCTGCTGGCCAAACTGCGGCGAGGACACCCACAATTGCCGAAGCAGCAACGATTATTGATACTTGCGCCCATGGAACAACGATATTTTCAAGGCCATCGGAGGATAGAACTTTAACAAATCCCCATCCGAGACCAAGTCCAATAGCCGCACCAATAAGTGCACCGAATACGGAGATAACGGCAGATTCAATATAAATCATATGGCGAATCTGGCGTCGTTGAACGCCTACGGCTCGTAGCATGCCGATCTCTTGGCGTCGTTCGATAACGCTAAGGGCAAGGGTGTTTACAATGCCAAGCACAGCAATGATTACAGCCAATGCAAGTAGACCGTATAAAATGCCGAGCATTTGGTTAATGCCAGCGGCGTTTTCGCCTGCGAATTCTTCCTTGTTTTGGACACTTACCACCAATGATTTAGCAACAGCATCCTCAATTTCCTGACGGAGTTGCTTTTGATTGACGTTGTCTTCAGTGACAATAAATACTTTTTTAGGTTGAATTTCCTGGTCAACAAGAAATTCCCGGGCAATGTCGTATGAGATATAACCACTGCCTACAGCAACGTTTGATTCATAAATGGCATCAAGGCGGAATTCTTTGTCGCGGATTTTTACATTGTCACCAACTTTTACTTCAAGTCCTTTGGCAATAGCCTCGCTAAGGGCTACTTTGCCGCCATCGCCTTCCTTGTATTTCAGTTCAACTACTTTATTTAAATTGCCTTCAACTACAGGTACGCTTGGTCGTCCGAAGCTACCGCCGGCAACTGCGCCCAAAGGCAGATCATTAACGGTAAGTGGGGCATCGTAGATAGTGGTTACTTCCTTAACGCCTTGGATGCCTTTTACTCGCTCAATGTCTTCGCGCGGGATACTTAGGGCCATTGATTGTGGACCAGTGAGCACATAGTCAGATTTCACCGTCGTATCAATCATGTCGGAGAGGTTTTCGCGCATTGTTGCCCCGAGCATGCTAATGGAACTAACCATTGCAAGCCCGAGTGTGAGAGCGAATGCAGTGGCTGAGGTTCGGCGGGGGTTGCGTCGTGAGTTTGTCGATGCGATGCGTCCTACCGCGCGGAATGGTGCACCAACGATCCGTCCTAGTGTCCCGACAATTGGGATTGATATAGCTGGACCGGCTAACCAGGTGCCAAGGATTAGGCTGATGGCGCCACAACCAACAACGATCGATCGTGTTGAAGTGGTTCCTAGATCACTATTGAGTGCGCCTAGAAGAACTGCCGCAATGCCTAGAGCGACTAAGACAACGCCAAATATCGTCCGGATGAGTAAGGATGGGGGCTCTTGGTTTCGCATTGCTTGCACGGGCCGGATTGATCCTGCACGGCGTGCTGGGGCCCAAGCACTAAGGACAGTAATAAAGATACCTACTGCTAGTGGGATAAGTATTGATTGGGTATTTAGGGTGAAGCCTTCTAGTGGCAGTCCGATTCCTTGAGCCTCCATAACGGTTCGGAGGAGTTGTACAAGCCCTACACCACCGAAGATGCCGAGAACGGAGCCGATCACGCCGACCAGGATTGCTTCGAAGATTACGGAACGAGTGATCTGTGATTGTGAGATGCCAATGCTTCGCAGCAATGCGAATTCTCGGTTGCGTTGCGCCACAATCATGGAGAACGTGTTGGAGATAATAAAGGTACCTACCAAAAGTGCGATTCCGGCAAAAGCCCATAGGAAGTAGTTCACGAATGAGAGCGCACTTTTAATTGTTTTGCTTACGTCCTCAACCAGTTTTGAAGCGGTCTCAACTTTTAAGTCTGGGTACTCTTTGGCGAGTGTCTCGCGGATTGAGTCAGCTTTATCTCGGTCGTTTAGTTGGATAATTGCCTGGTCAACGGATTGTCCATTACTAAAGTGTGCAAGGTAGTCTGGCTCGGGAAATATAACACCAACCCAGCCGCCTGCATTATCTGCGGAATCGAAAATACCAACAACTTTAAATTCTTTGCGTTCCTTGGGAGTGATCACAGTAACGCTGTCATTGACAGAGATTTTGCCGCGTTCGGCCGCAGATTTGTTTACGGCGATGGTGTCGGCTTCGCTGGGCATCGCGCCGTCGATAATTTCGGTGCTTGTATTGCGGGTTTGGCCTTCAAAGGTGGATAACGCTTGGGAAGGAGCGCCTCCGGTTTGGATGGCGCGGTCGTCGGAGCCACCTAAGACAATATGCGCACCTGTTATATCTACATTAACGTTTTTAATATCGGGTCGTTTGCGTAGCTGATCAATAACTTCGAGTGGTACGCCCTGAGGGTTTTTTTCGCCTCCTGCGATGACGACATCGACATCATCGAAGGCAGTGGATACGATGTCGTCAAAGCTAGAGGATAGACTCGCAGTAAACATACTGGAGCCAGCGATAAACGCGGTACCCAAGACCACTGAAAGAACTGTTAACGCTAACCGCACTTTGTGGGCAACAATAGTGCGGACGGAAATTGTTCGCATTGTTGCCATTTAGAGTTCCTCAATCCGGGCCATAATGCCGAGAATGCCCTCTGTCGTCGGGTTATTAAGTTCTTCTACAAGCCGTCCGTCGGCAAGAAATACTACTCGGTCGGCATAGGATGCTGCTTTTGGATCGTGGGTAACAATAACAACGGTCTGACCTAAATCATCTACTGAGGTGCGCAGGATATTAAGTACTTCCGCTGAAGAATTCGAATCGAGATTTCCTGTGGGCTCATCTCCAAAGATGATTTCTGGGCGAGAAACTAGCGCGCGCGCTACGGCTACACGTTGTTGTTGGCCGCCAGAAAGCTCGCTTGGGCGGTGATCTAGGCGGTCCGTAAGTCCAAGGCGAGAAGTTACTTCTGCAAACCAATCATTATCTACTTTCCGTCCTGCAACATCGGATGGAAGCGTAATATTTTCTTTCGCAGTCAGCGTTGGTACAAGGTTAAATGATTGGAACACAAACCCTAGTCGATCACGCCGCAATGAGGTGAGGTCTTTATCTCGGAGTTTCGAAAGATCGGTTTCTCCAATAAATGTGGAACCTTCGGTTACGGTGTCAAGACCAGCCATGCAGTGCATCAGCGTGGATTTACCTGAGCCAGATGGGCCCATGATTGCTGTGAATTGCCCGCTTGAGAACTGAATATTTACATTATTCAAGGCTACGACGGCGGTTTCGCCGTGACCGTAGCGCTTTATGAGGTTCACCGCGTGCGCAGCAATGGCTGGCTGCATAGCTTATGTCCTTTCAATCGTCATGCTGTTTGTTCAGCAAGAGTTCATCTCGGCGGCCTAGGAATTGGCGTTCGTAGGCAAGTGCGTTTCGACGCCGCGTTGCCGCGCTGTGGCTACTGTACCTTGACTGAGCCTATGTCGGCGTGCAACTTAAGGTTGAGGGTGCCTCCCTGGCCTTGAACATGAGAGGCATCTGTGTGGCATTCTGTTTCACCTATTTGGGCATCACAACTAACTTGTACTGGGACTTCTTCTGGTAGTTTAACGGTGATATCGCCAGTAGTGATTGAAACTTCTACGTCTCTATTTTCAGGAAGCTGTGAGAGATTACTCAAATCTAGATTTATATCACCTACATCTAAGCGATATTCAGACTTAAGATCCTCCGGGGATGAGATGCTTTGGTTAATATTGCCGATCTCTCCGCCATCAGATATCGCGGCCAGTGGTATTACCGAAGCAAATAGAAGCACAGGAGCAGCGATAATTCCACCAATCACGATCCACGGCCATACACGGTGCTTTTTTCGCAGTTGGGTTTCCATAACGGGCCGTGGTTCGGGTAGATCCCAGGCAAACGGAGCTGTACCGAGCGGATCCCAGGCAGGCGGTGTGGTTCGGGTAGCTGTATAAGCGGAAAAAGGGTCATAGGAGTTTGATGGTGTATTGCCTGACATCGGAGTACCTTGTTGTGGAGGAATTGGTTGTTTGGAATGTAAGAACCACCAAATCAATAGTGAGATTACTACGGTAAGTAACCCACTATAAGAGAGCGTGACAAAACCAGCGCCAAATAGCGCGAGTGTACATATAAGGATCCAGCCGTGTTGTCGAGCTTTTACTAGCTCAGGGTTTTTATCGGTATTTTTGGCAAAAATCGCTTCGCCTGGAGATATTGTGGCTGGTCCGCTAGGCATTAAAAGCCAACAGAGCAAATACACAATAATGCCGGGGCCAAATAACGCTGCACAGACAAATAGAATTCGAATAAGGGTGGGATCTACTTGGTACCGAACGCCGATTCCCTCGCAGATACCAGCGCCTGGCGCTGAACTGCCAAGTTTTGACGGATATCTAACGGGTCTGGTTTCCCACATTTCACGGAGTGTTTGGTTCATAAGAGGATTCCTTTGCCGAGTTTTCACCTTATAAGTCAATGGTGCTGGCAGGAGCTGTTGTCATGCATCAGGGATCGCCCTGAAAAAACCCTTATTTGCTGTTGAGGGCTTGGATTCGTGTTGAACGGAACGTACGGTTTTCACTGGTGAAGGGGTCAGTAAAGGAGAGTTCACGTGCGAGAAGGCAGAGTGGTTGCGTGAAATCCTCGTTAAGGTTAAGTGGAAGTAGCTCGGGGTAAAGCGGATCATTGAGGATTGGAACGCCGGCGAGGTTCATGTGGAGACGAAGCTGATGTGTCCTTCCAGTTTTGGGCGCCAGGATATAGCGTGCGTAATTGGTGTTTGGGATGGGTTCTACCCGCACTACTTTGGTAAGGGCGTTTGGTGGGCCGTCGATAATAGTTGCTTGAACAACACCGCGAATTTTTTCTATGCGGTTTTCCCAAATTGTGCCGGCATGGATAGCTGGGTCGAAGCGTGCGATTGCTTCATAGGTTTTGTGGGCTTGGCGGAGTGCAAACAGATCTTGATATGCACCGCGGACTTCAGGCCGCGTGGTGAAAACCAGGACGCCTGAAGTGAGGCGGTCAAGCCGGTGTGCTGGAGAGAGGTCTTGGTTTCCAGTGATGCGTCGGAGCCGGACAGTGGCAGTTTCAGTAATATGCCTGCCGCGCGGCATAGTGGCTAGAAAAGGAGGTTTATCTGCAACAAGTAGGTTTTCATCCTGGAATATGATTGGGATGTCATAGGGGACCGGGCGTTCTGGGCCCGGTGTGCGGTAGAACCAGATATTGGCCCCTGGGGAAAGTACTTCATCGGGCGCGTATCGACGCCCCTGAGGGTCGGTTACCTCACCGCGCAAAAACCGTTCATCTACTGCGGCATCGTTATCATCGGGATGTTTGTGTGTTTGTGTGCGTATAAGGTGCAGCAAAAAATCCCTGGCGGTGATTGGTGCAGTGTCTTTAGGCAGCTGTACTCGTGATGGATTTAAGCCATTCCGAACGGGTAGCGGTGGTTGCCGCCGGCGTACTAATCTTTCGACCATGGATATGAATGCGCTCCTTGGGCCACTATTGGAATTCTTCAATCATGGTATTGGGAAACTGTCCTCAGATGTGTTTTTCGCACTTTATAAGGTGTTTTCTCCTGATAATGCCGATGCTGCTCATAAGGTTGAGATTCCGAAATAATGGTTGCTATATCGGTCCTTGATTTGGTGCCGGTCTCCACCACACCAAAGGCTGCGGTTTTTGCGAGCATTGCTGCGGCAAAGATTGCAGAAGAGGCTGGTTATACCCGTTATTGGATTGGGGAATATCACAACAACCCTGCGTTAGCCTGTAGTGCTACAGCACTGCTTGTGTCGCAGATTGCGGCGGCTACTTCGCAGATTCGAGTTGGTGGTGGGGGAATGACTTTGTCAGAACGTACACCAATATCCCTAGCAGAAGATCTTGGGACCCTCGGTTTGCTGTATCAAAAGCGTGTTGAAGCCGCGTTGTCAGTGGCTTCTTACGCGGATATTTCAGCAGCCAGAAAGGTTCGTAGCCATCTTGCAGGGTTGGTTGGTTTTTATGCGCAGACGCCGTTGTGTGTATACGGTTCCTCATTGAATACTGCGATGTTTGCTGGCCAAGCAGGTTTGCCGCTGGCGATTGCAAGCCATATTGTGCCCCAACACTTAGAATCTGCAATTGCGGTTTATCGTAAGTCGTTTGTGCCTTCTGCGCAGTGTGAGCAACCTTATGTTTTGGCGAGCGCGAATATTATGGTGTGTGATTCTCGTCAGGAAGCGCTATTTCAGTTCACAACGCTCCAACAAATGTTCGGCGATGCTGTTTCAGGGAAACCTGGATTGATATCACCACCACGTGAGGTGGATATGCACCCTATGGTAAAAGCCCAGATGAATAGCGCACTTTCCGTTTCGTTTGTGGGTACTGGGCCTGATGTGGCATTGCGATTGCAAGAATGGGCAAACGCTCATAGTGTCGACGAAGTATTGAGTGTTACTTACGCCTATGATCCGAAGGTTCGGGAGGGCTCCATTAAAGAATTGGGCAACTGGTTCTAACCAGTGCCGTGTAAACTGGGGTTATCCGAGAGAAAGGTGAATAATGAGCAAGGATAGAAGTGTTGTTGTAGCGGTTGACGGGTCACTTGCGTCCTTGGCGGCCGTGCGTTGGGGCGCGAACACTGCCATGAAGCGTGGAATTCCATTACGGCTCGCCGCCAGTTACACAATGCCCCAGTTTCTTTATGCAGAGGGTATGGTGCCTCCGCAAGAACTTTTCGATGATCTCCAAACAGAGACCATGGATAAAATTGAGGTGGCTCGTGCCGAGGCGGAGAAAGTAGCGCCCGATATTGAGATTCTGCATACATTGGCAGAGGGTAGCCCGATTGATATGCTGCTGGAGCTTTCTAAAGACGTCACAATGATTGTGATGGGTTCTCGTGGTTTAGGTGGGCTTTCCGGCATGGTCATGGGCAGTGTCTCGGCTGCTGTTGTTAGCCACGCGCAATGCCCTGTAGTTGTTGTTCGGGAGGATCTTGATGAGGCATATAAATATGGCCCAGTAGTGGTTGGTGTTGATGGTTCTGGCGTGAGCCAAAAGGCTATCGAATATGCATTTGCTGAGGCCGATGCCCGTGGTTGTGAGTTAATCGCGGTGCATACATGGATGGATATGCAGATTCAGGCTTCGCTGGCGGGACTATCTGCGGCACAGCAGCAGTGGGAAACGGTGGAACAAGAGCAGCACATGTTGTTGGGACACCGCCTGGCTGGTTTTGCCGAACAGTATCCTGACGTAAAAGTAACCAAGATCGTTACGCGAGATCGTCCAGTGCGTGCACTTTCCGACGCCGCGTTAGGTGCGCAATTGCTGATTGTTGGGTCTCATGGTCGCGGTGGTTTTAAAGGAATGCTTTTGGGATCAACCTCGCGAGCATTATTGCAATCCACCCCATGCCCAATGATGGTGGTGCGTCCGCAAAGCAAGTAAGCTACACCGTTTGAACGGCTCAAGCGCCGTAGAAACCAAACCGATATTCGGTCTAATGGTTGAGGGCTTGAGCCATTAATTTTTATATATGGTCGGGGTGATTGTGTTTCTGGGTGAAGATAGTAATGAAAACCTAGTTGTGGTTAAGCTGTGTTTGAACTAAAAAATTGCGCCAAATTTGTCTGGTGAAGAGGGCGTATTGGGCATGTTGGAGCCCATCATTTTGGGGGCATTTACTGGAGTTTTCGTGTATTTGTCGCGATGGTTTTCCATATGGAACTAGCATTAAATTTGCATGGTAGAAAGTATGCGGTAGATGTTAAGCTGCGGTAACACATATATTACGTTCCTGTTGCATTCTTGCTAAAAGGTCGATTTAGGGGTTTTTCAGCTTTAGGGTTGGGGATGTATTCATTTTTGAAGGGAGAAAATTGTCATGGGACTAGGATTAGGATTTTTAGGCTGGATCATTATTGGTGGTCTTGCTGGATGGATTGCTTCAAAGATCAAAGGCACTGATGCGCAGCAGGGGATCGGTTTAAATATTCTTGTAGGTGTTGTAGGTGGCATTATTGGTGGCTGGCTACTTTCACTTTTGGGATTTGATGTTGCGGGTTCTGGTTTGATCTTTAGTTTCTTTACCTGTTTACTTGGAGCCGTCATTCTATTGACCCTGGTCCAATTGGTTCGCAAGTAACACCTTTGACCGTTTGAATTAACTGCACCCCGCGTATTAAAGGGGTGCAGTTTCGTGTTTTTACGGCGGATTTATAAACTTGTCTCGAGTTAAGGTTGGTTTTCCGGGTGGACGATCTGACCATCTCCGGTTTCCTGGGCGCGGGGTAGGCTTTCCAGGGGTTTTAAGCCGCTTTCCCTGCATTTTGATAGGCTGACCCTATTGAAATGGTGATGTTTTCATCCTTACTGTCGCAGATTCCATAAAATCGGCTGAAAAATGGAATTTGTGACAGCAACCCATGTTGCGCACAAGCGTTGACCTGGGGTTTGTCGCAGATTCCATAAAAACAGCGAAAAAAATGGAATTCGTGACAGGTTCCCTACCTATCGTGTCGCAGATTCCATAAAATCCGCCGAAAAAATGGAATCTGTGACAACATAACCGCACCAGCTCCAAAACCATCAACTGCCACAACGGCTCCCAAAACTAAAACCCCAATCTCTGGGCAGTACAGACCAGCAACCGGGGAGCAGTTTAGTTCAGCGTTTGAAATCTGTCGGGGGTGGATCGCAAGGGCTATATGGACAGAATTGTCTGTTTCTGGGGTACTCTAGATATCCTAAGAGCATTGTTGTGCATCCTGGAAGGGAAGTGGGACCGATCGCCACCAAGAAGAGCAACCGGAGGAATAGGCCGAGTCCTCGGGAGCGTCTTTTAGCTAGTGCTACCAGCCTTTTCACTACGGAGGGTATCCGGGTAATTGGTATTGATCGGATTCTTCGAGAGGCTGATGTTGCCAAGGCAAGTCTCTACTCCTTGTTTGGTTCGAAAGATGCTCTTGTCATTGCCTATTTGCACGAACTTGATGAGCGTTGGCGTGCTGATTGGCGCGCCCGCACCGCCAATATGGATAATCCGGAAGATAAAATCCTGGCTTTTTTTGATCAGTGCATTGATGAAGAGCCCAAGAAGGACTTTCGGGGATCCCATTTTCAGAATGCCGCAAATGAGTATCCCCGTCCGGAAACTGAAAGTGAGCTTGGTATTGTTGCTGCGGTACAAGAGCACCGGGCTTGGTGCCATCAAACTATGACTGATCTTCTTACGGAAAAGAACGGTTATCCAGGGACTACACAAGCTAGTCAGCTGTTAGTGTTTTTGGATGGCGGCTTAGCGGGTTCGAGGCTAAGTAGAAATATTCTGCCTTTAGAAACAGCCCGAGATTTGGCGCGACAATTACTTTCTGCACCGCCAGCTGATTACTCGATCTAAAAAAATTTACAGCACACCTTGTTCACGGGCAGCAGCCACGGCTGAGGTGCGGGAACGTACGCCGAGTTTGTCGTAGATATGGACAAGATGTGATTTTACTGTCGCCTCAGATAGGAAAAGAACTTTGCCGATATCGCGGTTGGATGAACCACTTGCTACAAGCTTAAGTACTTCCAGTTCACGCGGGGTCAGTGATGTTCGAGGTGTGCGCACCCGAGTCATAAGTCGGTTGGCAACCACCGGGGATAGTGTTGAATCGCCTTCTGCTGCGGAGCGTACTGCGGCGAGCAGTTCCGCGGGTGGAGCGTCTTTTAGTAAGTAACCAACTGCGCCAGCTTCAATTGCGCCCAGAATATCGGCATCCGTGTCATAGTTGGTCACAACTAGGACATTCGGCGGGTTCTCAATTGTGCGCTTGATTTCCGCCGTTGCGTCAGCGCCAGTGGAAACGAGAGTGCCTTCAGCACCTGCGCCGAAGCGCAGGTCCATTAGGATTACGTCAATTCCGCCGTTTTGGGCCGCTGCAATCGCTGCCTCCGCTGTGGAGACTTCACCAATGACTTCAATGTCTTCAGCTGACTCCAAGACTGCTCTTAGGCCAAGTCGGACGATTTCATGGTCATCAGCTAATAGAACTCGAATCATCGTCAGGCTCCCTTGTTGGTATACGTAACCTTTGATTCTAGTTCGGTAGGGACGGGAAGTGCCACAGAGACGGCTGTTCCGCCCCCAGGTTCGGATTCAACGCTTAGCGAACCACCTTGTTCGTAGGCGCGTTGACGCATTGCGTCCAATCCGATATGGCCTAGGCCTGCGGGACGTGCCCCTATGGAAGCGGGATCGAAACCAATGCCATCATCAACGATGTCTAAGCGAATTTCTTCGTCGCCGTAGGTAAGGGTGATCCGGCAGCGATCAGCATGAGCGTGTTTTCCTACGTTTCCGACTGCACCTTGGGCAATTCGGAGCAAGGATGCTTCAGTGCGCATTGGTAGTTGCCGTTCTTCGCCTTCAACTACCACGCTAATTTCGGTACCAACAACGCTTTGCGCAACGCGGTGAAGTGCTCCTTCAAGTGATGTTTTGGATAGTGCTGCGGGTTGTAATGCAGCGATCATTGCGCGTGCTTCACCGAGATTATCTGCGGCTGTTGTGCGAGCCTGTTGGATGCGACGAACAGCGGATTGCGCGGCGTCGTCAGGTATTTTTTCTAGGTCACGCTCCGCTACATGGAGCAACATTTGGATGCTGGAGAGTCCTTGAGCCAGTGTGTCGTGAATTTCGTGGGCAATGCGCTGGCGCTCTGCAGCAATGCCTGCGGCGCGCTCTGTTTCGGCGAGTTGTGTGCGTGTTTGTAATAACTCATCGATGAGTTCTTGGCGTTCTTGAGAAACGGTCCAAAGAGCTTGGAAAGCGTAATTAATACCGACCGAAACCATGGCGGCAACACATGGGCCCAAAACACTGCCGATAGTGATATGTGGATATTGGCTTACTACGGAAACAATGGTGGCTCCAATGACGGCAATAAGACCACGAATATCGTCAAGAATTTGGAGGTATAGAAAGTACAGTGCGAACACAAGATATACCGCTGAAGTCTGAATCGGCACCATTATGACCCAAATACAGGTCAAAGCTAGCAACCATAATTGCTGGGCTAGAGGCTCTTTAAGGTGCCGGTTTCCAATAAAGTACACCGCACCGTATAGGCAGCTAAGGCTGATCATAGTGAGTGACTCATTAGTGGGGAGCCGAACTGAAGCAATCACAATCACCACCAGCAACATTGCAGTCAAGATATGAATGCCTTGCCGCAAACCATGATTGCCGGGGGCGGACGATTCACTGTTCATATACAGCAACCCTAGACTGGAGATCATGCGTCGTACAGTTTTACTCCTTTGTTCTGCGTTACTGGTAGCGTGCAGCCCCCAACTGGGAGGGGAAACCCCCACCACAGATACACTGTCAGCCACACCAATCACAATCGGGCCATTGGATCAAGGGTTGCCTAGCGACGCCCTCCCAGAAGTACCGCGTGAAGCAAACACACCGTGCCCATACCTAGATACTGAATGGGTGGCTGATACCAATGGTCAGAAAGTAACAAGTCAGGGAATTGATGAGCGTTTTGATGTTCCCGCTTGCGTTTTTTGGTCCTACCCTGATGAGCCGCAGCTTCAGGTCATTATCCGTACTATGCCAAACGAAAAAGCAGCTGTTGATGTAGTGAACTGGGCAGCGCCGATCGATATCACCGAAATTGCCGAAGAACCAGAAGGTTGGTCTGGGGGGCGCATGGGGTTTGAAGACCGTGCAGTATATGCGGTTCAAAAAGCCAATATAGCCGTGGTTGTGTTCTCCAACCAGAGCCAATCGCTCAAAGCAGAGCTGGTAGCCAAAGAAGTGATCACCCGGCTAGGGCTGTGAAAACGCAGCCCTAGTGCCAGTGTGGTTTATACGGCGACGTCGTTATACGGCATAAGAACGCTGATGTAAGGGAAAATTACTTCCATAAGGAGTAGGAATACGCCCACCAAGAGCACTAAAGACACAAGGAGTTTGATTGGCCAGGGCCCCGGGATGGCTCGCCAGATAAATCCATACATGGTATTAGCTTTCCTCCAGTTCGGCTGGGCGTTGACCTTGCTGTTTTGGTTCGCTTCGAACCAGCATCGCATGCACGATCATTCGCTCAGCATTGGAAAATTGAGGGTGGCAGGTTGTCATAGTCATCAGGGATTCCATACCTGGGTTTATTTCTGTGGTCGCCACTCCAGGGATGGGATGAATGGTAGCAATATCGCCAGGTACAGTAATGATACGACCATTCACACCGGAGTAATCTCCAGTGGTTAGACGTTCGGCCTGTTCTGGGCTTAAGCAATGCAGTGCTTCGGAACGTCGTTGCTCACCTTGAGCATCGATCGGCAGAACCCGATAGATTTGCCATGCCGTGCTGGTTTCAACCACGATGGCGTCGCATGTATTGAGGTTTCCAAGATCATTAAAAGGGGCACCTTTTCCTACGCGGTGACCGGCAACTGCAAAATTACCTGGATCCCCTGGAAATTGGCTTTCGGTATAACGCCCTGGACCGGCGAGTAAGTCTTCATCACTTGTGCCTTCCACAATTGCGAAATGGAAATCAGAGCCGAACGCTGGAATATACATACGCGCAAACGCTTCACCGAGTTCAGGGGCTAGCTTTTGCCTTGGGTTTACGTTTTTCCACTGTTCATCGAGCTTGTCTGAAACTCGGGTTTGTTGCCTATTGGCTTCAAGGTTTGTCCAATAAGACTCATAGAAAGCAAAAAGAAAAAAGAGGACACCGGCTGTAATAAACAGTTCACCTAATACTTGGGTAAAGCTCAGGCGTCGCGGCTCTGCAGCATGGCTCATGGCGACAGAGTTTATCATTGCGCGCTACCATCTATCCGAGGAATCAATCTGAAAGGAAACAAATGGAAGTTTTCATCTACCCAGTTTCTGGAGTGATGAAGCTCTGGCATCTGGTTCTGCATGATGTTTTCGGCGTAAATGACCAGGTTGCTTGGCTTGTTTCTTTATTCGGTTTGATTGTTACTGTGCGCTCAATTGTCTTGCCGCTTGCCTGGAAGCAATTACGGGCTACCCGAATTATGGTGAATCTACGTCCGCAAACAAAGGCGATTGCGGATTCGTTTGCTAAGCGTACAGATGCAGATGCAGATAAGGAACAACGAGAAGCAATTAAGGCGTTGCATAAGGAGCATAATTTCAATGCAAGCTCTGGTTGCTTTCCGGCATTGATTCAGATTCCTGTGTTTATTGGTTTGTACCAGGTGTTACTCCATATGGCACGACCTGTTGAAGGAATCGATGCTGAGGTTATCCATCCCATCGGATTTTTAAATAGTGATGAGGTACGTTCCTTTCTAAAAGTAAGGATCTGGGATATTCCAGTTCCTGCGTATGTATCCATGTCACCAGAACAATTGGTGCAACTAAACACCAACCGTGATGATGTGTTTTGGTTTGTGCTACCGCTCGTAGTTGTTGCAACAATCTTCACGGTTGGGAATATGGCGTATTCAATTCGGCGTTCATACCTCACCATCGATCATGAAAACCGTGTAGCACTGCGGATGAATCGCTTTATTATCTTTATGGTTTTGGTGATTCCGTTTATGCTGATTTCTGCGGCTGTGTACTCTCCAGTTCCTGCGGCAATTGTGGTCTACTGGGTAGCTAACAATCTATGGACCCTTGCCCAGATTGTGGTGATTTCTGTGCTCCTTGATCGAAAAATGCCACTTACAGATGAGTTCGAGAATTTCCAAGATGAAGCATTTGTGCGCAGGTTAGAAAAAGAGACTGCACGTAAGGAGCGAAAACGAAGCATCCGCCGACATAGATTGTTGATGCTTGTCCAGCCGCACAAACTACTCGAGCATCGGCGAGAGATCATCAGAATAAAAAAGGAATATCGCGAACAAATTCGTGCAGAGCGCGAGAAAAAACGGGAAATTCGTAGGCTACGTATGGCCGCTAAAAAAGAACGCCGCACACAACGCAGCTCCAAAAAGGAGTCTGCGGAAACCCAGGCCGAGCAACAACCTGAAACGTAAAACGTTATTAAGGTGCTGGCGGGGTAGCGATTGTGTGCAGCAGATAAAATTAGAACAGCAGTGAGCTCAAAAGCACTTGGCTAAAGAGTTGAAGAGGGCCATGTGTAATAGCCCTCTTTCGGGACCCCAAACTAGTTGGAGTGTGCGTTGTCGTATGCCTCAATAATTGTGGCAGGAATCTTTCCGCGTTCTGCAATGGTATAGCCATTGTCGTGAGCCCACTCGCGAATTGCGCGGGTGCGTGCGCGGGAAGCATTCATGCTGGTAGGTACAGCTGCACGACGACGACCGCGGGCTGCGGCGTCGCGGCGAGCTGCGGCAATGTATGGTTTGAGGGCTTCACGGAACATATCTGCATTTTCTGCAGAGAGATCCATCACATAATCAATACCGTCAACAGAGAAGCGAATTACATGAAGCTTATCTGGAGTCAACGGAGTGTTGTTCAGGTCATCGAAGTACTGAGTAATTTCTCGGCGTGCCATAACTCAAAAATCCTTGCTTCTTGGGCCAAGTAGGCGGTTGTTATTACTGAAGAGGTGCGCAAACTGCGTGTTCTTCTGTTTAGTATATATGCCAAGAAACAATTTGGGGATTTTAGTTCAAAATTAGACCGAATGAATTTTTTGTTGAACTTCCTGAAGTAGCAAATCGAGGTCATTTGAAGTGCTTCGATGAACACGCCGACGTTGTTCCCCAGTCATATATTCTGAATTATCTACTGCACTATCTAATTGATCTAGGCGTTCATTGACATCGCGAACAAACCCACTTGGAAGCTTTGTGTTCTCAACTGTCTTTCGGATTCCCGCAATTCGCGCTTTCAAAGGTGCTCCATGGCCAGAATATTGTGCTAATTCGTGTGCACTTACTCCGAGTCGCTGAGCTTTCAAAGAAAGAAGTTGTTCCCGACCAAAAGTGATTGCGCGATATGCCAGTGGAATTAAAACAGGTACTAACACGCGAGCTGCAGCACTGTAGCGCATAATATTCGCTTTATTAAATCGACCAGCCCGCATTTGTGCGAGTGTATTTTTCGCCATAGTGCGTTCATGCTTACGCTTTGCTTTTAGTCCTCGTCGTTCTGCTTTCAAGAGTGCTTTTTCTTGGGCGGCGAGGAGTTTTGCTTGGTGGAGTTGGGTCTTTGCATTTAGCCGAACTTCTTCTTTGGCCTTTACTTTTGCGGCTTTGATTTCGGCTTTTGTGCGGGCTCGGCTTTTGCGGATTGCTTCGAAGATTCCCATGGCTCTCCCTAATGAGTTGAGGGTGTTTTATCTGTTATCACCTTACCTGTCTAGGCTGGTAGGCATTGTGGAAAAGGACATTACGGATCTTTTGGGCTGTCGTTATCGTGCTGTGCAACGTAGGAAGTTTCCTGACGTCCCGCCGACAGAGGCAGCAAAGCAACGTGCGGCCCGTGCGGAGGAGGGGCGTCGTCAAGCAATGCAATTACTGCCGCAGGCTGGGATAATCCCTGGTTTTACGCGTATTGACGCCCTCGGGGAAGAGGAAACCTTTGATGCGTTGGTGGCCGGCGCAGATCTTATTACAAATGCGGAGTTTGTGGTGTCGGATGTGCGGGTGCATATCGACGTCCTTGTGCGCGATGCCGACAACTATATTCCTGTGGTAGTAAGCAGTCACAGGGTGGCTCGACCAGCGAAAACGGCGAAACAAGAGACAGTGCCCACGAGCGAATTGGGCATCGGTCGTCCAGTTTATGCAGGCTGGAAAGTTCGTAATCATGCTGCTGATACATACCGTCTAGCCCTTGCTGACCGAGCTCTTGCAGAATACGGTTTAGCCAGCGGCAAAGGTGGCGCAATAGGGCAAGACCCTTCACTTACTTTTATTGAGCCGGTAGCGCCTCTGCAAAACGGTCTAACGCAAGCGTTGGAAACACCAGAACCAACTACTCCGCGACGCATGAAAGAATGCAAGAGCTGCAGATATTGGTTTGATTGCGAACGCGAACTAGTGGCCCGCGATGATATTTCGCTGCTACTGAGTGGGGACTCTGGCTCGCACTATATCAATCAGGGCATCACTACAGTGCAGCAGCTTATCGACGCCAACCTAGGTGAATCTTCCCAGTTGGCGCGGGCGTGGCGGAAGGGAATTCCAGTATTGCGTCGCAATGACGTAACTATGGCTCGATATGATATTGAAATAGATATTGATTTGGAAGCGTACCTAGACCATGGTGCTTATCTGTGGGGTGTTAGCGATGGTCAAACGTACATTCCATTTGTAACCTGGGAGCCGCTCGGTGGTGAGGCAGAAGCGCGAAATTTCGCTATGTTTTGGAACTATCTAAAGGCCAAGCTTTTGGAAGCTAGAACACAAGGCAAGTCGATCGCGGTCTACTGTTACTCCAACCATGGTGAGAACTACTGGATGAGGAGTTCTGCGAAAAGATTTGCGGGCTACCCTGGAGTTCCAAGTGAGGGGGAGGTCAATGCTTTTCTGAACTCCCCTTACTGGATCGATGTATTCCGTGAAGTAAGGAAGCAATTAGTGGGCCCCGAGGGGCTGGGATTAAAGATTGTTGCGCGTGTGGCGGGTTTTTATTGGGAAGGTGATTTAGATGGTGAAGCTAGTGTGAATGCGTATAGGCAAGCTTTCAATGAAAATAACGCTGAAATACGTGAGCAAATACTTCGCTATAACCGGGATGATTGCTTAGCAACGGGGGCGGTTAGAAAATGGTTAAGTCACGGAGCGCCAGGTATTCCAATCTTGCACTAAGAAAAATTGGTAGATTTTCGCTTTTTTGCACAATGAGTCTTCTTGATCGTTTCATGTAAGTGCTCTCGTGAGTGTTAACACTCTGGAAAAGTATCCCCCTCGGCAATTTTTGATTGGGCCCTAATAAATTGGGGCATGATTCGCTCATTGAAAACCTCGTGAGAAATAGGTTACGTGTCACATAAATCTTGAGTGCAGATATTTTGTCGCTATGTAGGCGAAAATGGGCGCAAGATTGTGTATTCCTATAGGAGTAATAGTTGAAATACTAAAAAACTTAAAAAATATTATAGCTGCAATGTTGATATATTGGTCCTGTGGGGGACTGGTCAGTTTTTATTAGCGAAGTATACTGCTGCAGTACCAAATATGGTCATAAGAAAAAGTAGTCCACAGATAAGGCCGGCCCAGCCGAAATAAGAAAATATATAACCGGACACCCAGCCAAGGACAGAAGAACCGCAATAGTAGCAAAACAAGTACATACTTGTAGCCTCAGCTCTGTGTGAAATTGCAGTTTTGCCAATAGCGCCTGAAGCTGTGGAATGGAGTGCGAAAAAGCTGGCAGTAAAAAGCAGAAGAGCTACCATGGTTATGCCGAAGTGGGTTGACGCACATCCAATGAGCCCGAGTGTGGAGGTTATAACGAGGCCAACAACAGTGTTTGCCGTTCCAAATCTTGCTACAAGTGTTGCGGCGGTAGTTGAGCTCCAGGTGCCTGATAAAAACAGTAGGAATAGTGATCCGGTGACTGCTTCGCTCAAATGAAACTGAGAGACCATCCGATATCCCAAGTAGTTATAAAGCGAAACGAAGGCACCCATATTAAGAAAGCCTGAAATAAAAAGTGCTGCCAGTTTTGGATTTTTCCAGTGCATCACCATGATCCGGAATTCTGACCTAAAAGTCAGGGTTTTCGGGTGAAAGCGCTGTTGACTGGGGAGCAACCAAACGAAAAGTACAGCAAACGTCAATGCAATGCACCCATTGACAAAAACAGCATTTTGCCAAGGCATAAACTCTACCGCAGTAGCGGGAATTAGGCGGCCTAAAAGTCCGCCGATAGATGTGCCTGCCACATAGAGCCCCATCATATGGCCAAGATCTTCGATGCGAACCTCTTCGCTGATCCAGGCCATTGCTACAGCTGGAACTCCGGCTAAAAGGATTCCCTGGATTGTGCGGCCAATAATAAAAGCTTCAATTGAAGGCAACCACGGCAATACAAGTCCAAGGCCAACTGCGAATACGACTGAGACGCTAAGAATACGTCCACGTCCAAATCGCTCCGAAAGTATGGATGCCGGGACGATACAAACAGCGAGTGCTCCAGTGGTGGCGGATATAGTAAGAGCCGCCTGTGATGGCGAAATGCCTAGATCTTGGGTGAGTGTGGGAAGAAGTGCTTGCGTTGCGTATAGCGTATTGAATGAAGCTAGACCAGCCGCAACCATGGCGAGTACAGCGCGAAGATATTGTCGGTCACCGCGGTGTAATCCACTCATGCATAGACGATATCGAATCGCCGGGTTGATTGGGGCCCCACTGGTGCAATAAAAAGCGATAAATACGCTTGTGGGTTGTGCCTGTCAATTTTACGACGAGCACAACCCACAAAGAAACGAATGTGATTTTACTTCACTGCGGTTGCATAGCGTGCAGCAACTTCATCCCAGTTGAAAACGTTCCATACGGCGTCTACATAATCTGCCTTAACGTTCTTGTACTGAAGATAGAAAGCGTGTTCCCACATGTCGAGAAGAAGTAGTGGAGCGAGGTCAATCGAGAGATTGCCCTGTTGATCGGTCATTTGTTCAATAACAAGGCGCTTACCAACCTTGTCATAACCTAAAACTGCCCAGCCGGAGCCCTGAAGGCCTAGAGCTGCAGCATTGAAGTGCGATTTAAAGGCTTCAAATGAGCCAAAGTCGCGGTTGATTGCTTCTGCAAGTTCGCCTGTGGGTTCACCACCACCATTTGGTGAAAGGTTCTTCCAAAAGAGTGAGTGGTTGGTGTGTCCGCCGAGGTTAAAGGCTAGATCTTTGCTTAGTGCGGTAACGGCTACCCCAATGGAGCCATTTGCGCGAGCATCCTCGAGTTTTTCCAGGGCTGCATTCGCACCATTTACGTAGTTTTGATGATGCTTGGTGTGGTGGAGTTCCATGATTTCGCCGGAGATATGCGGCTCGAGCGCATCGTATGCATAGTCGAGTGAGGGGAGTTCGTAGACGGCCATACTTGTCCTTTCTAAGTCTGGTGTTACCCATGATAAGGCAAATGCGAACTTGCGCAAGGCACGCCTTTATGTAGAGAAATATTTAGGAGCTCGCATGTGTTGCAGGTTGCGAGAAGAAAGGAAGCTGTACATGGGTTGGGTGTTTAAGAAAACGCCAGAAATGGTCACCGCTGAAACTGCACTCCGAGGCGGCAGTGCTCCGGTCCTGGACGAACCAAAACCACATACCGTATTGGGAACTCCAATCACAGGTCCGTGGCGAGAGGGACAACAAAGCATTCTTATTGGAATTGGCTGTTTCTGGGGTGCGGAAAAGCTCTTCTGGGAGTTAGATGGGGTGGAGTCAACCTCTGTTGGGTACGCAGGCGGCTATACACCAAACCCAACATATAGGGAAGTGTGTACGGGACGTACTGGTCATACCGAGGTGGTGGAAGTGGTCTATGATCCTGAGCAGATTTCTTTGGACACAATTATTACGGCCGCGCTTGAAGCACATGATCCTACGCAAGGTTTTCGTCAGGGCAATGACGTAGGTACACAGTACCGTTCAGCGTTCTACACATTAGGCGATTCGGCGATTGACGACGCCGCCCACATTAAGCAACGCCTTAATGATTACGCTGAACGTTTGGCTGTGCATGGGTACGGTCCAATTACTACAGAAGTGGCACCGCTTCATGGAGAGTACTACCGGGCAGAGGATTATCACCAACAGTATCTTGATAAAAATCCACAAGGATACTGCCCACATCATTCCACAGGTGTTGCCTGCGGTTAGGAGTATAGACCCGGATAGGCAAAAAGGGTGGTTGCGGGAAAACGCAACCACCCTTTTATTGTATTAGAGCAAAGTGCTCAATTAGGCAGCGGCAATAACGCGCTCAACGAGGGAGTTGAGGGCCTTGACCTGCTCATCGGAAGCATTGAGCTTGCCGTCAACAACATCGGAACCGAGGTTGATGGAAACTTCTTCTGGAACATCCTTGACCTTAAGGGTGCCCATGATGGTGCGCCAGTGCGCAACAGCATTGCGGCCCCCACCGAAGGAGTAGCCAACATAGCCGACTGGCTTGTCGTTCCACTCAGAAGCGAGGTGGTCGATGGCGTTCTTGAAAGCGCCAGGAACAGAGCTGTTGTACTCAGGGGTTACAAAGATAAAGCCTTGGCAATCGTCGATTGCCTTGCTGAAAGCTGCGACCTTTGCATCCTTGTACTCTTTGTTGAGCATCATCGGAGGGGTGTCGCCGGTGAAGAGAGGGAGATCAAACTTCTGGATGTCGATGATTTCGAAGTCTGCGCCGGTGGCATTCTCAGCTACCCACTGGCCGATGCTTTCGCCCACACGGCCTTCGCGGATACTGCCTACTACGATTCCAATTTTCATAGAAACTAACTTAGCAAAAATGGGGTCAGGTCAACAAAAACAGTGCATTTAGGGTTTTTATGACTCCGTTTTCCTTGTTCGAAGGTACGCGCCATTTAGCTGCATTTGTAAGAATCGGATGGGCGTTATCAACTGCAAAAGAAAGTTCTGCTTCCCACATCATTTCAAGATCATTGAGATAGTCTCCAAAGGCCGCTGTACGGTCACGTCGAATGCCCATAGCACTTTGCAGTTCTAGGAGAGCAACTCCCTTATTGATATTGGAATCCATGACGTCGATCCAATATGGGCTGGAAATCGTGGCCACATATTCTGGGCCGAGATCGGGAGTGGGATATGTTTCCGAGCCTTCAAAGGCAAATAGTGCAACCTTTACGCAAGCGATGTCCTTAAGATCATCAAAATTATCGACGATCTCATAAGATGCGTAGTACTTTTCCACTTCGGTGCGAAATTCAGCTGAACCGTCCTCGATATAGGCAATATCGGCTGTGCATAGCACTAAACTTGCTGGCAAATCGATGGTGCGCACGGCGTCGATAAGTTTTTGGACGATGCGCGGATTAAGAACGGTGGAGTGGATAACTTCGCCTTGATGGACTAATACATTGCCATTTTCAGCAATAAATGTATCTGTATCGGGGAAAAGTTTAGCCAAGGTGGCATACTGCCTACCACTGGCTGGTACGAATGTCACACCAAACTCTTGCATTTGCGCATGAATATCGGAGAAGCCAGGTGGTATTGCGCCAGATTCATCAAGGAGCGTACCGTCCATATCACTCACCACTAATTTAGGAATTTTAGGTGGGTAGTGGTCTAACGTTTGACCTCGACGTCGATCCAAATGACGAGCAATCAGACCACAATCCACGGCTGCTTGGACGTCGTTTGCATAATTATCCCCAACCATTAACGTCTTGGAAGGCTCTACACCAAGTCGCTCGAGCGCCGCCTGATAACACCGAGGGTCAGGTTTCGAATACCCCAACTCCTCGCTGGTCAGCAATGTAATCTTTGGGTGTGCAAGGCCAGTACGCTCTAGTTTTAATTTTTGGATCTCTGTTGTGCCATTGGTAAGAATGCCAATTTTGGCACCTGTGGCTAAAGCGTGATTCAACGACGATTTAGCATCATTGAAAGCTTGGCAATTCTTTAAATACAGTGCAAAGAGTTGTTCGAATAGTGTGTCTGCTTCAGCATCGGAACAAGATGGCTGCCCCAAATACTCTCGAACACTGTTTCGCCGTTGCTCTTGGCGCGTTATTTTGCCTTGCTCATAGGACTTAAACCATCGTTGCTCAATTTCGAACCAACGCTCGACTTCCGGAGACTTATTGAGGGCGGACCCCCATGCTTCTAATGCGTCATGAGTGGATCGATAGTGGTCAATAAGGGTCCCGTCAAGGTCAAAGAGAATTGCTTGGATGGTCACGTTGCCTGATTGTACGTCCCTTTTTTACATGTTTTCGGAAAGTGTTCAAATTGATACACTTCGATGGTTATCTACTGTTAAAAAACGGTATTTTTGAGGCTGAGCTTCTGGCGATAAATTGCTAACAAAATAAAAATTGCTTATCGGGTGTTGCTATTCATCGAGTGCGGTAACCATCACAAAATCGCTCAAGTAAAGCTGGAGGATTTTGCAGACAGGGAGGAGGTAATATCGCACTCTTATTTGATACCTAAAGCCGTGGTTGTGGATGGTTACGTGTGGAGTTGAGATGTCCTGGTTGACCTAAGTCTGATTTGTGGAGCTATGGTGAGGCGCCCAAAGATTTTTCTGAAAGCGGAAAAACCAAAAAGTAATCGGAAATAAAAGACATAGGCTTATGGCGAAGGAGCCGAATACATCACTAAACCAATGGTGTCCTAGATAGATTCGAGAAAAACCCATAAGAAGCGAGAAACTAAGCGCTAGCCAATATGCATACTTAGAACCAATAATTACCGCGAAGATTCCGGTGATTAGGGCTGCATTCATGGTGTGACCGCTCGGAAAACTCCAGGTGTTTTCAATAGGTGCAATGGCAAATTCATGTGGTGGTCGAGGGCGCTCTATAAGAACTTTAAGTGCGTGAGAGACTAGGGTGCTGGTGGCGGCCGTAGCGCTAAAGAAAACAATCGGAAAAGCTGAGCGCCGTTTGTAGGAAATATATGCAGTCGGGATTGCCAAGATTGCGGTCAATATAGGGAATTGCCCAAAGTGAGTGAACGCTGTTACTCCATGTGCAAAAGGTCGTTCTCTTTGGAAAAAAGAGAATATCCAATGGTCAAGAGGTATAAGTGTGTGGCTATAGTATGCGATGCCTGCCATACAAAGCGCGGTTGCGCTTCCTATGGAAGCTGTTCGGAAGGTGAACATGGTCAGCATTGTATCCTGTGAGAAATCGGGCACATTTCCACGTTGAAAGCTTGTAAACGGAAATAATCGGGCATAGGCTTATGGGAACCATATAGGCAGTTGAAAGAGGGCGGACATGAAGGTCAGCGTCGGAAACAAGGTTGTACTCATTGGTGCGGGGGATGTTGGTGTTGCTTATGCGTACGCGCTAGTCAATCAGGGGACATGCGATCACCTGGCAATCATTGATATTGATGAGCGAAAGCTTGAAGGCAATGTGATGGACCTGAACCACGGTGTTGTGTGGTCGCATTCTCGGACAAAAGTAACCAAAGGCAGTTACGAGGATTGTAATGACGCCGCTATGGTGGTTATTTGTGCCGGTGCAGCCCAGAAACCTGGCGAAACGCGCTTGCAGCTGGTTGACAAGAACATGAAAATTATGAAGTCCATTGTTGACCAAGTAATGGCCAGTGGATTTGATGGGATTTTCCTTGTTGCCTCAAATCCTGTGGATATTTTGAGTTATGCGGTTTGGAAGTACTCTGGTTTACCTTCGCATCGCGTATTGGGTTCCGGAACTGTTCTTGATTCTGCCCGTTTCCGCTACATGTTGGGTGAAATGTATGAAGTAGCTCCAACTTCAGTACATGCCTACATTATTGGTGAGCATGGTGATACGGAATTACCTGTGCTTTCGTCCGCAACTATTGCTGGTGTGTCTATGCGTAAGCAATTGGAAAAGGACCCAACGCTTGAGTCTCGTCTTGAAAAAGTGTTCGAAGAAACACGTGATGCTGCATATGCGATTATCGACGCCAAGGGCTCCACGTCATATGGCATTGGTATGGGCTTAGCCAGGATTACCCGCGCAATTTTGCATAACCAGGATGTTGCGCTTCCAGTTTCTTGTTTGCTCAATGGCGAGTACGGCGAAAGCAACATTTATATTGGTACACCAGCTATTATTCACCGTAAGGGCGTGCGGCGTGCGGTGGAGTTGGAACTCACCGATCATGAGAAAGAGCGTTTTCGGCATTCCGCTGCTACATTGCGCGCCATTCAGGAGCAGTTTTTCCCAGCTGAATAGGAGACACTATGGCGCCAGATCTGCCTCGGCTTATTGCGGATGTTGATGGTTTGCTTTCTGAATTGGATCAAGAATCAGCCCGCTTTGCACGGCAGTTAGATTTGGTGCATTCAACGCATGCGCATGGTGCTTTGAATATGGTGCACTATGCGCATTTGCGGTCGCGCGATCAACGGCGTCTTCAAGCAGGGTTGGAGGCATTTGGCGCTACGCGGCTGTCTACAGCGGAGCCTGCGGTCAAAGCAAGGCTTAAGGCTGCACGCAACGTTTTGGGTGCCCTGTATGGAGACGCGATTATTTATACAAAGCAAGAATTGGCCGAGGCTTTTGCTCACGCTGATGAAATTCTTGAACAGCACACACTTGAACTGTTTGGGCCGGGGGATGACGAGGCACCGTCGCGAATTATGGTGACATTGCCAACAGAAGCCGCATATGATCTTGACCTTGTTCGTGGGCTTATTGATGCTGGAATGGATTTAGCCCGCATTAATTGCGCTCATGATGGGCCTGAAGTTTGGCGAGCCATGATCGAAAACGTGCATAAGATTCGCCCAAATATGCGCATTAGTATGGACCTTGCAGGGCCAAAGATTCGTACAGCGGGCATTGCCCCTGGCCCTGCGGTTGGGCGTGCACGCGTACTTCGCGACGCCGCTGGCCAAGTCATTCACCCATCGCATCTCTGGTTGAACACTACTGGCATCCCCGCCCCCGATGTTCTTGGTCGCCCAGCATTGTGTGCGCGTGTCGACGCCGCCTGGCTCGCCGACCGCAAGGAGGGGGACGTCGTCACGCTTATTGATAACCGCGGACTAGCGCGCGAATTTGTGGTGAAGATTTCAGGTGAAGGCGTCCTTGCTGAAGGTCAGCGCAATGCCTGGATTGCTGACGGCACCCCAATAACCTGTAATGGTTCCACAGCGATCTTGAGTGGCATTCCCCCAACATTGCAACGCTTACGGCTCACTCAAGGTGATCAACTTATTCTTACTACAGCCCAAGATGATTGTGTGCCTATACCAGGACAAACACCTGTCCTGGGTTGTACCCTTCCGGAAGCAGTACGGGCACTACAAGTAGGGGAACGTGTAATTTTTGATGACGGCGCACTTACCGCTATCGTTTGTGCGGCAGATAAAGAAACCCGAACACTGGAAATCACCCGTGGTACCGCCAATCTGGGAGCCCACAAAGGCATAAATCTCCCTGACACGCAATTACCGTTGCCCAGCCTTACTGAAGAAGACGAACGCGACCTGCAGTTTATTGCGCAACATGCCGATATTGTGGCCGTAAGTTTTATTCGCACTCCAGAAGATGTGGCTTATGTTCTGGAACGCGTTCCCGAAAACCTAGGGCTCATTCTTAAAGTTGAAACCATCCCTGCACATAAAAATCTTCCACTTATCCTGCTAGAAGGAATGCGCCATCCCAAACTTGGCATTATGATTGCGCGCGGCGACCTTGCCGTAGAACTAGGTTTTGAACGCCTGGCGGAAGTACCTTCGCACATTATGTCAATGGCTGAAGCTGCCCATGTGCCAGTAATCCTAGCCACGCAAGTACTCGAAACAATGGCAAAATCTGGGCTGCCGTCCCGGGCCGAAATAACCGACGCCGCCTTTGCGCTTAGAGCCGAATGCGTCATGTTGAATAAAGGCCCACACATTACCTCCGCAATTGAAGTACTAGTAAAACTGTGCCGAAAACTCGGACGCAGCCAACGCAAAACCAGAATGCTATTGCGCCATATCCAGAGCTGGGACGAAAACTAAGGTGCGGTATCTTCGAAAACATGGCTAAAAAGAAAAAGAAGGATGACCTCCCCGAAGGTATGAGCCGCCGCCAGGCAAAACTCGCAGCTCGGGCAGCAGAACGCGCCGCATTTGAACGTGATCCGCGCCCATACAATGAACTGCCAATGGAAGCTGAATTGGTGGCCATGCAAGAATTCGTACCTTCAGCCGTGGCCACAGCCACCATTAACGATGTAGAAATCAATATTGTCACCGTGCTACCAGGCGCAGTCGCAGGCCTAATCCGTGAAGCCGAAATCGGTGGGGAGCGCTTTGTGGCTCTGCAAACCCGTAACCGCTCACACAACCCAGGCCGTGACCTTGCATATGCGCTGACTTGGGCACTTAATGCAGCGCCAGGATCAACTCTGGAAAGTTGCGTAGCTGACGGCACCCAACCCGCAATATCTGAACTGCTCGGCTCCGTAACATTTGAAGTTACCCCACACCAAGATTTCCAATGGTGGCTCCCCAAAGACACCGACCTCAACCCCGAAATGGCAAACTCACTGAAGCAAGCCAACGACTCAGTTATGCCTTCTTGGCCAGTTGAAGCCAAAATTTCCGGTAGCGCATGGTGGATTGATCCAGGCGAAAAAGCGCATATCCGCTGGGTGCGCACAGACAATGAAGAACAATTGCTACGTGCTTTAGCCCGTATCGGCGCCGCTGGTCAGCTGCACCTGGGGGAAGATACCAAGTTTGCTGGTGTATTCCGCACCCACGGAATTGCTGTGCCGGTATTTGATCTTGACCCAACAATTCCCCATATTGAATTTGCGCCCGCACTAGAAGCGCTGGATAAACTCATTTCAGCCGAACTAGAAAATGAAGCCCAATTGACGCCAGCCGAACGGCGCC
The DNA here is from genome assembly GCF_030408815.1 of Corynebacterium freiburgense. NCBI lineage: Bacteria > Bacillati > Actinomycetota > Actinomycetes > Mycobacteriales > Corynebacteriaceae > Corynebacterium > Corynebacterium freiburgense. Next base: position 2,833,753 of record NZ_CP047355.1, on the reverse strand, counting down.
AATTGGAAAATATTAAATCACGGCAGGTCACAATCCGTTAGCCCGACTAAGGGAGCCATTGAAGCAATTTCTTATGCGAATCCTCCGCCATTGCTTTATTGGCTTCCTCCGTGCCGCCAAGCCGCAAAAACCCGACTTCATCTGGTGCGCCTAATGCATGCCCACCATCGGGATAAATGTGTACTTCTGCCCTATCCCCCACACGTTGCTGGATATCCTTTGCAGCGGTAGAAGAACCCCAAAGTTCATCTTTTTCACCCGCAACAATAAATAACCTAGCCTTTGTTTTCTCTATCTTTATGCGGGCTTGTTCGCGTTCTGCCTCAGGTGTGTTTTTTAATGCACTTGAATAGGTGGGTTCAAATGTTACCGGTTTTGCTAGAGTCAATGAAACCGCTTGCCAAAACAACACAGGACCATCTGCTTGAGAAAAATTAATATACGGGATTGGTTTATCTTCCCAAGTGAAACTGGGGTGGTACTCCATTCGTCCGCCCAATCCTTGCCAGTGGTGCATTGTGGGGGCAACTAAAGCCACATTATCAATTTCTGGATAATAGGTTGAAAGCAAAAGCGCCAATTCAGCGCCTTTCGATCCACCCATGACAGTGATTGGCTTAGACAAATTGGGCAATACATCATTAAAGAGTTCTAACGGTACGTTTTCGAGCGTTTCTTTTTGCCCAGGTTGCCCAAAATAATACAGGGCATACACTTCATGCCCTTCAGCTGCGAGTTTCGCGGCTGTGACAGTATCTGCGCTGCCTTCAGAACCACCAAACGTGACTATGGTGCCAGGGTGTTTTTTCTCATCAGGAACTAGGTGATAGCCACGTGCATATTCGCCTTGAAAATCGGAAACGGTTATACCTTCTGTAGGAGGTGGCGCAGAGGCTATTTCAGAATTTTTCCAAGAGGAAGTATTCCATGCCCGAATACCAAATACTAGCGCTACTAATACAACCAGTATGGCCACGAATATCAGCCCTATACGCAGTAAAATTCGTGCAATTTTCATACATAAATTTTACCGCACATACTTTCTTGAGTACAGCATAGGAGCTGCATGATTTTTAACCATAGAATGCGATGGCTCAGTGTGATTAGCGCAGCTTGCTAAATAGCTCCTCGGAGGCCACTTCATCCCAAAGTACAACATTGCCAACGTCATAGTCTGCAAAGCCGCCAACAGGAACAGTTTCAGTAATCATGCCACCACGCATGCGTATTGCTAGCCATGCTAGGTGCCAAGCATGGTCACTTTTTCCTACGGTAAAAGTGCTAGCGGCTTTGGTAATAAACGGAATTGTATTGAGCGGTTTGAATTTAGAGGCTTCGGCCATGAGTGCGCTAAAAAATTGGCGTTGCCGAGCTACGCGGTCTAAATCACCCTGCGGGGTCGCACGGGTACGTACAAATCCTAGAGCAGTGGGGCCATCCATAATTTGGCAGCCAGGCTGCAGATTAATCCCAGCCAATGGGTCGTCGATTGGCTGTTCTACGCAGATTTCAATGCCGCCGAGGGCGTCGACAATTCCTGCGAAGCCTCCAAATCCGATTTCGGCATAATGGTTAATGCGTAGACCCGTAGCCTGTTCTACAGTTTGCGTGAGTAATTTGGGCCCGCCGACAGAAAAAGCTGCATTGATTTTATCGTATCCGTAGCCCGGAATTTCTACATAAGAGTCGCGGGGGATCGAAACTAGTGTCGGTTCCCCGGTTAGGGGAATATGCAGCAACATAATGGTGTCTGTGCGCCCATGGCCAATATCGCCGCCGGTGGCAAGCCGTTGTATTTCTGCCTCATCGAGTCCTTGACGAGAATCCGAACCAACCAGAAGCCAGTTTGTCCCACTGGTGTTTGAGATCGATACATCAGGGTCTGCATCAACTCGTTGAAGAGAAGCATCAATAAATAGCACACTTGCGATAACGAGCGTAAGGATTGTCAGTAGCCCCAATGCAAATACACGCTTTGCGCTACCTTTTTTGCGGGGGCGCTTTGGTTTCCTCGGTGTCTGCTGTGGTACCGGCGAACCGCTATATACCGGGGGCCTGTTATTCCTGCCGCCACCATACCCGCCACCAGTGTTTTGGGTGGAACTGGGGTTTTGGTTTTGAGGGATCCGAACATGCCCGACGTTTCCAGGGCGAGACGCCCGGTGTTGAGGTAGCGGCCCTTGCGGATTCCGATGCTGAGGCAATTGTTGCGGTGATTGCCCAAGTGCGGCGGAATGACGCGCCGGAGGCTTTCGTTGGGCGCTGCTGGAGCGTCGAACAGGGCGGCCAAAACGATCAAGTATCGGCCTACCTGAGCTATCGCGGGCTATGTCATCCATGTGGATTACCTTAGTGCAGTTAGGAGGGGATAGCCGAGGAAGGCAACAGCATCTATAAGGAAATGCCCAATAATCAGCGGCCACACACGCCCAAAACGCTGATATACCCAGGCAAATAGCACTCCCATAACAATGTTTCCAAAACCTGCGCTTACCCCCTGGTACAGGTGATAACTCCCTCGCAAGCTTGCCGACGCCGCGACCGCCGCCCATGGCCCCCACCCCAACTGCTTAAGTCGCACCAGCAGCCAAAACACCACAACGGTTTCTTCTGCGAACCCATTAGCGAAACTCCACACCAAGCTCATCGCATTTGCATTCGGAATCACTTCCTTTGTCCAACCAAATTGCAAGGCGCCTAGATATAACACCAAACCTGGTAATCCAATTACCGCAGCCAATAATGCCCCTTGCGGAAAGTCCCAACGGCGCAGCCTCGGCATATGGATACCGTCTTTATCCAAAAGCACTAACACCAAAAGTCCCCAACCGATAAGGACTCCGGCCGACGTCAATTGCAATAACGGATCTAGCCATGTTGTTGTCTGTGGAGCATGTAGCTGCACTGACTGCTGGTTGAGTGGATCCGGTTGGAGTAGGGCGTCGATAAGCCGCAGAAAGGAGCGCAAACCTTGCATGCCAAAGGTCACAAGCAGTACAACGCCAATTTCTTTTTTCATCGATGCAACACCCCAGCTACACCCAGTAACTCCGCAGGTGACGCCGATACCGCGCCCAAATGCACACTTTTCCCAGCATAAGGAATAGAAATCGCGGCACCTCCGGTCATATTAAATAACGAAGCCCACGGGGTCCACTCCGTCTGTGCTGCGAAATCGTCCGCAGGCGCAAGCTGTGAAAACGTACCGATAGGTGGCGGGTCAAACGCCAGTGAGGGCGTCAACAAAACATCCACACCCCACCGTTGCGCAATATCCGAAACCTTATGAAACCTCTCCAACGCCAAGCCCCGATCAACTTCCAATGACCGCAACCAATCAATAATCGGCGAAGCTTTGCCTTTAATTTTCCGCGAAAGCAAAGCAATCACCTCTGAAAACGCCTGGAAGACCCAGTCCCCATAACGCTCGACCTCAACCACTGCAAAACCAGCATCAGATAGCTCATTCGCGGCCGCACCTGCGGCACCAGCCCACGCCGGCTCAACCTGGCCATCCCCATGAAGCGGCTGTGTCAATACACCAATACGCAGCCTCCGCGAAACCGGAACAATCCTATGCAAAAACGCAGCATCCTCCACGGACCTTGTAATAAACCCCTGCACAGTCAACTTTCCACCTCGACTTACATGCGCAGGTTTAAAACCAACAAGGCCCGTCGCCGCTGCCGGAACTCGAATAGAACCCCCGCCATCAGACGCATGAGCAGCAGGAACCAACCCCAAAGTCACAGCCACAGCAGCCCCACCTGATGAACCTCCAGGCGTGCAACCAGGAAACCTTGGATTATCCACAACGGGAAACCCAATCGGTTCCGTATATGCTGTCATCCCCATTTCTGAAGTCTGAGACTTTCCCGGAACTACCATTCCGCCTTGAATCAAAGCACTAATAAACGGATCTGTAACCTGCGGAAATTCTCGCCGATACACCGCGCCATACGCGCACGGAAAACCATGAACGGGAGATAAATCCTTTACCGGAATTGGCAAGCCGAAAAAATGATCGAATTGTGCAGGAATATGATTCGTGCGGACATTTGAATTTGACGATGCAGTAGGTGAAAGCGGAAACTTTCGCTCCAGCTTCCTGGCATTATCGAAAGCAAAATCCAAATCAAGCGAAGCGAAACAAGGAAACGCTTTGGGAAGACGGTGGTCAATCTCTTCGATCAACTCCGAAGGTCGCACTTCTTTCCCGTGCAAAGCCGCAGAAAGCGCTGGCAAGGGTAAATCAAGCGGGGAATCTTTGGGCACGAACAATAAGTTTACTCAGTAACTTTTGGTAGCAGCCCCGGGCTCGAGGGCTCAATTGAATGGCTGGGCGCGTAGGCCAAGTTTGCTGTCTGGTTGCTTTGAATAAGCACGCTCACACGGTCGGTGATACAAAAAGGGCAAGTTTTTTAAAAACCCTTCCATTTTGTATCAGTTGGGTTTTTCTGACCTGGGGTTTTGCAGAGGCGGGTGATACAAAAAGGGCAAGTTTTTCAAAAAGTAGGGAAAAAAAGTTTCACTTCCCTCACTGGTCACAACGTCTCAGTGACGTTTTAAGGATATGAAGCGCATCCAGAAGCATAATTAAACGCCGGAAAACGCCCTCAACAAAAAGTGTGCAATCTAGATTGCGGCGAGTTGATAACTGGTACCTCCGGTATTAGGCCGCTTGAGTAACCCTATACAGTGTTTGGTATGACCAAAGTCGCGTTTCTTGGCCCTGCTGGAACTTTTACGGAAGAAGCTCTTTGGCGTTTTGTCGGCATGGGCTGTTTCGAGGGGGAGGTTGTGCCGTTGGGGGTTGGGAGTCCGGGGGAAGCATTGGATGCTGTTCGCAATGGTGATGCGGAGTTTGCGGTGGTAGCTATTGAGAATTCGGTGGATGGGTCAGTGACTCCTACGTTTGATGCGCTCGCTGGAAATGGGGTGCAGATTTTTCAAGAGACAGATATTGAGGTGATGTTTTCTATTTTGGTGCGGCCAGGCACCAAAGAGATTCGAACGTTCGCCACGCATCCGGTGGCTCGTCAGCAGGTAAGGGGTTGGCTCGCTGAGCATTTGCCTGGGGTGGAGTTTGTCGCGGCGTCGTCAAATGCTGCGGCTGCGCAGATGGTGGCGGAGGGGCGTGTTGACGCGGCGGCTGCTCCTGGTCGGGCCGCAGAGTTATTTGGTTTGGAGCGCATGGCTGATGAGGTTGCCGATGTGCGGGGAGCACGGACCCGTTTTGTTGTAGTGGGAAGGCCGGGTGTTCCTACGAGGAGGTCGGGGGCGGATCGGACCGCGGTGGTGTTTACATTGCCGAATAAGCCCGGTTCATTGGTGGGTGCGTTGACGGAGTTTGCATTGCGTGGGGTGGATATGTCGCGTATTGAATCCCGGCCGACCCGCACGGGGTTGGGGACCTATAGGTTCCATGTTGATCTTATTGGGCATATTGACGACGCCCCGATCGCCGAGGCCCTACGGGCGCTATATCTTCGCTGTGAGCAGCTTTCTTTTTTAGGTTCGTGGCCTACATTAGACATAGTGTCTAGAACGGATACTGATCGGTTAGCTGAAGCCGCAGCATGGGTTGATGCGGCACAGAAAGGACAATGTTTATGCTGATTTTGGTTCGCCATGGTCAAACGCATTCAAATGTGGCGAAGATAATTGATACTCGTCCTCCGGGTGCGGAATTGACGGAACTTGGGCGTACTCAAGCCAGCGATTTAGGGCTAGAACTCGCCCAATACGATTTGTCTTCTATTAACTGCTCAGTGGCTCTTCGTGCTCAGCAAACAGCCTTACTTTTGGCTGCTTCGTACCACGGTGCCACAGGGAAGCAAATACCGGTGGATATCCAAATGGGTGTACATGAAATTTATGCTGGCCAATTGGATGGTCGGGATGATCGTGAAACAGCAGACTCGTATACGAAAGCCTTTAAAGGTTGGTTAGAGGGCGATATTGGTTCTCGGCTTCCCGGCGGTGAAAACCATGTAGATGTGCTTCAACGTGCTCAGCCAGTACTGGAAACCTTGGCCGCAAGGGATGGGATTAACCTATTGGTGAGTCACGGGGCGGCGATTCGCACGATGGCACGATGGGCAACCGGAGTGCCCGCTGAATTTGCATTTGAAAACTACCTGCCAAATGGTCGCACCGTAATCCTGGATCCAGGGGGCCGACCGTTTGGCGAATGGAATGTAGTGAGCTGGGGTTAACCCCAGCCGAGGGCATGGAGGTCATCATCACTGAGGCCAAAATGATGGCCTACCTCGTGAATCACTGTGATTTTCACTTGCTCGATAAGTTCATCCTCGGTGGAACACATATCTTGGAGGGCGTTTTTATAGATCGTAATCGTGTCAGGTAAATGCCCGGAATTGCTAAATGTGCGATCGGGAAGCGCAACTCCCTCATATAAGCCCAAAATATGAGGGGAGCGAGGATCATAGGTGCCGATAAGGATTACAGTATTGCGCATATGGCGTACGAACTGTTCTGGGATTTGGTCTAAACCCAGGTCGACTAGTTCTTCAAAGCGCTCGTCACTGACCTCGATCATTACTGTGGATTCCGAAGCGGGTTTCGGGTTGGCTGTGGGGGAGGTGGGGCATCGTTAATGGTGAATTCGCCCTTGGCGCTACCTTTCAATGTGGCAAATGTGCCATCCTCATTGGCTTTAATAAGGGAGCAATTGACGGTGTGAGTTCCACCTGCCCAGGAGTTCACCGGGATGGTAGTCCAGAAGGTCTGCAACGTGGAATTGTAGAGGGCATCGTCACCGCCAATATATTCCATACCAACCTGGGTGCAGTGGCCTTTAAGGAACCCATCTTGCTCTTCAATACTGGGGGCATGTTCAGGAAAATGTACTGCTAAATCCACAATGCCAGTTACTTCATATGTGTGTGGCTCGGCGCAGTCTACGACGTGCGTGGCTTGCGCGGCGTCGACACGCACACATTCGCCGGGTTGAGCGACACGTGCCTGGTCCTGCTCATTGGCGCGGCCCGTAGTGAGTTGAAGATTACCTTGATCATCGGTGACCTGTAGTCCACACAACATAGTGCGGTCCCCATTTTTCCAAGCCTCTGCAGGCGGCAAAATAGGGGCGATTGAATAACGGCCATGAGGATCGTAGCGGCCCTGGAGATAATCAACGGTGGGTTGGCGGCATAGCTCTTCTCGTAATTGGGCCTGGCGCGTCATATCCGGAATCGGGGCTTTTGGCCCAAACTCACTCGAAGGGTATGTGGCAAGGTTTTCTCGTGAGGATACTTCAAAGCGGTGCTTTTGAGCACAGTCAGTTTGTTCAAAATTTTTTAGCGTGCCGTTTTGAATTTCCCAGGTAAGGCAAGCACCAACATCAGCTGTTGTAAACGGCGCTGCCCCTTGAGGTGTAGTGAATTGAGGAGTTTCCTGAGTAGGAGTCATGAACCGAGTCACGCCGAATCCGGCGACGGCGACCACGGCGGCGGCCAAAGCCAATCGGACAGTTGGGGCAGTGCGTATGGTATTCATCGTGTTCCATCATGCACCACTTGTTGCCGAGTCGGTAGTAGAGCCTTCACCAACACGCCTAGAATTCCTACTTTGCGAACCAATATGATCCCTTGTGCGCGACACATGTGTTTTCAGTGCGTACCGATCAGTTCTATATAAGGAACAGCACCATTCAACAGGCCGCTCACCCGAAAACGATTGACGAACAATTCTTAATAATGCGGTTCCCGGCTCAACTTCCAAAAGCTCTGCAATGTCGTCTGAAGCATTGACCGCTGTTGCTGTTTGTTCCGCATCGGTGATGGGCACCTGGTAGACATTATCCAAAATTGAATAGACAGAGTTATAAACATCATTTTCCAGCAGATCGGGGGCGAATCTGCTGTTATACCAACCATCATCGATGGCGTAAGGTCGACCATCCCCAAGACGTAATCTACGCAAATGTGTATGCGCAGATTGAGAACCAAAAAACCCTTGGATATCGGCAGGTGCAGGCCCTCTACCAGCTTGTAAAATCTTACTGGAAGCCTGCAAGTGTTGAGCCGACATCTCCGAAGAAAACGAAGCCAAATTCAGCCTTGAAACAAGTGGGCTAGGAGCTACAAATGTCCCTTTGCCGCGGGCACGTTTTAATGTTCCTGCCGCAACAAGATCCCCAATAGCGCGGCGTACGGTAATCCGACTCACGCCATAGGTTTCTTCTAGCACCCGTTCTCCAGGCAGCATATCGCCAGGTGAAAGCTGGGTTGTGCAGATTTCTTCCAGGATTTCTCTCAACTGTGCATGCTTTGGCTTCGAACCGTCGGTTAACGGCCTTGCCACGGGTTTCTCGGCCATACGACCAGATTACCTGCCTGGTGATAACCAGGAGGTTAAATGTGGTAAAAACCCCACGCTGGTGGGTGCTTGGTGCCAGCTGGTATGTTTCCGAAAAATAAGCGATGGTTAGGTACAACGCAGATTCCGCACATAAGGTAAGGCTATAACCATAGAAGGCAAGACCGGTTATGTATGGGGCGGGGGATGATTAGGCTCAGCAGGCCGTGGTACCTCGGGTGCAAATACGAAAGATTTTTGTGAGCGCTTAATCTTTAAGGTCCGCCGACGAGGCCTACTGTATTTCCCAATAGCAATTCCTTGGGGCGCCACAATGGCAAGGTAGGCTGGTGAGCGTGATTGATCTTAGATTTCTCCGAGAAAACCCTGATGTTGTCCGTGCTTCCCAGGTAACCCGTGGTGAGGACCCCGAGCTGGTAGACCAATTAATTGCGGCCGATGAAACTCGGCGTGAATCAATTAGTACGGCGGATTCCTTACGGGCAGAGCAAAAGGCGTTTGGGAAGAAAATAGGTCAAGCTACGCCTGAGGAGCGTCCTACTTTACTTGCCGGTTCAAACGAGCTTAAAGCGAAGGTAAAGGAGGCAGACCTGGCGCAGAAGGCGGCGGAGGAGGAAGTTCACCGCCTTCAGATGTTATTAAGCAATGTGGTGGAAGGCGCCCCTGCGGGAGGAGAAGACGATTACATTGTGCTTGAACACGTGGGCAAACCACGGGATTTTGCTGCGGAAGGATTTGAGCCAAAGGACCACCTAGAACTTGGTGAAAATCTTGGGCTTATTGATATGGAACGTGGCGCGAAAGTAAGCGGTGCGCGTTTCTATTTTCTTACTGGGTATGGTGCGATGCTGCAGCTCGCTATGTTGAGTTTGGCTGCTCAACGTGCGGTGGCGCATGGCTTTCAGCTTATGATTCCGCCGGTATTGGTTCGTCCAGAGGTTATGGCCGGCACTGGATTCCTTGGCGCACATTCGGATGAAGTGTATTACCTCCCAGAAGATGATTTGTATCTTGTGGGTACTTCTGAGGTGGCCTTGGCTGGCTACCATCAAGGCGAAATTATTGACCTTTCTGCTGGGCCAAAGCGGTATGCAGGGTGGTCTTCATGTTTCCGGCGTGAAGCGGGTTCGTATGGTAAGGATACTCGCGGTATCCTGCGTGTTCATCAGTTTGACAAGGTGGAAATGTTTACGTGGTGTAAGCCGGAAGAGGCCGCCGCTGAGCATCAGCGTTTGCTAAATATGGAACGGGATATGTTGGCTGCCGTAGGCGTGCCATATCGGATTATCGACGTCGCGGGCGGCGATCTTGGCTCCTCAGCTGCACGTAAGTTCGACACCGAGGCTTGGGTGCCTACCCAAAACACCTACCGAGAACTCACCTCAACCTCGAATTGTACGACGTTCCAGGCGCGGCGTCTGCAAGTGCGGTACCGCGATGAGCAGGGGCGTCCGCAGGTGTGTGCGACGCTGAACGGTACCCTGGCCACCACACGCTGGTTGGTCGCGATTCTGGAAAACAACCAGCAAGCTGATGGTTCTGTTGTGGTGCCTGAAGCGTTGCGTCCGTTTATTGGTCGGGAAATCCTGGAGCCAATCAGCTAGTAACCGCCCAAACACCCCGCCGGGATTTAGGTGTGGTGTTTGGTGAAGGAGGAGTCTTGGGTTCTTCTGAGTGTACGGTTCCATTGCTGGTGGCGAGCGATATTGATGGCACGCTCATCGACGATAATGAGCGTATCCCACGGCGCGTTCGGTCTGCTGTAAACCGTATGATTCGCGCCGGCACCGTCATGGCGTTGGCTACCGGGCGCCCCGCCCGCTGGATGAAGCCGGTGCTGGACCAACTCACTGTGCGGCCAGTGTGCGTTTGTTCAAATGGTGCGGTAATTTACGACGCCGCGCGCGACCAAATTCTCCAACAACATGTTTTGCAGCCACATATTATGCGGCGGATTATCGACGCCGCGCGCTTAGTCACCGATGTTGGTATTGCGGTCGAACGAAGCGGCGAATCTGCTTTTGCTCCGGAGCATGAGCTTTTTATTGTTGCTCCCTCATATGCTCATGCCTGGGATGCTGATGAATATGGTCACGCTTCGGAAGTTGAAGTAGTAAGCCAACCTGCCGTAAAACTTCTACTACGCAATGATGCCTTAACCGCCGCCCAGCTTTACGCGTTGATTAAACCACTTGTTCCAGAGAGCATGGCTCATATTACTTACTCAATGAACGAAGGGTTGTTGGAGGTCTCGGCCCCCGGGATTAATAAGGCAACTGGTGTGGCTGAGCTGGCTAAATATATTGGTGTTTCGGCGTGTGAAGTGCTGTGCTTTGGGGATATGCCAAATGATATTGAAATGGTGAAGTGGGCGGGACATGGTGTTGCCATGGAAAATGCCCACCCTGATTTAAAAGCGGTTGCCAATGAAATCTGCGGTTCGAATAATAATGCGGGTATCGCCGATGTATTAGAACGCTGGTTTTGATATAAGTAGTGCTACTTTGGGTCTAGTTTTGGTGTGCCCCAACTATTACGCTAAAGGATGTGACCAATAGTTTTTTACGTATCCTCGGCTGGGTAATGGTGGGGTTGGTTATGGTGGCTTCTATCCAGCTGACGATAACCGTCTACGAATCCGAGAATGAAAGCTGGTTTTGGCAGTTTTTGGTTATTGCGTTATTCCAGGCAATAACTTTTTTTCTGCTCCATCACATTGATAAAGTAACTGGGGCACGTCCGATATTTTCTAACGCATTAATGCTGTCTTCGATTTGGTTGATGATCTTTATGATTGTTACGGAACTGTAATTCCGAAAGCACTTTATGCAGCGTGTATTTCCACATTCCCATCGACTGGATTGAAGGTGATATAGCCGCCTTGAAAATCCACTCGAATAAGATCTCCGGCTAAATATTCTTCACTGATCGGTAAACCTAGATGCCCAGAATCAAATCCTTGCGCGGCCCAGGCATCGCCGATTTTGCCCCAAACTGCGTGCGTACCAGCCTCGGGTGAAGAGACGATCATACCGTTCTCAAAGGGCACATACTCAACTGCGGAATTACGTTCGCCAACGGGGGTTGCTGTGTGTACGCCTCCACGCGGCTGTCCCAGTATCGGCCCGACAGCGTCTGTTACTTTTCTCCAGGTAGCCGCGAATTTATCATCGCCAGCAAGGTTAATAAGTGTTTGCACGGTGGCAGGTATGTCCTTGAGTTGCAGCCCCTGAATGATATCGATGTTCCCCATTTTAGTGACGTCGCTAGGCAAACGTCCTTCAGCAGCCAACAAACCAACACCGGCAGCCAGGAGTGTGCCTAAAGCATTCGCGGTATTTTGCGATTTCAATACGTTGGCGAGTGGCGCGGCTGAAGGAGCTGCAGAGGCGGCTTCCGCAGCGGGTTCAGCTGCTGCAGTTTTTGATGTAGTGGCAGCTGTAGTTGTGGTTTGCGTTGCAGTTGTGTCTTTTGTGTCCTTGGGCGCGTTTGCGTGGGTGGTTGCTTCGGTGGTTAAGGCATCACCACTTACGTTTCCAATGGAATCGTACTTGCGCTTGGCAATGTCGCGAATAGTATCCATTTTTGCGTATGCGAAAGAGCCAGGGCACGCAGTATTACCGACGTCGCGGTGCGCAAAAATATTCGGAAGGGTTACGGATTGGCCGTACGGGTATTTGGAGAAGCTGGTCCCTTCGGAATAGTGAAGATCTTGTCCAGTCGGATCAAAGTCGCCTACTTTTGCTCGCCATCCGGCCATTTCGCCTACGGCATTGATCATGGCTCCAGTGGGTTCCACTTCCTCATAGTTGCCCAACATTGAGATCGCCCAAGTGTTCTCATTGAATCCACCTGCATGAGCACCTTGAACGGGTTTACTTAGGCCTCCAAATCGACCTTCGTAAATAGTCCCGTACTTATCCACCAGCGAGTGGTAGCCAATATCGCACCAACCTAATTGTTGAGCATGATACTGGTAAATGCCACGAACAATGCCAGCTGCTTCCGCTTGCGTGTAATTGTTCGAACCTGCGGTGTGATGAATGGTAATCGCATTTGTTTCACTATCGTATGTGGGTGAGCCGCAGCGAATGGACTCATCAGCGCGCCATCCAGCACGGGTCACAACATTTGGCATCCCATCACTTTCGGCAGTTAGTGCGATACCGCCTTCATCGGCTTTGCCGTCGATAAACACTGCCTCGATGCCGGCAGGATCTCCGACATTATGTACTGCTACCTGTACTTTCTTTGTGGCTTCCAGGTAGATCGGTTCAGTACCGGTATTTGCGCCTATGTTTTCATTGAGTGGTTCGGCATCGTACCACGGTCCCCATGATCCATCATCTTTTTGGGCGCGGAAAAACGCGGCGAGGTTTCGATCGCCTTGCCAAGAGAGGGCAAAAATAGAAAATGGTTCTTCACGGGAGAATTCTTTGACACTGCGTGGTCCAGCGGTTTCGCCTTGCGCAATGATTGCCGAATCTTCGACGACGACATTATCTCCACCGTCGAAACTTGTTGTGTTGATATCGGCTGAAATTGGGCTTTGGCCAGCATCTTGAGTTTTTTGGATGCCACCGACGCTGAGCACTACGGATACAAGCAGGGTAACTGCAAGGATCGCAGCAAGGGCTGGTCGGTGGGAGACCGCTAATAAGCGGCGGCGTTGCAGCATGTGGAGACACTCCCTGAGATTGAAACAATGTTACGTTATTAAACTTTAGTGGCTAATGCTATCAGTGGTACAGGTGTTGCAAAAGTGAATATTGCGGCGTGTCTTAAAGAATTGCCGTGCGCTGGGAGAATTCACGCGATACTCTCAACACATGACCGAACAAAAATATGACTTGATTGTTGTTGGCTCCGGGCTTTTTGGATTGACCATTGCTGAGCGCACAGCGTCACAGCTTGGCAAACGAGTGCTTATACTGGAAAAGCGCCACCACTTGGGTGGAAATGCCTACTCAGAAGCAGAACCGACTACCGGTATTGAAATCCACAAGTACGGGGCACACCTGTTCCACACCTCAAATAAGCGCGTGTGGGACTATGTTCGTCAATTCACCGACTTCACTGGCTACCAGCACCGTGTTTTTGCCATGCATAAAGGCACCGCATACCAGTTTCCAATGGGTTTAGGTTTGATAAATCAATTTTTTGGAAAGTACTACAGCCCTGATGAAGCCCGAGAGCTAATCCGTCAACAAACTGATGGCCACAATCCAGCTGATGCCCAAAACCTCGAAGAAAAAGCCATCTCTTTGATCGGTCGTCCCCTATATGAAGCATTTGTTCGAGATTACACGGCTAAGCAGTGGCAAACGGATCCGAAAGAGCTGCCTGCCGGAAATATCACTCGCTTGCCGGTCCGATATAACTTTGACAACCGCTATTTCAGTGACACTTATGAAGGCCTCCCGGTAGATGGCTATGCGGCTTGGCTAGAACGCATGGCGGATCATGAGCTTATTGAAGTCCGCCTTAATACTGATTGGTTTGAAGTCCAAGATGTAATCCGAGCCGAGAACCCCGATGCTCCAGTGGTGTATACCGGCCCCCTGGATAGGTATTTTGATTATTCTGCTGGCACGCTTGGTTGGCGTACCTTGGATTTTGAAACAGAGGTTCTGGAAACGGGTGACTTCCAGGGAACTTCAGTAATGAATTACAACGATGCAGATGTTCCCTATACTCGTATTCACGAGTTTCGGCATTTCCATCCAGAGCGTACCGAGTATCCCGATAATAAAACGGTAATTATGAAGGAATATAGCAGGTTCGCAACTGGGGATGATGAGCCATACTATCCAATTAATACGCCTGCAGACCGCGATATGCTTTTGAGGTATCGCGAGTTAGCCGAAGCTGAAACCGCTGAGCGTAAGGTTTTCTTTGGAGGGCGGTTAGGTACTTATCAATATTTGGATATGCACATGGCAATCGCATCAGCACTCAGCATGTTCGACAATAAATTACGGCCCATTTTGGGTTAAGTCACCTACGAAGTTTCTCGACGCCGCGCTTTGTGCAGGTCTTACACAATTAGCGAGGTATGAGCTGAGTCTCATGTGATACAAAAAGGGGCAACTTTTTCCAAAAGTTGCCCCTTTTGTATCAACCAGCAATTTTTGACCTGGGGTTTTCGGAACCCAAATGATACAAAATGGAGGACTTTTAAAAAAAGTAGCCCTTTTTGTATCACCTGCCTAAAGTTGACTTAGGTTTTCGGAATCACCTAGTAGCTAAACTTATATTCCGTGCGTTGGCTTTAGGGCGTGATTGGATAAGTGGTTGTGATCTCCTGATTTATCCGGGTGAAAGCTTCACCACAGCTAGGCTGCGTAGCACAGGAACGTTGTAGGGTTTGTGTTGTGTCATCATTTTGGAAGTTATAAGGGTTGCAGAGGCTACGGGAATATTTTTGTAACCGGCTTTTTGGCGAATCATTAGGTTTTCGGTGGGGTGTTGATTGTTCCAGCCCCACTTTCCTGGGTGGCTTAAGTACTTTATAGCTTTATGGCGGCTACGCTGAATGGGTAACTTAACAGAAAGGCTGATTTAGGATGAGTAAGGCGATCGAGCAGCTGCAGCGTGTGTTGCTGCCTAAGCGTGGTGAACCACATGATGTGCGGATGCTGTACTTGATTGAGGCGGATCGCAATAATGCTCGTGCTCGTTGGGTTGATCGCACGAGTGTAACTATTCCTAGTGGCTGTGAAGTGAGTTTTCAAACGTATTTTAATGCGTTTCCGGCGAGTTATTGGCGGCGGTGGTCGCAGTTGAATGCGGTTATTTTGCGTGTCGAGGTCGAAGGTGCGGCTCGTGTGGATGTGTATCGTTCGAAAATCGATGGTGCGCGTATTGGGGTGCAAGGTGGTCTTGTTGAAGATAATGCCATTGAGTTTGAGCTTTCATTAGATCCTTTTGAGGATGGCGGTTGGTATTGGTTTGATATCACTGCTGAAACGGATACCACTATTACAAAGGCTGGTTGGTTTGCTCCGGTCACTCCGGAGGCACAGACGTTGCCGAATGGTGATCAGGTTGGTCCGTTTGAGCCGCGTGTGACTGTTGGTGTTCCTACGTTTAACCGTCCCGCCGATGCTGTGGCGGCATTAGAGGCCCTGGCAAGTGATCCAGAGGTCGATGCTGTGATTGACGCTGTGATTATGCCGGATCAGGGTACAAAACATCCTGCCGATGAGCCGGGATATTCTGATGTGGCTAAGCATTTTGAAGGACGGCTATTCGAGTTCCGCCAAGGAAATCTTGGTGGTTCGGGCGGTTATTCTCGCATTATGTGGGAGGCGTTGGGGGATGGTTCTGCTGGCGCGAAAGAGTCTCCATACATTCTTTATATGGACGATGATATCGCCATCGAGCCCGACTCCATTCTCCGTGCTCTCCAGGTAGCGCGTTTTGCTAAAACCCCGATGCTTGTTGGTGGCCAGATGCTGAATCTGCAGGAGCGTAGCCACTTGCATTCCATGGGGGAGGTTGTGGATCGTTCCATATTTATGTGGACCCATGCACCACATGTGCATTATGACCATGATTTTGCCAAGATGCCGCTGGATTATAAAGGCAAAAAAGACGATAAGCCGAAGGATAAGAACTCCAAGGATCTGCACCGTCGGATTGATGTTGATTACAACGGTTGGTGGATGTGTATGATCCCGCGCCTTGTAGCTGAAGAAATCGGCCAACCATTGCCACTGTTTATTAAGTGGGATGATGCTGAGTATGGTTTGCGTGCTGCAAAGGCTGGTTATCCAACGGCTACTTGGCCGGGTGTGGCTATTTGGCATATGGCGTGGTCTGATAAGGATGATGCCATTGACTGGCAGGCGTATTTCCATTTGCGGAATCGTTTGATTGTGGCGTCGATGTATCACGACGGTCCTGTTGATGGGATTGTTCGTTCGATGCTTAAGGCGACGATTAAGCATTTGATGTGTTTGGAGTATTCGACCGTTCGTATTCAGAACGAGGCGATGCGTGACTTCCTTGCTGGGCCCGAGCATCTTTTCGATATTTTGGATTCTTCATTGCCGCGTGTTGCGGAGATTCGGAAGCAGTATCCGGATGCTGTGGTGCTGCCTACGGCGGCGGAATTGCCGAAAGCGACCGGAATTCCAGGCGTTCCCACAAAGGATATTGGGGGTCGGCTTGGGCCGTTGAAAAAGGCATTGTGGCTGGCAAAGGGGTTAAAGCATTCGTTTGGTAAGGAAAATCCGGCGCATCATAAGACACCACAGGCGAATTTTGCACCGATTGAGGCGCGGTGGTTTAGTCTTTCGCGTGTCGACGGCGCGACCGTTACTACCGCTGATGGGCGCGGTGTTGTGTATCGCCAACGTGATCGTGCGAAAGCCAAGGAATTGTTCTTGGAGTCGCGGGAGTTACAGCGCCAGGTGAAAGAGCGCTTCGATGAAATGCGGGAACGGTATCGCGCAGCGCATCAAGAACTAACCAGCCGTGAAGCTTGGGGAAAGGTATTTCAGTGACCAAAGGTGACCCTTTGCATGAGGCACGGGTACTTATATGTCTGCAGCGTATAGTGCCAGAAGCCACACTTCCGATTGCTCGCGGCATGAGTTTTTTTGGTGAGCACGCGGCGGGCTGGCTTGCAATGGGCCTGGTGGGCGCGGTCGTCGATAAGCGACGGCGTGGTGCATGGTTGCGTTTAGCTGTGGCTGCGTTTGTAAGCCATGCGGCGTCGGTGGTGTTGAAGCGCATTGTGCGACGTCCAAGGCCGGATAACAGCGAAATTTCCATCGGAGTTTCCACTCCCAGTAAGCTCAGTTTCCCAAGCTCTCATGCGACCTCAACTACGGCCGCACTGGTGAGCCTTAGTAAGCTGACGGGCTGCCGCGCTCCACTTATTGGAGTGCCGTTAATGATGCTTTCGCGGATGATCCTGGGTGTGCACTACCCCACGGATGTGGCAGCAGGTGCGCTTTTAGGTGTGCTTACCGCGAAATTGGTGCAGGAAAGGCAGAAGTAAATGACCCAGCCGATCGGCTCCGAACCACATACCGAAGGCCTGGACACACATACGAAAAAGAAGCCTCCGAAAAATCTTTTGGATGGCATGGTGAAAGCCCTGCGGCCAAAGCAGTGGGTGAAAAACGTTTTGGTGTTGGCGGCCCCGGCAGCCGCTGGCAGCTCAGCATTGCTCAACCCGACCACTCTTATCGACGTCGCGATCGCCTTTGCTGTGTTCTGCATGGCTGCATCATCCATTTATCTTGTCAATGATGCACGCGATGTAGAAGCCGATCGGGAACATCCAACAAAACGTTTCCGCCCTATTGCTGCGGGCGTTCTACCCGTACCTATGGCGTACTGTATGGCAGTTGCACTCATTGTTGGAGCCTTAGGTGTGTCATGGTTGGCCACTTCCGGCAGAGATCTTTGCGTGGTGGTGGGAATCTATATCGCGCTGCAATTGGGATATTGCTTTGGTTGGAAACATCAACCAGTAATCGACATTGCGCTTGTTTCCTCAGGCTTTATGTTGCGCGCAATGGCTGGTGGTGTTGCGGCTGGAATCATGCTTTCGCAATGGTTCCTATTAGTAGCTGCTTTCGGTTCGTTATTTATGGCTTCAGGAAAACGTTATGCAGAGATTCTGCTAGCTGAACGTTCCGGCGCAAAAATCCGTAAGTCTCTTGAGGGTTACACAGCTCCCTATCTACGATTTGTTTGGACTTTGTCGGCTACAGCCGTGGTTATGTCTTATGCATTATGGGGTTTTGATATGCACGGGGGTGTTTGGTACCAAGTGTCGATGGTGCCCTTTACCGTGGCAATTCTTCGCTATGCAGCTGATATAGATCGGGGTGACGGGGGTGCCCCTGATGAATTGGCACTTTCAGACCGTACTTTGCAGGCATTAGCCCTGCTGTGGGTGGTTTGTATAGTCCTTGCCGTATATGTGAATCCGGCTTAAGACACCCCGTAAAAACACTTGCATCTAGCTTTGTGTGAAATAAGGATGTAACATTTTGAAAAAGCTGGGGCGATAGTCCCAATGTCAATGCGCAATCGAGTACTGGGAAAAACCCGACCGAGGAGAACCATGACCATCATGAACCGACTTCGCGCAGTCGGCCGTGGCGCCACCGTAGCTGCCATGGCCATAGCTGCAGCAGCAGGACTCGCCGTCGCTGGCAGTGGTGTCGCACAAGCCGATACACGCGGCACACTCCGTCCTGATGCAACAGGAACTTGTGACTGGGATGCAGCACAGCACTGGGTACAGCGCTGTGACGTCTGGTCTGAGTCGATGGGCCGCAATGTGCCTGTCCTGGTGCAGCCCGCTCGCGCAGGTGGTAACGCTGGTTTCTACCTTCTGGACGGTATGCGGGCTGACGATAACTTCACAGGTTGGACTGTTTATTCAAACGCACAACAAGCTTATGTGGACTCCAACATCACCTTAGTGATGCCTGTGGGTGGCGCTGGCTCTTTCTACTCTGACTGGGATAACTCAGCAGCGTTCTCTTCGGAGCCAGTCACGTATAAGTGGGAAACCTTCCTAACCTCCGAACTGCCAGGTTACCTGCAGCAACACTTTGGAGTTTCCCCGACCAATAACTCCATCGCGGGTCTTTCCATGGGTGGCACAGCTGCCCTCAACCTTGCTGCACGTCATCCAAACCAATTCCGCCAAGCCCTTTCATTCTCTGGCTATTTGCACACCACTGCGCCAGGTATGCAAACCCTCCTGCGTCTCGCTCTTTTGGAGACCGGTGGCTTTAACCTGAACGCAATGTATGGCAGCATCACCAACCCACGCCGTTTTGAAAACGATCCTTTCCTGAACATGGAAGGCCTCCGTGGCGCTGATGTCTACATTTCTGCTGCTACCGGTTTCTGGGGCCCAGAAGATGCGAACCTGCCACTTGACCAGCGCTTTATGGGAGCGGGTCTGGAATTCCTTTCGCGGAATACTACCCTTGAATGGGAAAAGCAAGCGCGCTCCATTGGTTTGAATCCAACGACGCACTACCCACCAACCGGTGTGCACAACTGGCGCCTTTGGACCGACGAACTATGGCGTACCCGTGACCGTGTTCTGGATGTTATGAACGCACGCTAACAAAACCTATTTTGTTATAAACCGCACCTTTGGGTGCGGTTTTTGCGTTTGTATGGCTGTGGCGATCCTTGAAAAGGGCGAATAGCAGTATTGCGGATAAGAGATGTGATCAAATTCTTAGAAAGTATTGAGTCTGCGACCCGCCTCAGTACGAACTTTCGGTAGCGTCAAAGAATCCTAAGGTTATTGTGGGCAATTAGATGGTGCGCTGAACACCTGTGTCACTTAAATTTAAAAAATTAACGTTGGATACCGTGTGTCACACCAACAACAACTTTAAAGTTGTACTTAAACTAGGTCCCATCGTGTGCAAGTAATTTTTCACTTAAAGGACACCATTTTTATGCGCCACTCACGCTTTGCTCGTCGTATATCTCGTATAGCTGCTCTTTTGGTACCTCTTACGCTCTTGGCGCCAACCCCAATTGCGGCCGCACAAACTTCTGCCCCAAGCGCAAACTTGGCCCCTAGTGATGGCATAACTGGATACCTTGAAGGTGGTGAGGCGCCGCAACGGACGCCTATCCGTACTGATCATCCAGATATTGGTGGTTTACCAAGTGGTGTTGATGTTGACCGAGTGGAATGGCTTACTGATCGAAGAATCGCGGTGTATATTAAGTCTGCCGCAATGCCGGAAAAACCGATACAGGTCCAAATACTCTTAGCTAGAGACTGGCATTCCAATAAAAACGCTAACTTCCCAGAAGTATGGGCACTTGATGGTTTGCGTGCATTGGAAGAAGAAAACGGGTGGACCCTCTACACAAACATTGAAGAATACTTTGCGGATAAAAACGTGAACGTTATTCTGCCTGTTGGTGGCGAATCTTCCTTCTACACTGACTGGGAAAAGCCAGATAATGGCAAGAACTACAAGTGGGAAACATTTCTGACCCAAGAACTCCCTGCAGTGTTAAAGAATGGTTATCGTTCGAATGGTCAACGAGCGGTATTTGGCATTTCAATGGGCGGTACGGCGGCAATGAACTTGGCGCAACATCGCCCAGACATGTTTAACTTTGTTGGTTCATTCTCAGGTTATTTGGATACAACCTCATCGGGTATGCCTGCAATGATTGATGCAGCGATGAAAGATGGCGGTGGATATAGCGCTGAAGCTATGTGGGGTCCATATGGCTCCCAACGTTGGATTGACAATGATCCTAAGCAAGGCATCGAAGCATTAAAAGGAAAGACCGTATATGTTTCGGCAGGTTCTGGTCGCGACGATTATGGTGAGCCTGGTTCTGTAGCTGATCGCCCTGCGGAAGTATCTGGTATGGGCTTGGAAGTAATTTCACGCATGACCACGCAAACATTTGTCGATCGTGCGAAAAAGGCGAACGTGCCAGTTACCGCTATGTTCCGCCCATCGGGTATCCATAATTGGCCTTATTGGCAGTTTGAATTAACTCAAGCATGGCCGCATATTGCCGATAGCCTTGCTATCGAAGAGAAAGATCGAGGCGCAGAATGCACCGCTGGTGGTGCTATCGGTGAAAAGACAAAAGATGGTGCTTTTGGTTCCTGTCTGAACAATGAATACGACGTTCCAGGTGGTCGTGCACAGGACTTTAGAAATGGTCGAGCATATTGGTCCGATAAAACCGGTGCACACGTTCTTATTGGCCGGATTGCTGCTCATTATTCCGAAATTGGGGCAACGGAATCCTGGCTAGGGTTCCCAGTAACTGGCGAGCTGACTGCGCCAGATGGTGTCGGCCGCTTTGTGAATTTTGAGCATGGGGCTATCTATTGGACGCCGGAAACCAATGCGCATGCCATTCCAACCGATATGAAGGAAGCTTGGGGTCGGTTGAAGTATGAGCAGGGTGTGTTAAAGTACCCGACCTCTGATCCAAAAGATATAAGTGGTCATTTGGTGCAGCAATTCCAAGGTGGTTACGTGATCCGTACCAAGGATCAAGATGCTTTTACCGTTCAAGGTATTATTGCTCAAAAGTATGGCGAACTTGATACTGTGAATTCCCAGCTTGGCGCACCAAAGTCCAATGAAAAGCCAGTGAATGGTGGCGCAATGCAAGAGTTTGAACACGGAAAGATGTACTGGAGCCCGGAAACTGGCGCGCACTTTGTGCTTAATGGCGATATTCAAAAGGCTTGGGATGCCAAGGGTGGCGAGCAAGGTGAGTTTGGGTTCCCGATATCGGATCAAGAAAAGATTCCTGCTGGTGGCGAAATGGTGACATTCCAGCGCGGGGTAATCAAACAGGTTAATGGCCGTATCGTTGAGGAGAAAAAGTGACCAAGCGTTTTGCCATCGTGGTGATTGCCGCTGCGGGTTTACTCGCAGCATGTGGCGGCGCCACTTCAGATGAGACAACTTCCGCTTCAAGTACGACATTGAGCCGGGCCTCTACAAAGCCGTCGGCATCTTCGTCGGTGCCAGATGAGTCCAAAGATTCCAGTGCGCAGTCTAGTGAGCCGAGTGTTCAGGACCGCGCGGCTCAGGAAATTTCTTCCTTGCCCGAGATCACTCCAGAGCGTTCTTCTGAGGATAAGGATTACTTGGGAACCTTAAAGGATAAGAACGTTAAGGTTGAAGGAATTGAGGATCAGCTGATTGCTGCGGCGACAGAAGTATGCCGCGCAAATGAGCTTGGGCAGCAAAGTTTTACTGTCGACGCCGTGGCCGGTCAGCTTATTGAGCAGGGTCGAAGCTCTCAGTCACCTGAGGAAGTGGCGAAGATAATTGCGGATGCCGCGAAAAGCGCGTACTGCTAGAGCTCATGAAGAAAGTCCTGCCTACCGTTATTGGGCTGATTATCCTAATAGCACTAACGTTGCTTTTAGTTCGGTATCTCGTAGAGCGGCCGAAAATCGAACCGCCTGCTCCACAACCACCTGAAGTGATTCAACCTGAGTGGTGCCCAAGCGTCGAAGTGATAGCTGCGCCGGGCACCTGGGAATCCAGCGCAACGGATGATCCAATCAATCCGATGGCAAACCCAACATCGTTTATGTTGACAGTCACGCAGCCTTTGCAGGAGCGTTTTTCTCCTGATGATGTAAAAGTTTGGACTGTGCCATACACTGCGCAGTTCCGAAATATTAATGCGATGCATGAAATGAGCTATGACGCATCACGGAATGAGGGAAGCGCGCGTGTAGAGGAAGAAATGCGGAAAACCCATGGGGAATGCCCACTCACTGATTTCGTGTTAATTGGTTTTTCTCAAGGGGCTGTATTCCTTGGAGACATTACGTCTGTAATTGGTACGGGCGCCGTTACGAACATTGTGCCAGCTGAACGTATACGTGGTGTGGCATTGGTTGCGGATGGGCGTCGAGAAGCAAATGTTGGGCAGCATATTGGTAATCCTGTAGGTGGCGTTGGGGCTGAGGTTGCGTTACACCCTGTAAATGCCTTGGTGCAGCCAATTGTGCCTGATGCGACGATGCGTGGGGCGCGCCCAGGCGGTTTTGGATCTATTAATGATCGAACTGTGGAAATTTGTGCTCCTGATGACCATATATGTGATGCACCATTGAACGTATTAAATGCATTTGAACGTGCCCAAGGGCTTATCGCGGCAAATGGTATTCACGCTCAATACGCAACAAACCCAAATGTTATTCCCGGTACCACAACTTCTGCATGGTTAGTTGATTGGGCAACTGATTTGATCAACAAATAAGCGAATTCCCTTGTATGTTCACTAGGGAAAGCATTAGACTTCACTAAGTATCTCAAAAAGACTTAGGAGCAACATGGATCTTCATGGCGTAATTGGCCAGTTTTTCGATGAAAAAGGCCAAGTGGCCCTGCCTCCGCAAATGACCATTGCGGGACTGTGCGAAACCCTCTACCAAGCTGAAGCAATGCAAGGAGGTGGGGATCGGCACTGCATGCGCTTCTGGGACTATTCTTCTGACCGCAATGGTGTTGCCGTTGAATACACCCGCACCGAGGTCAATACGCGCATTAAAGCGGTATCCGCCCGTCTCCAGCAAGTAGGCAAACTTGGTGACCGTGTTGCAATCCTTGCCGGCAATAGCCCCGAATACATTTTCGGATTTATTGGTGCTCTATATGCCGGAATGGTTCCAGTACCACTGTATGACCCAAACGAGCCAGGGCATGCCGATCACCTAAAAGCTGTGATCGCAGACTGTAAGCCGACCATTGTGCTTACTCACACCCCAGGTGCACCAGCCGTCCGTAATTACTTTGCGGAGCTACCAGCCGCAGAGCGCCCACGCATCCTGTCGGTGGATTCTCTCCCGGATTCTTTGGCGGAATCTTGGGTTAACCCAATGACTTCCCCCGAAGTTCAGGCAATGATGGCGCAATCCACCCAATCGCCACTAGATATGGTTGCATTCCTGCAGTACACATCCGGTTCGACCCGCACCCCAGCTGGTGTAGTACTTTCAAACCGCTCAGTAATGACTAACGTGTTGCAGATCTTTACAGCTGCCCAGCTAAAGACTCCGCTCCGTCTGGTTACCTGGCTCCCATTGCACCACGATATGGGAATTATCCTTGCGGCATTTGTCACCATTCTTGGATTGGAAATGGAAATGATGACGCCGCGGGACTTTATCCAACAGCCGTCCCGCTGGGTCAAGCAACTTAATAACAACAACAGCCAAACGCACGTGTATACGGTAGTGCCGAATTTTGCCCTGGAACTCGCAGTGCGTTACGGATTGCCAGCAGAAGGCGAAGAACTCGACCTTTCTGCCATGGATGGTTTGATTATCGGCTCTGAACCAGTAACACCAAAGGCTGTGAACCAATTTTTTGCCGCATTTGAAAAGTACGGCCTGAAACGCACAGTAATGCGGCCATCCTACGGCCTGGCGGAAGCTTCATTGCTGGTGACAACTCCACAGCGACCTGATCGCCCGGTTATTACCTATGTGGATCGTACAAAGCTGAGCGAAGGTTTCGCAGAAATCGTGGACGAAGACAGCGAAAATGCTGTTGCGCTCATGTCCAATGGTTCTGTTGTTCGCCCGCAAGCACTTGTGGTTGTTGATCCGGAAACACGTACTGAATTAGCAGACGGTCAGGTCGGGGAATTTTGGGCCCATGGCGAAAACATGGCTGTTGGTTACCTAGATCGTCCAGAAGAAACAGCTGCAACGTTCTTAAACACTTTGATTGCACGTCTCCCCGAGAACTCACGGGCTGAGGGCTTTCCGGATGACAACCGTTGGATGGCTACAGGCGACCTTGGTGTGATTATTGATGGTGAAACCTACATTACTGGTCGACTCAAAGACTTGATTGTGGTGGCAGGCCGTAATCACTACCCACAAGACATTGAATACACTGTGGATCATGCTACTGATCACATTGAGCCAGCAGCGATTGCAGCATTCGCAATTGAAGGCGAAGACGTAGAAAAGCTCATTATTTTTGCAGAGCGGGATCGCCATAAGGATGCTTCCGGTGACGCCGCTGCAATCGAGGCTATTCGGACCGCTGTATCGAAGAACCATGGCGTTGTTCCTCACGAGATTCGTATTGTTGAGCTCGATGGAATTCCGCGTAGTTCTTCCGGAAAAATCGCACGGCGCGTATGTAAGAATGCGTATTTAGCAGAAAAGTAATATCTTTCATCTGAGAAAGTGCTTTAAGTATATAGTCCGCGGGACGAGTACTCGTCCCGCGGACTTTTGCTTGGATGCTGTAATCTTATGCTAAGAATCCCCCCTCTGTGGGGGTGATTGTGCAAACAAAAGTGACACTTATGCAAAACATGTTAGAAACTGCTGTGTCTCAAAATTACTTCTATAGTGCCCCAATTTCTTATGGGATTGACGGGTTTGTAACAGAATATCGTGGGGAAACGATAAATTTGTGAACGTAAAAGTCCTAATAGCTTATGAGCTTGCGGTATTTTACCTTTAGGTTTCAATGGGCTTAAGGTAAACGTTTCTCGCTTTGTGCGGCGGGTAACCTTGAGGGGTTAGAACTTATTCATAGAACTTGTAAAGGTGTTGTTATGGATCGACGTCAAATGACCGTTGCGGAGCTCAAAGCTTGGCTGCGGGCATGGGTGGTTACCGCTACGGGTCTTCCGGAAGAGGAGATCACCGACGATAAACCTATGGAGAGTTTTGGGTTGTCGTCTCGTGACGTTGTTATCCTTTCGGGTGAGTTAGAAAACCTTCTTGACGTGCAACTTGATGCCACGATTGCATATGAGTACCCTACAATCGCTGGTCTTAGTCAACGTCTGATTGAAGGGCCTTCGCATAAACCTAAGAAGGCAGTTCGCCGTGATTTTACGGTGATTTCAGATAGTCCTGGTACTCACGATATTGCAATCGTGGGTATGGCAGCACGCTATCCAAAAGCCCTCAACCTTAATGAAATGTGGGAACTCTTAATTTCCGGTAGGGATGGAATTTCGGAACTGCCGGCCGGTAGGTGGTCCGAATACGCTGCCAATGACGTTATGACCGCGAAAATGTCGTCAGTGTCCACACTTGGGGGTTATTTAGACGATATTGCTAGCTTCGATGCAGAGTTTTTTGGGCTGTCTCCTGTGGAAGCCGCGAATATGGATCCGCAACAGCGTATTGCATTAGTCCTTGCTTGGGAGGCATTGGAGCATGCGCGAATTCCAGCACATAGATTGCGTGGGAGCAATGTAGGTGTGTATATCGGATCCTCCAATAATGACTATGGAATTATGATCGCTTCAGATCCGGCGGAAGCGCACCCGTATGCTTTAACAGGTACTGCAAGTTCGATTATTCCGAACCGTGTTTCTTATGTATTCGATTTCCGGGGGCCTTCCGTAAGTATTGATACAGCATGCTCATCTTCACTAGTCAGTGTGCACCATGCGGTACGCGCTTTACGTTGTGGGGATGCTGATATTGCGCTGGCTGGTGGCGTTAATATTTTGGCTAGTCCGTTTGTCACCACGGGGTTTGGAGAATTAGGGGTGTTGAGCCCCTCCGGGAAGATTCATGCTTTTTCCGAAGACGCCGATGGGTTTGTGCGCTCTGATGGAGCTGGTTTAGTGGTGCTAAAACGTGTCGATGATGCAATCGCCGACGGCGACAATATCCTTGCTGTAATCAAAGGCACTGCGGTGAATTCTGATGGTCGCTCAAATGGTTTGACTGCCCCGAATTCCGATGCACAAATTGCGGTATTAGAACGCGCTTATATGGATGCCGGTATTGATCCACTTTCGGTGGATTATGTGGAGGCACACGGTACCGGAACGATTCTTGGGGATCCCATTGAAACAACGGCGCTTGGTCAAGTGCTGGGCCGCGAACGTGAACTGCGCGAACCATTGCTTTTGGGTAGTGCAAAAACAAACTTTGGTCATACAGAATCTGCTGCAGGCGCGGCCGGGCTTATTAAAGTGGTGCTGAGTATGCAGCACCAAGTATTGCCGCCTTCAATTAATTATTCTGGACCAAATCCTTATATTGATTTTGATACTGAGCGGCTTGAAGTGGTACAAGATCCACGTGAATGGCCTAAGTACTCTGGTAGAGCCATTGCAGGTATTTCGGGATTCGGCTTTGGTGGCACCAACGCGCACGCGGTGATCTCAGAATTTCATCCGGACGATTACACAGTCGCTGCTTTGCACTCACCTGCAGAACTTGATTCAGAACAATACCTATTGCCGGTAAGCGGGTTGCTGCCATCGCGGCGTCGACAAGCAGCAGCGGATCTTGCGGACTACCTTGAAGGAAATGCCGACCTTGAGCCAGTTGCTCGTTCGCTTGCCCGCAGTAACCACGGACGCTCTGCCGCAGTAGTGACCGCCGCAACCAAAGAAGAGGCAATAAAACGCCTGCGTATTGTGGCAGAGGGAAAAAAGAGTGCTGGTATTGCGGTAGCTGACGCTCCGCTGAATCTGGGGCCGGTGTTTGTGTATTCGGGATTTGGTTCTCAGTACCGGAAGATGGCTAAAGATCTTTTGCATACTTCGCCAATGTTCCGCGAGCGCCTTACTGAACTGGATGCCGATATTATTTTTGAATCCGGCTGGTCACTTATCGAACTCATTGAAGATGACTCGCGCACCTACAATACCGAAACAGCCCAAGTGGGTATTACCGCGATTCAAATTGCGCTCACTGATCTGCTTGCATATTTTGGTGCTAAGCCAGCAGCGGTAGTTGGCATGTCAATGGGCGAAATCGCCGCCGCCTATGCCGCGGGAGGTCTTAGCGCGAAAGACGCTATGCGGGTAGCGTGCCACCGCTCTCGGCTAATGGGTGAGGGCGAAGAATCCCTGCCTGAAGATCAATTGGGTGCCATGGCCGTGGTTGAATTTTCTGCGGCAGACCTCGATGCATTTATTGCCGAAAACCCCGAATATCAAGGCGTTGAGCCAGCAGTTTATGCGGGTCCTGGCATGACAACAATTGGTGGACCCCGCGAAGCAGTAGTCAAGCTGGTAGAAAAACTTGAAGCGGAAGAAAAATTTGCCCGCTTGCTTAATGTAAAAGGTGCTGGGCACACCAGTGCGGTAGAGCCATTACTTGGGGAGCTTGCTGCAGAAACTGCCGGTATCGAACCGCGACCACTTGAAGTCCCGCTTTTTAGCTCCGTGGATAAAGGCGTGGTGTATCCCGTAGGTTCTATTGTCCATGAATCTGACTATTGGTTGCGTTGCACCCGTGGCTCCGTATGGTTCCTAGAGGCAATTACGGCGGCATTTGCAGCGGGGCATGAAATGCTTGTAGAAATCTGCCCGAATCCAGTTGCGATTATGGGCATGATGAACACCGCTTTTTCAGTTGGTAAAGCCGATGCTCAATTGCTGTTTACGCTAAAGCAAAAGCTTTCGCCTTCGGATACCCTGCGTGATTTATTGGCAAAATTGTATGTTGCAGGTGCACCAATCCAACTCGACCGCGTCCTTGGGGCTGGCGACTATGCCGAAATACCAGGAGTGACCTGGAAAGAGCAACGTTATTGGACTGCCGCCCGCCCCGCTTCTCAGAGTGTGGCATTGCCAGGGCATCGCGCATATCTCCCCGACGGTACCGTTGTCTTTAGTGCCCGAGCAGAGCATGTGCCTTCTGCTGAAGCACTTATCGACGCCGCGGCCGCTGCAGCATTCCCCGAATCCAGCGTTGTGGCAGTTGAGGAATACATTGCGCTTCCTCCAATAGGCGAAATAACTACGCTTGTGCGAAAGAATCTTGGTGGCGTGGCAATTTCCGTATATCGCGTGACTGGGGAAGTCTTCCCGCTTCTTGCTGAAGGATTTGCCAGTGTTGCAGGTTTGCCGCAACCAACACCTGTACAGCAGCAAGTAAGTACGCCATCGTTTATCGAACTCGATGAAGAAATTGAAGCGGTGTACTGGGATCCTGAAAGTGGTGAGTCTGTAGAGCAACGGATGCGCTCAATTGTGTCTGAATCTATGGGATACGATATCGACGATCTCCCTGGTGAACTGCCGCTAATCGATTTGGGGCTTGACTCCCTTATGGGGATGCGTATTAAAAACCGAATTGAGCACGATTTCCAGATCCCGCCCCTTCAAGTTCAAGCATTGCGTGACGCAAGTGTTGCGGATGTAGTCACGCTTGTGGAGGATCTAGTAGCTGGCAAAACCACTGCAGTCTCCGATGAAATAGTTCCTGTATCCACTGCAGTAGCACTTAAGGCCACTCCTGAGTCTTCAACCCGGTCAAATATTGTGCAGGTGGCACCACGCGATGCTTCGGAACGTTTAGTTTTTGCAACTTGGGCATCGATCACTGGTGCGGCGGTGCCGGGTGTGACCAGTGAATTACCAGAGGTTACTGAAGAGCATGCTCAAGCAATCGCAGAGCGCTTGACTGAACGCGCTGGTATTGAAATCAAAGTTGAAGATATCCACGAGGCAGCTGCGTTAGAAGACCTAGCTAATATTGTTCGAAAAGGACTGGAAGTCGAAGTGGAAGGAAATATCCGCGTACTTCGTGAACGTCCAGCAGGCTCGCAGCAACCTGCGGTATTCCTCTTCCATCCCGCTGGTGGATCCTCGGTAGTTTATCAACCACTAATGCGCCGACTACCAGAAGATGTTCCTGTTTATGGTGTAGAGCGCCTTGAAGGAACCCTGGAGGAACGCGCTGCAAGCTATCTCGATGAAATCCGAACATATGCGGACGGGCATCCAGTAATCCTCGGTGGTTGGAGTTTCGGTGGTGCACTTGCCTATGAAGTCGCCCATCAACTGGTAGGTAGCGATGTAGATATTGCCCTCATCGTGTTATTGGATACTGTCCAACCAGCCGAGGCCATTCCAGACACCATGGAAGAAACTCGTGCTCGTTGGGAACGTTATTCTGCATTTGCCAAAAAAACCTATAACCTCGACTTCCCGGTTCCATATGAATTGCTGGAAACTCAAGGTGAAGATGCATTACTTACCATGATGGCTGAGTTTTTATCGAGCACCGATGCTTCGGCGCATGGTCTAGCTGCCGGTGTTCTCGAACACCAGCGCGCATCTTTTGTGGACAATCGGATTCTTGATCGAGTACAGCTTGAGCATTGGGCAGATGTTCGTGTGCCAGTTATGTTATTCCGCGCAGAGCGTATGCATGATGGTGCAATCGAATTGGAACCTCGGTACGCCAATATTCACGCTGATGGTGGTTGGTCCGCTATCGTAGAACAGTTAGATATTATTCAGCTGCGGGGTGACCACCTCGCCATCGTGGATGAGCCAGAGATTGGCACGGTAGGCGCACACCTGACCAAGCGTTTACGTGAAATCGAGGCTCATCTAGAAGGAAACTAAGGAATGACAACGGCAGAAAAGCTCGCTGACCTGCGCGCCAGACTTGCAAAAGCGCAAGATCCTGGTAGCGAGCGTGCCCGGGCAAAGCGTGATGCTGCCGGCCTGACAACTCCGCGTCAGCGTATTGAACGGCTGTTAGATCCCGGCTCTTTTGTAGAAATCGGCGCTCTGGGACGTACCCCAGATGACCCAGAGGCACCGTATGGAGATGGCGTAGTTACTGGGTATGGTCGCATTGGTGGCAGGCCAGTTGCTGTCTATGCTCATGATAAAACCGTCTACGGCGGTTCCGTTGGTGTGACCTTCGGCCGTAAAGTTTGTGAAGTCATGGATATGGCCATAAAAATCGGTTGCCCAGTGATCGGAATCCAGGATTCTGGTGGCGCACGCATTCAAGATGCTGTGACATCTTTGGCCATGTATTCGGAAATTGCGCGCCGCCAGTTGCCGCTATCCGGTCGGAGCCCACAGATTTCCATTATGATGGGCAAATCTGCTGGTGGCGCGGTATATGCGCCCGTAACTACTGATTTTGTGATCGCCGTGGACGGCCGCGCAGAAATGTATGTCACCGGTCCGGACGTAATCCGAGAAGTTACTGGTGAAGAGATTACCTCTGCCGAGCTAGGCGGGGCACATCAACAAGCACTTAACGGCAATGTGTCCTATGTTGCGGATTCGGAAGAAGAAGCCTTTGCATATGTCCATGATCTTCTTGATCATTTGCCTTCATCGTGCGAAGAACCTAGCCCAGAGTTTTGGGCTCCAAGTGATGAAGTGACCGATAGGGATTTAGCGCTCGATCACTTTATGCTGGATGACACAAACTCTGCCTATGACATGATGGACTTGCTTAAGCAGATCTTTGATAATGACGATGTGCTTGAAGTCCAGCCTGACTACGGGCCCAATATGATTACTGCGTTTGCGCGGGTAGATGGCCGGTCTGTGGGTGTTGTGGCAAACCAACCGTTGGTGTACGCCGGATGTATCGATGCGGATGCTGCCGATAAAGCCGCTCGTTTTATCCGCATCTGTGATGCCTACAATATTCCCCTGATTTTCGTGGTAGATACACCTGGTTACCTTCCTGGTGTGCAGCAGGAGAAACAAGGCTTGATTCACCGTGGTGCAAAGCTTGGTTTTTCCGTTGTAGAGGCTACTGTTCCAAAAATTTCATTAATTGTGCGTAAGGCCTACGGTGGAGCGTATGCGGTCATGGGTTCGAAGAACCTAACAGGGGATATTAACCTTGCTTGGCCTACTGCGCAGGTAGCAGTTATGGGAGCTGCCGCTGCTGTGGTTATGATCCAAGGGCGCCAATTAGCTGCGGCGCCGCCAGAGCAACGAGAATACCTTAAAAAAGTATTTATGGATTTCTATGATGAAAACATGACGAGTCCATATGTTGCGGCGGAGCGTGGCTATATCGACGCCATGATCGAACCCAACCAAACCCGAGTGGCTCTGCGCCAAGCGCTGCGGCAATTGGACACCAAGCGGGAAGTAACGGTACCTAAAAAACATACGATCATGCCTATGTAAGAAGTTCCGGCTACACTAAGGCAATTATGAAAAACACTGACACTGCCACTCAAGGAGACTTAACTATGCTGAGCTCTGCTCTGGACCTTTTCGGCGACATCTTTGGCACGATCGGCGTCGCTTGGTTTAATTTATTGCAGGCATTCAACCGCTAAATCTCTTGAATGAGCCCATATAGGCTCGTGTACACCTCCCGTAGCCATAAGAACCTATCGGGAGGTGTATTTTTGTATTCTGTAGTAATTACTTATGGCTGTGGTTGTGACCGGCTTCGTTTAAATTTTGCTATTCCTCGCCAGCCAAATAGCAAAATAGCAGACATCGTTGATGCCACGAGGATAAAAGACCAATGGGGGAAGGCATTGTGACGTATTGCCCAGATGCCAAGGCCAATAATCACCGTGGTAACCCAAATGACGGCACCAGGTGCTATACGGTTTTTGAGCAAGATGGTGAGCCCATGCCCTAGTAATACGCCAAGGGCAAACGGCCATGTGGTGTCTAACCAGCCTAGAAAATTAAAGGGCATATCGGGTGTTTGGTGAGCTGCGCGGGCTAGCAAGCCAAATAGTGCGATAGCGATAAGGTCGAGGGCGAGTGTCATGTTTTAAGAGTGTACCTTCACGTGATATTGAGTTTTCCGCCACGGGCTGAACAGGTAGACAACCCAGCCAATCGCTGTGATCAGCACTAATGATATAAACCGGTAGAGAATGACCGCTCCAAGGGCTTCGGGGCTATGGGTTCCAGTTGCCATAAGCGTGCCAATAAGAGCACCATCGACAGGGCCAAGGCCCCCTGGAGTAAGGTTTGTAGAACCGACAATTTTTGAGGTAATAAAAGCCAAAAGAATGATGCTTGGGTCTGGAATCGTGTTGGTGAGTGCCCAAACTGCTAGACCGAGGGTTGCGGCGTCGAAAAGCCAATTATGGAGGGAACATACCGCAGCCCAACTAAAGCGGGTGGGGGTGAGTTCTACAGCCTCCAATTGATATACATGTTTGATTATTCCCTGTGTACCACCACCAGGTGGGTGTTCGACTATCCGTTGGTGCCAGCGTCGTAGTTTTTCGCTAAGTTTTGCACACCAGCGTGGCAGGGAGTTTGCACACCACAGCAAAGAGTTGCGGAATCCGCGCCCTAATGGCGGCAAAATGCGCTTAATGGCGGCTGCTAACGTATCCGGGTTATGCGTTGCCCACCAAACTATGCCGGCAAGGCTCAGGGTTCCTAAAAGTGGAAGTGTGAGTGACCATAAATTAAATTCTGCGCCGTGTAAGAACACTGCGCCTATACCGAGTGCAATCAGCCAAATTGTGGAGAGCGCCCCCGAAAACACAATAAACCAGGAAATAAGCAGTGTGCTGGCATGCCATCGCCGCATAACCTGAAATTGCGTGACCGTGGAGATTGCAGCACCGCCCGGAAAACTTGTGGAAAGAGCATTAGCCGCAAATGTCAGGCTTGCCGTCTGGCGCAATTTAACGTTTGTGCCGCCGGCGCCGAGTAAAACCCGCATCACCTCCGCCATTGCAATAAGCGAAAGCAAGGCCGTACCTAGGCCGAGAATAAGAGGAATCGGTTGGGCATGGCGGAGTTGTGTAAACGCGGCGGCAAAGTCGAGTTCATTGCGGAAAAACCATATTGCTGCCGCGATTACAAGAACGGGTAGTGCTCGACGTAGGTAGCGCGCTATTGTCGTTCCTCCTCGTATCGGGCGATTAGGACACTAAATGGAATGAGTTCGGCGTCGTCTTTGCTATTTCGGCCGCCACGCATTGCAGTGGATTCATCAAGTGCAGCGCTATGAATCGGCACCTCTTCTTGCGTATCGACGGCGCGGGGCATAGGTACTTCCTTAACCTCACGCGCAGTGGGGGTTCCAGCATGTCCAAGGAATTCGGCGGCCTTTTGAATAGGCTTCGGTGCCCACCAGTTATCATCCCGCAAAAGGTGCATGACCGCTGGCACCAATAGCATTCGGATAATAGTTGCATCCAGGAAAAGAGCAACAATCATACCAAATGCTATGTATTTCATCATAACAATATTGGAGAAGCCGAACGCTCCACACACCACAATCATAATGACCGCAGCGGCAGTAATAATCCCGCCCGTATGTGCGGTGCCATACCGAATGGCATTATCTGTAGTAGACCCTCGATTTCTCGCCTCTACCATACGAGATACCAGGAAGACCTCGTAATCCGTAGACAGGCCATACACGATTGCCATAATCAAAACCAATACCGGGCTCATTAACGGGCCAGCGGTAAACCCAAGAATGCTTGACCCTAAACCATTGACAAAGATCAATGTAAGCACGCCCAAAGTGGTGCCAAGGCCCAATATTGTCATAATTACCGCTTTAGCTGGCAGAATAATCGAGCCAAACACCAAAGCCATAAGAATAAATGTGGCCACAATAATGTATAGCGACATCCACGGCAAAGTATTGAGTAATGCTTCAATCGATTCCACCTCAAGGGCAGGGGTTCCACCAATATAAATCTTTGCGTTTTCTGGTGGGGTGATTTTCCGTAGATCCTCAACAATGCGAGCATAATCTTCACGGTTCTCAATACCTGTGGAAAGGACCGTTGTGCCATCTTTTGTGGGGCGGCTCGCCCCAAACACACCAGTAAGTCCTTGAATATCCCTAGCTTGCTGATGCACATGAACAACACCCTGCTCATCTGCGCCGGTAATTACTAACTTGATTGGTTCTGTACGGATATCAAAGTTAGCGTCAAACTTTTCCTGTGCAATGCGCGCTTCGTTCTTTGGAGGAAGATATGTCTCATTAAT
This sequence comes from Corynebacterium freiburgense, assembly GCF_030408815.1. Taxonomy (NCBI): domain Bacteria; kingdom Bacillati; phylum Actinomycetota; class Actinomycetes; order Mycobacteriales; family Corynebacteriaceae; genus Corynebacterium; species Corynebacterium freiburgense. The sequence continues at coordinate 2,799,187 of NZ_CP047355.1, read as the reverse complement.
GCCGCCGAACTTCACCCCGGCCAACGGTAATGTAAATAAAATCAGACCAGCGATACCAGCAAATGTTACCTTTTTAGAATGCTTCATTGCCCAAGTGGGGATTTTCGCCCAAATGGTGTCTTCCCAATGGGTATTCCGGTTTTTCGGCTTACGAATCATTCCCTTATCAATATTCGTGCCAAGCAACCCAAAAAGCGACGGCAACACAGTCACCGAAAGTAAAGCCGCAAGCCCAACTGCACTAATAGCGCCATACGCAACAGACTTTAGAAACGCTTGCGGGAAAAGCAATAACCCCGAAAGGGCAACTGCCACCATTGCTGCCGAAAATACAACCGTTGTACCAGCAGTAGCAGTAGTGGTAGCTACGGCTCGATTTACTGGAGCGCCCGAATCCAGTTCCTCCCGAAAACGGGAAACCATAAACAAGCCATAGTCAATGGCAAGACCGAGCCCCAATAATGTGACTACAGATTGCGCAAAAACATTGACCTGGGTTTGAGTGGCCAGTATGGAAAGGACACCCAGTGAACCCAAAATAGATAACACACCCACAATCAGTGGCATGGTTGAGGCAACAAGTGAACCAAAAACAAATAGCAGAAGCAGTGCAACTGCAGGGAGGGCATAGAGTTCTGCGCGCTTAATATCGCCAGCCATGCCCTCGTCGAGGGCGTCGGCAATAGCCGTGGAACCTGCAACCTCAATATGGGTGCCTTCCGGCAGCTCAACATCGGTTAGATCTGACTTAATCTTCCGAAAATTCTTTAGGACCTGTTCGCCTTCTCCTTTCAGGCCCACTGCAGCGAACGCCATACGGCGATCCTCCGTGGTCAGTTTGCCTGTCGGAGTAGCAAAATAACTATCTATCTGGGCGATTTCATTAGGGTGCTCCGCAAGCAATGATTGCAGATGCTTTCCAACAGCAGCGTAGGTTGCCGGGTCATCAACAGATTCGGCCGAAACCAAAAGCAAGACATCGCCGCGGTTATCGCGGCCAAAAACCTCCTGCTCAATTTTTGCGGCTTGAGTCGAAGAAGAACCAGGATCATCCCAACCCTCTTGACTCATGCGCTCACTTAGCTTCGTGCCAGCCAGAAGGTACAGAGTAAGAATGAGACCGATAACTATAAAGGGCACAAAATGGCGGAATCGGTAGGCAAAGCGCCCCCACGCAAGAAACATGCGTTACAGGTCCTTCCTCCCAGATAACAAGGCAGATAGAGGGCGGAATGGCTGAAGCCAAGCACCGCCTTCTGGAAGCGAGTCCAAACTGACACGAGGCAATGGCTCCCGGAAAACTCCAGGAATATCCTCTAAATCCGTAAATTCTAAAGCTTCAGAGGCAACTGCCCAAGCAGAGTGCTCATGAAAGCCAATGACACGAACTGGAATATTGACCGCAAGCTCTTCAAGTAACTCGCGGAAATTCTGCCCATCTGCGCTGGCAACAATTAAGCCTTCAAGGGTGCCTTCAGCATGACGGCGTCGAATGTGCTGCAGCATATCTGGATCAACGTCAGACTCCTCGTCCAACTTTGGTTTAGCAAACACAGCAAAACCAACATTCCGCAGCGCCTCCACCCATGGGCGGATCGCGTCAGCCCCACCAGGAGTGACATTGGTAAAGACCGTGGCCTCAGGAACAATATGATCGCCAAGAGCCGCAGATTGGTCGAGTAACCACCGACCAATCGCATCAAAACGTGGACGGTGTACGGTGGTAGGACGACCACCAATAATTGCGCCTAAACCCATATCAAGATTTGGGGCATCCCAAACTAGCAGTAAACTTGGCGGTCCTTGAATATCACTCAGGCCGTAGTTGTGGGTTATAAAAGCATTCTCAGACAATTAGGGCCTCTTTCGCCATAAGAACTCGGTAATCACATGGTCTTTGTCTAAGCCTTTTCCTTCAAACTTAGTAATCACCTGACGATCAGTAAGCTGTGGACAATCTTCCCATGGCCAGCCCATATACTCCAGTTTTGGTTCAATGTTTACTAGTTCCTTGATCCACTCTGCATAATCAGCATGATCTGTTGCCACATGTAAAACACCACCAGGCTTAAGCCGAGAGGCAATAAGCCGCAAGGTTCCCGATTGGATTATCCTGCGTTTATGGTGGCGAGCCTTGGGCCAAGGATCAGGGAAGAAAATTCGGACGCCATCAATTGAATTTTCTTCAAACATACGGTTGAGGACTTCGACACCGTCACCGCGAACCATGCGAATATTAGAAATTCCATTGCGAACGGTGGTGCCTAATAGTTTCGCGAGACCGGGTTTATACAACTCAACCGCAATAATATTTGTATTTGGCTCTACCGAAGCCATTGCAGCAGTTGAAGTCCCGGTGCCCGAACCTATTTCTACAATTGTTGGGGCCCCTGTTCGGCTAAACCATTTCTCAATGTCAATATGTTCATCGGAGAGTACGCACCCCAAATGTGGCCAGTGCTCTTTCCAAAGCTTTTCCTGGTTGTCGGTAAGTGTTCCACGCCGAAAACTAATACTTCCTAAACGTGGGTAATTTAGCCCGTCCTCAAAGGTTGATTGAAGGGGGCGTCCAGCTGGGAGTTCGCCAGTGGAGAAGTTGTGAGAATTATCAGAATTAGACATCTGCACTATTGTGCCCCGTTGGTCCACTTGAACTCAATACGGTGCAGCTATTTCTAACTGGATAGAACCGGTTGGGTGTAGTGAAGACCAAAAATTAATATGTGAGCAATTTATGTTGGTGTCCGAACATGTTTTAGTTGTGGGGACAGGCGCAGAAAATCACCCCCTTGGGGGTGATTTCCCACGCTAATTCTCAGAAAAACACGTCGTGCACATGATATTTCCTTGGGGAAGGGGACTGGTTATTACTAAGTGTGGCGCGTTTCTCACCGAACCTAGGGACGTCGAGGACTGATCAACGTTATTGTGGTTGGTGTTAAGTCTGTCGAACGACTTTTAAGTCAGGAGAGCCAATGTCCGTTCCGGAAATCAAGGGTCTTGTTGGTCCTGTTCCTACCAAGAACAAAGAACTGCTGCAGTGGATTGCTGATGCAGTCGAATTGTTCCAACCCGAGGCCGTAGTATTTGCAGACGGCTCAAGTGAAGAGTGGGACCGCCTGGGCGCTGAGCTTGTAGAGGCGGGTACTTTTATCAAGCTCAATGAGGAAAAGAAGCCAAATAGCTTCCTTGCTCGTTCAAATCCTGCGGATGTTGCACGTGTGGAAACCCGTACTTTTATTTGCTCGGAAACCGAAGAAGGTGCTGGTCCGACAAATAACTGGGCTGACCCAGTGAAAATGAAAGCAGAAATGACGGAGCATTACCGTGGCTCCATGAAGGGCCGTACGATGTATGTGGTCCCATTCTGCATGGGTCCAATTACTGATCCAGATCCAAAACTGGGTGTGCAATTAACCGACTCTGCTTATGTAGTTATGTCCATGCGGATTATGACTCGCATGGGCCAAGAAGCATTAGACAAGATCGGTGAAGATGGGGACTTTGTCCACTGTCTGCATTCGGTCGGTTATCCACTTGAGCCAGGTCAAGAAGATGTTCCTTGGCCATGTAATGACACCAAGTACATTACGCAGTTCCCTGAAACTCGTGAGATCTGGTCATATGGTTCTGGTTATGGTGGTAATGCCATTTTGGCTAAGAAGTGCTATGCCCTGCGTATCGCTTCTATTATGGCGAAAGATGAAGGCTGGATGGCTGAGCATATGCTTATCCTGAAGCTGACATCACCAGAGAAAAAGAGCTACTACATCGCAGCGGCCTTTCCTTCAGCATGTGGTAAGACTAACCTCGCTATGATTCAGCCCACCATTGAAGGCTGGACCGCAGAAGTGGTTGGTGACGATATCGCCTGGTTGCACTTCGGTGAAGACGGTCGTTTGTACGCCGTAAACCCAGAAAATGGTTTCTTTGGTGTTGCTCCTGGTACGAACTACTCCTCCAACCCGAACGCCATGTACACCATGGAGCCAGGTAATTCGATCTTCACCAACGTTGCCCTTACAGATGATGGTGACGTTTGGTGGGAAGGCCTTGAGGGTGAGCCACAGCACCTCATTGACTGGAAGGGAAATGATTGGACACCAGAGTCCGGTGAGCTTTCTTCCCATCCGAACTCCCGCTACTGCGTACCAATTAGCCAATGCCCGGTAGCTGCACCAGAGTTTAACGACCCCGCTGGTGTTCCGATTTCGGCGATCCTGTTTGGTGGCCGTCGTGCAGATACTGTTCCATTGGTGACCCAAGCTCATTCCTGGAACCACGCGACCATGATCGGTACTTTGCTGGCATCTGGCCAGACTGCTGCTTCCGCTGAAGCAAAGGTTGGCTCTTTGCGGCACGATCCAATGGCTATGCTGCCGTTCATTGGCTATAACGCTGGTGATTACTTCCAACACTGGATTGATATGGGTGTTAAGGGTGGTGACAAGATGCCAGCAGTATTCCTGGTGAACTGGTTCCGCCGTGGTGAAGATGGTCGTTTCTTGTGGCCAGGTTTCGGTGACAACAGCCGCGTGCTTAAGTGGGTTATTGATCGCATTGAGGGCCGCGTTGGTGCTGATGAAACTGTTGCTGGTTACACCGCACGTGTGGAAGACCTTGACCTCACCGGTTTGGATACCCCAATCGAGGATGTACGTGAAGCTTTGAGTGCTCCTCCGGAGCAATGGGCAGCCGACGTTGAAGACAACGAAGCTTGGCTGGCTAAGCTGGGTCCAAAGGTCCCAGCTGAAGTTCTGGAAGAATTTGAAGCATTGAAGAAGCGTATTAGCGAAGCTAAGTAGTTTCTTTCTCTTCCTTACCGAATTACCCTGCCGTTTTAGAAATGAGGCGGCAGGGTTTCCTTTTGCAGCACCACCACAAGATTGCTTACAAGAAATTCTCGAACGCCGGGAATTTTTACAAGCCACCATGCCCACCAAGGATGGTAACGGGGGAATTCTCGTACGATCTTTGCGCCTTGAACAGAACGCGCCCACTGGAGTCCATCGGCACAGGAAACATCAAACAGTGATTCTCCGAACACGTTTTTTGGTGGGCGACCATGTTTCCTGGTGTAGCGATCCCGCGCATATTCGCCTCCAATATAATGCTGCCAAAGGCCAGTTTCATGTCCGCCAAACGGCCCCAGCCAAATTGTGTAGCTGACAATAGTAAACCCGCCCGGTTTTGTTACCCGTAACATTTCTTCACACATTTTCCATGGATCAGAAATGTGCTCAACTACATTCGACGAATATGTGATATCGAATGTGTCATTGTGGAAGGGAAGTGCGTGGCCGGAGGCTTTAACATGGGATTTTTCGAACGGATCTACGCCGATATACCAGGCTTTCCGCCGTGCGAACGCGTCTACAAAGTAGCCTGGTCCGCCACCAACATCAAGGACTCGAGTTCCGGAAAGCGGAGCGAATTGCTCGATAAGCCGAGCAGTGTCTTCAGCAAGGTTGCTATAGAACTCATCTGGATTGCGTTGTTCATTAGGGAATGATGTGAGGAGACTCAATGAACGTCGCAGAGTGGCAAAGTGGCGCATGATAGGGGATTGTATAGGCTAGGTCCGGTATGAAAATTGTTCTGATGTGTTGGCGAGATACCACCCACCCACAAGGAGGTGGCAGTGAGCGGTACCTAGAACGTGTAGGTAGCTATCTTGCTAGTAGGGGGCATCAGGTGGTGTATCGCACGGCAGGGCACGGTAAAGAGCTGCGTGAAGGTATTTTATTTACTCGCGGTGGCGGTAAGTTTACGGTGTATCCCAGGGCTTGGATTGCTATGGTTCTAGGGCGTATCGGTATCGGAGATTTGGCTGGTGTTGATGTGGTGATAGATACCCAAAATGGAATTCCATTTTTCGCCCGAATATTCGCAGGTTGTCCGACAGTAATTTTGGTACATCATTGTCATAAGGAGCAATGGCCGGTTGCAGGGAAGGTATTGTCGCGGCTTGGATGGTTTTTGGAATCAAAAGTGAGTCCAAAAGTACATCAGGGTTGTCGCTATATTACGGTTTCTGAGTCGAGCCGTAGGGAATTGCAGAGTTTAGGCGTCAGGGATATTACGGTGATCCTCAATGGTGTAGACCCAGTTCCTGAGTTTGCGCCATTAGCGGCGGATGGAGTGCATTTAGTGACGCTCTCTCGCCTAGTTCCGCATAAGCAAATCGAACATGCAATGGATGTTGTTGCAGCATTACCTAATGTGGTTCTTGACGTGATTGGCTCGGGGTGGTGGGCGTCGAAATTACGTGTGTATGCGCGGGAGCTTGGAGTCGCTGATCGGGTGGTTTTCCATGGTCAAGTTTCGGAGCAACGTAAACATGCATTGCTTGATCGTGCAAAGGTGCACCTTATGCCATCGCGGAAAGAAGGGTGGGGGCTCGCTGTGACTGAAGCTGCACTTCATGGTGTTCCTACGGTGGGTTATCGCAGTTCAGGAGGCCTTCAGGATAGCGTGCAATTGGGAGCGTTAGCCGATAATAAAGCCGAACTTATTCGGCTTACCGCAAAGCTTATCGACGCCCCGCGGGCTACTCCATTAAGCCCGAACGCTTATTCTTGGCACGCCACAGGGCGGGCAGTAGAGAAATTATTGGAAGAAGTAACCAACCAAGACTCAATCCAAGACCCATCCACCAAGGCCAGCCACGACGAGGTGTGACGTCTGGGATTTTAGTAATAGAATCGCCATCAACTACTACTCCTACCTGCAAGGATTGTAATTCCGAGATATCTCCGTCGCGCCATGCTTGCATAGCTTTTGTGTATCGAGCAGAGGGCGCGTCGATGAGTAGTCCATCGACTTTAAGGGCACCAGATTCTACACTTGGAGACGCCTTCGTGCGGGGATCAAGTGTTGGTGGTAGATCGGTGAATAAGACATCTTGGCCCTCGCCATAACTTTTGATAATTACATTAGTGGGTTTGATCTGCCACAATGCTGCAGGAGCATCGGGGATTTGCAGTAGTGTGAGGCTCACAAGCAACCAGGTTGGGCGTGCGTATTGTGCTAGAAAGACCATGGCAGGAATGGCAAGAATAACCCATTTTTGTCCATCGCGAAGAAGCCCACCGCCAGGAAATTGCAGGATATATTCGAGAATGCCTGGGGTGAGCCAGCCTAGGGATGCTAAGCAAAAACCGACCCCAGCGAGCGTCAATAAGCTGTGCGGAACGTGTCTAAATGCGCTGATTAACAGAATAAATAACGCCACTCCGGCAAGTGCAAAGCCCATATGACGTGATGGGGGGACCGCTTGTGCGTTCCAAATTCCCCCTAAACCTAGTAGTGCGCCGAGTGTGCCAACATACGTTTCGGCCCGCGCAGCAAACATATGTGCGCCGCCAACCGTAGTGTGGGAATGCATAAGCGAAGGAATAATCCACGGCAGGGCGCAGGCTAACCCAAAGCCGCATAATCGGAGTCTATCCGTACGAGTAGTAAGTGCCACGGCGACCGCAGCCACCACGCCCGTCGGCGTTAATGCGCATACCCACATTGCTATATAACGCCGGATTCCAAACGTAGGTGTGGCCACAATGGGGAGGAGCCAAGCGGCAATCACCAATGACCAGTGTCCTTGCAACAAACGTTCAATTATAAATGGATTAACAAGCAAAATCAGCGCAGCTGCGGGATGTGTGCGAAAACTCCAACAGGCCCAAATTGCTGCACCAAAGATTGCAGCCCGCGCTACCCAGGATGCTGGAACAATCTTGCCTAACAATGCCAGCGCACCGTCTTGTGGTGCGTTTCTTGCAGGTAGATCGCCGAAACCGAATGCTCCTAATGAAAGCGCCAGATTATCCAGTACCACCATATCGCGGTGAATAAGCTGTCCCGGAAGTATAAGCGGAAACAGCAAAACACATGGTAGAAGTATTGGAATGATAAGCGTTAGTTGGGCCGGAAATCTCATGAGCGCATTTTTCGCACCACGCCAGTAATGATGAGACCTGCGGCAATGAGGAATCCGAAGTAGCGGGTAACGTCGAGGATTTTTAACGCCCTAATATGCGGGTAAGCGACGTCCCATTGGCGTTGTTTTGTGGCCTCATCCCAGCGTGCGCCATGAGTGTGTAAGTCTACTAATGTTCCGGACTTTGGTTCGACCCAGACGGAAGTTTGTTCGTTGGCAAATTTATATACTTTGACGTCATTGATATATTCCGCATCAACGTAATCTACCGGTTTTTCATCTGACCAAGGGTACGAACGTCGCTCAGTATTTGTGGGGAACATGTACTCTAAACCTCCGCCTTCTGCAGGGTAGGCGTTGGCTTGCAATAACTCGACGGTCTCACTAAATCCATCGGAACGGGAGACGTCTAATTTTATCCGCCCTTTTTTACTTGGCTCCCCTAAGGTTATGTTCGTTTCCAGCGATCCCTCAGGTCCTACCAGCACTGAGTGCATCACAGGTTCGGCACGGTACACTTGGTGCACTACCGTGGGAGCGATGGCGAGGCAACCCAAAAGTGCCGCCCCAGCAGCGAGAGTGCGGTAGGACATGCGTTTTCCTCTAAACTTCGGGTAATGCGGGCCCCTCAATCCTACAACCCCCAGCTTCAAGCGTTGCGCGCCGTGGCGGCGGTGGGCATTGTATTTACCCACGCGGCCTTTCAAACCGGCACTACAACAGGCGTTTTGGATCGTTTCGATTTCTTTGTGCCGGTCTTTTTTGCCCTCTCGGCTTTTTTATTATGGCGGCCCCCAACACCAGGCTATTATCGACGCCGCGCCTCCCGCATCCTGCCCGCTTACGTAGTACTGGTGTTCGTTGTGTTGTTGTTATTGCCGGAGGCGTATGGAGCTTCGATTTCCACGATTTTTGCGAATCTTACATTAACCCAATTGTATGTTCCTCAGGCGTTGCATCCAGGCCTCACGCATTTATGGTCGCTGTGCGTTGAAGTCGCCTTCTACTTAGTGCTTCCGTTTTTATATCGATTGGGATGGAAATGGGTTCTAGCACTCACTTTGCTTAGTTTGGGTTGGCCGTGGTTCCCCTTTGTGCAATCCATTGAATCCATTAACGTACAGATCTGGCCGCCCGCATTCCTTTCGTGGTTTAGCGTTGGGATCTTTGCCGCAGAGTTTCAACATCGCGGTGTTCCGTGGCAAATACGACGCCTTATGAAAAAACGATTACTGTGGTGGTGCTTAGCGGCACTTACTCTTTGGGTTGCAGCCCAGCCATGGTTTGGTCCTCCAGGATTGATACATCCGAGCCCAATTGAATTCCTGCGCCGCGTTTGTGCTGGTGCTGTATTTGCTGCGTGCGTTGTGCTGCCTTACACCTTATCTCCAGGTGCTTGGGCACCGAAGTTTCTTGAGCAACTTGGTGAGTGGTCTTACTCGTTTTTCCTCTGGCATTTAGCTGGGCTTTCAATGGTATTTCCAATTCTTGGTATTAGGCATTTCGACGGTCACTTCTGGCCTGTGGTGCTCCTTACCATCGCCCTCACTATTCCTGTTTCTGCTGCAAGTTATATCTTGGTGGAAAAACCAGGGCGTAAATTCACAATCCCAACGGATTTGTGGGTTCGTCTCCAACCGGAGAAGCTTCATAGCGCCGATACCCACTAGTATTGCAGTATGTTGCAGGTAGATTGCGTTTTCGGACACCACGGGGTGCCAGTCGGTGAAGTGCACCAACGATTTCACAATGGTCACCTGTATGCAATTGCTGGCCCTAATGGCTCCGGAAAATCAACTCTATTACAAACCATTTCGGGTGAATTGGAACCTGTAAGTGGTGGTGTCTTTTTATCTGGTAAAGAGCCCGCTGTCGGTTTTTCTATTCGAATAGCAGAGCCTGTGTTTCTCCCAGACCTTACGGTGGGTGAACATCTTATATTGCTCGCTAACAGGCAAGGACTGGATTATGAATACACTATAGAAACCTGGAAACTCAAAGATTTAGTAAACAGATTCCCAACAACACTTTCCAGTGGGCAACGCCAACGTGTCTACCTTGCGAGCCAATTTGAAAATAAAGCTGACTTCCTACTGCTTGATGAACCAGAACGTCACCTGGATTCTTCATGGGTGGAGTTCCTTGCAGAAAAACTAGCCGAACGTGCACACGAAGGAACACTGATAGTTATTGCAACACATTCTGCGACACTGCTTGCTGCTTGCGACGCTGTGGTTAGTCTATGATTCGGCAAGTTCTCGTCCGATTATCTGATCTATTGTATTGGGTTTTTGCTCTACTTTGGATCGGTGGAGCGTTCGCCAGCTTGATCCTCTGGTTAAACAAACAATCGAATCAGGTCTTTAGCCCTGCGGAACTTCCTATTGCTGTGTTAGCCCTGCTATTGGTGGCCATACTCGCTTCCTGGGTTACTGAATTTCTTTTTCCGCTGCGGGCAAGGTCTGAGCCCCAGTGGATTTACAAACACCGTCCAATGAAATCCTTACGTGCGTTCGATAAAGACTCCTGGATTCAACTTGTTCTTTTTACTCTGTTTGGTTCACTCTTGGGGGCTACGGTTGATTGCTTGCTTATTGGCGCTGTGATTACAGCGGGGATTCGATTGTTATTTTGCTTCCGTGTAAAAGTTGCCTTACCTCCACTTTTACGGGCAGGCCGTACTCGCTTGATTTCTTCGGCTCTATGGAGTGTGCCAGACTCTGAATTAATCTCAGATGGTCTGGCCGCGAATTGGAGGGAACAGAAAACCCAAGACAACCATTCGCCAACTTCCTCAATTTGGAAATTATTCTTTCGACGAGCTTTTCGACGCTCCTATCTTTTGGCCATTGGTCTGATCCAGTTACTTTTGATCGTGGTGCTGGTTAGGTTTTGGCCTGGTTTTACGGTGATTTTTCTTGTGAGTTGGGGAATACTTGGAGCAGGTTTTTACCGGTGTGCTGATTTTCGCCGAATTGGCATCAATACTTGTTGGCCTCATATAGTTCTAGTCGTACATTCTTTTGTTTCTGTATTGGTGGTTATTTTTCTTTTGGATCCCACCAATCTGCTGATGGCTTCGGTCAGTGCCTTCCTTGCGACATTTCAGATTGGCTATCGGCGGGCCCAACCTCGAATTCGTGAAAATCTCAGCGGGCAAGATTTCGATACGGGCATTGGCATTATAATTCCACAGGACGTTCTGATGTATCACCTGTTTGGCCTGCGTCTGGGAATTTTCTTGGGGTTCGTGTGCTGGTGGTTTCTGTGATTTTGTATCGCAATTTGTCTTGTATGCGAGCATCCACCTGGGGACTGTCACATATTCCATTTTTTAACGAAAATTAATGGAATTTGTGACAAAATATGGCCAAAATTGTCGCAAATTCCATAAAAATCTTCAATTTAATGGAATTCGTGACAGATCCCAGGTGAATGGATGTATGCAATCTAATTTCTTGTCGCAAATTCCATCAGAACGGCTTCGAAAAATGGAATTCGTGACATCTCTCCACTTCAGCTAAGCTTTCAGTGGATTTTGGCGCATGTAGATCGGTTCGGTTTGCCCAGGTAATCACGATCGAGGGGGAATGTAAGAATTTTGCCCTGAAACGAGTTTACTAAATTATATATTGTTACAACAAATAGCAAGCGGCAGTTAAAGAACTGAATTAAACAAGCGCAATAAATAGGAAAGGATTAAAAATATGAAAACAGTTCGGAAACTCGCGCCAATTGCGGCACTAGTAACACTATTGTTTACGACCTGTGGAACAATCCAGGACTCTAAAAGCATCCTCACAAGATAAAGCGACAGAATTAGCAAAAACGTCCAGTTCTGAAATAGCGTCGAGCGTATCGGAAACGCTGAAGGAGGTGGACGTCGAACGATGTGATGTGTGCAGGCACTGCAGATGATAAATTCGAATGTTCGTCCGCAGGTGGTGTATTTATGATCAGTGGCAAGGATCGGCGGGTTTCCTTGACAAGCCCGGTGACTGACTACAAGCCGGGAGGGGGTTCGAATAACTCGAGTGATGCAAGTAGCTCAATTTCTACAAAGAATCTCGCAGCATCTGCCACACAATGCGGCACGATGAATACTGGCGATAAAGTTGAGATCAGGTCGGGGGGACATTGAATGCGACGAGGCGATTGCACAGCTTGAGCATTACGTCTCGTTCCGCTTTCGTCTAACTAACCCTTCCTCCACTTCCACTTCGGCAGGTTCACAGGCGCTAGTGCTCCGAGGGAGATACAGCAGGCCCAGGCGAGGAAGTTGCGGTCGCCAGCGTATCCGATTTCTGGCCAGGGGGCGTGGGCTAGCCAGAGTCCGGCGAAGCCGATACCAAGCAGGGTGAAGTATCGGTTGCGGGCGAGTGATCCTGCAATTGAAGCTAATGCACCCACGGGTCCGGCGGTGATTCCGGCGACTGCGGCGGAGAGGATCCAGAGGAACCTGCTGTGTCGCCAAGGGATAATAGCTAGGGGTGCCAGCCGCTTTCTTCGTCTGTGGAACCAGTACAAAACAGCCAGTACAACCGCTGCGAGTGCGCCTCCACCAGCCAGCCCGTATCGGTAGGGTTTATCGCCGGCGAATTCGAATCTGACATCTTCGGGTTTGCCGTGTTCGAGTTTGAAGGCTTGGGTGGCGGCGTCGATTTGTATGGGTGTGAGTTCTTTGTCACCAAGGTAGGCATGCATGCCGGGGTTGTATGCGCGGCCGGTGATTAAGAGTCGTGGTCCGGGTTCAGGGGAAAAGCCTGGGGTAGTAAGTGTGACCCAGTCGCTATGGGTTGCAAGATCGTGTTTACCTTGTTTGAGCTGGATCGATGAGCCGCATTCGTGTTCTACGCCGTCCAAGGTTATTGGGTGTTTACAGTCAAGGTTTACTTCCATATCGCGCGGTGCGGTAAAGCGGCGCAGGATCATACCGGTGGGTACGAATACTCGCTGGAACACGAATTGTTGTACATCCGGTGAAGTATCGGGTACCACAACACGGTGGGTGGTTTCTTCGCCCTCAATGCTGAATTCGGCGATGCCGCCGTGCGAGACGTCGACACGCACAGTGGAAATTTCGCCCAGGAGTTGGATATGTTCGGTTTTCCCTGCGCGTAAGATTTCGGGTTTGCCGTTGACTATTACTTCCATTCGGCGTGTGCCACGGATTTTTACTATGGGGTCATGGAAATCGCCGTGTAGTGCAATCCACCCTCGACCTATGGGGAACCATGCCGTACTTTCTTGCTTATCGACGGCCGCGCTCACCGACCTTGCTGGATCGGCCCAGCCTAGCTGGTGGATACTGTCCCCCGCCGAGGATGCGGAGATTTTTGGTCCAGTAGTTTCCAATATTGTTCGTGGCCCGGCGGATACATAATCGCGAACCCTTGCGTTTTTGGTTAAGGGCGCGGAGACGGCGCCTTCCACGCGGCCAAAGTTCCGTTCAACCAGCATTGGGGTGTCCGTAACAATGTCGGCGTTTTCGGAAACCAGTTCACGTGGTTGGTAGCCGTTAACTTGATCAAGAAGAGCAAGGACTTCGCCACCGCCAGCCACCTTGACAGGCTTTGTCTCGGTGACCTGCATGTCTGCGTTTCTATCAAGTTCAACAATATCGATTTTTCCGAACTTGTGTACCTTTAAACCTTTGTAGTCCGGAAGGTTATGTTTGCCTAGCAGGTCTTTCCGAATCACCACAATGCCCACGCCGAGGCGTCGAGCAGCAGTGAACGGATCCTCAACACTACTTATGCCATCCAAACCGCGAATTGCTTCCGGTGGTACTAGGGGAATAGCGTCCCGTACTACCCACGGCACTTCCAAGAGTGGTTGTAGCGGCTCATCGCGGGTATTTCCCCAGTTAAATCGGGCGAATTGTGCGGAAGGGAGGATCATGGTTCGGGTATCTTGGGCGTTTTTATTAAGCCAATCTGCCGCTTCGCTCCAGTATTCGGGGACCTTTGGGTAAGAGCCTTCTGGTAGTAATCGAAACGCCGGAGCCAGGGATGTGGCGACGCAGAGTACGCACATTAGGTACGCGGCGTCGCGACGCGACTCCCACCGGACTGCAAAAGGAAGCGTAGCCAGCCCCAAACACAATGGTAGGCGCACTAAAAGATCAAATTTATGTACGTTGCGCAGTGCCACTAGTGGGCCATCGAGCAGGGCGGAGGCATGGAAACTGCCAGCCAATACCAATACGCCAATAAGGAACATTACCCGCCATACTGGGTGTAATCGCCGCAACCCAAACATTCCCAGTCCGGCGACTGCGCAGGTGAGCAAAATAAACTCTGCGGAAACCGCAAGCTGGTGCCCCGCAATCCGTTCGGTAGACACAAACGGTGTCCAACTCGTGGTGCCGCGAAGTACCTCTGTAAGATTCAGCCAGCGCGTGGTTACCGCAGCGTTTTCAATATAGTCGGTAAATGGTGGTGCGTATTTTCCCAGGACAAGCAGCGGAATAATCCACCAGAGGCTCACCAAACACCATGGCACCCACACAAAAAAACGGCGTTGCCAAAGTGCAATTATTCCGGCAGGAATGCATGCTGCCAATGTTGCCGTAGCATTTACCGCGCCCATACAAGCGACGGCGAGTGTCGCCACCCAAGGGTTTCGGCCAAGCACACCTACTACAACCCATGGCGCCAACATGGTCGGCCACGTTTCTGACGATATTGCACCAAGTGTGGTGAGTGTGTGGGGTGAGAGTACAAAAGCCGCGGCGCCAAGGAACCTTCCAAGTTGATTGCCCTGGTCTAGGGTCTCGCAAAGTTTTAAAAATCCAGACCAACCTATACATAATGCCAACGACCACCAAAGTCGCTGTGCAATCCAATCAGGAAGGGGGTCTGTGAGTAAGAAAAAGAGCCCTTGTGGGAACAGATAGCCATATGCCTGGTTTTGCACTTGTCCGAGGGGAAAGGTATCCGACCATGCAGAAAGCGCACCTGCTAAAAAACCTGCCGGGTTTGCTGCCAAATCATGCTTGGTATCGGCGGCCGTTAGTCCTGGTGACTGCACAAAACACAAGAGGGTCAGCAGCACCCAACCAAGGCGATGCATAGAAATCGTATTGATAGCTATTTCCGCGAACCGTACTCCGCGCCGCCGAGGAGTGGATCCTTTACACTTTCACCACTTTGCAGTGGTACGGCATTGGGTTGAGAAAGCTCAGCTATTCCGGCGATGGCTGCCACCCCGAGTACCACGCCAATCACTGCGCTGGCAAGCGCCGGCCCGATGGATCGACGAGTTAGAGAATCAGAATCAAATGCCATCACGCTCTCCTTCCTAGCCTTTTAAGGTGATGTTGGGCGGGACGCTCAGCTTCCGTCATGATTTGGAGGATTATTTAACATTATCCGTTGAGTTGGTTTGGAACAATGCATTGCACGGTATACATAGTAAACCTGCAGTGTATATCCCTATTTGGTGGGGTCCTGACAAGAATACCTGAGGCCTTTCTATATTGGTGGAAGTTTTTTGGGGGGTGCCAGATTCTTATGTCATCTCAGCTTACGCGGTACTGTTGTTTCTGTGCGTGCATCGAAGACCTCACTCATCGTGTTTGGCCTCTTGATCGGACTTTTTGTGTTGTCCATCCTTGTTTACGGGGCGGATTTCCTGCTGTCACGTGGCACTATTCCACGTGGCGCGACCGTGGCTGGCGTGAGTATTGGCGGCTTAACCCCAAGCGAAGCTGAGAAGCGGCTTCAGTCTGCTAAAACTCCAACCAAGGTGGAGGTTAAGTCCAATGATATGAAAGCAACTTTCGCGCCGCCTGAGGCTGGGTTGGAGCCTGACTGGAAAAAAACGATTGAGTCGGCTGGTACGCGGGGATTCAATCCCTTTCCCTTTGCTCATGAAGTTCCCATTGTAAGTAAGGTCAATAAGGAGCTTTTCGACGTCACTGTGGCTCGGCTCTCCGATGAGCTCTCTCGTGACCCCGCCGACGGTGTGATTGTCCTCGAAGGCGGAGAAGTGAAAGTCACTGATCCAATTATTGGTCAAAAGACCAGTGCCGAAATGCTTCAAGTTATTCAAGAAGACTGGGTGAATCCAGCTGGTGTGACCATAAAAGCTCCTACCACGGATCCAGCAATTACAAAAGATATCGTCGATGCTGTTGCAGCAAAAGAAGCAAAAAGTGCAGTTTCGGGCCCGGTAGTGCTCAAAGGCCGCGATGCTGAAGGCATTATTCCACCAGATAGGATGGGGGAAGTGGTGACCTTTGTGCCGGAAGGGAAGACCCTTAAAGGCGTGGTCAATCCAGAAATCGCGCGAAATATTTTTGCTGAAGGGATTGGTAAATCCGAAAAGCCTAAAAAGAATGCCCAAATTACACCTGGAGGGGTTGTTCCTCATGAGGATGGTGTGCGGATCGATTGGGATATTGCGCTTAAAGACCTGGATAAACGAATTCTTGCGAATGGTGAGCGAGAGTTTGATGCCGTATATATCGATGAACCAGCTACATTCACTACCGCGCAAGCTGAAAGCGCCACCTTTGATGAGGTTGTTGGAGAATTTACTACCGGTGGTTTTTCAGCTGCATCGGGTGTAAATATTCGCCGCACGGCTGAAATAGTCAATGGTGCCGTGGTCGCGCCTGGCGACGTATTTTCACTGAATGAATGGACGGGTCCGCGAGGCACAGCCCAAGGTTTTGTGGAATCTGGAATTATCCTTAATGGTCGGGCTGATACCGCAGTTGGTGGTGGCATTAGTCAGTTTGCTACAACACTGTATAACGCATCCTATTTCGCTGGTATGGAGGATGTAACTCACACACCTCACAGCTACTATATTTCCCGCTATCCAGCGGGACGTGAGGCCACCGTATTTGAAGGGCAGATCGATCTGCAATTCCGTAATACATCACCACATCCTGTGCTTATTCGAGCAAGCGCGGACGCTTCGAACGTAACAGTCCGACTGATGGGTGTGAAGACAGTTCAAGTGGAATCAGTTCCAGGTGGTCGCTGGGCGCAGACTTCACCCCATACGGTGAAGGTTTCTGGGCCAAAATGCTCACCTTCAGAAGGGGCGCCGGGGTTCACTACCTCCGATACACGAATTATCCGCGACCTTAATGGTGCGGAAATTTCCCGCCAAACAACACAAACAAAGTACGATCCTTCACCGATTGTTCGGTGTGATTAAGGCAGCTAGTTAGCCGAAATTATTCTTCGTTCGGTAAGACGGGTTCTATAACTTCGGCTATGCCGTCTTCATCATTGGTGCCAGTCACCCATTTTGCGGCACGGATTACATTTGGGTCGGCATTGCCCATTGCAATGCCAGTCCCTACATACTGCAGCATTTCGATGTCATTTCTACCATCACCAAATGCGACGGCGTCAGACGCGGGGATGCCTAACTTTTCAAGAACCCACGCTACACCTGTGGCTTTTGTGGCATCTGCAATGGTTTCCGTTTCACCACTTGCTAAGGTGCTTAAGGTCCCATCGCAGGTCACAGTGTGAACTGGAAAGTCCAATGTAATGGGTACTCGCACAAAACCTGTAGCGAAGATAATGGCACTGCCAGCATTATGGGCGCGTTCTAATGCAGAAAGCGTAGCTGGGGAGATTTGACCTTCAGAGGTGAGCAGTGTGCCTTCAAGGTCGCAAATAATCGCCGCTGGCAGTGTATGTAGCCGTTTTCTATGGGGCAGCCTGGATAGGATCAAGCGAGCCTGTGCGGCAATAGGTGCAAGATCAGATGGATTGATTTGAGCAGCGCTTGTTTTGATTTGTTCCACTGCTGCAACGATCTTTTCTTTGCCGTCGCTGACTCCGAGTGTGACTTCGTTGGAAAGTTCCTCCATGGTGTTTTTGATCCACGCGATTATTTGCGGATCTTCTTCAGTTTTTCCGGATCGCGGCAAAAGAGCTTTTATTTGGGTGTTTAATGCGGCAAGATCTTCGCGTAACTTTCGGATTCGGTGGCGTTCGGCCTCCACTACGCAATCCTCCGTTTGTGCTTCTTGCAAGGTAGGGGCACCTCCACCAAACCGTGCTGGCACCCACAAAGCGCCAGCTGGAAAAGCGCCATGAGCTGCTTGGTATTCATTCCAAATAGCTTCTAAACCTTGTTTCATGGTTTCGCTGAGCTTTATTGTTGCCGTTTCCGGCGAACCTTGAGGGATCGAGGGTTCTAAAACTTTAATGTGTATAGGAGTATTTGTCCTACCTAGGTTTTTCTTTTGTCCTTTGGTCCAAATCCGCTGTGAACCGAAGATAATTACGGGAATAATTGGCACATTGGCTTCTTGTGCCATACGTACGGCGCCACTGCGCATGTCTTTGATTTCAAAACTGCGGGAGATTGTGGATTCTGGGAAGATTCCCACCAGTTCACCATCACGCAACATTTGGACTGCGCGTCGGTATGAGTCTTGCCCGTCGATTCGGTCGACAGGAATGTGGTTCATGGCGCGCATAATAGGGCCAACAAGGCGATGCTCAAAGACTGATGATTTCGCCATAAAGCGAATCAACCTTTTATATTTGCGGAATGGGACTCCAGCAAACATGAAATCTAAGTAGCCGGTGTGGTTGGCAACAATTACCGCACCGCCTTTTTCGGGCACATGTTCTAACCCAGTCATGGTGATTTTTAGCCCCTGAACCGCGAAAAGGGTGCGAGTCAAACCAACAACTGACGTATAGAAAATATCCCTTGGCATAGTGGCTATCGTACTCAATAACGTGCGTAAACTCACTATTGCCCTCGCTTGGGTAGTGCGCCACATAATTTTTGGTGTTACTGTTGTGAATATAATGAGTGATTGCCAGTGTTCATTTGCGGATAGCCTTCGATCAGGATAACGACTCGCCTGAACGTGATACAGCAATCGTTAATTCCCGGTAAGTGATAATTGTAAAATTTATTTCTAGGAGGGTAAATCGTGGCCACGGTCTCTACGCGGGCTTTTAATCCCAACTATTTCAAGGATGCTTGGGAAAAGTTTGGAACTGAACAGTTTGATCTTGTCATTATTGGTGGCGGCTCGGTCGGTGCTGGAGCGGCGCTGGACGCTGCTACGCGGGGCTTAAAAGTCGCAGTTATTGAAGGTAGGGATTTTGCCGCTGGTACATCCAGCCGTTCCTCCAAGATGTTTCACGGCGGATTGCGCTATCTGGCTATGTTGGATTTTCGCTTGGTGGCGGAATCGTTGCGTGAGCGCGAGCTTTCCATGTCTACGCTGGCGCCGCATTTGGTAAAACCATTGCGGTTTATTTTCCCCTTGACTCGCAGGGTCTGGGAACGCCCATATATGGCTTCAGGATTTATGCTCTATGACCTTATGGGAGGTGCAAAGAGCGTTCCCATGCAAAAGCATCTGTCGCATAAAGGCACGATGAAAATCGCGCCAGGGCTTAAGGATGATGCCCTCGTTGGAGGTGTTCGCTACTACGATACGCTTGTCGACGACGCGCGCCACACCATGATGGTTTTGCGTACAGCTGCAGAGTTCGGGGCATTAGTTCGAACTTCGACACAGGTGGTTGGATTCGAAAAAGAAGGTGATCGCGTAGTCGGTGCGAAAGTCCTCGACTCCGATACCGGAAACACGACGACGATCCGCGGCTCGGTATTTATTAATGCCACTGGTGTTTGGAATGACGAAATTGAGAAACTTGCTGGTGTACAAGGCAAATTCTCTGTGCATACATCCAAGGGTGTCCATATCGTTGTTCCCAAATCATGTTTGGATGCGGATGCGGCACTATGCTTTGTCACGGAAAAGTCTGTGCTGTTTGTGATTCCTTGGGGTGAATACTGGATTATTGGCACAACTGACACGGATTGGACTATGAATCTTGCCGATCCTGCACCAACTCGTGCTGACATTGACTATATTTTGGACCATGTTAATGCCAAGGTACGCCGGCAGATAACTCATGGTGACATTGTTGGTGTTTTCTCTGGCTTGCGCCCACTGGTTGAAGGCTCTTCAGACTCCACTACAAATCTTTCAAGGAACCATGCGGTTGCACGAGTCGCGCCCGGGTTTGTTTCAGTAGCCGGTGGAAAGTACACCACGTACCGCGTGATTGGTAAAGACGCTGTTGATAAAGCCGCGGAGGACATTCCCTTTACGGTTCCTGATTCAGTGACGGAATCCACACCGCTATTGGGAGCCGATGGTTACCATGCACTTGCGAATCAAGTGGCACCTTTGGCAAAGCGACTTGGTTTAACCGAAACCCAGGTTGACCACTTATTGGGTCGCTATGGATCGTTGATTTTTGAAGTTTTGGAACCAGCAGAATCAGATCCTCAATTACTCCAGCCGGTACCTGGTGCTGAAGGGTACATCCTGGCAGAAGTTCGATACGCAGTAACGCATGAAGGTGCAGTCCACCTTGAGGACATTTTGCATCGACGTCTTCGCATTGCCATGGAGTATGCGGATCGTGGGGTTGAGGCAGCAGAAGCTGTAGCTACACTTGTGGCTCCATTACTGGGCTGGGATGCAGCGAGGATTGGGCAAGAACTCAAAGTGTATCGTGATCGCACAGCGGCCGCACTAGAGGCAGAAAAGCAACTTACAGATAGCGATGCGAATGCTGTAGCTACGGCTGTGGTTGATACTCGACCTGACATTGATACGTCACAGGATCGGTGATTATGCTGACGTTTTCTCAAGCCTTCTGGTGGGAATTCCTGGGAACCGCAATGCTTTTGCTTTTTGGTAATGGCGTATGCGCCGCAAACGCACTTCGGACTTCTGCGGCGCGTGGTTCCGGTTGGTTGGTTATCGCTTTAGGCTGGGGCTTGGGCGTGTTTTTAGGGGCTTCCGTAGCAGATGTTTCCGGTGGGCACTTAAACCCAGCAGTCACCATTATGGCTGCGGTGGCTGGCGACATCCCGTGGCGTATTGTTCCCGGTTACATTCTCGGCCAAGTATTAGGAGCGATGTTTGGTGCGTTACTTGCCTGGGCAGCCTTTAAACAAATGTTTGATGCTAATAATGTGGATAGCACTGGCAAAGTAACACGAGCGAATCATGCTACTGGAACAATTTTCTTTACCCAGCCAGCGCATCCGCACAATGGATGGAACATCGTCACCGAGTTTATTGGAACCTTCGCGCTTCTCGCCTTTATCGTGTTTGGTCCGACAGGTGGTGCAACACTTGGGCCAATGAAGTACTTTGCGGTGGCCTTTATTGTGGTGGCTATTGGTCTTTCCCTTGGAACTCCGACCGGCTATGCCATTAATCCGGCTCGTGACCTTGGTCCCCGTCTTATGTATGCGTTTGTATTGCCAATTAAAGACAAAGGGTCCCCGAATTGGTCATATGCGTGGGTGCCCATTGTCGGGCCAACGCTCGCAGCAATAACTGTCGGCCTGATAACACTCGCACTGTAAATACCTCAAGGAGAAAATACTGTGGCCAGCTTTGATAATAAGTACGTAGCGGCAATCGACCAGGGGACCACCTCAACTCGTTGCATTATTTTTAATCACGATGGAAATATCGTTGCGGTTGGGCAATTCGAGCACGAGCAAATCTTTCCGCAAAAAGGTTGGGTTGAACATGACCCGCTGGAAATTTGGGACAATACTCGCCGCGCGGTTGGTGCCGCCTTGGCTGATAGCGACGTCGCTAGGGAAGACATTGTTGCTCTGGGTATTACGAACCAGCGTGAAACCACTATTGTCTGGGATAAAAACACAGGTAAGCCGGTGTATAACGCCATCGTATGGCAAGATACCCGCACGAATAAGATATGTGATGAACTCTCAAAAGATCATGGTGTAGATCGTTGGCGCGCTACCACTGGTCTTTTGATCAACTCCTATCCCTCTGGGCCGAAAATAAAATGGATTCTAGATAATGTTGACGGCGCTCGGGAACGCGCAGAAGCTGGTGACCTACTCTTTGGAACTATTGATACTTGGCTCCTTTGGAATCTGACTGGTGGCGCGGAAGGCGATCAAGGGGAACCTGCACTGCATGTGACAGACGTTACTAATGCCTCTCGAACATTACTTATGGATCTTCAGACACTTCGTTGGGATGAAGATATTTGCAGCGAGCTTGGTATCCCCATGTCGATGCTCCCAGAGATACGTCCGTCAGTTGGAGACTTTGGGCAAGTACGTCAACGCGGTACATTATCATCCGTGCCAATCCGCGGTGTTTTTGGCGATCAACAAGCCGCAATGTTTGGACAAGCATGCTTCCGGCCCGGAGACGCCAAGAATACTTACGGCACGGGATTATTCCTATTGCTTAACACTGGAACGACACCAAAGTGGAGCGATCATGGCCTTATAACTACGGTCTGTTACCAGATCCAAGGGCAAAAACCGGTGTATGCTCTTGAAGGTTCGGTTTCGATGGGTGGCTCACTTGTGCAGTGGCTGCGCGACAACCTACAGATCATTCCAAACGCCCCTGCTATTGAAAATATGGCACGATCTGTTCCCGATAATGGCGGTGTATATATCGTGCCAGCATTCTCTGGTTTATTCGCGCCAAGGTGGCGTCCGGACGCACGAGGCGTGATCGTAGGATTGACTCGATTTGCTAACCGTAATCACTTCGCCCGGGCTGTACTTGAAGCTACCGCATACCAAACCCGTGAAGTAGCAGACGCAATGGTCGCAGATTCGGGAGTGCCGATTACTGACCTCAAAGTAGACGGTGGCATGGTCATGAATGAGCTCCTTATGCAATTTCAATCGGACATCCTTGGCACAAACGTGGTGCGCCCAAAGATCATTGAAACTACTGCGTTAGGTACTGCATTTGCAGCTGGATTAGCAGTTGGTTTCTGGGATTCATTGGAGCAGCTTAAAGAGCAAGGCGGAATTGATCGCGTATGGAAGCCGAAAATGGATAGCGGTGAAGTAGAACGTCTTTACACTGAATGGAATAAAGCCGTGGAGCGTACTTTGAATTGGGAGGAGAACGAGTAGAAGTAGCGTTCTTGCTGATAGGGGCACCTATATCTTATTCGGGATGTTAGGTGCCCTTTTTTCTGATGTTCTCTCACGCATCTTGAACATACGATCAATTTATTCAGCTAAATGAGCGTTTTAGGACCTTAACTTCTTGCGAAAAACCTACCGGTATATTTGGCCCTATGGATTAATGCTTGATCTAATTTTCCTTATTTACGATCGCGAAAATGCTACGTAACTATTCACCTTGCAGTGAATTTGATGTAGTTGACATGCGAACACATTAAGAAAATGTAAGCTTTCAGGGTGGGTAATTCATAGAAATAATTCGTTGATAATGTAGCAAAACGGTAACCAATTGGCTCTTAATGAAAGTGTTTAGGGCGCTACTCTGCAGGTCTGGCGCCCCTAATAATGGGGCTATTAAAGTGCTTTTCTGGTTGCGTGCGGCAATCATTGGAAGCGCATGTCCTATCATGTAATCGCAGTACAGAGGGGGATATACGTAGCCCCAAAAAGGGGATGCGCGCTACTGAATGTATGTAGTAATCTGGCGACTTTTGCGAGCTAGAACGCTTGCAGCCTTGGGTAACTAAAAAATAAATATTGTGACTCCTGCCTAATAGTTGCTTTAGAGGATAGGGACCGTGCTACCGTCAGCGGGTGAGGCGGGTTCGAAATGTGATACTGGCGATTTTCTTAAAGAATGAGCTGGTTTTTTAATTTCTCATAAAGTGCTCGTTTTCAAATTAATTCGATCCACCGTAATGCGTTTTAACGTGTTGCTAATCGAGAATGATGGGCCAAATGCTTTTACATTTAAAGAAGAGTCGCTACATATTCGCATTCCTGTCAGCGCTGGCATTAGTGCTTGGCGTTGTCACCGTTGTTCCTGCCGCACGTGCGCAGGAGCTGGGTGCTCAGGTCAAGGTATCCGGCGGTCAGGAAGGCCTCAGTATTAGCTGGGGCAATGATCGACGTATCATGACGCGCCTATTTAATATTGAATCTGGCGGTACCACCCGCGAGGCATATTGCATCGAGTACAACGTCAATGTTGTGTACTCCGATAAGGCAAAGACTGTAAAGTGGGATGAATTCCCAGGCAGTAATAAGTTTAAGACTGATGAAGCTATCCGGCATAAGGTGAACTGGATTGCGGCAAACAGCTATCCTGCGGTTTCTATTGATCAACTTCGTGCAACTGTCGGGGCATCCGCAGAGGAGCTTACAGAGCAAGCTGCTATTGCTCAGACCCAAGGCGCAATCTGGAGCCTATTGGCCGATGAGTTTGAGTATAAAGGTATTGCAACTGACAATGCCGCTCTCAAAGCTGGTGAGTTCAAACTCTATGAATATCTCACAGGCGCAGCAAATGTTGGTCGTGCTGAAACGTCCACACTTGATCTTTCCATCCAAATGGATGACTCCAAGGCTACCCGTCAACCAAATGGTGTTATGGGACCATTGAAGTTCGAGACCAACGCTGCTGCCTTAAAGATCACGACTGATAATGGAACGATCGTTGATGCTGACGGCAATCCAATAGAAGCTTCTGATATCCGTCCGGGCACCGAATTCTATTTGAAAGTTGATGAGTCTGAGGGAGAAGCAAAAATCACTGCATCGTCCGAAGGTGACGCAATCTCAGGTGCACTTGTTGTGACGCCAAAGGATGACGGGACACACGGACAAACCCTTATTGTTACTCACAATGATGTTGTTCGTAAGACAGAAGAGTTCACTGTACGTTGGGAAGGCACAAACGTATCCATTAAGACTTCAGCCTCAGATCAACGTGATGCTGATAAAGTCCTAGCGCCTGAAGGCGGCACCATTGTTGATGTTGTTGAATATTCTGGCCTAATTGTGGGCAAGAAGTACATCATCAAAGGCGAGCTTATGGATAAAGAAACCGGTGAAGGTACCGGAATCAAATCTGAAAAAGAGCTCGTACCGACAGCTCCTGATGGGCAGGTTGAAGTACAGTTTGATGTTCCAGAAGGCTACTCCGGAAAAACCCTCGTAGTATTCGAATGGGCATACGACGAAAACGGCAATCTGATCGCAGAACACACCGATATCAACGATCGGGCACAAACAGTTCGTGTTGCCAATGAATGGGAACGTCGAGCAGGCGGCGGCGGGGGCTTTATCGGATCCCTCGATTTTGGCAGCAGCGGTGGAAATGGAGGGGGATGCGAGGAAGGCGCTGGTAGCTCCGGCGGTGGTTGTGGTACTGGTGCAGCACTCGTAACCCTTGCTGCAGGTGGATTATTGCTTGGTGCTTTAGCTGCAGCAGGCTCCTCACAAACTGGATCTGCAAGTGGGAGCAACGATCCCGCTCCAGAAGGCCAAGGCAATGGAGATCCAAAAGCAGCTGACCCAGCTCCACAAGGCCAAGGCAATGGAGATCCAAAGGGTCAAGGCAACGGAAATCCAAAAGCAGCTGACCCAGCTCCACAAGGCCAAGGCAATGGAGATCCAAAGGGTCAAGGCAACGGCGCGGTCCCGAATGCCAAAGCAGCACCAACCCTTGCAAATACGGGTGCCAGTGTTATCACCTTGGTGCTTGTAGGTTTAGTGATTACTGCAATCGGTGCGATTATCGTAGTTCGTAAACGCCGTTCCGAATAGGCCAATCGGCGTTTAAGGTGCCCAGCTTTAATGAGCTGGGCACCTTTTGTTTTGTTCTATCTTCGTGCGAATGGATGTTTAGATGAAGGGTTAACCCTCGAATCTGCTACAACGAACATCACTAATCAACTCGAAGCAGACTTAATTCATTTACCAGTGGACGATAGTAGAGCGTGGATTTCTGTCACGGTTGATATGGATGAAAATGTAATAGTTGCGACGATCCCAAATGATGTATGCATGGGTACAGCTGGCGTGGTCAAAGCTCTGCGCAAGACAGGTCTATTAGCTCGCGAAGATGTGGATTGCTATGCCGATTTGCTTCAAAATGCCGTCCGTGATCAATTGAATAATCCCAGTGATCTGCAAGTCGGGTACTATAAAGGACTTTTTGGTGTACTCGGTGAAGTTGCGGCTTTGGGCAGGCTACAGGCACAAAAATACTTTGAAGTTGCCGATATCCTTGAAGATTTAATGGATACATGCAATTCCAACTTCGGCAGCTGTGCAGATTCGTTGGACATGCTGACAGGGACTCCAGGTATACTTTTCGCTCGCGCAAATTCACCGAGCAAAGGCGTGGAAAAGCTGGCGATAACATGATTTCGATGATCTGCGATTCGGATATTTCTAAACTCGTCAAGCAAAAATATTTAGTTGGGAACGTGAGTTTTGCACATGGCGCTTCGGGGGTCATTGCGACTCTAGCCCAGTACGAGCGATTCCACCCCGGAACTCCCTATATGGAAGAAGCGATACTGAAACTATTGCAGTATGAAGAGGAAATTGGCAAAGGCTGCCTTTTGGACGTTCGCTTCGAGCAAGACGTAGATTCGCTACAATGGTGCAATGGTTCGGGTGGCGCGCTCATCGCTAGAGCTATTGTCGCTCAAACCACACTCCGCAGTGCAGAAGCGGTAGCGTTAAAGGATCTGCGGCGACAGATCCCCAATTTGATACGCAATGAGAATACCTTGGGGAATGATTGTATTTGTCATGGTATTTCGGGTTCGATTTTGATCTTTGAATTTCTCAGCGATCATTTGAGATCCCATAAACATGAACTTGCCTACACTGCCCAACACTTTAAGCAATCACTGGCAGCCCGCTTTTCAGTCGAAGATATGAAAACAGCCACGGGAATATCGAAGCATTCTAAGGGTTTACTTGTTGGATCCGCTGGTATTCTCTGCGCACTAGGAACTCAAGGCTACAACGGAACGATCATTCCTGAATGGTAAAGGAATACGATTTTATGGCTTACGCACTTAACATCAATTCTGTTTCTAAAAAATTTGGTAAGCATTCTGTGCTGCAAGATGTGAGTATTTCCATCCCGGAAAAAACTGTGTACGCGCTGCTAGGGGTCAATGGAGCGGGTAAAAGTACACTCATGAAGGGGCTGGTAAACATTATGAATTTTGACACCGGCTCCTTTAACTATGTTTCTCCAAATGGGCAAGAGGGAACTCTCGAACGGGTCGGCTCGCTCATAGAAAATCCGAAATTTTATCCTGCCTTGAGCGGCCAAGAGAATCTTAGTTATTTGGCGGCTATTTTTGGGATTCCTGAACAGGATTACGGTGCGCTTTTGCGGGACGTCGGGCTTGACCCCTCAATAACCAGGCCTCTTAAAAATTATTCGCTGGGAATGAAGCAACGTTTTGGTATCGCAGTGGCATTAATGGGGGATCCAGCGTTTCTTATTCTAGATGAACCTACGAATGGTCTAGACCCTCAAGGCGTCGTGGAAATGCGCCACCTTATACGAG
Source organism: Corynebacterium freiburgense (assembly GCF_030408815.1). NCBI lineage: Bacteria > Bacillati > Actinomycetota > Actinomycetes > Mycobacteriales > Corynebacteriaceae > Corynebacterium > Corynebacterium freiburgense. The sequence continues at coordinate 2,771,902 of NZ_CP047355.1, read as the reverse complement.
AACTACCAGGTAAACGTGATGTTACGGTAATGGTTTCAAGTCACATCCTTTCCGAGATGCAGAATGTGGCTACCCATGTCGGCATACTTGATTCTGGAAAAATCTGCTATTCCGGACCGATTCAGCAGTTATTGGCTGATGAAAAGTTCATTGTTGAAACCTCACACCCAGAACAGTTGATATCGCTGCTTCAAAATTCCCATGTTCAGTTCAGTGAAATTGCTCGAAATAAGTATTGGATCCAGCACAATGTTGATGTCTCGGCTTTCATTGCTGAGCTGACGTCACGAGGAATACCAATCACTGGCGCTTATGTAAAAGCACCGTCTTTAGAAGAAAAATTCTTCGAACTCACGGCGGGAGGACACAGTGCTCACTAAACAAGCATTCCGTATACGAAAAGGACTCGTCACCACTGCGATTTTGATTGCTGTGTCTGCGGTTTGGATGGGGATCGCCAATGTTTACTTGCGTAAAAGTGACTTTCCACATTCTGACACCTCTCAAGCGATGATTAATCAAAGTGCCGTAATGGTGTTAATTGTTCTTCCTCTGGTCGTTTTTACGTATGTGCAGATATTTCTCACAGAAGAACAAGAAAATGGAATCTGGAGCTTAGTTCATGCTAGGAAGGGAAAAATTTCACAGCTTTTAGCTGTGAAATTAGGGATTTGCTTTCTGTGGTTGGCGTTGTGGGCTATTGGTTACACGCTGGTGGTAGTGGTGATGGTTTCCGCATTTTATTCGATTGCAGAGGCGGCCCCACTGCTAGTTGTATTCACTGCGCTTATTATTTCATCACTGTATACTTTATTTGTTATTTCATGCGTGCATTTGATGTTAGGTGGCTTGGTGCCGTCGGCCGTTGCGGCTGTTATTCTTTTAGTGATCAGCTTCGCTCTGAATATCTCGTTTTCCCTAATATGGGCGCTGCTTCCGCCGGGATCATTGCTTATTAGTCGACCTTTTTATGACGTCGATTTGAGCCAAATAGAGCTTGGATTTCAGCCGAATCCAAATGCATTGTGGGGGTTGTTGCTTTCATTGGTTGTAGCGCTTGCATTTTCGACTGGATTGTTCGCTTTGTTGCGGTCCCGGATTGGGAAGGAATAGATACGTTATGCGTTTTTACTGGTTGGAAATTAAAAAGGCACGTCCGCTTTGGGCTTACTTCGTAGGTTTTGCACTGTTGGGGCTCGTAGCCTATGGCACGGGATATAGTTTCATAGGCACAAATGGCGATATAATAGACCAACAGCAAGTCGCCCAAAGCACCTGGATATCAGCATGTACACAATTGTACTGTTTAATGCTTGGCCCGATCATAGTTTCAATTTTGGCTGCTGGGTTAGCAAAAGCTGAGATCCAGGGTGGTGTGGTGCAGCTTTATAAATCTCGCGGACGTTATGCGCAACGCAAAATCTCGGCACTTATCGTTGTTTTTGGGGTTTTTGGTGCAGCTCTTTCAGTAACGCTTTTGGCTGGGTGGCTCGCAGCTCTTGGAAGTCATGGCGCGATCTTTGGAAACTCGTTTCCGCCGGTAGCAATTTTTGCGTTTCGCAATGTTCTTGCGGTTATTGCCTGGGGCCTTATTCGTTTTGCTATCTATGCATGGATCCGAGACACTGGTGTAGGTTTCACTGTTTGTTTGGGAATTATGCTGGTGGGGCTCGGTATTTTGGTCAGTTCTTCAAAAGTAGCCCAATACAATCCCATCCTGCCGTTCGCAGGAGCGGTGGGGTATCCGTTTCCGGATTATTCGCTGCTGAGCTGGCTGCCATTGTTGATTGGCTTAGGCATTGGTTTTGTCGCTGTTTCGATGAGTTGGAAGCATTTATTGGCGCGTCCAGAGAAGGAAAATGAGATGTTGTCAACGCCAAAGACGGTGTACCAGCAAACCGGAAGAGATTGCCTTTTAGCGTGCTATACCTCAGTTCTTGATTCCTTGAGTAAGCAGGTGAATGTTGCTCAACTTATCGATTATGACCGTCTCAACGCCGACGGGTTTGCCTTCGCTGAACTGCGTAACTATGAGAAGGACCACGGCGTTGATATCAATGGTTTTTAGGCACCTCCTGAAAAACTGCACAAGCTGAAGCAATTAGGAACCTTGCTTATCGCGCATCAACGCAAAGGGCACTTTATTGTGCTGCGAGTTGGTTTGACTAAAAGCTACGTGATGGACCCTGCGCGTGGGCCGGTGACCCTAAACAACCGCGAGATCGCAGCTAACTTAAGTGGTGCTTTTATTCAGGTCTCCGCGCGTCAGCAATTATCTTGGTTGGAGCGGCTGCGGCCGAATATACCAATTGCCACAGCGCTGAAAAGATGTCCCCGATAGGCGATAAGGCCGACTATGGCAACCGCGCCCAGCACACTAACAATGTTTCTTGTGCTTCCATCGTGGCAAAGGCAGAGAAAAATTAAGCAGAAAAAGACTCCGGCCATTTTTGGAGTTTTTAATCCGCATACAATAGCGATTAGACTGACAAATATAATACTGGGGCGGGAGTTTCTAAAGTTCTCATCAAGAAGCAAGAACACAAATAGGCACGCCAGAGAGACCATAGGTAAAGAGTCTTTTGCCCGGATTAGAGTGCTCATATACAGGCTCATACTTTCGAGGTGGATTCTTGAAAGTTATCAGAAGTAATGAATAAATTTACATTTTCTCTAATGGCAGGAAGTATATCATTTTTGCTGGAAATAGTGCTTTGGCTTTATGGATCTAGCCTGCTAATTCAATGTGCTGTGCGCCATGCCAGTGCTTAATCAGCCAAGGGTCATGAGTTGCTAGAACTAAGGTCCCACCCCAATCCTGAAGTGCTGATTCCAAGGATTCAATAGCATCAAGGTCAAGGTAGTTTGTTGGTTCATCGATAATTGCAACACTTGGATTATTGCGAAAAGCCGAAGCAAGTTGCAGTCTCCGTTGATTGCCGTTGGATAACTTAGCAAACGGCACATTCCAAAATTTTGGATGGAGGAAACCCTTCTTTTGTTCATTGGTAAGTTCATTTTCTAGCCCCGAAACAGGCAAACTTTGAGGCATATATCCAATAGTCCCTGCAATAAACATGGAACCCTCTGCTCCCAATGGTTGCCGGCCTGTAGCCAGCCAGCGCAATAAAGTAGATTTTCCGGAGGCATTTGGGCCTGTAATTAAAAGATGCTCACCATCAGCTAATTCAAAAGAAACAGCCTGGAGTCGCTTGGGCACATAAACCTCTCGTACGCTCACAGCAATGTGTTCCCCAACAGAAGGTGTTGGAAGCTTAATGGTGGTCTCTGTGTATCGTGGTTTACGCACCTCAAGCTGGCTATGGCGATCTAGTCGCACGGCGTCGTTAAGCAAACGCCTTGTGGAAGCCTTCTGGTTGCGGTCCGCATAAAACTTCCTACTCACCCTGCTTTCTGAGCGTGGTTTCCAATCCTTATGGCCGATAGTTTCGGAAGCATGGATATGCCAGATCAGCTGCTGTTTATATGCCTGCTGTGCACTATAAATTTCAGTATGGGCCTTTCGTGCGGTTGTCTTCCACAGCAGAAACTCATAATAGTTTCCCGCGCATTGAAACACGCCATTATCAAGTGGGTTGCCTTGGGCAAGAAGCAGTGCAGCCCAAGGCTCAGTATCTAAATCAAGGATGCTGGTTGCCACTGAATTAATAAAATCCCGGTCGTGGCTTGTAAATAGCACAGGGCAATCCGTCTTTAGGAGTTCTTCAATTAGAAATGCTCTGGATTTTTTATCTGCATGGTTTGTGGGTTCATCCAATAGCATTAGTGCTGGACGTGACAGAAACAATGTGGTCAATTGCAGGCGGGCTTGTTGCCCAGGGGAAAGCGAAGAAACATTGCGGCTAGGGTCAACCTCCGAAAGCCCAAAAGAATGTAAAAGCCGTGCCAGATTAGACGGTAGATCCCAGACATCTAATGCATTCATTTGGGTTAGCGCAGTATCGTATTCATCGGCGATTTGTTGTTGCGCAATGGAATCCCCTGAAGCAAGTAGCGCGGTAAGCTCAGAAAATCTTTGTTGTACCGCTAATTGCTCTTTGCAGGAATAATTCAGCACTTCTTGCACTGTGCAATCGGTGTGGTCCGCAGGATAATAACCAATCACCCCATCCGGCCTGGTAATTACGCCAGAATCAGGTTGTAGTAGGTTAGCCGCCAACCTAAGGAGGGTAGTTTTGCCAGCACCGTTTGGGCCAATAACGCATATTCGTTCGCCGGGCCCGCAATGAAACGAAACCTGTTCGAAAACCCGGGCGGCTAGGTAGCCAAAAGTAACGGAGGAAAAACGCAAACAAGACACAGCACTCACCAAAGCGAAAATAGGAGGAATGGGGATATGAGCTGTGCTAGTTGAACATGTGTTTAAAATACCATAGCGTTTCGGCGCTAAGCGTCCATTTCAGTGCCGAAGTCTCTGTTAGTACTTTAAACAAAAACCCCTGCCGCGAAAGTTTTCGCTGGCAAGGGTTTGTTTTTCGTGGACCAAAGATGGTCACGATGGATACAAAGTTCGGGTTGGGTTCGGTTGGTTGCCCGGTGGGTGCATAACTAGCCGTGCTGGGTGCACAGTTCGAGCCAGTGGGTGCATGCCGTCCGGGAGACGGGAAACTCCAGGACGGGAGCGCTTTGGGTGAAGGATCCTGTTGAGTAAGTGTGTTGCATCGTTGTTGAACGTGATGGCGATAGTGCCGTCGGAGTGAATGGTGGCGTGGCCGATGAGGACTTGCGAGGCTTCGGGTGTGTAGATGATTGCGGGGTGCTGAGTGTGGCGGCAAGGCCTAAAGCTTTTGCTGCTGCTAAGCGACGCAATGCGGGGAACAGAACTGCTAATGAAGGAAATGTCAAAGCTACATGGGGGCTCCGCCAGGAGCTTTTTACCGGCTCCATGCAGCTCTTGTTAGAGCTTCGGAAGCTGCGCGAGAGCAATAAAAACATGGTCCCGGCGACCTTCCTAGTTGCACCAAGATTCTTTGCAGCCAGAGAGGCTCATGGGGATTAGTCTTGGGAGACTGTGTCAAGCAGTTCCTGGACGCGTATTCTGATCTGGTCAATGATGCCCCGGACTTCTTCGAGTGAATGGTCGCTGGGGTCGTCGATCTTCCAATCCTGATAATGGACGCCCGGGAAGAAGGGACAGGCTTCGCCACACCCCATGGTGACGACCCAGTCAGACGTTTTCACCTGTGCGGGGTCTAGTGGTTTGGGTTGAGAATCGGGTTGGAGGCCAATCTCGTCGAGAGCCTCAACGACGACGGGATGAACCGCATCAGCAGGCTCGGATCCTGCCGACAGAATCGTCACACCTTCTGGCGCAAGCTGCTTAGCTAACGCTGCGGCAATCTGGGAACGCCCAGCATTTTGCCGGCAGGCGAACAAGATTGTGGTTTCTGAGGTTGCGTCATTGACATTCATGGCGACTCCTGACTCAAGGTTTTCAAGAAGATTGTGATCAAAGCTTGGATGGAGCGTGAAGTACGCCCATTTCCCTCGCTTCTGTCTTTCGAGAACCCCTGCTTTGACCAGCTTGCCTAAATGATGGGAGATCGTCGACTGGCTCATGCCGAAGGCTTCAGGGAAGTTGCATGCACACACTGGGGACGGTGCAGCCTGCTTGACCATCAAAGCTAGCTGCAGCCGGGTGATATCCCCCAATGCCTTGAACTGCTCCACCCAAGCTTCAAGCGACGTTGACGGCGAGGTCACCTCGCCAACAGGGCAAGCGCACATGTAACTATCGTTCACCCTTCCATCATGCCGCATATTGATAGATTTCGATATGTAGGTGTAGCATGTATCGTATCGACAATCATCGATATGACGTGTGGAGGTAAGAGATGACCAAGATCGAGATCTTTGATCCGGCGATGTGCTGTTCGTCGGGCGTATGTGGAGAGGACGTTGATCAGGGAGTCGTTGATGTGGCGGCGGCTGTGAGTGCCGCGCGGAAGGAAGGGTTAGATGTGGTGCGTCACAATTTGGCCAGCGCTCCGTTGGACTTCGCATCCACTCCGGTTGTGCGTGAGTTGCTTGAGTCTGAAGGGGCCGATTCTCTTCCCGTGGTGGTGATTAACGGCGAGATCGTCCTTAAGGGCGTGTATCCCACCCTGGCGCAATTGCGTGCGTGGGCGCGTCGGGATTCTGCGGGCGCCTCCGATTCTCAAGTTGCACGTGACGGCAGATCGGAGCTTCCAGTGGCAGGCTCGTCGTGTTGTGGAGGTGCTTCGGGATGCTGTTGAGCCAGTGGCCGCCAACAACAAAGTTTCTGATGTTCACCGGCAAGGGTGGGGTCGGTAAGACGACGGTGTCATGCGCTACCGCCCTTTCGCTTGCTGCGCAAGGGCGCAAAGTCTTGCTGGTGTCGACGGATCCGGCATCAAACGTTGCACAGGTTTTCGGGCAACCTATCGGATCTGAAATTACTGCGCTAGGTGACGTCGTCGCCAGGGAGACGGGGATAAAGGTCGAGCTTGATGCGATCGAGATCGACCCGAACATGGAGGCAGAAAAGTATCGCGAGTCGATTCTTGCGCCAGTTCGTCATCTCCTGCCGCCCGAAGTGTTGCGCGAGTCCGAGGAGACGCTCTCTGGCTCATGCACGGTGGAGGTCGCCTCATTCAACAGGTTTGTTGATTTCCTCGTTTCCTCGAACATTGTCGACGCTTACGATCACATTGTTTTCGACACCGCACCCACAGGACATACGTTGCGGCTGCTCGCGCTACCGGGTGACTGGTCGTCTTTCATTGAGAAGGGCACTGGTGACGCTTCCTGCCTTGGCCCATTGTCAGGACTCGATAAGCATCGCCAGACCTACGAAGATGCGGTCAATACACTGAAGGACCCTGCCCTGACCACTTTGGTGCTTGTGGCACGTGCTCAAGGTTCCACTCTCCAGGAGGCTGAGCGCGCAGCCAGCGAGCTCTCGGAACTCGGGGTTAATCCGCAGGCGCTGGTTATCAACGCACTCTTGCCCGAAGCAGGCAATGACCCGCTCCACCGTAGGCTTATGCTCGGCGAGCAGAGTGTCCTCAGTGGACTCGCAACTACCCATCCAGTGCTCAGTGGATTGGCATGCTTCACGATTCCCATGAACCCTGAACCTGTCATGGGAATCAAGGGACTGACCACTGTTGCCCCGCAGCCCCACGAGAGCGTGGCCGGCCTTGAGGAACTGTCCTCCGCCGAAGTTGCCGACATTAACGAGGTGGTGCAATCTGCCCTATCTCAGGCAACAGAACAGATCGTAGAAGGCAGCCCCAAAGTCGTTCTGGCTATGGGTAAAGGTGGAGTAGGTAAGACGACCGTCGCGCAGGCACTTGCCATCTCTGTTGCCAGCAAGGGGCTGCCTGTGCTTCTGGCGACCACTGACCCAGCCTCGCACCTGGATATGACTCTTCCGCAGAAATATCCAGGTCTCGATGTGGTCAGCATCGATCCTCACAAGGTCGTCGAAGAGTACCGTCAAGAAGTGCTCAACACAAAGGGTGTGACACTGGAATCTGATGGCCGAGCACAGCTTATCGAGGACCTCGCCAGCCCATGCACGGAAGAAGTTGCTGTCTTCAGAGCGTTCTCTGCTGTCCTGGAAGAAGCCGACCACCGCTGGGTCATCATCGATACAGCTCCCACCGGACACACCCTGCTGCTTTTGGACGCTACGGGTTCCTATCACCGAGAGCTCATGCGCCAGTCCGGGGCAACTGAAGGGAGCGATGGCACACTAACTGCTCTTATGCGTCTGAGAGACCAGAACCGGACATTCCCAATCCTGGTAACGCTTCCCGAGTCAACTCCGATCTTGGAAGCCAAGGAACTTGCTGATGACCTCGCCCGTGCTGGCATTACGCCACGAGCCTGGGTCATCAACCAGTACCTACCAATGAACCAGTCACAGTCAACATTCCTCAAACAACGAGCCACAGCGCAACACAACACCGTGGAGCGTCATCGGGCCACAGACCAGATGCACACCCCAATCTGGGAAATCCCAGTGGCATAGCCATATCGAGCGAAAGTGGGGTGTTCAGAAGAAATCGATTCCTGGACACCCCACCTCGATCGTTTCTAATGGCGTTACACAAAATCTACATTGAGCGCTACGCCAATTTATACAAAATAAGATCGGCTATCCCACGACTATGGCACATTCTGTATCAAGGTCGAAAAACATTCGAACGCCTAGATGATTGCACCCTCCCACGCTACATACGGCATCGGTGCATGGCTTCGGAAAACCTATTGACATTAGCCCCATACTTTTTGACGCTTCGTGCCTCAACCTGCTGAGCAAGCCCCCGAGAGGACTCTCCGAGCGCCTAATCAACCGTCTCCAGGAATCCATCAAGGGGCATCAGCGATCAGTCGCCACAGATCAAAACCGCTCCAGAACACGGAAAACGCCACCCCGTACACCGTCCAGTCAGGCCAGGATTCTTTATATCCAGAGTGATGTTCTAGGGCCAAAGGTGGTTACGCTGGATACAAAGCTTGGGGTGGGCGCATGTCGTCCGGGAGACGGGAAACCCTAGGTAAGGTGTGCCCGGGGTGAAGGATCCGGTTGGGTCAGTGTGTTGCGCCGTTGTTGAACGTGATGGTGATGGTGCCGTCTGGATGGATGGTGGCGTGGTCAACGAGGGCTCGCCAGGCTTCGGGCGTGTAGCTGATTGCGGGGTTCTCGCTGCGGTACTGGTGGAACGCGGTGATGGCAGCGCGTTTGGCTTCGAGCTCGTGTAGTTGCTTCTCGATGGTCTCGACCGTGCCGAGGTGGTGCTGGTAGTCGGCTTCGAGCCGAGCATGGTCAGCCTCGAAGGTGTCAGGGTCGAAGTCGGTGTTGGCTGCGGTTTGGATGAGTGCGTTGATCTCGTCTACCACGGTGTCGCGTGCGGTGATCGCATGGGCGAGCTTGGCCTCGAGCGCGTCCGGGTTGCCGAGCTGGTCGAGGGCTGCCTCGAGTACTTCCGGGCTGGGTGGTGGTGCGAGCTGGCGGGTGGTCTGCTCAAACGCGGCGATCAGGTCGTTGTCGGTTACGTGCTTGGTTGTGCATGGCTGATCGCCGGCGGGGTCGTATTTGCGGTTGCACCGCCAGATGCGCCGCTCGTACCGGCTGCCAGCATGCCAGGTTTTCGGCCCGTACCATCCCCCGCAGCACCCGCACTCGATCTTCGAGGCGAACGGGTGGCTGAAGGAACGTGACCTGCCTGTGCGCCTGGCCAGTTCGTGCTGGACTTGGCCCCATACGGCCGGGTCGATGATGGGCTCGTGGTTGCCACTGACGTAGTACTGGGGGATTTCTCCTTCGTTGCGTTTGGTGGTTTTGGTTAGGAAGTCCACTGTGAAGGTTTTCTGTAGTAGGGCGTCGCCTTTGTATTTTTCGTTGCGCAGGATCGAGTTGATGGTGGAGACCGACCAGGTGTTCTTTCCTAAGGGCGTGGGGATGCCGTCAGCGGTGAGTCGAGCGGCGATGGTTTTGGGTGAGTGTCCTGCCAGGTATTCGCAGTAGATGCGTCGCACGATCCGGGCTTGGTCTTCGTCGATGGAGAGCTTGCCATCGGCGCCTTTTTTGTAGCCGAGCAGGGAGGCGTAGGGCACCATGACTTTGCCTTCCGCGAAGCGTCTGCGGTGTCCCCAGGTGACGTTTTCGGAGATGGAGCGAGATTCTTCTTGGGCGAGGCTGCTCATGATGGTGATGAGTAGTTCGCCTTTGGAGTCCAGGGTCCAGATGTTTTCTTTCTCGAAGTAGACCTCGACGCCGGCTTCTTTGAGTGCGCGCACGCTGGTGAGCGAATCGACTGTGTTGCGGGCAAACCGCGAGACGCTCTTGGTGACGATCAGGTCGATTCTGCCGGATAGGGCGTCGGTGATCATGGTTTGGAAGCCTTTGCGGTGTTTGGTTGAGGTTCCTGAAATGCCTTCGTCGGCGTACATTCCGACGAAATCCCAGTCGGCTCGTCCCTGGATGTAGGTGGTGTAGTAGTCGATTTGTGTCTGGTAGGAGGATTGTTGTTCTTCCAGGTCTGTGGACACTCGCGCGTAGGCGGCGACTTTGCGCCGGGCTCGCATCGTGGTGGGGGCGAGGGTTTTGGCTGGCCTTGCCGGGATGGTGGTGATGGTGGCCATGGTTTTACTCCTTCCTTGTCATCACGGGCTCGGTTGCGTGTGTGCCTCGTTTGGTCACGGTGACTTTTCCGCTGGGTAGACGGTGACCTGCTCAAGGAGGTCGAGGACGTGCTTGTCATCCCACGCGTCCAACCCCAGGTAGGCGGTGATGGCTGTCTTTAGTTGGGCTTCCCTGATCTGGGGTGCTTGGCAGGGGGTTGCCTTGCCCGCGGGTGGCGCTTTCACACCACCAGTACTTGTAGGAGATGTGCTTGCGGGTTTTGGTGCGCCGGTGGAAGCGGCGCCCGCACTGGCTGCACACGACCCGGTGGGTGAGCGCGCACGTCCCACCACTGGGGGTCAATGCGCGTCCGCCGGATTCGCGTCTGCGGGCGAGTTCGGCTTGGACTCGGCTCCAGGTATGTGGATCAATGATGGGTGGGTTTGCTCCCTCCACCCAGTACTTGGGCAGGGCTCCGTCGTTGGCGACGCGTTTTCCTCGGGGGCTGTCGGTGTAAGTGGCTTGCAGCATTTCATTGCCGACATAGCGGGGGTTTTCCAGCCAAGTGCGAATGACTGAGCCGAGGAATGCTCCGCCTTCGCGTGCGCGTAGGCCCTCGGCGTTGAGGCGGTGGGTGATGTTTTCAGGGCTGACACCGGCCAGGTATTCACGGTAGATGCGGCGGGAGTTGGTGATGCCCGCCTTGTAGCGGTTGCGGGTTGCCCATTTGACGTTGTGTGACAGGGAGAGGGATTCCTCTTGGGCGAAGGAGGCCAGCAGGGTGAGCATGAGTTCACCCTTGGCTGTGGAGGTGTCGATGTTTTCTCTCTCGAACCGCACCACCACCCCGAGTGCGGTGAGCTCGCGTATGCATGAGAGCAGGTCGACGGTGTTGCGGGCTAGGCGGGAGATGGATTTGACCAGAAGGATCTGGAAGTCGCCGGCTCTGGCGTGGTCCATCATGTCGGAAAATCCTGGCCTGTTGCTGGTGGTGCCTGAGATGCCTTGGTCTGTGTAGATCCCGGCGAACTGCCAGGTGGGGTGAGCCTGGATGAGCTGAGAGTAGGCCGAGATCTGGGCGGCCAGGGAGCCTGCTTGGGCCTCGGACATGGTCGAGACCCGGCAGTAGGCGGCCACTCGGATGTGGCTGGTGGGTGTGCGGTGGGGTGTGATGGTCTGAAAGTGTCGGCGTCATATCTGTGGGAGAGAGTGCTGGATCGTGACGCGTGGCTGAACATCCTGGGCTCGTTCCTGCACCTCACCATCGAGCAACAGGTCGATCCGATCACTGGAGCGCGCTCGACATCCTCGAAGATCCTCTTCCCTCGTTTCCATCAGTGGGAGCTAGTTACCTCCCTGCTAGATACGGTCCGTTGCGAAGGACCAGGGAACCGCTACCTGGTTCAACACTCGGCTGGTAGCGGCAAGACAAACTCGATTGCGTGGCTCGCCCACGGCCTGTCCAAACTGCACGACGATGACAACCACAAGGTTTTTGACTCGGTTGTGGTGGTCACGGACCGCACCGTGCTTGATGACCAGCTTCAAAAGGCCATCACCAGTCTGGAAGGCACTGCAGGGACCATCGCCAGCATCAATATCGATGAGGCCCGCAGAGCCGGTGAAACCTCAAAGTCTGCTCTACTGGCTGGCTTGTTGCTGTCAGGCAAGCAGATCGTGATTGTCACGATGCAGACCTTCCCATTCGTGCTCGATGCGATTGCTCAAACCGAAGGGCTGGCTGACCGTAGCTTCGCGATCATCGCAGACGAGGCGCACTCGTCCCAGACAGGCAGAGTGTCACAGAAACTGCGGACGGTCCTCACTACCGCAGAGCAGGAAGATGTCGATGACGGTGGCGACGTTGCCCTAGAGGACATGATTGCCGCCGAGATGAGTGCCCGCGCGGATGCACCAAACTTGTCCTTCTTCGCGTTCACGGCCACCCCGAAGGCTAAGACCCTTGAGCTCTTCGGCCGGCTGGATTCAGATGGCGTTCCTCAGGCGTTCCATGTCTACACGATGCAGCAAGCCATTGAGGAAGGCTTCATCCTGGATGTGCTGCGCAACTACACCACCTACAAGACAGCCTTCCAGGTTGCTGAAAGCACGAAGAACCCATTTGCTGATGATGATCTAGTTGATGAGTCAACAGCAACCAAGGGACTAATGCGTTGGGTCTCGCTGCACCCGACGAATATCGCGCAAAAGGTACAGATCATCATCGAACACTACCGCGCCAACGTTGCTCATCTGCTTGACGGTCACGCGAAGGCCATGGTGGTCACGGCCTCACGGGTGGCGGCGGTCAAGTACAAGGAGGCCATGGATCGCTACATTCGCGACCACGGTTATGACCTGGCCACGCTTGTCGCATTCTCGGGTTCGATCACCGCCGAGCAAGCCCCCGATGTGTCTTTTGGGTACACGGAGCCGCCATACACGGAGAACACCCTCAACCGGGGTCTTCGCGGCCGTAGCCTGCCGAATGCGTTTGCAACAGACGAGTACCAGGTACTGATTGTGGCCAATAAGTACCAGACAGGGTTCGACCAGCCTCTGTTGTGTGCAATGTACGTGGACAAACGACTGTCTGGGATTACCGCTGTCCAGACGCTCTCACGTCTTAACCGCACTTATCCCGCGGCAGGCAAGGACACTACCTACGTGCTGGACTTCGTGAACGACCCTGAGGAGATCTGCAAGTCGTTCTTGCCGTACTACCGCACAGCCGAGATCCTCCAGCCCACCGATCCCGACCTGATCTACGACATCCAAGCCAAGCTAGCGATGCAAGCGATCTACACCGACCAAGAAGTCGAGAACTTCGCCGCCGCATTCCTCACCAAAGGAACCACCCATGGGGCACACGCCGGGCCTCTCAAAGCTGCAGCGGACCGCTTTAACGATCGCTACGTCCAAGCCGTACAAGGCAAGGACAAGCATCGAATCGACGAACTGGACCTGTTCAAAAAGGACGTCTCCTCCTTCGTCAAGACCTACGACTTCCTTTCGCAGATCATCGACTACCACGACACCATGCTCGAAAAGCTTGCACTGTTCCTGCGCTTGCTGCTGCCGAGACTAACGGGCAAGAAGAACGTCGAAGATCTCGACTTCTTCAGCATCGAGCTAACCCACATCAAACAAGCCCGAAAGGCCGAAGTGACAATCGACCTCAGTGGTGGGACAAGCGACAAGCTCAAGCCTGTCGGTGTGGGCAGCGGTGGCACGCACGATCCGAACCTGGTCGAGTGGAACACGATCATCGAGCGGATCAACAGCCTGTTCGCGGATGAGGATTTCAGCCCATCGGCGGTGGAGTCTTGGGTCCAAGGCGTGGTCACGATCCTCGTCGAACAAGAAGACATCCGCCAGATCAGCGACCTGGTATATAGCAAGCTGACACGCAAGGATCAGTCGTAGCCCAGAACGCCCCTGGGTTGCCTCCACCATCCATCGACGAGGGGGAGCATGGGTTGACGTTGAAGCAGCTTGAAAAACTGCGTCACAATCCTACTCGCTGCCAGCCATCCAACCGCTCCTGTACCGCGTCGATTTTCCAACTCTCTCCCACCTGCTTCATAAGGAAGCGGCGCTCGAAGCCGGCATTTTTCTCTCTGGTGTAGATGTAGAGCTTGTTTTTGTTAATCTGCTCTGCGTCAAGGAATTCCTCCCCCTCGTAGGTGCCTTGGGTGCTGTAGGAGAGGCTCAGGGGCCGGTAGCCCGGACGGGGCTTTTCACTCACGTATTTTTCCCAGATTGCCAGCAACCGAGATATCGCCTCGGCATCTTCAAACCCGGCCTGCTCCACATACTGCTCCCATCGTGTCATTTCGACAAAGAATGAGGACAACAAGCTACGACAATCCTGCGCTGCCTGCTCATCCAGCTGGGCAGACTTTTTGGCCTTTTCTCGCTGAAGCTGGGAGAAATGTTCCATCTGCTCTTCGGTGAACTGCACCTGCGCCACCGGTTTTATGTAGCTGTTGTGGGCCATGGCCAGTAAACCCTCATTGGTAACAGCGGTATGGTCGAGCTGGATGCGGGAGAGCTTGGGGATGGAGGCCGCCTGGAGCAGTCCGGCATCGTCCAGCCCGGTACGGTTGAGGGCGAGAAGGTCTAGCTTGGAGTTTTGCAGGGCCGCCAAACCGCTACCGTGAATGGCTGAATTCCCGTCCAACAGCAAATAGCGTAGCTTGGGCATGGCGGCAAAAACCGGGAAACAAGCGTCGGTGAGCGCACCGTCCTGCACACCGAAGTTAGCCATGCTTTTGTGCCCGGCAAAGGGTACAAGCAATTCATCGGTAACCGGGTAGCCTGCCCACCAGAGCATAACCGGCCAGCTGCTCTATGGTCTCTGTGGTCAGTTCTGGGACTTCAAATTGTTTCTCTCTGTCTAGGTACAGGACTCCGTTTTCCCAATCTGCGGTTCGCGCCCGTTTTGGCCATTCCATACCTTGCCCTGCCTGCCCTCGTATCCATTTAGACTTCACCCATTGCAGCCGTTCCACCCTGGACTTTGTCAACCTGACGGAGCTGTACCAACAGTATAAGTATGACCCTCCAGACTCCCCGTGACGCCCCAAACCATGCGACGCTTTCGAGATACCTGTTGATGCTTGCTCGATACCTTTTGATGCAAGCCCCATACTTTTTGACGCGGGGCTGAACCTTTTGACGCTAGGCCATACTTTTTGACGCTTCCTGCCTCAACCGGCCAAGCCACCCACTGAGAGAACGCTCCGAAGCCCCGATCCGCCCCAGCTGGGAGCCGCTCCATAGGTCCGTGCGTCCGCCCCAAACGCCCCGAAAACCGCACCAGAACAGCGAAACGCCACCCCGGAGGCTTCCCGGCCGGGCCGGAAATCCTTGTATCCAGAATGACGTGCTATTGGAGCCGATGACGGGAATCGAACCCGCGTATTCAGCTTGGGAAGCTGATGTTCTGCCATTGAACTACATCGGCGGACCGCTCAATCATAGCACTAGGGGTTCGCAACTCACGAATCTATACGCTTATCGCAGGGTGCAGGCGTTTCATTGTCCACAGACGATCTCTCCTGGCTCCTAGGGATGTGAGAGTTAAGGAAATCAGGGTAACAATAACAAGGGCGGCGATTGCTTGCGGTAGGCGGTGGTCAATGTGACCGTACATGAGTTGACGGAATCCATGTACCGAATATGTCATGGGGTTAATTGGATGGATGAGTTGGAAGAATTTCGGTTGTGTTTCTACTGGGTAGAGCCCGCCGGATGCAAGGATTTGAAGCATAAGTAATGCCATTGCCAGGACTTTGCCGGGGCCAGGACCGAATAGTACATTCAGCATTTGGTTGACTGCGGCGAACATAATAGAAACGCCGACTGCGAATGCCCAGAGTCCTATCGGGTATCGGGGGTCTAGTCCTACGGCAAACATAGTAACAGCAACAATGACTGTTGCTTGGAGTGAAGCGATTATTATTGCTGGCCAAAGTCCGTCCAATGCGGCGCGTAGTGGTGCTACCCCGGAGGCTACGGCTCGGTTTTGTATGGGGCGTAGTAGGAGGAAGATAATCAGCCCGCCGATAAACATTGCGAGCGAGAAGAAGAATGGCGCGAGTCCACCACCAAAGGTGTTCTGACCTGCTTCATTGGTTGCTTTCAGTGCGACGGGACCACCGAGTACACTTGCGGTTCCACGTCGTTGCTCTTCATCCCATTTGGGTACGGCGCTTGCTCCTTCTGTGAGTTTGTTTGCCAGAGTTGCGGAGCCGTCTTCAAGTTTATGCAATCCATCACCGAGCTTTTCGACGCCCGCGACTAGCGGTGTGGTGCCTTCGTCATGGAGTCGGTGTGCGCCCAGATTTAAGGTTTGCATTCCATCGTTGAGTTGGTTCACGCCTTGTTGAAGTTCAGTAAGTTTCCCCGAGCCTATTTGAGAAATTCCTTGGCGTACAGGGGATGTTTCATTGCTAAGTTGTGTGTTTAGCGTATGCGTTGTTTGTTCGAGGTTGCGGAGGGTGATAGTAGCGGGCGCGTTTTCTCCAAGACCCGAATTATTAAGGGTATTCGCTAGCTGGTCGAGCTGTATTACTGCGTTTTGAACATTTGGTTCTTGTATCCCACGGAGTTGATTTGCCAGGTTGCGAACGTTTTCACTGGATTGAGTTTGAAAGGCCGTCACATGGCCCAGTTCTTGATTCAGCGAGGTTATATCAGCATCGATGTTTTGGGCGGTGGCGGTGATTTCAGGCAGTTTTGCTTCAAGGTTTTGTGCATGCTGCTCAAGTTGCTGGAGTTGTGGACCGGCTTTATTAATACTGTCTGCCAGTTGCTGGGTGCCGTTGGCAAGTTGATCGCTACCAGTGGCGAGCGTTGCTACAGAATCATTGAGTTTGTGTGCACCAGCGGCGAGTTCATCGCTACCCGTCGCGGCCGAATGCAAGCCTTCATTAATTTGCTGTGCGCCTTCGGAGGCTTTTTCTAGGCCGGAGCCTGCCGATTGCACTCCAACAAGTACTTTATCAATTGCCTCTTCACCGATTTGCTGGGAAATCACCGGAATCATTGTCCGCATGACATTCTCCCCAATCATGGTTGAGAGGTAGCCGTTCGTATCGTTGTAAGTTGTTTGGATTACTGCTTGGCGGGCTTCGCCGGTGGCTGGTGAAGCTACGGCTTCGGAGAAATCTTGCGTTAATTCAACAACAAAATAGTAGCGTCCTTCGGCTACACCTTCGATTGCATCCTGATGATCTACGTATTCAAAATTGATTTCTTCAACCTTTTGGAGTCCCTCTACTACCTTATCGCCGGCCTTGAGTGGCTTTCCTTCCACAACAGTTCCATGGTCTGAATTTACAAAAGCTACGGGTAGTCGATTGATATGTGCAAAAGGATTCCAAAATGCCCACAGGTACAACGCAGAATAGAGCAAGGGCATGAGAGTAATTGCTAAAAGAGCAATACGCCCCATTTTGGAGCGTCGAAATCTCTGTAATTCACTACCGAGCGTAAGGCCGGATATCATTGTTGCTCCTTGACTGCGTGGGTGTACGAGGCGTCGGTACGCAATGCAATATGCGGAAAATCTGGGAGAGGATTGACGGCATTGACCACTACGGGCATGGTGGTTGCCAAACGCGAAAGGGTGTCGATTAATTGTTGGCGATCAGAGTCTTCGTGTACTTGTTCAAGATCGTCCATAACCAGCATTTCGATCGGTCTGCCATGGGCAGGATGCAATGCTAACGCGATGCGCAAAAGAATGCGGTCGAGTGCGGGGATTTCACTAATATATGCGGAAAGGGGAGGCAATCTGCGGTCCCCAAAGACAGGTTGGCAGAGGTTCTCATAGTAGGTTTGATCTACTTGTGGCCGCCAAATAATCCATAAGGAGGACCAAGCGCGATGTTCGTTTAAGACTGTCTTAACGCGTACGTCGCGGTCGAGTTGGTCTATTGCCTCGACTCCGGCAATCGCAACTTTCGGGCGGATTTTTGTAGGTTTTGTTTCCCCAAGAACAGTGAGTTTTCCGCCACTTGGTTTCATCCGCCCAGAAAGGGTAAGCGCCAGTGCCGTACGCCCAGAACCTCCCCTTCCGGAAAGCACCACTAGGCCGGTGGCAGGTATTTGAAAATCGAGAGGTCCATAGACGAGGCCTTCTGAACCTTCAAGAGTGATCCCTTGAGCAGTAACTGCCAGCGAATCCATAGCAATCCTTAGAATTAGCAAAAATAGGCGTATTCCGAGTTCACGGACCTTGTTTTTTATTCTGGTGCCTTGAGACTCTAATGGATTGCGTACAGGAGTTTCTAGTGAGTATGTGCTTAGGGAAAGTAAAATCCCAAAAGGAAATTAGTATATTTCCGGCATTCGAAATAGTTTCAAGTTTGATTTTCAATGTGTAGCTGGTTTCTTGCATAAGTCGATGAATATTTTGTGCAGTGCGCTCCTCCCGCTAAAAGTCGCCCTGTACAGCTTGTATGTGTTTTATTTTTGCTCGCAGCCATGTCGGATGGAATAAAATAATGACAAATTCAAAACATGCAAACGCGTGTAAGCATTATTGCTAAATGGTAAAATTGTCTCCTTGATCACCATGCTGCGTACATATACATGGCTATGATGAAAGGGTGCTTCTTTCAGATCGAGATATTCGTGCAGCAATCGATGCCGGAGCTTTAGGTATCGATCCATTCGACCCTGATCTAATTCAGCCTTCTAGTATTGATGTTCGAATGGATCGCTATTTCCGGGTGTTTAATAACTCTCGGTATACGCATATTGATCCGAAGCAACAGCAAGATGACCTCACTAGTCTTGTTGAAGTAACGGAAGGTGATGCTTTTGTTCTTCATCCCGGAGAGTTTGTCCTTGGTGCTACCTTGGAAAAATTTACATTGCCTGCGGATTTAGCTGGCCGCTTGGAGGGTAAGTCCTCACTAGGGCGCCTTGGTTTACTTACGCACTCTACGGCTGGTTTTATCGATCCTGGATTTGAGGGGCACATCACACTTGAACTTTCAAATGTGGCCAATCTCCCAATTACGCTTTGGCCTGGAATGAAAGTTGGACAACTCGCGTTGTTTTCTATGTCCTCGCCTGCAGAGACTCCCTATGGGTCTAATGTTCTTGGTTCAAAGTACCAAGGACAACGTGGGCCTACGCCTTCAAAGGCGTACCTCAATTTCCGCTAGGAATATATGATAATCTTCGACCAGGTCAGTAAGAATTTTGATGCAAAAATACCCGCAGTGGATGGGTTTTCCTACCACTTCCGCCAGGGCCGCACGACTTGCCTGGTTGGTTCTTCTGGTAGTGGGAAGACAACACTTTT
Organism: Corynebacterium freiburgense; assembly: GCF_030408815.1. Lineage (NCBI taxonomy): Bacteria > Bacillati > Actinomycetota > Actinomycetes > Mycobacteriales > Corynebacteriaceae > Corynebacterium > Corynebacterium freiburgense. The sequence goes on along the minus strand of NZ_CP047355.1, from coordinate 2,752,961 downwards.
ACGGATGATTAACCGTATGGTCGAGCCGAGTGCTGGACGTATTACGGTTCGCGGGGAGGATATTTCCGGGGTGGATCCCGTAAAACTACGGCGTTCTATAGGTTATGTGATGCAGAGCGCCGGATTATTGCCGCACCGCACTGTTGCCCAAAATATTGGGACGGTTGCACGGCTAAATAAGTTGCCTGATATTCAATCTCGGGTAGAAAAACTTATGCAAATGCTGGACCTTTCACCAGATTTAGCTCCTCGATACCCAGCTGAATTGTCTGGTGGTCAAGCACAGCGTGTCGGGGTGGCTCGGGCACTAGCTTCGGACCCGGACATTCTGCTTATGGATGAGCCGTTCGGTGCGGTTGACCCCGTGGTGCGTCGAGAATTGCAAAATATGGTGCTTCGCCTGCAACGACGTCTTAATAAAACCATTATTTTGGTGACCCATGATATCGATGAGGCATTTCGCCTCGGTGATGATATTGTGCTGCTTTCTCAAAAAGCACATATTGAGCAGGCTGGCTCGGCGGCTGATTTTGTAACTCACCCCGCAAATGATTTTGTAGCGAGTTTTGTTGGGGTGGAAGATCGCGCGGTACACGTTGAGGAACGTGAAGGCCAGCGCGTCGTCGTTGATCGGCACGGTCGAGTAAATGGGGTGGTGACATGAAGTGGGCGCTAGCAAACTGGCAGTTTATTACCGAGCTCACCGTGGCGCATATCCAATTGTCTTGGCCGCCAATATTGTTATCGTTTCTGATTGCATTACCGCTTGGATGGCAGGCGAACCGTAATAGCCGATTGCGGGAAGTATTGGTGATTAGCACTGGGTTAATGTATGCAATCCCATCATTGGCATTATTTGTAGTGATGCCGCAGTTTATAGGGACGTCGATACTCTCACCCTGGAATGTTATTGTCGCCATGACGATTTATGGTTTGGCGCTGCAGGTGCGTTCCACCACTGATGCATTTGCCGCCATCGACGCCGATGTTTCCGACGCCGCGACTGCCATGGGGTACTCTACCTGGCGCAAGCTTTTTACCGTTGAGTTGCCACTTGCGCTCCCTATAATGATCTCTGGCCTGCGGGTAGTGAGTGCCTCAACCATTAGTTTGGTTTCTGTGGGCGCGCTGATTGGTGTGCAATCATTAGGCACATTATTTACCAATGGCTACCAACGGCTTTTTGCCACCGAAATCCTGGTGGGCATTGTGGGCACACTCATTCTGGCAATTGCCTTCGATTTAGTCCTAGTGCTGATTCAACGCATTGCCACCCCATGGGCTAAAGCACACCGGAAAGCGGGGCAATATGTCTGAGCTACTTACCCGCACCCTAGAACACTTGGCTTACTCAGGGTTGGTAGTGGGTTTGGCGGTGTTGGTTGGCATTCCGCTGGGGCTTATTATTGCCCGCACCAAGCTTGCCGACGCCATTCTCGCCTGTGCTGGCGCTTTGCGCGCGTTGCCTTCCCTCGGTGTGCTCACCCTTCTAACTTTATTATTTGGCATTAGTATTCCACTGATTCCAACAGTGATCGTTCTTCTATTCTTGGCCGTACCACCACTTCTTGCTGCGACTGTTGCGGGAGTAAGGTCAGTTCCAATTGAAGTCAGCGACGCAGCGCAAGCAATGGGTTTTACAGAACGGCAAATTATTTTGCAGGTTTCTGGTCCACTTGCATTGCCAACAATTATTGGTGGGTTACGATCTTGTATTCTTCAAGTGCTTTCCACCGCCACTATCGCCGCATATATTGGCCTAGGTGGTTTAGGTAGATATGTGTTTGACGGCCTAGCACTTCATGATTACTCTCTTGTACTCACTGGTGCGCTAACTGTAACGGTTTTGGCCCTTGTAGCGGATATTGTATTAGCAATACTGCAACGGAGACTCCGATGAAAAAGACCTTTGTTTTTGGCCTTCTAGCATTCTTACTTACTGCTTGCGGGCATGATCCCCTAAATACACCTACAGGTTCTGAATCCGCCGCCACGAACTCTACCGCGCAAAACGGTAAGCATATTACAATTGGCACCGCTAATTTCCCAGAGTCCGAAATTATTGGACAAATTTGGGCGGTGTCTTTAGAAGACGCTGGCTATGACGTCAAAGTGCAATCTGGGATTGGTTCTCGTGAGGTTTATCTTAAGGCACTCCAGGAAGGCACCGTAGACCTCGTTCCCGAATACTCAGGTAACCTCGCCCAGTATTACATTAGTGAAGCTGGGCACGAAGAACTTAAGGCTGGCGCCGACAATGCTGAAGTACTAGCCGCCTTAAATAAAGTCCTGCCTGCTGGTCTTTCCACCGGAAAAGTCGCCCCGGGGGAGTCTAAAGACTCATTCCGGGTGACTAGGGAATTCGCCGAACAACACAAACTGGTGTCCCTCGAAGACCTTGCCAATATGGAAGGCCTGCGTTTGGCTGGCAACCCCGAATTAAAAGAACGCCCCTATGGACCAAAAGGTCTTGAAGAGGTATATAACATTCCTGCGGTCGAGCTCGTGCCTATAGCCGATAGCGGTGGTCCTTTAACAGTAGCCGCATTGAACGACGGTGCTGCAGACATAGCGGATATATACACAACATCTCCTACTTATGGTCACGATCTAGTGACTTTGGAAGACCCAAAAAACCTTGTGCTTCCACAGCATGTTCTGCCGTTGATGCGAGGAAAATCCATTCATGGCGAAGCCAGAGATATTATTGGGGCAGTCACGGAGCGCTTAACCACCGAGGAACTGCAAAAACTCAACGCCCGAAATGTTGGCGATGAAAAAGCAGAACCCCGCACCATCGCGCTTGATTTTGTGCACTCTGGTTAGGGGATCGGCTTTGGCGCTACACATTATGTGCGATGATGCCGCTCTTTAAAAAATGTTTCTAAAGAATTGACAAACTCATGGTCGTGGCGGAGTGCTTCCACTTCAGCGCGGAGTTTCTCTACCTCGTCGCGTAATTGCAGTAGTTCTGCTTGTTCCTCTGCCTTGTGTGCAGCCTTCTTTCGTTCTTCTGCAGCTTGTACCCAGTCTTTGAGCGTAGACGCACTAACTCCGAATTCCCGAGCAATTTCAGGAACGCTTCGCTGGGCTTTGAGGACTTCTTTTACGGCTTTTTGTTGAAATTCAGGGGAGTACTCACGATGGATAGCCATGACTATTATCCTTTCGACCGGATGGAATAACGCATTACAGTTAGTGTAATGGGAAAAGCTAAAGCACATCGAAGGAATTGGACAATTGTGACTAACTTTGATAAGCAAGATTTTTGGATCGTTTCTGACCTGCATCTTGGACACCCCCTTATTACTGCTAAACGGGGATTCTCTACCGAGAACGAACATGATTTAGCCGTTTTGAGTCCCCTATATGAGGTGCCCGAAGGTTCCACATTGGTGTGCTTGGGAGACATTTCCGTCCGTAAAGATGAATTTGCATTAAAGAAATTACTGGCACTGAAATCTGCCAAAAACCTTCGGATGATACTTACCCCAGGCAATCATGATGCCTGCCACCCGAAATTCGGTATCGACGCCGCATTTGAGTGGATGCCTCGCTATCAACAAGTCTTCGACCTTGTGGTTTTGGAGTTTTATCTTCGCTATCAAGGTAAAAATGTGCTTTTTACTCATATACCGAGGCTGGAGGATCCATTCCGTGGGCCCAAATTGGATAGGTGGATTGCTCGGGACGGATTTGATTGTGTTGTTCATGGTCACACCCACTCATCGGTGCCAATTGATAGGCAACATGTGAATGTCTGCCTTGAAGCCACAGGTCTCAAACCATTGCATAGTTCGGACCTGTGGCCGCTCGTAGAGAAAGCGAGCGCTTAGTCCTTGGATACGGTAAACGCTGCAATGAGTGTTGTAATCGGAACAGCAAGTGTAAGAGCGAGTGCACCTATTGCGGAGCGGAGTAATTCTGTAGCCATAACATCGCTGGTTAGTACTTGCATAAATGGGCGATCTGCCACGCTGAGTAGCAATAATAGCGGCAGGGCAGCACCGGTGTAGGAAAGTACAAGGGTGTACACCATCGAAGCAATATGGTCTCGGCCCACTTTCATAGCCCCTGTAAAAAGCCGCCAAGGGGATGCGTCTGGTTCAATTTCAGCAAGCTCGTTTACGGTTGATGATTGCGCTATGGTGACATCATTGAGCACGCCAAGGGCACCAATAATGAAGCCGCAGAGCATAAGCCCAGTAACAGTTACGTCTGGTAGATACAGCTGAATGAGGAGATTATCTTCATCGCCTAAGCCGCGCAGGTGGTTAGTGGCAATTGCAATATGTGCGAGTCCTGCGGCGAGTCCCAAAGCGATAAGGGTTCCGGCCAAGGCTGAGGATGTTTTCCAACTTACGCCATGAACCACATATAGCACGGGGAATAGCACCGCCGAGCCGCAGACGATAGCTAAAAGAAGTGGCGGACCACCGTGCAGAAGTGCTGGGAGGAGGAAGAATGCCACGGCCGCGAAGGTTACAATCAACCCAAAAAGCGAACGAATTCCGGGGCCGAGTCCAATAATTACAATGGCAATTGCGGTAATTATGATCCAAAATGCAAGCGGCAATGTGCGTTGGAAATCAGTGAAGGTATAGGCGTGTGATCCGTCTGCGGCAGTGGTTTCACTCATGCGAATAACCTCGCCTTCCTTAAGATCCGGGTCGCCAGGTTTTTCGCTGACCATGAGTAGGGTACGTTTGCCCATATTGTCGCCTTCTTGGATTTCTATAATGGCGAGTTGGCATTCCTCGGATTTCTGCTCCAATGAGGTCACTGGTGAAGTATCAAATACCCGTCCCACGGAAGGGGAGTTGCATTCACCGGTGTCACGTATCAGCACTACCCCATCAACCTGAGTTTGAGAGAGTGGCGACGTCGTGTTGAATTCAGGTGCTACTCGAGGCTCGGCGCTGGAGGGCCATAGCAACACGAGCCCAATGGACGTCGCAATGAATCCGCATATGAGTAGAAAACTAAGAATCCACTGCCAAATACTGAACCCCTTGCGTTTCTCTTCCGGATAATAATCCTTCGGTGGAAATGTTGGTTGTTGCGATGTGTGGCGTCCCATAATTACTCGAATTACTGTTTGTAGCTAGCGAGGAAATTACCTAAACGTTCGATTGCTTGCGCTAGATCGGCAGCATGAGGCAAAGTAACAATCCGGAAATGATCAGGCTCCGGCCAATTAAACCCAGTTCCCTGCACCATCAGTATCTTCTCCTGGCGCAATAGGTCAAGCATTAACTGTGCATCATCGTGAATCTCATGTACATTTGGATCCATTTTCGGAAATGCATATAACGCGCCCATGGGTTTTGTGCAGCTAATGCCTGGTATCTCATTGAGCTTTTCCCAAGCCACATTGCGTTGCTCCAGCAACCGACCGCCGTGACGAGTGAGGTCGAAAATCGATTGACGGCCACCGAGAGCCACCTGAATTGCGTGTTGTGCGGGAACATTCGGACATAACCTGGTTCCAGCCAGTAATTCCAAGCCTTCCAGGAAACCAAGAGCGTGATGCTTCGGCCCAGTTACGACCATCCAACCAGCACGATATCCCGCTACCCGGTAAGCCTTGGAAAGGCCGTTATACGTAATGCACAGTAAATCTGGGCATAGTGTTGCAATCGAAACATGGTGGGCGTCGTCATATAAGATCCGGTCATAAATCTCATCTGCGAGAATTAGTAATTCGTGTTCACGAGCCACCTCTACGATAGCTTTCAAAGTCTCCTTCGAATACACGGCACCTGTTGGGTTATTAGGATTAATCACCACAATAGCTTTAGTTTTATCGGTGATTTTCGAACGGATATCATCCAGGTCTGGATTCCAATCATCCTCTTCATCGCACAAATAGTGCACAGGTTTACCGCCAGCCAATGAAGTTGCAGCAGTCCAAAGTGGATAATCTGGAGCTGGAATAAGTACTTCATCTCCATCATTAAGCAGTGCCTGAGTTGTCATAGAGATCAACTCAGAAACACCATTGCCCAAAAACACATCATCCACATCGAATGAAGGAAAACCAGGAATCACCTCATAGCGGGTAACAATTGCTCTGCGAGCAGGAATAATACCTTTTGAACTTGAATATCCCTGGCTTGTTGGTAGTGCGGCAATCATATCCCGCATAATCACATCTGGAGCATCAAATCCAAAGACTGCTGGGTTGCCGGTATTGAGCTTAAGAATCCTGTGTCCATCAAGCTCTAAACGCTCAGCCTCCGCTGCCACGGGTCCGCGGATTTCATACAGTACATCTTTCATCTTCTCGGACTGATCGAAAATACGCGGGCTACGGCGAGGGGGCAGATTATTCATTCCACTATCGTGCCACTTTCATCCGCCACAATGCGAAAATTAGGCCAATTTTTTCTAATGAATCTTATTCACGGAGCCGAACTCCAGTTGACTTACTTATCCAATGCCAAGAATCAAAGCAGATCGATGATCCTTCGATGCGTTTGCCGCAGGAATCTAACGAAGCAGAGAAGAGTAGCGCTCAATGTAAATCTGCCTGAGGCAGATTTGACGGGCCAATTTTGCGACCTGCAGAAATAGTGCACAAAATATCCGTTGATGTCAGATCTGCCTGATTTTGTCGCACCCTACATCAAATAGTGCTAGGTCACACTGGTAACCTTCGGGCACCGGCCCAAGAGCCCACAAACCCTAAACCCCACCAGCCTTGCCGTTGTTTAGCAGAGCTGACCCAATCTATGAGGTTTTCTTTTTCAAGAAACCTTCTGCAAGGTTCATTGCTTGGTTCGCTATTTCGTGTTGGCGCGCCCGACTTTCTTGTTTCATCTCAATTTCTCGCATTTTGGCGCGAGTCCGGAGTTCGCGGAGGCGTTCTCGTTCGAGTTGGTGTGGGCTCGGCATATGCCATTCGCTGGGGCCGAGTTTCATTACATATAGCAGGATATAAACCGTTGGTATAAGGAATAGTAGCAACGGTCCGACGGTGGATTGTAAGGCAATAGAGCCTGCTATTGCCGCGATTGCGGTGAGCCCTAGGATCCCGGCCTTAGGTTTTGCGTTTCGGCGCCGTAGTTCGTCGATTTCCGCTACAGAGTAGGACCGTCCGGTAGTTGCTGGGAGTCGGTCTGCGGAAGGTAAATCGGCGAAAAGTGGTTGGAGTTCGCCGCGCGTTGTGGCGGCGAATATTTGGTCGCAGCGTTCTTCATATTCTGGCAAGGTGAGACGACCCGCAGCGAAGTGTGCGCCCAATGTGTTCATTGCGTTATTGCGCTCTGCGTCGCTGATCCGGACGTGTTCATTGCTCATACACTCAAGGATAGTGAACGGCGGTTTAAAATGTTAGGCCTAAAGTGTAAGGAATGAGGGATGCGGAGTGCATAAGGCTACAGCTGGGGATACTTGGAGCGGCACACTGATCTTTACACTGGGCTTGATGCTATGTCATTTGTGTTGGTCTGGACTGGTCTTCCGGTATGTGCAGCCAGGTTTTAGGTGGGCTGTATTAGCTACTGGTTTTGGGCTTTTAATCTTGGGTACTGAGGTGTTGCGCCGGGTTTTTCTGGGGAGCGGTTTGGGGCATGGTTCGTGGATTACTGTGTTGCTTGTAGTCCCGGTGGTGCTCGTGGCGTTGGCAGCGCCCGGGCCGTTATTGCCTAGGTCTGGTGGAGTTCAGGTTGTTGGGTCGTCCGAGGTTGAGTTACCTGAGTTGCATAATGATGTGAATGATATGACGGTCTTGGATTTTCCGTTGTATAGCAAAAAGGATATCGAGGGTAAGCAAGTACGGATGATAGGCCAGGTTACTGAGGTGGAGGATGGCTGGATGCTTACCCGATATCGGGTGTTGTGTTGTGCCGCTGACGCAACGTTGCATGGCGTGAAGATGATTGGTTCGGTGCCTGATGCTGATTGGGTGGTGGTCACGGGCGTCGTAATGCAGGATGCCGTGTATGTTCACAGTGCGGCACCGATAATTCCGCCAGAAAGGCCCTACCTCTAGTTATGCGTATCGACGTCCCTACCGCCACATGGGCTTTCCCCCTGTTGAGCGCGGTGTCCCTTACGGGCGCTTTTATTGTGATTATTGCTGAGGGTCGAATTTTTACACTGCCTTCAAACATGGACATGTGGGCCACTATTTTCTTAGCGATTATGGTGCAGGCAATCCCGTTCTTGTTGCTCGGTACGCTGTTATCAGGGGCTATCGCTGCGTGGATTCCATCATCGGTGTTTCATAAAATCCCTCGTGGAATTCCATTTGCTGCATTATCAAGTATGGTGTTGCCAGCTTGTGAATGTGCGTCAGTGCCAGTGGCGAATTCCCTGATGCGGCGTGGAATTTCACAGGCCCAAGCATTGGTTTTTCTCGTGGCTTCACCAGCAATTAATCCAGTGGTACTGGTTGCTACGGCGGTAGCCTTTCCGGATAACCCCACAATGGTGTGGGCGCGTTTTCTTGCCAGCTTTCTTGCAGCAATCATCATTGGTTGGATTTGGAAAAAAGTAGGCCATGAGATCGATATCCCCCACGACCATGAACATCACCACGGATTTATAGATACCGCTGCCCGAGACTTTCTTCAAGCAGGCAGTTTCCTTGTCCCAGGTGCGATGCTTGCAGCAGCCTTTAAGACATGGATACCGCTGAATTTTGGTACGGGAATTCTAATCCCAGTTCTAATGCTCGTGGGTGCGGCAATTATCTTGAGTCTTTGTTCAGAAGCTGACGCATTCGTTGCTGCCTCATTCACAAGTGCGCCAGCAGCAGCCCAATTGGCGTTTATGGTGGTGGGGCCGATGATCGACCTTAAGCTTATTCTGTTGCATGCTGGCACTTTTGGCACTCGCTTTGCCATACGCTTTCTACCGTTGGTCCTTATATGCGCCACGACTGTTTCTATATTGGTTAGCTTTGCCTTATTTGGGATTGACGGGAGATAACTTAAGGGCTTAAGTTAGTGGTATGGACGATTTAGCCACGGAAATCCACGAGTTGGCATTGGTCTTAGGAAAGCGTGCCGAAGCAAAGCTACGTCCATTTGGGCTGACCTACCGAAAATATGTTGCGTTGTTTATTATCGCTGAGCATCCTGGCTTGACCTCGAAAGACCTTGCCTCAGCTTTGGGAGTCACAGAGTCTGCGGTGAGCCAGATGTTGTGATCGCTTTTAACCCATAGCTGGGTCATTGACACGCGCAAGCATGGAGATTCAAATAGAAAAATCCTTTCTATTACTGATTCTGGGAAAAAGGTTTTGCGGGAAGCTGCTCGCAGTCTTGGAAACTCTCTGGATGATCATGCCACAGAGCTCGGCATTGATGTTGCTGAACTAACTAAGACATTACAAACGATTAGGGAGTCATTATGATTGCGGTGGTTTGCGCTTTCATTGTGCTATTGGCGACAGTGGCCCGGCTCGGGCTGATGACAAAATTGCACACCATGCCCAGTGGATATCACCCAATCCGTCACGCTGTTAGCGACTACGGAGTCGGGCCAACTGCAAAGGTAGCCAGACTTCTTGCTGCGCCAACCGCAATTGGTTGGTGGGCATTTGCTGCCTCAGCATATGCTGCGTTTCCTCCGGGGGCCCACCGGGCCTGGACGATTGCTTGTTGTTGCGTTGCAGGTTTGAGCGTTGTAGCGATCCAATGGCTACCGACCGATTTGGAAGGCGAAAAACTAACGTTTCGAGGCTTAGCCCACTATATTTTGGCCATTGTGCAATTTGCGTGCGCCTATTCTCCAATGTCTAATATTGCGGAAGTGTTGAATTCTTCGGTGCTTTCCGGGGTGCGCGTGGCCACGTTGATTTCCTTGATCTCTGTGTGTGTGACCATCGCAGGGCCAGGCCGCCGGGTATTTGGCCTATTCGAGAGATTGTTCCTGCTGTCTGTTCTTTGCTTCTACGCTGCTGCGGCAGTATTGATTATCAATCAGTGCCTCACGCTTTATGGTGGTAGCTAGTTCTCTTTATTTTCGTTGGCTATATGTGGAGAGGGGTACGGAGATTTAAAGGTCGCGTAGCGTCGCTGGTGTCGGCACACTCGTGCCCAACTTAAGCCATCTTAGTGCGGAAACTGAGGCTGAGAATCGTGTCTGTGATGCAATAGGTTGTGCAATTGTCGCAGATTCCATAAAATCGGCCGAAAAAATGGAATTTGTGACACAAAAATAAATCGTGTGCAATCGTTGACCAGGCATCTGTCGCAAGTTCCATAAAAATCGCGAAAAAAATGGAATCTGTGACAGAAATGGCCCGATTTTGTCGCAAATTCCATAAATTTCCTCAAAAAAATGGAATCTGTGACAGATTGCAGGTCGACTATTGCGTGCAACCTAAAGTCTAGGGCGATGCGGAAGAGGGTGAGGTAGGCCAACCGGCAGACCTCAACTTGATTTGTGTCATATTGTCCGAATATTCGCAAGCAAACAATCTGCATAGTAGCAGTGTCGGATGTTTGGGCTTGGTGCGAAAATACGGTTCATAGAAAATCGCGCTACTCTCCACCTTCTGGCACTAGCTATTCCTCTTTATCCTTATCAGCTATTGGTGGAGGAGGCACCGGACTTGAAGGTGGCGTTGGTGGTGTAGGCGCACTCGGAGGTCCTGGCACACTCGGCGCAGGGGGAACCGGGGAAATACTCGAATGAGTTGGAACCTTCGGTGGGGTAGGAACCTTCGGTGGGGTAGGAACCTTCGGTGGGGTAGGAACATTACCTGGAGGTTTTGGAATATTCGACACCGCGGGCGGACCAAGGGTGGTAGAAATTGAGGGCGTTGACATGTTCGGTGGTGGCGGCACCGACGGAGTTGCTGGCGCAGCTGAAGAGATGCCGGGAGGTTTCGGATTAGATGAAACGTTCGACGGTAAAGAGGTGCTCATTGGAGGTGCTGGAACCCCAGGAGGTGCTGAAACCCCAGGAGGTGCTGGGACCCCAGGTGGCGCTGGGACCCCAGGTGGCGCTGGAACCCCAGGTAGCGCACCTTGTGGAACGGGCGTTTGTAGGCTTCTCGGGCCGAGCGCCGTCTTTGGCAGAGCCGAGGCATCTGGAGGAGTTGGAGCATTCTGCGTTGGCAAAGGTTTGGCGGTGCGTTTGGGCGGATCAAGGAATTCGAGTTTTTGTGCTGGTGGCAGGGCGCCGTCAAGCAAGATAGAGTCTCGAAGCATTTGTGCAACATCGCGAACTTTGACATTGCTTTGGTTTGCTTTTACGCCACCGACCAGCATTGTTGTGCAGTAGGGGCACGCGGTTGCGATTTCAGTGGCACCTGTGTCGACGGCTTCTTTGGCGCGGGTGTCGGAAATACGGGTGCCTAGGTTTTCTTCCATAAACATGCGTGCACCACCCGCACCGCAGCAGAAGCCTTCGTTTTTGGCGCGCTGCATATCGCGTAGTTCGGCTCCGGCGGCGTCGATAAGTTCGCGTGGTGGGTCGAACACTTTATTGTGCCGGCCAAGGAAACAAGGGTCGTGGTAGGTGATCGGTTTGCGTGCCGACGCCGGGCGGGGCACAGGTTTGAGCCGCCCTTCGCGTACCAGGCGGTTTAAAAGCTGAGTTTGATGCAAGACGTCGTAGTGTCCACCGAAATCGGGGTATTCATTGCGCAATGTATTAAAGCAATGTGCGCAGGAGGTAATGATTTTGCGTTGGCCTTGGGGCACTCCTGTAAATACATCATTGAGCGTTTCGACGTTTGCGGTGGCCAAGGTCTGGAACAGAAACTCATTGCCAGCACGGCGTGCGGGGTCTCCGGTACAGCCTTCGGACTTTGAGAGGACTGCATATTTGACGCCAGCAGTTTCTAAAAGCTCTACGATTGCTCGGGTGGTCTTTTTGCCATCATCGTCAAATGCGCCTGCGCAACCAACCCAGAAAAGGTATTCAGTGTCTTCGAAGGAACCGTCGAATTCAGGGACGGTAAGACCATCGCGGCGGGCCTCTTCGATCCAGGTGGCACGCTCGGAGTTATTGCGTCCCCACGGATTACCTTTAGTTTCTAGATTTTTGAAAAGACTCGTAAGTTCGCTGGGGAATTCTGATTCTGCGAGTACTTGGAAACGCCGGAGATTTGCCACATGATCGATGTGTTCGATATCAACTGGGCATTGTTCGACACAAGCACCACAGTTTGTGCAGCTCCATAGCTCGTCCTCGGTGATTGTTGCACCGACGAGCTGTAATACATCAGTTTCTGCGAGGGCAGCATCACGAAGGTCAGTAATAACTTTCTTGGGGCTTAAAGGCTTGCCCGTATTCCATGCGGGGCAGAGCTCCTGACAGCGACCGCATTCGGTGCAGGTCGCGGCGTCGAGAAGCATCTTCCAGGAAGCATCGGCAATGGTGCCAACCCCAAGCGACTCCTCAAGATCAATGGTAGGAACCCCTCCAAGCGCAGGTTTACCATCAGGGTTACGTTGAAAGAAAATATTGAAAAACGCCAGGAAGCGATGCCACGCGACGCCCCAATGTAATTGTTGACCAACGACAAAAAGCCAAACCATACCCGTAAGTAACTTCACTAATGCAAAGCCACTAACCAACTCTGGGCTGGCTGGAAGTACTTGGGCGACGTGCCTGCTCAAAAAATCCGCAACTGGATCGGCATGACCGTAGGTGGCGATCTTGCCGGCCTTGACTAAGATCATGCCTATGCCCTCAACCAGCACAACCGCTTCCACAAAATGCGCTGCCCGAGCATTGGATCCATAGAAACGGTCAACCCGATTGTTATTACCCACTACGATCCGAACTGCGATCAGGGCGAGTATCCCCAATACAGTCCCAAGGCCAAGAACCTCATCCAAAAAATGATAGATTCGCAGCTCATGCAATAAAGGCCAACCACCTGCAGGATTAAATGTTTGAATATAGGCTTCAAACCAAACCAAGGAGCCAATAAGGAATCCCACCATTACAAACCAGTGAGCAATAGCCACAACTGGTTTTCGAGCGAGCTCCGTATGCAAAAAAACCTCTTTGAACATGGTCCATGCTCTGAGCAAAGGTTTTGTGGTGCGGCCAGGCGAAGGCTTACCTGAAGCGATAAAACGATAGAGCCTTAAAGCCCCGCGTACGAAAAAGAACCATGCGGGCAATGAAAGCAAAATGCCAGCAATACCGAACACTGTTGTGATGGCAACAGGCATGAGAGTAGATCACGGTCCTTCAAAATAAGTGTGGGTTAGTCGCCATACAGCATAAAAGGAAAGCCGCTGAAATACGATCCTGCTAGCGAATAGGCTCGTGATAAGGCTCTATACCGCGTCCATGGTAGGCACGAAATGAATGAGACCAATACGTGGGGGATTCTGGATGCTCTTTTTCCTTCACGTAAATCCAATCATTCTGTACAAAATCGTGCGTCACATTGAGTACGCAATAACCGTGATTATCTAGATTTACAGATTTTATGTGGGGGTTGAGTTCCTGAACGGCTTGCTCAACCCCAGTAGATACAGAATTGCGCTCCGGTAACTGCAGAATATCGTCTCCATTTTTCGCGGAAACCGAAGGTCCTGCAAATTCCACACCTACTATCCCGGAATTTGGGTAGTCACCTGGCGTAATCGGCACGTCAGAAGCCCAAGAAGAGTGCAAATCACCAGTTAACCACACCACATTCCGGAGGTCTTGTTCTTGTAGAAGCTTGAATAAGCGCTTACGCTCAGCGGCATAACCATCCCATTGGTCTGTGTTTACAGGCATTCCTTCTTCAGGTAGGTCAAGAAGCTCGGTAAACATTTTGGCAGGTTCTGGATCAAGTGGGGGTATTAGTAATGGGGCAATCATTACCGAATTGCCAATGAGATTCCAGCGACTATTGGAAGTACTCAGCTTTCGATTGAGCCATTGGAATTGCTCAGATCCGAGCAGTGTACGTTGCTCGTTATCAATTTCAGAGATTTGATGAAATTCGATTTGTTGGGAACGATAGGAACGTAAATCCAACATAGAAAGCTCAACTAATGACCCGAAACTTAGGTTTCGGTAGATTTTGCCGCTTGGGGAATGCTCCGTGGTACGAACAGGCAACCATTCGAGATATGCCTGCATCGCAGCTTCCCTCCGCGCGATGAAATCGCCTTCTTCGGAAGAGTGATTTTTAGCACCAAACTCCCAAAAATTATCAGCAACTTCATGGTCATCCCAAGTGACGATCCAAGGACACGCCGCATGGGCAGCCTGTAAATCAGCATCCGTCCGTTGTACCCCATAACGAGCGCGGTAATCCGCGAGAGAGAGGAGTTCGTTTGGAGGTACGTGTGGTCGGATAACCGTATCTTTACCTGGATACTCGCCCGTGGCGTACTCATAGAGGTAATCCCCTAGGCAAAGGGCATAGTCGATATCTTGGCGTTGAGCCATATCACGATATGCCGCATAATATCCGGCTTCCCAATTGGCGCAAGAAAAAAATGCAAACCGAAGATGAGAAACAGCTTGGTCTTCACTTGGTGCTGTCTTTGTTCTCCCTACAGGTGAGCGTTGTCCGCTGTAAGGTCCGCTTACCACGGTAAAGCGGTAGAAGTAGTTTGTATGCGGTAGTAATCCAGTGGCATCCACCTTTACTGTCATATCTTTTTCAGGAGTGGCGACCCCCTGGCCTGCGGCGATATTGGAAGAGAAATCTTCATCAGAAGAAACCTCCCAATGCACAGTGGTGGGGGTACCGAGCAGTGAGCCAGGCATGTCATCCGGGTGTGAGGTTATGCGCGTCCACAACAAAACCCTGTCTGACAAGGGGTCACCTGAAGCAACACCATGCTGAAAAACAGCATGACCAAGTTCTGCGGCTGCCTCTGGAATAAAAACCGAGGAAGCTGCTAACAATGCCGCAGTACCTAAAAAATACCTACGACTGACTTGGCTGCTCATGGGGTTCAATCTAAAAGTGCATTGTGAAACTAAGATGAACTCAAAATGAGAAAAAGAGACCACAAGATAAATCTTTGAGTAGCCGCTTATTGAAACTTTGTTTCCATTGTTGACATGCTCGATCCTGTTTAATAGTGGAACTCTTTGTATTTGAGGTCAGTGATTTTTGCTTTCATATTTAATCGCATTCTCCATATGGATAAAAACGAATTTCCAGAGTTTTTGCTATATAGAACGTAGTCTTAAATTTTTAAAACGGTGATGCGTCATCGTGGGTATAAAAGTGGTGAAAATTTCGGCGAGTTGGAGAATGTGGGGAAAATAAAGATGCCCAGTCTATCGCAGGGTTAGCCTTACTTTACATAAGAAATATTGCGAAAAATCGTCGTAACCCGACCAGGTTTTTCTTGGAGCAAGCGAATTTTGCAGTTCTTGCTGGATTTTTTCATGTGTGCTGAACGCCAGACTGAGGAGGCGTGGTGGATTCTAGGCGCTAAATTCCTGTGTATATGCGATGGAATATATGTGATGGAAAGGACGGCCAAGGGGCCAGTCCTTGACGTGAAATATATATTTAGGAATCAAAATTAATGGTTGAAGATAAGGAAATGGGTGAATGCAAACAGTCAATTTGTATAAAAGGTACTAATTTGACGCTGCGCATGTAAATGAATGCGTTTTGGTTTTATGGGATGGGTGGTGCACTAATTGGAGTCGGTGAAGCTCTGAGTTTTTAAAAGGTTTCAATGTGGAATGCGTTTATTGGCGGTATAAAAAACGGTACGGAAGGTGATGTTCACTAGTACTGTCGTTCCTTTTTTCCATTAGTTTTGTGGTGCGACTCCATAATTCAAATTACAACAACAATGAATGAATAAGTCCCTTTATTTCCACCTGCCTTTTCTTGTTTTAAATTTCTTTAAAAAATTCCGCCAAGTTGATCGAATGGTAAGGTGAACTCATTTTCATATTCCCATGTGGAAAACTCTCGAGCATTCCCGAATCTGGGGGTATAACGGAGATATGGAGAGCGGAAAATCAATTGAAATCTACCCCTTACCTAGCGGATTCGACCTGCAATCTCATCGTGGTGGTCGTGGACACTGGACTGAGGAATCAGCAACGGCCTTTAGAAACTCTTTGGCGCTCGGGGTAAGTACCTTGGAATTGGACATTGTATTGACAAAAGATGGTGTTCCCGCAGTGTGGCATGATCCGATTTTGCTTCCAGAGAAATGCGGATCCCGTCATGGTGAAGTAATCCGTGAGCTTTTATGGGAAGACCTTCAACGGGTGGAGTGTGCAAAGTTGCTGCCGGACTTTCCAGAGGCGCAAGTTGTTTCGGGAAATCGGATTATCCAGTTGCGTGACGTATTCGGTCTGGCCGAAGGACATGAGGTGCATTTTAATATTGAGACGAAAATTGAGGCTGACCGACCGTATTTAAGTGCTGGGCCGGAGGAATTTGTTACAGCTATTCTGAGGGCGGTGAGAGAAGCGGGCGTCGAAAAGCGTGTAATGATTCAATCTTTTGATTGGCGAACCTTTCCCATTGTGTATGCCGCGGATCCACGCATTCCGCTAGTAGCACTTTGGGACGCAACTACCTGGTATCCAGAAAGTCCTTGGGGGCCTTATGGGCATATTATCGACGTCGCGAAGCGCCACCATATCAGTGTGCTTTCACCTGATTATGCGCTCGTCACCCAAGAATTACTTGAGCGTGCGCACGAGAATTCAATGCGGGTTGTTCCTTGGACAGTAAACACGGAGGATAAGATGCGTCAGCTGATCAATATGGGTGTTGATGGACTGATTACGGATTATCCGAAATTGCTCAAAAACGTCCTTGCGCAGACGTAGCAAATAGCAAACCCTGCCCATCAAAATTGTTGAGCAGGGTGATACTTGGCCAAATTAGCGCCAGACGAGTAGCAATCGGTTAGTTTGGCAGGCGCTCTCCAGTCGCAGGGGAGAAGTTGTGCTGTGCACCTTTCTTAATACGAACATGGATAACAGAACCAATTGGGTGAGCGGAATGTGGTGTAGTACGGACGATGATCTGGTCGGTGGATTCGCCATCAGGGTTTGCATCTGTACCAGAACCTAGGTGGCCGCCACCAACAAGATGCCCATAGAGATAAGAGTCTGAGCCAAGTTCTTCGACCATATCGATTTGAATCGGAATAGTATCGGCTTCCTCTTTTACAATTTCTAGGGATTCAGGGCGGAATCCAATAGTGATATTGCCTTTATCAGCATCAGTAAGTGCGGCGAGCGTATCTTTTGAAAGTGGTACCCTGGCCAGACCAAGGGTGGCAACGCCGTCCGATTCAACCTTAAACGTTCCAATGTTCATAGCTGGCGAACCAATAAACCCAGCAACGAATTCATTGGCTGGCTCGTCATACATTTCTCTTGGAGTACCAACCTGCTGTAATACACCATCCTTAAGGACGGCAATACGGTCGCCCATTGTCAGTGCTTCGGTCTGGTCGTGTGTGACATAGACCGTGGTTACACCCAAAGAACGTTGAAGTGCGGCAATCTGTGTACGGGTTTGTACACGGAGTTTGGCATCCAAGTTGGAAAGAGGCTCATCCATAAGGAATACCTGTGGGCGGCGAACGATTGCTCGGCCCATGGCTACGCGCTGACGTTGGCCACCCGATAGTGCTTTCGGCTTCCGATCAAGAAATTTGGTGAGGTCGAGGGTTTTCGCAATTTTCTCGACGCGCTCGTTGATTTCAGCTTTGCCCACACCCGCGATCTTCAATGCAAAACCCATGTTTTCGCGAACGGTCATATGGGGATATAGAGCGTAATTCTGGAATACCATCGCAATATCGCGATTCTTAGGTTCAACATTGGAAACATCACGGTCTCCAATAAGGATTCTGCCGGAGTTTACTTCCTCGAGGCCGGCAAGCATACGGAGTGTAGTTGATTTGCCGCAGCCCGAAGGGCCGACCAATACAAGAAACTCTCCGTCTGCGATTTCGAGATTGAATTTATCAACACTGGGGGTGTTATTGCCAGGGTAAATACGAGTGGCGTTTTCAAACGTCACAGTTGCCATAGTGGTTCCTCCATCGGCGGTACGTGCCGAGCGATCCGTGGTGAGAGGGCCAAACGACTGTTTGGCTTAAAACTGGACATTACCACTTTTAGTTCTTCTGGTTACAAATAAGGCATGGGTGATTTTGGCTATTTAAGAAGGCGAAAATTTATTTGGTTTTGAAAGCAACAGGTTCAAATTGGGGAGTGATCTACATCGATAAAGTCATCTTATTTCGTTACTGGTCACTACCTCTTGTAGACTGAGAGCATACTCACTCCTACTAAGGAGATTTCCCGTCATTGGAAGGACACTTCATGGTGAACAAGCGCATTCTTGCGACTCTTGTTGCTGGTGCCGTTGCTGCTAGCGGCCTTGTAGCTTGCTCTGGTTCAGGGGACGACGGCAAGCCCGGCGTTTACTTCCTAAACTTCAAGCCTGAACAGGAAGCCGTGTATAAAAAGATCGCGGAAGCGTACACCAAGGAGACTGGGGTGCCAGTCAAAGTGGTTACCGCTGCTTCTGGCAACTACGAACAAACGCTCAAATCTGAGATCGATAAGTCCGATGCGCCTACTCTGTACCAACTTAATGGTCCAGTAGGTTTGAAAAACTGGCAGAAGTACGCTGTTGATCTTTCAGATGCCGAAATTACAAAGGCGCTGAAAGACGATGTTCCTGCGCTAAAAGGTGAGGACGGCAAAGTATATGGTGTTCCATTTGCCGTAGAAGGCTATGGCATTATCTACAACGAGGAAATCCTCGATAAATACTTTAAGACCTCTGGCGCCAAAGCTTCGAGTGTTGAAGATATCAAGGATTTTGCAACCCTGAAGGCTGTAGCCGAGGATATGCAATCCAAGAAGTCTGCACTTGGCATCGATGGAGTATTTGCTTCTACTTCTCTTGCAACTGGTGAAGATTGGCGCTGGTACACCCACCTGGCAAACCTTCCAGTGCACTACGAGCTGAAGGATCTTGGAGTCCAGGATTCCGATGAGCTGAAATTCAAGTACAACAAAGAGTACAAGAACATCTTTGACCTGTACCTAAACAATTCAACAATTGAAAAGACTCTGGCTCCTTCAAAGTCTGTCACTGATTCCATGGCAGAGTTTGCTCAAGGCAAAGCTGCTATGGTTCAAAACGGCAACTGGGCTTGGGGACAAATTAATGAGGTCTCCGGCAACGTTGTGAAAGAAGACAAAATCAAGTTCATGCCGATTTACACCGGCATGAAGGGTGAGGAATCTCAAGGTCTGGCCGTAGGTACCGAAAACTACTTGGCTGTGAATAATAAGGCATCTGAAGAAGACCAAAAAGCAACAATTGATTTTGTGAATTGGCTCTTCACCTCCGATGCGGGTAAGAAGCACGTAGTTGAGGATTTGGGCTTTATTGCACCGTTTACCAACTACACAGAAAGCGACACTCCAAACGATCCGCTTGCCAAAGAGATTGCGGCGGCAATTAACGACGATTCACTGACGAACGTTCCTTGGGATTTCCAGTACTTCCCATCCCAGCAGTTCAAGGATGACTTTGGTCAGGCATTGGGCCAATATGCTTCCGGAAATATTAACTGGGATGAAGTAGTCAAGACATTTGTTGACAACTGGGCTGCTGAAAAAGCAGCTTCCAAGTAAGCATGAAGATTTGATGTGGGGTCGTATATGGCCCCACATCTTCTACAGAATGGCAATCTTATGCAAGCGTCATTAAAAAAGTACTTCCCAATTTTTGTGCTTCCGACGCTGATCGCTTTTGCGATCGCGTTCTTCGTACCTTTCGTAGTTGGTTTTCTGCTTTCTTTCACGGACTTCACTACGATTTCGGACGCAGAATTTAATGGTATTGAAAACTATGTACAAGCTTTCAGTGAGCGTGAAGGCTTCACAAAAGCATTCTGGTTTACTGCGCTCGTAGTTATCGTTTCTCTGGTTACGGTAAATATGTTCGCGTTTTCCATTGCCTGGATTCTTACAAGGAAGCTCGCTGGAACGAATTTCTTCCGCACGGTTTTCTTTATGCCAAACCTAATTGGCGGCATTGTGCTCGGCTATACGTGGCAATCTATGATTAATGCGGTGCTGGCCAACTACAGTACAACCATCATTTCAGATTGGAAGTACGGTTATGTTGGGTTGATCGTACTCATAAATTGGCAGCTCGTTGGCTATATGATGATCATCTACATAGCTGGTTTGCAAAATGTTCCTCCGGAACTGATCGAAGCTGCACAGCTCGATGGTGCCTCAAAGTGGGGCGTTCTACGTCACGTGACGATTCCGATGGTTATGCCGTCGATCACTATCTGTTTATTCCTTACGTTTGCAAACACCTTCAAGATGTTTGACCAAAACCTTGCATTAACTAACGGTGCTCCACAGGCGCAAACCGAAATGGTCGCGCTTAATATCGTGAACACGATGTTTAACCGGATCGGTGTTGAAGGCGTTGGCCAGGCAAAGGCCGTTATCTTCGTTCTCGTCGTGATCGTGTTCGCTTTAATTCAGTTGCGTGTCACTCGGAGCCGGGAGGTTGAAGCATGACATCAGAAAAGAAGATTACACCAGGTCAACTGCCGATCTACGCGATCTTGGTTTTTCTTACCTTTGTATTTATCGGTCCAATCCTCTTTATTCTTCTGAATTCATTCAAGAGTAAATTTGCTATCTCAAGTAATGCCTTTGCACTACCGCTTGGAGATATGTGGGCTGGCTTCGAAAATTACGCAGTTGGGCTGCTTCGCGAGGGCTTCTTCTGGGCGATTGTCTGGTCATTCGTGATCACGATTCTATCTGTGGTTTCGATTGTGTTTTTCTCTGCAATGACCGCCTACTACATCACTCGTGTAAAAACTTGGTGGACATCAGCGCTCTACTATTTGTTTGTCTTTTCAATGGTTATTCCATTCCAAATGGTGATGTTTCCAACCGTGAAGATTGCAGATAGCCTTCACCTGAATAACCCACTTGGCATTACAGTGCTTTATCTAGGTTTCGGGTCCGCACTTTCTGTCTTTATGTTTGCTGGTTTTGTGAAGTCGATTCCATTGGAAATTGAAGAAGCCGCAATGATTGATGGTTGTGGGCCGCTGCAAACTTACTTTCGAGTCGTTTTGCCTATGCTCAAACCAACCGCAATTACGGTAGCGATCCTTAATGCTATGTGGGTATGGAATGACTATCTCTTGCCATATTTGGTGATTGGATTGTCCACAGAATACAAAACTATCCCGGTGGTCGTTCAATCCTTCGTAGGTTCGAATGGCAACCGCGACCTTGGTGCGATGATGGCAATGCTCGTTCTCGCCATCATTCCCATTGTGGTGTTCTATATTTCTTCACAGAAATACATTATTGAAGGCGTAGCCGCAGGTGCGGTGAAGGGCTGATATGGGCCCGGATTCAGCTTTCCACCGCGCGTTGGAGAAGTTTTCCGATGTCGCGGTGGTTGCTGCAATTATGGTGGCTTGCTGTCTTGTAGTGGTGCCGGGGGGACGAGCAATTCGATCATCATATCGAGTTTGGCTGCTTGATTCACCACATCCTATTAGGACATTTATTCGGGGTCTTCGGGAGCCGGGTGGTGCGGTTTCGTGGTGGTGGGGTTTCACCTTGGTGATACATATTCTCGCACTGATTGAGTGGTTAGCTATTGATCATTTTGCAGTACGATCCGGAATCTTATCTGGAATTTTGATGGTGTACGCAATCTCCGCTTGGTATGTTCCACTCGCTTCTTGTGCTGGTACTGGCGTTGTAGAAACTTTTCGATCGTCTGTTGGCTTGTCTATACGACATCCTATTCGGACATGTGGAGTGCTTATCACCGCGATCGTGGTGTGGGTACTTATTTTGGCATTAATTCCTCATTCGCTGTTTTTTGGTTTTCTTATCATTGGGATCGGACAGTATCTCGCCGCATCTTTCGTCACACCCCTATTAGGGTGTAATCTTTTGGGGGGGAAGTGAATGTGGTGCAAGGAACTAGCGGGAATTAAAAAGCGAGTGTACGTAAAGAAAAAACGTGCGCTATTCAAATTATATAGATTGAGTAAACATTTCCAATAAATGTAAAAGGTTGCACTTATTTAACGCTCTAGTATTCTCCAATAGCGGAAGGACTACTAGATGTTGATTGCTGCATTTATGAAAATCAGGTCAAAGGGTTTAAATTCTACCTTTGGCGATCAAACTGACAGCGTTCAGCGTTTTATTCAAAAACGTGGTGCGCATGTCGAACACTGCAATAGCGTGCGTGTATCCACTTTACGCGATGGTGGTGTTCGGAGCCATTTGTTGGGCAAAATGCCTGGGCATCATGTATTTCCGTCCGGATATCAAGATAAAAAAATGAGCCTTGATGAGCGCCTCGAATAGTCAGCGGTAGCTTTTGGCAAGCGACAATCCCCAAATAAGTGAAAACTGGAAAATATCCCAATTTAGCTGGACTTTAGCATATTTATGCAGGTCTCAATTCCAAGCTTATGCACGATGCAAAAATCATTTCTATAAAAATATTTTAGATAATGTTTTGAGCATTTTAAGGATTCTGATGATGGTTTTAAGTTTCGCGCATGGGGTAGAAAACGTTGTTTTGCCGAGGTTATCCATTGATTTCAATAGGAAAAATATGGCTATTGGGTGAGATTCAGGGCCAGAGGCATCGCTGGAGGAACTAAGAATATGACCGTTAGCTTGATTTTGCCGTCGATGAATGAAACGGCGAATCTTCTCCGATTACTGCCGCACGTTCCAGATGACTATGAAATGGTAGTTGTCGAAGGCGGGGATATTGAACACACCAAACGAACGGTAAGTGAATACCCAGTTCGGGTGATTGGCCAGACGCGGAAAGGAAAGGGGAATGCGTTGGTCTGCGGCTGTGTAGCAGCTACCGGGAAACACCTTGTAATGGTGGATACTGATGGGTCTGCGGAAATCTCTGAAATTCCGCGTTTTATCGATGCGTTGGATTCAGGAGCGGATTTTGTAAAGGGATCCCGCTATCTTGTGGGTGGCGGGTCTGACGATCTTACGCGGCTGCGTTCAGCCGGAAATATTGGGTTTACCCAGCTAGCAAATACTTTATTTGGTACAAAATTTACTGATCTTTGCTATGGCTATAACGCTTTTACTCGTGAGATGTTCGAGTCGTGGAATCTTCCAGAGGTGAATAAGAGCAAGCCGCAATGGGGCGATGGTTTTGAAATTGAGACCCTTTTTGCCTGCCGTGCAGCAAAACTCGGCGCTGAAATAGCCGAAGTACCAAGCCACGAATACAACCGCATTCATGGTGAAAGCAATCTTCATGCGTGGCAAGACGGCAAGCGCGTGCTTCGGACTATTTGGAAGGAATGGCGTGGACGCTATTGATGTAGTGGTGTGTACGGTCACCGGCCGTGAGCATTTCCTTGATGCCTGTGTTGAAGCAATCAAAAAGGAACTACAAGAAGACGATACGTTAACAATTATTCGGGATCGCCCGCTAGCTGATGCTCGAAACGAGGGAGTTAGCCAAGGATCGAACCCAATCATTGTATTTATTGATGATGACGCTATTCCGCGTCCGGGATGGCGTGCCTCAATGAGCGTGTTTGAAGATCCTGAGATTGTCGGGATTGGAGGAGCAGTTCACCCGAGGTTTGAAGCTGGCGAAGGCGACGAACGGCATGCTTGGGTGTATGGGTGTGACCATGCAGGTTTACCTGCGGATGGGGAAGAAATCCGCAATCCTATTGGCGCAGCTATGGCATTTCGCAGGCCAATTCCGCTCTTTTCTCCTGCACTTGGCAGAGTGGGTGGAAATACTTCGGGGGGTGAAGAAACCGAGCTTTGCCAGCGTATTGATGGCAAGATTATCCGTCATACCGCTTTTGCAGTAGACCATTTTGTACCTGAGTCTCGAACTAAACTTGCCTATCACATGAAACGCTCATTTGATGAAGGGCGTATAAAGTCCTGGCTCAATGATCTTGGCTCTGAACGTGAATATGCTAGACACCCCAGCTTGCATGTAGCTGCTGCTGCCTTGGGGTTTGCGTTGGGAAAGCGTGGGTTTATCCCGCCTAAAACCCCAACGCGAGAGGCGTCGATAATCGTGTGTACGGATGGGCGCCGTCCATTGGATCTCCACCATATTGAAAAATCCATGGAAGGTATCGACGCAGAATTGATCTTGGTTGATAACTCAGCGGACGGTATCGGAATGGGGATCCGGGCCCCTCAGCCGGGCCTAGCCCGGGCCCGTAACGTCGGGATTCGTGCGGCAAATGGCAAAATTCTTGCATTCACTGATGATGATGCGCGCCCGGACCCAAATTGGCTGCGAGAACTTATCAATTCTTATGATGATGAAACCTGGGCGGTAACAGGTCGGGTAGTAAGCAAGCCTGAAACCGAGGCACAAGAGCTTTTTGAAAACCATGTCAGCTTCGATATGGGCGAGAAGCCACGTCGTTGGAGCTTAGATACTGAAGAAGCGCCGCCGCTATATCCCTATCCGGCTGGAAGCTTCGGTGCTGGAGTGAATATGTCATTCCGAGCTGAGGTTTTTCAAAAAATCGGTGGCTTTGCTGAAGAGCTTGGCACCGGACGCTGCACCCGTGGTGGTGAAGATTTGGATATGTTACGTCGTGTTGTTCTTCATGGAGGCGTTATCCAATATCAACCGAAAGCCATTGTGTGCCATATCCATAGGCATTCAAAGCGTGCTTTAGCCAAGCAAATGTTTGGATTTGGTACTGGATTTACTGCGTCGCTTGCTCGTTGTTTAGCTGACGGGAAGTTTGTGCCCACAACAATCCGAGGCAAAGTTCCCCATGGTGCTGTAAAGCCACCAACCGAGCCTTCACCTTGGTGGATGCGCACAGCTGAAATTGCAGGATATCTATGCGGCCCACCACTTTTTATGGCGGCCCGGCTTAGTGATGCGGTGGATACATGGAAAAAGACAGAGTAATCGCCTGGGGCGAGCGAATCGGGTGGGCGTTCTGTCTACTGCTACCCGCATTTGTTGTACACCCAATGTGGGTTGCGGCATTCGCACCATTTGTTATTGGTGCTGGAATTAGTTCGCGGCTTACCAACGATCGGGCTTTTTTCCTCGCACTTACTCCGGCAGTATCTCTTGCTCTTTTTATTCTGGTTTCGTTGGCTAACCAGCTGACCATACGCAGTACGCTCGTCGCGGCAATCGTGCTGGCACTACCCGCGTTGCTAGGATGTCCCGATCTACCACCTTTAAAGGAGTGGGGCCCGAGTATTCGTCGATGGTTTGAAGAAACTAAACGTCCAATCAGCGGTGCTATCCCTGAAAACGCTTCGGCTGGTCTGCTTGCTCGCATAGAGCCGTATCGTTCTGGTTGGTTAGTTGTACCTGCAACGTTATTTTGGTTTTGGTCAATTTATGCCATTGATTTGGATTCCGCAGGCTCGATTGGGATTTTGCAAGTACTGCCATGGCAATGGTTTGTTGCCTTAGCCATTGCACTTTTTGTTTGGCGACGCCCCGCTGCCATGATATTGCTTGCGGCCATGGTGGTTTCTACCGTGAATTTTGCCGATTTTGGTGCGGTGATGAACACCGGGTATGTGCATGTTGGTTTTGCAGAAGCGATTACTGACTGGGGTATTCTTACCGGCATCGATGCTCGATTTAGTTGGCCAGGTTTTCTCTCAGCTGCTGCACTAGTCCAGCAAATTAGCGGTACGACTAATCTTCTTGTGTTCTATCCAGTGGCAATTGCTATGGCGTATATGCCTGCTGTGTATGCCTTGGCAAGAACATTGGGAAGCACTCACACCCAAGGATTACTGGCGGGCATCCTATTTATTTGCATTAATTGGAGCGCACAAGATTATTTTTCACCGCAATCAGTTGCACTTTTGTTGTATTTGGTAATTATTCGACTTGTGCTTCACAGCGAGCATGAATTTGTAGCGCTTATACTAGCTGCGGCTATGGTGGTTTCTCACCAACTCACTCCAGTAACGCTCATCGTGCTTTTGGCATTGCTTGCTTTATTAAAGGCCACGGAATTCCGCACATTATGGCTAGGTGTTGCTGTAATTTTCGCTTCTTGGTTTGTATTTGGTGCTTCAGATTGGTGGTCTGGAAACCTCCCTGTGCTTATCGAAGGATTCGGTAAAGCTTCCGAAGCGGTATCCATGGGATTAACTGAACGTGTTCGTGGGGAACCGTTGTATACCCAAATGCAGCAGTTCCGGGTGCTTTTTACTTTGGTCTTAGGCTTAGCTGCTGTACTTACCTGGTGGCGTACCAAGCAACGCGTGGTTGCAGCTGCGATTCTGGCTCCGATTACCTTGATTTTTGGGCAAAGTTATGGAGGCGAAGTAATCCTTCGGGTGTTCTTATACTCCGCACCATTTTTAGCCATTATGATCGCACGACTACGGTTGCGGCCGGTGATTATTTTGGCGTTCTGCGCTGTACTTGGAGTAACTGCTCGCGGCGTGAATATTGCTTTTGAACGTACACCTCAAGACGTAGTGCAAGCCGCACGTTTTGTATTGGATCGCACACCATACGGTTCGGTAGTTGGACCATTAATTTATGAAGGCACGCTACGGATGGATCGTGTTGCTGAAATGAAGCCGCCTGAAAGCCCTGTGAGAGATTTGCTTGGTGTGCTAGCTCAGCAGCCTGATGTAGTGTTTCTGACTTCCACGCGTGAGCACTATGAACGAATGGTGAATGGGCATCCGCAAAATTTTGAAGAAATTGCACATGATTTGGAGAAGTACAGTAACTATAAAATCACGTGGGATTCTGAGCATGTCATTGTGTTGGAACGAACCGATATTCACGGCGTACCACTCGGTGATTCGCCAGGTGTAAGGGGGCTTGAATGATTGCTCAAATAATTACTATTTGTGCTGCGTTTTTAGCCTTTGGTGTCTATCTTTGGACGGTGCTAGCGCGCAGGCGTGGCTGGTGGTTTAGTTGGTGGCTGGCGGTGCCAATACTTCTGTTTGCCAGCACGATGTTTATGCTCCGATTGGCGGGTGCCACATGAAATATTTCGTAGCGATTATCGCCGTCATTCTTGTGCTTACGGCTACAGAGGAACCTATGGTGCCTCCACGTGGTGACGAAGAACTCGCCGCGAAGATCGTACCTCATACAGAAAACAACCGGATGATTGCTTCAATGGCTGTGGATAAAGAGGTTACTTTTGCGCTGGTTGAGTCTTCATTGACTACACCGTACCGGGTATCAAATCTGACTGAATTGTTCACTATTGAGCTTTACTATGCGGCACTGCGCCGCGGTGATATTCGGGAAGATACAAAACTAGGCGCTCTTGTCGACGTCCCAAATAGCCCGGCATCAAATGTAACGCTGCGCGAGCTCGCCGAACATACTGGTGGTTTTGCGGCGACAGATAACGAAAGCCTGAATTACCAGGAACTTTTGCATAAAGCGAAGTTAGATCCATTAGAAAGCCGCGGCCGCAGGAATCCTTCAACAATTGGAATATCTTTATTGGGGCATGCCCTGGCAATCGCCGCAAAAACCGACTACCCAAACCTTTTGAAAACTCGCTTTACGGAACCGATGGGTTTAGTCAACACAAGATTACTGAATGAATTTAATGCACTTTCACCGGCGGTGGGAGGCGTTTCGACCGTACAAGACATTGGCAGATTTGCTCGCTATACACTCGAATCTCCCGAGTGGGGAAATCAGCAATGGGTACAAACGGGCTCTGCGCCCGATTTTCAAAGTGCATTAGCCGTGCAACCAGGAAAAAGAGCCGTGGTGGTTTTATCACGGGGTAATGAATCAGTGGAACAAGCAGCTCTGGAGGCTCTGAAATGATCAGTGTAATTCTGCCTTTTTACAATGCGGCTGAATATCTTCCTCGGGTATTGAAATGCCTTGACCAGCTAGAAGATGTGGAATACATCCTTATTAATGATGGCTCAACAGATAATAGTGCCGAAATAGCCGAGAATTGGGGTAAAGGCCGAGTGATTTATCAAGAGCACTTGGGCATTGCTGCCGCTCGTGCTCGAGGTATTCAAGAAGCACAAGGTGATTGGATCTGGTTTGTCGATGCTGACGATACCTTCGATCCGCACATTCTCCAACGCATGATCGGTGCCAGCGAAGGTGTTGACCTCGTTATTTGCCGTGCTCACCGCTACGACAGCCTTGGGCGAATCCATCTTATGGAAGGTGTGGCAGACGAGGTAGTTATTGATGACCTTAAGCCGGTTATCTTTGATGGGACTGTTCGAGGTTATCTGTGGAACAAGCTGTTTAAAGCGGAGGTATTAAAAGAAGCGATCGAGCGATCAAATCCGGAGAAGCAGTTATCCTCGCAAGAGGATTTCATGTTGTTGCTTGATGCTCTTCCCGGCATACATAAGGCAAGATTAATTCCATTCATTGGCTACCACTACCGTGATCGTAACGACGGGGCAGTAGATACAGATCTGCGATCGGTGCAAAATACGTCGTTATGTGCGGATTCAGTGGTTGCTATGGGTGCTCCAAGTTCCTTCCGCGTATGGTTTGAAGCAGTCCCTGGAATCGCAACCGCAGCGTTATCTGGATTACCAAATTCTCGCCAATTGCAACTTTCGCTGCTAAGGTATTTGACGCCGTCGGCGTTGCTACAAACATGGAGCGACGGACACCGTCGTGAAGCAGTTCATGGCGCCGTCATGGCGGCGACAGTTCCGATAGGCGTCTACTCACCGCTATACAGAGTAGGGCGCACAATGCAAAAACTATTCGTGAGGTTCAAATGTTGAGCAGACGTGCCTTCCTACTAACACCGTTAGTGCTGGTTGCATGTAATGCCTCGTTAAAAGATTATGAAGCATACTCAGGTCGCCCATCCTCTGATCGATACGTTCAGTGGGATCCTTCCATGGTTCGCGGGAATATTCTTTACGGAGCGCCAGGTCATAATGGCTGGGTAACAGGTGGTTTAACGTATCTACAAGCGCCAAAACAGTATGGTCGCTTCGAAGTACGTCTACGTTCCACTCCACACCCGGTCCTCTCCTACCATGTACTTCTCTGGCCCGAAGCTGATCACTGGCCGCCAGAAATTGATATCGCGGAATGTTTCCGTGCGGATCGTCAACGCGTTGATGCCTTTATCCACGGTAAAGAGCGTCAACAATTCCGAGTTGACCGAGACACTACAAAACCTACGACATTTGCTGTTGAATGGCGTAAAGACAGCATCAAATTCTTCTGTGAAGGTGAACTCTTTGGTGAGACCACCAAGGATATTCCGCATGAGCCGATGCGTTTAGCAATTCAGGTGGAATCGCACGCGACTGAAGAAGGCAACAATCTTGTTGATGGCAACGGCTATACACAAGAAAAAGGGGAACCAAAAGATGAGTACCGTGTTCCCGTTGTAGAGATTCTTTCTGTCGGATATCAAGAGCTTTAGAACGGTATTTAAACTGCATGTTCTAGTAGATAGTAAGGACCCTGGACAAGTGTGCCAGGGTCCTTACTATTGCATTATGGCTGTGGGTGCGTCTTGATATTGCTTTGCATATCGATGGGTTTACAGTACCTGCGGTTCAACTTTCTTCAGGGCGATACTGAGCGCTTTCTTTAATGGCCATGCGGAAGCGAGCATGACACAAGTATCGACGATCAAATACGCGATACCTACACTTGTAATGCCCCATGTGGGAAGCATTAACCAAATCAAACCAACCACGGCCACCGAGCCTATTGCTTGAATGAGCATCGCATACCCAATGCGGCCGAAAATGCGGGCAAGCGTTGCATACAGGTATGCCGGTCCACCAATAAAATGCGCAATGCCCATGAGGATAAGAAGCATATAGCCGTTTTCGGCGTAATCAGTTCCGTACACAAACAACGCAAGAGGACCTAAACAAGAAACACCGATAAGCCTTAAGAAGCTTGTTCCTATCACAATTCGAATGAGAGTTTGGGTCGCATCTGCCATTTCAGCATCGGCATTTGCCACTTTGGAGATAAATGGACCGCCGATCATTGACATAAGGACAAATGATGTATTAACGATTACCCATGAGATATTAAAATAGGCGGCTTGATCCAACCCAGTTCGGGCAACCATTAATGGAATAACTAATCCTGGGAGCATTTGAGCCAATAGCCAACCGACACTATGGGAGAAATATAGTGATACTTCACTTACTTTAAGGTGTCTGTGAGGAAGTTTGCCAAAAAAGAAGAAAATTAATAAAACGCCAGTTGGTATTCCCCAGGCCCATTCGATTGGTAGTACGAAAACTAGTGCGAATTTAGCTATCGCGTGAATAAGGTTCTTTAAGGCCACAAGGCGTGGTCTTCCGCAGCCAATAAGATATGAATCGCATAGCGCGAACAATGCCAGGACAAGTGTCAACCAAGGTAGTTGAAATAGCCAGCCTAAGAATAATGAAAAGGCGGCGACGAAACCAATAACGCCCATCGTTTGGAGGGCTGATGCACGTGGAAGAAAACGCTCCATAAGCTGGGCAAATCCGAGCATTCCTAGTGTGGAAAGTGTTGTTGCCACAGCTATTCCAGTGCTGGCAGCGCCGACTATTTCGGCGTCATTTAATCGAGTTGCAGTAACCCAAAAAGCGAGACCAACAATTGCATTTGTAGCGCTGGATCCCATGAGTACTACAGAATCAATCGCTAAGTTTTTTTGCACACAAACCACAGTAACGGAATATGGTTCGTTAGACACCATGCAACTTGTTATGTCGAATGATTTAAAAACTTTCGGGTTGATTCTTAGTCTTTCATTCCTGGGGAAATGTCAGATGGCCAGATTCTGGTTTAGCGCACCAGCACCCGAGAAAATGAAAAAATATTCATTAAATTGCGTAAGAACTTTGCGCATGAAATCCTTGCAGTAAGGCTGTCTACCAGTATGATTGCTACATTAATTTTTATAAACACTTGGACCTATGTAACTGCACACTCTATTGAGGCTTTAGGAGCCAAAGAAGATGAATCGTCAAGATTTTGTAACGCTTTCGGATGCACTCGATTTATGTGCAAATGAAATGCCCGATATCAATGTGGCTTGGCCCAATGCTGGGATGCTTACCTACCGGCAGTTGGATGATGATTCATCGCGAGTAGCGGCTGGATTAGCGCATATTGGCGTTGGCTTAGGTGATCGTGTTTTGTATATCGGGGAGAAGTCACCGAGCTTTTGGGAAGTGCTATTTGCTTGCGTCAAACTGGGTGCTGTAATGGTGCCAGTTGACCAGAATGTGGATAGTGAGGACGTCGATTATGTTTTGGAGCAGTCTTTCGCCACTGCCATTGTGCGTTGTAGCGATTGCCATGTGATTCTAAATGTTCGAGATGCCCCAGAGATCAATGTGGATGATGGATGGGACGAGTGGAAGACACAGTTTGCTCCGTTAATGGAGTATTGTTTTGTAACTCCAGATACCCCAATCGTGGAGGAGTTTACATTTGGGCGTTCGGATGTGGCTGAGTATAAAATGCACACTCACGAAGATTGGTTTTTATT
This sequence comes from Corynebacterium freiburgense, assembly GCF_030408815.1. Lineage (NCBI taxonomy): Bacteria > Bacillati > Actinomycetota > Actinomycetes > Mycobacteriales > Corynebacteriaceae > Corynebacterium > Corynebacterium freiburgense. Next base: position 2,721,492 of record NZ_CP047355.1, on the reverse strand, counting down.
GTGGATGGACAATCGGGTTGAAAATCAAAATCATATGACCAGGTAGTGACGCCTCGCCAGTCATAGAAGTCAAATGATAGTTTCCTTGCAAGCGCCCGCCCAATGGTGCAAAATCCTTTTGGTAGATGAGATGACGATGGGCGGGCAGAATTTAGACGGTTTTGTCTGAGTGTTATAGCCACGTAGGAATTTCCTGTGCCGCGCGAAATGTAGCGAACCAATCGCGCGGTAAAGCAGGGTTTTTATCTGCTGGTTGTTTCCAAGTTGTGTGGGGTAATCCTTTATCTTGAATAAGATCGAGAATATCGCTGCTATCGGAGTTGGGGGATCGGTCGCTAAAGATTACGGCATCGTATAGTGGGTCAAGTTCTTCACGTGTAATGTCAACGCCTATTGTGATGTTTCCTATAAAACGGACTCTTGGGTTTGCGGGTCCATAATGAGTAAGGCCAAATATCGCAGGCCTGGAATCAAAAAGATCTACTTCGGTGTTTGGTAATGAGGCGAAATGCTCTGCTGTGCGAATTCCGTGGGCGGTAGCTCCAATGATTGCAATCTTCATAGTCCATCCTTTTCAATTTAATTGCTTAGGCTACTTCAATTTAGCCGATAGGTGACATAAACGCAAGATTTTCGCGTACAGGTCTGTCTATATATTTGCAGTGGTTGAAGTGTTGTCTAGGATTGATGGGTGTAGCGAGTTTCGCATTTATGTACAGATCTGTCTGGTTGGGAAAAGTGGCTACACTTGGAGCTATGGTTCTTATAGTTGCCGCCACTGAAGAGGAATCTTCGGGTATAGATGGTTACCCGTTGTTAGTCACTGGAGTCGGTACCTCAAATTGTGCAATTAGCTTGATGGAATACCTGTGGCACAATCGTCCCGATCATATTATTAATATCGGTACGGCAGGAAGTTTGAGTGGCGTACATGGAATATTTGAAATTGAACGTGTGGTTAGACATGACTTTGATGCCGATGCAATAGCAAAAATAACAGGTAAGCCAATGGTGAATGCGCTTACTCTGTCAACCACTGGTGTATATCCAAATGCTCGTTTGGCCACAGGGGATGCTTTTATTTCTGATCAGGTGGCACGAGATAAACTGGCCAAACAAGCTGATTTAGTGGATATGGAAGGCCACGTTATTGCATTGATTGGTTGGCGATATGGGATACCGGTGACCTTGTTGAAGCAGGTTAGTGATAACGCTGATCAAGATGCAGCTAGATCATGGGCTGATGCAGCGAAGGCGGGAGCAGAAGAGCTTGCCGAGGCAACCTTTAAAGTACTGGCTCTTCTCGAAAATACGAAAAAAGCGCATTAAAAAACGTGCCCAGGTGTGAAACATAGGCACGTGTGGGGTGGGGGGACTTATTTACTGGACTCTTGCTTCGCGATGCGATGTCGTCGGTTTACCAAACTTTGCATACGCGCTTTAATGTTCCTAATAGTCTCATGTTTTGAATGGGAAGCCGAGGCATTCTTTGTTTCGATCTCGATATCGTCGACGGTAGTTTCACCAGTTCGCAGGGAAACCATCTCTGCGTGGTAGCGAATCCAGACTGCAATGGCCGCAGCCACTGGGACTGAAAGGAAGGCTCCAACAATGCCGAATAGTCCGCCACCGACAAGGACAGCAAGAAGCACAATCACTGGGTGTAGATTCATTGCCTTGGATTGCAGCATTGGGGAAAGAATATTTCCCTCGACTTGCTGTACAACAAGGATAAGAATCAGCACCAAGATAGCGGTTGTTGGACCATTTGAAACAAGTGCAATAAGAACGCTAATTGCGCCAGCGGAAACCGCACCAATAATCGGAATAAAACCGGCAAAGAAAGTAATGGTCGCTAATACTAGGGCCAGGGGAACCCCAAGGGCGATTAGCCCGATGCCGATAAACACGGCGTCGATAAATGACACAATGGCTTGTGCGCGAATAAAGCCTGCGAGGGTGTTCCAAGTGCGTGTGAGCACCTCAGTAAGATGCCAGCCTGCGGTCTCGCCGACGTTTTTGCGGACCCACGGAATGAATTGATCACCGTCTTTTAGGAAGAAGAATGTAAGGACCAGAGCTACACCAATTGTGACGCCTACAGAGGAGGCTGCTGAAAGTCCTGAAAACACGCCCGATGCAATATTGCCAGCTTGGCTACTTGCTTGAGCCTGAATACGAGAGACAACCTCATTAGCAATTTCATTAATACCTTCTGCATCCAGGTTTAATGGTGGACCTTTCATCCATTCTTGGATGGTCCGAATGCCAACCATTGCTTGGGCAAACAGTATCTTTGTTTGGCTTGAAACATTTGGCGCCATGGAAGCAAATAGGCCACCAATGGCTGCAAACATTGCAATAAGAACCAAAGCTGAGGCTATACCTCCATTGATACCGCGGTCGCGCAGCCACTTTACCGGGGGCCAAAGCACAGTGGACATTAAAATCGCAAGTAATATAGGCAAGAGTCCTTGCCAGACTTGAGCTAACCCCAGCCAAAGAATATATGCTGCTCCGGCCATCACAATAAAACGTAAGGCCCAACCAGCCACCCATCGCCCATCTTGGCCGAGGATTAATGCGCGGTCTACTTTTGGAGCCGGGCGCGACGATCCAGGTACAGCGTCGTCGTGGGTTCCGGAATCACTATGAGGCGGAGTTGCCTTAGGATGGGTACCCCGCTCGCCTTCAACAAAATTCATGATTGATTCCGTTGGATCAGATTGGTTATTCATTATCGGTTCACTTTGCCATAAGAAAACGTACGAACCAACATACTTCGCCGATTTGTTACGTTTATGGGGATAGAGAATGCTTGTAGAGCATATAGTATCGGAAATGTTCCAAGTAACCCAACAGAGAATATATTTTATACAACTTAATTGTTGGCATTTGCTTTAATTTAAATGCTTAAATTATGAATAGTTGGAAGTTGCTATCAAAGTTAGGAGGTGCAGAATGGCAACTATCGCAATTATCGTCGTGCTGTTTATTGCGTCTGCCGCTGGGCTGGTCGGGAGTCTTAAATCGGCCATCGCGGGTAACGCTCAGGGTGTGCACTTAGGGCTGCTTATTGGCATAGTGACTATGCTCATTGCTGTGGGAGTAATTCTCTATAGTTCATACTGGCAACGCCCGCTTAATACGCTCGAACTTTTGATTTTCGTGGCGGTTATGGGGGCTGCTTCCTGGCTGGCTTTTCGGAAGACTGATCTTCCGGAAAACCAGTAATTCTGCGATACACATACGTTTGGGATAGTAAAAAACTGGCATTATAATTACCATTAAAATTCCAAACGTTAGAGTCGTGGCAAACCTGGTGTATGAGGTGAAAATACTAAACACCACGAGTTGGGGGTAATGTGTTCTCCCAGCTTGGAATCCAAGGGAAATGCGACTCTAAATGCTACCCTGATTATCCGCAGAGTAATTTACCCAAAGTAGTAGTAGTGGATTTATAAAAACTAGAATCGCTGTCATTAATAGTGGAAATACGAATCCGGTTACCAGTGAAAAAGCGAATATTCTTGTGTCAAGATCGCTTCCGGGTATTGGGAAATTATAAAAAATTGGGCATATTGAATTGGTAAAGAGGTGTATGAAAGAACAATAGAATTAATAAAAATAATGGCGCAGCTATTTAGGAAATTTAGCTGTTTGATAATGTAGCGAACACTTGGTGTTATTCCTAATGTTGATGCGGTAGCGGCATGGCGAAACACGGCTAATATCGGTACGTCTACGCATGTACTGGCAGCTCCTGCAGGTAGTGATGCAGTGACCAACGAGTTGGAATAGGTGTACGTGAAGCTCGGTAGATCTTGGATAATATTGTAAACAAAAACTTCAAGGGCTATAGAGAGTACATAGAAAATAAAATGTGGTACCCGAAAACCAAAAAAGCGGCTTTTTGAATGCTGCCTTAAAGCCAAATAGTACTGCTTCTGTGAAGTCGATTGTATTTTAGGAAGTAGTGGAATGCGCAGACGATTGGGTTCTATTGAAGCTATAAGGGGCATGGGGGTATATCGGATATGCCTGGGTCATTATTGTCTGTTCCTTGATTCAGAATAGTTTCTTACTATGCACAGCTTTTGTTTGTGCAGTATAGGCAACTGAAAAAGGGCTACCCAGAAACAGGTAGCCCAAACACGAAAAGTTCGTGCAGTTGAGGTTAGCTAGTCTCCTCCTTGATATAGCCGAATCGATGGTTTGTTGTTGATACGGCTTGTTCTTTGAGGAAGTGCAGCAGTTCGCGGCGGCCATCGGCAAGTACGGGGCCATCAATAACTACTGAGCCATTGAGTGCTGCCCATTCGTAGATTGTGGTGGGAACGGGTGCGTCGCCAATGGCACGGATTCGTGAATGTGGTGGGAACCATTCGTGGGTTTCCAATTTGCGTAATTCGGTGCCAGTGCGCAGTGCGGCCAGCTTAAGGCGATTAAATTGTTCTTCATCATCGCCGACCACATACAGGGTTTCTAGCGGACGGTATCGGAACACATTGGATTCGCAACGCAGGCCAGTAAAATCTTGCTCCACACCAAATTCTGTGCGCCATGCGATTTCATCGAGGGCAGCAGCACGCTTTAGGAATTCTGTATTCGCTAATTCCCGGTAAGCAGGAGGCAAACTCACTGATGGAACATCGGATTCAATATCCTCCCATGTACCCAATTGGGCCACATAGTTTGGTCCTCCAGCTTTAGCGCCGACGCCCACAGAGGAGTTCTTCCAACCGCCGAATGGCTGCCGCTGAACAATCGCGCCAGTAATGCCGCGGTTGATATAGGCGTTACCAACCTCAACTTTTTCTTTCCACAATTCCACTTCATCTTCGTCCAATGAGTGGATACCACCGGTCAGGCCAAAACCGGTGCTGTTTTGCCATTCAATGGCTTGCTCTAGTGACTCAGCGTGCATAATGCCAAGTACCGGACCAAAGCATTCATGGGTATGGAACCAGCTACCTGGACGAACATTATCACGAATACCAGGAGACCATAGGGTGCCTTCATCATTGAGTTTTTCTGGCTTTACCAGCCAAGATTCCCCAGTTTCCAGAGTGGTTAAACCACGGTGGAGTTTTTCTCCTGGAGGGGAAATTAAACCATTCATTGTGGTGGAAAGTTCGTGGCCATAGCCTACGCGTAGGGTGCGGGTGGCGTCGATAAGCTGATCGGTAAAGCGCCCAACGTCACCGACCAGAATAACTAATGAAGCCGCAGAACACTTCTGACCGGCATGGCCGAATGCAGATTTATACACATCGGCAACAGCCAAATCCGGATCAGCAGATGGGGTAACAATAATGGCATTCTTACCGGAGGTTTCTGCATGAATATTCATTTCTGGTTTCCATCCGCGGAATAGCGATGCAGTTTCGGAAGCACCAGTAAGAATAATTGCATCCACATCAGGGTGGGACATAAGGCGGCGTCCGGCGTCAGCTTCATCGGTGTGCATAAGCTGTACAAGGTCTTCGCCAATGCCGGCCTTGCGGAGTGCAGTTAGTGCCACCTCAGCGCATCGCCGCACTTCAGGCGCTGGTTTCAGGATCGCTTTTGCACCCGCTGCCAATGATGCAAATACGCCACCGAGCGGAATAGCCACTGGGAAGTTCCATGGCGAAGCAACTACTACCAGATTATGTGGGGTGAACTTTGAGTGTCCGGGAGTATTCAGTGCGTTTGCACAGCGAGCATAGTAGCGAGCAAAGTCAATGGCCTCAGAAACCTCTGGGTCTGCTTCTGCAATGGTTTTACCAGCCTCATGGGTCATGACGCCCAATAGATCTTGGCGGATATTTTCAAGTTCATCGGCGGCACGCTGCAATAATGCGGTGCGCTCGGCGATATCTAAACGGGGTGACTTTAAAAGACCCGCGACCGTTTTATCAACTTCTTCCACATCTGTAATGAGCCTCCACTTTGGCTGTGGATCCTCCAAAGTACGCGCCCATTCCAGGGTGGAAAGCAGTGCCGGGTCGGAATCGGAAGCATTGAAGGTTTCTGGGGTGGAGAGGCGTCGAGAATCCTCAGCAACCTTCCAGCGTTGGGCAACAGACTCCCGGAACCGTGCTTCCTGCTCAGTAAGGTCGCCACCGAAAAGTGCATACAGGAAGTTTTCGGGTGCGCCATTTTCCTCAAGGCGGCGCACTAGATAGCTCACCGCGACGTCAAAATCCTCGGCGTGTACCACCGGCGTATATAAAATAACGGTACCCACGGCTTGGCGCACAGCTTCTGCTTGGGCTGGGGCCATACCCTGCAGCATTTCCACATCGAGTTGCGTTTCGACGCCGCGCTCAACGCTAAGCTCATACGCAGAAGCCACCGAAAAAAGATTGTGGGACGCAATACCCACACGAACATTCTCATGCTCAGGACGCAAAATGTAGTCCATCATGCGCAGGAAGTTTGCATCTACTTCCTCTTTAGTGGCATATGGAGCTGGATACCAGCCATGTAGCTCAGCATCCACTTTCTCCATAGACAAGTTCGCCCCTTTCACCAGGCGGATCTTAATCTTTGCACCACCAGCTGCTGCTCGCCGTTTAGCAAAATCAGCTAATTGCTGGAGCGCCTGGAAGGAGTCCGGCAGATATGCTTGCAATACAATGCCTGCTTCAAGGCCTAGGAACTCTTCCTCCATAAGGAGCTCTTCAAACAGGCGAATTGTTACGTGGAGGTCTTTATATTCCTCCATATCCAAATTAATAAAAGGATGCGGACTGCGCTGCAAAGCCAAGCGATACAGTGGGCGGAGCCGCTCCTTTAAAAGCTCGGTATTGCCATCAATATCCCACGGGTTTAACTGTGCAACTACCGATGTAGCTTTAATGGAAACATAGTCCACTCGTGGGTTTTTCAGTAGCTCCATAGTGCGGGTCAATCGGTTATTTGCTTCACCATCGCCAAGGACGGCCTCACCGAGAAGATTGACATTCAGACGATAGCCCTTGGCTTTCGACTCATCCAGCAATTTATTGAGGGCCTTGCCTTCAGCGTCAAGCACCAAATGGCTTACCATCTGCCGCAGCCGAGTACGAGCAGCAGGCATAATGAAATTAGGCACAAACTTTGCCATCTTTGCGCCAGTATTTACTAGTGCGCGATCAATTGGTCCAATAAATCCAGGAAGCTCAGTATCCGTAAGTTTGGTGAGCTCCCGCGCAGCTACCTGATTATCCTGCGGGCGAGCAACACGATCCACAAAGCGCATAGTGAATTCCACGCCCGAAGGATCGTGCACCATCGCCGCAAGTTGTTCCGTTTCTTTTGACTTAGCGGATTTCTGCTCTGCAGCTAGCCACTCATTGGCGCGTGCAATAATGCGCTCCTGCAGGTTTTCAAGATCACGATTGATATAGCTCATGAGTTGTTCTCCTTCTTGTATTACATACTGAACAGTTTTGAACTGGTTGGGGGAGTAGTACACAAGAGGGTCGGGGGCCGATCCCCTGCAGGGCGAACTCGGCCACCCACCGTTTGGGGCAGTAATGCGGACACAGCGTTCCTGGCTGCGAGGGTACTGCAGGATAAAAGAACCTCATGCTTGAGTGTGGGACACAGCGACAGTTGCGCCTCCGAAGGGGCTGCCAAGAGTGCCTCACTTTCGCTTTTGTAGTGGGAAAATACGAATTTTTAGTAGGTGCCAAATTTGGATGTATGCGTGACATAACCCGAATACTAGGAATTTTATGGTTCACATCACCTAATAGCTAGAGGGGGTAAGGGAGGGGTTAAGAACTGAACTGTTTCCCGTTTGTTCGACTGTACTTGGCTGAGGTTTGGGACTGGCTTGGCTTTTGGCCTGGTTTTGCCCTGGTTTTGCCCTGGTTTTGCCCTGGTTTTGCCCGGTGGTTTGGTTGTGTGCGTCTGGTGACCTGGGATTTGGTTAGGGTTGGGTGGGCTCTCGTCGGGAGGTGCTTGGTCTTTTTGGGTGCTGGTTGGGTGCCGGTTGGGCGTGTTGTCACAGATTCCATTTTTTCGGCGGATTTTATGGAATCTGCGACAAACCCCAGGTCAACGGTTGTGTGCAATGTTGCTTGCTGTCACAAATTCCATTTTTAAAGGCGATTTTATGGAATCTGCGACAGTAGGGATGAAAACATCGCTAGTTCGATAGGGTGTGCCTATCAAGCACTCCTGGAGAGCCTGGAAACTTCAGCCCATGCGCCTGTGAGTCAGCCCGTGTTCTGAGTGGTCAGTTACATGGGTTGTGCTCAAACCAAAACTTCCAGCCGCAAAGAGTATGGAAAGAAAACTAGTTGAACTTACGGGATAGGTTCTGGGCCGTTGTATGTGGCCGCTTCGATTGCGGGGGTTATCGAGGGAAGGTTATTCGTACAAACTTATGGAAGATTGAATTCAGGAGTGCTTAGCATATGGAAAGAGGCTCCTTGAGCTGCGAAAACAAAAAAGTTGAGTCGAACGGGAACAAGTTTGTTAGATTGTCCGTTATACAGATTGAAAAGCTTGAGTGGTTTTGGCTCAAGGTGGCTGCTAATCTAGTGACTGAAGGTTGAGCCGAGCTGTATCAATCTCAAGCTTTGATGAAGTTGCACTAATAACCCGAAATATCAGGAGGAAAAACTATGGGACGTGCAGTAGGCATTGACCTCGGCACCACAAACTCAGTTGTTGCAGTGCTTGAAGGTGGTGATCCGGTAGTTATTGCAAATGCCGAAGGTTCTCGCACCACACCATCTGTGGTAGCTTTCGCGAAAAACGGCGAAGTATTAGTTGGTCAGTCAGCTAAAAACCAGGCTGTCACCAACGTGGATCGCACCATTCGTTCCGTAAAGCGTCACATGGGTGAGGATTGGAATGTTGGTATCGATGAGAAGAAGTACACTCCTCAGGAAATTTCCGCACGTACCCTGATGAAGCTGAAGCGCGATGCTGAAGCGTACCTTGGAGAAGAAGTTACTGATGCGGTCATTACCGTTCCTGCTTACTTCGAAGATGCTCAGCGTCAGGCAACAAAAGAAGCCGGCCAGATTGCTGGTTTGAATGTGCTCCGCATTATTAACGAGCCTACGGCCGCTGCACTTGCTTATGGTCTTGAAAAAGGTGATAAAGAGCAAACCATCCTGGTATTTGACCTCGGCGGTGGCACCTTTGACGTTTCTTTGTTGGAAATTGGTGATGGTGTTGTAGAGGTTCGCGCAACCGCTGGTGACAATGCCCTCGGTGGTGATGACTGGGATCAGCGCATTGTTGATTGGCTTGTGGAGAAGTTTAAGGCAAGCTCCGGTATTGATCTGACCAAGGACAAGATGGCTATGCAGCGTCTCCGTGAGGCAGCTGAAAAAGCCAAGATTGAACTATCTTCAGCACAGACTGCAAGCATTAACCTGCCTTATATCACTGTTGATGCAGACAAAAACCCATTGTTCTTGGATGAGACCCTGTCTCGGACAGAATTCCAGCGGATCACCCAAGACCTTCTGGATCGCACAAAGGCACCGTTTAACCAGGTTATTAAGGATGCAGGTGTCTCCATTAAAGATGTAGACCATGTTGTGCTTGTTGGCGGTTCTACCCGTATGCCTGCAGTAACTGATTTGGTAAAGGAGCTCACGGGTGGACGTGAACCCAATAAGGGTGTGAACCCAGATGAGGTTGTTGCCGTTGGTGCTGCACTTCAAGCTGGTGTTATCCGTGGCGAAGTAAAGGATGTGCTGCTCCTCGACGTCACTCCGCTGTCACTCGGTATTGAAACCAAGGGTGGGGTTATGACCAAGCTCATTGAGCGGAATACTGCTATCCCGACCACGCGTTCCGAGACCTTTACCACTGCTGAAGACAACCAGCCTTCGGTACAGATTCAGGTTTTCCAGGGTGAGCGTGAAATCGCACAACACAATAAGTTGCTTGGCTCCTTTGAACTTGGTGGTATTGCTCCGGCGCCTCGCGGTCTGCCTCAAATCGAAGTCACCTTCGACATTGACGTTAACGGTATCGTGCACGTAACTGCGAAGGATAAGGGTACCGGCAAGGAAAACACCATTAAGATCCAAGATGGTTCTGGCCTGTCCCAGGAAGAAATTGATCGGATGATCAAGGACGCTGAAACCCATGCTGAGGAAGACAAGCGTCGCCGCGAAGAGCAAGAAGTACGTAACTCTGCAGAGTCCATGGTCTACCAGACTCGTAAGTTCGTTACCGATAATGAGGACAAGATCTCCGATGAGATCAAGGACAAGGTTGAAGGTGCGGCAAAAGACGTTGAAGAGTCACTCAAGGGTGACAATATCGACGACATTAAGAAGGCTGTAGATACTCTTTCCACCGTTTCTCAAGAGTTGGGCAAGGCGATTTACGAAGCTGAAGCTGCGAACGCTTCCACTGCTTCGAGCACCACAACAACCGATAACGATGTTGTTGATGCTGAGGTAGTTGACGAGGAAGAAGAGAAGAAGTGACCGACAACCCGCGTGACCCTGAACTAGATAAGGCGATTGACGAGGCGCTTGCTGAAGCTGAGGTCGCGGCTGCCGAAGCAGAAGCTGCAGATTCGGAGGCTTCTCCAGATGCATCCGAAGATGTGAAGGCGGATGCTGAACCTGATGAAGCCGAAGACTCTACTACTGCCGAATCAGTTGATGGGGTAGAGGTCGAGCCGGATCATGATGGGGATGGTGAGGTCTCTGATACGGAAGCGGAACTTGCTGAACGCACAGAAGATCTGCTACGTATTACCGCGGAGTACACCAATTATCGACGCCGCACGGAGCGGGAACGTACTGTAGCAATCGAAATGGCAAAAGCCCAGGTAGTAACTGCGTTATTGCCATTGCTCGACGATCTAGATCTGGCGGCTCAACATGGCGCACTGGATGAGGCTGGTCCTTTGAAGTCCTTGAACGATAAGTTCCGGGCTACATTGACTTCCATGAAGGTTGCGGAGTTTGGTGCTGAAGGTGATGATTTTGACCCTGAGCGCCACGAAGCTGTCCAAGATCTTTCCGAAGGCGACGATAAGGCAATTGGAACTGTGCTTCGACGTGGCTATGTTATGGGTGATCGATTGCTTCGAACCGCCATGGTGATTATTGCGGATCGTAAACAGTAGACCGCTACGGGCCCACATTGTCGTGGGCCCGTGAGTGTGTCACTAGCTTTGTTGAACACAATTAATTTCATTGTTTATGACTCAGGAAGGAGGAGCCCAGTAATGCGAAGTGAATGGGCGGAAAAAGACTACTATGCGGACCTGGGTGTCTCCTCGTCCGCGAGCGCCGATGAGATTAAGCGGGCTTACCGTACCCTCGCTCGGGCAAATCACCCAGATAAAAACCCAGGAGACAAAGCTGCGGAGCAGCGTTTTAAAAAAGCTGCAGAAGCATATGATGTTCTTGGCGATGAATCGAAACGTGCCGAATACGATGAGTTCAAACGAACCTTTGCCGCTGGTGGGTTCGGTGGACTCGGAGGTTATGGTGCCGGGTTTCGCGGACAGGACTTCTCGGATATTTTCGGCGGGGGAGGATATAGCCAAGAAGGTGGTTTTGGTGACATCTTCAGTGGCCTTTTCAACCGCAGTGGTGCTACTCGCAACACGGCTCGGGCTACACGAGGGGCCGACGTTGAAACGGAAATTACGCTAGATTTCCGCGAGGCCGCCAAAGGTACAGTTTTCCCAATACAACTCACTGGTCAAGCTCCGTGCTCGGCATGTCATGGGTCGGGTTCTCGTACCGGAAAAACGTCTACATGTACTACATGTAATGGTTCTGGTTTTCGTAGCGAAACTCGCGGCGCTTTCGGCCTTTCCGCTCCGTGTGAAGATTGTGAAGGCACTGGTCAACGTGTTATAGACCCATGCCATGAGTGCTCCGGACTTGGGACGGTTCATAGGACACGGTCCATTACCGTGCGTATCCCAACTGGTGTGATTGATGGCCAGAAAGTTCGTCTTGCCGGCAAGGGTGAAGCTGGGCCGAAAGGCAAGCCTGCTGGCGATCTATTTGTCACGGTACACGTTCGTCCAGACCCCGTATTCACACGTACTGGTGATGATCTTGAAGTAACTATTCCAGTAAGTTTTGCTGAACTCGCATTGGGCGATACCGTTAGCGTGCCTACTTTAGATTTACCCGTACGGGTAAAAATTCCCGCTGGAACGCCGAACGGACGCACATTGCGGGTGCGTGGTCGGGGCGTCGAAAAGCGTGATGGTAGCGCCGGTGACCTTTTGGTAACCGTAAATGTGACTGTGCCTCAGCATCTCGACGCCGCTGCCGCCACCGCACTCCGTACTTATGCTGAAGCGGAGCGTGTCTCAGGTTTTGATCCGCGAGAAGGGTGGGCTGGAGCGAAATGAGTAGGGATAAACCAGATGTAGAGTTTTTTGTCATTTCCGTTGCTGCTGAACTTGCTGGATTGCATGCTCAAACTCTTCGAGCCTACGATCGAATGGGTTTGGTAACGCCGCTGCGATCTCGCGGCGGCGGTCGCCGTTATACCCGCCGTGATGTGGATTTGCTCCGCGAAATCCACCGATTAAGCCAAGAAGAAGGCGTGAATCTTGCAGGTATCAAAACGATTATTTCGTTGGAAACTAAAAATGAACGTCTGCAACGGGATAATGAACGGCTCAATGCGGAAAACAATGAGCTGAAATTGGAACTTGAAAAGCTACGCAATAAGCAGGAGCGGCCTCGCGGTGAAATCGTTCATGTGCCACGCTCAACAGCGGTAGTGATGTGGGAGCCGCGCCGTCGGAAACGCTCGTAGCGCTTTGTGGTGAGGCGCTAATTGTATCGGGGGTGAACACTGTTTTGCTTTTAAAGTTGTGCCCTGATTTCGCATTTTTTCAGTAAAGAATTTTAATCAGTTTTTTTATGTCAAAAATTTAGGATTATCTAGTTTTCCAGTTTTAAGACTCTTGGGGGTGTGAAGCGTGTCTGATAAATGGTTTTAGCGACATAATGCTGATAATGTGGGGGTATCTCGCGGGGGTAATTTTAGCTTGTTGTAGAATTAGTAAATTCATTGTAAATCGCCTGCAAAACCATTGATTTTGGGGCGAAATTGAGCTGGGCGTGAATGCATCAAGATAACTATGACGCACAACACTTCGTTCCATCATTAGGCTTTGGGTTACGCATCCAGTATCGAGTCGAGGAAGGTAACTTGCCTAATGACCATCTATGCAAATCCAGGGGCTGAAGGGTCGCTGATCACCTTCAAGCAGCGTTATGAAAACTTCATTGGTGGTAAGTGGGTGCCACCGATCGGTGGCGAATATATGGAAAACATCACCCCGGTGACTGGTCAAGTGATTTGCGAAGTGCCCCGGTCGAAAGCAGAAGATGTCGAGCTAGCCCTTGATGCAGCCCATGCCGCAAAAGATGCTTGGGCGAGAACATCTCAAGCCGAGCGGGCCCTTATTCTTCATCGAATTGCAGATCGCATGGAAGAGCACCTGGAAATGCTTGCGGTTGCGGAAACATGGGAAAACGGAAAAGCGGTGCGTGAAACGCTGCTAGCGGATATACCACTAGCAATCGACCATTTCCGGTACTTTGCGGGTATTGCGCGAGCCCAAGAAGGGCGTATTTCTCAAATTGACGATGATACTGTTGCGTATCACTTCAAGGAACCAATTGGTGTGGTTGGCCAGATTATTCCTTGGAACTTCCCAATCCTTATGGCTACCTGGAAACTTGCACCTGCGCTTGCCGCAGGCAACTGTATTGTTTTGAAGCCAGCAGCGCAAACACCGGTTTCCATTCTTGTTGTCATAGAGTTAATACAAGATTTACTCCCACCCGGCGTGCTTAATGTGGTGAACGGGCGTGGTACTGAAGTTGGAGATGCGATTACCTCCTCCGACCGAATTTCCAAGATTGCATTTACTGGTTCTACCGCGGTAGGACAGCAAATTCACAGGGCGGTATCCGAAAAAGTTATTCCAGTAACCCTTGAACTTGGCGGAAAGTCACCTTCGGTCTTTTTCCCAGACATTATGGATAAAGACGATGATTTCCGGGAAAAGTGCATTGAAGGTTTAGCCATGTTCGCATTGAACCAAGGTGAAATCTGTACTTGTCCGTCACGAGCCCTTGTACATGAATCCATAGCTGATGAGTTTTTGAAACTTGCAGTGGAGAAGGTGCGGAATATTCGTACTGGTAACCCATTGGACACTGAAACCATGATGGGTGCTCAAGCTTCCCAGGATCAAATGGATAAGATCGCCGGTTATCTTAAGTCTGGCCCTGCCGAAGGCGCAGAAGTTCTCACTGGTGGCCACGTGGCAACCATTGAAGGCTTTGAGGGTGGGTTCTATATCGAGCCGACCATTCTTAAGGGCGATAATTCTATGCAGTGCTTCCAGGAAGAAATCTTCGGCCCGGTCCTAGCTGTGACTACCTTTAAGACCTTTGAAGAGGCAATGGAGATCGCCAATGACACCGTATATGGATTGGGTGCTGGTGTTTGGACGCGTAATCAAAATACTGCGTACCGTGCAGGCCGGGAAATTCAGGCTGGCCGGGTTTGGGTAAATAACTACCATTCGTATCCTGCACATGCTGCGTTTGGCGGCTATAAGTTGTCTGGAATTGGGCGTGAAAATCACGCGATGATGATGGACCACTATCAGGAAACAAAGTGCATGTTGGTTTCTTATAGCGAGAAACCATTGGGCTTCTTCTAATCGTTGAAGCGTATGCGCGTAAAGACCGGTGTAGACCGGTCTTTCGCCATTTTTACACCATATTGAAAAATATTTCCCTTAAGGAGGGGTCATGTCAGATACATTTACAGCGGCAATCGTCGAAGAATTCGGCCCTAATTTGGTAATCGGTGACCTGGAACTGCCAAAGCCGGGCCCGAATCAGGCATTGGTGAAACTTCATGCATCCGGTGTGTGTCATACGGATTTGCATGCCGCAGAAGGCGATTGGCCAGTGAAACCAGAACCGCCATTTGTGCCAGGCCATGAAGGTGTTGGCGAAGTTGTTGCACTTGGGCCAGGAAAACATAGTGTGGATATTGGCGATATTGTTGGCAATGTTTGGCTATGGTCTGCATGCGGTGAATGCGAGCACTGTCGCACTGGTTGGGAAACCTTGTGTAATGATGCAGAATATGGTGGTTACACGGTAGATGGCTCTTTCGGAGAGTACATGCTGGTAGATACTCGTTATTGCGCGCGAATCCCCGAGGGATCCAATCCGGTTGAGGTTGCGCCGATTCTTTGCGCCGGCGTAACGGTATACAAGGGATTGAAGGTTACTGATACCCGTCCTGGGCAATTCGTGGTCATTTCCGGTGTGGGTGGTCTTGGGCATATTGCGGTGCAATATGCCGTTGCGATGGGGTTACGAGTCATTGCCGTGGATATTGCTGATGAGAAATTGGAACTGGCCAAAAAGCATGGTGCTGAGTTTGTGGTAAATGCTCGTGAGCGTGAGCCAGGCCCAGCAATTACCGAATACACAAAGGGTGGTGCACATGGTGTGCTGGTTACCGCTGTCCATCCTCAGGCATTTGGCCAGGCTATAGACATGGCGCGCAAGGGTGGAACCATTGTGTTTAATGGGCTGCCTCCAGGTGACTTCCCCGCACCGATCTTCGATATTGTATTTAAAGCGCTGACCATTCGCGGTTCGCTGGTGGGCACCCGCCAAGACCTCGAGGAAGCGCTTGACTTTTATGCTCGCGGCATGATTAAGCCAACAGTCACAGAGTGCAAGCTCGATGACATCAATACCGTATTCGAAGATATGCGCAAAGGCCGTATTGACGGACGCATGTCGATCCGCTACCCATAAGCCCAGCGGTTTTTGAACCAGCGGTTTTGACCCTGTCCCCGAAAACCAGAATAGTTTTGTTCTAGGCTGTTTGGGGGCGGGGTTATTGTAAAATCTGCCTGTTGTTTTCGGTGGCGGAGCTGGTTTTTCGGAGTCTCCTGGTGTGGCGGCTGCTTTGCCTGGGGTTTGAGGTGGTTTCCTGGGTGTTTGATAGGCTAGCCCTATTGAACTGGTGATGTTTTCATACTGAGTGTCGCAGATTCCATAAAATCGCCTGAAAAAATGGAATTTGTGACAGCAACCAAGATTGCGCACAATCGTTGACCTGGGGTGTGTCGCAGATTCCATAAAAACAGCGAAAAAAATGGAATCTGTGACAGGTTCCCTACCTATCGTGTCACAGATTCCATAAAATCCGCCGAAAAAATGGAATCTGTGACAACACGCCCAACCAGCACCCGAAAGGACCAGGTCGCCGGACGTGCACAACCAAATCCCAGTTCACCACAAGCGCACAAACCCAAGCACAGTGTAGTCCGGCAAACGTGTTTATTATCTGTATGGGAGTTGTGAGATCTGATGGAGGAAGGTTTGGTCTTCCCAGTATCCACTGTGATCGGTTTGGGAATGCCAAACCTCCGCACCAAATTGTGGGTGTGTTGGATCGGGGCCGTGCACGCCTCCAGTTGCTGATGCGCTTAATGCTATCGGATCACGGTCCCCAGTAATCGCAATTATTCTTGGCTCATCTGAGTAAAGATGCAGTTCGGAAGTATTATTTGCACCTGTTCCAGGGCTTCCCATAAAGATTATGGCGTCTGCGTCAAGTCCAGATTGTGCTGCTTTGCCAGCGACTACGGTGCCATAACTATGGGCGAGAATGCTGTGATATTGATCTGGGTTTCGGCGTGCAAGTGCGGCTTGAAATTCGCGTAGCTCAATGGCTCCATATTCTGCAGGCAGAGGAGCAATGCCCGCGGGTACGTTTGGAGGTGCTTGGTAGCCAAGCCAAATAATGGCGGCTCCGGTTTCCTTTGCTAAACGACGCCCCCGGTCCGCATACTGTGGCCAATGCTCGGGGTTGGAACTTCCAACGCCGGGCACAATAGTAGCAACGTGTGGAGAATGCTCTATATCGCCATACGCAACCACGATATGCTCATCTCCTAGTTCTAATATTTTTCCATCACTACCGATAATCTGTTCGATGGCGGTATTGGTATTGAATTCATGCAATGCTGCTATGGAAAGTGAATCAGAATCCGCGAATCTTCGTTCAATACGGTTAGGGGCTGGAGTACAAAGAAAATCTATTTCTGCAGCGCAGGCGGCATCAAGGGCTTCGCCCATGGCTTGGATGTGTCGCAAAAAATCCGTTACGAGTTCAGATTCATCGCCAAATGCCCGGGCTTTTTCCCATGCAAAATCCAAATCCATTTGTGCTTGTGCTGTTGCTATAAGGACATCCGCAACTAGATCTTGGATTTTTCCAATCTCTTCCCAATGGCTCTGTATCTGCTTGGCTTCTTCCCGTGCACGATCGAAAAATACGCCAGTGCCATTGAGTACGGGATTAAAAAACTGTGTTGTACGTAAGCTTTGAGCGCACTCTTCGGCGCATAAAGCATTTATAGGCATGCAAGCCGCCATGCGGTGGCAAGGTCTCTATCGTACGCACTATTTAAAAACTGTTGGACATGAACGGTCCAATCATTAGTGGCATCCCGTAAATGGTCTGCGTGCGCCTGCCAATTCGCCGAAGCCCGGGCGAGAGCGGCGTCGGTAAGCGGTCCACCAATGGGAATACTTGTACCTAATTGGGGCGCAGGGAAATGGACTGTTTGATGAGGGTCAAATTCAAGAGTCATACCTTTGACACTGACATGGGCTAGTGACAATACGCATTATGAAGGCAAAATATCAACCAAAAACTGTGGAGAACTCCAAGAAACTCACATACAGTGAGCACTATGCGAATCGCAGCGGTGCAAATCCAAACCGGGCCCGATATCCTGGAGAATTTAGCAAAAGTAGAGCACTGGGCGCGGAAAGCCGCGAACCTTGGTGTTGAGCTTATGGTGTTCCCCGAGGCCACAATGAAAGCATTTGGTACTGGGCGCCTGGACAATATTGCGGAAGACCTCGATGATGCATTTGCTAGTAAAATTCGGGAACTTGCAGAAGAGCTCGAAGTGGTCATCGTACTTGGCATGTTCTGCCCAGCAGATATTCATCAAGGGAAAAACCGGATTTATAATACTGCGCTAATTACTGGGCCAGGCATACATCGTGGATACCAGAAAATACATACATATGATGCTTTTGGTTTCCGCGAATCCGATACCGTAAAACCAGGGACAGAACTTGTGGTCTTTCCTTGGAAAGGCGCAAACATTGGGGTAGCAGTATGCTTTGACGTGCGATTTCCGCAGCAATTCCAGGATTTGGCGCGAAATGGTGCTCAGGTCATTGTGCTTCCAGCATCTTGGTCATCTGGGCCGGGGAAAGTAGAGCAATGGCAATTGCTTACTGCCGCTAGGGCACTTGATTCCACTTCATTTCTTATCGCCTGTGATCAAGCATTACCTGTAACAGAAAACTCTGATGGGGCTCCGACTGGGGTGGGCCGTTCCGCAATTATTGGACCAACGGGCGTGAGAATCGCAGAAGCCAACGAACAAGAAGAAATTATCTATGCCGATATCGATATTTCACAGGTGGAACGCGTGCGAACAACGATCCCGGTGCTATAGCGGGTCATGCTGGATAATTGCCAATGGGGTTCCAGCTTCAATCATGGCTTCTTTAATGGCTTTTACTTCATTTGGTGGGCCAGCGATAAGAATATCTCGGTCATCCCATGTTCCATATGATGTAACAACTTCACCTAAGGTTCCGGTTTGTCGCAAATGAAGTCCGCGGGGTGGCTGTGAATGTTTGGTAGCACCAACAAGCCAACTATCCTTTGGATTTGTTGAAACTGGTATTACAGATAACCACGGTGCCGTGCCTGCAATATTCCATAAATCAAGGAGATCGTATAATTCGCCAGGGTACTCGGCGCCGAAAAAGAGGTGTACCCGTGGTTGTCCTTGGCGTGCCGCAAGTTCAAGCAATATGGCGCGCATGGGGGCGAGCCCGGTGGTATGCGCGATCATGAGGATATCTCGGCGGTAATCAACATGCATTTGTCCGAGCGGAGTTCCGAAAATCCATTCGTCCCCAATTCTTGCTTTGGCAAGTGTGCGCGAACATTCATCTGTTGCGCGCACATGAAATTCCATATGTCCATACCTATTTGGGGGTAATGCTGGGGAAAGGAAGCGCCAATGGCCGCCTAATAAAGGCATGGTGACAGGAAGATATTGGCCAGCTGTAAAAGGTATGGGTTCTGCTTCTAGGCGCACTACATAGATATCACGACTGCGCTGCTGCGTTGCTACCACGCGACCGTGATAGGTAATTCGTTCGCCGCCTGCTTCGGCTTCCCTGGCGGCATTGGACATAATCTCCGCAGCTTTTACGAATATCAACTCGGTTTCGCTGATTTCTGTAGCAGGTACGGTATCTTTGGCCACGGAACGCAGGGCGCTGCACATTGCCTGGGCGAATATTTCATAGTGTTCTGGTCGTGCCCCAAAACGAAGGTGTTCCTCGGCAAGTTGGCGAAGTACGCTGACGGTTTTCTCGTCGAATGGGGAGCGTTGAATCAAATAACAAACTGCATCAACGAGAGAACTATGCGCAGGTGAGGGAAACAGTAGCAACGTTTCTGGGCGTGCTCTTGTAAAGAGTTGCTGGGTGCGTTCCCGGAACTCTTCTGCATTGGCGCGAAGGCAGTCGATGATCACGACTACATTTTGCCTCATATTTGCAGGTTGAGTGATACCGACTCAACGGGAATAAAAATTTTTCTGATAGGTTGAGTCTAGTAGACGCAACTACGACTAGGGAGATGAACATATGAGTAACTACACAACAAAGACACAAGAGGCCTTACAGGCTGCGGTGCAACGGGCCTCAGCGCTTGGAAATCCTGATATCCGGCCAGCACATGTTCTTGCGGCCATCTTGGAACAGACTGATAGCATCGCGATTCCAGTAATCGAAGCTGCTGGCGGAAACGTTGACGCCATTCGCAAGGGCGCTCGAAATCAAATTGAGGGCTTTCCAAAAGCTGCTGGCGCGAATATGGCGAATCCAAACTTTAACCGCGATATGGTTGCAGCCATTGGGGTTGCGAACGATCTAGCTGCTGAACTCGGAGATTCGTTCTTATCGACGGAAGTGTTAGTTGCAGGTATCGCACATGGTAGCGATGAGACTGCGAAGTTATTGCCATCCTATGAACAAATCAGGGAAGCGTTCCCTCAGGTCCGCGGCAATAAGAAGGTCACAAATGAAGATCCAGAAGGCCAATTCCAGGCTTTGGAGAAATACTCAACCGACTTAACCAAGCATGCGCGGGAAGGAAAGATTGACCCAGTTGTTGGTCGAGATTCTGAAATTCGCCGTGTTGTGCAGGTATTGTCACGTCGTACTAAAAACAATCCGGTGCTTATTGGTGAACCTGGCGTTGGTAAAACTGCCATTGTAGAAGGTTTAGCGCGTCGAATTGTGGCGGGTGACGTACCAGAATCCTTAAAGGGCAAAACTCTTATTAGCCTTGATCTGGGTTCGATGGTTGCTGGTGCGAAATACCGCGGGGAGTTTGAAGAGCGTCTTAAGGCGGTTCTGGATGAAATCAAAGACTCTGACGGCCAAATAATCACGTTTATTGACGAGCTCCACACCATTGTCGGCGCTGGCGCAACCGGTGAATCTGCAATGGATGCAGGAAACATGATTAAGCCAATGTTGGCTCGCGGTGAGCTGCGCTTAGTTGGTGCGACAACCTTGGAGGAATACCGGAAGTACATTGAAAAGGACGCTGCTCTTGAACGTCGCTTCCAGCAGGTGTACGTTGGCGAGCCTTCGGTAGAAGACGCCATTGGTATTTTGCGTGGGTTGAAGGAACGCTATGAGGTTCATCATGGTGTCCGAATCCAAGACTCTGCATTGGTTGCGGCAGCAACGCTTTCTGATCGGTATATTACGTCGCGGTTTTTGCCGGATAAAGCGATTGATCTTGTGGATGAGGCTGCGTCGCGGCTTCGTATGGAGATTGATTCGTCCCCGCAAGAGATTGATGAACTAGAGCGTTCTGTGCGCCGCTTGGAAATCGAAGAGATGGCATTGGCTAAGGAAACCGATGAGGCATCGAAGGATCGTCTTGAAGTTTTGCGGAAAGAGTTGGCGGATGAGCGGGAAAAGCTTGGTTCGTTAACTGCGACATGGACGAATGAAAAGCGAGCTTTAGACACAGTTCGTCAGGTAAAGGAGGAGTTGGAAAATCTTCGCCAGGAATCCGAGATTGCGGAGCGTGATGGTGATTATGGCAGGGTTGCTGAGCTGCGTTATGGGCGGATTCCAGAGTTGGAAAAGCAACTCGCGGAATCGACTGTAGAAACCACTATCTTGGATGAAGAGGTTACTCCTGACACTATTGCGGAGGTTGTGTCCGCTTGGACTGGTATTCCGGCGGGCAAAATGATGCAGGGTGAGACGGAAAAACTCCTGGCCATGGAGCAGGAATTAGGTCGACGGGTTGTTGGCCAATTGGATGCTGTGCAGGCAGTTTCTGATGCGGTGCGTCGCGCTCGTGCGGGTGTTGCTGATCCAAACCGGCCAATGGGTTCCTTCTTGTTCTTAGGGCCCACTGGTGTGGGTAAGACCGAGTTGGCCAAGGCCCTAGCTGGGTTCTTGTTTGATGACGATCATGCGATTGTCCGTATTGATATGTCCGAGTACGGCGAAAAGCATTCTGTTGCGCGTTTGGTTGGTGCCCCTCCCGGCTATGTTGGGTACGACGCTGGTGGCCAGCTCACTGAGGCAGTTCGACGTCGCCCATATTCGGTGGTGCTGTTTGATGAGGTGGAGAAGGCACATCCAGATGTATTTGATGTGTTGCTTCAGGTGCTTGATGAAGGCCGTCTTACCGATGGTCAGGGGCGGACTGTAGATTTCCGCAATACTATCCTGATTCTTACTTCGAATTTGGGTGCGGGCGGAACTTCTGAGCAAATGTTGGAGGCAGTCAAGCGTGCATTTAAGCCAGAGTTTATTAATCGCCTCGACGATGTTGTTGTGTTTGATGCGCTCTCGCCCGAACAGCTCGCAAGTATTGTGGATATTCAGGTTGCGCAGCTCGCAGAGCGTTTAGCGGCTCGACGGCTCACCTTGGACCTCGATAGTGCAAGCCGTGCGTGGCTGGCCGAACGTGGTTACGATCCGGCATACGGTGCTCGGCCATTGCGTCGGTTGATTCAGCAGGCAATCGGTGACGCCTTAGCGAAAAAGCTCTTAGCGGGAGAAATTCGTGACGGTGACACTGTACATGTCCGCAGCGGAGAGGGCGTCGACAAGTTAGAGATTACCGGTAGCTAACGCTGCACAGCTTTTCGACGGCCGCGTTTGCCCCCGCTTCACACCCATCTCCGCGCCCCATAGCACAAATGGGGGTGGGTGTGCTGTAGGGCGTAGTGAGAGGCACCAATACTGCTACCATCGGCGGAAGCAAGTTTGCCACTAACAACTTGAATCCAACGAAGTTGGCAAAACTGATTGGAGCCTAAACCATGCGACCCTCATCCCGCCTTATGAAGGGAACCGCTGCCGGACTCTTTGCTTGTCTTATCCTCACTGGCTGTGAGGAAAAAACCGCAGATAAACTCGCAATTACTCAAGCCCAACAACAACCCGCCAGCACCCCCGAAACCCAAATACAACAAATTCCAACAATCTCTGGACAGCCCGCAACAAAACCCCTCTACACCCAAGCAAACGAACCTCACTTCGAAGAAAGTGAAGTGCCAAAAGTTCCAAAGATCTTAGGGGAAGAACTCCGTCCACAAGAGCCCCAAGCAGAAAAAATAGCGCAACAAGTTATTGAAAACCCGCAAGTGCCTGCTGTAGATAACAATGCGCCGCAGGCCAATATTGCGCCAAACAATAGCAATCCGGAGCCAGCGCCAATGCCACAAGGCAATGCTGAGCCCCAAAGCCTGCAATCTCAACCACCAAATACGGCACAACCAAGCATTGCCGCACCGGATGCAGTTGAACCAGAAATAGTAGCTCCGCAACCACCTGCGTCCAATACTCCTGCACCAAAACCTGATACTCCGGGGCCTGAAATACAACATTCTGTTGTGCCGGACGCTGAACAACCAGAAGTAAGCGGGCCTATTACAGGAGACCGAGGGCGCCTTGAACCAGAAATACCTGATTCAACAGGCATTGGTGATCCAGAACCATTAACGACTGCGCCGAAGAATACGAGCCCTTCAGCAGACTCAACTGAGTTGCCGGATATTGGCGATGGTGACGATCAAAGCGAAGAAAACACGTTCACCGAGGAGCCAAGGCCAGGCGAGAAGACAAAAGAAAACTCTCCGTCGGCGAAACCTAATGAAACAAACGCAACGTTTGTTTCACTCGTTGATGCAAAAAACTCCCAAACCAAAGCCGCTGAGGTCATGCTGAAAGATGAACACTCAGAGGTGAAACTAGTACGTGAACTTACCAAGGCGAAAGGTGCAGATCTAGAAGTTGAAATAGCTGGTGAGGTTTACGGTACAAAATTTGAAAAAGAAGTCTCGCTCCTTGCCTTTGAATTCGGTGATGATTGCAGTGAAGCACTCCAACAAGCACTCAATATTGCTGGTGAACGCAGTATTGGGGTGAGTATGAGTCCAACGCAAAAATATGTAATTACTAAGCGGATCTCAATTCCCAAGGGCGTTACATACCTCGATGGAAAGGGCGCGAGCATCGATGTAAACACTGGCGCCAATGAAGCAAACCCAACGAGCACATTTGAATTTGTTCGTGGTGCAAAAGGCACCACAATTACAGATTTTTCCCTGGACCTGGCAGATTCCCCCTTTACCCGAGGCATTGCAGCAGTGGCTGTGCAAGACATTACGATGTCTAAAATCACTATGACAGGGCTGAGCTATCGTGGCATTGAGATGGCAGCCGATGGTGGAGATCTTAAAAACATTAAGGTGGAAAATAACCGGATTGAAAATATTAAAGGTGAAAAAGAAACTAAAGGTCAGGTAGTAACGATCTCGGTGAATTCCGAGCGAGAAGATCCTGACGACCGGTTTAAAAACAGCCCAAGCCCGATTTGGGATCGATACGCCTCTGATGGCACTGTGAGCCCAAACAAATACGAAAACTCCGGCATTTCCATTATTGGAAATGAAATTTATGGAGGATATTACGGCATTAGCTTCTCGGGTGTTTCCGATAGTGTAATTCGAGATAATAAAGTCACGGCGAACACTAGAAACATCTCCATGCAAAACAATTGCAATAACAATATTGTTGAGCATAATGATTTAAGTAATAGTTATTCATCGAGTGTGCATATAGCTTATAACTCCAACAATAACCAAGTGCAGAACAATAGCATTTTTAGCGAAGTATCGCATGGGCAGGGGTTATTGCAGGCATACCAAGACAGTGATGCAAATACTTTTACCGGAAACTCTGTAACCATAGTTGGCGAAAACCAACCCAGTTGGATACTTTATGTAGGTCCTGACTCTGATAACAATAAATTCCTGCATAACACCATAGATGGAGCGGCACGCAGGGCAGTGGTTGGTGTGGAATCTATTTGGGATGGACTCTCCGCCGAATCTAATCTCAATGGTGAAAGCACAAACCTTCATTCATATATGTCAAATGGTGTTGTAGAAAGCCCTGTTGATAAATCAAAAGTCACATATGGTGGTGGCCGTGGGGCTATCAATAACGTGGCAGTGGAAGAAAACGTATTTACGCCGAGAAATGCGCAAACTCCACTCATCTATATAGGTGCAGAGGTGACCGGAGGACGAATCGGAAATGAACGGCTAATCGGCGATATCAAGGGAGTCTCACTGGCGAATAATACGATTGTCGGAAGTGCATTCTCCGATAAATTGAAAACTCATACGGGAGAGCTACCTGAAATTGGAAAAGCGAACATTGAATTTGTAAATGATACGGTTGGAGAGCAGAAAACCAATTAAAAAATATCCCCCGAAACAACACTAGGAGGTTGCGTTAGGCAAGCAACCCTCCTGGTTTTTCTTTTATGTGACTTGTTCTAATAATTAGAGCATTTTGCCGTGAATATTCCAGCCTTTTAAATCAGTTTCACGCAGAGTTTTCATTCTCCGATAGCCAACCGCGTGAGTGCTGAAGAAATTAGCAACACGCAACCAGAACCCATTTTTATGGGAATCAATACTTCTAAAGTATTCGTCCAGGTCCACGTGTTTACCTAGATGTTTTCCCGCGTATAAACTAATCATGCCTTTATAGTCGCCAGGCGCATAAAAACAAGCAACACGATCCGCGGTGTATTCTTGAGCTCGAGTTACACTTCGATCTAAAAATAAAGCAGTGGTTACTGGAGTAATTATAGTGCGCCAAAGGTTTACATGACCGCACCGAATATGGGCAAGCTCATGGGCAAGAATAAAACGCAGAGTTTTAAAATCCCCGTGGGTATAAGCAATATCTACAAGATCGCTAAACAGAACTACGTAGCCACGGTGAAGTTGACACTTTGATGCAAAGGCATTCATTTTTCCGTTTCCATTTGTAATGTATAGCCGCGGTAATTTTCGCAGTCCGGACGCATCGTGGTGGAATCCCATTGCGTGTGCAATCTCAATATAGATTGAATGGATTTCCGGAAACTGGCGTTCCGTAACCTCAATGGCGCTGCTGATTGTGTTCCAGTAGTGGTAACGGATAAAGAAGGAGACAATGAGAGGGGTTGCTAAACCGAACACAACACCTTCAGCGAATGAGCTTAATGTGTCTCCCCGAAGCACCACATACAATGCGCCAAAGGTAACAGCTGTGGTGAGCAGAACCCCAAGGGCAAGAAGAGGGATTTCCGCTTTATGTCGAAATTCCTTAACTGATGGAACGTGTTTAGGGTAATTGTCCACGGTATAAAGATCCTTGGTAATACAGCGAATAACGGGGAATAGGCTGTGATCTTTTCTATCAAGTTCCAAACTCTCTTGCTCGTATGGGCAGGGGTGATATCGAATCTGCCTGACACTCTTTTTGCAGATCGGACTACGCTATTGCGGTATGGGTTCTCGCACAATTTTTCGGGCAATTTCGGCATCGGCTACAGCAACAAACGTTGTGGCGAAACTGGCTGGTAACCAAAGGTTACGGAGGGCGTCGAAATTATTGATTGTGCCGCCACTTCTTGATTATCGTGACCCATTGATGGTTTTGGGTGGGGTAGGGCATACGCTGGGTGATCTGGTACTGATGTTGAAGAATCCAAACGTATATTCGGGGGCTATGTGTTTTGGAATTGGGCACTGTGCACTTATTGCTCGACAAATTCGTCTGGGTGTTCGCCCGAAATATCCGCTGGTCCATGCATTGGTATGGGCTAGTGCTGCACCTTTAATACGTGATCCAAGGCTGATCACCTACGCTGGAGTTCTTACAGCGTACAGCAGTTTTTCAGCATCCTGGGGTGGGCCTCTATTTATGCTTAGTGATGTTTTTGTATATTTGAACAAGCGTTTCCCTCACAAGATTTTGGATGCTGTCGCAATAGCTACTTACGGAAGTGCCCAATTATTGCTTTTCGCTCCCAATGTAAAGGCTAATCTGCAGGTAAACTCACATGGGTGATGAATGGTTTACTGATCATTGGCGCAGGCATTGTATTTGGAGTGTGCGGAGGCGCACTCTGGTTTCGGGATGCGCGCCAGTCAGCAGGTTCGAATAATGAGCGTAGGAAATGGGCGAAAGCGCAGGGATATTCGTACGCTCGTAAGAATCAGCACCTCATTCGTGATTGGTCTTTTTTGGAGCAAACCGGTGCAGCCCGTGATGTTGTTTCGGGTTCTGTGCGGGATGTAGATTTTTATATTACTGATATTGGGGAATGCACCTTTGTTGGTATTCGGCGTGGGGATGCTTCGCGGGTGTCAGTGCAAGCTATCCGAGCGAATGCTCTTGATTCCATTGAAACTCCATTGGAACGTGTTCTTTACACGTCAGGATTTGCGGTGGTATCCAATGATGCTGGGGCAGCCGAACGTTTTGTAGATGAACGCGTTGATGCTGCATTGGAAGCGTTGGAAAGCGCCGAGTATATTTGGATTGACGGGGAATGGGTTGTCGGGCAGGTTTCCGATGAAATGGCCAGTGTCCAACCATTGACGCTGCTTGCGGAGGCTGCTCGTGCGTTGCCTCCTGCGGTTGATACACCGTTGGATTTTGAAAACGGCAATGCAACTCGCGCATTACCAGCGAGGTTGGAAGTTGGTAGTGAACCTGAAGTGTTGGAGGATCACTCGGGGCCAACATTGCATGTAGTTGCGGACCCAGATTCGGAAACGGTGGAATCGACAGGATCCTCGGAAGGCGAAGAAACCGCAAAGATTAACGAATCCACAGAAGCTCAATTTGAGCTAGACGAATCAAATGCCCATGAGTTAGATTCCGAACATTCGGCTGACACGGACTTTGCCGGGGCAGAGCCGTACGAGCCAGAACCCATGTTTGAACCGGAGCTTCCGCGTCCGAAGGTAGATTTGCCGTCACGCTCGGTGTCAGAGACTCGGGGGCATCTTCCTGCGCATATGGTTGGTGGCGATGCTGTAGATAGTATTGGTGACCGGGGGTATGCACCATCTGAGGAGGATTATATTTCTCCCAAGGTTGCTCGTGATCTTTCCAAAGGGTCCAGTATTTTCGATGACCTTTCTGATGAATTGGGGATTACAGTGGATGGGAAGAATAAAGGAGACAAGAATGTCGAAAAAGAGTGAGCTCGCTGAGCTTATTAAAAAGCTCGCAGTGGTGCACGGTAGAGTAACGCTTTCTTCGGGGAAAGAAGCGGATTATTACGTGGATTTGCGTCGGGCGACGCTCCATAGTCGTGCTTCAAAACTCATTGGGGAATTATTACGCGAGCTTACTGCGGATTGGGATTATGTTGCTGTTGGTGGTTTGACATTGGGTGCGGACCCGGTCGCTACGGCTGTGATGCACGCACCAGGGCGGGATATCGATGCTTTTGTAGTACGTAAAGAGGCTAAGAAGCATGGAATGCAGCGTCGTATTGAAGGCCCAGATATTATTGGCAAAAAAGTGTTGGTGGTAGAAGATACGACCACTACAGGTAATTCGCCTTTGACTGCGGTTGCGGCATTACGTGAGGCAGGGGCTGAGGTTGTGGGGGTTGCCACTGTGGTTGACCGTAATACTGGTGCCGGTGATGTAATTGCTGCTGCTGGTTTAGAGTATCGCTATCTTTTGGGGTTGGAGGATCTTGGTCTTGGATAAGCCAGGGCCCACTGAGTGGGGAACTTCGGTGGGGGTGGGACCTTGGGATGAACAGTACCCTGAGGTACCCCGACCCACTGATGCGCGTTATGATGTCGAATTGCTTGAGCAGGGCGATCGTCGAAACGTAGTTGATGCGTACCGGTATTGGACGCGGGAAGCTATTGTGGCGGACATTGACTCACGTCGGCACAGTTTGCATGTGGCGATTGAGAATTTTGAAAACGATGCCAATATTGGCACGGTGGTGCGGACTGCTAATGCGTTTGCTGTGGCTACGGTGCATATTGTGGGGCGTCGGCGGTGGAATCGGCGAGGTGCAATGGTGACGGATCGCTACCAGCACTTATTGCACCACCCTGATGTGAATTCCTTGTTAGCATGGTCGAAAGCACATGATCTAACGGTAGTGAGTATCGATAATACGCCGGGGTCGGTGCCACTGGAAACCACCATATTGCCACAAAACTGCATGTTATTGTTTGGGCAGGAGGGGCCAGGGGTTACTGAAGCCGCACGCGCAGGGTCACTTATGACCTGTTCAATTGCGCAATTTGGTTCCACTCGTTCGATTAATGCTGGTGTGGCAGCGGGAATCGCTATGCATACCTGGATTCGGCAACATGCTGATCTGCAACTGGCCTGGTAGCAACGTTATTGAATAAGAAAGGCTCTGACGTGGAAGAGAAATGGGCGCATCGCGCAGACCTCGCCGAAGCCGCGATTAATGATCGACATGCGCGCCGTGTATGGGGAATTCCAAAAACAAATCTTTGCGTAGTATGCTGGCCGCCAACCACTCGGGATAATCTGTTTCAGCATTGGCATTATTGGTGGCAGGCGCATTATTTGGACTGTCTCGTTGATGCTGCTCATCGTCGGAATACCCGGCTACGTCAACAGCGAATTAAAGACACCCAACGGGGTATACGAATTCGAAATCTGCGGAGTTGGAAGCATAACCGCTACTATGATGACAAAGCTTGGCTCGCATTAGCTGCACACCGTGCAGGGCTATTACGGCGGCAACGTTTTGCAAAAGGTTTAAAAGCTCTGGAAAGCGATATTATGCGCGGCATTGATTCCCTTACCGGAGTATTACCATGGCGCACCAATGAAACCTTTTACAATGTTCCAACAAATGGTCCGGCCGCAATTATGATGGCTCGCATTGGGGAACTCACCCAAGCAAAAGAACTCACTGATTGGGTTTTTGACAACCTTATCGACGACCGCGGGCTTGTAATGGACGGCATACGTTTACGCATGCACGGGCCCGAAGTAGTCAAAGATATCCACCCATATTGCCAAGGTGTGATGATCGGTGCTTGTCTGGAAATTGCCGAGCGATTGCGCGAACAATCTGGAGTGGATTCCCACGCCGACTTTGATTCCGTGGAAGGTGCGGAACAAGCTTCCCCTGTCATGACGTATATCACTCAATTACGTCAACTGGTTCAGGCAGTAGCCAGCGAGATGGCCACTCCAGCAGGAGTTATTGACTGGCAAACTGGTGGTGGCGATGGCGGGCTTTTTAAAGGAATTCTGGTTCGCTACCTTGCGGAAGTGGCTGTCCGACTCCCCGCAGACACAAGGTTAAACCGGGCAACGAAAAAGTTAGCTGCCCGTCTTGTGCTCGCTTCGGCTTCTAGTGTGTGGAATCACCGTCTGGAGGTTGATGGCCTGCCAGTATTTGCTGCTGATTGGACGCAAGACGCCAAGCTACCCCGCAATACCGGTCCGGTAGGTTCCTCAATTGCTGGAGCTGTAACGAGTTCTCAGGTTCCAGAGCGAGATCTATCCGTGCAATTATCAGGATGGATGCTTATGGAAGCGGCCGCTAAAGTGGCCAAAGTCACTGAACGGGTTGATTCAGAAATAAGCCCACGTTAATCAAACAAAATTAAATGTCCGAACAAAAAAAGCTGTGAGATGCCCCTACGTCTCGTGCGAGATCAGGGCATAATCTAAAGCAGAGAAACCATCTACTTGGAGGAACTTTTATGCCTATTGCAACTCCCGAGGTCTATAACGAGATGCTGAATCGTGCCAAGGAAGGCGGTTTCGCTTTCCCGGCCATCAACTGCACCTCCTCCGAGACCATTAATGCGGCACTACGTGGTTTTGCCGAAGCCGAATCTGACGGCATTATCCAATTCTCAACCGGTGGCGCAGAATTTGGTTCTGGTCTTTCTGTAAAGAACAAAGTCGCTGGTGCTTCTGCCTTGGCGGCATTCGCACATGAGGCCGCTAAGCACTACAACATCAATGTTGCCCTGCACACCGACCACTGCCAAAAAGAAGTGCTCGATGAGTACGTCCGTCCGCTTATTGCGATCTCCCAAGAGCGTGTAGACCGCGGCGAAATCCCATTGTTCCAATCCCATATGTGGGATGGCTCTGCTGTGCCAATCGACGAGAACCTAGAAATCGCTCAGGAACTCCTTGAAAAGGCTCGCAAAGCGCACATTATTTTGGAGGTGGAGATCGGCGTTGTTGGTGGCGAAGAAGACGGCGTTGAGGCTAAGGCTGGCGCGAACCTCTACACCACCGAAGAAGACTTTGTAAAGACTGTCGACGCCCTGGGCACCGGTGAAAACGGCCGCTACCTGCTGGCAGCCACTTTTGGCAACGTACACGGTGTGTATAAGCCAGGCAATGTAAAGCTTCGCCCAGAGGTTCTTGATATGGGCCAGAAAGCAGCGATTAAAAAACTTGGTTTAGCTGATGGTTCTCTTCCATTCGACTTTGTATTCCACGGTGGATCTGGTTCTGAAAAGGAAAAGATTGAAGAATCACTGCGGTACGGCGTAATTAAGATGAATGTGGACACCGACACCCAATACGCATTCACCCGCCCAATCGTAGGACACATGTTCTCTAACTATGATGGTGTGCTCAAGGTAGACGGTGAAGTGGGCAATAAGAAGGTTTATGACCCACGCTCCTATATGAAGCTCGCAGAGCAAGGCATGGCTGATCGCATCGTTGAAGCCTGCCAAGATCTCCACTCCGTGGGTACTACTCTAAGTAAGTAACCCCTCACGTCCTTTCCCCGCAGCGTCGATGAAGGTGTTGCGGGGATTCGTGTATGTAAAACCAAAGGTGTGAAAGTAATGGCAGTGAATCGTGTGAGTATTCGACTACAACACGGCTGGAATCGGCTTACCGCATCTTGGATTTACATTATCCAAGCGGGCCTAGCCGCTGGCTTATCGTATTGGATTGGCGTTCACATTATCCACCACCCGCAGCCATTCTTTGCGCCAATGGCCACGATTATTGTGCTGTCCACCACCGGTGGTGAACGCTTCCGCCGTTCGTTGGAACTTGTCGCTGGTGTCAGTATTGGTGTTGGCCTTGGCGACCTTATGATCGCCTTTGTTGGTACAGGTGTTTGGCAGATTTCAGTCGGGGTAATCGTAGCTATCGCCTTAGGAACTT
Source organism: Corynebacterium freiburgense (assembly GCF_030408815.1). Lineage (NCBI taxonomy): Bacteria > Bacillati > Actinomycetota > Actinomycetes > Mycobacteriales > Corynebacteriaceae > Corynebacterium > Corynebacterium freiburgense. Next base: position 2,689,840 of record NZ_CP047355.1, on the reverse strand, counting down.
TTATAGATAAAGGCGTCCTAGTGGCCAACCAAGCTGCCTTTGCCTCTATCCTTATTGCCACTATCCTTCCACCGGGAACCTCAGGTGGAACCGACCGGATGATCGACGCTTTTTTGGGTGGCGTTGTTGGGCTGATTGTAATGGGACTCTTTCCAGAATCTCCCTTACGTCATGGTCGTAAAGAAATAGCCAAGATACTCGGGATTACCGCGAGTGTGCTCCACGAAGTAGCCCAAGCGCTCCGTACAAACGATACAGAAGCTATTGCTGAAGCTCTCGCCAGTGCACGAGGAACACAAGGCGGAATTAATAATATGATTGCTGCGGCTAAGGCAGGTAAGGAAAGTATCGACGTCTCGCCCTTACTCTGGCATCAACGGCGCCGGGTTCGTTCGCTAATTCGTATTTTAAATCCAGTGGATAATGCGATTCGAAATACTCGGGTACTTGCCCGCAGAGCACTGATCCTTGCCGAAGACAATGATGCAGTTTCCCCATGCCAGATCGAGATTATCGAAGAACTCGCAGCGATTACCAGCAGGCTTCACATACTCTTCGATGGCAAAGACAATGTAATGGAGCACACCGAGCTACCTGAACTAGTGAAACGTCTGCGAATCCTTGGTGGCAAAGTAGGAATCGAAGTCACCGATGGTTGTGTACTCTCTGCTCAAGTAATTTTGGCGCAATCACGCTCACTCATTGTTGACCTACTACAAATCTGCGGACTTTCTCGAAGGAGCGCCGCCGCTGTACTGAAGCCAACTTCGGACACTCCCGCGCAACCGCCCGAATTGTGGGATAAATGATGTAGCGCTGATATAGCGCGTGTTGGATTACCCCGGACCTTGTAGATCAAGACCCAGCCCTGAGGTTCCTTGTTCTCATCTATCCCAAAACTTTGGTGTGGGCAGTACGGCACCTAAATTAGTGAGAATCCCAGTAGTAGCGTGCGTTATTGAAGGTAAGGGCGCGCAAGTCGGTGGTTGGAATGAAGTAATTAAGGATGCCGGAATTTGCGATCTCTAAGCTGACCTCGCCGATGGGAAAATCATAGGCATCAATTTGGAGTAATAGAGAGAGGCTATGATCGGGCTCGCGAGGATCAGATTGGACAAAGCGGGCCCAGCCGCCATTAAACACGGTTGCGTGTTGGGCGTTAAGGAATTCGTCAAGACGCTCGGGGTGTTCGTCCCATAAATCGATCTGGCGGAGAAGTCGTAAATCTTCAGGAGCGAAACTGGTGTCCGAAAAAACGGGGTACTGATCGTAAGGAGTTGCGGTGATCTTGAAATAGCCGCCAGAAACGAGAGCGAACTCAGGAATTGCGTGGAATTCGAGACGCATATCAGGTATATCGCGGGCCGGAATATAGCGCACTAATGTGGCAATATTTTCAACCGGTTTCAGCTCAAATAAACCCAGCGGATCTTCTTCAGTAAAAAACTGCAACAAACCATCGGACGGTAAATTTGGTTGAGGTGGTAACTCGGCGAGATTGAGTTGGGTGACTAGGTACATTGGTAGGTCGCTAGGGTCTATAGGCCAAGGGTGCTGGGCACTTACAAGGCCTGGTCCACCAATGCGAGAACTTGCGGGATTTTGCTCAGCTGCATCCAACATTGCTTCGAGGGTGGGGGCTGGAACGGGAAGTGGACGCAACATCGTAGTGGGGCGAGTGAGGCTACGTAGAGCAGGTTCATACTTTTCAATTTGGCTGTCCAGGGGCTCTAGGTACACATCAGTGATTGACATGATGTGCAGCCTATCGGCGTGCCCAAACAGGCTAGCCAGCGTGTTTGATCCGCACCGCCTGGAGGTCGCGTAAGTGGCGGTAGAAAGTTACGTGTTTGACGGGGCGAGGGCGAGTGATGCCATCAACGGTAACTTTGAGTTGTTTGCCGCCAGCTTGAAGGGCGCGTCCGGTGGCGAGCCGAGAGGAATCGACGGAGCCGCGTGGGCTGCGGTCGCGGAGTCCTAGGAAGCCGGTACGGGGTTCCAAGCTTGTAGTGTAGGGGACTGCGGCGATTCCAGGGGCTTTTAGCATGGGAACAAGCTTTGTGCCGTATGTTCCTATTTTGCGGCGAAGGCCTTCTTCAAAGCCTGCACATAAAGTTTCGGAATCGACGATAATTTCGCCGTAGAGTTCGGTGCCGTCCCAGGTGGTAATGGATGCACTTCCGGCGATGGCAATGCCGGCATCGTCGCGAATTAAGGGGGTTGGGGCGATGGACCCTTCCAGTGCAAGCTTCCAAGGGTCACCAGCAATATTCCAGCTTGTTGCGGTGGTTGAGGAAACCTGGGGAATAAAGGCGATTTCGACCCAGAGGGCGTCGATACGCATAAGGCGGGTGAGGATAGCAGACAGTGCGGCGTCAGAACCCACCACAATAAAGCGGAGTGGTTCGGTGAGATGCTCACGTTGAGGAGCAAGCTTAGGTTCCGAAAGGTGTGCGACGTCGGGCTGGCGAGTGATTTCTTCGAGCGTGGGTGTGGGATCGTGCGGTAGGTGCACGCTGGTGATTTCATTAAGCAGTTGGAGGTCGCGACGCCCTGGGAGGTTTGGCAATGCATGGATTTGGGGGTCGGTCGGAAGGGGGCCGTCATAAGGGCCGCAAAGCAGGACGTGCGTTCGCATGGAACGAGAGTTTAGCGCGTAGTAGAATCTTAAGCCGTCTTCTTTACATTTCTACAGGAAGTGACTTTTTCAATGGCCGCAATCGTAATCGTCGGTGCCCAGTGGGGCGATGAAGGCAAAGGCAAAGCCACCGATATCCTTGGTGGGCTCGTCGACTACGTGGTCAAACCCAACGGTGGAAACAACGCTGGGCATACCGTTGTTGTTGGCGGCGAAAAGTACGAACTTAAGCTCCTGCCAGCGGGCGTGCTTTCAGAAAACGCAATCCCAGTGTTGGGTAATGGCGTTGTTATTAATCTTGAAGCGTTATTTGAAGAAATTGACGGTCTAGAAGCCCGTGGTTGTAATGCGTCTCGGTTACGTATTTCCGCTAATGCACATGTGGTTGCTCCTTATCATCAGGTGCTTGATCGGGTGCAAGAACGATTCTTAGGCAAACGAGCAATTGGCACTACGGGACGGGGTATTGGGCCTACCTATGCTGACAAAGTCTCGCGCGTGGGAATCCGCATTCAGGATATTTTCGATGAATCCATTTTGCGCCAGAAAGTGGAATCCGCCCTGGATGTAAAAAACCAAATTCTGGTGAAAATGTATAACCGGAAAGCCATTGTTGCGGAAGAAATCGTGCAATATTTCCTTGGCTATGCTGAGCGACTCCGCCCTATGGTCATTGAAAGCGAACTGGAGCTTAACCAAGCTCTAGACGCTGGAAAGCATGTGCTTATGGAAGGTGGCCAGGCCACCATGCTTGATGTTGACCACGGGACCTATCCATTTGTTACTTCCTCCAACCCAACTGCTGGCGGGGCATGCGTAGGTGCCGGAATTGGTCCGACACGCATTACCTCATCCTTGGGCATTATTAAGGCCTATACAACTCGTGTGGGTGCGGGGCCATTCCCTACTGAACTTTTTGATAAATGGGGCGAGTACCTCCAGGTCACCGGTGGCGAGGTGGGAGTAAATACCGGGCGCAAACGTCGTTGTGGTTGGTACGACTCTGTTATCGCGCGCTATGCCTCGCGAGTGAATGGTTTTACAGATTTATTCTTAACTAAACTGGACGTACTTACCGGAATTGGTGAAATCCCCATTTGCGTTGCCTATGACGTCGATGGAAAACGCTATGACGAAATGCCAGTAACGCAATCCGAGTTTCACCATGCGACTCCGATTTATGAAACTATGCCAGCCTGGGATGAAGATATCACTGACTGCAAAACCTTTGCGGATTTGCCGCAACGCGCTCAGGACTATGTGCGTAGGCTTGAAGAACTTTCAGGCTGCCGAATTTCTTATATTGGTGTCGGCCCTGGACGTGATCAAACGATCGTTCTCCATGATGTTATGGGATCCTAATGTTTTGGCCCGCACGGCCAGAAAATTCATATTTTGCAATAAAACTCGCAAATCACTTGGATAAAATAATGAGACACTGAATGGAATCTAAAGGCTCGTTATACTTTGTGTAGTCCTTATCGCCAATGACCTGATCGAAGGAGCATTTTCAACGTGCTTACGCCTGAAAAGATCGGCACTCCACTTTCTCGAACCGCGACCCGTGTACTGCTTCTCGGTTCGGGGGAATTGGGCAAGGAAGTTGCAATTGCTTTTCAGCGTTTGGGGGTGGAGGTTCACGCGGCTGACCGGTATCAATACGCGCCAGCACAGCAGGTTTCGCATTATTACTACACGCTCGATATGACTGATCCCGTGGCTATCCATGAGTTAGTCGCGCGGGTTCAGCCAGATTTTATTGTGCCTGAAATTGAGGCATTGGCTACTGGTGCATTGGTGGAGATTGAGTCGGCAGGAACTACTGTTATTCCTTCCGCTCGAGCTACCCAGCTCACTATGAATAGAGAGGGAATTCGAAGGCTTGCTGCGGAGCGGCTTGGACTTCCAACTTCCGCATATGCCTTTGCTGGTACCTATGAGGAGTACCAACAAGGGGTGGCTCATATGGGATTTCCGTGTGTGGTCAAACCGGTTATGAGTTCATCTGGAAAAGGGCAATCGATCGTACATTCGGAAGATGAGATGTATGCCGCATGGGATTATGCTCGCAGCGGTGGGCGTGTTGCCGGAGGCCGGGTAATTATCGAACGCTTTGTCCCATTTGATTACGAAATTACAATGCTTACGGTTCGGTCAATTGATCCTTCAACTGGTGAAGATGCAACCTGGTTCTGTGAACCAATCGGGCATGTCCAGCAGGATGGTGATTATGTAGAATCCTGGCAACCTACCCAAATGAGCCCTATCGCACTGGCAAATGCACGTTCGGTTGCAGCGCGTATTACTGGCGCGCTCGGTGGTCGTGGAGTATTTGGTGTGGAATTGTTTGTTGCGGGTGATGATGTGTATTTTTCGGAGGTTTCTCCACGCCCGCACGATACTGGCATGGTTACAATGGTCAGCCAGCGGATCTCCGAATTTGAGTTGCATGCGCGCGCTGTATTGGGTCTGCCTATTGATGTGACCTGCGTATCTCCGGGTGCTTCCGCCGTGATTTATGGCGGGGTGGATCAAGTAGGGGTTTCCTATACAGGTTTAGCTGAAGCGCTAGCCATTGAGGAAACTGATGTTCGATTGTTTGGTAAGCCTGAAGCCCATATTAAACGACGTATGGGGGTTGCACTGGCCACCGCCGAAAATATTTCAACGGCTCGGGAACGCGCGCGTCAGGCCGCGGCAGCTATCAAAGTAGCGCAAGATTAACGACGCCGCGACCGTCAAACGTACTGCCTACTTTGCTGTGACCGGTGGTTTCTCAGACCAAGGGAACACAATCCACTCATCGGTGTGCTTCCAAACATAATCAGGGGTTATTTCTGAGCGGCTTTTTGCAAACAAGCAAGCACTCCGTACCTCTGCTCCTTGTTGTTCAAGTAATTTCAATGCCAGGGCGAGTGTACGTCCAGAGTCGGCAACATCATCAACCAACAGAAGTTTATGGCCAGCGATGGACTTTTCATCCAAGAGGGGTTCAAGGAGGATGGGGTCCGGAAGGGTCTCATTTACATCCGTATAAAACTCAACGTTCATTGTGTCATTGAGCTTGATGCCAAGCGCATACGATAAAGCGCCCGCAGGGACAAGGCCGCCACGAGCGATAGCAATAATGATTTCAGGTTCAAAGCCACTATCGACGATTTCTTGTGCGAGTTCCCGGGATGCCGTTCCAAACAACTCCCAAGTGAGCACTTCTTTTCTTGTAAGTTCAGCAGAGTCCGCATGATAAGCCATGGATTAACTTTACCGCTGGAATAGTGCCCAATCGAGTTGGCCCCTTGGTTTCTGGCAGAAGAAACAATGCTATGCGAACATAGCAGCTAATTCATCGGCTTTGAGTAGCATTGGCACGTGTGATACACCATCAAGATCGAACGCCTCGCCGGTTGCTTTAAAGCCAAGGTTTTCGTAGAACTTTAGATGTTGTTCTTGAGCTTCAATAAAAACATCAAATTCTGGATTCTGCTCGAATGCTAGGCGAAGTGTCTGGTGCATAATCTCAGCGCCAAGACCAGTACCTCGATACGGCTTGGCTACGCACACGCGTCCGAGGTGCCAGCGATCATTTTCTGGATACAGGCGAGCAGTTCCCAGGAGATGTTTGTCTGAGTCCCAAGCCTGCATGTGATTGGTGGTTGGCAGGGCGTCGATATCGTCAATTTCTGCATAGGGAGATCGTTGTTCATGCACGAAAACGTCAACGCGAAGCTTATAGAGCTTATGAACCTCAAGGGCGCTGAGCTGAGTGAGGTGAGAAACAGCAAAGTAGTTGTTCATGGCGTCTCAAGATACACGCCGTAGCTAAAAATTGCGTTATATTTCCCGGGGAGAGCCCAAAAAGCAAGAAAAATAACACCCCCATATGCCTGTAACGGGGGTGTCTTGAGGGGTGTGGAAACGGTTTTACGCCGTTTTACATGTACTGCCTAACTCGTTTGATGTGAGCGAATTAACTAGCGTCGTGGCGGGCATGATCAACCATATCGTCCCATTCAACGATCTTTTTACGTTCGCGACCTTCCGCCTCACCTAGTCCACGTTCAGCGGCATCGAGCTTATGCCAACCTGCCCACGTGGTGTACGCAATACCTTTTTCTTTAAGAAACTCAAGAACGGCATCTTCGCTTGGGTTTGGTGCGGTGGCGAGCTCACCAGCGTTCCAATCCGCAAGCAACATATCTGTGGTCTCTTTTGCATCAGACTTGGTATTCCCAATCAGGCCAACAGGGCCGCGTTTAATCCATCCTGTGGTGTAAAGCCCTGGAATTGGCTCGCCGGTTTCAGGGTCAATGACATGGCCACCATCATTAGGGATCACAGCACGCTCATTATCAAATGGAACATCATTCATAGCATCGGAGCGGTACCCAACTGCGCGATACACCGCCTGCACCGGCCAAATTTTGAACTCCCCAGTGCCCCGAACATTTCCGGTGCCATCCAATTCAGTGCGCTCGGTTTTTAAACCAACAACCTTGCCGTCTTCTCCGAGGATCTCTACTGGTGATTCAAAAAAGTGAATAATCAATTTATGTGGAGCACCTTTGGGATCACGCATAGCGTATTGCTCAAGAATGGAGCAGACTAAGTCTTGAGTCTTTGAATTACGGCGAGCTTCTTCGGATGCTTCGTCGTAATCGATGTCCAAAGGATCAACAATAACTTCAATCGTGGGGGAATGATCGAGTTCTTTAAGCTCCAATGGCGTGAATTTCGCTTGTGCCGGTCCGCGCCGACCAAAGACATGGATTTCTTCAGCACGGTTTTGTTTTAGCGTGTTATATACATTATCTGGGATTTCGGTCACAAGGAGTTCATCGCCAGTCTTTGCGAGAATGCGGGCAACATCCAAGCCAACATTGCCAACGCCAATAACTGCAACTTTATTGGCATCGAGGTTCCAAGAGCGCTCGAATTCCGGGTTTCCATCATAAAAACCAACAAATTCTGCAGCACCATGAGAACCTTCTAGATCAGCGCCTGGGATTTCAAGGTCGCGGTCACCAACAGCGCCTGTGGAGAAGATGATTGCATCGTAGAATTCTCGCAGCTCATCGGTGGTCACTTCATTGCCTACATCGATATTTCCTAGTAGCCGTAGCTCTGGTTTGTCTAACACCTTATAGAGCGAATTTACAATGCCTTTAATGCGTGGATGGTCGGGTGCAACACCGTAGCGAATAAGCCCAAACGGGGCAGGCATACGTTCGTATAGATCGATGGTGCAGTCCGTTTCGGACTTCATAAGCAGGTCGGAGGCGTAAATTCCTGCAGGGCCGGCACCAACAACGGCAACACGCAACGGTCGAGACATAGTGTTAGGCATCCTTGAGATGGTTTGACGTTCAATTCTTCCCCACTACCTTACGCTGCCTAACTTCCTAACTCTCCTTCTAGTCTGGGTAATTGACAGTTTGGGTAATTCATACGGATCGGGGGGATCTGGACGGCAATTTTTTATTCAGTTTTGTAGCGTAAATGGTACCCTACTTACAGGAGTTATTTCAGGCTCTTAGTGCTGTTCAGTGGGAATTCTTTTGGCAAATCTATCAACTTCCACGATCAGCATTTTGCTTTATTGTGTGGAGGAGGCAGTAGGGTGACACGTTCGGTGTTCAAACCTGTGTTGGATTTTCTTCGGCAACACGGTTCAACGCTGGGCTTCCTTGTGAGTTTATTGGTTGCTCTTGTTTCAGGGAACCAGGATGCACAAGGGTTATTAGGGCAAGAAGCTACAAACCCACAAAGTGGGCATACGGTGAACCTAACAATGTCCGAAGCGAACACTCTTGCTACTGCTATTCGAAACCAAATGCCTCCTAATTTCGGCAATCTGATGGTCGTTGATGAATATGAAAAGGTAGCTGCGGCCAATGCTCGTGCATCGGAGATACTTAATGGAGCTAGCACTGAGCCGATTGAGGGAGAGAAGGAAGTTGCGTATGTGTACGACCTTGGTGCGCAGCTTAACGCCCAAAGTGTTGCTTCAAAATTCCTTGAGGATGAGGCATTCCACAATTACTCACAAACAAGCACGCATTATTGCATGGGGTATGCATATAGCCCGGAACAATTGGTGGTTGTTCTTCGTTTCACAAACTAGTTTTTACGAAATGCGAACTGGTCCCCGTATGTCGAGCTGTACTGTGCGGGGATTTTAAGGGAGGATTTGGGGGTTGTTGGGGCGAGTTCATGCTCCAGCTTTTTGGGGATGTTGTGACTGGTGGGGTTTTAGGGTCGATAGGGTTGCAATTTCATGGATTCCGCTGACTTTGGCTGGTTTTAGTTTAGTTTTGACCTGGTTTTGCTGGTTTTTGTCCGGTGGTTTGGTTGTGTGCTTGTGGTGAGCTGGGATTTGGTTGGGAGGTGCTTGGTCTGGTTGGCTGCTGACCGGTCTTTTTGGGCGCTGGTTGGGAAGTGCTTGGTCTGGTTGGGCGCTGGTTGGGCGTGTTGTCACAGATTCCATTTTTTCGGCGGATTTTATGGAATCTGCGACACGATAGGTAGGGAACCTGTCACAAATTCCATTTTTTTCACTGTTTTTATGGAATCTGCGACAAACCCCAGGTCAACGGTTGTGTGCAATGTTGGTTGCTGTCACAAATTCCATTTTTTCAGGCGATTTTATGGAATCTGCGACACTCAGTATGAAAACATCACTAGTTCGATAGGGTTAGCCTATCAAACCGCAGGTAAAGCGGCTCAAAGGCTCGGGAAACCAGCCAACCCGCCCCGAAAACCAACTCAAACACCCGGGAAACCCTGGATTTCCAGCCAACCCGCCCCGAAAACCAGCCCCACAAGCCCAAAATATCAGGCAGATCTGACACAACCCACCACCCAACAAAGGCAGATTTTTTACAATAACCCCGCCCCTAAACAAGCTAGAACAAAAACTGGTCTAACTTTCAGGAGCAGGTTCACTTCGAGTACCGGCCAGTAGATCACTGCTCACAACTATTACCACCGGCCGCTTTTGTATAGCCTTCATATAACGGCAGCAGGTTTTTCTTGCATTGTTTATATGCCGAGGTATGCCTAATGTGAGTTCACTCCGCTAAGCTTATGGGGCGAATCACATGTAGCTCTTTTATGCTTGCTACTCACAATCTTATGGAAAGGACCTCTGGTGACTAATCTCGCTCGCTCCATTTTACTTTCGGCCCTAGGTCGTAGTTTGGATCCAGAAGACGCCCAGCCATTTGGTTTGCCGGTCCGTCCGCTTGTTCGAGGTAGTGCCGAAATTTCCGATGTAGTTGCAGATGCAGCCAGCGAAGCGGTGGTATACTTAGGTACCGGAAATCTTAATTTTGATGCCCAATGTGGTGCAGCGTTGGGTGTCCCACTGGCTATTCTGGGTGAACCGGGTTTAGCGGTTGATCTAACAGTAAGGGAGGCTGAGTCTTTAGGTGCGGTAGTTGCTGGGGTTGGGAATGATCCTGCCGAATTGGCGGCTAAGACCGCAGGTGCGGAAGCAGAGCAGGTTATGAGTGCTGTTGTTTTTGAGCATTGGTTGTTGGAAAAAGCTAAAAAGACCAAGGCTCATATTGTCTTGCCTGAGGGGGATGACGATCGAATTCTGCAGGCGGCGCATCAGCTATTGGCCAAGGATGTTTGCGAATTAACTATCCTTGGTGTGCCAGCGGAAGTAACTGCTCGTGCAACTGAACTGGGGCTCGACATATCAAAAGCTCATCTTTCTGATCCTTTAACGGATCCACGTGCGGAAGAGTTTGCGCAAGAATTTGCGGAGCTCCGTAAGTCCAAGGGCATGACTATTGAGGAAGCCCGTGAGACGATGAAGGATATTTCCTACTACGCGACCATGATGATTCACAAAGGCATGGCCGATGGCATGGTTTCGGGGGCCGCTCACACTACCGCTCACACGATTAAACCAAGTTTCCAGATTATTAAGACTTCACCTGGGACTTCAGTGGTTTCCTCGATTTTCCTTATGGTGATGCGTGGTCGCCTTTGGGCTTTCGGTGACTGTGCTGTTAACCCAAATCCCACTGCAGAGCAATTGGGTGAAATCGCGGTGGTCTCGGCTCGTACTGCCTCCCAATTTGGTATTGATCCACGCGTCGCAATCTTGAGTTATTCCACGGGAACTTCTGGCACCGGTCCTGATGTAGACCGCGCGACTGCGGCAGTTGAAGCAGCGCATAAACTCGATCCAGAAGTGCTTGTCGACGGCCCCCTCCAGTTCGACGCCGCATGTGATCCTGGTGTTGCAGCGAAGAAAATGCCTGAGTCTAAGGTTGCTGGCCACGCAAATGTGTTTATTTTCCCGGATCTGGAAGCTGGAAATATTGGATATAAGACTGCGCAACGAACTGGCCATGCACTGGCAGTCGGCCCAATTTTGCAAGGTTTAAATAAACCCGTGAATGACTTGTCCCGTGGTGCAACGGTTCCAGATATTGTAAATACTGTTGCTATTACTGCGATCCAAGCTGGAGGCAAGTAAATGTCTGCCTTGGTTTTGGTGCTGAATTCTGGTTCTTCCTCCATTAAATTTCAGCTCGTTGATCCTAAAAAGCACGCCACCGATGAACCATTTGCCTCTGGTTTAGTGGAGCAAATTGGAGAGCCACTAGGCAATGTCACCTTGAAATTTGATGGTGAAAAGTATGTAAAGCAAGCTCCGATTCCAGATCATTCTATTGGTTTGGCAATGGCGTTTCAGCTTATGACAGAGCATGGCTGTGGCCCATCAAATGTGGAGATTGCGGCGGTTGGTCACCGTGTAGTCCATGGTGGGATCCTGTTCTCCCAGCCAGAGATTATTACCAATGAGATCTTAAATATGATTCGGGATCTTATTCCATTGGCTCCATTGCATAATCCGGCCAATATCGACGGTATTGAAGTTGCCCGTGCAATTCTGCCTGATGTGCCCCATGTGGCAGTTTTTGATACTGGTTTCTTCCATTCAATGCCTCCAGCTGCGGCATTGTATGCGATCAATGCAGAGGTAGCAGCAGTTCATGGGGTGCGTAGATATGGTTTCCATGGAACTAGCCATGAGTATGTTTCGCAGCATGTGCCGCCGCTGCTTGATATGCCAGCGGAAGCAGTCAACCAAATCACGCTGCACTTGGGTAATGGTGCTTCAGCTGCGGCGATTCGGGGTGGCAAAGCGATCGATACATCTATGGGGATGACGCCGCTTGCAGGCTTGGTTATGGGAACTCGTTCTGGTGACATTGATCCAGGGATTGTGTTCCATCTTCATCGCAGTGCAGGAATGAGCATTGATGAAATTGATGCGCTTTTGAACCGACAATCCGGTGTAAAAGGCATTTCAGGTGTGAATGATTTCCGGGAATTAAGTCAGCTTATCGAGCAGGAAAACCAAGACGCTTGGTTGGCTTATAACGTCTATATCCACCAATTACGGCGTTATATTGGTTCCTATATGATTGCCCTTGGTCGAGTAAATGCTATTACTTTTACTGCTGGTGTAGGGGAGAATGCCCCTAATGTTCGTGCGGATGCACTTGCTGGTCTGGAAGGTTTTGGCATCAAGATTGATCCGGAGCGAAATGCACTGCCAAACGACGGTGCACGAGAAATATCCACGGATGATTCGCAAATCAAGGTATTCGTAATTCCGACGAATGAGGAGCTTGCTATTGCCCGTAAAGCAATGAAGCTCGCTACCAAAACTGAGTCCTAGGCGGTTTTAAGACTGAACGCGCGCTGTTAGAACCAGGTGGTCGGTCGAACGGTATTGGCCATATCAACAAGTGCATAGCGGTGTCGTGCAAAGGGTGATGATCGAGCTTGTAGCCTAAGTCCTTTGGCGATACCGCGGCGCAATCCCCGTTGTGTAAACGGGACGTCGAAAATATCGTCAGTGGCGGCCGCACAATCGAGTTCGGTGGCGCGGAGCCAGTTCAAAGCGGCATTCATAACTGCGATTTTGATTTGCAGGAACCGTGGCTCATTGGTCGGGATTTCCTCGAGGCGTCTGGCAGCGCGTCTAATCCGCGATTCCGTAAGTTGCTCTGGTGGGCCTGACACCAGATGGAGAATCGTAGTAAGTTTTGCCATCCGATGGTGTCGGGAAGGCTGCGGCACACTATCGAGGGCGGCTACCGCTTGTTCTACTTGGCCTTCGGCCATCAGCATGCGAGTAAGCCCAAATGCAGAGGAAATCGTTGTTGGGTTTGTAGCCCACACCAAACTATAAAGCCGCATGGCATGAAAACGCAGGGCGGCTGGCTCCTGATTAAGGTGTGACCATGTTGGGTCAACAATATTAAAATCAACTACGCTATCTGTGGCGGAATCGAGGAGTTGTGCAGCGGCGATCATTGGGGCGTCGAGAAGCGGAGTTTGTTCAAAGCCGGCCTGTTGCAGCAGTAATTCATCTACCACGGCCAAGGCAAGTTTGGGTGCCGCTTCGCCAGGCAAAATAATAAGCACGTTATTAAAGTGTTCCTGGGCTGCTTTGTAATCATCCAGAAGTAGATCGGTAATCCCTGAATACCACTGGTGGCGCCAATCTGTATTGAAGTGGTCGAGGGAATTCAACATGGCACGGGCCTCGGCAGTAAGCCCAAGGTCTAGGAGTGCGCGAACCATGCCTAAGGGGATTTCCCTACTGGTTGGGTATTCATCCATAGCTTCACGGATTGTTTCAATCGCTTCATGTGGTTCTGCATACGAATAACCAGTGAGCATATGTGCGCCGGGATCGGTAGTATCAAGCAGTGGTACTGGAAGTGCTGCAACTATTTCAGGGGGTGTAATGCGAACCGTGCGGGCAATACCGTCAATCAATTGGTCTGTGCGAAATACCGTGTGCTTAGTGCCAAAAGTTGTACGTTGCGGGGAAAATACCGAATATTGGGCGGGGAATTGCTTGCCATCACGAACAGCGAGAATTTCTCTTAGGACACCATAGAGCTGGGTTTGTAGTTCTCTTACACTGCTAAAACGTGATTCAGGATTTGGATCTGTAGCCCGCAAAAGGAGCCGGTAAAGGCTTAAATAGCGGCGGAAAATTGGTTCATCACTGGGGGATGGAATACCCGGTGCAAATATGCCATCAACCACTGGCAGGTCACAGATTAGCGAGGCTAGAGTGCGGCCAACAGTGTAAATATCTGAAGCTACTGAAGGGCCATCTTTGGAAACTTCTGGTGCTTGAAATCCTTTTGTTCCGTAAATGTAGCCGAATGCACCGATTCCGGAGACAGCGCCAAGATCAATTAGCTTTACCTGGTCTTCAGTAATGATAATATTATCTGGTTTAAGGTCGTTATAGACCACTCCGCGGGAATGTAAATAATCTAATGCGGGTAGTACTTCGAGAATATAGCCAATGGCAATATCGGGGCTAATAATCCCATCTTTCCGGCGGTCTCGTAAAGATGGCCCGGAAGCGTATTCCATAACAATGAGTTCGCCGCGAGGGTCATCAATAAAATTAAAGATCTTAATAATGCCGGGGTGTGTAATATCTGCAAGAAATTCGCGTTCCGCATCGGCTACTGCTCGATCGTGGTCTGCCAGTGATGTTGCCAAACCTTTAAGGACCACAACGCGGCCAGAAACATTGCGGTCGTTTGCCAGGTAGATCCAGCCGAGGCCGCCATGCGCGAGGACACCGAGTACTTCATATTGCCCTGCAACAACGTCGCCTCGTTGTAAGACAGGTGGATCATATTTGCTATTCGGCTCAATAAGTTCAGCTTCGGGATCAGTAGGTGCAACGAAAGGTAATTGCACCATGCCATCGGCGACGGCGCGTTGGTTTCTATGCGTGCCACGCCGCTGGCGGAAAGTAGTCAGCGCTTCATTTCGAGAGCGAGTACTAGAATCTACTGGGATACCGAATGAGACTTCGTATTCATCTTCATCGCCATCATCCGCAAAAGGGTCGAATGGAACAGCAGCGGTGCGGGCTTCTGATATTGGTCCGGTGACTGGCCCGGTGCTTACTTCCGTGATTGGTCCGGTGATTGGGCCAGTAATCGGTCCCGTGGTTGCTTCCGTCATCGCTCCTCCCGGTATTCAAAGGGCGGTGGCCCGGGGGTCGTTTGGTAGGGTTCCAACCATCGTTGGTACATAGCCCACCAAGTATTGTCGTTTTGAATACGCTCAATAGTAAAATTGACCTGCCGGATAAGGCCGTCGGTGGGGTGCCTATGGCCGGGTTTTGCTATTGCAACTCCATAGTTTTCCTCTCCGAGCACTTGGGGAAGGATTTTTGTATAGGGGTCTTGGGCAGCAATCCCGGACAAAATTGCGTCGTCAGAAATAATGGCTGCGGCCTGGTTTTGTTGCAGTGCAACAAGGCAATCAGACCAGTTGCGTACCCGGAGTATGCGGGATTCCGGTGCTTCTCGACGCGTCGTGTCCAGCCCCGTTGATTGGTCGGTGACGCACACTGTACTTCCAGCAAGATCCTTGGCGGATTGAATATCCGTATTAGTAACAGTAAGTATTCGAGTTTGAGCCGTGAAGTAGGGGGTGGAAAAAGCCACTTGATCTTGGCGTTTCCGAGTTATTGTCATTGCCTGTACAACGATATCTACTTGGTTGGACTCTAATGCGCGGATGCGATCTGTGGAATCCACAAAGCGGAATTCAATACGGTTGGGGTCTCCAAAAATATCCTGTGCGATTTCTTTTGCCAACTCGACTTCGAAGCCCCGTAACTCGCCACTTGTTGGGTCGCTAAAACTCATAAGGTTCTGGGATTGGTCAACACCAACAATAATGCGACCGCGTTCAATAATATGAGGTACACGCTCCTGGGGAGTGCGCTGATCGGGGCGCAAGGAACCTAAAAATTCCCGCGAAGCTGGACGAGTAATAGCGCCTGGTTCTTCAATAATCGCCCCGGGTGGCAGGGGGAGTGCAACAGGGGAGACAATATTTGTTTCCGGTTCCGGTTGTACTTCTGCTCCGCACGCAACCAAAGCGACGCAACAAGCGATACTAATAAACCGCTTCATAGGTACTCCTGGAACCTTGGTCGGATACCGATCCATACTGCAAATACGGAAAGTAGTGAAAGAATCAGCACCGGAGTGGCAACCAGCCGGGTAGCCGAAAGTCCTTCACTAATATACGAGCGTAGTGATGTTCGTGCTTTCCCCATAAGTGCCGCTAGGCTTTGATCGAGCGCATCGAATGATGAAGGTTTGCCGGAGGTGTGCAATACCGCAGCTTGATGATCTCCTGTGCGCTGGGCGTCGAGAAGCGAGCGATGGTGTTTAGTCCAGGACTCTAAATTTGTGCGTGCTGTGGCGAGGGTATTTGCATCGGACACCTGCTCGTTTAGGGAGCTTTGTTCAAATTCATCAAGCGCTTCACTTACCCGTTTGGAGGCTTGTACAAACGTACTATCGGAGGGATCCAAATTTTGGCGGTGGACTAGTGCCAGCGTTTCCTCAGTGCGTGCTTTCTGTGCCTGGATTCGCGCATTGGTAAGTGAAAACAGTGGTCCCGAAGCCTGTTTATAAGCGGCCGATCCTGCACTCCAATTCATCCAATTCGCTGTACCAACCCACGCCGTTGCAGCCACCATTAATACGGTTGCCACTACAAACCCAATATTCAGCCGACGTCGTGTCATAGTAAACAGCCACCATTGAATAATCACCAGCAAAATCACCGCAGCAACTAATCCTGAAATGGGAATCCATTGAACACGGGTTAGCTGTTCCTGTTGGGTGGCCATTTCATCGGAGGTTTTTAAATACAATGTGGAGGCTGCGGGCAGGATTTGTTCCCGCATTAATGCGGAAGCTTCCGCCATATATGCAGCACCCACCGGATTTCCAACTCGATTATTTGCCCGAGCTGCCTCTACCAGCCCGGTATACACTGGTAAGTGTTGCTGCACAGTGAGAATAAGTGGTGCAGTATCTTCATTTTGTTTGGCTGCGGCTTCAGCTAAGGAAACACTTGCAAGGCGAATAGCTTCTGAATAACGTTCCCGGTTTGCGGGGTCTTCGACGCCAGCTTGAACAAAACCAGTAGCGGCTGTGGTGTCCGCTATTGATAATGAGGAATACACACTATGTGAGGCATAGGCCATAGGTTCGGTATTGGTTATGAGCGTATCCAGTGCTTGCTGCCGTTCATCCGAAGACACTGACATGGAATAGCCGGCGGCGAAAATTCCTATGCTGACCAGTACAGTTGCGGCCACAAGTTTTCCTGGAGATGTGGAGATAAATCCGAAACTATCTAGCCAACGTCGCACAATAGCAAAGGCGCGCTGACGTTTGGAGGGCTCGTGTGATCCCACCGCATCAAGCCAATGATCATGAGTGACGGGGGTGCTCATTGCTTCAGAATACCCGTCAAGGGCACTAGGCTGGTGACTCATGGACTCCGCAACATTGTATTTGGTCACCGATGCTCGGCGTCATGTGTATGGAAATAACCCACGTGGGCTTGTAGAACTTGCTGAACAAGCGTGTGCTGCAGGAGTGGATATTATTCAACTTCGGGATAAAAATTCTCCAGGGGTACACGAATTTGGTGCGATGGAAGCGGGCCAAGAATTGGAATTTCTTAGTGCGCTACGGGAAGTATGTCAGCGCTATGGCAAACTCATGGCCGTTAATGATCGCGCCGATATTGCTTATGCGGCAAAGTCGGATGTATTCCATATTGGTCAGAAAGACTTACCTCCACTATTTGCCCGGGAGATACTAGGGCCAGATGTAATTATTGGAAAATCCTGCCATACAGCTTCGGATATTGATGTTGCACTAGCGGACCCATGTGTAGATTATTTTTGTACTGGCCCGGTATGGTCTACACCTACAAAACCGGGGCGGGCTGCGGTGGGATTAGATTTAGTTCGGGTTGCTGCAGAAAAAGAAAAACAAAGTGTGCAAAACCAAACAGTGTTTAAACCTTGGTTTGCTATTGGGGGAATAAATAAAGGGAGTGTCGGTTCCACAATCGCTGCAGGTGCAAGGCGTATTGTGGTTGTTCGGGCCATTACTGAAGCTCCCGATCCAGGGGTTGCGGTAACAGAACTTTTAGCAGCAATCAATCATTCAATTAAGGAGGGACAGTGAACATAAGTGTCATTGGCGGTTCAATTGTCGGCTTGGCCTGTGCATACCGACTGGCAAGTGCAGGATGCAAGGTGACAATATATGCGCCCGAAATGCCAGGTACTGATGGCGCGGGCTGGGTCGCTGGTGGCATGCTCGGCGCATACACGGAGGCTTGGCCGGGAGAGCAGGATATGTTATTCCTGGGCGTTGCTGCGCTGGATAGTTGGTTACATATGGGGGCCGAATTAGGTGGCGATATGTTTACCGGCGAAGGGACATTAGTTACCGGTGTAGATGAGGCTGATGCTGCTGAAATTGCCACGATTAGGGAATTTGTAGCTGGGTATTATCCAGATGCTTTCCGCACAGTTACGCGACGCGAATTGCGGGTAATTGAACCGAGTTTACGTCGTGGATTGCGTGGCGGAATTGTATGTGATGATGAACATGCAGTGGATAATCGTATTGCAATGACTTCTCTTGCACGTGGTTGCAATAACCTCGGTGTGGACTGGGTTCGCACTGTGGTTGAGGATATTCATGAAGTTCCGGGGGAGAGGGTTGTAGTTGCTGCTGGTGCAGGTTCTGAAAAACTTATTGGGCTACCCATTCGAGAGGTAAAAGGTGAGGTTTTACGTCTGCGTCGGCGGGCGTCTTCACAGGAACCACCACGCCGTACTATTCGTGCACGTGTACATGGGCGTTCGGTGTATTTAGTTCCACGGGATTGGGGTCTTGCGGTTGGTGCAACTGAGTATGAGCAGGGGCATGATGTGGAGCCCACAGCTGGGGGTGTTCGTCAATTGCTTGACGACGCCGCACTTATCTTCCCAGGCATTGAAGATTACGCATTCGACGAGGTTATTGCCGGACTGCGACCATATTCTCCCGATAATAAACCATATATTGGCGCTGTTGATGATCGTATTATTGCCGCCTGTGGGCATGGTCGAAACGGTATTCTATTGTCGGCGCTTACGGCTGATGCGGTGCTGGCTGAAATCGCAGGGGAACCTCTGCCAATTATGCGCCTAACAGACCCACACCGCTTTGAGAAAGTGGAGCAATAATGGACGTTGAGCTCAATGGTGAGCTTCAGACGGTCGGTAAAGAAATTACTATCCGTGCTCTTGTCAATGAGGTTGCTGGACAAGAGCGTGGAGTAGCGGTGGCAGTAAATGGTGCTGTTCTGCCCCGCGCTCAATGGGATATCACGCTTGCTGATGCGCAAGCAGTATCAATCGATATTATTACGGCGGTGCAAGGTGGATAACCTTGTGATTGCTGGCCGTGAATTTAGCTCTCGGCTCATTATGGGCACCGGTGGCGCCGCCAACCAACATATTCTCCGCGAAGCACTGGTTGCGTCTGGTACTGAAATTACTACAGTGGCAATGCGAAGGGTTGATTCTAAAACTGGCACTGGCATGATTCGTCTGCTTGATGAGCTCGGCATTTTTGTGCTCCCCAATACTGCTGGTTGCCATACCGCTGCGGAAGCAGTACTTACCGCACAATTAGCGCGCGAAGCTTTGCAAACTAACTGGATCAAACTGGAAGTTATCGCGGATGATCGCACATTACTCCCCGATGGTATTGAGCTTCTCGACGCCGCCGAACAACTCGTCGATGATGGCTTTGTGGTGCTTCCATACACCACCGATGACCCCATCCTTGCCCGACAACTTGAAGAGGCCGGATGCGCCGCTGTAATGCCGCTTGCCGCTCCAATTGGAACGGGCCTAGGGATTCAAAATCCGCATAATCTTTCGATGATTACAGCGGCGGCCAAGGTTCCAGTGATTTGTGATGCTGGTATTGGTACCGCATCAGATGCTGCAATGGCCATGGAACTCGGATGCTCTGCTGTACTGCTTGCCACCGCGGTGACGAGAGCAGATAATCCAGTACAAATGGCAGTAGCTATGAAGCATGCCGTGATTGCGGGGCGAGAAGCACATCAGGCAGGAAGGATTCCAAAGCGATTTTGGGGACAAGCTAGTTCCCCCGAACGCGACTAATAGATCCCTTATGTGCCACACTAGTGTGCATGATCGAAGTCAAAGGGCTCACAAAGCAATACGGCCGGGTGCGGGCCGTAGACAACCTGAGTTTCGCTGTGAAACCAGGGATTGTCACTGGCTTTTTAGGGCCCAACGGTGCAGGTAAATCCACTACTATGCGCATGATTCTTGGGTTAGACCGGCCGAGCGCGGGCACTGCACTTATTAATGGTAAAAAGTATCGCAGCCTACGTAATCCACTGAATGAAGTAGGTGCGCTGTTGGATGCGAAGGCAGTGCACCCTAACCGCACTGCCGCCAACCATTTAAAATGGGTCGCTGCTTCGAATGGTATTCCGAAACGTCGAGTTGATGAAGTACTTGGTCTAGTTGGACTCTCCGGAGTAGCTGGTAAAAAAGCCGGTAAATTTTCCCTTGGTATGGGCCAGCGTCTTGGCCTAGCTACAGCACTTCTTGGCGATCCCGGAATCCTTTTGCTGGATGAACCGGTAAATGGCCTTGATCCTGAAGGCATTCGGTGGGTTCGGAACTTCCTGAAAGGGTTGGCTGCCGAGGGGCGTACCGTTATGGTGAGTTCGCACATGCTTTCAGAGATGTCCTTAACTGCGGATCATCTTATTGTGATTGGGCGAGGCCAATTAGTAGCAGATTCCTCGACCTATGACTTTATTAAACACTCTTCCCAAACTTCCGTGCTTGTGCGCACGCCTCATATTACAGAGTTTGAGGGCGTGCTTACTGATGAAGGCGTGGAATTTGAACAAGAAAAGGATGCGGAAGGTCGTCTGGTATTTGTTATTAAAGACCAAGAAATTGATTATATTGGGGATTTAGCGTATTCGACCCAAATTAATATTAGAGAGCTTTCGGAGCGAAAAGCCTCACTTGAAGACGCATTTATGACAATGACTGGTCATGCTGTTGAATATCAGGCAAAGGGGCGGTAACAGGTGAATCCTTTCTTTACGATTCGATCCGAATGGATTAAGCTTCGCACCACAAAAGCGCTTTTCTGGACCTCAGGGGTTTTTATTGCGCTTGGATTGCTTCTTCCTGGTCTTGCTGGCTGGAGTGCTAACCAAACCGAAGGCGGTTATATTGAAGTCACCCTCCTGCCTATGGGAATCTATTATTTCGGGATGCTGGTAATCATTATCCAGTCGATTATGGTTGTCACTTCCGAATACCGTCACAATAGCATTAGTGTCACATTTGCGGCTACGCCACAGCGAATTCTTGTCATGCTATGTAAATGGTTTTTATATAGCGTGATCGCAATACTGCTTACGTTTTTTACACTCTTAGCGGGCTTCTATTTGGCCAAGCTTACGGGAGGCGCAGAACTTAGCGCTCAAATAGATATTTGGAATGATACAAACCTGCTCCGCATGATGTGGGTTTACCCCCTAATTGTCTTTCTTGTGGTGAGTATCTGTATGGGGGTTGCAATGCTAGTTCGCCAGACAGCAGGTGCAATTGCCATTATGTTGGCATGGTTCCTTGGCTTGGAAAAAGGCTTGTACTTTTTGCCTAAACACGGGCCCAAGATTGCTAATCATGGGCCGTTTTCAAACCTTGAAGCATTTGTAAATAGGGCCGGCCTGACACACACTTCATGGGATTACACCGGATCTCTGTACTATTTTATTGCTTGGGCTGCGGTACTATTTATTCTCGGTTTAATTGCAGTGCGTTTGCGGGATGCCTAGGGTTCCGGCTTAGGATCAATCCCAGCGATCTTAGTTTCAGTTGTGCTCCCTGTGCGCAAGTATTCGCCAATGATTTTATTGAGTTCTTTATTTCCCGTAAGGCCTTGTACGTGTCCTGGTCCTTCAACGGTAAGAACATGACTTTGCATTGCCTGGGCCATATCTTGGAAATTCCAATACGGAGTATTAGGGTCACGGGTGCCCTGAATCTGCAAAGGTTTTATAGCCAGTTTTTCACCTGAAATAGCTGGCGCCGGTTGTTTGGTTTCTGCGCCTGCACAGAGGACGCCGCTGGCTATGAGGTGAATGGTGGCGTAAGGGTGTCCGGTGATTTGGGACCACATCCCGGACGCAAGGTGGGTGGGGCGTATTGGTACGTTGCGGTCATTACATATAACGATTGGTGCCATAGGTGCCATTTCAAATGTTTGGAGCGATTCCGGTAGCACCGTTGGTTCTGGGCTCGCAATAGTTTTTGCAAGTTTTGGCCATTCGGTAGGAATCCCAAGATATACCTGGGTGAGCAGTAGTGTTGGCGAATTCACTTGATTACCTCCACCACTCGTGATTTGGGTCCAAAGCCCTTTGAGATCTGTGCTAACTCGCTCGAGGTTTGTTGCGTTTGGTGGGGTGATAGTTGGACTTGCACCAGTTTCATCCGTAATGCGTTGTGACCATCTTGCATATACGGCTTCCGGGGTGGTGCCTAGGTGGTAGGTCGCATCATGTCGGGCCACCCATGTGAGAAAATCAGCCATGGCTTCATCGAAGCCCCGAAGCTGCTCGGTAGTATCCGCGTCTACGTTGTAACCAGAATCAAGTATCACTTTATCCGTATTATTTGGAAATTTGGTTGCATACATAGATGCAAGGTACGTACCGTACGATGTTCCTAATAAAGAAATTTTTTCCTCGCCTAGTGCTTTGCGCACTTCATCCCAATCATGTGCGGTGGTTTCTGTATTGATATTGTCGGTATAGCCAGGAATGTTTTGGTCACAGGTTTCCTTGAGCTTTCCGCCGAAATTTATTAGTCCTATTAGGGATTGATCGGCAGGAATTTCGCATTCTAGTGGTGTAGAACCTTCAAGACCACGCGGTTGAACTGCAATAATGTCCTATTCTTTACGTATTTCTTCCGGCCAAGTGACTGGAATCAAAGAGTTTGCGTCAAGAACATCGTAGACACTGCCGCCGGGGCCACCCGGATTGAAAAATAGCGATCCTCTACTTTGCTGTTTTGCTGGTAATTTTACCAATCCCACGTCAATGCGTTTACCTGAGTGGTTGGCGTAATTCATGGGGACGTCGATACGCCCGCATTGAGCATTTTGAATATTGACCTCGGCTGGGCATTGCTCCCATGAAATCTGTGTTGGTGCTGCGGTTGCAGTGCTTATACCGTTTAAGCTAAGTGTCAAAGCCGCGAAAGCTGCGGCAAGGTATTGGCGTCGCCGTGTTAAAAATTGCATAGATATAGCGTGTATTAGAACTCTATGTGAATACATCAGGGTGTTTCCTGATTTACACCCCTATTTTCACTTGAAGGGACACCCAAAATGAATTTCGCAGTTACCGCACGTAACCTGGTAAAACAATACTATTCTGGAGCTTCAAATATCACTGCCATTAATGATGTTTCAATGGGTATTCAATATGGCGAATTCGTTGCAATAATGGGGCCATCTGGATCAGGAAAATCTACACTTATGCAATGTTTGGCGGGGTTAGATACGCCAACTGCCGGGCGCTGTTGGATTGGCGAAACTGAAATTACGGGCTTGCCAGATTCCGAATTAACAAGGATCCGTAGGGAGCAAATTGGCTTTATTTTCCAGGCCTTTAATTTGCTGCCCACACTGACAGCCCGCGAAAACATTATTCTCCCTTTGAGATTATCTAAGCGTGCTGTTGATGAATCATATTTGCAAGCCCTCGTGGAAAAGCTGGGGATTAAGGACCGATTATCCCACAGACCAGCAGAACTATCTGGTGGTCAACAACAACGAGTGGCGGTCGCTCGTGCGCTTTTAAGCAGACCTACGGTGGTTTTCGCAGATGAACCCACTGGTGCTTTGGATAGGGAATCCAGCCGGAACCTTATTGATGTATTGGCTCAGGGCGTTCGATCACAAGGTCAAACAGTGGTAATGGTGACCCACGATCCGGTGGTAGCGCAACAGGCTTCAAGAATCATTGAAATTGAAGACGGCAAAATACTTAACGATGGCCTCGGTGGAAACTTTGTGGCACAGCAGCAATCTCCATGGCGGATCAAATAAATGCTCGGAAAACTACAACTTAGAGGCCTAATCCCATCGATTTTTACAGTGGCGATCGGCGTATTTATGCTCACCTTTGCACTTACATTGGGGGATTCCGTTCGATCTGGTTTGGAAGCGAGTGCCCGCGCCATCGTTGGGCAAGCCGGCGTTGTGGTCTCTGGCAGTGCGAAAACCAACCACAGTGTGGATGAAATTGCTATTGCCGAGATTACAGAGCTTGACCAATCTGTGCAGATTCGAACATTTTCAAACACAGTTGCATATATCGCAGGTGGGAAAACCAGTTCAAAAGTGGTTATTGAAAGCGTTCCGGAATTTTCTGCTACAACAAAATTGGTGTCTGGCAGATTACCGACCGCGCCGCAGGAAGTAGCCATAAGTCAGAGCGTTTTTAGGTCGCAAGGCTATTCGGAAGGCTCGGTTATTCAGCTTTTTGATAATAATCAGAAACCCACTATTAAAGTCACGGTGGTTGGAGTTATTTCCCCAGGTGGTGATGCTGCCACGGATACTGGAACCCTTCGCCTTTATGCGCAAGACACCGAAATTATGGAATCTCATGGTTTGGCAGGGTATTCCAAAGTGTATGTGTTTTCGGAAGATCCTCAAATTTTAGAACGGATTACCGATCTCCCGGCTGTGCGGGACAATGAGCTTCAGGTTACCTCGGCCGAGGCGGAGGTGCAGAGATTAATGCGTGCAAGCACTCCAAAAGCAGACCTAATCGTGTCGGTCATGGCTGCGCTCGGCGTACTTTGCGTTGTAGTTACAGCAATTGTTGTAGCCAGTGTTTTCCAAACGTTTGCTTTACGACGTCGCCGCGAATTTGCGCTATTGCGGTGTTTGGGGGCTTCAAAACATACTGTGTTTTTATTGGTGTGCAAAGAGGGCTTATTTGTAGGTGTGCTGGGTTCAATAATTGGGTTAATACTGGGGATTTCCGCAACGAAGATATTTGTAGACGGGCAAAGTGGTTTTCTTGGGTCCACTGTTAATTTTTCGGTATCGGTGCTTAGTGTAGTGCTCGCGTTGAGCGTAGGAATTATCAGCACAATGGGGGCGTCGTTACGCCCTGCCAAACTAGCAAACAGTGCGTCACCTGCATTAATAGTGGATACATATGCGCTGTTGCCTGGAGCGCGAACAATATCGGGGATGAGGGCAATCATCGCATTATTGTTGCTAGCGATAAGCGTTGGGATGCTTATATTTGCGAACTCTTTACGTTCGTTAATTCTTTCGGTTTCGGGAGGTCTAGTTTTCTTGATAGCAATAATCCTTATGCTCCCGCCGCTGGTTATGGCAGCAGGAAAGCTATTGAGTATTATTGCCAAAGCGCTAGGCAATATTCCATTTACCCTTGGGATGGAAAACATGGTGCGAAATGTACACCGTTCCGCAAACGCTGCTCTAGCAATATCAGTAGTGGCAGCTCTGGCCGCGATGGCTACTGTTGGTTTCGCAACGGTATATGCCACCACGCTGGACTTTTCTGACCGAAAAACACCGGTAGACGCTATCCTTGTCGGCGCGATAAACGAACAAACCCTTAATAGTTTCTCAGAAATACGTGGTGTAGAAACCGCTCGTCTACTACCCATAGCTGAAGTAACAATTCAAACTCCAGGACAGCCAAACCACCAGGCAGAAATCATTGGAGTTTCTACTGTAGATCAAGCAATGCTCCGAACTGATACTCTCGGTGGACCAATTACATCGGACACAATCATCCTTGGAGATGCCTATCAAATTCCTAATGGCGAATCAGCCACCGTAGTAGCCGGACCAAAGCAAGTTACACTGCAAACAAAGATCTTGGAATCTCGAGTTGCCGGGGCGATTGTCTCCAAAGAAGTATTTGACAGGTTAGCAGGGCAACAACAAGCACATGTGCTTTGGATTCGTTTTGCGGGTGCGGGAATTGAGCCAGCAGCTAGAGATCAGGTTATGGACCTTGCGGCAAACCAAGAACTTGAAGTGATTGGGCAGGTAGCGCCCAGAATTGACGCGCTTAACCTAGTGAAACGGTATCACTATATCGCCTTAGGAATCGTTTTATTGGCGCTATTTGTGGCACTAGTAGGTGTAGTGACTACAGCTGGACTATCAGTATTCGAACGTAATGAAGAAATCCTGTTACTTCGTGCGTTAGGAGCAACACCACGCACGGTGGTGAGTGCTTTTGCTCTTGAAGCATTAGCTATTGCCGGAATTGGTGCAATCGCAGGAACCGTTCTCGGGGCGGCTGCAGGAGTTATTGGGGTATGGGGAGTATTCGCTGGTGGAGAACTCCCACCGGTATTCGACTTCAATATTCCACAACTGGCAATGGTGTGCATTGGTTGTACGATCTTTGGAGGGTTAAGCACTTTAAGTGCTAGCTACCGGGCTGTCCGCGCTACGAAACTATAGCTCAGGCAACGTTTGGGATCCTTACCTTTCAATGTGCGGGTGTGTTGCTTGGAGAGCCTAACTTTCCATTGCGATTTCAGAGATCGTTGCGTCAAGTGCGAATTTTACGGTGAGTACGTAGTTTGTGTATTCCTTCCCTACTGTGAAATCAAAGCTAGCCAAGTGGCTTTCTTCATCGTCTTCAGACAGCGGGGCGGAACTAATGGCGTGTAGTCTCAGATTCTTTGCCAGTTGCTCAGCAGAAGCTTGCTCAGGATTTGTTCCAATGATTGCTTTTAAGTCTTCATTAGACAGTTCGGCGAGATGGTGGTCAACATATGCTTTTGCCCACTCATGGTCTTCGTGGAACGCGCGGAGGATAGCATTATGGGCGCGTTGCGTATGCTCATTAAGTTTCGGGAGAAAAGAACTCAATGCGTTCAATGTAGGGAGCGCTTCGTCCAGGGCTTCAATTTCTTCTAAATCGAGTTCAATGTGAATTTCTTGCCCCTCCACCGAGGCTATTTGACTGTAGTACTGGCCAGCAGAGACTTCTCCAAAGGGGGCAAGATTGAATGTAGACATGGAAGCGGCCTTTCAACTAAACGCATGACATACTTACCGTGTATTGAAGAGTTTACTGCCTCTTGCCAAATCCACTTTCTACTGCAATATTGATAACTTTTATTTATCCAGGCGAGCGGTGCCGGTGGGCAACCATAAAAAAGAAATTCAAAACCCAGTTCAAGGGTGAAACCCCCCGAATATACACGCACAAGATTACCTGCGGTGAATGGTTACGCCGCGTGAGAAATTTCGTGGAAGGCGTCCTTTAGTAGTGCCCAACTTCCCCGGAGGCTGAACAGATTTTCTGGCAGAAGTTCAATCTCGGCGTGGGCTAGGGATTCACGCTGGGAGTCGGTAAGTGTGGAGTCGTTCATGACGGGGAATGTGTCACCACCTTCAAATTTCTTGGGTGAAAACCCATTATTGGTTAATGCGACCCACTATACAAGAAGTAGCAAGTTTTTGAAAAGACAAACGCGCCGATTTTCTGTGACGGTATCTCGGCGCGCACTACTTCATGCTGTCGTGTGGAGAAGTTTCAACGCTCACTCATAATTGTTCGAACAACTTTGACCAGATTTAACCAACCGCCTTCAAGTTGCGAAAGATCTTCCGGAAGGGCCTGCATCTGTAAATGTCGTTGCTCCTGACGTCGAAGTGCTATCTCTGCACGAAGAGCCTTGATTTCTTCTTCAGCGTGGGCAAGCATGCGTTCAAGCTCGTCGAGTCCAGCGTTGTGGATTCGCTCAAGTTCGGCGTCGTTCATTGAGGCCCCAAAGGTTTATGTAAATTGCGTATGAATCAAGATTGCAAGCGCAGGGATGGCTAGGAACACTGTTACTACCCAGGCTAATGCCAACGACTTATGTTCGGTGGCAACTTTAGCAAGGAATTCTGCACAGACTAGTGGGATATTGCGGAGGAATGGCAAAACATAAATAAGGACAATGCCAAACACATTAAATAAAACGTGAACTAGCGCAATTTCTAACGCCAATGCTGCACCTTGACCCGTGACCGCCATAGCCGCAATCAGGGCAGTAATAGTAGTGCCAACATTTGCACCAAGGGTAAGCGGATAGATCTGTTTTGTGGTCAGCGCGCCAGAGCCAGCAAATGGGACCATGACTGAAGTGGTAACGGAGGAAGATTGCACCAGTGCGGTAACGCCAACGCCTGCAGCCATTGCGGTAGCTGGGTGCCCACCGACAGACTTTTCCAAAATAGTCTTGGCCTTACCAACCATAAGAATCTGGAGAATCTTGCCTAGCCACCGTACTGCCATAAAGATTGCGGCAATTCCTAGTGCGATGGTTAGTGAAGCGGAAAGAATGCCACCTTGAAGCGATCCCATAATTCCGTTCATGCCAAGTAAGTTGACTGCCGGTTTGGTTAACGCACCAATGAGGTCAGCGTTACCCGGTTCTGGTAGCACGGTCCCATAAAGCGCATCAGCTAACCATGCTGCGGAGCGTTGAATCGGTTGGAAGAAAAGCTCCAAGGGTAGAAGGACAATAACAGCCAAAAGATTAAAGAAATCATGCACTGTCGACGCCGCGAAGGCGCGGCGGAATTCATCTTTATGCCCAATATGTCCCAAGGAGGCGAGAGTATTAGTTACAGATGTACCAACATTGGCGCCCATAATCATTGGTACGGCGACCTCAACAGGTAAAGCGCCTGCGCCAACGGCAGTAACAACAAGAGTTGTGGTGGTTGAAGAAGATTGAATAATGGCGGTCGCCAAGATTCCTACAAAAAGGCCGATAAAAGGATTCGTGGCAAAATCGAAAAGCCCTTGAGCTGCGTCTTTTCCAAGCCCTTTGAATCCGTCGCCAATAATCCCAATAGCAACAATCAACATATATAGGGTGGCCAATGCCCCAAGCCAAAGCACCCAGCGTGGTAATGCGCGGCGTCGAGAAACGTGGCCTTGAGTCACCTGCGTACTGCTGGTGGTGAGTTGCTGCGTCACGGTGGAGAAACCTCCGAGAGTTCATGAGTGAAACTTAGACACTTACTACTCAACACCGTGTGGGCTACGAATAGACCTACAAAAGGTAAACATCAGATGAACATTGCAGAAAACCTTGGTGGATCGGGGAGGGCTGCTGGAAAGGCGGCGATGTTAGGTAGGTGCTGTCCGGCTCGACTGCCTAAGCAGGGTTGAAATGCGGGCTGTAAAACCCCTGGTGGTCCGGACCACCACGGGTTTAGTGCGAAAGTGCCGCCGCGCGAGCTGATTATTGCTTTCCGCGTTACTGCGTAGATATCGGGAGGTATACGCGATCGCCGCCTGCTTGGAATTCTGCGGATTTTTCGGCCATGCCTGCTTCGATGGCTTCAACGGTATCCAGGCCGTGGGCTGCGGCGTAGTCTCGAACATCTTGGGAGATACGCATTGAGCAGAATTTTGGCCCACACATTGAACAGAAATGCGCGGTTTTTGCAGGTTCGGCGGGCAGGGTTTCGTCGTGGAACTCTAGTGCGGTATCCGGGTCCAGCGCCAAAGCGAATTGATCGTGCCAGCGGAACTCAAAGCGTGCCTTTGAAAGTTCATCGTCGCGTTCCTGGGCTCGGGGGTGGCCTTTGCCAAGGTCGGCTGCATGGGCGGCGATTTTATAAGTGATTACGCCGGTTTTTACGTCGTCTCGATTCGGTAAGCCAAGGTGTTCTTTTGGCGTCACGTAGCAGAGCATTGCGGTGCCTGCTTGGCCAATAATTGCCGCGCCAATGGCAGAGGTTATATGGTCGTAACCAGGGGCGATATCGGTTGCTAGGGGGCCGAGGGTGTAGAATGGAGCGCCGTGGCACCACTCTTCTTCCCATTCCACATTGATGGCAATCTTGTGCATGGGTACGTGGCCCGGTCCTTCGATCATGACTTGGCAGCCACGGGATCGAGCAATCAATGTCAGCTCACCTAGGGTGCGTAGTTCGGCGAGTTGTGCCTCGTCGTTAGCGTCGGCAATGGAGCCGGGGCGGAGGCCGTCGCCAAGCGAAAAGGTAACGTCGTAGCTTGCCAAAATATCGCACAATTCCGCGAAGTGCGTGTATAGGAACGATTCTTGGTGGCGGTGCAAACACCAGGCTGCCATAATAGAGCCCCCACGGGACACAATTCCGGTCACGCGATTGGCGGCGAGGGGGATATAGCGAAGCAGTACACCCGCATGTACGGTCATGTAATCGACCCCCTGTTCGCACTGCTCAATAATTGTGTCGCGGTAGATTTCCCAGGTTAGTTTCGTGGGGTCACCGCCTACTTTTTCCAACGCCTGGTAGATCGGCACGGTGCCCACCGGCACGGGAGAATTGCGCAGGATCCATTCGCGGGTTTCATGGATATCGTTGCCGGTGGAGAGGTCCATAATGGTGTCTGCGCCCCAGCGTGTGGCCCACACCATTTTCTCAACTTCCTCTGCAATAGAGGAGGTTACGGCGGAATTACCCATATTGGCATTGATCTTCACAGCAAATTTGCGGCCAATAACCATCGGCTCAATTTCTGGATGGTTTCGGTTTGCGCAAATCACTGCGCGGCCCGCAGCAACTTCCTCTCGCACTTCTTCTGGGGTAAAACCTTCACGTGCCGCGCAAAACG
The DNA here is from genome assembly GCF_030408815.1 of Corynebacterium freiburgense. Lineage (NCBI taxonomy): Bacteria > Bacillati > Actinomycetota > Actinomycetes > Mycobacteriales > Corynebacteriaceae > Corynebacterium > Corynebacterium freiburgense. Next base: position 2,659,560 of record NZ_CP047355.1, on the reverse strand, counting down.
CCATTTCTGGGGTAACTATTCCGGCGCGTGCCCAGGACAATTGAGTTTGTACTAGAAGTTCTGGGTGTTCTTCTGAGGCTGGTACCGGTGCGTGTTTTGGCCAGGTATCTCGGGTTTTTGTTAGTCCTTGCTCAAGGTTAAGCTGCGGATCAACTTCGGTATACACACCAGAAGTGTCATAGACATCAAAAGTTGTGTTGTTGGTGAGTTCGATCCTTCGAGCAGGTATTTGCAAGGTAACGCTCTGGTATTGCACTGGGTTATACACTTTATGGCTGCGATAAATGGGCCCAGTGGTAACTTGCCCTGCTTCTGGTGGTGCGCTTTTCAGGTTTCGAGCATGCACACGTTGATTCATTGAGTACTCCTCCCTACGCCGGCATGATCCGGACAGGTTCAAATACGGTCGACGCCCCGTGTTAGGCGTCCTCTCAGCGTGGTTTCTATGGCCACACTCCCGTGGACAACGGCTTCTACTGTAATAGAATTCGTGCGTGTTTACTCGTGGTTTAGCAGGATCAGTTGCACACATTAGGGTGAATGTGTGATTCAGCGCTTAAACACTTCATTGCTTGCGGCCTTGGCTTTGCTTGCTGCGGGCGGTCCATTTGCTATCGATATGTATTTGCCAACTTTGCCAAATATTGCGGTGGATTTACATACAAGTGCTGCTGCGGTACAGCTCACTATTAGCGGTTTTATGTTTGGTATGGCGGTTGGTCAGATCGCTATTGGTCCGGTGTCCGATACATTTGGGCGTCGTGGTTTGTTACTAATGGGGGCGTCGCTTGCCGCTGTTTCGGCATTTGCGTGTGCGGTAGCTCCAACTATTGAGGTGCTTATTGCTTCGCGTTTTGCCTTGGGTTTGGGGTCCGGCGCCTGCATTGTTTTGGCGCGGTCTGTGGTTGCGGATTTAGCTACGGGGGCCGCTGCTGCAAAAGCTTTTTCGATAATGATGACTATCCAGGGGTTAGCGCCAGTAATTGCACCGGTTATTGGTGGCATTCTTGCCGAACCACTCGGATGGCGTGGGCTTTTTATGGTGTTAGCCATTATCGCACTATTGCAATTGGTAGTGGCGTTTATCATGATCAAAGAAAGCTTGCCGGTAGAACGTCGGGCAAATTCTGGTGCTGCGGAGTTTTTTCGAGGTATCCGTTTTGTTTTAAGTAATAGGGGTTTTCGGGGCTATACCATTGCGTACGCCCTTTCATTTGGTGGATTATTCTCTTATATTTCGGCTTCCCCTTTTGTGTACCAGCAGCAACTTGGGGTTTCGCCGGTGTGGTTTTCCGCTTTGTTTGCCCTTAATTCGCTCGGGCTAATGTTGGGCAGTGCTGTAAATGCTCGGCTTGTTGATCGCGCCGATCCGCATGTTTTGGTGCGGAATTCCATGTGGGTTATGGCTATCTGCGGTTTCGGGATACTTATCGACGCCCTGTTCGGCCCACATTTGTTTGTGGTTGCGGCATTGCTTTTTATTGCTGTGCTTAATCTAGGTTTTATTTTAGGAAATGCAACAGCGCTAGGAACTGGGATGGTTCGTGAACGTGCTGGAGCTGGGTCCGCAGTTATGGGATTTAGCCAGTTTGTCGTGGCCGGAATTATTAGTGCCCTTATGGGCATTGGTTCGAATCCGGCACTTGCGCTGGGAATAGGAATGGCAGGTTGCCTAACACTTGGTTTGGTGGGTTTAAAAAACTGCAGGGCTTCTCAATAAACCCTGCAGTTTTTTAAAAGCTAGGAGCCAGTGTCCGAGGCATATTCGTGCGCGGCATGCCAGAGCTTTTCAAAAGCATCTGAGTAGCCGCGCAAAGCCATGACATCGTCCGGCTTCATACGCTCGACAATACCGCCAACAATTTCCGCCCAATAGTCAAAGATGCGGGAAATGCACTCAAGTCCGGTTTCCGTGAGATATAGCTGCTGGCAGCGTCGATCGGTCGTACTATCGGTACGGCGAATAAAGCCCTGTTTGGTAAGCAGTCGAACAGTAGAGCTTACGTTTGGGGTGCGAAGCTGACGTACCCTAGCAATTTCGCTAATGCTACAACCGGGGTTCCGCTTGACGTAGTAGAGAATTTCTACTTCCGACTGAGTTAAGTCCAATTCTTCATTGGGGCGCTCCGCAAGACGGCGCAATGATGCAACGGTCCCATAGAGGGAACGCGCGAATTCTTGCAGGTGGGCTTCATTCATTGGTGGTCGCTCAACCATATTTGTGCTCCTACGAGACGCAACATAACGATATTATTAATTCTATTGTTGAGTCTTTTGGCGGCCTAATCAATACTGGCCGTGTATCCCCCAGATAGGTGAAACACTATTGCAATGCCGAGGTCAGACGCATTGCGTTATCGACATATCGCCTCCAGAATCCACGTTCGGACCATTCCTCTAAGGATAGCGTACGCGAGTTTTCGATATACCGTTCGGTTAGCTCAGTGAGTTGGTCGATCAGTACACCGCGTGCTGCCATTAACGAGACCTCGTAATTTAAGCCGAAACTCCGCATATCCATATTGGAAGAGCCCATTATGGCAACTGCATCACCGTGAGGGTCAGCTACCATATACTTGGAATGTAGCACATCTGGTGCATTGTACATGTAAATGTTTACCCCAGCTTCCAGTAATCCCTGGTAGTAGCTTGATTGAGCGTGCCCCACCATAAACTGATCGGACTTTTCATTTACCAATAGATCAACCTGGACACCCCGATAGCAAGCGGTAGTTATCGCTTCGAGTAGAGATTCGTCTGGAATAAAGTAGGGTGAGCACAAGATAATCCGGTCTTTGGCGTGGTGGACGATCGTATTGAAAATCCGTAAGTTTGGCTCAGTAGTATATCCCGGTCCAGAAGGCACCAACTGGAGAATATTTTCCGCCGATGATTCGACGTTTGGGGGGCGTTCGATCTTAAGGTTTTCTCCGGATTCTTGGTACCAGTCAACGGCAAAAACCATTTCTAACGATGCAACGATTGGTCCGGTAAGCTCGACCATAATATCGACCCAATGGCGTTGTTTTCGCCGGTTTTTTCGGGTGAGGTAGGAAGAGTCAATAAGGTTTTGTGAGCCCATAAACCCCACGCGGCCGTCGATAATGACGAGCTTGCGGTGATTGCGTAGATCGGGGCGTCGAAAACGCCAACGCCAGGGTTGCAGGGGAAGCATAAGGTGCCAGTCGATACCAATAGCGGTAAGGCGGCGCCCCAACTTTAAATAGCCGGGATACTTCCAAGAGCCAACCTGATCGAAGAGCAACCGAACTTTTACTCCGCGGGCTACTGCACGTTCGAGGGCGCGAAACAATACATCTGTACTGGAATCCCAAGCGACGATGTAAATCTCCACATGGATATATTCCTTTGCTTGGTCAATAACCTCCGCCATGCGTTCAAAAGAGCCTTGATAATCGCAGTGCAAGTCGGTAATTACACCAGGTAACGCTGGCATTCCGGTAAGGCGGCGATTAAGTTTCACCATAGATGTCAATTCAGAGCCAACATCTTCGCCTTTGGGCAAATCTGGAAGATCCGAGTGAATATCATCCGTCATAGCGTTTGCTTCTTGCTGAACACGGTGACGACGCCGATTAATATATGGGCTGCCCATCAAAAGGAATAGCGGAAGACCAACAAGGGGCAATACCAAAATTGCCAAAAGCCAGGCATTAGAGGAGCCAGGCTTGCGTCCCTCAGGGACGGTTCCAATGGCCATGATCTTGATTGTGTAATCGATAATCAGGCCAAAGGTCTGCCACCATTCCAAATTAATTTCGAACATTACACGTTGTAATCCACGATCACCGGAGCATGGTCTGATGCCCCTTTGCCGGAGCGTTCCTCACGATCAATAAAACCGCCGGTTGCTCGTATTGCTAGGGCAGGAGTAGCCAATTGGAAATCAATTTTCATGCCCTCTCCGCGCTGAAACCGTGCACCTTTGTAATCCCAATAGGAAAACCCGCCATCAAATCTGCGGGAAGTTTCCACTAGTCCCGCATCTTCTAGCAGTGCAAAGGCAGCGCGCTCTGGTTCGGTGACATGTGTTGCACCAGCAAATGCAGCGATATCCCAAACATCTGTATCAAGTGGTGCGATATTAAAATCACCTAGATAAACGGCAAGTTCGGGACTTTGCAATGCAAGGCGACGCAGCGCATCCAGCCAGCGGAGCTTGTAATCATAATGCCGATCGGCGATCTCGCGGCCATTCGGGACGTAGAGGCTCCAGACGCGAACACCACCACATGTAGCGCCAAGAGCGCGGGCCTCAAGATTCTGCGGCTTTAAGGGATCTTTATCAAACCCAGGTTGATTGGGAAAATGATCAGCTACTTCGGTTAATCCAACACGTGAGAGAATTGCTACGCCATTCCACTGGTTATAACCCACATGCGCTATTTCATAGCCAGCTTGTTGAAACACCAGGTGGGGGAATTGTTCATCCTTGCATTTTGTCTCCTGCATGGCAAGAACATCGACGTCGTGTCGTTGTAGAAAGTCAAGTACCCGGTCGGCGCGCGTCCGAATCGAGTTCACATTCCAATTGACAATTCGCATGCGTTAAAGATTATCCTTCCTCCGCATAGCGGTGTCGATGGTGCTCAAAGAAACCCAGTTTTTTATATAGTCCTATACCAGCGGTATTTGATGCAATTACTTGTAAATATGCTTGCCCAGCACCAGAAGATTGCCCCCAATGCAACATTGCGTTGCCGAGGGCGGTGCCGAGGCCGCGGCGTCGAAAATCTGGAGCGACTTCCACTGCGGAATAACCCAACCAGTGGCGCTCATCTTCCGATTGGGTAATCGTGCCGCGGGTAATTGCGACAGTTTCGTTCTTATGTGTTAATCGGGCGAATACCATTGACCCCTCAATTGCATCCCTAAGCAGATTTAATGCATGCGTGGGCAATGGTTCACCACGGAAATGATACAAATTCAACCAGGACTTATCGGGCTCGGTATCCACATGGAATGCGAATCCTGGCGGTAATTCGGTTACGGTAGTTTCCTCTAATTTGCGAGTCATCACCACAATTTCGGGGCCTAACTTCCAATTCGCACAGACGATTTCTGCGGAACGCGCAATTCGGTCCGGAATAAGAATTCTTGTAGGCATATTGTGGCTACGGTAAAAGGCGCGGATTTCTTCTAAGGGTACTTCTGAAAGTCCTGCTGAAGCTCCAAGTGGTGCAGCTGAATTTGAACGTTCTGTAATACCGTCACCGGCCCTTAAAAGCCACCCATTGTGCCAAATATGTTCGATGCCTGGGAAGGCTGCAGCGGTTGCCTGTTCTACCGCACGTATGTCCGAATTTCGAACGCGTCGCGGGGGAAGGACTTTACATACCTGCACTAATTCTTGGGGGATAGTGATCGCTTCCGCCGTAGAGGGGAGTCCGCCGACTGCTTGTGGACGCACAATAAGCGGGTCGAGGGATAGAACATGCCCAATGACATCGGTTATGTGCCCGGGTGTATTGGGAATGCGGCGACGAACGATCACACGATCGCCGATTTCAGGTGTGGTTTTTCGCCACATCTTATTCATGGACGTCCTCGTCATGTCCGAATGGGTCTTCGTCTACGCCGGGGAGCCATGTAAGCCCTGCAGTGGTCCAACCATTTCGCTTAATGGTCTTTTTGGCTTGGCGCTTCCAGCGGCCAATCAGGGTGTCGGTATAGAGGAACCCATCAAGGTGTCCGACTTCATGCTGTAAACATCGTGCAAAGAATCCGGTGCCCTCGACGGTTACGGGTTCACCGTGCTCATCCACGCCAGTTACTCGCGCCCATGATGCTCGGCCAGTGGGAAATGATTCACCTGGAACAGAAAGGCAGCCTTCGTCATCGTCGCCATTGTCGTTAGGCATTGTTTCTGGAATTTCGGAGGTTTCAAGCACTGGATTAATTACGCAACCACGCCGGTACTTCCCGTTTTCATCGGGACAGTTATATACGAAAAGACGTTTGCTTACGCCGATTTGATTGGCGGCTAGCCCGACGCCGTGGGCTCGATCCATGGTTTCGTACATATCTGCAATGAGTTCTTGCAATTCTGCTATGGGTTCAGTAACGGGCGAAGTCGGGTTATGGAGTACTGGGTCGCCGTGGATAACAATGGGCCTAACTGTCATGTCTATACCCTACTTGCTTGGCCCACCCACTAATCTGTTGTGCATGACTAAATTGAGCGCTTTCGATTCTTCGGTACTAATGTTCGAATCAACTGCGCCGCGGTGCTTGGGTGCGAAAGAAGTTGCTATTCGCAATGAATTTGGCGTGAGTACAATTCGATATCATCAATATTTAAATAAGCTTATCGACGTCCCGGCGGCATATGCAGAGCATCCGCAGCTGGTGGCACGACTCCGCCGAATTCGAGATAACCGCTCTCAGCGTCGAGCTGCCGCTAAACTCTAAAACATGAGTAAGCCAGAGCAGAAGCCCACAGCCGAGCCGCGGTTACCGTTACGCGGACTCGCAATGATCCTCCTGGCGATTGGGGCACTTTTTATCGCCTGGGGAGTATTTATGTTGTCTCAAGGTGCTGAAACTGCCCCGACTGAGACAAATAACGCCCAAGCTGCCCCAAGTAGTTCCATTGGTCAAGCGACTACTGCGCAGCAAACACCAACTTCTAACGAGCAGCAAGCAGTAGCAACTAGCGAAACCCAACAAACGGAAAAATCAAGCGAATCACCAGTATCTGGCAATGAGGTCCAATCCGGAGGTGAGCCCATACATGTTTTGAATAATTCAACAATTCAAGGACTGGGTCAGCGCGTTGCCGACGAAGTTGGTAAACATAATTTCGATGTCGCGGAAGTCGGAAACCACTCCGAAACTACGTTCCCATCATCGGTTGTGTACTTCACACAAGGGAAAGATAAAGAGGAAAAAACCGCCCGCGCCCTTGCCGATAAACTCGGGATTACGGCTGCGCCACGCGGCTCCGAATTGGAAAATGCACCAACTGGTGTAGTCCTTGTAGTCACTCAAGACCTGAATCGCTAATGGAACAACCTTTTAACTCATCGCCAAAACCAACACTGGGCATCGAGTGGGAAGTCGCGCTTGTTGACCCCATAACCAGAGACCTTGCACCATGTGCAGATGCGGTAATTGCTCGTGTCAATGAAGCGCATCCAGAAATTCACCTTGAAAAAGAATTTTTGAAAAATACGGTGGAGATCGTTACTGGTGTGCATTCAAATGTTCCCGATGCAGTAGCAGAACTTCGCAATGGCCTAAGCGCCGTGATTGAAGCAGCAAAACAAGAGCGTGTGCGCGTCTGGGCGTCGGGAAGCCATCCATTTAGCGACTGGCGTACGCAGCCAGTATCGGATAAAGAAATTTATAAGGAGATTATCGAGCGTACCCAATACTGGGGCAGGCAAATGCTCATTTGGGGTATACACGTCCACGTTGGAATCTCCGATGCCGAACGCGTATGGCCAATTATCAATGCCCTTATGACGCACTACCCGCATTTGTTAGTGCTCTCTGCGAGCTCTCCGGCATGGAATGGGCTTGATACCGGCTACGCCTCGAACCGCACCATGCTCTACCAGCAACTTCCAACTGCTGGCGCGCCATTTGGTTTTGTTGATTGGGCGCAATGGTCCGAATATATGTCTGACCAAGCAATCTCCGGGGTAATTAACCACACCGGAGCAATGCATTTTGATATTCGCCCAGCTGGTAAATGGGGAACAATCGAAGTTCGCGTAGCAGATGCAACCAGTACACTGCGAGAACTATCTGCGGTGGTTGCCTTAACCCATTGCCTTGTTGTCTACTACGATCGCCTAATAGACAGGGGCGAAAAACTGCCATCTCTCCAACCGTGGCATATCGCCGAAAACAAATGGCGTGCTGCACGTTATGGCCTAGATGCTGAGATCATTGTTAGCCGGCAAACTGATGAAGTACTGGTCAAAGACGATCTTATCCGAATGGCGGGTTTGCTGACCCCATTGGCCCGCGAACTGGGATGCGAAAAAGAAATCGCCTATATTCCAAGCTTGATTGAGCGTGGTGCTGCATATCAACGCCAACGTGAGCTTTATGAGTCCACAGGTTCCTGGAAGGCAGTTGTAGATGCGACCTGCGATGAAGTGGAAAGTCTGCAATAACACGCTTTGAAGACCAAAACCGCCTAACTTTTACAAGTTAGGCGGTTGGTGTTTTTGTGTAAATGATCCGACAGGGTGGATCAAGTAGTAGCCAGTAGACACCTACTGAAATGTTGAATTTTTGTGCCGCAAAGCACTTTGTAGAACATAGAAATACAAACGCACATTTTGCATTTCTGATTGGACTATCGGAAGTTCCGAAAGAAATGTTACATAGCTGCTGCATTTCAAATCTTGCCCCAATAAATAGGGGCAAATAAAGTGAAGTTCTTTCTGGAGCCGTGCTTCCGCAAATTAGACGTGTTTTCGAGCGGGTTTTTTCCCGTCGGTGTCATCCCGAGAAAGATAATCCTCTTCATATAGTCCCTCTTTGCGGGCTATACGTCCTACACGTTGTGCTACCACGGGTGCGGTGAGCAGGGCAAAAAGAATAATCAGAAAGAGTACTCCCATATCACCGCGTTCGCCAGGGCCGAGTTTTTCATAATCAAGAACACGCAAAATCGTTCCTGTAATCGTGCAAATTAACCCTAATGTTTGAGGTTTAGTCACCGCATGAAGGCGTGACATAGTGTCACGGAACCGTACTAATCCGATTGCCGCAGATAATGCGAGAAGTGCCCCGCAGAGCAGGAAAAATAAACTCAATATATTCATCATGACGCATCATCTCGTTTCCGGAATCGCGTAAGCGCAACGGTGCCAATAAAACCGAGCAAGGCGACAACCATCATAGTGTTAGAAACAGTAGTATCTATGGTCCAGCAAATATATACAGCGAGTGCACACTGGATCATTGCTGCGGTGGCGTCAAGTGCTACCAGCCGGTCTAAAGAATTCGGTCCAACAAGCAGGCGGTATCCCGTAATAAGTAGCGAGAGCAGGAAGATAGCGCTAGCTAGTGCTAATCCAATGGTGTAATAATCCATAATTACCTCGCAACGAAAATCTGGTTGAGCCGGGTTTCCAGCTGGTTGATATTGGAAATTTCTTGCTCGATTGCTTTCTGCGATGAGCCATTAAGCAAATGCACAGTGATTTCCTGCGTATCTAAATCGAAATCGCTTACGGTGCCACCTGGCTGCAAATTGAGGATCCCCACAGCGAATGCGAACACTAAGTCATCTGCTACACGCATTGGAACTTTCACGAAGGCCGCTGGAGGCTGAGGCGAGGAACGCATGGCAATCCAAGCGACATGCAGTGAAGAAAACACTAGGTCCTTGCAAAATTCTAGTAATAAGCCTAGAAGCGGTATCCAGCGAATTTTTTGTACATTTACGGGTAGTTTGGGCAAAGGGAGGGAAAATGTAATGAGTACGGCAAGGAAGAATCCGGCGGCCACATTACCAATAGACAATTCACCCCACATTAAAACCCACATGACAGTAAGCCAGAGGATTGAAAATGGGCGTACACGACTCATTTTTCCGCTCCTGTAGGTAGTGTTCGACCAGGTGCAGAGATCTCAGTGCCAAGTACTGCATTACGGTAATTATTTACGTCTTGTGCGGAGTCTGCGGAACGTCCAGTAATGCCAGAGATCGGTCCCGCTAAAAGCGTGACTGCCAAGGAAACAGAGACCAAGATTGCTGTTGGCAGCACCATACCTACTGGCATACGGCCAACATCTGGACGCTCCGAAACCGGCACCATATTCACTGTTTCGGTAAGTGGTCGTGGTTGCGCAAATGCCATAGCGCCGTCCGGAGCATCGGAACGGTCGCGCCAAAATGCCTTAGCCCATACCAGCGTCATTGTGTACAAGGTAAGTAGAGATGTAATTAAAGCGCCGCCTACGAGCAGCCATGCCATAGTTCCACCGTTTTCGGCAGCAGCTTCAAGGAGTAAAAGCTTGCCCAAGAAACCGGAGAATGGCGGAATACCACCAAGATTAAGCGCTGGTAACAGGTAGAGGGCTGCTAATAAAGGTGATGTGTAGGCCAACGACCCCAAACGTCGGAGGGAGGAAGAGCCCGCTTGACGTTCTATAAGGCCGACCACTAGGAATAATGCAGTTTGTACAAGAATGTGGTGGACCGCATAGAAAATAGCGCCAGAAAGCCCGAGGGCGGAACCAAGAGAAATGCCCATAACCATATAGCCAATATGGCTGACCAGTGTAAACGACAATAGCCGTTTAATATCGTTTTGAGCCATTGCACCGAGGATTCCCACAATCATTGTTGCTAGGGCAGCCCACATAAGCCAGTTATCCAGACGGCCATCAGTAAATACAACGGAGCGTAAGCGAATAATGGAATATACGCCTACCTTTGTAAGTAACCCCGCAAAAACGGCGGTCACTAGGGCGGGTGCGGTGGGGTAGGAGTCTGGGAGCCAAGAATAAAGGGGAAATACTGCAGCTTTAATGCCAAAGGCGACCAAAAGTACGGCAAATAAAGCGCCCCGAGTTCCAGCTGGTATTTCTTCCATACGAAGCGAAATTTGCGCCATATTCATAGTGCCTACAGCGGCATAAATCAGTGCAAGTGCCAGCAGAAATACTAGCGAACTCAGCATAGATACCATGACATAGGAAACACCTGCGCGAACACGCCCTGGGGAAGCGCCGAGTGTAAGCAATACATAGGAAGCCACCAGGAACACCTCAAAACCCACATAGAGGTTAAATAAGTCCCCCGCAAGGAAACTCATATTCACGCCCATACTAAGCAGCAAGTACGCTGGCATAAAGACGGCTACTGGTTCATCTTTGCTGCCGTCTCGCACACCCTGGGCAATGGCATACCACATAACGGTAAACAGTACGAGGGCACTGACCGCGAGCATGAGTGCGGAAAGACGGTCTGCAACGAGTGTGATACCTACGGGTGCGTCCCAGCCACCTATCTGGACAACCTGGGTACCGCGGGCGTCTACAAGCATTACGAGCGTAACAGTCAAGGCGATAAGCCCAGTCAGCGTCATTAATGCAATAGCGCGTTGCACAATCCGGTTGGGAGTAACCAGTGTCAATGCAGCACCAATTGCCGGCAAAATAATCGGCAATGGAATAAGGTAATTCATCGCTCCACCTGCTTTTCCACGGGAGCCTCGAAGCATTCCGGGCCGAATTTATCGCCGCTTGCGGTTGGTTTGCCAGTAAGGGGATCGTCTGAAGCATCACGGTCAGGTGCTGCTGCCGTGGTGCGGGTTGCCAATGCGGTGTCTTCAGAATCATTATCAATCAAATCCGCAGTGCGATAACGATACTGCCGATACGCCAACGCCAAAATAAACGCGGTCATAGCCATAGAAATCACAATCGCGGTTAAGATCATGCCCTGTGCAAGTGGATCAGAATCCTGCGCAATGAGCGCCGAATTACGGCCCTGAATAGGAGGAGCCCCAGCCTTACCGCCAGCCGTAAGCATGAGTAAATTTAGGCCATTACCCATAAGTAATAAGCCCAAAAGCATACGGGTCATCGCACGATCGAGTAATAGGTATGCTCCACTAGCCACGAGGACGCCGCAAGTGAGAAGCAAAAAGAAATTCGCAACCATAACCTAAGACTCCTTTCGGGCAAGACGGCGAGCACGATCCCGGGCACGTTGTTTACGCATTTCTTCATCAATATCCAGTTGGGCGCCCAAACTACGCAAAATATGAAGTACCAATCCAATAACAATGAGGTACACACCGGCATCAAAGAACATGGCGGACACAATATGGACTTCGCCGATCCAGGGCAGCGGAATATCCCAAACCGTGCTTGTGAGCGGTGGATACCCAAATGCCACAGGGGTTATGGCGGCAGCAGCAGACAACAATAAGCCGACGCCGAGGATACGCCCAGCGTCGATTGGAATTGCTTCATCGAGTTCATGACGTCCACCAGCTAAATACCGCAATGTAAACGCCAAGGCAGCCACCAAACCACCAGCAAAACCGCCACCTGGAGCATTATGCCCGGCGAAGAAGAAATACAAACTCAACAAGATCATGCTGCTAAAAAGCACGCGAGTACTAACTTCGACCATTAGGGAGCGATTGCGGTTTGCACCGGCATCGGGCGCATTTGTGGCCAGCCAAGGGCTACCGCCGAGGCGGAGGATGGGGCGTCGAGAAGCGCGCGTAAAGCTGCGAGTGCGGTACACCAATGATGCAACGCCGGTTGCCACAATTACTAATACGGAAATCTCGCCAAAGGTATCCCATGCACGAATATCCACGAGCAGGACATTTACTGCATTTGCGCCATGTCCAATTTCCTTAGCCAGCTTTGGAATCACATCAGAAACCGGAGTGGTATTCCGGGCGCTTATTGCAAATGCGCCCAAAATAGTCACCGTAAGCCCGACAGCAACAGCAAGCCACGCCCGCAGCCGAATATACCCCTGCGGAGTCGGGGCATTACTGGGAAGCTTGCGCAATACCAGGACAAACACAACCATAGAAATGGTTTCTACAAGCATTTGTGTCAACGCAAGATCCGGGGCGCCATGAATAGCAAAAAGAATTGAAATGCCGTACCCCGTCAACCCCACCATAATCAGTGCGGAAAGCCGGTTCCGCAGCACCGTTGCAGCGATGGCGGCGACCATAATCAATACCGCCATAAAGCCCTGCACAGGTGTGTCCCACAATTCCATCCGAATGGTATTGCGCCTGCCGCCAATCAGCGTAATAAGTGGGAATAGTACTAGCGTTCCCAAAATAATGGCTTCATTGAGCGGCAATGAGCCGCGTTGTGTAATTGCAGTCATTTTGAGCGAAAGCTTATGCAAGCTTTGAATCACTAGGTCATATGCGGCATCCGCGCTGCCTAATGCTGGTTTTTGGAAATGGAACTTAGCCACCGTTACGCGCTGCCAATATAACACCGAACCGATTGCAATAATCGCACATGTAAGCGCAAGTACTGGCGTAAAACCGTGCCATAACGCTAAATGATGATCGCTTGACGACGACCCGAAGGTCTGCGCTATATGCGTACCGATCACTGTATCCACCGGCTTCGGCATCACACCAAAAGCCACAGAAAGAACAGCCAATAATAGCGGTGGGATCCATAGATTAGGCAAAATATGGTGCATATTTTCTACAGCAGGGCTGGTTTTCTGCTTAGTGCCAAATGCCCCGTAGAGGAAGTACAAACTATAGGCGACCGTAAGTACCGAACCAATCACTGCACCGGCCAATGTTAACTTCGCTGGCATGCCTACAAGTGCTTGCTCATATATTAAAACATCAAGCACTTGTTCCTTAGCCACAAAGCCAAGTGCTGGTGCAATCCCCGCCATCGATGCTGCAGCAACAGTAGCAATAATCGCTAATCCTGGTTGTTTTGCCCCCAAGCCATCAAGTTTTCGAATATCCCGTGTTCCGGCAGCATGATCGATCGCACCAACTACCATAAACAAACAAGCCTTAAAACACGCATGTGCGACCGTAACTGCGAGCCCAGCAAGCATTGCGGCACGAGAACCAGTACCAACAATAGACACAATAAAACCAAGCTGTGAAACAGTGCCGTAGGCAAGAATTAGCTTTAAATCATGCTGGCGCAAAGCCATCCAGCCAGCCATAATCATGGTGAAAATACCGCAGGGAATCACCACCAAATGCCAAGCCGGAATAACCGACAATGTTGGTGATAACCGGGCCACCAAGTAAATTCCAGCCTTCACCATCGCCGCTGAATGCAAATATGCACTTACTGGAGTTGGCGCAGCCATCGCGCCAGGCAACCAAAAGTGCGCCGGAGCAATAGCCGACTTCGAAAGCGCGCCTGCCAGCAACAATACAACTGCAATGCGAACATTCGGCGTGCTATATAAATTCTTATATTCGGCGAGCTCACTAAAGGTCCACACCCCAGTTTGCTGCCCCAGCATCACAATGCCCATAAGCATTGCTAAACCACCAAGTGTGGTTACCATCAATGCCTGACCAGCGGCGCGCCGAGACGAAGCCCGCTCGCCGTAATACCCAACCAGCAAAAACGACAAAATCGACGTGATTTCCCAAAACACGTACATTAATAGCAAGCTATCCGAAATAACCAAGCCGACCATGGCAAATGCAAAGGCTGCCATCTGCATGGCAAATACCGAAAGCCTACGGCGTGTGAACTCGAAGTAGCCCCAGGAATAAACCAAGACCAAAGCGCCAATACCTAAAATAATTAGGCAAAATAGCGCTGCGAGGGCATCTAGCCGAAAATCAATTCCCAAATTCGCTGCCGGGAACCAATCAAAATGAAACTCCTGTATACGAAACTCACTTTGAAACAGCGAAACAGTCCAAAAAAACCCGGCTGCAGGAACTAGCGCTAAAACCCCGAAAGCTCGATTCCCCATGCGGAGAACCAATAAAGGGGCAATGCATGAACTTAAAGCTAAAGCGGTAAGAAGAGTAATCACGAGGTGATTCTTTGAGTCCTTAGATAACGGGCAATGGAACGAGCCGGACTCACTTAACGTTGCAGCAAGTGTGTCGCGAGCAACAATGACAAGTGTACCTATGGTCCGGCAACGAGAAACGAAACTGCCTTTACAGTAGGTGAAATGTCCACAACCTACAACCTGGGCGCGAAATCATGAAAAAACCACACAAAACCATATTGGCTTTATGTGGTGGGCTGGGTGGTCTGGCTGGGTGGTCTGGCTGGGGCTTTTGAACTACGTTCCTGGGGTTTGATACAAAAAGGGTAACTTTTTCAAAAACTCCTCCATTTTGTACCACCTAGCTAAATCTGAACTGGGGTTTTAGAAGGCCAAATGATACAAAAGGGATAAGTTTAAAAAAGAGTTTTCCATTTTGTATCACCGCCATCGCAACCGTCACCACCACAGCTCGCGGTGTGTACGAAGTTTCCTGCGTTCATGGGTGCTGCAACCATTGAGGTTTAACTATGTAAGCGGTGCGCTGCGGAAGTTAATGCAGATGCGGCGGAAAGGTCCTGGTTTGAACCGAATCCCATTGCCCATGCGCGTTTGTTGTTTTCGCAGGTGTAAATAAAGGTGACGGTTGCTTCGAAGATTTCGAACTGATGGAATTCCAGGATCTCAACGCGTCGTCCGGCATTTGCAAGGAGGTGTGTGCATGCGGAAACCGGTCCAGTTGCATGGATTTCCTCATGGCTGGTGGTGCGAGTCCCACTTCGGGAGTCCGTTATGGTGGCGTTGAACCGGTAAGTATTGCCACGCAGTTTTGTGGATTCGATGTGGTGGATCCGTAGCGCGCTTGTTGGTGCATAGGTTGCGGTAAAGGTGCGCCATTCCATGCCGCGTGCTTCTTCGCGGAGTCCGCGCGGGAGTTGGTGTCCGAACCGTGCGCGGAATGGATCATCTGCATAGAATCGCGTGGTGGTGCGAATTGGGTTGCCAACTGGCTCGCGTTGAGTGTCGCGATGGTATTCGATGGTGGTGGATCGGATGGAGCGCGTCGATTGGTGAGCGCGGGTTCGTGTCGTTGTGGAAGTCATCATTGGGGTCCGGTCCTTTGCTGTGTTTGTTGATGTATTTTTGGGGACCGACTCTGTTGCTAGTTTGATAACGACTACTTCCCCAAAGTGAAGGGGTCAGTCCTTATCCTTCACTGGGGTACGTAGCCTTGGCCACTCGCCTAAGTTCAATGATGTAAGTCACAAAAGGCATAGTAACTAGCATCACACCACCATGCAAAAAAATGAGAAATAGGGGGTGTGGTTTTACACCCCCTATATTGGGTAATTTGGTCTATTTTCCGTGGTTAAGTAGGAAAATCGCTTCCGCTACAGCAATGTCTATAATCTCATCTGGTGAGACGGATTCGTTTGGTGAATGGATTGTTGTGAGTGGTTCCTCCACGCCAAAGAGGGCCAGTTCCGCATTTGGGAAGGCATTGGTGAGTGTCGTGCATAGGGGGATCGAGCCTCCGGTACCCACCGTTACTGTTGGTTTGCCGTTGTAAGCGGCCGAAAGTGCTTCCGATAATGCCTGGACGGCGGGGCCGTCGATACGCGCTGTAAAAGGATCGAACATTTCAAAGGGTGTGCATTCAATGTGTGCGCCCCATGGAACATGTTTTTGCAGGTGGGCAATAAGTGCTTCCACTAAGTCTGCGGTGTTCATTCCTGGGGGTACGCGAAGATTAAGGCGCGCGGTTGCGGTGGCGGGAACGGCATTGACCGCTTCTGCAACTGGGGTGGAGGTGAAGCCGGTGATGGAGATGGCAGGCCGTGCCCACACCATATCGGCTGGGTGGTCGGCGTCGGTGCCCATGATTTCGACGCCCTCGAGGATGCCGGCGTCGGCACGGAAATTGGCAACTGGGTATTCCTCGCCTTCCCAAACGCTTGTGCAATCAACGCCGTCGATACGGGTGCGGCCATATTCATCTTTAAGGGTGTCTAGTAGGCGAATTAATGCGGCAGTTGCATCCGGTGCTGCACCGCCAAAACCACCCGAATGCACAGGCGCCTGAAGAGTATCAATTCGTACATCAATTTGAGCGCCACCACGAAGGGTCGTGGTAAGGGTGGGTACACCGAGTGTCACATTGCCAGTATCGGCGATAAAAATAATATCAGCGGCGAAAAGCTCAGGACGCGTGGCAATTAGCTCTTCAAGGCCTTCTCCGCCGCGTTCTTCGGATCCTTCGATAACTACGCGAATGCCTAGTTCAGTGCCGCCAAGCTCAGCGATGGCACGCAGTGCAGCCAAGTGCATAACCAGGTTGCCCTTACAGTCAGCCGTGCCGCGGCCGTACCAACGTCCATTACGCTCTGTAAGAGTAAAGGGATCGGAATCCCATGTATTTGGGTCTCCTGCCGGAACCACATCATAGTGCGAATACAGCAACACAGTTTGCTTGCCTGGGCGATTTCCAATAATCGTGGGGGCGCTATCCGATGTCTCGTGTTTTTCAACATCCAACCCCAGCTTTTCCAGGGCTGTAACCACCCATTGAGCTGCGGCAGCGTGCTCACTTTCGCATGCCAGTTCGTTGGATACAGAATTAAATGAAACAAGCTCGGTCAAATCTTGCTGGATTTGTTCTCGCTGCTTTTCGACGGCCGCGCGCACAGCCGCAACATCAATTTTTAGGCTCATAACGGCCCATTGTAATTCCATGAGTCTTGGTGAAAGTTCGTGAAGCTTCCAACTGATTCCGAATAAATCTACTTTTTGAGGAAAAGTCGTTGGAGGGGTGGAGAGAGTCTTTCTGGTTGATCAACCCATAAGAGCTGGATTTTTGCGCTGCAATAATCTGCCTGGTGGGGAGTCAGGCGAATACACTGTTGTATATCGGGATCCAATAGCTGATGTGGAGTATATATGTCAGGCTAGACTGGGTGCATTTCGTCCCTCGTGTATTTCAAATCCAGAAGGTCGAAGCCATTGCATATATATGGATAGGAGAAACGAATGTCCGAGCGGAACAGTGACTTCGGAGGCTTCGAGGAGGCGCATCCCCGAAATAATAGTTCGCGACCAGGATTTACCGATTTCCCGGCAGGACATGATATGCCCATGGAAAATGGTTTCGGCTCATTTGGCGGCTTTGATGGCGGTGAATCACGCCCAAAGCAAACAGAATCTTTTGCAGCACCTTCATTTCAAGAAAATACAGGCGGTCAAGGTTTCTCTCCACCTGGTTTTGGGCCAGTGGACTCATACCAGACTCAGTCTCCTTCGCAACCGCAGACTAATTCCAACTGGGGTTCTGGGTTTGGGGAAAGCTTTGGCTCAAATACGCTTCCGGAAAGTTCGTCCTCTCCCGTACCGCAAGCTAGCGGCCCACCACCAGTGGCTGCCTTCCAGCAAAACTCCGCGCCCACCTATGTGTTGTTGCCCAGTATTGTGATGGGCGTCGTCAGCATTGTTCTTTCAATGATCTTAACCTTTGGTGGTTTTACCCCAACAGAAGCAATGTATAAGGTGTTGTCGGTTGTGGCATGGCTCGCTGCGGGAATCTTTGGCGTTACCTTGCTTGGATTGTATTTCAATGCAGATAACCGTCGCCGTGCTTCTGGTTTCTATTCCATTCTTGGTTGGAAAACTGGTGTGTATTGGGGCACGATCACACTTTTAATTCTTGGAATCCTGTGGTCAGCGGTAGAAATCGGACAATGGGTAGGCAAGCTGTGAACACAACTACACTGCCGCGAATGGAGAAAAGTATGGTTTTTGTGCGGCGCGTAGCTGCCATTTGCTGTGCGGGAGTTATTGCGATAGCCGGCGGCTCATTTGCAAATCTCAATACGGCCTATGGGCAAGCACCTCCGCCACCTCCAGAGCAAGGTTTGGCGCCAATATTGCCACCGCCTTCTCCGAATCAGGTGGCACCAGTGCAGCCTGAAGCCAATACGCCGACAGTGCCTGCGCAATCGACGCCGGGGAATTCGAGTTTGAGTGCTCTAGGTTCGTGTGTGGCATCCAAAGGGCAACTGGACGTTATTTTGATGATCGATGAAACTGAATCGCTGATTCATCAAGTCAAAGACGGCAATATTGATCCAAATACTCCTGGTGCTGATGCGAGCCATAATAGGGTTCCTGCCGCACAGAGTTTTGTTAACCAGCTTTTGGCAAAGCACAATAGCGAAGGCGTAGACGTTCGTATCCGTGTTGCGGGTTTTGGGCAGGAATATAAAAACGGTTTTTCGGACCCAGTTTATGGCGAGTGGGTTCAGTTAGATGACCAATCGATCAAGGGCGTGAAAAATACAATCGCGGGTTTTGCTGATCGAACCTCTGAGCAATATACAAACTATGCAAATGCTTTTGCGGGTGCGTATCAGGATTTTCCGCGTTCTGGAGCCACAGACAGCTGTAAAATGCTCGTTACATTCACAGATGGAGCATTAACTGCGCAAGAGGGGCAAGAGGTCGCCCAAGATGCAGTTTGTCGACCAAACGGCATTACTGATCAATTCCGTTCTGCGGGAATTACCAATATTGGTATTGGTTTATCGGATCCTAAAAATCCATCAAATTTTGAGTTATTTGCCGGCATTACGGAAGGTACTGGCACTCGATGCGGAACTCTAGATCCGAATGGGGCGTTCTTCCCAGCGGATAGTGTTGGGAGTCTATTTGCCAGCTTCCACCAGGCCCTAGGTAATGGGGGTGTGTATTCGGAAGAAACCGCCGCTAGCGATCCATTTGAATTTGTTTTGGATGATTCAGTTGATTCTGTTCGGTTTACAGCATTGGCTAAAGATGACCTTGGGCCAAATGCAAAGCTGAATCTTATTGCGCCGGATGGTTCGAAGCTAGTGCTGGATGGAGAAGGTAGTAGCAGTGTTGGAGGGGCCGAAGTTACATGGGCTGCTTCTCATGACCCAGTGCAACAGGCCGATGGGGAGATGAAACTTAAAAAGCCAGGTGGCTGGGCCGGGGCTTGGCGTCTGCAATTTGAAGGCTTTGGCGAGGATCGCTCAGATCACAAGGTATTTAATTCGGTGAAAATTCAACCGGATTTACAGATTCAGTTTCATGGGCCAGAAGGACCGGCTACTTCAAATCTTAGTGCTCGCAGCAATGAGGAGATTGCTCTAAGTCTTGTTGGCCTTGATAGGCAGCCTCGGAAATTGCAAGGTGATGCCAAGATCAACTTGGATTTTGTTCCTGCAGATGGTGGAAGCCGTGTGGATTTGCTGTCCGGGGTGGATGTTTCCAAAGGTAAGGAAGCAAAGGTTCAGCTCGATACATTAGCTAATTTGCCTACGTCCGGGACTTTGGAGGCGAGCGTCAATATTGTGACCGCTGGACCGAATGGCCGTCCTGGTACAGCATTGGAGCCGGTGACAAACCAGATTGATATTGCGGTGTCTCGGCAGGATATGCCGGTGGTGCCTGGTGCCGTGAGTTTTACTATGGAGGCCCCGGAGGTAACTGTTCCTATTGCAGTGACTGGCCCCGGCAAGGTTTGGGTCCCTGCAGGCAGTACCTTGGAGACGGAGATTCTGCCTGAGGGTATTGATGCTATTCAGTTGTCCAGTGAACATACTGATGCGGCGTCGGCTCTTACGCTCAGCGAAGGCGAGCAGGCAACATTGCCGGTAAAGGTTTCAGTGGCACAATTGCGCGATGGTGTAGTTACAGGTTCCATACCTGTTTCGCTCGCACGTGCGGATGGTAGTGAGGAAACTACGGTTCCGGTTCAGGCAACAGGCAATTTATCAGTTCCACTCAATAAAACGGCATTCACTTTAGCGTTTTTGGCGGCGGTGCTTTTAGGGCTTTTGATTCCACTTGGGCTGTTGTATTTAGTCAGATTCCTTACCGCTCGGATTCCGCAGCAGTATTTTGGTGCTCAGCGAATCGCATTGAGTTTTGAAGGTGCCTCTGTGCGTTATGATGGCGCACCAGCACCGACCATTGACCTCGATCAGGCGTCACGCAATCAAGTGCTTCACGACGGCCGCTCCGCCGACGTTCTTGGATATAGGTTGCGGGTGCGCAGTTTCCACTGGAATCCACTTGCAGAATCAAAGGTGGTTGTGGAATCCGCCCCCTCGGTTGGTGCATCCGGAAAGCAATTGCATGGCCAGGCGGTATTACCATTGGCAGTGCAAGGTGAATGGTTTATTGCTGCCGCACATGGCCAGCTAGAACTTATTGTTTTGCCACGGCTGCCAATTGATCAGCAATCGGCTCGGAGTTTAGAGGAAGCGATTACTGACCGTGTACCTGAGCTTGCTGTCCGTATCCAACAAACGCTTGATCAGCAACGTAGTACACAACCACCGGAACCTGCTGGTGGTACGCCGACTGCCGCGGCGTCGACAAGCGAATCGTGGGATCAGCCAGCCTCTTCCTGGGGAACATCCTGGGACGGCAAAACAAATAATCAATCTGATCCCGGCTGGGGCGAAGCCCCTAAGTGGAACTAACAAGATCAACTAGGAGAAAACAAACACTATGCATAAAGTCCTTGTCGTTGGTTGTGGTGGTTCCGGCGCCCAAACGCTGGCCTATTTAATGGATCAATTGAAAACCACACTGGCTGAACGTTTGCCGCAACGGTATCCAACGCCGAAAGACGTTGTACTCCCCGCAGCTTGGCAATTTGTAAGTATCGACGTACCAACGGTTGCGGAAAAAGCAGGTCCAAACCTCCCCAATGTTTCTGAAGCAGGTGGCCACTATATTTCCTGCGGAAGCAGTGACCGCTACGCAACGGTTGATGCCGCCGTGTCCCAACAATTAGGTTCACGGCGCGAACTGGGGACAATCGCAAGCTGGGCATTACGCAACCCCACCGCCGAAACCACGGTCGTGGGCTCAGGAGCTGGCCAATTCCGGGCGATTGGGCGAATGCTGATTTTGAGCAAGCTCAAAGAAGTACAAGCGGAAATTGCCAAAGCCTGGGACATCCTTTTTAAATCCGAAACCAATAGAGAACTTTCTGATCTCCGATCCGAACTCTATGGTCGAGCCCAGCTTTCCGGAGAAACCAGTAACGAACAACCACTCGTGTTTGTTGTATCCTCCATGGCTGGTGGTGCTGGTGCATCAATGGCGATTGACGTTTGTAGGCTACTTACCGGCCTCGATGGCCTTGCGCCATCATTGACGTCGCTATTTATGGTGACACCTGATATTTTCTCCAGCCTTTCCGCAGACGCTGTGGCTGGCACAAATCCCAATGCACTCTCGATGTTTGCAGAATTAGTAGCAGCCCAATTCGGCGCCGCCACTGATGAAGATGTACGAGTCTTCCGAGCACTCGGTGTTCCAGTAGGTGCTACTGATGAGGTTCCTGTGGGACGTATATTCCCAGTGGGCATACGTTCTGGTGAAAAAGGCGCTCGACTAGGTAATGGTGAACCCAAAACTGTCTACCGGGCGCTCGGGCGAGGTCTAGCAGCCCTTATGGTTGATCACAACGCTATGCAAGGATTTGGTTCCTTTACATTGGGCAATAAAGGTGGTTTATCGGCGGACCATAGTCGTTTTGCTTGGGGCGTAGAAGAAACAAAAAACGTTCCGTGGGGGACCTACGGATATGCACAACTGTCCATGGGGCGGGATCGTTATGGGGAGTACGCGGCACAACGTCTGGCAAGTTCTGCGGTAAAAAAGCTGCTCCAAGGCCATTTTGATGCAACAAACCCAGCTTCGGGCGATGCTCAAATTGAAGAAAAGCTCACCAATAACCTTAATGGAATTCATAGCCGAGTAGCAGTAATCCTGCCGCCGCCTGGGCAGAGTGGCAATTGGATTATGTACACGTTCCAAGATGAGATAAATCAGTGGGCGCAGCGCATTGGAAGCCGCCTAGAAGCACGAATACCAAGTTCAGCTGGCCAGAAGGGACGTGATTGGCTGCCAGCTATCGAGCAGGCTTTACAGTCGGTGAATCAAGACGCAAAACAAGATGTTGACGGCTTGCTGTATGCGGCCGTATACCACTGGGCCAGCCGTGAAGTAATCCAAGAAAAGCTCCTGGATTTGATTCGCGTTGAAGTTTCTAAATACGGCGTGCCGTATGGAAACGCCGTATTAGCCAAAGTGCGAAGCTACCTTGAAGAATCCATGATTGGAGATGCTCGCAATGTGGCAAACACCCAGGTAGGCATTGGACTTTCGCCAGAACTGCGAACAAGTCTGGCAAATAATAAAGGCAAAATCACCGATGATGCGGCCTATATTCGCAGCATTGTTGATGACGCCATTCCGCAGCTGCGGCGTTGTGCTGTGGTCTATATAGCTCGTCTTTTTGCTCCAGTATTGGAGGATTTCCTTAAGAACTTTATCGGGCCATTGGAAGCCACAATGCGGCGGGCACACAGTGAACTCGAATCAGCGGCAGCTGCGAGCAACGACCCAGATCTTGGCGTTGCCCAACTTAAAACAAATGTACCCAACCTATGGCCGGATGAACGCCAAGCAAGTGTTCCAGACCGCTTTAGCCAAGCAGCCAATGAAGTGTTCCTTACCGATGTGGAAACTTTCCCGAATCAATTCGAACACGACATTATTGAATCTGCTCGTGATGCATCGACCGGAGACGTCGATTTCTTGTCTGGACTTTATATTTCGGCGCAACGCGTCATAGGCGCTGATTGGGAATCAAAGTCCGGTGCGGAGCAAGCGCCACGTGATCTTCTGCTCCTTAAAGAATCTTGGATCGCACGAGACCTTACGGTTGCTCCAGGAGAAGCGAATATTCATGGTGACCCGCGCCCGGCTCGTTTTGCATTCCAAATTTCACCGGCTGAGGTATTGGAGCGTAGCCGCCAGTATATCCGGCGCCCTGGTTTTTCTTTCCACCGGTTTATTGCCACATCACTGCGAGAGTATGTGACTAATGATGCGTTGCCTGAGCATGAGCGCGAGCGGAGGCGTCAACAGGTACTGAGTCGGTTTACTGAGGCAATGACCAATGCGCTTCCATTGGCCCAGGTAAATCCCCAATTGGTACAGGCTATTTACAATAAAGAACTGAGCTATGCGTTTAATTTCTCCCGAATTCCATTCGGTGGCGATAGTATCGCTCCACTATTGGAAAAAACCGTGGCGGATTATCCAAACCATGCTCCGGCAGACCGTTCAAAGCCACTCGGTGATGCATTAAGCAATCAGGGTGATGAACGTTCAATTGATATTTTTGGTTCGTACCCGAATTACATGCCTATTGTTTTTGAATCTCTTTTGCCTCCAATCGCGGCGCAGTGGGATCGGACTGCCGGAAATCGCTCAGAATTTTGGGCTGCGCGCCGGGCACGTCCACTGACCGCAGCATTACCTATGTCAGATAAAGAACGGCATGCGATGGTTGCGGGCTGGTATATCGGCAGGCTTACCGGAACTGTGTATTGTCCCGGCACCATGGATGCCCGGGATGATGAACCCGTACAAGTCTATGACCATAGTGAGCAGAAGTGGGTGGATTTTGCCACTCCAATGCTTACCCCGGTTTCACGTTTCCGTTCTACTCTGGATTGGTTGCCGAACCTACTTGAATCTGCATCTTTGGCATGGGCGAGGGTAGGAGACTACCCGCTATTTGAGTCGATCCGGCCATATGTTCTGCTACGGAAGCTCTATGATTCTGAGGATCAACCTGCGAATGAAAACCGGACGCTTCAGGCCCAAAGGTTGTTACAGCAATGGCTCTTTAGCGGTGAGCGTAAATCTGGCGAAATTCACCAGATTCCTGGCACGGAAGCCTCAGTAGCGCCTGAGGACCGGTTAGCCGCAGCGAAGGAATGGTTGCAGAAACAGGGGCAAAATGCTCAAGCATATGTTCCTTCTTCGCAAGCAGGTGCGGGTCAATTGCATATTAGTTCGGATCGCCAGTTTGGGGATATTACAGATAGGAATCTTGCGGCTCGGCTACCGGTATTTCATGATATCGCCGCAGATGTTGTCCAGGTAAGTGCAGAATTGATTCGCATTTTGGATAAAGCCTATGCGGCTGGCCCACCGCGAGCCGCTGCAACAGTGGATCCGTTCGCTCCTGCATCAAATCCTGCGAATACTATTGAAATGCCAGGTGAAGGGGACTTTTAATGAGTAGTCTCACTGTATTTGTTGGTCGAGGTTCGTTGGCCGCTGGGATTCGTCAAACTCTTGAAGACCTCGCGGCATTAAACCTGGTGGGCGACTACATTTGGGTTGATGCCGATACCTTCACTAGTTCTGCTTCGATGACGAGTTGTGCGGTTACCGCGCCTGATGGCACAACAACCGTGCAGCAAATGCCCCTTAATGAGGCTCTGACTCGTTCGCGTGCGGAGCGCCTTATGGTTGGGGTGATTAATGACGTATCGACGCCGCAGGGCACTATGTCCAGCGAAAATCTTGCGCCATTTATAGAAGCTATCGACGCCGTCCGAATTGGCCAACGCGCACAGCGCGCTAACCTTATGATCGCGGCAGTTAATACGCCAACAGCAGGTGAACTCCCAATACTTCGTGGTTACATTAACCTGATGCTCGCCCCGGAAGACAGTATTGGGCCCGAAGCAACACCGATTTCATATGTCCATGAGCGACTCACGAGTAAATTTGTGTTGCACTGCGCCACTGGAATAGCAAGTCTTTTTGGCATTTGGGAGGGACACTCTAAAGCTCCTGTGGCGCGGATGGAACCCGGACATGGCGAAACTTTCCGCCTTGTACGAACCTTTTACCGACGCATTGACGGGCAGGAAGTTCAGCAAAAACTCAAAGAACGCATTTTTGATATAAAGCGTAATCCGCTCCCCATTTTGCCGCATTCCGGTCGGAAGGTTACGGCTCAATACACCAATGATCACCGCACTATGAATGCGGAATGTGCTGAGGAGTTAATCCAGGAATATCTACCTTTATTAAAGGGTCCACGCAGCCAAGGTTCTGGCGAACTCACTCGGCTGCAAACAAATTCGGGCGCTGCATCGGAGTATTTCGGCCGATTTGGTAAAAACCTTTTGTCTGCCCCGGTTCGATGGTTCCGAAACAGTAGTGATGAACTCAGCAATTTAACTAGTCAAGCAATCCAAAGTTCGCTCTATGGCACCGATTCCAGAGTGCAGGTTGGCAGTGGTCCAGTGCTCGGAGCGGAAAATCCTCGCCAAATAGTCGAACAGCGGATGAATAGGGAACAAGTGGCTCGGGAGTATGCGCCACTGTGGCAGAGCTACGAAAACATGGCAATGACCATGGTCGATGCAAAACCACGCCCATTTGGGCAATCAAATTTACCTAGATATCCAAAAGCTGTAGCTCAAGGCGAAACCGAACCAGTGTATGTTGTGCCTGACGCCCAAGTGGTTATTCCTGGGCCCCGAGTGCGTTTTGGCAATGATTTACCTCCACAGCTAAAAGCAATGCTCAATATGGATTCCATTGCCTCGTATGACTTAATGGAAGCCGAACGTTATGAGCGGACTTTATCCCAACAATCCAATATTCAACACCGCGATATTGGTCGGATTATTGGAGAATTTGGCCAATGGCGAAATACACATTCGGACAGCTTTGCTGCAAATGTAAGCAGAAGGCTCGGAAGCACTGTTCGAGATTTGGAAGCTGAAGCGCAATCATGGAAACAACGCGCTGAACAATTGCGCAACCAACGGCAAGAAGGACCCAAAACAGCTGCATTGCTTATTGGCATTCTCCGCTGGTTAGGGTATGTGACGTTTTGGTCTTGGGCGGCATTCATTGGAATGTGGTTGGCCTTCCGCGGTGATGTAAATGAGCAAGGTTTGCCGGTATATCAATGGGTGCGGGCATTTGAAATGTCTGCAGCTAGTACAAAATCCACGTTTTTAGTGGTTTGGTTTGTGTTGTGGATGGTGCTTTTCTTCACCCAAATAGCATTGGAAACTCGGGATGAAATCCGCATACTGAATCGCCGACGCACATTGGTAAGTGAAATTGAAGCGGCGGAAAAAAATTATTTCACTTGTGTGGAAGCCCAAGAACGAATCCGGACTGGCTACCACCAATTTGTAGCTATTTCACATCAGCTCGGTGCGGTGATGGAGCAGCCGTTTGGAACAGTGCGACAGTATCGAGTTGAAGGTGTAATACCAGTAAACGATATGCCAGCATCTGTCGTGCTTGCAGAAGCTAACCCAGATGAAGCCGTAATTGAAAACGTTGCTCGTCGCTTCCGCGAAAACCTTTACCATCAAGGTTGGATGCAATCACATGTACAGGAAGCCCGTGGGGCTGCTACCGCACAATTGGAGCAACAAGAGGGTATTCCGATTCGTACCGAGAATATGCATGCACTTACAGGCCGCGGTACTGGTACGGCCTTGGACCGCATGGCTCACCTTATGTCGAGCCCACAATATAACTTTGTGGATCGCAGCACGGATGAATGGAATGCTATTACGAAACAACTCAAAGATGTTGTGCGTATTGAGCGGGGGGATATTCTGCAACCTGTACAAATCAGCCGCGGCGGTGAGAAAACGCAGGTGCCAAAGCTACAACAATTAAGCAGCTCCGTGCACCAAGGCTCGTTTAATGCGGAATTTATTACAGAAGCTGGTCGTGTTCATGGTGTTGAAACAGTGGATCGTTTCTTTTTGCAAGAAGGTGGATCCGAGCTTGATGCCATTGGCGTTAGTGAAGTGCTTGTACAAATAGGACGACCGGCGCGGGCGGGAGATATTCGGGTTATAACACCACAGCGCATAAAAGTTGAGCCGCAAAACGCCCCCGTGCCACCGACTTCTGACGATGATTGGGCTATTCCGCAGGATTATCAGATGCCACGGGTAAATAAGCAAGACATGCCTGGTGAGGGAGAATTCTAATGGCTACAAGGGCGGAGATTGTTTTCGATTTGTATTTGCGTTGGCGGCAGCGTGCTGCGAGCCAATTTACAGACGAGCAATTACCTACAATTGATCAGCTAAAAGAAGTGGCCCTTAATACCACATTGCTCCGTAAAGAAAATGCTGCTCCGTTGGTGAATGTTTGGAATAAACCGCTTACGATGATCAGGGCATTGGTGGATACTGATAATGCTCATGGCTTTGAGAAACTCCCTGAAGCATTGCTTTTCACTCCTGTGCTTGAAGCGGGGGTTTGGCCAAGCCCAGAAGTATCGCGACCAAGGCATAATCCGCCGCGAACGGTGTTTCAACCAACGCAACAAACATCGCCGCCTGCCCCGCCACAGCGGCACGTTCATGAAACTCTGCAAATGCGGCGTGATTCATTACGACCATCGGCGCCAGCACAACCCCCAGCTTTCACGACGCCGGTACCTGAACCGCCGAAGCCTTCACTTACCGCGGTTCCAGAACCATCGGTGTCAGTATCGACGCCCCAACCGCCTAAGGTTGCTGATGTTCCGTCACCTCCACCACCACCTCCCGCCCAGAGTCCTGCACCACCTGTAGGTATAGACCAGCAAGATTCTTTTAGGGTCAATGAAGCGGATTTTCGGGACTACGTGTTTACGGATTTCCGCAGGCTTGATGGTTTTGCGGATCCCGTTGCCGTTGGGACCGTGAAAGCCCGCCAACAAGACGACTACATTCATATCGAATGGTCAATGCCGAAACCCTCTGGAAATGAGGTTCGGCTTTTTAGGGTGATTAGTGATGAAGAAGAATTCGATTTGGACCCCGAAATCGGCGAGCAGCGGTGCGTAACTATCGGTTCGGTATGGGTAGATACTGCGCCACTGACCAGCGCAGTTCGTATGTATCAAGTTTGGGTACATACTGGGCCGACTGAGTTACTGGCATTACAATCTGAACCAGTTTTCGTTGGTGAAGACTACGTAATTGAACCTGTGGATGACCTTGAACTGTCGGTTGCTGGTGGAGAGATTTGTGGTCAGTGGTCACCGAAACGTGGGACATATCGTGTAGCTGTGTACCGAGCAACCGATAAAGATCGGGTGACATTTAAACCGAAAAACGAAATCGAATTATCAAAACAGAATTTGCAAGGTTTTCGTTTTATTCCAGACCAGCGCGGTGTTTCCTACAAATTTATTGTGCAGCGACAGGTTCGCTTACGTAATTCGGTGGTTTCTTCACGTCCTTCTCAAGAGCAATCGATTGATGTGCCAGCTGAGGTCTCACAAGTAGATATACGTGTAGTTCGTACAGACATCGAAGGCGATGTACGTTTTGATATTTCTTGGGAAAACCCGAGTTCCGGAGAAGTGCGTTTGTACCGGACGCAAAATGCGCCAGAAGATGGGTTAAGTGGAAAGATTATTGACCTTGCGCATTTAGAGGATTATGGATTATCGCAGCGTGATTGGGCCAATGATTTGGAGCGTGGAGAAAACCACTGCACTGTTGCGTGGCCCGTTGATTGGTTCACAATCTATCTAACCCCAGTATCTGTTGTCGGTGATAAATGTATGGTTGGACAATCTCATTCGCAGGTGCGGGTGGGCGAAGTGACAAATCAATTTATCCGAGAACGGGTGGTAAACCAACTGGTCACCTTTGGTTGGCCAAGAAATGCGCATGAGGTAACTGCGTTTTTAGGCACCGGTGCGAAACGCGAGCAATTAGCGGCAATAGATGCGCAAACATACCAGGCTGAAGGTGGTATGCGTTTATCATTACGAACCCCCGGAGATATTTATCTTGTGCCATCTGTACATCATCGTGGTGAGATTATTTGGGGTGAAGAGACTCAACTGCACTACGCAGGCGTAACGCGTTTGGCATATAACATTTATCCTCACGAGGGACGGGTGTATGTGCTGTTATATGCAGAGTATCCAGAGCAAGTTTCTCGTTCATTTACGCTGCGGTTTCAGCAGCATCGGTTGCCTTTAGAGGCAGGTGATGGGTTAGAGGTAAAAACCCGAAAGCACAGTCCACAAAATGCAAATTCCGTGTTTTTACCTGGTATTCATGCCACGGAGCTATACCCGGAGAAAACGGTGGAATATTGGGAGGTTGATCCGCAGTTATTTGAATTTGGCCGCGGTGGATTTATTCGGCTTTTTAGCCATGAACAGTTTGGATCCGATGGTCGGGCTATCGCATTGCAGGATCCGCATGTTGGCCGTCTTATGGTTGATGAGTTAGCGCGTCGGGCACACGCCCACCACCAGCAAGGAGGATCATAAGGCCGTGGACGGGGCACACAATCGTTGGGCTCATGCAACTTACGCTTCCTTCCGGAAATCTCATGGTGGTGGTGGGGGTTGGCGTTTGGGTCCTACCAGTGGGATTGATGCTGGGGAAGCAGAATGGCTGCGTGAACATGCTCCTACTCGCCTAGTTCCAGTGGAAGCATTCAATGATTTTATTAGCCAAGACGAAATCGACCAATTGCCGCGTCGCTTTGAGTTTCTTCCTGATGCACTGCATGGTTCCGGTATTTATATGCATTCGGTACCGGCAGGTAAAGATGCCACGGGGCGTCCGGGCAATGTGTTTACTCATGCAGTGTTTGATCATTGCTTAGATCAACCTTCGTCGGTGGATTACCCTATTGAGCTTTATGGTTCACCTGGTTTCGTGGCCCCATTTCGTGCAAATGCGGTGAATAATGCGGATATAGGTGCTGGTGGGGAGCTTCCTCGCGGTTCGCTGGATCCGGAAGTTGCTTGGTTTATGGTCGATGTTATGCTCGGCGATCGCGTGGGTGCACTGTACGCTTTGCAGGATGCTGTCGAACGTGGGGCCGTAGTGTTGTTAACTCAAACTACGCAGGAGGCAGCGTATTGGGTGTATGCATTGTCTATGACTATGGCGCCCTCCCAGGCAAAAGGGTTAGGATTTTGTACTTTTGACCGGGGCGATATGGTCGTTGTAAAGCCACATTGCGTGAGTTGTGTGCCGGTGCATGATCGGCACATATTGTCGGTGGATTGTCCGATTGTGGACGTAAGCGATCCGAGTACGTTTATTGAGCCAACCTCCCCTTGGAGTGTGTTTACCCAAGCGTTGCGGGGGACGCCATGGGCCGAGGTCGTCGAAAAGCTGCGGGCAAAAGACAAAGGTGAGGGTGAGTTTGCTTCGGGGCTGGCAGAACTCGTATTGGAATCACAACAAAGTTTCGACGTCGCGACCGTCTCCCTTGCGCGGCAGTTTGCTAAGGTGACGTTAGTATCAGCGTTTACAGATCCAATGTGGTTGGCACATGAGTTTCCGGAACCATTGCCGCTGTTAGAAGATGATAAAGAGCGTTTTGCGGGAATTCTAACGCAAGTGCCTGAACTGGCATTAGCGCAGGATCTTCGCGGTGAGTTATTTGTGCGATGGCTAGAATATGGTGTGCGTTCCGGTGTTGTGAGTGTAGAACAACTGTGCACTTCAGTATATAGCCAGCTCATTGCAAACAATGGCGATGTTTTTGTGTGGTTATGCACTCTAACGAGCTTGGAAAACTTGGTATGTGCGCCGGCCTTAACGGTTGCTTGGCAGCGTCGCTTTGATCTTTATGGGGCGTTTGCACAGGATTGGCTGGGCGCGCCGGGAGCCACGATTCATCCTGTAGCAGCGCAGCAATTGGGCTTCGCTAAAGCACCATCTCTGCAGCTCCAACTTACGGAGATTGCCGCAAGGATTCGGCAGGAGGGACTCGGTGCTGCAGCGCCTTTTGAATATGCGACTTTGTTTCGTGAAATGGCGCGTTTGCAATGCAAGTATTCGTATATTTTGCCGGATAGTGGTGATGAGCTTACTGCATTGTGGGAACAAGTAGGTGAGGGGTTACAGGACACCGGCTTTCAAACATGGATAGATTATTTGCGCCAAGACAATGATGTTTTGGCGTTATTAGATACATCAAGGTTTCTTGGCGATATTGTGCCTGTGCTTTGTGAAGAAGAATTTCAAACGATGTTATGGAACCTGCCGAAAGCCTTTGATACTTGCGAGGAGTTCCGTAATGCCATTGTGCGGCTGGTTAGCGTATTCGTTCCATTTTCGCAGGTTGCTCCGCTGTTTAGTAATGACTCCGCAACCGAGCGCGAGATTTTAGACATGCTACTGCATACGCTGGTACATGGAATTTCCTGGCAGGATATTCCAATGGATGATTCTGAGCTCCATAGTTTATTTTCTTCCGTGATTTGGCCGGATTATCTTGCGGCCTCCGCCGATAAATCGAATGTTTTTGCTGCAGTGGACAAATTATTAGCTTGGGTTGCTGCGAGCCCGAATACTCTGTTGATTGCGCCATATGCGCAGCATTCCATTGCTAGGCTTGCCACATTTATTGCTGAACGTAAAGGAGAGATCACGTGCTAGCTAAAAAGCTGACTCCTGGGCAACGGTATGTTGTTGAAGGTATTTCTGAATTAAATGCACAATTCTCGGTGAGTACCAGCAATGATTGTGGGTTCCAGTTTTCCGTTCCTGGGGTTGATTCTCGACGCCGCGGTAATAGAATCGCCACCCGGAATCTCGTGGACACCACAAAGATTATCGTGACGCCGGAGGGTGAGTATTTTCCTTCGCGAACAACCCTGTTTGTGTCGTTGACGTTACTTGAAGAACAGCGTGAAAATGATCTTCAAATAGATTTTCCGCCGTTCGATGTATCGAATCTTTCGACGTTTACTTTGGGATCGTTAACTATAACGCCAGCAGGGTTGGTTTTAGAGGCTGCGGAGCTCTCTGAAGATGTTGGACTGGACTCTACATCGAGTGAAATTCGCTCTGTAGCCCGCTCAACGGTAGGCGTTGAATCCCTTTCGGATACTCGGAAGCGCAATACTACTTTGATTTTGGATGTGAGCACTTCTATGGGGCGCTCGCTCAAACAAGAGCAATTTATAGCGATGTGTCAGTTTGCTAGCGGAGTTTTGGCAGTTGCCGCTGCAGATCGGCGGATTAGTTTCTGCACCAGTTCGGCAAATGCACGTCCGACGGTGATACATAGCAATGATGTTGAGTCCATACCGTCTCGGAATTTCCAATTTACAGAGGCTGGCTGGAACTTAGATATGGATACTATTGATCCTCAAGACGCCCTGGTCATTATTTCCGATGATATTCCAGCAGCATTGAGTGGCCGAGATGCCGTACATGTGCTGACGCCGCGTCAACCAATCTATACCGGAGCTACATATACGCTTTTCGACGCCGCCCTAATACAGGCCGTTCAAAGCAACCGCAGCGATATTCTTGCGCGGGAAACAGAGACCATGTTAAAGACTCTTACGGGAGAGAAATAAATGGAACCTTATAGAGGGCAATTGGACACGAAATGTCCGTATACGTTCCAACGGATGGATCCCGATGCCACGACATCACCATTTGTTTCCAATCCGGAAGAGTCTCCACTGCCTGAGGGTTGGCAAGGCTCCGGAACAATTACTTTTGCTATGGCGGGAGCCCGTGCTTCTGGAAAAAGCCTGTATATCGCCGTGGTAGTAAAATTGCTGAAGCAATTGGCTATTGCCAATAATGGGATTTTTAGCCCTGCCGATGAACACACTCGGCGTACCTACGAGGAAAAATACGAGCAGCCACTGTTTAAACAAATGGGCTTGCTGCAATCGACGCCTTCTGCAGCATCAGCGGATGCACACCAACGACGCCCGCTTATCTTTGATATTGGTATGCATCAACGTGACGGTGTGCGCCAAAAAATATTTGTGGTTTTTCGCGATGTTGCTGGTGAAGATCTGAAAGAAGAAAACTTTTTTAGCCGGAAAGATGATTTATCGTTTTTCCGCTACGCCGACCGGATTATCTTCCTTTTTGATCCTATGGCTGTGCCACGTATCCAACAATTATTGGCTGGCGCGGTACCGCGCCATGAAGTTGGGGACGATGATCCTACCGTGGTTTTACAGAATGTTTTACGTGTTTTGGGGGCGGAACATCGTCCTGATATTGCTTTGGCGCTTTCAAAGTTCGATACAATGCAGCGTCTTGCCGATGTAAATCAAGGAGACCAATACTATTCTGGCAGCGTTAATTGGCAGCGAGTAATGAATAACTTTGGTGCTGGTTTTTGCAGAGAAAACTCGGCGATCACCGAAAAGTTTAATAACGATAACAGCCTACTTTTGCATTTTGAAGTATTGAGTCTCTTAGATTGCCTTGGCGCCACCCAGCTCATTAATCAATTGCGCCAGCCCATGTACGGTGTCGAACCATATCGCTTTCAGTGTTTTGCAGTTTCCGCATTGGGGGCACCGCCCGATGGAGACCAAATTAGCCGCAGTGGTATCGCGCCATTTCGTTGCCTTGATCCGCTACGTGATTTATTTAGCAGACTCGATTTAATGAATGGAAATAGCCTGTGAGGTATTGGTTTGATGAAGCCCGTCAACGCCTAACCCAAATCGTGGAGACTGAGCAGGGAGGGCGTCGAGAAGCAGCATTGGATACGGAAGCACTATTTGTGAGCTATACGCCACCCGAACGTGAAGGCAGGAGCCTACAATGACCGAACACCCATTTGCGGGCCAAAGCCCCTTCCAACAGCAACAAAACCAGCGTAATTGGCAGCAGCCTGAGTCTTCTATGGCGAAAGCCGATATTGAAAAACTCGAAGAAGCACAAGCAGCGCAACAACAACGAGGGCTTTCAAAAGTAGGCAAACTTGTACTTGCATTTGCAACTGCAGTGATCACCATTATCTGCGTATTACTGCTCATGATTTGGTTGTGGGGTAGTGGGACAATGTTGTCTGCATTCGAGGATCCTGCGCTCAAACCATACCTGGATAGTCTGCGGTAGGTTGCACACGAGCACAGTGACTGCTAAAAACGGACTTAGCACTCTGCATAAGCAAGTGCCAATCAAACGTTGAAGCGGGTGAGGGTGGTACTTCACTCACACGCCACCCCTGCCGTCGCGGGCGCCCGTTTCAAAAGAAGTGAGTGTCGTCCTATATAACAAGGAGCACAAACAAACATGGCAAAGATCATCGCATTCGATGAAGAAGCACGCCGCGGCCTGGAAAAGGGCCTGAATACCTTGGCTGACGCAGTCAAGGTTACGCTCGGCCCAAAGGGCCGTAACGTAGTCCTGGAAAAGTCCTGGGGCGCCCCGACCATCACCAACGACGGTGTTTCTATCGCTCGCGAGATCGAGCTTGAAGACCCGTACGAAAAGATTGGTGCTGAGCTAGTCAAGGAAGTGGCAAAGAAGACTGACGACGTCGCAGGTGATGGCACCACGACGGCAACCGTGCTAGCACAGGCCCTGGTTCGCGAAGGCTTGCGCAATGTTGCAGCTGGCTCAAACCCAATGGGCATTAAGCGGGGCATTGAAAAGGCGGTAGCAAAAGTCACCGATCAGTTGCTTTCCTCTGCAAAAGAAATTGAAACCGAAGAAGAAATCGCAGCAACCGCTGGTATTTCCGCTGGTGATCCAGCAATCGGTGCGAAAATTGCAGAGGCAATGTACGCAGTTGGCGGCGGCAAGCTCAATAAAGAGTCCGTTATTACCGTTGAAGAATCAAACACCTTCGGTGTAGAACTCGAAGTCACCGAGGGTATGCGCTTTGATAAAGGCTATATTTCGGGCTACTTCGCTACCGATATGGAGCGCCAAGAAGCCGTTCTTGAAGATCCATATATCTTGTTGGTGTCCTCCAAGATCTCCAATATCAAAGAACTGCTTCCACTATTGGAAAAGGTTATGCAGACCGGCAAGCCACTGCTGATTATCGCCGAAGACGTTGAAGGCGAAGCCTTGTCAACGCTGGTAGTGAATAAGATTCGTGGCACCTTTAAGTCTGTTGCAGTAAAGGCTCCTGGTTTCGGCGATCGCCGTAAAGCACAATTGCAGGATATGGCAATCCTTACGGGTGGTCAGGTTATTTCCGAGGAAGTTGGACTCTCCCTGGAAACTGCAGACCTGCCACTGCTCGGCCGCGCACGTAAGGTAGTTGTCACGAAAGACGACACCACCATCGTTGAAGGTGCAGGCGACGCAAAGCAGATCGAAGGTCGTGTAAATCAAATCCGTGCAGAGATCGAAAATTCTGATTCGGAATACGACCGCGAAAAACTTCAGGAGCGTCTAGCAAAGCTGGCTGGCGGTGTTGCCGTAATCAAGGTAGGCGCAGCTACCGAGGTTGAGCTAAAAGAACGCAAGCACCGCATTGAAGACGCCGTGCGAAACGCAAAGGCGGCCGTTGAAGAGGGCATTGTTGCAGGCGGTGGTGTTGCACTTCTGCAAGCTGCTCACGTACTCGACGGTGACCTTGACCTCCACGGTGATGAAGCAACAGGTGTCAAGATCGTTCGCACCGCACTTTCTGCTCCACTGAAGCAAATTGCAGTGAATGCTGGCTACGAAGCTGGTGTGGTAGCAGACAAAGTTGCATCGCTGCCTGCTGGTGAGGGGCTTAACGCTGCGACTGGCGAGTATGTAGACCTGATGGCCGCAGGTATTAATGACCCGGTTAAGGTGACTCGTTCCGCATTGCAGAACGCTGCCTCCATCGCTGCGCTCTTCCTTACCACTGAGGTGGTTGTAGCTGACAAGCCGCAGCCAGCAAACGCTGGTGTTCCAGGCGCCGATGAAATGGGTGGTATGGGCGGTTTCTAAACCCCGTAAAATCCCGAAAAGCCCTAGGGGCATGAGATCCAGTCTTATGCCCTTCTTGGGTTTTTATTTTGCATATGACCGTTTATATTAGTGGGTTAAATATAATTCGAAAAAGCGCTTTGATTTTGGGGAAAAACGAGGCGCCTAGCTTGATAAAACATATAGAGAATATAAGACGCGACTGGTGCTCAAATGTTCGCCTTGTGTGCGTAGAGTGCCTTCTCTGGGGTTGAGGCGGCAAGTTGTTATGAAGTTGCTATGAAAGCAAAGTTTCTGGATAGCACTCAGCAGGTTCGTGTATAAGTGGGTTGCGTTTACATTTGTCTAAAATAGCCCCGGAAGGGGGTATTTTGAGGGACTTTCCTTTGCGAATTTTTAGTGATTCCGACGGAGATTTTTGCAACTCGCAAGTTATCGTATGTTTCCGTTCAGGTGTTACTTGCTTCTCGGGAAAATCTTGGAAAAGTTAGAGGAAACGTCTTCTAGCGGCGAAAACAGCCAGGTCATAGTTGATTGTTTGCTCATCACACTTTCTTTATAAAGTGATTTGAACTACATTGGATCTTTGGGTGTGTAACCATGAGTCGTGGTTGACGAGACGATGGTGACACGCTTAGATTGTTGTCAGACGTCCTGAGGGCGTCAGCAACTGGAAACTTCACCAGCATCCACATTGCTGGTCCCTCTAATAGGAGATAAACATGGATCTCAAAGCTATTGGCAATCAACTGGGTGACTTCTCCACTCTCGTTGAGAACGTGAACGGTTTCTTCAAGAACCTCATTCCTGCTTATGGGGAAGCATGGGACCTTTCCTACTTCTGGATCTTCGGTTCCTAATCAGCTCAGGTACTGAGCAACCCAAACTTCAAAAGACCTAACACATAGGAGTAATAATGTTCTCTGATTACATCGTACTGTCACTCGACGACTCCCTCATCAAGCACTTCTTCGCTTCCATCGAGCACATTGGCAAGCTCGCTGGCAACGTTTCCAAGATTCTTGGCCTGATCAAGTAATCACTTGATGTAGTAAACGTATTTGCAACCCCGCTAGGTGACGATCTAGTGGGGTTTTCGCATTTCTTTTTGAACGTGGGCCAGGGAGTGCTGTGGTAGAAAGCAGCCCGATAGATAGTTCCAACGAGTAGAATTACGTGTATGGCTGACAATACCGAGACTGAGCTCCCTGTAGTCGACTTGGCTGCTACCCAAGGCTACATAGTTGATGATTCTGATGAAGATGATCCGGTACTGATCCAACCTGATGGCACTCCAGTGGAAACATGGCGGGAAAATTACCCGTATCAAGAGCGCATGTCGAGGAAAGAATACGAACGCACCAAGCGCGCGCTACAAATTGAGCTACTGAAATGGCAGAACTGGACCAAAGACACCGGTCAGCGTCATATTATCCTTTTCGAGGGCCGGGATGCGGCTGGTAAAGGCGGTACGATCAAGCGCTTTAACGAGCATTTGAATCCTCGTGGCGCTCGTACGGTGGCATTGGAAAAACCGTCGCCGCGTGAATCTACCTCTTGGTATTTTCAGCGGTATATTGAGCATTTTCCTTGCGCAGGGGAGATCGTGTTTTTCGATAGGTCTTGGTATAACCGATCCGGCGTCGAGCGTGTAATGGGGTTCTGTACAGAATCTCAACACGGCGAATTTTTACGAGAAGTCCCAATGCTTGAAAATATGATTATGGGCTCCGGCATTTCACTCACAAAGTTCTGGTTCTCAGTTACTCAGAAAGAACAAAGAACACGATTTGCTATTCGGCAAGTGGATCCAGTGCGGCAGTGGAAGCTTTCTCCAATGGATTTGGCTTCTCTTGATAAATGGGACGACTATACGCGTGCGAAAGAAGAGCAATTCCGTTATACGGATACTGATGAATCTCCCTGGATCACTATTAAATCCAATGACAAAAAACGGGCTCGTATTAATGCAATGCGATTTGTATTAAGCAAGTTTGAATATACGGGTAAGGATTATGAAGTTGTTGGGGAGCCTGATCCCAAAATTGTTCTCAGGGGACTTGATCAAATTGGGGATTGATTGTTAGTCATTCTTAAAAAGACCTCCTTGGTTACTCTGCCAAAGGGGGTCATTTTTATTGGAGTGTAATGAACTCAAAGACGCAAACAAAGGTTTGAAAAATTACGGTGGGGGTGTTTTTAGATTGCTTCTTCAGAAACTATCGGACATTCTTTTGAGTTCGGCGCCCTAAAAAAGGGGGCTGCGCAATGTATATTTACCCCCAGAAGATAGTGAAAGTGATAACGGGAAGATAAATTAGATTCCAAGTCCTTGCATAGGTTCAGCTTATTGGTAAATTAAGAGTTGACCGCTTCAAAAGACGCGGAGTTCGCTCAAAACTGAAAGGTTCTATCATGTGGTATGACTGGTTCTTCTATCCATTGTCTTGGGCATTTGGCTCATGGGGCTGGTATGACTGGTACTGGTGGTGCTAATCTCCGCCAGTTAGTAAAATAATGTAAGCTTCCGCTTTTTCAGCTTGGCGGAAGCTTGCAAAGCTGAAAACCTCCAATATCTTTACGGGACTTTAAATACCCCTGCAAATGGGGGCTATAGAAACTTGCAAAGTTTCTCAAGTTCTGTAAAGATAGAAGCAAGTCAGCTCATATGAACTGACTAAAATCACTATTGAAAGGCACTTGATATGCTCGCTTGGCTCGACACGGTTCTCTTCACCCTTTCCTGGGACCTTGGCTCCTTCGGCTGGTGGCCATTCTTCGTCTAAGGGTAGATGAACTAAAATAACTTTAAGGACTGGTATAGTCCTTAATTACATACCGGATGAAAATCCAAAAATTCTCGAGAAATAATATAGATCTATATTGAAGTAGGCGCTTGCTGGGTGACGATCCGGCGGGCGCTTTACTTTTTGTTTACTCTTTCTTTATTGGTCGGAGAATTTCGATGGGGTTACCGAGCCACCTTGTGTAGGGCGGTAACGAATCTCCACGCATAACCAATGAACGGGGGCCAACAGTTGCGGCGTTTCCTATGGTAGAAGCGGGAAGTGACACTGAATGCGGTCCGAGAGTTGCTCCTTGACCAATTCGTACAGTGTCCAGACTCATAACGCGATCTTGGAAAAGATGTGTTTGCACTACACAGCCAGGACCAATTGATGCTCCTTCGCCTACTTGGCATAGGTCTGCCTCGGGGAACCAATAACTTTCAATCCAAGCGCCGCGTCCTATTTTTGCGCCAAGTTCTCTCAGGAACCAGTTCAGTGCTGCTGTTCCATGGTGGTATCGGCTAAACCAGGGGGCGGCGACGACCTCTACAAAGGTATCTTGCAGTTCGTTCCACCAAATAAAGCTACTCCAAAGTGGATGCTGACCTGGGGTAACGTGGCCTATGCAGAGCCATTTTATAGTGATTGTGAGCCATGCCGCGAAGAATCCTGCGGCCATGAATGCAAACCCACTGAGAGCATAGGCAATTCCCCAGCCGTAGGTTTTGGAAATCCAATAGAGGCCAAGGAGAAGGCAAACGGCAATGTTCGCTGAGGCTATGGGGGCAAGGATTCTCATTGATTCAACACAGGCGCGTTTTAGTTTCATATGAAATTGCGGTGTGTATGTGCGTGAGTCGTCGGTAGTTTGTATGGTTACTCTGCGCAAGCGTTCTGGTGGGCTTCCCCACCAGTTACTTTTTGCTTTACTCCGTTTGGGGGTGAGTGAAAGGACTGCCACGAGGGAGTCTTTGCGGAGCTTTATCCCAGGAGGCAGGACTCCGGAATTTCCTAGGAAACTACGTTTACCCACTTGGTTATTCCCGGTAAGTAGCCATCCATGTCCCAGGGCATATCCACCAACAAGAGTGTCGTCGGCAAGGAACGATCCTTCTTTAACCTCCAAAAATCGAGGGATTGCTACAGTCGTTGAAATTTCCACTTCACGACCAATCCGGGCGCCGAGCATACGGAACCATAGAGGCGTGATTTGGGATGCATAGATGGGGAATAAATGTTGGCGTGCTTCATCCATAAGCCGAGTGATTGCCCAGGAGCGTAGGCCTTGAGAGGATCGAACTGGATGGATTCCAGGGGTAAGCCCTAAGCTTAGGATTCTTACTAGAATAAACGTGGTTAGTGCATACAAAACAAAAGCGAAGATTGCCCCTAGTGTGCCTATAGCCCAAAGGCGTTCAGTAAAATGCCATGCTGCGTAAAAACCTGCGGCTAATGACGCTACGGGAAGGATTCCGAGGATATTTGCGCATAGTGTGTACATACCAGCCCAGACGGGGCGTCGTGGAGGGATATTGTCGGGGAATTGGGATGTTGCACGGGAGATTTTTTTGGCGGGTGATCCCGCCCAACGAGAGCGTGGTTTAACTCTGCCATTTATTGTGGAACCAGGTTCTACTTGTGCATTTTTATCTATGACGGTATCTGGCATAAGCACTGTTCGGGTTCCAATGCGTGCGTTTGTGCCAATGCTTATGCTGCCAATATGCAGGATGTCACCATCAAGCCAATATCCGCTAAGGTCTACTTCGGGTTCGATAGCGCAACGGTCGTTGAGACGCAAAAGTCCGGTTACGGGAGGCACGCTGTGCATATCGACGCCGCGGCCGACACGTGAGCCAGTGAGTCGCGCAAACATTGGCATCAGCGTTGAACATGATGCGGAGTGGACACCGGAAGCAATGACTATTTGTTCCGCTGCCCAAATTCGTAGGTGAATCTGTCCGCCTCGCGGATAGCTACCAGGTTGAATGTTGTGGGTGAGGCAGCGAATAGCGATGGCTGCTAGAGGAATTCTGCCAAACGGTGTGAGAAATAGCAGAGCCATTGCGAGTACTAGTTGCCAGGATGGACCAAAACCTAAAAATGCAGTAATGAGCATTAGCCAGGTGACCCATTGAGCGCCTTGCCAGGTCATTGTGGCACATTGGATTAGATTTTGGGCGATACGAGTGCGCAGTGGCACTTTTTCAATAATGCGTTCGTCGATTACATCATCGGCTTCATCGTCTAGACACTCTGCAAACATGCTGAGTCGTGGGCGGTCGTAAAGGTCTCGGACTGAGACATTTCTATAGCGTTCGCGGACTCGTGCGATTACAGTAGCAGCGGCAAGTGAAGTTCCACCGAGTGCAAAGAAATCTGCATCAGAACTACTTACTTTTGCGCCTAAAACTTCAACCCAGATTTCAGCAACCCACTGTTCAATTTGACTTAAATTTGTTGCACTTACTTCGGCGCCAGGAAGTGGCCAAGGTAATGCTCGTTTATCAACCTTTCCTGAAGTGGTAACTGGCAGTTCATCCATAACGAAAAGCCGCGGCACAAGTGGTGCCGGCATAGCTGTAGATAACGTTGCGTAAGCGGCGTCGATATCAAAACCCGCAGCAGGGGTTTCCAAAGATAGATATCCAACTAAAACTGTGGTGCCTGTATTTGTTGATTGTGGAATAACGCATGCGCCGAGCACATTTGGAAGGGCGGATACATGGGATTCAACTTCGCCGAGTTCGATACGCCGTCCGCCAATTTTTACTTGGTCATCAACACGGCCAATAAAATATAGGCCGTCTGATTCAAGCCGCACATGGTCGCCTGAGCGATACGCGCGCGCCCAACCGACTGATGGCAATGGTGAATATTTTTCCTTGTCTTTTGCTTCGTCGAGGTACCGGCCTAGGCCAACGCCTGCAATTACCAATTCGCCGACTTGACCAATGTCAACAGGATTACCCTCAGCGTTGACCACAGCCAGGTCCCAACCTTGCAATGGAAGGCCAATTGACACCGTTTGACCAGGGAAAACTCGGGAAGCGCAAGCCACAACGGTCGCCTCAGTTGGGCCGTATGTGTTCCATACTTCACGGTCAGCTGTGGCTACACGATCAACTAGTTCTGGTGGACAAGCTTCGCCGCCGAAAATAAGTAATCGGACGTTGTCAAGCGCCTCAGCAGGCCAAAGATTTGCCAAGGTTGGCACCGTAGAAACCACAGTGATATTTCGACTGATCAGCCACGGTCCAAGATCCATGCCGGAACGCACAAGTGAGCGTGGGGCGGGGACTAAACAAGCGCCGTGGGCCCAGGCTAGCCACATTTCCTCACAGGATGCATCGAAGGCTACAGATAATCCCGCTAGGACGCGGTCGTCTGGTCCAAGGGGGGAGTTTTGTAGGAATAATGCAGATTCTGCATCGATAAATGCCGCCGCATTACGATGCGTAATTGCGACGCCTTTTGGGGTTCCAGTTGAGCCAGAGGTAAAGATGATCCAGGCGTCGTTGGTATGTCGTGGTGGGCGAGTGTCTCCGCCGGGCGTGGCCCGTAGGATTTCGATACCAGCGGATGTAATAGCTGCGTGTACTTT
Organism: Corynebacterium freiburgense; assembly: GCF_030408815.1. Taxonomy (NCBI): domain Bacteria; kingdom Bacillati; phylum Actinomycetota; class Actinomycetes; order Mycobacteriales; family Corynebacteriaceae; genus Corynebacterium; species Corynebacterium freiburgense. The sequence goes on along the minus strand of NZ_CP047355.1, from coordinate 2,617,146 downwards.
AGCTTCACCGAAGACTAATTCTGCACGCTCATCTGGATCATCTGCGTCTACAGGAACATAGGCCGCCCCAGCGGCCAGTGTGGCCAATATGGCGATATAGAGTTCCCTCGAGCCGGAGGGCATCCGAATACCAATGCGGTTTCCCCGTCGAATTCCAAGAGCATGAAGTTCTTTTGCTTTAGTATGGATTGCTTCCCACAACTCAGAGTATGTTAATACAGTGCCGTCATCGATGGCGGACGCATTTGGGTAGGCATCCACTGTTTGCCGGAGAATATCTATAAGGGTACGTTTCGGGGAAGCTTCATTTGAGCGTAGAAATTGGCTAGGTATCTGCGACAACGGCATCGGATGCTCAAACCTCCTCAGCGGCGAAAATAGCTTGAGCGAGTTTACGCAGATGTTTAAGTTGTTTTGGGGTCGATTCTTCTAAGGCGGTGTCTTCGGCCTGGGACACGAGGATTGAGAGCCGTTTCTGTGCGGCACGTCCTTTCTTAGTTGCAGAAACAATTTGTCGGCGGCGATCTTTGGGATCACGGGAGCGTTTTGCCCAACCGTGTTTTTCAAGAACATCAATCAAACGCACCATATCGGAGGCATCCATTGTAAGAATGCTGCAAAGCGTTGATTGGCTGGAAGCATTTGATGATGTTAGGCAGGTAAGCACCCAATAACCTCGCAATGAGATGTTTTCGTGCGAGAGTACGGATTCGATACGATCGCGAGTGCGTCGCCGAAGTCGTTCTAATTGGAATGATGGTGATTCCAAAAGATCGGCAGGTATATCAAGTGCGGCTGAACCCATGATTCCATCGTAGCGGCGAATGTATCAGGGTTTGAAATGATGGAGGGCACCCATAAATTTTAATATTTATGCAGCTAATGAGGGGTAGCTGAAGAAAGAATAAATAAAAAAGTGGTGAACCATCAAGTAGTTCACCACCGAAAGGTTTGCTGTTGCTACTCGGTAGGTAGACCAGCGGTAATCCAAGCGCCGGTGCCGCCAGCAATATTGATAGGATCAAGCCCACGGGCGATCAGGTATTCGCATACTTGAGCGGAGCGTCCGCCAGCTTGGCAAATTACGTAAATATCGGATTCGGTATCAATTTCCGCGACTCGGCTTGGAAACTCCGACATTGGGATATTTGTAGCACCTACAGCGTGGCCAGCCGCGAACTCATCTGGTTCGCGTACATCAATAAGTTGAACTCCGGCGGGGACTTCCGTTACTGAAACACTGCGCATACTGAAACCTCCAAAAGTGTTTTAAATTAATGCTTATAGCGTTCTACGGCTTCAGTGTAGATGCGCTCTGCTTCTGCCTTATCGCCCCAACCAGAACCGGTGACTTCTTTATTGGGCTCAAGGTCCTTGTAGTGAACAAAGAAATGCTCGATTTCGTCTTTAAGGAAATCGGAAATGTCGCTGATGTTTTGGAAATGATCCCAGCGAGGATCATCGAGTACACACAAGAGTTTGTCGTCGCCGCCAGCTTCATCAGTCATTTTGAAGACGCCGACTGGACGTGCCTTGACGATCACACCAGGGAATACTGGTTCTGGGAGGATTACCAGAGCGTCTAGTGGATCACCGTCTTCACCGAGGGTGTGATCAATAAAACCATAGTCCAGTGGGTATGCCATTGGGGTGAACAAATACCGATCAAGGTAGACTTTTCCGGTCACATGGTCTACCTCGTATTTATTGCGGGAACCCTTGGGAATCTCTATGGTGACTTCGATGCTCATACGGCACACGTCCTTAAAAATCAGAAAGGTTTTGGTTTCCCGACTATCCTAGCGCTGTCTACCCTGGGTGGAAACGTTGGGATCGATTGGAAAGAGATGGCATGGCAAGTTCAAAGTGGTGGGCGGCGTCTGTCGTCGTGGCAATTGTAGGAGTGGGTTCGATCGCCGGATACGCGGGATTTAAAGCGGCCGAGCAAAAAGCAATTCAACATGATGCGCCAGCATCGTTGCCGGTGGTTCACCAGTTGGTGCATAAAGCCGATAATAAAGGTGAACAGGCACATAACCTTGAGAGCTTAATCCAAAACCCTGCATTAGGGTCCTTTGTCGGGCGTATTACTAATGCTTCAACTGGCGAAACTGTATGGAGCCAAGAAGACAATACGCCTGCTCGTCCTGCGTCAACTATGAAGGTACTTACCGCTGCGGCCGCATTGCTTAAGCTGCCGCACGATCATACGGTGGAGACGGCCGTCGTTAAGCAAAATGAGCAAACGGTGGTGATTCGTGGCGGCGGTGACGTCCAACTTACGGAAGAAAACCTAAATACTCTTGCGGAAGCTGCCGGTGACGTTGACCAAGTGCTTGTGGATACTAGCGCCTGGAAATGGGAACCAATGCATCCAGCGTGGCACCCAGAAGATATTCCCGCAGGTTTTATCGCACCCATGGAACCGGTGATGCTCGATCAAAGCCCTAGGAGTGCAACACCAGGGTTAGATGTTGCAAAAGCGATTGCTGATCGAGTTGGCGCAACGAGTTTTGGGTATACAACCTCATCTGAAGGCGAAGTGCTCAAAACCATTCAATCGAAACCATTATTTGATCGCCTGCATTTTATGATGCTTGAAAGTGACAATATCGTTGCCGAATCTATTGGCCGGGAGGTCGCTCTTGCTGTTGATTCGTCCGGGAAAGTTGATCCACCAACGGCAATTACCCAGGTACTTAAAGAACACGGCATTAATCTTGATGGTGTACGTATTGAAGATTCGTCCGGTCTGTCTGAAGGCAATCTGCTCACCGCAAAAGTGCTTGACAATATTTTGCTAAAAGCGGTTACCAGCGATCAATTACGTGATTTGCTCTACACATTGCCCATTGCAGGTGGTACAGGAACACTAAAAACTCGATTTAATGATACGGAAGGCGAGGGATGGGTCCGGGCAAAAACCGGCACCCTTACAGACACTTCATCACTCGCTGGAACAGTAACTTCACGCGACGGTGTGGTGTATACCTTTGCATTGATTTCCAATGAATCCGATGTGCTATCCGCCCGTGAAGCGCTTGATGCCCTGACCAGTGCATTGCGATGAGCACACCATTCTGGCCACGCAAAAGCCCGGCGTTTCTGCGGATTCGTCTAGCTGTACGACCATTTGCCTTAGGTAAGCCGGTAATCGGAGTTTCCGGAGGGCCTGATTCCTTAGCGTTAGTCGCCGCAGCATTAGCCGAGCGAGTTGAAGCACACGCTGTAATTATTGATCACGGATTACAACCAGGAAGCGAAACGATTGCCGCACAGGCTGCTCGCCAAGTGGAGCAATGCGGCGGTACCGCAAGCATTGTGCGTGTCGACGTCGCGACCCACCAAGGTGGACTTGAAGCAGCGGCGAGACACGCCCGCTATAAAGCGCTTTTTCACGCTGCGGACGGTGCCGAGATCTGGGTGGGGCACACCATGGATGATCAAGCTGAGACTTTACTGCTTGGTGCCCTACGGGGGCGTGTTACTGGTATGCAATCGCGGAACGGTCAATTAGTGCGCCCACTACTGGGAGTCCGCCGTTCGGATACTTTGGAAGCATGCCGCGAACTGGGGTTAGCTGCATGGCAGGATCCACACAACCAAGACACTCGCTTTCGTCGGGTGGCAATCCGGCAAGAAATTATCCCGCAGCTCAGTGAGCTTATTGGCGGAGATTGTGTTCCAGCATTAGCTCAAGCAGGCGAAGAGGCGGCGCTTACAAATTCGTATGTTAGTGAAGGAATTCGTGTTGGGGACACACTCGCGGTGGCGGAATTGCAAGTGCATCCGGCGCGGCGTCGACAATTGATCGTTGCTTGGTTGCAACACCATAATGCGCAGGTCACTGGCGCTACCATTCGTGCTATCGAGCGTCTGGTTACTGATTGGCATGGCCAAGGCGCGGTGTTAGTTGGTGCACAAAGCTTGGCTGTACGGCGAATAGGTGGCATTCTTTCAATGTCTGACCATTGACCTTTGAAGGGTGCCTTAAAACGCCATGCACGACACCAAAGACTTCAATATTCCTGAAACCCGCTACGGAGACGATATCGAAGCGGTGCTCATCAGCGAAGAAGCGCTAAAGCAACGAATTCAACAACTCGCAGATCGAGTATCTGAACAGTACCGCGACGAAGAAGACGATCTGATTCTTGTGTGTGTGCTGAAAGGAGCCGTCTTCTTTATTACCGACTTTGCGCGGGCTTTAAGCATCCCCAGCCAAATGGAATTTATGGCTGTTTCCTCATACGGGAACTCTGTCTCATCATCGGGGGTGGTACGGATTCTTATGGACCTTGATCGGGATATCGAGGGCAAAAACGTTCTTATCGTAGAAGACATTATCGATTCCGGCCTTACCTTGAGCTGGCTTATGAAAAACCTGCGCAACCGAAAGCCGAAGTCTTTAGAAGTGGTTACACTTCTGCGGAAACCAGAAGCCGTAAAAACCAAGGTTGATCTTTTTGATGTTGGTTTTGATATCCCCAATGAATTCGTTATCGGATACGGCCTCGATTATGCAGAACGCTACCGTGACCTCCCATTTGTAGGTACGTTACACCCCCGTGTCTACGTGGGTGAATAATAAACTTGCCCCAAAAGTTAGATTGGTTCCCTTTCTATACTTTTTGGGGTTTGTATGTCTTGTATGTCTTGGCTTGAATGCGCCTGCCGTAGCTGGTTTCCCTAGAGGTTCCCGGGGGTTCGGTCGGTTTCTGGCGTGTGGGCTGGTTTTCCAGTGGTCTGGCTGGTTTCCCGGGTGTTTGATAGGCCCACCCTATCAAACTAGTGATGTTTTTATCCCTACTGTCGCAGATTCCATAAAATCGCCTGAAAAAATGGAATTTGCGACAGCAAGCAACATTGCACACAATCGTTGACCTGGGGTTTGTCGCAGATTCCATAAAAACAGCGAAAAAAATGGAATTCGTGACAGGTTCCCTACCTATCGTGTCGCAGATTCCATAAAAACAGCCGAAAAAATGGAATCTGTGACAACACGCCCAACCAGCGCCCAAAAAAGTCTGGCCAGCGCCCAACCAGACCAAGCACCTCCCGGCCAGAGCCCGCCCAACCCCAACCAAATCCCAGGTCACCGAACGTGCACAACCCAACTACCAGACGAAAGACCAGCCCCAAGCTCAACCCAAAACCACACCTGCGCTAAGCCCCCACGGTGAGGCTTAGTAAGTAGGAGGTAGTTCATTCCCCAAGGCGCTTGGATTAACGCAAGCGCCTATTGCCGCGAGGGCGCATCAATACCCCAGGTACTGGCGGAGCCGGAATGCGTTCCCCTTCACCGGTATAACCTTCAACATTGCCAAAGCGAATTGCTCGAGTTTCTGGATCCTCCCAATCAGCCCGTTGTTGAGCTACTTCGGCGTGATCCGTGCCAATGAAATTCCAAAACATTACAACGTCTTCATTGAACGGTTCGCCGCCAAGGATTATTACGCGGGTATCCTTGCCTAGATTCGTAATGTGCAAGTTTTCTATCCCTGGATCCACATACCAAAGATCGCCAGGTTCCAAGCGATCGCCATTAACTTCAAGCGGTTCGGTGTCAGCTAAAACGGCATATTCAAGAGTCTTATCAACGGGGAGTTGAACACTCCGAGTACTTGGGAGTCGAACCTCTGCGCCGAGAGCGCGTTTCGGGGCGTCGATAGGCGAAGGGGTAAAACCGGGAAGTGACCCCATAAATAGCAGTACGGTGGCCACGCCAATTTTCTCAGGTTTTGGAGCATAGTGCTGCAAGCGGCGATCAAGGCTTCGTTGATCCTTCGGGTAAGCCAACCAAAGTTGAACGCCATGAAGCCACTCGGATTTAGAAACCTCAGTGTGCGCAATGCCGTGGCCAGCAGTCATCATATTCAATTCGCCTGGCAGTACCTGTGTATGGTTACCTGCGGTGTCATCATGGCGAATTTCACCAGTAAATAGCCAAGAGACAGTGGCTAATCCCGTATGTGGGTGTGGAGCCACATCCATTGTGGTTTTTTCTGGGCCGTATTGGTCACAAAAAATCCACGGCCCCACAGTGGTGCGTTCCCGGTGAGGAAGGGTGCGGCGCACTTCCATGGCGCGAATGCCGCCAAGTGGTACTGGGCGAGCTGCAAGAATTGGCATTATGGTTCCTTTACGTTATTCCTTGCAATAAACAACACTGCGATGAACGTCGAAATTCCCAATGCGGTACCTACGCGAAAAGCTATCGACGTCCCGTTCGCTGTTGTGTCAGCAAGAGTCATTGTAGCAATAAATATCGCTGTGCCTGAAGCGCCGCCTAGTTGCTGTAGTGTGCTCAAAATAGCAGATCCATGCCCATATAAATTTTGCGGTAATGCCGAGAGTGTATTGGTCATTAGTGGTGTCATAATAAACGCCATGCTTAACGCTAAAATAATATGTAAAATCAAAACCATATAAAGAGGCGAATTTGAATCCAAAGTAGAGAAACCGAATTGCGTAAGAAATACGCCTGCCGCCCCAGGTAAAGCTAGCTTTCGTGCGCCATGTCGATCATAAAGTCGGCCGACAAAGGGGCTGGCAAAGCCTTGTAATAGGCCACCTGGCAGGACTAGAAGTCCGGACAATAATGCGGAAGCGCCAAGTGATTGTTGAATGAAAAACGGTAAAATAACGGCAGTGCCGAGAATAATTCCCATGCTGCATGCAATGGCAAATACCGAGACGCGAAACACGCTTATGCGGAATGGTTGCAAATTTAATAAAGCACGGTTTTTTCTGCCCAAACTAATTTGCCGTTGAATAAACCAAACTAAAAATAGGGCACCTATAGTAAGTGAAATAAGAGGCGCGCTATTGCCACTATGGATAAAATCTGTAATTTGCGAAAGTCCAAACACTAATCCGCCGAAACCAAGTGCGGAAAGAGGTATGGAAAATATGTCAAGGTATGTGTTTTCTTGTTCAGAAATATTTTGGATGAACTTTAAACCAGCAATGAGGCAAATGGAGATAATGGGCAAAATGATCCAAAATAGTGCATGCCAAGTATATGTGCTGAGTACTACTCCAGAAACGGTAGGACCGAGTGCGGGTGCAACTGAAATGACTACACCGATTAAACCCATAGTTGCGCCACGGCGCTCTGGCGGGACGATGGTCATAGCGACAGTCATGAGAAGAGGAACGATAATTGCGGTTCCTACGGCCTGCAGTACTCGGGCGAATAGCAGCACTGGAAAAGTTGGTGATATTGCGGCAAGCGCGGTGCCAACCGTAAAAAGTATTAGAGCGCCCGTAAAGACGGCACGTGTGGAAAACCGCTGCAGTAAATATCCAGTCATGGGGATAACGACGGCCATGACAAGCAGAAATCCGGTGGTGAGCCACTGAACGGTGGTTGCATCAACCTGAAAATCCTGCGAAATAATAGGAAGGGCGACAGAAAGCACCGTTTCATTGAGGATCATTACGCTCGTAGAAAGAACGAGGATCCATAATAAAAGCTTCTGTTTGAGTTCGTACACGATTGCGCTTTCTGGAAGTAATGAGAGTCCAAACTGGGCCCGTATGGTAAAGCGAATACTGAGTCTAGTGTTTGCACACGTATCAACGCATATTGAATATATTTCTCGCAGAGCAGATAAGGTGTGCGCTGCATTGTTGTACGGTGCACTAGGGAACGAAGTAGGCTTGGAACGCGTTACGTAAAGTAAAAGATGCGTGAATTAAGTAGAAAGGCCGACGAGCGGCAGCCCCATGGATAACAAGAAATTGCTGAAGTACGGCGGTATTGCTGCCGTGGTCCTTATGACCCTGTTCGCAATTACTGTGCTTACAGATGATTCACGGAGCTTCCAACGTGTGGATACCTCTGTTGCAATAAAGCAACTGGAATTGAAAAACGTGGAAGAAGCGAAAATTGAAGACCGCGAGCAGCGCCTTCGCTTAAAGCTTAAAAAAGAAATCTCCGTAGATGAGCGGGATGGAATAAAAGAGATAATCGCGGACTATCCGGCCCGAACCGCACCATTAATTTTTGACAAAGTTGCGGCTGCGGACGCCAAAAAGTACACCACGTCGGTGACGCGAGAAGGCTTCTTCTACACGCTGATTACTACGATGTTGCCGATCCTTATTATTTTCGGCCTTATGATGTGGGTGTTCAGTCGTATCCAGGGTGGCGGTATGAGCATGTTTGGGTTTGGCGGCTCCCGAGCCAAAGAACTCACCAAAGATATGCCCACAAATACGTTTGCAGATGTAGCTGGCGCGGATGAAGCCGTTGACGAACTGCATGAAATTAAAGACTTTTTACAAGACCCCGCTCGCTATGAAGCCCTTGGTGCCAAAATCCCACGTGGCGTACTACTGTATGGTCCGCCTGGTACCGGTAAAACGTTGCTTGCACGCGCCGTAGCCGGTGAAGCGGGAGTACCGTTCTACTCGATTTCTGGTTCGGACTTTGTGGAAATGTTTGTTGGTGTTGGTGCCTCCCGTGTCCGCGATTTGTTTAAGCAGGCCAAGGAAAATAGCCCCTGCATCATTTTCGTCGATGAGATTGATGCGGTTGGCCGCCAGCGTGGTTCTGGTATGGGTGGAGGCCATGATGAGCGTGAGCAAACACTCAACCAATTACTTGTTGAAATGGATGGTTTTGGTGATCGCCAAGGCGTGATTCTTATTGCAGCTACGAACCGCCCGGATATTCTGGATCAAGCATTATTACGTCCCGGACGTTTTGACCGCCAAATCCCGGTAACAAACCCAGATCTTAAAGGCCGTGAGCAGATTCTTGAGGTGCATGCTAAAGGTAAGCCATTTGCAAAAGATGCGGACCTAAAATCTTTGGCTAAGCGTACTGCAGGCATGTCTGGCGCTGACCTTGCAAACGTGCTGAATGAGGCAGCTCTGTTAACTGCACGCATTGGTGGAACAGTCATTACCGCTGATGCGTTGGAGGAAGCAACTGACCGCGTGATTGGTGGCCCTCGCCGCAGCAGCAAGATTATTTCCGAAAAGGAAAAGAAGGTTACTGCTTACCACGAAGGTGGGCATACTCTTGCCGCGTGGGCAATGAAGGATATTGAGCGGGTATATAAGGTCACTATTTTGGCTCGTGGACGTACAGGCGGCTTTGCCATGACTGCCGATGAAGATGACAAAGGTATGTATAACCGCGCTGAGCTTTTTGCCCGCATTGTGTTCGCTATGGGTGGCCGTTCGGCTGAGGAGCTTGTATTTGGTGAACCAACCACTGGTGCGTCAAATGATATTGAGCAGGCGACAAAGATCGCTCGTGCAATGATTACGGAATATGGAATGTCGCCTGCGATTGGCACGGTGAAATATGGTGAAGAGCAGGGTAGCCCGTTTGGACATATGCCAGGCATGGGTGAGCGTATTGAGTATTCGCAACAGGTGGCAAGCACTATTGATGAGCAAGTCCGGTATGTAGTAAACCTAGCGCATCAAGAGGCTTATGATATTCTGCGCGAACACCGTGACGTATTAGACAAACTCGCAGAAAAACTGTTGGAAAAAGAAACGTTACGACGCCCCGACCTTGAGGCTCTATTCGAAGGTATTACGCCGCGCGAACGTATTGAAGTGTTCCCTGGTGAAAGTGGCTGGTTCCCAGGACAAACAGACCGTGAACCAGTGAAAACACCAACTGAGCTCGCAATTGAACGTGGTGAGGAACCACCAAAGCGGTTTAGCATTCTAGAAGCTTCGAAGGCAGCTCGGGAAAAGCGGCAAGCCGAATTGGCTCAGCAACGAGGACAACAACAAACCCCGATGCCCTTACCAGTTCCAGCACAGGGACAGCAGGGGGAATCCCCAAGCTCTGCTCAAACTGGGCCCTTCCCAGCACAACGCACCTATGGTGGTACACAACCTCCAGCTGACTGGGTTGTCCCCGGTTGGCCGCCAGCCACGGGGGCGCAACCTCCCGCGCCGCAGCAACAGAGTGAAGGCCGCCATCCTGGTTCGATGGGTTCCTACCAACCGGCACCTGTGCAACAGCCGGAGGAGGAAATCGGATTCCGGCTTCCAGAGCACGAACGCTCCGAGCAACCCGAGGAGGAATCGAAAGATTCTGCGGATCAGAAGGACAAATGGTAATGGCTGAACCTGTTTTTGATCAGGATCGTGCCGAGGCAGCTGTTCGAGAATTGCTTCTAGCGGTTGGGGAAAACCCTGACCGTGAAGGACTCCGGGAAACTCCAGCACGTGTTGCTCGCGCATACGCCGAGATTTTTGCCGGCTTGCATACTGATCCAACGGAAGTACTTAATAAGACTTTTTCTGAGGATCACCAAGAGCTTGTCTTAGTTCGGGATATTCCGATCTACTCCACATGCGAGCATCATTTGGTGCCGTTTTATGGAAAAGCCCACATTGGATATATTCCGGGTGAATCTGGACAGGTCACCGGGCTATCAAAGCTGGCACGGCTGGTAGACCTTTTTGCTAAACGCCCTCAAGTTCAAGAACGTTTAACCTCGCAAGTTGCAGATGCGTTAGTGGAAAAACTCGGTGCCCAGGCGGTTATTGTGGTGATCGAGTGTGAGCATTTGTGTATGGCAATGAGAGGGATTCGAAAGCCTGGCACATTAACAACTACTTCGGCGGTTCGGGGTGGTTTTAAAAAGAATGCTGCTTCTCGAGCAGAGGTCCTTAGTCTTATCCGGGGGTGCTAGGTTTATGCGCTGCCAAGTTATGGGAATTTTGAATATTACTTCAGATTCTTTTTCGGATGGTGGCAAGTGGTTGGATCTCGACGCCGCGGCGGCGCACGCAAAAGAGATGGTTGCGCAGGGTGCTGATCTTATTGATGTGGGCGGCGAATCAACCCGGCCTGGTGCGGTGAGGGTGGACCCTAATATCGAATTGCGCCGTGTTGTCCCTGTGATTCAAACGCTACATCAAGAAGGCATTGTGACCAGTGTAGACACAATGCGGGCATCCGTCGCGGAAGCAGCAGTAGTAGCAGGTGCAAGCATTATTAATGATGTTTCTGGCGGGCTGGCCGATCCAAATATGTTGCGTGTGATGGCAGAAACTCAAGCTACCGCGTGCCTTATGCACTGGGAAACCAAGCAATTCGGCGATGCATCCGGAAGTGCACACCAGACAAGCAATGTTGTCGTCGATGTGATTGAAGGCCTGAAGCGCCTTATTGAGCGAGCGAGTAAGGAGGGCGTCGAAAAGCTAATAGTGGACCCTGGTTTAGGGTTCGCAAAAACCCCCGAAGATAATTGGGCATTGCTCCGTGCGCTGCCTGAAATCGCACAACTCGGCTACCCAGTATTGGTTGGTGCATCCCGTAAGCGTTTTCTAGAGGGGTCAGACGCTGCAACTGCAGCAGTGAGCGCATTAGCCGCGCAAGCAGGTGCCTGGGGTGTGCGTGTACATGAAATACCCGCGAATCGTGCAGCGGTTGATATTGCTTGGAAATGGAAAGGCGAATATGGCTGACCGGATTACGCTTACAGGTCTGGAAACCTATGGCTACCACGGGGTATTTGAAGAAGAAAAGAAAACGGGACAGAAATTCCTTATCGATATCACCTGTTGGGTGCGATTTCCACTCGAAGATGACCTTACGCAAACTATCAATTATGCCGAACTCGCTGAAATCGCGGTGCGGATTGTTACTGGTCCTTCGCGAGATTTAATTGAAACTGTAGCAGCTGAAATCGCTGACACAATTAAAGCGAATTATCGAATTCATGCGGTTGAGGTGACGGTGCACAAGCCCCAAGCACCCATTCCTCATACATTTGCTGATGTTGCGGTTACCGCAAGGAGAAGCTAATGCATGTAGTGCTTTCAGTTGGTTCGAATATAGGGGATAGAACTGCACATTTGCGTAGTGCTGTGAATGGGTTTTCGGAAGAAATTGTTGGTGTTTCACCGCTGTATCAAACACCACCATGGGGTGGTGTTGACCAAGATGACTTTTATAATGCGGTACTACTTTTGGAAACTCAACGTTCACCAGAGGAAATCTTGCGACATGGTCAATCATTAGAACGGGAAGCCGCACGGAGCCGGGTTCAACATTGGGGCCCACGCACCCTTGACGTAGATATTGTGACGTGTGTGCGTAATGGACATGAAGTACGTTCGCGTACTCCTGAGCTATTATTGCCGCATCCATATGCCCATCAACGGGCATTCGTATTGATCCCGTGGGTTGCATTAGTGCCAAATGCCACGCTTGGGGGTCGTGCAATTTCGGAATTAGTGGCAGAGTTAGATACCCAAGACATCTCATTGGTGGCAAAGGAGTGGGTATGACACAGACACGCGTGTCGCATCTTTTTGTCGCTGGATTTTTTACGGCAGCAATTGCTGGAATCTTAAGCTGGAGATTTTATGATGAACTCTTTGCAATTCCTGTCACGGTGTCTTTAACGTTATGGCTTATGACCCTGTTATGTGTGGTCTTAGCCTTAAAAATTAAGGGTCATATTGAAGGGGGCACAATTGGCTTTGACAGTACTCAATTGGACCCTTTACGTGCAGCAATGTGGTTTGCGATTGGTCGAGCTTCAGCTTGGACTGGGGCGCTTGTTGGGGGCGCTTATTTAGGCCTAGCAAGTTATGTGGTTCCGAATGCGGGAGAGTTAGTAGCAGCCAGTGAAGACCTTGCGGGTGTCTTAGCTAGCCTTTTGGGTGGTATCAGTTTATCTGCAGCCGGCGTATATTTAGAACGCGCCTGTACTCTTCCACCTCCCACAGATGCTGAATCCATTGGCTAAAGTTGGTAGCCATGAGCACCAGAGACGTACCAGGGACCAAGCCGAAGCGGGGAATCGACCTCGGCCAAATACTCATGGGCGTAATGGTGGCCTTAGCCCTACTCGCAGGAGTGATTGGGCTATTTTCGGGTAGCAGTCTTGCCCTGAAGTTGGCCATGCTTATTGCGTTATGGGCTTGTGTCGTGGCAGCTTTCCTTGTTGCGAATAAACGCAAACAATATGATGAAGAGCTATTAAAAAAGCAGCGGAGTCTTGATGCTGACAGGCTGAGAGCTCAGCAAGATTATCAACGCCAGCTCAATGAGCAGCGTGAAGAAACCCTTGAAAGCATCCGTGGGCAACTTGATGCGATGCGAAACCAACTTGAAGAATTATCCGGTGTTATGTTGGCCTATGAGCCTGCTGCACTAAAGGCAGAGGCCCGTAGAATTCCTGCTATTGAATTGGATAGTTCTAAAGGTGGGGCAAGTTTTTCCAAGGAAACTGAGGCACTCATTCCGGTTGTGCCTGAGCCTGTGGAAGTAGATGTTGAGGATTCGTTTATTAGCGAACCTTTGGCGAAAAAGCCGGATTATGTGGCGAAACCTTTTGCAAAACCAACTGCTGGTCCCAGCGCCGCCACAGGTGCTACTGCGGCACCGCGGTTTAATTCTGGTGCGTTTTCCTCCACTCGTTGGGACGCTGGCGGCATTGAAAAAAACCCACCTGTTTCAGAATCGCGCCACACAACAGATAACCCATTCCGTGCGGAACCTACACCACAGCCTTCGCGTTCGCAGCAGTCACCGCAGCGTGCGGGCACTCGTCCGCAACAGCAGCAGCCGCAACGATCGCAACGGGTAGCGGCGAATCAACAATCCGGTAGTACTCGCTCACGGGCGACTAGGCCGCAAGCGCCTACGCCGTCAGAGCCTCGGGAACAGCTTGGTTCAAGCTTTAACCCCAATGCAAGTCCAAACTTTGCAGCGGATCCTGCTAACAGTCCACAGAAAAATGACTTCGCCGCGGCAAATACCTCCGCAGGCTTTGGTACTGGGCAGTTTAAAGCTCAACCTCAGGCTGGTGCTGGGCACCAAGATGACCAGTTCGGTGGACGTTCTCAAGCGGCTACACCCGAGCCCCAAGGTGATGATTCATTATTGCGGTCACGATTCCGATCCTCGACCTGGCAAGAGCCGGAAAAAGCGGCTGCACGTCCGGCGCCCGCCACTCCAAAACCACAGCCGAAACCGAAACCAAAGCCACAACCAAAACCTGAACCATTGCGGCCGGCTGCGCATCGTCCTGCGGCAGAATCACCGAAGCGTCCGGCCCCGGAGCCAGTTTCTCAGCCGGTGTCGCATGCTGCGGAACCCCGTGGACGCGGGGGACGGCGGCGTCGAGACGAGCATCAACAAGGCGTATCTGTTGCGGATTTGCTGAAAAATTTGAAGCAGTGAGTTGCTTATGAAGCCTCCTCGCATGCGCATTAGTGTTCTCGGTGGTGACGCTGCGTTTGAGCATGAGCTTGGTGTGGTCGGGCACCAAGTTGTGCGTTCATTTCGGGATATAGATATGTTTTTGATCGCGGAAACTACCCCGAAAAACGTTGTGAAAGCTGCGGAAACACTTCCCAATGTGCGAGGGAAAGTTATAGCGCATATGTGCCCGACACTGCCGCCCCTAACGTTGCCTGGGGCGGTGAGTTTGGTATTGGCGCGGATTCATCCAGCCCTTGATGCATTGTTTGTTATAGGTCAAGATGAGGTGGCAGAGGTGGTGGGGGAGTTATTGTGTAGGGAAGTGGGCTATGAGCTTGTAGACGCTGAATATCGTAAGCAAATAGCGGAAATCTACAATACGTTAATCCATGTGGAAGACTTGCCATAAGTAATTGTCATTAGCCTTGGTAAGGAGCTTCCCAGCATGGTTTTTATGCCGAAAAGCGCTACGTCATTTCAGTCCATCGCTGATCTTCAGCAAGTTGTACGTGCCTATAAAAAGCTTGGCAAACCTGTAGTGATGATTCCAGTTTGGTCTGGTTTGCATGCCGGTGATGTGCAACGTATGCGGTTAGCCCGGCGTATTCCAGGGGCTCTCACCGTGGCGACGCTTATCGACGCCCCTCCAGCGGATAGGGTGCTATTGGCTACGGAAAAGATTGATTGCGTTCTGGAGCTTACAGAAGAAGAGCTCTTTCCAAATGGTAGGCGAACTACTATCGCTGCCGGTGGGGTCACTCCTTCTTTAGGTATGCAACTAGGTTCGTTATTGGCCCTATTAAATATTGTCCAGCCAAATGACCTTTTTATTAGTGAGAAAGACTATGAATTTCTTATTAGTGCGCAGCATATGATTACTGACTTCCATATGGGCATTCGCGTACTCGGTGTACCGGTTGTGCGCGAACCAGATGGTTTGGCGTGTGATTTAAAAAATCAGGATCTTACGGCTGAAGGAAGGGAAAGTGCGCTAGCGATATCAGCTGCTCTTGTAGCTGGTGCACATGCTGCTGAAGGTGGGGCTGTGGCGGTGCTTGATGCTGCGCATTCCGTATTGCGTGAGGTGCCGTTGCTTAAGGTTGAATCAATTCAGCTTTGCAGTGCCCATTTAGGTGATGCACCTGAAGTTGGAGAGGCGCGACTCTTTATTAAAGCAACCATTGATGGAATCACACTTTCAGACAATGCGGCCGTTCCTTTAGGTGTGGGATTCCGCGGGCAAGATATACACGTTGCTGAATAGATAGTGTTGGAATCATGCACGGTATATCTGGGGGTGTTTTTTGCTACCCCCGTTAAGGTGAAAAATGATCGCACAGCGCTCGTTACAGGGCTTTTGTATAACCTGAAGTTAGCCTGAGAATAAAAGGTGTAACAAAAATACATGTTTTAGGTAAGGTGGTTCTCGTGCATGTGACGCGCTTTTCTGACCTCGGCTTACGTCTTGTTATGCGGCTTGGAGTTGCAACTCTCGAAGAGCGGCTTACGGTGAGTAAGCTTGCCTCGGATATCGGCGCGTCCGAAGCACATGTAGCGAAAGTTGTTGCGAAACTAGTGGACTTACAGATTGCGCGAAGTGTTCGAGGGCGTCTCGGTGGAATCTATATCCGCGAAGATGCGTACCCAATAAGGCTCGGAGAGCTGTTTCGCCAGCTTGAGGGCGATGAAGAGGTCATTAACTGTGATCACCCAGACCCGTGTCCGCTTGTGCGTTATGACTGTTTGCTGCGAAACAAGCTTGCCGAAGCAAAAGAAGCTTTTTATGGCTCACTCGATCAAATTACCCTTGGTGAGCTGCTTTCGGATGCTCGGGAGCGTTATCCAATAGGCATCCTTCTCAAGGAGTAATACTTACCCATGTACGTAACCCACCAGCCCAATACTAAATTGCGTACACTTTCCGATGAACACGCTGAGGTGGTTCGCGCCACCCTCCCAGCAATCGGCGCTCATATCAATGAGATCACACCGCTGTTCTATCAGAAAATGTTCGCAGCGCACCCCGAACTCATTTCCGATACCTTTAATCGTGGAAACCAAAAACAGGGTGACCAACAAAAAGCTCTCGCGGCGTCGATAGCCGTTTTTGCGTCGATGTTGGTCGACCCAGAAGCACCGGATCCAGTGGAGATGTTGTCCCGAATTGGGCATAAACATGTATCACTTGGCATTGTCGAAGACCAGTACCCAATTGTGCATAAGCACCTATTTGAAGCCATTGTTGAGGTGCTTGGCGACGCCGTGACCCCCGAGGTTGCCGCGGCATGGGACGCGGTGTACTGGATTATGGCTGACGTGCTCATTCAATATGAAAAAGACTTGTACGAATCCGACAATGTTGCACACGGTGATGTATTTCGCAAGGCTACAGTTGCAGCGCGTGAAGACCTAAATAACAGGGTCACGCTTTACACGCTACGCGGTGAAGACCTGATCGCAGGACTACCTGGCCAATACACCTCCATTGGTGTCACTCTTGATGATGGCGCCCGCCAATTGCGTCAATATTCTCTAGTAAAAGCCGATCAGGGAGAGTGGCAAATCGCAGTAGCACGCGATGGGGAAGTTTCATCATTTCTTCGTGATCGTGTAAATATTGGCGACGAAATTGAAGCAACACTCCCAGCGGGTGAACTTGTTCTTGCTGATGGAGACGCGCCTGTGGTGTTGATTTCGCAAGGCATCGGTTCTACACCAATGGTTGGTATGCTTTCGGCCATAAACCCGAGCCGGAAGGTCGTTGTGCTACACGCAGACGAATCCGAAACTGATCACGCACAACGTGCACAAACCGAAGCTCTATTGGAAAAACTCCCAAATGCACAATACGAAACCTTTTATCGCTCCAATGGGCAGCGTCTTGAAGTAGCTGGGAAAATACCGGAAGGCGCCGAAGTGTATCTGTGCGGAGGAACGTCTTTCCTTCAAAACGTTCGTGATCAACTCCAGGCAGAAAAACCTGTGAGGATTCACTATGAACTATTCTCACCAAACGACTGGTTAATCGGTTAATCCCCGATCTTTTTCCGAGGTCGCCCTCGTTGAGGTAGGTTTCCTGCGTTTTTAGGGAGTCGCCCAGCCCGGCGAAGGCTATCACGCAGAAGGATCTCAATTTGCGCATTCACGCTATTGAGATCCTCAGAAGCCCACCGAGCTATCGCATCATAGATCGCAGGATCGATGCGAAGCGGAACGCTTTTTCTAGCCATAAATTGATCCAGCATTAACAACAGGTTGGGTACTAGAATCCGAGCACAGAACCACGAGCAGATTAGATACCATTGCTGCGCGACGCTCAGGATCTAATTCTACGATGTCACGGTGTTCAAGTTGCTCCAAGGCGGTCTCGACCATTGACACCGCACCTTCAACGATTGTTTCGCGGGCATCAACAATAGCTGAAGCTTGTTGACGTTGTAGCATTGCTTGCGCAATTTCAGGAGCATAGGACAATGCGGAAATTCGGGCTTCAATAATCTCAAGACCGGCTAAGGCCGCACGTGCCGCTACCTCATTGGCTAGCTCAGTGGAAACTAAATCAGTAGAGCCAGAAAGTGAAGGTACAGTCGAAGCATCCGCAGAATCATATGGGTGAGTCGTAGCCACATGGCGCAAGGCGGATTCGGCTTGCGAGTGAATGAACTGATCCATATTTTCTACAGCGAATACGGCTTTAGCGGTATCCGCTACCTGCCACACAATAATCGCACCGATCTTGATCGGATTGCCATTTAAATCATTGACTTTAATTTCGTGTGTTTCAAAGTTGCGAACGCGAACACTGACCCTTCTTGTGGTACAAAACGGCGGTATTAGCGAAAGTCCGGTATGGCGAGAGGTTCCCACATAGCGGCCAAAGAATTGAACGACCAGTGTGTGGCCTGGGCTAATTACGCGAATCATCGAGAGCAAAATAGTTCCGATAAAAGATGCAATGACCAAAACTATAACGGTAACTACTGATGGTTGGCCCTTGGTTGCGATCTCGGAGAGGATCTTAATAAGCGGCAAACCGGTCAGAACGAGAGCGAACAAGAGGGCGATAGCAACCGCACCTGCTCCGGCTGAAAAAGCTTTTGTTTCCGTCATGTTGACCGCTGCGCCTTTATGGCCTACGGGGTCCGCCGAGTTTTGCTGAAGAATCTGGGTCGCCAATGTAAGAACCTTTCTGTCCGAAGATTTAATGTGATATCAGATTATCAAAAAGTGATATCACTTTTCAAGGTTCGCTGCATAAGGCTGCTATGGGCTACCCTTAAAAACCGTGACTGACGTAAAAAACTCTTCCGCAACCAATGAGATTCCAGAGCAGCTGAGGATTCGTAGAGAAAAACGTGCTCGCCTGCTGGAACATGGTGAAGCGTATCCCGTCGAAGTGCCCCGAACACATGGACTAGCAGAGCTGCGAAAGCTTTATGTAGTCATCGCGGAAGAGGCGGACGTCGAAAAGCAAGAAGGTGTTACCTACCTTGGCGTTGGCGACGAAACCCAAGACGTGGTCTCCGTAGCCGCACGCGTAATTTTTGTGCGCAATACCGGAAAACTCTGCTTTGCAACTCTGCAAGATGGTGATGGCACCAAAATCCAAGTGATGCTTTCACTCGCAGAAGTTGGCGAACAGCGACTGGTGGACTGGAAAGCTGACGTTGACCTTGGTGACTTTGTTTCAGTAACGGGCAGGGTTATTTCATCACGCCGTGGTGAACTCTCAGTGCTGGCAAAAGAATGGACAATGGCGGCCAAAGCATTACGTCCACTTCCAGTAGCGCACAAAGAACTCAGCGAAGACACACGTATCCGGCAACGCTATACCGACCTCATCATGCGTGAACAAGCACGCACGAATGCAATGACCCGAATTAAGGTTATGCGGGCCCTACGAAATCACTTAGAGTCGCGCGGTTTTGTTGAAGTGGAAACACCAATGCTACAAACCCTTCACGGTGGTGCCGCAGCGAGACCATTTCAAACGCACTCCAATGCGCTAGATATTGATCTCTATCTTCGTATTGCTCCCGAGCTCTATCTAAAACGCTGTGTAGTTGGCGGAATCGATCGGGTATTTGAAGTGAATAGGAATTTCCGCAATGAAGGCGTGGATTCCTCCCACAGCCCTGAATTCGCAATGCTGGAAACCTACCAAGCTTGGGGCACCTATGATGATTGCGCGGAGACAATTCAAAAACTTATTCAAGCCGTGGCAATCGACGTATTCGGTTCAACAACCGTCACCCTTGCGGATGGCACCGAATATGACCTTGGCGGTGAATGGGAAACAATGGAAATGTACCCTTCACTCAATGAAGCTCTTCAACGGAAATTCCCAGGATCACCTGAAGTTACAGTTGAAAGTAGTGTTGAAGAACTCCTTGCACTAGCTAAAAAAATAGGTGTAGAACCCGGTAAAGGTTGGGGCCACGGCAAACTCGTAGAAGAAATCTGGGAAGAACTCTGTAGCGACCAACTCTATGGTCCAGTATTTGTACGTAACTTCCCAGTGGAAACCTCACCTCTTACAAGAGCACACCGCACCGAACCAGGTGTAACTGAAAAATGGGACCTTTATGTGCGGGGATTTGAACTAGCAACCGGGTATTCCGAACTCATTGACCCAGTAATTCAGCGTGAACGTTTTGAAGATCAAGCTCGTTTGGCAGCTGGCGGCGATGAAGAAGCTATGGTGCTGGACGAAGATTTCCTCGCCGCAATGGAACAAGGTATGCCGCCAACGGCCGGATCAGGCATGGGGATTGATCGTCTACTAATGGCATTAACCGGCTTGGGAATACGGGAAACTGTGCTGTTCCCGATGGTAAAACCAGAAGCAAAACAATAAATCTCGTAATGGTTAATTAATGGCGCAAAGCGGGGTTACATCCCCGCGGCCACCCGCCATAGGCGTAGTGAGAAAAGCACAAGGCCACCAACCACGCTGCTCCACAATTCCACGAACTTCACGCCATTGCTCCGGAGAAAGCGATGGCGTTCGGGAAAGCACGAAACCAGCATTACGATTTGGGCTACCGACAATGGAAAGAGAGTAATCCTCGGCAAGATGGGTTACGCGGTAATTGTCTGGCTTATTTTGTGGCTGGAAAGGAATCCCGTTGAAATCTACGCGCAATGTGGCTTGGCTGCGCACAGTAGCTTGGCCATCGATCCGTGAGGGTTCCAGGGGAGTTCCACATGAATTCACAACACTAATGGTGGTGTCATCCACTTTTTCATACTGGGCCTTAGTGTCATGAGTGCACATTAATGTATATGGCTGGGGGATAGCAGCCACTTGGTACCATGTACCAGCGTACTTATCCAGATCTACTGTGCGACCGAATTCTGGAAGTTCTGGTCCTGTGGAAGAAAGTGGCTGTACTAGGTCGGAAGAACCTCCGGCGAAACGACCCCCATTGAAAATATCTTCGGCTTGGGCCGGGGTGGCAAATAAAATGCCCAGGCATACTACTGAGAAAATGCTAGAAACAAAACGCATAAGAAAATCCTTTGTACGAGGAGTTCGCTTTGATGGCAAGGCTTCTAATGCAGACGTGGCACGTCAAGGACTCGATAGAACACTTGTTGTAGGCATTGTAACGAATATCCCAGTAGTTAGTGAGGCTCTTAAGGGACTAGGTAAAGTCCAGCTCCAGGAAGAATTTCTGCTTCTACTGGAGTAAGGCCAAAACGTTCTCCATCCGCAAAGCTGGGAATGTTTCCTTCCATCTCGATTCGAATTTTCTTGGCACGTAGGGAAATTACTTCCGGGTCCTCATGTTTTTCGCCTTTAAAATACGTTGCTAGTTTTCCGATCGCCTGCAGCTTTGACATTCCCCGAATAATAGTGACGTCGAAAAGCCCATCTGTTGGGTCGGCATTAGGGCAGATAAATGAGCCCCCACCGTAAGTATTTGTATTGCCAACGGCGATTAATGTTGTATCGAGCTCCATAGGTTCTTTTTGATCGTCTACAAATATGCGTGTCGGAATACTATGGAACGTTGCAATTTCAATAAACGAAGCAACAGTATAGCGTGCTGCTCCTGTGGGCCATTTCAATGCGTTTGTGCGCTCATTAACTAAAGAGTCAAAGCCTTGGCAAGCGATTGTGCCAAAATACATAGAACGGGTTTGATCATTTACTGATCTGAGTTGGCCAATATCGGTCTGCTTTGTTGTGCCTTGTGCAACGATTTCTGCGGCTTTGACTGGGTCAGATGGAATGCCGAAGCTACGCGCAAAGTCGTTACCAGTGCCCGCCGGGATAATACCCAGCGGGACACCACTATGAACCTGCTTCTGTAAAGCAAGGTTGAGGATACCGTCACCACCACAGGCAACGAGAGCATCAATATCTTCTTGGAGTACCTGCTCGGCCTTTTCCATCGACTCATCCCAGGAAGAGCCGCTAATGCTGAGGACTTCAACCCCAAGTTCGGCAAATCTTTTGCGAGCTGCTTCAGAGGCGGCAACTGCAGTACCGCGGCCAGCTGTCGGATTTGTCAGTAGGGCGATTTTCTTCAGCATGGCGACGCAGTGCTCCTTAAATTATGAGTTTTCCTGGGTTCAATATTGATTTGGGATCGAGTGTGTTTTTCACAGCACGAAGTATTTCCAATGAAAGTGGATCAAATTCATTGTGAATATAGGGTAGATGATCAGTGCCAACCGAATGGTGGTGAGTGATAGTCCCGCCATTGTGAACAATGGCTTCACTT
This sequence comes from Corynebacterium freiburgense, assembly GCF_030408815.1. Lineage (NCBI taxonomy): Bacteria > Bacillati > Actinomycetota > Actinomycetes > Mycobacteriales > Corynebacteriaceae > Corynebacterium > Corynebacterium freiburgense. The sequence goes on along the minus strand of NZ_CP047355.1, from coordinate 2,595,210 downwards.
GCGGCCCTCTTTACATTTGCCCATTGGGAATGGGGATTATCGCTTTGACTAGCGATAATCGTGAAATAAAGAGAGCAACCAGTCGGATAGACATGACTAATATGGCACATTACTACGGCCATAGTGCCGCTGTCAGTAATAGACTTTGCTATCGCAAGTCCTACCGCAGACTTCAAAACTTCTACGTTTGACCAGTCAGTGGCGGTTTCCAGAGTTTCGCAAACCCCGCCGATATCCAAAATCGAATCTCGGAGTACCGGAGCCCCAAACCGGCCTTGTTCCCAAGCGCGAGCGGGCCCCTCGCCCAATGAGGTACCACCGCAAGAAAGAATCAGTTCGCGGGTCTCCTGCTGGGCGGTGTAGGTTTGGTCTTTATCGCCTTCATACATTGTGACGCATAGGCATCCAGTAATTTCGGCATCACTGCCAATCTGGTGCGTAGTCGCAAGATTCAGGCTAGTTTCGATTTCATCAGATAGCCTGATAACCGTAGGCCTGGTCTTGCGCTGCTCAATAAGCCGTAGAGCGTGTGCGCCAGTATGAAAATCCGGAAATTGAAATGCTTCATACCGCTTAAACTTTGGGATGGGATGGACAGTGCAACGCACGCGGGTAATAATTCCCAGCGCTCCTTCTGACCCCAAGAAAAGCTCGCGTAAATCAGGCCCGGCTGCTGAAGCCGGAGAATTACCGCCTATCTGCATAATTCCCTTTGGGGTGACTACGGTAAATGAATGCACCATTTCGTCGAATCTTCCATAGCCTGCAGAATTTTGACCAGCTGATCGTGTTGCGGCGAAACCACCAATAGTCGCATACGGGAATGATTGTGGGAAATGCCCTAATTGGAGGTCGTACTCGGAGAGGCCAATTTCAGCATCAGGTCCGGATAACCCGGCACCTAAAGTGGCTAGTCCGGAAATAAGATCCACATCTTCAATTTCATTAAATCTAGCCAGATCAAGGCTGATTACTGCGCGATGTCCACCATCTAATGGGGTAATGCCGCCTACTACGCTTGTACCACCCCCAAATGGAATAACAGCTATTCCCTCTTGCGAGCAGTATTGCAAGACTGCAAGGATTTCTTCCTCGGTGTGAGGAGCGACCACGCCGTCGGGGGCGTCGATAATTTTTTGAGTACGCCAATCAATAAGGTCTAGGTAAGACTTGCCTCGAGCCCTTGGAAGGCGGTGTGTATCTTCTGTTGAAATGTATGCTTCGCCGACGATCTCTGCCAGGCGGGTTGTATCGGCTGCCGTAAGACGAGATTCACTAAGTGTAATGTCCGCTTCGGAGTAAGCAGGGGTTGATACTGGTTTCAGTCCAAGGGTGGTTTTTAAGATGCGCAAAATTCCTGGACTTAGTGGTTTGGCTTCGTCAGGGGTGCCCCAAAGATTAAAAGCCATGGGCGGGATTGGCAACTGTGCACTCATGTTCGGAAGTTTACACTTTTTCAAAAGTGTAACGCCTTTTAGAGGCTATTTAAAGGGGATTAAAAGCTATTTCTACTTCTAAATTGTGGCAGCAATTTTGCCACTTATTATCCAACTCTTAATGAGTACCTTTTGCGATTTTCATTAACTGAACTGAGTAGGCTAGAAGGTGAATAAAAAGTGTTACGAGTGCGAGGACTTTGATGTGGCTATGCCTAACTCTGCGTTACATGCAGCGCGTCGGTCGGCGGATTTACAAGCTCTGAAAAAGGGAGAAGAGCTTGATATTTTGGTTGTGGGCGGCGGCATAACTGGTGTTGGGATCGCCCTTGATGCTGCCAGTCGAGGATTGCGTACAGCGCTTGTAGAAAAACATGATTTAGCATTCGGGACATCACGTTTTTCTTCTAAACTTATTCACGGTGGCTTGAGGTATTTAGCCAAATTAGAATTCGGAATTGCTTATAATTCAGCGGTTGAGCGAGGACGTCTTTTAGAAGTAATCGCTCCTCATTTGGTGAAACCTCTGGCACAGATTAGCGCTCTGGGGCCCGATACAACACTAGCCCAGAAAATTGCTACCCGGATCGGCTATTTGGCTGGTGATGTGCTTCGGAGTTTTGCTGGCACTCCTACTTCGGTGCTTCCGCGATCCCGGTATATTACGCCCGCCACTACCTGCCGATTGTTTCCGGCTGTGAACCGCGCGGGTTTACTCGGGGCTTGGCTAAACTACGACGGCCAAATGATTGACGACGCCCGGCTAGTCATGGCTGTGGCAAGAACTGCGGCTGAACACGAGGCCCGGATTATTACTCGATGTGCTGCAACTCACCTTACTGGCACATCCGCAACCTTAACGGACGTGCTTACCGGTGATACATACACCGTTCGTGCTAAAGCGGTTGTAAATGCCACAGGCGTTTGGGCTGGAACTGTTGAACCGACCATATCGATCCGGCCTTCGCGCGGCACCCACCTCGTGTTCGACGCCGAGAAATTTGGAAACCCAACGGGATCACTTGTGTTTCCACTCAAAGGATCCTTTACCCGGTTTCTATTTATAATTCCAGAACAATTTGGGCGTTGTTACCTTGGGCTGACCGATGAAGAGAGCCCAGGAGATATACCCGACGTCCCCGAAACTCCAGATACGGATATAGCCTTCTTGCTCGATGGCGTAAACCAGTCACTGGGAATGCATTTAACTACCGACGATGTTCGTGGAGTTTTTACAGGACTTCGTCCCCTTATTGATGCCGGTAGCGGCCAAACCGCTGATGTTTCCCGAAAGCATGCAATTATTACATCGCCAGACGGTGTAGTTTCTGTGGTTGGAGGGAAATATACCGAGTATCGCCTGATGGCTGAAGAAACAATTGATGCAGTTCTGGAAGCTACTGGAATATCCACCGCTACATGTAAAACGAAAACACTGCCTCTAGTTGGCGCGCCGGGACATATTGAAAGCATGCATATAGATATGACTCGGTATAACGAGCTTCCTGAATCGATGATTGCTCGATTCGGTTATGAAGCACCGACAGTACTTTCAACCGCCACAATTTCGGATCCTTTAGGGAAGATCGCTGGTCTGGATGTGACTCGGGCTGAAATAGAGTTTGCGTTTACCCATGAAGGTGCCCTGAATATCGATGATGTTCTTGATCGTCGTACTCGAATTGGTTTAGTGCCAGAAGACCGACAACAGGCACTATCTGAAATAGAAGCCATTTATCAATACCTTCAACGACCAGGAGATCATAATGAATCGTTTACATAACATCTGCAATAAAGCTTTTACATTTGCTCAAGTTAAGCACCCTCAAAAAACTACAAAATTGATCAGGGTTGCACTAAAAGTCAATTCCCGATTAAAGCGCCGTAAGTCCCCTGCGGGCGTGTCTCCTCACAAGCCTGCACGATCGCCGTTTCCGGGGCGTCGTAACGGAATTGAAGCAGCGAACTGGGCTGCGGGAGTGCCGTGGTAGCCTGCACTTATGAAGCTATCCGAGGCGCTTGCGGCACGAGCAGACGCTCAACGAAAATTTGGACAGATTAAGGATCGCATTCAGCGGGTGAGCCTGGTTCAAGAAGGAGATACTCCAAACGAAGATCCAGCAACGCTCATTGCTGAAGCAGAAGCTATTCTGGATTCACTGGAAACACTGATCCGAAGAATTAATGCAACGAACGCTGCGACCAAGTTTGACCAAAACCTTACGCTTACTGATGCTATCGCAGCGAGGGATACCGCTAAGCGACGCAGCGAAATGTATCGCGAAATAGCCAACGCAGCTAATCCAACAGTGCGTTATTCGGCCAATGAAATCCGGTCGACCTCTACGGTAAAGGTATCGGAGATGCAAGCTAAAGCAGACCAGGCCGCGCAACAATACCGTGAGTTAGATTTGAAAATACAACAGCTTAACTGGGTGGTTGAACTCTTGTAACGTACGATAGTTGGTAGCTTCCGGGTCGGCGAGTACACCGTTTTGTCATTGGATGACCCTCATATTCGCCAAAGGGCTGGCACTTCATTACTTACAGTGCATGCCCCAATCGAGTACAGGTGCACATGGCATTGTCACAAATCACTACCAAGTACTGAGGCTCCGGAGTGAGGGCTGGGTTTGGGGACTATTTCAAAGTACGTATGGGGTCTGATTGAGCTTATGTATCAAATGTAAAACCGTTCTGACGTCGTAATATTTGATGCAAGCGCACGTGCAATTTGGCTGCATATTGTCTTTATACGAAATTGTGTAGCACTGTTGCGTGTTTTCCTTCGAGGTGGTTTTTAAAGTCTAGGCTGAATCGCTTTAGAAAGGCGTGCTACCAACGATAGGCCAATGAATTCATTTGAATTTATTGCTGGATTTGGTCAAATAGCGGCTCGGGTGGTCGATCAGCGAGTGAGTTTAGCTTGTCCGAGATAGCGGCTACCTATCCTCTAATCCGAGGGGGAGAGGGGATGATTTCCATTTTGCTTTTTATGTTGCACGTAATCTAGTGAAGGATATTTAGTAAATGGATAATATGGTGTAGGGATAAATCCAGAGATGTGGAAACAGTTGCTGCAGGTCATTCTATACTAAGCAGAAAATACGGCTTGGTAAAAAGTACTAAACCTTGCTTTGGCGTAACTGAGCAAGTTTTCAGTAATTGGCGAAAGTAAAAATCGTCAGACATTTATATTATCCATTCTGCAATATTGAATTTTTATGTAACGCTAAATTTTGAGAAGAAAGCTATTGTAATTAAACGGGAATCCGAAAACTTTGCGTTGTGCTACGTATTTGTTTGAAATAATTTCGCATACAGCCCCAAGTTCATTGCAGGCGGGATTCGTGCATAAGCGTCTTCTATATTAAGGGATCAGTGAAAGTTGTGAATCAAGAAAATTGGGGAACCCTGTTCCCCAATTCTTCTATTATCTAATCATGCAACAGCACGAACTTGATGGATTATTTTGCTGGCTCACCACGCTTTTTAATAAGTTCGCGTTCGGCTTTGCCAATAAAAATCAAAATCCATAGAGTAAGCGCCGTAAAAGCCAAGAATGTAATAAAAGTAACATTCCAGTCTGTATAGTGCACTAAATATCCGACTCCCGTTGAAGCAAGTGTTGCGCCAAGTAGATAGCCAAATAGTCCCGTGAAGCCAGCGGCAGTACCAGCAATGTCTTTGGGGGAAAGGTCGAGTGCCTGTAATCCAATAAGAGCAACTGGTCCGTAGATAAAACCGCCGATAAGGGAGACGAGTAGGACCATTGCCCAAAACGGCGTGCCAATTGGCGCAAGCCAGTAGCCTGCAATGGAAAGTCCTGCTGCGAGCACAAAAATGCCGATTGTAATGCTTCGGTTGCTGTGGAATACCTTGTCTGAAACCCAACCAGCGAGCACTGTTCCCAATACGCCAGCCAGTTCGAATGCGGCGAAGCTCACGAGTCCATTGGTAATACTCATATGGTGAACTTCTGAGAGGTATGTTGTAATCCAGTTCAGCACGCCGTATCGCAACGCGTAGATAAATACGTTGGCGATCGCCAATAATACGATGACGCGGCTTTTCAGAATGTGGTCAAAGACCAGTTCTTTGGTAGAAAGCTTAGTTCCTTTTGGTGCATCTGCTTCGACTTTTGGCGGGTCATTCCGGTATTCGTCGATCGGTGGAAGCCCAACAGATGGGGGATTATCCCGGATTAAAAGAAAAGCCAAAAAGGCCACGACAAGTGCGACGACGGCGGGGAGCCAGTAGGCAGACCTCCAGTTTTGATCGCTAAGGTGAAGCCCCCAAGCGACTAGTACAGGTAGCCCAAGTCCCCCTACATTGTGAGAAGTATTCCAGAGTGACCCTTTCCAGCCGCGTTCACTGGTACTAAACCACTGAACTATGATTCGTCCACATGGTGGCCAGCCCATACCCTGCACCCAGCCATTGATAAACATTATGGTGGCAAATAGGCCAACACTGGCGGAAATCCATGGGGTCACCGCTACGATCAGATTCATGATTGCCGAAAGGGCTAGACCTAGTGGCAGAAAGTATCGAGCATTCGAACGATCTGAAAGCATTGCCATAAAAAACTTAGACAAACCGTAGCTGATTAATACCGCGTTACTAATCACGCCAACTGCGGGTTTGTCAATTACTCCTCCTTCGTCAAGCAGGAGAGGTGCAATGGTGGAGATGTTATTACGGATGAGGTAGAAACCTGCGTAACCAATAAAAATCCCCATAAAAACTTGGAAACGTAGACGTGGGTATCGAGCTTTGGTTTGCTCGGGATTTAGCTGAGGCGCCGGGCTTGGTGATTGGAGCCATTTCGGCAGTGTTGGAGTGCGCATATTCTTCTCCTCGGGTAGCGCTGAGTACTTCACTCTCCTTATATTCTTGTAGTTTTTCTGAGCATAACCGGTCTCAATATATGTAATAACCGGTAACAATTGCGTTAATATACCCAGTGGAGTGTCACTTACTGGGGGCTTTACAGAAGCTAAGCTTCTAATGAATTAACCATGAGCCTCTTGTCAAAGTGAAGTATTCGATAAAGTGTTTGCCTTTGGTATGGTGTTTGGCGCCTGAAAATAGGGAAAATATACACCGTGTGGGGTCATGCATTTTCAAGTTTTGAATGACTGGTGTTTTTGTGCGGTTTTTCAATTGTCACTAAGCGGGGATTGGGGGATTTGGCTATCGGCTGGAATTTTTGTAGAGAGTTTTGTGTCATTGAAAAAGGAGGGGGTGTTGATGGGGGTAGAAAATTTAGTTCTAAAAATAAAAATACTGAAACTGGTTGTGCAAGAACTTACTGTAGAAAACTACGTAGAGAATAGAAGCTAAACTGCTATAAGTGCAGGATTCTTAGTGCATTAACTATCGTCATGGCTTGGCGTAAGCTGCGATGTTGGGAAGTCAACGTCTGTGCAAAATCTGGGCAATCGTGCTTGCTACTTTTGATTGGATAGGTTTTTCTTTTCGGAAATCTATTGGATAGTTATGCATCCTTGGCTTGCAATTAGGGTATATTTAACTTGGATCTTGAATCTGTTTTTCAGTTTCTAAGCACACGAAATTCACTCATGGTTTGATGGTCTTATGGATATAGAATCTGCGATTTTGGATGCTGGGCGAGTTTGCATCCTGCGAGACGGAATTCAACGCACCACTATGGCTGGCGTTGCTCGTGAAGCGGGGGTAAGTCGTCCAACTCTGTATCGCCGATTTAGCGGAGTGGATGAGCTTTTAGGCGACCTACTGACGCGGGAACTTGTTTCTGTGTTAGACCTTGCTTATCCGCTTCCGGAAACTCTCGATGAAGTCATTAACGTCATTTTGGATTGCACTGAAGCAGTACGGACGAATGAACTATTACAAGCAATGGTGCAGAGTGATCCGGAAATTTTAAGTAAGTACGTTGTGCAGCGATTTGGTAGAACCCAGCAACGGCTTATGAGGTTTCTGGCTGCATTATTCCGTAATCTAGAAGGCGAGATTCGCGAGGGTGACCCAGATAAGATGGCTGCAATAGTCCTGGTGTCCACGCAGATTCTCTCGCTAAGTGGTAATGCGCTTTTGCAAATGAATCCAGAGCCGAATGTTTGGCGCCGGGAATTGGAATACCTGATCCGGGGGTATCTCACGCCGTCAGTGCAAGACCAACTGGAACTTTTTGAAACGAACATTTCAGAAGAATCCGTCCAGTAAGACGTTTTGGGGATCGGGGGTTTTATTAGGGGGCTGTGGTTGCCGCAAAGAGCAGCTGCTTCGGCTTCGATAAGCCTTGTTCGCTATCGGCGTACACTACGTTAACCTGCATAAATAGGGGAAAACTGTGTGGTTTTGGTGCGTTTGAGGCATGCGACGGTGACCATCCACGTTAGAGTGGGTGCGACTGAAGAATACATAAAGGGAGAGACATGTTCGAAAGGTTTACTGATCGCGCTCGTCGCGTTATCGTGCTAGCCCAAGAAGAAGCTCAAATGCTGAACCATAATTACATCGGCACCGAGCATATTTTGTTGGGACTTATCCAAGAAGGCGAGGGTGTTGCCGCCAAAGCATTAGAGTCTATGGGTATTTCTCTTGACGCGGTACGCCAAGAGGTAGAGGAAATCATTGGTCACGGCACCACACCGCACCAAGGGCATATTCCTTTTACTCCTCGCGCAAAGAAAGTCTTGGAGCTTTCCCTGCGTGAAGGACTTCAAATGGGCCATAAGTATATTGGCACGGAGTTCTTATTGTTAGGGCTTATCCGCGAAGGCGAGGGCGTTGCTGCCCAAGTATTAGTCAAACTTGGTGCTGATTTGCCTCGGGTTCGTCAACAAGTTATTCAATTACTGTCCGGGTATGAAAACAATGCTGAAACCCGACGTGATGATACGGTCGGTGCCGGCTCTACTCCAGGTGGGCGCGCACAAAGCAATGTGGGTGAACGCTCCAGCTCACTTGTATTAGATCAATTTGGCCGCAACCTTACCCAAGCTGCCAAGGACGGCAAACTCGACCCTGTAGTTGGACGTGAAAAAGAAATCGAGCGTCTTATGCAGGTGCTTTCCCGCCGCACAAAGAACAACCCAGTGCTTATTGGTGAGCCAGGTGTGGGTAAAACCGCTGTGGTTGAAGGCTTAGCATTAGATATTGTTAATGGGAAGGTTCCGGAAACCCTGCGGGATAAGCAGGTATATTCCCTTGATTTAGGTTCCCTGGTTGCTGGATCCCGTTACCGCGGTGACTTTGAAGAGCGGCTTAAAAAAGTGCTCAAAGAGATTAACCAGCGTGGCGACATTATCCTCTTTATTGATGAAATCCATACCCTCGTCGGCGCGGGTGCTGCTGAAGGCGCTATTGACGCGGCGTCGTTACTTAAGCCAAAGCTCGCGCGCGGTGAGCTACAAACCATTGGTGCAACCACGCTCGACGAATACCGCAAGCACATTGAAAAAGATGCCGCCTTGGAGCGCCGCTTCCAGCCTGTGCAGGTGCCTGAGCCAAGCGTGGAAATGACCATTGACATTCTTAAAGGTTTGCGTGACCGCTATGAGGCACACCACCGCGTCTCTATTACCGACGGCGCACTAGCCGCCGCCGCACACCTGTCCGACCGCTATATCAACGACCGCTTCCTACCAGATAAAGCCGTAGACCTTATCGACGAAGCAGGTGCCCGCATGCGCATTAAGCGCATGACCGCACCAGCCGGACTACGCGAAATTGATGATCGGATTGCCAAAGTCCGCCGTGAAAAAGAAGCCGCCATCGATGGCCAAGACTTTGAAAAAGCCGCTGGATTGCGCGATAAAGAACGCATCCTCGGCGAAGAACGCGCTGCCAAAGAAAAACAGTGGCGTGAAGGTGATCTTGAAGAAATCGCTGAAGTTGGCGAAGAACAAATCGCCGAAGTGTTGGGTACCTGGACGGGAATTCCGGTATTCAAACTCACCGAAGAAGAATCCACTCGTCTGCTGCGCATGGAGGAAGAGCTGCATAAGCGGATTATCGGCCAAGATGACGCTGTAAAAGCCGTGTCGCGTGCAATCCGCCGTACCCGTGCAGGTTTGAAAGATCCACGGCGCCCCTCCGGCTCCTTTATCTTCGCTGGCCCATCCGGTGTTGGTAAAACCGAGCTATCCAAGGCACTGGCTGAGTTTTTGTTCGGTGAAGATGACGCGTTAATCCAGATTGACATGGGCGAGTACCATGATCGCTTCACAGCCTCACGTTTGTTCGGTGCGCCTCCCGGATATGTTGGCTATGAAGAGGGCGGCCAACTCACCGAAAAAGTTCGCCGTAAGCCATTCTCTGTTGTTCTGTTTGATGAGATTGAAAAGGCACACAAGGAGATCTACAACACCCTGCTTCAGGTGCTGGAAGACGGCCGACTTACCGACGGCCAAGGCAGGGTCGTGGACTTTAAAAACACCGTGCTGATCTTTACCTCCAACCTTGGTACCCAAGACATTTCCAAGGCTGTGGGCATGGGCTTTAGTGCAGTAGGCGAAGCAGACGCCGATGGCCAATATGAGCGCATGAAAAATAAGGTGAATGACGAACTGAAGAAACACTTCCGGCCTGAGTTCTTAAACCGTATCGACGATATTGTGGTGTTCCATCAACTCACCCAAGATCAAATCGTGCAAATGGTCGACCTACTTATTGGTCGCGTGGCCAAGGCTTTGGAAGCCAAGGATATGGAGATTGAACTTACCGAAGACGCCAAGAACCTTTTGGCCAAGCGTGGCTTCGATCCGGTTTTGGGTGCCCGGCCATTACGCCGCACCATCCAGCGCGAAATTGAAGATGTTTTGTCTGAAAAGATTCTGTTTGGCGAACTCGGTGCCGGTGAGATCATTACCGTGGATGTAAAGGATGATGCTTTCACATTTACTCCACGTCCAAAGCCTCTCCCAGATGGCACCTTTGATGAGCTTGCAGCGGAAGCGGCAGAACTCACCGCGGATTCCTAAACACCGCAACCATTAACTCGAAAAACTGGCGTAGCGAATACTCAGCGTTGCGCCAGTTTTTGTAGGTAGCATTGAATTACGCGAGGACACCTCGTACAAACCAACGACCGTGTGAGCGGTTTCGGCTCAGCACAATAGAAAGGTTTTGATGTTGGTATGGGCATCACATTTCGTAAACGGAAAAAATTAGGCAAAAACAGCTGGATCAATATTTCCGGTTCTGGTGCCTCAGCATCCACCAAAATTGGTCCAGTGACAGTCAATAGCCGCGGTGGGCTCTGGGTCAACCTTCCTGGTGGATTGACCTACCGTGGACGCTGGCGTTAAAACGCACCCATCACTAAGGGTTGGGTAATGAATGAGCACATAGTCCGGCGGATATTGTTTGGTCTTGCTGTGTTCCAGAGTTTGTCCACCCTGATCGGCTTTGTACAATTACTAGTTATGCCGCACCTTTATGAGGCATTCCTGCGGGGGACAGTGGTGGAAGGGCAATTTATACTTGCGGCAGTGTTGCTCGGCGTGGTCGTTGGTGGGTTTCAATGGGCTGCGGTATGGATTCACTTGCGATCGAAGCCCTGGCTGGCGTCCGCTCACTCGTTGGCAGGGCTGGTAATGCTTGGCTGGATCGCAGGAGAGTGCCTTGTGCTCGGAATATTCATTTGGCCGCATGCATTATGGGGTGGCATTGGTGCACTTCAACTTTTCCTGGTCACGGTGTATTTAGGAGCATTTCAACCAGAGCGTCAGTTTGGTGGATTTAGGCCGACTTAGCTGGAGAGTAGCTGGTAAATATACTCAGCTGCGGTTGGTGTAACTGCGTCAGTGAGGTTCTGTATCTCCTTTGGGGAATGAGGAAACGATGCAGAATAATCTGCCCATTGGTGCATATCAATGTCGTTCCAAGAATCGCCGAGTGAATACGTTTCAAACATGGATCCTGTGGTTTCCTGCAGGTAGCGCACGAGCCATGCCAGTCCGCTTGCTTTACTGCAAGCTGGCGGCACGATATCCAAAAAGTTTTGGTTTCGGTGGCAATCTATACGGCCTTTGTACTCGCTAGTAATCCAAGAGTGTAATCGCGTAATGGCTTCTTCAGCGTCCTTTTTCTGAGCGACACCTTGAACACTACTGCGTGTATCAACCCAAATAGGAATCCCCACAAATGTATGGTGGGGAATCTCTGATATATCCATTGGGTCAAAATACTGCACCATATCGGTAGTGAGATCCGCCGGGAGGGTGCTTGCTAAACGCACATCATTGGTATCTAGCGTGGTAGCAAAAATCCCTACAGAATCTTCCTGGCTTATTGCCTGTACTAGCTCCATAACTAATAAGGACGGAAGCGTAATGCTTCGTAATATTTCAAACGATGCATTAGTGACCACGGCACCCGTATAGAGGACGTAGTAATCAAACTCTAAATTGCTTTCCCGTAGAGCATGTTGGGTAGCGGCGATTGATTTACCTGTGGCGCACACCGCGAGATGACCGGCGTCCTGCCAAGCATGAATTGCGTCGATCGTGTCGCGGCTAATGCGCTTGTGGAAGATAAGTGTGCCATCAAGGTCACTGGCTAAAAGCTTCTTGGTATTCATAGTTCCGGTGGTGGTTCGAAAGGATTCAAAAGCCAGGAGGCGAGAATCTTACTCAGGTGGCAGTGCAAGAATGCCAGTCATATGGCCAAGAATGCCAATGGCGAACATCGCAAAGATAATCCAAATAGCATTGACCTTTTTGCGGAGTAGCCACATGCATAAAAAGGTCAAAAGCAATGCAGCCAGACCAGGCAAGAGTGTGTCCAGAATGTCTTGCAGTGTGGTAACAACCTCTTTATTGTCTTGGTCGGTGTATCGAGACACCACCAAAGGAATATGAATAGAGGTCCACTTTGAAACCAGGGAGCCCATAACAAACAACCCCATAATCGAGGCCATTTGTGTGAGTTTCCTCAGGGTATTACCACCGACTTCTGAAACTACTTCCACTCCTTTTTGGTAGCCCAATTTAAAACCGTACCAACGCGTAAGCATGCGGAAGACGGAGAGCACTACGAAAAATAAGATTGGTCCGAGGATATTGCCATTAATGGCTAACGACGCCCCAAGCGCGGCCAATACTGGACGTGCGGTGCCCCAAAATAATGGATCGCCCACACCAGCGAGCGGTCCCATTAATCCGACCTTCACATTGGTGATATCCGCCTCGGAAATATCCTCGCCAGCGGCTTTTTGGCGCTCCATTGCCGCAGTGACACCGAAAATTGGGGAAGCGATCCATGGGTGAGTATTAAAAAACTCTAAATGCCTGGATAATGCCGCAGCTCGGTCTTCCTTTTTTGTATAAAACCGCTTAATCGCTGGCATCATTGAAACACAGACACCAATGGCCTGCATACGCTCAAAGTTAAACGAGCCGAGCATAAACGAAGACCGAATATACATTGAGATATAGTCCCGTTTAGTCAATTCTGGGGGTTCACCCGGAAGCTGTTCGACCTCAGATTTTGGTGTTATTGGTGTATTCATAATGAAATCACGCTTCCTGATTATTCGAGCCGATTGTCATAGTTTGGGCCGCTGTGAGCCGCAACCTTTGCGGGCGTCGATACGCCTTCATTGAAAACTGGGTTGAGCTGCACATAAACAAACGCCAGGCAGGCGCCGATAATGCCAAGGCCCACTAAATTCAAATCCGGAATAAACGCGGCGAGTACAAAACCAAGGAAGAAAAACGGCATAAGAATGCGGGCCTTCATCATATTGATCACCATTGCGTAACCAACAACAACAATAAAGCCGCCAGCAATCTGCAACCCCACCGACACTGACTCCGGAATAGCAGAAAGCCAGCGCTCTACAGTGCTCGTACCCGCCACAGCAGCAACGGCAGCCGTAGGAATAGCAACCCGCAAACCTTGAAGGAACAATGCACTGAAGTGCATTACCTCAATACCTCTAAAGTTTGCGTTTTTAGCAAACCTATCTGCCTGATGCTGGAAAAACACCGCAATAGTACGAACGAAAATTGTAAGAACCTGCCCGGCCGCAGCCAGCGGTACTGCAACTGTAATTCCCGTAGCCAGGGGCTGCCCGCCCGCGATTACAACCACCGACGCAATTGTCGACGCCAACGCCGCATCGGGCGCCATGGCGGCCCCGACATTCATCCACCCCAACGCGATCAGTTCCAACATGCCGCCAAGAATCACACCAGTAGTGACATCACCAAGCACTAGGCCCATTAAAGTGCAAGCAACCAAAGGTCGATGAAGCTGACGCTCATCCAACACTGATGCCATGCCTACGACAAGTGAAACGAGCACAACAAGAATCAAAGTAATTGTGCTCATGAGAGAAGTCCTTTCTCCTTGAGTTTGGTCATCATATTCGTTCTGGAACTTGTAGGAACCTGTTGTAAGACCAAGGGCACCCCAAGTTCATGAATTGCCTTATACGCCGCAATATGTTCATCGTTTACAGACACTGCCTCCGAAATTAAAGTCATGCCTGGCTTAAACGTCACTCCACCCACATTGACTTCATCCACAGTTACGCCCGCCTCAAGCAGGCGTAATGCGTCCATTGGAGACTCCACGACAATCATCGTGCGCATCCCCTTATATTCCGGATTGAAATACACACGAATCGTTTTCGCGATATCTAATACATTCGTTCGGGCAGAAGCTGGCCCTACCTGCAATAACAAAGACTTACGCAATTCATCATTTGCTGCCGCATCGCATGCCGCAATCAGGGTTTTCGGGGCCACGTGATTCACCCAAGAACCCGCAACCTGGCCGTGAATCAACCGAGAATCAATGCGTAATAGTGCAATATCCATGGTGGCATTAGGATCCCGAGGAAAATTCGGATCAATCACAGCTTCTGATTCCGGCTGCTGGTCATCCTGTCCTTGGGATTGTGAGGATTGATTTGCCGATTCGGCCATAGATTGATCCGCTGGGGGTTTGTGGCCTGGGGGTTTCGGAGGCTTACCCGCCTTCAATGCCCGAGTCCCGGTAGCACCAGCTTTCAACGCTTTACCGACTAATTTATCCAAAGTGACATTAGGCCGACGGGCAGCCGTAAATACCTCAATTAACATCGGGATATTCACACCAGAGACAACATCAGCGCGGTCTCGATCCGCCACGAAACGTGCCCCGGCATTAAAGGGGCTGCCGCCAAACAAATCCACCAGTAGAAGCAGATCATCGGTGCTTTCGCCGACGATATTTCCATACTCTTCCAATAGGTCCTCAGGGCCCTGTCCGGGTAGGAACGTGACTGCATGAACGTTTTCTAACTTGCCAGCGATCATTTCGGCAGAATCAATGAGCGCAGGAGCGCATTTTCCGTGGGCCGCAATTATTATACAAACCATATGACCCTCCATCTTTGTGGGTAAAAATTTTTGATAATAGTTAAAGTTTGCGGGCTGCCTTTGGTTTCATATGGTATTTCTGGGTTTTTACTAGGGCAATATAATATTGCACAATGTAATTCTTATTACACCTTTATGTAGCTGTCGGATAGGTGTTTGATTTATATGAGTATTTGGCGGCAAAATAGGTATGATGTTTCGAACGTCACTGTGGTATCAAATTGCAATTCAAGATATGCAATTATGAAACAAATACGTGGTAGTGAAAAACGTGTTCAAGTGGGGTGTTGGGTGGCGATGTAGCGCGTTAGTGGCGGTCGAAGGCGGTTTTATAGAGTGGTCTGATTTGATAATTTAACTGAGGTTCAATGGGGGAATTTAAAGTGCTTTATTGTTAATTGCGTCTTGGTTGTTTGAGGTGTTTTTGAAAGATTAGCGTCTATGTTTGACGTGTGTGAAACTATTGAAATCAATGAAAGCTATTTTTGTCATTGGGTAGTTTATGTAATGCATGGTCGATGATTTTTTCGTGGAACAGTAAACTGTAGATCAATCCTGTCTGGAAATTTCGCCGCTTATTTTCGCGGCTGGTGAATATAGATTGTGATGGTGCTAAAAAAGTTAGTACTTCAAGATCTGACGCTGTGGGTCTTAAGATTCGCTATTTCGTCATTTTTGCCTTAAGGGCTTTTGGCGTGTGGGTTCGTATAGGGTATTTAAGTCACGTTGCGTAAATGCTTCTGCTGTTAGTGATACAAAAAGGGCAACTTTTTTAAAAACTAGGTGATTTTGTATCACCGGCCGATGTAAAACCCCAGGTGGGGAAAGTCTATCTGATACAAAAAGGGCAACTTTTTTAAAAAGTTGGTGATTTTGTATCACTCCCGGTTGAAAGCTACCGATGAATGACACCTTTGGTCCAAAAGGTCAGCAATCGTTGTTCTAGCGGCGAACCCTTGGGTTAAGATTTTCTGAAACTTACATATGGCCAGGGAAAGGATGGTGTCCAAGCATGAACAATATTTCTTCTAAGGTATTGGGCACCGTAGTATCTCGCGGGCAAAAGTCTTTTGGAAAAATCTTTGGTGGTTTACCTGGCCAATTTTTTATTATTTGGAGCGGGACCTTTATAAATCGGGCAGGTACGTTTGTTGCGCCATTTTTAACTTTGTATCTGACTCGAGAAGAAAATATTCGGGAAACTGTCGCCGCCGTGATCTTAATGTCCTATAGTGTTGGCGTCGTCATAAGTGGCCTAGTTGGTGGTTTTTTAGCCGACTTTATTGGCCGCAAACGCACAATGGTCTTTGGTCTTGCAGGCGCTGCGGTTGTTCAAGTTGCGTTGGTGCTCAGTAATGGTATTGCAATGGTCGCCATATGCTGCGTGTTTCTGGGTTTACTCAGTGATGTGTACCGTCCGGCTGCCAGTGCGATGGTTGCAGATCTTGTCGGTGATAGGGCGCCGCAGGCTTTTGGTCTTTTGCATTGGGCTACAAACCTTGGCGTGCCAATTGCGTCAATCGGGGCTGGGTATTTTGCCACTCGAAGTTGGGGTTTGCTGTTTGCGATAGACGCACTTACTGCACTGGTGTTCGCTGTATTGGTATTTTGGAAGATTCAAGAGCCTGAGCGAGTGGGCAATAAGAAGGATGACAGTCCATCCGCAGGTGTTGTAGATGCGAGCCTGATGTTCAAGTTGCTTGGGATCACGGGTATTTCATTTGCGGTTTTCGCGATCTACTTTCAAAATACGACAACATTACCGTTACGGGTCATCGATGCTGGTCACAGCGAAAGTGATTTTGGGTTTCTTTTAGCTATTAATGGTGTTTTGATTGCGATAGCACAGCCATTGCTTGGCCCAATATTGTCTTCCTGGGAACAGCGAAGAGCGTTGTCCTTAGGATTAATGCTTACTGGATTTGGGATTGCGTTATCCGGTGCCGGGGAGCCGTTATGGTTTTTGGTTATTACCGTTGTTCTTTGGAGCTTTGGGGAAATTATTCTAGCGGCACTATTGCCTGCGGTCATTGCGGAATTAGCTCCAGCTCATGCTAGGGGCAGGTATCTGGGTTTCTTCGGAACGAGTATCGGATTGGGTGGCGTAGTCGCTCCGCTGGGAATTGTGATCTATCGAGCAGAGCCAAATGCGCTATGGGTGGGGTGCGCGCTTATCCCTATGTGTTTAGTAATAGGGCAGTATCTACTGCTGCGGGAAAAGAAAACGAGAAATACACATGAAAATTTCGAAGCACACGTCGATTGATCAGATCGCCGATCCGTGGAAAACCATTGCACGTAATGATTCACTGTATTTGCATCCTACGTGGATTCGAGGATCCGAACCCGAATCCGAGGAAGATCGAATGTATGGATTGGCGTATGAGGAATCGGTACCAATTGGGGGCATAGCGGTTCGGCGAATTAATGGAAATGTTTTTGCCACCTATGACCCGGTAGAAGCACTCTTTGCCACGCCTGAGCCAGAGGTGCACGATATCCACACTGAGGCCTTAACGGGGCACTCAGGACAGGGCGAGACTTTAGGCGCCGAACAGCGTCGGCTTTTTCAGAGCCAGCAGCGGTTGGCTGAGTGCAAGGAACGTTTGCAGCCAGCGGCGGTGGCGTTGTTGCCGGGTTCGTATGTTGCTGGGCTGGTAAGGAGCACATTTGATAGTCGCAAGGATTTAGAAACTATGAGCGAATTAGCGCGAAGACCTGGATTGGATGAGGTCGCGGTACTCAACGGTTTAATTGATTTTCTAGAGGATGTAGCCGACCGATGGAGAACGGATTTGCGGAGTGTAATGCATGTGCCAGAGGAGGATAAGACGCTGGTTCGGGTATTGCAAAAACGGGGATACATAGGGTGCGTGGTTACTGCGCAGTGTGAGATTCCCGTTCCCGAAAATGGGTTTGAAGGCTACCTCTCTGGGCTGTCAGGCGATCGGCGAAGGAAGGTTCGAAAAGAGCTAGCTGGCTTCGAGCGCTCTGGGTTTGTAGTGCGCAGACTAGGTGCAGACGCTCTGAACGATGATGCGCTTGCCTGGCGAATGGCGGAATTGCAGGCCAACCAGCTAAAACGGTACGGGCATAATGTTTCAGTTGAGCGACTACGTGGGATTGTTGAGCAGGCCGCGACGTCGTTAAGCCCTTGGGCGAGGGTTGTGGTCGCTGAGCGTGAAGGAGAGGTAGAAGCGTTTGTTTTGAGCTATGCGGACGGCACGACAATCTATCCGAAAATGGCGGGTTGGACGGAGGCGGCACGCCAAGCTGGGTGCTATTTTGTGCTGGGCTACTACGAACAAATCAAACAAGCTGGTGAAGCTGGGTTGCGGGTGGTGAATATGGGGCCGGAAGCGTTTTACCCAAAGGTGCGACGTGGTGCGCAGCTGCGGCCGCGCATGATGTTTGTGCGTACCGCCGGTGGTGAAATTCCTGGGCTAAGGGAAACCATGGAAAGCCTTGATGCACTCCATCGGCGACGGATTGGGGTATAGGTCGGCGGGAAAAGGGTAGAGTGCGTCTATAAGTGAACTCCACGGTGATTGCATGTGGCATTATCGGGTGTAAACACTTTTGCGTATCGGGGTCTACCCGTGTGTGGTGTGCCAACAATTCGCCAGGTCTTCTGTGAGAAAAACGCATTCTTTGATTTTTTCAGTGACTATAAGGTCAAGACATCTCAATGATTCGTTGTTGTGATGTGAGTGGGCGGGGGTCTTTAGACGTGAAGATCGCGACGTCGAGAACCTGCTGCCAACGCGACGGATTCGAATCACTGGCAGTATGTGTGTGCATTGCAACCCACCCTACAAAACGACAAAATATTATGCTCGGCAGTTGAGTGTTGGCTTTTTGACGCCGCCAAACATTTTGGTCATTGAACTGGGAGGTGTCACATATTCCATAAAACGGTGAAATTTATGGATTTTGCGACAAAAATGGGCTAAATATGTCGCATATTCCATAAAAAAATCGAATTTTATGGAATCTGTGACAGATGCCTGGTAAATGCTTGTATGCAATATAATTTTTTGTCACAAATTTCGCTAAAACAGCCCCTTCTAATGGAATTTGTGACAATAGCCCACAACCTATCCGTTTACGCAGGAAAGTAGATCCTAGAAAGTTCTGCTACACCACAGGCAGCCGAAATTTTCCGGGAGTATGTTCCTCAGCCAACCCGTCCTTTAGCAGGGAGAATAGCGAGCGGTCGAGTTGGATGCTATCGGGCCAGAGTACGTCGATACTGGCTCGTGAAGCCTCTGGGTGATTACGGAGATGGGCCATAATAATGCCGCGAACTTGGCGGTCAGTACCGGCAAATTTTTGGGTGCGGCGTTTTGGGGGCTCGGCAGGTTTGGGGCATCCGGCGAGTTGCCAAGCACAGGTTTGCTGAATAGGGCACTGTTCGCATTTAGGTTCGGGGATACAGACGAGTGCGCCGAGTTCCATCAGTGCGACTGAAACATCTGGCGCATTTTCCTCCGGTAGGAGAGCTTCCACGGCTGCAAGGTCGGCGGCTCGAGGGTTTCCTTGATGAAATTCAGCTTGTTTATATCGCCGCAATACGCGCCGCACATTTGTATCAACGACGGGGACGCGGCGTCGATACGCAAATGCGGCAATGGCGCGCGCAGTATATGCGCCGACCCCAGGCAAGGCTAGTAAATCCGTAACTGTGTTTGGTACCTCGCCGCCGTGCTTTTCGACGATCGCGCGCGCACAGTCCAGCAGCCGCAGTGCGCGCCGCGGATATCCAAGGCTGCCCCAGGCGCGCAAAATTTCGTCGGGTGAGGCTTTGGCAAAATCCTTTGGGGTGGGCCAGCGTTCCATCCATGCCTCCCACTGCGGTTCTACCCGAGAAACCTGGGTTTGCTGGCTCATAACCTCACTAAGTAGAACTCCCCAAGGAGTGGTGCCGCGACGCCAAACAATGTCACGAGCATTGTTTTTATACCAAGCTAAAAGTTCATCAATCATTAGCTTAAAAGTGTACCCCCGGAAAATTCCCCCGAAATGCCTCCGGGGGTGCACAATAACACTATGGCTTCCTATGAATATGACCGCGAAAAAACTCCACGCAAAGTATGGGAAATGCTACAAGCAGGTAATAAACGCTTTATGCACTTCCAAGAGGAACGCCCAAACCAAGATATGGACCGCAGGCACGAACTCACCCAAGGCCAAAACCCAATTGCTGCAGTCCTCGCCTGCTCTGATTCCCGAGTGCCTGTTGAAATGATTTTTGACCAAGGTTTAGGGGATGTCTTTGTTATCCGCACAGCAGGAGAAATTATCGACCTCGCCGTGTTGGGGAGCCTAGAATACGCCGTTGAATCCTTGGGTGTGCCGCTAGTGGTTGTAATGGGACATGAATCATGCGGCGCAGTTGCAGCAACCCAAGCCGCCCTAGACGGACATGAAATCCCCGGCGGATTCCAACGCGTGCTTATTGAAAAAGTCAGCCCCTCAATCTTAGAGGCGCGAGCGGCAGGCGACACCACCACAACCCAATTCGAAGCCCGTCATGTTGCTGAAACCGTAGACCAAATTATTAGCCGCTCACCAGAAATCAAAGCAAAAGTTGCCCGCGGAACCTGTGGAATTGTAGGAGTACGATATAGACTTTCTGATGGCCTCGCCGAGCCTGTCGTAACAGTCGGAGTTGACTCACTAGACTAAAGTGCGTGCAACGTAACTCCCGACGACTCCCAGAAGTAATCTACATCCGCCGACGCGTCGCGGCGCTCGTAGTGCTTCTCGTGCTCATCGGCTCGGTGACCAGCATCTTGGTATACATAAACAAGAGCTCAAGCACGGAAATCATTACCGCCAACACGACAACCTCTCAACCCACCTCCACTAACAAAGCTGAACAAACCAGTGCGAGTACCAGTAGCAGCACTGGTGAACTTACTAGCGAAAGTACTGGCGAAAGTACCGCCAGTGCCGTTGGTAGCAGCACTAACAGCACTGGCGAAACCAAACCAACACCAGTGAAAAAAGATACCTGCGAACTGCAAGACCTCATTGTGGAAGCTAAAAGTGATCAACCAAACTACGCCACTGGTGATCAACCACACTTTTACCTCACCGTCCGCAATCCAACCACGGCCGATTGCATAATTGACCTGCGAGAAGAACAACTCCGATTTGAAGTTTATGACCTTGCAACAAACACACGCATTTGGTCAGACATTGATTGCAACGCCTCTGAAGACACCTCCGCCCGCACCTTCCCAGCGGAATCCGAACGCCACTATGAAGCGATCTGGTCCCGAACATATTCATCACCAGGAACTTGTACGGGAAGACAATCGGTTCCTTCAGGTTCCTATCTGCTCTACACGCTCGTAGGATCAAACAACTCCGACGGCCAAACCTTTAACCTCAACTAACCCACAAAGGCAAGAGCGCTGAGACCTACGTTGCGCCGCCTGCACAAAACGAAACCCGTTGGCTAGAGCTGGCGGGTTTTATGATTGCGGTGGGTTTTTATGTCAGCTGCGCCCCAAGAAAAGTGGTTGATTAAGGAAAAACCCTATCTCCTAAGTCTGCTTAATCCGTCGTGGATGTGTCGGGCCCATAGTGTTCCAACGTTTTCCACTTTGGCAATGTCGTCGATATTGGCTTCCATAAGTCGGTTGAGGTCGCCAAATGCTGCGACTAGCTTGTCCATAACAAATGTTTGAACACGGGGCACGCGGTTGAGTATTCGGTAGCCTCTGGGCACGATCCACTGATTTAAGGATTCATCTGTAATAGGTAGTCCGAGTATTCGGGCAATATAGTTGCCATTCATTACATTGGCATCAGAGAGTTTTTCCAGCGCAAGTAGGGCTTTTTCTACGGTTTCTTCGGCTGGGATATTGCTGTCGCTTACAAGGTAGTCTCGAACGATTATTGCCAGGTCATGTTCGTTATCGCCATGGAGTTCAGCGAGCTGGATGCCAAGTTGCTTGCCGTCTACACCCAGTTCAATGACGTTTTGGTGGATTGTGGTGGCGGCACGGCGTAGTAGTTCCATGCGTTGGACCACTGAGATAACGTCAGAGACTGATGCATAGTGGTTGAGTTCAGCGCGAAAAAGGTACTGGTTATCTTGGTCTAGGCGTTGTCGATACCGCTCCATTGTGGCTAATGCTTGATTGGCTCTCGAAAGGATTTCTGAGGATCCTTGGAGGACATGGCGTTGGCCGCCAACGTATACGGTGATTAATTTCATTGATTGGCTTACTGCTATGACGGGAAAGCCTGTTTGGAGGGAGGTTCGTTCGGCGGAACGATGCCGGGTGCCTGATTCTCCTGTTGGGTAGGTGGGGTCGGGCATGAGTTGCACATTCGCGCGGCGGATTTCGGTGCCGTTGGTGGAGAGAATGACTGCTCCGTCCATTTTGCAGAGTTCGCGGAGTCGCGTGGCGGAGAACGCGACGTCGATTTCAAATCCTCCATCACAAATTTCGGCTACCCGTTCGTTATAGCCGAGTACTATGAGTGCACCTGTTTGTCCCCGTAAGATTCGTTCGAGGCCATCCCGGAGAGCCGTGCCAGGGGCAAGGCGCTCTAAGGTTGCGTTTAGGATTGGCTCATGTGAATTCATAATGCGTTTAGCTTACTGCTTTTAGGGCTGCCTGAATATCTGGCACGTAATGAATCTTCATGCCGGTGATTGTAACGCTTTCACCTGCGGGAACAATAGCCTGCGTATATCCGAGTCGGTGTGCTTCTTGGAGTCTGCGCCGTAGATTAGGGATGCGGCGGATTTCTCCAGCGAGGCCGATTTCGCCAAGTACAACGGTTTTTGGTGGCAGGGGTTTTTGTAGCATTGAAGACGCCGTGGCCAGTGCGATTGCTAGGTCGGCTGCGGGTTCGCTGACCTTCATTCCGCCAACAGTTGCGATATACACTTCTTTTTCGACGGTGGGTTTTCCGGCGCGGGCCGCCAATACGGCAAGGACCATTGGAACCCGGGTGGCGTCAAGACCAGTGACCGCACGCCGCGGGTTTTTAGTGTAGGTATCTACTAGAAGACTTTGGACTTCAGCAAGTATTGGGCGAACACCATCCATGGCTACCGTAACTGCAGTGCCATCTGGGGTAGTTTCGCGGTGGGAAAGAAAAAGACCAGAAGGGTCTTCTACTTCATGGATACCGTCAGAGCTTTGTTCGAAGCATCCAACCTCGTCTGTGGCGCCGAACCGATTTTTGATGCCGCGGAGCATTCGTAAGCTGGAGTGGCGGTCCCCCTCAAAGTTAAGCACGACGTCGACAAGGTGTTCTAGCACGCGGGGGCCTGCAACATTGCCGTCTTTTGTGACGTGTCCCACGAGAAGTACCGGTATGCCGGAGGTTTTTGCCAATGTGGTTAGCGCGGCGGTTACGGCACGTGATTGGGCGACACCTCCGGGCACACCTTCGACGCCTGAAGCGCTCATTGTTTGCACTGAATCGACAATAAGTAGCGTGGGTTTCAGTTCTTTGACGTGGCCAAACACAATGTCGAGGTTGTGCTCACTGGTTAGATATAGCTTTTCCTGTAGGGCGCCGGTGCGTTCTGCACGAAGCCTTACTTGGCCTGCGGATTCTTCGGCAGTTACATAAAGAACGGTGCGGCCAAGTTGGGCCCACCGTGAGGCAACTTCCAAAAGGAGTGTCGATTTACCCACGCCAGGTTCGCCAGCCATAAGTACGACGCTGCCAGGCACAATTCCCTGTCCGAGCACACGGTCTAACTCGCCAATGCCGGTAGTAATGCTTATCGACGCCGCTGGATCTACAGTCACAATCGGAATTGCGGGTGAGCTGGGTGCGAGCGATGTGATTTTTTCGGCGCCAGGGGCGGATTCTTCAAGCGTCCCCCAGGAGCCACATTCTGGGCAGCGGCCCAACCATTTTGGGCTGGAATACCCGCATTCTGTGCAGGTATGGATTGTGCGTTCCTTTTTGGCCATAAGGAGCATTGTAGGCAGTGGGCAAAACAAAAGGCCCCTTGCAAGGGGCCTTGAATATTGAGCGAGTATTTAGTGCTTGTGGTCCTTCATTTTATCGGAAACCACGCGATCGTTTTGTCCGGCTTCGTGGAGATTGCCGGCGATCGGTGCGTCTACGGTAATTGTTCCAGTATCGAACGTGAATTCAACTTCCTTGTGGCCACCGATTGCAAAGCCAGGGTTATCGAGTTCGGTGCTGATATGGGTAATGCAGACGCCTTCTGATTCGGTCAACTTATCGGTGTACTCAGCTGCATCTGCAACGATGGAACAATTGCGTTCCATAGTGGGGGTATCCGAAAGTGTGACCTCTTTGTTGCCCACCTTCACCTTCTTGAGCGAATGTGAAGTCATCTTTGTATCGTCATTGATTGCAGTGAATTTTACGGCTGCAGAGGAATCATCGTTAACGACAATGGTGACGTCTCGAACGAGGACTTTTTTGTCTTGGGATTCACCCGGTACGCCATCAACAGCGGCGACCTGATCGGCCGTTTGGGAAATCTGACCAGCGCCGCAGGCGGTCAGGGTGGCCAGTGCAGCGATACCGGCGATTGCAATGCGGAGGGTTTTCACTTCTATGTCACTCCAACAGGAAAAGGGGGTCAGACAGGTGTTACGCGATTATCTTAGTCTTTCGCAACCTTTAGCGCACCACACGGGGGGAAGTGCGGCCGAAACACGCAGGTCGCCCGCATGATACTATGAACGCTGTTTATAAGAGAAAGCCGCTAGGAGTGGGTATGGAATTCAAGGTCGGTGACGTGGTGGTATATCCGCACCACGGCGCGGCGGTCATCGAGGCCATCGAACAGCGTGAACTCAATGGCCAAGTCGTTGACTACCTTGTGCTACAAATCAACCAGTCGGATCTCACTGTTCGCGTGCCTGCTAAAAATGCCGAATATGTTGGCGTACGTGATGTTGTAGGCGAAGAAGGGCTGCAAAAAGTCTTTTCTGTACTCCGCGAAACCGATGTGGAGGAAGCGGGCAACTGGTCTCGTCGCTATAAGGCTAACCAAGAGCGGTTGGCTTCAGGTGATGTGAATAAGGTCGCCGAGGTTGTGCGCGATTTGTGGCGTCGGGATCAGGATCGGGGCTTGTCGGCAGGGGAAAAGCGGATGCTGGCAAAAGCGCGTCAAGTATTAGTTGGTGAGCTTGCACTCGCAAAAAACATCGATGAAGCGAAATCCGATGATTTACTAGCCCAAATTGATGCCACCATTGAACGCCATAAGGCGCTCAAGATCGAGGATGAGCCGGAGAAGAAGCCAATCGACGATATTGATCTCGATGACATCAATTTCGACGATGACGAAGTCTAAACCAGTTACGGCCTTGGTCGCGGCTGCTGGCCAAGGCAATCGCCTGGGGGCGGGGATTCCAAAGGCCTTAGTTGAGGTGGGTGGAAAGACGCTTCTGGAGCGTAGTGTGGACGGTCTACAGGCTGCCGGTGTGGATCGAATTGTGGTGGTTATAAGTCCACCCATGGTTCCGCAGGTGCAGGCGATACTGGAAGATCGTGTGGAGATTGTGCTTGGGGGAGCCGAACGCATGGATTCGGTGCAGCAGGGATTGCGGCATATTGGGGAGGGAACTGTACTGATCCATGATGCTGCCCGAGCGTTTACACCTGTGGATATGATCCAACGAATCATTGCCGCATCTCTTGAACACAAGGCCGTAATACCGGTACTCCCGGTAACCGATACTGTGAAGCGAGTGCGGGGTGAGGTGGTCGTCGAAACGCTTGAGCGAAGCGAATTGCGTGCTGTGCAAACCCCGCAAGCATTCGATATTGCGACCTTAAAGGCGGCATATGAGGCCAGGCCAGTGGGCAGCTTAGCTACTGACGATGCCAGCATTATGGAATGGTTTGGTGTAACCGTGCATTGCGTTGCCGGAGATGTGCATGCCCTAAAAGTGACAACACCCCTAGATTTAGTGCTTGCCAAAGCCCTCGCCAAAGGAGAACAATGATTATTCCCAGAGTTGGTATCGCTACGGATGCACACCAAGTGGAAGCCGGAAAACCTTGCTGGATTGCCTGCTTGCATTTCGAAAACGTTGATGGATGTGAGGGGCATTCCGATGGCGACGTCGTTGCGCACGCTGTTGTGGACGCTTTGTTGTCCGCATCGGGGCTCGGTGATCTGGGCAGCTTTGTGGGGGTAGGGCAGCGCGAGTATGACAATGTTTCAGGCGAAAGGTTGCTAAAAGAAGTCCGAGAACTCTTAGAAACTGAAGGATTTATTATTGGCAATGCCGCGGTACAGCTTGTAGGCAATAGTCCTAAAATGGGACCGCGCCGCAAGGAAGCCGAAAAAATCATGAGCGAATATATTGGCGCACCAGTATCGGTATCTGCAACCACTACGGATCAGCTTGGTTTTACTGGCCGCGGTGAAGGGCGTGCGGCCGTGGCCACAGCGGTTGTATGGAAACGCCCCGAACAATAAACCAAGCCTGGCGCGGAGAACTTCCCACGGCCTGCTGGAGGCTTATGCCACAAGGCGGCCGGGGGTGGCGTTACACTAAGGAATTGTGAACTTACGACTCTTTGACACCAATACTCGTACGCTGCGCGACTTTACCCCAATCCGAAAAGGCCACGCATCGGTGTACTTGTGTGGTGCCACAGTGCAAACCATTCCACATATTGGGCACGTTCGTTCTGGCGTGGCTTTTGATATTTTGCGGAATTGGCTTGAAGCAAAAGGGCTTGATGTTGCATTTGTTCGTAATGTTACAGATATTGATGACAAAATTATCGCAAAAGCTGCAGAACATGGTCGCCCTTGGTGGGAATGGGCAGCAACTCATGAACGAGAATTCCAGTGGGCGTATCGGCAATTAGGTGTTCGACCTCCATCAATAGAGCCACGGGCCACCGGGCACGTTACTGAAATGATCGAATATATCCAACGGATTATTGATAATGGACACGGTTATGCCGCCGATGGAAATGTGTATTTTCAACCCACAAGTATCCCCGATTATGGCAAACTTTCCGGCCAGAAACTCGATGAAATGGACCAAGGGGAGTCCGCTGGTACCGGTAAATTAGATCCTCGGGATTTTACTATGTGGAAGGCCGCAAAACCAGGCGAGCCTAGCTGGCCGACGCCTTGGGGCCCAGGTCGCCCAGGCTGGCATATTGAATGTTCCGCTATGGCGACCAAGTATCTTGGAAGTGAATTTGATATTCACTGCGGTGGTTTAGATTTACAATTCCCGCACCACGAAAATGAGATCGCACAAGCGCACGGTGCTGGCGATGGGTTTGCTCGGTATTGGTTGCACAACGGTTGGGTGACAATGTCTGGGGAGAAAATGAGTAAATCCCTGGGCAATGTGCTGAGTGTGCCAAATGTGCTCACTATTGTTCGCCCCGTTGAACTGCGGTATTACCTTGGCAGCGCACATTATCGTTCAATGCTCGAGTATTCAGAAGAATCGCTTAAAGAAGCCGCCGCTGGGTATCGCAGGGTCGAGGCGTTTTTACATCGCCTTGGCGATGTACCTAAAACAACCTGGACACCTGAGTTTGAAAAAGCCCTTGATGATGATCTTGGTGTCCCTGCTGCTTTAGCCGAAGTTCATAACTCTGTTCGTGCAGGTAATACGGCACTTGCTAGCGGCAACCATGCGGAAGCTGTGCGAATTGGCGGTCAAGTACGTGCAATGATGGCTGTACTGGGCGTTGATCCGTTGAGCGATACATGGCGTGAAACCGCTTCAACGAAGGCTATTGACGCCCTCGACATCCTTGTAAAAGCGGAACTTGAGCGCCGTGCAGTAGCTCGGGCAGAAAAAGACTGGGCAACCGCAGATGAAGTCCGTGACCGCCTGAATCACGCGGGCATTGAAGTAGTAGACACCCCATCCGGCCCCGAATGGTCGCTTAAAGAAGAGGAATAAACAATGGCAGGCAATTCTCGACGCCAAGGCGCTGTTCGGAAAACAAATAAAAAAGGCGCTCAAATCGGATCAGGCGGACAACGACGCCGCGGGCTACGCGGTAAAGGTCCTACCCCGAAAGCAGAAGACCGCGTTTATCACCCCGCGCATAAGCGAAAGCTGGAACGTGAACGCCGGGACTCAGGGCGCCATGTAAAGGAACAAACCAGCGAACTCGTGGTTGGACGTAACCCAGTCGTCGAATGTCTGCATGCAAAAGTTCCAGCCAGTACGTTGTACGTAGTCCAGGGAGCGACTAACGACGACCGCCTTACCGAAGCAGTCCATACTTGTGCGGCTCGCAGCATTCCCATTTTAGAAATATCCAAGCATGAAATGGACCGCATGACCGGCAACCCCATGCACCAGGGCATTGGTCTACAAATCCCAAACTACAAGTATGTGGATGTTGAAGACCTTATTGCCCAAGTAGATGCCGCCGGGGAGGATGGGCTGATAGTTTGCCTGGACAATATCACCGATCCCCGTAATCTCGGCGCAGTGATCCGCTCAGTTGCTGCATTCGGTGGCCACGGTGTAGTAATCCCCGAACGCCGCTCAGCATCCGTTACAGCTGTAGCCTGGCGCACCTCAGCAGGAACAGCCGCAAGGTTGCCAGTGGCAAAAGCCACCAATATGACTCGAACCCTTAAGCGGTTCCAGCAGGCAGGATACCAAGTAGTAGGGTTGGACACTGGCGGAGATCACACCATTGACACCTACGACGGGACTGGCCCGACTGTGATTGTTGTTGGTTCTGAAGGCAAAGGCATGTCTCGCTTAGTACACGAAACCTGCGACACCATTATGTCTATTCCAATGACAGATTGGGTTGAGTCTCTTAACGCTTCTGTAGCCGCCGGTGTAGTGCTCAGTGAATTTGCCCGACAGCGGCGAAAGACGCATTCATCCTAGTTTTTCTGCTGTTAACTATTTCGGCGAAGCGCAAAATTTTTGGCAAGGGAATGACAATTTACATGTAATGGTAATATTGTCATTATTGCCGAAAATGAGAGGGAGAAATGGTAACGCGCGTTGGCGTCTATTTTGATGGTTATAACGTGTATTACGGGGGTCGTTCGCTTTTTAAAGAGAGAACAGAGCAATGGAAGTGGTATTCGCCTAGAATTCTTGCAAAATACGTAGTTGATTGCATTAGAAAAACAGGGTTTTACGGTCAGCATAAACAGATGAAAGAAACTTGGGGGGATATTGATTTTGCAAAAATTGTCTTTTGCTCAGCTAAAATTTCTGAGTCACGTGACCTCCAAGCTCTCTATGATCAAACAAGTTACTTTAACGCGATACAAGACGGCAACCATATCGATCATCTAGAACTGGGCCGCTATGTAAGTCGGGTAAAATACGCTCCCCTAGCTATCAAAGGCAGTGGTGGAAGGCCTGAGGTTTACCATTCACAGTGGCCAATAAAGGTGAGAGACAAAGCTGGAGTAAATATTGATGATGCAACTTTTCTAGTTTCCTATTTTCATAGCGAGGAAAAGGGGAGTGACGTCAATTTGGCTACGCATTTGATGCGGGACGTATATGAAAACATGATCGATGCCGCGATTGTTTTTTCGAATGATTCAGACTTGTCGCTGCCCGTTGAATTTGTTCGTTCACGGGTTCCTCTGGGAATAGTTAATCCACAGGGGCAACGTCCCCATAATTCCCTATTGAAGAATGCGAAAAATGAGCGCGGTGATTGGCATTTTTACTTAACATGTGACGCATTTATTCGCTGTCAAATGCCTGATACGGTTGGGAAGAATAGCAAGCCTCCCTCCTGGTAGGGGCGCACTTTTGACAAATTTTGCAACTTATGTAGAATTTGAGCCATAACTCCCCCGTCCTCTTCGGAGGCGGGTTTTTTATTTTGCTTGTTGCCTTTTGTTAGTAGTTATGCGCTGTTCTTTTAGAGCACCGATACCGCGGCAGATTAGATAAATAACAAAGGAAATGCTGGTTACAAACACGCTTACCGGGAGCCCTGGTGCCAGCGATAATACAAATCCACCGACTGCGGCACTGAGTGAAAACAAGGTAGATAGAACAACGGCAAGCATTGGATTTGCGGTAACACTTACAGCTGCGGCTCCCGGTGTAATAAGCAGCGCCATAACCAAAAGCGCCCCTACGATTTGTACGGATTGGGCAGATGTGAGTCCGACCAAAACGGCGAATATTACCGACATTAGTTTGATATTTATACCCGATGCAGATGCCAAAATAGGGTCAGCCGCAGCGTAGAGGAGAGGCCGCCAAAGCAAAGCGATCGTGCCAATTACGATAACGACAATAATGGCAAGCAATTTGACATTGGCACCAGATACGCCAACGATTTGTCCGGTCAGGAGGGTAAAAGCTGTGCTGGCTCGGCCGGGGTAGAGGTGGATAAATAACACCGAGAGACCCATACCAAAACTAAACACCACACCAATTGCGCTATCTTGGTTTTTCATGCCCAAAAGGGCAAGGATTATGGCTGCAACAATGGATCCAATTACAGCGCCGATACCGATATTAAGGCCGGCGAGTAGTGCTGCCGAAGCGCCCATGAGTGCGAGTTCAGAAGTGCCGTGCACCGCAAAGGACATTCTTCGAATAACTACAAACGGTGCCATAACACCAGAAACAATGCCGAGTAGCGTGGCGGCGATAAGCCCTTGTATAACAAAATCGACGTTTAGTAACCGTAGGGTTTCTTCATAGAATTCCATGTCACACCACAATCATTCGATCGCCAACACGTACTACTTCAATATGGGTGCCATAGAGTTCGGAAAGAACGTCACTACGCATAACGGATTCCACGGCCCCAATCACATGCCCATGAGGAGCGAGGTAAAGAACTCGGTCGGTGGCTTTTATAACTGGATTAATGGAATGGGTAACAAAAACAATGGCACTACCGGAAGATTTCAGGAGTTCAACAGTGCGTTTCTCCATATGAGGGTCGAGGCTTAGCAGTGGCTCATCGCATAGTAAAAGCTCCGGATTGCCGGCAAGGGCTTGGGCTTGGCGGAGAAGTTGCTGTTGGCCTCCAGAGAGCGAACCGACTCGCTGATCGGCTAAATGTGCGGCTCCAACGCGATCGAGGAGATTTTCGACGTCGCGGCGGTTGGCGCGGCGCTTTGAGGTTACGCCGTGGGCAAGTGCGAGACTCACTAGGTCTCTAGCGCGGAGCGGAAGCTCTGAAGGAAACATGCGCTGTTGGGGAATATAGCCAACCCGGGAGGTACTGGAAACAGAGCCAGAAGTAAGTTTTCGGGTACCTAGAATAATCGAAAGTAAAGTTGATTTTCCCACCCCATTGGGCCCGAGCACAGTAAGGAATTCACCTTGCTGAAGTTCTAAATTGAGCCCCGACCAAAGGGGCTCAATAGTGGCGTTTGAAAGCGAAAGGATCACTTTGCTGCATCCGAAAGACGCTGAGCAAAATCATTCAAAAAGTCGAAATAGTTTTCGTCCTTCTTGGGCATTTCGTACACATCAACGATTTTAATTCCCTGCTGTTCCGCAGCTTCGCGGATACGTTTGGTGGTGTCTGTTGCAGTTTGCGGGGCGTCGATAAGCACGTCTAAACCTTTTGCATTCACTAAATCGAGGAATGCTGCAACATCGGCGGCGGTGGGTTCGGATTCATTTACGGAAGAATGGTGGTAGCCCTCCGGGGTAACATCCTGCATATTGCTATGCGCAATGACGAGGTCCGCAATGGCATGGGTTTGTGCAACCTTGGCGTCGGGAAGCGCGTGAATCAGATCATTGGCCTGCTTGAGTGAATCCTCTACTTTTTCCGGGGTGGTTTCCGTTGTGGGGGATACTTCATTGACCTTCTTGGCGAGATCTACCGCGAGGTCTGCAACTGCGTGAGTATCGAACCAAATATGTTCATTGGCGCCATGCCCATGGTGATTGTGGTCACCCTCGCCCTCATGGGAGTGCTCTTTATGGGAGTGATCGTCGTGGGAATGTCCTTGGTGGGAGTGCCCTTCTGAAAGCGGAAGCGCGTGTATGACCTTTTGTTCTTCAACGCCGTTATACAACCACGCATCATATCCGCCACCGCCAACAACAATAATATCTGCGTCGCGGGCTTCAGCAAGGTCTGAAGCAGTCGGCTCAAACGAGTGGGGATCAATATCTTGACCAGTAATAATAGGTTTGATCTCCGCATTAGGGACAACTTTTTCAGCGACATCTGCCCAAACCTGAGTGGAGGCAACAATCTGCACGGTGTCAGTATTTGCTGAAGAACTGGCGCTGCTTGCATTCGATTCTGTTGTCGAGGGGGATGAGCAAGAAACTGCCAGTAGCGCAACAGCAGAAATAGATAGTAAGCGACGAATCATGAATTCCACGATTGTGAAAATGGAAATGTTTGTCAAGTGCGTCGAGCGTGAAACTGTTAAATTCGATATATGGCAAAGCAAACCCTCGCCACACTGGCGCGCGAGTTGGGTGTTTCACGGACTACAGTTTCAAATGCATATAATCGACCCGAACAGCTCTCGCCTGAGCTTAGAGAACGTATTCTAGCCACTGCCACGCGATTGGGGTATGCAGGACCCGATCCCACTGCGCGGTCATTGCGACGTCGACGTACTGGCACCATCGGAGTTCTATTTACTGACCATCTCACATACGCGTTCGAAGACTTGGCGTCAGTAGATTTTCTGGCCGGAATGGCGGAAGTAGGACAACACCGTGGGGCGGCGCTAACACTGGTGCCCGCAAAACCATCGGGATCAGTGGCTCCCGAATTAGTTAACTCCGCTGTGGTTGATGGGTTTGTAGTGTATTCAGTAGCCGCGAATGATCCCTACTTACAGGCTGCTATAGCCCGCCAATTGCCACTCGTTGTGTGTGATCAACCCGCAGATACAAGTTTGCCATTTGTAGGTATCGACGACCGCGCCGCTATCGCCCCGGCTGCTCAAGCATTGGTTGATGCTGGTCACCGCCGAATTGGTATCTTATGCATTCGTCTTGATCGTGTTCGAAATGATGGGCCAGTAAGTAAAGAACGCTTAGATACAGCTTCTCTCCATGTCCAACGGTCACGAGTTATGGGGGCATTGGATGTGTTTAAGCAAGCAGGAATAGAGCACAATATTCCTGTGGTAGAACGGCATATTAACGATCGGCAAAATAACCGCGAAGCAGCACGTGAACTCCTAGAATCCAACCCCGATATTACTGCCGTACTATGCACTACGGATTCAATGGCATTGGGCGTGCTAGATTACGCCGACCAAAAAGGCATTCGAGTGCCGGAGGACTTATCGGTGACGGGCTTCGATGGTATTTCCACTGCGATTCACCGAAATATAGCCACTGTAATGCAACCAAACCGGGAAAAAGGTGCAGCGGCTGGGCAAACACTATTTCGACTTATCGAAGGTGAAGACATTGAACCTCGAAGAATCCTAGAAACCACGTGGTTCGAAGGCGCTACGATCGCTGCGCCGCGAGTGCACTAAGAAAATCGGCAACGTCATGTAGGGACGCGAGCCGTAAAAGTGCTTGAGTGTCTCCTGGGCCGACTTTAATGCCCATATCAGTCGGTCCAAGAACGGCAAAACCAGTTTCATCTGTAGCGTCGTCGCCAATAAAAATCACATTGGCATCCCCGCGATGAGCGCGAATCCAACCGCCTTTGGAGGTATCCAAAACCGAAAACTCTAAAATGCACTTGCCGTGAGTAACATGCACCCCAGGACGGGATAATGCCATGGCTTGTTGCAATAATTCTTCACCGTCGCCAGGCATGCCTCGGGTATGCAAAACCCTATGAAATGGCTTCACTTCTAAGCGGGCACCATTATGGTTTGTGATTAACGCTCTAAGGTCATGTTCGATTTCGGCAAGGAGACGTTGCTGCTCTAAGGAAAGCACAGCCGGTTTTGTACCCTCCGCTCCATGGCTGCCTACAAGCTCAATCGCATCCGTCACAGGTGCAAGTTGCTGCAAATCAACCAGTGAACGCCCCGAAAGGATAACCACGCGGGTATTTGGTTGAGTAGCGAGTTGTTCAAGGGCTGCAATCGACTTTGAATTCACTGGAACATTCATGGGGTTGGTATTAAAACCCGCGAGTGTGCCATCGAAATCAGAAATTACTAGTAGCGGGGCCATGCTCTCTATCTTGCCAGCAATCTCAACGAGTATGGGGTGTCTGAATTTTTTGAGTGAGCGGGAAGATGAACGAAATGCCCCTAGAAGGCATTGATATAGGACTGGCCGGCAGATTTGTGTTGTGGGCTCTTGGTCTTGGGGTGTGAGCTGGGGAAATGTGGTGGTGGGTTGTGGGTGATGTGAAATCTGCCTGATTTCGGGGGGGTGGGGTGTGTTAGATCTGCCTGGTTTTCGGGTTGGTGGGGTTGAAAATCCAGGGCTTCGCGGGGTTTGAGCTGGTTTTCGGGGTGAGATGGATGGTTTCCCGAGCCTTCGAGCCGCTTTCCGGGGTGTTTGATAGGCCCACCCTATTGAACTAGTGATGTTTTTATGCCGACTGTCGCAGATTCCATAAAATCCGCCGAAAAAATGGAATTTGTGACAGCAACCAACATTGCGCACAAGCGTTGACCTGGGGTTTGTCACAGATTCCATCAAAACAACGAAAAAAATGGAATCTGTGACAGGTTCCCTACCTATCGTGTCACAAATTCCATAAAAACAGCCGAAAAAATGGAATCTGTGACAACACACCCAACCAGCACCCGAAAGGACCGACCAGCTTTCATCCAGAGCCAACCAAATCCCAGGTCACCGGACTTACACAACCAAATCCCAAGTCACCACAAGCACACAACCCGACCACCGGCCAAACCACCGGCCAAACTACCGGCCAAACCACCGGCCAAAAACCACAAACGCCACATACCCCGCAAAAGCCAGGTCAAAACAAGCCCTCCACCAGGCCGACTCAGCGGAATATGTGACAACTTAAGCCCACAAACCCCAAAAACCCCACCAGCCACATTGGCCTCCAAAGCTAGGATTAAAGCCAAACCTTCGAGCTCTAAAACCCCGCATGAGGTCCAGCCCAACAAACAAGGAACAATTCAGAGGCCCTACTACGACTATTAATCCACGAGCCGAAACCCAGGACGATCAATGTCTTCACCATTTTGGGTAAACACTAATTCATCTCCGTCGTGGGTGATGCTAAATCCGCCTTGTAGCATTTCGGCCAAGGCGTCATGATAAAAACGTTCTTTGCCAGAGCATTCTGGTTCGCGCATTTCTATGCGAATAAACTCTACATGGTCTGCTTCGGCCGCAGGTGCTGCACTGCCATCTTTTGTAAATTTCACTTGGCCTTGAAATGGCGAGCACCCAGTAAAACCGGCAACTGTGGATTCCCCAAAAACCATAGTTGCGCTTCCTGCGACTGTGTCGGGCAATCCGCTTGGTGTTCCTGGTTTGGTATACACATTGGTGATTTGCCAGGTTGATTGCACTACTTCCCGAGGGGAATTGCAGCCTACTAATCCGAGGATTGTGCTGCTGAGTAGCAGCATAGCGGCGGTAGTTCGAACCCCGGTTTTGCGGAGGTGTGGTTGCCTGGTCATTGCAAGCATTCCAAAAAGCTCCTTGCCCATAGATTTACATCACACGTTAGAACCTGTTCATGTAATTCAAGCATTCGAGCTTTTGCGTCTTCGGGATCTGCAGTTAGAGCATTGAGTAGTTGGCGTTTTACCGATTCAATATCGTGCGGATTGCACAACCAAGCTCGTTGAAGTTCAATTGCAGAACCAGCAAATTCGCTTAATACTAAGGCGCCTGATCCATCTTTATGGCAGCATACGTATTCTTTTGCAACCAAGTTCATGCCGTCTTTATATGGTGTAACGAGCATTACATCGGCTCGTTTGTAGTATCGGAGCAATTCGGACTTAGGAAGTGATCGGTGCATATAGTGCACAACGGGATGTTCTACCGTTCCAAATCGACCATTGATTCGCCCTACGGCTTCTTCGACGAGCGAACGCGTCTTTCGGTAGTGGTCAATGCGTTCTCGCGAGGGGGTGGCAATTTGAATCAGCATAATTTCTGACGGCTCCAAAGCCCCCGATTCGAGCAATTCTTCGAAGGCAAGGAGGCGCTGCAAAATGCCTTTGGTGTAGTCCAAGCGATCAACCCCAAGAATTACCGTCCCTGAGGCTTCGATAGGTTCAATTTCGCTCGCGGCAGCCACCACCTCGGCCGAATCAATCGAAATTGGAAACGCCGCCACACCCACCTTGCGTCCGTCCGGCGCGGTAATATACGCCGTCACCTTGCGTATCGACGCCGTCCCCTCTACCTGTAGTTTGTCAGGTTGCCCGATCGTCGACCCGGTGAGAGTGACCTGGCGAGCAAGCGATAGGAAGTTTTCAGTATTTACTTCCAAATGGAAACCAATAAGGTCCGCCCCCAGCAACCCCCGCATAAGCTCTTCCCGCCAAGGCAGTTGCCTAAATAGATCAGCAGATGGGAAGGGAATATGTAAAAAGAATCCGATTTTTAAGTCGGGTCGCATTTGTCGCAGAATACCGGGCACTAATTGAAGCTGATAGTCCTGTACCCAAACCGTGGCGTTTTCTGAAGCTACTTCCGCTACTTCTTGTGCATACTTTAGATTCACATTTCGGTAGGTTTCCCACCATGTTCTATGAAACTCCGGGGGTACAATCAGATCGTGGTAAAGCGGCCACAATGTGGCATTTGAAAACCCTTCGTAGAACTCCTGAAAGTCTGTTTCAGTCAGGGTGACGGGATGTAGCAGTACGCCATCTGCTTCAAATGGTTCTGGTGCGGCATCAGGAACACCTGGCCATCCCACCCAGCAACCTTGGTGGCGTGCCAGCACTGGAGACAGTGCGGTAACTAAGCCGCCGGGACTTGGCAACCACTCCTGAGTTCCATCTGGGTGGGTTGTTAAATCTACCGGCAGCCGATTGGCTACCACCACAAAATTGCTCATGCTTTCTTTGTAGTCTTTTTTGTGGTCTTTTTGGTGGTTTTCTTGGCGGCTTTCTTTGTTGTTTTTTTAGTTGTTTTCTTGGCGGCTTTCTTTGTAGTCTTTTTAGCTGCCTTTTTGGTCGTCTTTTTAGGAGCGTTCGCCTCTGCATGCTCCGCCGCAATTCGCTTATAGCGCAAACCCTCAGGCTCAACACCTAACATGCACAACAGCGTTGCGCAGTCAAAAAAATCTGTAGAGTATGTAGCAACAATCCGGCGAGCTGCCTTGGCGGTCTCTTCCTCCACCGCGTGCAAGGAATCGGCATTATTATTACGGGTATCAGTGACCTTCGGTGGCACGGATCCTCCTGGGTGATAAAAGACAAACTTGGATGCTTATTCTACGCCATTCGTTTTGCAAAAGCGCGGTACCTCAGTAACGCTGGGGGGCGTCGTAACTTTCGTGCGCACCATTCACCAAGCACCACTCCGGCTGCCAGGGCCGAACCAATGGCTAGCGCCAAAACCATATTCGAAAAGCCAACCAAGGTTTGGGAATGAAGGATTGCGTACATGCCTCGGTAAATAGATAAACCAGGCAACAGCGGAGTGATACCCGCCACGGCGGTAATCAATGGCGGAATCAAAAAACGGCGAGCTAAAAGACCACCCGCAAGACCAATAATTGTCGCAGCAATGCTAATAGCCACCACGGGCGGCACTCCAATGGGCAAAAGCACTGCATAGTACATAAATGAACCAGTCGTCGCGGCTAAACCTGCAACAATTACCGACGACCATTCCGCATAGCACGCCACGCCATAAAACGCCGCGGCAATCCCCCCAGCTATCACCTTTAAAGTAACCGAAGTCAGATTAATTGGTGGCGTAGTTTGCAGCTCAGGCAATGTCACACCGAGTGCACCAGAAACCTGAATTCCAATCGCCACACCTGCAACGATGCCACCTGTAAGCATCATGGTCTCAAAGAACCGTGCACTTGCAGTTACAGGAGCCCCGGTAATACCGTCCTGCATTGCCTGTACCAGTGTTAAACCAGCAAGCATTACCACAATTCCAGAGGCCACAATCTGCGAAGGTGAAAGTTCGAACCCTAAGGTATTAGCCCACCGATACGAAAGTGCAGCCGGTACGGTAGATACAAAACCACCAAAAACATTTTGGAAAAAAGCTGGTAAACCACGTTGTTCCAACCATGTGCTTCCGCCCATAATGACTGCAGCAACAATAAAAGAAATACCTGCCACAACGAATCCGCCACCCAAGAGTACGGCGACGGCGGCGCCAAAAACAGCCCAACCAAAAAGCGCCGTTCGAAAACCATATGGCGGTGGAGTATGCAACAGTTCGTCAAGGATCTTATCGGCTACCTCTGGAGGGGTGGCCCCTGCACAAATTGAGCGAATAAGACGATCAACCTCTGACAATTTGGAAAAATCAATTGCCAGACGACGTACTACACGAAACACACTCAAAGGCGTCTTTTTATCAGTGCCAATATTCGTGAAAATCGTGATTGTATTTAACGTGATATCAACGTGGCAATAATGCAAACCATATGCTGAAGTAACTGCACGAATTTGGGCTTTTGTGTCATTATTTCCGGTGCCGGAGGACAAGAGAATATCCCCGATACGCGAAGCTAAATCCATTACAGCGGAAACTTGGGCGTGGTCTGTAAGATCCACTGGCGCCAGAGGCGACGGTGGTGGCGCAGCCTTGACCGTGTCGATTGTGGCGACGCGGCCAGAAAGCAAACGATCAAAGATTTTCATGCTGCTGCCTTTGTAAATTGGGATATATAGGGGACGTAAGGTACGATCTCATGGCAGTGCTGGAGTGGCGCAATCGGTAGCGCAACGGTCTTGTAAACCGTAGGTTGCGAGTTCAAGTCTCGTCTCCAGCTCCAACGAAAAGGTCTTAAGGTTTTTCCTTAGGGCCTTTTTCTTTTGCCCCTACTGTTGCACTTGTGGTGGAAACTTGTTTGGCAGCAAGAGTTGGTGGTCGTACCGGTAGCAACAATATAGCGCCTGCTGCCAAAATAATCGCAATACCAATGATGCCAGCACGATCAGAACCACCAACTGATACCGAAACACTAAAGGCAATCGGTGCAAGCCAACTTACAGCTCGCCCAGTCGTGGCATACAAACCAAACATTTGTCCATCTCGTCCTTCTGAGGTCATCCGGGAAAGAAAAGACCGACAAGAGCTTTGAGCAGGACCAACAAAAAGCGTAAGAATTAGACCAAAAATCCAGAAATTTAGCGGTCCATCCAAGAAAAATATAACCAAACAAACTACGACCATAGCGAGCAATGAAAAGATAATCACTGGCTTAGGGCCAATCTTGTCATCAACAACCCCCATACCCAGAGCCCCGAGCGCACTCACAACATTCGCTGCAACGCCGAATAACAGGACGTCGCCAGCCGAAAGCCCGTACGAAGAAACCGCAAGAATAGCGCCGAACGTAAACACACCTGCAAGCCCATCGCGCAACACCGCAGAAGCCAATAAAAAGTACACCGCGTGACGGTCTTCTTGCCAAAGCTCCTTAAACTCTCGAAAAAGCCGAGCATACGAATCCCTAATCCCGCCGACTTGTGCAGTAGGATCAGGCTCAATTTCCGGAACACGAACCATCAATGGAATCGCCGAAACAATAAACCAAAAGGCGGCAAATAACGCGACAACACGAATATTCCAACCGCCCTCTGTAGAAAGCCCTAAAAAACCTCGCGTTGGCCCGTCACCTTGAATAAACCCCAAATAACAAATAAGCAAAACAAAAATTCCCCCGAAATAGCCCATTGACCAGCCAAAACCAGAAATCCTGCCAACATTCTCCGGGGTAGAAACCTGGCGCAACATGGCGAAATAACTTACTTCAGCCAACTGGAAAATCACCGAAGCCACACCCATAATGAGTAGTGCTATCCAGAAATAAAAAATATGGTCATTTCGGATAAAAAACAACGAGGCCATAAGGAAAAAGGCCACAATTGACCACACAGTGACACTACGTTTCCTGGTGCCGCGAATGTCTGTGCGACGGCCAATAACAGGTGCGGTTAACGCGATAAATACACCCGCAATGCCCATTGCATAGCCATACCAGCCAGAAGCAGTCACTGAACTTGCACGAAGGAAACTTGGCCAAGATTCCGCAACGTATTCTTGCACATTCGCCCCGACCGAATCAGTCAAATACACTGCAAAAATAAACG
Organism: Corynebacterium freiburgense; assembly: GCF_030408815.1. Taxonomy (NCBI): domain Bacteria; kingdom Bacillati; phylum Actinomycetota; class Actinomycetes; order Mycobacteriales; family Corynebacteriaceae; genus Corynebacterium; species Corynebacterium freiburgense. The sequence continues at coordinate 2,555,248 of NZ_CP047355.1, read as the reverse complement.
TCACCAACACGGCATTAAAAGCAGCAGAACCCCAATCCCAGAGGGCCCAAGCCAAAACAGTTCGTTTATCTGTGCGGGCGTGAGTTTGCGTCTTCGTGCTCATGCTAAAAACCTTAGTACGAAGCGCCACAAACTATCGCGCTGAAAACCACACCAAAACCAACCATCCAAAAAAATTGCTTAACTAGTGAGGTTGACAAAAGGGAAACTAAGGAGCGAGGTTGGCGTGGCTTCGGAAGAGCTTGGCGTAGGCTTGAGGAAGGCCTGAACAGGCAGATTTGTGTTGTGGGCTTCTGGTCTTGTGGTGTGAGCTGGGGAAATGCGGTGGTGGGTTGTGGGTGATGTGAAATCTGCCTGATTTTCGGGTGGGGGGTGTCAGATCTGCCTGGTTTTCGGGTTGGTGGGGTTGAAAATCCAGGGCTTCGCGGGGTTTGAGCTGGTTTTCGGGGTGAGATGGATGGTTTCCCGAGCCTTCGGGCCGCTTTCCGGGGTGTTTGATAGGCTCACCCTATTGAACTAGTGATGTTTTCAGTCCTACTGTCACGGATTCCATAAAATCGCCTGAAAAAATGGAATTTGTGACAGCAAGCAACATTGTACACAATCGTTGACCTGGGGTTTGTCGCAGATTCCATTAAAACAGCGAAAAAAATGGAATTCGTGACAGGTTCCCTACCTATCGTGTCGCAGATTCCATAAAATCGGCCGAAAAAATGGAATCTGTGACAACACGCCCAACCAGCACCCGAAAGGACCGACCAGCTTTCATCCAGAGCCAACCAAATCCCAGGTCACCACAAGCACACAACCAAACCAACGCCCAAAGACAAAGAATCACCCTGCAACTCTTAACTACTTAAAACCAATAGATCGCTTGATAAGGGCCTTCTTCGTCTCGATAGGTTTGGCAGGCCAGGACTTCGCCATCGCGAATGTCGTAGTCGCTGAGTACGTGGTTTTCTTTCATATGGGATTTCCCGCCTTCGAGGGAGCATTGGCAGGCACCGCATTGGCCTTGTTGGCATGAGTAGTTTGCGGGAATGTCGGCGGCGAGGAGTGCTTCAAGGAGGGTTTGGTTGTCATTCCATCGGAAGGTGTACTCGGTGTTGTCTATTTGCGCGATATGTTCCATGATGTGGTTTCTGGTCTTGTGGGAAGGCTGGAGGTACTCTGCCCGGCACGTTACTTGAAGCCTTGACCCGGCACGTTACTTGAAGCCTTGACCCGGCACGTTACTTGAAGCCTTGACCCGGCACGTTACTAGTGGCCTGGCCTGGTGTGTGCATTGTTGTTTTTGGGTTGATGGGTTTGAGTCCTTCGAGGGTTTCTGTGACGAGTGCACGTACGCGACGGTCGCGGGGCATTTCGTCATGGCGGATTACTGCGAGGGGGTATTGATCTTGGATCCAGAGATTATTTGCTTTGTCTAGGAAGCATGATTCAGCTGGGACGACGGTGGCGTCTGTTCGGGTTGCTATACAGGTGTAGCCGACTCCGGGCAGGCATTCGGGTCCGGTGTTGAGGTTTTGGAGGAATGGTGATCCAGCGATTTGTTGCATTCCTGCGGGGCCGAAGTAGGTATCGATCATTTTGGTCATAATTTCGGCTTGTTTATTGGTGGCTACGAGTTTTCCGAGCATTCCGCCGAGGGTGGTGCCATGGTTGGGGCTGGAGAGGCAGATAAGGTGTTTGGTTCGTTCGGCTCCTTGGAGGAATTTCATGTAGTGGCGTGCTAGGACACCGCCTTGGGAGTGTCCGACAAGGATGGTTTTTTGGGCTCCGGTAGTGGCGAGGACGAGGTCGATATAGGCTTTGATTTGGGCCGCTGAGTCGGTAATAAGGTTGGTTCCGCGTTGGCCATATCCAGGGATAAAGACTGCCCAACCTAGGTTCCGTAGTTGGGTGGTGAGTTCTTTCCAGTCACCGGGGCTGCCGGAGGTTCCGTGGATTAGGATTACTGGCCAAGGGCGTTGTGGTGTGGGGCGGGCTCGCCAGTCGTCTTCGACCCAACCACGGGACGGGATTTTGGTGCCTAGTGGTTCCGACATTGGGGGTGATGTTCCTTTCTATAGTGGGTTCCCAAGTTCATCGGTGCCTAGTGCTGTTCGTAGTTTTGCTGCGGCGGCGTCCATACGAGATTGATCGGTTTCATTCATGGGGATGACATTGGCAAAGTTATAGTCACGCATGGTTGCGGTGGGGAAGATATGAATGTGGGTGTGGGGGACGTCGAAACCCGCAATAATATAGCCTGCTCGGGGAACGTTAAAGGCGTCGATCATAGCGTTGCCAATTGCGTGGGCGACTTCATTTACACGAGCCCAAACGTGGGGGTCAAGGTCGGTCCAGCGGTCAACTTCGGCGACTGGCACTACTAGGGTGTGACCGTAGGTCAAGGGTTCGATTGTTAGGAATGCAACGACGTCCTCAGAGCGGTAAATAAATCGCCCTGGAAGTTCGCCTTGAATGATTTTGGTAAATACAGTGCTCATGTCTTTCCAGAGTAGCGGTGGTTGGCGTATCGACGCTGCCTGGGTGGGCGTCGATACACTATGTACATGCGCATTCTGGTAATCGGCTCGGGCGCCCGTGAGCACGCCCTACTACTTGGACTTTCGCAGGACCCGGCGGTGACTGAACTGCATATTGCGCCGGGAAATGCGGGCATGGAACCCCTCGCAAAGCTGCACGCAGTGAAGGCGGATGATCCTAGTGCGGTAACGGCACTGGCTCAGGAACTTGGTGTGGATTTTGTGGTGATAGGTCCGGAAATCCCCCTAGTTGCTGGAGTGGCTGATGCGTTGCGGGCGGCAAACATTGCGGTTTTTGGCCCGAATAAGGATGCTGCCCGCATTGAAGGTTCGAAAGCTTTTGCAAAAGACGTTATGGCTGCGGCGGGGGTACGAACCGCGCATGCAGAGTCAATATTGCCAGGTGCTGAAGCTGCGGAGATCGATGCCGTACTCGATCGCTTCGGGCCGGTATGGGTGGTAAAAGACGATGGGTTGGCTGCTGGAAAAGGCGTGGTAGTAACGCCAGATCGTGAAGCGGCGCGTCAGCATATCCTGGATGTTCATGAATCTGGCAACCCGGTATTACTGGAAACATTTTTAGAAGGCCCTGAAGTTTCATTGTTCTGTCTTGTTGACGGTGAAACGGTGGTTCCATTGCTCCCGGCGCAGGACCATAAACGAGTTCATGACAATGATGAAGGTCCGAACACTGGAGGCATGGGTGCGTATTGCCCGCTGCCATGGTTGCCGGAAAATGGTGTGCAGCGCATTGTTGATGAAGTATGCGTTCCAGTGGCTCAAGAAATGGTGCGACGCGGTTGCTCGTATTCTGGTTTGCTATATGCGGGTCTTGCGTGGGGGCCGGAGGGGCCCGCCGTTGTAGAATTTAACTGTCGTTTCGGCGATCCTGAAACTCAGGCGGTATTAGCACTGCTTAAAACCCCGCTCGGTGTACTTTTGCGTTCCGTAGCAGATGGCACTTTACAGGAGCAACCACCATTGCTTTGGGAAGACGGGTATGCACTCACTGTGGTGTTAGCCGCCCATAATTATCCTGATACTCCGCGCACTGGCGATATTATTACCGGTGCTGAGCATGCTCAGGTGCGCCATGCAGGAACCGCTAAAAACGCTAATGGTGACTATATTTCCGCTGGTGGTCGCGTTTTAAATGTGGTGGGTACCGGACCAACGCTTGCCGACGCCCGCGACTCGGCCTATGCAGTATTGTCGGGCATCACCATGGATGGGGGACATTATCGAAGTGATATTGCATTACCTGCGGTAGATGGGCGTATCACTGTTTAAAAAACCTGAGAATTTTCCATGAGTGCAGGGCACATCTTCAATACGGTGTGTCCTGCCTTATATGTTTGTTGCTGCCTTGTGTGGGGTAAATCGGCGGATGTGTTTATGTGTAAGCAAGTGCGAATACTTGAGGGAAAAAGTCGAAATGGTCGCAGGTTGAGCGCATTTGCTACATGCTGATGTTTGATGCCGCACATTTAAATCGTGGATAATTGATCTGACATTTCGTGTATTGAGAGCTAAAAATGTCTTTAGGTCAATTTGGGGGTAATTTTAGCGACCATGAATGAAAAGCTCGAACCTTCGAAGCGAAATTGCTAATAAAAGACGCAGCTCGCGGCATGTTTGCTAAAAAGTTACATTTCTTGGTAAATCATGCGACTTGCAGCTTATTGATGGTTAAGTTAGTTCTTATTAAACTGTCGTTTGTCGAAGCTGCTATGACTGGGCTTCACTCATGCTCAGGATCACTTAAGGCACCCCCGCAAAGTGTCTTAGTGGCTAGCAAAGCTGAAAGGAATTCGATGTTATGCGATTAAATTTGGTCACATGGAAGCGGCTTTGGGCTGTATTTGTAGCCCTGGCGGTGACCTTGGCATTTATAGTAGTGCCAAATGCTAGAGCCCAAGAAGATATATTTGAAGACGAGCTGGATGCAGCCCCGCTTCTACCTGCGAAAACGGTAGAATTTGGTGAATTCAGAGTTTCTAATCAGCACTATTATGAAGGCGATAATGCTGAGGAAATTCGCCTCTGGGAATTTGCAACCTTCGATGTTGATTGGACAGCTCCCGAAGGTGTTGTCGAAGGGCAAACATTCACCGTCCAATTTCCAGAGCAATTCCGTCTTTACGGGGATGAAAAATTTAACCTCGTAAGTACTGCGGGTGTTATCGGCGGCACATGTGATGTTGATGCCAACAAGCAGTCCATTTCATGTGTATTTAACGAAAAATTTGTAAATAAGTACGATGTTAAAGGTACGCTGCAAACTAAGTTGCAAGCTCATCAGACAGTAGATAAAGATGAGTTGAGCTTAATCATCGATGGCAAGGGGCGGGTCCTCGATTTACCAGGTAAACGTGGCATTATTGGTCCACTGGATCGTGTAGGCGGGGACCCCTTTAAAGTAGGTTGGTTTGACCCGAACTGGTCCACTTCTGGGTGGCGCATCGATATTCCCGGAACAAAGCTTGAATCTCAGAAATCGAATCCTGTCAAGGTCACAGATGAATTTGATGGCTATTTTAAATTTACAAAGAAAACTCCATTTATCGAGGCCTATAAGATTGATGAACAGAATCCGAATGTTATCAATGAGAGTCTAAAAGTCGCGGAAAAGAACGTTAGCAACTATGACGTTTCAGCTGATGGCAAAAAGGCAACATTTGAAATCACGCCTCCAAATGAGAGTGGTAAGTGGGAGCCAAACCTCCATTACCGTATTCGCTATGAAGCGGAAACACTTGACGGTCGACCAGTTCCTGTAAACACGAAAGTTACGAACCATGTAGTAATTGCGGGACTTCCGGATTTGCACTCCACCATTGAACGAAATCAGCACAGTAGCGGAACGATTCAAGGTGTGGATCGAGGTTCCTATAAAGTACGCAAAGTTCTGGCGGATTCGCCCCTGAACAATCGTGTTCCAGCTGATGCAGAATTCACTGTTCACGCAGACATCACCTTGCCGAATGGTCAAAATAAGACTGAAGAGGTAAAGGTTTCCCTTAATGGCGAACGTGCTGGAAACGAACAGCTTCCAGTGGGGTCTACCGTAATCCTTAGCGAAGTTACACTGCCAAACATCCCAGGTGTGGAATTTGGTAAGCCGAAATTCTCAGTTGATCAAGCTGACGACGTATCCAATGTTGAAATCCTCGAGGATGGTGCGAAGGCTCGCATTACCACCGTTAGTGAAGAAAATATTGACCTTCTTCTGACCAATACTGTGAAGTCGGGCTCCGGCAAACTTGCAGTTGTGAAAAAGACCGCCGGTGTGGACGTCGCAAAGAACAAAGACTACAAGTTCAACTATGAGTGCAATGTCGAAGGCGAAATAAAGTCTGGTGTTGTCATCGCTAAGGGCGATGAACAGCCGGTATTTGTGGATGAAATCTTCCCAATTGGTACTACTTGCACAATTACCGAAGACGAGCGTGCTGCTCAGATCGACGGTTATACGCTAGTTCCACAACCGCAGGACTTTAAACAAACCATCACTATTAGTGGTGATGACACCGTGCAAGTCACTTTTATTAATACCTATGCACGTATGGCTGGTGGTTTGGCAGTGACCAAACACATTGATGACCGTGCAATTGCACGTATTTCTGATGATGAGGAATTCAAGTTTGAGGCCTCCTGGGAAGCAAACGGCAAAGTGGAAAAGCGTGAGTTCACGTTGCGTGATGGGGATGTGTTTGATGATTTCCCTCGTTTGCCGCTTGGTACGAAGGTGACGATCAAGGAATTGTTGCCAGATGATTCAATGTGGGTTGCTCCAGTTTTTACCGCCAATGTTAGTGGTGCCGTTGATGATAAAGGCGACGGAACTGCTGTAGTTACCGTACTCGCTGAAGACGCAAATCTGCTTGTAAACGTAACAAACTCGATGGGCCGTGGACCTGGTGTTCCTCCTGGTGGTAGTGGAGGCCTTGGTTGGTTGGCGTTGTTGGGGTTGATTCCGTTGTTGGGTGGTCTTGGTTCCTCGCAGTCTGGTGGTTCGTCTACACCGGGTGCTCCGGCTCCTAGTGCGCCTGCGCCGAATGTTGCGGCGCCTGGTCAGTCGCCTGATGGTGTTGGTGGTGGACAGCCGCAGAAGGGGGTTCCGGCTCCTGGTGCTCAGGCTCCTGCGCAGGGTGCGCCTGTGAAGGCTTCGCCTCAGCTTGCGCGTACTGGTGCTGGTGTGTTGGGTGTGGTTGCGCTTGCGTTGGTTGCGGTTGCTGTTGGTGTGTTCTTGGTTCGTCGGGCACGTCGGCAGTAGGTCGTTGGCCGTGTAGGTGCGGTTTGACCTGAGTTTGTTGTTGGCTCGTGGTGTGGATGTTGGATAGTCCCACCACGAGCCTTTCCATATGGTGGGGATCGAGTGATTACAGGCCACTATGCTAAAAGCATAAATGAAGCATAAGAACCACACGTGCTATAGGCGTAGATTTTCTCAGAATTGTGCGCAATTTGATGCAAATCAGGATATTCGTGTACGGCGAATCGGGCACTACGTGTATCGGTTGTGCGGATAAAAATTAGACTAATTTGGGGGTAGTTAAGGTTCGCATAAATTTATTTGCGAGCAAAATCTGAATGTTTTCGCACTGCAAACGTCAAGCGTGCTTGAGATTTATTAAATTGTTATCGTTGCTGGGATTTTATTCACAGTGCAGCTTATTGATAGCTGAGTAATCTCTTATTAAGCTATCGGAGTCAAGAAAATATGAGCTTCAATTTTGTAGCAAAACCCGTAGAGAACTCATGTCTGCCAGCCGGTGTCGCCAACGGCAAGACGAAAGGTAACTAGTCTCATGCAATTAAATTTGAGCATATGGAAACGGCTTTGGGTGGTGTTGACCGTTCTTGCCGTTGCGTTTGCTTTGGTGGTGGTCCCACAAGCTCGTGCCCAAGAAACCACAACGCCAAATGTCGAATCAACAACCTCAAGCGCAGCCGAGGAAGCTGGTGGCGAGCCGGATCCTCTTAACCCTGGTGAGGAACCAGGGGCAGATACTGTCCCGCCAGTGGTGGAAAACGCTCAGCAGCCAGTGTTAGAGCAGGTTGCTAACCCAAGAGCCATTAAATTTAGTGACTTTAAAATTACCCGTAAAGATGGCAAGAGTGAGCCGGAACTATTCCAGCATGATTTCGCATTCGTCGACGTTGATTGGGAGGCACCCAATGGAATTACCGCAAATCAAAACTTTGTAATTCGCCTTCCAAAAGAGCTTCGGCTTTACGGTGCTTCATTCCCATTGATGGGCGAAGGTCGCCAGGGTGGCACGTGTACCACTTCTGATGGTTATCAGCAGCTCAATTGTGTGTTTAATGACGAGTTTGAAAAGGACTTTGATGTAAACGGCTCGATCCATATCGAGGTGCAAGCACAGCGTACTACCAGCGAAGATAAGTTGCCGATTTCCGTAGATGATACAAATGGCCTGCTTGACCTGCCAGGCACCAAGGGGATTTTAGGTCGGCCTGATGTTATCGGTAAAGACATTAATAAAGTTGGTTGGTACAACAATGACTGGATTACCGGTGGTTGGCGTGTGGACATCCCGGGTGGTGCTGTAGACGGTAAGGGTTCGGAGCCCGTAGAAGTTACGGACGTCCTAGACAACCATGTTTTTGATGAGAGCAAGGTTCCAACTATCTCCGCTCACGAAGTGGAAGTAAAAGCCGATGGAACCTTTGAAATTAAGAACACCCTGGCTACGAAAAATGTAGATAGCTTCGTTGTTACAAATGGCGGTAAGAACGCTACATTTAAGATTTCTCCGCCGAATAAGAGCGGTAAATGGGAGCCAAATCTCCATTATAGGCTTCGGTATAACTCGAAGACGGAGAACGGCAAGGAAGCAGAGCTTAACCAGCTTACTTGGAATAATGTGACTATCTTCGGTGATGAACCCCAAAGCAAAAAGACTGCGGTTAAACGTTCGTACTCTAATAGTGGAGTGATTCGTGGTGTAAAGCGCGCGTCCTATGGTGTAAAGAAAGTTCTCTCGGATCCATCCTTTGAAAAGTTCATTCCGGAAAGCACTCGTTTTGAGGTGCAAGCCGATATTCAATTAGCTACTGGCGGAACGAAGCAAGAAAAGATTTTCGTTGCACTCAATGGTGAACACAATGGATTGCAGGAGCTTCCTGAAGGTTCCATCGTGACCCTTAGCGAGCCAAACATGCCTGATGTATTGGGTATGAAATTCAGTAAACCAGTGTTCTCGGCGGGGGAAAACACCAATCCAGCAGACCTGGAAATCCTTGATAATGGTGCACGGGTTCGCTTTAAGACCGTAGCTGGCCCCAATATCAATGTGGTGCTGACAAATCACGTGGAAGCGGGCCCAGCACAGTTCGCTATCGTCAAGAGGACGGCGGGGGCTGATGCTGCGAAAACAAAAGATTTCAAGTTCACGTATGTTTGTGACGTAAATGGTGAGAAGAAGACTGGCGAAATTATCGCTAAAGGTGATGGGGAATCTGTACTAAGTGCAGAAAAGTTCCCAGTGGGAACCAGCTGTGAAATCACCGAAGACGAGCGCACCGCCCAAATTGATGGTTACACATTGATCACTGAGCCAGCGAACTTTACGCAGAATATTACGATTGCTCGTGAAGATTCCATCGCCTACGCCACATTTACCAATACGTATGCACGTATGGCTGGTGGTTTGGCAGTGACCAAACACATTGATGACCGTGCAATTGCACGTATTTCTGATGATGAGGAATTCAAGTTTGAGGCCTCCTGGGAAGCAAACGGCAAAGTGGAAAAGCGTGAGTTCACGTTGCGTGATGGGGATGTGTTTGATGATTTCCCTCGTTTGCCGCTTGGTACGAAGGTGACGATCAAGGAATTGTTGCCAGATGATTCAATGTGGGTTGCTCCAGTTTTTACCGCCAATGTTAGTGGTGCCGTTGATGATAAAGGCGACGGAACTGCTGTAGTTACCGTACTCGCTGAAGACGCAAATCTGCTTGTAAACGTAACAAACTCGATGGGCCGTGGACCTGGTGTTCCTCCTGGTGGTAGTGGAGGCCTTGGTTGGTTGGCGTTGTTGGGGTTGATTCCGTTGTTGGGTGGTCTTGGTTCCTCGCAGTCTGGTGGTTCGTCTACACCGGGTGCTCCGGCTCCTAGTGCGCCTGCGCCGAATGTTGCGGCGCCTGGTCAGTCGCCTGATGGTGTTGGTGGTGGACAGCCGCAGAAGGGGGTTCCGGCTCCTGGTGCTCAGGCTCCTGCGCAGGGTGCGCCTGTGAAGGCTTCGCCTCAGCTTGCGCGTACTGGTGCTGGTGTGTTGGGTGTGGTTGCGCTTGCGTTGGTTGCGGTTGCTGTTGGTGTGTTCTTGGTTCGTCGGGCACGTCGGCAGTAGGTCGTTGGCCGTGTAGGTGCGGTTTGACCTGAGTTTGTTGTTGGCTCGTGGTGTGGATGTTGGATAGTCCCACCACGAGCCTTTCCATATGGTGGGGAAATTTAAAACGGCTATTTCGTTTTAAAAGTATCTAACTAAGAAAAGCTTAAAATATCTCAGGCTTGGTGGTTTTGATGTTAGTTTGTCTGCGTTTTAAATTTGTGGGCTTGCCACACGGATGTCAAGGCTAAGAAAAGCAGGTCACGGCTACCAAAAGTCCAGTAGGTTGAGTGTTGATTCAGGGGTTGCATAGCGCCTTGTGTGGCTTAGGAAAGTATTTGCAGCGGGGGTAAAAATATCTGGGAGTCAAGATAATTATTGTGTCGTTCCGGTGGTCAAAAGCTAGCAAATAAGCAGCTAGTCATCGGTTTATTGAAACGTTATCTACCTAGGCTTTTCTTTTGGGGTGAAGCTCATTGCAGCTTAAGGTTTGACTTATTAATCTGTGAATGTCGAAGTTGCTGTTCTCGTGGTGAAGCTGGGTCCTGGATACCCCAAAATGCGTTCGTCTTCGAATTGAGAACACAGACAAAAGCTGAAAGGAACCCTGCTAGATGCGGATGCCATCGGTCGCGTGGATTACCCTACGGACCATCTTCGTCATTGTTCTGGTAGTGATCGGAATTGCTGCGGTACCAACACAAGTAGCAGCCCAAGAGCATAATCATCAAGATGAAAAGCCAATTGAAATTGGAGATATTCGGATAGCGCCGGTAGTCAACGGTGTGCCAGAACCGCATGAGACCATTCGCCAGTGGAATCGCGTGGCATTTGATATTGATTGGTTTGCCCCGAATGGCATATTTATTGGTCAGGAATTCACAATCGAATATCCTGAGCATTTTAGCCATTTTGCATCTGGTGATTTTCCGCTAAAAGGCGAGGGCGACACAGAATATGGTGTCTGCGTAACAAAACCGCATGAGCGAAGCATGCATTGCCGCTTGGATGAAAAAGCAACGCCGTTTTTGGAAAAGCAAGATATACGCGGCACAGTTTCGACCCAGATTCAGGCAACGAAAGAGCTTGAGGCTCGGGACGTCGTTATGCGTTTCAATGGTGAGCAGCGGACAGTAAAGCTACCAGGGCCGGAGGATGGTTCGGGCGTCGGTGTAATTGGTGTGCAGGATACCTTTCCAAAAACGCTGCGCAAGTGGGGTTGGTATGGCAGTGACCAAATTACTGCACACTGGACAATCAATATTCCAGGCAGGGAATTAGTAGAGTGGGCAAATTCGCAGGGCGGTAATGAAGTTCCGGTTGCCGATACACTCGGTGGATTTGCCCATGTGTTTACGGGCCCGCCAACGATTACGGAGTATGAGGTCGGGGAGCGTGGCGATGGCGAATGGATAGCCAAGCAACAAATTGGAAACCCGCGTGTTATTGAACCATTTCATGCAGAAGGAGCCACCGGACGTTTTACACTCGTGCCACCAGAAGGTGGTTGGGTTGCGGAGCACTACTACCGAGTTCGCTACCAAACTAAAACACATGACGGGAAATTTGCACCCGATAAAACCCCTACAACAAATGCGGCAGAATTATTAGGTAAACGTGTTGATACTGGTAATAGTGTTCAACGCATGCAATTATCCAGTGCCGCAATTCAGGGTGTGGATCGGGAGTCTTTTACTGTTCATAACGTGTTGGCGGAAGGAAATGACCCCGCATTAGTACCTCCAGGCACAGAATTTCGTGTGAAAGCCGAAATACTATTGCCAGATCAGCAGGTTCGGGAAGAAACCTTAGTGGTGCCAGTTGAGGCAGCTTCGAGTGGTAATACTCCTTTGCCGCCAGGTACGATTGTCAAACTTACGGAACTAACTCGCCCCGAGATTTCGGGCATTCAATTTGGTGAACCGCAGTTTTCCATAGCGCCAGGCGAAGGTGAAAACGTAGTTGAACTTGCGGAAGATGGCAAAAGCATTACCATTCGCACTGTTGCTGGTCGCAATGTTGGGGTAGTGCTTTCTCACTCGGTTGGGCGTTCTGATGCCCCGTTTGCTGTGGTAAAACGCACGGCAGGAGTAGATGCAGCTCGCGACGCTGAATATAAATTTCAGTATGTGTGCGATAGCAACGACGGAACAAAACAAGGCACCTTAGTGGCACGAGGTGATGGAGTGCCAGTAAGTACAGGAAATGAGCGTTTCCCACTCGGTGCAATGTGCATTATTACGGAAGAGGGCACCAGCGAAGCCTTTGCAGGTTTTAGTATGGTTTCGGAACCTAGGGATCGGAAACGAACTATTACAATTCAGCCGGAACCGAACATTACTCATGCAGAGTTTATATCTACATACTCACGGATGTCAGGAAGCCTTGGGATTACAAAAAACATTGAAAACCCTACGGTAGCCACTGCCAAAAGTGATGAAGAATTCGAGTTTGAAGTTTCTTGGAGCAAAGACGGCATTATGGAAACCCGGGCGTTTACCCTTCGGCATGGAGACGTATATACCGATTTTCCAAAATTGCCGCTCGGTACCAAAGTAACTGTAAAGGAAAAACTCCCAGAAGATTCCATATGGCATACCCCAACATTTAAAGGCAGTGTTGGGGCTGCGGTAGAAGACCATGGTGATAATAGTGCCACTGCCATTGTGGTTGCCGATGACGCAGGAATGCTGGTCACGGTTACTAATAGCACTGGAAACCCAACTGTGGTTTCTAAAGTGAGTGGTGCGGGAATTCTCGGAATACTGGGTCTAAGCGCATTATTGGGAGAAGATACGGGGTCTTCACATATTGGTGGAAATGAGGTGTTAACCAGCATTCCCAGGACCCCGGAGGAAGCGAAAACATTTCAGCAGCAACGCCAAGAGGAGCAAACTGCATCCCAATACAATGCTCAACAATTGGCGCGGACAGGCGCCAGTGTACTTGGGTTTGTGGTAGCGGCATTGCTTATGGGGTTGGTTGGATTCTGGTTGGTTCGGAGATCTCGTCGAAAATAAGCGCGGGCATTACCATGGCTATATGAGTTTTGTGAGTGCCCGAAGCCAGATTGAACCGTTTCGCGTCATGCAGATTCTTGCTGCTGCGCAAGCGAAACCCAATGCAATCGCAATGTGTGTTGGTCAGCCAGCAACGGGCGCGCCACAGGCTGTGGTTACACATGCGCAAAAGTGCTTGGCTGAACATACCCTAGGCTATACACCAACGTTGGGTATTCCCGAACTGCGGGAATGCATAGCCCAATGGCATCGGAATACGTATGGCAGCGATACACAAGCAAATAATATTGTCATTACTACAGGTTCGTCCGGTGGCTTTGTGGCATTGTTTCTTGCTGCTTTGGAAGCGGGTGACACGATTGCAATGACTCGCCCAGGCTATCCCGCATACCGGAATGCGCTCCATGCGCTCGGCGTAAAGATTATGGAAGTGCCATGCGGGCCAGAGACAAGATTCCAACCAACTGTTGAAATTCTTGATTCCTTAGAAACTATTCCCAGGGCGCTTATAGTCACGAGTCCGGATAACCCTACTGGAACGATTATTGAACCCCAAGAACTACAACGAATCGCTCAGTGGTGCGAAGCAAAGGGCTGCCTACTTATTTCGGATGAGATCTATCACGGGATTAGTTATGGCAGGGAGTGCGCTACGGCCAGGAATTTCTCTGATCGAGCGGTGGTAGTTGGTAGTCTAAGTAAATATTTTTCTATGACCGGCTGGCGCCTAGGTTGGCTTATTGTCCCTGAATATCTTATTGAACCACTGGAAAATCTTGAAGCGAATCTTGCGCTGTGTCCACCGGCGATTTCGCAATATGCAGCACTCGCTTCCTTTAGTGAGGAGGCCTTGGCAGAGGTTCGTGGGCACGTTGAGCGGTACGCGGCGTCGAGAAGCCTGCTTTTAAAACGCCTGCCACAGTTAGGGCTTGGCAAGTTCGCCCCGCCGGACGGGGGTTTCTACCTTTATGTTGATGTATCGCACCTGACAGATAATTCCGAAATCTGGTGCCGTGAGCTTCTCGACGCCACGGGAGTAGCGTTCGCACCCGGCATAGACTTCGATCCAGTCAACGGCCATCAGTATGTACGAATAAGCTTTTGTGTGGCGCCTGAACTTATCGAAGAAGCCTGTACAAGACTTGCGGAAGTACTGTAAGACCGTCATGCACAACCAGGTCGTGCGATAATGAAAAACGTGGCTGAAACGAAGAAGATCGCAAACGTCCTATCCAATCGATATGCATCTGCCGACCTCAATAGTTTGTGGAGTGCGGAATCAAAAATCATTCTTGAACGGCAACTCTGGATCGCCGTTATGAAGGCACAAAAAGACCTGGGGGTGGATATTCCCCTTGAGGTGATCGACGCTTATGAAGCCGTCATCGACAATGTTGACCTCGATTCCATTGCCGCCCGAGAACGCATTACCCGCCACGATGTAAAAGCCCGCATCGAAGAATTCAATGAACTCGCAGGCCACGAGCATATTCACAAAGGAATGACCAGCCGCGACCTCACTGAAAACGTAGAGCAACTCCAAGTAGTCCGATCGCTTGAACTCATTCGCGACAAAGCCGTAGCCGTTGTAGCGCGCATTGGCGAACGCGCCGCCGAATACCAATCCATAGTTATGGCAGGACGCTCCCATAATGTCGCTGCTCAAGCAACCACATTAGGAAAGCGATTTGCCACAGCCGCCGACGAAATGCTTGTGGGAATCGAACGCGTAGAAGAACTCCTAGGCAGATACCCCCTGCGTGGCATAAAAGGACCCATGGGTACCTCCCAAGACATGCTAGACCTTATGGGCGGAAACGAAATGAAACTCGCCTCTTTGGAGACCCGCATCGCCGATCACCTCGGCTTCCTTCGGGTATTTGATTCAGTAGGGCAAGTGTATCCACGTTCACTGGATTTCGACGCCGTGTCCGCGCTTGTCCAGCTCGGTGCGGGCCCTTCTTCCCTCGCCACCACAATTAGACTGATGGCTGGCAATGAAATTGTGACCGAAGGATTTAAAGAAGGCCAAGTTGGCTCGTCCGCCATGCCCCATAAAATGAACGCCCGCTCATGTGAACGAGTCGGCGGACTGCAAGTGGTGTTACGTGGCTACCTGACCATGCTTGCTGATCTCTCCGGCCAACAATGGAATGAAGGTGACGTATTCTGCTCGGTGGTACGCCGAGTGGCCCTCCCAGACGCTTTCTTTGCAATTGATGGAATGTTTGAAACATTCTTAACAGTGCTAGAAGAATTCGGTGCATTCCCCGCAATGATCAGCCGAGAACTTGAACGCTACCTCCCATTCCTAGCCACCACCCGCATCCTAATGGAAGCAGTCCGCGCTGGCCTTGGCCGCGAAACCGCGCACGAAATCATTAAAGAACACGCCGTAGCCGTGGCCCTAAATATGCGCGAACAAGGAGGCGAACAAGACCTAATCCAGCGTCTTGCCGCAGACAGTCGAATGCCCCTTACCGAAAGCCAACTCCAAGAAGCCCTGGAAGACCGCCACGCATTTATCGGTGCAGCAGAATCGCAAGTCTCCCGAGTAATAGTCCGAATCCAAGAACTCGTATACCGGCACCCCGAGGCCGCACAATACAAACCAGGCGAAATCCTTTAAACCTGGGGTCCTTTGGGGCTGGGGGTCCTTTGGGGCTGGGGGTCCTTTGGGGCTGGGGAAGATTTAGCTTTGCCCTTGAGGGTTTGGCACCTGGGGCCTTCCCACTGGGGCCTTGGTTAAAAACCACTTGGCTTTAGGAGCCGTTGTGTCTGTTGGTTTGGTTGTGCGCGGCTGGTGACCTGGTCTTTTTGGGCGCTGGTTGGGCGCTGGTTGGGCGTGTTGTCACAGATTCCATTTTTTCGGCTGTTTTTATGGAATCTGCGACACGATAGGTAGGGAACCTGTCACGAATTCCATTTTTTTCGCTGTTTTTATGGAATCTGCGACAAACCCCAGGTCAACGATTGTGTGCAATGTTGCTTGCTGTCGCAAATTCCATTTTTTCAGGCGATTTTATGGAATCTGCGACAGTAGGGATGAAAACATATCTAGTTCAATAGGGTGAGCCTATCAAACCGCAGGGAATGCGGCTCGAAGGCTCGGAAAGCCAGCCAACTCACCCAGGAAACCAACTCAAATACTCGGAAAGCCCTGGTTTTTCAGCCCACCAGCCCAAAATATCAGGCAGATCTGACACACCCCACCACCCAACAAGGCAGATTTCACATCACCCACAACCCACCACCGCATTTCCCCAGCTCACACCACAAGACCAGAAGCCCACAACACAAATCTGCCTTTCCCGGGCATTCCCGGGCATTCCCGTGCCATTCTTGGGGCTCGCGCAGACCGGCCAGGCCTTTCGGGGTCTTTCGGTCCAAGGTTACTTAAATTTGGGCCATTCTAATGATGTTTTCTGAAGAGCCGTCTGCGTTGCCTCACATTTAAGGTAGAGAACTCAATTGAAAGTGATTTCAATGGGTTGGTGTTGTTCGTTGTAGCTGATGTCTGCTTGGGCTTTAGGGAGGGGTTCGGCTTGGGTGGGGGAGCAGGGGCTCGTAATTGAGAAAGGGGTACCCTCCTAAAGGGGTGCTGGACAGTATGAAGAGTCTGCTTTGTGGGTGCGTTTTCCTTGGTTATTGATGCTGTTGAGGGGCTGTGTGTGTTGTGTGGTTTTTGTGGCTGATGTGCTGATGAATGGGTTTTTATGGTTGTGATTGCTACCAAATGACATTGAGGGAAGGGGAGGACTAGAATCATTTGCTATGCGTCCAGAACTGTCCTCGTATAACCACCTTTCTGCAGGTAAGGTTCGCGAGATTTACGAAATCGATGATGAAACCCTATTAATGGTGGTTTCGGATCGCATCTCGGCTTTTGATCACATATTGGAGACGGAGATCCCGGATAAAGGCCGGGTTCTTACCGCAATGAGCATGTTCTTTTTTGATGCTATTGATTTCCCTAATCATTTGGCGGGTCCACTGGATGATCCGCGGATCCCTGATGAAGTATTGGGTAGGGCTTTAGTTTGCAAAAAGCTCAACATGGTTCCATTTGAATGTGTTGCCCGTGGGTATCTCACTGGATCTGCGTTGGCTGAGTACAAAGAGACCGGGGAAGTGTGTGGGGTAAAGCTGCCGGAAGGGTTGCGGGAAGCATCGCGGTTACCGGAGCCGATTTTTACTCCAGCCACGAAAGCCGATCTTGGCGATCATGATGAAAACGTGAGCTTCGATGCTGTAGTGGAAAAACTTGGCGAAGCTCGCGCGGAAGAACTACGTAAAGCAACATTGGAGATTTATTCGAAGGCTGCTGAGCTGGCCTTGGAAAAGGGGCTGATTCTCGCGGATACCAAATTTGAATTTGGGATCGATGAAGAAGGCAAATTGGTTTTGGCAGATGAGGTGCTTACGCCTGATTCGTCTCGGTACTGGCCAGCTGAGGGGTATGTTGAGGGGAAAGTTCAACCAAGTTTTGATAAACAGTACGTTCGGAACTGGTTGATGAGTTCAAAATCGGGATGGGAGAAATGTAGTGCGATGCCGCCACCTCCGCTGCCTGGATCGGTAATCGAGGCTACGAGGGAACGCTATATTGAGGCGTATGAAAGGATTTCTGGAAAGAAATTCTCGGAGTGGATTGGCTGCTGTGTATAGCAGTTTCTAATACAGGTGCCCTGCAGTTTTGCTGCAGGGTTTATTTATTTGGGAAAAAACTCTTGTCAGGAAAGGCTAGCCTTATTAGTATTTATTTTGGCCAATCGAAAGATTGATCTCGGATTCAAACTAATGAAGGGCAGCCATGTTAAAAAGAACCGCTACTGCCATAGTTTTGGCATGTTTAACACTGAGTGCGTGTAGCGCACCGCAATCAGGGACAACTGGCGGGGGAAGTACAACGGCGAGTGAGGGGGCGTCGAAAAGCACTGGTAGCGTAACGGTTACAGATGTGTTGGGGCGGGAAGTTTCCTTTGAGAAGCACCCTGAACGGGTGGTGCTCGGGGAGGGGCGCGGAGTGTTTGCAACATCGATTCTGGATAAAAATAATCCGCTGGATAAGGTGGTGGCCCTCGGTAGTGATTTGGCGACGGCGGCCCCCACGTACCACAAAAATTTGATCGAAGCGGTACCTGAAACGAAAGATGTTCCGGAGATCGGCAGTCTTTCTAAAGGGGATGTGACGGTAGAAAATCTAGTTTCCTTTGAGCCCGATGTAGTTGTGATAACCGCAGACCATTATGAATCGATATCCACAACGGGCATGGTGGAGAAAATGGAAGCCGCAGGGCTGAAATTTGTGGTGACGGATTTCCGGCAGCACCCATTGGAAAACACAACAAAATCAATGGAATTGCTTGGTGCGTTATTTAATAAAGAAGACCAAGCGAAAAAATTCAATGAAGACTGGCAAAAGACAGTCGATACCATTCGCGAAGGTGCTGCAAAGGCAGAAAAACGTCCAAAGACATTTTTATGGCGCGCGGCTGGGCTTAAAGACTGTTGTGCAACAGTAAAAGAATCAAACCTTGGCGAGCTTATTAATCTTGCCGGTGGCGACAATCTTGGTGATCACCTACTCGATGGTGATGAAGGTGACCTTACTGCAGAGAAAATAATTGCAGAACAACCAGAAGTGATTATTGCAACAGGGGGCTCGTGGGCGCCCGATAAAGATAAGCCTGAAGTAGTTCCCCATGTTGAATTAGGGTATGACACTACAAAAGATGTTTCAGAGAAAACACTCGAGGGGTTGCGCGCAACGCCAGGTTTTGATCAATTAAACGGTGATCTACATGCAGTGTGGCACCAATTCTATGATTCGCCATTTAATTATCTGGCGTTGGAGCAATTCGCGATGTGGCTCCAACCTGAACTCTTTAAGGACCTTGATCCAGAGGCTCATTTAGCGGAAGCTCATAAGGAGTACCTGCCATTTGAGGCATCGGGAGTGTTCTTTGTAAGTAGTCCGAAGAACAAATGACCACGACAACTGAGCAAGTAGCGCCGTCAGTTCAAGAAATTGTTACCGAGCATCGTCGAACTGTTGTTCTTAGATGGGCGATTATTTTCGGTTTAACACTGGCGGCGCTTGTCGCATTTATTATCGGTACGATCGTTGGGCCAGTAGACCTTAGCGTTGGTGATGTAGTACGCGGGATCGTAGACCCCAGCGCACTGAGCGAGCGCGATTACACAGTGCTTTGGAAGCTCAGATTACCAATGTCAGTGATGGCCATCCTGGTGGGAATGTCATTGGCATTAGCCGGTGCCCAAATGCAAACGATCCTTGGAAATCCACTCGCAGAACCATTCACTCTTGGCATTTCTGCAGCCGCAGCTTTTGGCGGTGCGGCGGCAATTGTATTGGGATGGACGGTACTTGGTCACCCGCAATTCAACCTCGCTGCGACTGCTTGGGCTGCGGCAATGCTGGCAACCACGATTATTGTGGTCGCTGCGGTAGTGCGCGGAGCATCCGCAGAAACCATGATTTTATTGGGTATTGGTTTAGTCTTTTTGTTCCAAGCGTTACTGGCATTAATTCAGTATCGTGCTACCACCGAGGCACTCCAACAAATCGTGTTTTGGACAATGGGCTCATTGACTCGTGCAACCTGGATTGCCAATGGTGTTATTGGCGCAGTATTGGCAATGGCGATCCCATTGTTTGCGGTATTGGCCTGGCGGCTTACAGCATTACGGCTTGGCGACGCCCGCGCCCGCGCGCTTGGTGTGCATGTTACGCGCCTACGAATAATTGTTTTGATTGTCGTATCTTTGCTCGCAGCGACAGCAGTGGCGTTTTGCGGGATTATTGGATTCGTTGGATTGGTAGGGCCTCATGTGGCAAGGATGCTCGTGGGAGAAGACCAACGGTACTTTATGCCCGCTTCCATGGCGGCAGGGGCGTTTATGCTTTCTGCATCTCATGCCGCGAGCCTGGTAATTATCCCAGGTTTAGCGATGCCAATTGGGATTATTACTGCACTCATTGGTGTGCCATTTTTTATTGTCATCGTTATGGCTGGCAGGAGGACACTGTGGTAGCGCCCAAGCCAATAGAACTGGTTATTCAAGGAGTTACCGCTCGATATGGGCGGAAAACGGTGCTTAAAGATTTTGCCACCGAACGACCAATTCAAGGCGGCCACGTCACTGGACTTTTAGGGCCAAATGCTTCGGGAAAATCCACATTGATTCGATCCCTCGTGGGTAAACGAAAAGACATTGGTTATGTTCCCCAGGAAATCCCAGATACTGCCGCACTTAGTGCATTAGAAACCGTATTGGTTGGCGCACGCCGAGCCGGTGCGGTGCATCCGGTGGAGGCGGCGGCGTCGACACTCACTGAATTAGGTGTGGGGCATGTAGCTGGGCGGAGACTCCGTGAATTGTCCGGAGGACAGCGGCAGTTGGTGGCGGTGGCGCAAATGTTGGTGGCGGAACCAAATATTATGCTGCTTGACGAGCCAACCTCTGCACTAGATCTGCACCGGCAGCTTTTTCTCTTACACCTGCTGCGACAACGGACACAACAACGAGGAGCGGTAGCCTTAGTGGCCATCCACGATATTAATCTTGCCGCACGTATGTGTGGCGAATTGGTAGTGATGCACGAAGGTGAGCTGATTACCCAAGGTACACCGCAAGAGGTTATTACCCCTGACCTATTGCGCGAAGTATATAGGGTGGAAGCGCAAGTGCTGCGTGATGGCAATATTCCTGTGGTAACGCCGCTGAGTACCATCGGAGTGTATGACTGATTCCGTAACGCCACCCACGGCACAAAAAATTCCCCATACCCGTATCCACCATGGGCGGGAATTCATCGACAACTATGAGTGGATGCGGGATAAAGAATCCGCCGAAACAATCGCATACCTTGAGGCAGAAAATGCCTATACCGAAGCACAGACAAGCAAGCTAAAGACACTGCAGGAAAATATTTTCCAGGAAATAAAATCCCGCATTAAAGAAACAGATATGTCTGTGCCATCGCGGAGCGGTGACTGGTGGTACTTTGGGCGCACCGAAGAAGGCAAAAGCTACGGTATAACCTGCCGCGTACCAGCACATGACTGGAACCCGCCGCATATCACCGAAAGTGCATTGCCCGAAGAACAAATCATTCTAGACGCTAATGAACTAGCCGAAGGCCACGAATACTTTTCCCTCGGTGCCGGATCCGTTACGGTTTCCGGGCGTTATCTGGCGTATTCCACTGATACTGAAGGAAACGAGCGCTATACACTCCGGATTAAAGACCTAGAAAGCGGTGAGTTATTTCCCGATGAAATTCCCGGAATTGCCGCCGGGGCAGTATGGGCAGGGGACGATTATGTGTTCTATCAAAAGGTCGATGCATCATGGCGTCCAGATTCAGTATGGCGACATAAAGTAGGCACCCCAGTAAGTGAAGATGAACGAGTATTCTATGAGCCAGATGAGCGTTTTTGGGTGGGGGTGGATTCTACTCGGAGCGAAAAATACTTGCTTATTGAAGTAGGTTCAAAAATCACCAGCGAAATTTGGGTACTGGAATTAGCAAATCCAACAGGTGAATTCCGCTGCCTAGTACCCCGAAAAGAAGGCGTGGAATATGGGGTGGACCATGCCATAGTAAATGACGAGGATCGTTGGCTAGTAATACACAATGCAAGTGGGCCAAATTTTGAGCTCGCTGAATGCGGCATTGATGAATTGCACTCATTTGAATCGCTTAATGTACTCGTACCACATCGCGATAATGTACGTATTGAAGGGGTAGATACATTCGCCACGCATATTGCGTTTGGATATCGCTCCGGTGGTATCGGTCGGCTGGCAATTATGAAACTGGATCCTGGGTATACCGAATTCAAGGAACTCGAATTCCCGGAAGAACTTTACTCGGTAGGTACTGGAAGTAACCCAGAATGGAAAGCGCCTAAACTCCGTTTTTCATATACCAGCTTTCTTACCCCAAGTTGCTTGTATGATCTAGATATTCAAACTGGAGAAAAAACCCTGCTGAAACAGCAAGAAGTGCTTGGTGGATATGATCCTAATGAATACACTGCACGACGTGAATGGGTTACTGCCCGCGACGGAGTGCAAGTCCCAGTATCCATAATTTGCCGCAAAGACCTAGATATTTCCAAACCCCAGCCGACACTCCTATATGGCTATGGATCATACGAAACTCCGATCGATCCGGCATTTTCTACGGCGCGCTTAAGCATGCTTGACCGAGGCATGATCTTTGCAATTGCGCACGTTCGAGGTGGTGGCGAAATGGGGCGTATTTGGTATGACACCGGCAAAATACTCACTAAGAAAAACACCTTTACAGACTTTATCGACGTCGCGGACCACCTCATTGCGCACAACATCACCGACCCAACCAAACTCGTGGCAAATGGCGGGTCAGCAGGTGGACTTCTTATGGGTGCAGTAGCAAATATGGCGGGTGACCGATTCCAAGCAATAGCTGCAATCGTTCCATTTGTAGATCCACTGACCAGTATCCTTATGCCTGAATTGCCGCTTACTGTTGTGGAATGGGAAGAATGGGGCAACCCACTAGCAGACGAAAAGGTCTATGACTATATGGCTTCCTATGCTCCATACGAGAATATCGAAGCCAAACGATACCCAAACATCCTGGCAGTCACTTCAATCAATGACACACGTGTCCTTTATGTTGAGCCAGCCAAATGGATAGCAGCCCTCCGGGCAACCGCCACTAGTGGAGAATTTCTTCTGAAAACTGAAATGGCTGCTGGCCATGGTGGAGTCTCTGGACGATATGACAAATGGCGCCAAACAGCGTTTGAATATGCGTGGATGATTAATCAGGTCACCGGGAAAACCGACTAACCGGTTAGCTAAATAGGAACCCAAACGCAATACGTTTCTTGTAGGGCTCGTTCCATTCAATGGAACGAGCCCTACGTTTCTTTTGGCGGAAACCTTACGATCTCAAAGTGTGTGGCACATCACGATGTGTGCAAATGTTGTGCTTTTTGATCGGAGAAACTATGGAATATACGAGCGTTTGGGATGACCTTGCAGAAGTGGAATTTAGCCAAGGTTATATTGAAGCTGGAGGTTATCGCACCCGGTATTTACATGCCGGTTCACCAGAGAAACCAACATTATTTTTGCTTCATGGGATAACCGGCCATGCGGAAGCGTATGTAAGAAATTTGCAAGCGCATTCGAAGCATTTTAATGTCTATGCAATAGATTTTATTGGTCATGGGTACAGCTCAAAACCAGATCACCCACTTGAAATTAAGCACTATATTGCGCAAGTTCTTGCGGTAATGGATCATTTAGGTGTAGAAAAGGCTTCTTTTTCTGGAGAGTCCTTAGGCGGTTGGACAACTGCACGCTTAGCCCAATTGCATCCCGAGCGTGTAGAACGCATTGTGTTGAACACAATGGGTGGAACAATGGCAAATCCACAGGTGATGGAGCGCCTATACACATTGTCAATGGCTGCTGCAGAAGATCCCAGTTGGGAACGGGTTCAGGCGAGGCTCGAGTGGTTAATGGCGGATCCAAGCATGGTTACTCCAGATTTAATTCGAACTCGACAGCGAATTTTCGAGCAACCTGATTGGAAGCGTGCTTGTGAAATGAATATGGCGCTGCAAAACATGGAAATTCGGAAACGAAACATGCTCTCCGATCAAGACCTACAAGAAATTCAAGCACCAGCACTCGTGTTATGGACCACGAAGGATCCTTCAGGCCCGGTGGATGAAGGACGGCGCATTTCAGAACTAATTCCTAATGCCAAACTAGCGGTCATGGAAAATTGCGGACACTGGCCGCAGTACGAAGACGCGGACACCTTTAACAAGATTCAGCTCGAATTCCTCCTGGGAGAAACCAATGATTAAATTGCTCGCTATGTCTCATAGCCCGCTTCTACATATTAATGATCCAGGAGCAGATATTCTCCAGGAATTAGAAATCGCATTTGATCGGGTTCGTTCCGTAGTGCGCGCTTTTGATCCTGATCTAGTGGTCACTTTTTCGCCCGATCACTATAACGGGTTCTTTTACGATCTTATGCCACCTTATTGCGTGGGGTATGAGGCACTTGGTGTTGGGGATTATGATTCACAAGCAGGTCCGCTCGATGTACCTACTGCGCTTAGTGAGCAGCTTGCTCAATTTGTGTTGGATCGCGGTATTGATATGGCGATTTCACGCCGTATGGAATTGGACCATGGTGCTGTACAGCCGATGGAAATATTGTATGGTGACATCGCGGCCAAACCAGTCATTCCTATCTATGTAAATGGGTTAGCTCGTCCGTTTGTGCCAATGGAACGTGTGCGTCAAATGGGACAAACAGTCGGGGAGTTTTTGCGTCATCTTCAGGCAGATGGAAAAAAGGTACTTATTATTGCGTCTGGAGGTTTAAGCCACGATCCGCCTGTGCCGCAGTGGGTAACTGCGACAGATGAGCAAAAGAAACTGCTATTGAACGGTCGGCATCCTACCGAAGAAGCGAGGCAAGCCCGGCAAGAACGGGTGATTACCACTGCCCAAGCATTTGCTCGAGGTGAAGCTCCCATTCAGGAATTGAACCCAGAATGGGATCGAAAGTTTATGGAGGATTGTGCTTCCAATGAGCCGGAACGATTTGATGCGTATACAGCAGACCAAATGGATATCGACGCCGGGCATTCATCTCATGAAGTCCGAAGCTGGGTAGCGGCATTTTCGGCTTTACATGCGGCAACTGATGGCTTTGATGTGAGCTATGAATACTACCGGCCCATTAAGGAGTTTATTGCCGGTTTTGGCATTATGCTTGCCGAGGAGCGTCGATGAACCGCTCACTCGAAGAAGTTGCTGAGCAATTGTTGCAGGCCTATACCACCAAAAAGGCAGTTGATCCGCCTAGGAATCTTGTACCTGGGCTTGATCTAGCTGGTGCTTATAAGATTCAGCAGTATCAGGAACAGGCTTTGGTTGCCGCAGGCCACAGAGTTATTGGTAGAAAAATTGGATTGACCTCGCGAGCTATGCAGCAGCAACTTGGCGTTGATAGTCCAGATTTTGGATTTTTTACTGATCAGATGGTGTTCACCGATGGTGATGCGATAGACGTGTCTCGTTTTATTGCTCCGAAGGTTGAGCCTGAACTGGGATTTCAGTTGGCATCTTCACTGCGCGCAGATGCTGATTTTAAGGCGGTAGCTGAGGCGATTGAGGGAATATACCTGGCGGTGGAAATCATTGATTCGCGTGTACGCGATTGGGATATTCGCCTCGTGGATACCGTTGCTGATAATGCCTCGTGTGGTGCGGTAATTCTTGGTACAGAACCAGTGCCCATAAACATTGATGAGTTGTTGAGCGTCAGCGCAACTATGAGTATTGCAGGTCAAGTTGTTGGCAGCGGTCACGCTGCGGCTGTTATGGACCACCCATTACATCCATTGGTTTGGTTGGTGCACACCCTCGCCGAACAAGGTGTGGCCTTACAAAAAGGTGACGTGATTCTCACGGGTAGCTTTTGTGGCGCAGCCCCAGTCACATCTGGCGAGACTTTAGTTGTGGATTATGGCCCTTTCGGGACTTTAACTGCGCATTTTCAATAAAGTTTGAGGAAATCACCCATGAAAAAATACACTGCAGCGGTCATTGGTCCGGGGAATATCGGAACTGATCTGCTCATGAAATTGCGGAAAAACTCTCGTTATGTAGAGCCGGTATATATGATCGGTGTCGATCCAAACTCTGATGGTTTGGCACGGGCAGAAAAACTTGGAGTTACCGCTTCTGCCGGTGGCGTTGATTGGCTTTTGGAGCAAACGGAGCTTCCTGACCTTGTGTTTGAAGCTACATCAGCTTATGCGCATCAAGCTAATGCGCCGAAGTACCGAGAAGCAGGAATCCATGCTATCGATTTAACACCTGCTGCTGTGGGCCCGTACTTCTGCCCATCGGTCAATCTCGATGCCCTAAAAACTGTTGATAATGTCAATATGATTACCTGCGGAGGGCAGGCAACCACACCTATTGTTGCGGCAGTGTCGCGCATAGTGGATGTGGAATATGCGGAGATTGTGGCGTCAATAGCTTCAAAATCAGCCGGTCCTGGAACCCGCGCTAATATTGACGAATTTATGCACACGACGTCGCGCGCGCTTGAAGCTGTTGGTGGTGCACGGCGGGCGAAGGCAATTCTTATTTTGAACCCTGTTGATCCGCCCATGCTTATGCGTAATACCGTGTACTGTTCATTGCCAGCGATGGCTGCGGAACCTGGAGAACTTCAGGATCGTGTGCGTCAGTCGATCGATGAAATGGTTGCTACGGTCCAAGGATATGTGCCGGGCTATCGGCTTACGGCCGAACCTCAGTTTGATTATGCGCGCCCAGAGTGGAATGGATGGGGCCGTGTCACGGTATTGCTTGAGGTTAAAGGAGCCGCCGACTACTTGCCAGAATATGCAGGAAATCTGGATATTATCACTGCAGCTGCGGTTGCTACGGCGGATCGGTATGTAGAACTTTTAGAGGAGGGGAAATAAATGACCAAGATCCGTCTTAATGACACAACTTTACGAGATGGTTCCCATGCGGTTCGCCATCAATACACTGAAGAGCAAGTTCGGAATGTTGTTCGAGCACTAGACAACGCTTCTGTTGAAATGATTGAAGTCACCCACGGTGACGGTCTTGGTGGATCGTCATTTAATTACGGGTTTTCAAAAGTCCCTGATCTAGATTTAATTTCAGCGGCTGTAGATGAAGCGAAGTTTGCCAAGATTGCCTGCTTGTTATTGCCTGGTTTAGGCACGGTGGAGGATCTGAAGGAAGCACATGCTCGAGGGGCAAGCATGGTGCGAATTGCCACGCACTGTACGGAAGCTGATGTTTCCATAAGGCATTTTCAGGCAGCTCGGGAACTCGGCATGGAAACTGGTGGTTTCCTTATGCTTTCGCACCGAATTGAACCATTGGAATTAGCTAAGCAAGCTCGAATTATGGTTGATGCTGGTTGCGAATGCGTGTTTGTCGTTGACTCTGCTGGTTCGCTGATTATGGAAGAAGCTGCTGATCGTGTAAAAGCTTTGGTCGATGAAATAGGTGAAGAAGCACAAGTTGGTTTTCACGGCCACCAAAACCTTTCATTTGGGGTTGCAAACTCTGTGCTAGCGGTGCGTGCAGGGGCGTCGCAAATCGATGGCTCCTTGGCGGGACTTGGTGCAGGTGCAGGTAATTCCCCGACAGAAGTGCTTGCCGTAGCGTTCGATCGCCTGGATATTAAGCACGGTGTAGATTTAGAGGGTATTCTAGGCGCCGCCGAAGACGTGTTAAAGCCGATGGTGGAGCGTCTTCCGATGATGGACAGAGGTTCCATTATTCAAGGCCAGATGGGCGTATATAACTCCTTCCTTCTGCATGCTGAACGTGCGGCCGCGCGCTACAATATTCCCACCGCAGATATTCTTGCAGAGGTAGGCCGACGCGGTTACGTTGGCGGTCAAGAAGACATGATTATCGACGTCGCGGTGGCACTTCACGGATAGTCCGCGCAGTATGCTGTAGCCCCAACGCAGTCTTTGATTGCGATGGGGCTTCGGTGAATTTAATAGTGATTATGCAGTTTGTTCGAATTCTCGTTGATGTTCGAGGGCCGCTCGACCGGCAGCAGCACAGATTCGTTTTAACGCTGCGACATGCTCTTCAGGCTTAAATTGGGTGGATGCACCAGAAACTGACATGGCCGCAATGGGTTCGTTGTTTCGACCAAAAATTGGGGCAGCGATACAAGATAATCCGAGTGCTATTTCTTGCCTATCGTAAGCGATACCTTCATTTCGGATTGTCGCTAATTCTTCGCGGAATTCTTCAGGATCTGTAATGGTATATGGAGTCCAACGGTGGAGCCCGCTAGCAATTGTTGATTCTGCTCGCACGTAATCCCAAGCCAACATTGCTTTTCCAACGCCTGTGCAATAGGCGGGAGCACGTCCACCAATGCGAGACGGGCTAGCGATTCGCCGAGCGGAAAAAAGTTTATTTATGTATACAACTTCGTTCCCCTGGAGAGTTGCGAGGTGGACGGTCTGGCGCGTGCGTTCGAATAAAACTGCGAGGAATGGTGTGAGAATCTCGCTAATCATATCGTGTGCACGGGTCCCCTGATCGCTAGTCAATTCGAAACAAAGAGGGCCGAGACGGTAAAAGTCACCGGAGCGCTCGACGGCGCCATTGGCAACAAGGGTTGCAAGGAGGCGATGGGCTGTTGATTTAGAAAGGCAAGCCCTGCGGGCAAGTTCACTAACACCAACGCCTGCGGCGTCGTGATCGCTAAAACTGCGCAGTAAACTAAAAGCTTTATCTACAGAGCTGCGAGTATCTGGGGAATTCTTTGGGCTGCTCATGTGGTCTTTCCTGTTTGGGCTGATTGAATATATTTTGCGTTATTCTGTTGGTTTGCCGAAATGAAATGTTCCACTGTATGGAACGTGACGTGTTGTTTTAGATTAATTTTTAGCCGAATACATCTCCAATCGTGCGCCTGAATTTTGATGAAAAAGGTGGTCAATAGACTATTTGCTGGCAATCTGTGAGCTGCTGAAAACTTAGTTCATTAGGCACGGTATGGGCAGGTTGAAAATCAAGGGGGTGTAGGGGTGGGTGAATTACTTTTTCCAAGGTGAAGACGTTCCATTCTACGGAACGTGAACTAGAACACGGCTTGTGTTTTGGGGCACAGTGAAGGGGTGTCGTGCAGTCCCGCGGCAGTTTTAGGAGAACAACGTGTGTACAACTGGTAATCCAATACCTCGAGGGGGGCTCACCCGTCCTGAGGGTTTAGATCGAAACCTTGATGTCAGCGGTATGGTAGATCCGGATGGTGGTTTAATAGACCGGAGAATCTTTTCTGACCAGCGCATCTACGATCAGGAAATGCGAAGGATTTTCGCACGAAGCTGGCTTTTTATTGCTCATTCTGATCAATTCAAACGTCCTGGTGACTTTTTCCAAACCTATATGGGCGAAGACCCTGTTATCGCGACGATGAATAAAAAACGCGAAATTCGGGTGCTATTGAATAATTGCCGACATCGTGGTGCTCGGGTTTGTCGTGCTGATGAAGGTGCGACAAAGAACTTTATTTGTACCTACCACGGGTGGGCCTATGATCTCGATGGCAAACTTATTGATGTTCCAGCTCGAGAGGCATATGCCAGCGACTTTAATCCTGCGGATTGGGGCCTTGTAAGTGTTCCTCGCGTGGAGTCATACAAAGGTTTAATTTTTGCTAATTGGGATGAAAATGCGGAGCCATTAGAAGAGTCCCTGGGTGACATGAAATGGTATATCGACGCATTTATGGACCGGGACCCGGAGGGCACTTGCGTGGTTGGCGGTGTTGCAAAATGGGTGCTTGAAGGCAACTGGAAGCTAGCGGCGGAGCAGTTTGCGACCGACTGGTACCACGTTAATATGTCGCATGCCTCGGCGTTAATGGTCCTTTCGCCATCCGGAAAAGGGCCGAAAAAAGAAATTGCTCTGCGAACAGGTGTGCAATTTACAAATGAGCATGGTCATGGTGCAGGTTTCCCGGTGCATCCAAAAAACCGTTTTGATGCGCAACCAGTACATGAGTATTACGACTATGAATTCCTGAGGGAACGCCTTTCGCCTGAACAGGTCATGGGGCCGCTCACAAACGGCCATGCGACCGTATTTCCGAACTTTTCCTACCTGCCGGTGAATGGGTCGATACGCGTTTGGCATCCAAAAGGTCCTAACAAAATGGAAGTGTGGTCCTGGACTGTACTGGACAAATCAATGCCTGATGATGTGCGGCGTGCACAACGTTTATATAATCTCCGCACATTTGGGCCTTCCGGAATTTTCGAACAAGATGACGGCGAAAACTGGTCTGAGTGCCAAGCCAATGCACATGCATTTATGGTTGGCAACACTGCGCTGAACTATCAGATGGGATTGGGAACAGAAACTCAGCGCGATGACTACCCAGGTACAACCTCGGGTTTATATTCCGACGCTGCTGGTCGCGGAGTATACCGACGATGGCGCGAATTAATGTCCACCCCTGCTTGGCATGAGACCAAAGGAATGTGACTCCATGAATAACCCAGTAAAAATCGGTGAGATCGATGACTTTGAGCAAGAAGAAGGTACGGTTATCGAATCTGATGTAAGTGGTGTGGAAAACGCAATAGCCGTATTCCGTACTGAAGATGACGAGTTTTATGCTCTTGACGATGTGTGTACACATGGCAACGCGTCCCTAGCAGAAGGGTGGGTTGAGGGCACTGAAGTTGAGTGTCCGTTGCACTCTGGAAAATTCTGCCTAAAAACCGGAAAAGTGCTGAGTATGCCAGCGGTGGAAGACACCACTACCCACAAAGTTGAGCTTCGCGGTGATGAAGTGTGGCTTTATCCAGGAACCTCGGCATAGGTAGGAGCGTGGATTTTGCCATGAGTTCAACAACGATTATTGGCGGCGGTATTGCTGGATTTACTCTGGCCAGTGAATTACGTTCTCGCGGATACGCAGGCGAAATTACGATTATTGATCCGAACGGCTTGCCGTATGATCGTCCACCGCTTTCGAAAGAAATTCTGTCAGGTGAGAAAAACGCTGAGCAGCTACTTCTTGCGCCTCGCAGTTGGTATGAAGAGCAAGGCGTTAATGTCGTTCGAGGTCAGGTGGGTCGTATAGCTCCTGAAAACCGTGAATTGGTCATGGAAGATGGTAGTACCAGGGGCTATGACAACTTGGTTTTGGCCACCGGTGGGATACCTCGTAATATCCCAGCATTTGAGCACTTGTCCGTGTTTGTTCTTCGAACGGTCGAAGACGCGGAGAATTTGAAAAAAGTTCTTACAAAAGGTGTGCATTTAGCAATCGTTGGGGCTGGTCTTATCGGCGCTGAGGTTGCATCGTCGGCACGGGAGTTAGGGGCTGAGGTAACACTTATCGACCCTGCGCCAATTGCTCTGGTCCCGGCGCTTGGAGAAGAGCTGGCGCGACGTCTTCACGCATTGCACAAAGCCAACGGTGTGCACACAATTACTGGTTTGACTACCAGCATTGAGCACACAGAGCATGGTTATGCGATAACAATCGATGGGCACGATGCAGTACAGGCAGACTATGTGCTCCTTGCCGTTGGGATCGTGCCGGAAGAGCGTCTGGCCCGAAGTGCAGGCCTTGATTGTGATGGTGGCGTGCTCGTTGATTATGCACAACGAACAAGCCTAGAAAATATTTGGGCGATCGGGGACTGCGCTCGCACTCGAAACGAAGACGGTACATTGTTACGCCGGCATGAGCACTGGGAATCCGCAGTTTTTGAAGCACAAACTGCTGCTGCATCAATTACTGGTCAGGAACTTCCACAACATGGGGCAGCTTGGTTTTGGACAGACCGATACGGAGTGCATGTAGAAGGTGTGGGCTCGATGACCGAAGAAGGCGAAACGGTACTACGCCCGAACAAACATGGGGAACCTGAAGTTGCGTTCCGTGTTCGCCCAGACGGCACGCTCGCTGGCTGTGCAGCTATTGATAACGGCATGGCGGTACGAGCTGCAAGACGCATTATAGATCGGCGAATCGTGGTTGCCCCAGAACAACTGCGTGACCCGAACGTCAACCTGAAAAAGCTCGCACGTTAGGAAACGACCATGACTGATTACCTCAGCAAAGAAGGAATTACCCGAGGGGATCGTGTAGATATACAGCTTTACTACGAACTCCAAAACTTGTACTACGAGGAAGCCGCACTGCTGGACGAAGGGCGCTACGTAGATTGGTTACAACACTTTGATGAAGATCTTTACTATTGGGCACCGACGCGCACAAACCGAACGCGGCGTCAACAAGCGCTTGCGATCGCTGGTCCCGAAGATACCGCGTTTTACGATGAGACAAAGGATTCTCTAGCTTGGCGAATTCGGCGTTTCGACTCAGGTATGGCGTGGGCGGAGGACCCGCCATCACGTACCCGGCATTTGATTACCAATCTTATTGCGCGACACGCTACGCTGGCCGACCAAGATGTTATTGAAGTTCGAACAAATTTCTTAGTTTGGCGGACGCGACTAGAACGTGAACGCGATATGTTCGCTGGTACACGCACAGATCTTTTGCGCACGACAGATCAAGGGTGGAAAATCTTCGACCGTCGCATTCTGTTGGATATTAACGTGCTGCCTTCGAAAAATATTTCGACATTCTTTTAGGGAGAATCGAAATGTTACGAGGACAGACGGCAATAATTACTGGTGCCGGTTCCGGGCTCGGTGCCGCATTAGCAACACGATTTGCCAATGAGGGTGCTAATGTTGCACTTCTTGATATCGATGGCAAGCGGGCCCAGGAAATTGCTGGTAGGTTACCGTCCCATCAAACCTTGGCGCTACAAGCTGATGTCCGGGAACCAGATGATTTACAGGCAGCTGTAGCAGCGACGATTGAAACGTTTGGCAAACTTGATACCGTTATTCCAAATGCAGGAATTTGGGATTATAACCGCTCGGTGACGCGCCATTCTGGCGCTGAGCTAGCCCAAGTATTTGATGAAGTATTTGCGATTAATGTAAAGGGCTATTTACTTACCGTTGAAGCTACATGGCGGGAACTGGTAAAAACGCGAGGCTCAATCATTATGACGCTTTCGAATGCTGCATTTTATGCTGCAGGAGGTGGCCCGATTTACACCGCCAGCAAATTTGCAGATAGGGGTCTAATGCTGCAATTTGCGTACGAACTTGCACCAAAGGTTCGAGTCAATGCGGTGGCAGTAGGAGGAATGCGTACGGATTTACGTGGGCCAGCAGCATTGGGCTTGGAAACACGCAGTTTCCAGCAGACTCTGGATCGTCGACCAGCGCGAAGCAATCCCTATATTCCTCTTCACGATATTTCAACAGAACCAGAAACATTTACTGGTCCATATGTAATGCTGGCTTCTTCTCGCGAAGCCGGAAATATAACGGGCGCAATTATTAATGCTGATGGTGGAATTGCTGCCCGCGGATTTCAAAATTCGGCAGGAGGAGACGAATTATGATTATTACAGGGGTAAACCATAATCCGGAAACAATTGATATTAATCCCTGCACTCAAATTGCGCGCCACGCGGCGTACCAACCTGACCAATTGGCGTTAGTTTATGAAGGTGAAGAGGTAACCTACAGTGAACTCAATGCCATTATTAAAGCGTGGGCGGCTCATCTTGATGAAGCTGGAGTTCGTCAAGGTGATCGAGTTGCCTATCTGGGTATGAATTCGAAGTCCTTTATTTACACCATGTTGGCGGCGTGGTGGCTCGGGGCTACATTTATGCCCTTTAATTTCCGGCTTTCGGAGGCTGAAGTTTCTCAACTGCTAATGCAGGGAACACCGCACACTGTGGTTGTCGAAGGTACATATTTGCCAATGGCAAAGCATATTTACGGAATTGAACGGCACCATGTCATTATCGTTGACGACGACGATTTCGCTCCGGTAGAAGGAAAAGTTCCACTGTACTGGAGCACCACCTCAAATATCATGAAAACTGATACACAATCGGTGGCGAAATCACGTCCAATGACAATGCAAGATTTAGCGCTCTTGCTGTTTACCTCCGGGACCACTGGTATGCCAAAAGGTGCTCAGCTTACATTCGGCAATCTCTGGTGGAATTCCATAAATGTTGACACCATGGTGGATACCCGCCCGGGAGATGTCACCCTAGCCAGTGCACCACTGTTCCATGTTGGGGCTTTGAATTCCTTTGT
Source organism: Corynebacterium freiburgense (assembly GCF_030408815.1). Classification (NCBI taxonomy): domain Bacteria; kingdom Bacillati; phylum Actinomycetota; class Actinomycetes; order Mycobacteriales; family Corynebacteriaceae; genus Corynebacterium; species Corynebacterium freiburgense. Next base: position 2,521,543 of record NZ_CP047355.1, on the reverse strand, counting down.
AATTCGTGCTTTAGTTCGTGGGAATGTGGTACTTATTCATAGGCATTTCGATCCAGCGGTAGTAATGCGTGATATTGAAAAATACCAAGTGGGTTCCGCATTTTTAGTGCCTGCACAACTTGAGGCGATGTATAGTCACCCAGATTTTCATAGTGCTTCATTGAAATCAATGCGGGCAACGATTTGTGCTGGGGCGCCGGTACCACCTGTACTTATACGGCGCTACCTTGAAAAAGGTGTTAATGTTCAACAGGCTTGGGGGCTCACCGAAACTGCTCCATTTGCCACATATCTTCCGCCAAATATGACGGAAAAGAAAGCTGGCTCATGTGGAATCCCAATGCCGTACACGCAAATCAGGTTGGTTGACCCTGATACCGGCGAAGATGTGCGTGAAGCAGGACGTACTGGCGAGTTCTGGGTGCGGGGCCCAAATGTCGCAACCGGATATTGGAATAATCCAGAAATCACGCAAAAGGCTTATACCGCTGGGTGGTTCCATTCGGGTGACCTGGGCCACCGTGATGAAGATGGATACTATTACATTGTCGATCGCCTTAAAGACATGATTATTACTGGCGGTGAAAATGTATATCCAGCTGAAGTAGAGCGTGTTGTCGCAGAAATGGATGGTGTACGGGGTAATGCTGTAGTGGGCATTTCAGATGATCACTGGGGAGAAAGCGTTGTTTCGGTAGTGCAGTTAGATCCCGGAGCTGAAATCACATTGCAAGATTTGCGTGAGCATTGTGAGCGGCATTTGGCAAGGTATAAGTTGCCAAAGCGATTGATTATTGTTGACGAAATTGCGCGAAACTCTGCCGGAAAGGTAAATAAACTAGCAATTCGCCAATATGTCCGTGAGATAGTGGAGGCGGAAGAATGAAATACACACTAGTAGAACATTCTCCGCTCCGACACACGTATCCTTTCGGTAAAAATGATATTGAACTGGAATTTGGCTCGAGTAGGCAATTGCTGCAAAAGACCGCGGAGATTTACGGCGCCCACCCAGGATGTAGGCGCATTATTGTAGCTGTGGACGAAGGGGATATTGCCGCAATATCTGAGTGTGAGGATGCGGGATTCCGGTACGTTCTAGATGTGCAATTACGTGAGGGAAAAGAAGTCTCACTTATGGTTCATGAACCATTGTGGGTGACGGAAAAAGACACCGAAGAAGTGGATTTAACATGAATTTTATTGAACAGTGGGAAGCCTTCTATTCAAAGGTTGATGATGTAGCCATCACTCTGAAACTTTACCCAATCTCTGGCTCTGTTGACGAAGTACAAATTGGTATGCCCCTGCATAAAGCAATTACGCAACCAGCGGGTATGTTTTCCGCACCCGCTCTTTTTGGATTAGCGGATATTTGTGGAACCTGGCTCGCAATGCAGCAGGTGCCGCGAGGAGTGTTCCCGTTAGCGGTGGGCTCTTCGGTCAATATAGTGGCAAACAAACGCGAAGGCGATGCTATTGCTACAGCAACGATTGTTCGAGCCGGCCGCACCGTAATTGTTACTGACACCACGGTCCGTTCATCAATTGATGACGCCATCCTGGCCAAGGTGGTCACAACCTATACCGTCCCTGCATCAAAAGATTAGTGCAAACAGGATATCTTGCCCCACATTTGTTGGTAATTCCGACGATGTGGGGCTTTGTCGTGGCGTGCCAAACAGTGATTTAACACGCAGTCTGATTCCAGTTACGCCTTTTGTACATGCCCATTCAGCGAAAGCAAGACAAGGTTGTCAATACAAGGGCTTGTCTCCATTCACGCAAAATAGGAGTACTTATGCCCGAAATTAACCGGCTCGTTGATTTGGTGATTAGCGACAGCTTTGCGGAATGCTTCGAGTTGTAATTCATGAGGCATTACTTATTTGAAAATTTAACGCAGTGCACCGCTATATGCGACTGGTATGATATTCCGAATGGCTTCAATTCTGGTTGCTGGACGGTGCTCTTTATTATCAGGACGTTGGTGATTCGATTCTTTAAAAACGGCTCGACCAGAAAGTTGTGCTCCGCACCCGCTACCCCCGTATTCGGAGTGTGTGCCACGCCCGCCCATATAAAAAAGTGATAAGCGTTGCGTAAGTGTTCTACTGAGCCTAGTGGTTCGCTGTTATATGCCCCTTTTTGAGGGGGCTTTTTAGTTTCTGACGTGCATGGAGCTGCACACTTTCGATGCGCACTATAGTTCGACGTGATGGGGTCTAGAACATTCTCTTTCCTCAGGTTTCAAGGCCGGAACCTGAAAAATAGTGCACAATCTGTGCTATAACCACTTGGGTCTTTTTGCTACGGTGGCGCTTATGATTACTCACCTGCGATTGACCCAGTGGATGACGTTCCACGAGCAATCCCTTGAATTAGGGTCTGCTGCTTTGTTGGTGGGACCTCATCACGTTGGGAAGACAAATGCGCTGCTAGCGCTTCGTACGTTGGGAAGGCTAGCGGCGGGTTGGCCAATCGAATCGGTGCTTGAGGATCTTGAATGTGCTCCCCGAGGCCAAAATGAATTTCGCATAGGTTGCAGTGTGGGAAACCTGACCTATGACATTACGGTCGAAGTTCGCCCAGAACTACGCATTACGGAGGAAGTGCTCGGCATGGGCGAGGGGGAATCCTTGAATCTTGCTGAACTCTCGTTCGATGGTAGGCATTCTGCTCTCTTTAAACTTGCAGGTTTGCCCGTAAATGAAGACTGGGCAATCGAGGAGTTGTCCGAAACATTGCGGTCAATCACAGAGTTTGTTCCTCAACCGGAAAAAATGCGTGAATTTAGTCCAGTAAGTAGTGTTTTGGAATCCGATGCTTCGAACCTTTCCGGTGTGTTGTATCAATTGGCATCAACCGACCCGGAATCTTTTGCCCGCATTGAAACCATTGCATGCGATCTAGGGGGGCCTTCAGCCCGTTCCGTGGGGTTTGCTACCACAGATCTCGGCGATGTTATGTTAGTGCTCAATGAACAATTTCAAGGTCAATTTGTGGGCACGCCTGCCCGCCATTTAAGTGACGGTTTTCTTGGCGAACTCGCACTGGCTACTGCACAACTTAGCGGTAAAACTTTATTGATTGATACCCCCGAGCATTTCTTGCATCCGCAACATAGTGATCTTTTTTTGGCAATGTTGCACGGGATTCAATCCATCGTGGCAACACGAAGTCCAGCATTGGTAGATGCTGGTCAAGAAGTAGGTAATGAACATATCGTCATTGTTGGTCGAGATCCAGATACTGGATTAACGTATTTGAATCCAATTGTGGACATTGAAGAAATCGACGAAACAGAAGAACCTGAACGCAATGAAGAAAATGAGGAATCGACTGCACATGGTGATGTAGAGGACGTTGAAAAGGGCGAAGAAGTTGCCGAGACTCAACCTCGAGAGGAAACTGAATCGCACAACGAACCCGAAAGTGATCAGGATTCTGAAGATGATGATAACGAAGGGGCTGCAAATACCGAAGGTAAAGAATCAGTGATGTCGAATTAGTTGTCGGTCATCTCGCTGGCTGGGGTTGTAAACCTATGCTTTATCTATGATGGATGTGTATAACGCTATATTCCAGCGTCGCGATGTGCGAGCCGAATACACTGGCGAAGTTATTGGTAGTGATCAATTGCGTCGGATTCTTGCAGCGGGGCATGCTGCGCCGTCCGTGGGGAATTCGCAGCCATGGGATTTTGTGATCGTGCAAGAACCAGAGCGGTTGGCCAAGTTTGCCTCGCATGTGGCGGGGCGTCGGAAAGCATTCTCGGATAGCTTGCCTTCGGAACGTCGAAAAACTTTTAACCCAATTAAAATCGAGGGCATTTGTGAATCAGGCACTGGTGTTGTGGTGACGTATAACCCTGAGCGTGGCGGTCCGCATATTTTAGGTAGACATACTATTGATGAAACCGGGGTTTTCAGTGCGGCGCTTGCCATTCAAAATATGTGGCTAGCTGCAACTTCTGAAGGTGTAGGAATGGGCTGGGTTAGCTTTTATAAAGAAGCGTTTTTAGCCGATTTTATTGGCTGTCAGTCGCCAGTTCGTCCTATTGCATGGTTATGTCTGGGTCCCGTCACGCACCTCGAACAAATTCCTGATCTTGAGCGTTTTGGATGGCGTGATAGAAGGCCTTTGGATGACGCGATCCATCAAGAACGCCTACGCTCAACCATATGAGTTTCTACGATATTCCAGTGACCACAATCGACGGCCGTGAAACCACGTTAAGGGATTGGGAAGGTCATGTTCTTTTGATTGTAAATACTGCCTCTGAATGTGGTCTTACCGGACAATATGAGGGTCTCCAACAACTGTTTGATGACTATGCAATGCGTGGGTTCTTTGTGCTTGGCATGCCGTGTAACCAGTTTGGTGCGCAGGAACCAGGTACTCACGAACAAATTACCGAATTTTGTAAGAAGAACTATGGAGTGACTTTCCCTTTGTTCGCCAAGGCAGATGTCAATGGTGAGGACACGCATCCGTTGTATCAGCATCTCAAAGAAGCAACTGGTGGTGCTGACATAGCCTGGAATTTCGAAAAGTTTGTTATTTCGGATAATGGTGACGTGCTTGGGCGTTTTGATCCACGCACTGATCCGGAGGCTGATGAAATTATCGAACTCATTGAAGAGCATTTGCCGGTGCAGTAGGTGTCCTTAGCGCCCGCCGCACTTTCGAATAGGTGGTTTGGGTGCGTTCTCGGTATGCTGTGCGTGTCCGAGTCCTGCGTGATTCAGGCGCAGGACAGCACGCCTACCTACCGCGAGTAAGGGATTAATTGTGGCCCGTGTAGTTGTCAATGTGATGCCAAAGGCAGAGATTTTGGATCCTCAGGGGCAGGCGGTTGTGCGTGCCTTGGGTCGTATCGGGGTAGAGGGGGTGCAGGACGTACGGCAAGGAAAGCGATTCGAACTTGAGGTTGATGAAACAGTCACCCGGGCTGATCTCGAAAAAATTGCCGAAATTCTGCTCGCCAATACCGTGATTGAAGATTTCGAAGTTGTTGATTTTGAGGTGTCCGAGTGACCGCGAACATCGGCGTCATCACATTTCCGGGCACTCTTGATGATGTCGACGCCGCTCGTGCCGTCCGTATTGCAGGCGCTAAGGCTGTTTCGCTCTGGCATGCGGATGAAGATCTGCGGGGTGTTGACGCCGTAGTGATTCCTGGGGGCTTTTCCTATGGTGATTACCTCCGTTCTGGCGCTATTTCCGCACTTGCCCCAGTAATGCAATCTGTTATTGAAGCTGCTGGAAAAGGTATGCCTGTGCTGGGAATTTGTAATGGTTTCCAGATTCTTACAGAGTCCCGATTATTGCCCGGTGTATTGACCCGAAATGAGGGTCTACATTTTCACTGCGACGATATCTACCTAGAGGTCGTGAATAATTCGACCGCATGGACGAATACTTTAGAGGCTGGGCAACGGATTCTAATTCCCGCGAAGCATGGTGAGGGGCGCTTCCAAGCTTCTGCTGAAACCCTCAAAATGCTTGAAGATGAAGGTCGCGTTGTATTCCGCTATACCGACAACTTCAATGGTTCTATGAATTCGATTGCGGGTGTTTGTTCGGAAAATGGCCGCGTTGTTGGGCTTATGCCTCACCCCGAACATGCTGTTGAAACTTTGACCGGACCATCCTTGGATGGGCTGGAGTTGTTCTTGTCCGCTGTCGGCACCATTGCCTCCTAAAATTTTACTAAAGGTAGCACAATGACTGTTCCTTTCAATGACACTGTCGACGCCGCGAAGGCGCACCCGGACGCGCAGCAGCCGTACCGCGAACTCGGGCTTAAAGACGATGAATATGCCCGCATTAAAGAAATCTTGGGACGACGCCCTACGCATGCTGAATTAACTATGTATTCGGTGATGTGGTCAGAGCACTGCTCATACAAATCTTCTAAAGTGCACTTACGTTATTTCGGCGAGACCACTACACCTGAAATGGGCTCAAAGATTCTTGCTGGAATTGGCGAAAACGCGGGCGTTGTAGATATCGGGGATGGGCACGCAGTTACCTTCAGAGTCGAATCGCACAACCACCCGTCATATGTGGAACCTCATCAAGGTGCCGCTACCGGCGTGGGCGGTATTGTTCGCGACATTATGGCAATGGGTGCTCGCCCTATCGCGGTAATGGACCAACTTCGTTTTGGGCCCGCCGACGCCCCGGATACGCAACGTGTGCTGCCTGGGGTAGTGGATGGCATCGGTGGCTATGGTAATAGCCTTGGCCTTCCAAATATCGGTGGCGAAACAGTATTCGATGAATCTTATGCTGGTAACCCGCTTGTAAATGCACTTTGTGTAGGCACGCTCAAGGTCGAGGACCTGAAACTGGCGTTTGCGTCTGGTTTAGGCAATAAAGTTATGTTGTTCGGCTCCCGCACAGGCCTAGATGGTATCGGCGGCGTGTCCGTATTGGCCTCTGACACATTTGAGGAAGGTGCGGAACGGAAACTACCAGCCGTGCAGGTCGGTGACCCCTTTGCCGAAAAAGTTCTTATTGAGTGCTGCTTAGACTTATATAAAGCAGGAGTAGTTGTAGGTATTCAAGATCTTGGTGGGGCCGGCCTTTCATGTGCCACTTCCGAATTGGCGGCAGCTGGTGATGGCGGCATGACGGTAAACCTGGATATGGTTCCACTGCGGGCAGAAAATATGACTGCTGCGGAAATTCTTGCATCTGAATCACAAGAACGCATGTGTGCAATTGTGACTCCGGAAAATGTAGCAAAGTTCAAAGAAATTTGTGCTCACTGGGATGTAACTTGCGCTGAGATTGGGGAAGTTACAGACAATGATCGTTTGGTGATTACGCATCGCGGTGAAATCGTTGTTGAAGCTCCAGCACATACAATCGCTCACCAAGGCCCTGTATATGAACGCCCATATGCGCGGCCTGAATGGCAGGATGAACTCCAGGTGTTCCGGGGCGTCGAAAAGCCAAGCGATTTGCGTGCAACACTATTGCAGATGGTTTCATCGCCAGCGCTGTGCTCTAGGGCATTTATTACACAACAGTATGATCGCTATGTGCGCGGCAATACGGTACTCGCACAAAATTCTGATGCCGGTGTGCTTCGTATCGACGAAGAATCCGGCCGTGGTGTGGCTGTTTCCGCAGATGCGTCGGGTCGGTATACCAAGCTTGATCCGAATACGGGTGCGCGTCTCGCATTGGCGGAAGCCTATCGCAATGTAGCAGTTACTGGCGCCCGGCCGGTGGCCGTAACGAACTGCCTAAACTTCGGTTCGCCAGAAGACCCTGACGTGATGTGGCAGTTCCGTGAAGCCGTACATGGGCTTGCCGATGGCTGTGTTGAACTGGGGATCCCAGTCTCTGGTGGCAATGTTTCCTTCTATAACCAGACTGGTGACACCCCGATTCTCCCGACTCCTGTAGTGGGTGTGCTTGGTGTAATTGATGATGTACACCAACGAATCGGACATAAACTGGGCACCGTTGACCATACCGAGGACCTTTATGTACTCGGCACTACCGAAGACGAATTCGGTGGTTCGATTTGGCAGCAAATTTCTGGTGCAGGCCTGAATGGTATGCCCCCGAACATTGATCTGGCTAAGGAAAAGACCCTTTCGGATTTCTTTACCGGCCCACGTGTTGTTACTGCTGCTCACGATTTATCTGAGGGCGGTCTTGCCCAGGCGCTTGCTGAACTCACCATCACTTCAAATATCGGTGCGGATATCGATATTGCTTCCGTACACAACGATGCATTCATTGCACTGTTTTCTGAAACTGCATCACGAGTACTCGTTGCTACGGATACTGGTGAAGCATTGGAAGCACGTGCAGCTGAACTCGGAATTCCTTGTGTAAAACTCGGCTCCACCAATGAAGATCGTGTTTTACGAATCAATGGACAGTTTGACATTCCATTGGATGAGCTCCGTGAAGCATGGGAAGCCACACTGCCCAGTATCTTTGGGCATGCGGTTGGCGCCAACTCTGTCGTTGAATAGTTAGGACGCTGGTTTCGCGCTAAACAACCATAAAAGATAAGGCATTCGGAATGACCGGGTGCCTTATTTTTGTGTGCCTTTAATGTTTAAAGTGGCCTTACTGGGTGCGGTCGTGGACCCCAGAAGTAATGGGTTACTGAGGCTTCACATTCAAACTTAGGTGGAACTAGTATGGGCTTTAAAAGCGCAGTCAAAAATAAAAATGAAGTGGACAGAAAAATGTTGTACGCTTTAAAACACATTTCCAAAGTTTATGGGGTTAAACCAGCTGAAGTCCATGCATTGCGCGATATTACAATAGATATTCCTGCCTCAAAGTTTATTGTTGTTTTGGGGGCGAGTGGTTCTGGGAAAAGCACCTTGCTTAATCTTCTAGGGGGAATGGACTCACCAACGTCAGGATCGATTTTATTTCGCGGCGTTGATATTAGTATTTTTTCTGCGCGAAAACTAACAAAATTTCGACGCAAAGAAGTGGGGTTTATTTTCCAGTCGTATAATTTACTTTCAGATCTGACGGTACTGGAGAATGTTATTTTTGCAACGTCAATGGTCGGGCTAACTCGCGCCGATGCGAAGGATGCCCTTACTGCTGTGGGGCTAGCAGATCGCTTGGATTATTATCCGCACCAACTTTCTGGCGGTCAGCAGCAAAGGGTTTCGATAGCGCGTGCATTGGCAAAACGGCCACAAGTGCTGTTGTGTGATGAGCCGACAGGGGCGTTAGATTTTGAAACAGGTGTTCAGGTTTTAGAGGAGTTGCAACGATTGCAACGTGAGCATGAAACTTCAATAATAGTAATCACTCATAATAAAGATATTGCCAAAATGGCCGATATGGTAATTACCATGCGAAGTGGGGAAATTACTGAAGTAATTTACAATGAAAATCCCGCTATGGCGTCGGAGGTGCAATGGTAATGTTAATGCCTCTTATAAATGCGCTTCGCCAAATGCGCCGTAGTATAAGTTCGATTATTGGTCTTGTTGTTATCGTTGGTGTAGCGGTTGGTTTTTACGCCACGCTAAAAACAAATTCGGATAATTTTGATGAATCTTCGCATCGGTATTTTCAAGAATATGCAATCCCAGATGTAATTATTGATGGCGTAGATTTCACGCAAAATGATGCCGATAAATTAGCGAATATTGCTGGCGTGAAATCGGTGCAACGTCGGGCAGCTCTGGATACTCGTGATGGTGATAAAACACTTCGATTGTTGTCGTACGATTTCCAGGATCCTCGGGTAAATATTCCTTATATCCACCAAGGAGAAGCGCCTAGGAATTCTGATGAATGCTTAGTGGCCCACAAATATGCGGTGAGGCATAATGTCCAGCCAGGCGATGTTTTGTCATTTGAGCATCGTCTTTTTCAAGCAACCTGCAATGTAAGCGGTATTGCTACTGCTCCGGAAGAAATGTACCTTAAGCAATCCCCGACGGAGTCGGTTGCGGATGTTTCCTTATTTGGTGTTGTGTATGTGGATACGGAATTTCTTGAATCGCACCAAGTGCCGTTTCAGCAGATTGCGTTGCTTTACCAGACGCGCAATGAAAATGATGCGATTATCAGCAGTGTTGAGCAATTGCTAGGGGAAAAGATACTCAATATTACGGAGTATCCGGATATAAATACGGTGAATGCTTTTACTGCAGATGTGCGTGATTTCGATCAGATGGCATATATATTTCCAATCGTGTTCCTTTGCATCGCATCCATTGTGGTTTTTGTTGGGCAGCGGCGCAATGTTTTAAGGGACCGTAGGCAAATCGGAATTCTAAAAGCGATGGGTACTAGTAGTGTACAAATTATTTTTCTGTACTGTGCTGTCGCTGTTGTTGCAACCATTGTGGGTGTTTTGTTGGGGATTGGAATTGCTCAGGTTGCTGGTCCGAATTTGGTGCACACATACCAGAAGATTTTCACTGCGCCATTCTTTGTCTTTGAAGGATCATTACACCATATTTGGTTGCCTGCGGTGCTCGCATTGGTGATTAGTGTCGTTTCAACGCTGATTGCCACCTATAGCGTTGTGCGAATAATGCCTGCTGAAGCTATGCACGCAGCTGCGCCTAAAAGTGGTAAAGACATTATCTTACAGCGAACTCCCATCTGGGCCCGGCTATCATTTCATTCTCGATACGCCGTAAAGTCAGCGTTTCGAAATTGGGGCCGTTCGCTGGCAATGATTTGTGGAGTGATTGCTTCAACATCGTTGACGGTTATGTCCCTGGGGTTTCAGGATTCGTATCAGCTAATTACCACCGAATACTTTGATGTTACGGCGAAATATGATTATGCGATTACAGTGCCGCCAACTCATATTAATAATGATCCAGGGTTTTCAGAGGATATTAATTTAGAAACGCAGTATAAGGCGCTCACTGTCCCGGCTACATTGCGGGTAGCAGATAGGCGGGAAGAGCTTCCACTCATTATTACGGACCGACCAGCCGATATTTATAATTTTCAGGATGTGGACGATAACCCTATGACCTATGGTGCCGGGATTGTACTGCCGGAATTTTATGCCGAAAGGCTAGGTATTGGCAAAGGGGATTTGGTAACTATTGAAAGCTCAAACAGTGTTGTAGATGGAGATATTAGTGTCACTGGCCTAAGCCAACAAAATATTGGTTTTATTGCGATTGCTTCGTATAATGCTGCCGAAAAAGATTTAGGGCTAAAAGAACAAACTTTTACTACGGTGTTTGCTAGTGCGAAGGATAATATCGGTGAGACGAAAAAGAAGTTGGAGCGTGAGGAATCAGTACTGGCCGTAAGTGCGATTCCAAATGAGCGGGAAAGTTTTCAAAAGCATGCCGCTGCATTGAATATGTATATTACACTACTAGTTCTTTTCTCTATTATGCTCGGCATTGCTGCTTTGTATTCAATTTCTTCAATTTCGCTATTGGCTCGCCAATATGAGTTTGTGGTGCTTCGTGTATTGGGGTATACGCCACTGGATATTTCGCTTGCATATTTGAAGGAATTGGTGCTGCAAATACTCGTGGGATTACCGTTAGGTTTGGTCTCAGGATTGTATTTAACTCGGTATGTGTCTTCGAAGTTTTCAAACTCGCAATTATATTTCGAAGAGATGATTCAACCGGATACATATGTATATGCGGCATTGATCGCTTGCCTTGTGCTTGCGGTTGTTTGGCTTTTCTCTATCGGCATGGTGTCAAGACTTCGTCTTGTTGAGGGTTTAAAGGCCAGAGATGAATAATTTTAAAACACTGGTGCTCTTGTAGTCAGGGCGCTAGACTTTACGCATTCGTAAGTTACGCGACCGAAAGTTTTATTGTGACAGTAATAGAAAAGTCGAGGTTAATACCCAAAACCCGCTGGGTGGTTGATCGAGGCCCACGCCCACGAGCCCGAGGTTGGTTTCATGTGGCGGCAGCATTTTTAGCCTCCGTTTCTGGGGCCGTTTTAACAACTTTTTCGTGGATGACCCTTCCGGGAGTTTTCGCGTTTGCGGTCACTGTATATGCGGTTGGTTTATTGCAATTGTTTGGCGTTTCCGCTGCGTATCATTGTGTTCCTTGGCGTTCAGCGCGCGCTATAGCTTGGTGGAAATGGGCCGACCATTCCACGATAGCGGTCTTTATAGCGGCGACATACACTCCACTGGTTTCTATGATTTTGTCTCCAGTTGCCGCTACTTGGCTTTTGGCGGCGGTGTGGGGTGGGGCGTCGATAAGCGTGATATTGTCCTTGGTGCCACATCCGCGTTGGTTGGATGTGGTCGTGTACCTGGTGCTGGGGTGGTTAGTTATTCCCCTAATTTCGCAACTTTGGGTAAATGCGGGGCCTGCGGTTGTATGGTTGCTGTTTGCCGGTGGAATCGTATATTCATTCGGTGCAATGTTTTATGCGCTGCGGTGGCCAGGACGTAATGCGCGATGGTTTGGGTACCATGAGCATTTCCATCTGGCTACGGTGATGGCCGGGGTTTTACACCTTATTGCTGTGTGGATGGTAGTAGTTCAGACGGGGGCGTAGGGGGGGGCTAGTCGCTCATATTTTCGCACCTGAGTCTGTAGGATCGTTGCGGTTGCGGTGGACTGTTAGTGCGTCAACGTTTTCTTTTATTTAAAGGATGGGTTGGTTTTGGTATGGCAAAGTGACTGAAGGTGCGCACCATGTGGCGCTGGTGCGCACATGTTTTTATTTTCGGCTGATCAGTGGTTTCGGTGCGTATTGAGCGCGGAGTTCGCGGAGCTTGGCCGCATGGTTTGCAAGCCGAACATCTTCGGTGGATCGGGGAACAAATGGTCGTGCGGGGAGCGGGAATCCATCTATATCAACGGCAATATAGGTGATTGTTGCGTGGATTGCGGTTTCCAGTGCATCGCGTCCGCCACGGGGAGCACCTGATCGAACGTGCACAGACATTTGCATTGATCGGGCATCGGTACGCATTAACCGCGCATCGACTTCGATCAAATCGCCGATTTGGATTGGACGATAGAACCGAATACCGCCAGCATAGACGGCAACCGTATGTTCCCCTGACCATTCCATCGTGCAGGCGGTACCAGCTTCGTCAATCCATTCCATTGCGGTGCCACCATGTACTTTTCCGCCCCAGTTTACGTCGGTTGGTTTTGCGAGGAAGCGGGTAATTAGTCGTGGTGCCTCGGAGGGGCCAACATATGTTTGTTCACCCATTTCTTTTTCAATGGCTTTGCGCAAGTCTATGCGGGAAAGTGCGGCGTCGAGGACTCGTCGTTCTTCGTCGGTGTTAGGGATGAATTCTGGGACTGCTTGGGGTTTTCCGGTTTCGGCATCTTTTGCTACGAAGATGACTAAGCAGTCGCATGCACGTGTGAATACACCTTCGCGCGGGTCGGCGGAGAGTACCTCGTTTACGATATGCATGGATGAGCGCCCCGTCATTGCTATCCGGGAGCGCACTTCGACCATATGCCCGCTAGGAATTGGGCGAGTGAAGTGAATGTGTCCCACGTAGGCGGTTACGCAATATGCCCCAGACCAACCCACCGCGCAGGCATAGGCGGCTTTATCGATCCATTCTAAGACTCGGCCGCCGGAAACTCCGTGGTTACCAGCCATAATGATATCTGTAGGGGCAGCCATAAAACGCAGGGTTACGCTGGCGGCGCGTTGGGACATACTGCTTCCTTTCTTCGCTGTAGTTATAGCTTAGAACGGTAGGCTTCACTTTTGTGAAGCGTGTTATCTCTGCGACTGAAACCCAAGCTGCCGTGGTGGCGGTGGCTGACTGGCTCCGAAGTGATGCTGCCCCGACACCGCCGCGGACAGCGATTGCAAAAGCTGTTCGACTAACGGCCCGTACACTTGAACAGATAGCTCCTGGTAGCAGTGTGGAAGTGAGGGTCCCGCCGTTTGTTGCTGTGCAATGTATCGATGGCCCCCGCCACACGCGGGGTACGCCGCCGAATGTCGTGGAAACTGATCCTCGCACATGGCTTCGATTGGCTACTGGACTTGCATCGCTTCTCGACGCCCCCGATGTTGATATCTCAGGTACGCGTGCGGCAGACATTGCACATTGGCTGCCCATTGTGCCTTTGGAGCCTTAAAGTGTCCCACAAAGCCAAGCCTATACATATGTGCGCATCTATGCACATATGTATAGGCTTGGGGTATGAATGGTGATTCTCAAACATTAAACTCAAAACTCAACTGGTTACGTGCAGGTGTATTAGGTGCCAATGACGGCATTGTTTCCACCGCTGGTTTAGTTATTGGCGTTGCCGCTACCGGGGCGTCGTCAAGCGTTATCGCTACAGCTGGCTTTGCAGCGCTGGTTTCTGGAGCGGTAAGCATGGCTCTTGGTGAATATGTTTCGGTGTCTGCGCAACGTGATACGGAGCGGGCATTGGTGGAAAAGGAGCGCTGGGACTTAGAACATACGCCTGAAGCTGAGCGACTCGAACTTGTGGGCATTTTGCAAGGGAAAGGCTTGAGCATGGAAACTGCTGAGCGGGCGGTTGTTGAGCTTACTGAAGAGGATCCTCTTTCAGCCCACCTAGACATCGAACTCGGCATCGACTCTAAAGAACTTACTGACCCCCGTCTAGCCGCAATATCTTCGGCGATTTCGTTTGTCCTAGGTGCTTTGCTGCCACTAGTGGCAGTTTTGATCGCCCCCAATGATTGGCGGGTGAGTATTACCCTTGTGGCTACCCTTGTTTCTTTGGGTATTACCGGCAGCGTTTCGGCGTGGCTGGCTGATGCTCATCATGGCAGGTCAGTGGCACGTTTAATTATTGGTGGTGCGGTGGCATTGGGGGTGACCTATGTGATCGGCGTTGTGTTCGGTGTTGCTTTTGGGGCATAGTGCCGAGCTTTATTAGGGCATAACCCAATCAAGCGCTACGATTGTCTCCCGTGGCACCTTTGGAGAAATCCCTGCGCGCGACAATTCACCGTCCCGCGCCCACCAACAATGACGGATTCGATGACCACGGCGAACAAGCGCCCCGCGAAGAATGTGGTGTTTTCGGGGTATGGGCACCAGGGGAGGAGGTGTCCAAACTGACGTACTACGGCATGTATGCGTTGCAGCATCGTGGTCAAGAAGCTGCAGGCATTGCTGTTGGTGATGGTGACCAGATCGTTGTATTTAAAGATATCGGATTGGTCTCTCAAATCTTTGACGAAAAAACTCTCGAATCGCTGCGTGGTGACGTGGCCATTGGCCATACGCGCTATTCCACCGCAGGCGGAATCTGCTGGGAAAACGCGCAGCCGATGTTTCGGGTTTCTCCAGATGGTACGGATGTAGCGCTTGGACACAATGGAAACCTGGTGAACTACACCGAGTTACTAGATGAGGCAGCCACGAAGGGGCTCGTTGATAAAGCGAACAGCCCTTCGGACTCCGATGTAATGTGTGCTCTGCTCGCCGACGGAATGCGTGATGGGCAATCCGTGGTCGATTCCGCCAAATCACTGCTGCCGCGAATCGAAGGAGCTTTCTGCCTAACGTTTACCGACGGCACGACCCTCTACGCAGCCAGAGACCCATATGGAGTTCGCCCGTTAGCGCTCGGGAGGTTAGAGCGTGGCTGGGTTGTGGCCTCGGAAACTGCAGCTCTTGACATTGTTGGTGCTTCATTTGTGCGGGAAGTTGAACCCGGCGAACTGATTAGCATTAATGAAGCTGGAATTCGCTCCGAACGCTTCGGTGAAACCAACCATAAGGGTTGTGTTTTCGAATATGTCTATTTAGCGAGGCCAGATTCAATTATTCGAGGTCGCGCAGTGAACGCAACGCGCGTGGAAATTGGGCGTCGATTAGCACAAGAGTGCCCAGCTGAAGGTGACCTGGTAATTCCAGTTCCTGACTCTGGAACTCCAGCCGCCGTCGGCTACGCCCAAGGATCTGGAATCCCCTTCGGCCAAGGACTGGTCAAAAACGCATATGTTGGGCGAACATTTATTCAACCTTCGCAGACGATCCGGCAATTGGGTATTCGGTTAAAACTCAACCCACTTCGCGAAGTTATTGCTGGTAAGCGTCTAGTTGTTGTGGATGACTCAATTGTTCGCGGTAATACGCAACGAGCACTTATTCGAATGCTCCGTGAAGCTGGGGCCGCCGAAGTCCATGTACGAATCGCTTCTCCACCTGTGAAATGGCCATGTTTTTATGGCATTGACTTTGCTAGCCCAGGTGAATTGCTTGCCAACTGTGTTGAAGGCGATGACGAAGAAGCAATCGTTCAGGCAGTGGGAACAGCCATTGGTGCAGACTCCCTCGGTTTTGTGTCTGTGGACAATATGGTCGAAGCAACCCGGCAAAAACGAAATGAACTCTGCTGTGCATGCTTTGATGGTAAATATCCTCTTGGCCTGCCAAAAGGAAACCATAACGCTGACCTAGTCCGCACCATGCAGAATACGATGTAGCTGCGTGACCGAACATCCGAAATAGAGGAAATACATGAGTGAAAACGCCGACATGAGCAGTTCATATGCCGCCGCAGGTGTGGATATCGAAGCAGGAGATAGGGCTGTCGAATTATTTGCCCCACATGCAAAGCGAGCGTCTCGCCCGGAGGTTCGAGGCGGCCTTGGGGGATTCGCAGGTTTATTCGCACTTGGGAAATACCGCGAACCATTGCTGGCGGCCGGTTCCGACGGCGTCGGCACGAAATTGGCCGTAGCCCAAGCTATGAACAAACACGACACCATCGGCATCGATTTAGTTGCCATGTGTGTCGACGACCTTGTAGTATGCGGTGCCGAACCGCTGTTTCTCCAAGATTATATAGCCGTAGGCAAAGTAGTACCCGAACATGTAGCCGAAATCGTAGCGGGTATTGCAGAAGGGTGTGTGCAAGCCGGATGTGCCCTCCTTGGCGGCGAAACGGCAGAACACCCAGGCGTTATGGAACCTAGCCACTACGACGTCTCTGCCACAGCAGTAGGCGTTGTAGAAGCCGACAGTGTCCTAGGCCCCGAACGAGTACGTGCTGGCGACATCGTAATCGGCATGAAATCCAGCGGCCTCCACTCGAACGGATATTCACTAGCGCGGCACGTACTTTTAGAAAAAGCTGGACTTCCTCTCGACGGCTATATGGAAGAACTTGGCCGAACCCTAGGCGAAGAGCTTCTTGAACCCACAAAAATCTATGCACTTGACTGCTTAGCACTTGCATCCGAATGTGAAACCCACACCTTCTGCCATGTCACCGGGGGAGGGCTCGCAGGAAACCTCTCTCGAGTAATCCCCGAGGGACTTACAGCGGACATTAGCCGTGCAACATGGACCCCAAGCCAAATCTTCCGGACCATTGCAGCACTCGGCAAAGTACCACAAAGTGAAATGGAAAAAACTTTCAATATGGGGGTGGGGATGATCGCAGTTATCGCTCCACAAGATCGAGACCGCGCACTCGCCATGCTGACAGCACGCCATATTGAAGCCTGGGAACTCGGCACAATCCGCAAAGCCGAAAACAATGACACCAACCGCGTAAACATGATTGGCGAACACCCCGGCTACTAAGCAAAACCACCGGGTCTAGGCATAACATGTTCCCGAGGCGGCTGGGTGAGTTCGGTTCACCTGGTCGGCTAGGGCTGCGCCGACAGGGATGGTTTCCCTGGGCGAAAAGGCAGTGAAAAGGCTGTAGAAAGGCAGATGTTGCATCAGGCACAACCTGTAGGGATCGTGACCTGGGGAAATGGATTATTGGCTGGTGCACAATGTCAGATCTGCCTTTTCCAGCCCAGCACGAGTCCACACAAGGACACACAGCCAACCCAAAAGCAAACCCAGGGGCAAGAAAAGTTAGACAAAGGTCCTGGGCTTAGGCATGCCGAAACGCGAGGTCGGCGGGGGCCTTCCTCGCGGTGACTTTGGAGGGCGTTATCGCCAGCTCTGTTCGTCTTCGGCGTCGTGGTCGTCCCAGTCCGCCCATTCGGCGTACTGGTCGTCCTCTTTGCGTGAGGATTCGTTTCCGGACTTTCCAGCTAGCTCTCGCTGTAGTGATGCGAGGTCCATTTCTGGAGAGTTGTACTTCAGTTGACGAGCAACCTTGGCTTGTTTTGCCTTGGCGCGGCCGCGACCCATGGCCTGACCCCCTTGGTGTGAGCGAGGAGTGCGCGGGGAATTCGGCACTCCCTTGAGCGTTTCTAATTAAATGTATTCCTGTTAGACACAATAGCGGTTGTGAGCGAAAAAGTCCGCAACGGGGCTGTGACCTGGGGGTTTCTGGGGGTTATTTTCCGCGAAGGCGGTTTTGGGCGACGCGTCCCGGTCGTTCTCCTTCGTCTTTGGGGATGGTGTCTGGGTCAATGGACAACGCTACGTCTTCTACGGCGAGGTCGGGAGTTTCCAAGGCGGTGCGCTTGATCAGGGCCAGGGCGATGGGGCCGTAGTCGCAATCGTGTACTACGGTGCCGAGGCGTCCGACAGTGCGGCCATGGGCGGTAATTGCGGCACCTGGTTCGGGTAATTCGGGGGCGGATCCGTCGAGGTGGACCATGACCAGTGTTCGGGGTGCTCTGCCAAGGTTGTGTACTCGGGCGACGGTTTCTTGTCCGCGGTAGCAACCTTTGTCTAGGTGGACTGCGGAGGTGATCCAAGCGGGTACTTCATGTGGGATTGTTTTGGCGTCAAGGTCGGTGGTGACTTCGGGTTCTACGGCTTTGACGCGTTCGGCGGTAAACGCCATAAGGCCGGCGAGTGGCAAATCAAGCTTATCGACGGCCGCGTCCATGCGGTCTCTGGGAATGAGTATGTCCCACCGCTCGGGGCCGTTCCATTGGACGCGTCGCTTGAGTCCCGTTGTGGGTTCCTCGCCAATCGCCGTAAATAGGGCGAAATCCGCTTCTTTTATTTCCACATCGGACCAAAAGACCATACGGAGAAGATATGGCTTTAAAGTGGCTATTTCGGGCGCCGGTCCTTCTAGATAGAACGTGTCATTGTGGAACCAGATTCCAACATGATGGAGAATGCGCCCTTGCGCGTCGAGGTTGAGCGCAGCCGTGGAGGTCGGGGCGTCGAGAAGCTGTTGGGATAGGAGATTGTTTAAGAATGTTGGGGCGTCGGGACCGGACACGCGAAGTACCCGATGGTGTGAGCGATCGACGAGAAATGAGCCGCGTTGCTCGCCGAGTGGGTTGCCATAATGCCAAGCCACACCAATATTCGGAGAAGCCGGTGCCGCGCCGGGGCGGGTCATGAACGGTGATTTATATGTGCAAACTTCAGCCACAAGGCTCATCGTAACCCCTAAAGTAGAGTTATGAAGCCCACAATCGTTGTGCTGGAGCCGCACGGAGGTTCGACTCGGCACCATAATCCTGAACTGCCGCTGGTGTATTGGGACGATGCTGCGGTAACGCGCGGTGACGGCATTTTCGAAACTTTGCTCGTCCGAAATGGCAAGGTGTGCAATCTGCAACGGCATATCGACCGATTCCAATCAAGTGCGCAATTACTAGACCTCCCGAGCCCTGATCCTCAGCACTGGGCACAGGCTACCGAAGAAGCTATTGAATCTTGGGGAAACTTCGAAGCTACGTGCGTTTGGACCCTTACTCGAGGCCGCGCTAGCACTGGCCGCCCGTCTGCCTGGATCACCATAAAACCAATTGCCGAAAATGTGCTTGAACAGCGCAAACACGGTGTTCGCGTGATGACGACACCCCGCGGATACAGCATTAATACGGCACTGCCTGGTGACCTCGGTGGTCCACCCCCGGCACCTTGGCTAACTGTCGGCGCAAAAACCTTGAACTATGCCGCAAATATGGCCGCACTCCGCTATGCAAATGCTAATGGATTCGATGACATTATCTATGTGGAAAACGGCCAGGTGCTTGAGGGGGCCACATCCAGTGTTATTATTGTGCAAGGTACCAACCTATACACGCCGACCCCCGGCGGTGATATCCTTCCCGGCACTACACAAGCTGCCTTATTCGAACACGCATCCTGGAAGGGTTGGGATTGTCACACTGTCCCAATCGGCATTTCAGACCTTTTCGACGCCGATAGTGTCTGGCTTATCAGTTCCGTGCGCATTGCCACTCGTGTTACTGCCCTGAATGGGAAAACCTTGAATGACCCAGGCAAACAAGCTAATGAGCAGTTGTATCGCATGGTGGAAACCGCGCTTGGTTGGTGAGTATTGTGGCCGGGCTCATGAAATAGCAAGGGCCCCAGGAGCTGGTGTGCTCCTAGGGCCCTCCCTCCCCGAGGCCTTGTTACGGGCACTTGCAGAATAACTCGCCAACAGTGCAAAAGGAAGATCCAGCGACCAAAATGAGCAATGAATTTTATGGCGCTCAACTGGTAAAAATTCGATTTAAGCAAGTATCAGAACTGCGTTTTGGGTGATGTTTTGGTGGTATTGAAAAATAATTGTGATGCAATGATCTAGGTATCCACATATTGCCCCATTGATGTTCTAATTATATCGAACAATGTTTTTGGGCTGGAGGATAGGAGTGAATCCGATTTGGCCAGTCGTTATAGGAACATTGGGGGCACATATATTGGGGCGTGGCGAAATGTGAATAATCTATTGGCCAGCGGTCTTGTTGCAAGCAAACCAATAGTGGCATGTGTGAAGCAATTTCCTTGTGTGATATCGGGTTCTGCGCTGGTGAAACCCAGAAATCTGCCAGATAAAAAGACCCCCGAAAAACACCCCCGATAGATAATCATTGAGGAAGCTACCCAACTACTCGGCGTAACCGCGCGGACATATTTGGCAGAAGTTGATTATCTACCAGCCGTTCATCCACCCAGCCGAGCTCGTTTGTGGGAAGCAAGCCATATACTCGTTTCCCTGGACCGAGTTGTGCCGGGCCGCTTTCTGTCACCATGGTTGAGGCGCTTTCTAATTCCCAGGCTCGCTCGTTTAAGGGATTGCCGTACAGAATTTCCACAACACCTGAGGCATGGCAGGAAATTACTTCGATTTCATCCTTGAGGCTAATGCGCCAAAAACCAGTTTCCCGCTGATCATGCCCAGTAGGGTTACCGCTGGCGTCCAGGCGCCAGACCACAGATTCGTAGGCAAGATAATTTTCCCCATTATGGCTAAATGTTAGCTGCTGGCCAAAGGCATAATCGCCATCGGTGGTTGCGGCTTGTCCTTCACCACGCCACACGCCAACAAGTGGGAGTAATGCAAGGAGGCCATCGTGAAGATTTGGGCCAAAGCGCAAATTGGCGGTATCGGTGGGGACTGCTAATGCATCCAACCCTTCAATTTCCGAAGCAATATTCAATCCAGCTGTTGATTTTGCCTGTTCAGCTGCGAGATTTACGGCTTCATTTCCATCGAGATTTGCGTTGTTATTTTCAGACATGGACTCTAGCCTAATGCCAGTTAGGTTGTGCGCGACAACGGTGAGAGGTCGGCGGCGTCGAGAAGCACATTGCGTTCGAGGGATTCAACGTAGATACTGCCGCCGGCGACAAAAATCTTGCTGGCAGGAGCGGTGAGGGGGAGCTCGGCGTTAGTGAACGTGAGTGCGAATGCTTCATTTGATTCCGGGATGATATTGATCGTGTCACCGATAATGCGCAGCTTGGCTAATTCGGTCACAGGTTCGGTTTCTCCGGGCGGTGTGCCGCGCAAACGAACCTCCGCGGCATCGCCACCATTTGGTGAAATGTCGTTCGGGTGTGAAATATCCAGATCGGTCATATCCAATAAATGTCCGAGTGCCACGCCATCCATACTGATGCGACGAGTGAGCAAGCCTGCTTTTGCGCCAGTAATATCGCCCTTGCGGACTTGTTCGGGTGTAACTTCGATTCCACGAGCCTCCGTACGGGCGTTCACCATTCCGAGTCGTGGCACATCCACATCCAGTACCTCCGAACTAATGATCGGGATTTCTCCGGTGATAAGAGCTTGTGCATAAGGCACCCCACCCAAATAAATTTTTGGAGTGGCGTCCAAATTTGCATGTGCGCGTGTCTCTTCACCGATGCGACGTTCAAGGTTGGCGGCATAAGCATTATCCACTGCATAGGCGCCGCCCAAAATTACGGCGATCACAAGGGCAATTGTGCGTTTCACCCTTTCAGGTTACTAGGGTAGGACCATGGAACTTCGACATGCGACCACATTGCCAGAACCGCTACTCGCTCAAGCATTTGCACTTTGCGACGCTGCGACCGCCGCCGATGGGTTCGCACCATTGTCCGAACAATTCCTTCGGGGGCTCACCGAAAACAACACTCATGTGCTCTTATTCGCACCAGAACTCGTCGCACTGGCGGCCTATGACGGAGCAACAGCAGAACTGGTGGTCCACCCAGACCATCGCCGCCGCGGATACGCCACCGCACTTATCGACGCCCTGCCCGCCACCAGTATCTGGGCTCACGGCAATCTCCCGGAAGCCCAAGCCCTAGCCGCAAAACTCAATATGGTGGAAGCTCGAAAGCTTCTGGTTATGGGGATAGAAGGCGAAGCTTTACGCGATGCTAAACAATATTCACTTCCCGAAGGTTTTTCCGAAAGCCACTATCAAGCACTCGGAGAAGCAGTCTTGCCAATCTGGCTCCAGGTAAACAATGAAGCCTTTTCTTGGCATCCTGAACAAGGGAACTGGGATCTATTGCGGCTAGAAAAAGCGATCGACGTACCCTGGTTTTCCCCAAGTGGTGTCCGATTCCTGCTCGACCCAGAAGGCAATATCGCCGGATTCCACTGGACAAAGCAACATTCCGAGGAACTCGGTGAAATATATGTGGTGGGTCTCGGCGAAAATTATCGAGGTACAGGGCTTGGGGGGCCTTTGATCAGTCTGGGTCTAGCTCACTTGGTGGAAATTGGATGTAGCAAAGTAATCCTCTATGTGGAAGCCGATAATCAACCAGCGGTTGCGGCGTACCAGCACCTCGGATTCACCATTGAGGAAGAGCATGTGGTGTATCAAGCCCAATAGGTGGGCATAGGTTGTGGGGCAGTTAAATCTGCCTCAGGCAGATTTAACATAGCGCTATTTTCCCAGGTCAAATTTTGGAAAAATGCCCAATTTTGCATCAAAATCAGGCAGATTTTACAGCGGGCACAAGCTTCCCCTAGTCACTCACCGTCCGGGGGTATTTCGCGGAGTCCATAGTGCTGTTTCGGGGGTTATGGGCGTGAATTGGTCAGCGGTCGCTCGTTGGATTGCGTGCTGGATGTTTTTGGTGAGGGCATTGGGGTTTCGGAGGAGACCGTGGGTAATGCGGATTGATTCCCAGCCCATTTCTCTGAGTTCGATTTGGACTCGGGCATCGTAGTCTCGTTGGTGCCGGTTAAGGTGGTGCTCGCCATCGTAGAATAGGGCTACTTTAATGTCTTCCCAGCCTGCATCGGCGGTGGTGAGAAGTCGGTGAGGTGGGGTTTGTTCGTAGATGGGGATTTGGATATCGGGGTTGGGGCGAATGGTGTTGGCTATAAGGCGGAGGGCGGTTTCTGGTGGTGATTGGGATCCCGGGTGGGATTGGTTCAGGAGTTTTTCTAGTTTGCGGGCATTAAAGATATTTCGGGCTGTGCTGTGCAGAAGCGGCAAGTTGAGGGGGTGGTGCTGGTGGAGGGCGTCGATAAGCTGTGTGGCACGGACTTCCCAGGGTTGTTGTTGAGGTACTTGGTAGGTCCACCAGGTGTAGTAGTTGCGTTGAAGGTCGATAAGACAGTCGATAAGGGCGACCTCGGGAGCAGCAACATGCATATTGGGGTAGGAGGGGTCCGGAGCCCAGGTTGGGGTATTTGGGCGAATGCGGCGTCGTGTTGGTTTGGTGGGGTTGTGGGTGCGGAGATAGTTACTGGTCACATGGAGGGTGACGGGTGCTTTGCTAACCCAGTTAGTGAGGCCGGTGTATGCCAGGGCGGCCCAGCCTCCGATAATGGCATTTGGTCTTGCAATGTGGTGTTTACGGGCGCGGGCTAGGATATCGACTCTCATAGTTGTGTTGGTAGCCCGCGAATGATGGGTTTGCCTAGTTGATTGCGCGAAGGGATGCGCAGATTTGTGGATATATGGTGGTGGGGTGCGTGTTATCCACAGGTAGAGGTGCGTTATTATCCGCCGGAATTGTCGATTTCGGCGCCGACGGGTACTGTGTCGTCTTCCGGGTCATCGAGCCAGCCTTCGGGGAGAATGACTTTTCCAGGGGAGCCTTGACGTCCGCGGGCTCCATCGTGGTCATTGGCGAGTGCGGGGGAGTCGGACCATGGGGCTAGGGTTTCCCGCAGTTCGGCAAGGGTACGGATGCGGGCAAGGTCGCGCCGGGTGTCGCCGCCTACCGGGAATCCGCGGAGATACCAACCCATGTGTTTACGCATATCACGGCATCCATGTTCCTCGCCCATGTGTTCTGATAGGAGTTCGGCGTGGCGAATAATAATCTGGGTTACTTCGCCAAGTGTCGGCTGTGCTGGCTTTTCAATGCCCCGTAGTACGGCTGACAATTCCGCAAATAGCCAAGGACGACCAAGACATCCCCTGCCGATAACCACGCCATCGCAACTGGTTTGTTCCATCATTGCCAAGGCATCTTCGGCGGCAAAGATATCACCATTTCCCAGCACCGGTATATCTGCAAACCCGTGTGCAATCATATGGGTTTTCAGGTTGGCAATCTCCCGCCAATCTGCGGATCCAGAATACCGTTGGGCAGCTGTTCGGGCGTGGAGTGCTACGGCCTGGGCGCCTTGCTCGGCGGCGATACGCCCGGCGTCGAGATGCGTGTGGTGAGCTGCGTCAATGCCGACCCGAAATTTCACGGTTACGGGAATATTGGTGCCTTCGGTGGCGCGGACAGCAGCGGCGACAATGTTAGCGAAAAGACGGCGTTTATAGGGCAGCGCCGAACCACCGCCGCGTCGCGTGACTTTAGGCACTGGGCACCCGAAATTCATATCTATGTGATCGGCCATATTTTCTTCCGCAATCATTTTCGCAGCTTCGTATGTGTATTTGGGGTCGGTAGTGTAGAGCTGCATAGACCGCGGGCTTTCATCCTCCGCAAAAGCGGTCATGCGCATGGTTTTTTCATTGCGCTCCGCTAGGGCGCGGGCGGTGACCATTTCACACACATAGAGGCCTGACACGGTTCCGGTTTTTTCGCGCTCCTGTTCGCGGCACAAGCCGCGAAAAGCAATATTGGTTACGCCCGCCATTGGCGCGAGTACTACAGGAGATTGCAGTGTAAGGGGTCCGATCTTCAGTGTCACTGCAGTATTGTCGCATGCTTATCGACGCCCGCGCATCTTGCCTTTTCACGCAGCTTCCGCATTAGCGGGGGTAGAGGGTGGGGAGAGTGTTGTAAAGATTTATGAAACTAGGGGCATATGGCGGGGGCATTTGCGATACTGTGGTGACCACAACTTAGGCATTATTGTATTGGGTGCGTCACAGCGCCCAATGAGGCCTACGCCATATATGAAGATATAGCTGGTCCGCCATGTAGTGTGGCCCCAGAACTCTCAGGAGGATAAATGTCCGATCGGATCGCAAACGCCAAGCTTCGCGGCAAGGTCATGACTGCAGAGGAGGCTGCGCAGTTCGTCAACCACGGCGACAAGGTAGGAATCTCCGGGTTTACCGGCGCAGGCTACCCAAAGGTACTTCCAGCAGCCATTGCAGACCGCGCTAAAGAGGCCCACGCACGCGGCGAAGAATACATGATCGACCTCTTTACCGGTGCCTCCACAGCTCCGGACTGTGACGGTGTTCTTGCCGAAGCTGATGCAATCCACTTCCGCACCCCATATCAATCAGATCCGATCCTGCGGAACAAAATCAATGATGGTACGTCTTACTATGCCGATTACCACCTTTCCGAATCTGGCCTATATGTAGAACAAGGCTTTTTTGGCAAGATGAATGTGGCCATTGTTGAAGCGGTGCGTATTACCGAAGAAGGCCATATCGTTCCATCCTCCTCGGTGGGCAATAATGTGGAATACCTCGACGCAGCAGAAAAGATCATTATCGAGGTCAACTCCTGGCAATCCGAAGAACTCGAAGGCATGGCCGACATTTGGCGCAATAAGAAGCTGCCAAACCGTGTGCCAATCCCAATTACCGAGCCAGGCCAGCGCATTGGTACCACCTACATTGATATTGATGTAGATAAAGTGGTTGCGGTTGTAGAGACAGACCTTCCAGACCGCAACGCCCCATTTAAGCCAATCGACGAACAGTCCAAGCAAATCGCTGGGCACTTCCTGGACTTCCTTGAAGGTGAAGTTGCTGCAGGTCGCCTTACCTATGATGGCTACCGCATGCAATCCGGCGTTGGCAATGTTCCAAACGCCGTAATGAGCGGCCTGCTTGACTCCAAGTTCGAGAATATTCAGGCCTACACCGAGGTTATCCAAGACGGCATGGTTGACCTTATCGACGCAGGCAAAATGACCGTCGCGTCCGCGACGTCGTTCTCCCTCTCGCCGGAATACGCAGAGCGCATGAACCGTGAGGCATCCAAGTACGCCAAGCAAATCATCCTCCGCCCACAACAGGTCTCCAACCACCCTGAGGTTGTACGCCGCCTGGGCCTGATCTGCACCAATGGCCTAATCGAGGCTGATATCTACGGCAACGTCAACTCCACCAATGTCATCGGCTCCCGCATGATGAACGGTGTGGGTGGCTCCGCGGACTTCACCCGCAATGGCTACATCAGCTCCTTTATCACCCCATCCGATGCAAAGGGCGGTGCTATTTCTGCGATCGTGCCATTCGTATCCCACGTTGACCACACCGAACAAGACGTGAAGGTCATTATTACCGAATACGGTTACGCAGACCTCCGTGGCCTGGCACCACGCCAGCGCGTAGAAAAGATCATTGCCCTTGCGCACCCAGACTACCGTCCGCTGCTCGAAGAATACTACGAGCGTGCACTTCACCTAGCCAAGGAACGCAAGACCCTGCAAACCCCGCATGATCTGGCAACCGCATTCAGCTTCCACCAGCGCTTCGCTGAGACCGGCACCATGAAGAAGAGCTAAAAACCGGTGGTTTCTGGTTAAGCCCGAGGACTGGTTAGGTCCTTAGGGTTGGCCCCGTTGGGCCGCTTGCTGAACCTTGCTGAACTGCACCCCGCTTTCGTTGCTTGAAGGCGGGGTGTTTTGGGGTTTTGTGTGCTTGTGGTTTTGTTGTGTGCTTGTGGTTTTGTTGTGTGCTTGTGGTTTTGTTGTGTGCTTGTGGTGACCTGGGATTTGGTTGGGAGGTGCTTAATCTTTTCGGGCTGCTGGCCGAGAGGTGCTCAGTCTTTTGGGCGCTGGTTGGGCGTGTTGTCACAGATTCCATTTTTTCGGCGGATTTTATGGAATCTGTGACACGATAGGTAGGGATCCTGTCACAGATTCCATTTTTTTTCACTGTTTTTATGGAATCTGCGACACACCCCAGGTCAACGATTGCGCGCAATGTTGGTTGCTGTCGCAAATTCCATTTTTTCGGGCGATTTTATGGAATCTGCGACACTTGACATAAAAACATCACTAGTTTAATAGGGCTAGCCTATCAAACCGCACGTAAGGCCGCCCACCGCCTAGGAAACCAGCCCAAACCTCCGGAAACCCAACCGAGCCACCCGGGAAATCCCCTATCTAGTTACCCACACGCTGGGAAACTGGCAGTAATCAGCTCTGACAACTGTGAACTAGGCATATCGAGAACCGGATTTTGCTGTTTTGGGAAAATCCGGTGTCTTAGATTCGTGCGGGTCACATCTGCCTGCGAAAAAGGAACCCAAACAGTCCTCAAATTAGTGTACGTGTTTCAACTTGCTCTCTTGTTAGCTGGCGGGGGGCGGGAGTAAACCCAGGTTTACCTGCGAATTTTTGGAGAAATCAGGCCGATTTCCCAACTGTGTGGGAAACCGCTAAGATGATGTCGTTGTTGTTTCACAACGAAGGGCCTTTAGCTCAGTTGGTAGAGCTGCGGACTTTTAATCCGTAGGTCGTGGGTTCGAGCCCCACAGGGCCCACAGTATTACCCCCATCAGGATCACTGGTGGGGGTTTTCCCTGTTTGCAACCACTCCAGTGGGACACCAGTCCTAAGCGACCACAGGCGAAGGGTCTGTAATGGAACAGGGACTTTTCCATTGATATAGCGGCTAATGGTGAATTTAGAGATGTCTAAGTATGTAGCCATGTCGATAGCAGTCAGGTCTGCGATCTCTAATGCTTTTCGGAGGCGATCTCCGAGATTAAATTCCAGTTTTGAAAAGTCGAAATGTTGCTGCATTGTCATGTTGACACCCTAACGCAATAGTTGTTGCAATATCAACCCCCAAAGTGCCCCCAAAGTCCAGTTTAAGAAATTGATTAGAAACGCAACAGTTGCGCTTGAGTCTATCCATTGGTATTAGTCATGGTATGGAACAGCAACAGTTGCTATCTACGCATGAGGTGGCAAAACTATTTAGGGTTAACCGATCGACGGTTCATCGTTGGGTGAAGCAAGGGATTTTGGCACCGGTTTTGAAAAGTTCAACTCAAACGGGAACCTATATTTTTTCGGAATATGATGTTCGCGAACTGCTTGACCGGAAGGCAGTGGCGTGATGTCTGTGTTTGCTTTTTTGGTTGGTCTTGCCGGTATCGCCGTGATGGTTATATGTATCTTTTTATCAGGCAATGGTGGGGGGAAATCGGATGGTGTGGTGGCTTCTCGGCCTGCGCCTGTGCCGGTGTGGATTGATGATTTGATTGGGGTGGTTGATGAGATTTATGGGGAGGAGTCGGCCCCGTATGGGTATGTTGCTGCTGAGGCGTTGCAGACTGCGGAGGCGTGGGTGCGGACGTATGGGCCGATTGGGGGGCATCTTCCGCCTGAGTTGGTGACTCGGATCCGGCAGAATGTCGTGTCGCATGGGGGGTGTGGTGATGAACCTGACTGTGTCTGCTGAGTGGCGTCCTGCGCGTCGGTCGAAAACCCGGTGTGGAGTTTGTGGTGTGCATTTTGCCGAAGGGTGTGTACCGCCGCGGATGGTGTCGGGTCCGTGGGCGGGGGAGCATGTGTGTGCCCGGTGTCGGGAGGAGTTAGCAGTGTGGTTGCCTGAGCCGTTGTTTTAGTTGCTGGTTGTGACTGCCTGGGTGCGGGTGGGTCACGAGGACACATCAACGTTGCCGTTCTGTTGGTGTTTCCTCGTGGTGCACCGCGTATGCGGAGGCATCAAGAACTAACTAAATAGTCATTAACCAACTTCGACCCGATCTGTCGTTTGTCCCGCAAGTTCGACACTAACCAACTGCGGCCGAGTATGTGCCTCCAATACATAAACCAAAGCGTATGACGGCTCGGCGTTATACCGCCATCTCACATCTGATCAGTGTGGGCGTGGCGTATAGCTGGAAGCCGGTGGGCAAAATCGCCCATCGGCTACTGGTCGTGGGTGTGACGACGGGAGGCGGAAAAACTGGGAAGCGCGACTGGGAGGTCACAGCAAAGGGGGCCCTTTGGGCCTTCGAACTCTTTGGCCTGGAGTGGCTGTGATCTATAGGCCTTGTGTATTGATTGATCTGTGAGGGCATGACTTATGACCATCTTTCCTGGGGTGCCGACGCCGTGTACGGCTCCTGATGCTGATCCCACGTGGTGGGACTACCCTACTTCGTTTCCGTCTGAGCAGTCTCTTGCTGAGCGCACTCGCCTGTTGCACGAGCGTGCTGCGCAGTTGTGTGGCGGCTGTCCGTTGCTGCGTGCGTGTGCTACCTATGCCTTGTCGTTGCCTGCGCCGCCGATTGGTGGGGTGATTGTTGCTGGTATTCCGATTCCGCCGCATGGCGTGTCTGTGCGTTATCGTGTGGCGATCGCTGCGGTGAGTGGGGTGGCTAGTGGGTTGTCGCTGCGCGCGATGCATGCAGCGCAGCTGGACGCAGCTGTCACGGAGCAAACGGCTCGGGCTGCTCGGGCTGCTCGGGCGCGTCGGCGGAGGGGGACCCACCCCGCCCCTGCCCATCCTGCACCCCGCCGGGATAGGGGGCGGGTATCGCGCGCGCAGGCTGAGTGTGAGGTGCTGTGATGGCTGGTTGGGGTGGGCGATCTGCGTCGCGGCTGCGGGTGTTGACGTTGGCGACGTACGGCACGATCTGCCATTTGTGCTTGCGTGATGGTGCTGACACAGCCGATCATGTGGTGCCTCGTTCGGCTGGTGGTGATGATTCGATCGAGAATCTTCGTCCGGCGCACGCCAGTTGCAATTCAGCCCGCCGTGATATGCCGCTTGATATGTGGTTCGCGAAATACCCAGTGCGACCTGGGAAAACTCTGCCGCCGAGTCGCCGATGGTGAGTTTTTATAAAAGCCGAGGTCGGGGAAGCCCCGCGCCAGCCGGAAAATCTCTCCCCGTTGTGCCCCGGGGGGCGTCCCCCCTCCCCCCTCCCCCCTTGTTTTCACTCATAACCCCCGAAACGGAAAAAGTTTTGCCATGAACCAACCCGCGCTGTTTACCCCGGCTGATGTGCCGACCGGTGACCGACACGCCCAAATGCTTGAGACTGCGATCGCCCAAGCTCGCCGCGATGGTTACCTCGAAACCCTCGACGAGGCGGCAGTATCGCTGGCTCGGGCGAATGCCCGCGCTTTGGACCAAGCCGAAGCTGATCGGAAGTACTATGCGATTGCCCAATTATCTGGGCCGTATATGGAATTGCTTCGGGAAATGAAATTGATCCCTTCTGCTCGAAATACTGACGCCGATGATGCCATTACCCAAGCCCTTGCAGCGCTCAGCACCCCCACGATTCGCCACGCCTCGGCCGACGATTAACCCTACGTTTGGCCCTGCCATTTGCCAGATTATGGAGTGGTCTGGCACGCCGGCGATGCCATGGCAGGAGTGGGCTGCGGATGTTATTGGTGAGGTTGATCGTGCCACGGGGTTGCGCCGGTGGCCACTGGTGATTATTTCGGTACCGCGCCAGTCGGGAAAAACCCGGCTTATTGGTGCCGCATGTATCCAGCGCGCACTGCAAGCTCCGAAGTCATATGTGTGGTCCACCGCCCAAACCGGCGGGCACGCCCGGCGGAATTGGATGAAGTTCACCAATGATTTACTTGATCCAACGTTTCCGTTATCAAAGCTGTTTGACCGGAAGAAATCTCGTGGTGATGAGCATTTTCTGATCCCTCGAAATGGTTCTGACTGGGCGCCGCATCCCCCGACAGAGGAGTCGCTACACGGTGAGCAAGGCGACTTCAACGTGATTGATGAGGCATGGGTGTTCGACCAAGCTGAAGGTGAAGCGCTGATGCAGGCAATTACCCCGACCCAGTCCACTCGCCCTGGTGCGCAAGTCATTTTGGTCTCGACTCGTGGGACGGCGGCGAGTACATGGTTTCACGATCAGGTTGAGGCGGCCCGTGTGGGGAAGGAAGGTGTGGCGCTGCTGGATTGGGGCATTGCTGATGATGACGATGCCAGCGATATTGCTGTTGTCGCTGCGGCGCATCCTGCGGTTGGGTTCACCCAGTCGGTGGAGTCGTTGCAGGCTGCGTGGAAGAAAATGGGTGGTAAGGTTAATGAGTTTGCTAGGGCTTACGGTAATCGTGAAACACATACCCGAGATCGATTGATCCCCATTGAAGCATGGGAGATGGCATCCAGTGACGACCCGATTCCAGCTGATGCGCCAGTGGCGTTCGGCGTAGCTGTCGCCGCTGATCGTAATACCGCCATTATTGTTACTGCTTCCATCGTGGCCTCGCAACCAATGGTTGAAGTTGTTGATGCACGCCCCGGATATCGGTGGGCGGTGGAACGAATTAATGAACTGTGTGAAGCCCACGGCGCACAGGTATGGATTGACCCGATCGGCCCGGCAGATGCTCTTGCTGCTGAACTGGACCGCAAAGGCATTCATGTGAATAAAATCACGTTTCGGGCGCTGGCGGCGGGGTGTGGTGATTTTTTGACCCGCTTGATGCACATTGATGATGATGGCATGTTTGCCCCGGAGATCAAGATACGCCCCGATCCGGCATTGGACGCCGCCGCTGATATCGCCGCTCGTCGTCGGGTTGGTGATTCCTGGGTGTGGGATCGGCGTGCAGCGGTCGGGTCGATTGCTCCGTTGGAGGCAGCGACACTGGCGATGATTGGTGCCCAGAATTACCGCGAAGACATCGAACCAGAAATTTACTAAAACCCCAGCGTGTTCTATAGATTCAGCGGAAAACCATCAGTGTGGTCAATGATGCATCCATGGGCATGATGGATGCATTTCGGGCGCTGCGCGCGATGACCGCGCCCACTTCGTCTTTGTCTGAGCACCCCAGGTTGGAGTCCCTGAGTTTCATTGGTGACGATCTCGATGACGTGTCATTGCATGGTATTACCCGTGACGCGGCCCTCACGATTCCTGCACTGCTGCGCGCCCGCAACCTTATTTGCACTACCTGCGCTCGGCTCCCGATCGTAGCGGTGCGAAACGGCACAGACCTGGATGCCCAACCCGCATGGATTTCCCGCACTGATGGGCTGCTCAGCCCGTATCACCGGATGTTGTGGACCATCGACGATCTGCTGTTTTACGGCTGGTCACTGTGGCGGGTCACCCGCGACTACTCAGGTCATGTGCTCACCGCTGACCGGGTCCCATACGATGCCTGGGCATTTGATGCCGAGGATCGTGTCCTAGTCGATGGGGCGCCGGTTGCGGCCGCAACCCATATCCTGATCCCTGGGATTCATGAGGGCATTCTTGCACTGGGGAAAACCACCATCCCGGAAGCACTCGCGCTTGCTCGTGGGGTGCGGCGCGCAGTAGAAACCCCAGCCCACACCACCGAGTTGCATCAAACCAGTGATAAGCCGTTGACACCGGAAAAAGTCGCCGAGCTGAAACAAAGCTGGATTCGTGCCCGGAAAGGCCGCGATGGTGGGGTCGCATTCACTTCAGCAGGCATTGAAGTGAAAGAACACGGCAGCATCAAAGAACACCTGTTGGTTGAGGGCCGCAACGCGGTTGCGGTTGACTTGGCGCGACTGTGCTCGATCCCGGCCGCGATGATCGATGCCACCCTCTCCGGCACCTCCTTGTCGTATTCCAATACTCAAGCCAGGATGGCCGAGCTGATCACCTTTGGCATCGCCCCGATGATTTCAGCGGTCACCGCCCGACTGGGGATGGACGACATTGTGCCCCGTGGTGTGTCACTCAGGGTCGATACCAGCGAGGCCACCGCCGATATCGCTGCACTCACTGTGCCTGATGATCGTTCCCTACCCGCGCCTAACCCACATGTTGAAATTGAAAGTGAGAACCAATGACTATTTTTGGCGTTGATGTCTCTGAGTGGCAAAACGGTCTCAGCCTCGTCGAGGCCGCCCGCGAGTCGGACCTGGATTTCGCCATCATTCGTACTACTGATGGCATCCACCGTGACCGGGTCTACCAGTCGCATCTGGCAGACGCCGAGGCAGCTGGCCTGATTACGTCGGCATACCACTATTTGCGTAACCCTCGTGAAGGATCGAGTATTGCGGCCCAGGTACAAGCCTCCCTTGAGGTTATGGGAAACCAGCAACGCCCAATGTGGATTGATGTGGAAACCCCCGCAGGCATCCACGTCGATCACATCCGCGAATGTAAGCGACTGTTCGAGCAAGCTGGTGTTCGTGTCATCGGGTGTTATTCATATGTTCCCTATTGGGAGCATAAAATTTCACCAAATGAGCCAGATAGCCATGAGTTCGGTGCATTTTGGGTCGCCGCTTATGGAACCAATACCCCGGGCCCGCCAAAAAATATTTATCCAGGAAATAGCCACAGGCAGTGGAATTACCCATTGGGCAACCAACAGCCAGCGTTGTGGCAATTTAGCTCAGAAGCGCGATTTGGAAGCTGGCGCGGCGGAAATTCAGGTGTTGATATCAATGCTTTTCGTGGCACCAGAGAACAACTACATGCCCTGTTCTATGGCACCACCTCACCGATGGAAGAAAGTGAACCTATGCGCACAGATATTGATTCATTGATCCTTGACCAGTTGGCCGGGCCGGGCCGCGATGCCCATGGCCACACATTCGCCGGCTGGCCGCAGCTCGGCGGGCGCACCGTCGTCGATGCCTTGGCCGCCATTGGTGAAGCCCTTGAAGTGCAAGGGTTTTCTGCAAAACCATGACCGTCATCGAACTTGTTGCCTTAACCATCACCGCTGTGGTGAATACCTTTGCCGTCCGGCAACTGCTTACGGTTGTTGCCCCTGATCCTGCTCCCGTACAACCATGACACCAACACAAGTGAAACATCCAAACCGCGCCACGATCCGCACCCTGGTCGCCGCTGTCATTGGCATCGGCCCGATTTTGCCAATCATTGCCAAAGAACTTGGCATTGAATCCATTCCATGGGTGGCGGCAACCCTCGCCACGATCGCTACGATCACCCGTATTCTTGCTCACCCTGCTACGGAGGCATGGATGAAAACCTACATGCCGTGGTTGGCTGCTGAACCACGAGAAAAAAAGGGGCGCCACCGTGATTCTGCAGACTAACGCACTGTTGACTGCCACCACCTGCACTGACGCCGACGCTGCCCCACGCATCGTTGAAGGGCTTATCCTGCCGTGGAATCAGCATGGCATGACCAGCGCCGGAGACTATCAGGTCGCGCGTGGGGCGATCACCATCCCCGATGATCTTCGCCATATTAAATTGTTGAGAAACCACTCAACTCAAGCAGATTGGCAACCGGTCGGCTACGCCCTGGAACTTACCGACACCGATGCTGGTTTGTACGCAAAATTTCATCTTGCCCGAACCCCGGATGGCGATCTTGCCAGCGCAGACATCCGCGAAGGAGTGCGCGATGCGCTATCGGTCGAACTGCTCGAACCCCAATTTGACGGTGACACAATTACTGCGGCGACACTGATGTCAGTCGCGTTGGTGGCGATCCCAGCGTTCTCCAGCGCCCGTGTCACCAGTATCACCGCCTCCCATACCACACCCGACCCAACCGAGACCACCACGATGAATAATGACACCCCCACCGCCGAGACTGTCACCGCCAGCGCAGGCCCGGCCGCAGCCCCCGGCGGCATCCACGCCACACCGCGCCCAGTCGAACTCAGCTGCTCTGCGATCTACGATGCGCTTGCCCGCCTGGATGATCCCACCGCCGAGCCGACTATGCTCACCGCGGCACTGCAATCATTGCAGGTCGCGAAATCCCCACTTGGGCTCGCGCCGAACTGGGTCGGTGAGCTTTGGGAAGGCGTCACCTACCAGCGGAAATTTATCCCGGCCATGCGGCAAGACACTCTCACGGGGTTGAAAATGCAAGGCGTGCGCTGGAAAACCAAACCTGAGGTCGCCGACTACGCTGGGCATCCCGCTGAAGTCTCGTCAACTAAAGCTGAATTCGAACTCGTCGAAGTTGAGGCCACCCGATTGGCGGGCGCGAACCAGCTGCCGATCGAGCACATCCATTTCCACCAAGTCGATGTCATCGCCAAATACTTCGCAGCCATGGCGGAATCCTATGCGCAAAAGTCCGACGAAAAAGCCCTGGCTGATGCGCTTGCGGGTGCCGGTGCCGAGGATGATCAATCTGCAAAGCAATGGTCGCTGTTTAAAGCCTGCGGCTGGGCGCGGCACACGATCCATGCTGCGACCAATATCGACCCGGATGTGTATGTCGTCAATGACATGGATTGGTTTAATTTGATCGATGTCAAAGAAAAAGAATTACCAGCGTTTTTGGAAATGCTTGGCATTACCCCGGCCCAGATGAAACCAACTCCATTGATCGGCAAAGGGAAAGTCCTGGCGTGGTGTAAACCAGCCATCCGCCACGGGGAGTTAGCAGGCAGCCCGATCCGCGTCGATGCACTCAACGTCGCTAAAGGTGCCACCGATGAAGGCGTGTTCGGCTATCGCGCCACACTGGTTGAGCAACCCAAGGGCCTAAAGTTGGTGAAGTTTACCGCATGACCAACCGACCAGTAGGCATCATCAATGCCGAAAAGCTTGCCGCCCAACTCAAACTCAGCGGCGACTATCACGCTGACCTCGCCGACGTCATCGACGCAGTCGTAGACCTGGTCGCTGACTGGGTCCCGGCGTCCCAATGGGACAGTGCGAAAACCCGCCGTGGCGCGCACATGCTCGCCGCCCGATTATGGCGACGCCGCGCCAGCCCCTCCGGGGTGGAAACTATCGGTGAACTGGGTCCCAGCTATGTCGCGAAATACGATCCCGATATCGAGGCATTGCTGAACCTTGGGCGCCACCGAGACATCATCGTCGCCTAGCTACCGTTACTGCAATGATTACCGACAGCCTCACTGACATTACGACCGCACTCCAAAATGCGGGCATCCCGGCCGATATCGACCCGCTATGTCTGCATCCACCGTGTGCGTGGGTGCATGCTACCCGCTGGCTCGGCCGCCGTCTCGACGGCACAAACATTATTGAGATAGGGATTCATCTTATTAGCCCAGAAACAGATATCCCGGCGGCCATCGGCGTGCTAGAAAAGATGCTCACCACAGCACTGGACGTGCTGAGCGGCAACGTCGTTGACACCGACCTGGGGACCACCGTCACCCTCCCCGGCGGGGAGGTCTGCCCTGCATTCTCTCTCACCATCCGACCCCCACACTAGGAGCTATCCATGCCAGTCAACACTAAAATTGCTACCACTGGGCCCGGCAAAATTGTGCTTGGCCAATCCACCGCCGGATTGAACTTTTCCGCCGAGGTGTCCGCCGCAACCATCGCACCATCGGTGAAAGCCGGCTCGGAAATCCAACTCCTATCAGGTGATGTCGCCGCCGAGGCAACTACCTATAGTTATAAGTTGAAACTCACATGTGTGCAAAACCTCACCGTTAAAGGCATCGTTGGGTATTTGTGGTCGAAAAAAGGCACCACTGAGAAAATCGAGTTCATTCCCAACACCACCGATGGTGGCAAATTCGAAGGCACGGTTCGCCTTGACCCGCCAGAAGTCGGGGGCAAGGTCGGGGAAGCTGGAACTACCAACATCGAGCTGGATTTCATCGGTGAACCCACATTCACCCCAGCCACGAAAGTCAACGGGATCACGCCATGAGCTACGCCGGAGCACCCGGCCATGTAGAAATCGAAGGTGCCCGGCAACTGCGCGCATCACTCCGCCGCGCTGGCATCGACATGAAACAACTCAAAGCGGTCAACAAATCAGCCGGTGAAATCGTCAAAACCGCATCTGTGGCTGTCGCACCAGTAGGCTCGCGCACAAAACGCGCGCGCGTTCGCAGACTCAAAGACACGCTCACAGTGTTCTCCACCCAGACCGGGGCACGTATCCGCCTTGGCGCGAAAAGCGTGCCCTACGCCGGGCCGATCCACTGGGGCTGGTTTGCCCGGAACATCACACCAAACCCGTTTGTTGCAGAGCAAGCCCAAAAAACTGAACCCACATGGCTTCGCCTCTACGAAGAGCACGTCAAGAACATTCTCAACACCATCGAAGGAGCTTAACCACCAATGAAAAAAATCACAGTGACGTATTCCGACGGTACGACCGAAACCGCGAAGGTCATGACCCCCGACCAAGTGCGGTTTGATATGCATCGTGCCCGGATGGGCTGGCCCTCATTTCAGGACGCACCGTTTCTCGGGATGTCGTACTGGACGTGGGCCGCACTCAACCGCACCCACGCCACCACCCTGGACTTTGACACATGGATCGAAACCGTCGCCGACCTGGTCGCCGATGATGCTCCGGAGGTGATGCCGGACCCTACGACCGGGGCACCACCATCCGGGAATTAATGCGCCTGGCCTATGCGTGGGGTGTCGCCCCTGACTATTTTTTCACCTGCGATGATGTGATGATCGCGACTGCGGTCGCCGTGGTAGAGGAAATCAACAATGGGTAAAACAGCACTGCTCTCTGTCAAAATTTTGGCAGATGCAAAAGGCGCGAACAAAGGATTCGATGAAGCCGAAACCCGGATCGATAAACTGCAATCACGCGCCACCTCCGCAGCCCAAGCCATGAGCGTGGCCTCCGGCGCAGTCATCGCCTTCGGCGTGCAAGCATTCGAATCCGCGAGCAGCCTGCAACAATCCACCGGCGCGGTAGAAAGCATTTACAAACACCAAGCCGAAGCAATTAAAACCCTCGCCGCAGAAGCATCCAGCGCCGTCGGTTTGAGCAAAAACGAATACCAAGAGTTAGCCTCGGTGATGGGGGCGCAGCTGAAAAACATGGGCGTCTCCCAAGGGGAGCTGGTCGGCCAAACTGATGAACTCATTCAAAAAGGCGCTGACCTCGCCGCCACGTTTGGTGGTACCACCGCCGACGCAGTCGCTGCACTGTCATCCCTCATGAAAGGCGAGGCCGACCCGATCGAGCGCTACGGCGTGTCCATCAAAGAATCCACCATCCAAGCCGAACTGGCCGCGCAAGGACTCGATAAACTCGAAGGCGAAGCCGCGAAAACCGCCCGCACCCAAGCCATCCTGACGCTGCTGAACCAACAAACCGCCGACACAGTTGGCGCATTCAGCCGAGAAGCCGATACCGCCGCCGGCCAACAACAACGCGCTAACGCCGCCTGGGAAAACGCCAAAGCCTCCCTCGGTGAAGCCCTCCTACCATACGTGGCACAAGCTGCAGAAAAAGTCGCGGAGCTTGCCAAATGGGTCGGCGAAAACCCAGAAAAATTCCAAGCCATGGCCGGCGCCGTCATCGGGATCACCGCCGCACTCTGGGGTGTGGTCGCTGTCGTGAAAGCCTGGCAAACCGCCACCGCTGCGATGCAGATCGCCCAAACCGCGCTCAACGTCGTCATGAGCGCCAACCCATTGGGGCTCATCGTTCTGGCGATCGCTGCGGTCATCGCGGCGCTGGTGTGGTTTTTCACTGAAACAGAAACCGGTAAACAACTCTGGCAGCAATTTACCACCGCACTCAGCGACAGCGCAGCATGGCTCGGTGACCAACTCACCGCCGCCTGGAACTGGTGCACCCAAGAATGGGAAAAGTTCACCGGTGCTGTCGACGACGGCGCGACCTGGGTGACCGACTCCTGGAACTCAATGTGGCACTCAGCCGAAGACACCTGGAATAACGCCACCGGATGGCTCGACGACAAAGCGACCTGGGTGACCGACACCATCACTGGCCTACGCTCCCTCATCTTCGACGGCGACTACACCGGCACCCTCGGCCAAGCCCTCGGCATCGAAGAAGACAACACCACCATCGGCTTCGTCCTCAATGTCCGAGACTCCCTCACAAACCTAAAAACCTCATGGTCAGAAGTCTGGACCGCGTTCCACGGCGGTGATGACGGCTACGGTGCCCTGTCATCCCTCATCGGTGCGAGTGCCGCAGAATACGTCATCACCAAAGTCGCCGATGTTGGCGACGGGATGCGCACCATGGCTGAAACCAGCCGCACAGCACTGGACTGGTGCATCGACAAATGGCACGACACCAGCACTATCGTCAGCGAGTTTATCGACCTCGCCGCCCGCCCCGGCGACGCCATCAGCGGGGCCATGGACCTCGCCGTCACCGCACACAATCGCCTCATCCAGGCCGTACGCGACACCATCGACTGGATTGACGCACTCCTCGATCGCCTCGCGAATGTCAGCCTCGGCGACCTCGCCACCTACGCGGGTGAGATTTTCGCCACCCACACCCCACCAGATCTAACCGGCACGATCCCACCAGCCCACATCCTCACCGCCGCGCCACTGGCCGCAGCCATCCTCACCGCCGCCGCCACACCCCGCCGACCACTGCGCCTCGGACGACTCTCTTACCACACCCGACCCGAAATACACAACCACTTCACCATCACTGGGGCCCTTGACCCCGATGCTGTCGCCGATCAAATCCGGCGGCTGCTCGATCGCGACCGTGAACGGCAAACAACATGGTAAAACAACGATCACCGCTGGCGCGGGGTTTGCGCGTGTCAATTGCGGGGACGCGCATCCCACTTTATGAGATTGCCGGGTTTTCCACGACGTGGGGGCGTCAAGAACTCAACGAGCCACCACGCTCGCGCACCGCCACACTCAAGCTTTACTACCCAGATTCTGCTGATGATCTGCGTGCGGCCGTAGAGTTTATGCGCAAAAAAATAGTGGTTGACCTGAATATTCCCACGCCGACTACTCAAACGAAAGAACCCAAAACTGTCCCGGTATTCCGGGGGTACGTCGATGAGGTGGAAATCACCCCAAACCACCCGCCAGAGGACGGCGGCCGCGTGCTGATCCGCGCAATCGAAGCTACTGATTATGAGGATATTTTCCGGCTCACCCCTGATGTTTTTCCGAGGGATCGGAAAGCTCATAATGCTAAAACCATGATTAACGAGTGGTTGATTAAAAAGGGTCGGCCGCGCCTGGGCATCAGCGCGTACACCGTCAGTGGCAACCCGGAGTTGTATCCCGCATCCCACAAGCAAGAAAAACGCACCATCCGCCAATGGCTCGAGGCATCGATTTGCCGTCCCATGGGCAGCTATCCGTGCTGGTCACCGGACTATCAAACGTTGCGTGTATCCACGTGCGCCGCCCGCGGCCTGACCTGGGGTGGGCTGACAGAACTCCCCGCCACCAACGTCATCTCCACCGCCGCCGCCCGTGTCGGACCCCAGCACCGAACAAAATTAATCTGGGTAGAAAACTCCGGCGCAGTCATCGGGCCCAAACGACATATCATCATCGACATCGACCGCGCCGACCGACACGGTCCTGTGATGAAAATCATTTCAGACTACGGTGTATACACCACAGACTACAAGGAGGATATGACCGCACTCTGGAAGCTGCAGGTCACGGGCTCAAGAAAATTCACATTCTCCGATCGACTTATTGCGCCATCGTGGTGGGAAAACAGGTACTGCTGGCTGCCATGGGAAGACCTCCACACCGGCATCAGCATCGCCGGCGACCCCATCGCCACCATCATGGGCGCACCCCCCTGCTTCACCGTCATCGGCGGCACCCTCACCGTCACCACCACCGAAACCACCCACACCGTCAACGCCATCTGGCGCACCCCACCAACCTAACCACCCTCAATCCGCCACGCCGCGCTGGCTGTCTCAATAACGCTCGACGGATCAACTGCGGTGTAGGCTTCAGTCGTAGCCACGCTTGCGTGGCCTAGAAGTTGTTGCACTGCACGTAGATCGTGGTGTGATCGATAGGCCACACTGGCGTATCTGTGGCGCAATTTATGTGAAGTAATTCCGGCGGGCAAATATTTACTGATTTGTTTTCCAAGCCAGCCAGCTGACACATGGCCATTCTGGCCCCCTGGAAATACATACCCTTGTTTAGCTGTAAGTTTGATTGCAAGGTGTGGTGGACACGGCACATATCGTGAATGTCCACCTTTGCCGATGACATGTATGGTCCAAAGGTTGCCGATTGCTTGCACATCAAGGCTTCTTAGTTTTGCTACTTCAAACCTTCGCAGACCGCAGGTAGTCATGATCTCGACGGCGAGCGCTACCCATGCTGGTGCTTCTTGCATGGCTTTGATTATTTGATAGTCGGCTGCGGGCATCGGAGATTTGCGAGGTCGTGCAACGGCTGGAAGTGATTCAGCTGGGTTTGCCGAAATCTTATTTTGAGCTAAAAGCCACGCAAAAAACATTCGAAGTGAGATGATTACTTGACGCCGAGTTTCGGGTGCGTATTTGCATTGAGCCAGCCAGCTTATTAGGTGGTGTCGACGGACATCATGCAGCGGGACACCTATGGAATTAAGCACCCGGCGGGTGTGTGATGTTCGGACGCCTAGAGTTCCGTCACTGCGTCCAGCTGCAGCAAGTTCTTTCCGCCACCCCCGTAGACAATCCTCTAATAAAACTCTTTGCATTTACATAGGTTAAACCTATGCTGCCCTGACCCCGTGTAAGACACGCCTAATCCTTAATCCGTAGGTCGTGGGTTCGAGCCCCACAGGGCCCACAGTATTACCCCCATCAGGATCACTGGTGGGGGTATTTTTGGATGGGTCGGAACTTCGTCTTTCAATAGCCTTGGTGATCTGCATAAGACTGGCGGGGTGTGTTCCTTGCCGGTTATTCATTGGCTGTCTCCGTTTTAAGCTCTTTTTGAGTCTCCTGTGGCCGGTAATTGCGATGATAATGAGGGGAGACGAGAACCAATGCAAGGGATTCTTTTCCATTGGGATGCCTGGCGCGGCGTCGATACTTTTCGACGCCGCGTTTCGTGCAGCTCATTGCGTTGATTGCGGGGCGTTCGTACTGAGGATTTTTTTCGAGGTGTTTTTGGTCAACAATGCCTGCTACACCGATAAACACGAAGTTCTCAGAACGTGAGGCCGATGCAGCAAATTAGCGGTGCCACACGGCGATCGACCAGGGGTGTACCGAGTTGTGGTTGTGTACGGTGACTGCTTCATCGTCATGCCAGTAGTTGTTTACCAATTCCGCCCAGTTGGCGGTGTCGATAATATAGCGCCAGTCGGAAGTGCGGAATTCTTCTGGGACATAGAAGTCCTGTTGGTCTCCGGTCATATTAATCATGATCCAGAAATTATCTTCCGGGGAGTCAATGTATACACCTAGGGCACGGTCACCTTCGGCGGGCGCGGCGTCGCCACTTGTGTTGTAGAACAGGTAGGAGACGTCGTGATTATTGGCAATATTATCGCCCCACTCGGTTTGCTGGAGACTGCTATGGCGATGCCGGAGCTGCATAAGGAAGTTGGCAAAGCGGAACAGGCCATTGACATTGGGGTTGTCATTGGCGAACTCGCCGAGATTGTCGTGGTACGCGGCGTCGATATCTTCGGCGACAGGGACACGTTGTGGCGCGTTAGTGGTGAGCATGTCGTAGTTATTGCGCATAGCCACTGAGTGAAGGGCCCAAGGATTGTTATTGCCGTTTTGGGTGCGGCCGAATTCGTCGCCGGCAACAATCATTGGGACGCCGCGGGAGAACATAAGGATGGTCCATAGGTTTCGGAGTCGTTGGCGGCGCAGCGCTTGGCTGCCACCAGAATCCCAGGACACATTATTGTCACTGCCACCATCGGAAGGTCCAAAGGGGTAGGGCTGGTCGTTGTTTTTAGTTTGATAACTGACCAGGTCTGCAAGGTTAAAGCCATCATGGGCGACAATAAAGTTAATGGTTTTTTGAGCCCCACCATTGTCGTGGAAGTGGTGGTAATCGCCATTAAACATATCGAGGAATTCGCTGGTATTACCGTCGCCTTTAGTAAACGCGCGGACTGCATCACGGTAGCGGCCATTCCATTCGCCCCAACCGCGAGGGAAATTGCCAACCTCATAGCCCCAAAGGTCCCAAGCTTCGGCAATAACTTCGACGTGTTCCTCTTCGGCAAACTTTGCGATTTCAACCAAAAGTGGATGATCGGTAAAGAAGCGTTTTTGGTTACCCCAATCATCTGGTTCCGCCCCGCCAGGCTTACGGCCAAGGACTGTGGCAAGGTCAAAACGGAAACCATCAACATGCATATCGCCTGCCCAGTAGCGAAGAGAATCAAGCACAAGTTGCTGGGCGGCGTCGGACGAGTAATTTAGCTGGTTTGAGGTGCCGGTCGCGCCGTCGACAAGAATTTTTTCGCCGGTCATTTGGTAATACTCGGCGGTGGCAAACCCACCGAGGCTAGTAAATCCAGTGGTATTTACATCCCCATTCCAGTTGCCGCCCTCGGCCGTGTGATTATATACAACATCCAGGTAAACCTCCATACCAGCGTCGTGGAATGCGGAAACCATTTCTTTGAACTCGCGAGTTGGCCCGCCCCAACTTTTATCAGATGCATAGCGGCGGTTTGGCGCAAAAAACGCCAAGGTCATATAACCCCAGGAATTTGTGGCGCTATCACGTCCACTTTCAGAAACATTAGTTTCATGCACCGGCAATAACTCAACGGTGGTGATACCCATGGCCTTGAGATAAGGTGCGAGCATACCGGCGCCTTTATATGTGCCGTGGTATTCCGCAGGGATATTTTCGACGCCCCCAAAGCCCGGCTCATCACGCAGGAGATCGGCGAGGCGTGCGACAGAAGGGTGGCCGGTTAACTGTTCGATACTTGCCTCGTAAATTATGGCTTCTTCAGCTGGCAGTTTTGGTTTTGGTGAAACTTCTGAACCTTCCGAAATTACAATGCCTTTTGGTGCATATGGTGCGGTATCAATGAGTCGACGTGGCACACCATCAATAAGGTCGCCGCCGGTGCCAAACACACCATCATTGACACCAAGACGCTGTAATTCGTCCGTGAAAACATTGTGCGTAATCTCCCTGGAATAGGGGTCAAAAAGCACTTTATTTGGGTTAAAACGATTGCCGTGCTCATCTAGGTCAGCAATAAACCCTGCATCTGATCCAGGCGTCCAAGCCTCGTCCCAAACCCAGTTGGGGCCCCATACGCGAAATCCAATAAGTGAACCGATCTGCAGGCCTTGAATTTTGGCGCGCCATACGCCGTCATTTCCGCGAGCTGGAAGGAAGGTATGCGTTGCGCTTGCGCCGAGTGCTTCAGGATACACCTCAAGTTGGATACGGGTGGCGTCAGGGGCAAACACCGCAAAAGTGACACCGTCAGCATGAGGATGAGTTCCAAGCGGCCAAGTGGCTTGAGACCACGTTGTTTGGTCAAGTGCAATGATTTTGGTCATGGGGGCCATAATTCCATGAATAGGAGAGATGCGGCAGGCCCTATAGATATTTTTTTGATTACTGTGCTGCATTGCCCCCAACTCATCGAACAGTTGAACGAGGCATTGTAATCTTCCAGATTTTTGTGCATGTACGCAGCTGACTGCTTGAATACATGACCCGTAGTGCATAACTTAAGCTCGCTGGTTTTTGCGAGTCAGGATTGGCGATGTAGAACGTCTTGCGTTATAAGGTGCGTTCCCCACCGATGGGGGTAATTTTGAACTTGCTGCCGAAAGTTAAACTGGCTTTTGTTCTATGTTGTTGCAGGGATCGGATGCGGTGGTTTGGGTGCGCTTGATTTAGTTGGTTGGTGGGGTGGGCTTGATTTAGTTAGTGGGTGGGGTGGGCTTGTTGCCACGGATTGACTTGGGGTGGATTGACTTGGGGTGA
Organism: Corynebacterium freiburgense; assembly: GCF_030408815.1. Taxonomy (NCBI): domain Bacteria; kingdom Bacillati; phylum Actinomycetota; class Actinomycetes; order Mycobacteriales; family Corynebacteriaceae; genus Corynebacterium; species Corynebacterium freiburgense. Next base: position 2,476,950 of record NZ_CP047355.1, on the reverse strand, counting down.
GGACTAGGAAATGGTCTGAAAGGCCTGATGCAGTCCGCGCCAGACCCGGGGAAGGTCTGAGAAAGCTTTGGGGCCTAGCCAGGCTTGGGAAAGGCTCGGGTAGGCAGATTTGTGTTGTGGGCTTTTGGTTTGGGGGTGTGAGCTGGGGAAATGTTCTGGTGGGTTGTGGGTGATGTGAAATCTGCCTGATTTTCGGGGCGTGGGGTGTCAGATCTGCCTGATATTTTGGGGCGGGTTGGCTGGAAATCCAGGGTTTCCCGGGGTTTGAGTTGGTTTCCTGGGGTACTGGCTGGCTTTCCGAGCTTTCGAGCCGCTTTCCCTGCAGTTTGATAGGCACACCCTATCAAACTAGCGATGTTTTCATCCGCATTGTCGCAGATTCCGTAAAATCGCCTGAAAAATCGCCTGAAAAAATGGAATTTGTGACAGCAACCAACATTGCACACAATCGTTGACCTGGGGTTTGTCGCAGATTCCATAAAAACAGTGAAAAAAATGGAATCTGTGACAGGTTCCCTACCTATCGTGTCGCAGATTCCATAAAATCGGCCGAAAAAATGGAATCTGTGACAACACGTCCAACCAGCGCCCAACCAGCACCCGAAAGGACCAGGTCATCAGACGCAAACAACCAAACCACAAGCGCACAATCAAACCACCGGCCAAGCCCAGATCAAACCCCGCAAACCCAGGCTGCAAACTCAGATCAAACCCAGTCTCGCCCAGTGGAGTCCGAGACGCAGCAACCACATTGGCCTCAAGAGGCACGCAAGCCCCAAGGCATTTATGGTCTCAAAACTGGGACCAAACTCAAACCCCGCACGGTGCAGTCCAATAAGTGGGGGAGTAGTTCATTTTGATAGTGGTTTAAGGTTGTACTCGGTACTCAAGCGCATCCACCAATTCCGGCAGTGCAGTGGCTGCGGTGGCTCGCCAAGAATAGTTTGCTATTCCCGTAAGCTCAGTGTCTGCTGGGGAAATTTCTAGAATTGGGATTCCTAAGTTCACCGCAATAAGCGGAAGAGAGGCCGCTGGTTGTACAACGCCCGATGTGCCTACGATAACTAGCAAATCTGCATTCGAGATATGCGTCTCGGCGGTTGTCCATTCACGCTGTGGAAGTGCCTCTCCAAACCATACAACACCAGGTCGAATGTAGTTTCCACATAGTGGACAGTTTGGCGGAGTTAAGCGTTCGATAGGGGTGTTAATAGCTTCGACATTGCGGTATGGCCTCGCGCAAATGGTGCATCGCCAAGCAAATAAGCTTCCATGTAAATGTGCTACCGCTGGCGAACCCGCCCGTTCGTGCAGATTATCGATGTTCTGTGTGGTGATATGAACATCGCTTATCGACGCCCAACGGGCCAATGCATAGTGCCCCGCATTAGGTTCTGCATTCGAAGCCAAATGTGTGCGCCAGAGGTACCAAGCCCACATGGGTTCTGGGTCGTGAATCCATGCGGAAATCGATGCCATTGCTTGCGGATCAATATTTTCCCATAGGCCTGTAGTGTCATCTCTATAAGTCTGAATGCCGCTTTCCGCGCTCATCCCGGCACCGGTAAAAACCTCGACTTTTTGTGCGAATTCTGCAAGTTTGAGGGCGTCGCTAAGGGTCATAATATCGAGGGTAACGGGGGAGTGGGTTTTTGTAACCCTATTGACATTAATTCTGAGACATATTTATAGTTCTCATAGAAAATTGGTGAACGCTGATTTTCGCGGCCTGACGCACGAGGGGCGCGTGAGCGTCTCAAAAGGTTGGTGATGACAAGCCGCCGCCATGTTGTGCCTTAGGAACAATATGGAACTTCAGGCAATCTGTAAATTTCAGTCTTATTGGGGTTTTCCTGGTGAGGCCGTTATGGTGAGTATTATCGGGAGCCTAAAAGCGCTAGGTTCATCTGGGTAAGAACGCAACCCAAAACGATATGACCGCAAACCATGGTGTATTTACAGAAGGTTCAATAGTCCGAGACCGTCAATCAAGGGCGTGAACCAGAAACATGATAGATGGGTTGGCGAATCTATTTACAATGTTTGAATACTAGTAGCTTGACCGCGAACGTTATTAAGGCGTGAAGCATTTTGTTGTTGGAAACATCAACGAAACTTCGAGAGGGAGCACGTCTTTTTGTCAATTGCTGCGCTCGTTTGGGAGTGTTTTCCTGCATTAGCAGGAGAATAAAAGGTTCGATACCTTTCGCAAAGTCACCAAAGCAAAAGTCTTCCTCCGTGATAACTGAAAGTGCCTTAATGGTTGGCAGGGAAACCTGAATCAACCCCAAATAAACGCTGCAAGCGAATGTTTGGTTCATATGGTAGTAATGCAGTTTAGGGACTAGCTATCCATAAACGAATTGAACCCTGTGGAGTAGGAAATCACGTATCAGAGTGGTGAGCTTAACTGACCAGGCACGGTGAATACCGTAGGGATACGGTGGATAAGTTGAGAACTCATAATGCAACGAAAGTTCACTATTTAAAAGGTTGAATCTAGGCCTTTTGTTTCTCTCAATGCAAGGGCGCAACCCCAAAGCATCCAAAACCTTAGGTGCGGAAGCTTTGGGGTCTTGTTTTGCGTGAAACTGCCTTTAGGAGGATTGAGGATTCTATTGCTGCATACTGCTTTGTTTAACATTCATTAGCCGCGTATTATCCAAAAGGCCCTTCAAATCACTTTCATTATATGCATCGGCCGGGCAAACATAATGCAATGAAACTGCTGCAGGTTTTTCTGTGGTGGTGAAAGTGCGGAACCAAGCCGTTGACCGATATGGAACGCCGTCCTGACCGTTATATGTAGTGTTGACGCGTATTGTTTCTACGCTGCTATTGCCGATTCCCCGAATATCGGAAGATTTTTCCGAGTTAAATACTGGATCAATAGCAGAGCCAGCTATTTCGTCTTGCCATGCAGTTACTTGTGCTTTTGTAGCATCACCATCAGATCCTGCTTCCGGGGTGACACTGTAGTTTTGGTTTGCAAAAAACTTGCAGTCATTTGTATGATCCAGCTGGCTTTTCCCTTCCGCATCCGCTGGGGTGGCAGTCCAATCTTTATAGACGAGCGGGAAATTCCAAGTAGCTGCACCATCATTCAGCGTTTTATCGATATACCCAGAATCCATGCTTCCTGGCTCGCCACTATTCGTTGTACTTTCTTGAGAACGCGTATTCTTCATAGTTGAAAGCACCGGCACATGAGTTTCGAGGCTAGGATCACTCTCTCCACTGCAACTTGAGAGTGCGAGTGTAGCCGCAAAAATTACACTGGTCCGAAATAGAGGAACAGTAAGATGTGGACGGTGCTGAGCATGCATGGGCTCGCTCCTTAGGTTTTGATGATTCCATCACGATTGAAAATATTGGGCACAAGTGTACCCAGGGAATCGGCTCATGCTGGGGAACGAACCGCAACGAGCTAGAATATTTGCGGCAAAATACGCGTAATTTCAGCAACAATTGGTCAAGATATCTGTTACGAGCATCTAGGACTATTGCAGAGATCCGTAACCAAGCAGCCCTGTGTAGTCCTTTTGATTATTGGTGTATATGCGAATTTTTCCTTCTTCATTGCCACCAACGGTGGTGAGTACGCCATTTGATTCTTGGAGCACGATATTGGCGTGGTCTCCAAATATGGGGGAGCCCTGGTAGATTGCTATATCTCCAGTTTGGGGAACGTACCCGGAATCTACTGGGTGAAAACGCCCGTTGGTTTCTAAGTATTCCTTGAGCGTGTAGATCCCTGGTATTCTCCAACCGCCCGAGTTTGGATTCTCCAAAGGAATATCTGCCTCCCGGTAAACCCAGCTGATGAAATTTGCACACCATGCCTCATTGGCGCCATCACTATATTTGGAACCCGGTGGTTGTGCTTGAAATTCTTGCTGGGAAATACCGACTATTTTTTGTTGGACGGGGTTGAGATTTTGAATAGTGGGGAATTCAGTGACGGTGTTGTTTTGGGATGGGTTGTTGCCAGGCGTGCTACCACAGCCAATTAGCATTATTGCGGCTGTAAAAAGTGCTGCGGTGAGTCGAAGCATACGTTGGGCTTTCAGTGAGAAGTCGCGGGCGGGGCGTCGTCAAGCTGTTGCAAAAAGTTTTCCTGTAGGGCGTAAACGTTTTTATTTCGCCTTATTTGCACGCCGAGTACAGCCATTCCTATACCTACAATAATGAACAATAATCCAATGCCGCGGGTATCGCCTACCCCCAGAAATACGCCAATTGAAGATGCTAGTGGGCCATTGGGTGTTAAAAGGGGGTTGAATACGTGGTCGACAAGTGGGCCGGCGATAGCATAGGCGAATATAAACCCGAATTGAGATAGTAGGGAAATTAAGCCCCAAATTCTTCCCTGGGTTTCATTTGGAATCGCAGACCGAACAAGCACTTCCAAGCTGGTATTCATAGGCGGCAGCGAACAGAAAAACAGGAAAGCAAATATTCCGATTACTACAATATAGGTGCTAGTGCCCATGCAGCTTACGGAAATTCCGGCGCAAATCAGCCCAATTGAAAGATAACGGATATGGTTATTTCCCATATTAAATACGCCGATAAGTATGCTTGCCACTAGCATTCCAGAAGCGGCTAGAGAGGTTAACATACCAAGGGTTTGTTCATTGGAAAGATCGAGTACAAGAGGGGTGAACAGGGTTTGTATAAAGCCCATGCAGAATGTTACAAGCGTAATGAGCCAAAGTAATGTGAGAATATTGCGTTCTCGTGAAAGGAAGCGGATACCAAATTGAAAATCGCTCCAAAAATCCCCTAATGTTTCTTTTGGTGTGGTTTTTACTTTTTTCCAAATAAAGACCATGCAAATAATGGTGGTTGCCATAGTGCATATATCGATTGTTACAAGTGTGACTATGTTATATTTGGAAATTAAAAATCCAGCTACCACGGGCGCTAGTAAGTACTGTGCTGCCGATGCTAATTGCACCATTCCGCTGGCGCGTGCATATTCTTCTGGTGTTAATAAGTCCGTAACGGTTGCGCGGTATGCGGGGTCCATTACTGAATTGCATATTGAACTTAAGATCACGCAAGCACAAATTATTGGCGTGGTGGCGTTCTGTTGGAGGGTAGCTACGAGCAAAAGTAGACCGATAACCGAGGCGGAATCGCCGAGGATCATAAGTAAACGGCGATCTATTCGGTCTGCAAGGACTCCCGCAAACGGTGCAAGTAATACGGAGGGGAAGAAAGCGGCCATAGTGACCATAGCGACGGGTGTTGCCAGTCCTGTTTGCTGATATAAGTACACCCCTAGTCCGAAGGCAGTAAGCCCGTTGCCAATTCGTGCAATTAGCTGGGCTGTCCAGATGGTGAGAAAGATTTGAAAGCCGCGTTGGGTTGCGCGTGAAGTATTTGCCGTGTTCATGGTTTTTGAGCCGCCGTTTCGGAGCCTCGATTGTCTTAAAATGCTTTCTTTCTACGGTCCTAGTGTACGCCACCGACTGACAGTCGGTCTAGGGTGCCGTGTAAAGATCTTTTGAAAATTCAGTGAAAGGGTTGTGGCAAAAGTCACCCCGCTTGCAATCTCAAAGCCTGCCAGGAAAACCTGCCAGCTCTACGACTAAAAATGTGTCAAAATTGAGGGAAGAAAACCCAGGGCAGCATGCCAAAACTTAACCACTGTAAGGAGCGCCCACAATGTTTAATCCGCAGTATTGGCCACAAGCAGGACTCTCGATAGGTGTGGGGCATATGCGTCTCTGTTGGGCTACGGATGAAATTCTTTGTCAGCTTGCTGAAGTGGCGGCTGAAGGGGAACAGCCGCCTCAGGAGCATCCATTCCACTCTGAGTGGTCACTAGCAAGTCCCGAAGAACGTGCCCGCTGGGTACTGCAGCAACAGTGGAAGCATCGTGGGAATGTTGCGCATGGTGTTTTAAATTTTCAGCTTGCAGTGTTGTACAAAGACGAGCCAGTCGGATTGCAAATAGCCCGCAGTCAAGATTGGCAAACCACTCGTGTTGCAGAAACGGGTGCATGGCTTGGGCACAAATACCAGCGCCAAGGCTGGGGTACCCAAATGCGTGCACTTATTTGTGAGCTTCTTTTTAGTGGATTCGATGCTTTAGAGGTTCATTCAGCATCATTTGTGGACAATCACGGTGCTATTGGAGTGTCGCGCAAATTAGGTTTCGCGCCAAATGGCACGGTGTGGGCGGACCGGGCGGGCGAGCGTGTGGAGGTTGAACGCTTTCGGCTAACAAAAGAAAAATGGGCGCAACGTCGCCTTGAAGCCTTCCCTGCTCCGGTGCGAATGGAAGGCGTCGAAAAGGTGCGTGAAATCTGGGATTTATAGGACTCATGTTTTCGCTGTTCAGGGCTTGATTTGCGAACTTTGCTTAGAGTGCGTATATTTCTCTCCAGTCGCAAGAAAACTTTCTTGTCGATAAGCTCCCATCGTCTAGGGGCCTAGGACACCGCCCTTTCACGGCGGCGACACGGGTTCGAATCCCGTTGGGAGTGCAAGGAAACTGGCTGTAATGGCCAGTTTTTCTGGCCCTGTGGCGCAGTTGGTTAGCGCGCCGCCCTGTCACGGCGGAGGTCGCGGGTTCGAGCCCCGTCAGGGTCGCAATTCCTTCAAAAGAATGCCCTTGTGTTGTTTTTGCACAAGGGCTTTTTTGTATTGCTGGGTATGAGGCAGCTAAAGCTGAGCGGGTTGTAGTAGTTGCCTGTTGCCTAATAACTCCATAATAGTTAGTATACGAATTGTGGATATGCAAGAGTTGTCTTTTCTTGATGCGTCGTTCGGATTTCGCATGAATCGCATCGCTCGCGCATTAGGTATTCAGTTTGCCAACCAGCTGAAACCTCTGGGTCTGACTCCCGCACAATTTGCCGTGTTACAGGACATTGATGAGCATCCTGGTACCGCACAACACGATATTTCGGCCCGGACCAGTATGGATATGCCCACATTGACTGAACTGCTTCTACGCATGGAGCAACGTGGCTATATCACTCGCGAGCGTGATGAACAAAATCGCCGCCGCTATGTCATCCACTTATGCGATCAGACCGACGCCATGCTTGCCGACGCCCGGGACCTCGCCAGCGCCACAAACAGCTACGCGCTCGCGGGGCTGAGTGCGCAAGAATTAGATACCCTCTTCGATTTGTTAGCTCGCGTGGAGAGGAATCTGAAATGACATGGCTTCTAATGGTAAATGCCCTGTTAGCGTTAGCTTCGAGCATGTTTGGTTTGGTTGCGCTGTGGCGACCAACTTTACTTTCCGGCGAGTCTAAACATTCCCCTTATTATGTCCAAATGTACGCTGCTCGAGCAGTTCCATTCGGCCTGGGCATGGCAGTAGTGGTGTGTTGGTTACCTAGCCAAGCTTTTATTTGGCTTCTGGTGGCTGGTGTGATTCAGGGAGTAGATGCAGTTATTGGACTTCGGCGTATGATTCCAGCTGCGGTGATTGCGCCTATATGTGCTGCAGTAGTCCATTTTTCCACCGCATGGTGGCTGACGTGATTCTGTGCCTGTTTCGCCCTGGAAAAAGGTTCTTCTACATGCGGGTTTGCGCCTGTTGAAGAATTCTCTGTATAGTTACTTTTCGTGCACAGCACGGGTTTTTGAATACAAAACTCGAGCAAGTACACGGCCCTGTGGCGCAGTTGGTTAGCGCGCCGCCCTGTCACGGCGGAGGTCGCGGGTTCGAGCCCCGTCAGGGTCGCGAGTAGCCAAGCTACTCTGGCCAGATAGCTCAGTCGGTAGAGCATCCGCCTGAAAAGTGGAAGGTCACCAGTTCGATCCTGGTTCTGGCCACAAATTTCCCCCAGTGTTATTGTCGCTGGGGGATTTTTGGTTTATAAACAGTCGGAATGCGATTGAAAGGAACTCAAAATAATGTCCGAGTCGCCAGAATTGCGTGTTGAACATGATGCTAAAAATTTTCGGTTTCTGCTTTTTTCCGATGACACCATAGCCGGCGTTGCAGAATATTGCGAAGTGCAAAAAACTGATGGTCCAAGTGTTCGGGATTTCAACCATACGGTGATCGATCCGCAGTTCCAGGGAATGGGGCTTTCTAAGCCGCTTATCCAAGCGGCATTAGCGCAAACCGAAAAAGATGGATTGCTAGTTCGCCCATCCTGCTCTGCCGTATTTGGGTTTATGAGTAAAAACCCAGAATTTCAAAACCTTATTGAACGCTAGGCTTAGTGTTTAAGTATCCGGTAAGGCGTCCACCCCAAGGAGCGTAAGCAATTGAGGTGTGATACCCGTAACCGATATTTGTGGTGCGTTTACATAGCCGCGTTGATAGCGCTGTGCACTGAGTTGAGCAACAATGGCTTTTTCCGGTTTGGCTTCGGGCCCAACGGGCGTTTCTGTTTCGCCGGTATGGATGTATCCTAATTTTTCACTGACCCGGCCAGACGCGATATTACTGGGTACCCAAGCTGATTGTAGTTTTGCAGCCTTAAAGTAATGGAAGCATAGTTCGGCGAGGCCATGACGAATAAGGGTGCCATAGCCTTTACCTTGATGCTGGTAGTAATTCCATGATCCGGTTTCTATGGTCCGGTTGGTGCAGTAATTTACTGCACGGAGATCGGCTACGCCGATAAGTGTTTCGTTTTCATATGCGGAGAAATCAAAGCTCCAGTTTCTGGCGGACATATTTGCGCGGTTTAACCAGCGTAATTGAAGACTGCTATAGGCGCGTTGAGTTGGTTCTTGGAAGATCCATGGGAATGCATGGTCGGGGATGTCGGGGCCGTAAACATCTTCGGGCTTTATACTGGCGATTTCAGGTAGGTCCGTATCTGTAATTGCGCTAAGGGTGAGGTGATGTTGTGGCGTTATCACAGTTACGCGGACACCATAGGGTGGCCAAAGTGTTGCTAGAGGATTCATTGCGCAATCTTTTCGTCAGTTAGCTGAAGGATAAAAGCGTATGCACATAAGACCCGAAACGTTAAGTACGACTAGATCCCTGCTCCGCGCTCTTTCGCTACATAAGCGTCCGGGTCAACAAGTTTGATGCATTCATCTTCTTTGCGTGGACGGTTCTTTGCGGGAATTCCAATAGCAATGTGATTGGCAGGTACGTCTTTGGTCACTACCGCATTGGCCCCGATTGCACTTCCACATCCAATAGTGATTGGCCCGAGTACTTTCGCACCTGCTCCTACTGTGACATTGTCCTGGAGGGTGGGGTGTCGTTTGGTTTGAGTGAGTACTTGCCCACCAAGGGTGACACCATGGTAAAGCATAACACCATCTCCAATTTCCGCGGTTTCGCCGATGACTACACCCATGCCATGGTCAATAAAGAAGCGACGACCAATGGTTGCGCCGGGGTGGATTTCCACGCCAGTCATAAACCGAGTAAATTGTGCGAGAATTCGGGCGGGTGCTTTAAAGCCGCGAGTCCATAATGCGTGGGCTATCCGGTGAGACCAGATGGCGTGCAAGCCGGAATACACAATGGCGTTTTCCAGGTTGCCACGTGCTGCGGGATCATGTTCACGGGCGTTAGCGAGGTCTTCGCGGATCATCGAAATGATGCGGTACATAACGCTCAATACTATCAGCGGTAACATTTATCGACGCCCACGTCGCACCGGTGCAATAAGCATAGGTCGGCGCGGGCGTCGATACGCACAAGTGTTAGCTACGGATATCGTCGAATAAAACAGTGGAAACGTAGCGTTCTCCATAGTCGCATGCCACGGTTACGATAGTTTTACCTGCGTTTTCTTCCAATGCTGCAAGCTTCAATGCAACATGAATATTTGCGCCAGTTGAAATGCCTCCAAGGATGCCTTCATTGGCGGCAAGGGCACGAGAAGCTGCAATTGCATCCTCATTGGACACGGTGTAAATATCATCAATGACCTTGCGATCTAGGACCTCAGGAATGAAGTTTGCACCAATACCCTGGATTTTGTGAGGGCCAGCCTTGCCGGTGGTTAATAGCGCGGAATCTGCGGGTTCCACACCGACGATCTGAACGCCAGGCTTGCGATCTTTAAGTACCCGCCCAACGCCGGAAATCGTGCCACCAGTGCCAAAGCCAGCAACAAAAATATCAACTTCACCATCGGTATCAGCCCAAATCTCTTCAGCGGTGGTCGCGCGGTGAATTGCTGGATTTGCTGGGTTTGCGAACTGACGTGCGAGGATTGCGCCTTCGCGAGAAGCTACGATCTCATTCGCTTTATCAACAGCACCCTGCATGCCTGCTGAGCCCGGAGTCAAAATGATCTCAGCGCCATAGCCGCGAAGCATAACGCGCCGCTCCATAGACATGGTTTCCGGCATTGTAAGAACAACCTTGTAGCCTCGGGCTGCTCCGACCATGGCTAATGCGATGCCAGTATTACCGGATGTTGCCTCCACAATGGTGCCGCCGGGCTGTAAGGATCCGTCTGCTTCAGCGGCGTCGAGAATCGCCCGTCCGATGCGGTCCTTCACGCTATTTGCAGGGTTAAAAAACTCCAATTTGACTAGGACTTCAGCGGGGAGGTCAGCTGTCAGTCGGTTCAAACGAACAAGCGGAGTTCCGCCAATGGTTTCGGTGATATTGGCGTGGATGCGTGCCATAAAAATGCTCCTTGTAAGTACTTCAATGAAGGGCCGTGCGTGGCCGACTTCCAAAGAATACCTTGCATGGCTAGGAAATTCTAGACAGGGTGGTCTAACGTTCTGTCTGTTTTGGTGCAAGCGTAGAAAAATCAAAGTTCAAACACGGCTTAATGGGAAAGGCGTGACGGAGAATCTGCTGGTGAAAGCGTGACATTTGCCTTGTACAAGCCCCCGAATGCGCAAGGCAAATAAATACAGCATGCCCGTGGCGGCGTTCGGGCGCACCTCGCAAGGAATATCAAGGCGGTCTGGGATTTCCAGAGCGAAGGGTAACCCTGGTTGAAAACCACCACTACCAGTGTATTTCCTTGTGATCCGAACAGAACCTTTCCACGGGCATGTGCGGGCTATAACTTTCCAATATGTGTTTCAATCATTAGCATTGCAGACCCAATTGCCGCCTAGGAAAAGTAAAGGGTGCCGCCTTTGAGGTGCGGGCAATGAATACGCAATCCCAAGTTGAAAACAGGTTATTGAAGTTATAGCGCAACTGGCAGGTATCGGACTTTCCGGCATACTTGCTGGTTACCGTTGCGGGACAGTTTCAGAATCGCACTGAATTCCCTCTTGCGCCTTCCGTTTCAAACAACGGAAAGACCAGTTGTGCCAACTACACTAGCCGGTTTTTATTTATGGCGATACGGCAGGGGGTGGTTCGTGATCTGCTCCCTACTTGTCGGGGATGGCTTTGGGGCCGTTGTGGCTGGGTTTGATCTGGGTTTGTGGGCTGGTTCGTGGGGTTTGGGGCTTGTTTTTGGCCGGTGGTTTGGTTGTGCGCTTGTGGTGAGCTGGGATTTGGTTGTGTACGTCCGGCGACCTGGTTCTTTCGGGTGCTGGTTGGGCGCTGGTTGGGCGTGTTGTCACAGATTCCATTTTTTCGGCGGATTTTATGGAATCTGCGACACGATAGGTAGGGAACCTGTCACAAATTCCATTTTTTTCGCTGATTTTATGGAATCTGCGACAGTAGGGATGAAAACATCACTAGTTCAATAGGGTGTGCCTATTAAACACCCGGGAAAGCGGCTTAAGCCCCTGGGAAAGCGGCTCGAAGGCTCGGGAAACCAGCCAACTCACCCCGGAAATCAGATCAAACACCCAGCGAAGCAGCCAACACCTTTGACAAACCAGCCCACCCACCCCGGAAATCAGATCAAACACCCAGGAAACCAGCCAACACCTTTGACAAACCAGCCGAGTTACCCCACATAGCCAAACAATTCGCCTGGGAAATCCGAGAAATCCCATGAAAACGGCCCACGCACTTGAAAACTAGCTCACGCACTTGAAAACGGCCCACGCGCCTGGAAACCAACCCTGACAATCGGTGGCAGCTAGCCAACGCAGGCATCAATCAGCTGAATCAGGTGTGTCAGGGCCGCATTCTCTCATCGCGAAGCAGCATAGAACACTAATCCAACTTTCCGGGGCAAGTTTCCTGGCGGGGTTGGGTGACTTTAGTAGTGCGCTGGCTGTCCTTCAGGGCTTGGTTTCGGGCAGATTTTCCGGCCCGGAAGCCGCTTGAAAAAGTGATATTGATTACGCTGTGTTCGCGCTGTGTGTTTTTGAAACTGGATTACGTAAATGGAGTTTGGGAAATATGGCATCAAACTGAACACCGATAGTAAGGGCACGGTTTATTTTTCAAAGTAATTTGTATTTTGCGGATTTCTTGTGGAACTCATTTTTATGCCCTCACGGCAACCTGCAGAGATGCAGTATTGTTCTACAATTCACCCCCAAAATCCACATCGAAAAACGGAGAAACTTGTAGAGCAATAGATCTATCTGGGGGCACCTTTTAAGGGGGAGAGTTTCGATTTTGGGGGCAGAAGGTTACCCCTAATTCAAAACCAAGTGGGCAGTCGTGGTGAAAAAACAACTCAAAAGATGACTATGCGTACCCCCGGTATGGCATTATACTTCACCTCTAAGAGTTTTCTTATGTTCGAGGCGGGTGTGTCTCTTTCATAGTTGGATGGGCTGCATCTGACGATGTTGTGGGCGTGCCGGGTTGGCCATGTATCTGTTGCAGGAGGTTAGTGTGGATTCTCAGCGCATCAAGGATGATGAGGATGCGATTCGATCGGCGTTAACGTCGCTCAAGACTGCGACGGGGATTCCCGTAACAATGTTTGCTACTGCGTTGCCGGATGGGCGGCTCCAGATTGGCGCATGGGTAGGGTTACGGACTCCGGCGTTGCAGAATCTCATTATTGAAGCTGGTTGTGGTGTTGGTGGTCGTGTTATGACTACTCGACGCCCAGTGGGCGTGAGTGATTACACTCGCGCAAATGTGATCAGCCATGAGTATGACAGCGTCATTCAGGATGAGGGATTATTCTCAATCGTTGCGGTGCCGGTGATTGTGCAGCGTGAAGTTCGTGGTGTGCTGTATGTGGGTGTGCATTCCCCAGTGCGTTTGGGGGATAAGGTCATTGAAGAGGTCACAATGACGGCTCGTTCATTGGAACAAGACTTGGCGGTAAATGCGGCGTTTCGTCGCGCAGATGGCGGCCGTTCAGGTTCGCTGAAGTCTGGTCGGGTTATGAATGGTGCAGAGTGGGAGCAGGTTCGCTCGACACACTCCAAACTTCGTATGTTGGCGAATCGGGTCGGTGATGATGATTTACGCAAGGAATTGGAGGAGCTTTGCGATCAAATGGTCACTCCGGTCCGTGTAAAGCAGACAACAAAGCTCAGTGCTCGTGAACTAGATGTTCTAGCGTGTGTTGCTTTGGGGCATACCAATGTTGAAGCTGCAGAGGAAATGGGCATTGGTGCGGAAACCGTGAAAAGCTATTTGCGTTCGGTAATGCGCAAGCTTGGGGCGCATACCCGCTATGAGGCTGTTAATGCTGCGCGCCGTATTGGTGCATTGCCTTAAACGCTGAGTATCGACGCCGCGTCGAGTGCGGCGTCGATAAGCTTATGTACGTTGGCCGCCTGGCACCCACTGCACATCTTCGCCGTTGTTTTCGGCACGGGCCAAGATAAATAAGAGGTCGCTCAGGCGGTTTAAATATTTCGCGGGGAGGGTGGTTGTGGTTTCTGGAAATTCCCTTACTGCCGCCCACGCTGAGCGTTCGGCACGCCGGACAATCGTGCGAGCAGTATGGAGAAGGGCCGACGCGGGGGTGCCTCCCGGAAGGATAAATGATGAAAGTTTCGGAAGACTCTCATTAAACTGATCGCAATCTTTTTCTAGGCGATCAATATATGCTTGTTCGATTCGAAGCGGGGGATATTTAGGGTCTTTTTCGATCGGGGTTGCTAGGTCAGCGCCAGCGTCAAATAGCTCGTTTTGTACGCGACGCAGCACGTTAGCGATATTGGGGGATGGATTTCCTAATGCGAGAACTTGGCCGAGGGCGCAATTGGCTTCGTCGCAGTCGGCATAAGCGATAAGCCGTGGATCATCTTTGGGAACACGTTCAAATGAGGCGAGTCCGGTCGTGCCATCGTCACCCGTGCGAGTGTAAATCTTCGTTAAGTGCACAGCCATACTTTCACGCTACTAGTGTAGGAAAGGTGAATGATCGTTTTTTGGTAACCGGTGGGGCTCGGTTGTGCGGTGAGGTGCGGGTATCCGGCGCCAAAAATAGTGTGTTGAAGCTAATGGCTGCTGCACTCCTTGCGGAGGGTGTCACAACTATTCATAACTGCCCCAAAATTGACGATGTCCTTTATATGCGCAAAGTCCTCGAAGGATTAGGGTGTGATGTATTTTTGCGGGGTGATTCCGTATATATCAATACCCCAGCAACGCTAAAAAGCGATGCGGACTTTGAGGCAGTCCGTAAATTCCGTGCCAGCGTCTGCGTACTTGGCCCACTTACTGCACGCTGCGGTCGCGCGGTGGTTGCACTACCTGGTGGTGATGCAATTGGTAGCCGCCCGCTGGATATGCACCAAACAGGTTTGGAAACTATGGGTGCCACAACCCGAATTCAACACGGTTGCGTGATTGCGGAAGCAAGCCACCTGCAAGGCGCAGACATTAAATTAGATTTCCCTTCGGTTGGCGCTACCGAAAATATTCTTACTGCAGCGGTGCTGGCTCACGGGGTGACCACACTGGATAATGCCGCCCGCGAACCCGAAATTGTGGATTTGTGCAATATGTTGATTGCTATGGGGGCCAAGATCGAGGGTGCAGGCACAAATACCATTACGATTACCGGCGTAGAAAAGCTACACCCTACCGAGCACAATGTTATTGGAGATCGAATCGTTGCTGGTACCTGGGCGTATGCGGCGGCAATGACACAGGGCGACATTACCGTGGTGGGCATTTCCCCAACGTGGTTGCATTTGCCTTTAGAAAAACTGAAGTCTGCTGGCGCGGAGATTGATACCTTCGAGGCGGGTTTCCGTGTACGGATGCGCCAGCGGCCGGTAGCTGTAGATTTTCAAACATTGCCTTATCCAGGTTTTCCAACAGATTTGCAACCTATGGCGATTGGGCTCGCTGCGGTTGCGGATGGCATGAGTGTTATCACCGAGAACGTGTTCGAGTCACGATTCCGCTTTGTTGATGAAATGCAGCGCCTTGGCGCAGATTGTGTGGTTGACGGCCACCATGTTGTGGTGCGCGGTGTTGATCAGCTTTCATCGACTTCCGTTTGGAGCTCCGATATTCGTGCTGGCGCTGGGCTGGTACTTGCGGCATTATGCGCGGATGGTGTTACCGAGGTACTCGGCGTTTACCACATCGATCGTGGCTACCCGAATTTTGTTGAGTCACTCAATGCAATGGGTGCGCGGGTGGAGCGCGTTACCGAAACAACATAGGCATTTCACTCTTGCTTATCGACGCATCCCGCAGGTAAAAGTATGCTTCTACCTGCGGGTTTGTAGGTTGTTGTGGTGATGTGTAGATTAGATCGAGTCAGCGCGACAGGAACTACTTCCAAAATGCTGATAAATCCCATCAAGTGAGCTTAATGCTTATAGTGTGTTGTGCTCTGCTTAATGGAATGTGTTGTTTGAGAACTCGATAGTGTGCCATGTTTGTTTGTTGTGGTTGATTGGTTTGTTTTGGCTGTTTGTTGTGGTTGGTTGTGTGTTGCTGGCGGGGTTCATGCTTCGTGAGCTGGCGTGTGGCTGGTCATGGTGGATGGTTGGGACTTGGTTTTCGACTGTTTTTTTGTTTTTGTTTTTTTGGGCAACTGATTGTTTTTGTTGGTTGTTTGTTTTTGTTGGGATGTTGGCTTTTCATGATTGTTTGAGCTGATTGTTCTTTTTTTGTGGAGAGTTTGATCCTGGCTCAGGACGAACGCTGGCGGCGTGCTTAACACATGCAAGTCGAACGGAAAGGCCCTGCTTGCGGGGTGCTCGAGTGGCGAACGGGTGAGTAACACGTGGGTGATCTGCCTCGTACTCTGGGATAAGCCTGGGAAACTGGGTCTAATACTGGATAGGACCATGCTTTAGTGTGTCATGGTGGAAAGTTGTTTCGGTACGGGATGAGCCTGCGGCCTATCAGCTTGTTGGTGGGGTAATGGCCTACCAAGGCGTCGACGGGTAGCCGGCCTGAGAGGGTGTACGGCCACATTGGGACTGAGATACGGCCCAGACTCCTACGGGAGGCAGCAGTGGGGAATATTGCACAATGGGCGCAAGCCTGATGCAGCGACGCCGCGTGGGGGATGAAGGCCTTCGGGTTGTAAACCTCTTTCGGCAGGGACGAAGCGTGTTTGTGACGGTACCTGTAGAAGAAGCACCGGCTAACTACGTGCCAGCAGCCGCGGTAATACGTAGGGTGCGAGCGTTGTCCGGAATTACTGGGCGTAAAGAGCTCGTAGGTGGTTTGTCGCGTCGTCTGTGAAATTCCGGGGCTTAACTCCGGGCGTGCAGGCGATACGGGCATAACTTGAGTGCTGTAGGGGAGACTGGAATTCCTGGTGTAGCGGTGAAATGCGCAGATATCAGGAGGAACACCGATGGCGAAGGCAGGTCTCTGGGCAGTAACTGACGCTGAGGAGCGAAAGCATGGGTAGCGAACAGGATTAGATACCCTGGTAGTCCATGCCGTAAACGGTGGGCGCTAGGTGTGGGGGTCTTCCACGACTTCTGTGCCGTAGCTAACGCATTAAGCGCCCCGCCTGGGGAGTACGGCCGCAAGGCTAAAACTCAAAGGAATTGACGGGGGCCCGCACAAGCGGCGGAGCATGTGGATTAATTCGATGCAACGCGAAGAACCTTACCTGGGCTTGACATATGCAGGATCGCGCCAGAGATGGTGTTTCCCTTGTGGCTTGTATACAGGTGGTGCATGGTTGTCGTCAGCTCGTGTCGTGAGATGTTGGGTTAAGTCCCGCAACGAGCGCAACCCTTGTCTTATGTTGCCAGCACGTGATGGTGGGGACTCATGAGAGACTGCCGGGGTCAACTCGGAGGAAGGTGGGGATGACGTCAAATCATCATGCCCCTTATGTCCAGGGCTTCACACATGCTACAATGGTCGGTACAGTGGGTTGCGAGACCGTGAGGTGGAGCGAATCCCTTTGAAAGCCGGCCTCAGTTCGGATTGGGGTCTGCAACTCGACCCCATGAAGTCGGAGTCGCTAGTAATCGCAGATCAGCAATGCTGCGGTGAATACGTTCCCGGGCCTTGTACACACCGCCCGTCACGTCATGAAAGTTGGTAACACCCGAAGCCCATGGCCTAACCGGCTGTTGCTGGAGGGAGTGGTCGAAGGTGGGATTGGCGATTGGGACGAAGTCGTAACAAGGTAGCCGTACCGGAAGGTGCGGCTGGATCACCTCCTTTCTAAGGAGTTTTGTTTTTTGTTTTTGTGGCTGCGCATCGTGTTGGTGTGTGGCTGGTTTGTTTTGTTGTTTCCAGGTGGACGGCATGTGATTGATTGCGTGCAGGTGGTTGGGGCAGATTGGTTGGCCGGTTGGTAATGGATGAGTGTGGCATGCTGTTGGGTGTCTGGGGTGACACGTGTTGTTGTGTTGTTTCGGGTGTTGTTTGTTGAACTGTATAGTGGACGCGAGCGTTTTTTCTTTTTGTGTGTGTTTTGTTGTGTTGTAAGGGCGCACGGTGGATGCCTTGGTATGCTGAGCCGATGAAGGACGTGAAAGGCTGCGATAAGCCTCGGGGAGTTGTCAATTGAGCGTTGATCCGAGGGTGTCCGAATGGGGAAACCTGGCCGTGGTTGTGTGCGGTCGCCATGCTGGTGAAGGTTTGATAGCTGGTGTGGAGGTTACGCGGGGAAGTGAAACATCTCAGTACCCGTAGGAGAAGAAAACAATAGTGATTCCGTGAGTAGTGGCGAGCGAAAGCGGATGGTGGCTAAACCATATGCGTGTGATACTCGGCAGGGGTTGCGTGTGTGGGGTTGTGGGATGTTGTTGTTGCGGGTGCTGCCGTGCCTGTGGCGTGCTGCGCGTGGTTAGGGGAAGTGGCTTGGAATGGTCTGCCGGAGTGGGTGAGAGTCCCGTACCTGAAAGCTGTGTGTGGTGTGTGTGATGATGTCCCGAGTAGCAGCGGGCTCGTGGAATCTGCTGTGAATCTGCCGGGACCACCCGGTAAGCCTGAATACTCAGTGTGACCGATAGCGGATTGAGTACCGTGAGGGAATGGTGAAAAGTACCCCGGGAGGGGAGTGAAAGAGTACCTGAAACCGTGCGCTTACAATCCGTCAGAGCCTGTGCCTCATGTGTTTGGGGTGGGGGTGATGGCGTGCCTTTTGAAGAATGAGCCTGCGAGTCAGCGGCATGTCGCGAGGTTAACATGTGTGTGTGGGAGCCGTAGCGAAAGCGAATCCTAATGAGGGTGTTGTAGTGGCATGTCCTGGACCCGAAGCGGGGTGATCTACCCATGGCCAGTGTGAAGCAGCAGTAAGATGCTGTGGAGGCGCGAACCCACTTAGGTTGAAAACTGAGGGGATGAGTTGTGGGTAGGGGTGAAAGGCCAATCAAACTCCGTGATAGCTGGTTCTCCCCGAAATGCATTTAGGTGCAGCGTCGTGTGTTTCTTGCCGGAGGTAGAGCTACTGGATGGTTAAGCGGGACCAACATCTTAGCGATGCCAGCCAAACTCCGAATGCCGGTAATGTTAGAGCACGGCAGTGAGACTGCGGGGGATAAGCTTCGTAGTCGAGAGGGAAACAGCCCAGATCGCCGGCTAAGGCCCCGAAGCGTGTACTAAGTGGAAAAGGATGTGGGATCGCGAAGACAACCAGGAGGTTGGCTTAGAAGCAGCCATCCTTGAAAGAGTGCGTAATAGCTCACTGGTCGAGTGGTTCTGCGCCGACAATGTAGTGGGGCTCAAGTACACCGCCGAAGCCGCGGCATCCATGCAGTGTTGTGTGGGTGGGTAGGGGAGCGTCGTGTGGCCGGTGAAGCTGCCGAGGAATCGAGTGGTGGAGGCTATGCGAGTGAGAATGCAGGCATGAGTAGCGAATGACGAGTGAGAACCTCGTCCGCCGAATGACTAAGGGTTCCTGGGTCAAGCTAATCTTCCCAGGGTGAGTCGGGACCTAAGGCGAGGCCGACAGGCGTAGTCGATGGACAACGGGTTGATATTCCCGTACCCGCGCACATGCGCCCATGGTGAATCAGTGAGACTAACCACCCGATAGTGCGCCTGCCGCGGACACGGTTACGTGTTCGCATGATGGTGGGTGTGGTATTCGCGTGGGGCCTAATATCTGGTAGTAGCCAAACGATGGGGTGACGCAGGAAGGTAGTCGAGCCACTGATTGGATTGTGGTGTAAGCGTGTAGCCCGCAGGCCAGGGAAATCCGGTACTGCCCCAATACGGTTGGGAGGGTGAGACGTGATGCGTACCCACAGTATGTGGGGATGTCGATGATCCTATGCTGCCGAGAAAAGCCTCTAGTGAGTGTGTGTGCGGCCCGTACCCGAAACCGACACAGGTAGTCAGGTAGAGAATACTCAGGCGATCGGGCGAACTGTGGTTAAGGAACTCGGCAAAATGCCCCCGTAACTTCGGGAGAAGGGGGGCCACGCGTGGTGACCCACCCTTGCGGTGGTGAGGCTGCGCGGGGCCGCAGAGAAGAGAGGGAAGCGACTGTTTACTAAAAACACAGGTCCGTGCGAAGACGATCAAGTCGAAGTATACGGACTGACGCCTGCCCGGTGCTGGAAGGTTAAGAGGACCTGTGAAACCCACCTGTGTGGTGGGTTGAAGCGGAGAATTTAAGCCCCAGTAAACGGCGGTGGTAACTATAACCATCCTAAGGTAGCGAAATTCCTTGTCGGGTAAGTTCCGACCTGCACGAATGGCGTAACGACTTCCCTGCTGTCTCAACCACAGACCCGGCGAAATTGCACTACGAGTAAAGATGCTCGTTACGCGCGGCAGGACGAAAAGACCCCGGGACCTTCACTATAGCTTGGTATTGATATTCGATACGGTTTGTGTAGGATAGGTGGGAGACTATGAGCCCATCACGCCAGTGATGGAGGAGTCGTTGTTGAAATACCACTCTGATCGTATTGGGTATCTTCAAACCTCGGCCCGTGATCCGGGTCAGGGACAGTGCCTGGTGGGTAGTTTAACTGGGGCGGTTGCCTCCCAAACAGTAACGGAGGCGCCCAAAGGTTTCCTCAGCCTGGTTGGCAATCAGGTGGCGAGTGTAAGTGCACAAGGAAGCTTGACTGTGAGACTGACAGGTCGAGCAGGTACGAAAGTAGGGACTAGTGATCCGGCACCGGCTTGTGGAAGCGGTGTCGCTCAACGGATAAAAGGTACCCCGGGGATAACAGGCTGATCTTCCCCAAGAGTCCATATCGACGGGATGGTTTGGCACCTCGATGTCGGCTCGTCGCATCCTGGGGCTGGAGTAGGTCCCAAGGGTTGGGCTGTTCGCCCATTAAAGCGGCACGCGAGCTGGGTTTAGAACGTCGTGAGACAGTTCGGTCTCTATCCGCCGCGCGCGTAGAAACTTGAAGAAGGCTGTCCCTAGTACGAGAGGACCGGGACGGACGTACCTCTAGTGCGCCAGTTGTCACGCCAGTGGCACCGCTGGTTAGCTACGTGCGGAAGGGATAACCGCTGAAAGCATCTAAGCGGGAAGCCCGTTCTAAGATAAGGTTTCACCAACAGGTGCCCCACAGACTATGGGGTCGATAGGCCAGAACTGCACACATAGCAATATGCAAGGTGACTGGTACTAATCCACCGAACACAACCACACCACACCACGCCACGCGTCCACTACACAGTATCAACAACCAACACCCACCCCACCAACCAGTCGGTGGCAACAGCGGCGGGGAAACGCCCGGACCCATCCCGAACCCGGAAGCTAAGCCCACCAGCGCCAATGGTACTGCACACGGAAGTGTGTGGGAGAGTAGGACACCGCCGACACCACAACCCACAAAGCCCAACCACCACGGTTGGGCTTTTTACGTACCGCGCTAATCAGACTGTTCGATGATTTCCTTGATACGTGCAAGCGTGGCTGGGATACCTTCGAGAGCGTCGCGACGTCGCGACTCAAGAACATTGGATGCGTCAGCCCCGTATTTATTTTCAAAAAACATAAACCCGTGGTCGGTGACTTCCCAAAGTTCGGTAAGAGTAGTTCCGTTATTTGCTGGTGCGAGTTCGAAACCCCAATTCACAATTCCATCTCCAACAACCCATGTAAAACGAGTTGGGCGCTCTGCTGCAGTTACCGTGCATTGGGTTTCCCAAGTGCGTTCTGGGGTCACATTGCGGCCGAAGAAAATATCTCCAACTTGCGGATCACCCGCAGGTTCAGTCTCCCACCAACATGTTTCTACGACTGGACTCCACTCGCCAGTCCGTTTGATATCTGTAATCGTGTCGAACACAGTATTAGGGCTGGCATCAATATGAATTGATTCGGTAGCGCGAAAATCTTCTGGATTCATGGTTTCGATTACACCATGAATCCGATAGGCAATGCGAGGGCAATACCGTTGAAGTGGGCTGATTGCTGTGCGGGGCGTGGCGTCGATACGCGCTTAGCTCTGTAGCACGTATCGAACACAGGGATTACTTCCAATCAGTGCCCTCGGCGCGGAGGAACTCCCGAACCTCCGAAGAAGGCTTGCGTAGCTTGGGGTCAAACTTAAGGTAGGCGGCCGTTTCGCGTGCAACCAATCCGGAGAGAAGCAGCAGCCCAATCAGGTTCGGCATAACCATTAAGCCATTAAGCAAATCCGCCACGGTCCATACGGTTTCCAAGGGGATGGTTGCGCCTATAAATACGACCATCGTAAAGATCATCCGGTAGGGTATCGACGCCCACCGCCCAAGAAGCGATGTAGCGCACCGCTCTCCATAATATGACCAGCCCAATAATGTAGAAAAAGCAAAGAACACAATAGAAACCGACACAATAGTGCCACCCCATTGCCCAGGCAGCCCAGCAGAAAACGCGGCCGCGGTCATAACGTCTGCTTTTTCCTCCCCCATTGTCCAAGCGCCAGTACACACAATGACCAACCCAGTAAAGGTCACCACAACGATAGTGTCAATAAAAGTCTGGCTCATAGACACCAAACCTTGGCGCACCGGGTGTGACGTCTTTGCCGCAGCAGCGGCAATGGCAGCTGATCCCATACCAGACTCATTAGAGAATAGGCCACGGGCAACACCCATCCGCAATGCAATTAAAATCGTCGAACCCACGAAACCACCCGTAGCAGCACTACCAGTAAAAGCATCCGTAAAAATCAACGCGAAAGCACCTGGAATTGCGCTCGCATGCATGACTAACACTACGGTTGCGCCAACCAAATAAATTACGATCATTAATGGCACAAATGCAGCGGTTACCTTGCCAATAGCCTGAATGCCACCCAAAAGGACAGTACCCGTGGCCACAAACAACACCACGCCTACAATCCACTTATCCCAACCAAATGCATCATGCAGCCCAGCCGAAACAGAGTTTGCCTGTGTCATATTTCCAATGCCGAACGAAGCTAATGCCGCAAAAGCAGCAAATAGTGTGGCTAGGACCTTTCCAATTGGGGCCTGAATGCCACGCTTTAAATATTGCTGTGGGCCACCCGACTGCTCGCCAGCGGCATCGGTTACACGGAAACGAACGCCAAGATAAGCCTCCGAATACTTTGACGCCATACCGACCAAACCCGTTACCCACATCCAGAACAACGAGCCTGGGCCACCAATAGAAATAGCCGTGGCAACGCCAACAATATTGCCCACACCCACCGTAGCGGCGAGTGCAGTAGTCAAAGCCTGATAGTTCGAGATATCGCCGGCGCCCTCAGTATCATTCCGGTCAATAATTCCATGACGCAAGGCGGGGCCCAGCGTTCGAAACTGAATCCCTCGTAGCCGAACGGTCAAAAACAAACCCGTGCCAATCAGCATCGGGATTAATAGAAAAGGACCCCAAACAAGACTATTAACAGCAGAAATTGTCTCACTAAAACTAGACAACGGCGCCTCACCCCATAACGGTCAAAGTAAATAAAGAAAAATTGTGAGCTAGCTTACGGCTGCCCAAGGTGTGGAAACACTATTACATACAAAAACCTCAGTTGGTGGAAAGCCAAGTAAGAAAGGCTAGAAAACACCAACTTCGGGGGTAGAAATTGGGAAGTTCTGGGGTAAGAGTTTTCCAGAACTCGTATTTTCGGCTCTTGCGTGTGGCGGTAACAAGTTGTGTGCTGCTGGTGGTGGTGTGCTGGTGCCGGTGTGCTGGTGCCCGGAAAGCTAGGAAAGTTTTTGTCCTAGGTTGCTAGGGGGGGAGGTTCGGGGGTGGGGTGGAACAGGTCTAGCCAGGCTTAAGGAAGGCTAAGGCAGGCAGATTTGTGTTGTGGGGTCCTGGCCTTGTGGTGTGAGTTGGGGAAATGCGGTGGTGGGTTGTGGGTGATGTGAAATCTGCCTGATTTTCGGGTGGGGGGTGTCAGATCTGCCTGGTTTTCGGGGCGGGTTGGCTGAAAATCCAGGGTTTCCCGGGTGTTTGAGTTGGTTTTCGGGGCGGGTTGGCTGGTTTCCCGAGCCTTTGAGCCGCTTTCCGGGGTGTTTGATAGGCTCACCCTATTGAACTAGTGATGTTTTCATACTGAGTGTCGCAGATTCCATAAAATCGCCTGAAAAAATGGAATTTGTGACAGCAACCAAGATTGTGCACAATCGTTGACCTGGGGTTTGTCGCAGATTCCATTAAAACAGCGAAAAAAATGGAATCTGTGACAGGTTCCCTACCTATCGTGTCGCAGATTCCATAAAATCGGCCGAAAAAATGGAATCTGTGACAACACGCCCAACCAGCGCCCAAAAAGACCAACCAGCGCCCAAACAGTACCCAAAAAGACTGAGCACATCCCAACCAGACCAAGCACCTCCCAACCAAATCCCAGGCCGCCGGACGCACACAACCAAACCACAAGCACCCAACCAAGCCACCGGCCAAAAACAAGCCCCAAACCCCACAAACCCAGATCAAACCCAGCCCCAGCGGCCACCAAGTAGTGAGTAATTTAATTCTAAGCAACCCTACTACCAATTGGCGCAAATATGTGTTCGAAGATCCCTTATTTCGTCGTGCTTTCCCACCACCTCTGGGGGAACTTATGCACGAGGCGAAAAAAGAGAGGAAGATGGGCATGAGGAGTGTGTCTTTGTAGATTGGAGTTGGAAAAGCTTATGGCTCATGAACGCGCTGGTCAGCTTGCCGAAGATCGTGATTTGATTGATATTGCCGAGCTTGTTACTGCGTATTACACTCGCCAGCCGGATCCGGAGAATCCTGATCAGCAGGTGGTGTTTGGTACGTCGGGGCATCGGGGTAGTTCATTGGATGCTGCGTTTAATGAGCATCATATTTTGGCTACTACGCAGGCGATTGTGGAGTTTCGGGAGCGCGCGGGGATCACCGGTCCGGTGTTTATTGGTCGTGATACGCACGCACTTTCGGAGCCGGCGATGGTGTCTGCGTTGGAGGTGTTGCTTGCGCATGGTTTGACTGTGCTTGTCGACGCCGCGGGTCGTTATACGCCTACTCCGGCGGTGTCGCATGCGATTCTTGCGCATAATGCGAAGCTTGATGGTGGAGTGACGGGTTCGGATCCGAAACGCGCCGATGGGATTGTGATTACGCCGTCGCATAATCCGCCTCGGGATGGTGGGTTTAAATACAATCCTCCAAATGGTGGCCCGGCTGATACGGACGCCACCGATTGGATTGCGGATCGTGCGAATGAGATTCTTCGGGGAGGTTTGAAGGATGTGAAGCGCACTCCGGTGGAGGGTGTGCTTGATTCTCGCGCGGTGCGCTATGAGTATTTGCAGAATTATGTGTCTGATCTCCCGAATGTGGTTGACCTGGCTGCTATTCGCAATGCGGGCGTGCGGATCGGTGCAGATCCGATGGGTGGTGCCTCGGTAGATTATTGGGGTGCTATTGCGGATGCCCATGGTTTGAACCTCACAGTGGTGAATCCGAAGGTCGATGCAACATGGCGGTTTATGACCCTGGATACTGATGGCAAGATTCGCATGGATTGTTCCTCCCCGAATTCAATGGCTTCATTGGTGCATAATCGCGATAAGTTTGATATTGCGACCGGTAATGATGCGGATGCGGACCGGCATGGCATTGTGACTCCTGACGCCGGTTTGATGAATCCTAATCACTATCTTGCTGTTGCAATCGAGTATCTATTCGCGCACCGTCCAGGTTGGGCTGCTGATACAGCGGTGGGGAAGACCCTTGTTTCCTCGTCAATGATTGATCGTGTTGTGGCAGAGCTAGGGCGGAAACTTATTGAAGTTCCTGTTGGTTTTAAGTGGTTTGTACCAGGGCTTATCGATGGTTCGGTTGGTTTCGGCGGTGAGGAATCTGCGGGCGCTTCTTTCTTGCGCCACAATGGCACCGTATGGTCCACCGATAAAGACGGGATTATTCTTGATCTTTTGGCGAGCGAGATTACTGCGGTAACAGGGAAAACACCTTCGGCTCGCTACGCGGAACTTGCTGCTAAGTTTGGTGCACCGGTGTATGCCCGAACGGATGCTGAGGCCAACCGCGAACAGAAGGCGGTGCTAAAGAAACTGTCACCGGAGCAGGTCACGGCGTCGACACTCGCGGGTGAGACGATTACCGCAAAGCTTACGCAGGCCCCAGGTAATGGTGCGGCTATTGGTGGCCTTAAGGTGACCACTGAAAATGCCTGGTTTGCGGCGCGGCCGTCGGGCACAGAGGATAAGTATAAGATCTATGCTGAATCCTTCCTCGGCGCTGAGCACCTTGCACAGGTTCAGCAAGAAGCCCAGGCATTGGTAAGCTCAGTGTTAGGCTAAGGTTTTTCTACTCTCCTCCTTATTATGGGAGGGGAGTTTTGCTATGGTTGGGGATTGTGTCCGTAACCGCAAAAAACGTATCGACGCCCGCGACCGGCGTTGTCAGTGAAATCGTTTCAGCACTCGCGCGTTTTGGGCTGGCTGCCGTGTGGATTGTAAGCGGTTGGTTGAAAATCGCCGACCCTGTGGCCACAAAACAATCGGTTCTTGCCTATGAAATTTTCAACGCCCAAATAAGTTACCTTATAGCTGATATTTTGCCGCCTCTGGAAATCGCCTTGGGGATCCTGCTTATCCTCGGTGTATTTCTCCGAGCAACGGGAATTGTTTCCGCACTGATTTTCGTTGCTTTTATTGGAGGTATTGCTTCCGCCTGGGCCCGTGGACTCACCATTGACTGCGGCTGTTTTGGTGGCGGTGGCTATGATGCTTCCGTTACAGGCTGGACATACTTCGTGGAAATCCTGCGCGATATTGCATTTATTGCAATGGCTGCCTGGACTGCGTATCGTCCATTTCGGCGATTTGCCATTTACCCGTAAAACTCAACAAGGAATCAAGTGAGCAATAAAGTTAAAAACCCAAATGAAAAAAGCAATGGCTTCCTCTGGGCATTGCTAATCGTACTTCTGCTTGCCGTGGGCCTTGTAGGCTACATTGTGGTCAGCGGCAAATCCGCCAAACAGGAAGCCCTCCTTGGCGATTACCAAAAAGAATCCGTTGCATTCGAAGCGAAGCTCGAAGACGGTGCAGTGGTATTGAAGTCTGATAAAGCAACCGATTCGACTCCGGTAGTTGACCTTTATGAAGACTTTTCCTGCCCAGCCTGTGCTAGTCTTGCCGAACACTCAGATGCGGACATGAAAAAAGCCATCGAGGACGGCAAACTCGTTGTGAATGTACGCAGCCTCAATTTCCTCGATCGTGGGAATAACGATGGACACTCCACCAGGGCTGGTACTTCCGCTCAAAAACTCGCATCTGCAGGCGAAGCTGAAGCTTATTGGAATTACCGAGTTTTCCTAATGAAGCAACAATCCAGCATCCAAGGAAAATGGGGCCTCGATGACTTTGCCAGCGCAGCCTCCAAACTCGGCTCCGCCGAAAGCACAGTAAACGCTATTCAAGAAGGCAACCAAGACGACTACCTCAAAGCCACACAAACCAATAGCAAGAAACTCGAAGGCGATATTGGCAATGTCTCCTCCCCACATGTGATCTACAAAGGCGAAGATGTGCCTCTAGAAAACTGGGTTGAAACCGTAGTGAACGGCTAAGTTCCTAGGCGCGAGAGCTACGCCTGTTCATTATGGAATCAACTTCAGCCCCATGCGTAGGTTGTATCTACTACACATGGGGCTGAGTCGGTTTTGAGGGTGCTTTCGAGACCACCATTGCAATTTCACACACCCAGTGAGCAGTGGATTTGTCGAACCTGAGAGATGCGTGTACATTGTTGAGAGTCGCATCAAGTAGACAAAGGGGCTATGGCGCAGCTGGTAGCGCACCACACTGGCAGTGTGGGGGTCACGGGTTCGAGTCCCGTTAGCTCCACTAAAAACTCAGTACTTAAAATCAAATACCCACTAAAACAATTTGCTCCCCGTCTTTGGAATCCTTTGAATGGTTCTTTAGATGGGGATTTTTGTGTTGCCGCACGATCGCTTGGGTGGTTGGCTTTTCCGGTGGTTCTCTGGCTAGGTTTTGTCGCTGGTGGGGTTTGTGGCCTGGTGGTGTGGTTGCGCACGTCCGGTGACCTGGTCCTTTCGGGCGCTGGTTGGGCGGGTTGTCACAGATTCCATTTTTTCGGCTGTTTTTATGGAATTTGTGACACGATAGGTAGGGATCCTGTCACAGATTCCACCAGAACGGGCCTGTTTTATGGAATCTGCGACAAACCGCAGGTCAACGATTGTGTACAACATGGGCTGTTGTCACAAATCCCACCGGAACGGGCCTGTTTTATGGAATCTGCGACACTCGATATACAAACATCACTAGTTCAATAGGGTAGGCCTATTAAACGCCCGGGAAACCGGCCCACCGGCCAAAATTATCAGGCAGATTTCACATCACCCACCTCAAAACACTATAGAGTCAAAAGTCGGTTTAACTTTCGGGGGTGTGCTCAGGAGGTGGGTTTTATGTGCTTAATTCATTGATCCCGCTGGTGTCAGTTGCGCATACTCGCAATCGGTGGCCGTCAGGGTCTGTGGCTACAAAGGTATATCCGAATTCGAGTTCTGTGGGGGCGAGTGCGATTTGGAAGCCTAGGCCTGACCATCTGCGGTGGAGCGTATCGACGTCGTTACGCTTGGCATAGCTCATTGAAAGTTCGACGCTGCCAGGTGCACCTTGAGCTTTAGGGTCGATTTCACTGCGAGTTTGGAGCCCAATAGTGACGTCGTTGGTCAATGCGAAAATAGCGAAGTCTTGGAATATTTCAACTGGTTCTTTATCAAGCGCGGCACGGTAGAATTCCGTGCTCACATTGACATCAGTGACGTAAAGAATAATGCTTGTTGGCGCGAATGTGGTCATGGGGAGATCGTAAGTGGTAACGGTGACATTTTTGTCCTTCCTGTTTAGATTTATGCTTCACCCCGTGCGAGTTTTACCAGACGTTGTTCGCGTGCAAGTTCGGTATTGATTCGCTCTTGGTCGAAAGTGATATCGGCGCACGTCCGCCGTCATTTGAAAGTGCCTGGACAAGACTGTCAATATCAATGTCGATAATATAGCCTTCGCGGTGTGCGCGAATGAGTGTTCCGCCTTCTGGGGCTTCTTTGATGGCGTGCCCGGCTTGAGATGCTCGTTCCGTTCGGTCTTTATTAAGTTTGAGTTCTCGATCTAGTGTTTTACGGAATCCTCGGGATACACCTGTTGTTAAGGTCTCCACCCGAATGGAAATAGATGTGTGGTGAATAAACGCGATTATAAGAAACACATTCAAAATGGCGAGAAGAATTGCAATGCCAACAGCCATGCGCGGTACGAAAGGCTCACCATCATCGGTGGCCGTCCGGACTGTGCGTAGTACAAGAGTGGTGTAGACAAAAGTGGATACTAAAGTACCAAGTATCCACTGGTTTTTGCGGTCTGCCATAAAGTCGCCAACTAGACGCGGGCCGTAGCTGGTACTTGCAGTTGCAATTACGGAAACTGTAATTGAAAAGGCGGTGGCGGCGGCGCCAAAGGTGGCTGCACCAATGCCGCCAAGCAGCGCGCGAGAGCCGTCGATACCTAGTTCCAATACTGAGTTAAGGATGGCTAGCCGCATACCAGGAGGTAAAGAGCGGTCAAACGCAACCACAAATTCGGCAAGAACAACTGCAGAGATTACGCAGAGAACTGGCACTGCCCAAAAACTATTGGCAAGTGATGTAAGGCGTCGGTAAATATGTCGCACACGATCTATGTTAGCGGCGAGCAGCTGACGTTATTTTATTAGTTTGTCTTTAACACCTTTGCAAGCTCGGCATGCGCAACTGGGCGTGGGTCCTTCTTTGTCTTTTTATACTGGCGTTTCTGCTGTCGGCTAAGGCGATTTTGTACAAAATCCTCTTCTGTACATGTAAACCATTCCGCGACAATTTGATAGCTTACGTTACTTGAAATGTGCTCTAGAATTTCGGACACTGCGCAGTGCCACGAGTTTTCGCCTTCAACGCGCGTAAGAACAATTGACTGATGCTCGGCGTTTTTTAATTTTTGTGTACCGATTTTCACCATTAAAATCTTTACATCGAAGACTTCTTCAGGGAAGTGAATTTCAAGGTCTTGGTTGTGTGCAAGTTTGTTAGAAGGTACGGCAATTGCGTTATTCCGCAAAGGTTTGTCTTCACCTAAGATTGGCAAGCTAAAGGTAAGCCTGCTTGGTCTTACAATGCATTTCAGTGAACTACTTTTAGCGTTGGTCGCATGTTCAACTACCGTGAATGTTTCACTTTGCGGCGAATCTATCTTCCATGTGTTGCTTGGAACCCGAAGGGAATATCCGTCTTCTACTTCAAAGGTGATATTGGCTTTGGTAAAGGCAGCACTTCCCGTGTCAGATATTGGCACAATGAAATTGCCATTAATGGTTGATTTATCGTACTCGATGCTTACTTTTAAGCCTTCAGCAATATTAAATGTGAAGGTTTGCATTTGCGTATGATTCCGGAAAACCTCAACTTCAAAGGTGCCCACCCAAGGGTCTGTTCCGTCCTCGGAGCCTTGGAGCAGTTTAAAGAAAGTGCCTTTGAAATTGTCCTCAATAATATCTGTGGAAAGTAATTTTCTATCGTTCTCCGGAGCTACTTGATAGTAGCGGAGTTCCCAGATTGCTTTGCCTTCTGGAATGCGGATTCGAGGTGATGAAGAGAATACCGGCAGGCCATTCGCTCCTTGCAAGCAGGGAATAATAAATGATTCAGTATCCCATTCAAGCTCTTGCTCACTAGCAATTTCGTCAGGTTCGCAATTTCCTAATAATTTGCAAAGGAGCTGGAATGTCGGCTCCGGCAACCCATTTGTCCCTTCGAATGTTTCTTCATCTAATGAGTTTTTATCTGCTAATGAGTACACATGCAGCTCATGTATTCGGGTCAGCAGGTGCAGTGCATGCTCTGGAAAATCTAAAGCTAAAGTTTTGAGAGCTGGTAACTTCAACTCGGTTGTTGTGGTGCCTAAAGATTCAAATACTGCTTGTGCATACGATTCTGAGTCATTGGTGGAGGTGATTTCCGAATGAATTTTCGCGGACAATTCGGCAAGTTCATGGCCAGGTATGCCCGCATGGAGGTAGAAAGTGTGTGCGTTTCGGGTGTTATCCCCGGCGTTCGGTAGCTGCGATACTATGGCAAGGTTTTTCGCAGTCACCTGTTGTTCGAGGTTATAAAGGCCTACGAGGTCATAGAAGCCTGTCTCGTCAAACGTTGCAGTATTTGTAGTGTCTATGCATTTTGCGTATTCCGTCCAGAATTCTTGTTTTGTTGAAGACTGCGCCACGGCGACTAGTGAGCCGAGGAACACCAATGGGTACCGGCCAGAAATTTCGGCAAGGTGATCGTAAGGTTGAGACACTGGCTCATTGACTGCAGTTTTAACTAGATCAATAAGCCACTGGTATTCCTCCGCCGATAGATCAAGGTCGAAGAAAAGGAGAGCACTATCCGGGTCAAGGGGCCTATTCGACTCCCGTAAATTCCGGATCCGGTCATTTAGGAGTCGCTCAGTGTTTCGAAGGCGCTCTGTAGTAGTGGCGTAACCTTGCGATTGTGTTACGTAATCATGTTCGGTCACGGCATGTCGGCGAGACTTAAGCACAGCATCCCTTCCATAATTTGACGCAATATTTATCATAACCTTAATGAAATTAGGGCTATTTGGAAGTTATCTGAGATGCTGTGATGTAGAACCCACGCTAGCGCTTACACGGTATTGCTTGTGTACTGCGTATTTCAGTGCGCACCGCGAGGCGGGCGGTAAGCACCGGGGGTACCTGATTCGGCCTACGGTCTGGGCGTCGTTACGCATTTACGACGCCCAGACCGCGAAAGTAGTTAATTAGCTCAGCGTTGTTGCCCTACACTGTTCGGCTTTGGCGTTGACGTGGTCGATAAAGCGTTGTGCATTAACGATTGCGCGGGTGTGTGTACCACTGCCGATCAGTTCGACATCGTCATGTGCCTCGACCGCCCATTTGACTTTCTTGGCGCCGCTTTCAAGCACAGTCGCCTTCGCTCTGACAGTCATCCCGGGTGTCGATGCAGCACTATGCGTTGTTTCAATCGCAATGCCAAGGCTGGTTTGATCCTCCGACAATGTTGGGTTGAGATGCTCTTAATACACGTCCACTCCAACAACCCGACCATAAAACCTGTGGCAAAAACCGGCGGTATAGCCTGAAACTCTGGGGATTCTGGATAAAGATTCGGTACTACTTTCGATTCGGGGATTTGGTATTCGAAAGTAAATACGTCGCCGACAGTAAGCATGCGTAAGGGTCCTTTTCTAAAGCGTCTATTGTTTAGCGTCCGCAGCAATGAGGCGTCCCCATGTGCGAGCGGCGTCGAGTTCTTTTTCGGCGAGTGGGCCTTCATTTCCGGTGACGACAAAGCTGCGGGTTTGCACGGCTGATTTGGGGTGTTGTTTGTGCATAATTTTGGCGATACGTTTTGCGGCGGATCCGGTGAGCCAACTCGTGCCTGTAACGGTGTCAAATGCTGCCAGATACGGGACTGGTTGGAGTGTGTTTTCGGCAAGCCATTCGGCGACGCCGGTTGTGGTGTTATTTGGGTCGGCTTTGGCGCGGCTGGTGGGGTTGGGGAGCCGTCGGTTATGGGTGGGCGCACCGATAATAAGAATGTCAGTTTCAAAGGTTTTGGGCGCATCGGAGGCTGTGCTGATCTGCGTCTCGACGCCGCGGTCGTGGAGCCCAGCCTGAATGGCTTCGGCGACATTTTTGGTGTTTCCGAAGTATGTTTCGTAAATAATGAGTGCTTTCATTGACCCTAGCCCCTTTCGTGGTATTTGACCCCGCAGCTCGTATCCCTCATGCTACCTTGGTCGGCATGGGTGCTGCCGTCGTCGATGATGGGGAATTGGAATACTGCATGGTTGATGCGGTGATTGAGCTTGCATATGAGCGGGGAATTTCATTGGGGGTGGAGGGCATTCCATTTGATGATGTGGTGCGTTGCGCCGGGGTGTCTATGGCGAAGGCAAAGCATCGGTGGAAGGGGCGTCGAGACCAATTATATTGGGATGCTTTGGAACAATTAGCGCACCGGATTGATTTACCTTTCCCAGATGATGAGGGCTTTATCGGGGATCACGCCGCGTTTTTGGCGGAGTTTCGGGAGGGGCTGGAGGACCGTCAGGTGCGCCGGGATGTGGCGGTTGAAATCGTGCGCCGGGGCGTAATGGAGGACGTGCGCCTGTTGCATGATTCTGAGGAATGGTGTGCATTTCGCACAGTGCTCAAGGGCAAGGATCGGATTGCAGATCCGCAGTTGCGTGATTCGATCTTTGCGAAGCTCACCGAGGTTTTTGAAGAATCGATGCGGGAACGTGCACGCACCTATGCGTATTTTGTAGACCTTTTCGGTTTTCGGTTGGTGCGACCATTGACCGGCCCCGAGGGGTTTGAGACGATGTCGCGCGCAGTGTCGGTTTCCTTATTGGGACTACTAACCATGGAGGATGTCGGACAAAAACAATTGTTCGACAAATTCCCCATGCGTGCATTTGGGAGTTCGCAGACTGCTGAGTGGTCACAAGCTGCATGTATGGTGGCTACTGCGATTTTTGCGCATATTGAGCCACGCCCCACAGAGAAATGGAATGCGCAACGTGTCCAGGATTTTTTCAATGTGGTGAATAAACTCGGAGGGATTGCCTAGGGGGCGTGAGGGGGGACTGGACTACGTGCGCTATTTCGCTAGATTCTTTGGGGGACTGGGTTGGGGGCTGAGCTGGATTTAGCCGGGTGGGGCTGAGCTGGATTTGTTACCAGATTTTTGGGCGCCATGGCCAGTGTGATTTCTGCGATTGATGTGGTTGCTGCTGCTCGTGTGATTGTTTGTGGCTTGTGTGATCCCTTTCCAGGGGCCGGCGTAAAGGCTGGCACGGGATATGGACTTATTAGCGGGTTAGGTTTGTGGCGCCTGTTTTTGGCGCTTGGCGCTTGGCGCTACGTTGCCTGATGGTGCGTAACTTTTGATAACCATATCCCGAGGTAGTGGTAGATTGCGGGCAATTGTTTACCTGGGGATTGTCGCGAAAAACACCATCTTGTGTGCAATTGGTGTAAAAAGCGTCACCGAACACCCTCTAGGGCTATAATTTTGTCGCAAAAAACACCAATTGCACACAAGGTGGTGTAAAAAACGACGGCATATATAGATCTATTACTGCCTTTAGGTGGTAAGGCCCGCTTTTTCGTCCCTCAGCCTCAGTCTGACGTCCCCCAGTGTGTCAAGGCTTTCGGCGCGTTCGTCCCCAAGCAATGTCGGGTCCTGTGCAACAAATAACTTGGGGCGCCTCGCTAAATACACTGTTTTGTCTGTAAATCAGGCGAAAAGCACCAATATATATAAGCTCATAAATATAACCCTTTGTGTCTCATCCCGATAGAACAGATAACCAATTTGACGTTCGGGGGCAAGTTCCGTGTAGGGGGTGTACAGCGCTCGGGGGTGGTGCGTCCCCAGGGCGGGGGTGTTTCTGCGACGAACGTTCGACTTGGGTGGAACAATAGGCGTATGGCTGAGCAGAGTGAAATTATCAAGGTACTAAGTGAAGACGAGTGCTATGAGCGGTTGGCTTCGCAGCAATTGGGTCGAATTGTTGTTCGCCGTGCGGACGATATGGATATTTTCCCCGTGAACTACGTTGTAGACGATCGCTGTGTCTATTTGCGTTCGGCCGAGGGCAATAAGGTGTTTACCATTGCCTTAAATCATGATGTGCTGTTTGAGGTCGATGTCGTGGATGAGTCTACAGCCTGGTCGGTGGTAGTAAAGGGGGATGCGCAGCTATTAACTCATAGCGATGAGATTACGCATGCGGATTCATTGCCATTAAAACCATGGCTGCCCACATTAAAGTACAACTATGTAAAGATCACGCCGAATACTATTTCGGGTCGTTCATTTATTCTCGGTGAGGAACCAGAACGTTATTAGTTTGTGCGCCACCAGGTGTCATGGGGGGTGATGGGGAGGTGGCGTTTATGTTGGCCGATTCGCCATAAGTGTTCGAGTCGCTCTGCAGCTTGCGTATCGACGTCCCGACCTTCAAGGTAGTCGTCGATACGCTGGTAGCT
Source organism: Corynebacterium freiburgense (assembly GCF_030408815.1). Classification (NCBI taxonomy): domain Bacteria; kingdom Bacillati; phylum Actinomycetota; class Actinomycetes; order Mycobacteriales; family Corynebacteriaceae; genus Corynebacterium; species Corynebacterium freiburgense. The sequence goes on along the minus strand of NZ_CP047355.1, from coordinate 2,442,217 downwards.
TACCCCTAGGGTAACTTCATCGGGGAGGGCGGGTTTATTGTCTTCTAAGTCAGCGGTGGGGACTTTCTCCCATGTAGATGGTGGTGCTCCAAGGTATTCGAGCATTGCCGCACCTTGGCGTTTATTTAAGCCTGCCAGGGGGAGAAGATCGGCGGCACCATCACCGAATTTAGTGAAAAATCCGGTGATATTTTCAGCGGCATGGTCGGTGCCGATGACTGCGAGCCCGAATTCACCGGCCACTGCGTATTGCACAAGCATTCGTTGTCGGGCTTTGATATTTCCTTTATTAAAGTCGGTGAGTTGGGCCACCCCTAAGGCTTTTGCGGTAGCGATGGCCGCGGCGTCGGTAGCCTCTTGGATATTAATAGTGCCTTGGTGGTCGGGGCGAATAAAATCGAGTGCGATCTGGGCGTCTGCTTCGTCGAATTGCACACCGTAGGGTAGGCGCAGGGCCCAGAATTCTGCGTTGCCGCCGGTGGAACGGTGCTGTTCTACAGCAAGTTGGGCCAATCTGCCCGCAAGGGTGGAGTCTTGGCCGCCGGAGATACCTAAGCAGAATCCTTTCAGTCCGGTGGTTTGGAGGTAGTTCGATAAAAAATTCACGCGATCCATTACTTCTTGGGCTGGATCGATGGTTTGTTTGGTATGAAGTTGGGTGCGTATTGTGGTTTGCAAGGAGTTAGTTTTCATGTGTCCAGTGTAAGTGCATGGGTACTCGTGAGCGTCTCTGTCCTTGGTCGTTTGGCGTTTTCTTATGATGTGGATTAACATGGTCCCTCGTGTCATAGCTGGCGATTGTGGGCGATCCGTTCACAATGTAAAACGCGCATAATAGAAAGGAGCGCCCGATGAAGGTCCGTAATTCCCTTCGGTCGCTGAAGAATAAGCCGGGCGCCCAGGTTGTGCGTCGTCGCGGCAAGGTCTATGTGATCAATAAAAAAGAGCCTCGTTTCAAGGCTCGCCAAGGCTAATTTTTTGAGCTTTGTTGCAGTAATTTTGCTGCAAAACTAACACCCTTTATTGCTTATATATTTGCAGTAGAGGGTGTTCTTTTTGTGCTGGTCATTACGTTTTTCTCAGGTTTCTATATGGGGGACGGGGCTGGGTGGGCCCGATTGAGGGGATTCTTTCGGGGTGGGGTAGCGGTATTTCTGCCCCTTTCGCTATTGAATTTTGGGCGGTGTGTTTTGGGGCTCCTGGGGATTTGTAGAACAGGCGATGATGTGCTTTAGGTTTTCCTACACCGTTGTAATTATGGCGTAAGTCACATTTTATAGAGATTTTTTCAAGGCGAGCTGGGGCTTTCAAGAAGGCCGAACGTACGGTTTGTGGGTTGAGATAGGTTGCGCACTTCTTACCTGTGAAAGTTGGTGCAACATGTTGTGTGGTAGCGAATTACATGCTGGGGATTCCCCAAGCGTAGCTACTATATATTGTGGAGGTTGCAAGATTCGGCCACAAAGTATAGTGTTTCTTCATGTCGCCGAGAATTACACCGCTAGGTGTGAGTGCTTGTACTTGCTTGTAGTGAAGCTCCCGGCACAAGGCTAAAACTGAGAAATTTTTGCCTTGTAAAGAGATATAGGTTTTGTCGAATTGCTGATGTAAAGGAATAGATTATGGCTATCACCGTCTACAGTAAGCCTGCATGTGTTCAGTGCACCGCTACCAAGAAGGCTCTTGACCGTGCTGGCCTTGATTACACCCTTGTGGACATCAGCATGGATGATGACGCCCGCGATTATGTCCTGGCGCTTGGGTACCTTCAGGCCCCTGTTGTTGAGGCTAATGGTGAACACTGGTCTGGTTTCCGCCCGGAGCGCATTCGAGGACTTGCCGCGCAGGTTGCCTAGTAGGATTGGCTTTTATGCGCATAGTTCAACGCTAAGCTTGCCGCCTGTGCAGTGTTTATTTTGACTGCGTAGGCGGTTTTTCCGTTAGGGCGCTTGTCGTGTGCATGTCTGCCTTTTCGCTGCATTAGGGATTTTTCCACCATGCTTATTGTGTATTTTTCCTCCGCTACCGAAAACACCCACCGGTTTGTTGCTAAATTAGGTTTTCCATCGGTTCGTATTCCCTTGCATAAAAAGGATGAACCGTTGCAGGTCAATGAGCCGTATGTACTGATTTGCCCTACATATGGTGGTGGGGTTTCCATTGCAGGGGGTGATCCTCGGCCGGTCCCAGTGCAGGTTATTCGGTTTTTAAATGACCCACACAATCGGAGTTTGATCCGTGCGGTTATTGCCAGTGGTAATACAAATTTCGGTGAAGACTTCGGAAAAGCCGGGGATATTATTGCCGCTAAGACGGGAGTTCCTTTTGTGTATAGGTTTGAGCTTATGGGTAATGATGAAGATGTACGGCGTGTGCGTGAAGGTCTAACAGAGTATGCAGCACGGTTGGGGCTTTCTCCGGTAGGCGTGGGAGGTGCAAAGTAAATGATTACGGTTTGCGGTGAAGGTTTAATTGACCTAGTACCAACATCTACCGCGCCGCTGGCACCATTGCAGCCTGCGCTTGGTGGGGGTCCGTTTAATGTGGCTATTGCGGCAGCGCGTCTAGGTGCGCCTACTCGTTTTCTTTCTCGATTGTCTAATGACGCCTTCGGGGAAGCATTGGTTGGTCGGTTGCGCGAAGAGCAGGTGGATATTTCCCTGGTTCAGCGTGGCCCCGAGCCGACCACGCTTGCAGTAACATCCTTAGGTATCGATGGCAGCGCTAGCTATACCTTTTATACCGAGGGCACGGCGGATCGCTATATTGAGCCTGATATGGGGCTCCAGACCGGTATTGCGTGCTTTGGCACCTGTTCCCTGGCATTGGAACCGGGTGCTTCCCGCTATGCCGAGCTCCTGCGCACACTTTCGGATAGTGGCGCTTTTATTGCCTTAGATCCGAATATACGTCCGTTTTATGCAACGGCGGCGCACCACAAATTCCTGCACGCTCTCTTGCCGTATGTCACCCTGCTAAAACTCTCCGATGAAGAAGTGGAGTTTTTGGGCCCCAGCGATGTTCCGGCTCGCGTGATTACGCGTGGCGCGCAGGGGTTGCGCGTAGAGGCACGTGGCATGCTTATCGACGTCCCGTCACCACCGGTTACTGTTCAGGATACGATTGGTGCGGGCGATACGATTATGGGTGCACTTTTAGCACAAATTGAATTGTATGGTGGGGCTGATCCCCGCCAATTTATTGCAGACCTTACTGCTGACCAATGGCGTGAGCTGTTGCAATATGCCGCCACAGCGGCCGCGATTACATGCTCCAGGGTGGGCGCGAATCCACCCACTCGAAGCGAGGTGGACCATACCTTAGAAATCTAAGTGTTTGGGGGGTTGTGTAGGATTCGTTTCACCAACCAGATAGCCGCATTGAATGCGGCATAGCCCGTCACAATTGATATCGAAATTAACCTGAAACGGGTATTGCCAAAAGAAAGGGACTAACGTCGTGTCGGAAATGGGGAAGACTGTCGCAGAGCCAGTGCGCACAGCCGAACAGTTGGACTACCATGCACTCAATGCCATGTTGAATTTGTTTGATGAGAATAAACAAATTCAATTTGATAAGGATCGTCAGGCTGCAAACCAGTACTTCCTCCAGCATGTAAATCAAAACACTGTTTTTTTCCATGATCTGGAAGAAAAATTTGATTACTTATTAGAGAACCACTATTACGATCCCAAAGTGGTGGAGCAATATGACTTCGCCTTTATTAAATCCCTTTTTAAACGTGCGTATGCGGTGAAATTCCGATTCCCCACGTTCCTCGGGGCTTATAAGTACTACACGTCTTATACATTGAAGACATTTGACGGCCGACGTTACCTTGAGCGCTATGAAGACCGCGTATGTATGGTGGCACTTACCCTTGCCGCAGGCAACGAAGAAATGGCAGAGCACCTAGTAGACGAGATTATGTCGGGACGCTTCCAGCCAGCCACACCAACATTCCTTAACTGTGGAAAAGCGCAGCGTGGCGAACCAGTTTCTTGCTTCCTTCTTCGCATCGAAGACAATATGGAATCTATCGGTCGTGCCATTAACTCCGCCCTGCAACTCTCCAAACGGGGTGGTGGTGTAGCCCTGTTGCTTAGTAACCTACGGGAATCCGGTGCGCCAATTAAAAAGATTGAAAACCAATCTTCTGGCGTTATTCCAGTAATGAAACTTCTTGAAGATTCATTCTCCTATGCAAACCAGCTTGGCGCCCGCCAAGGTGCTGGGGCGGTATATTTGCACGCACACCATCCGGATATTATGAAATTCCTGGACACTAAGCGGGAAAATGCGGATGAAAAAATCCGCATTAAAACATTGTCACTTGGCGTGGTGATTCCGGATATCACATTCGAATTGGCAAAACGTAATGATGATATGTACCTGTTCTCCCCATACGATGTTGAACGGGTGTATGGAAAACCGTTTGCGGACGTGCCAATTTCCGAACACTATGAGGAAATGGTTGAGGATCCACGGATTCGGAAGTCCAAAGTAAACGCCCGCAAATTCTTTGAAACCCTTGCTGAGATCCAATTTGAATCCGGCTATCCCTATATTATGTTCGAGGATACGGCCAATCGGGCAAACCCTATTGCCGGTCGCATTACCCATTCGAACCTATGCTCGGAAATCCTGCAGGTTTCCACGGCGTCGATATTCAACCCAGACCTGACCTACGAACATATTGGGGAAGACATCTCCTGCAACTTGGGATCGCTCAATATCGCGAAAGCAATGGATTCGCCGGACTTCTCCAAAACAGTGGAAACCGCAATTCGCGGGCTGACCGCCGTATCAGAGCAAACATCTATTGACTCAGTTCCATCAATCCGAGTAGGAAATGATGCTGCCCACGCAATTGGTCTTGGGCAAATGAACCTGCATGGATTCCTTGGCCGTGAGCACATCCACTACGGTTCCGAAGAAGCCTTAGACTTTACAAACGCCTACTTTGCGACCGTGATGTACGAAGCAATTAAAGCCTCGTGCACTATTGCAAAGGAACGTGGAACACGATTCGTCGGGTTTGAAGACTCTAAGTATGCGGATGGTTCCTTCTTTGATAACTACGACCCTGCAGATTTTGCGCCAAAGACTGAGCGAGTTAAAGAACTATTCGAACAATCTTCGATTCAAACCCCTACCGCTGAACAGTGGGAAGCCCTTAAAGCAGATGTTGCCAAGTATGGGCTCTTTAACCGATATCTCCAGGCAGTTCCACCAACTGGATCGATCTCTTATATTAATAATTCAACGTCGTCGATCCACCCGATTGCGGCCCCGATTGAAATTAGAAAAGAAGGCAAGATCGGTCGTGTGTACTACCCGGCGCCATATATGACCAATGAGAATCGAGAGTACTATCGTGACGCCTACGATATTGGCTTTGAAAAGCTCATTGATACCTATGCCGTGGCAACAAAGTATGTGGACCAAGGCTTGTCACTAACACTGTTCTTTAAAGACACCGCCACCACCCGCGATATCAACCGGGCCCAGATCTATGCCTGGAAGAAGGGTATTAAAACGATCTACTATATTCGCCTGCGTCAGACCGCATTGGAAGGCACCGAACAGCAAGATTGTGTGAGCTGTACGCTTTAAACATTGATAAGCCCCGAGCTCTGAACTCGCCCTCCAAAAGTCAGGATGGTTTTTGGAGGGCGTTGGCTCGTTTTTCGGTTTGCGTCGGACGCTCTTCCGGGGGTGTGGGCTGGGTTTCAGGGGTGTGGGCTGGGTTTCAGGGGTGTGGGCTGGGTTTCCAGTGGTCTGGCTGGTCTCTGGCGTGTTTGATAGGCGCACTCTATCAAACTAGTGATGTTTGCATATCGACTGTCACAGATTCCATAAAATCGCCTGAAAAAATGGAATTTGTGACAGCAAGCAACATTGTACACAATCGTTGACCTGGGGTGTGTCGCAGATTCCATTAAAACAGTGAAAAAAATGGAATCTGTGACAGGTTCCCTACCTATCGTGTCACAAATTCCATAAAAACAGCCGAAAAAATGGAATCTGTGACAACACACCCAACCAGCGCCAAAAAGGCCGACCAGCCCTCAACTAGACCCAACTAAATCCCAGGTCACCAGACGCACACAACCAAACCACCGGTCAAAACCAAGCCACAAACCCCACAAACCCCACGTGCGAAGCCGTAAAACTCACAAGCCCAGTTTAAAACCAGGCCAATCCAGCGGAACCTGTGCCACTGCAATCACACAAGCCCCAAAAGCACCTTACGCCCCAAAAGCTAGACAAGGAGTCCAACAAGTGGGGCGCAGTTCACTTTGTGCTTCCCGGAACGGCGAATACTCGTGCGGGAAATTAACGCTTGGGGTGGAGTACGTTAGTCTTCCGTGGTGCGTGAGCCAAGCTCGGCGTCGATACGCAAAAGGCCGGAGCCGTCCTGACCAATAAGGCGGAGGCGATCCAAAATTTCCTTTACAGTGGATTCTTCTTCGATCTGTTCGGAAATAAAGGTATCAAGCAGCGGGCGTGAGTCGAAGTCGCGCTCGTCTTGTGCCAATGCTGCTAGTTCGCGAATCATGCCAGAAATCTTGCGTTCATGAGCGAGGGATGCCTCGAATGCCTCAATTGCGGTCTTAGCTGAAATAGCGGGAGCGTCGATCGCGCCAATGGTAGGAACAACATCGCGATCCATAAGATGGTCTGCGAACATTTGTGCGTGGGTGAGCTCTTCTTCTGCTTGGAGCTTCATCCAACTGCTCATGCCAACGAGGCCAAGGTCATTAAGAACATAGGAGAGCTGGAGATATACCAATGAAGCTTCGAGTTCGGCAGTAACTTGACGGTTAAAAGCTTCGGAAAGTTTTGCTGGAATAGTCATGCTGGACATCGTACCTGTCAAGGCAAGTTAAAGCACCTGAAGAGTGCCTTTGAAGTGCGGTTTTAGGTTTGGATTGCTTTCCTAAGTGCGCCCTTGGTGGGGTGGGCGAGTCATATTGATTGTTATCTAAAGAATATGGTCAACAATGCCGTTGAAGAGTCAAAAATCAGTGCGGTTGCAGGGGGCGCTGTTATGAGTGCTGCAACGATGGTGTGATAGAAATTACACTATCATTTTGGCTTGGTTGTTTAGGTGTAGGTAGAAAAAGTGGGGTGTGGAGTGGGCTGGAGAAGGCCCGGAATGGATAAGGGGAAGGGCGCGCAGTGTTGGTGGCATGGGGTCGCTAGCTCGCGAGGGTGGGCAGTGCTAACCTCGAATGTCAGACCAAATTTGGAGGATAACGAATGGCAAAGCACTGCCCGCCTAGTTCGCCAGCGCACCGTGAACGTCACCCAGAAGCGCGCGAATGTCCAATCGCCGCCATTAACTGGAACACAATTCCGGACGAGAAAGACTTAGAGGTCTGGGATCGGCTTACCGGGAATTTTTGGCTCCCGGAAAAAGTGCCGCTGAGCAATGATATTAAGAGCTGGGAAACCCTTAATGATGTAGAGCAACAAGCAACTATGCGAGTGTTTACTGGGTTAACCATGCTCGACACCATTCAAGGAACTGTTGGGGCAGTATCACTTATCCCAGATGCGCTTACCCCGCATGAAGAGGCGGTACTCACCAATATTGCGTTTATGGAATCCGTTCACGCAAAGAGCTATTCCTCGATATTTATGACGCTCGCGTCCACTCCGGAAATCAACGACGCTTTCCGGTGGTCAGAAGAAAACGAAAACCTACAGAAAAAAGCGGAGATCATTCTTTCCTATTACGAGGGCGAAGACGGCCTTAAGCGGAAAGTTGCTTCAACTTTATTGGAGTCGTTCCTCTTTTACTCCGGCTTCTATTTGCCGATGTACTGGTCCAGCCACGCTAAACTAACTAACACTGCAGACGTTATTCGCTTGATTATTCGAGACGAGGCGGTGCATGGCTACTACATCGGTTATAAGTACCAAAAGGGTCTCGAATTAGTAAGTGAAGCCAAGCGGGAAGAAATGAAGGAATACACATTTGACCTGCTGTACGACCTCTATGAAAACGAAACCCAATACACGGAGGACCTTTACGATGAACTCGGCTGGACCGAAGATGTAAAACGCTTCCTACGGTATAACGCCAACAAAGCACTCAATAACCTTGGCTACGAAGGACTATTCCCCGCAGACGAATGTAAAGTATCCCCAGCCATTCTGTCTGCCCTATCTCCGAACTCTGGTGAAAACCACGATTTCTTCTCCGGCGCAGGATCCTCATATGTGATCGGCAAAACCGAACCCACCCATGATGATGACTGGGACTTCTAAAAAGTAGGCAGAGAGAAATTTAGAGAGGAAGAAATTAGATAGCGGGCCGACCGGGATTTCCCTGGAGTGCTATAGAGGGGAAGGGCGCTCCAGGGTTTTGAGTTTTTGCCTCTGAGCTTTCTGGAGGCACTGAGATCCTTTGTGGTTTTCTTTCGCTGCCTGGTCGGACCGTCAACCGGACAGTCCGTCAACTGTTCAACCGGGCAGTCCGTCAACCGAGCGGCCCGCTCTCGCATGGACTCGAAATTAACTATTTTGATTTACGTTGAGGTTTCTGCGTTTGCTTCTCTTTTAGGGGAGCGGATCGTTTCTGCCTCATTGGTGGGGGATTTTGTCACGTAGGTGTCATTTTGCGCTTTGGAAGTGCACGATTCGTTTCCGACTCAACCAAAAGTACCAACCCGAGATGGGGGGAGTGGGAACATAAGTACTGAGTGAAAATTCCATCGCAATTACGGGCTAAAAAGTGTTTCCAATCACATAATTTCAGTGAACTCTTAGCTCAAAGGTGTGAATGACCTACTTTCGGCACCAAACTACTTCCGAAACTCACAGTGTCGCAGTTACACTCATCTAGGTGACCAGCCTCGTGGGCTGGAAAAACGCCTTACGCTTCCACTACTATCAAGGCAGCGTAAACACTTTGATGGCTTTGTGAGGGCAAGGCCATTGCGTAGTCAGGAGGAACCTATGACCGCTGTAGCGCCTAAGGTCGGCCATGAGGCCGTACCGGTAAGGCCTGCGCCAACTGGTAATGCCCGAAAAGGCAGCCTAGCTTGGAAAATGCTCACTACCACCGACCATAAAACGCTGGGCATCATGTACATCATTATGTCCTTTGTGTTCTTCTTCCTCGGTGGCTTTATGGCGTTGCTGATCCGCGCAGAGCTCTTTACCCCTGGATTGCAGATTTTCTCGAACGAACAATTCAACCAGCTATTTACCATGCACGGCACGGTAATGCTGCTTCTTTATGGAACCCCGGTTGTTTGGGGTTTTGCTAACTACGTTATGCCGCTCCAGATTGGTGCTCCTGACGTTGCTTTCCCACGTTTGAATGCGCTTGGTTTCTGGTTGACCACTGTTGGCGGCATCCTAATGCTTTCAGGCTTCCTTACTCCAGGTGGTGCGGCAGACTTCGGTTGGACGATGTATTCGCCGCTGTCTGACTCTATTCACTCACCAGGTGTTGGTTCGGATATGTGGATTCTCGGTGTTGGTGTCGGTGGTATCGGTACCATTGTGTCTGCTATCAATATGACCACCACAATTTTGTGTCTTCGTGCACCGGGCATGACCATGTTCCGGCTCCCGATCTTTACCTGGAATATTTTTGTTACCTCGCTGCTTGCATTGCTTATCTTCCCGATGCTCACTGCAGCAGCCCTTGGTGTTCTTTATGACCGTAAACTTGGTGGACATATCTATGATCCTGCAAACGGTGGCGCGATCCTTTGGCAGCACTTGTTCTGGTTCTTCGGTCACCCCGAGGTTTACGTTCTAGCTTTGCCATTCTTTGGCATTGTTTCTGAGGTCATTCCAGTATTCTCCCGTAAGCCAATGTTCGGCTACGCTGGCCTGGTTTTCGCTACCCTTTCTATCGCTGCACTTTCCATGGCTGTGTGGGCTCACCATATGTTCGTTACTGGTGCAATCTTGTTGCCGTTCTTCTCATTTATGACCTTCTTGATTTCGGTTCCTACCGGTGTGAAGTTCTTTAACTGGGTTGGCACCATGTGGAAAGGCCATATCACTTGGGAAACCCCAATGATTTTCGCCTTTGGCTTCTTGGTTTCCTTCTTGTTTGGTGGTTTGACCGGTATTATGCTGGCCTCCCCGCCGCTGGACTTCCACGTTTCTGATACCTACTTTGTGGTTGCACACTTCCACTACACCTTGTTCGGTACGATCGTGTTCGCTTCCTATGCTGGCGTTTACTTCTGGTTCCCGAAGATGACCGGGCGCATGCTTGATGAGCGTCTTGGCAAGATTCACTTCTGGCTGACGTTTATCGGCTTCCATGGTACGTTCTTGGTCCAGCACTGGCTCGGCAATATGGGTATGCCTCGTCGTTACGCTGATTACTTGGATACAGACGGTTTTACCTTCCTGAACCAGATTTCGACCGTTTCGTCCTTCGTCCTCGGCTTGTCTGTCATTCCGTTTATCTGGAATGTATTCAAGTCTTGGCGTTATGGTGAGGTCGTAACTGTGGATGATCCATGGGGTTACGGTAACTCCCTGGAGTGGGCTACCTCTTGCCCGCCGCCGCGTCACAACTTCGTTTCGCTTCCTCGTATCCGGTCCGAGCGTCCTGCATTTGAGTTGCACTATCCTCATATGGTGGAGCGTATGCGTGCGGAAGCCCATACCGGCCGTCACTAATAAGGTGCATATGTAGAGTTTTCTAGGCTACGCAAAATGCCCCCGGTGGTTCTGTCCACTGGGGGCATTTTTTGGATTTCGGAATATTGGTATTGACGAGCAGAAACGTGAAAGAATAACCATCGTGCTTGAATTTGAATCTGCTGCTCCGCAAGACATTACTGTGAATCTTTCCCAAGGGTTTGTTCCGGCTGTGATTACGGTTGTTGGTGCCGACCGTCCAGGTGTTTCTGCGGCGTTTTTCCGGGTACTGAGTTCGTATGCCGTGCAATTGCTTGATGTTGAGCAATCGCAGTTTCGTGGTCGATTGAATCTGGCTGCGCTTGTTGGTTTAAAAGAAGATAAAGCCGAAGTTTTACGGGAAGGGTTGACTGATACGCTTCATGCCTATGGGCAGCGTGTAACGCTTGAGGTGGTCCAGAATTTACGCTCCACTCGCCCATTATCGACGCACGCGGTAGTTGTGTTGGGTGATCCGGTGACGGCTGCTCACGTGTCCCGTATTGGTCAGACACTGGCAGATTACGGTGCGAACATTGATACGATTCGGGGGATTGCGGATTATCCGGTGACCGGACTGGAATTAAAAGTTACGGTGGCTGACCCAAAGCCTGGCGGGGGGATGAGTCTTCGTAAAGCTCTTGCACTTTTAACGCAAGAGATTGGCGTCGATATTGCAATCGAACGTGCTGGACTAGTTCGTAGATCGAAGCGGTTAATTTGTTTTGATTGTGATTCCACCTTGATTACCGGTGAAGTGATTGAGATGCTGGCGGCGCACGCCGGTAAAGAGGCCGAGGTTGCTGAGGTGACTGAGCGCGCTATGCGCGGTGAGTTGGATTTTGAGGAGTCTTTGCGGGAGCGTGTAGCCACACTCAAGGGTTTGGATGCTTCGGTTATTAATGAGGTTGCCGCACAAATAGAGCTAACTCCTGGTGCCCGGACAACCATCCGAACATTAAAGCGTATGGGTTATAAAACGGCCGTGGTGTCGGGTGGGTTTATTCAGGTGTTGGAAGGGTTAGCTAAGGAGCTCGAGCTGGATTACACCCGTGCCAATACCTTGGAGATTGAAGACGGCAAGCTTACCGGCCGGGTGATTGGGAAGGTCGTTGACCGTGCTGCAAAGGCTGATTTTTTGCGGGAATTTGCAGCGGATTCTGGTTTACTTATGCACCAGACGGTGGCTGTGGGTGATGGCGCGAATGATATAGACATGCTTTCGGCAGCCGGGTTGGGTATTGCCTTTAATGCAAAGCCTGCGTTACGGGAGGTTGCAGATGCTTCGGTGAATTACCCATTCCTTGACGAGGTCCTATACATCCTGGGTATTTCCCGCGAAGAAATTGATGAAGCTGACCTCGAAGATGGTAGTTTCCGGCGTGTCCCACTCCAGTCTTAACGACGCCCACCGCAGGCTTCAGGCATGCCTGTCCCCACGACCTGGCTTCGAAAAAGAGGATGATCCTTCGACTATTTGGGCGATGCCAATTGTGCTTAATATTCCCAAGCATGATCCACCAACTCGACAAGTGCTTTTGGAGGATGCGGCCCGCGCAGTGTTGGCATGTTGTCTCCTTCCCAATGATGATTTTCGATCGTCCCTGAATACTTGGTACGGAGCTCGGATTCGGAAAATTACGCGCCGGGCACGAAATAGCCATTGGCAAAGGGTGCAAAGTGTGCCAGGTGTTACGGTCGGTTACGCCCGTGCCTGCGTGCCCAGCGCGGTCGTCGATACGCATCCTGTGGTGCAGAAATTGCAGATCAGCGGTACTGATATTGCCGCATTGGGTGTGCAAAGACCCACGGAACGCCCATGTGTGCTGCTTAATGCTGGGCTAGGTATGACGGTGGGAAAGGCTGCTGCGCAAGCGGGGCATGCAGCTATGCTTTTAGCCGCACATATGAGCGAGTCCCAGATGAGTGGTTGGTGCGATCAAGGATTTCCTTTGCAGGTGTGCGAGGTTAACTCAGTCGAATTTCAGATTCACACAAAAAGTCCGGAAGCGGTACTGGTGTGCGACGCTGGTTTTACAGAAGTGACGCCAGGAACTGTGACCGCTATCGCTTTATGCTGAAATTTTGGTATGTAAATCAGTAGGCTGGAATCCGAAACTTTCTGAAAGGACTCCATCAGATGAATGATTTGCGAATCGAAGATGCGCGCTGGGCGCCAGTCGATATCGGCAAAACGCTCGAAAAAAGTTGGAAAACATTTATGAATGCACCAGTCCCATGGGTACTGGCCGCGCTCATTTATCTTGTGATTTTCCTTGTTCTTTTTGGCATTTATTTTATTGGTATTTTCAGCCTGGCGAATACCAGCCCACAAAGTGGCGGGATATATGACCCCGCAGCGCAGCCTGCTGCGAGTAGCAGTGCGGGCATTGGGTTTTTTATTTTTATAGCGGTCATCTTCTCGCTAGTATTCTTTGTGATTCTTTTACAAAGTGTTGCTACCTATCGGTGCGCAGCCATGGCTTTTAATGGACAACCAATAAAGGTTTCTTCATTTTTTAATTTTGGAGGTGCTGGGCTGCCGATACTTACATTTTTTGTAGTCGGCCTCATCATAGGAATCGGCTATATGCTGTGCTTTATCCCAGGTATAGTTGCGGCGATTTACTTGTTCTTTGCCTACCCTGCAGTACTTAACATGCAAAACCCAACCTTACAAGGCGCATTGAAAGCTTCAATCGCAATGTTTAAGGCCAATCCAGGTCCAACATTTTTAGCAATGTTGTTTTGCGTGGTAATTAACTCTGTTGGTCAAGCCGTGGTATTTGGCACGATTATCGCAGTCCCATTGTGCGCACTATTTAGCACATTGGCGTTCCGGAGCTCTGTCACCGGCGAATTTGCCATGAACGCGCCGTACCCACAGCAAATGCCGCCCCAGCAACTTCCGCCACAGCAATACCCACCGCAATATCCACCGCAGCAACCTGGATTTGGTGGACCCGGTCCACAGGACCCCCCATTCCCACCACAGCCCTAAAGTCTGCGCATATGAATTTTACCCAAGTGGTGATCGTTGCTACTTGGGTTTTTCAATTTCACCTGCGAAAGTTGGGCTGGCGTTTTGTTTTATGGTTTTTGATGGTGCTGGTTTTGGGCTGGAGCAGGGTTGGCCGGTGTGGAAAAGGCCGGGGTAGGCAGATTTGTGTTGTGGGCTCTTGGTTTGTGGGTGTGATCTGGGGAAATGCGGTGGCGGGTTGTGGGTGATGTGAAATCTGCCTTGTTGGGTGGTGGGGTGTGTCAGATCTGCCTGATTTTCGGGGTGGGTTGGCTGGAAATCCAGGGTTTCCCGAGCCTTTGAGCCGCTTTCCCTGCGGTTTGATAGGCCCACCCTATCAAACTAGTGATGTTTTCATGTCGAGTGTCGCAGATTCCATAAAATCGCCTGAAAAAATGGAATTTGCGACAGCAGCCAACATTGCACACAACTGTTGACCTGGGGTTTGTCGCAGATTCCATTAAAACAGTGAAAAAAATGGAATTTGTGACAGGTTCCCTACCTATCGTGTCGCAGATTCCATAAAATCCGCCGAAAAAATGGAATCTGTGACAACACGCCCAACCAGCGCCCAACCAGCACCTGAAAAGACCGGCCAGCACCCAAAAAGGCCAATCAGCCCCAACCAAATCCCAGGTCACCGGATGTCCGCAACCAAACCACCGGACAAAAACCAGCAAAACCAGGTCAAACCCAGCCTAAAACCAGCCCTTCACCAGCTCCTCCCGGTGGAATCCGGGGCATCGCAACCGCACAAGCCCCAATGGCCCCAAAAATCACTCCAGCCACGCCGGGTCCTCGAGGCCAGCCACGCCGAGTCCTCGAGGCCAATCACGCCGAGTCCTCGAGGCCAACCGCAAAGCTTCTTCAAAAGGTCAAGCCAGTCCGAAACCCCGTATAGTGTAGTCCGGCAAATTGGGGTCGGTTCTGGTGTGGCGTTTTACGTGCGGATATTAGGTTCAACTAAGGGGGGCGCTACACTAGAATGTGGAATTTCTACGGTTTTGGCGGTGTTTTATGAAAAAGAAGAATGGCTGGGTGCCGGATCAGCACGGCGCTTGGGTCATGGTACTCGTTCCGATTATTGTAGGGGTGATTCTGCGGCCTTCGTGGATTCAAGTCCCACTGTTTATCGCATGGATGAGTGGATACTTTGCATTTTTCGCACTGTCGCTATTTTTGAAAGTCCGCAGCCCGCGGCGGCGTCGATACGTTCCTGCATTAGGTGCCTATGGTGGGGTATCTGCTTGCTTTAGCCTTGCAATTGTATTGTTGCAACCCTCCCTCCTTTGGTTCGCATTTGTTTTTGGTCCGCTGGTTGCGGTTGCTGTGTGGGAAGCGTATCGACGCCGTCCCCGCTCGCTTCTTTCTGGCATCTCCACCGTCCTGGCTAGTTGCGCGATGCTTCCTGTGGCGTTCTTTGCTGCGGGTGGTAATCCTCGTGATGTATGGGTGCCCACTTTGATTATGGCCATGTATTTCTGCGGGACAATTCCATATGTAAAGACTCTCATTCGTAAAAAAGGGGATGCCCATTGGCTTTTTGGGTCTGTGGCGTATCACATTCTTTGTGTTATAGCTATGGCTATTCTTTTTGCTATAAAACTTTCCCCGTGGTGGGGGATTGTGATTTTTGCGTTATTTGCTTTCCGTGCCTGGTGGGTGCCGCATTCTGCAGGTTCTAGGCGTGCCTGGTCACCTCGGGATATAGGCATTGGTGAGATGTTTTCAACCGCTGCTTTACTCGCTATTGTTTTTGCAGTAAGTGTTGCTTAATTAGGGCGCCGATCAAGTACAAGGTCTTTGCGTAGTGTTTTACCCGCAGCTGAGCGTGGAATTTCCGATACATAGCGCACTTCTCGGATGCGTTCATACCTATTTACCCGTTTATTGATGAACTCCATTACCTCATCTTGTGTAGCGGTGCCAACAATTACTGCGGTTGGCCATTCTTCTCCATTTGGTGCATAGCCGCGGACTACTGCGCAATCTTCCACCTCTGGACAGTTCATAAGTATTTTCTCCAGTTTTGCTGGGGAAACTTGAAATCCGTGGGAGAGAATAAGATCTTTTATCCGATCAACAATATAAAATTCATTATCGTTTCGGATTGCTAAATCCCCTGTACGAAGCCAGCCATCGGCAGTGATGGTAGCCGCAGTTGCCTGATAATTGTGAAGGTACCCCTGCATAATTTGTGGCCCGCGAACCCAAAGTTCACCTTCTAACTCAGTATCTTCCAGGGTTTTGGTATCAACGATCCGCGCTTCAGTGTCCGGGAGAGGTGAGCCGATGGAATCGAGCGGTGTTTTTGTACTTTGTGCGATGTGAGTCACTGGTGAGGCTTCGCTCATGCCGTACCCTTGGTAGATTTTCGCACCGACTCTTTGTTCTACGATTTTTCCAATGTGCGGATTAAGGGCCGCGGCGCCGGAAACAATTGTGCGAAGACTAGAAAAATCCGTCGATTCAACTTTGGGGTGCGTGGCAAGCAGCCTCGCCAGTGGCGGTGCAATAAAAGTGACATTTATTTTGTGAGTTTCATGGGTTTCTATAAACCGATCAGCCTGAAACGAGTCAACTACAATCTGGCTCCCAAGGAATAGGGGAGTATTCATTAGTGCGGTCAGCCCGTATATATGTGTTAGCGGTAGGACCGCCAGGCAGGTTTCATCTCCTCTAAGTGGCACTACCTGGGAAAACTGCAAGGTGTTGGCCACCAGGTTTCGGTGGGTGAGTTTCACAGCTTTGGGCAATCCGGTGGTTCCTGAGCTCATAGGCAGGCACGCCAATTGTTGCCCATCAGGGTACTCCCCAGCCCAGACTTCGGGGAATTCACGCAGTTCAGGCATATCGCTTGGGTTGATTATCAGCTGTGCTTTTGTGAATTGGCATTGGGTTGCAATATCGGCTTCGGTTGCATACGTGGCAATTGGCGTGACGACGGCCCCACAGCTTAGCGCTCCATGAAAGGCTGTGGCGTAATCGGCGCTATTGGGTAGATGTAATGCCACCACATCGCCTGGCTTTATGCCACGAGCCTTAAGTGCAGCAGCAATGTGCCGAACCTCGGATGCCAGTTCGGAATATCGAACATCTCTTCGTGGATCGCGTATGGCGATTCTCTGGGGGAGTGTCCGCTCAAAAATCAGTTCGGGAAGTGAACAATCTGGAATATTCATATTAGGTAACGAGCCGGTTTAGAGCGCCTCGCACTACATCTGGATCGGTAGTGCGCCAATAGGCTGGGATGGATGCAAGTAAAAAGTTTCCGTATCTTTTGGTTAGGATTCGACGATCTAAGATCGTAATAACGCCGCGGTCAGTCACTGACCGCAATAGGCGTCCGGTTCCTTGCGCAAGAAGCAGGGCGGCATGAGTTGCTGCAATTTCCATAAAGCCATTTCTGCCTTCAGCATCAGCGGCTTCTTTCCTTGCTTGTAGCAATGGATCGTCTGGTCTTGGAAAAGGTATTCGGTCGATAATCACCAGTGAACAGGAGCGTCCGGGGACGTCAACACCCTGCCAAAGGCTCAGCGTGCCAAAGAGGCAAGTATTTTCATTTTTGCTAAAGCGTTCGACGAGTGCGCCAGTTGCATCGTCGCCTTGACATAGCACGTCAAATGGCAAACGTCTTCGCATCTCGTCGGCGGCTTGTACGGCGGCTCGTCTCGATGAAAAGAGCCCAAGTGTTCGTCCGCCGGCGGCCATTATGAGTTCAAAGATTTCATCAAGTGTCTCTTGGTGGAGGCCGTCGCGCCCTGGATCAGGTAAATGACGAGGAATATATAAAATTCCGCTTTTCGCCGGATTGAAGGGCGTCCCAACATCGAGGGCGTCCCAGCTGCCTTTCGGTAATCCCCAACTTGCAGCCATTGCCTGAAAATTTCCGCCGATATTGAGTGTCGCCGACGTTAAAACAACCGTCTTCTCTTCAAATAGTCGGGTATGCAAAATCCCGGCGATTGAAAGTGGCGCAACGCTTAGTGTGCCGTCATGTAACCACACCACATCCCGCTGCTTGGCGGCGTCGTGCTCCGCAAAAGTTTCTTCGATGCGAACAAAAGATTCATGGAGGTCCATTAGGTGATTGGCTAAATTAATCCGCTCAGCGTGTTTTTCTGGATCCGATGTTGCTTCGCCTTCGGGAACGCGACCTATATCAACTTTTAAGGACCACAGCGTATCCCTTAGGGCAGTGAATGGGCCAGTAACACCGTCCGGCATATATTCCCACCTGCCATTGGGAAGTTGTTTCACCAATAGGCCGAATTCCTCGGCAAGCTCGGTGAGTTTAGTATCGGCTCCCAGTTTTGCTGCGCGTTTTGCAGATAACTGTAAAGAATTGGCGGTTATTTCGGATGTGGCTACTGCAGTAATCCGACCATCAAGTTCGTGGGCTTCGTCTACGATAACGACATCGTGTTTTGGCAAGATATTGATATCGGCGAGTGCATCAATAGCCAGAAGCGCATGATTAGTCACCACAATATCCACATCCTGGGCTTGCCTGCGGGCGAGCTCTGCAAAGCACTCTTCACCATGAGGGCAACGCGGAGCCCCTAAACATTCCTTTGCAGTCACACTGACTTGACGCCAAGCGAGGTCCGGAACCCCCGGCTCTAAAGAATCCCGATCACCAATTTCAGTCTCCTGTGACCATTCGTAAAGGCGCTTTACATTTCGGCCAAGCCAAGAAATTTCAGATTCATCGAGTAACGCATCAGGCTCATCGTCAATATGACTTATTTTATTAAGGCAAAGATAATTCGAACGCCCTTTTAAAATGGCAAACGTTGGGCGGCGTGCCAACAGTGGCTCCAGGGCGTCGGCAAGCCGGGGGAGGTCACGATCGACGAGCTGACGCTGCAGTGCAATCGTTGCGGTTGAAACAACCACAGTAGAATTCGTCGCCTGAGCATAACGAATTGCAGGAACCAAATACGCAAGCGATTTACCAGTACCTGTGCCAGCCTGAACTGCCAAATGCCGTTCGATATCCAGTGCGGTTGATACTGCCTGCGCCATGCGAAGCTGTCCAGCACGTGGTTGCCCGCCAATACTTTCGACAGCTGCCGCGAGTAGATCCTCAGTTGAAGGCGTGAGCGACTGATCAGACATGGGCGGACTTTCTACAACAAACAGGGGAGCGGCTAACACATTGTAGAACCTTCGGGCGTAACAAGTGCCTTCCAGAGGGGCAAGGGGGTGGGGATGCAATAACCGCGCGCCAGATAACATCTAAATAAAACCACTATGCGCTGAGGTGCAAAGGTTGGCAGTGAGGGGGAATGGCTAGGGTGTATCGCAATGACGAAAGATTACCTACGTTGTGTTTAGTTTCCTGGTTGTGAATTGTCACGGAGTGGCGGAAGGAGTGGCGGGAGGAGTGGCGGAATATATTACGAGCTTCGCTTTTGATATAAAAGGGAGGAGTTTTTGAAAAAGTTGCCCTTTTTGTATCATTGGCCGGGCTAAAACCGCAGGTCAGAAAATGGCGATTGGTACAAAAGGGAGGAGTTTTTGAAAAAGTTGCCCTTTTTGTATCACCCAGCCCGTTGACCTGCACTTTTCTTGCGGCTCGCACTCGGTGGCCCGGTTGCCCGGCGCACTCGGTGGCTGCTCTACAGCTCCGGCACCAAGCGGTGCCTAATACCAAGCGGTGCCCACCTGCTACACCACCACTTAAATCCCAACTCTCCTCTAGTGCTAAAAGAATATATTGTTTAGGTTGGTGTGTGGGCGGAATGTGGAGATTCCGTCAGAGTGTGCTGGGTTAAGCAATGAGGTGTTAGAAATTTCAGAGATAGTGCCAGAAAATTTTGTAGTTGACTCAAAGGCCGAGGAGGGGGGTTTATCGCCCAAAGGCGCAATGGCCAAATTAGGTGCAGGGTTTCTTGGTTTTAGTGGGGTACTTTTAGGTGAGCGTGGAATCCTTTTGGGATTCGTTGCGTGGATTGCTATCGCTTCGCTGGCATTGTTTCCGCTTACAGTTGTGTTGCTAATTCCGGTAGTTCTTGCGGGTATTTTTCTTGGTTTTAGCCATCCAATTGTGCCGCGTCTTGTTATGGCGTTGGCTTTTTTGGCTGGCAGTAGTGTGTCCAATCCTTTGTTCTACGCCCCTTCAGGGGATCATTTTTTATTTGATTCGCCTATCATATTCTCGCTTGTTCCATTGAGTTTTGTGGTTTGCGTGCTAGGTATGGCGTATTTGTCTATTTCGTGGGACGTATCTCGGGCAGGACTTCGTGGTAGTGAGTATTTCTGGTTTCGTTTGGCGGAGCTCAATATGGCCAGTTCGGATGTAATTTTTTGGGGTAGGTGCTTTAGCGAGGCATCTTCCAGGCAAGAGCGCCGCCGTATTGCCCGAGCCGCGCTGAGGCGTGGATGTACGTGGCGTCTGCAAGAAATGTGCGCGGCTTTGGTTGGGGACCGAGGGGCAGGCATGACGCTTTTGGTGTGGGTCATTCTAGGTTTTGTGTCTTGGAATTTCTTCTGGGCTCAGTACACTGCGCCTCTTGCAATCACAGTGGTGATTGTTGGCGCCGCGCTTTATAGCCAAGGGGCTCGTTGGCGCCGTACATTTATTGCTGCGTGCTTTACACTTGCAACGGCCGCGTTCGTCTACTTTGCCGTCGCGTTTGGCATTGGTTTTGAATATGCGGATGCGAATAAGCCAATCCCAATGGTCTGGGATTTTTCGGGGTCTGCCCTGATTATGTGGCTAGTGCTTGGGCTAAGTGGTTTTTGTGTATCACTGTGGGCCGGGTTTCAGCGTGATAAGCGTACCCCAGTCCAAACACGCTGAAACTAGCCTGGGGTAAAACACCAAAGGCATGTAAGGCACCAAGCCATGTACTAAAGATTGTTATTGTTCAAAGCCAACAAATCGTGTGTTTAAAACGGGTTCGTCGCGTGATAGGGCCAAGCCTTCCCACGGTAGGGTGACAAGTTGTTTTGCCAGGTAGTCGCGGGATTCTTTCAGGGTTGGTAGGCCTTCAACTGCTTCGCCGTCGCGGATAAAAGGCACGGTGAGTTCGTGGGCATTAAGGGTGCCAATATTGGGGCTTTCAGCGTGGAATGGATACACGATTTCTTCAACTGCAGTACCGGAGTTTCGGTGTGCGCGGAGGGCTCGTTTTGCACCACCAACACTCTTTTTATTTCGGGAGCGCTTGGATACAGGCATGCCGTCTACTTCGACCAGTTTGTATACCATGCCTGCGGTTGGGGCGCCTGAACCTGTGACTACGGAGGTGCCTACGCCAAATACGTCGACAGGGTCGCCTCGGAGTCCTGCAATAGTAAATTCGTCGAGGTCGCTGGAGACTACGATTTTAGTGTTGTGGGCACCAAGGGAGTCGAGTTGTTGGCGTACTTGGCGGGTAAGTACACCGAGGTCGCCGGAGTCGATACGCACGCCGCCAAGTTCGGGGCCTGCTACTTTAATTGCTGTTTCAACACCACGGGCAATGTCATAGGTATCTACAAGGAGAGTTGTTTCTACGCCAAGAGCTTCTATTTGGCTGCGGAATGCGGCTTCTTCATTGGGGGTGCCGTCTTCATTGACGTGGAGCAGTGTCCATGAGTGTGCGGAGGTCCCGGAGGCGGGGATGCCATACCGATGGGCAGCTTCTAGGTTGGAGGTGGCGTCGAACCCTGCCAAGTAGGCGGCGCGCGAGGCGGTAACGGCGGCGTATTCATGCGTGCGTCGCGAGCCCATTTCAATGATATGACGTCCGTCGGCGGCGGTTACCATGCGGGCTGCAGCGGAAGCGACCGCTGAGTCCGAATTCATAATCGAAAGGATGACGGTTTCTAGGATCACACATTCAGCGAATGTGCCGCGGATAGTAAGTAGTGGTGAGTACGGAAAGTAGAGTTCGCCTTCGCGGTAGCCATCGATATGCCCTTGGAATTTGTAGTTACGCAGGTACTCTAGGGTCCGCTCATCTAAAAAGTCGAGGTCGGCGAGTTGTTCGTCGGTGAATACAAAATCTCGGACGGCGCGCAGGACGCGTGCCGTGCCGGCCACAACCCCGTAGCGGCGTTCATTAGGGAGACGCCGGCCAAAGACTTCGAAGCTACATTGCCGGTGTGCTGTGCCATCTGCAAGGGAGGCTTGCAGCATGGTGAGTTCGTATTTATCGGTCAGAAATGCGCTCGAACGATTTGGCGGAATAGATGATGCATGTGTGGCGTTATTCACGCCTTCCATTCTAGACGTTTGTCATGAGCCCGGTGGTGCACAGCATAATTTGTAGTAAGCCACTAATCTAGTCCACATGAACGCGATGAGTACCCCGTCCGCCCCAATGGCGATGCCGGAGCTTGATGAGCAGATCGAAGTCGATGTTGCTACAAGCGAAAACCTGCCTTGGATGTGCATCGTTTGGGATGATCCCGTGAATTTAATGAGCTATGTCGCTTATGTTTTCCATACCGTTTTAGGATATGACAAGAAACGTGCCCATGAATTAATGATGCAGGTCCACACTGAGGGGAAAGCAGCAGTCAGTTCTGGGGAGCGTGACAAAGTGGAAGCAGACGTAAAAAAGCTGCAGGTCGCTGGTCTTTGGGCCACTATGCAACAGGCCGGATAGCAAAGAACTGGATAGTAAAGAATGGCTAATTGGCGGAAAAAGAAAGGCCTAATGCGGGCCGCAAAGTATATTGCCACGTTTGATCCTATGGAGCGCGAGGTCCTTGGCGAGTATGCGGCGATTGTGGCTGAGGCTTTGATTGATCGCTGTCGGAGCGCTCCTAAGGATGATTTGGCGGAATTAACAGGGATGCCGAGCGGGCATCGGGAGGCGCCGAGGGATCCTTCACTTGCGCGCCTTTTGCCGGATTTCGAACGTGAGGGTGATGAGGAATACGAGGGGGATAATGCTCTCCTACGTTCCCTGCATGAAAACGATATTTGCCGCGCAAAGCTAGAGAATCTGCAGGTAATTTCGC
Organism: Corynebacterium freiburgense; assembly: GCF_030408815.1. Lineage (NCBI taxonomy): Bacteria > Bacillati > Actinomycetota > Actinomycetes > Mycobacteriales > Corynebacteriaceae > Corynebacterium > Corynebacterium freiburgense. The sequence goes on along the minus strand of NZ_CP047355.1, from coordinate 2,419,572 downwards.
ATGCCTTGGGCCCTGATGGTGGGGTTCAGGTGCAGGCGAATGAGCAAGAGGCTCGTGCATGGTTGTATGGGCTTAATGACATTCGATTGTTTATTGCCAGCGGTGAGTTGCGCGGTGGTGAGGCAGTGGAGCAGGACCGACAGAATATTTTGGAATGGCTCGCTTACAATGAGGAGTCGTTACTCAATGCCATGATGGGGCCGTAGTTATGAGTGGTGTTCTTATCGACGTCCCCGGCCTGCACCTTGGGCATACAAGTTTGGGTGATACTGGGGTTTCGGTGGTGGTCGTACCAGATGGTGCGACTGCCGCGGTTGATGTTCGAGGTGGTGGGCCCGGAACTCGGGAAACGGATTTGCTTGAGCCGCATAATACGGTCCAGCAAGTGCATGCAATCGTGCTTTCTGGTGGTTCGGCGTATGGGCTTGCAACAGCCGATGGTGTAATGCGGGAATTGGAGTCTCGCGGTATTGGGTTCCCGGTTATTGGGGATATTATTGTTCCTATTGTTCCGGCCGCTGTGATTTTCGATCTTCTTGTGGGGGATTCGAATCATCGTCCGAGCGCCCTCGATGGACAGTCAGCAGTGTGTGCGGCATTGGATGGTTTGCCAGATATGTCTTCGGGAAGCGTTGGAGCTGGTTGTGGTGCTACAGCTGGCGCACTCCGTGGCGGGTTTGGGCAGGCAAGTATGCAGGTTGGTAAGTATGTGGTTGCCGCAGGTATTGTGGCGAACCCGGTGGGGGCGGTCGTCGATACGCGCGATGGAACATTGTGGGGCGCGCCGGGCATTGCGCCTGTGGACGTTGCGGCGTTTCGGGCGCTACAACCCCTAGCAACCAAACTCAACACCACAATTGGGGTGGTGGCAACGAATGCGCCGATAACAAAGCAGCAGGCGAAACGTTTGGCAATGGTCGGACATGATGGATTGGCGCGCGCGATTCGCCCAGCGCATTCCCCACTGGATGGCGACACCTTATTTGCACTATCCACTGGCGCTGCTGACGGCGTTACCCTCGATGACATGGTCGCACTGTCCACCGCCGCCGCAGAAGTTGTGCACATGGCTATTATCGACGCCGTGACCGCTGCCAGATCCGGCTACGGTGTAACGAGCTACCGAGATATCGCCATGGAGGCACCCAAGTGACATCTGTTCCAGAAGCCCACACCTCAATCAACCAAGGGAAACAGCGATTCGGCGTCGCTTTTCGCCTTGCCATTGGTTATGTTGTGGCAATCTGGTCCGTATTTTTTCTGGACACCGCAACCGGCGGCTGGATGAAATTCTATGGCATTCACCCGCTGGATATCACGTCCCTAACCGGAATCGTCACAAGCCCACTGCTCCACGCAAATTTGACCCATATTATGGGCAATACCATGCCTGGAGTTGTATTTGTCTTTCTTATTGGGCTTTCCGGAAGACGAGTGTTTTGGGAAGTCACAAGCATTACCGCCGTTATTGGCGGCATGGGCACCTGGCTGCTTGGTGGGATAGGCACAAACCATATTGGTGCCTCTGGGCTTATCTATGGCTGGTTTAGCTACCTAGTAATCCGCGGCATAGCAAACCGAAACTTTATGCAAATACTCCTCGGCATTATCTTGGCAACCGCATACTCCTACTACATTTGGGGCGTAATCCCGGGAACACCAGGAATCAGCTGGCAAGGACATCTTTTTGGAGGCATCGGTGGGGCTCTAGCAGGATGGTTTATTACCTCCGATGACACCAAACCTAAAGCCCAATTACAGGCCTAGAAACGGACCCCATAATGACCCAGCCAGGTGGCCCTGAAGAACCCACTGACCAAATTGAGCAAATAGACCCACCCACAGAATATTTCGCCCCATTAATGAATGGGCCCCGGCACATTGGCCCGCAACAGGAATACGGGCCACCACCAGCCCAACAAACACCCCAGAACATTGAGCAATACAACTACTATGGCGGCTATGATGCCTCCGCCAGTGGTGAAACAACACCCACACCACAGACTGCCAACAACATAAAACCCGAGCCAAAGCGCAAAAATGGGCTCTATATTTTGGTGTTTTCACTTGTGCTTATCCTCGGTTTACTGCTCGGGATTGCTGGATTTGTGCTCTATGCTGGGTTCCCAAACCAACAAATCCAAGCGAAACAAAGCTCTACAACCAATGTTGAAACACCAAACCTGCAAGGTGAGCAACATAGCGAGCCAGCACCAGATGAACGTGAAACCCCAGCGGAAATAGATGAGCCGGAAGCGCCACCAGCTGAAGGTTCAAACACTGGAGAAGTTGATCCAGCAAGCGGACGGCCAGTTCATGTTGAACTTCCACCGGACGCAACACCAGCAAACCTTTTTGCTAGAAATGGGCACCCAAACGGGCAACTATTTAAGCTCTATACGGCAGGTGGTGCAAGCGAACTCTTTGCACTCCAGGTGCATACGGAATACCGCACAAAATTCGCGGGATTCCATCCGCCCAAAGGCGAGCATTACATTACGGTGAATGATTCACTACAGGGTCAGGTCCGATTGACATGCAATGATAATGGCAGCTATGTCACATGTACTGCAGATAGTGGTGCGGTGGTGTATATCGTCTAATGGCCGTGTGAAAGTAGTGTATTCATGCTTATGCTTTAGACTGCGCTCGTGATGTGTCATACACGAAGACTCATGGCACAATAAGTGCCATATATGAGTGTGACCTTGGATCGGTGCGGATTGTAGGGCAAATACTGTGACTTCAAAGCAATATGAACAACCTCAGGGAGATGAGGAACCAACCACCTATTTCCCGCCCACCCCACCGCCTGATCTATATGAAGGTCAATACGCCGCTCAAGGTGGATATTACGATGCCAACTCATACCCAAATGCATACTCGGCTGAGCAGTACGGTGTGCAGGGTTATTATGACCAGTGGGCTGATCCGAACCAGAGCCAAGCGTATACAGGTGACGCAATAGACACCGCAGCCCCACTTGCACAAGAGCCGAAAAAGCAGAACAACGGTGTTGTTGTGTTTTTGGTAACCATGGTGTTTTTATTAGCCATGTTTTCTGGTGGGGCGGCTTTGTATATTTACAGCCAACAGCATCGTCCGCAAGAAATGGCGCAATCAACCGCGGAATCGGCCAGTGAATCCGATGATCTTGATGAAAGTCGCGCTGATAACCCAGCGGAGGAGTTTGGCAGCCAGTTGCAGGCGTTGGATCGTCCGAAGGACCCGAATTTGCCGCCTGAGGCGGTACCCGTCAATGTGGCGGCAAAGCAGAATCTACCTGCCGGCAATCTTTTTAATGTGTATAAGTCTGGTTCGACTTCGGATCAGTTCGCCGTGGATGTTCAGTATGAGTATGTGTCTACGTATACCGAGCCTGCAGCGGGAGACCACCTTGTGCTTGTATTTGATTCGCAGCAGGATGATTATGTGGAATTGCATTGCCAGGACTATTCCTCATATGTGAAATGTGTGGCTCCGGGGAATCGCTATGTGTATATCGCTTAAGCGGGTGTAAGGCTTAGCAAAAGGATTTGCCAAAAAGGTATTCTTTGGGTCTAGTCATACGCAGGACATTGCTGATGGATTAAGGATGCAATCATGGCGAATGGTGGTTACCCGACCCCGAATAGTAATTGGGGTGAGGGCAATGAAAACCCAACAACCCAGTTTGAGCGCGTAGGGTCGAATACTCAGAGTGGGTACTGGAGTGGTGACGCCACACAGATGTATCCTCAGCAGCCAGGTCAGTATTATCAGCAGCAGGCTCCGGCGCAGCCAGTGCAAAAACAGGGTTCAATGCTCCCGGTTTTGGTAATGGTTACGCTTTTAGTTCTGGTGTTTTTGGGTGGGATTGGGCTTTTTGCGTATACAACTATGGGTTCGGTAACGCCGTCGACGCAGCCTTCTGCAAGCGCTCCGCCGACTACAGAAAGCTCTATTGCGCAGACTAGTTCAAAGCCAACTTCAAGCTCTGCCACGTCTACAACTACTACGCGTGCGAAGAAAGGTGCTCCTCCGGGGGAGCGTCCAGCAAAGGCGGAATTGCCTGCGGGTGTGCAGCCAGTAAATGATTCGGCTCGAAATGGGGCCGAGGCGGGCTTTTTAGTAAATCTATATAAGTCTGGCCCGACTTCGGATGAATTTGCGAATGCTGTGCATCAGGCCTATTTGGCCAAGTTTGCGCAGCCTCCAACAAGCGTGCATGAAATTCGGGTGGCTAGCCCCGTGACGCTTCAAACCTACAATATGAAGTGCGAAGACCAGGGAACTTATGTGCATTGTTCCGGTGGTCAGGGCGCGCATGTGTATATTGCGTAACTCGCTACAATAGTCGCTGTGAATAACGCTCCTATTGGTATTTTCGATTCGGGTGTTGGCGGGCTAACGGTGGCACGCTCGATCGTCGATCAGCTTCCAAATGAGTCAATCGTCTATATTGGCGATACTGCCAACGCCCCATACGGCCCGCTTCCCATTAGTGAAGTGCGTGCCCACGCCACCCGCATTGCCGATGAATTAGTGCGTCGCGGCTGCAAACTCATTGTGATTGCTTGCAATACCGCCACCGCTGCTTTTCTTCATGATGCCCGCGAGCGTTACGACGTCCCGATCCTCGGGGTTATCCTCCCCGCTGTGCGGCGCGCAATCGCCACCACACGCAATGGAAAAATCGGGGTTATAGGTACGATAGGTACTATTAATTCCGGGTCCTACCAGGACCTATTCTCCGCCTCGCCATATGTGGAAGCTTATGCCCAAGCTTGTCCAAGCTTTGTGGATTTTGTGGAACGAGGCATTACTTCCGGACGCCAAATCCTTGGGGTAGCCCAAGCTTATGTGGAGCCCCTGCAGGCCGCGGGCGTCGATACGCTTGTTTTAGGGTGTACACACTACCCCCTCCTTACGGGGGTGATACAGCTCGCGATGGGCGACCAAGTAACCCTTGTCTCCAGCGCCGAAGAAACCGCAAAAGACGTTTTCCGGGTACTGAGCGAACAAGATATGCTTGCAGACCCCGACCATAAACCCACTAGAACCTTTGAATCCACGGGTGACCCTGAGCTTTTTGCCCAGCTTGCTGAACGCTTCCTAGGCCCACATGTGACGGAGGTTAGTTTATTGGAAGGGATGTAATCTTCACGGCTTCACAACCATTGAGGTTCTTGTTTACAGATATTCGTGGCAGAGTAACTATATGAAGTTGACCATTTTAGGGTGTAGCGGCAGTCTTAGTGCCCCCGGTAACCCAGCCTCTGGATACCTAATCTCAGTGGACAACGCCCCGTCAGTCATTATGGACATTGGTCCCGGAGTGCTTGCAGCACTCCAAGAAACCCAAAACCCTTCTGACGCCCACGTTGTATTTAGCCACCTTCATCCAGACCATTGCCTAGATTTTCCATCGCTTATGGTCTGGCGGCGATACCATCCCACACAGGGCGCAACCCAACGGCATTTGTGTATCGGACCAGTAGAAACCCCAGAACGGATGGGCAGACTATCCGGCGATGCTCCCGGTGAAATCGACGATATGTCCGATACCTTTGCTTTTACGCAATGGGTGCCGCGTCAATCCGAAATTATTGATCGCCTCCGAATCACCCCATATGCCGCAGTCCACTCCATCGAATCCTATGCACTGCGAGTAGTAGAGCCCCACACCGGGGCAGTCCTTGCATACTCCGGGGACTCCGCGTACACCGATGAACTTATCGAATGCGCCGCTGCCGCAGATTTGTTTGTCTGCGAAGCCACCTGGGGCCGCACAAGTGAAGGCAAACCAGCCAATATCCATATGTCTGGAGCTGATGCGGGACGAATCGCCCAAACAGCTGGCGTCCGTGAACTCGTACTCGTTCACATCCCACCATGGGGAGACCCACAAGGCGCCCTTGCCGCAGCCCAAGCCGAATTCGACGGAAAAATAACGTTAGGCCAACCTGGTATGGAATTCGAGTTCCTCCGATAACAACACCCATGAATACCGGAAACAAAGCAAACCTACAAAAACTCATTGCATTGAGTTTTGCCTGCTGTATCGCCTGCGGCATTTCCTCAGCCTGCACAATTGGAACTCCGAATGTGACAACCACTCCAGGATCCAGTGCCGCGGACCCCAATGGAAACTCGTTTCTTAATAATTCCCCATTGCTCGATGCCGCCGGAATGCAAAAAATCCAAAAAACCGTGGAACGGCTTGAACGCGATGGAAACGCCGTTGGCGTGGCCATATTCGGGGAACACGGTGTTGCAGAACTCGGATCCTTGCGAGAAGAACCAGCCTGGTCCACAGTGAAAATCCCACTAGCCACCGCCGCGCTACAAAACCCCAATACGGTCGACCCACAACCTCTAGTAGAAGCAGCAATCACCGAATCAGACAACTTTGCTGCCGAAACAATGTGGAATCAGCTAGGCACTGCCGAAGAAGCCGCCGGAAAAGTCTCCGAAGTAATTAATAAAACCGGTGATACAAAAATCATAGTACCAAATGAAGTCCAAGTACCCGGATACTCTGCTTTTGGCCAAACACGCTGGGGATTAGCCGACCAAGCCGGATTCCTAGCCCACTGGCGTTGCGAGCCAGAAGCCAGCACGGTCATTGAAGCAATGCGCAATGTTGTTCCTGAACACCGCTATGGCCTTGGCCAAATCGAAGGAGCCGCCATTAAAGGAGGCTGGGGACCCGACGAGCAGGGATACTACCTAGTGCGCCAAGCCGCAATCGTGCCCTGGGCAAATGGCGAGATAACTGTCACCCTTGCCGCAAAACCAGACGACGGTACCTACGAAACCGGGAAAGCAATGCTGGATACGCTAACAGGCGACTTCCAGGAATTTCTCCGCCAAACAACACCAGGCGACTCAAATTGGGAACCACTGAAACCCTGCTAGCCGTTTGGAGCTATTGTGTCCGCGCCTGCTTTACCTTTTACGTCAGCGTTGGCTGGAGTATGAGAAGGTTGGTGCTGGTTTGCTGGCGGGTGGGCTGGTTTTCGGGGCGTTTGAGCTGGTTTACCTGGTGTTTGAGCTGGTTTTGCCGGCGGGTGGGCTGGTTTCCGGCGTGTTTAATAGGCCCACCCTATTGAACTAGTGATGTTTGTATACCGAATGTCACAGATTCCATAAAACAAGCCCGTTCCAGTGGAATTTGTGACAACAACCCATATTGCACATAACCGGTGACCTGCGGTTTGTCACAGATTCCATAAAAACAACGAAAAAAATGGAATCTGTGACAGGATCCCTACCTATCGTGTCACAAATTCCATAAAAACAGCCGAAAAAATGGAATCTGTGACAATCCGCCCAACCAGACTCTCAAAAGGCCAGCCAGCACTTAATGAGACCCAACCAGATCCAACCAAATCACAGTTCACCGGACGCCCACAACCTATTTCCCAGTTAAAAAATACCGTAGAACCAGGCCTAAAATGGATTTTCAGACAGCAAAATCACACTGACCTCAATAGTCGCACAAGCACCATAAGTCTATTAAGAAGCCCAGTAAACGGTAAGCAGCTCAAATTTTGTTTCATCGTATGCAAATGCATATCGGGGTTTATTTTCGGGTTTCCAGTCTTTCAATACGTAGCCTATGGGCGTTGTCGAACAGGCGGAGGAATGCCAAGGTGAGTATCCAGACACTGGCAATGGTGGTACTGGCCGCGATAATAAACATAATGAGAATTTGGTAGCGAACCGCAGTGGAGGGATCTGCGCCTCCAAGGATTTGGCCGGTCATCATGCCGGGTAGGGAGATAATGCCCATAACCGTCATACTGTTAAGGGTCGGGATCATGCCAGCCCGCATGGCGTCGCGAAACATAGCGTGCGTTGCTTCCCAACGGGTTGCGCCGAGCGCCAAGTTATTTTCAATCAGGTCCCGCTGTGATTCTAATGAACTGGTGTAACGATCGATTGCCAAAGATACTCCGGTGAGTGCATTTCCCAACACCATTCCTAAGATCGGGATGGAGTATTGGGGGTTAAACCAAGGGTCGGGCTGGAGTATTCCAGCCAGTGCAATTCCGGTGAGAAGGTATGCGGAGCCGAAAACTGACACGAAGCTATCTAGCAGAATTTGGGTGTATGTTCGAGCAGAGCGGCTCGCTGCAGCGTGTGCTGCCAGAATCGTCATAAGGAGGCCAATGCCAATAACCGCCCATAATGAAGAAAGTGAAAAAACCCAGCTTAGAATAAGTCCTACTAGGAGGAGCTGCGCGGTCATTCTTATAGTGGCTATGAAAATTTGGCGGCCTAGCCCCAGGCGTAAAACAGCGGAAAATCCTAGGGAAATTAGCATGAGGAGTGCGCCAAGTGCGAGTTGTGTCAGGCTCATCGAGTCCCCAGAGTCAGTGTTGATGTGGCAATGTGCTGGTTTTCTTCGGAATTATGCCCAACCCAAATAAGAGCGTGGTTGGGCTGGGCTGTCCAGCCAATAAGGAATCGCTCTACAAGGTGTGCTAATTCTGGATCGAGGGCGGAGGTGATTTCGTCTGCAAGGATGATTCGAGGGGATAGTAGTAGTGCCCGTACCAATGCAACGCTTTGGGCTTCGCCACCGGAGAGGTGGTTGGTTTTTCGGTTCAATAATTCAGAAGTTCGACCAAGTATCTGAAGTAGATCCAAAGCTTGCTGTTCCGAATATGTTTGTGTTTGGTGCGCTGTCAGTTTGAATGAGCATTGAAGTGCTTCCCGAACGTTACCCGGCGGAAAGGCTAGCCGTTGAGGGATGTACATTACTTGTGCTCGCCAAGCTGGAATGCCATACGTGCGGGAGGGGCGGTCGTCAAGAAGCAGGGAACCGGAGTGGGGGTCGAGCTCGGCAATACTGCGCAATAGCAGTGTTTTGCCAGAGCCAGAGGGGCCGGAAACCACAAGGCGATCTCCTGCGGACACGGTAAGGGTGATCGGCGCGAGAAGTCCTTCGCGGGCGACAGCATCGACCTGCAGCATACTTTTGCATACTACCGTTTGGATATTAGCTTTGGTGTTCGCAGGAGTAGGGGCAGGAAAGTCACTCCAGGTGGCCATAAATCCGCCGCAAAAGCATGCGAATATGATTGTATAAAAATACTGGGTAATGCAGGCCGTCAAACCTATATTAAGGAATGAGCATTCTCATGTATCTATGGTATTTATTTTGTATCTGGTTAACGGGGTTTACGGCATGTGCGGAATTTGGATCTTTTGCATTCGTGCATCCGGTAATTAAAAAATTGCCTCCAAAGTATCGCATTGAAGTCGAGCAAGGTTTGGTAAAAACTTTCGGTAGTTTTATGCCTTTTGCTATGACAGCAAGTATGGCGGTATCGATAATGTTTGCTATTCAGGTTTTGTACGAACAAAGATTGGTAAGTTCGCTGGCAATCGCCGCCGCTATTTGTTTTACGCTAGCTATTATTTTTACAGTAATATTTAATGTTCCGAGGAATTATTCTGTAGTGAAATGGGATAGTGAACAGCCTCCAGAAAACTGGGAGCGGCAACGCACCATTTGGGAGGTATTTCAGGGAGTGCGCGCCACACTGCAGTTGTTTGGATTTGTGCTTTTTTCTGCTGCTGTATTCCTTATGGCTGGAATGTACTAAGCGTCTTAAGGTTTATGGCATGGCGGATACTACGTGTGGGGATAGTAGTGTGTGTGCATGACTCTTTTTACTCGTGCAGATGGCCGCGCCCTCGACGAAATGCGCCCGGTAAAGATTACCCGTGGTTTTACAACAAACCCTGCGGGTAGTGTCCTCGTGGAATTTGGGAACACACGTGTGATGTGTACGGCAAGTGTTGAGGAGCGAATTCCGCGTTTTAAAGTAGGCTCTGGCGAGGGGTGGCTCACGGCAGAGTATTCGATGTTGCCTGCTGCGACGCACGAGCGTATGCCGCGGGAATCTATGAAAGGGAAGGTAAAGGGACGCACTCATGAAATTTCCCGGCTGATTGGTCGGTCCCTGCGGGCGGCCATCGACCTTTCCCAGCTCGGCGAGAACACAATTGCGATTGACTGCGATGTTTTGCAGGCTGACGGTGGTACTCGAACTGCCGCCATTACCGGCGCGTATGTGGCGCTCGCCGACGCGGTGGCGGAGCTGAAGCGCAGGGGCGTCGTCACTGGAAACCCCCTATTGCCGCCGGTTGCCGCAGTTTCGGTCGGCATTATTGATGGACATGTTTGCCTCGACTTGCCGTACGAGGAAGATTCCCGCGCTGAGGTTGATATGAACGTAATTATGACCGATTCCGGCGACTTTGTAGAGGTCCAGGGCACCGGCGAACACGACACCTTCAGTCGCGCCCAACTCAACGCGCTTCTCGACGCCGCGGAAAAAGGCTGCCGCGAACTCATCAACGCCCAAAAAGCAGCACTGGAGAACTAACACATGTTGCTTCATGTAGCGTCTCATAACCCGAAAAAACTCAAAGAACTCCGCCGTGTACTCGATGCCGCAGGTGTCAAAGGCATCGAACTGGTGTCTTCTGGTGACCTGCTCGGCTATCCAGAACCAGAAGAAAACGGACGCACGTTCGCCGATAATGCCCTCATAAAAGCGCGCGCCGGGGCAAAAGAAACCGGAGTGACCACCATTGCTGACGACTCCGGACTCACAGTCGAAGAACTCAACGGTATGCCCGGCGTCCTATCTGCACGCTGGTCTGGCAGCCACGGTGATGATGAAGCCAATAATACGCTTCTACTAGGGCAAATGCAATCCGTTCCACATGGGCGCCGCAATGCAGCATTCGTATCCGTATGTGCAATAGTCACGCCTGACGGCCAAGAATTCATAGAAAAAGGCGTCTGGAACGGTCGCCTTGTGCGCACCCCAGTAGGCACCAATGGGTTCGGCTACGATCCCCTTTTTATCCCCGCCGAAGAAGACCAACGAGTCTCCGGAACGGAAGAACGCCCTCGCACATCAGCCGAACTTACAGCCGAAGAAAAAGACGCGCTCTCGCACCGTGGAAAAGCTCTCGGGTTACTTGTTCCCGTGCTGGAACGCCTAGCAGCTGAAGCCGAGGCACGTGGTGAAGGCGTAGGGCCTGAACACAATGGAGCTCTGTCGGTGGAATAGCATCCCGAATAGTAACCTCCTGAGGGGTTACTTTTTCGCGAGGCTTTAGTCCTGGGTAGCGAGGGGTTCGGAGGGCTGTGGCGCTGAGGGCTGTGGCGCTGAGGGCTGTGGCGCTGAGCTTTGAATTGCGCACTGTTGGTTACCTGGGGGTTGTCGCCAAATACACCATTTTGTGTGCAATTGGTGTAAAAAGCGTCTGTACAGCCCTTTGGGAGCATAATTTTGTCGCTAAAAACACCAATTGTACACAACATGGTGTAAAAAACGACGCTGGTTATGCAAGTATGTATAAATCGCGTTCTAAGTTCAGCTCATTGAGTGCTACTGCATGCTGTTCACCCAAGTAAGTGCTGCGTCAAGCGGGTTATCGAAATCCTCATCGGGTTCGATTGGTTCGCCACAGAACTCCACGCCATTGCGGGTAATTATGGCGTTGATGGTGATCTTAAGGCTGGTGTTGTCTGGCATCGGGAAATCAAGATTCGCGCAAGTCTGGCCTGAGGTAGGAGAGCCAAACATCCGTACGTTGGGTTGACCGTGGAAGGCTAACGCGATTGCTTCGCCAGTATCGCAAGTATTTTCGCAGATAAGTATCGCTACCGGTACGTTGAATTTTTGTTTTACATCGATGCTGGCGCTGCCTTCAGTGTCTCTAATGATGCCATCCACAATGGATACGGGAAACAGGTGATTTTCACGATTCCGGTAAGAAAACGTAACGCCATCTGGGAGGAGGGGGCTCACCGCCGCAAGCATATTGGTTAGGTCACCACCGTGGGTGTTGCGTAAGTCGAGGATTACGGATCGTGCTCCTTCAGAAAGCTCACGCACAATTGCTTTAGAAACTAAATTCGCTTGGCCGAGAGGGCCGAAGCCAGCAAGCTCTACTACCACGGTGTCATCGTTGCGTGTTACATGAGCGGTATTCTCAATACTGGATTCGACATTGGTTTTAATTACTCCTGAGCGCAAGCCACCGTAAGCTTTGAGCGCGGCGTCGGAAATCGCATGTGCTTCTTTAAATGTGGATACTTGTTGCATCTTCGCTTTCGCCACAATCGTGGCTTTTAGTGCCGCCTGTGAATTCGAATGAATTCCAAAGTGTTGGCCTAAATAGATTGCCAGTTCGCAATATCGACGAGGGCTTGGAGGGACTACAAACAGGGGATGATTGAACAGGCGTGCGCCGAGCGTGGGGCCGTAGAAGTGCGTTGCCCCAAGCCCAGCAAGCAACAAAAGTGGGAGTTTCATATATCCATGCTAGCCACATTGTTGCTGCAGCCATTCTGCTGCGGCAATTTCTGGTTCATCTGTTTCGATGTCAGGGACAATAGGGTCTTCTGCGAATTCCTCACCGGTGCGTGCTACGTCTTTTGAAATAGTAAGCCGTAGAGCTGCACCATCAGGCATATCCAACACTACGTTTGCACTGGCATAACCCGCAGTTGGTTTTCCGAAACTTTTTGTGTTCTCTAAGCCGCGGAAGGCAAGGAGAGTAGCCTCGGCAGAGCTCGCAGTCTCGTTGTCTGTGAGGATCGCAACCGGCTTATTGAACTTTCTATCGGATCTCGCGGTGATCGGGGAGCCACCTCCCGCCACGCTGGAACCTGAAACCGTAACGTCAGAGGTGAATTTGCCTTTGAATGTAAGGATCACTCCGTCAGGAAGCAGTGAACTTATCCCAGCAATCATGGGCCCCATGTCGCCGCCATCATTGCCACGAAGATCCACAATTGCACCGCACGCATTTGGCATGGTTTTGGCCAGTCCTTCAGCCGCAGTGTCGGCGTATTCTTGCGTGACAGGGCCACGGCCCACGGACGGAAGACGCACAGTTACAATGTCTCCTTGGCTGGTTACACTAGGCATTTCGGAGTTTTCTGTGGTGGCGGCGACGTTATCTTCCGGGGAGATGAGTCCAGAATGCTTGCCGCCTGCGGCTTTCAGAACCGATTCAATCAATGGATGGGTTTCTTCGATTGAATGTACGTGAGCTAATTCTGCTTCAGCTTTTTCGCGTACTTGTTTGAACTCGGGTGTATCGGAGTAAATGCCCTGACTTTCTGCGTAATCGAAAGCTAGTGTGGCGTAGCGGTGTGGCGTGGTCACTATAAATACTGGACGCGCAAAAAGAAGTGCGCCGACGATTGGCCCATAAAGCCACACGATCACCAGGATTGCTGTAAGGAATATGGCTGAAATAGTAGTTATTACTCGTATGGTTGTTCGCTTGGTCATTATGATCACACACCAAAGATGGCGCTAGGGTAAAAGCTAAAAGTTGTATCAAAGGTATTACTTGACGGTGAATAGGTCGCCCGGTTGGCAGTTAAGAGCCTCGCACAATGCTACGAGCGTGGAGAATCTCACTGCTTTCGCACGGTTGTTTTTGAGGATTGAAAGGTTGACCACCGTGACACCCACTTTTTCGGCAAGGGCTGCGAGGGTGAGGTTCTGTTCTTCAAGCAGTTTGTCCAGGTGGCAGTGTACTTCGCTCATTTAGATCAAGCCCTCTTGGTCTTCTTGGAGTTTTACGCCGCGGCGCACAACAATGGCGAACAGGGTGATGGCGGTGACTAGAATCAATGTGGGGAATAATGAGCTATCTAGCCACGGATCTTGGTCGAACCAGCTGGTGCCGCCGAACTGGCTTGCGGTGGCATTGGCTGCCATCCGTTCAATAAATACACCAATGAAATAGATAATCATTGCGATACTAGCGGAGCTCAGAAGCGTGACATTTCGCGGGACAAATAGTTCACCTTTAAGCGCTTTGTTCGCTACGAGCAGCAGTGCACCAGCTACGAAAATAAGTGTGCCGGTAGTGATCACACTTGCCAAAATAAACATGATTATCGTGGCGGTATTTAGGGATTCAACGGGGATACTGCCGTTGATTGCTGCGTCGCCAATAAAGCCCGCAACGGGATGTTGGATCGTCTGGTTGAATAGCGATGATAGCGGTTTCACAATAATGAGTCCGATATAGAAAACAAAGCCGAAAATGCTGGCAGCAAGCTCGCGGCGTTCTTTTGCGACGCCGCGAAGGGCATCGCTTTTCTGGGTGTTCATGGCACCTCTCCTTGAAGGGTATCGTTTTTCGATGTATCGATATTCAATACTCTATATCGAAAAGCGATATGGCGCAAGCCCAGTAAAAACCGCTGCAAAGCCAAGCTTCACAGCGGTGTTGGAAACCTTCAGCCGACGTGGCGGGCAGCAAGTTCGCGCCGTCGATACGCAATTAAAGGTCGTAGGCTGCCGCTACTTCTTTACGGCGCCGTGCCTCCACCACGAATGATAAAAACGGCACTGTTCCCGCAAGCGCGGTGGTGACCCACTTCATTGGCTCCCACCGCGCTTTTGTTCCAAGATTGAGGGTTGCCACCAGGTAGACCATATAGAACAAACCATGGAGTTGGCCGATAATATTTGTCCATGTGGGCATTTCAATATGCAGAATGTAGTGCAGGAACATGCGTGCGCAAAGAATAAGAAGCCAGATGCCGGTAATCCAAGCAGAGGCGGAAAATAGTTTGAGTGCTTGGGAGACTCGTCGTGCACGGTCCGGATTGATAGTCACGGTTTTTTGTTCCTATTGTTCGTTGGTGTGATGTTTGCGTCGTCGTTGCGGCGTATTTAGTCGATTAAATGTTTCCACGTCCATTTTCGGGCGCTGCGGAAGTATAGACTCATCGATTTCGGTGATTATACCTTGCTGCCGGGCTTCATTTTGCTCCCGCTCTACCGGTGAAATGCCAGTTTCGGTGACCTCTGCCTCATATTGAAGGATTTTCCTGTACGCATACACAAAAAACGCACCGAAAGCGGGCCATTGCAGGGCGTAGCCAAGGTTTTGGAAACTGCCGCTACCCGATTGGAACCGCGTCCACTGCCAGTAGGCCAGGCCGAAAGTTGCCAAAACCATAATGGTCAAAAAGATGAGTGGCAGTATCCGCCTCCGTTTTGCGACTCTCACATTTACACAGCGTATCAGGCCTCAAGGATGCCAGCTTTGACGCATCACTCATTCACTGTATTATTTCCCTCAGGCGCCCGTGGCGGAATTGGCAGACGCGCTGGATTTAGGTTCCAGTGCCTTAGGGCGTGGGAGTTCAAGTCTCCCCGGGCGCACCACAAACATATGTACAAGCACCACCTTCGGGTGGTGCTTTTTGTTTTGCTTATCGACGCCCCGTGTCTAAACGTGGCTTTATTGGCTCGGCAAAAGATGCAGTTACTGTCAGAACTGCGTAAACCAGTTTGTAGGGTTTGTTTGTCTTGCCTTGTCTTGCCTTGTGCAAAGTGGAGCATAGTTCGCCTGGAAAATTATTACGCAGAACTGGGCTAATAGCGCTATTGAATTGCCATGATTATGTAGTCGCTGAATCTATTAACTCTGGTAGAAAATTTTTTCGCATTTCATGGTGGTTGTCGTGTTTGCATGTGGCAAAGAAGTCGCTGACACATTGTGGGCCTAGATCTAAAATCTGTTGCTGGTGTGATTCGAATGCTAAAATGTAACTAATGGTAAAAGTAATATAACTTTGGTTACGTTTACTTATGTTGCTGGAAATTTTCCGAAAGGAGTAGATGAAATGCAATTACTTGTGACGCTATTCTTGTTTATATACTCGGTAATTGTGTCGCTCATGTTATTGCGTCGCAGTAAGTAAGGATGGCTTTGGGCGTAGCTTTTGTTGGAAATGTGATTGAATAGCCCCGCTGCAATAGGTGGGGCTATTTGCTGTATCTATTGTGTCTTGGACTGCTCCCCGTTTGTTGGAAACCTTGGGGCTGGTTTCGTGGGGTGGTTTTTGTGGGGTGGCCGGTAGGGGTTGTGGTTTGGTTTTTGGCCTGGTTTTGGCCGGTGGTTTGGTTGTGTGCTTGTGATGAGCTGGAATTTGGTTGGGCGCGTCCGGGGACCTGGGATTTGGTTAGGGCTGCATATGGGTCTAGTTGGGGCCTGCTTGGAAGCTGCGTGTTCTTTTGGGCGCTGGTTGGGTGCTGGTTGGGCGTGTTGTCACAGATTCCATTTTTTCGGCCGATTTTATGGAATCTGCGACACGATAGGTAGGGAACCTGTCACAGATTCCATTTTTTTCGTTGTTTTTATGGAATCTGCGACAAACCCCAGGTCAACAGTTGTGCGCAAGATTGGTTGCTGTCACAAATTCCATTTTTTCAGCCGATTTTATGGAATCTGCGACAGTAGGCATGAAAACATCACTAGTTCAATAGGGTGCGCCTATCAAACACCCCGGAAAGCGGCTCGAAGGCTCGGGAAACCAACCAACTCACCCAGGAAACCAACTCAAACCCCCGGGAAACCCTGGTTTTTCAGCCCCACCAACCTGAAAATCAGGCAGATCTAACGCACCCCACCACCCAACAAAGGCAGATTTCACATCACCCACAACCCACCACCGCATTTCCCCAGCTCACACCCCCGAACCAAGAGCCCACAACACAAATCTGCTTGCCCGGCCTTTTCCGCACCTACCCAAACCCTACCCAAACCCTACCCAAACCCTACCCAAAGCCACCCACCCCAAAACACCATAAACAAAACGCTAGCCCAACTTTCGCAGGCAAGTTGGGCTTTTAAGTTTATAGCTCCGCCACAGCTATTTGCGGAAGCCGCAATAAATTTACGGTCTGGGGTGCTTGAATCCTGTGTGAATGTGCGGTTGGGTTGGAAGGTATGAGTATTTCTCGGCATTTTGATTCTTATATTGCCCAGCGTGGCATTGTTCCTGTGGCTGAGGTTATTCCTGAATGTTCTTGCCAAGTGTTCGAAGATGCGGAAGGCGTTAGGGTTGTAGATGGAACTTCACAGTCCCGTTTAGATGCGACACGTAATGCTGTGCAGGATTTGCTTGGCTAACCCGTTATGGGGGTGCATTGACCTTTTCTTTTGTGTTCAACCTGAGGGAGGCGCCGAACTATTCTCGGAAGAATATGACAACTTCCTCATGTTCTGTGGCATATTTGTTTATCTAACAAAGTGGCACTTTGGTGTGCCCAAAATTCAACCAAGGGAGCGAGTTTTATCGTGACTGATCACCAGCGCTATTTCGGTACTGACTCCAAGTCAGAGAGCCTTCTTGGCCGCTTATCCAGCGAGCCTTTCGCTTTGAGCTTCTCTGGACAGGGTTTCGATTGGATCGGTACGCTTCGGGATTCGCTTGATACCGGTGTGCGCGAGGATGTTCGCCAGATTGTTGACGCGGCGTCGGAAATTGTTGCTCCCGTAATTGATGAGATTGTTGGTTCCCGCCCCCAGGGTTTTTTGCCATTGGAGTGGGCTGATCTTGCGGAGCCTGCTACGGATTATTCTCGTGCAGCTATCAGCGTTCCGGGTATTTTTCTATCTCAGATTGCAACCTTGATGGCGTTGGAGGCGCAAGGCCTTAATGCCGAGGATACGGTTGCAGTTATTGGGCATTCGCAAGGTGTACTGGGCCGCTTTTTATTGAATGACCCTGCCCGAGCTGCGGAGGCTCTGGCGTACGCGGAGCTTATTGGTGCTGCTGCTACGCGCACTGCATTGACCACGGGGTTGGTGTCGCAGGGGGATGGGCATGCCATGGTGATGGTTCAGGGGATTACGGATCAGCAGCTTGTGCAGACTATCGACGCCCTGTTCCCCGCCGAGACCACAGACATTGCGGAGTGCCCGAGCATTGGATTGCGCAATAGTCGGGATGCTTTTGTCCTTTCAGGCCGCCCCGCTGCGGTAAAACGTGTGTGTGATACGCTGCAGGCTTTGAGCGATAAGGATGTTCAGCAGATTGAAGCAAAGGTTCGAGGGGGCCGGCCGTTTTCTCCAACTTTTGTCCCATTAGATGTGGAGGTTGGTTTCCACCATCCAGCTCTCGCTCCTTCGGTCGAACTGGTTGCTGAATGGGCTGAAGTTTGTGGGCTGGATACTGAGGTAGCTCGCGCCTTGACTCAAGAGATTTTGATTGATCCGGTGGACTGGGTTGCCGCAGTTGAGGAGGCGGTTGACCTAGGCGCGAAGTGGATCCTTGAAGTGGGACCCGCCGGGGGTGTTGCAGCCTTAACAGAAGAGATCGTTGTCGGGCGTGGTGTTGGGGTGCTGGATATATCGAACGCGGAGGGGCAAGCCGCATTGTTTGATATTGGGCGTGCGCCTGCAGAACCACTTGATTTTGCTGAGTTTGCGCCGCGTGTCATTGCAGGCACTACACCGCGAATCGAAACTGCGTTTACACGGCTTACGGGACGTTCCCCAATGCTGCTTGCTGGTATGACGCCAACTACAGTTGATCCTGAAATCGTGGCCGCCGCGGCGAATGCGGGCCACTGGGCGGAGCTTGCTGGCGGCGGTCAGGTGACCCCTGAAATCCTGGATGCAAATATCCAAAAGCTCGATCAGCTGCTTGAGCCTGGCATTAATGCCCAGTTCAATTCAATGTTCTTAGATCCTTACTTGTGGAAGATGCAGATTGGCGGGAAGCGGCTAGTGCGTCGCGCGCGCGCCAATGGTGCCCCAATTGACGGCATTGTGATTACGGCAGGTATGCCAGACCATGACGAGGCAGTGGAATTGATTCGCGAACTTCGCGCCGAAGGTTTCCCGTGGGTCTGTTTTAAGCCGGGTGCTGTTTCGCACATTAATAAGGTTTTGGCAATTGCTGCCGACGTCCCGGATGTGCCCGTTATTATGCAGGTTGAAGGCGGCAAGGCCGGTGGGCACCACTCTTGGGAAGACCTGGATGAGTTGCTGATCGCTACTTATTCGAAGATTCGTGCACACCATAATGTGGTGCTTTGTGTGGGCGGTGGCATTGGCACTCCCGAACGTGCTTCCGAATATCTTACGGGTTCATGGGCGGAGCACTATGGTCTGCCCGCAATGCCGGTGGACGGCATTTTGGTTGGTACTGCCGCTATGGCGGCAAAGGAAGCGAAGACGTCGCCTGCGGTCAAACAATTGCTTGTGGATACTCAAGGTATTGATGCTTGGGTGGGTGCTGGCCAAGCGCAAAATGGCATGGCCTCTGGGCGCTCACAATTGGGTGCAGATCTCCATGAGATCGATAACTCATTCGCTCGTGCTGGGCGGTTGCTCGATGAGGTTGCTGGTGATGACGCTGCGGTAGCAGAACGCCGTGAAGAAATCATTGCGGCTATTGGCCAGACTTGTAAGCCATACTTCGGTGATTTGGCCGAAATGACCTATGAGCAGTGGTTGCGCCGCTACCTTGAGCTTTCCGGTCCGATCGATGGAGAGTGGATCGACGCTTCGTGGGAGCGCCGCTTTACAGAGATGATTGAGCGCGCCGAAGCCCGACTCACCGATATTGACCACGGGTTATTCACCCCGCAAGTTGAGGTAAAGGGCGAGCCGACCGCGGTCGTCGATACGCTTATTGCGGCCTATCCAAACGCGGCTACCGACGCCCTGCACCCTGCAGATGTCACGTGGTTCCTGGCGCTCGCCCGCACACCAGGCAAGCCAGTGAACTTCGTTCCTGTAATCGATCGCGATGTTCGGCGTTGGTGGCGTTCTGATTCCTTGTGGCAAGCCCATGATCCTCGCTACTCGGCCGATGAAGTGTGCGTAATTCCTGGACCTGCAGCTGTTGCAGGCATTACTCGCGTGGATGAGCCAATTGCGGATCTACTTGCACGTTTTAATCAGGCAACGATTGATTTGCTAACCCCTGAAGCTCCGAAGTCGCAAAGCATTATCGAACGTGTGCTCAATGCTCCGGGAACCTGGTGGGCTGGTCGCAATACCACTTCACTTATTGCTCGCCTGGGTGACCAATCCGCATGGGTTGTCGAAGGCGTGACAGCTTCTCATGCGCCAACCGGTGCTACACTGCGTCAACTTGACGAACACCACGCAGAGCTTGTGGTGCCACTTGCTGGTTCCACCGCATTCGGCACGATCGCAGACCTTAAGATTCGAATCACCGTTCCAGAATTGCCGAGTGCTGTTCCGCAGGTCACTCGAGAAGATGCTGAGGCGGCAATGAGCGAGCTTACCCGCATTGCTGCTGGTGGCACATTAGCAGCAGTATCCGATGGCGTGGCCACCTGGTCTACACGTATAGATGCCTCCCACGTCGCCGATTACGCAAATGTCACCGCAGGCTACCTTCCGAACACTATTACGGCATCAGGAATTGCCCCAGATGTACTTGTTGGACGCGCTTGGCCAGCGGTATTTGCTGCCGTCCACAATGCGGTTATTCCTGGAACAAAAGATCACCGCG
This sequence comes from Corynebacterium freiburgense, assembly GCF_030408815.1. Classification (NCBI taxonomy): domain Bacteria; kingdom Bacillati; phylum Actinomycetota; class Actinomycetes; order Mycobacteriales; family Corynebacteriaceae; genus Corynebacterium; species Corynebacterium freiburgense. Next base: position 2,399,240 of record NZ_CP047355.1, on the reverse strand, counting down.
TAGTAGAAGGCATGTTGAGTTTGGTGCATTTGGAGCACCACATTACATTGCTGCGTGAATTGCCAGAATTCACCGATAATGTGCTCGATATTACCGCCACCACTGATGAAATTGACGATACCGATATTGGCCGCATTATCGTGGTTCGATGCAAAATTTCCTGCGATAAGGTGCCGCTCGCAACTCTGACCGAACGCTTCGCTGTGCGCGGACGTACCGGCAAATCGACTGCGCGGACCAATACATCGGTCTTGCCATCCGTTGTGGATACCCCACGCTCATTCCGGGCATTTGCGGAATTGACTGCCCCAATTAATCTGCATCCATTTGCCGTGGTGACTGGGGACCGAAACCCAATCCACGTTGCCGATAATGCCGCCGCACTTGCCGGTTTGCCTGGGGTAATCGTGCACGGCATGTGGACTTCTGCAATGGGTGAGCTTGTGGCCACCGGGGCGTTTGCAGATGAAAACACCACCACAAAAGCTAAAAAAGTTGTGGAATATACGGCCACAATGCTTTCTCCGGTTATGCCCGGTGCGAAAGTCGAATTTATGGTTGAACGTTCCGGTGTAGATAATCGCCCGGGTTGTGGCGAAGTCCGGGAAGTAACCGCCACCGTTGATGGCTCCCCGGTGCTTACTGCTACTGCAGTGATGGCAGCACCACGAACCTTCTATGCCTTCCCAGGCCAAGGTATTCAATCGCAGGGAATGGGCATGGATGCGATGGCATCGTCTGCCGCAGCTCGTGATGTTTGGGAGCGGGCAGACCGCCACACCCGTGCAAAACTCGGCTTCTCCATTCTCGAAATTGTGCGCAATAATCCAGAAGAAGTTGTGGTGCATGGTGAGCGTTTCTTCCATCCACAAGGTGTACTATTCCTTACGCAATTTACCCAGGTAGCTATGGCTACATTGGGCGTTGCACAGGTGGCCGAGATGCGGGAAGCCTCCGCATTGAATCAGCGGGCATTTTTTGCTGGTCACTCGGTTGGTGAATACAATGCACTCGCCGCATATTCAGGTGTTTTATCTCTTGAATCTGTGGTCGAAATTGTCTACCGCCGTGGATTGACTATGCACCGCTTGGTTGATCGTGACGCAAATGGTAATTCGAATTACGCGCTGGCCGCATTGCGTCCGCATAAAATCGGTGTCGGTGCCGATGAAGTGTTTGATTATGTGGCACGTATTTCGGAAGATTCCGGAGAATTCCTTGAGATTGTGAATTACAATCTTGCCGGGTTGCAGTATGCAGTTGCGGGAACAGTAGCTGGCTTGGCTGCCCTCGGTAAAGCTGCAGAAGCAGCGGCACCAGGACAGCGTGGCCTTATTATGATTCCGGGCATTGACGTTCCATTCCACTCATCGGTGCTACAAGATGGCGTTAATGATTTCCGTACACACTTAGATGCGCTTCTGCCACACACCGTAGACCTTGATGTTTTGGTCGGTCGGTATATTCCAAACCTTGTGGCGCGCCCATTCGAGCTCACCGAGGACTTTACGCAATCCATTGCTGAGGTTGTTGATTCGCCATATATCAATGACATTCTTGCGGATTTCGACGCCGCGGCAGCCGACGAGCAAACCCTCGCCCGAACGCTTCTTATTGAGCTTTTGGCTTGGCAATTTGCTTCCCCGGTGCGGTGGATTGAAACGCAAGACTTGGCACTGACCAAGCTGGGTGTTGAGCGATTCGTAGAGGTAGGTGTTGGTTCTTCACCAACCATTGCGAATATGATGGCGCAAACTTTGCGGTTGCCCGCATACCGCGACATTGATATCGAAGTGCTCAATGTAGAGCGGGAACGCGCGATTGTATTCGCCTCTGATGCGATCGTCCGTGAGGTTCCGGCTGCAGAAGCCGAAGCTGCCGAGGCATCAGAACCAGTTTCGATCGAAGAAAACCAGGCAACGCAAAACACGGAAGCCACCTTTGCTACCGCACCAGCCCCTGCGGCTGGTGGCGCACGCCCGGATGATATTGAATTCACACCTGCGCACGCAACCGCAATGCTGATTTCATTGTGGACTAAAGTCCGCCCGGATCAAATGGGCGCTTCAGATTCAATCGAAACTTTGGTTGAGGGCGTAAGTTCACGGCGTAATCAGTTGCTTTTGGATCTTGGCGTGGAATTCGGTTTGGGTGCTATTGATGGTGCTGCCGATGCCGAACTCAATGATCTTTATGCCACAGTGACTCGAATGGCAAAGGGCTACACCCCATTCGGACCAGTATTGTCTGATGCGGTAGCTGATTCCTTGCGTCGTATTACCGGACCTACCGGTAAAAAAGCTGGGTATATCTCCGAACGTGTGACCGGTATTTGGCAATTGGGTTCGGGCTGGGCCAGCCATGTGACGGCGGCCGTTGTAATGGGTGCCCGTGAGGGCGCATCGCTGCGTGGTGGCGAACTAGCTACATTGTCGCCAGTATCACCAAGTTCCGCAGCGGACCTGGACACACTTATTGATGCCGCAGTTGCCCAGGTGGCTGCTGATCATGGTGTAGCGGTGGCTCTTCCATCAGCTGGTGGCTCTGGTGGCGGTGGAGTGGTAGATTCCGCTGCTCTTGGCGAGTTCGCCGAACAAGTCACTGGTAAAGCGGGTGTGTTGGCCGCAACTGCACGCACTATTTTGGCGCAATTAGGTTTGGATCACACGCCAAAGACCGCCGATATGACCGGGGAAGAAGCAGACGCTGCTTTGTTCGAGTTGGTTTCTCGCGAATTGGGGTCCGATTGGCCTCGTATGGTTTCACAAAGCTTCGACGCCAATAAGGCTGTATTGCTTGATGACCGTTGGGCTTCTGCCCGTGAAGACCTCGCTCGAGTTGCCCTTGGTGAAGATATTTCAATAGATGTCACGGGTGCCGGTGAAGCAGTCGCTCGTCAAGCGGAATTCTGGGGTCTGAAAGACCTAGCCGCGCAAGCACGCTCTATAGAGGGGCTTGAATTCGCCCAGGAAGTAGCCGTTATCACGGGTGCTTCGCCAAATTCCATTGCGGCTGCAATTACGGCGCAACTATTACATGGTGGGGCGACTGTTGTAGTTACCACATCATCGCTGAACCATAAGCGCTTGACGTTCTACAAGGATCTTTACCGCGCATACGCACGCGGTAAGGCAGCATTGTGGGTGGCTCCGGCAAACCTAAATTCCTATACCGATCTCGATTCTGTAATCGAATGGATTGGTAGCGAACAAACCGCCACAATTAATGGCGAAAAGAAGGTACTCAAGCCAGCTTTGGTACCCACTGTGCTATTCCCATTTGCTGCTCCTCGAGTTACTGGCTCATTGGCGGATGCGGGGCCTCGGGCAGAAAATGAAATGCGCCTGCTCCTTTGGGCAGTTGAGCGATTAATCGCAGGTTTGTCTGAAATCGGTGTGGATACGCAGGTTGGTCGCCGACTCCATGTTGTCCTCCCAGGTTCCCCGAACCGCGGCCGCTTTGGTGGCGACGGCGCCTATGGTGAATCCAAGGCTGCGCTCGATGCCTTGGTGACCCGTTGGCATGCGGAACCGGTGTGGGGCGATCGCACTTCGCTCGTACATGCGCTTATTGGTTGGGTGCGGGGCACAGGCTTAATGGGCGGAAATGATCCGCTGGTCGAAGCTGTTGAGGCGGCTGGTGTAACCACGTTCTCCACCGATGAGATTGCCGAAAAGCTAGTCGCACAAATCGCCCCATCGGTGCGTATCGACGCCGCGACCGCTCCGGTGGTTGTGGATTTCACCGGTGGCCTTGGCGATGCTGACTTGAACCTTGCTGAGCTTGCCCGAAACGCTGCTGCCGGGGCGTCGACAAGCACTGGAAGAGAGGAACCGCGTTCTTTACGTGCGCTGCCGACCCCGTACCGCCGCATTGTGCAGACCGAACCTTCGTTCACCAGCGGAGTTACTCAAAAGCTGGACGATATGGTGGTCATTGTTGGTGCAGGTGAACTAGGGCCACTGGGGTCCTCACGCACCCGTTTTGATGCCGAACTCACCGGCGATCTTACTGCGGCCGGTGTTGTTGAACTTGCATGGACTATGGGGCTTATCCAATGGGAAGACGGCTCCTGGATTGATGGTGATGGCGCGGAAGTGGCCGAATGCGATATTTACGATCGCTTCCACGATGAAGTCATGGCGCGCGTGGGTGTACGTCGCTACCATAATGACTTTGGCATGGTGGATAATCTTGCCCCAGAGCTCACTACCATTTACCTTGACCGTGATCTGCACTTTAGCGTCGCCGACCAGACAACCGCACGCACATTCGTAGAATCTGAACCAGAAAGCACCTCCGCCTGGTTCGATGAAGAAACAGGCGAGTGGACTGTAGTGCGGCGCGCCGGGTCCGCAATTCGCGTGCCTCGCCGTATGGCCATGAGCCGATTTGTCGGTGGTCAAATTCCGGAAGGTTTCGATCCTGCCGTCTATGGAATTCCCGCAGATATGATCGATAACCTCGATCGCGTAGCCCTATGGAATATTGTCTGCACCATTGACGCCTTCCTAGCTTCTGGATTCTCACCTGCGGAACTTATGCGGGCTATCCACCCAACACGGGTTTCCTCAACACAGGGAACCGGTATGGGTGGTATGGAATCCATGCGTGCCCTCTACGTTGATGGTCTTCTTGCAGAACCACGCCAAAACGATATTTTGCAAGAAGCACTCCCGAACGTAATGGCGGCACACGTTATGCAATCCTATGTGGGCGGCTACGGGCAAATGATCCACCCTGTTGCAGCCTGTGCAACCGCAGCGGTTTCCGTCGAAGAAGGCATGGATAAAATCCGCCTTGGTAAGGCAGACTTTGTTGTCGCTGGTGGCCTCGACGATCTTTCCATCGAAGGTATTACCGGTTTCGGTGATATGGCGGCAACCGCACCATCAGCTGAACTTGCGGCCAAAGGAATCGAAGACCGCTACTTCTCTCGCGCCAACGATCGACGCCGCGGAGGCTTTATTGAATCCGCCGGTGGCGGCACAATCCTCCTCGCCCGTGGGTCGCTTGCCGCAGACCTCGGACTCCCAGTTCTTGGTGTAGTCGGCTTTGCCGAATCATTTGCAGATGGTGCCCACACCTCCATCCCGGCACCAGGACTCGGCGCCCTTGGCGCAGCCCAAGGCGGACCAGACTCGCGGCTTGCACAAGCCATGAAAGCCCACGGCGTAGCAGTAGATGAAATCAGTGTTATTTCCAAGCACGATACTTCCACTACCGCTAATGATCCGAACGAGTCTGACCTGCACGAACGCATGGCAACCGCAATGGGGCGTGATGCTGGCAACCCACTGTTTGTTGTCTCTCAAAAGACTCTGACTGGTCATGCAAAGGGCGGCGCCGCAGCATTCCAAATCATTGGACTTACCCAGGTCCTACGCTCCGGCATTATCCCGCCAAACCGTTCATTGGACTGCGTAGATCCAGTATTGGCGCAACACCAACGGCTTGTCTGGCTGCATAAGCCACTATCCTTTACCGCAAAAGCCGGTTTGGTCACCTCCCTGGGATTCGGACACGTATCAGCCATAATCGGCGTAGTACACCCAGGGGCATTCGCCCAAGCGCTCCGCCAAGAACGAGGTGAAACTGCAGTAGCCAATTGGCAAAACACCGCAGAACAACGCGAAACCAATGGGTTGCGCCGGATCCTCAATGCAATGCACGGAAACGGAGAACTATTCGAACGGCCAGTAGACCGCAACCTTGGCGGTAGCGGCAATAAAGCCAAAGAACGCGAAGCAGCAATCCTCCTCGATGCAGGTGCCCGCCTTATCGACGGTGTGCTCCGCACCAGCGACGAAATCAAAATAGATAAGTAGTCTCTGGCAAGCCAAAACCCCCGGTGTGTGCCAGTTTTACTTGCACTGCGCTGGGGGGTTTGGGCTTGGGTCGGTTTGGGCTGGGCCGGCTTGGGCCTCGCGCAGATTAGTTGCGCAATGCTGGTTACCTGGGGATTGTCGTTTAATACACCATCTTGTGTGCAATTGGTGTGTTTGGCGACAACTCAGCCCCGGATGGGTGAAAATGAACAGTGAAAATGAACAGCTCCATCTCGCATTTTGTGTTGCGGTGAGGGCCGTCATGAGCTGCCACCATATTCCCTCCAATTCACCGCCCCCAACCCGCACCCCAACCCATTCCTCTCAGTCCGGCCGCCAGATTTCTTCGAGTACTTTCCAGTGCTCGGGGGTCATAAGTTTGGCGGGGGAGACGGATACTGCGTTTGCTCCGCCTTGGGCTGCTGCTTGGAGGCTTGCGCGGAGGTCGTCTGGTGTAATGGTTTGATTGTTTTTTGTGCCCCACAGTCCGGTGGACATAACGAATCGGTCGCCGTAGTTGTTATGGAGTGCGGCTGCGATTTTCCGCCCGTACTTTGGGGATTTTTCATTGATTCCGAAGTAGTTCCAGATGACTATTCGGTCTGCTTTTTGTAGGAGTAGTTCGTAGTTGTGGCCGGATTCGGAGCGGTCGCCTGTGGGGTCTTCCCAGGGGGCGCGGACGTCGATGTCGATATTGGTGTTGCTGTCGTTGAGTTCTTTGTGGAGTGTGCTTACCAGGTGTGCTAGTGATTTGGATCGCCATTCTCCTATGGAGTCGTGGCGTTCGTCGATATTGCCGTTGCTGCGGCGGGGCCAGTCGTCGGCGTCCATGGTGCGTTTGTAGTGTTTTAGGTCGTCGTCGCCAAAGGTGGCGTCATCAAACATCAGTTCGGTAAGGGCAATGCTGTGGGGTTCGTAACGGGCGGCAAGGTCTTTTACAAGCCGAGCTATTCGCTTTGCGACGTCCCCGTCCGTTAAGGCCGCCACGCTGGCAAACTCGCTGGAGCGCTTTCCGGCAGTGGTTTTTCCTGCTAGTTTCGGATTTTCTTGGATCCATCCAGGTAGCAGTGTGTCGAGCGTCAGTGTGATTTTATGGTCGTCTGGGAGGAATGGCTTAAGCTCTTTGAGTGCTTTTTCGATATAGTCTTCGCCGGTTTCTTGGACAAGGCTCGCGCTAATGTCTGGGTTTTCATCCCATTCGAATGCGAGCCAATCGGGGCGACCAATTGCTAAACTCACTGCATTTACGTGAGCTTTTTGGAGTTGCTCACCGTGTTTACGCCACTTGGTATTGGAAGTGACCACGTCCTCGAACCCGAAATTGATTGAGCGTTCATGAGGAATTGGGGTTCGCATAGAACATCCACCTAGAATCGCAGCGGCCGTTGCAGTTGTTGTAGCAAATAGAAATTGTCGCCGATTAAGCATTAGACTCCTGTGAGTTCTTGTTTGCGTGCTGATTTCACAGTTGAATGCGTGCTTAGTTTTGGTTGTGGAGCATTCACTGGGTGAGTGGTTGGAATGCCCTGGTCGATCGGTGCCGATGTGCTTGTAGTGAGTTCCTTCGCTGATGAAGCGGGAGAAAGATTTTTAATCGTCACTACGCCAGTTCGCTCGAGTTTATTCCAACGGTTAGGCGCACGGCGCAATTCCAATATAAGTGCTTGGATCATTGTTAAACCAACAAAGGTCGAATATGCTGGCCACAATATTAGTGTCCATGCAAAGCGTAAATCCTGGTATGCCTTATTAAGCATAATTGCGTAAATAACAAGCATGACGGACACAAATAATCCCAGCCAAGCAAGTGTTTCCCACACACCATTGGGGAGCGGGCTTTCTGAGGTAAATACCAGAGGCAAGATCATAAAAGGAACAATTACCTGCAATATCGGAACCACGATCATGGTGATGGTATTAAATAAAAGATAAAAACCAAACATGCCATACCGGAAATTGCCAACCATATGGCGGTGCATCCATGTTGTTTGAAGTAGACCTCTAGCCCAGCGTACGCGTTGTTTCCAGAGCCCTCGAATTGTGGAGGGGGATTCCGCATAGACAAGCGCTTTCGGGGCGAAATTCACCGAATATCCATGTTTATGAATTCGCCACGTAAGTTCCAGATCTTCGCCCACCGTATCGGTGTTAAAGAACCCGGTTTTTTCTAAAACGTCTCGTCGGAATGCGCCAACATTTCCGGAAACAATTGGCATGCAATGCAGCATTGTAAGTGCGCGTCGAACCATGCCTGTTCCCACATGGCTAATAATTGCAAGGAGACGCGTCAATGTTCGGTCAATATTTACTGGTCGGTCATCGCCACACACCGCTCCTACATTTCGGGAATTAAAACCGAGCAGCATATGGGTGACGGTATCGGGTGAAAATAGTCCATCGGAGTCAACGAATAATAGAATGTCACCACGAGCTTTGGTTATCCCATAGTTCAGCGCGGCACCTTTTCCTTGGTTTTCTTGCCGGAAAAACCGCACATTATGAAAACGTTGCTCCAATTCCGCCATAATTTGTGGAGTTTGGTCTGTGGAGCCATCATCAATAAGTACTACTTCCAAATTGTGGTAATTGCTGTTCACAATTGAAACAACGCAGTTTTCCAGAACATTTTGTTCATTAAATCCCGGCACAATAACGCTGACCAGCGGTTCGAGTTCGATCATGGACCAGTGCTTTGTTTTGCGCCAGTAGGCGTTACGGATCTCAAACACCAAAGACAAAGGCACGAATGTTAGTTTGATTAGCCCGCAGACAAGGATAATCAGACCGAAGGTTAAAACCACTGTTGATAATACGGTTGTCATGATTGTCTTTACTTCACCTTGAGATCTTCAAATAAACCACCCAGAATTTCTGGGGCTAGTTCACTATTTGCGCCAAACCTTGCATTGACTTCTAGTACAACTGGCGCTCCGGATGCATTGATTCGAACATCAATATCGATGGGTCCTACGAGGCCCATTGCTTTGGCTGTGCTTTGTGCGAGAGTCGCTATGGCGGGCACGGATTCATTCGGTATACGAACTGTCGCATCTTGTTCTTTTTGGACTACCGCCACTGTTGATGTTTTTCTGCTTTGGGGAACGAATACCATTGGGGCATATTCGGCTCCGGGGGCGAAGGCTTGGAGGATTACGGAATCATCAATCTGCGCCCAATTGAGGTCACTAGGTTGTCTTATTACCTGGAATCCCCGGCCCCCGCGGCCAATTCTGGGTTTAAGAGCGAAAACATTGCCAAAATGCTGAAGTGCCGCTTCAATATTGGGGAACTCACTCGGCAGTGCGAATTCTGGAGTTGCCACGCCGGCTTGTTGCAGGCGTTGCATTGTGAGGTATTTGTCGTGGGCGCAGGCGACAGCGTCGGGTGCGCCAATAACCACTGGGATGGGTGCGAAAAACTCGCGATTATGAGCAATAATTGTGAGTTCTTCTGCCACCGTCGGAATAATGAAATCTACGTTGTGGGCGACGGCTAGAGACCGAAGGTGCGGCAGCATTTCTGGGTCGGTGGCTGCGGGTACCGTCGCAAAAGCGGCGAGTCGAGGGTCGGAGACCTCGGTCAAATCAACTCCGTATACGGCGTGCCCGCGGGCGACTAGTTGGGTGGTTAAAGCTTTTCCAGCTGGTCCTCCGATTCCAGTGACCAGAAAACGCATTAGATTCCTTCCAGTGATGAATCAACAAGACGCACTATTTCAAACCCTTCAGCAAAGCGCATTTTGGCCTGTGATCCGCGGAATGCTGCGATTCCACGCACGTGATCTGGGCCCATATATGGTTTGTTTAGTTGGTCTTTGTGCTGCTCAACGGCATGGACTTTTACATTCACGTACTCGGAGAGATCCACAAAGAATGATGGGTCAAATTCGCGGGTGGAGGATGGGCTTTCGTAGCACAGCACGGAAGGGTGACGTCGAGCCGCACGAAGTGTTGCATAATGCACCGCTTGGTGGTCTTGATGCTGATCGTTTTTTGAATGGGTAAAAATCACATCCGGCTGAAATTCATTGATTTTATTTTCAATGGTTTGCACGAGCTCAACTTCGTGCTTTGCCAATTCTGTATCCGTGAATTTGTGTACGTCTATTTTAGAAATACCCATAAATCTTGCACCGTTTCGGGCTTCATTTGGCCGAATCGCTGCATTGCCTCCAACTTGTCCATCGCACATGACTATTGCATGAATAATATGGCCCGCATCAGTTAATTTTGCAAGGGTGCCACCACAAGCTATTTCGAGGTCATCTGGGTGTGCGCCAATTGCGAGGATTCTTAGAGATGATTGGGATACTGGGCAATGTATTTTCTGCCGTGCAGTAAGAAAGATAAGAATTACCAACCCGGTATAAATAATGCCATTTGTTACTTGATTCATGGCCGGGCGGTCGGGGATAAACAACATTGCAAGCTGGGAAAAGAAAACTAGCAATGCAATGCCAAGATACATCCAATGCAGTTTTTTGCCGTTTTGGAAATTGCGGAGGAACCACAATTTTTGCTGAGGTTGGAACAGGTAAATGGTTAAGGCTAATGCTGCGATAGCGCCAAGGGTGTGAGCGTACATTTTTAGGTACCTTCAAGGGCTAAAGGGCGGGGTGAAATGGGCACGAGCACGTGCGGCACAACCTTGATAGCTAGCTTCATCCCAAGCTCCTCTATCTCAGGTGCTACACGCACTCTACTTCATTTTCTTTGACAATACTATTAGGAAATTGCGAGAAAAACGTTAGCACAGTGACGTAATCGTGGTAATCCCTCGTTGTTTAAAATGAAAGAAAATTAATCAACCACAATCTGAGTCGGTAATGAAAAACTTGGGCTATACACCTGTGCTCGCTCATATAACAATTCAGGATAAAAATTATAAAATCTACAGCTAACTCAGGATTGAAGGCTAAAAGCCAGTTCAGCCGCATTGTAGATGCACAGTAAAAACTCAGGATTTTTATCTTTGGAAAATCGGCCTGTAATGCTAATTGTAAGACAGTAACGCCACAATATTTGTCATGTATTTATCGAATATTGCGATTAAACCGCCTGCTTGGTAGCACTCTTGGGGTCAAATATTCTGTATTAAATAAATCAATCGGAAAGCGTAAAGCGTCCACAATAGCCTCCGTTTATGGGCCCTAATATAGGGGGCATGGAGTCAGGGCTTCTTTATAGACATCAAAAATGTGAATGATCCACAAGGTTGAGAAAGTATCCCCCGTTAAGTAACCCCGTTTTCTCAGGTTTGGGGTATTACGCTTTGCTGTGGCTGGCTGGGGAGCTTCCTCTAGAATCTCAGTATGGTCGCAAGCAATGGGGTGTTTCTTCCCGCTACGGGGATTGATATCGTGCAGATTTCTGGTTTTCGGGAGCAATTGGAGCAACCGGGTAGCCGGTTTTCGGGTGTGTTTAGCGCTTATGAATTGCGGCGGGCGCGGAAATATACCGGCGTGCGGGAGGTGGAGCATCTTGCAGGTCGGTGGGCGGCTAAGGAGGCGTTTATTAAGGCCTGGTCACAAGCGCTTTTTGGGAGGCCTCCGGTGATTGCTCCGGAGGCATTGGATTGGTCTGAGATAGAAGTGCGGGCCGATGCGTATCACCGCGTTGAGTTGGCGCTCAGGGGTGCGGTAGGGGCGGCCGTCGAAAAGAGTGTGGGTGATGTGCGCACAAGCCTTAGCATCACCCACGATGGTGATTATGCGGCGGCCAGTGTTTTGCTTATCGACGCCCCGATCGCGCGGAGCTGATCTAGTGCGGCATCCTGGTCGCCTACGGCGGCGGTGAGGTCGGCAAGGACCTCGACTTCAAAGCCTTCTTGAAGGGCGTCGAGTGCGGTGGCTTTGACGCAGAAGTCGGTGGCGATTCCCACGATAGTGATATGGGTGATGTTTCGTTCCCGGAGCCAGTCTGCAAGGCTTGTGTCATCGTTGGCAAGGTGGCCTTCGAAGCCCGAGTAGGCTGCGGAATATTCTCCCTTATGGAAGACCGCTTCGATCAAGCTTGCGTCTAGATTTTTATGGAACTCTGCGCCGGGGGTGTCTGCGACGCAGTGGGCGGGCCAAGTGTCAATGAAGTCGGGGTGTGTGGAAAAGTGAGTGGCGGGTGAAATATGCCAGTCTTTCGTGGCAACAATGTGCGAATAGTAGTTTCCAGCTGCGCGGACATGTTCAGTGATGCCAGCCGCAACTCTTGATCCGTTGATGGTGGCGAGGGTACCACCCGGGCAGAAATCGTTTTGAACATCGACAATCACGAGTGCCTTCATGGGCACAATATAACCCAATTAAATAGCGCACAACAGGGTTGCTGGAAACCCACAGCAACCCTACATTGTCGCCACAGCAAACAAATATGCCAGGATCATACGTTTGATTTCCGCAACCGTGGTTTGGAAGCGTGGTTCATCTAATTTTTGATCCCGAACAGCATAGTTGAGCAGGGAAGATACCGTATGTACCAAAATCCCGGCCAATGCTAAGCGGTCCGAATCTGTGATCGTTGTCGCAAGTGGGCGCATCACTTTTGCTATGATCTCCAGCATCTCCCGTTCGGTCGCCGCAGCGGTGGCACGAGTCGCCGGAGTGGACTGGACAGCGTGCCATACCGCACGGCGCGAAGGATCATCGTGCCAAAGGGACGCAAGGTGATCAATAAACTCATCCAAGAAATCCGGCCATTGGAGCGCCGGTACGCGAGTCGAAAACTTGGACAGCTCAGAAACAATGCCCGCGGTATCCTGCCGGTCTAGCTCGCAAATCATTACATACTTATTGGCAAAGTACTGATATAGCGTCCCGATTGGAACACCTGCGCGGCGGGCAACCTCATCGAATGTAAAGGACTCAAAACCAACATCCACTAAAACGCCCCGAGCCGCCGCCAATATCCGTGAATACTTTTCACGGCTTCGCTGCTGCGCTGGACGTTTCCGAGGAACAAGGATTTCAGAATCCGATACTTGCTCTGCCATTACCTCATAGCCACCTAGAATTCGATCGGGCTATTCTACTTCCCTAAGCACGCGGGCAACGTGCCCCGTAGCGCGAACGTTATACATTGCTTGTTCGATTGTGCCATCGGCCCCAATAAGAAAAGTTGATCGAATAACACCCTGCACAATCTTGCCGTAGTTTTTCTTTTCCCCAAACGCACCCCAAGCTTTCATAACTTCCTTGTCTGGGTCCGAAAGCAAAGTGAAATTTAAATCATGATCGCTACGAAATACCGTAAGTTTCTCCGGTGAATCAGGGGAAATCCCAATAACATCAATATCTAGGCCCCGGAAATCAGCCAGACTATCCCGAAAATCACAGGCTTCTTTAGTGCATCCCGGGGTATTTGCCCGCGGATAGAAATACACAAGCACACGCTTGCCAGAATAATCAGCAAGGGAAACCATCTTGCCAGTATGGTCTTGGAGCGTAAAAGCAGGGGCAGTGTCACCAACCGCAAGGCGTGTCGAATCAGTCATGAAGTTAACAATACCTTGCGCCCCAATATTGGTGGGTACCCCCAAGTTAGAGTAAAAAACACCAGGATTTTTCCCAGGTAGCACCCCTTCAAATATGAGCTGCGCATACAATACATACAGTGTTGGGTGGGGCATGGAAAAGCAAACATTGGGGCGTGAGCGTGCACACACAACCATGATGAACTACCGTTAACAATAACTCGCTATAAACATCGACCTAGTTGTGGAGAACGAAGTGGCCCGCAATATTGACGCCATCCAACGTGACATCGAACGTACCCGCCGCCAATTAGCAGGCACCCTCGACCAGATTGCAGAACGCAGCCGACCCCAAAACCTTGTCCAAGACGCATCTAAAGGTGTTATGGAACGGCTTAAGGATCCACGCGTCCAAATGATCCTTGGGGGAGTGGCCGCAGTAGTGGTCTTGGGTATTGGGCTCAGCGTACGTCGAAACCGTAAGTACCATCGCGACCTTCGAGAGCTTCAGCTCCTCCTCGCACAACGCTAACGCGTATCGACGCACCCCCGCCTCACCGCACCAATATTAGTGCAGGTTGAGGCGGGTTTTGTGTATTATGCAAAAAACCAGAACAGAGGGTTTACCTCTATCCTGGTTTAAAATTGTGGGCCATCAGGGACTCGAACCCCGAACCCGCTGGTTAATGGCTATTCCTGCCTGACCTGCCATGATTTAGATTACGTTAAGTTGCATGAAATCTATTTCGTGCGGCTTAGATGCAGTTCTTCGGGGGTGGGGAGATGAAATGGTTGCCACAGGACGACGGCCGGGGACTGTGGCACTGAGAATGAGTCACGCGAAACGCTTCATAGAGCATATAAATGGAGATATTCAGCGGTTTACCCGTGGTGAGATCATCACGTGGATGGCTGGTCAGCAGTGGGCGCCAGCGACGCGGGCAAGTGCACGTGCATCTATTAGGATGCTGGGGAGGTGGATGTTCGAAAACGGTGTTATTTCCGTTGATCCAACGAATAAATTACCTACAGTCTTACTTCCTAGGGCAGTGCCATTGCCGGTTCCTGATCCCATAGTGTTGGCGGCGATTCGTGCCGCTGACGATCGTGTGCGAATTATGCTTGAGTTGATGGCGCTATGTGGGCTGAGAAGGGGAGAAGTTGCTAAAGTGCGCGCGGCTGATATTACCCGATCAGAGGGCGTATGGTTACTGAGGGTTGAAGGCAAGGGTGGGCACGTTCGCGTAGTACCTTGTCCTCCGCACTTAGGAAGACAAATTAGTGCAGTCGGTGGTTGGCTATTTCCAGGTCAATGTGAAGGGCATATTTCTGCTGCCCATGTGGGGAAGCTGGTTTCTCGTGCGTTGCCCGAAGATTGGACTGGCCATAAATTGCGTCATAGATTTGCAACCGCTGCGTATCGGGCAACACACGACATTCGTGCCGTTCAAGAACTTCTTGGCCATGCCAAGATTGAAACCACACGCGTTTATATAGGAGTTTCACCGAGTGCGTTGGGTGTCGCAGCTCGGGCGGCGTGGCGGATTGAGGGTGGTTAGGTTGGTGGGGTGCGCCAGATGGCGTTGACGGTGTGGGTGGTTTCGGTGGTGGTGACGGTGAGGGTGCCGCCGATGACGGTGAAGCAGGGGGGTGCGCCCATGATGGTGGCGATGGGGTCGCCGGCGATGCTGATGCCGGTGTGGAGGTCTTCCCATGGCAGCCAGCAGTACCTGTTTTCCCACCACGATGGCGCAATAAGTCGATCGGAGAATGTGAATTTTCTTGAGCCCGTGACCTGCAGCTTCCAGAGTGCGGTCATATCCTCCTTGTAGTCTGTGGTGTATACACCGTAGTCTGAAATGATTTTCATCACAGGACCGTGTCGGTCGGCGCGGTCGATGTCGATGATGATATGTCGTTTGGGCCCGATGACTGCGCCGGAGTTTTCTACCCAGATTAATTTTGTTCGGTGCTGGGGTCCGACACGGGCGGCGGCGGTGGAGATGACGTTGGTGGCGGGGAGTTCTGTCAGCCCACCCCAGGTCAGGCCGCGGGCGGCGCACGTGGATACACGCAACGTTTGATAGTCCGGTGACCAGCACGGATAGCTGCCCATGGGACGGCAAATCGATGCCTCGAGCCATTGGCGGATGGTGCGTTTTTCTTGCTTGTGGGATGCGGGATACAACTCCGGGTTGCCACTGACGGTGTACGCGCTGATGCCCAGGCGCGGCCGACCCTTTTTAATCAACCACTCGTTAATCATGGTTTTAGCATTATGAGCTTTCCGATCCCTCGGAAAAACATCAGGGGTGAGCCGGAAAATATCCTCATAATCAGTAGCTTCGATTGCGCGGATCAGCACGCGGCCGCCGTCCTCTGGCGGGTGGTTTGGGGTGATTTCCACCTCATCGACGTACCCCCGGAATACCGGGACAGTTTTGGGTTCTTTCGTTTGAGTAGTCGGCGTGGGAATATTCAGGTCAACCACTATTTTTTTGCGCATAAACTCTACGGCCGCACGCAGATCATCAGCAGAATCTGGGTAGTAAAGCTTGAGTGTGGCGGTGCGCGAGCGTGGTGGCTCGTTGAGTTCTTGACGCCCCCACGTCGTGGAAAACCCGGCAATCTCATAAAGTGGGATGCGCGTCCCCGCAATTGACACGCGCAAACCCCGCGCCAGCGGTGATCGTTGTTTTACCATGTTGTTTGCCGTTCACGGTCGCGATCGAGCAGCCGCCGGATTTGATCGGCGACAGCATCGGGGTCAAGGGCCCCAGTGATGGTGAAGTGGTTGTGTATTTCGGGTCGGGTGTGGTAAGAGAGTCGTCCGAGGCGCAGTGGTCGGCGGGGTGTGGCGGCGGCGGTGAGGATGGCTGCGGCCAGTGGCGCGGCGGTGAGGATGTGGGCTGGTGGGATCGTGCCGGTTAGATCTGGTGGGGTGTGGGTGGCGAAAATCTCACCCGCGTAGGTGGCGAGGTCGCCGAGGCTGACATTCGCGAGGCGATCGAGGAGTGCGTCAATCCAGTCGATGGTGTCGCGTACGGCCTGGATGAGGCGATTGTGTGCGGTGACGGCGAGGTCCATGGCCCCGCTGATGGCGTCGCCGGGGCGGGCGGCGAGGTCGATAAACTCGCTGACGATAGTGCTGGTGTCGTGCCATTTGTCGATGCACCAGTCCAGTGCTGTGCGGCTGGTTTCAGCCATGGTGCGCATCCCGTCGCCAACATCGGCGACTTTGGTGATGACGTATTCTGCGGCACTCGCACCGATGAGGGATGACAGGGCACCGTAGCCGTCATCACCGCCGTGGAACGCGGTCCAGACTTCTGACCATGAGGTTTTTAGGTTTGTGAGGGAGTCTCGGACATTGAGGACGAAGCCGATGGTGGTGTTGTCTTCTTCGATGCCGAGGGCTTGGCCGAGGGTGCCGGTGTAGTCGCCGTCGAAGATGAGGGAGCGTAGGCCAGTGATGGTGTCGGTCACCCAGGTCGCTTTGTCGTCGAGCCATCCGGTGGCGTTATTCCAGGTGTCTTCGGCTGAGTGCCACATTGAGTTCCAGGAGTCGGTCACCCAGGTCGCGCCGTCGTCGACAGCACCGGTGAACTTTTCCCATTCTTGGGTGCACCAGTTCCAGGCGGCGGTGAGTTGGTCACCGAGCCATGCTGCGCTGTCGCTGAGTGCGGTGGTAAATTGCTGCCAGAGTTGTTTACCGGTTTCTGTTTCAGTGAAAAACCACACCAGCGCCGCGATGACCGCAGCGATCGCCAGAACGATGAGCCCCAATGGGTTGGCGCTCATGACGACGTTGAGCGCGGTTTGGGCGATCTGCATCGCAGCGGTGGCGGTTTGCCAGGCTTTCACGACAGCGACCACACCCCAGAGTGCGGCGGTGATCCCGATGACGGCGCCGGCCATGGCTTGGAATTTTTCTGGGTTTTCGCCGACCCATTTGGCAAGCTCCGCGACTTTTTCTGCAGCTTGTGCCACGTATGGTAGGAGGGCTTCACCGAGGGAGGCTTTGGCGTTTTCCCAGGCGGCGTTAGCGCGTTGTTGTTGGCCGGCGGCGGTATCGGCTTCTCGGCTGAATGCGCCAACTGTGTCGGCGGTTTGTTGGTTCAGCAGCGTCAGGATGGCTTGGGTGCGGGCGGTTTTCGCGGCTTCGCCTTCGAGTTTATCGAGTCCTTGCGCGGCCAGTTCGGCTTGGATGGTGGATTCTTTGATGGACACGCCGTAGCGCTCGATCGGGTCGGCCTCGCCTTTCATGAGGGATGACAGTGCAGCGACTGCGTCGGCGGTGGTACCACCAAACGTGGCGGCGAGGTCAGCGCCTTTTTGAATGAGTTCATCAGTTTGGCCGACCAGCTCCCCTTGGGAGACGCCCATGTTTTTCAGCTGCGCCCCCATCACCGAGGCTAACTCTTGGTATTCGTTTTTGCTCAAACCGACGGCGCTGGATGCTTCTGCGGCGAGGGTTTTAATTGCTTCGGCTTGGTGTTTGTAAATGCTTTCTACCGCGCCGGTGGATTGTTGCAGGCTGCTCGCGGATTCGAATGCTTGCACGCCGAAGGCGATGACTGCGCCGGAGGCCACGCTCATGGCTTGGGCTGCGGAGGTGGCGCGTGATTGCAGTTTATCGATCCGGGTTTCGGCTTCATCGAATCCTTTGTTCGCGCCTTTTGCATCTGCCAAAATTTTGACAGAGAGCAGTGCTGTTTTACCCATTGTTGATTTCCTCTACCACGGCGACCGCAGTCGCGATCATCACATCATCGCAGGTGAAAAAATAGTCAGGGGCGACACCCCACGCATAGGCCAGGCGCATTAATTCCCGGATGGTGGTGCCCCGGTCGTAGGGTCCGGCATCACCTCCGGAGCATCATCGGCGACCAGGTCGGCGACGGTTTCGATCCATGTGTCAAAGTCCAGGGTGGTGGCGTGGGTGCGGTTGAGTGCGGCCCACGTCCAGTACGACATCCCGAGAAACGGTGCGTCCTGAAATGAGGGCCAGCCCATCCGGGCACGATGCATATCAAACCGCACTTGGTCGGGGGTCATGACCTTCGCGGTTTCGGTCGTACCGTCGGAATACGTCACTGTGATTTTTTTCATTGGTGGTTAAGCTCCTTCGATGGTGTTGAGAATGTTCTTGACGTGCTCTTCGTAGAGGCGAAGCCATGTGGGTTCAGTTTTTTGGGCTTGCTCTGCAACAAACGGGTTTGGTGTGATGTTCCGGGCAAACCAGCCCCAGTGGATCGGCCCGGCGTAGGGCACGCTTTTCGCGCCAAGGCGGATACGTGCCCCGGTCTGGGTGGAGAACACTGTGAGCGTGTCTTTGAGTCTGCGAACGCGCGCGCGTTTTGTGCGCGAGCCTACTGGTGCGACAGCCACAGATGCGGTTTTGACGATTTCACCGGCTGATTTGTTGACCGCTTTGAGTTGTTTCATGTCGATGCCAGCGCGGCGGAGTGATGCGCGCAGTTGCCGGGCACCTTCGATTTCTACATGGCCGGGTGCTCCGGCGTAGCTCATGGCGTGATCCCGTTGACTTTCGTGGCTGGGGTGAATGTGGGTTCACCGATGAAATCCAGCTCGATGTTGGTAGTTCCAGCTTCCCCGACCTTGCCCCCGACTTCTGGCGGGTCAAGGCGAACCGTGCCTTCGAATTTGCCACCATCGGTGGTGTTGGGAATGAACTCGATTTTCTCAGTGGTGCCTTTTTTCGACCACAAATACCCAACGATGCCTTTAACGGTGAGGTTTTGCACACATGTGAGTTTCAACTTATAACTATAGGTAGTTGCCTCGGCGGCGACATCACCTGATAGGAGTTGGATTTCCGAGCCGGCTTTCACCGATGGTGCGATGGTTGCGGCGGACACCTCGGCGGAAAAGTTCAATCCGGCGGTGGATTGGCCAAGCACAATTTTGCCGGGCCCAGTGGTAGCAATTTTAGTGTTGACTGGCATGGATAGCTCCTAGTGTGGGGGTCGGATGGTGAGAGAGAATGCAGGGCAGACCTCCCCGCCGGGGAGGGTGACGGTGGTCCCCAGGTCGGTGTCAACGACGTTGCCGCTCAGCACGTCCAGTGCTGTGGTGAGCATCTTTTCTAGCACGCCGATGGCCGCCGGGATATCTGTTTCTGGGCTAATAAGATGAATCCCTATCTCAATAATGTTTGTGCCGTCGAGACGGCGGCCGAGCCAGCGGGTAGCATGCACCCACGCACACGGTGGATGCAGACATAGCGGGTCGATATCGGCCGGGATGCCCGCATTTTGGAGTGCGGTCGTAATGTCAGTGAGGCTGTCGGTAATCATTGCAGTAACGGTAGCTAGGCGACGATGATGTCTCGGTGGCGCCCAAGGTTCAGCAATGCCTCGATATCGGGATCGTATTTCGCGACATAGCTGGGACCCAGTTCACCGATAGTTTCCACCCCGGAGGGGCTGGCGCGGCGTCGCCATAATCGGGCGGCGAGCATGTGCGCGCCACGGCGGGTTTTCGCACTGTCCCATTGGGACGCCGGGACCCAGTCAGCGACCAGGTCTACGACTGCGTCGATGACGTCGGCGAGGTCAGCGTGATAGTCGCCGCTGAGTTTGAGTTGGGCGGCAAGCTTTTCGGCATTGATGATGCCTACTGGTCGGTTGGTCATGCGGTAAACTTCACCAACTTTAGGCCCTTGGGTTGCTCAACCAGTGTGGCGCGATAGCCGAACACGCCTTCATCGGTGGCACCTTTAGCGACGTTGAGTGCATCGACGCGGATCGGGCTGCCTGCTAACTCCCCGTGGCGGATGGCTGGTTTACACCACGCCAGGACTTTCCCTTTGCCGATCAATGGAGTTGGTTTCATCTGGGCCGGGGTAATGCCAAGCATTTCCAAAAACGCTGGTAATTCTTTTTCTTTGACATCGATCAAATTAAACCAATCCATGTCATTGACGACATACACATCCGGGTCGATATTGGTCGCAGCATGGATCGTGTGCCGCGCCCAGCCGCAGGCTTTAAACAGCGACCATTGCTTTGCAGATTGATCATCCTCGGCACCGGCACCCGCAAGCGCATCAGCCAGGGCTTTTTCGTCGGACTTTTGCGCATAGGATTCCGCCATGGCTGCGAAGTATTTGGCGATGACATCGACTTGGTGGAAATGGATGTGCTCGATCGGCAGCTGGTTCGCGCCCGCCAATCGGGTGGCCTCAACTTCGACGAGTTCGAATTCAGCTTTAGTTGACGAGACTTCAGCGGGATGCCCAGCGTAGTCGGCGACCTCAGGTTTGGTTTTCCAGCGCACGCCTTGCATTTTCAACCCCGTGAGAGTGTCTTGCCGCATGGCCGGGATAAATTTCCGCTGGTAGGTGACGCCTTCCCAAAGCTCACCGACCCAGTTCGGCGCGAGCCCAAGTGGGGATTTCGCGACCTGCAATGATTGCAGTGCCGCGGTGAGCATAGTCGGCTCGGCGGTGGGATCATCCAGGCGGGCAAGCGCATCGTAGATCGCAGAGCAGCTGAGTTCGACTGGGCGCGGTGTGGCGTGGATGCCGCCGGGGGCTGCGGCCGGGCCTGCGCTGGCGGTGACAGTCTCGGCGGTGGGGGTGTCATTATTCATCGTGGTGGTCTCGGTTGGGTCGGGTGTGGTATGGGAGGCGGTGATACTGGTGACACGGGCGCTGGAGAACGCTGGGATCGCCACCAACGCGACTGACATCAGTGTCGCCGCAGTAATTGTGTCACCGTCAAATTGGGGTTCGAGCAGTTCGACCGATAGCGCATCGCGCACTCCTTCGCGGATGTCTGCGCTGGCAAGATCGCCATCCGGGGTTCGGGCAAGATGAAATTTTGCGTACAAACCAGCATCGGTGTCGGTAAGTTCCAGGGCGTAGCCGACCGGTTGCCAATCTGCTTGAGTTGAGTGGTTTCTCAACAATTTAATATGGCGAAGATCATCGGGGATGGTGATCGCCCCACGCGCGACCTGATAGTCTCCGGCGCTGGTCATGCCATGCTGATTCCACGGCAGGATAAGCCCTTCAACGATGCGTGGGGCAGCGTCGGCGTCAGTGCAGGTGGTGGCAGTCAACAGTGCGTTAGTCTGCAGAATCACGGTGGCGCCCCTTTTTTTCTCGTGGTTCAGCAGCCAACCACGGCATGTAGGTTTTCATCCATGCCTCCGTAGCAGGGTGAGCAAGAATACGGGTGATCGTAGCGATCGTGGCGAGGGTTGCCGCCACCCATGGAATGGATTCAATGCCAAGTTCTTTGGCAATGATTGGCAAAATCGGGCCGATGCCAATGACAGCGGCGACCAGGGTGCGGATCGTGGCGCGGTTTGGATGTTTCACTTGTGTTGGTGTCATGGTTGTACGGGAGCAGGATCAGGGGCAACAACCGTAAGCAGTTGCCGGACGGCAAAGGTATTCACCACAGCGGTGATGGTTAAGGCAACAAGTTCGATGACGGTCATGGTTTTGCAGAAAACCCTTGCACTTCAAGGGCTTCACCAATGGCGGCCAAGGCATCGACGACGGTGCGCCCGCCGAGCTGCGGCCAGCCGGCGAATGTGTGGCCATGGGCATCGCGGCCCGGCCCGGCCAACTGGTCAAGGATCAATGAATCAATATCTGTGCGCATAGGTTCACTTTCTTCCATCGGTGAGGTGGTGCCATAGAACAGGGCATGTAGTTGTTCTCTGGTGCCACGAAAAGCATTGATATCAACACCTGAATTTCCGCCGCGCCAGCTTCCAAATCGCGCTTCTGAGCTAAATTGCCACAACGCTGGCTGTTGGTTGCCCAATGGGTAATTCCACTGCCTGTGGCTATTTCCTGGATAAATATTTTTTGGCGGGCCCGGGGTATTGGTTCCATAAGCGGCGACCCAAAATGCACCGAACTCATGGCTATCTGGCTCATTTGGTGAAATTTTATGCTCCCAATAGGGAACATATGAATAACACCCGATGACACGAACACCAGCTTGCTCGAACAGTCGCTTACATTCGCGGATGTGATCGACGTGGATGCCTGCGGGGGTTTCCACATCAATCCACATTGGGCGTTGCTGGTTTCCCATAACCTCAAGGGAGGCTTGTACCTGGGCCGCAATACTCGATCCTTCACGAGGGTTACGCAAATAGTGGTATGCCGACGTAATCAGGCCAGCTGCCTCGGCGTCTGCCAGATGCGACTGGTAGACCCGGTCACGGTGGATGCCATCAGTAGTACGAATGATGGCGAAATCCAGGTCCGACTCGCGGGCGGCCTCGACGAGGCTGAGACCGTTTTGCCACTCAGAGACATCAACGCCAAAAATAGTCATTGGTTCTCACTTTCAATTTCAACATGTGGGTTAGGCGCGGGTAGGGAACGATCATCAGGCACAGTGAGTGCAGCGATATCGGCGGTGGCCTCGCTGGTATCGACCCTGAGTGACACACCACGGGGCACAATGTCGTCCATCCCCAGTCGGGCGGTGACCGCTGAAATCATCGGGGCGATGCCAAAGGTGATCAGCTCGGCCATCCTGGCTTGAGTATTGGAATACGACAAGGAGGTGCCGGAGAGGGTGGCATCGATCATCGCGGCCGGGATCGAGCACAGTCGCGCCAAGTCAACCGCAACCGCGTTGCGGCCCTCAACCAACAGGTGTTCTTTGATGCTGCCGTGTTCTTTCACTTCAATGCCTGCTGAAGTGAATGCGACCCCACCATCGCGGCCTTTCCGGGCACGAATCCAGCTTTGTTTCAGCTCGGCGACTTTTTCCGGTGTCAACGGCTTATCACTGGTTTGATGCAACTCGGTGGTGTGGGCTGGGGTTTCTACTGCGCGCCGCACCCCACGAGCAAGCGCGAGTGCTTCCGGGATGGTGGTTTTCCCCAGTGCAAGAATGCCCTCATGAATCCCAGGGATCAGGATATGGGTTGCGGCCGCAACCGGCGCCCCATCGACTAGGACACGATCCTCGGCATCAAATGCCCAGGCATCGTATGGGACCCGGTCAGCGGTGAGCACATGACCTGAGTAGTCGCGGGTGACCCGCCACAGTGACCAGCCGTAAAACAGCAGATCGTCGATGGTCCACAACATCCGGTGATACGGGCTGAGCAGCCCATCAGTGCGGGAAATCCATGCGGGTTGGGCATCCAGGTCTGTGCCGTTTCGCACCGCTACGATCGGGAGCCGAGCGCAGGTAGTGCAAATAAGGTTGCGGGCGCGCAGCAGTGCAGGAATCGTGAGGGCCGCGTCACGGGTAATACCATGCAATGACACGTCATCGAGATCGTCACCAATGAAACTCAGGGACTCCAACCTGGGGTGCTCAGACAAAGACGAAGTGGGCGCGGTCATCGCGCGCAGCGCCCGAAATGCATCCATCATGCCCATGGATGCATCATTGACCACACTGATGGTTTTCCGCTGAATCTATAGAACACGCTGGGGTTTTAGTAAATTTCTGGTTCGATGTCTTCGCGGTAATTCTGGGCACCAATCATCGCCAGTGTCGCTGCCTCCAACGGAGCAATCGACCCGACCGCTGCACGCCGATCCCACACCCAGGAATCACCAACCCGACGACGAGCGGCGATATCAGCGGCGGCGTCCAATGCCGGATCGGGGCGTATCTTGATCTCCGGGGCAAACATGCCATCATCATCAATGTGCATCAAGCGGGTCAAAAAATCACCACACCCCGCCGCCAGCGCCCGAAACGTGATTTTATTCACATGAATGCCTTTGCGGTCCAGTTCAGCAGCAAGAGCATCTGCCGGGCCGATCGGGTCAATCCATACCTGTGCGCCGTGGGCTTCACACAGTTCATTAATTCGTTCCACCGCCCACCGATATCCGGGGCGTGCATCAACAACTTCAACCATTGGTTGCGAGGCCACGATGGAAGCAGTAACAATAATGGCGGTATTACGATCAGCGGCGACAGCTACGCCGAACGCCACTGGCGCATCAGCTGGAATCGGGTCGTCACTGGATGCCATCTCCCATGCTTCAATGGGGATCAATCGATCTCGGGTATGTGTTTCACGATTACCGTAAGCCCTAGCAAACTCATTAACCTTACCACCCATTTTCTTCCACGCAGCCTGCAACGACTCCACCGACTGGGTGAACCCAACCGCAGGATGCGCCGCAGCGACAACAGCAATATCGCTGGCATCGTCATCATCAGCAATGCCCCAATCCAGCAGCGCCACACCTTCCTTCCCCACACGGGCCGCCTCAACCTGATCGTGAAACCATGTACTCGCCGCCGTCCCACGAGTCGAGACCAAAATGACTTGCGCACCAGGGCGAGTGGACTGGGTCGGGGTAATTGCCTGCATCAGCGCTTCACCTTCAGCTTGGTCGAACACCCATGCCTCATCAATCACGTTGAAGTCGCCTTGCTCACCGTGTAGCGACTCCTCTGTCGGGGGATGCGGCGCCCAGTCAGAACCATTTCGAGGGATCAGAAAATGCTCATCACCACGAGATTTCTTCCGGTCAAACAGCTTTGATAACGGAAACGTTGGATCAAGTAAATCATTGGTGAACTTCATCCAATTCCGCCGGGCGTGCCCGCCGGTTTGGGCGGTGGACCACACATATGACTTCGGAGCTTGCAGTGCGCGCTGGATACATGCGGCACCAATAAGCCGGGTTTTTCCCGACTGGCGCGGTACCGAAATAATCACCAGTGGCCACCGGCGCAACCCCGTGGCACGATCAACCTCACCAATAACATCCGCAGCCCACTCCTGCCATGGCATCGCCGGCGTGCCAGACCACTCCATAATCTGGCAAATGGCAGGGCCAAACGTAGGGTTAATCGTCGGCCGAGGCGTGGCGAATCGTGGGGGTGCTGAGCGCTGCAAGGGCTTGGGTAATGGCATCATCGGCGTCAGTATTTCGAGCAGAAGGGATCAATTTCATTTCCCGAAGCAATTCCATATACGGCCCAGATAATTGGGCAATCGCATAGTACTTCCGATCAGCTTCGGCTTGGTCCAAAGCGCGGGCATTCGCCCGAGCCAGCGATACTGCCGCCTCGTCGAGGGTTTCGAGGTAACCATCGCGGCGAGCTTGGGCGATCGCAGTCTCAAGCATTTGGGCGTGTCGGTCACCGGTCGGCACATCAGCCGGGGTAAACAGCGCGGGTTGGTTCATGGCAAAACTTTTTCCGTTTCGGGGGTTATGAGTGAAAACAAGGGGGGAGGGGGGAGGGGGGACGCCCCCCGGGGCACAACGGGGAGAGATTTTCCGGCTGGCGCGGGGCTTCCCCGACCTCGGCTTTTATAAAAACTCACCATCGGCGACTCGGCGGCAGAGTTTTCCCAGGTCGCACTGGGTATTTCGCGAACCACATATCAAGCGGCATATCACGGCGGGCTGAATTGCAACTGGCGTGCGCCGGACGAAGATTCTCGATCGAATCATCACCACCAGCCGAACGAGGCACCACATGATCGGCTGTGTCAGCACCATCACGCAAGCACAAATGGCAGATCGTGCCGTACGTCGCCAACGTCAACACCCGCAGCCGCGACGCAGATCGCCCACCCCAACCAGCCATCACAGCACCTCACACTCAGCCTGCGCGCGCGATACCCGCCCCCTATCCCGGCGGGGTGCAGGATGGGCAGGGGCGGGGTGGGTCCCCCTCCGCCGACGCGCCCGAGCAGCCCGAGCAGCCCGAGCCGTTTGCTCCGTGACAGCTGCGTCCAGCTGCGCTGCATGCATCGCGCGCAGCGACAACCCACTAGCCACCCCACTCACCGCAGCGATCGCCACACGATAACGCACAGACACGCCATGCGGCGGAATCGGAATACCAGCAACAATCACCCCACCAATCGGCGGCGCAGGCAACGACAAGGCATAGGTAGCACACGCACGCAGCAACGGACAGCCGCCACACAACTGCGCAGCACGCTCGTGCAACAGGCGAGTGCGCTCAGCAAGAGACTGCTCAGACGGAAACGAAGTAGGGTAGTCCCACCACGTGGGATCAGCATCAGGAGCCGTACACGGCGTCGGCACCCCAGGAAAGATGGTCATAAGTCATGCCCTCACAGATCAATCAATACACAAGGCCTATAGATCACAGCCACTCCAGGCCAAAGAGTTCGAAGGCCCAAAGGGCCCCCTTTGCTGTGACCTCCCAGTCGCGCTTCCCAGTTTTTCCGCCTCCCGTCGTCACACCCACGACCAGTAGCCGATGGGCGATTTTGCCCACCGGCTTCCAGCTATACGCCACGCCCACACTGATCAGATGTGAGATGGCGGTATAACGCCGAGCCGTCATACGCTTTGGTTTATGTATTGGAGGCACATACTCGGCCGCAGTTGGTTAGTGTCGAACTTGCGGGACAAACGACAGATCGGGTCGAAGTTGGTTAATGACTATTTAGTTAGTTCTTGATGCCTCCGCATACGCGGTGCACCACGAGGAAACACCAACAGAACGGCAACGTTGATGTGTCCTCGTGACCCACCCGCACCCAGGCAGTCACAACCAGCAACTAAAACAACGGCTCAGGCAACCACACTGCTAACTCCTCCCGACACCGGGCACACACATGCTCCCCCGCCCACGGACCCGACACCATCCGCGGCGGTACACACCCTTCGGCAAAATGCACACCACAAACTCCACACCGGGTTTTCGACCGACGCGCAGGACGCCACTCAGCAGACACAGTCAGGTTCATCACCACACCCCCCATGCGACACGACATTCTGCCGGATCCGAGTCACCAACTCAGGCGGAAGATGCCCCCCAATCGGCCCATACGTCCGCACCCACGCCTCCGCAGTCTGCAACGCCTCAGCAGCAACATACCCATACGGGGCCGACTCCTCCCCATAAATCTCATCAACCACCCCAATCAAATCATCAATCCACACCGGCACAGGCGCAGGCCGAGAAGCCACCACACCATCCGATTTCCCCCCACCATTGCCTGATAAAAAGATACATATAACCATCACGGCGATACCGGCAAGACCAACCAAAAAAGCAAACACAGACATCACGCAGCAACCTCGGCGGCTAAATTTTCTATCTCTTCAGCATCAAAAAGATAAGGGCCATGATGTGGAAGTTGGCCGACTGGGATCAACTTCCCTGATTTAACTCTAAAAAGTACTGCTTGCCGACTAATTTTTAGCTTTTTGGCAACTTCAGATGTTGTGAGCAATTTTCGTCTCATAAGACAAAATATAGTCAGATGACTAAAAATTTTCTAGCTTTCTTGTGCAGTAGATAAAAAAACTTCAATTTGCCCCTAAAAAGGGCTATTGCCTAATTACTTGTCAAGCGTCTAAGATTGTCATATGACTACAGCACAAAATCTACAAGGATTCATTCCGGCTTGGACCGTAGGTGATCGCGTCCGCAAAATTCGGGAGCATTTAGGCCTGTCGCAATACGACTTAGCAGAGGCGATCGAGTACTCCCGTGGCACAATTGCAAATATCGAACAGGGGGTGCGGGAGCCGCGTCGCGGCATGCTGATAGCAATTGCTTTCGCTACGGGCGTGGATTTACATTGGCTTGAAACGGGTGAAACCCCCAGTGGCGATCTGCCTACTGGGGGTAGTTCTGTGGGCCATCAGGGACTCGAACCCCGAACCCGCTGATTAAGAGTCAGCTGCTCTGCCAATTGAGCTAATGGCCCGTATTCCTTGTTTGGAACGGGATAAAATATAACTCGACTTCGGCTAATGGTGCAAATCGGCAGCTCATAATGCACTTTCGGGGTTAGTAGGGGGCGCTCATAGTGGTGTTGGGGATCATTGGTTTGGTTTTAGGTTGTGTAGCGCTTTATTGGATGCATGCAAATGATTAGCCAGGATTTCCGTGCATGTTTGGACCGTTTGTTCTGTTCTATTTGTGGGCTTGTTGGGGCGCTTATGTTATTCCGCTGTGATAATTGTGTGTTTGTAAAGCCCCTGCTTATAGGTGGTGCGCCAGCTAATCTTGTGGTTTTGCAACAGTTCGGCAACGTTTTTCCTTCGCTTCGAAAACCGTCATATTTCAGTTTCTGTTGCGGTGTATTCTCGGGTGGCGCGCACATGGTTCGCGTGGTCCCTTTGAGATTCGTAGCAGAAAGATAGCTAAGGATGAGTGTTTCTGGCGTAGTCCGTTCCAGAATGAGTCGTTTTGGATCGGCAATTCTTGCCTTGACTGCAGTAACGGCGTTGCTTGCCGGATGCACTATTGGTGGTGAGGGGGCTGCTGAAACCTCAACCACTACTACGAAGGAAGCTCCTGAAAAGCCAGAAATTAGCGTGAAAGATGGTGCTGAGAAGGTTAATCCAGCGGAACCGGTCACTATCAAAGTAAATAAAGCGCGCTTGCAAGAGGTCACAATGACCAATCAGGACGGCAAAGTCGTCCAAGCAGAGCTGGCGTCTGATGGAAAATCTTGGCAAACCACAGAAGACCTTGGGTTTAATCGCCAGTATTCTATTGTGGGTAAAACCAGTGAAGGCGTAGAAATTGATACGAAGTTTTCTACGATTCAGCCAACTGCGGAAGCTAATGTGGCTCTTTCCCCAATTCCAGAATCTGTGGTGGGTATTGGCCAAACGGTGTCCTTCCAATTTGGTGTAGCCATTCCGGATCGGAAGGCAGTTCAAGATGCTATTACCATTACCACGGAGCCTAAGGTTGAGGGCGCATTTTATTGGATTAGTGATACCGTACTGCGCTGGCGCC
Source organism: Corynebacterium freiburgense (assembly GCF_030408815.1). Classification (NCBI taxonomy): domain Bacteria; kingdom Bacillati; phylum Actinomycetota; class Actinomycetes; order Mycobacteriales; family Corynebacteriaceae; genus Corynebacterium; species Corynebacterium freiburgense. The sequence continues at coordinate 2,370,229 of NZ_CP047355.1, read as the reverse complement.
CGGAGGAATTCTGGGAACCTGGTACAAAAGTCACCGTGGATGCCAAATTGTATGGTGTGGACCTAGGCGAGGGTGTTTACGGAGGTTTGGATAATCAATCAAGCTTTACTGTTGGCGATAGTGTTATTGCGGTAGCTGACGACGCCACGAAGACGCTTACGATTTCACGTGGTGGCGAACAAGTGAACTCCATGCCAATTTCAATGGGGTCCGCAAAGTTCCCCACCCCAAATGGTACGTATGTTGTTGGTGACCGTAATCCCCAAATGGTCATGGATTCCTCCACCTATGGCCTGGATGTTAATTCTGCAGATGGCTACCGTACCGATGTACAATTTGCCACTCAGCTTTCTTGGTCCGGTATTTATGTGCATGCTGCACCTTGGTCGGTATGGGCACAGGGTAGCCAAAATGTATCTCACGGGTGCATTAATGTTTCTACATCAAATGCGCAGTGGTTCCAAGACAATGTAAAACGCGGCGATGTTGTGATTGTTAAAAACACTATTGGTGGAGAGCTTTCTGGTTATGATGGCCTTGGAGACTGGAATATCCCGTGGGACACCTGGAAAGCAGGCAATGTTAACGGGTAGGTAATGTTTCGACGCTGCGGAAAGGAACTGCCGTGCGTATCGCTTACATCTGCGCAGCTTTCGCGATATCAATTATTGGTGTAGCTGCATGTAGTAACGAATCGACGCCCGCGCCTAGTACAAGCTCTACACCTGTAACTATTTCTTCACCTACGACCATCCAAAAAGCCGAACAAACCAGTAGCGAAACTGGACAATCGTCTACTGCTGAACAAACCGGAGGCTACACCGAAGCTGATTACATTTCTTTCGACCACTCATACTGTCACGATCTTGTGGTAGAAAATGCTGAAAATGCTACGGATATAGAATTTAAGTGCATTAAGGAGATGAGTGCTGCGATTGAACGCATGGGTATGCAGAATGCGGATACCAATCACGATGGAATAGTGAGTAATTCTGAAATGGTGCAACACTTTGATACACCGCTTGCATTTATGAATACTCTCGGCCACGATATCCAAATTCCTAATACCCCTCACTACGAGAACTACCATGTAGTTGGCCCATTTGAATCCGGTGAAATCTGCGAAGCAGAGCGAAAAACATATGGCGGGCAAACCCGACTATGTAATCTTTCCCAAGATGGCCTGTACTACTTCGAATATTACCGGCCTTAACGCCATTTGAAATAGACTTGGCCCCCAAAATACGAAAGTACATCTTGGGGGCCAAGGTTTAATTTGAGGTTATTTTACGTCGCCGAAAGCACGAAGGATCGGCTTATTTAAAAGCCACAACACAACACCAAGTGCGATTGCACTGCCACCTAACACCACAAAGTATGTTTGTTCAGCAGCTCCATCGTCTGGGTGGTAGAAACCAGCAAATGAGCCAGATAGTGCCGTACCAATTGCGAGCGATAGCATATGCAAACTCATCATCCGAGTAGGGAATGCATGAGGCGCAACTTTTGTGGCCAGGGACAATCCCACCGGTGAAATTAGCAGTTCGGCAATGGTGAAGATAAATAAAATCCACACAATAACCAAAAATGGTGTGGAGTTTGGTCCACCACCGGCAAAAGGAATAAAGAAGAACGGCGCAATACCAACAACAATCAGTGCCAAGGCGTATTTAATTGGTGTTGAAGGCTGCCGATTCCCGAGTTTTAGCCACAATGTGGCAAATGCGCCCGCGAAGATAATAATAAAGATCGGGTTAATAGCATTTACCCATGTAGGCGTAATCTCAAATGAGCCGAAAGTACGGTCTAGCCGCTGGTCAGAATAGACGGCCAATACCGTAAATTGCTGTTGGAAAATAGAAAAGAACGCAACGGACGCCAAAAACATTGGGATAAAACCGATAAGCCGACGTTTTTCCGCCTGGGTAGTTTCTTTTGAAGCCAACATCTGCCAGAACATAATTACTGCCGCAATAAATGCAATAATTGAAACTGCGTTTGAGAGATTACCGGGCGCAATCAAACCAGATTTCACAACCACAAATACAATCAATGCCACGAGTACTGCGATAATGGTGTACGGCAGATATAGCTTAGCTGGCAGTGGGTTAGAAACTGTGTGCCCAGTATCACCAATGGTTTGCTTTCGCATTAACGCGTATTGAGTCAAACCAATTGCCATACCAATCGCGGCTAACCCGAAACCAAAATGGAAACCATACTGGCCCCACATCCAGCCTGTAAGCAGCGGTCCAAATAGCGCACCGATATTTATGCCCATATAGAAAATAGAAAATCCACCATCACGGCGAGGGTCATCTTTAGCATAAAGATCACCAAGAACGGTGGACGCCGATGTTTTCAGACCGCCTGAACCCAATGCGATTGAAATAAGGCCGATCACTAGGCCTGCAAACCCAGGCAAAAGGGCCAAAGAAATATGGCCAATCATAATTAGAATCGCGGAGTAAAACAGCGTCCGTTCCGAACCAAGTACCCGGTCAGCCAGCCAACCTCCACCAATGCAGGCAAGATAAACCATGCCACCATAAGCGCCTACGATTGCCGTTGCGACGCCCTCGTCAAGGCCCATGCCCCCTTTCTGCACAGAATAATAGAGGTAAAACACCAAGATTCCCTGCATGCCATAGAAGCTAAAACGCTCCCACAGTTCAACGCCGAACAGATTGGCTAAGCCCCAAGGGTGGCCGAAAAACGTTTTCTCATTTTGCTTGCCGGGAGAAGGAGGATCTTTTGGTTGATTCGAATCGATAGCATAATCAGTGGTCATAGAACCAGCGTAGGTGTCGCTGGAGACCTAATCTAGAAAGATAAGCGGAATTAAGCATTAAAGGTTTTCCGAAAGTAAATGTAAAGAGACCTTATCAGGCGGGGCAATGGTGAGGCCAATGCATCTAATGTATGAGTTGAATCACACTACTTTGTGTCGAGTGTCCTAGGTAAATCTCCTGTCGGGTCAGTATAAGTCGGAAGTTTATAAACTTTACGGTGAAAATAAAATCGAAATCTACTGGCACTCCTGGGGAAGTGCAGAGTATTTTTGGCATTTGTGCCGTATAGAGTCAAGTTCAAAATCGGATGTCGTTAGTTATTGAAACCTTGGCAAAATAACGTTGGCGAATTCTGTAAATCAAAAGAGTAGAAATAGGTAAAAAGAATTGCCGAATTGACAATTTGTATTTTTCGAAATTAAAACTGGGTTGGTTTTCTTGGATGGTTCATGTCTGTATGTGATTTGATGTCGTGTAGGGCTTTGGCATCTTAAATGTTTCAGAAGTGCTAGGAGAGGTTGGTTTTCGGATATTCTCGGTGTTGAGTGGCGTGGCCTTTCATTGAGGTTGGGTGAGTCTCGTAAACTGGGCTTCGGCTCGACGCTTGCCACGCCACTCGTTCTGGCACACAAGGCGGTGAGCTGCATATTTTAAAACAAGGTACTGGGTAAGTATAGATAAATGGGCCGAAAAATTTGGTTTAGTTGAAACCTTGTAAGTGATGTGAATATAATGCGTTTTGTGGTTGCAGGTGGTACTTCCAGTCTAGAAGCCCAACCCAACAACCGCTCACAAAAAAGAACTCATGTTCGAATGATCGAAAGGTGAAGAATGCTTACATTCCAAGATCTGATTGATGCTTGCACCCCGGGTGGAGCTTCAGTGCTCACATCGGTGACTGAGTTGGAGGCTGCTGCAGGTCCACACGCATCCGTGGCGCCCGCTAAGTTTGTTGACCGGAGTAATTCGGTGTTCGCATTTGAAACTCGTTTTGTTGACGGGGAACCGAAAAAAGTGGCACTTCTTGACTCAAAGCAATCGCAGCTCAACCGTTGCGAAGACGCATTTATGCAGGACGTTCGAGCGGGTCATCCGCTTGCAACAAAGGTGCCGCGGATCGAAGTAGAGTACAAAGGTGGGCCTGTTCTTTCTGATATGGAATTGCCACATCGTTTCGCTGACGGTCATATTCGTGCCGGTAAGATTGATGGCGAGCCTGCGACGGCTCATGAAAAATACCGTGCAGTTCGTAACTGCACTGCTGCGAACTACCAACCATTGCTAAATACAGCTCCTGCCGCCGCATTGCTTGGTGCCTGGGATTCATCTCGTCCGCACGGTCAGGTCCGCCTCCGGAGTGCGTTAGTTGGTGAGATCATCGGCGTTCTCGCAGATCAAGAGGCATCTCCAGAAGATCAGCAATCAAAGCGCGGTGGTGCCCGGGTAGATAGCATCGCAATGAGTGTGCGCCTAGAACCTAGTGTTCTGCAAAAAATTGTGGATGATCAAAAGTCGGAATTGAGTCCAGGTTTTGTAGAAAAAATTTCTGAAGAAATCAAGAAGGCGAAAAAAGACACAAAGATTTCCGCATCAGGTCTTGGGCTCGGAGGTATTCCGCCGCAGTTAGAGGCATTGGGTGGAGTTTCCTGCAGTAAGATCATTCGATCTTGGGTATTGAGCTTCGCAACGCTCCGACAGTTGCGTTTCGGGCAAAACTTGCAAGGTGATATCGCGGGGCGTGCCCTGCTTGCCGCGTTGGCATTGTCGTTAATGGCTCGCGCTGAACGGGAATTATATCTCCGAGCGAATTGCGACCTTGTGGAAACGTCGGCGCCGAAGGTGATGCTTGATCAGCGTTTTGGGGAAAAGCGTTCGCTCGAACCAATCACGGTGGAAGCCGCCGACGCTTTGCTTGAGCACGCAATTGAGTATGCGCGTGAATTGGGTGTGGCGGATTGGAACGGCCAGGTGCTCGAAGTTGTTGGTAATCCTGCGATTCTAAGTGGTGCGGATAATTCCACCGAGAACGGTCAGTAGGGAGACTAGTTGTGCGCACGTTAAGTCTTGTCGCGAGGTTTCCATTGGGGGTGTACAACGGCCATCGTCGTGATAAGCGACCTGACTGGTTGCCGGATCCGGCGCGTCTTCACGGAGCGCTTTTGAATTCGGCAGCGCAGGGTAGTCATGCGGTAGAGAAGAATAACCGCTTGGAGCCTAGTGCTGCGGCTCTCGAGGCGTTGACTTGGTTGGAAGAACATCCTCCAACAGGTATTCAGGTTCCAGTTGCACGGTGGTTATCTAATCGTAGTGGTAGGTTCGCGTACCGTAAGGTGAGCAGCATTAATAAGAAGCATTTGACTGAAAATCGTCCGGTATCGGATGGTGTTGCGCTTGCTGGTCCGATCGGTTGGCGTTGGGAAGATGTTCCGGATGACGTTGCGCGTACGGTGGAGGCATTGGCCGAGGACATTTCCTGCCTTGGCGAGTCGCATAGCGTGGCGATTGTGGAACCCGGTGAGGTTTCCCCAACGTTGTTTCTCGACTCTGCAGCAACGCCGTTTACACGGGGTGGCACGTCGGTTCGGGTACCTGCGCCAGGAAGAACGCAGCATTTGATTTCGGAATACAATCTTGCACATCCAAAAAAATTTCCGTCAGTCAGTGCAGACAAAAAGAGTGATAGTGAATTACCGCGCCCACCCCGGGGAACGCACGAGTGTTTGCGTGAAGTTCGCTATAAAGATCCGGATGAACGCCTGGTAGAGACCCCTTGGGATCAGGTTTTATTATTCGAACTTTCTGGGAAGCCGCTGTCGAGTACGGAGCATGTGGCGGTGTGTGTTGCTATGCACCGTGCGATTGTTGCCGCACTTGGCTTCGGAGCGTCTAGTATGGTCACCGGAAAGTACGGCCAGGCTAGTGAATTCCAGCCAGCAAATCGCTTGGCAATTCAGTATCTCGAAGCTGATCATGTTGCACGGTTTGGTCTGAAAAGCCACGCGATAGCGTTGATGTTGCCTCGTGGCGCGAGTGATGAAGAGTTGCAACAGTTGGTCACCGGATTGGCGGCTGTTCGGGAAATTTGGGGTCGCGATATTGGCCGTCGGCGTTTGTATTTTGGCGGAGTATCAGTGGCGGCGGATGAGTTTTGGCCGGAGCCAAAGCCTGGCAAGGTTCGCTTCTGGTCTCCCGCGAGTGCAGTGATTCCGGAAACTCGACCGGTGAAGTCGAGTGATTCGTCCAAGCGTTGGAAACTCGCGGATTCTGGTTTGCTGTCACTCGGATTTGTATGGCGCGACGAATTTGAAGCCTTGGGTAAAGGGCAAGAGTTATATCGTTCGTTGCGGGATCAGGTTACGTGCCGAGGAGCGTTTGTTCATGACGCCCACACGTTGGCAGTCCCTGCTGCAAAGTACGTGCACCGATCCCAAAAGAGTGTCACGGTGCAGGCGTGGACTGGATTGTTTTATCTTGGTGACCTCATGGGCCCTTCGACCATCGTCGCGGTTGGACAATCACGTCACCTGGGCGGAGGGCTGTTGGTACCGCGTGATATTCCTGAAGATTTTGCACGAGCAATTATTGCGCTTCATGAGGAGTCTGAAGATGCAGCAAACTAAGTCACTTTCCATCAATCATTTTGACCAGTTTTTTGCAGCACTCAATGGTGGCCATGCACCGTTTTCGTGGCAGTGTGAATTGCTGCGTATGTTGGCAGAAACGGGGAAATGGCCTGATCGGATCGCTGCGCCAACGGGAGCCGGGAAGTCGTCGGTAGTAGATATTCACCTGTTTGCTAATGCGCTTTCTGCTGTCGGAGGCGGGGCACGCGTGCCGCGTCGGCTTTCTGTAGTTGTGAATCGTCGTGCACTTGTGGATAACCAGTACATGCGTGCGCAAAGCATTTTGGAAACAATGCGCCGAGTGCTATGTCATGGTGGCAATAATGAAGATGAAACATTGTTGCTAGATGTTGCTTTGGCACTGCAATCATTGCGTTCTGTAGAAGATGACGTTGTTGACCCCTTTGTTGTGGGGCATTTGCGTGGTGCTCTGAGCAGTAGAACAATTCCTGTTGATGATCCGAGTAGCGCTGCAGTGATAGCAGCAACTCCAGATATGTGGGGATCGCGGTTATTGTTCCGTGGATATGGAAGTGGGAAGCGGTCACGTCCTCGCGAAACTGCCATGGTTGCTATGGATTCCGTGCTGGTGCTGGATGAAGCGCACCTGAATAATCAGCTTCTCCATACCGCACGTAGAGTACGGGAACTTCAGGAGTATGGTGCTGAACTAGGCATTCCCAAATTACAGGTTGTTGAGACTACGGCTACGCCAGAGCATTCTGAAACCTTTAGCACCATCGGCGTCGACTCAAGCCAAGTGAATTCTGAGCGTGATGCTGAGTTGAAACGGCGAATGACTGCGCATAAAAAGCTGAACTATATGGGCGTCGATAAGTGGAATGGAAAGCCCGCGAACTCCCCTGTGGTCAGTGCAATTGTGGAGGAAATACAGCGTCTGCGGGAGAGCATTGGATGTTCCGGCACAATCGGGTGCATTGTAAACCATGTGGATACAGCAACAAGAATTACAGCAATGTTGCGTAAAGCAGGGTTGGCAGTGGAAATCCTTGTCGGAAGAATGCGCCCAGCAGATGTGGAAGCACTGAAACGACGCCGAGTGGGTCTGTTTACACCGGCTGGCGATCCAAATGTAGATGTGGTTGTGGCGACACAAACCATAGAAGTTGGCGTTGATATGGATTTTGCCGGGATGGTTACCGAACTGGCGCCGGGTTCGGCATTGGCTCAGCGCTTTGGTCGGGTAAATCGTCTAGGCAAACGCGATGAAACTGAAATCTCTGTTGTCGGACCGACCGGCGAAAAGTTGATTAAGGATGCGCATCCACCTTATCGAGGTGATGATCTAAAAACGGCACTGGTTTGGGTGCAGAAAATGTTGGATGTTGGCCATGTGAATCCTGGAACTGTGCAGAAGTACCCACCACCAGCGGCATCGACAAATAGGCTGTTGTTCCAGCGTCTAGAGTTTATTGAATTAATGAACTACGCACGTACAAGCGATGAGCTATTTGCTGAACAAGATCTTGGTTTGTGGTTGCGGGATTCACTTGAGACAGACACTATTGGCGCTGGAATCATTGTGAGGTCGCCTTTGCCTGATAGTGACGCTGCGTGCCTTGATCTATTGGCGGCCATACCGCCGAAAGATTCGGAAGTATTTCCAGCATCGCTAAAAGTAGTCAGGTCGGTTCTTGATGACCTGGTGATGCCAGAACATGAACGTTTCAAAGCCGAGTTGAAACAGCCGGAATTGCGTAGACGCGCATTCCTATACCGGGAAGAAAAAGTTGCTCTTTGTCTGCCCGGGATGGAGCTCCAGCCTGGGGACGTAATTATTATCGATGCGGGGCTGAAGTTTACTACCGAATGGGTGGCCGACCTTAAACCGCAAGATAAGCAGTCTCCAAATCCAGTTGAAGACCCTGAATGTGAGGTGTTTTTCTGGGGGAAAAGCGAAGGACAGAATGCTAGCTCATGGTTCCGGAAGTTCGCTGGATTAAGCCCTGATGAAGCGACTGAACTCTGGCGAGAAGCCGGGAACAATGATAGTGAGATTCTTATCCCCTCAGCGGTTATTGAATACCCTGGTATAGGGCAGGTAGTCGAGTGGTATGCGGTGCGGAAACGCTCGATTGAAACCGACGAAGAAAACCAGCAAGTGTGGACTTCTTCGAAAGAAATAGTTTCGCTGGAAAGTCATCAATCTAATGTGAAGCAGCGGGCTGAATCTTTGTGTCAAAAAATTGGTTTAGCAGAGGTGTTTGCTCAGGACGTGGTTTTTGCCGCTGCGCATCATGATGATGGCAAGGCGGATAAGCGATTCCAAACCATGCTTGGACGCCAGTTAAAGGATCCAGAATTAGCTAAAAGTGTAGACAGAACCCAGCAACAGGCGGCAATTGCGCGGCATCGAAGCGGTCTTCCACAGGGTTGGCGACATGAACAAATGTCGGCGCTACTGGTGTCTACAGATCGTCGACAGCACATTGAGGATATGGATTGTTCGGATGTGGCATTGCGAATCATCGGCTGCAGCCATGGGTGTGGACGTTCCGGTTTCCCTCATGCGTACGAGAATTTTCTACTACCAGAAACCGAGCCTGCATTACGGGAAGAAGCAAGGCGGCTGTTTGTGGAAGGCGAGTGGGATTCGATGATCTGGCATACCGATAAAGAATTCGGGCCGTACCAGATGGCCTACCTTGAGTACATTGAGCGTGCAGCTGACGCTCAGGTTTCAAAGGAGGGGCGGTAATGGCTACGCTTATGATCGGTGACGGTATCCAGTCTGCGTTGTCTCACTTTGCAATGTACGGGCTCGCGCTGCTTTGTGAAGAGAAATGGCCCGGTAAGGCCAGAATGCGGTGGACAAACGAAGAAAAACCTCTGGGAGAACTATCCGTTCCGGATGTAACTGAAGAAGCGATCGCTGAACTGCTTCTTGAGTATGCAACACACCTTGCAGCTCCCGATGCTTGGCCGCAAGTGCGTCATACATATGGAGCGAAAAAGAAAGCTGTTGAATTATCGCCAATGTCGCCTCGAATACGGGCAATGGATCCAATCGCAGATAGCGGCGATTGGCGGGAGCATCAGAAGCTTCGGCACCGTGCGATCGATGTGTGCTTCGAGTCCGCGGATTATGCTTCGTTGCAATGGATTGCTGCCCTAGGAGAAGCCGCATATTGGCGTTGTGATGGCAAAAGCAATCGACCAGATGAAGGTGCGTCTCGTTGGGAAATGAAAACGCGCAATCGTGGTGAAGAGTTCGTCAAAGATCGGTTGAGTCCTATGGTTAAAGAGCTCAGCCAATGGGATGTAAGCAGGATTTTTGCTGGGATTACAGGGCGAAGTGTTGACGATACGATCGGAAAGCAGAAAGTTGATTCACGTACCTCCACAGGATTGACGTCGCCAGCACCGACGGATGTGGCGTTAGCTTTTGCGGGTTTGCTAGGCATTGCTGCGTTTCCGTTGGTACACAATTCGGGCGGAATTTCTGTAACTCCTGGTGCCTGGCACCGAACAAGACTCCACCCAAGTCGGATGATTCTTCCGGTACCAACTGAGCCAATGAGTTTGGCACGATTGCGATCCATCCTCATGTCGGGTGAGTTAGCGCTAGTTACAGACAATATTGGCTCGATCCTGGAAGGGACTTCAAATACTGCACAAAACTCTCTTGAAGTAAAAGCAGCAATGCAGTGGCTTCGATTACGTGGAGTGACGGTAATAACCGTGTTTCCGATTCTTAAAACAGGGAGTAGCACAGCACCTGAACGCCAAGTTCAAAGAGGTGAATTGTGGCAGCTGTGAGCGCACAGAGCCAGGTTCGGGACACGGACGTCATTCCGATATCACTGGTTGTGCACACTGTGTTTTGCCCACGGCGAGCGTGGCTTGAAACCAACGGTGAGCAAACTGATACTGCACAGATGCAGCATGGACATTCCGCTCATAAAAATGTTGATCGTGTATCGACGTCGCGGAAGCACCAACAGCGTTCAGTTCCGGTGAGCTCGCCCTCACTGGGATTAGTCGGCAGATGCGATGCTATTGAAGAAATGTCAAATGGGGAGCTGCGTGTTGTTGAATACAAAGCGACGCCAATTAAACGGACCCCAAAAGTCACTGAAGCCAACAGAATGCAATTGGTTTTGCAAGGGATTTGCTTGACAGAAGAAGGCAGGAAAGTGACTGAATATGCAGTTCACTTCACTGATCACCATAAAACTGTATCTGTTGACATTGATGACGATGATCGTCAGAGAGCGCTTGAGTTTCTTCGGCGAACAAGAAAAATCGTTGAATCTTCCGTAGCTCCTCCGCCCCTTATCGATTCGCCTCTATGTAACTTGTGCTCGCATATTTCGGTTTGCTTGCCGGACGAGCACCATGGAAAAGTGCTCGAACGAAGAGTTCTTGCTTCTAATCCTGACAGTCAGATTGCGCATATCACTACTCAAGGCGCTCGAGCTTCAGTTCAGCGCGGGCGATTGCGAGTTGTCAAAGGTGACGAAGTGATAGGCGATGTTCCAATGGAACGTATTCAAGGCGTGGTTGTGCATGGGAACATTGATTTGTCGAGTGCCCTTATCCGAGAGTTGTTATGGCGGAATTCCACAGTTGTATGGTGTTCTAGCAGCGGTAGAGTCTACGGTTGGTCAAAGCCAGCGTACGGTCCGAATGGTCTAGCGCGCCTTAAGCAGCATGTGATGTCTGACCGTGGCAACTTGTTGATTGCGTCGGAAATGATTTCGTGCAAAATTGCTAATCAAGCCACACTTTTGCGGCGCAATGGACATGATTCTGAAACTGTAGAAACGCTTCGGAAACTTCAAAAGGATGTGTTAGAAATTGCCTCGCAACAAGAGCTTTTTGGACTCGAAGGTGAAGCTGCAAGTTTGTACTTCAGTTCCTTTTCTTCAATGCTCCGAGAAAAATCGTTACAAGAGCTCGATTGGCAGTGGATCGGGAGACATGGTCGTGGTGCAAATGACCACATCAATATTCTTCTGAACTACACATACGCGTTGCTTGTCTCTGAGTGCATCCGTGCGATCTTGAGTTGTGGTTTAGACCCGCATGCTGGTTTTCTCCATAGCAGTAATCGAAATAAGCCTGCGTTGGCACTAGATTTGATGGAAGAATTTCGTGCGCCTATAGCAGATTCTGTGGTCATCACACTAATCAACCGACACCAGTTAAGTAAGCGTTCCTTTTCTCGGATAGGTAATGTTCTGCGTCTATCAGAAGACGGGCGAAAGGCTGTTATTTCTGCATTTGAGAAACGTATCAACACGGAATTCCGACACCCTGTCTTCGAATACTCCGTCACGTGGCGAAGAGCAATAGAAGTTCAAGCACGTTTAGTGCTTGGCGTCATTGATGGTACTCAGAAGGTTTATCGAGGTGTGAAAATACGATGAGACGGAATGATGTGAGGAGGACACTAATCGCTTACGACGTCCCAGATGACCGGCGGCGAACGCGATTGGCGAAAAAGCTCCTATCATATGGTGACCGAATTCAATACAGTGTTTTCGTTGTAGATGCCATTCCTGCAAAAGTTATTCGACTGAAAGACGATATCCGGGAGATAATCGACAACACAGAAGACTCTGTTCTGCTTTGTGATCTCGGATTACTTCCTGATATTGGAGAGTCTCGTTTCAGCTACATCGGAGTAACACGACCAGTAACGGATAATGAAGCCATTATCATTTAAACCGAAAAGTGACCTGCGAGTGCCAGTAGCTCCACGTGAATCTCTGGGGCTGGCTCGCAGGAGCTTTTGCCAGCTCAACGTCATCGGTTCGATTTGACTAACGTTCTCGAAGGCGCGGCTCTCCAAAGTTAAGAAGGTTGCTCGCGGGCTGTCAGTTTTCCCAAAGGTCAGGCATAGTATAAAATCAGGGCAGTTTCCTCTACTTTTGTAGAGGACTTTCATTGAGGCTTCGCCTGAGCAATTCATTGATTCCGACACTCTGGCGTTTCCTCTACTTTTGTAGAGGACTTTCATTGAGGCACAAAGAAAAAGACGGCCAAAGATTCGTTGACCTAGTTTCCTCTACTTTTGTAGAGGACTTTCATTGAGGCTCGTCTAATCATTCGGGACGAATGTCTTACAGGGGAGTTTCCTCTACTTTTGTAGAGGACTTTCATTGAGGCTTGGCTTGGTACGCGGTAGCCATAGCCAGCCACTGCGTTTCCTCTACTTTTGTAGAGGACTTTCATTGAGGCCCGCTGTTGTTATTGATTTGCTACCTGCGAGTGAGGTTTCCTCTACTTTTGTAGAGGACTTTCATTGAGGCCGAGGACCCGGACACTTTTGAGCCGTGGGTGGACCTGTTTCCTCTACTTTTGTAGAGGACTTTCATTGAGGCTGGCGTTGCAATAGGGAAGAGGCGGACAGCATAGAAGTTTCCTCTACTTTTGTAGAGGACTTTCATTGAGGCACCGGATGCTGCGCCCTCAACGTTTTTGATGCGCGCGTTTCCTCTACTTTTGTAGAGGACTTTCATTGAGGCATCGGACAATTTCCAGCGGTGCTCAATAGCCGCATGTTTCCTCTACTTTTGTAGAGGACTTTCATTGAGGCGTGAACCGTTGGAACACTTTCTCAGAATCATGTGCGTGTTTCCTCTACTTTTGTAGAGGACTTTCATTGAGGCCCGCTGACTGCAACTGATTCCGCATTACGGTTTGTGAGGTTTCCTCTACTTTTGTAGAGGACTTTCATTGAGGCAGCGGAGGAATGTCGAAGGGCGAGTTATGGAAGATCAGAGTTTCCTCTACTTTTGTAGAGGACTTTCATTGAGGCCCGGCTTGTGCGGTGGTAGGGCCCCATAGTTCACGTTTCCTCTACTTTTGTAGAGGACTTTCATTGAGGCTTGGGTGAGCAAGGGACCATGAAGCAGATAATCGCCTGTTTCCTCTACTTTTGTAGAGGACTTTCATTGAGGCCAGCACGACCCCTTACGAACCAGCATTCAGACAAAAGTTTCCTCTACTTTTGTAGAGGACTTTCATTGAGGCGTATCAGGCACAGCCACAGTTTGTGGAAGTGCGGTGTTTCCTCTACTTTTGTAGAGGACTTTCATTGAGGCCCGTAAGCAAACTGTGCGGGTTGGTGTGGAGTTGGAGTTTCCTCTACTTTTGTAGAGGACTTTCATTGAGGCTCGATCTTGCAGGGTCCACGCGTGATATGAGTTTGGTTTCCTCTACTTTTGTAGAGGACTTTCATTGAGGCATCTACAATCTGTTCATCACTAGCCTTGAGGTGCAGTTTCCTCTACTTTTGTAGAGGACTTTCATTGAGGCCTATGCCAGAAGGTGTGGACGAAGAATAAGAAAACACGTTTCCTCTACTTTTGTAGAGGACTTTCATTGAGGCGCGGAAATGGCCACCCGAACCGCCGCCAACAACCTGTTTCCTCTACTTTTGTAGAGGACTTTCATTGAGGCCCGATAATTGGCTTGCCGTAACCGCGAATCTTGTTCGTTTCCTCTACTTTTGTAGAGGACTTTCATTGAGGCTCGGTAGCGACAGGTGAATTGCTCGATTCTATTGAGGTTTCCTCTACTTTTGTAGAGGACTTTCATTGAGGCGAGTCGAATCCCAGATGCACCACGCGTGGGGATTTGTGTTTCCTCTACTTTTGTAGAGGACTTTCATTGAGGCCCCGCTTGGTGTGGGTAGCCTCATAGCCGGGTCGGAGTTTCCTCTACTTTTGTAGAGGACTTTCATTGAGGCACGAAAAACGCCCTGTATGAGCGGATTCCTCAGCAGATGTTTCCTCTACTTTTGTAGAGGACTTTCATTGAGGCAGTGAAGGCAGTTCTCTCCAGCGCACGACGTTGGCGTTTCCTCTACTTTTGTAGAGGACTTTCATTGAAACATTTTTTAGCATGAATATTGGTTCGATTTCGGATATTCTATGCCCACTAAGCTTGTTGCACTTGAGAAGTTTGGTGAAGCGCAGGTGATGGAGGGGTCGTATCAAGCTGCCTTAACTTTCATCAGGCTCGCTAAAAGCTGAAATCGTTGACTAACTCGAACTCAGTTGATGTAGGTAGCGAAAACCTAAGCCTTAAACAATGAAACACCCCACACAAAAACATGTGCGGGGTGTCCACTTCGGGGTGGCTGACGGGGCTCGAACCCGCGACAACCAGAATCACAATCTGGTGCTCTACCAGCTGAACTACAGCCACCATTGCTGTATTTAGCAGCGAGGACTATAGTAACCCACTTTTGTGTTATTGCAAAAACTGCTGGTAGGTGTGGGTGGCATCGCGGGATGCTTGGAGTGCTTGGTCGGTGGTGAGCCCGGGGGTGGGGGTAAAGATGCTGCGCCGGTAGTAGTCGAGTTCGCGTATTGATTCGACAATATCGGCGAGCGCCCGGTGTGCCATACCTTTGGTTGGTTGGTTGTAATAGGCGCGCGGGTACCAGCGGCGGGCGAGTTCTTTAATGCTGGAAACGTCGATCATTCGGTAGTGCAGCGCGGCGTCGAGACGCGGCATATGGTGGCGTATAAATGAGCGATCGGTGGCAATGGAATTTCCGGCAAGCAGGGGTTGGGGTTCGCAGTGCTTTTCGACGAGCGCGACCACGGCGTTTTCGGCATCCTGCAGGGTGGTATTGGATTCGCGGATTTCATCTACGAGTCCGCTATTTAGGTGCATTTCCGTAACAAAGCCATCCATTTCTCGTAGTTCTTCTTCGGTGGCGTGAACTACAAGGTCTATGCCTTCGCTAATGATATTGAGTTTGGCGTCGGTAATTATGGCGGCGACTTCTACAATTACGTGGCGTTCCGGGTCCAGGCCGGTCATTTCCAGATCGATCCATACCAGGCGATCGTTTTTTGCGGTGATTTCCGAGCTCATTTATTGATCCATTTTCTTATACACTCGGCCCACCAGTGGGGCGATAATGCTTGTTGGGAACACAACGGTAATAATGTGCATTAACTTGGACAGCGGCCCGGGCACAACGCGGCGTCGATTAGCGGCAAGGGCGGCCAGGGTTTCTACTGAGCATGATTCGTAGGTGGTCCATAAAAACCCTGGTACTACACGATCTACAATTGTGATTTCTTCTGGTGGTATATAGGCCTCCCGCACGGGGCCAGGGGCAAGCAATGTACAACTTACGCCGGTACCACGCAGCTCATAATGCAATGCTTCCGTAAACGTATTAACTCCAGCTTTGGTAAATACATAGGTTGCATTATTTGGAATAGGCACATTCCCTGCAGTTGAGCCCACATTTAAAATCGCCCCGGTGTGGCGCTCTAGCATTCCCGGAAGCACTGCCTGCGTAAGCTCAAATACGGCGGTGGCATTGAGCTCAAATTGTTTCTGTTCGGCGTCCCAATCCTGTGTAATAAATGGGCCAAATGTAGCAACCCCAGCAGAATTTACAATAATATTAATTTCTCGTTGCTTGATTTCTTGAATTAATTCTGAGCGCGCTTGCCGGTCAGATAAATCGCAGGGTCGAACTTCTACAGAAACCCCATATAGTCGCGTAAATTCCTCTGCAAGATCCCGCAATATATATTCACGGCGAGCAACTAAAATCAAACTGTGGCCGAGTTTAGCTAAATCCCGTGCGATGGCCTTGCCAATACCTTGACTAGCGCCAGTGATAAGCGCCCGCGCGGAATCGCTAGGGGAGGGGAGCGACATACGAAGCCTTCCGGTTTAACTGCAGTTCGAAGTACATGCTACCTGGTCGTTCGGTAAGTGTTATACAGAGTCCTTAGTTATAGTGATCTCCACCATTTTTATTGCTTTTTGTGACTGAAGCAGTAATACTAGTGAATAACTACCCACTTGGTGGGTAAAGGATTGTGACCTGCCTCGGCGGGGCAAGACCTAAGCAATGCGGATTATCCGTAGTGCTTAGGTCTTTTTGCATTTTTACAAAAAATAAAAGGAGAAACAGCGATGGCCACTACGATAGATTTCCAATTATTGGCGCGGGAGGTAGTGAATGCGCTCGGGGGTGCGGAAAATATTCGTTCTGTGGTGCACTGTGCCACACGCTTACGTTTTGCTTTGGCGGATTCTTCCCGGGCAGACTTAAAAAAAGTCCAAGCGGTGCCTGGAGTTCTTACAGTGGTATATGCCGGAGGCCAGCACCAAGTTGTAGTAGGCAATGATGTCCCACTTGCCTATAATGCAGTGGTTGCACTTCCAGGGATGGGGAGTAAAGGTGGCAAAGAAACTGAAGCTCCAGCTTCTAAAAGTGGCAAGAAAAATCCCCTTGATGCCTTTGTAGATATTATTTCTTCAATCTTTACCCCGGTATTATGGGCGCTGGCTGGCATTGCGCTAGGTAAAGCCTTTTTAAGCATGTCGGTGCAATTCGGTTTGCTTAACCAAGAAACAACCGAGTATGTGGTACTAAATGCTGCGGTGGATGGGCTTTTTACCTTTTTGCCACTGTTCCTTGCAGTCACCGCTGCACGTAGATTCCGTGCGAATGAGTTTATTGCCATGGCAGTAGTCGCACCACTGCTTCACCCAGACCTAGTAACACTTATGAGCAGCAAAGAATCCCTGTCTTTCCTGGGATTGCCTTTAACTCCAATGTCGTATGCCTCCTCCGTAATTCCAGCAATTGCCAGCGTGTGGGCATTAAGCTATCTGCAACGAGGACTGGAAAAAATCCTGCCGAGCGCACTGCGAAACTTTATGGTGCCTGTGTTGTGTGTAGTGATTATGGTTCCACTCGTGCTGCTTACGATTGGCCCCCTCACAATGCTGCTTGCAAATGCAATTTCTCAAGGGCTTCTTGCAGTGTTTCAGGCGGCCCCATGGTTGGCAGGCGCAATTCTCGGTGGCTTCTGGCAAGTACTGGTGATTTTTGGACTGCACTGGGGCCTAGTTCCAGTCATGTTAAACGATATTGCAACAGTCGGCTATTCCACCATTATGGCTCCACTACTCCCAGCAGTTTTGGCACAATGCGCAGCGGTATTGGCTGTGGCAATACGAACAAAAGACGCAAAGCGACGTAAATTAGCTGCACCAGCCGCGTTTTCTGGGTTTTTTGCTGGCGTTACAGAGCCGATTATCTATGGCGTAAATCTTCCACTTAAAGTCCCATTTATTATTGGTTGTGTGTCAGGTGCAATCGGTGGTGCGATCGTAGGCATTGGGGGAAATGCACAAGATGCTTTTGTATTTCCCTCGCTCTTAGCATTTTCCGCATCTATGACGGTTGGTTCGGTGTACACCCAGATTTTTGCCTCAGGGTTGTCTATTGCACTTGCTTTTATTGGAACTTTTATTGCATTGCCGTCCGTGGAACGCAAGGAGGCACTAGCCGCTGAAAACCAAACCGAACTATCGGATATGGCACAAGCAATTGAAACTGGTGGAACTGTGCCAGTGCTACTCCCTGTTGAAGGAATAGTAATCCCGCTAGAGCAAGTTGCTGATCCAGTATTTTCTGGCGGCACAATGGGAATCGGCACAGCAATCCAGCCTAGTTCCAATGAATTTGTAGCACCGGTAAGCGGCAAGGTTGTATCTGCACCAAAATCTGGTCATGCGTTTGGTATTCGTACTGCTGATGGAATTGAAGTGCTGGTGCATATTGGAATTGATACGGTCAAACTGAAAGGTGAACATTTCTCCCCGCAGGTCCACCAAGGTGATGAGGTGACCCAAGGGCAGCCATTGGCTACTGCTGATTTACAAGCGATTACGGAAGCTGGCTTTGATACAACAACCATTCTTGTGGTGACCAATGCAGCGAAGTTCGCTGCAGTTCGAGTCCCCGAACCATCCGGTGCTTCCGCTATCCGCGGTGAGGCCGGGCTACTGATTACTCTCTAAGACCATTACCAGGAGCATAATTATGGAATTTCCAAATAATTTCCTTTGGGGCGGCGCTACCGCAGCCAACCAAATCGAAGGGGCCTATAACGTCGACGGAAAAGGTTTATCTATTCAAGACGTTATGCCAAAAGGAATCATGGCCCCACCAACTGAAGTGCCTACCGCCGACAATCTAAAACTCGATGCGATCGATTTTTATCATCGCTATGCGGAAGACATTGCAATGTTTGCGGAAATGGGATTTCAGGTGTTTCGATTTTCCATTGCCTGGTCGCGGATTTTCCCTCGTGGTGATGAACTAGAGCCAAATGAAGCTGGTCTTGCATTCTATGATCGCGTGCTTGATGAATTGGAAAAGCATGGCATTGAACCACTAGTTACGCTTAGCCATTATGAAACTCCGCTTGCATTGGCGCGGGAATACGGTGGTTGGCGGAATCGGGAGCTTATCCAATTTTTTGAGCGGTTTGCAGAGACGGTATTTCGTCGGTATCGAGGACGTATTCGTTATTGGCTTACATTCAATGAAATCAACTCGATTTTGCACCAGCCTTTCCTTTCGGGTGGCATTGAAACGCCTCGGTCAGAACTTACGGAAACTGAGCTTTATCAGGCAATACACCATGAGTTGGTAGCATCAGGGCGAGTTACCGAATTGGCACATGAAATTGATCCAGATAACAAAGTTGGTTGCATGGTCATCGGTATTCCGCGGTATCCACTGACTCCAGATCCTGCGGATGCTTACCAGGCTCTCTATGAATCCCAGCTTGATATTGCATTTGGTGATATTCACTGCCGGGGAGCGTACCCAGGTTACCTTTTGCGTCATTTCCGTGAACATGGTGTAGAGCTGGATATTACCGAGGAAGACCGCCGAGCCCTCAGCAATACTGTGGACTTCGTTTCATTTTCCTACTACATGTCTGTATGTGAATCAGCTGATCCAGACGTGCAGGTTCGTGGGCAGGGCAATATTACGGGTGGTATTCCAAATCCTAAACTTGAGGCCTCTGAGTGGGGTTGGCAAATCGATCCCGTGGGCTTGCGCACATTATTAAATACTTATTGGGATCGCTGGCAGAAACCGCTCTTTATTGTGGAAAATGGGCTGGGTGCTACAGATGTGCTTGTCGAAGGTCCCTCCGGGCCCACTGTGCACGATGATTACCGAATTCAATATATGAATGATCATCTTGTGCAAGTTGGAGAAGCAATTAAGGATGGGGTGGAAATAATGGGATATACCTCATGGGGATGTATTGACCTGGTATCTGCTTCAACCGCGCAAATGTCAAAACGCTATGGATTCATCTATGTTGATCGAGATGATACTGGGGCCGGAACGCTTCAGCGTTACCGAAAGGATTCTTTCTACTGGTACAAGGATGTGATCGCTTCCCGTGGAAAGGCGTTGAAACGCAGGTGAAAATACTCCGGGTGCTCAATAATAATGTGGTGCTCGCAACCGATGCCTCCGGTGGGGAAGTGATCCTCACCGGATGGGGTGTGGGGTTTCAAACGAAACCCGGGCGCAGTGTTGACCAATCCAAAATACAACGAGTGTTTCGTCCTGAAGATAATCGCTCAAGTGATCATCTTGGTGAGCAGCTCGCTGCTATACCACCAGATATTATTGCCGCCGCAGACGATGCCTTAAGACAGGTTGGGCGTACTCCTGGCACAGCGACCGTTGTGGCATTGTCTGATCACCTACACCAGGCGTCTCTCCGCGTGCACAAAGTGGTTGAGGAGCACCACCCTCTGGCCACGGAGGTTCAGTATCTCTACCCCGAAGAATTCAAAGACGCTCAACGCATTTTGTAATTTATTTGTAAACAGTTGGATTTTGATCTACCGGCGGTAGAGGCGGTAGCTATTACTTTGCATTTGGTCAATGCGGGTCTCCGGCAAGGTGATCTGACCGATACATACCTTATGACGGGCGTGTTTTCTCAACTTTTTGAGATTATTGAGCAGAGCTACGGAATTACTGTTCCACGGGAATCAGTAACAGCTGCCCGGTTTATTACTCATTTGCGGTACCTTTTTGTACGCGCCAGGCAAGGAACACAGCTGCAGGAAGGAATGGTGGTACTCAATCGCAGTTTGCAGCTAGAACATCCTGAAGCTATTGCTTGTGCTGGCCGGCTTGCCGCAGTGTTATCGTTACGGCTCGGCCAACCCCTTACAGATGATGAAGTGGCATATCTTGCGCTTCATATCGCCAGGTTAGTGGGGTAGTTTTCACCTTTAGGGCAGCACCCCACATTATGGTTGAAAGAAAAAGCGCCCCCTGCAGGATTCGAACCCGCGACCAGCCGGGTAGAAACCGGATGCTCTAATCCACTGAGCTAAGGAGGCTTGAAGGTTTTATCCTTCGTCTGGGAACTTTACCGCACACCCGTTTGCGGTCACTAATGTGGTGGTGAGTAGGGGAGTTGCGGGCAAGCTATTACCCTTGGTTGCATGTCTGACGTTGCTTTGGATACCCCCGCTGCTGCTGCGCCGTCGAAAAGCGGGCGGGTGCGTGCGTCGTGGCCGTTGTTTTTAGTGTTTTTCCTTACTGCGGGTGCGATCGGTGCCTTGATTGCATGGCAGTTTTTGGGAGCTTCACTTGCGGCTTTGGGGATTCCGGACCCAGGTCCATTGACCACCGCCGGGTTGCCGTTTTTGCGCGCCGGGGGGTGGATTCTGGCTTCATTGAGCGTGGGTTCATTTTTATTGGCGGGGTTTTTGGTATCCCCGCGGAGCGATCAATTACGCTCGGCGGAGCTAAGCGTTGATGGCGCAATTGCGGTGCGGACGGGCGCGGCGTCGGCAATTCTTTTTGGTGTGATTGGTTTGCTGATGGTGCCAATGTACCTTTCGGATGTTTCAGGCGAACCACTAACGCAGGCATTGCGCGTGGAAAATTGGGGGGTAGCTATACAGCAAGTATCGACGTCGCTTGCCTGGGCCTGGGTGGGTTTGCTTGCGCTGTGCACGGGCGCCGTTGGGTTATTTGTGCGCAAGTGGATTATGGTGCCGCTATTATTGTTTGGCTCGATACTCATGATCGTTCCATTGGGTTTAGAGGGGCACTCGGCTACCGGCGGAGACCACGACTATGGCACAAACTCCTACTTATGGCACGTGCTTTTTACAGTGCTGTGGCTCGGTGGCCTTATGGCACTTATTGCACACGGTTTGCGCCGTGGGCCGGATATTCATATCGCAGTGGCCAGATATTCTCGCATTGCTTTAGTGGCGGTTATTGTTATGTCGCTTTCCGGATTGATAAATGCTGCAATTCGCATTGAGTTTTCTGATTGGTTCACCACAGACTATGGGCTCTTGATTACCGCCAAATTTGTGGGTGTGATTCTACTGGCTGGTTTCGGATGGTTGCATCGCGCATGGGCAATTCCCCGGCTGCCGGAAAACCCACAACTTTTTCGGCAGGTTGCCATTGTAGAAGTCTTGGTCATGGCTGCCATTTGCGGTGTGGCCGTGTCCCTAGGGCGGACCCCACCGCCTCCACCTAGGGAACCCGACCTTAATACAATGGACATCCAGCTAGGCTACAAACTGTATATTGAGCCAGATATCTGGAATGTCTGGACAATGTGGCGTTTCGACATTGTATTTGGCACGCTCGCCATTCTCCTTGCCGCCGCATACATATGGGGTGTATGGAAACTTCGCCAAAAAGGCAAAGCATGGCCATGGGGCCGCACCGCATGGTTCCTTACCGGATGCCTTATGTTGCTAGTCACAATGTGCTCTGGAATTGGTATGAATATGCCTGCCACGTTCTCCATGCACATGGTGGGCCATATGATCCTTTCCATGGGGGTGCCCGTATTCTGGGCACTTGGCGGCCCACTTACTCTATGGCTCGATGCCTTGGAACCGGGTACGCCTGGCCGTCCCGGCCCTAGAGAATGGCTGGAAGTTGCCATGGATAATCCGATCGTTCGATTCCTTACTATCCCGGCCGTAAATACCCTGCAGTTTTTGATTATTTTCTATATCTTGTACCTCACCCCGCTCTATGATGTCGCAGTTTCTGAGCACGCAGGACACCTAGGCATGAACGTGATCTTTTTATGGTCAGGCTGGATGTACTACTGGGAACTTATTGGTGTGGATCCAGTCCCAGTTCGCCAAAACCCAATGGGCAAGCTTGCTTGGCTTACAGGCTCGCTGCCATTCCATATGTGGTTTGGTGTCACACTCATGCAAATGCAGACAATCTTGGCGGAAGAATTCTATTCCACACTCGGGCTGCCATGGGAGCTTAATCTACTGCACGACCAAAATGTTGGTGGTGGTATTGCATGGGCTTCCGGACAATTCCCGCTGGTAATTGTATTCGGCGCATTAGTATTGGCTTGGTATAAAGATGATCGCCGCCAAATGCGTACATATGACCGGCGTGCAGACGAGACTGATGATGCAGATATGGAAGCCTATAATGCCATGCTGGCAAAAATGAATGCGGGTTCGAATCCTTTTGAGGAGTACTACGAAAAAGACATCCGCAAATAGTACAGTGGGCGAGGCTTGTGCATTGCCGTATTACTGCGGAAAAGTCAAGCTCTAGATCTATTGAGCGTGCAGCACTTGTGGAAAAACCAGGAGTTCTCCACAAGTGCTGCATTGTGTTTCGGAAGGTACTAGGTCAAGGCCTGTTTTTGGTTCATGGTGGAGGTGAAAGAGTACGCATTGCATGTAAAGGAATAGGGAATATGGCACAGCAAAGTGTGACAGTAACCGGCCAAGTTGTGGGGAATCCGGTGATTACAAAATTAAATACGGGATCGGAGATTGTGCGTTTTCGAATTGCCTCAAGTAGGCGGCGGCTCAATGAAAAAACCAATGAGTGGGAAAGCTACGACACTCTTTACATCGGTGTGGAATGCTGGTCCCAATTAGCTCGAAATGTAAAAATGAGTCTTAAAATGGGCATGTCAGTTATTGCAACAGGAATTTTTGTAACAAGTGAATGGACCGATAAAGACGGGATAAAACAATCACGGATTGTGTTGAAAGCAGCACATGTTGGGGTGGATTTAAATAGGTATACCGTCAATTCCCTGCCCACGGTGCCAGTGACTGCTGTGGGTGATCGGCGGGTGGCGGCACCAAAAGTGTTTAACCCGGAGGCGAGCAACGCCTATGATCGAGACCTTACAAAACCAGAAGGCGATGCAGCTGCTGAATTGGATACACAACGCAACCAGGATTCTGCGCTCCGTGCGGTAAGCGGATAAAACTAAACTTGCCCCCCGGAGGTCGGACTGGCTTGTTGTTCTATGGTGCTTTTTTGGGGGGTGGGTGGGTTTGGGTAGGTGCGGAAAGGACCAGGGTAGGCAGATTTGTGTTGTGGGCTTCTGGTCTTGTGGTGTGAGCTGGGGAAATGTGGTGGTGGGTTGTGGGTGATGTGAAATCTGCCTGATTTCGGGGTGGTGGGGTGTCAGATCTGCCTGGTTTTCGGCGCGGATCGGCAGAAAATCCAGGGTTTTCGGGGTGAGTTGGGTGGTTTCCCGAGCCTTCGGGCCGCTTTCCGGGGTGTTTGATAGGCTCACCCTATTGAACTAGTGATGTTTTCAGTCCTACTGTCACGGATTCCATAAAATCGCCTGAAAAAATGGAATTTGTGACAGCAACCAACATTGTACACAATCGTTGACCTGGGGTTTGTCGCAGATTCCATAAAAACAACGAAAAACAACGAAAAAAAAGGAATTTGTGACAGGTTCCCTACCTATCGTGTCGCAGATTCCATAAAATCCGCCGAAAAAATGGAATCTGTGACAACACGCCCAGCCAGCGCCAAAAAAGACCAACCAGCCTTAAGTAAATCCCAGCTCACCACAAGCACACAACCAAGCCACCGGCCAAAACGAAGCCAAAACCAGGCCTTCATCAGCCCAGTCCAGCGGAATCCGGAACACCACAGTCACGCAAGCCCCAATGTTCCCAAAGGTCACACCAGCCACAAAGGGGCCTTGAGGTCAGCCACAGAGATCCCTCAAAAAGCCAAGCCAGTCCCAAACCTGGTACAGTGCAGTCCAACAAACGGGGAGCAGTTCAAACTGTATTCGGGCGGGCAATGGTTCGTGCGGTACCCTTTGATGTGATTGATGCCGAGTCTTATCCTTGGGTATTCAAAGTTTTCATTTGTTCCAACCGTAATTTCTATTATTTGTAAGGGGAGATATGGGCGAGTTCATCTACACGATGAAAAACGTGCGCAAAGCCCACGGCGACAAACTCATCTTGGATAATGTCACCATGGCGTTTTACCCGGGTGCCAAGATTGGTGTTGTCGGGCCAAACGGTGCAGGTAAGTCTTCGATTTTAAAGATTATGGCTGGAATTGATCAGCCTTCTAATGGTGATGCTTATCTTGAACCAGGTGCCACTGTTGGTATCTTGCTGCAGGAACCCCCTTTAAATGAGGAAAAGACGGTTCGGCAGAACGTTGAAGAAGGTCTTGGAGAAATCTTCCAAAAAAAGCAGCGGTTTGAGGCTATTGCCGAGGAAATGGCCACTAATTACACCGACGAGCTCATGGAAGAAATGGGCAAACTGCAGGAAGAGCTTGATGCTGCCGAAGCTTGGGAAATTGATTCCAAGATCGAGCAGGCATTAGATGCATTGCGGTGCCCCCCAGGCGATGAACCTGTGACGCACCTTTCGGGAGGTGAGCGGCGTCGAGTAGCATTAGCGAAGTTATTGTTATCTGAGCCGGACTTATTGCTTCTTGATGAGCCGACAAACCACCTTGATGCGGAGTCTGTACTGTGGCTGGAACAGCACCTGGCCAAGTACCCGGGCGCTGTACTGGCAGTTACCCACGACCGCTACTTCTTGGACCATGTGGCCCAATGGATTTGTGAAGTAGACCGCGGAAAGCTGTACCCCTATGAGGGTAATTACTCCACCTACCTGGAGAAAAAAGCTGAGCGTCTTGAAGTTGCTGGAAAGAAAGACCAGAAATTGCAGCGCCGCCTAAAGGAAGAACTCGCATGGGTTCGTTCTGGGGCAAAGGCACGCCAGGCGAAAAACAAGGCTCGCTTGCAACGTTATGAGGAAATGGTTGCGGAAGCCGAGAAATACAAGAAGCTTGACTTTGAAGAAATTCAGATTCCAACACCGCCGCGTCTTGGTTCTCAGGTAGTGGAGGTTTCCAATCTTCATAAAGGATTTGATGGTCGGATCCTTATTAAAGACCTATCCTTTACCTTGCCGCGCAACGGCATTGTTGGCGTTATCGGCCCGAATGGTGTGGGTAAATCCACGCTCTTTAAAACCATTGTTGGTCTTGAGCAGCCAGACTCCGGTGATGTGAAAGTTGGCCAAACGGTACAGCTTTCCTATGTGGACCAAGGGCGCGAAAATATCGACGGTGAAAAAACCGTTTGGGAAGTAGTGTCAGACGGCCTTGACTATATCCATGTTGGTCAAAATGAAATGCCGTCCCGTGCATACCTTTCGGCTTTTGGCTTTAAAGGTCCTGACCAGCAAAAACCAGCCAAGGTGCTATCCGGTGGTGAACGCAACCGGTTAAATCTGGCGCTTACCCTTAAGCAGGGCGGCAACCTGATTCTGCTGGACGAGCCCACCAACGACCTCGATGTGGAAACTCTGTCCTCCCTGGAAAACGCATTGCAACAATTCCCGGGCTGTGCCGTTGTGATTTCTCACGACCGTTGGTTCCTGGACCGTACCTGTACCCATATTCTTGCCTGGGAAGGCAATGTGGAAGAAGGCAAGTGGTTCTGGTTTGAAGGAAACTTCGAAGAATATGAAAAGAACAAGGTAGAGCGGCTTGGTGCGGATGCAGCTCGGCCATCTCGGGTAACGCACCGCAAGCTTACCCGCTAGACCAAGCGCCTCTGTTTAACTGACCCCACGGACTATTGAAAATATGCAAAAGCCGTGGGGTTACTCACGTCCACTGGAAATCCATGTTGGTCCGTTATATGTAAGGTTCCGGCCGCCATAAATAAGTTGAGCAACCTTATCAAGCTGATGCATATGGGTGGGGGAAAGCGTTATATCGAGGGAACCAACGTTTTCACTCATGCGGTGTGCTTTTCGGCTTCCGGGTATTGGAACTACCGGCAGGCCAAGCAATTCACCCTGGGTACGCAACCAAGCTAATGCGATTTGGGCTGGTGTTGCGCCGAGCTCCGCGGCTACCTGTTCGATTGCGGCGAGTGCGGCCCGGTTGGCGTCGAAAAACTCTTCGAATCTTGCCTGGCCGGCACGCATAGAGTTTTGGATATCCGCTTTTGTGAGTGTGCCGGTAAGAAACCCGCGCCCTAATGGGGCGTAAGGCACAAAGCCAGTACCAAGCTCACGCGCCGCCGGAACAATATGTACCTCCACATCGCGTGACCAAAGTGACCATTCGCTTTGCACCGCCGCGATGGGGTGAATCTTTGCTGCGGCGCGAAGTTCCTCAGCGGTAACTTCGCTTAGCCCTAGATGGCGGACTTTGCCTTTGTCCACTAATTCCGCCATAGCTGCAACGGTTTCTTCGATAGGGCGGGAAAGATCCCGTCGGTGCATATAGTAAAGGTCAATGTGTTCAATGCCGAGTCGCCGTAATGAAGCCTCGCAACACTGGTGAATATAGTCACGGTCGCCACGAACCTGATTGGCGCTTTTGCCTGCAAGCGCGCCTGTAATGCCAAATTTGGTGGCCAATTGAATGTGGTTACGGCGCCCGGGCAGTTTACGCAGTACCCTGCCGATCAGTAATTCGTTTGTGCCGGCGGGGCCAGTGGTGTGAGCTTGGGGTTTGCCATAGACATCGGCGGTATCAATAAAAGTAATTCCCATATCAATGACTTTTTCCAGGGTTTGTTCAGCATCGGATTCTTCGATGCCTCCGTATACATGGCTTAGTGCCATGCCGCCGAAGCCAATGGCGCTGACTTGAAGGCCGTTTCCAAGATGGATCTTTGGAATATTCATATATCTGTTCTCCGTTGTTCCTGTAGAGTCTTGGGATCTGTAATTGGTTGTTCCGAGCAGTCCAGTTGTAGTTCTATAAGCCTTTGGTAGTGGGCTATTTTGTCATTAAGATTCCGTAAATCTTGCTGGAGCTCTGAAATATGGGCTTCTAGATGCTTTTTATGTTTTTGCAGCAGTGCCATGCGGCGACCATGGGTGGCGGCACCTCCAATAAGTAGATTGCGGAATCTGCGGATATCGGCAAGTGGCATACCGGTGCGACGTAACCGCACAATAAGTTGAATGATTCGGGCATCTGTTTCGCTATAGCAGCGTCGGCCATCAGAGCTGCGGGTAATTGCCGGGATAATGCCTTGGCGTTCGTACCAACGCAGTGTGTCTTGGCTTAGCCCAGTAATATTCGAGATTTCTGAAATGCCCATGTCGGCGCCCATGTCGCTGCTCATGCGGCCGAGCTTATTCGTTAGAGTGCACTCCAGGGCAAGAGGCAAAGAGGCAAGAGGCAAAGAGGCATGTGGGATTATGCATTCATGGTTGCTATGCTTTCCTTTGCAAAAGTTATCTAGTTTGGTAACTTAGGTAAGTCTTTCGGTGTACCCTGTGGGGTTATCTGAGCTGCACATCCACGTATGGAAGGAAACTATTGGCAATGGCTGAAGCTACAGTAAAGTCTGGGCAGGTTGAAGGCGGTCTGATTCACACTAGTAAGGTGAAACTGCGTTGGTCGGACTTTGATCGCTTTGGTCACGTTAATAATGCTGCATATATTGAGTTGGCGCATGAGGCGCGTGCGAAATTCGCGGCTGATGGGTTTGGTAGCGGGGAGTTAGAAGAGCTTCCGGCGGTGTTTATCCGCCACCTTGAGGTAGATTATTTGCGGCCGATTTTGCCGGATACGGAAGTAGTGGAAGTTGATACCCAGGTCACCTATGTTGGCAAAACTTCATTTGCCACTACACAGCGGGTAAAAGACCGATTTGGCAAGCCCTGCTGCGTGATTATTTGCACGCAGGTGCTTATTGATATGGCCACCGGTATGCCTCGCCCAATCCGCAATGATGAAAAGGCTATTCTATTGCGAGGAAAATAATATGGCACAACTTCAAGTAACTGCTGGGCATCAAGGTGTAATTGCGATGCTACAGCGCGCCCAACGTATTGACGCCCAAACCCTTGCGCGTATTCGTCAGCGCAGTGAATTCGTTGATGTTTTTGTGCAAACCCCATTCGGTGTTTTTGGTTCTCGTACTGCCACCGGCAATGTGACCCCCGATGGTGCCGTGGTGCGCGCCTCTGAGTTGATTCATGCCCTGGATGGACAGGAACTTCCGGACGCTTCCGTGGGTTGGCAAGGCATATTGCCCCCACCAGAAGGTTTCCAGCTTATCGACCAAATCCCGGCCGCCGTTGTTATGGATCTCGCCCGCAAAGGCAAAGACCTTACCCGCCAGTTTTCTGGCCCAATGGGTCCTCCGGCATCATTGCTAAACCAAGAAGTGCTGCAAGTTATGGACGGCACGCACTCCGTAGGCATACCAATGCGTATGATATTCGCGGCTGTAAACCTAGGCTTTGTTCCAGATATTGAGGCTGAGGTTCCGCGCTATCTGCGCGTTTCTTCCCATCACCGCTGGGTGCGTCTCGACGCCGCGTTCGGCTCAGTGTGGTTTCCCCAAGGCGGAATTAACCTATTCTAGACCAAGCTGTTTGTTTTATTTACCTGGTGCTTTCGTTTTTTATGTACCGCTTAGTCTATTCTCGTTGGTATTAGTTTATCGACGAAAGGGTGCCGCATATGCCCGGCTTTTCTACAACCGCAATCCATGCAGGCTACGAACCTGATGCCATTGGCGCAATCAACCCGCCAATTTATGCATCAACAACCTTTGCGCAGGACGGCTTAAACCAGCTCAGAGCCGGCTTCGAATACACCCGATGTGGTAACCCCACAACAGCAGTCCTAGAAAAACTTGTCGCCGAACTTGAAGGCGGCCAATTCGGCCGCGCCTTTGCCTCTGGTATGGCCGCAACAGACGTTCTCCTCCGATGTCTGGTCCGCCCAGGTGACCACATTATCCTTGGCAATGATGCCTACGGCGGAACCTATCGCCTTATCGATTCCGTATTCGGTGCTTGGGGTGTCGAATACTCAGTTGCCAATATGAGTAACCTTGAAGACGTCCAGGCAAAAATCCAACCCAATACCAAACTCCTCTGGGTAGAAACCCCAACCAATCCTGCGCTAGGCATTGCCGATATTGCCGGATTGCGGAGCCTTGCCACGCAAATTAAGCTGGTAGTAGACAACACCTTTGCCACCCCCTACCTGCAGAAACCTCTCCAACTAGGTGCCGACGCAGTACTCCATTCCACCACCAAATACCTCGGCGGGCACTCCGATGTAGTCGGTGGCGTAGTAGTCACTGATAGTTCGGAACTCGATGAACAACTCGCATTCCTTCAAGGCGGCGCCGGTGCCATCCCCAGCCCCTTTGATGCCTACCTCACCATTCGTGGGATCAAAACCTTGCCGATACGTATGGCAGCGCACTGTGCAAATGCACAAGCGATTGCAGAATATTTAGAGGCACAACCACAGGTGGCAGAAGTGCTATACCCTGGTTTGTCGTCCTTCCCTGGACACGAGGTAGCCAAGCGGCAAATGAAAGACTTCGGCGGCATGATTTCCGTGCGCTTCCACTCCGAAAACGCAGCCCGCCACTTTTGTACTCACACGAAACTCATTTGCCTAGCCGAATCACTAGGTGGTGTGGAATCTCTTGTAGAGCATCCCGCAACTATGACCCACCAATCTGCCACAGGGTCCCAGCTGGAAGTTCCGCGGGACTTAGTGCGTCTTTCTATAGGCATAGAAGACCTAGACGATCTTTTGGCAGATATCGCGGCGGCATTGCCCGGGGCTTACTGAGTAGGAGTGTTTGTTGATAAATAGTGTTGCTGATGGGGTGATTGTTTTCACGATTACTTAGCCACAAAAGCCCAGGTCGTCCGGAACTGGCTAGGTTTGTTCAAAAAGTCCGCCAGTTACCTACCTTAGTTTTATAAAAGCCCAGGTCACAAAAACGCCAAAGTAGGTAAATGGCCAGGTTTCAAACCAAATGTAGCCAGTTCCGGACGACCTGCGATTTTCTCAAATTTCACCTGTGTTTCATTAAGCTCACAGAACCCAATAGTCACTGGAGCTTTAACTAGCCCTCGATTTTCATCCCACCAGCAAAAGATATAGTTCAATGAGTTTGTACTTCCAGGTTTAACAACTTGGCCATATGTAGCCGCGATCAAGAACTTTTACAAAAGAGCTATGGCGATATCAATTACTCTGAGTTAACCAGCATATTTGCCACCCGTTCCATGTGATCCCACATCGCTGCCCGATGCTGTTCATCCAAAGTTTCGGAATCGATCGTATCGATTGCATTTTTCATCAGCTCAAGCCAGCGGTCGCGTGCGGCGGTATCAATTGCAAATGGAAAGTGTCGCATACGCAATCGCGGGTGACCACGCTGTTCATTAAATGTTTGTGGACCTCCCCAGTACTGAGCCAGGAACCACCGAAGCCGGTCCTCGGCGCCCTCCCAATCGTCTGCGGGATACATTGGGCCTAAAATGTCGTCGACCCGTACTTGCTGGTAAAAGTGGTGAACAATCGAACGAAACGTTTGTTCGCCACCAACACTCTCGTAAAAAGATTCCATGAGTCTTACTTTATTCGGCCATGGTTACAGCTGGAACTTGATGTCTGCGAAGGGGTGTTTGGTTCAGTTCCTCGCCTCAGCTCTGGTTGGTATTGAACAGTTATCGGTTTTTACTGGCGCACGTCGCATTGCGTGAAAATCAGGCAGATTTAACGGCAAAAATCTGAGAATCAGGCAGATTTAACATTGCCCATGATGTGTTGCCGTGTTTTCCCAGTTCGTAGCATAGATCAATGGCTTTTCAGATAAATCTGCCTTTTAGCCCCGCGAAAACCGACCACTTTTGTACCACTCGGCTCAATAGCCAAGTTTTCTAAACGCCCCCATCCATCCCAAAGGTCCCATCCGCCCCAAAAACCACAAGCCTTATCAGAGTACAAGCGTTCCACGCTTTTATTGCAGTTTCCGCTGTAATTAGGGGCTCACCATGTGTTCGTTTGTGGTTTTCCACGGGTTACCAAGGGGCTCCCTAAGGGTTTTGCATTGGGTGGCAGATGTTTTGGCGAGTATCTACTGGTACTAATTATTGATGCTGGGACAAATATATTTTTGTCTTTGTTGGTGGCTCGATTGCTTGGATAGAAAGTTTCCATGCCTGGTTCTGGTTTGCTTTATGATGTGCGTTTGGCACTGGTGGTGTTGTGTTTACTTGCGGTTCCTTGGCTGGTGCCCAGCTGTATTAGTGGTGTTGTTTCAAAAGAGAATGTTGCTGCTGTGGGGGTGCAGGAAGTACGTATGGGGCGTGGGGTTGCGCGGTTTTCTGTGCCGGGTGGGTTTCGGCGTTCATTGGCTACGAATCGGGATTTCCGACTATTTGAGCGGGGTTCGCAACGGATTGGGGTTCGGATTGTAAGTGGGGTGCGTGATCCTGAAGCTGCCGCTTTGCGGTATGTGCATGATCGTATTGAGCATGCGCGTATCGACGCCCCGCTCCGTGACGCTCGTTTTCAGGGGTACCGGTGTCGTATTGTTAGGGAATTATCGGAGGAAGGGGAGTGCATGGTGGTGATTCACCGGAATTATTTAGTTGCGGTGACTTCTACAACCACGGATGCTAGCCCTCCGATTGATATTGAAGATGTGATGCGTAATTTGCGGGTGGTTCAGGAATGAGCGTGGTGTATCAGCCTCGGAGTGCCCTGTGGTGGGTCTTGGTGGTTTTTGGGTTGATTGGCACGAGTTCTCTTGTTCGCACTCTATTGCGGCTTGGTTCCGGTTCCTTGCTGGTGGGCGGATTGATCGTTGTTGTGGCTTCCATGGTTTGTGCGGCGATTATTCTGCATTTTGTGCGTCCAGTTCCAGTCGGTACCCATGTATTGGGCTTGGCGTTTGGGGCGGGCGCAAGCATTGCTACTTGGATAGCGTTGCAGGGGAATCAGGCATTTGTGTTTGTGTATTTTGTGATTCCGAATTATGCGGAAGCATGGCAGCCAGCCATTGCGGGACCCTTTACAGAAGAATGGGCAAAAGCCGTGGTGATTTTACTGCTGGTTTTGCTCACGGGCGTACCGCGAAGCCCCGCTACTGGTTTGGCGATTGGTGGGTTTGTGGGATTAGGTTTTCAGACTGCCGAAAATTTTGTGTACGTTGCCCACGGCGCAGTAGAGGATCCAAATAGTGATCTTGAAGGAGCCTTACTGGTCGCGGGTCTACGGTTTTTTATTGCTATTGCATCCCACTGGGTCTTTTCAGCTTTTGCGGGAGTCGGGGTGATACTGCTGTTAAACCGAATATTTATGCCCGGGGTCGGGCTATTGGTCCTAAGCTATGTGTGGCATTTTTTATGGAATACGCCATTGGAAATGCATGTGGGTTTGTGGATTATCGTCTCCAAAATGGTTTTTATTATTTCGGCGTTTGTGTGCTTTGCCCGTTGGGTTCGAGCTAAAGAAGCGGAGTATTCAATGCCTTTCGCGCACTCCGACTGTTCATAGCGGAACCCAGTTGTAGCAACCGCATGGTGCGTTCCGCGGCGTCGGTAAGCAATGTGGTGCCGTTTTGTAGGGCGTCCTGAAGGTTCATGGGGATGGTCATAATTGAAGCCACAGCCCCAATCCCAACATCATGCACACTTGGTGCGCCTTGCCCCAGTGAGCCTGCAATCGCAAGCACCGGGACGCCTGAAGATTGAGCGCGTCGGGCGATCTCCGCAGGTACTTTTCCGCGTGGTGTTTGAAAATCAATGGCGCCTTCTGCAGTAATTACCAAATCTGCCGCAGCGATCAATTCATCCAACGATCCGTTCGGGCCGGCTGGGACACGGCCCAAGAGGATATCGAAACGGTTGTGTAGTTTCGCGCCAAGGGCGGCAAGACCAGCGCCTAAACCTCCGGAAGCACCACTACCAGGGCCGGACAATAAATTTAGGCTTGGTGCAGGGCAAGCCGAAGTAAGTAGGGTAGCAAAATTTGTAAGGGCGGCGTCGAGTTGCTGAACTTGTGATGGCGTCGCACCTTTTTGCGGCCCGAATACCGCCGCGACGCCGCGGGGACCAGTAAGTACATTGTGAATATTGCAAGCCAGTAATACCTCAGAATCCTCCCAAGCAGGGTGCAATCCAGAAAGATCGATCGTGGCGGCATTAATCAGTGCCGAGCCACCAGCTGGAAGATCATTGCCTTCTGCATCGAGAATCCGCACGCCAAGGGCTTGCAGCGCGCCAGCACCTCCATCGCAAGTACCAGAATCCCCGCAACCAACGATAATGCGACGCATACCATGGTCGAGGGCGTCAGCAATAAGTTCACCGACGCCATATGTTGTGGTGGCACCAGGGTCGCGCTGGTCCTTAGGCACCAAACTCAAACCGGCCGCAGAAGCCATTTCAATGACCGCTGTTTGTTGCGGTAATCCAAGCCATGTTGCGGAGACTCGCTGCCCCACTGGACCTGTGACTTCGATCGTATTTGGGATGGCATCTTCACGGGCAGAAAGAATTTCAATAGTGCCTTCCCCGCCGTCAGGCACAGGGAAGATATCTACGCGAACTCCAGGATAGACCCGGCGAACACCCGCAGCGATTGCATCGGCTACCTCTACTGCGGACAAACTTTCCTTAAAACCTGACGGCGCTACAAGAATCCGTTCTGGCATATAAACACTCACAAATGCTCCAATCTTAAATAAAGATATTCAGCCCCAGTAAAGGCCAAATACCAAAGGCGAAAATTAAGCAAAGTGCTAGATGCAGCGGCAATAAAAATAATGAAACACGAAGTAATTGTTGGTCATTAAACACTGCTACATTCGCTTCTGCGCCGGTGGCTTTAAACATTGCCAATGGTTTTGCAGAAGCCGGTAATGTGTGGCAAAAACCTGCAGCAGCAGTAGAAATAAAAGCCGCTGCCAAAGGATTTACACCGATACTTGGTGCAATAACAATCACCAAAGGGATTAAGACCGCAGAACGCGCGGAACGAGATTGCACCAATAGGTGAGCCAAGGAAGAAACCACAATTACCAGGATAATAAAAATAATGCCGCCGACAACACTCTTGTGAGGCTCACCAAATACACTTTTTGCGAGTGCTTTAGCGGCTCCAGAGTCAGTTAATGCCCTGCTCATTGCCAGTGTAGCGGCCATAAAGAGCAAAAGCGACCACGGGATTTTTTTAATGGAAGTATTTAAAGAAACTGATCCGAAACATGGGCATGTAATGAGCAAACCTCCAATTAATGCAACAACCGCGGGGTGAATACCGTGGAGGTTTTCTGTACTCCATAAAACGATAGAAATTATTAATACTAAGAGTGTCCGAATCTCCCATGATGAAAGCGCTCGGGAATGCTCAGTAAATGCTTCTGGTTGAATATTAATTTCAGTTTTCCGTTGACTTTTTGTGGTGGTTAAAAACAACACCAGCTCAGCGGCTGTATGGGAGGAAATAAGCGCAAGTGGAAGACCAAATAATAGCCACTGAGTAAAGCTAAAAGCCTCAAGATTATTGGTGGTTAGAATCTGGTTTGTAATTAAATGCGCACCCGCTCCAATAAGGGAGCCTACCGCTGAAAATAAAATGGTAATTGGGAAGACCAGGCTGAGTGTTCGGGTGAGCCAGCTATCGCGGTCACCAAGCGAATGGGCAAGTGCTAAAAACACCGGAATTACTAATGCGGCTCGCCCAGAGGTTGCAGGAACTGCGTATACGGTGCATACGATTGCCAGGGTAATTAGATGCACTAATACCCGTGGGGAACTAACTCCTTTAGTAACAGCTACAGCCCCGCGTTCGGCCAGCCCAGATGCAGAAACAGCAGAGGCAATAATAAATGCGCCAATAAGCAGCCACATTGTGTCATCCCCAAGGGCGCTAAACAGTTGGGGGACTTCAATAATGCCTATTACGGCCAGGGCAGTGGCGGCGCTTAAAGCTACATAGGTATCGTCAATATCGGTAAAAACCCAAAACCATACTGCGATGGCAAATACCGTAAGCGTGATTTTAGTGTCAGAGCTAAAACTATCTGGCATCCGCATAAGCAGCGAAAGCAGAATAAGGAATCCTATTATTGGGGGAGCGATTTTTCGCCATGGTGGCAAGGTAAATTGTTGCCGGGGACGGTCATGATTTTGGGATGTAGGTGGTCGGGTTGACCACCGAGCAGGGGGGTCTGGTGCTTCTTCAATGGTGACAATTTTTATGGGGACGGTTGCAGAACAATCGTCGTTCATTGGTTTCACCTCAATCGGTACCCAGTGCCTCGAACAGTTTCTACGCGTTTAGCGCCTATTTTCTTGCGCAAGGTGCGAACGTATACATCAACTACATTTGATCCAGGATCAAAATCCATTCCCCAAACTTTGCTTAACAATTGTGCTCTTGAAAGTACCTGGTCAGGGTGTCGCAAAAATGTTTCTAGCAGGCTTGCCTCGCGACGGGTTAGGTCATGTGTTTTGCCTGCAACATGGACTCTTTGAGTTCTTAAATCAAGCGACAAATTACCGCGAGAAAGAATATTAGTATCACCGTCACGACTACTTCGGTCGGTGAGACGCAACTTGACTCGCGCCAAAAGTTCCGCAAATTGGAAGGGCTTGGGCATGTAATCGTCCGCCCCACCTTCTAGTGTACGTACACGATCCTCAATTTTCGTACGGGCTGTAAGCACGATCACAGGAAGATTATTGCGAGCCTGGCGGAGTTGGCTTAGCACTTCACCACCATCTACCTCGGGTAATCCAAGGTCCAGGATAAGAAGATCGTATGCTCCAGAATTCGCCAAGGCGAATGCTTCATCACCGCTATCGGTAATGGTGCATGCAAAGCCAGCCGCTGTAAGACCTCGGTGGATAAAATCTGCGATTCCGTGGTCATCTTCGGCAATAAGAATCCGGCTCATGGGGTTTCCTCCAGTATTTCTTGATCAATTATTTCCGGTGCTGGAATATCTAAACCAAAGGTGGATCCCACATTGACGGTGGACTCCACCCATGCGCACCCATTATGGGCATCGGCGATGGCGCGCACAATGGATAGCCCCAAACCAGCGCCGTGCTTATTACGGCTTCGGGTGTCTCGGCTGGCACCGTCTGCTCGGGTAAATCGATCGAAAAGTGTAGGGAGTTTATCCTCAGGAATACCAGGGCCTTGGTCCTTGACCCATAGGCGCAATAGCCGGTCACGGCCGCTATTTAAGAATGCGCTACCTAGTTCGATTTGGTCACCTGGCATCGTATGGCTAACGGCATTGTTATAGAGCTCTAGCATGGCCTGAGTAATCCGTTGTTCATCAAGGATTACTTCGCCTTCTGCAACGCCTGTGATCACAACATCACGGATCGCCATAACAAGTGCTTTTTCTTCAATATCGATAAGCAGTTCTGCTGCATCCACACGGGCGGTGGTAATAAAGTCAGAAGAGTTTGCAATGGCCAGGGTAAGTAAGTCCGTCACTATACGAGTCATACGATCTAGCTCAGTAATTGCTAATGCAACTGAGCGGTCGCGTTGTTCTTCGGTTGCTACTTCTAGTAATTCGAGCTGCCCACGGATCACCGTAATGGGGGTACGTAGCTCGTGTCCTGCGTCGTCGACAAATTGCCGTTGGACTTGGTATGCCGTTTCAAGTCGGTCCAGCATATCGTTAAAAGTAATAGCAAGTTGCGCGATTTCATCGTTTCCGGCTACCGGTACGCGGCGAGTTAAGTCAGTATCGGTAATGCCAGATGCGACCTTGCGAAGGTTACGTATAGGCACCAAGATTTGGCCTGCAACGAGCCATGCAATAAGTACTGTCATGGCAAGCCCACCTGCCCCAACACCTGCAATAATTGCGGTTTGTTCTGTGACTTTACGTTGGGATTCCGCAGTAAAGACAAGGACCGCAAATGAGCCGCTTTCTTTTGTATCCGTGACCACATCAACGCGGCCCCAGTGAACCGCGCCGAGCTCGGGGTCGTGGTACACCCCAGAGACCTCTTTGGAATCCATGACGTGGTTTACTACTTTCCCAATATTTTCTTTGTCTTGGGGAATATAGGTTTCCGTTAACGCCGAAAGGTCAATTTGCATTGTTGATTTATCGGCGCGACCCACCAGGAGCTCATCGGGGCCAACCATCTGCCTGGCGAGGTATAGCTCAATGAGTTCGTGGGTGTCTGTAAGGGGTTTGGAGGTCTGCGGATTCGTACCCTGTTGAACAAATGTTCGGAACTCATTGGTTTCAAGCTCAACCGATGAGTTCGCGGCTGACACCACTTGGGAACGCAGAATAGTGCGGGTAGTAAGCGTTACTGCCAATAAAGCAAGGAATACCGTGGCGACAATCCATAGGACGATACGCCATCGGACAGACGTGCCTATCCAATTCAAAATTAATCATCCTCGTCGTCAAAGTCGTCATCGTCAAAAATCACCGGTGGAACAAATGGTGGAATATGGATGTCGATTTGCGGCAAAGGAGGTAGTGGTGGTGGAGCGGGCGGTGGTGCAGCTGGCGGCGGTGGTGCCGGTTGCTGCTGATAGTTATCGGCAGGTTGAGGGTCCGGAATCACTTCTTGTGATGGCTCAACAGTGGGTTCCGGTTCGTTGGTAATTGTTTCCTCCGTTTTAGAAGGGGTAGTGGTTACCTTAAACGTGACTGGTTTAGGGTCAATCTTGGGTTCGGCTGTGCCGCCCGCGAGTGCTGTGCCACCTACGGCGAGGAGCACGAGGCCTCCAAGCGCACCGACAAGAGGCACAAAGCGTCCAAGATTTTTCATACATTTCAGTATGGGACGTAAAGGTGAAGCTCGTGTGAGATTTAAATGAAATACTCTTCATCATTGCTACCCCCGCACGAACCTCAACCATGAGTTTTTATGAGTTTTTCGACGCCGCGCCCCTAAACGCGGCCGTCGTACCTGCGGTTTCGTAGTGCGCGTTCAACTCGGGCACGCTCTTCCGAAATTGTACGAATTAACCCAGGCGGGTGTATAGCAGATTTGAGGAACTCCTCCGCGCGGGCGAGTCCAGCGTCGGAAATATCCCACGATGGATACGCTCCCGTAAGTGTTTTGAGCGCAATTTCTTTGGATTCTCCTTGCCATATCGAAGGTGCTAATACAAAGAAGCGCTCATTAAATTGCTCCAAATTCGGTGCCGAACCCGCCCATGTAAAGCCTTCAAGTTGATGGCGCAATTGCAGGTTTGTAAGCTCGCCACCGGTAATTGCCTCAAAAACCTTGAGTTTATTAGCCGGGGTATTTACTGCTGCGCGAGCACGTTCCGCAAACATTTGGCTGGTCGAGGAATTATCCAATTCGAGTTCTGCGGCAATAGCGCCTTCGATATCGGCTACTGCGCCGTGTGCAATACGTGCAGTCAGCGCTAACC
Source organism: Corynebacterium freiburgense (assembly GCF_030408815.1). Lineage (NCBI taxonomy): Bacteria > Bacillati > Actinomycetota > Actinomycetes > Mycobacteriales > Corynebacteriaceae > Corynebacterium > Corynebacterium freiburgense. The sequence goes on along the minus strand of NZ_CP047355.1, from coordinate 2,331,482 downwards.
AGCGCAAATCTTGATCGATAGTTAATCCTTCTAGCGAAAGATCGGTAAAGAATTGCAGGGCTTTATCGTTGAGCCGCACTCGTCCAAGGGCTTTTAAAAAGGCTAATTGCGCATCCGAACCTGGCATCGCTTGACGAGCACCAGACAATAACAGATCAACTACTTGATCTCGTCCAATTTCTTGTGCCCATGCCGGGTCGGCATAGGAATCCAGGGCAATAATGACCTGATTTAGAATGCGTTCTAGGACTGCGATTTCGGTTTCTGCGGTGATTCCGCGAGCAACCAGGGAAATAAAATCACGGGCGCGCATTTCCGCATTGCGGGTCATTTCCCAAGTTGCGGACCAACACAAGGTGCGGGGCATAGGGTCGGCAAAATCACCAATATGCTCGACTACAAATTGCAATGAATCTGGGTCGAGTCCAAGCAGGCAGTAGGTGAGGTCATCGTCATTGACTAATACAAGATCAGCAACTGGATATTCCAGCAGTTCGGGGATGGCGGTTGATGGCCCAGCAATGTCTACTTCGACGCGGTGCGTGCGTTGGACGCGGCCGTCGATAAGTGAATATAGACCGATGGCGATGCGGTGATTGCGTGGGTCGGCGCCGCCTTGTTCCACGCTAAAGGAAGCATAGGAGCCATTTTGTACCGTAAACTTTGGTCGCAATGTATTAATGCCGGTGGTGGTGAGCCATTGCGACGCCCACGATGAAAGGTCGCGCCCCGAGGCCTCTTCGAGGGTTTGCAATAGGTCCTCGAATGTGGCGTTACCGAATGCATGGTTGGCAAAGTGTTTGCGTACTCCGGAGAGAAATTCCTCCCGGCCAACATATGCCTGAAGTTGTTTGAGTATCGACGCCCCTTTGGCATAGGTAATACCGTCAAAGTTCTGCTCAACTGTTTCAATGTCCGTGGCGTCTGTAACCACTGGATGCGTGGAAGGCAATTGGTCTTGTTGGTATGCCCAAGACTTTTCTACATTGGCAAATGTAACCCAAGCATTGCTGTATTCTGTGGCCTCTGCCTGGGAAATCGCCGCAGACCAGGTAGCAAAGGACTCATTAAGCCAAAGGTCTCCCCACCAGCGCATAGTTACTAAATCTCCGAACCACATATGCGCGAGTTCGTGGAGGACGGTCTCTGCACGCCGTTCATAGAGATACCCGGTCACCTTTGAGGAGAACACGTATTCGTCACGAATTGTGACGCAACCAGCGTTTTCCATGGCGCCCATATTATATTCTGGGCAGAAAATCTGGTCGTATTTTCCAAATGGATATGCCATGCCAAAGTGGGCGTGGTACCAGTCAAAACCTTGTTTGGTTTCAGTGAAAAGCCGTTCGGCGTCAAGGTGCTTAGCTAGGGATTTCCGACAATAGAGGCCGAGGGGAACCTCAAGATTATGGGGTTGATCCGCGGGGGTTTCTGGATGGTGCGTGAGCGTACCGCTCCAATGATCACGGACCTCATGATAAGGTCCGGCGCAAATGGCAATAAGGTAAGTGGGAAGCAAATAATCAATTGTGGATGTGTGAATCAGCACATTTTCGCCGCTGACTTGTTGCTCCGCATTGGAAATCACCCGCCATCCTGCAGGTGTGACCACTCGCAGTGAATATGTGGCCTTCATATCCGGCTGGTCGAAACAAGCGAACACTTGCTTGGCAAAGGCAGTTTCGAACTGAGTATAAAGATAGGTCTCATTATCTACGGGATCCGTAAACCTGTGCATGCCTTCGCCGGTATGCGTGTACTCGCAGATTGCGGAGACTTCAAGGGTGTGCTCACCTTCTGTGAGTTCTAGGGGAATCCCATTGGAATCATAGTGCTCAGGGGTAATGTCTTTGCCGTCCAGAAGCACTGATTCAAGGTTGCCGCGCAAATCAATAAAGCTTGATCCTGCTAGCGAGCTAAACCGTACCGTTGTCCGCGATGGGAACGTTTGTTCGCCTTGCGTGAGGTCGAGAGAAATATCGTAATGGTCAACGCTAATCAGCGCGGCTCGAGCAGCCGCTTCCGCTTGCGTTAAATTTAATGAGGTCATGCTTACCAAGAGTAGTAAACAGAGTAAAGAGCGATGTCATAAAGGTGAATTCTTCAACAAGCCTCCCGCAAATGCGCTGCCTTGGCTAGCATAAGTGAATAACCAATATATCGACGCACTAGAAAGAACTACCTAGCACAAATAATCGAAAACAACCCTTGGAAGCATGGTGAGGACAGTGACCGATCGTGTCATTTTTTGGTTTGATGTAACCTGCCCGTATTGCTGGATCACATCCCGATGGATAAAAGAAGTAGAACAGGTTCGTGACATCACTGTGGAATGGCGTCCCATGAGTTTGTCTGTGCTTAATCACGGACGAGACATTCCTGGCGACTATATGCGCATGATGGAGGCGGCTTGGGCGCCAGCACGTGTGGTTGCGGCAGTTGCGGTTAAGGATGGGCTGGAAGCGCTTGATGCGTTGTATACCGCCCTGGGCACCAAGATTCATAATCAAGGCCATGGCCCGAAGTTCACAAAGAATGGTTACCACGAAATCATTCAAGAATCACTTGCGGAGGTGGGGCTTCCTGCCGAGCGTTTCGACGCCGCGACTTCCACAACATTCGATGGTCAGCTTAGGGATTTTCATAATGAAGCAATGGAAGCAGTTGGTGATGATGTAGGTACGCCGGTACTGAAACTCGGTGAAACAGCATTTTTCGGACCCGTACTTACCCGCATTCCGCGCGGTGAAGAAGCTGGCAAGCTCTTTGATGCCGCATTCCAACTTGCTGGGTACCCGCACTTCTTTGAACTTAAGCGGTCCCGTACTGAGCGCCCGGTATTTGATTAGCAACTAAGCTTTAACGTCGTGCTGGGCATCGCTGGATAGCCTTCTATCGTTACAAGCCACCCCCAAAAGGGTGGCTTTTTGTGTGGGGGAATCATGTATTTTCGCGAATTTTAAATCGAACTATGCCGCAATGTTACACGGCGAGAATGACCATTTATTACCTTGTTTATACATCATCTAATCTCCGAACGGGTGTTCGTGCATCTGTATCGATTCCTAAAGGTGGGCTTAGCGATATGTTGAATTCAGCATGAAATGCAGTGTTTTCCCAGTGTAAATTCACTATCTGTATTGCATGCAATGCATCGTAGGTTTATAAAAAGCTGACTGTTCTAATTTCGAAAATTTAACCATATTGCGCCAAAATGAAAAGCTTAATTTGCAAAGAAATAAAGAAATTAATATCATCTTGGCGAAAAGTTTATATAAATTTGATAACTGGAATGTACTTCCATGTCCGATAATCCTCCGCAATTTTCGCCTATTAAGGCGAGCTTTAAAGGATGAAAAAGATAGCGTGCGCAGCGTTAATTAGTTTTTGCTGGCGCGGGATTCTCTCTTGAAAGCCGGGTTTCGAGGCATTGCAAATTTATATAATCTGAAAGTAACGTTTATTTGCAATTATTTAAAGCTGGCGTATGTAGAGCTGTATTGATGCAGGTAGTAGCGATTTTTTCTGAAGATTTAGGGATTATAATCTAGATAAGTTTCTAGTTGCAATTAGATTTATTCATGGGAAAGTGAAATAACATGGCCATATTTAGTAAGGCAATATGAAATTTCTTACAGGTAAACTTAAAAGATCAGGTAGCGCTATTTATTTCGCTGGCGTACGGTCGGTTGTGTCGAAAGAAAGGAGGGAAAATGTACACCGAATTAGCACCAGCTGAAGTAGTAAACGGATCCCGTTGCTCCGCTTGTTCTGCAGGGGCACTGTGCGCCATTTCCGGTCCAATTCCGGATTTTGAATTTGGACTTGCGGCTGCCCTATTCCATCTTCGATAGGACAGCCGAAAGCCTTCCAACATCGCCAAGCGTTTCTTTCTTTGCGAGAACCATAACGCTTGGCGGTGTTAGGGACAATGATACCAAATTCTTGTCCCGCACCGTTTGAAATGCTCTAGGAGATGATCATGTATTTCATCATTAAAGCGATTCTTGCCCTTATTTTTATCGGATTAACTATCATGCTGTATATGCGAAGCGGGTTCGGCTTCGACGTGCTCACTGTGGGAGCCGCAGCTGTATTGCTCGTTATTGCTACGATCCGCTCAGCAGCGCAACCTAAAGGCACCGGAAAACCCGAGTAATCCAATGTTCGATTCGCAGCATGTACTTCAGTTGGCAGCCAAGGATATTGAAGTTTGGTACAAACCAGACGAAGTGATTGCCAAGGCTGCACAACTGGATATACCAAAAGGTAATGTTATTGGTCTTTTGGGTGGTAATGGTGCGGGTAAAACTACCCTCATCAAAGGTCTGTCCGGTATTCTTCCGGGTTGGAAGTGTTCAAGTTTTAATGCTGGAGGCACTGAATCATCCCCTGGAGCCCGAGCATTTAAGCAAATGCGATACACCGTATTTGCTGATGATCGAAGTTTTTTCGCATGGAACTTTCGGCAATATCTAGAATATGTTTGCGGAGTCTATGGACTTGAAGTGGATGAAGGACTGGTAGCTCACCTTGTAGCGGGATTCAATTTTGAACCGCATATTCAGAAGCAGCTACGAAACCTATCCAGCGGCAATAATAAAAAAGCACGTCTTATCTGTGCATTTGCAATTGCGCGCCCACTTCTTATTTTGGATGAACCTGTTGACTTTCTAGATTTTGTGGGTACGGAATTCTTATACGAGTGCATTACACAGTACGCAATGAACGGAAACTCGGTTTTCTTGAGTTCTCATATTGCGGAATCTTTTACCCGATGTTGTGACTATTTGTATGTGTTAAAAGAGGGCTCGCTGAGCGGGCTTCTTGACGTCCCGCGGGAGGCAGAAGATGTTATCAAACTCGTCTCTCAAAACTCATGATCTACGATGGTCGATTTCTGCCGTAGCTGCTGAGTTTATAAACCGCAGCGTATTTGTTACTTGCGTGCTTGTTGGCGCATTGCTGTACTTTATATCGGATTTAATTCCTACGGTGAATTACAGTCAGGTGTTCTTCGGACTAACCGTTGGTACAGTCTTTTTTGCCCGCACCATTAAAAACGGATGGCTAGACGACGAGCGCTTCGAGCAACTTCTTGTATATCCCTTTCGTGAACGAACACTGGTCATCGCATTTGTGTTATTGGCTACGGGGGTATTTCTCCTAGAAGCAGGCATTCCGATGCTTGTTTTTCTACTTACTGCTGGGCAAGGTAGTCGTATATTGCTGGCAGTGTTAATGGTATATCTTGTGCTCGTTGCAGCATTAATATTCGCAGCAAGCGCACTGCCATGGAAATATGCGGGATTGACTTCATATAGTCTGCCAATACTCATTGGAGTATTGGCCCAATACGTCAGCCCCTGGTTTGGAATAGCACTTGTAATATTCTGCCTGATAGTGGTGTTTCGATTCGCTCTCGTCATTCCACGCGCGTATAAAGCCGAGGAATTAAGGGTCGTTACATTTATTCGCTGTAAAACGAAAAACTACTTTCTTGCAAATGGACTTTTAGACCCAAGAGCATGGAGCAGCTTTTTCCTAATAAATGTATTTGCAGTGCTGATTGCCTATGTGATTGGCCAAGAGCAGGGGCCGATAAAGATTTTTTGGATTCTTGCTCTTGTAAATACACCAATGACAACAATATTGAGTAGAGAAAAAGACACGCTCGAACAAGTTCGATTGCTCGGTGACGAATGGAAGACAGCCATACGTTTAGGGAAAGTAATTTTTCCGATTTTTATACTCGGCATCGCATTTCAATGGGCGGTTGCGGCATGGTGGGGTCTATGGACGCCACTCGACATTATTTTTGGTTTATGCATCGCACTTATAGGGACAGTATTAAGTGTTTGGTTGGAATTTAAATTCCCGCTCACTAACACAAAAAGTGAACGAGACGTGTTCCGGCATCCGAGAAAGTACCTACCAGTACTTTTCTGCGGCGTACTGATGTTCCTCTATGAGCTCGCTACTGGAAACGCAGTGTAAATAATAACCTAAGGTAATCTCATGCAAATAGCGCTTAAACCTGCGCGTGAATTAAAAATCTTCTCAACCGCAAATGGAAACACAATTGCGTTTAAAAAACTAAACCAGCAAGGTCAAGAAATATGGGATGGGTTTGACGTAAATGACACAGCAGTATTGCTTCTTAAGCATCTAGAAAAATGTCAAAGCTCACAGGAATTTGTGCATTCGTTTTGTAATGAGCACCACCTTGATGAATTAAAATGCCGCCATTGGATAGAAAACTTCATCGCAACAATGGTGAGCTCATCTGTTATCCATGTAACGGATCTAACTCAAGCAGACTCAAAACCTGTAGTGTCCATCCCGGTCTTGGAATCTGCTAGTCCTTCGACACCTCGGTCCGTCATTATAGAGATCACTAATACCTGCAATGAATCTTGTGCACATTGCTACCTTTCTGCAGGTCCGAAGCGCAATGATCGTGTTACTTTGGAGTCCTTCCGGCGACTATGCAAAACAATGTCAGCTGAACACGTCTACAGAATCCAGCTCACGGGTGGGGAAGTGTTTATGCATCCTAAATTCCCGGAAATGCTAGAAATAGCGTTTGCTGAATTTTCGGAGGTTGGTGTGTTAACAAATGGCACAATCCTTACAGACAGGGTACTGCACCAATTGGTTGAGCATAAAGACCGCGTCACGGTATCAATCTCACTGGATTCAGTAAAACCGGAAACTCATAATAAGCTTCGTAACCATCGGAAAGCCTATGAAAAAACAGTGGCAAATATCCGGAAGCTGACTGAAGCTGGAATTTTCGTCCGTATTACTGCTGTACTTTTTGATGACAACCTCTGGGAACTTGATGCAATGGCAAAGCAGGCCCATGAGTTAGGTGCGAAAATGTTTTCGTTTAATTTCATTGAGAGCTATGGGCGTGGCAAGGATCTACTGGTAGAACAGCAAATACAAGAAGGAATCGAGTACGCGAATTACATCGAAAAAACTGTAGAAAAATACCGAGATATTATTCCAGTTTTTCAAGAGGAGGAGCGTAGCGAAGAAGCTGTTCGAAATCATTGTGGAGCCGGTACGCATTCGGTGGTTATTAGTGCCTCGGGGGATCTCCGTCCTTGCAACCTATTCCCAGAGACATTTGCATTCGGAAACGCGCTCGAGCGTAATTGGACAGATTTATTCTCTAGTGCAATAGCGCTAAAACTGCACGATATAACTGCGCCAAGTGAACACAGTGGTTGCGCGAATAACTGCGAGCACAAACAATACTGTAAAGGTTGTTTATTACATGCGTTAAGCATTAATGCAGAGCGGGATGATAAACAATACTGCCAGTGGGTGCGCAAACAAGATGCAGCGGAATTAGTGGAGCATTATAAAAAGTCTGTCTGAGGTTAAGTAATAATGAACCACCAACTTTTTATTTCGGATCTACCGCTGGCTCCGCACGAAGCAGCGTATGCGGAAGCAACACTGAGGGATTTTTCAAACCGATACAAAACCCCTTGGCGTTCGCAACTACAGCAAACACGATATGCACTCTTCGGAAATTTCTACACCGGAGTGTATTCGGTAGCCTTTTGTGAAGGCAGCCAACGACCACCCTGGACACTTGAGCTTGTGGGCAAAGAATTGAAATTTGTTTCCGAGGAAGAGTTCTTTGCCCACTACACTCCTCCAAAGACGCGGCTTGGATTAACAAGTTTCGCTGCTTGTGGGGGAGCCGTGCAACAGAAAACAATGTTGACCTTAGATCCGCTAGGAGTGTTTTCAGTCGAACGATTGTTGGCTTGGCGGATTTTGGCACACCTTTTTCAAAGCAATAACCCATATTCACCATTGCGTCACGTGATTGAATCTGGGGAATGTTACGACTGCCAGGTAGTGCTTGATGAGCAAACATTGCAGCTTAGGCTGTGCTTCGAATTTGCCTCGCCAAAAGACGTAACTGGTATTACAAAAAATATTGCGCAGGCAATGCATTCCGGCACATGGATTCAACACTCAATCCTTGGTGCAAAAGCAACAATGCTGCTGAATTTCCGGATGCAGCCCACTAAGTTCCGAGTAACTGGTTTACTTCGCTATCGGATGCTGGATCCAGAATGGAATGCGGAATATTTTGAAGCTTCATTAGCTGCCATCACACCAGAAGCGCTGCAATTTGAACTTGAACAAGCACATTCACATTGGGATTTTGTATGAAAACTTCAACCCTTATTCAACAAAAAACCCAGCAATTTGGGCCAATGTTTCTTAGCGGATTCCGTCACCATAAGGTGCTCACTGTTCGCTGGCCATTTGAGGTGAAAGTTGTAATTCTTGATTTACAGCTCTTTAGTGACTCAGTACCACCCTATTATTTGCACTTTTTAGAGCATTATTTACTGCGCGCTAATAGGAAATTACTACAAAAAATCTATTTTGTTGGTGGTACATGCAAAGCGTTTTCAACTCAGCACGCTATCCAATTTACGTTTATACTTCCTCCTGAATTTTCATTAGATATAGAGGAATTTTTATCTCAATGCTGTTCACCCGAAGCATGGGAATCGGAAACTAAGGTTCTGCGTGCGGAAATTGACCGCTACCAAAAGATTAAAAACCTCAACCTTCTAGGCTCGCCTGAAGATTTAGATGCGATTGCTCAAGATGACCTTGAAGCAATAAGAAACCAAGCATGCCTGGATTGTTGTGTTCTTGAGGCAGATTTGGCTGACAGTGGTCAACTTCTATTATGCGAGCTAGCTGGCAGTATACAAAGCAGTCCTATTGAAAATGACCGGGTGCTCCAGGGATTTTTACTGGGCTTGTACGGGCCTGAGTGGGATGGCAAAAACGCAGATATTTTTGCCATGGAGACAGTAAAGCACGATATTAGTTTAGCTCTGGAGCAACCTTTTTCGGTTATTCAATTACTTATGGGGTATTTGCGTGATGGATCCTCATAAACGATTGCTAATGCGGCTAAAGTACTTCGGGTTTATAATATTTGCATTTATCCTGTCATTGGTTTCAGTTCGTGTTCAAGCGACGGAACGCTCACTTGATGAGTTTAATGCTGCTGTTGCGTTTACGGCGATTGGTTGTTTCGTTTTTGCATCCTGTGTTTGTGGCTTAACATATTGCGTATTGTTTTGGGTGATGGGGCATATGCAAAAGGCGGACCCAATAAGAATTTCATTGGCGCTTTCCACGATTATTCCAATGGCACTTATCTTGCCGAGTCTAACGTTTATTCTTTTTCGAATTTCTGGTGTTGTACCGCCAGTGATTCCTGTTTCTCCCACATTATTTTCGTGCATTGTTGTCATAGTTAATTTGGCGATGTTTTTTAAAGCGATGCCACCAACGAAGGCCAGAATTAAAGACTGGAAATATTTGGCTTTTGTGGCGGCGGCGGTTCTATGTTCGTCGTACGTGGGGTCGTCATTGCAGCCGAATGACTTATTTCTATTGCTTCCCGGGCTTTTGATCGTATGGGTGTTAGGGGTGCTTGGGTTGCCGGTCTCTGCGCTAAAGATATCGCTTTTGGTCAGCGCTTTTCTTACTTTTGTTTTCGGTATAGGCATGGTTTCGGTGGAAATATTTACCACCAGTGCCATGGTCAGCGGTGGTTTGGCGCTGGCAGTGTCAATTGCTCTTGGCGGAATTATTGTGGGTGAGCATTTAAGCGTTGTTGGTGCGACGGTTCCGCAAGCGGTGGGGCGTCGATACGCATATCGGGGCGTTCATCGGCGAGGTTCACATGCGATGCCGTCACCGTCGCCGTCCATGTCGGTTCGATAGCCGGGTTGACCTTTATGGATTGGAGCGACGCCCGCATGCCACGCCTCTTTGCAGTTTCGATAAAGCGGTTCGTCTTCAGGTGCGGGGGCTGGTATTTCGCCAGGTGTCTCGGTGTTGCAGGTGGTTAATACACGCGCCATGGCGTCTTTTTCCGCTTGTGTGACCCATAAACCATAGTGGGTTTTTACAGTGATTTGGCGTTGTATGTATTCACAACGGAAGGCTTTATTCGGTGGGAGCCAAGTCGCGGCATCTCCGTCGCCTTTATGCTGGTTTGTTGGGCCGTCGACGGCGATAAGATTGCGGGGATCATTGGCGAAATCGCGGCGTTGTTCCGGCGTGAGCTGTTGTGCACCTGTTTGCCATGCATTGGATAAGGACACAATATGGTCGATTTGTACCGCAGGAGAAGTATGCTCGCCACGCTGGAAAGCGATTTGATGGGTGGTGTAAGGGTCGATCAATGTGCCGGTAAGCACTACGCAATCGCTGGTTCCAGGCTTTAACGTAATATCAACCAGATCACGTCGGAGAATATCATTCCTGGTATCGCAACCATTTCGGCCGCCTTCAACGGTCACGTCGTCGGTCCAAGCCTGGCCGAAGAGCTCCCGTTCATAACCGGTTTTGGGGGCGCGTCCTTTAACCGGCAAGGCATCAAGATCCGGAAACGACTGTGGGCCAGGGGCTGCCGGCCCACCCGGTTCGATCGGAAGCGGGGCACATCCATGAAGCAAAACCCCGAGTACTACCACTAGTGACGCACAAGCGCCCGCCATCCTCATGGATCACGATTTTACGTGATCCATCATTAACTTGCCTGCTTCCAAGCCTCGGGGATATATGCGCAGGTCGGGTCGGATGCGCGATAATCACCAGTAACTGCAAAAGCCGTGGAACGGGAACCACCACATACGCCATGAAACTCGCACACACTACATTTGCCATGCCAATTATCCGGGTCACGCAAGGCTTGGAATACCGGGGAATCGCTGTAGATAGTGTGGAAGTCTGTTTCCGTAACATTCCCACAGTGCAAGGGCAGAAAACCATTGGGATATACGTCCCCAATATGGTCAATAAATGCGAATCCTGATCCGGAATTTACCGCCATAGGAGCACGCGGTGGGCGCGGATTAATCGGCTGAGCACCAAGGAGCTTGGTGGTCTCTTCGGTGAGCTGTTGGTATAGCTCTCCGCCGGTAAAAGGTACCCCTTGCTTATTTTGGATCACCACGCGCCGGTATTGCGGGGCTTCTGTGGTTTTAATAGCAATGCGGGTGGATACATCCGCAAGCCAATGTAAGACATCCTCACGTTCTTGTGGGTCGAGGCAATTCAAGGCTGCTCCGCGGCCCGTGGGGACTAAAAAGAACACGTACCACATTTTCGCTCCCATATCCATGACCTGCTTTAATAGCGCAGGGGCTTCATGAATATTGCTTCGAGTAAGCGTGGAATTGATTTGCAAACGGTAGCCAAGTTTATTGATCTCTGGCGCCATAGCGAGTGTTTGCTCAAATGTTCCAGGAAAACCACGAAATGCGTCGTGTGTGGCGGCAGTTGCTCCGTCTAATGACATAGACATTGCTTTTGCCCCGGCTTCCCGCAAACCAGTAATACGTTCAACTGTGAGCTTTGGGGTGACCGAAGGTGAAAGGGAAACATTGAGCCCAAGGCCGGTACCATAAGCGACTAATTGTTCGAGATCGCCGCGCTCGAACGGATCGCCGCCGGTAAGAACAAGCAGCGGGCGAGGCTTGTCATATGACGCTAGGTTCTCCAGCAAGGCAAAGCCCTGCTCGGTGGTGAGCTGTTTTGGATTAGGTTCGTGCTGGGCGTCTGCCCGACAATGCTTGCATACCAAGCTGCAAGCCCTGGTGACCTCCCAAATTACAATAAACGGTTTGGTATTAATGTCATGCCGGACTGTGCGAACCACTGGCGCATGGGACATGAATAGCTCCTCTGGGTGAGAAAGTTTTACCCTTTAAGAATAAACACACATCAACCGAAAGTTGGATTCTGTGATGAAGCTCCGAGTTTTATAGACAGCGGGTAGGATTAGGATTATGCGCGTTTACCTTGGAGCAGACCATGCTGGTTTTGAAATGAAAAATGTGATTGCTGAGCACCTCAAGGAAATTGGACACGAGGTTATCGATTGCGGTGCTCACACATATGACGCAGATGATGATTATCCAGCGTTTTGTATAGAAGCGGCATTGCGTACCGTCAATGATCCAGGTGCACTTGGCATTGTTTTGGGTGGTTCTGGCAATGGTGAGCAAATTGCCGCTAATAAGGTCAAAGGCGCTCGTTGCGCATTAGCATGGTCTGAGGAGACGGCCCGGCTTGCCCGGGAACATAATAATGCCCAGCTTATTGGCATTGGTGGGCGGATGCATTCGCAAGAAGAAGTTTTAGCTATTGTGGACGCATTCCTTGATCAAGAATGGAGCAAAGCAGAACGCCATCAGCGGCGCATTGATATTCTTGCGGATTATGAAAAAACTGGAATTGCTCCAGCCGTACCTGAATAGAACCGTGTAACAGAAAAATCCCAGCACACTGCTTATATTGTATGCAAGTGCTGGGATTTTGACTTGGCCCTGGAGGTTGGACTGGTTTTTGTTTTATGGTGCTTTTTTTGGGGGGGGGTGGGTTTGGGCAGGGTTTGGGATATGGGGTGGGATACCCGAGGCGGATGTGGAAGGCTTTAGGAAAGTCTGGAACAGGCATAGGAAGGCCCAGCCGGGCCTGGGAAAGGCTCAGGCCGGCAGATTTGTGTTGTGGGATCTTGGTTTGGGGGTGTGAGCTGGGGAAATGTTGTGGCGGGTTGTGGGTGATGTGAAATCTGCCTTTGCTGGGTGGTGGGGTGTGTCAGATCTGCCTGATTTCGGGGCAGGTGGGCTGAAAATCCAGGGCTTCCCGGGGGGTTTGAGCTGGTTTCCTGGGTGAGTTGGCTGGTTTCCCGAGCCTTCGAGCCGCTTTCCGGGGTGTTTGATAGGCGTGCCCTATCAAACTAGTGATGTTTTCAGTCCTACTGTCACGGATTCCATAAAATCGCCTGAAAAAATGGAATTTGTGACAGCAACCAACATTGCGCACAACTGTTGACCTGGGGTTTGTCGCAGATTCCATAAAAACAGCGAAAAAAATGGAATCTGTGACAGGTTCCCTACCTATCGTGTCGCAGATTCCATAAAATCCGCCGAAAAAATGGAATCTGTGACAACACGCCCAACCAGCGCCCAACCAGCACCCAACCACCGCCCAACCAGACCCAAAAAGACCGGCCACCCCCCCCAACCCGACCAACCAATCCCCACCCAGCCCCAACCGACACAACAAACACATAAGCCCAACCACTGGGCAAAATCACCCCACATAAAGAACTCCCCACATAAAGAACTGGTCCGAGAGTCCAACATGCAGGGAGTATTTTATTTTTTGTATTGCGGCTAGAAAATATCCCCGCCGTCAAAACCGCCGTCAAAACCACCGTCTCCGCCGAACATGCCGCCGTCAAAGAATCCACCACTATCTTGGCCGCCATCGCCGCCGAACAAGTTATCGAAGAACCCGCCCCCTTCTTCAGCGCCAGCACCAGCACCTTCGTCAGCACCAGCACCTTCACCAGAGTCAGTGCCTTCGCCCACATTGGATCCAAGGTCCGCTGCGCCGGTGTCTGTCGCGGCGTCGTTAAGCCCCTCACCATAGCCTTGTTCGAATGCTGCAGCACTGTATGCAACCCCAGCCATGCCGTTAAACATGGCGGAGAATAGGAGTACTGAGCCGGCTGTCCAGATGCCTGTTCGTAGGGCGCTGGCCCACCAGGGTTCTGAATACCAGCCGGCAGGAACAGGGCGCCCGGCGACCATGCCACCAGGGTAGTAATTAGGAGTATTTGCGGTTGCTACCGGAGATGCAGTGATTTGTTGACCCTCATGGGTTATGGTGCGTTCTTCAGTAACCTTGCCAGCGGTACGTTGCCCTTCCAATGGCGGCAATTCGGGGCCGGCAGGCAGTCCCATGATTTCGCGGGCTGCATTGATGTAGTGGAGTCCTTCAAGGGCGGACTCTCGAGCCAATTCTGCTTGCCGAACAGTAGTGGCGGTACTAATTTGCGAAGATGCCGCATTAAATCGCTCTGAGGCGTCTGCAATGGCTTGTGTAGAGGCTGTATCGGTGCCAGCCATGGTAAGGACTTGCGAGCCTAAACGATCAATCCAACGCCGTGCGTCAGCAATGGCATCATCGAGTTTGACGCTTTCCAGCTGCTTTGTGTGCGATTGGGTCTTGCGCGACACAATAAACACGGCTGCGGCAATGGTGATTGCAATAAGCAGGAGGGCTGTCACTGAGGCAAACTCTCTTTCCAATCATTGGGTAAAGGGGGCTACCTCAACAACGTTCTACAACGTTGAAATGTTCCGCATGCTTTACGACGCCCCGCCCAGCATTCGCGCAGTCGTGCTCGGCGCGGCGTCTAAGGATGTACGGGTTAACTTTCTCCGGCGAGCTCAGCGGCACGTCGGCGCGCTTTTTCGCGGCGTTCATCCGTCCATTCGCGGACGGTATTGGAATCCCACAAGGTGAGTCCATGAAGTTTGGCTACAGGTTTTGGTGCACGGCCTCGGCCGGCATAGCTAGTGAAAGTACCGCGAGCGGTGCCAGAAAATGTGGCGCACTCAATGGCGGTCCAGAGTTCGGTGCCGGTATCGGCGTCAATGATCTTCGGTTGCATGGGGGGTACATTACGTGAAGACACAATTGGGTCATAAGTGAAAGCATGAAAATTTAGAAAAAAACCAAGAATTCAAACCTATTAAGTGAGTAAAATCACATATAGAGGCGCTACCCCCAAATGAGAGACCGTCAAATTTTCCTGGGGATTTGGCATATTCATCTCAAGCGTGTAACGTTGGCTGCCGAGCGTTACGAAAGTAAACGTTCAGGGAACGTCGTATAGTGGCTAATACCTCAGCCTTCCAAGCTGAAGACGCGGGTTCGATTCCCGTCGTTCCCTCCACTCCTTCACTGCAAAGAACTATCGCAGTGGAGGACTTTTTTTATGCCAATCCACCCGCGGGGGATGGGTGATAAATCGCGCTGGTAAGGCGTTATATTTCAAGGTTACGCTTTTGCTGAATGTGTAACGCGAAAAATGTACGCAAATGTGCTTTTCTAGAATCAAAAGTGATGGACCTGGATATGAACCAATGTGCGCCTTTAACATAAAAGATGAATCTGTCAAGTAGGATTTTTGTTGATAGTTCCTATAGAACCTTTTGTCTGTGCCCGTTTTTAGGGGATTTATATTTTTTGCTCAGGTCACGACCCTCTGGGGTGAGGGGGCCGAAGAAAACACCCAACGGTGGTTTCGTTATTTAAAAATGACTCAAGAATGTTGGTTTTCCGGTCGGCGGGGGTAGCTCGTTTTGAGATGTTCTCAACCTTCTTAAACCTGAAGTAGGCAATCGGATTATGCGGGGTGCAGAAACGTAAAAACAAGACAAACTTTTATGTCGTAGCGTGGCCGAGAGGGTGTTTTTAAAAACGCTTTGACCAGCGACTTTATTGCTTAAGTGACCCCCAACTAGGTATCTGTTTGCACAATATGTACACTTAGATCCCGTACCGCAAACAACAGCGATACAAAATCTAAATAACGGGGCGTGGCGCAGTTTGGTAGCGCACCTGCTTTGGGAGCAGGGGGTCGCAGGTTCAAATCCTGTCGCCCCGACTAGGACTCATGCAAAAGAGTCTTGGAGATGACGCGGTTTATCCGCGTCGTCTCTTTTTCACCACCGTTTTATACCCAGGAGAGTGGCTCGTGAAGAGTTCCGTCGAGCACCTGAACGATACACGCGTGAAGCTCACAGTCGAGGTTCCCTTCGACGAGATGAAGCCGGAGTTCGACCAGGCTTACGAAGCTATCGCGCAGCAAGTTTCCATTCCAGGCTTTCGCAAGGGAAAGGCTCCTCGTCAGTTGATTGAGGCCCGTGTTGGTCGCGGCCCAATCCTTGAGCAGGTACTCAATGATGTTGTTCCTTCTCGCTATGAAAAAGCAGTTGAGGAAAACAAGCTTGTAGTTCTTGGCTCGCCAGCCTTGGATCTCTCCAAAGTAGAAGACGACGAATTTATTGAATTCGTAGCGGAAGTTGATATTCGCCCTGAAATTCAGGTTCCAGACTTCTCTGAAATCTCCGTAGAGGTACCGGCGATTGAAGTCACTGATGAGAAGATCTCCGAACGACTCGACGTTTTGCGCGAGCGCTTTGCTTCCCTTACTGAAGTTGACCAAGTTGTAGCTGAAGGAAACTTCGTTACCCTTGATATGTCCGCTTCTGTAGATGGTCAGGTTATCGAAGAATCTGCAACCGAAGACCTCTCCTACGAAGTAGGCAGCAAAGACTTAGTCGAAGGTCTTGATGAAGCACTTATTGGCATGGCTAAAGGTGAAACTAAAGAATTCACCACCAACCTGGTATCCGGTGAATACGAAGGTAAAGAAAGCGCTGTTACCGTCACCGTGAAATCAGTGAAGGTCCGCGAACTCCCAGAGCTCGACGATGAGTTCGCAGAAATGGCTTCTGAGTTTGACACTATCGAAGAACTCAAGACCAATATTGCTGGCAGCCTCGAAGACGAAGGCAAAAACGAACAAGCTGGCAATATCCGCGACGAAGTGCTTAAAGCAGCTCTCGAGCAAACCGAATTCCCATTGCCTGAAGGCGTTGTTCAAGCCCAAGTTGATGGGCACTTGCAGCAACTCATGTCCCAGTTTGGCGGCAAAGAAGAAATTCTGGAGCAAATGCTGCAGATCCAAGGGACCACCCGTGAAGAATTTGATGCAGACTCTCGCAAGAATGCTGAAGAAGCAGTACGCACCCAACTCTTCCTTGATGTCCTCGCAGACCAAGAGCAGCCATCAGTAACTCAGCAAGATTTTACTGACCACATTATCTTCACAGCACAAAGCTATGGCATGGAACCAGAGCAATTTGTGAACCAGTTGCAGCAGTCCGGCCAGCTTGCGAATGTGTTCACCGACGTTCGACGCGGTAAAGCACTGGCTGCAGCTATTGCTCGGGTCACTGCTAAAGACTCCAATGGCGAAGCTATTGATGTAAAGAGCTACTTCGGCCCAGAAGAAGAAGCTGAAGCTGAAGCATAATTTCACTTAAAAACATAAAACTCCCCTCCAAGCTTGGCCAGGAAAGTAATAGCTTTCCGGTCTGGAGGGGAGTTTTATGTTTGCGCACAGTGTGCTCTGATGGTGGCTTAATCGCATAGCGGTTGTGCAAAAGGTGTTGGCGGGTACTTGGGGTGGCGAGTATGGCTTGAGTTTTATTGTTTACCGCGATTGACCTGCGGCTTGATACAAAAAGGGTAACTTTTTCAAAAACCCCTCCATTTTGTACCAACTGTTATTTGAAGCTACCCGAAGCATTCGCCCTAGCCCGGCAAGTAGCTACTTAAAAGCTTCGGTAGTGTGCTCCGAAATACTTTAGGTGGCCGGCACCACACACAGAACCTGTAATCAATGCCCAAAGCTATAAGGGTTACGCTGACAGCGAACAAAGGCTAACTTTGTGCCCAACCTGCGTTACATTGGTTGGCAGTGTATAACAGCAAATTTGGATTTTTAGGAGCGATATATGACGTCACCAGCCGGCATGAACCTTAGTGACTCTGTCTATGAGCGGTTACTTAGGGAGCGGATTATTTTTTTGGGCAGCCAGGTAGATGATGAAATCGCAAATAAACTTTGCGCCCAGATTCTCTTGTTGTCCGCAGAAGATCCAACCCGTGATATTTCGCTGTACATTAATTCGCCTGGCGGCTCTGTGACCGCCGGAATGGCAATTTATGACACAATGAAGTATTCCCCGTGCGATATTGCGACCTATGGGATGGGGCTTGCCGCTTCAATGGGACAGTTCTTACTTTCGGCTGGCACTAAAGGCAAGCGGTACGCATTGCCACATGCTCGTATTATGATGCATCAGCCGTCTGCGGGTGTTGGTGGTACGGCGGCCGATATTGCGATTCAGGCTGAGCAGTTCTCGCATACAAAGCGTGAAATGGCGGAACTGATTGCGGAGCATACCGGTCAATCTGTAGAACAAATCACGAAAGATTCTGACCGTGACCGTTGGTTTACTGCTGAACAGGCCAAAGAATACGGTTTTGTGGACCATGTTATTACGTCAGCAAAAGGCAATATTTCCAACTAATTCTTCTAGGAGAACAGCAATATTATGACCAACGGTATGCAGATGCCTTCTTCCCGCTATGTGCTTCCTTCGTTTGTGGAGCATTCGGCATTTGGGGCAAAAGAGTCAAATCCCTATAACAAACTTTTCGAAGAACGGATTATCTTTTTAGGCACTCAGGTGGACGATGCTTCCGCGAATGACATTATGGCGCAGCTGCTCGTCCTTGAAGGCCTCGATCCGGATCGCGATATCACCATGTATATTAATTCGCCTGGTGGTTCGTTTACGTCCTTAATGACTATTTACGACACGATGCAGTATGTCCGCCCGGATGTGCGCACTGTGTGTTTAGGGCAGGCCGCATCAGCTGCGGCGGTGCTATTGGCGGCGGGGGCTCCAGGTAAGCGTGCGGCATTGCCGAATGCTCGGGTATTGATTCATCAGCCAGCCACTGGTGGAATTCAGGGCCAAGTTTCAGATCTGGAGATTCAAGCTGCGGAAATTGAGCGCATGCGGAAGCTTATGGAAGAAACGCTGTCGCGCCATACTGGTAAGCCAGCCGAGCAAATCCGGATTGATACTGATCGCGATAAGATTCTTACGGCGCATGAAGCCGTTGAGTACGGAATTGTTGACCAAGTATTCGATTACCGTAAGCTCAATGCATAGGCACCTTTAATGCGCCTTTGATACGTCATTGTGGGTGTGGGTGATACCGGGACACGTTTCTGGTACCCACACTCTTGGCGTATTTAGGACTAAAGTGTGGGAAGGCCCTCAAACTTAGGTGCCTATCACTGGCACCTTTACCGATGATTGCGAGACGAATAGCTCCTCATGGCACATATGCAAGAAAGCGCAGACCTGTTAAAGTGCTCGTTCTGTGGAAAGAGTCAAAAGCAGGTGAAAAAGCTCATCGCTGGTGGTGGGGTGTATATCTGCAACGAGTGCATCGACCTTTGCAATGAGATCATTGAGGAAGAACTCAATAGCGCAGCAGCTGAACAGGAACGTAATGATAAGCTGCCGCGTCCTACAGAAATATGTGCTTTCTTGGATAAGTATGTCATCGGGCAAACCGATGCAAAGCGTGTGTTGTCTGTAGCGGTCTACAACCATTACAAGCGGCTTCGCGCGGAGGAGCAGCGTTCAATGTCGCGCCGCAATGAGGACGATGTTGAGCTGGCTAAATCGAATATTCTTATGTTGGGTCCCACAGGCAGTGGTAAAACTTACCTTGCACAGACCCTGGCGCGGCTTCTCGACGTCCCGTTTGCCATTGCTGATGCTACCTCGCTGACCGAAGCTGGTTATGTCGGCGAAGATGTGGAAAATATTCTGCTGAAACTGCTGCAAGCCGCGGATTTCGATGTTCAGCGGGCGCAACGCGGCATTATTTACATTGATGAAGTGGATAAGATTTCCCGAAAGTCTGAGAATCCATCGATTACTCGCGATGTTTCTGGGGAGGGGGTGCAGCAGGCACTGCTGAAAATCCTTGAAGGTACTGTTGCTGCAATTCCGCCGCAGGGTGGTAGGAAGCATCCAAATCAAGACTTTATTCAGCTGGATACTACCAATATTTTGTTTATTGTCGCAGGTGCATTTGCGGGCTTGGAAAAAGTGATTCAAGAACGCCGTGGACGTAAGGGATTGGGCTTTGGCGCGGATATTACGGCCGCTGCTGATACCGACGATGTGGATATTTTCCGCGATGTCCGCCCCGAAGATTTAGTAAAGTTTGGTCTGATTCCTGAGTTTATTGGTCGCCTGCCTGTAGTGGCCACCGTGGGTAATTTGGACAAAGATTCGCTTATTTCTGTGCTGACCGAGCCGAAAAATTCCCTAATCAAACAATACAAGCGTCTGTTTGAAATGGATGGCGTTGATTTGCGTTTTACCGATGAGGCTTTGGAAGCCGTTGCGGAATTCGCTTTAGAACGCAAGACTGGCGCACGTGGTTTGCGGTCTATTATGGAAGAAATCTTGGTGCCGGTAATGTTCGATATTCCGGACCGGGAAGATGTGAAGGCTGTATTGATTACGGAATCCACAGTGCGTGGGGAATCCGAGCCAGAGCTGCTGCCCCACAGTGCTGAAGACGAAGCATCCCGCACCACCGCATAGGAGTTAGCCGCGTCGTTTGCTGCTAAGGAATATAATTCCTCCGATGATCAAGACAACCACTACGAGCAAGATGCCGAATATGATTGCGTAATTAAGTAGTGTGCCCCAGCTACTTGTTTGTTTTACCTCCGCGTTAGCCGCGGTGGTAGACTGCGCGCTTGAGACATTGGTTGTGGGGGAGGCGTCTGCGGTAAAAGTAGGTCCTTCGACGGGGTTTCCAACTGGGGTGAAGGTAAGGCGGTACTTTACCGGAATTGATTGGGTATTCTCGGTGGCTTTTTCCTGGCGGAAGAGGCTATTGAAACTTATTTGCACGAAATGTTTGCCGCCGAGCCAGGCTGCTGATCGTTCCTTTATGTTTGCAAAAGAGATGGCCCGTTCGGTGCCAAATACTTTTGCCGCATTCTGTGCATTAATATCCAGGCTTCGAGAAGGGAGGGATTGATTGGAATCATCGTCCAGAATTTTCTGCGGCTGGCCGAGCTCATTCAATACTGAGATGTCTAGTTGCCGACCGGTCCGTTCAGTCTGGGTGAGTTCTTCGGCTGCCTGATCCTCCAAGATTTCAACGGTCACATCCAGCGCCTGACCCCAGGAGACTTCAGTGGGGATATACTGCGTTTCACCTTCGACTATGTCCGCGATCACGGTTCCGTGTGCGGGTTTTGCCTGTGTATCGGGGTAACTCAGCGGGGTGACAGATTCTGTGGTACGAGCCTCTGCGGGCTTGCCTAGGTCATCTTTAGTACGGTCTGGTGTGGCAGCTTTATTAAATGGGTCCCCGTAATCAGAAGGCTGTGCCGGGACTAACGCCAATGTCATGTCTAGGTCATCAGGGGCGTCGGCTGTTTCGTATGCGTGGAGGTATATGTATTCCCCTTCGCAATAATTGTCTTTTGCGCCTTGCTCTTTTCCGGTGATAAAAGCGGCGTTTGGACGGCTGCCCACAACATCCGATAGTCCAGAACGATCTATATAGCAGGCACTGCCAGAGCTGTCCTCTGGGGAGATAAAAAACCCGAAGGCATCTTCTAGTATTTTACGAGTTCCAAAGCTGGGGACTGTCGAATAACCCACCTGTAGGTGCATGCCGTTGGGGATCTTTATCTTGGCAAATGATTCTTTATCGCCACCAGAGGGGAGAATGGCATGGATGCGGGTTGGGTGTTGGAGGTCGCCGACGGTGATCTCGGGGGCGTCGCTAAGCTGCTGGGAAAACTTCACCTGTTTGTCCGAAAACTGGTATGAGACACCTGTGCGGGTAGCGGCCCGGGTTAGGTTTGCCTTAAGGCTCTCCGCGCTTGAGGCGTCAGAGTAGGTGCCGCCGGTAACATCGGCCACACAGGAAAGCTCGGCGCGCGCGGCGTCGTCAACCATAAAACCGATAGTGTGTACCACCAGGTCGGTGCCTTGCTCTTTCAGTTGCTTTGCGACGTCGCACACAGGTGGCGGTGCGCAGGTGTCAATGCCGTCGGAGACAAGAACGATTGAGCGCTTTCCCTCTTTTGGCAAAAGGTCATTCGCCTGGAGTAGCGAATTACCAATCGGTGTGTAGCCGCGCGGTTGCAATTCATTTACTTTTTGTTTGAGGTCGGCAATCGGTGTTTCCCCTAGGCGCGAAAGAACCGTAATGTCTTTGCAGCCAGCTTCTTTTTCCTCTTCAGAACTGCCAGTGCCCGTGCCATAAGTGAGCAAACCCAACTTCGATTCTTCAGGGGTTTGATCGAGAAAATCATTTACGGCTTGTTTGGCTGAATCCATACGGGATTGGCCGTCCACATCCTGTGCGGTCATAGATCCTGAAGCATCCAGCACGATCACGGTGGGGTCCATTGATGTGGCTTGAGCTAGGCTCACTGGCGCAAAAACCATCGCCAATAAAGCAGCAACACCAACTGAGCAACGGCGAATTCTTCGCATCGTACTATCCTAGAGTTGATTTAATAAACGTTAATGCAATAAAAAGGAGGCACACAATGAATGCCAGAGGAAATGCTACTCCTGGCATTTTTGTGCAATTGGCATTATGTGGATTTTGTAATTGAAAAGTTATAAACTTTGGTTGGATAGTGCGATATACCGTTAGTTAGCCGTAGATATCCCCATCCACGTCTTGTTCGTCACAGCCTTCGGGGTTGCAGTCATGGGGGTGGATATAGCTCATATCGCCCGTGCTTGGCATGTTGGAAGTAAGGAATGCCAATGCCGAGTCTGTGCATAGGCGGAGCATGCCAACGCTATTTTGTTTATTTTGCAGGTCCGCCTTGTACAACATTAAAAAGGTGTTCCGATTTGAAATACGGAACATGCAAAGCGATGCAATAAGGAGGTACACATCAAGTGCACTAATTCCCGGGCGGAACGCACCTGCGTCCTGTCCAAGCATAAGAAGCTTATCCATTTGTAAGAGCACACTCGATTGTTCTGTAAGTGCTTTTACGGTGTCTATTTCGGCGTAGGAGTAAAGATTCTCCATTAAGATAAGGCGTGCGGCATTTGGATGTTTTTCAAATTGCCGATAAATCACTTCCACTACTTTTCTTACGCCGTCTACGGGCACAGTGGATTCCAATTCCAGAGCTCGCGGTTCGGGCCTAAGTTGTGCGATTGCTAAATAAAAAGTCTGCAAATACAAGCCCTTTTTATCACCAAAGTGATAATGGATCATTCGCTTAGACATTCCAGACTCTTGGGCGATTGATTCGAGTCTAGTCTCGTCAAATCCTTTGGTAGCGAAGCTGTGCAGGGCAACCTCAACGACCTTATCTGTGGTGACTGCGCCAGCCTCAGTGTCGGTGAGAGGGGCGTTCATGCTTCTTCCTTTCTTATTGTCTTCTTGTGCGAATGAACCTTTTAAAAGCGTACCGTTTTACCAAATACCGAAATATACGTTAAAGAGTTTTGCTCGGGGATAGATAGTGCTCCAGATGTCTGTGTGGCAAAAGGATATGGGGGATCTTAGGTAATGATTTCATCGTGCCTTATTCCGCCGGTGTTTCAAGAGGCGGACAGGAAACCATTCTATTGCCGCAGGTCAAATTTTAAGATTGCGTAAATTCGGGGGTAGTTTTGCCAAAAATGCTGTAGAGAGCCGGTTGGAAGTTGGTCGAAAGCGTGCATCATAGGGGCCGATTCACAGCGTTTTATTGAGCAAAATACGTGAGTGACCTTGGCCACAAAAATATTCTTCCTTTCGAGGCTCGTTTTGGGGGTGAAAAGGGGGTGAAAACCGCTGGTAGTGACAATCGCCAGCGGAGAGTTCGGACAGTACTATTGTAAAAAGTTGCCGGATCAGTTCGAATCCCTTGCGGGTAATCCCTATGGGTGCTTTTTGGGCAATGCGAAGTGCGCGGGGAATCGCTAGAGTTGGTCGTGAACGACGGCCGAGAAGCTGAATATACAAGCCCAACGTGAAAAGCTAACAACCAGCCGTCGGAGGACATATCTCGTAGAGAAGAGGATCAACACATGACTCTTGCCCCAAAGAAGGTCGTTGTTACCGGCGCAGCTGGCCAGATTGCTTATTCGTTGTTATGGCGTATTGCCAATGGCGACGTGTATGGCAAGGATGTTCCATTGCAATTGGAGCTCCTGGAAATTCCTGCTGCTCTTGGTGCTACCGAGGGCGTCGCTATGGAGCTTCTAGACTCAGCATTCCCACTGTTGAAAGGCATCAATATTACGGACAAGGCAGAGGTCGCTTTCGATGGCGCAAACGCTGCATTCCTTGTTGGTGCAAAGCCTCGTGGCAAGGGTGAAGAGCGTTCTGCTTTGCTTGCTGCAAACGGTCGAATCTTTGGTCCGCAGGGTAAAGCCATTAATGACCATGCGGCTGATGATATTCGCGTACTTGTTGTGGGCAACCCAGCAAATACGAATGCCTTGATTGCTATGAACCATGCTAAGGACGTACCAGCTGACCGCTTTAATGCCATGATGCGTCTTGACCACAATCGCGCTCTGTCTCAGCTGGCCACCAAGCTCGGCAAAGATTCTGACGCTTTTGAAAAGGTTGTTGTATGGGGTAACCACTCTGCTACCCAGTTCCCAGATATCACCTGGGCAACTGTTGGCGGGGAAAAGGTTTCAGACTTGGTTGACCGCGAATGGTACCTTAATGAGTTTATTCCACGTGTGGCAAAGCGTGGTGCTGAAATTATCGAGGTTCGCGGTAGCTCTTCTGCAGCTTCTGCGGCTTCCTCTGCTATCGATCACATGCGCGACTGGATTCAGGGCACTGAGGCTTGGTCTTCCGCTGCTATCCCATCCGATGGTTCCTATGGCATTGATGAAGGTCTTGTTGCTGGCTTGCCAACGGTTGCCCGTAATGGCAAGTGGGAAATTGTTGAAGGCCTGGAGCTCTCCGATTTCCAAAAGGAGCGCATTGCCGCTAACGTCGCTGAGCTTAAGGATGAGCGTGACGCAGTAGCCGCTGCTGGGCTGATTTAACTCGTTGGCTATAAGCCGTCATCTTGGTTCATTCCAAGGTGGCGGCTTTCGTCTGTTACTGGTTTCCGGGTGACAGTTACCAGCAATAGCTCGGCCCTGGTCACAGGGTTTTCTAGATCAACCTCGCAAATTTCGGAGATTCGTTCGAGGCGGCTGCGAACGGTGTGGCGATGGATTCCTAAAGCTTCAGCAGTGGCAGTGATTTGGGCGCCGCGTTGTAGGTGCGTGGCTAAGGTAAGACGAAGATGGGTGTCATGCTGGCGGTCATGGTTTTCCAATCGTCCAAGGGTTTCATGTGCTCGTTGATCCAATGCGTCCATAACGGCGCTGCCACGGAGCCACGCAAGCGTATTTCCTTGTGGCCCTAGGTGTTCTCCAAGGGGAATAGATTTCGCTGAGGTTACCAGGGAACGTATCAATTCTTGATCAACACTCTTCCATGGGCGAGAACCTCCAATGCATATTCGAATCTTTGCAGTGTATTCGCCAAATAGTTCGATAATATTTTCCACTTCACGTGAGCCGCGGAAAAGAAATAGTGCTGTGTATTTGTCCAGATGAATACTGCAAAGTTCGCGGGTATGCACTACAAGGTTTTTGTCGATAGTTTCAATGGCTTGATTAATGTGTCGATCAATATTGGAATGAATCACCACCGGCCGCACATGCCCATGTGAATCTGCAATACCGGCAAATATCTTTTCTATTTGGCTGGCTTCACCGGCAAACCCCAGCAGCATTGAAAGAGCTAGTGCATTTAATTCACTGCGAGCATTCCGCAGGGAGTGTGGACGTTGTAATAGCAGGTCAGCCAGGCTTGCGCAGTGCTTTACAAGGTTGCGTTGTGCTGAATCTAGTGGGGTGTCACTTACCGTAATGAGTTGGTGAAACCTATCTCCAAATGTCAGCATTTTATGGTTGATTACAAAAGCATCTTCGGCGGGCTTGGTTGCATCCAATGCGCCGTACTTGGAGTGTGTAATAAGCCGTTGATCATTGTCCTTAATGGCCACTGCTGCTTGTAGATCGATAGCAAGCTGTTCGATGAGCTTTTCGACGCCCCCGGTGATTGCCGCTTGGTTGGCGCGACGCTGTGAGGCTACAAGCCGTTCCTGTTGGCGTATTTGCCGGTTTGCTATTTCCTTATTTACAACCGTTTGAATCGAAATAAAAGGTGTGTCATGTGGAACCTCAAAGAGGCCGATATGGTGGTGTTTCGCGGCGTCGATAAGCGCCTGGGGGATGGATTGAAATGCAAGCCCGGTACCAAAACCCAGTGCAACAACCCCTGCGTCCGCTAATCGGCTCATATATTCGCCAAATTGGTGTTCGTTATTTTGAAAACTTATTCCAATAGTGAGCACAATTGAATGGGGGAGCAAAAACTGGGATGGGTCGGGCAATTCACTAGTCTGTACAATTTCAAAATCGCGTGTTGCGGGAATAACCTCTTGAAGCGCCAGGGCGCGCTGATGGAGAAGCCACCGCACACTTAATAATGGTGTTGCCATACAACCCTCCAAAGTGGACATTTTGGGTCGAAAGTTTCGCCGCGCTGCACATAGACCGCGTTGGCCGTCACAATACATGATTTTTGTGACCTGAAATGATCGTGAGAGGCAGCCCCAATGAAAGACCTTGACTATCGACTACCGCAAAAACGCAGTATTACTACTGTTTTGCCAGGACCGAAAAGTGCAGAACTTAATGAACGCCGGGAAGCCGCAGTAGCCAGTGCGCTAGCACCCGGGCTGCCAGGCTATGTCGTCGATGCGGATGGCGGCGTGCTCGTTGATGCGGACGGAAACTCCTTTATTGATTTTGCCTCTGGAATAGCTGTTACTACCGTTGGCGCCGGAAATGCAAAAGTGGCTGAGGCAATAGCGGAAGCAGCCCAACACTTTACGCATACATGTTTTATGGTCAGCCCATATGAGCCATATATTGCGGTGGCGGAAAAACTTAATTCCCTTGCCCCGGGAGACCATACAAAGAAAACTGTGCTTCTTAATTCCGGTGCGGAAGCAGTAGAAAACGCGGTGAAGATCGCCCGCGCCTACACCAAGAAAAACGGCGTTGTTGTGTTCGACAATGGATATCATGGTCGCACAAATCTTACGTTGGCAATGACGGCGAAAAATAAACCATATAAAAGCCAGTTCGGTCCGTTTGCCAGCGATGTTTACCGGGCACCAATGTCCTACCCACTGCGGGATAAACTCACAGGTGAACAAGCCGCCGACCGTGCAATCACTATGATTGAACAGCAAGTCGGAGCAGAAAATCTTGCCTGCGTAGTGATCGAACCCATTCAAGGCGAAGGCGGCTTTATTGTGCCTGCGCCTGGATTTCTCCAAGCATTATCCAGGTGGTGCACCACCAATGATGTGGTCCTGGTATTCGATGAGATTCAGGCTGGCATGAGTCGTACCGGAGCTTGGTTCGCGGCTGAGCATGAAGGCATTTGTCCCGATTTAATTACCACCGCAAAAGGTCTTGCCGGAGGAATGCCATTATCTGCGGTAACTGGCCGTGCGGAAATTATGGACGCCCCAGGCGTTGGGGGTCTCGGGGGTACATACGGTGGAAACCCCGTGGCCTGTGCGGCGGCACTTGCTGCAATAGAAGAAATGGAAGATTTAGGTCTTCATGGCCGGGCACAAGAAATCGAAGCGATTATCCGCGAAGAACTCGCCGAAGTTGCAGAATTGGAAATAGTAGCGGAAATTCGTGGGCGTGGCGGCATGATTGCCATAGAATTTGTTAATGCATATGACCAACCCAATCCCAAGGTAACAGCTGCTATTGCAGCAGAATGTAAAGCAGCAGGAGTGCTAATCCTGACCTGTGGAATGGATGGAAATGTGATTCGCCTCCTACCACCGTTAGTTATCCCCGAGGCGCTACTACGCGAAGGGTTGCAGGTTTTGCGCGAGGCAATTCAACAACACGGGGAGAGGTAGACATGAATAAATTAGCTGCTGTACCAACCCTATTGTGGATTGGAAACCACCAAGTTCCCGCCGCACAAGGCGAAACATTGCCTGTTATTGATCCTGCAACCGAACAGGTCATCGCAGAAGTGGCCAATGCTGGGAGCGAAGATTGGCTGCGGGCCCTTGAACTTGCGGATGCCGTTCAATATGAATGGGCTGGGTGGGCGCCGCGTTTAAGATCCGAGGTTCTCCATGAGATCTTTGTAGAAGTAATGCAGCGAAAAGATGAGTTCGCTACGGTCATAAGCACCGAAATGGGAAAACCATATGCGGAAGCTTTTGGCGAGGTTGCATACGGGGCTGAGTATTTTCGGTGGTTTGCCGAAGAGGCGGTGCGTATCCCGGGGCGTATAGCGAAAGCCCCTGCTGGAACCGGAACCATATTGGTTGATCGAACGCCAGTTGGGCCAGTGTTAGCGATTACGCCGTGGAATTTTCCACTGGCCATGGCAACCCGGAAAATCGCTCCTGCATTGGCTGCTGGATGCCCTATTATTGTTAAACCAGCTGCGGAAACCCCATTGACTATGTTGCTGCTTGGGAAAGTGATCGCTGAAGTATTTGGCAAATACAAGGTGCCGAGCGGCGTCGTTAGTATTATTACTACTTTGCAGGCTGCGGCAATGTCAGAGCAGCTACTGGCTGATTCTCGGTTGCGGAAAGTTACGTTTACTGGATCCACGGCGGTGGGGAAGCAATTGGTGCGGCAATCGGCAGATTGTTTGCAACGGACTTCAATGGAACTCGGAGGTAATGCTCCCTGTGTAATTGCTGCGGATGCTGATTTAGATTTGGCTTTGGGGTGCGCACTACAGGCGAAGATGCGTAATGGGGGAGAGGCTTGCATTGCAGTGAATCGCTTCTTTGTTCATGAGGACATAAGTGCCGAGTTTATTGATCGGTTTACACAAGCGATGGCGGGGTATCGGATAGGACACGGCCTTGAACCGTCTACAACCTTGGGGCCAATGATTACAGCCGTGCAGCGAGATCGAATTGCTGCCCTGGTTGATAATGCTCTTACTGGTGGTGCTCGGGCAACCACTGGTGGCATAGTGCCAGACAGGCCAGGTTTTTTCTATCCGGCGACAGTGTTGGTTGATGTTCCGAATAATGCCGCAATTTTGCATGAAGAGATTTTCGGTCCGGTGGCTACGGTTAGTACGTTTACTGATCTGGAAGATGCAGTTGCTCGAGCCAACGATACTCAGTTTGGATTGGCTGCGTATGGTTTTTCGGAGAATGTTCATTGTGCGCAGTTTTTGGCGGAGAATTTGCGTGCAGGAATGATCGGTATTAATCGCGGGGCGATTTCAGATCCAGCTGCACCGTTTGGCGGGGTAAAGGAATCTGGCTTCGGGCGCGAGGGCGGCACTGAGGGCATAGAGGAGTACCTCAATCCCCGTTACATTGCGTGGACTTGAAATTCGAGCCAGTCCAGGTACTGATCGCCTGCGGACAGGGGTATCCCATAGCGTTCAAGGTGCCGTTTTCGCTGTTTATTACGTTGCTTTTGGAGCGTGGTGCCCCACCGACCTAGCCCATGGTTACCCGGCGGGCGTCTCGAATATTCTTCCGATTCTGTGGCGTTGGGGTGTCTGCCGGTAATGCCCTCACTGGGGCCTGCGATAATCCCGCCAAGTGCTCCTAACGGCTGGGTGGTAATTGTTTGCCCGGTGTTAAATTCCCAGGTTATGATTCCGTATTCATCACTGGTCGCGTGGACATGTCTATCAGTTTTAAAGTTATGGTGATGCCTGCACAATGATTGCAGATTCGAAACTGTGGTCCATCCTCCGGCCTTGTGATTGATCACATGGTCGATATCGCATTTTCTGGCGTCGACCGTGCAGCCCGGGAAGCGGCAGGTGCCATCGCGCAGCATAACCACCATGCGTTGGGCAGGTGTGGGATCATGCGTGGCTCGGCATTGTTCGGCTATCGACGCCGCGTTAACGTATGTGTAGTCCTGCGACAACCGCAGCTGTTGAGTTTTTGTAAGCCGACCAATGCTTTGCGCATGAACCATAGTGACTTGTTCGTCGGGGTCGATTTCGCAAACTCCAAAGATTTGGACCGTATGTGTTGGTGTTGTGGTTGGTTCACCACAGATCTTTACAGCAATGACTTCGTCTTGGCGGATTCCCTGGTCTTTTGCTGCTACCTCAATATGTTCTTTCACAATATGGGCTGTATCACTAGGCATGGTGACGATCATCGTTGAGGCCCCTACTTGGCTAGAGCGAATTAGCTCTACACCAAAGTTCGCCTGCGTTATCAGTTCCGCAGTTTCCTTACTTGGAACATCAGGGTCTTCTGGGTCGTCGTAAAGCCCAAGTCGAATGAGCTCGTCTTGGAGTGCCTGCCGAATATACTGCCATGTCGGCATAGCTTGCCGCGGGTAATGCGGGCTTAGTTTATCTACTAAAAACTCATCGATTCTGCGCCATAATTCACCTGGAGTACCAAAACAAGGCGCAGCAACAAGTCCATACCAAATTGTGCGCAGCATTTCATAGTTCAAGTGCCCGAGTTCGAGGGCTAAATTTTTCAGCTTCGGCAGGTAGTGGTGCAATAAGAAACACGCACCCATAATATTCCGCATTTTCGCTTCAGAGTATTGCCCACTTAATGTGGAGAGATCTTTGACAATCTCATCAATATTCGAATGTAGGAAATCCACACCGACCGTTGCAGATAAATACGTGCGCAAAAAGTGTTGATTTTGTAAAACCTCAAAAGCGCCAATCACATTATCGGGATGGTGCATAAGGAAACCAATAGGCTCAGATTTACATTGCTGATCCATTGTTTCCTTCACCTTCCGTCGTTCTTACAATGTATTCTACTCTGATTTTAAAAAAGAAAACAGTATACCTGCAGCTAGAATAGGGTTTTGCGCCATTCGTCTAACTACCCCCGCGCGGTTTGGCTACCAGGTAAAACAACATGCACTTATATAGTGGGTCATTGAAAAACGATGTTGTTCAGTGTGGGAATAGTCGGTAAGGAATTGTGAAAATTAATCCGTTATTTCCACGCTGCTGCACAAAAACTGCCACCGATATGAAAAAACCCTAAATGTAAAAGTAATCCCTTTAAAAATTTCTCCGTGATGCTCGTCATATTTCCGAATACACTTCGGGGGTAGTTGATAGTCAGTTTGTATTTTTATTACGTTGTGAAGAGTATACCGCAGAAAACCTGCCTAAAACTCGATTTCAATGTGATTCTGTTATAAAGTCGATGAGTTTTTATGGTAAAAGGAAAGTAATGTGCCCAAGAGCGAAGGCGAAAAGGCAGATATAAATAGTGCACCGCTGGAAGGGTAGTCCGAACTAGAGAAACGCACAGACGCATCGTGCGCGATGTTAAATCTGCCTTTCCCGCCACGAGCAAACGTAAATCTGCCTGCATCCACGCTCACAAAACCAACACGCCTCACGCTCACAAAACCAACACGCGCCCGCACCAATCCGCTTCGAAACCAGAGCAAAGCCAAAACCTGAGCCATATATATCCGGCAGAAAACCCCACGGATAGGTGGTTGCTAAGTGACTCTCTAAGATAGAGGGGTGACTAATTTGAATCGCGCTGATAAATTGCCCGCAAGCTGGGACCCAAAGGCTGTTGAGTCTTCGTTATATGAAGAGTGGGTTCGTCGTGGTTATTTTACTGCGGATGCTGCGTCGGAGAAGCCTGCGTTTTCTATTGTTTTGCCGCCGCCGAATGTGACCGGCAAATTACATATGGGGCATGCGCTGGACCATGTGCTTATGGATTCACTTGCGCGCCGTAAGCGTATGCAGGGCTTTGAGGTGTTGTGGTTGCCGGGCATGGATCATGCTGGGATTGCAACACAAACGAAAGTAGAGGCGATGCTTAAGGAAACGGAGGGGAAGGACCGTTTCGATTATTCGCGCGAAGAATTTGTGGAAAAAGTTTGGCAGTGGAAGCGTGATTATGGCGGGCATATTAGTAGCCAGATGCGCGCTATCGGTGATTCTGTCGATTGGTCACGTGAACGCTTTACGCTTGATCAGGGTCTTTCGCGCGCTGTGCAAACTATTTTTAAGGAATTATTTGATCAGGGGCTTATTTATCGTGCGAACAGGCTTGTGAATTGGTCTCCGGTTTTGGAAACTGCCGTTTCTGATATTGAGGTGGTCTATAAAGACGTTGAGGGCGAGTTAGTTTCCATTCGTTATGGTTCTTTAGACGATGCCGAACCCCATGTGGTTGTGGCTACTACCCGCGTAGAAACGATGCTTGGCGACGTCGCGGTAGCGGTGCATCCGGAAGATTCCCGCTATACCGGGCTTATTGGAACTACCTTGCCGCATCCGTTTATTCCGGATCGCCAATTGATTGTGGTTGCGGATGATTATGTTGATCCAGAATTTGGTACTGGCGCGGTAAAGATTACCCCAGCCCATGATCCGAATGATTATGCGCTTGGTTTGCGGCACAACTTGGATATGCCGAACATTATGGATACCACCGGTCATATTGCCGGCACTGGTACCGAGTTCGATGGGATGGATCGTTTTGAAGCACGGGTGAAAGTCCGTGAAGCTTTGGCGGCGCAGGGACGTATTGTTGCGGAAAAACGCCCGTATTTGCATTCTGTTGGCCATTCCGAACGTTCGAAGGAACCGATCGAACCACGTCTTTCCGAACAGTGGTTCGTTAAAGTGGAGCGCTTGGCAGCTATGGCGGGTGATGCAATCCGTAAAGGCGACACTACTATTCATCCTCAGTCTTTGGAGCCTCGCTATTTTGACTGGGTGGATAATATGCACGATTGGACGATTTCTCGCCAATTGTGGTGGGGGCATCGTATTCCGATTTGGTATGGACCGAATGGGGAAGTGGTATGCGTTGGCCCTGATGATCAGGCACCAGAGGGGTATGTGCAGGATCCAGATGTTTTGGATACTTGGTTTTCTTCTGCGCTATGGCCATTTTCTACTATGGGTTGGCCAGACGCTACCGAGGATATGGCGAAGTTCTATCCAACTTCGGTGCTTATCACCGGGTATGACATCCTGTTTTTCTGGGTGGCGCGTATGATGATGTTTGGCACGTTCGCGGCGTCGTTACCTAATTCTCCTTTGGGGACTACCCCAGATGGTCGGCCACAGATTCCGTTTAAGGATCTGTATTTGCATGGTCTTTTACGGGATGAAAAAGGCCGGAAGATGAGCAAATCCTTGGGCAATGGTATTGATCCGATGGATTGGGTGGAACGTTATGGCGCGGATGCTTTACGGTTCACTTTGGCTCGTGGTGCGAATCCAGGCGTGGATTTGCCTGTGGGTGAGGATGCTGCGCAAAGCTCCCGGAATTTTGCCACAAAGCTTTTTAATGCGACTCGTTTCGCATTAATGAATGGTGCTGAGGTTGGAAAGTTGCCGCCGTTAAAGGAGCTTACTGACGCCGACCGTTGGATTCTGGACCGCCTCGAATCTGTACGCGAATTGGTGGATGATTGTTTGGATCGGTACCAGTTTGCTAAGGCGAATGAGGCGCTTTACCAGTTTGCTTGGGGTGAATTCTGTGACTGGTATTTGGAGATTGCAAAGGTACAGATTCCTCGTGATCCTGCGTCGGCTTCCAAACAGGAGTTGCAACGTGGGGCATATACCCGAATCGTGCTTGGGCATGTGCTTGATAATCTTTTGCGTCTGCTGCACCCCGCGATGCCATTTGTTACGGAAACTTTATGGCGTGCACTTACAGACGGAGAGTCGCTCGTAGTTGCTGATTGGCCGGTAGCTCGGGCGGAACAACAATCTGATGTGCAGGCAGAGCGCCGGATTAAAGACCTTGTAAAGCTGGTTACTGAAATTCGCCGTTTCCGTTCTGACCAGGGCGTAAAGCCATCCCAAAAGGTTCCAGCACGGCTTGATTTTCAAGCTGCGGACTTACAAGGTCAGCGAGAAATTGTGCATGCTTTGGTGCGGGTTGAGGAACCTGGCTCAGATTTCACGCCTTCGGCGTCGATTGAGGTTCGACTAAGCCAGGCCACAATTGTGGTGGAATTGGATACCTCGGGGACAATCGATGTTGCAGCGGAACGTAAGCGTTTGGAAAAGGAACTTGCGGCTGCACAAAAGGAATTGGATACCACCGCGAAGAAACTGGATAATGCGGCGTTTCTTTCGAAAGCTCCGGAGGCTGTGGTAGCGAAGATTCGTGAGCGACAGCAAGTTGCTCAGGAAGAATTTACAAGGATTACAGCGCGTCTTGCGGAGTTGGGATAATGCTTTCGTTTGATGAGGATGGTTTAACACTTCCGCTAAACGACGCCCCGGTAGCGCCACCATCTTTGGAAGTCACTGCCGAGGATTTGCACGAACTTGCCATTGTGGAAGCGGAATTGGATCAACGCTGGTCGGAGGTGAAAATCGATCCGACATTAGAGCGTATGGAAATGCTTATGGACCTTTTGGGTAATCCCGAGCGATCGTTCCCGGTTATCCATATTGCTGGAACAAATGGCAAGACCTCAACAGTGCGCATGGTTGAGTCGCTTATGCGGGCATTTCATCGGCGTACCGGACGCACGACCAGTCCACACCTGCAATTGGTTACGGAACGAATTTCCATTGATGGAGTGCCATTACACCCTCGTGACTATGTGCGAATTTGGCGTGAGATTCAGCCCTATGTGGAAATGGTGGATGCTCGGTCAGAGGCAAATGGTGGCCCCAAAATGAGTAAGTTTGAAGTGCTTACTGCCATGGCCTATGCGGCTTTTGCTGATGCCCCAGTTGAGGTCGCGGTCGTTGAGGTTGGTATGGGCGGTCGTTGGGATGCCACAAATGTGGTGAATGCAGATGTTGCGGTGATTACCCCTGTGGGACTCGACCACACGGACTATTTAGGGAACTCATTAGCGGACATTGCTGGCGAGAAGTCGGGGATTATTAAGTCCCGCTGGGATGTTTCGGATTTGCTTTCGCCGCCGGATAACGTGGCGATTATTGCCGAACAAGAGCCTGAAGCCCTTCGGGTGATTTTGGAGCAAGCAATCGCTGTGGATGCAGCAGTAGCCAGGGCCGGTTCGGAATTTGGCGTGGTGGAATCTCGTATTGCGGTTGGTGGGCAACAACTCACCCTTAAGGGTTTGGGTGGTGTGTACGAAGATATCTTTTTGCCGCTTTCTGGTGAACACCAGGCACGTAATGCTGCTTGCGCGCTCGCGGCCGTCGAAGCTTTTTTCGGTGCTGGTAGTGGTCGAACCCTCGATATTGAAACTGTGCGCCAAGGGTTTGCAACGGTCCAGTCGCCAGGTCGGTTGGAGCGTGTGCGGGCCACACCAACCGTATTTATCGACGCCGCGCATAATCCTCACGGCGCCCGGGCGCTCGGTGCTGCCCTCGAAAGGGATTTTGATTTCCGACGTCTGATTGGGGTTATAGCGGTACTTGCCGATAAGGACGCGCGAGGTGTGTTGACGGAATTGGAACCGTATCTTACTGAGGTTGTTTGCACGCACACGACGTCGCCACGCGCGATGCATACTGATGACCTTGTTGCGATTGCTCAAGAAATTTTTGGTGAAGAACGAGTCCATAGTGCTTCTGACTTGCCGAGTGCGGTGGCGTTGGGAGTGTCGCTAGCAGAAGAAGTTTCGGACTATGGTGAAACCGTATCCGGATCTGGTGTGGTTATTACTGGTTCCGTAGTGACAGCGGGTGAAGCCCGCACCCTATTTGGAAAGGATCCAGCATGAGTGAATCCGTAACTCCGAAAGAACCAGAATATGGTCCATTAGGACCTGGACATGCCCCTGAAAAAGACCCCATGAAAGGGTTGCGTGGCGTTATGGCCGGTACCCTTGTTATGGAGTCTATTTCGATTCTGCTGGTACTGACTGTAATAGCACGAATAGATAATGGTATTTATTGGACCACGTTTAACTGGGTATATGTGACTGCGGTTGGTGTAGCTATGTTCCTGGTTGCATTTATGCAACGCCAACCATGGGCAATGAGCGCCAATCTATTTCTGCAAGTATTTGCACTCGTGGGTTTTGTTGTGCACCCATCAATGGGCGTTATGGCATTGATTTTTATCGCTGTGTGGTGGTACATCATCCACCTTCGACGCAATCTTATTGAACGCATGAAACGCGGACTACTAACCACACAACATACTTAATCTCTACCAATATTGGCTTCCTGGGCTGCGGGATGGTCAAACACACTGATATCTGTGCTTTCATTCAGCACAAGCACATTATCAGTGGGAAGACCGCGCCGTAGCCCTTTGCTTTGGAAAAATGCCGGATTGCGTACCCAGGTAATAGCTAAAACAAGTATTCCGCTACACAACACAACAACACCGAGTACAAACACTAAACCAATACCAAACAGAGATGATCCAGAACCATAATCTGGGTCCATTGCGTCATAGGAAGTTTGTACAAAGAACACCAATAGCAGTAATCCACCAATAAGTGGACACAGTAACTGCGTTATAAACGTTTTAAAGCTTCGTGTGCTTTCTTTCCGGAAATACCAGACACAGGCGAACGCTGTGATTGCATAGTAAAAGCACACCATCATGCCCAACGCCGTAATGGTATCCCATAGGACAGCCTCGCTAATGACGCGCATGACTGCATAAAACACAAAGGAAATACCTGCGGCTGTCCATGTAGCCACATCGGGTGTTTGGTGCTTAGGGGAGATATGTGCGAAGTGTTTTGGCAAGGCCTTGTAATATCCCATTGCAAGCAAAGTGCGTGCCGGGCTAATAAACGTGGATTGCAATGATGCTGCAGAGGAACCAAGCACTGCCAATGACATTAAAATTGCTAACGGTCCCATTACTGGTCCTGCTAATTCAGCAAAAATATTCGCTTGAATTGCTTGGTTACCAAGCCCATAGCGGCCGTCACTTGTACCCGCAAACGCTACTGTAGAAAACGCAATCAGTTGGTACAAGAATACGATAACCAAAATAGTGGTTGTGGCGGCCCGCCCAGGGGTGGTATTGGATCCTTCAGTTTCCTCACTCATAGTGAGCACAACATCCCAGCCCCAATAAATAAACACCGATAATGCAATACCCGCTGCAAATGCCGAGAAACTTTCTACACCAAATGGGTTTAACCATTCCAAAGAAATTTCGGTTGCATCAAATGCTTGGCCAGTATTGGCTTTATACAATGCCATGCAGCTAAACAGTACGAGTACTACTAATTGAAAGCCAACAAGCACATATTGCAGTGACTTTGTAGTGTCCATTCCCCGATAGGAAATATATGCAGCAACCACAATAAATACGAAGCACGTTGCTACATTGATTGCGGTATTATTAGCCAGGTCCGCAAGTTCTGGTTTTCCAAAAATTTGGGCGAGTAAAAGATAGAAGAATGAAACGGCGATTCCAGCCAAATTTGAAAGTACTAGTACCGTTGCGGCGAGTAACCCCCAACCGCCTAGCCATCCAATTACAGGTCCGAATGCGCGTGTGGCCCATGTAAACGTCGTTCCAGAATCCGGCATTGAAGAATTCAATTCCCGGTATCCGATCGCTACCAAAAACATTGGAATAAAACCAACCAAAAATATCGCCGGCATATGTCTGCCAACTTCGCTGGCGGTAGGTCCTAGTGCACCCGAAAGAGTGTACGCAGGTGCAATGCAACTAATGCCAATAACGGCAGCGGCGACCAAGCCAACTGAATTACTGGAAAGGCCCTTTTGAATAACGGAGTCACTCATGGTGAACCTCCCGGATTAATGGTGTAATCACGTGGCACTACAATCATGGGAACATCCAGTTCACGAAGTATTTTCATAGACACCGCGCCAAGAAAAACGGTGCGTGGTTCAGCAACTCGGGAAGACCCAACAAAGAGCAAATCGCTTTGCCGCCAACCGACGCTTTCTACCGCCTCCGAAACCTTTTCTCCTTCCCCAAGGGTGATTTCTACAGGCAAATCAATACCCGTTTCATCGATTGCCTGTTTGAGTACAGCTTCGGTGTGTGCAGCCGCCGTTTCTGGTTCGTAGGTCAATGCCACAAGCCGCAGCGGAAGCCCTGAATGCTCGGCTAAATGTAAACCCGCCGCCACTAGCGAATTCGATCCCGGCCTGGTTCCCACAGCACAGTTCAAACGTTCTATTTTGGTGCTGCGGTGACCGCGTGGTGCAAGTGCCACAGGTACTGGTGCCCCATAGAGGAGATCTTGTGCAACCGACCCTAACCGATGGCGTTTTAATGGGCTTGTAGACGCAGCCCCCACCACAATGAGATCCGCACCTGCGTTCTGTGCTGCGCGCACCAGTCCTTCACTTGTCGACGCCGCGGATACTAGGTGACCACTCGCCGAAACATCATCAGGAATCATGGATAGCGCCCCTTCTAACCATGTGAAACCTTGGCGGATTAAAATGTCATTGGTGGCACCTGTGGGTGGATATTCGCGGGAAAATTCATTGTGATGCCGCAGTACTAGGACAATTACCAATTCGAGGTGCAAGCAACGGGCAAGATCAATGCCTGCGGTGAGGGCATCAATGCCCGTGGGAGTGGCTTCATAGCCGACAACGCATTTCATTGGCGCTCCCGAACCAAGGTGGCAAGAGTTTCGGCTACTTGGCGGCCCATTCGAACGGCACCATCAACATGCTGGTAGCCCTCACCTGCAATATCGGAACATGCAAAGTGAATTCGATCAACGGGATCATATTGGTATTTACCAAAACGGCTAAGACCGCCGAGATCGTAGGAAGCTGCATAGGCACCGCGTGTCCATTCCTCCGAACCCCAATCAGACTCGTAGTAGGCAATAGGGTGTTTGGTTTCTTCGCCTAACATGACGGACATTGCCGCCAAAATCGCGGCCCTACGATCGTCCGCACTGAGTTGGAACATTTCATCGGCTTTTTCATCGGAAACAAAGCCAACAAGAGTGCCGCGTTGATCGCCGTAACTAGTATTATCGTAAATCTCTTGCACCAAATGTGAGCTGGAAAAGCACGTACCCGATAAGCCTTTTTCACGCCAGAATGGTGTGTCATAGGTGGCATGAACTTTAATTACTAGGCCCATGGATTGATGCTGATGCATTACATGCTGTAGTCGTGGCATTGCAGGGACATAGCTGATGCGATGATACAGGGTTGGGGGGACCGCAAGAATCACGAATTTGGCTTGAACTGACGTATTGTGGTCGCCGTAAACGGTCACATAGTCAGGATTGGAATAATCGATCGTTCGAACAGGAGTCCCGAGCATAATATGCTCGCTACCAATCCTTTCTGCGAGTTCAAGCGAAACTTTTTGCATACCGCCAACAACGCGGGCGTCGAGAATAAAGTCCTCATTGACAAGGTTGGAGAAGCTGCCAGCAGACGCCGCCATATGCACGGCTTGCAGCGCGGAGAACGCATGTGCTGGTTTGGTGAGCATGCCGCCTGCGATAAAAAGGCCAATATTATTACGGGCTTCCTTATCGTCGGATTGTTGTTCGAGCCAATGTTGGAAACTTACGGTGTCAAGGGTTCTGGCCAGCGGATGATCCCAGGGTGCCGCAGGATTCATATCTGCTGTAAGGCCATCAAGAATGCCGATAAGGCGTTCTATTTCCCGTTGGGTTTCGGGTGCGCAAGGGAAAATTTCGCCTTGATATCGCCGTACTTCGCCATTTGGCGCCACATAAATTGAATCGCCTTCACGGTACCGTTGGTATGTTTCAAGTCGGAGTTCTTCGAGAAGTGCAATGAGTTCGGTTTGGTCCGGAGAAACCCACTGGCCGCCTATCTCAAACCATCCGCCGCCGCGCACATCGCTTTCGGTGCGTCCACCGACACGTTCCCGGGCTTCCAGAATATGGAATGTAATGTCTTGTTTCTGTAATTGGTAGGCAGCGGATAAACCTGCAGGACCTGCGCCA
This sequence comes from Corynebacterium freiburgense, assembly GCF_030408815.1. Lineage (NCBI taxonomy): Bacteria > Bacillati > Actinomycetota > Actinomycetes > Mycobacteriales > Corynebacteriaceae > Corynebacterium > Corynebacterium freiburgense. The sequence goes on along the minus strand of NZ_CP047355.1, from coordinate 2,291,979 downwards.
ACAATAGCGACATCAACAATATGGTTTGGTTGATTCATCAGGGTTCTTCCTTGATTTAGTGGGCGACCATAACGTGCTTAATGCGGGTATATTCTTCAACGCTGTAAAGGGAGAGATCTTTGCCATAGCCAGAATCTTTAAAGCCGCCGTGCGGCATTTCTGCAACCAGTGGAATATGGCAATTCACCCATACGCATCCGAACTCGAGTTCACGGCTGGCGCGTTCGGAGGCATTGAGGTTGGTGGTCCATATCGACGAGGCAAGGCCATAGGAAACATCATTTGCCTTGGTAAGAGCATCATCGAGTGTTTCAAATGTTTGTACAGTGAGTACTGGTCCGAAAATTTCTTCCTGGATTTCGTTATCGTCTTGGCGTAAACCAGTAATAACTGTTGGCTCCAAATAGAAACCTTTACTACCAACCCGATTGCCACCGGTAAGGATTTTGGCGTGCGGTGGAAGCTCCGCTAGTACTTTCCGGACCTTGTCAAAGTGCTTCGCATTATTAAGCGAACCGTAGAATGCCGCTGGGTCATCTGGTGCGCCTGGGCGGAGTTTTTGCACTTCCTGTACAAGTAATTGGATAAATTCATCGGCACAATTGGATTCCACAAGGATTCTGGTGGCGGCTGTACAGTCCTGTCCAGCATTGAAAATGCCAGTTGCGGCGATATTTTCGGCAGCATTAGGAAGATCAGCATCTGCGCAGACAATGACTGGTGCTTTGCCGCCGAGTTCAAGGTGGCTGCGTTTGAGGTTTTCACCAGCTGAGCGGCCGACGGCGCGTCCGGCTGGGACGGAACCGGTTATTGCTGCCATGCGAACAGTCGGGTGAGCAATAAGGGTAGCGCCGGTCGATGCGTCGCCGAGTACGAAATTGACCACTCCAGGTGGCAGGACGTCGGCAATGATTTCGGCGAGCTTTAATGTTGAGCTGGGCGTGGTGTCGGAGGGTTTAAGTACTACAGTATTGCCTGCAGCAAGTGCGGGGCCAAGTTTCCAAAACGCCATCATAAGTGGGTAGTTCCAAGGAGCTACTTGAGCGATCACTCCAAGAGGTTCCCGCCGAATGGAAGATGTGTGCCCTTCCATATATTCACCGGTTGATAAACCGTGTAGCATTCGAGCCGCGCCAGCGAAAAACCGCATTTGATTTGCGCCTGCTAGAACTTCTTCCTCTTTGACCATTGCGATAATCTGGCCGGTTTCTTCGCATTGGATTCGAGCGAGTTCGTCTGCGTGTTCTTCGATACCGTCGGCGAGGTCTAGAAGGTATTTTTGGCGTTCGCCAGGCGTGGTGTTGCGCCATGTAGCAAAGGCTTTTTCGGCCGCCTCGATGGCTTGATTGATATCGGACTCATCGGAGACTGGGCTGATTCCGATTGTTTCCTCTGTTACCGGGCTGATAAGGGGGAGTTCTTGGGTTCCATGGGCTTCGCAGAATTCATTATTAATAAAGTTCTTTTTACGCTCGATAGCCATATCTGTAGCTCCTTTACCGCAACGCCTATGGTGTAGTGATTCACCAATAGCGAGCTATTGTTACTTGCGTTACATATGGGCTATCGTGCCTGCGGAGTAGCCTTTGTGTCTCTAGTCGCCTTGGCGAATCTTTAAATGTAAATTGTCCACTTTGGTGAATTCCCTGCTGGCAAACTCCACCCTGAAAAACTTCAAGGTATGGTTATGAAATATGACTGAACGTACCCTGATTTTGATTAAGCCAGATGGTGTTGAACGCGGCCTGATCGGTGAAGTAATCTCCCGCATCGAGCGCAAAGGCCTAAAGATCACCGCCATGGATCTGCGCGTTGCAGATAAAGAAACCGCAGAAAAGCATTATGCAGAACATGTAGATAAGCCATTTTTCGGTGAGCTTGTAGAGTTTATTACCTCCGCACCATTGGTTGCGGGTGTTGTAGAAGGTCCGCGCGCAATTGAAGCATGGCGGCAGCTCGCCGGTGGCACTGACCCAGTTGGCAAAGCAACTCCAGGCACCATTCGCGGTGATTTCGCTTTGGAAGTTGCCACGAATGTTGTCCATGGCTCTGATTCCCCAGAGTCGGCAGAACGTGAAATCGCTATCTGGTTCCCAAACCTTTAAATGGAATTTCCAAACCTGCGGGCCTGCTGTAGGTGAAAAAATCGAACGCTCCTTTTCGCTTGATATGGGAAAGGGGCGTTTTCGGCGTGTTGGGGAACAGTGTAAAAGCCCTAGAAGCGGGCACCTAAATGGGGTTGGTTTGTGTACTGGGGTGTATTGAACACGGCATTGGCGGTGCAGTATGAAACAATAGTTGAGGCGAGGTGGTCTACATCTCGCGTGAAGCTTTAAAAAGTTCATTCCCTGTGCGGCTCGCGAATAAGGTTTGTGTGCCTCGCGCCCGGGGATTTTTGCATGCGTGGCTAAAGGAGAAACGGTGGCTGACACCACTGAAGATAAATTAAAGAATTTTGATCGTTCCAAGTTGGAAACGAAAACACGGGTACATGCCTTAGCAAAAATGCTTGGTGTACCGTCCCGAACATTGGTGCTTGAGCTTGATCGATTGGGATTTGTAAAGGTCGCGCAATCGACATTGAGTGTTGCAGAAGCAAATCTTTTGCTTGATGCAATGATTCCGGCAGAAGAGCAGCCGCAAGAAGATCAGGATAAACTGCGCCATCGCGTGGAAAAAAATGTGGCCAATGAAATCCGTCAGATCGAACAAAAAGTAGATCAGCAACTAGAGGATTTTGCGGCCGCTGTGCAAGAGGAACAACAAGCGGAATTGCTGGAAGATGTGGTTTCAGAAATCACTCCCGCGCCATCTACCAGCCCGTCATTTGTAACGCCTATTTTTATGGCGCCGGAGGATGAGGCAGCGTCAGTAGTCCCCGCGCCGTCGATAAGCGAAGAACCTGAAGAGATTGATGAAGGAGCACGCCGGAAGCGCCGCGGCCGGCGTGGAAAAGGCCGCGGTCGGGGTGCTACTGAGGTTGTTGAGGTTGCGGAAGTTGAACAAACACAAGACCCCGTAGCGATTAAAGGTTCGACTCGCTTGGAGGCACAGCGGAGGCGCCGCGCGGACCGTCGGGAAGAAAATCGCAAAAAGCGCCACATTGTAAGTGAAGCGGAATTTCTGGCGCGCCGGGAATCCGTTGAGCGCTCAATGGTGGTGCGTGAAAAACAACGCGAAGATCATCCAGGGCTAATTACCCAAGTTGGTGTGCTCGAAGATGACCTGCTTGTTGAGCATTTCGTGACCTCAGAATCCCAAACCACAATGGTCGGAAATATCTATCTTGGCCGCGTACAAAACGTGCTGCCAAGCATGGAAGCCGCGTTTATTGATATTGGAAAAGGTCGCAATGGGGTGCTGTATGCCGGTGAGGTGGATTGGCGTGCGGCAGGCCTCGGTGGTCGCGCTCGTCGTATCGAACAAGCACTCAAATCTGGCGATCAAGTGCTAGTGCAGGTTACTAAAGACCCAGCGGGCCATAAAGGGGCTCGGTTATCTACTCAAATTTCGCTGGCCGGCAGGTTTCTGGTGTATGTACCGCATGGGCATAGCGCCGGTATTTCCCGGAAACTACCAGAAACAGAGCGGCGTCGCCTTAAGGAAATCCTTAAAGACATTCTGCCGGAAGAAGGCGGTGCGATTATTCGTACTGCTGCCGAAGGCGTAAGTGAGCAGGAAATCGCCGCGGATGTCCAACGCCTCCACGCTATTTGGGAACATATTGCCGAACGCACAGAGGAGGAGAAAAACTCCAAAGGGGCGAAACCAATCACCATGTATGAAGAGCCCGACATGCTGGTGAAAGTTGTTCGCGATCTATTTAATGAGGACTTTACCCGGCTTATTGTTGAAGGCGACCGCGCCTGGAAAACCGTTCATTCGTATGTGCGATCAGTTGCTCCAGACCTTTTACCTCGCCTTGAGCGTTATCAGCCTGAAGCCCACGACGGCGCAAATGTATTTGAGCATTATCGTATTGATGAACAGCTCGCTAAGGCGCTTTCCCGGAAAGTATGGTTGCCTTCCGGTGGCACGCTGGTTATTGACCACACCGAAGCAATGACCGTAATTGATGTCAATACCGGAAAGTTCACAGGGTCTGGTGGAAACCTCGAGGAAACCGTTACCCGAAATAACCTTGAAGCTGCTGAAGAAATCGTCCGCCAAATGCGTTTGAGAGATATGGGCGGTATGGTTGTCGTGGACTTTATCGATATGGTCTTGCCGGAAAACCAAGACCTGGTATTGCGGCGATTAACTGAAGCTCTTGGGAGGGACCGCACTCGCCACCAGATTTCCGAAGTAACTTCGCTAGGGCTTGTCCAAATGACTCGTAAACGCTTAGGAACGGGTCTGCTGGAAACCTTCTCCACCGAATGTGAGTTCTGCGAAGGTCGCGGCATAATCCTTCATGACGATCCCGTGGAATACCAAGAAGTTCGTCCGCCATCCCGCAAAAAGCTGGACAAGCACCAAAAACAAGAAAAGCCAGTTCCGCACGCGCAGCCAATTGGGGAACACCCGGCCGCCACTGTAATGCACCGGCACCAGGCGGAAGAGAAGAAACCAACCATAGAAGAGCTCGCCGCAGCCGTAGTGATTACTGAGGAAGAACAACCCGCCGCGCAGCAAACCTATGAGGATGCTATTGCCGAATTTGAGGCTTCTCCGCGACGTAAACGCGCCACCCGCGGGAACTCCCGTTCTGATCGACGCCCAGAGCCCAGCGATTTTGAAAAGCCTGCTGAGTCCGAGCATACGGATACTGTCGAAAAACCGCGGCGTGGGCGGCGTCGAGTAGCAAAAAAGCAGCGCGATGAAGCGGTTGTTGAGCACCTTGAGGTTATTGAAACTTCTATTCGTAAGGGACGACGCCGTGCAGTCCGCCGCTCAATGAGCGCTGCGGCGCCTGTGCGTGCCGAAAAACCAGCCAAAGAAAGCACTTCAACCCAAGTTCGAACCGGGCGCGGACGACGTCGTGTTGTTCGAAAAGCCTTCCGTTCGAACTAGGCAGTTTGGTGTTTACACCCTGCAAGGGGTAGGCTTCGAAAGTCGCAGTTTCAGGTGGAGTCTATACTCCACTAAGAAACTCAAATGCAGTAAGAAAGTTAATTCAGGCCACTGCTTGTTTGAAGCGCGGTGCCTGATCCGAGTTTATAGATAAAGGGGTAGCCCTCCTATGTACGCGATCGTCAAGACCGGCGGCAAGCAGTACAAGGTTGCCGAAGGTGACCTCGTTAAGGTCGAGAAGATCGAGGGTGAGCCGGGTGCATCCGTGGCTCTCACCCCGGTTCTGCTCGTCGATGGCGCCGACGTAACTTCCACCGCCGACAAACTCGCCAAGGTGAGCGTCAAAGCCGAGATCGTCGAGCACGTAAAAGGCCCGAAGATCCGTATCCTTAAATACAAGAACAAGACCGGTTACAAAAAGCGCCAGGGTCACCGTCAGCCCCTGACCGTTGTAAAAATCACCGGAATCTCCAACTAGTAGCCGGCAGGCTCACAATATTTTCCAAAGGAGGGAAATAGACAATGGCACACAAGAAGGGCGCATCAAGCTCAAATAACGGTCGCGATTCCGAGTCAAAACGCCTTGGCGTTAAGCGATTCGGTGGCCAGCAAGTCAAGGCCGGCGAAATTCTGATCCGTCAGCGTGGCACCAAATTCCACCCAGGTGAAAACGTAGGCCGCGGCGGCGATGATACCCTCTTCGCTCTCAAGGCAGGCGCCGTGAAATTCTCCACTAAGCGCAACCGTCGCACCGTCAATATCGTAGAAAACGAAGTAGCTTCTGCGTAACAAATCGCTGTAGCAGTGCGCTTGTAGCATCTGGTTATGGTGGCGCCGCTCTAGTTTTTAAACTAGGGCGGCGTTGTTGTGTCTTAGGTTGTATGCGACATGTAGGTTGGGGGTTGAAGGCCAGTGGGGGAGGGCCGACGGGGGTGAGGGCGCTGAGGGGGTGATAAAACTAGCCGTTATTTATGTTAAAATAATGAGTGAAACAATTTGTAGGAGTTTTTAAAAAACTTGGGACTTTTGTATCACGACGCTTCACAAAGCCCCAGGTCAGATTTAGCTCGATGGTACAAAATGGAGGGGTTTTCAAAAAAGTTCTACATTTTGTACCAATCGGGGAAACCTCGGTTCAAGGCGCCCTCGCCGAACCCTTTATTTCTTCGAGGTACCACACCAATCCGGCGCCACACCAATCCGGCATGAACTGTACGGGGTTGTGTTAGGTGGGCTGGGCTTGGGCCTCGCGCAGATTAGTTGCGCAATGCTGGTTACCTGGGGATTGTCGTTTAGTACACCATCTTGTGCGCAATCGGTGTGTTTGGCGACAAAATTATAGCGCCAGAGGCTGTTCGGTGACGCTTTTTACACCAATTGGACGCAAGATGGTGTATTTGGCGACAACCCAGCCCCGGATGGGGGAAATGAACAGCACCATCTCGCCCTTTGTGTCGCCCCGAGCCGCCGTCATGAGCCGCCACCATATTCCCTCCAGTTCACCGCCCCCAACCCCACACCCCAAACCTCCGCAATCAATCCGGCACCACACCAATCCGGCACCACACCAATCCGGCACAGCCGTGCCGTTCAAGTGAATTCGAGAGCATTCGAGTACACCATATTTCTTCAAGCAAACCTATTCGTAGGGGTACCTGACTGGGGGCGCTACGTTCCCAAGTTTGTTATTTCCATCCCTGAGTTTGGTGTTGTGTGCCTACGATGGAACGGTCTTTGGGGTTTGGCAATATTGCTGTTGGGAAATTGCGCAGGTAAAAAATGCAGAAGCACTATATGTGTACCAGTCAGAGTTTCGATCGTTTTGGGCATAGGTTGTACCGTATTCGGGCGTTAAAGAATTTGCCGCAGCATGGGGTGAAGCGTGGTGACCTCGGTGGCTGGGTGGAGGGTAGTGCTTCGCTTGGCGGTTCTGCTTGGGTGGCGGATGAGGCTGAGGTGTATGGCAATGCAAAAGTGTATGAAAATGCTTTGGTGTATGGGGATGCTTGGGTTTGTGGTGGTGCGCAGGTTTATGGAAATGCGAAGGTGGGGGAGGACGCTGTGGTGTATGGGAATGCAGAGGTGTATGGGTGTGCGCATGTGCTTGGGAAAGCTGAAGTTTTCGACGCCGCCAAGGTTTTTGAGGACGCGGTAGTTTCAGGTTTTACTCGGGTGGCGGGGAATGCGTGGGTGCGGGGTCGGGCCGAATTGCATGGGGATCTTTGGGTGCATAAGCATGCACGCATTGCCGCGCAAAGTGACTTTCTTTGTATTGGTCCACTTGCGCCGTTTGGTCAGCGTATTAATCTGTTTCGAACGGGTAATAAGCAGGGATATGTTTTGGAGGTGGGGTTCTGGTCGGGGACATTGCCTGCTTTGCCTGAACAATTAAAGCGTTGGGCCGAAAACGAGTGGGCGTTCGCCTCTGAGGAGGAATTGGCGCGTTGGCTAGCCGAATATCGGGCGCTTTTGCCGTTTTTGCGGCAGCGTATTTTATTGTGGCGTCCGAGTTCGCGGACAATACTCGAGTTTCCGGAGGCACTTTCGGGTTAGTACTTGCCAGTGTGTGCATTGTTTTGAGTATGTTTTTTGCGCGATGTAATGATAGTATGAGGCACTTTGTATTTGGCGCTGCAGCTTATTGTGGGCTTTCTTTTTAGCCTTGTTTTTGTTTTGTTGACTTGTAGGGAAAATAATGTCTCGTTTTGTTGACCGCGTTGTACTGCACCTTATGGCTGGCGATGGCGGTAATGGCTGTGCTTCGGTTCATCGGGAGAAGTACAAGCCATTGGGTGGTCCAGATGGCGGTAATGGTGGTCATGGCGGGGATATTATTCTTGAGGTGAGTCCGCAGGTTCATACGCTGTTGGATTTCCATTTCCGGCCGCATATTAAAGCGCAGCGTGGCGGTAATGGTGCTGGTGATCATCGAAACGGTGCTCGAGGTGAAAACCTTGTATTGCAGGTTCCGGCTGGCACGGTGGTGCTAAATAAGCAGGGGGAAGTGCTTGCGGATTTAACGGCTATTGGTACGCAATTTATTGCTGCTGCGGGTGGTCATGGTGGTTTGGGGAATGCTGCTTTGGCGAGCCGTGCTCGGAAGGCGCCTGGGTTCGCATTAAAGGGCGAACCGGGTGAACAGCATGATATTGTGCTTGAGTTAAAGTCAATGGCCGATGTGGGATTGGTTGGTTTTCCTTCGGCGGGGAAGTCTTCATTGGTATCTGTTTTGTCGGCAGCCCGACCGAAGATTGCGGATTATCCTTTTACTACATTGCAGCCAAACCTTGGCGTAGTGAATGTTGGGCATGACACATTTACTATTGCCGATGTGCCGGGGCTGATTCCGGGTGCTTCGGAGGGTAAGGGTTTGGGGTTGGATTTCCTACGTCATATAGAGCGAACTGCGGTGTTAGCGCATGTTGTGGATGTTGCGACATTGGAGCCTGGTAGGGACCCCATTTCAGATATCGACGCCCTGGAAGCTGAGCTTGCCGCGTATCAGTCGGCGTTGGATTCGGATACGGGTTTGGGGGATTTAAAGGATCGCCCTCGGGTTATTATTTTAAATAAGGCAGATATTCCAGAGGCGAAGGAACTAGCGGAATTTCTGCTGGAGGAACTGGAAGAAAAATACGGTTGGCCGGTTTTTATTATCTCCACGGTTGCTCGCCAAGGATTAGATCCGCTGAAGTATAAGTTAATGGAAATTGTGGCGGAGCATCGCCGGAAGCAGCCTAAGCAAAAAGCTGAAAAGCGAATGATTGTTCGCCCGAAGGCCGTGGACGGTAAGCGGGATTTCGTTATTGAAGCCGATCCGGAAATCCCAGGTGGATTTATTGTTCGTGGTGAAAAGGTCGAGCGTTGGATTCGCCAAACTGATTTTGAAAATGATGAGGCGGTCGGATACCTCGGTGATCGGTTGGCCAAATTAGGTGTGGAAGACGCATTGCTTAAAGCCGGTGCGGAAGAAGGTTGCACAGTTACTATTGGCGATATTTCCTTTGAGTGGGAGCCAATGACCGTCGCGGGCGTCGATACGCCACTAACGGGCAGGGGTACGGATGCGCGCCTTGAACGCACCGGCAGGGCCTCGGCGGCGGAACGTAAACGTGCTTCGCAGGTACGCCGCGGTTTGATAGATGAGTTCGATTATGGCGATGGTCAGGTCGCCGATCGTGAGCGCTGGCAGGGCTAATTTTGTGCGTCGGCGCAGCACCGGGATTACCATGTACCCCATGAGTTCTATGCTGCCATTGACGCCGTATTTGCCAGATCAGCCCGCGAAAAAGGCGGCGAATGGCACGCCGGCGAGTTTACGTGAGGGCATTGCTCAAGCGAAGCGGGTGGTGGTAAAAGTCGGATCCTCTTCGCTTACGGGGTCGGATTTTACGGTTGATCCAGCGCGGATCGATGCTTTGGTCGATGCGCTGCAAGCGCGGATGGGGCGCGGTTCTGATGTGATTGTGGTGTCTTCGGGTTCGATTGCTGCGGGCATGGCACCACTGGGCCTCACTCAGCGCCCTGCGGATCTGGCAACAAAACAGGCGGCAGCGAGCGTAGGGCAAGTACATTTGGCGCATGAGTGGGGCCGTAGTTTTGGTCGGTATGGTCGGGTGACGGGGCAAGTGCTGCTAACGGCTGGGGATGCGGGGCGTCGTGACCGGGCCCGAAACGCGCAGCGAACAATTGATCGGTTACGTCAGCTTCGTGCAGTCCCAATAGTAAATGAGAACGATACGGTCGCTACAACGGAAATGCGTTTTGGTGATAATGATCGCCTGGCTGCCATTGTTGCCCACCTTGTGAGTGCGGATGCATTGGTGCTGCTCTCTGATGTTGACGGGCTCTATAATAAAAACCCTGCGGAACCAGATGCGCAGTTTATTGCAGAAGTTCGCGATGGCAATGACCTTAAAGGTGTGATTGCGGGTGATGGGGGTGTGGTTGGTACAGGCGGTATGGCTTCGAAAGTGTCAGCGGCTCGGTTGGCATCGCGTTGTGGAATTCCAGTATTGCTGACCTCTGCCGACAATATTGCTGCGGCTTTGGGGCCTGCGGACGTCGGCACCGTGTTTTATCCCAAAGAAAATCGGTTGTCCGCATGGAAATTCTGGGCATTATATGCTGCAGATGTCGCAGGCACATTGCGTATCGACGCCGGGGCGGTTACTGCCGTAACCAGCGGCGGCAAATCACTGCTTGCGGTAGGAATTACCAGTGTTGAAGGGGAATTCCAGGCTGGTGAAATCGTGGAAATTATGGGGCCAGGTGGGCAGATTATTGGGCGTGGGGAAGTCAATTATGATTCCCAACTCCTTGGCTGGATGCTAGGCAAGCATACATCCGAATTACCGGCGGGGATGCACAAGCCGGTGGTCCACGCGGATTATCTCAGCGACTTTGCTTCCCGCGCCTAAACACTACGGTTGTGGTTCTGGTTCTGGCTGGTCCTTCTCGGCCTGTGGAAGCTGGAACGGTTGAATGTGGTCAAATCCAGCTTGTTGCGCGGTTATTTGAAATTCCCCAAGTGGAGTTTGGCAAATCAATGCGGCATTTTCGCCGTTACAATGCACATCGCCACGGCGGACCTCAATCGGACGTGGGGAAGGGGTATCAGCAAATGGGGCAAGCGGTTGGGCGGTGCCAAGATCATAGAGTTCTGCCCCGATCCGGAATTGTCCCGCAAGTCCCGCAGCGGTTTTTGTGCCGCAGGTAATGAATTCTGGATCCTTTTCTAGGTCCGCATGTTCCGGAATAAAACACGCAATCTGGTCCCCTGGCGCATCGAGGCTGGTTAATGTGAATTTATGGCCCTTTTTCCCGCCAAATGTTGCGGAGACTCCACCAGTTTCTTTTGGGGGGTCTTTACGTTGATATAACTCACCACTATTGGTTTCTAGAGCGGATTCCGTGCTTTTTAGCCAAGTTTTCCCACCACCGGTGGCGCATATAAATTCCTTATCGGTCACACCGCATTCAATACTATCGTGTTTGATTTTTGCCCCTGCTGGCAAGAATGCTGGCTGCGGACCTTCAGCTGGTGCGTCTTTTCTATTTGGTGTGTCTGTTCTATTACGGTCACGAATCTGCTCGATTTTATTATCAGCAATTTTCCAGCGCTGATCGCCGTCGCGGCATTCTAATGTATTGTCTTTGAGCGTGCATTGGTGCCCATGCCGGGTTTGAAATGTTTCGTGGGAGAATTCAATTTGGGTCAGCTTCTGGAAGGTAGTGTCCAGTTTTTCTGCTGAGGCTGGGGTGGCGCTAAGGCTGAATGCGGCGAGTGAAATTCCACACGCCAAGATAAGGGGCAAGGCACGCATCGCTTTAAACCTTTCTAGTGTTTATGTGTATAGCGTATCTGCGAACCATAAGTTTTGGGGGTCAAGCTACACTTGTGCGCATGAATAGTGCCCGAGAAAACGAACGAGAACAAGTCCTAGCATTAGCACGCGCGGCCAAAGAAGTAGCCCGAAATATAGCGATGTTAACCACCGATGCAAAGAATCGCGTGTTACTTGCCGCTGCTGATGCGCTCGAACAGCAGGCCACGCGCATTTTAACGGCGAATGCTCAGGATATTCAGGATGGTCGCGCCGCTGGCTATCCCGAATCTTTTATCGATCGTCTGGCTTTATCTCAGGAACGTATTGCCGGCATTGCTGGCGGATTGCGTCAAGTTGCCGCACTGCCCGATCCGGTAGGGGACGTCCTTTCCGGAAAGACATTGCCCAATGGGATTCGGATGCAACAGGTTCGGGTACCCCTGGGGGTAATGGGCATGGTGTATGAGGCACGCCCAAATGTAACTGTGGATGCTTTTGGGCTGGCCCTAAAATCTGGAAACGTTGCATTATTACGCGGCTCTAAATCTGCCCGCCATTCGAACACGGTACTAGTGGAAATTCTGCAGGAAACACTTGTAGCTCATGGCTTACCTGCCGCTGCGGTCCAGCTTTTACCTTGCGAAACTCACGATAGTGTGCAAGATCTTATTACTGCCCGCGGCCTTGTTGATCTGGTGATTCCCCGAGGTGGCGCGAAACTTATCGAAGCTGTGGTTACAAACGCTACCGTTCCTACCATTGAAACTGGTGTAGGTAATTGCCACTTTTATATTGACCATGATTGCGATCTGGATCAGGCGATTTCCATGCTTCTTAATGGCAAAACCCGTCGCGTCAGCGTATGCAATGCTACCGAAACTGTGCTGCTGGACACTAAGCTTGACGACGTCGCAAAGCGCAGCGTTGTAGCTGCCCTTCAGGCCGCGGGGGTCACTGTCCACGGTGATGTGGAAACACTTGGCTGTGATATCGAAGCTACAGAAGAAGACTGGGCTACTGAATACCTCTCGATGGATATCGCCCTTGCTGAAGTAGACGGCGTCCAAGGCGCCATCGAACACATAGCCCGTTGGAGCTCGGGACATACCGAAGGCATTGCCACACGCAATATCCAAACTGCCCAAACATTCGCCACTGCTGTTGATTCCGCAGCCGTAATGATTAATGCATCCACGGCTTGGACTGACGGTGAGCAATACGGATTTGGAGCAGAAATCGGAATCTCTACTCAAAAACTCCACGCTCGTGGCCCTATGGCTCTTCCCGAACTCACCTCTACTAAGTGGATCCTAACTGGCAATGGGCATACAAGGCCCTAAAAGTTTAATAAATTCTATAGCTTTACACTCTCAATCGCGCTACGGTGAAGGCTGCCTGCACCCCAAGGGGAAGGAAGACAAATGCCAGCGCAATACCAGACAAACGAACCAACACGCCAAGGCATCCAAATCTTCACGGTGCTCACCGGCATTACCGTTATAGGAATCCTGGCGTGGCACTTTATTCGACTCCTTATTAATGCGAGCGCCCCGTCCCAAGACTTTATCCTGGTGGCCGCCCTATTTGGAGTGTTCCTTGGCGGCATTTACCCAGGGTTCCTAGGAAAACAACGGCTCGGCGGCCTTGTAGCCACATGGATTTGCGCAAGTTTGCCCCTCGGAGTATTTCTCGGACTTAGTACTGCCTACCTTATATGGATTAGCTAACCACGACTCTGATGCAGTTCAAGCACAGCTGGTGCGGGTGGGGCTGGTGGGGCTTCACTTTGGCTGGTGGGGCTTCACTTTGGCTGGTGGGGCTCGCGGTGGCGTTGCTAAGTGGCAATCAACCCTGGTTGCGTTAAGCAGGGGATATCTTGCGGGCTAAGGGTTACGTGGGGTTTGTCGCCGATTACACCATGTTGTGCCCAATTGGTGTTTTTGGCGACACTATTTATGGAAATAAAACAATATTCCCACTAATGGCATATAAGGAGTCTTTCTTCCCAAGCTCTAGCGGTACAATCTTTGCCATGTCCTCCACTGAAATGGTCCCCAATTCCAATTCCAAGACTGCCCTGGAGTGTGTTTCGCAGAATCCCCAGCGGATTGGGATCATGGGTGGCACATTCGATCCAATCCATAATGGTCACTTAGTGGCGGGATCTGAAGTGGCGGATCAGTTTGAGCTGGATCTCGTAGTCTTTGTCCCAACAGGTCAGCCTTGGCAGAAGTCACACCGTCGGGTATCGCCAGCGGAACATCGGTACCTTATGACAGTAATAGCCACGGCTTCTAATCCTCGTTTTCAAGTGAGCCGGGTTGATATTAATCGCGGGGGGCAAACATATACTGTGGATACATTGCATGATCTGCGGAAGGTGTACCCGGATGCGGAGCTGTTTTTTATTACCGGCTCGGATGCTTTGGCGCAGATTGTCACTTGGCACAACTGGGAAGAAATGTTTGAACTGGCTCACTTTGTGGGGGTTACTCGGCCTGGCTATGAACTTTCCCATGATTTGCCCTTGCAGCAAAGTTCAAAAGTTTCTTTGATTGAGATTCCGGCTATGGCGATTTCTTCTACGGATTGTCGGTTGCGTTCCGCTGCTGGTCGTCCGGTGTGGTATCTCGTTCCTGATGGCGTAGTGCAGTATATTGCGAAGCATTGTTTGTATCAGGATTGGCCGACGAATGGGATGTCGGCAAGCCTAGGGTCAGGTGACCAATAGAGCAATAAGTAGCTTAAACCTTACGTTCTATGGGAGACTTGATCGGAACCCAAGGATTATAAGGACTAGTGTGACTGCTTCTGATTTTTCTCTTTCATTAGCTCGGGCTGCGGCGTTGGCTGCGGATGAGAAGCTTGCCCAAGAAATTGCGGTAATTGATGTTTCGGACCAGATGGTGATTACGGATTGTTTTGTCATTGCCTCGGCTGATAATGAGCGTCAAGTGAGCGCAATTGTGGACGAGGTCGAAGAAAAGTTGCGTGAGCTTGGGGCTAAGCCGGTGCGTCGTGAAGGTGTTCGGGAGGGGCGTTGGGCGCTGCTTGATTACGGCGATATTGTTATCCATATTCAGCGCAAAGAGGAACGTGAATTCTATGCGTTGGATCGTTTGTGGCGAGATTGCCCACTGATTGATATTGAGGGGATTGAAACTCCAGTTCGCCCCAAGGCTTGGGAACGCGATGTTGACGTTCGCAATGTTTCCTCCATCGATCAGATCCCACTTGCGGATCAAGAGCCAGATATGGATGAATTGTGAGACGCCTTATTTTGCTGCGCCATGGGCAGACCGAATACAACGCGTCTAAGCGTATGCAGGGGCAGCTGGACACCAAGCTTAGCGACTTTGGAATCGAACAGGCGCACAATGCTGCCCGCTATCTTTCGCAACGCCCTATTCGTGCGATTTTGTCCTCCGACCTTAGCCGCGCCCACGACACCGCGCTTATTGTAAGTAAGCTTATCGACGTCCCGGTGATCACCGATTCCCGGTTGCGTGAAACCAACCTCGGGGAATGGCAAGGTAAGAGCCATCAAGAGGTTGATGCGCAATATCCAGGTGCTCGTGCCCGTTGGCGCCACGATGTAACTTGGGCGCCTCCAGGCGGTGAAACTCGATTGCAAGTAGCGGCCCGGGCCCGTGAAGTAATCGATGAAATGATGGTTAAGTTCCCTGAATGGGAAGACAAAACGGTGCTATTGGTAGCTCACGGTGGCACTATTAGTGCGCTTGTTGCCAGCCTGCTCGGCATGACTACCAATGAAGAGTTTATTATGTTTTCCGGGCTAAAAAACACCTGTTGGGGAAGACTTACCGCTCGCCCTAGGTTCCACCCAGAAACTCTAGGAGCTGATGGTCAGCCGATAGTTCCTGATGCCCGTTTTACCGAAGAAAATATCCATGACGCCCAGTGGTACCTTGATGGTTGGAACATGGGTGTAGCACTAGGTCTTGAACTTGATAAATAGCGTGTAAAGGGAGTCCCGCCGTGGCCGTCCGTATAGTCACAGATTCCTCATCCTGCCTACCCGCCGAAATCGCAACAGTATTCGATATCACCGTTATTGATCTGCACATTATGAATCGTGGTGATGATCGAACCACCGCCGGGCTCAATCCCCTTGAACTTGTTGCCTGCTACGCGCGCCAACTCGAACGCGGCGGCGATGACGGCGTCGTCGCCCTGCATATATCAAAAGAACTTTCCGCAACCTGGTCCAATGCGGTAACAGCCGCAGGTATATTCGAAAACACGGTTAGGGTTCTAGATACCAATAGCGTTGGTATGAGCCTTGGCAGTGCTGCCATTGCCGCAGCCACATGTGCCCAAGCAGGCGGCAACCTCGAAGCATGTGCAGATGCCGCAACCAAAATCCTTGAACGTGCGGAAACCTGGCTCTACGTGCACCGAATCGACGAACTACGCAAATCAGGCAGAGTATCCGCAGCCACAGCTCTGATGTCGACAGCGCTTGCTACCAAACCGATCATGCACCTTAAAGACGGAAAACTTGAAGTAGTCGGTAAAACCCGAACCCAGGCCAAAGCATTCGCCAAAATAGTCGATCTTGTAAAAACCAATCTGGCTGGTGGAACCGGAGAAATCACGCTCCAACAACACGAAGCTCGCGAAGCCGCACGCCGTCTGCGCGATATGCTTACCGAAACGCTCACCACCGAAGAGCCCCCAAATATCACCATTATCGATATGGAACCTGTACTGGCAATTCACTCTGGACCAGGCTCCATCGCAATAACAGTGGTGCGGGATACTGATTAGACAAGAGGCTTTACTGTACGAATTAGTTCGCTGTGGTTTTTAGCTTAAAGCCGCCCATTCTTATCGAAGGGCGGCTTAGCGATAGCAGCTAAACTACAGTGTTTGCAGAATCTGGATGAGGCAGCGGTAAGACACCTCTTTTTTCGCTTGTGGAATTTAGATACCTACACGCCAGGACGCTTCATCGGTAGAAAACAGTTCAAGTTTCGGCTTGTATACCAGGAGATATTCGCCGGGCTCACTATTTTCAAAGCAAACGTTTCCAGAGATGGTACCGCCAGGAGCGAGTTTGCCATGTTCAAGATCGTTTTTCCCAGAATAGGTTGGATCGCTAATTACTCCGCTTGGATTTTGAATTGTCCAATCCCAGTAGCCCTGGAAATCAACTTGCTTATCGCCGGTATTTACATAAGTTACTTCAGCGCAGGCGCGTGGTCCGAGGAACTCAACCTCGACAATTTGGAACGAATTAACGCCAACTTCGAGTCCTTCTCGGCCTGTGAATGTTGATCCTAGCGTCAGTTCAGTATTGCTATCCTTCCCATCTGAGCCTTGTTGGTCGTTTCCAGTTTCTTCAGCAGCTTGATTGCTTTGGCTCGCCCCGGATTGTGCGGAAGAAGATTTATTCGAACCCCCTTGCGAGGCAACGACAGCGAAAATGGTACCTAAAACGATTAGTGCGATAAAGGCACCAATAATAATTGCCGCCCATTTAAAGCAGCCTCCACTTTTCTTAGGTTGAGGTGCCATCTGAGGATAATTTTGAGGAAAAGCTTGGGGGCCGAATTGCGGTTGACCAATCGGGCCTTGTGGCTGTCCATTGGCGGAGAAATTTGGCGGCGATGCTGCAAAAGGGTTTTGTGATTGCTGCATGTTAGCGTCGTTTTCTCCAGAAAAACCCGGTGGTTGATTTGGTGAGCTCATTCTCTCTCCTTGGCTGCAATATTTGACACAATGGGTGCTAATTATGTGATTAAGATAAGAGTAGCTGACAGATAAAATTTAGACTAAAAAAAGTCTTGTGTAAGGTTTTGGGTGGGGGTAGGGAATTTTTGTGAGGACATCGGACCTTTGTAATAAAAAATGCCTAAAAGCATGGAAGAACTGCGGATATGTATGGGTAGGCGGCCAATGTAAGTATTTAAGTAAATAAAAATCCGATTCAGCAAAATTGCTAAAGGGGGTATATTGTGGCCTATCTGAATACACAACGATCCCTGTATTTAAGGTGATTCGTCGACTGACATGCCAGCGCTATGTTTGTTCGAAACTGTTGTTGTGTATTTAACCCGGTGAAAGGTAACTGAGCGTTTGGCATCAAAGGACTATTTTTAGTTTCGCAGTTATATTACAAAAGCTGACTGGAGGGACTACTAAATTTTAAATCCGTAAATTTTTTACTTCGCGAACCTCTACGCCAGATTTCTTGAATTCAGTTATTTTCTTATTCCCGAGGGCATCGAAACTCTTGTTAAGGCTTAGAAATACAATGCGGAAAAGCCCCGGCCAGCAAACATAGCTGCTGGTCGGGGCGTCGAAAAGCGTTGGAGGTTAGAAAACCCGTTCGCTGGAGGTGCCGTGTTTCGGGGTGAGGCGTGTCAATTGAGTGACGTGCTGGGGCCCGAGTTCCTCAATGGTTTCCACCTGAAGGAGCTGCATTGTGCGGCGGACCTGCTCGGCAAGGATTTCGATAGCGCGATCAACCCCTGCCTCGCCGCCAGCCATCAGTCCGTACAAATAAGCGCGACCAATAAAGGTGAATTTGGCGCCCACTGCAAGCGCGGCAACAATATCCGCACCATGCATAATTCCGGTATCCATCGTGACTTCAAGGTCTTTGCCAACCTCTCGAACAACTTCTGGAACAAGATGGAACGGAACAGGGGCACGGTCAAGCTGGCGACCGCCGTGGTTGGAAAGAATAATGCCATCAACACCAAGATCGGCAAGCTTCTTGGAATCTTCGACATTTTGGACGCCCTTAACCACAAGTTTTCCAGGCCAAATTGCTCGGATTTCTTCAAGGTCCGAAAATTGGATCGAGGGATCCATTGCCGCGTTGAGCAATTCTCCTACAGTTCCGCCTGTCGTAGTGAGAGACGCAAATTGCAGTGGTGGGGTGGTGATAAAGTCCATCCACCACCAAGGGCGAGGAATCGCATTGAGCACAGTGCCGAGAGAAATCTCCGGTGGAATAGAGAAGCCATTGCGCTTATCTCGAAGACGTGCACCCGCGACCGGAGTATCAACAGTAAAGAACAAAGTATCGAAGCCAGCTTTAGCGGCGCGCTCTACGAGACCGTAGGAAATCTCGCGTTCGCGCATTACATAAAGCTGGAACATATTACGGCCAAGCGGGTTCGCAGCTTTCACATCTTCGATCGAAGTAGTGCCGAGTGTAGAGAGACAGAAAGGAATGCCAGCCTTGCCAGCTGCTGCCGCGCCAGCAAGCTCACCCTCTGTTTGCATTAAGCGCGTAAAACCAGTCGGAGCAATGCCGAATGGGAGTGCGGAAGGGCCCCCGAAAACTTCGCAGGAAGTATCAACCTTTGAAACGTCTTTCAGGATTGATGGATGAAACTCGACATCGCGGAATGCTTGGCGAGCGCGATTCATTGAGATTTCATCGTCAGCTGCGCCATCGGTGTAATCAAAAGCAGCGGCAGGGGTGCGACGCTTTGCAATTCGACGAAGATCTTCAATCGTCTGAGCTTGCCTTAGTCGGGCGCGTTTAAGGTTGAGATCCGGCTTTTTAAACTGGAGCAGATCGAAAATTTCGCTGGGATTGGGGACCTGCCGTTTGACCTTGGCCATCAAGGATCCTTCCTACTTGGTATTACCTTGGGAACATCAAGCTCCCAATATCCTTCATTCCGCCAGGGTACCCTTACCTAAGTTAATCGGTAAAGAGGTATTGCAAATTCAAGCTTAATTTTTGAAGTATGGGCGTTTGTGCTGGGAATATGGAATCAAGAATGATGCGAATGCAATAGCTGTGCGGGTGTAAAAATACGGGCTGGTGTTACGGGATTAACTATTGGGGTTTGTGATTTTGTAGCTGGTGTGACTGAAGGGGGTGTGGTTTGTGGCTTGGTTTTCAGGTTGTGTGGCCGGTGGTTTAGTTGTGTGCTTGTGGTTTAGTTGTGTGCTTGTGGTGAGCTGGGATTTGGTTGGGGGTTGGGAGGCCTTTTTGGAGCCTGGGTGGGAGGTGCTTGGTCTGGTTGGCCTTTTCGGGGGTCTGGTTGGGCGCTGGTTGGGCGTGTTGTCACAGATTCCATTTTTTCAGGCGATTTTATGGAATCTGCGACACGATAGGTAGGGAACCTGTCACAGATTCCATTTTTTTCACTGTTTTAATGGAATCTGCGACAAACCCCAGGTCAACGCTTGTGCGCAAGATTGGTTGCTGTCACAAATTCCATTTTTTTCACTGTTTTAATGGAATCTGCGACAGTAGGCATGAAAACATCACTAGTTCAATAGGGTGCGCCTATCAAACACCCCGGAAAACGGCTCGAAGGCTCGGGAAACCAACCAACTCACCCAGGAAACCAACTCAAACCCCCGGGAAACTCTGGAAAAGCAGCCAACCCACCCCGAAAATCAGGCAGATCTGACACACCCCACCACCCAACAAGGCAAATTTCACATCACCCACAACCCGCCGCCGCATTTCCCCAGCTCACACCCCCAAACCGAAAGCCAACAACATAAATCTGCCGGCCTGAGCCTTTCCCAGGCCCGGCTAGCCTTTCCTGGCCTGCCCCAGACCTTCCAGGCCCCTGCTTCAAGCCTTCCCAGGCCTTGACTGGATTTACTTAAGCCTCTTGGGTAAACCCGCCAAAGACCATCTGCCACGAAGACCGTTCCCAGAGACTTCGACGCTCCCAAAACCGCTCATATTGGTATTGCCGTTATCGAAAAACCATAGTCTTTTAGCTATAACTGTAAGCCGAATATAATCCATGCGAGCAATTCCGATGCAATTAGGTAAATATGTTCGATTGAAAAATCGACGGCTCTAAGGGAACTATTTCGGGGGACTGCTCTGGTGCAGTATTCATACATTGTTTAATGCTCTACCCTGGGCCATTGCGTATTTTTCACAGAATTGTGTGAACTTCGTTGACGTATCTGGATAATTCCCCTAAAAAGTCCGACTAAACGCTGACTTTTAGGTTGTGAGTTGTCTAGCGTGGATGTATGGGAATCGTTGCAGGTGAAATGTCAGGTCAGAGGCAGGAACAACGACAAGGATCGAAGCGTCAAATTTGGTTCAAATGGTCGGCAGCGTTATTGATCGGCGTCGGCTGCTATATGTATTTTTCGCAATCACGATATCAGTGGCAGTTCCAATCACCTATAGTGCGTAAACCTCTTCCAGATCAGAAACATCAGCCAGCGATAAAAGTACTTGAGCCAGCTCAATTCACATCGGTCAGCAACGACCAAAAGATTGTTTCTAGCACTATAAAAGCCGAGCAACCAGAGCCCGCCTTCAAGTCCGATATTGAAACACCAGCGTCTGACATCGCAACTAGCTTGAAAGCCAGTACATCGACGGATTATATATCGAACGAAACATCAAACGATTTGCAAAACCAAGTAGTTGATCCAGCAGTTTCGCAAAGTGCCGCCACTCAAAAATCAGAAGCTACCCATCAACCAGAACATGTTTCAGTAGATAGCCACTCCAGTTCTGCTACGACTACTCCAGTTGTCCCTCCGATTCCCGCTGTACCTGATGCCCACAAATTAAATATCAATACGGCGACGTTCGAGATGTTGGATAATTTGCCTGGTGTTGGAGCGGTAACGGCTCGTGCAATTGTGCGGTATCGGGATGCTCATGGTGGGTTTGACTCGTTAGAGGATTTACAGAAGGTCAAGGGTATTGGGCGGCAGAAGTTCCGCTGGTTGGAAGGGATGCTTACCGTGTAGTTGAGTTTTGTGATTTTTGCAAGACTCACGTGGATTTGCTTGCCGTGATCTGTGGAGAACTTAGAGTTGTCCACAGTTTTGGTGTCGTTTGTTTGTGCATTGCTGGTGTTTGGGCTGGGTGCTCTTTAGCGTGTGCGCTATGGGTAGTGCTCTTGAGAGGTTAAAGGAATTTACGGCTCCAACTGGGGAAGAGGAGCTTCTTGACGTCGAATATCCGGAGCCCCGTTTTGGGGTTTCGGTTCGCCAAGGAGCGATTTTTGGCGGTGTTTTAGTACTTGGCTTGGTTGGTTATTTCCTAGTGTTTGCGCCGGATCCGCCTACTGAGCAGCATTCCTTTGCATCAGCATTGGCGGTTTCTACTACGGAATCGAGTGTCCCGAGTACGGAGGTTGTGGTTTCAGTTGTTGGTGAAGTGGAGCGTCCCGGGTTAGTGACACTGCCCCCGGATGCTCGGATCGCTGATGCATTAGCACATGCTGGCATTAAACCGGAGGCGAATATTATTGCGGTAAATCAAGCGCAGAAGGCAGCGGATGGGATGCAGATTGTGGTTCCCCCGATAGGTGCTCCGGTGCCGCCAGCGGAGGGCGTCGATCCGCAATCGCCGCCTGGTTCGGGTGGCTCTGGTTTAGTGAGCTTGAATGCTGCGACTGTTGCGCAATTGCAGGAATTGCCGGGTGTCGGGGAGAAAACAGCGCAGGCTATCGTGGATTTTCGGGATTCCCATGGTGGCTTTTCGAGCGTGGACCAATTGCAGGAGGTGAAGGGGATTGGTGCTGCAAAGTTTGAGCAGCTCAAAGGTTTAGTTACGTTATGACCGAGCTGCGTTTGGTGCCGCTGGCATTCATAATGTGGGTTACGACGGCCGCCGTAGTGTTCCGGTTATCGTGGGTTGCTGTCGTGGCTTTAATACTGGTGTTCGTTATTGCAATTGCCGTTCGTCAGTTCGGTCAAGCGGTGCTATTGCTTGTTGGTGGCACCGTTACTTTTGTGCTTTCTTCTTCAAGAGTTGCAGCTGCAAACCTAAAAGTGCCAACCCAACTCCGAGGATTTCTAGTGGAACATCCTCGTAAGGTTCGGGAGGGGACATGGGTTACTGCATTGCGTTCTCCGGATTTTCCGGCAGATGTTCCTTTGATTATGAGTACTGAGCCGCCGGCTGCGGGAGCTTTTCTTGAGGTGAGCGCAAAGACGAAGCCTAGCGATCGCGCGGGGTTGGTTCAGGAATTAGTTATAGCTAATCAGTTTGAAGTGCTTTCGCCTCCCCAGGGTTGGCAAGCTCTTACTGCGCGTATTCGATTAACGTTTGCGCAGGCAGCGGAACAATGGCTAAGTTCGGATTCTTCTGGGTTGGTGCCTGGAATGGTGCTGGGTGATACGAACATGCAGTCGGAGCAGGAGAGGCAGCTCTATATTGATACTGGGCTTTCGCACCTTACCGCAGTCAGTGGTTCAAATGTTGCAATAGTCGTTTCTTCAGTATTGATTGTTGCTCGTTTTATAACCTGCCCGCCCAAGCTTCAAATCGCCATGGCGTTTGGTTCGCTAATAGGATATCTAGGCATTGTTGGCACTGAGCCAAGTGTTCTAAGGGCCGGGATAACCGGAGTTATTGGCTTGCTTGCTTTGGTAAATAGTTCGAAAATGCAGCCGGTTCATGGGTTGGCGTTGGCTATATGTTGTTTAATGGTCTGGGATAGCAATCTGGCCGTGGAATTTGGATTTTTGCTTTCGGTTGCAGCGACAGCTGGAATCGTGATTTTGCAGCCGCTACTATTGCCATCACTAACACGGATTTCTTTGTACGGAAAACGCATTCCGGAAATCGTTGCACGAGCCCTCGGGATCGCAATAGCAGCAGATCTCACAACCGCTCCAATAATCGCAATTATGAGTGGTCGTGTGCCTTTGGTTTCGGTGGTCACAAATCTACTTGTCGCGCCTGTGATCGGTTTAATTACTGTACTTGGTATCGTGTCTGTGGTCTGCTCTTTATTACCGGGCAAACTGGAACGTGTGCCGTTTTTCATAGTCGATCCATGTGCAAAATATGTTCATTGGGTAGCTGAAACATTTGTGGGTCCGGAGATTTATGCTCCTTCTATGTGGATTCTCTGCGGTTGCTTGTGGATCGCATACGGATTCTATCGCGGGTTTGGAAAACACATTGTTGGAGCATTTCTAAGTATTGTTGCTCTTTGGTATTTCCCCTCGGCTAGTGCTTTTCGACGTCCCGCTGAGGTGCCGCTCAATTGTCTTAATGTGGTTGTAGAACAGAAGATCGTGGATGAGTATGAACCGCCAGAGGGGACGCAGGTGGTTGTGGTGCTTGATGCTGAGGGGCGTCGAAAAGTGCGGCCAACGATTACTCGGCGCGGAATACCGGTGTTATTTCCCAATCGGGATGGGGAGGTTTTCGTTTTAGAAGACGGTACGCAGCGCGCTGCGGACGGCCGGTTTTAGTTATGTGCGACCTAATTACCCAAGGGGTGAATTGGAATGTATATGCGAATTACTTTGTTTTCCTTGGTATCCTGCCCATCCGGCGTTACAACAAGTGTTCCATTGACAATTTTAATTTCGCGTTTCAGGTTTGGGATTGTAAAGAGATCTTTTCCATTTGTGGTGTCCAGTAAAGTCAACTGTTTGGAATCAGACTTAAACTTAAGCACTAGTTCACCATTTTGAGATACGGTGGCTATATTTTCATTTGGTTTAGTGGTAAATGCGGGTATATTTTCGTTTAGTCGATAAAATGTGTAAAGATCCTTTAAATTATTGTGGAACTTAATTTCACCTTCCGAATTTACAACTATATATTCGTTTTTCGCCAATTGGAGATACGGTTCTATATGGTACGAAAGAGCGGTTTCGTTATTGCCCGCGAGATTGCTATTCGAGGGGAGTATTTGATCGATAAGAGGCTCCGAAGTCGTTAAGCTGCTTTGGTTATGGAAATATTCTAAGCGGAAATCTGAATTTCCTGAATAGATAAACCATCCGTCCGCAAGTAGAGAGCTCAGAGATCCAGGATTAAACAAAATCGTAGCCTCCCCAGTTTGTGCATTATATAGATTTGTCGAATTCGTTTTTCCGCCCTGTGTTATTCCCGTACAGCCGAAAATGGCGTTTTCGTAGATAACGCCACAAGAAGTCGCTTTAAAAGGTCCGGCTTGCCAAATCCTCTGGTTGTTTTGCACTGCAACTGCAAAATCAGAAACTCCAGAATCTTTTTGTTCAGCGTGGACGTGGACAATTTCAATGTCTCCGAATGAAAATGCATCCTCAACTGAGTGAAATTCTAATTCCGAATCGGTATTGGACACTACGTCTCCAGTATTGGCATCAATGGTTAGTATTGCCTTAGAATCGTCGCCGCTAATGCAGTGCACCATCATATTATCCGTGACTTCACTGCATGAACTCGCAGGTACGGAATAGCGTGTTTTGCCGTCTACTGCGCTAATCCCTTCAAGAAGCGTATTGTCTTTATTTACAATCAGGGTTTCTTGGTGGACGTCAGTGCCCAAGAATGCAGGATTATCTCCTTTAACTTCAAATATCTTATATCCTGTTTTGTAGTCATTATGTAGAAATAATTTGTTGGTATTTGGCTTTGCCCGAAAATCAGGGTTCCGGTCTGTTATGGGTATCCGCGGCACTTCTGGTACTGGAGTGAGTGTGGATGTGGGCGAGGAGGATAAGGGGGTTGTGTCGGAGGTTGAGATACTAATTTCCGGCAATAAGGCGGTGAACATTTTCGTTACCGGTAGTACATAAAATGCGATCGCTAGGCATAAAGCAATAAGGTGTGTTAGTAAGCCCAGTGTCAAACTCACTATTGCAATGCCTCGGAAATCATCTTGAGGTGGGGTTTGATGCTGCTCTTTATTCACTGGGCTGTACTTTCTAGTGGAGCAAACGTTAGTTTTCTACATCGTAGAATACTTCTCGAACATTTGTAACCTCCCCATTGTGAGCATTTATTGTAGTTACCTTGGTTGAAACGCTTTCTTCAGAGACCATGCCGGGATCTTTAAATTCTGTGCAAATAATGGTGGCGTCTTTTGTGGTAAAACCACAATGTAGATTCTTCTCCACGTTGTTTTTCCATACGTACTCACCGTTGTGTGCAGCAGCTAACCATGAGAATCCGTCTTTACCAGTGTCTTCCTCGATTAATATGATGTCTGCTTCTTCAAGGTTGCCAAGGTACATTACCGTTGCTCTGCTTTGGGGCACGGGGTACGTGTGTAGTGTTTGCCCGGAATGGATATCAATCGCTTGAATTTCGGGCTTATCTGGGTTTCCGCAGTACACCATGTTGTTCTGTGTCACATGGCTGCACTCATTGCTTTCTAGCTCAATTTTGTTATTTGCTTCGGCAATAGGGATGCTGGCTCCGTATAAGTTTGTTGCGGCAATACTTGTTATTCCTAGAGCCAAAATAATTGCGATGAGAATACGGTAAATGTGACGTTGAAATCGGGGATGGGGTAGCTGCGTAGTCATTATTTGGAAACCTGTCCTGTGGGTAGGGTAACGGTTTTCGGTCGCGCTGTTATATAAAAGAGCTGGTCGTGCAGTACAGGAGCTATTATAGCCTTTGGTTATATCCTTTCAAGGTTCTATAGCAGTGCCCTATATCATCTGTTCTTTTAGGATTAACGTTGATCAGTGTCCAGGTGGTTAAACAAAAAGATAGCTAAATTACCGCTTCATGAAAATAAATTAATATTAACGCGAAAACGCGCCGCGCCACCCAAAAGTAAGTAAAATGCGATATTCTGGTTTTGGGTCTTGTCGTTGCGCCCCATCGGGTGTTTCGTGCCCCAGATATGTTAGGAGGGGATCGTGATATCAATGTCGGATTCAACTGTCCGCTTTTGGGAAGATCGTGCAACGAAGTGGCTTTCTGTGATTGCACTGGTTGTGACCATCGGTATCAATACATTTGCTAATACATTCCGAATCGGCGGTTTTACCACCGGCGAAATTTCAAGTAGATATCCGAGCCTTTTTACGCCTGCTGGTTTTACTTTTTCTATTTGGGGCGTAATTTATACCTTGCTCGCCGTTTATTCGGTCTATCAGTTTTCGGTGATTCGACAGCGAGCTAAATCATGTGTTGACGAGCAGATTTATAATCGTATTGGAGTGCTGTTTATTGCCTCTTGTCTGCTAAATGTAGGTTGGATTTTTGCATGGCATTATAGAGTTATTGACGCTTCACTTTTGCTAATTGTAGGATTGTTTATTGTCCTTTCAATGATTGTTCGTAAAGTGCACCAGCTGACTTTTTCAGAACGCACAGCATGGGATTATATTTGTATAGTCGTTCCATTTATGGTTTATTTTGGCTGGATTACGGTAGCGATGGTAGCAAACACCAATGCTTGGCTTGTAAGCATTGGCTGGAAGGAATTTTATATCAATCAACCATTTTGGTTTGCTGCTGCGCTACTTATCGGATTTTCTATTGGTGTTTGGAACTCAATATATCTCCGTGATATTGGCTATGCGTTGGTGCTCGTTTGGGCGGCATTTGGCATTTTTATGCGGCATATTGGGGGTACGGAAAATCCTTCGGATTTCCCCATAATCATTAGTGTTATCTCTGTCGCTTTGGCGATTTTGATCGCTAATTTGGTGTATGTCGGTGTGCTTCAGCGGCGCGCGCGTATGTAGACCTCTACTATGGTTGCTGTGATTTCCCCGGTGCATCTTATTTTGGGTGACGAGCCTTTTCTCGCCGAACGTGTCCGTAGCGAACTCATCGCACATATTCGCGCACAGATCGGCGGGGAAGTCCCGGTTTCTATTGTTCGAGCAGGCGATATCGGTGTACCAGAGCTTGCGGAATTGCTCAGCCCTTCGCTTTTTGCGGAGGACCGTATTGTGGTAGCTGCGAAAACCGATGAGGCCGGGAAAGAGCCGTCCCAGTTGCTTCTCGACGCCGCCTCCAATCCGGCCCCAGGAATCTACCTGATTATTGTGCATTCCGGTGGCGGACGAACGAAAGCAATGGTGAAAAAATTCCGGCAGGTTTCAAAAGTCCATGAGGTAACTCCGTTAAAACCTAGTGAGCGACCAGGTTTTGTTACTTCGGAATTTCGGCGGCACAATGTTCGCGTCACAGCGGATGTTGTGCATGCTGTTTTAGAGGGCGTCGGCAGTGATCTGCGTGAGCTTGCCTCCGCAATAAGCCAGTTGGTGGCCGATACGGGTGGCAATGTCACATTAGAAAAGGTGCGCGAATATTATGCCGGGGTGGCAGAAGTCAGCGGATTCGATATAGCTGACCTTGCGTGTACTGGTCAGCTAGCAAAGGCAGTGGCTTCAACTCGGCGGGCGCTACAGCTTGGAATGAGCCCAGTTATGCTTGCCGCCGCACTGTCGAGCAATGTCGGTGCGATTGCGCGTCTGTATTCAACGCGGCAAATAAATGCAAACCAATTGGCGAGTGTGGTCGGGATGCCACCATGGAAAGTGGACAAAACTGCGAAGATCGCTCGGCGGTGGTCTGGTGATGCTGTGTCAAAGGCAGTAATTATTATGGGCGAGCTGGATGCAGCAGTAAAAGGGCAATCGGTTAGCGCCGAATATGCAATCGAAAAAGCGGTCCGGGAAATCGCCGAGCTCGCGGCAAAGTAATGGTTATTCCGGAACCGGGACGACCACAGTTACTTTCTGCGTAGATGCATCTACCTGTTGTTTTACTGCAAACCAACCTCGATTAATAGTGAGTTCGGTATTAATGTCCTTCGGCGAACTATAAAGCTCTTTAAATGCCTCTAAATCTTTAAGGAAGTACGAATCTTCAGATTCCGCCAGTACGAGGTGCCCATTGGTCGCTAGCGAAGCTACTCGTTCACCGCCATATAGGGTAAATACCGGGGTCGAGGAATTTGGTCGTGAGAAGACCCGTGGCGTGGAACCATTTCCAATCTGACGTAAAACTGGGACGTGTGCGGCGTCGAAAAGCAAGAGCGGCTTTTCTACCATAAAACCCAATTCATTTGGAGGTTGGGGCGAAGAATCACCAGTGTGGAGTGGTGTATTCCAAGGAAACACATCACCAACAATTGAACTTGGGTCTGTTGTGTGCGTGTATTCTGCACCATCGGTGCCTAGATAGCGGAGTTTATCATCGGTTTTCTCAACCCAGCCATGGGAGGCGGTAAGTGCTTTTCCTTTCGTTTCGGTGGTATGAAAAGTGGAGCCAGAAAATGCATTAATAAAACTTAGCCGATATGTATCCCCATCCTGCTCGCTGCAAATCACCGTTGTATTTTGTGCAGTCAAACCACAATGAGATTCAGGTGGGATCTTTGCTTCCCAACGAACTGTATGGAAATCGGCAATAGCAACAATAATATCTTGCTGATCTGTGGTTTCTATCTGTACCAGGTCGAGGTTTTCAATCGAACCTAACAGTCGAATATTTGCAATATTCCCTGGGAATGGAATAGTGCCATGTACTTCCCGGAAGTGTGTATCAAATACCGTAATTTCCTCAAGCTCCGGGTTTGCGCAATAGGTCAAACTACTAAATGTAACTTCGGTGCAACCTCGGGCAGGAAAGCTCTCAAGCTGGTCGAATGTATTTGCGTCATAGAAATTGAGTGAATCGTCGATATTCACCATAAACGAAAGTAAATCGTTAGAGGCACCAATAAACTCGACATGGGCACCTGTGAACTCCTTCCTGTGATTTCCACGTTCGAAAGCCGGCGTGAGATATTCAGAGTTATCGTTTGGGGCCAGCCAGAGGTTAGAAACCTGACGGTTTATAGGGCGATCTGGTTGCTGAGGGTCCAATAAAGCAGCCACATTTTTATTCGCATTTGGCTCAGACTGAGCAGCCCGGATAGGCGAGTGAGGGGTAGGCTGTTGCGCCGTCGATTGTTGCTGCGCTGGCACTTCTTTTAGAAACGACAAAAAATTCGGCATTGTGCAACCAGTACAGAATGCGGCAATGCATGTAGATAAGGCGATCATGGAAGTTACAGATCGCCGGTGGAAAGCGGAAAAAGGCATGGTCAATCACCGAATTTCTACAATTCACAGGTGGCTACTAGCATACTCACTTTCGCTATCCAGAACGTCATCGTTAACCTATCGTGGGGGTAGTATTTATGCAGCGCACAAAGGAAATATTCGCACACATGGGCGTAAGTCCATGTGAGGCAGAAAGAGCAAAAACCCGCCAATCAAAACCATTCATATCTATTACCAGTGGTGGCGGGTATGAAATGGTTGTTTGGCGGGTATTGAACTACAGCCTAAACCAGGCTGTAAATTAAGCCATCTTATTGAAGGCGCGAGCCATAGAAGATTTCTTATTGGCCGCATTATTGCGGTGGAATACGCCCTTGGTTACTGACTTATCCAGGGCCCGGGAAGCGATACGAAGCTGGGTCTCTGCAGCTGCCTTGTCGCCAGATTCAACAATCTCGCGGAACTTACGAATCTCAGTACGAACGGCAGAGCGGATAGCCTGGTTGCGTACGCGGCGCTTTTCGTTGGTGCGAATGCGCTTCATTTGGGACTTAATATTAGCCACGAAAATACCTCTTAAATATAATAGGGATGAAACACCACTCTGTAGGCGTTTCCTGGCATTATGCTTTTTGCAAGTTATTCATAGGCGGACCCAAGGTCCTGCCCGCCTAAACACTTGCACCTACAAAGTGAAGAACACAGGGAGTGTAGCAAGCAATACGCCGTGATGCCAAACCCACATGGGAAATTGTTGCGAGCAAAACTGCTTAGAGATCCTTCTGAATGCTGCGCAATAAGGATGCTTTTCCTGATGCTTTAGTGCTGGAACGGTACGTATTTTCCAACAGCACATTTCAAAAGGAGCTGAGGAGGAGGTCCTATAGGGAAAACTGCACTGGTGTTTATGATTCAACAGACGAGAGGATGAACTCGGATGGAGTTTCGTGGCAGCATTTTGACTTAATACCTTGTTTTTATATACAGCTAAACGTGCTAGGTTGGGGGTGTTGCAGTGCTCGGGAATGCTGGTGAGAATCCAGCAGCGGCCCTCGCCACTGTATGTTTTGTTGTTTGTTACTCAGAACCTGGTGTTCTTTTGCCACTGCGTCAAACGTGGGAAGGCGTGTGTAGTAGCAGACGGTAACAAAGCGAAGCCAGGAGACCGGCTGCAACATTGCACAGGTATTGGTCTGCGAGGCGGCTGACCACGTGACAGAAAGAGCATTATTATGCATATTGCGGAAGGCTTTCTTCCTGCTTCTCATGCAATAGCATGGGGAGTTGCTTCAGCACCATTTGTTATTCATGGTGCACTTGCTATGAATAAGCAGATAAAACGTCAACCCGAAACGGGTTTGCTTTTGGGGGCAGCTGGGGCATTTACCTTTGTATTGAGTGCATTGAAAATCCCTTCGGTAACTGGCTCGTCATCGCACCCAACTGGTACAGGACTTGGTGCTGTGCTTTTTAGGCCGCCCGTTATGGCATTGCTTGGAACAATAGTCTTACTTTTTCAAGCGCTATTGCTGGCACATGGGGGTATTACAACGCTCGGGGCAAATGTCTTTTCAATGGCAATAGTGGGCCCTTGGGTTGGGTACGGCTTGTGGCGAGTTTCTCGAAAGGCAGGACTTTCACTCGATATTTCGGTTTTTCTGGCTGCTTTTTTTGCAGATTTGTCCACTTATATCGTGACTGCTTTGCAATTGGCGGCAGCACATCACGCGGCTGGTTTCGGACATGCGGCAACTACATTTATGGCACTTTATGCACCGACTCAAATCCCTTTGGCAATTGTCGAAGGTATTGTGACTGTGCTTGTATTTCGCAGTTTGCGGGTTATCGCAGCAAAGGAATTGCGGATACTTGGCGTATTCAGTGGTGCGGGGCTCAAAGATAATGTAAATGGCGAGCTGAAAGCGAATGCGAAAGAAGGGGTATCTTAGTGATGAAGACAAAAACATGGGGTCTTGTTGGATTAGCCATTATTATTGCTGCCTTTCCGATGTTTTTTCATTTAGGTGATCCGACTGCGGAAGAACAATTTGGTGGTACCGATGCTGCTGCGGAAGGTATTATTGCTGAGCAGAATCCAGGTTACGAACCTTGGTTCCAGCCTTTGGTCGGTGAATTACCAGGAGAAGTCGAATCGGGTTTATTTGCGCTTCAATCTGCGTTAGGAGCTGGTGTTTTGGGGTTCGCATTGGGCAATTTCCGTGGCCGCAGCAAAGCGCAAAATGAGCATAAGGACGGTAGTACAAACACCACTTCCTCCAAGTGAATGCACTCGAGCTTGCCGCTGCGCGCAGCCAGTGGGCATTAGTTAGTGTTGCGGAAAAAGCAATATTATTGCTGGGGATCACGCTGTGCGTGATTGCATTGCCACCAATGCCTGCACTTCCATTATTCGCCTTAATTATACTGGTGTGCGCTTGGCGCGCACGCGTGCCTTGGCGGCTATATGGAACCCTTGTGGCTGCGCCTACTCTTTTCATTGCAATGGGGGTTGGTCCATTGATATTTGCAATTACAAACAACGGAATCGTCTTTATCGACGATGGCCCGACGAAAGCGTTCATCGTTTTGTCTAGGTCTGTGATTGCAATGAGTTCGACTATGATTTTTGCCGTCACCACTCCAATGGCTCAGTTATTAAGTTGGCTCGGTCATATTGGTGTGCCGAGTTCGATTGTGCATGTAATGTCGCTTACCTATCGAATGACATCAACACTTTTCACTACAGCGCGAATAATGTGGGATGCTCAAGCGGCGCGGCTTGGGCATACAAATTTGTCTCGTTGGATTCGTTCGGTTGCGGGACTTATCGCTGCATTATTTATCGTGGCCTTCACACATGCTCAAAGACTTGGTGAAGGGGTATCTTTGCGGGGTGATATTGAGACAATGCACCTCGTGGGAAATTCGCATGATACTCCCGCTCGGTGGTCAAGAGTCGGAGCAATATTCGTTTTTCTAATATCAATTGGGGTTATTTGTCTTTACCTCCCCATGCAGATTATCTAATTTTACTTGCAGAGCTTGATCTATGGATACAAAACAGCCAATTGTGCAGTTATGTGATGTACATTTTGCGCATGATGATAGCCCGCCGATTTTTGAGGGCGTTTCACTTGAAATTTCACCAGGCGACAGAATTGTTCTACTTGGTCCCAACGGCGCCGGTAAATCTACGTTATTTCGTCTTCTTTGTGGCTCATGGGAGCCAACTCAGGGAAACGTGATTATTCGAGGACGTTCGCTGCGGGGAAAAAAGAAAGACAAGAATTTCGCTCGATCAATTGTGCAATTGGTACTTCAAGAACCTGACGATCAAATATTTGCACTTTCTGTACGTGATGATGTTTCGTTTGGACCTTTGAACCAAGGCTTAAGCGCAGTGGATGTTTCGAAGCGTGTGGAAGAAGCCATGCAGGCTGCCGAAATTGCTGATTTAGCAGAACGCGTACCTCAGCAACTCTCATATGGTCAGCGAAAGCGAGTAGCACTTGCAGGTGCGCTTGCTATGAAACCTGAAGTGCTGATGCTCGATGAACCAACTGCTGGACTTGATCCAGCAGGTTGTCGTCAACTTCTCCGTACGTTAAGTCAAATCGATGCAGCGGTTGTACTTTCAACTCATGATGTAAATTTGGCATACGCTTTTGCTGCTAAAGCAATTATTATACATAAGAAACAATTGATTACTGGCCCCATAGAAGAAATTATGTGTAATCAAAAGCTTCTAAAAGCTGTGAGGTTAGAGCTTCCTTGGT
The DNA here is from genome assembly GCF_030408815.1 of Corynebacterium freiburgense. Taxonomy (NCBI): domain Bacteria; kingdom Bacillati; phylum Actinomycetota; class Actinomycetes; order Mycobacteriales; family Corynebacteriaceae; genus Corynebacterium; species Corynebacterium freiburgense. The sequence goes on along the minus strand of NZ_CP047355.1, from coordinate 2,259,128 downwards.
CCCCATATGTTTCTGCGGCTTTGGGTAGGACAATTAGAACTCCAGAAGAGTTAATTGGTTTGGAGGATTTAGAGTGAATTTGTTGTGAGGTTTGTTTTAACCCCACCCAAATTCTTTCCGCAGCCTATTGGCTATCCGTTCGAATCTCTGTTTAGGGATAATTGCGCCTTGGCGGCGGATATCCAACTCTGGAACTTCAAGGACTTTATCTAGTCGCACCCAGCATTGGCGGCTAGCTTCGTCCCAGCCTCCGGCGCCGATATCCAGCCAATTATGCTCGTTTTTGTGGGTGGAATCGGGGGAGATAAGTAATCCGAGGATATTGTGGGCTGTGCGTCCCACTACTACGATCGCACGTTCGGTTGGTGGATTGTCGGGACCATTGGTATTTACCATGATCCATACCACTTCGCCGGGGTCTGCTTGACCGTCCATATCGGGCGCGTAGTACAGATTTCGTGCAAGTGTATGAGTGGGTTTTGCATTCACGGCGATGGCGCGGCGTCGCGGTTCGTCCTCGGTAGGGGTATCAAGGCCCAAACGGTCGCCCAAACGTGCGAGCCCTCGGTCAAGAGCGCGGTCATGTATGGGCGCATCTTTGTCCGATTTCTTTGCTTTGCTTCGATTCTTTTTTCGAAGCCCGGAAATACTGTTGGCGGTGCGTTGAGTCAGCGTGCGGAGCCAGGCGAAACGAGGGGATTGTGTGCGTCCCATGGTTGTCTAGCGTAGTACGCACCGATAGCACCTTGTCACATTTGAGTAAACACGCTGGTTGAGGTCGTGCTGCTGTAATTGAACTACCAGCTTAAACTTCTGGCCTGCCTCGGGTAATGTTGGGTGGGTTATATCAGGGAAAGGGAAGCACATTACTATGGCAAGCAATTTTGCGGAAGCAACGTTTACCCCGCCGGCGCAGATCCGGAACTTCTGCATCATCGCGCATATTGACCACGGTAAGTCCACACTCGCGGACCGAATCCTGCAGCTCACAGGGGTTGTTGAGGCCCGCGATATGCGCGATCAATACCTTGACAATATGGACATTGAACGTGAGCGCGGCATTACCATTAAGGCCCAAAACGTACGTCTGCCGTGGGTGCCCCGTTCCGGTGCGCATGAGGGTGAACAGATCGTTATGCATCTTATTGACACCCCAGGCCACGTAGATTTTACCTACGAGGTTTCCCGCGCTCTGGAAGCTTGCGAAGGTGCTATTTTGCTTGTCGACGCCGCGCAAGGCATCGAGGCGCAGACCTTAGCCAATCTGTATTTGGCGATGGAAAATGACCTTGAAATCATCCCTGTTCTTAATAAAATTGACCTCCCTGCGGCAGACCCGGAAAAGTATGCTTTAGAAATCGCTCACATCATCGGTTGTGAACCAGAGGAAGTGTTGCGTGTTTCAGGTAAGACAGGTGTAGGAGTTCCTGAGCTTCTCGACCGCGTGTGTGAGCTCGTGCCCCCACCTTCTACTGATGCTTCCCCGGAAGCCCCAGCCCGCGCAATGATTTTCGATTCCGTATACGACACCTACCGCGGCGTCGTTACGTATATACGTATGGTTGATGGGCGTCTTGAGCCCCGCCAAAAAATCAAAATGATGTCTACGGGGGCAACTCACGAACTTTTAGAAATTGGCATCGTAAGCCCCACCCCAAAGAAATGCCAAGGCCTTGGTCCCGGCGAAGTGGGGTATCTGATTACCGGCGTGAAAGACGTGCGCCAATCCAAAGTAGGCGACACAGTTACCTGGGCGCACAAGGGTGCGGAAACACCGCTAAAAGGTTATGAAGAACCCAAGCCAATGGTCTACTCGGGCCTTTTCCCAATTTCCCAAGCGGACTATCCCGACCTGCGGGATGCCCTGGAAAAACTCCAACTCAATGATGCTGCCCTCACCTTTGAACCAGAAACCTCTGTAGCCCTTGGTTTTGGTTTCCGTTGTGGATTCCTGGGGTTGTTGCATATGGAAATTACCCGTGATCGTTTACAACGAGAATTCGATCTAGACCTGATTTCTACAGCACCTTCCGTGAATTATCGGGTGGTCGCTGAAGACGGCACCGAACTTATGGTTCATAACCCATCGGATTGGCCGGGCGGCAAGTTAAAGGAAGTCTGGGAGCCGATCGTTAAAGCGACAATTATTGTCCCTGCTGAATTTGTTGGTACCACAATGGAACTGTGCCAATCCAAACGTGGCCAAATGGGCGGTATGGATTACCTTTCTGAAGACCGCGTAGAACTTCGCTACACCATGCCACTTGGCGAAATTATTTTTGATTTCTTTGATATGTTGAAATCTCGTACAAAAGGCTATGCGTCACTCAATTATGAGGAAGCTGGAGAACAGCAATCCAACCTGGTAAAGGTGGATATTCTCCTCCAGGGCGAAGCTGTGGATGCCTTTAGCGCGATTGTCCACAGAGACAATGCGCAATGGTACGGCAATAAAATGACCGTAAAGCTCAAGGAGCTTATCCCAAGGCAACAATTTGAAGTCCCAGTGCAGGCGGCCATTGGTTCGAAGATTATTGCCCGTGAAAACATTCGCGCTTTGCGCAAGGATGTTCTAGCAAAGTGCTATGGTGGCGATATTTCCCGTAAACGCAAACTGCTTGAAAAGCAAAAAGAAGGCAAAAAGCGAATGAAGAACATTGGCTCAGTGTCGGTTCCGCAAGAAGCGTTTGTTGCTGCGCTGAGCACGGATGAGGGGTAGTAAAAACGTGTATGAAATCCTAAATTCCAGTTTTTGGAAGAATACTGCCTGGTGAGGAAACGGAAGATGCAGGTGCGCAATTTCTGAGAAGAAAAGTGTATAAGTATAGCTCACTTACGTTAAATTTATATGGCGTACTTTCCTCAACATCTGAATTCAGAATTTCGATGAAATCTGTGAGTCAAGATTCATTTTAGGCGGGGATTGACCTATTTGAACGAGATCCGATATCGAATTTGATGAGCGTATAAGAAGCTTCAAATTTGTTGTAAATTTTGGACAAACTTCTGCTTTGTTTTTGATAGGGTTTGTTGCCAGAGGAAAAGCATTTTGGTGAGGAATGGATCTACCTCTTTTGTTGGGAATATATAAAAATTACACTTTTTAACATTGTGCAAGTTTGGAGTCTTTGGTTTTTAAACTTCGTTAGCGGGAATGTTGATAAACACCATGTCTGTGTGCTAGGAATTCTTTAAAGAATAAGAATCAGCTGAGTAAAATGCTAAGGTTGAAGTTATATTATGGAGTATCGCATGGTGGAACAATCCGCGAAAGTTGAAAAAGCAGTACACCTGTTTCAGTATTTAGCGCAAGTACGACGTTTGCGGGAAAATACAACAACTAATATTAAGAAGTTTGAACAAGACGGTGGAGTTTTTTGGCTATCTGACATCGCGAGTCAGGTGCGAGAGAATGGTTGGCCTCTATACATCGATCAACAGTTGAGCCAATGGCTTCTAGGAGAATATCAATCCACAGATTACAAACTGAATTCGGAAAGCGAAAAAGATGGCACGTTATTTGTTGCTTCTCGAGTGGATCAAATGCCTCCGCCGTCAGTGCCGGAAAATATACGTCCTTGGATTGATGGGGCAGTAGATAAATACAATCGCAGGCCAAAAATTTCTCTTCGTAGTGATGGCAAGTTATTCAAAAATCAATCAGCTGCTTTTCGTGATCAGGCTGAGCAGTGGCTTTTTCAGTGGGATTCTTGGGCGAAACATGAATCTTACAGAAAGTTGTATAATAAGCTCTTTGATGCGCATATTAATGCAAGTCAATCAAGTGAAGAATTTGAATTAGTTTTGGGCATGGGGCTTTTATCATGGAATTATAATTCCGCAAATTCGATAAAGCGTCATTTGTTTACGGTACGATTAAAGTCGAGCCATGATAAAACTACTGGAGAAATTTGTCTTCAACTCGAGGACGTTGCCGCAACATTTAAAACCGAACTTAATTTTATACCGGCTGAAGCCCTCCAGGATCGAACTTTCGTAAGTGATGTAGTTGCCAAGGCGGCTGCCTATTCTGGACACGTTTTTGACGTAAATCTTTTCGGTGAATTAGGAAAAATCACTGCTCATAGCTTGGCTACTTCAGCAGTATATTCTCCGGTGGGGAATCCACAAGATCCTACAAACATTCCGGTAGTTTCTTGGGCACCAGCAGTGATTCTTCGTAAACGGGAGAACGTCGGGTTTGCCATGGTTTACGACAAAATTGCTGCACAGATTGAAGAAAAAGGTGAAATTCCGTTTGGGTTACGTACGTTGGTTGACCCGGACGACACGTTGTCACCAACGGTTTGCTCTGAACCAGGTGCAGTAGTCACTTTTGGTGATGATGTTTTTAGTCCACTGCCTTTAAATGAAGTGCAACGCCGTATTATTGAACGGGTTGATACTCATAGTCAGACAGTCGTGCAAGGCCCACCAGGTACAGGCAAAACGCATATGGCCGCCGCGTTACTTTCTCATTTTCTTGCGCAAGGTAAACGCGTTCTTGTTACTGCAGAGACCGATCGAGCTTTATACGAGGTGCGAGACAAACTACCAGAGGAAATACGTGAACTGGCGGTGTCAGTTATTGGTACCTCAACGGACGATATGGCAAGTTTAAAACTAGCTGTTGATAGAATTTCTCGTTCGTCTTCGGAATTTGACGTCGATGAGTCCCGACACAAGATACAGGTATGTGAAGATCGATTAGCCGAGTTACAGGAAGAACGGCGGGATCTTTTGCAACGTCTTGAAACAGAGTTTTGTTCGAAAGCTAAACCTGTTGAGGTTTTCGGGAAACAGTATCGCCCCAGAGAACTCGTGCAAAAACTGCAGTATGAAAGTAAAGAATATCAATGGATTAGAGAGTTTTCGGCAGATATTACTGGGGAATTTCCACTAAATGTTGACGAGGTATGTCGATATCGATCGCTGATTACTCATTTTTGTCACGTCAATCGGGACTTTGTTGCAGCCTCTGCTTCGATAGATATTGAGAAATTACCCAGGCTAATTGATTTCAATGAAATGGATCAGGAAATTGAGACCCTTGAGATAGCGTGTAATAGCTTACAGAGCAGTTTCACTGTCGAGGGAAAGTTGACATTGAGTGCTTTTGATAAGACGAAACGTGATGCAACGTTGGAAACGGCGAAACACGTCGAAAGTGTACTGACTAATGTCCGCCAGTTTTCACAGGTATGGGTGAGTGATTTAATAGATTCATATTGCAAGGGACAGCTGTACTCTTGGCGCGTGGAAGTAGAGCAACTTCAATGCAGTATTCAGAAGATTAGTGAATTGCTTTTGCCGTTGGCGAGCTATCAAAGGATTGAGTTCACTGAACCACTTTCTGATTATCTACCGTATGCTAGTAACCTTTTGAAGTATTTGGAGAAGCGGGGTCCGCTACAAACTGATGCTTATGGTGCGGTTAAAATTCATTTTTGGACTCCGAAGATCATCAAGCAAGGAAGCTCATTTTTCGAATCTGTAGCACTTGATGGCGCACAGCCATCTACAGCGGAACAAGTTTGCGCCGTAATTGCTCGAATTCAACTAGACCAGGCGATCGAGTCACTCGTTGCTAACTTGCCTAGATGGTTAAAACTAGTCAGTAGCACTCCAGAAATGATAGTTTTTCAGTTGAAAAATGATCTAAGAGATTTCGTTTCTGCTCTTGAGATGTTGGAGGATTTACCGCAGATTTCACAGTTATTGCAGCAATTTGGTTATACACAAGGAGTCGAGGCTTTACCAGAACTTATCCAAACTATAGAAAATTATAGTTTAGAATGTAAGTTGCGTGACGAGCTAAAAGGGAAAATATCTCATTTAAATGAAATGCATGCTTGCGTACATAATTTGGCCGCAAATCATAAGGATATACCTTGGGTTGGTGAGTTACATAAGGCACTAGAACAACGTGATGGTTTGCTTGCTGAAAAGGCTCTCCGTGAAGCGATGGTACTTGCGAAGCAATTCGATGAACTGAAGGAACTTGAGAAACTCGAGACAAAACTTGAGCAGTGGTCGCCACGGTTGGTCCAGAAACTCAACGATTTAAGTGTTTGTGACGACTACCTAGCGAAGCTAGATGGAGCTTCAGAAGCTGCAAAATGGCTTGCGTGTGTGGAACAAATTGAGTCCCAAAAGTCTTGTGATATCTCGAAATTGCAAGGTGAAGTTCAGATCGTCGAAAAGAAAATTCAAGAGCAAGTTTGTGTGTTGGCCGCAGAGCGTGCTTGGAATCGTGCTTTGAGGAACGATCGTATTACCGGAAAAACTAGGAAAAATTTGGTCGAATATGCACAAAGCGTAAAACGGCTCGGCAAAGGTAAAGGAAAGTACGCTAATCAGCGTCGTCGAGAGATCCGGCGGGCACTGGACAATTGTCGAAGCGCGGTTCCAGTTTGGATTATGCCACTTCACCGTGTGATTGATCAGTTAGATGTCCAGAAAGACATGTTTGACGTTGTTATGATCGATGAGGCGTCACAAGCGGGAGCGGAGGCAGTATTCTTGCAATACTTAGCTCCGACTATCGTTGTTATCGGTGATGATAAACAGGTATCCCCGTCTGCTGTGGGAGTTAGCGAGCAAGAAATCCGTAAATTAGCCGACCAGTATCTTAAGGATGATGATAAAGCTGCTTGGTGTGATCCACAACGTTCGCTTTTTGATGTTGCACTTGCGCGGTTTGGTGGGCGGTTAACACTTACTGAACATCGGCGGTGTGTGCCCGAGATTATTGAATTCTCGAATCAAATTGCTTATGAACCTGACAACATTCGGTTAGTTCCAGTTCGTCAACCAGCTGTTCAGAGACTAGCACCGATAAAAGTGGTTCACACGCCATTTGCAACCCAGGGAACGGGACGTAACAAAATAAATGAGCATGAAGCAGACGCACTCGTTGCACAAGTTATTGATTGTGTAAATGATCCAGCATATCAAGGCAAAACTATTGGTGTTATTTCTTTGCTCAGTTCTTCTGGGCAGGCTGATTACATTCAAGCTCGGCTACGTGATGAATTATCGCCTCATGTCTGGGAGCAGCATCAATTACGGGTGGGGTCGCCAGCGGAGTTTCAGGGTGCTGAACGAGATGTAATTTTCTTATCTATGGTTTCTTCAAAAAGCGAGAATCAAAATTTAACTACTTTATCTAAGGACACGTACATTCAACGTTATAATGTTGCGGTAAGTCGTGCTAGAGATCAAGTTTGGCTATTTCATTCTTTGGGTGTGGAACAGATACCTAACTCTGAAGATATTCGATTTCAACTTCTTAAGTACGCTTATGATGTGGCTGGAAAAAGAATACTTGAGCAAAATTCAATCATGGTTTCTGATGATGTTCGTGATGAACGGTTCGATTCGCTTTTTGAGCAAAGAGTTTATAACAGGATTGTTGCTCGTGGTTATAAAGTGATTCCCCAATTTAAAGTAGGGGATTACAAGATTGACCTCGTTGTGCAAGGGGTGGATGCATTTCTTGCGGTTGAATGCGACGGTGATAAGTGGAATGGGCATGCGGGCGTTGAACGTGCTTTGCGGCAGCAGCGTGAACTGGAACGGTGTGGATGGAATTTTATTCGGATTTTTGAAGCTGATTTTTATGGAGACCCAGAAGGACAAATGGAACGCGTATGGCGTCATTTGGACTTCATGAGCATTAGCCCAAATGATTCTCGGTCAACGGCCCGCTCCGCGAATAACATTACAATTCTTGACAGGCCTGTTTCGTCAAAGAAAATGGTCAAATATCTTGAGGATGACATTTATGTAGATTAACTAACTTCATTGCAGTTAAGTTGGTTAATGTTCCTACGGTGTAAATATCGACTATTTGAAGTTTTTTTCAAGTTATATCGGTAATGCTAGAGGGATCGATGGTATCTTCGCCCAATTTAGGCAACCACGCCGTGAGCATTTTTCATTCCCCTCTGTTTTGCCGATATCTGGGATTGAAGAAAGGAAGCACTGTTGAATTAGTAACTTATTATCGAAACTTAAAGTTTCAAAACAATTCTTCTATCTGTATGTGCTTCAATGTTGATTTCTCTGTTTTGAAAAATGCTTGGGTGTTCAGGTGGTAGATATGTCGGTCTATGCTTTGTGTCGTCACTTAGAGGAAGTTCATGCAAGTAAGGCTTCTCGAAGAGCTGCGCAACGTTTGGTGAAGGCTTTGGGCTCAACATGAGTGACAAGTTTTTATAGGACGACGGATTTGAAAGATGTACAAAGCGGAGGAGTGTGTAACTCAATTCCATCGAGTGTCGTCTGCTACTCCAGACAATCTAAGACTAACTTTATCCACCTTGTACGCCACACAGATACAGTCAAAGTTGTCGACGGTGTGTACGCCTTCGGCTCCGCCGATGGTTAGTAGTGGCACGTGTGCGTAGCAAGTGCCGGTGTCTGGAGTTGTTTGGAAGCGTTCGAATGCTTGCTTGTACAGCGGATAACCAAGTGTGTTGATGTGGGCCGCAAGACGGAGTGTGTCGATGGCGTATGTGGGGTCGAGGAAGCGGACGAGGCCGTCGTTGATATACCCAGCCCCATGTTCTTTGTAGGCTTCGGCGATTGTTGGTGGCGCAAACGGTTCAAACTGCGTGATGGTTACTGGGTCGATGGGGCGACAGTAGTGCAGTTCTCCCAAATTGGCATAAGGATGTTTTCCTTCAGCTCGGCGACGCAGACCAGTGTAGATGTCGTCAATACTGAAATGTTGCGCGCTTTTCGGCTGGTGGTTGCCTTGTGCTTCTACGTTGGAGAACCTCGTTACAGGTCATGCAGCCGTCAATATTTTCGAATAACCCTGTCGTTCACAATGCGTTTCTGGAACCCTACATTGGATCGTCAGTGCGCAAGGATGTGCGTTCTTGGAAGGTGGAGTGGGGGGTGGAATGTCTTCTGCAATTGCTCGTTGCCGCGGCTTGTCCAGCTAGTTTCGTTTTTACGCTGATAGTCGCCTTGTTTTTACCAATTAGGTAGTAAGATTTCAGCCCGAATGTATCGCCAATGAATCAGCGAATTTTTGCTGATAACCCGATTCGCATTTCCTGACAGTGCTACCATTTTCAGACAATCAGTGCTTTGTTTTGCAACCAACTTGCTCGTTTATTACCAGCTGGATCTGATGAAAAATGTGAGCATCCGCATTATTTAGTCAAGTGCCAAGCTAGTGATCAGCAGCACTATCAGAATTTGTGTCTAAGAGAAACTGGGTGCAGCGGTCGAAATCTTCCTGTACCGATTTGGTGAGGAGACATTGCAATAAAGTTCTACGGAAACTTCGTATTGGCTCTTGAGATGCCGTCCTGGCTACGACTGAAGAGGGGCACATCACAAGCGTGTGGAATATTTTGGTCGGAGACACCCCGTAATCCAGAGCCGATACGGTATTTATGATCGAGTCGGTAATGACAGTAGAACTTGCATTTGTATGCATCGATATTGGCAGTTATCTGGTCGCGACATTTACAGCATGAATGGCTTACCTGGTGGTGGAACTGGCTACATCTTCGACGAAACCTAGCCAATTCTGGACAACCTGCACTTTGACGAGCTGCGTAGCTCGGCGTTAGCCGAGCGGATTAACTCGATAATTGTGTTTCCTTAGCTAACTAAAATGGGGTAGGTTGGTAGGAGATTAAAGCTTGTAAAGGATTGCTGTGGGCGTCGTTGAGATTGTGAGCATTGTTTCGGCAATTATTTCGGCGGGCGCGCTGGGGGCTGTGGTCGTGCAAATTCGTTCGGACTCTGCGTATCGGCGTGCGGAGGAGGAAATCCGTAAGGCGGTATTGCGGAAGGTGTTTGCAAAGATGGTTTCTGCTTGGGTTGAGCAGCCTGGGCAGGGCCGTCTAGTTGTGCAGAATCGTGCTGATCAGCCGATTTACCATGTTGTAGCCCGGGTGGTGTTTCAGCATGGCACTGAGGATTTTGATGGCAGCGATATTGAGGTGCATCCTGCAGATGGCTCAGGGGACGTAAATATTGTTTCGATGTCTTCGGAAGCTGCCGCATTAGCCACTTTTCCAGAATATGTAGTGCCTCCAGGGCGATATACGGTGGAAATTGGCCCAGATGTGAGCCGTGAACAATCTGTATTGGGCGTAGAGATCGCTTTTCGGGATGTCCGAGGTTTAAATTGGTGCCGGGATTCTGATGGCGTACTTCAAGAAATTAGTGTAGATCCCTTTGAATTTATGGGCGTAAGGCAACCATTCGAAAAGGGCAAATATGTGCTAATAGACGGAGAATAATTAGTCTAGATGTGTTGTTCTAGAGCATCGCAATGAGTTTTGGCAGGTTGATGAGAATAGCTCATCCGATAATTACTAACACCCAGTCGATTACGGTGATCCTTTGCCGGTAGTCGTTTGTAAGAGTCTTTGAACTTGCAAATTTACTGCTTCCGCATACCTTCTATATTTCGCTCCTGCCTCACCAAAAATTCTTTCGATTTTGGAAAAGCAGCACCAAGCGTTCGCACAAGCCTACGGTTGGGATATTGGGAAAACAAGCATGGCTGTTGGAGCAGTTACGCGTTTTGTCTTGGCGCTCGCAGTTTTGGAGGAACGGGATCTGCATACACCGCCTTATGCAATGCCGTCTCTCGATCTGCAGACGTACCCAGCATTAGTGGCAGGTATCGAACTTGGCCAATCGCTTGGGGACCCATTGGAGTTTATTTTTGCTGCGGTGATTGACGGGTTATTGCGTCGCCTGGGGTTATGTAATGAACCGTAAGTAGTGCGTTTTAGCAATCAAACATACGAAACATTGCGCTCAAACTTCTAAAAGACCAAACTGTAGAACATTTTTCGTACTCGCTCCGGGTTGAATTTTCCGCGCACAGTGCTTGTCGCGCGGGACTATAGCATTAGTGATTTTTGCTGGGGGGAGAACATTTTGCCGATTGCGCACAATGCTTAATGTTAAGGTCGTAGAATTGGCAGCTCGAGGCGTTAAGTGGCGCACAACCTGCATAAATGGCGGGGGTATTAGAGAAGAAGCTCGCTCCGCAATTCAGGGTTTCGTTTTAGAGTCTGATTGTATGCGCCCCATTAAAGTGAAGCTTACTGCCAAAAATATCTATAACCCGCCCAAGGCGATTATGTTTGTTGATGGCTCTCAGCCTGCCGAACAAGTACTCGACCTTATTGCTGCTGGTTTGTACGGTACTCCGGACCCTGCCATTACACTTTCCGGCGAGCTTGACGGATCGCCTTATTGGATGGGTTTTGCTGACTATCATTTTGACGGCATTCTGGATATTGATATCACGGGCTGGGCATTCGAAGATTTAATGAAGTACAACAAGCTTGTGCTGGTGCTTTTGGGCCCTACTGAGTGGCGTTTTGCCATGCATCTTTCGGACGGGGAACCTCCGTCGAATTTCGAAATTCCAATGGTGGCTTCTGCCTCCGGCAAGGTTATTCCAGCATTGCCATCTTCACTTATCGACGCCGCGAATCGTGCGGCTGATGGTTTGCCTACGGATCCATCGCTAAGTCGCCCACTGGCAAGTTTTGCGAATAACATTACTTGGAAGCCGTTTTTCCTGCCGTTTTGTAATCAGTATTTGCGCCAGGTTCAAGCGTTTCAATTGGCCGGTTACCCATCGTCTTGGGTGCGTTTCTCTGAAAGCATTGTCGATGAGAAAGTTCATCGTTGTGCCACCATGATTTCCGATTATCTGCACCATCGGGCAAGGTTCCTCAAAGTCGGAGCAGATGGGGATGTAACGCCTACAGCCTTAAAGGGGTTGCTAGAGTTTGATGCTCAAACTTCACGAATTTTTAAAGATGAGGTTGGACATGGCAAGCTACCTCGAATCCAGCAATTACCGGATTTGCAGCGTTGCATCGCCACTATGACTGATGCGGATCTACTGATCCAAACACCAGCAGGTCTTGTATTAACTGATCGTGCCAACGAATTACTTGAGGCTGCGCAGGAACAAAATATTCGGAGCATGGCATTTTGGGGTCCACTGACGGAAGTAGCAATTCAAGAGCACTCGGATGAGCTGAACCTGGAGGAATTCCCAGTTGCACCACGCGAATCACTACACGGCAGTTTTAGTGATTTCGCGGAGGATCGAATCAGTGATTTCCCTGACTTCCCCGATACAAATGATCGCCCGGTACTTTCCAATCCAATCCGTAAAAATGCTCAAATTAAACACGAGCGTGTTCGTTTCCCAGGCGAACGTATTGAGCAGACTGACGCTGGTCGGGTAGTGCACTTGCATCTCCGTATGGCGCTAAAAGATGTAAAACCTACCGTGAGTCGAGTGCTGCGCGTACCTGCACATCTTTCTGTGGCAGAAGCAATGCCCGATATTTTAAAGCTTTTCGGCTGGGCAGCAGATCAGACGTGGCGTGTAACCTATACCCACGAAAAGCGGGATTACACTATCGCACTTGAGGATAAAGATATCCGAGATTCTCAGTACGTTTCGCCTAATGATATCCAGCTTGCACAGGTATTCGCGCCGAAGTTCCGGGTACATATTGGTTATGGTTCGAATATTGGCTGGGAAATGGAGGTACTGAATACCGGAAGTGATTCAGGCCCGCATTCCATTAAAGTTCTCAAAGCAAAAAACGCTTGCCCTCCTGAGGATTGTGAAGGCCCCTCGAACTATCAACAATTACGTGATATTCGCCGGCAAGGTGCAGGGTATTTAAAGCGGCATCCGAATACTCCACGAAACTGGTTTGAAAAAGAACAACAACTCGCTATGGCAATGCGTGATCCAAAGCAGCCGCAATATCCGGCGGGGTACGAACTATAGCGTAAATGTATAGCGCCATAAAGCAGGTCTGTAGTGGGCGATCTACTGCGGTCCTGCTTTCCCACCTATAATTCAATAGTATGGTCGAATACTGGAATCATAATATTGCATACCACCCTTGGATATTGCAGAATTCGCAGGGCAGGGTGCTTGATATTGGTTGCGGCGATGGGACCTTGGTAGAAAAACTCGCAGCCCAGTGTGAATATGTTGTGGGCATTGAGCCTGATTGTGCTACCTTTCTACAAGCGAAAAAGCGTCTAGAAAACGCAGAGAATGTTCAATTGCTGCGTACAACATTCGAAGATTACGCACAAACAGTCAGCGCAGGTGAGTTCGACACTATTATTTTTGTTGCCTCGATTCACCATATGGAATTTCGTCAAGCCCTAGAAAACGCAAAACGTCAGTTATGTCCTGGTGGCGTTATATTAGTCGTTGGATTAAGTGCAAATAAAACGATTTTCGATTGGATTATTTCTTCACTTAAATTCCCGGTAGTAAAGATACTAGATTGGAAATATAGGGCGTCCGATTCCCCTTCAGTGCCAGTTGCAGAACCAACGCTGAATTTAGCTGAAATTCGCGAAATCGTTTCTGAAGAATTGCCTGGTGCAACGATTCGTCATGGGGTGCTGTATCGGTACCTTTTGTCTTGGGTAAATGACCCATGAGTTCCGGGTGGCGTTAGGTGGGGCGAGGTGTCGAAGTATTGTCATGTCGGGAGGAGGAGGGTGGATTCTAGTTACCCTCGATCACAAAGCCTCAAGTGTGCTATTGGTCACAAAGTTTGATGGTGTTTTTGGTGCGAGTTTTTCTTTCGAATCCGCAAAATGAACGATGTAAAACATCGCTATTGAAAGGCATGCTTCCATTGTGTGTGGCTGAAGAACTGGAGCTTTCCATGGTTATTGCCCCCAATGGGTGTTATCAATGTTTTGGTTGTGTGGGTTGAAAGCGCATGAACTATCGTTTTGCCTGGTAAATATTTTGTTCAGTATATTGATTGAAGGAACGTTGGGCAGGTTGTGTCCGCTTCAACTCATTGAATTGTGCGCTCTAGAGTGGGGTGTATGAATGCGCCGTTGTATTTAGTACTTGATGTCCAAACTGTTACCTCAGCACAATCTGATCGGATCATAGAAATTGGCGCAGTCCTTTTAGATTCGCAATTCAATGTGCAAAGCATATGGGAAACATTAATAGACCCTGATTGTGAAGTGAGTGATAGCGAAACGCAAGGCATTGATCCAGATGAGCTTTTTGACGCCCCCTATTTTGACTATATTGCTAAGCGTTTAGCGCTCCTTCTGCAAGGGCGAATAATTATTGCTCAGCACTTGGAGCGCGTGTCTGAAGTTCTTTATAACGAATACAAGCGTTTGGAAGTTGAATTGCCTGACGCTGGATGGGGTATTGATATAGAACAATATTGTTATGATGTGGAGAATGGTGAATCTGTAACCCTTGAAGAATGTCTTGTTGAGCGGGAAATATACCGGGTAAACCCACCTTCTGCCCTCGCAAATGCAGTTGCGATTACAGCATTCGTTCGTGATATCGTGCATGGCTCAGATCCAGTGGATTTTCACGGTGAGGCACTAGAGCTGCCTACTGAGCAACTTGCTTTACTCGATGACGATCAGCTCGAACCGGTGCCCCGCTCAATTTCGGAGGACCAATGTGAAAATCGTCGTCATTGGTTGGAGAAGTTTACGCCCAACCATGATGTTCGCTTGGACGCGGCCGCGACTGCTTATCTCGAGTTTTTATTGAATCAATTGGTGGAAGGTCGGCTAAATACAATCGACCAAGTTGCACTAATACGCAAAGCGACAGAGCTGGGGTTATTTTCTCGCGATACGCGCGAGTTACACCATTGGTTATTGCGGCATGTGACCTTAAAAACCTTGCTCGGAGGTGATTTTGAAAGTGAACACCTGCAGGCGATCGCCCAAGAGCTTGGCATCCAACATAATCCTTTTGCCACTATTCTTGCGGATCCGCCGAAACTAGAACAACTGCCTAAACTTTCTGCGGGAGATGCAATTGCGTTTGTTGGTACTACGGAAATTTGCCGTGAAGAATGGCAGGAAATTGCGTACTCGGTGGGTTTGCAAATCAGCGGATTGCATCAAGGCACTGTATTGGTCATTGCTGGAGATATTGAATCTCAAACCGCGCCAATGCAATTGGCCCGTTCGCTAGAAGTACCAATTATTGATGAGGCCACATTTGCCGTTATTGTGCAGGCAATGAATCAGATCGAAGATGACGGATCTGCGCCAGAGGTATTGCGTTCAAATATTGATATTGTGGAATTCTTCCCGTGGGCACCAGAAGCTGCCCAGGATGCGGAGTCACTTACTGCCGCATGGTTGCAGGCCCATGGCAATGATTCACTTTCTTCAATTTCCAATACGGTGGAATTGGCCATATTGCCTGAAGATATTGATCTTGAATTTACGGTAGCTCATATTGCAGAAACTACAGACCGAAGCAGTCTGGGTATAAAAACATTAGTTTATGACCTAATATTACAAATCCTGGATATTGCTGGTGCATCATTCCCGGAACAATCAGACGCAAATCATGATTCGCTAGACAGCGGCAATTCACCTAAGGGTGCAGGTTCGGTTGGTGGTGATCATGCAAAAGTGCAAAAGCGGCTCGGAGATAATAGGGAAGCTTCGAATACGAGATCCCAGATCGAATTATTAATTGGTTGGTTGGACCTACTAGGCAAATGGCCCGCGCCGCACCAGGTGGGCATTGCCTTACCCGCCACGATTGCAACGGCAATATCTGATATTGAGCAACCTGGTCAAGCTTTGATTGAGCAGGCATTCCATGAGGTAGAGCAAGTATTGGAAAAAGATACGGAGCGTCGCAGCGCGATTATTTCTGGCAGAGCAACGGGCGCACTGAATCTACAAACACTTGGTGATCAATTTGGGGTTACGCGAGAGCGGGTGCGGCAACTGGAAGTGGCATTGCGAAAAGAGTTGCAAACTCAAAATCCTGCTTGTGAGACGGTCATTAATGCCTGTGCTTCCCGATTTATGCCTTGTGCCAGTGTGGCAGAAATTTTTAACATTATGCCGGGGTTGGGTGAAACAATTGAGCCCAATACTTCTCATAACCTTTTGGAAGTTCTTACCTGGGTGCATGGAGTCCCAGGGGTTGAATTTTCGCAGGGGTGCACTATTCAATGGCAGATCACTGATGGTTGGATTATTTTTGGTGACTTTATTCAAGCTGCTGAGGAAAGTACTCAATCTGCGGTTGATCACTATGGGCTGTTATTAGAATCGCAGCTTGTTGCAGAATTGATGGAGCGGTTCCCGGCTGGTTCACCGGAGCGAATACTCAAATACTTCACCGATAAACTGGGATTTATTCGGCGTGGCCCGTATTTATTGCCGCCGCGGAGTTCGGTCGTTGGGCAGATTGCTGTGGAATTAGCAATCAACGGGGCGCCGATGACTACCGACCAATTACATAAAGTGATGCCAGATCGTAGCCGTAGTGCTATTGAGCAGGTATTAGAACGAAGCGATATTTTTATTAATTTTGATCAGGATTCTTGGGCGCTTCAAGAATGGGGAGTGGTGCAGGCAAAGCATCGTAGGGAAGTGGAGCAACCACTGGAACCAGGTGCAGAGTTTTCTCCGGAAGAGACTAAAGACCTCTACTACCACGATGAACTTTGGATGCTGCTCATTAAAGTTGAGCAACAGCATCTTGAGCAAACCGAATTTTCCGTTCCACTTGGCATTGGTCAGCTTTATAACCTGCAACCAGAAGAAGCAATCGAAATACCCAGCCGTTTTGGCCCACATACATTACGTCGTGGTGCCACGGAGTGTACGTTAAGTACACCGCGGAGGTTTTTGCATCAGCTTGAAGCGAATATTGGTGATCGCGTGTGGCTGGTATTCGGGGAGTTTTTTGAAGTGCGTCCGGCATTACCCGTGGAGCAGGGGTTGGTGGGGCTTGCCGCATTGGCTAATGCAATGGCACTGGAACCGGGAACCCGGTTGGAAACATTGGCGCAAATCAATGTTGCCTTAGGGTTGGAGGTGGATGCGCCTCGCCGTCAAGCAGTACGACGCCTCCGTAACCGCGATGAAGACCATTTTGCGGAAATTTTGCGTCAGGCGTAGTAGGGCATGGAATTTGTTAGCTGTGGGTGGTGCTTGCCAGGCGTTTCTTAATCCATGCCCACCCGGCTTGAAGTTGTTCGGAACAGTAAATCCAATCGTGGATACCACCGTGCTGGTATACCACGTGATAGTTTTTGTGTCCGTTTGTTTTTAGTGCATTATCTAGACGTTGTGTGCAACACCAGGATGCAAATTCTAAAAGGACTGAACCGAGGAGTTCTTGGAATGGTCGATTTTTGTGGAAATCAATATCCCTAGGCGTAATACGCCCATCCGCGGTAAATAAGTATACGGCGGAATCATAAAGTCCTGATGGTTGCAGGCAAACATCTGCTTTCCATCGGTGTTCTGCGTCCCACAGATTGCGGGTATGTCCGCCAACCGAACGCGAGATTGCATGGTGATATTCCCAGCCAACCGGGTCGGTGGTGGAATAGCAACCGGAAATCCCTATGACGCCGTGGAATAGGCCCGGATTGTTATTCGCTAGCCGGACGGCGGCACTGGCTCCCATAGACAGTCCACCTATGATGCGTTGACCATTAGTGCGTAGTCCATTGTCTGGGTGTTCGAGGAGTGGGGGAAGTTCTCTGCATAGGAAGGTTTCCCATTGCATAAAACCTAGTTCGGGATCTGTAGTTAGCCAGTCTGCATAATGGGATCCACTTGCTTCTGTTGGCATGATTACCGTGACATTTTCGCCGGCAAGTGTTTTTGCGATATGTCCGTGGAGAATCCAACCATTGTTCGAAGGCGCCGATGAACCGTCGAGTAAAAAGAGCAATGGGGCTGGGATCTCAGGATTGCCCAGGCGTAGTACTTGGACATGGACATTGCGTTGCATTGCCGGAGATTCAATAATCCAGCGTTCGACGCCCTGGGGACTGGCACCGGGTTGTTGGAAGCGGTGTGCAACTCGCGGGGCGTCGAAACGTTCGTTTGAAGGCGTGATATACACGGCGTCGCTACGAAATACTGCTGGGAAGGGCAGGGAGCGGTAACCTTTTGTATGGCACCACGTAAGGAGTGCTTCAATACCGCCAGGAGCATTTGGCAGCCGTGAAAGTTTGGTTACCGCGAGATTATAAAGATGACGCAGCAGGGGCACATTCACCGATTATTCCACTTCGGTAAATTTGCGGTCCCAAGCGGACCGAACAGGGTTAGCGTCGGCGAGCAGAATATCAAAGCGATCGTTTGCAATTTCGATAATCTCACTGAGTGCCACGCGATGCTCTTGTTCGTCACTATTTGCGAGACGACGCACGCCGGTATCAATTACTTTTTCTACTGTGTCATTTGTAGCTAGATATGCGACATATGGCATATGAAAGCGCTCGCGGTAGGCATTAGAAACTTCGATAATACGTTCGCTTTGAATGTCGTCGAGTTCATCAAGGCCGATGGAACCACGATCCGCGCTCACGGTATGGGATTCGGTAGCTGATGCCAGCAATAATGACGCCATATCGGGGTAATCATGAATAAGTTCGTCTCGTTGTGCTGTCGGTGCGGTAAGGACTGCAATTTGAATGGCTTCCCTTAGATCAGAAACGCTTGCGAAGGGGCGAGATTCCCAAGCATCCTCGAGTGGCCATGTTTGTTGATTAAAGAGCGGACGCAATGTAGCCACAAATGTATCCCGATCCATGGCATTAATGTCTTCCAAGCTTATTCCTTCTCCTTCGGTACTTCGTGCGACATTCGTTCCGGATTGCCCGCCAATATGGAAAAACAGGATATTGAGCACAATTGCGGTGATCGCCCCAAGTGACATACCAGAAGAAACAAAGATTCGACACCATTCGGGAAGCGCCGCAGCAATATCGGGTTTAAAAGTTACTAGCATTGCAAGTCCAAGGGATGTGGTAACGATCACCGAATTCCGATTATCGCTTAGGTCTGCTTTGGCAATTGTCTGCATACCAACCCAGGCAACATTTGCGAATAATGCTAGCGACGCACCACCAAGTACCGGGGAAGGAATAGATGCGACAATCGCACCAGCTTTCGGGAGTACGCCAAGCAGAATCATAAAAATAGCTGCTGAAGCTGCGACCCACCGAGATTTCACACCCGTAATACGCACCAACCCAACGTTTTGTGCAAAACATGTGTACGGGAAGGAATTCATAACACCGCCGAGGAAGGTGGAAAGCCCATCGGCGCGCAGTGCCCGGCGAATATCGTCGCGACGAATACGTCGTTTTACAATTTCTCCTGTAGCAAATACATCACCAGTGGTCTCAACCATGGTGATAATCATGACAATAATCATGGAGAAAATAGCAGCAATATTAAATTGTGGGGTCCCAAAATAAAACGGTGTGGTTATTCCGATTACTTCCGCTTCTTGTACTGCGTCTAATGTGGCATGTCCCAAGAGAAGGGCGGCTCCCGTGCCAGCAATTAATCCAAGTAATACGGCAAGGGTGCCCAAGAAACCACGTAGAAACCGTTGTCCCAATACAATCACTGTCAGGGTTCCAAATGCATATGCAAGATCACGGGCTTGTGGGGTGCCTTCCGCATAGTTGGTGAAGTCACCAGCGGAAACTGCAAGCAGGGATGTGCCCATGACTAAAAGCACAGACCCAGTAACTACCGGCGGGAAAAACTTGAGAAAGCGAGCAAAAATTGGGGTGGCAAAGAACGTAAATAGACCGGCAACAATTACCGCTCCATAAATAGTGGGCAGGGATTCCACCCCGCCCTTGCCATCTGTAACCCCAAGACCGATGGCAATCATTGGAGCCACTGCAGTCGTAGTTACACCTTGGACAATTGGAAGACGCACGCCAATGTGTTTTCCAATACCGACGCATTGAATTAATGTGGCGATACCACACGTGAGTAAATCCGCATTAATAAGGTGAATTGTGGTCTCAGTATCAAGGTTTAGTGAGCCAGCAATAAGTAACGGGACAATCACAGCACCCGCATAGAATGCGAGGACATGTTGCAAGCCTAATGCGGCAAGACGAGGTGGGCTTAGGACCTCGTCAACCGGGTTTGCTGAGGTGAAAGCGGCAGTATTGGCCACGAGATATCTCCTTGGTACACAGGTTTGAAGATATCCGAAGCGTACAAAACAATTAACTCGAGGTGATATTTACAGCCCCTTATGTGCAGCCCCACCTGCGCAAAATTCTGTAAAAAGTGAGTTGCCTCGAGATGGCAGACTAATATTTTTGATGTACTTCTTGCCGCCCTGAGTGGATGTTTGAAGAGACTAGACTAGAGCTATGGGATATGAATATAAAGTAGTAGAGATGCGTGAAGGTCTTATCGGTGGCAAAATTTCCGGTAAGAAATTGGAAAAAGTATTGAATGAACACGCTGCACAGGGATGGGGTTTGAAAACCATTACCGTCACTGATGTAAAGGGACGCATAGGGCCGGGTGGCGTCGAAGGTGTGTTGGTAGTGTTCGAACGAATAAATAATCTTTAACGTTTCACCATTGCGTAGGCTTATGTGCTGGGGTTATCCTAAAACTAGTTTTTAGGAAAATTGTATATTGAAAAGATCAACGGGATTGTTATTCCACACCCCTGTAGTGGGAGCAAAACCTGTGATATAAGCATTCAATCTCCCAGTAAAGGGGAAGAGTTTGCTATGACTGCCACAGTCACACAGCCACCGCAACGTGGCAAAGCATTTAAAGCAATGCAAAAAGTGGGCAAAGCATTTATGTTGCCCATTGCGATTCTCCCGGCGGCAGGTTTACTGCTGGGCATTGGTGGTGCCCTAAGTAATCCTAATACCGTTGCTGCTTACCCAGTACTGGATAATGCGGTTGCGCAAGGCATCTTTCAGGTAATGAGTGATGCAGGTGCGGTCATATTTTCCAATTTGGCATTACTGCTTTCCACAGGTCTCTGTATTGGTTTAGCCAAGCGAGATAAAGGAACTGCTGCACTTGCAGGTGTGGTTGGTTACCTTATTATGACTGGTACGACGGCCTCACTTATGAAAGTGTTCCATCCTGACGGAGATCCGATTGACACTGGAATTCTAGGTGCCCTGGCAATCGGGGCTACAGCAGTGTATCTGCATAATCGCTACCATAATATTCAGCTTCCACCTACCCTTGGCTTTTTTGGTGGATCAAGGTTTGTGCCGATTATTACCGCAGGTGCAGCGATTCTCTGGGGTTCAGCATTTTTTATTATTTGGCCGCCGATTCAAGGAATACTGGTAAGCGCTGGTGAAGGCATGGCCCAACTCGGCGTGTTTGGAACCTTTTTGTATGGGTTTTTATTGCGGCTATCCGGTGCGCTTGGTTTGCACCACACGATCTATCCAATGTTTTGGTATACCGAGCTCGGTGGCGTAGAACAAGTAGCTGGTGAGTCAGTGGTTGGTGCTCAAAAGATTTTCTTTGCTCAATTGGCTGATCCCTCCCACCAGGGATTATTTACCTCTGGTACTCGGTTTTTTGCAGGTCGCTTCGACACTATGATGTTCGGTCTGCCAGGTGCAGCGCTGGCAATGTATCACAGCGTTCCTAAACAACGCCGCGCAAAATTTGCAGGCTTATTCCTTGGTGCTGCGCTCACTTCATTTATTACCGGGATTACGGAGCCATTGGAGTTTATGTTTTTATTTACCGCTCCGATTCTCTATGTAATCCATGCTTTTTTGGATGGCGTGAGTTTCCTTATTGCTGATTTACTGCAGATTCGCATTGGAAATACGTTTTCCGGTGGAGTGATTGATTACTTACTTTTTGGTGTGATCCAAGGACAAGATAAAACGCATTGGATGTATGTGATCCCCGTCGGGCTGTTGTGGTTTGGAATTTATTATGTGATTTTCCGTTGGTATATCCAACGCTTCCAAGTGGCCACTCCAGGACGCTTTGAAGATGAAAGTGATTCCCAGGCTGCTCAAGACGTGCTTGATTTTAGCGATGCGGAAAACACTCCAAAGGATGTTCTTTATGATGAATCGCATCAAATTATTTCCGCGCTCGGCGGTGCAGATAATATTGAAGACGTGGATGCCTGCATTACTCGACTTCGAGTTTCCGTGAAGGATTCTCATATGGTTGATCGAGCTACATTAAAGCGTCTTGGTGCGGCTGATGTATTAGATGTAGCAGGAGGTATTCAAGCTGTGTACGGTGCGAAGGCAGTGCTCTATAAAAATGTTATGGCGGATCTGCTAGGAATGGATGATTAATTTGTTCGGTTTTGGAAAAGCAAAACGCGTTACCGCAACTTCAAATTTGAGTTTGGTTGCGCCAGTGCGTGGTGAGCTTTTTCCATTGGAACAAATCCCTGACCCAGTGTTTTCCCATGGGACGCTGGGTTTTGGTTTTGCGGTGCATACCGCAGATGAGATAGTGGTTTCCCCGGTTTCTGGTCAGATTTTTCAAATGTTCCCAGCAGGGCACGCGTTTTCTATTCGCACACCCGAGGGGGTTGATGTATTGGTGCATATCGGGCTGGATACAGTCGGATTGAAAGGCAATGGGTTTCGTCCACTAAAGATCCAAGGAAATTATGTGGAGCAGGGGGAACCTGTGGTTCAGCTTGAAAATATTTCCGCTTTGCAGAGTGCTTTAACATGCTTGGATACGATTGTTGTAGTAACAAATTCCGCAGGTTTACGCCATAGCTCCCCGCGTTTAGACGCCAGATTTGGTGAGACAGTTATTGAAATGATGCCTTAGTATGGCCTACATCTTAAAACGTCGGTGCAATAACAATGTTGTGGAAGCTATTGATGCGCAGGGGTGCAGCGTTGTAGTTACCGGACGTGGGGTGGGTTTTGGTTTGCGGCCGGGACAAGAAATCCCGGCTGAGCGTATTCAATTGAAATACGTTTTGGAGTCGCAACAACGTGCAGGGGCTATTGCAGATGCTTTGGCTCAAGTTTCTCCAAATACTTTGGCGCTGGCTCGTAAAATTTCACTAGATGCCCAACAGCGTTTTGGAATTAGCCCAATTACAATTTTGCTTCCATTGGCGGAGCATTTGGAGTATTCCGTATTGCGTGCTCGCCGTGGGGACCGTATAGATGTTCCCTTGGCATTCGAGGTTTCGCAGTTATATCCGGGTGAATACGAGTTCGGTATGTTTGCGGTGAAATTGGTTTGCGCTGACCTTGGTATTTCATTGCCATGTGATGAGGCTGCGGCGTTTGCTATGCATATTGTGAGCGCGCAATTTCACAATAATCGTATTGGTGCTGCAATGCGCACTACGCAGCATATTGCTGCCATTCTCCGCATTATTGAAGAACATTCGCGGGTAAAGGTTAGCCGGGCTGACGTCTGGACTACCAGGTTTATTACCCATATTCGTTTTCTATTAGCTCGATTGGCTGCTGGTACAAGGTCTGTTGATACTCCACAAGAAATCGTGGAAGCGATTAAAGAAACACTTGCCGCGTCATGGTTGGTTGCACAAAAAATTAAAGACTATATTTCAGAAGTCGAATCACAGGAATTGAGTGAGTCTGAGGTTGCGTATTTAACCCTGCATATTGGCCGCTTTACTCATACTGGAAAGCGTGAGATCGAGTATTAGGTTCCGCAAAATGTGCGGTAATTATCCATAAATCCCTTAGGTGCGGAGTGCACAAATTCAGGGTGCTGAAGTGGAAAATCGTACGGCGTACTTAGAGCCGCATAGAGTGCACAGAATGGTTCGGTATTTCCATCATCAGCTTGTTGGAGCGCGGCCTCCACAAGGTGATTACGGGGAATAATCACGGGATTATTCATTGGTGCGATTTCTTGAAAATACGCGGTGTGGTCTCCGGAAATATGAAAATTATGTGGCAGTGCACCTTCGAGTTTTTCTTCTATGACTTGCCGGTAAGCATTCATAAATTTGTTGGGGTAGGTGTCGAAAAGCTCATACACCTTTGAGTTCGGAATGCCCGCGGCGTCGATAAGCGGAAGCAGTGTTTCGGCCAGGCGTTGTAGATTCCAGCCAATAATACCTGGTTGATTTCCGTATTTATATCGACCGGTAGTATCTATGCTGCTAAAACATGCGTGCGGATCATGTTGTTCGAGAAAAGCACATGGCCCGAAGTCTATTGTTTGACCGGATATGGTGGTGTTATCGGTATTTATTACGCCATGCACAAAGCCAATGCCCATCCAGTGTGCAACGGTGTGAGCCTGGGCGTCCATAACTGCCTCGAGGAATGCTAAAGGCTCAGCGGCGGTGGAAGGATAGTGGAGCTGTATCGAGTATTCGATTAATCGTTCGATAAGGTCGCTGCCTGGGTGGTGGAGCGCAGCGTATTGGAATGTCCCAATTCTTAAATGGCTTGATGCAACGCGGACGAGCACTGCCGCAGGATGGACATAATTGCGTTGTACCTTATGGCCTGTGGTGAGAATGGCGAGTGATCGTGTTGTGGGGATATTCACCGCATGGAGGAAATTGCTTACAAGGAACTCGCGGAGCATTGGGCCTAATGCAGCTCTTCCATCACCACTTCGTGCAAATCTTGTGCGGCCAGAACCCTTGAGATGAAGGTCGTGTTGTACGCCTTTGATATCGGTTACTTCGCCGAGTAAGCAGGCGCGGCCGTCGCCAAGAATAGGGGAGAGGTAGCCAAATTGGTGCCCAGCATATGCTTGTGCAACAGCGCCTTCGGCTTGCTGGCCAAGCATAAATTGAATGCCTTCCTCCGAGCGTAACCATGTGGGGCTAAACCCAAGTTCTAAAGCCAATGGTTCATTGAGGGCAATAAGCTCTGGTTCTGGCGCAGTTTCTGGAACGCATGGAAACGCAAGCTCAGGAAACGTCGCGGCAAAACGATGGTGGAGAACCGGGGCGGTCGCCGGCGGCGGGGTAGAGAGCATGGAAAAAGTGTACGTGGCATACAAGCAGAAGTGGTGCACGTGTATGGCCCATGTCTTAGGGGCGTAGTAAAAGAACTGTTCAAACTTGTTTCATAGTGCGTTTGAACAGTCCGTGTGATGTTACAAAAGTGCGTTATTTAGCAAAGGTTACTGGGACACTCACAATATCTGTAAAGCCTTGCGAATGATCGCCAAAGACCTTAACCACGCATGCATCGACGGTGCAGTCGAGTCCCTCGCCGGTTGATGCGGCAATGAGTTTTGCAGATGCAGTGCCATCCTCGGATAGTGGCACTGTGCCGCCCTGAGATTTAATCCATGCTTGGGTTTCTGTATCACCAGTTTTCCCGGTACATACTGGTACTGGATTGTCAGGGGTTGCTTCGGCTGCGCAAATGGCAGCGTAGTAGCCCATTTTGGGATCCAGACCGGAAACATCTACGGTGAGTTCGTCGCCATCTTTAATACCATTAATATTGCTGACCTTTAGATTTACGGTGCCCGATTCGGTCGAGGTTTCGGGGGCTGCTGATGTTGACTTCATAGATGAAGAAGCAGTTTTGGAGGGCGCTGCAATATCTGAAGCAGTATCGGTTTTCTCCATGGTGGTGTCTTGCTGGTTAGGTGGGCTACAGGCAGCGAGTGCAAGTGCGAAAGCAGCAAAAGAAGCTGCACCGATGGCGCGGATACGGGCGGTCATTTTTGGCTATAGCCTTTCCGAAGTTGGGTGATTCATCAAAATCTATTTGTGTCCTAGTGAGCCTACCTGCCCTAGATGTGTTGCGTCCATGAGAACCACCTTTTGATTGATTACTTTTTTGTCTATTTAACTCAGTGAATTCTTATTCGAATCCTGATTAAGCTGCGATTTCTTTTGATTTTTCTGGTCGCACAGAGCGTTCAATTATATGGTGCATTGCCCATTCGAGTGGGCCGCGTCGGAAAAAGAACCGCCAAATTGGGGCGAAAATAATTCCGGAAATAAGAGTTATCCAAAAGACAGGTGTATGGTTCGGGGATTCAGCAACAAAATTCTTATTATTTTCTCGCTCTTCTGCGAAAATCCTGTTATAGAATTCCAGTTCAGGTTTGCTAAATTCGTTATAAGTGTCGTGGGATTGCACTAAAGCCTGGTATTCGTGCCAGTGGATTTCCATTGGGTCTGTAGGTGCAATAGCTGGTTTTGAATTGTTTGTAGCAGTCATTGTGGTTACTGCACCAGGTTTTGGCACTGCAGAATCTGCTTGATTACTGGCATCTAAAATGGGGCCTGCGGTAAGGACATGGCAAACATAGAAGGTCAGGGACATTGCTCCGAGAGCGCGTAATGGATAGAGTGGCCTAACCGTAATACGGGTAATAAACAGTGAGCAAGCGATGGCAGCAGCGGCGGCTCCACAAGAGGCCAAGACATCGAATAAGCCGCCGTAGTGGGGTTCTGGATTAAGGTAAGACCAAAGTGGCGCGGGCACAGTGATGTTTTCCGTGAAGTGTGGACGGGCAAACACGCTAGCTGTGGCCAATCCGGCGCCAATAATAAAAAGCAAGCACTGCCAGGCTAGGGAGTGTACAACGTGCCTATGGATAAGAATGCCAAGGGTGCCATACGTAAGCCAGGCGAATGCTGGGTATGGCACGGAAAGTATATCGACGGAAGTGTGAAGCACTAATGCAATAGTTTGTGCTAGGGGGCCAAGGGTGAGAAAGAGAAGGAACAGTAGCAATACCCAGCGGGTTTTCCATCGTGCTACGGGTGGGAGGAGTACAAAAATAATCCCGATAGCAACCAAAACTACAACAATTGAACTCTGTATTAGCTCCAGGAATGTCCCAATTGCCATAAGTAGGATGCCGCGAGTAAGCAGCCTATGTGTTGTAGTTGGCGAAGGCGTATGGGAAATAATGGATAGGGATACTCCGGCTAGGACGGCAAAGGTGGCGGAAGCATAGCCGGTGGTTAGGGCATCACCTATTTTAAGTAGTAGTGTGTTCGTTTCTACGGGGCCAACGTGTGCGTATACCATGCCGATAATTGCAAGGGCACGTGCAAGATCGATTCCATGTAAACGTGTGGATGCCGCAGCTGATTCGGACATATGTACTCCAAAAGAAAAAGGGATCATAGGTACGATCGACGCTATGACGCTTCAGACCAGCACAAACCGTCGTTTCGCACACACTTTATGTTCGCATACCCTGAATGTTCCCTGGGATCGCGCTCACCCCGAACGTGGCACGCTTAATATTTTTGCTCGTGAGATCATTCCAGATGGTGGTGAGCAGTGGCCGATGATCGTGTATCTTCAGGGCGGCCCAGGGTTTCCGGCCCCTCGCTTTACTGGGCCAACTGGCTGGTTGCGTACATTATTGCAGCGCTATCGGGTGTTGCTGCTTGACCAGCGTGGAACGGGCAATTCTTCAGATGCGCTTATCGACGCCGCGGAAGGCTCAGGTGAGTATTTTTCGCTTTTGCGAGCAAATAACATTGTTGAAGATTGTGAAGATTTCCGGAAAGCTTTAGGGATTGACCGCTGGAGTCTTATGGGGCAAAGCTTCGGTGGATTTTGTATTACTACGTATCTTTCTCTTTACCCAAATTCGATACAGCATGCTTATATTACTGGTGGTTTGCCCGCTACTACTTGTCATATTGATGATGTATACCGGGCGACCTATACATCGACGCGGCGTCGAAACGAACAGTTTTACGCGCAATTTCCATGGGCCGATAGTCGCGTTCGGGAAATCTGCCATCATCTTGAGCGCTCGCAAGAAGTATTGCCCACCGGCGAGCGGCTTTCTGCACGGCGATTTCGAACAATTGGTATCGGGCTGGGAAGGGGGATTGGGTTTGATGACTTGGGATACCTTTTGGAAAACCCATTTACCCAGCATAATGGTGAAAAGCGCTTGCGTGCTTCGGTCTTGGCCCAGATTGGTCAGCGGGTATCATTCGCCGAAAACCCACTCTATGCGGTAATACATGAATCGATTTACGGAGGAACGGTGCCAGGTGCGACGCAATGGTCTGCGCACCGCATTCGTGAGGAAATCCCAGGGTTTGCGGTTCATGCTGATCCCCGAGATTTGAGTGAGCCGTATTTTTTGACCGGCGAGCATATATGTCCCTGGATGTTTGAGGAAGATCCAGCGTTGCATCCATATAAGAATATTGCTGAATTCTTAGCGGAAAAAGATGACTGGGAATCGCTTTACAATCACGAATCTCTTTCCGAATCATCGGCGGTGTGTGCGGCTGCTGTGTATTGTGACGACATGTTCGTTCCTATGCAATATTCATTGGAAACAGCAGCGTTATTTAGTGATCTACGCTTGCATATTACAAATGAATATCAGCATGACGGATTGCGGGTAGGTGGCGAGCAAATACTCTCAACACTCATGGCGAAAACTAACGAATATTAGAACGTTTGTCAGATCTTTTTAATAGATTTGCTGCACAAGTTTAAATTGTGTGGCATAATTTAAGGTTAGCCTGTAATGAGGTTTTGTGAATGAAATACCAAGTAAATCCTTCAGAAAGCTGATTTGTCACGGATATTTTCGTACTAAACTCCCCCACATGGGGTAGGTTCAAATTCTCTACAGTTCCAGATAGCCCTAAAGCGTTTCACATTCGCCGTGGGGGTAATACTCTCTGCTGTATGGAAAAGGTCGGATTAGAAATCTCAGTGTTTGAAGATTTCACTAGTGTGTTTATCCAGCCGCAGGTTTATCGCCCACTTATTGATCTTGGGGTCGATGTCGGGGTGCCTTTACTCGTGCCGTCAAGCTTGGAAGTTTTTGCTGATATTGATGCATATGTAGCGGTTTCGTATGGGGCCGTGGGAAATGATCCGACTCAAATCCCGGCGCTCGATACCGCTCAGAAGGTGTATGGGATAAGTCCGGAAGGGACCAGGTTTGAGGGGCGGCACCTAGTGACCGCAGAAATCGTCGACTTTGAACCCATTTCCGGGACGAAAGATTTTGTTTTGGGTGCCGTTATGCTGGACATTTGGGGCGAAGCATATATGGTGTTGCCGCAGGATGTAGTGGAACATCTACAAGAACGCCCAATTGTTTGGTGTGCCTGTGATTATGTGGAATCGATGTCAGATTACGCTCCTGCGCCGCATTATGATCCGAATAATCCATATGCGGTGTTTCGCCTAGGTCTACATTTGGCAAGCCAGTATGCGCCAGTCACCATTTGGCAGCTTATGACCGAACTCGGGGAGAGCTGGTCGATGATGGTTTCTTTGCTTGCTGCGTTGGAAAGCGAGGGCTACTTACTTTGCCGCACTCATGGTGCTGCGGAGCTTTATTTCTTGGAACAACTTTTTTCCTCGCATACACCAGTATCTCCAAGCGCTGAGGCAGATGCCGCTTGTGAAGCATTGCTTACGTCTATAGACGCCCTGCTTGCAGATGTAGCAAAACGTAATGATCCCGTGGTTGGATCAGCGGCAAATTTGCTTGCTCGGCAGGTGCTTTCTAAAGCGCCAACTCGGCTTTTGGCCCGGTTTATTGGTCGTGAAGAATTGGAACTTCCAGCTCCGCCTCCAGAGTCTTGGATTGAAGAACCACAATATCCTGGGCAACCAGTTGGTGTGCACTACTCGGATATCAATGTTTATGATCAAAATGTTTGGCTACGCCTTCACCGGGCTCGTGCGTTGATAAAAGTTTCATTGCTTTCTGATGTGGGTGATGCAAATCCAACCTCGGTTTTTACCGTGGGTTCGATAGTTGGTGATTACATAGAACTTGAGAATGTGATTACATCACAGTTAATACTGGTACACCCCAGCGACCTGCGGGATATCTCAGTATTGGGAAGTGGGATTTAAGTAATACATGTATATCACCCCCGCTTGGTGGGAGGGCTCATACTGCGGGGTGAACCCGCTTAGGATTGGGGCAAATATACCTATTGCACTAATTCTCAAGGAGTGAACATGAATCCAGCAAGCGGGACCCACAAGTCCAGTTCATTGGAGCGAGCTCGTGGGGTATTGTACGGTCAAATTATCGGCGATAATCTTGGCGCATTAGTAGAATTCCGGGCACCTGAAACAATTGCGGAACTTTATCCTAATGGTGTGCGTGAGCTTACCGATGGCGGCGTTCATTCGATTATCGCTGGTCAACCAACTGATGATTCAGAGATGGCTCTTGCATTGGCTCGAAGCCTGATTCGCAATAATGGTTTTGTTCTTGATGATGTTCAGGCTTCTTACCTTCGCTGGGCCCATTCAAATCCCTTTGATATTGGTACAACATGTGCGAATGCGCTATTGCGGGGCCGCCGAGACGAAACTAGCCAAGCTAACGGTGCGTTAATGCGAATTAGCCCCCTGGCAATTTATGCGGCGCGTGTAAGTGAAGATCAAGCGCGCAACATGGCAAAAGCGGACTGCTTAATTACGCACCCGCACCATATTTGCCAGGAAATCAATGAAGCATTCGTGGTTGCAATTGCTGCTGCGATTCGTGATGGCCTTGATGCAAATGAAGTACTGGATCTGCTTGCGCAGGACCCCAGTGAGGTTGTTCGGGATCTTGTTGCGCGAGCGCGCGCCGGGGAGAAACGCGATCTTGTTGGCCGTATGGGATGGGTGAAGAACGCCTTTTTCCAGGCGCTTTGGGAACTTGCTCAAGGTGAGAACTTTGAAGAATCACTGGTGCACACCATTAGCTTGGGCGGTGATGCCGATACAAACGCGGCTGTGTGCGGTGCACTGCTCGGGGCCGTATATGGGGAAGAGGCAATTCCTGAACGTTGGCGTACAGTAATTGATCATTGCACCCCGGGCCCAGATACTCTGCAACCACGCGATAAGGAGTATTGGCCGCACGATGTTCGTGATCTTGCGGCCAAACTCTTGGGTAATGGAGGAGGAGCCTAAATCCCGATAGCTGCAGCAATATCGTTTTTAAGCATTGCCAGACGCTCAGCGGCGTCGTCGTGTGGGATTTCCTTTACTACTGGAAGCACCACTTCTAAATAGCATTTAAGTTTCGGCTCCGTACCGGAAGGACGAACAATAATCCGATCGTCTTGTTCGGTGCGGAGTAATACTCCATCGGTAGCTGGTAGACCCTGATATCCCTCAGCCAGATCGGCAAATTCTATTACCGGTGACCCGGCGAGTTCGCGCGGTGGGTGGGCACGTAAGTTCGCCATGCCAGTGGCAATAAGATCGAGGTTTTCCACCCGGAATGTTAGGGGGGAAGTTGCGTGCAGACCATGTTGTTTTGCCAGGTCATCAAGGGCATCTTGTACCGTTCGGCCCTGAGCAAGCAGATTGGCCACAAGGCTTGCCATTGTAACAGCGGCCGTAATGCCATCTTTATCCCGAACAAATTCCGGATCGGTGCAATACCCAATTGCCTCTTCATATCCGAATATCAGACCGGGGGTACGGGCGATCCATTTAAAACCGGTTAATGTGGGCTCGTGATTCAGATCATGTGCGTGAGCAATACGAGAAAGCAATCTGCTAGAAACTATTGAATTGGCCATTGTGCCGGTATTGCCCGCTACTTGAGTGCGCTTGGCGATATATTCGCCAAGCAATGCGCCAGTTTCATCGCCACTTAATTGCCGCCAGCCTGTTGGGGTGGGAATTGCCACCGCGCAGCGATCAGCATCTGGATCGAGCGCCAATATAACATCGGCATTTCGTTCTTTTGCCAGTTCGATAGCTAGGTCAAGGGCTCCAGGTTCTTCTGGGTTAGGGAAGGACACTGTGGGGAAATCTGGATCCGGATCGGCTTGTTGCTTTACCACATCTACGGTGTGAAAACCCGCAGCAGCAAGGGCTTG
Source organism: Corynebacterium freiburgense (assembly GCF_030408815.1). Taxonomy (NCBI): domain Bacteria; kingdom Bacillati; phylum Actinomycetota; class Actinomycetes; order Mycobacteriales; family Corynebacteriaceae; genus Corynebacterium; species Corynebacterium freiburgense. Next base: position 2,227,486 of record NZ_CP047355.1, on the reverse strand, counting down.
AACAGCAACACTACCGCCAACGCCATGCATAGGGGTGAGCACTATATTCAGCGGTCGTGCATCGCCTCGGGTTCCGGCGCAATGAATATATTGGTCCAAAATATCAACGTGCTCGACATTAGTGCTGGTTCGAGGAACTTGGTCAGCCGGCGGAGCTGCGGTTATATGTTCGGTGATTTCTGCATCTGCAGGAGAAACCAGCTGTACACCATTGCCGTCGCCTGGGGCGACACGGCCGCCGAGGTAGAGTTTATAGCCATTATCGGCTGGAGGATTATGGGATGCAGTAATCATAATGCCTGCATCTGCGCCAAATGCCCGCACCGCAAATGCAGTTACTGGGGTGGGAAGTTGGGGTGGTAGTAGGAGTGCTCGGCCACTAGCGCCGGAGATAACTTCTGCGGCATCACGGTAAAAGTCAGCAGACCCATAACGAGCGTCGCATCCAATAACCACAACTGGAGTATCTACTTTGGTGTTTAACCATGACACCACACCAGCTGTCGCGCGAATAACGACGGCGCGGTTCATGCGGCTTTCACCAGCACCTACCTCGCCGCGTAACCCGGCGGTTCCAAACATAAGCGGTCCAGAAAAGCGTGATTCGAGTTCTTCGTAAGCGCCCTGGTCACCGGTTTCCGCGGCGTCGATAAGCGCAGTAATGGTGTCGCGTGTGTGCGGGTCAGGATCATGGTTGCGCCAAGCTGTGGCGCGTTCAATAGTGTTCATATTATGCCTTCTTTACTCGGGAAGGCCGTTGAGGATCGCGGCGGATGCCGAAAGCCCGAGGCGAGAAGCGCCTGCTTCAATCATGGCGAGTGCAGCCTCAGCAGTGCGAATACCACCAGATGCTTTTACACCAAGGCGGTCACCAACGGTCTCACGCATAAGTGAAACTGCATGGGTTGTAGCACCACCCGCTGGGTGAAAACCGGTAGATGTCTTTACAAAATCTGCACCGGCACGTTCTGCAGCCTGACAGCAGTGAATAATCTCATGATCGGTAAGCGCTGCGGATTCAATAATTACTTTAAGTAGCGCATCGCCGCACGCTTCCTTAACGGTCTTGATTTCTTGTGTGAGTTTGTCCCAATCGCCTTCTTTTGCGAAGGCGAGATTAATTACCATATCGATTTCATTAGCGCCTTGAGCAACGGCCTTTGCCGCTTCACTCGCCTTGATCTCCATATCCACCGCGCCTGAAGGGAACCCCACAACTGTAGCCACCGCCAACCCATTTGGTACTTCTACAGGCAGCATTGATGGGGAGACGCAAATAGAAAACGTGCCTAAACGATGTGCCTCAGTAACCACATCAGCAACCTGTGTGTGGGTAGCTTCTGGTTTGAGCAAGGTGTGATCGATATACGCTGCCACTTCAGCGCGGGTGAGATTCATTGAGGTTCTCCTTATAAAACGAGCAGTGTCAACAATTAGGCAATACGTTCCAAAATAACGGATTCTGGTAGCGATACTGGAGTATTGGTTACCGCAAAGCCTGGCATTAGGGATTCCAAAGCACGTTCGAACCGCTCTGGGGTGTCTGAATGCAATGTAAATAAAGTCTGCCCCCGCTGAACGGGCTCGCCGAAACCAGCATGGATTTCTATACCAGCTCCTGCTTGCACCGGATCTTCCTTCCGTGCCCGGCCAGCACCGAGCCGCCAACTTGCAACCCCCACAGCTAATGCGTCGAGTTCACCTAAATAACCATCACGGTCGGCTTCCACTGTAAGTGTATGCTTGGCCTTTGGTAATGGGGCATCAGGATCGCCACCCTGAGCGCGGATCATACGCTTCCACACATCCATCGCGCGGCCATCATCCAAAGCTGCGGCAATATCAACATCTGGTTTGCCAGCTAGAGTAAGCATTTCTCGCGCCAAAGCGATGGTAAGTTCACGAACATCGCGTGGTCCGCCGCCAGCTAAAATTTCTACTGATTCCGCAACTTCTAATGCATTGCCGATCTTCCGGCCCAGGGGGCGGGACATATCTGTTAACAATGCCACGGTACGAACGCCTGCATCATTTCCTAGTTCAACCATAGTGGACGCAAGCTCTCGCGCATTTTGAATATCTTTCATAAAAGCGCCCGAACCAACTTTGACATCGAGTACAAGTGATGCCGTTCCTTCTGCAATCTTTTTGCTCATAATGGAACTGGCAATAAGTGGAATGCAATCGACGGTCGCAGTAATATCACGAAGCGCATAAATTTTCTTATCTGCAGGTGCCAGGCCGGTTCCTGGAGCGCAAATAATGCATCCGGGGTCTTCCAAAATTTCCATCATGCGTTCGTTGGAGAAATTGGCTTGCCAGCCCGGGATAGATTCCAGTTTGTCTAAGGTTCCGCCAGTATGTCCGAGGCCGCGACCAGATAGTTGCGGAACAGCCACATCAAACGCGGCAACCAGGGGCGCCAATGGGAGGGTGATTTTATCCCCAACACCGCCGGTGGAGTGTTTATCGCTCGTAGTGCGGGAAAGGGCATCAAAGTTCATTCGCTCACCAGAGTTCATCATGGCTGTAGTCCAGTCCACGATCTCGGTGCGATCCATCCCATTAAGGAAAATCGCCATATTTAGTGCGGCCATTTGTTCGTCGGCAACGACCCCACGCGTATAGGCGTCAATCACCCAATTTATCTGTTCCGTAGTGAGCCGCTCGCGATCTCGCTTTGTACGAATAATGTCTACTGCATCGAATCTCTCGGTCATTATTGGGTGCTCCTAGTGGTTCGTGTGTATTTCCACCAACGAACATTGAAATGTGATGGTAATTACAAAAGGATATTGGTTGTGTGCTGAACTACCTCCGATTATCATAAGGGCCAGAACAAATGTCAAGGGTCTATTTATCAAGTGTAAATCGGGTTTTCAGGAGGCACTCTATGAGCCCAACAGATTACGAGCTCATCGAACTCGCGCACGAAGCAGCGGAACATGCCTACGCTCCTTATTCGCAGTTTCCGGTGGGCGCCGCCCTATTGCTTGACGACGGTCGTGTTATCACCGGTTGCAATGTAGAAAACGCTTCGTACGGGCTTACGATCTGCGCTGAACGAAACGCAGTCACTCGGGCAATTGTTACCAGTGAAGATGCCCCCGGCACCGGCAATCCAGAGCGCATGCAGATTAAAGCTGTCGCCATTGTTGGCCTACGGGCTGAGCCGTGTTATCCCTGCGGTGCCTGCCTCCAAGTACTTTCAGAATTTAATTGCGAACGCGTGATTGTGGCCAAAAACAAAGAATCACACAGCATCGCCTTTGCTGAGTTATTACCGTACGCCTTTTGGTCAGATTCGCTCTAATGCATCTGGAAAGAAAGGAACACAGGAGCTATGGAACGTCTACAAGGGTTATTGGGGATACTTGTTATTTTTGGTGTGTTGATTCTTTTTTCACGCCACAGAAAAAGCATTAAATGGCGCACGCTCGGGGTGGGATTGCTTCTGCAAATAGCGTTTGCCCTAATTGTATTGAAGTGGGATTATGGCTTTCTTGCGCTGAAAAAAGTGGCGGAAGGGTTAGAAAAGCTTACGGAATTTACTAATCTTGGAACGTCATTTGTATTTGGCAGACTCTTTAGTTCAGAGCCGAATCAATTTGTATTTGCATTAAATGTTCTTCCGGTCATTATTTTCCTTGGTGCAATTATTGGCGCCCTGTACTATTTGCGTGTTATCCAAATATTCGTTGATTTGCTCGGTGGGGCACTTAAGAAAATTTTGGGAACCAGCAAAGTTGAGTCCGTATGGGCATCCACAGTGATTTTTCTTGGTCAGAGTGAAGCGCCGCTTGTAATCTCGCCATATTTACCTAAACTTACGCGCTCTGAGCTATTTACCTGTATGACTGGTGGTTTTGCTTCGGTAGCTGGTTCAACGCTTATTGGCTATTCGCTTTTAGGCGCTCCACTTGAATATTTACTTGCGGCAAGCCTGATGAACGCACCAGGTTCTCTTATTGTGGCAAAGGCATTCTGGCCGGAAACCGAAGAATCTGATCTTGATGCCTCAGTGCGCCACGTTCGCGATACAGAATCCAAAAACATTATTGATGCCATTGGTAGTGGTGCAATGGCAGGCGGAAGAATCGCTATTGCCGTGGGCTGTCTCCTTATTGCATTTATAGCGTTTATTGCCATGATTTCCGCGGTGCTTCAGGGAATCGGTGGCATTTTCGGGCAAGAGAACTGGTCACTGGAAGGATTGTTTGGTCTGATATTTGCGCCAGCTGCATGGCTTATTGGCGTTCCATGGGAAGACGCCCAATTGGTCGGTAACTTTATCGGAGAAAAGACGATTATCAATGAATTTGTTGGTTTTACATCGTTTGGTCCGCATATTCCAGAAATGGATCCAAAGTCCGTAATGATTACCACCTTCGCACTGGCCGGATTTGCAAATATCAGTTCTATGGCAATCCAAATTGGTTCTATTGGTGGATTGGTGCCAGAACGCCGAGGTGAAGTGGCTAAGCTTGCGCCATTGGCCCTTATGACCGGTTTTGCCACCAATATGCTGAATGCGGCGATTGTTGGTGTGGTGGTGTTTTAGCCAAGATCAAGTATGCGTTGAGCGGTGCCCTGATCGATAACTAGGTGAGTGGCTAAACCCATTGTTAAGGCGGTATGGATTGCTGTGACTTTTTCGGTACCGCCTGCCACCAAAATGCGCATTGGTCGAGCTGCAAGGTCTTCCAGTGTAATTCCTACGGTCCGCTCATCAACACTTGGAAGTGCGATTTCGCCTTCTTTGGTAAAGAAACGCGAGCAGGCATCGCCTGCGGCGCGTTCCACAAGCAAATCAATCTCTTCTTGGGTCAAGTAGCCAAGGTTAAGCAGTAACGATTTCGGGTGGACTTCACCGACGGTAAAAATCACCACATCTGTCAAACGACCCAATTGTAAAATATGTGCAATATGGCGGTCTTGTTCAACAATGCGCTTGGCTTCCGCATTATCAAAAATTACCGGGAGGGGTAGTGTTCTGGCCTGTGCATGAAAGGCCGAACAAAACTTATTAATGGTTCCAATATCATTCGTGCTGTACTGCGAATGTGAAGTGCCGCCTTTTAATTGCACAATTTCAACACCATGTACATCCGTTACTGGTAGGTGCTGAGCAACCGCAAACATCGTGTTCCCCCAGGAAACGCCTACCTTCATATCATCGCGAATGTGTTCGCTGAGAAGATCGGCGCCGGCTCGTCCTAGTTCACGTAAAAGATCAGAATGTGTTTCCCTAGGTAATTGCGCTAGCCTGACATCCTGTAACCCGTATCGTGCGATAATCTTTTTGGCCAGTTCCGAGCCAGTCTTCCTGGGGTCATGAATATGAATAGTGACAAAACCTCGTTGCTTGCCATGATGAATAAGCTTCGATGCAGTTGGCCGCGAAACTCCCATTTCTTGGGCAACTTCAGCCTGGCTAAGCCCCTCTTCGTAATAGAGCTTTACAGCAGTGAGTGCCTGTTCATCACGAGCGTCCACGAACGTGTTGCATCCTTCCGGGGGTAGAGCGGTTCAGTTGAAGTGACATTATTATCCGATACAAGTGCGGTCTGGCGCCAATGGCACAATGTATCCACATACTGGCAGTGGGCAACCAGAATAATAGCGATGGGGGTGGCTGGGGTGAGCACGATGTAATGCTGTGCGCAATGTATCGTTTTTGGGCTGCGGTAATGGAACTATGAGGAGGGCTTTTCGGGCAAAATACTCAGCGCACAATTGTGCATTCGATTGGCTGATTCGCCAAGATTTTTTAATTTGCGTGCACCTTTACAGGAGGTAGCGTGTTCAAAAATTTGGTCGATAGTAGCAAGGTTTTTTAAGGCTCCGAGACGTGTTTTTAGGGCTGCGGGGGTAGTACTTATAAGAGGTTACTTCGGATTTATTCATATTCGATGCGGTTCGAGTCACCCCCGACCGATACAGTAATAGGGGTAATTCTCTTAACAATCTTCCGGAGCCTTACATCACCATGTCTCATCCTTTTGCTGTTGTCGATCTCAAGACCACCGGCTTCAGCGCCAATGACAGGATCGTCGAGATCGGAGTTGTGCTGCTTGAGTCCGATGCTTCTCGCAGTGGAACTTGGGAGACACTCATTAAACCGAATCGGAAAATTCCGAATCCGGACGTTCATGGGATCACCGGCCCAATGGTGGTGGCAGCACCACGCTTTGCTGAGATCGCCGAAGAGTTAGGCGAGCTGCTTCAAGATCGAATTGTGGTCACACACGATGCCCGACTGAAAATCCGAATGCTACGCCGCGAATTTGCCAGGCTCGGCGTCGAGGTCGATATTTCTCCGGTGTGTACCCAAACTATGGCAGCTTCAATATTGCCGGGAAAACCAAAAACCCTTGATGATTGCCTTGTAGCCATAGGAAAGGAACCATTAGATGAGCATTATGCGCTTGCGGTGGCGGAGGGGACTGCAACGCTCCTGCAATATTTCCTGCAATCACATCCGCTCCCGAAGGATTGCGCCTTAACGTATCTGCCACCATTGCCAACACCTGCAGCGAAACCTCCGCATCCGCGCAGTCATGGCAAAGGGTCTGGAGGTTCACAACCTGATGAAGAGGTAGAGCCACCAACGGAGGTATTCCGGCAGCCAAGCGTGGAATCAGTAAAATCTGCTGCGGCTACAGAAGTTACTCCAGAAGCGGAGGCTCCAACGGAAATATTCCAGCAATTACCAGGGCCTTTTATGGAGTCTGCGAAACCTTCGCGAACCCCGAAATCACGGCCGAGCCACCGTAAACCTACAAAGAAGCCTAAGCCTTCAAAAACGGAGGCTACGCCCGTAGTTTCGGTTGCGCCGGTAGCTGCTGGAATGAAATCTGCACCTGTTTCAGATGCGGTGCACGCGACCGATGTGCCGGAATTGGCATCGATTGCAAATATTGGGGCTTCATTACCTACCGAGGTTTTTGCTGCACCCCATGCGGAAATGTTTTCACTCCCGCAGGAAATTAAAGAAAATGTGGCTTTGCCGCTGCAAAATAAAGCTGTGGCGAACCTCGCGCCCGAGGCAAAAGCAAAAGTTGAAGAGATTTTTGAGGGCTTAGCTACCGGGCAACACGACGCCCAGACGGAAACGGAAATAGATCCGCTTGCGGTTTGGCTTACAGGAATCGCAGATCGGATACCAAAAACCGGAGATCGTGATGCTGATTACTACCTGTGCTTTTTGCGAGCAGTACTTGTTGATGGGCAAATTAGCTCAACTGCGGTAGAGGCATTGATGGCCTGCGCAGAAGCTCTGGGGATTAATCGAGATGAGGTGCAGGACCTTCATGGGAGGTTTGTCCGGCAGGTAGCCATTGAAGCATGGGTAGAGGATTCATTTAGCGACGCCGAACGGGGCTATTTAAAGCATGCCGCAACCCAGTTGGGCGTCGATACGCACCTTATTGAGGAAATACTTGCCGAACCTGAGGAAGATACTAGCGATGTCACTCCCGGAGCCTTATTTGCTTCCGGTGACCGCATTACCTTTACCGGAAACCTTGCCGTCCCTAAAGACGCCTGGGAAGCCCGTGCTCGGCGCATTGGCCTAGATGTTGGTGAAGTTACCCCAGAAAGCGCTGTGGTAGTAGCCGCTGATAAACACTCAACCAGTGAACGTGCCCGGCGAGCCCGCGAACTCGATATCCCCATTATCGACGAAATTTCCTTTGCAAGGCAGCTCAGCAGTTTTCATAACCAGCTCGCAGGCGATGTGAATGACCCTCCAAACAGCCTCGATATGGTGCTTTTCCCATGGGCCGCCGAATTCACACCACCCCCAACATCGGTGGGGGAAGTCGCCGCACTATGGATTTCAAATCATCCGGAAGAACCACTTTGCCGCATGTCTGCGGTACTGAGCCCCGACTTGATACCTGACGGGTTAGACCGCAATTCCCGAACCGTTGCAGGCTGGTTTGCAGACTTTCCCAACCCCCTTAATGCCACCGTGCGGGCACTATCCGAACTGCACGGAGTAGGAAAACTACGTCTTCAACAGTTCATTCATGCCGTAGTAGATACCGCAATTGAAATGGCAGAACGGCAACGCCAAGCCGAAGCCGAAATCAAAGCAAACTTCCTTGCCGATTATGAAGACGTAGATACCGTTGAATTCACTGCCGCTGAAGCATTCGCAGATATCGAATACGATGTTTCCGCTAGTGCCTCAAGCGGCTCTGCTGCCGAATATATTGTTGACGCGGTAGTAATCGACGAAACCTGGTCCGCTGCTCCAGAACTCAATGCTGACCTTACCCATCTCATCCAATGGTGTACCGTTGCGGGATATAGCCCAGACCTACCCGAGCCGGTAGTGCAGTGGGTCGATGCTTTAATCGAACAAGTGCCCGACCCTATAGAAAACGCTGTAGCGGCCGCACTCGCCGAAATAGATGCAATTGTCTCCAAAGACCCTCGTGGTCCAGTAATTTTTGCTGGGAGGCTCCAAGGTTCCCGCACATTAGACGATATTGGCACCGAACTTGGCCTTACTCGAGAACGAATCCGCCAACTTGAAAAATCCTTACGGCAACGCTTGACCACCGAATCCCCATCGGTGAGCCTGCTTACATCGGCAATAGCATATCGTTTCTTACCGCTAGCACCCTCCGCTGAAGTGGCAAAACTCCTTACTTCCAATGGTCTAAAAATCCTCAGTGCTGTTACCGATGTTTGGGAGTTGGAAGAAGACTGGGTATGTATTCCCGGCTTTGCTGACCAAGTAGCCGAAACATTAGCAACCTTCTCTGATGATTGGGGGGTTTGCTCCCTGCATGAAATAGCAAAACCCCTCGATGTGGCAAGCGAACTCCTTGCCGAATACCTTCAACGAGACCGCCGCCTGCGGGTAGAAGGTGACCGCATTTTCACCCGCAATGACTCATATCAAGATCGCGCCGGAGCTGCCCTTGCCACCGCAGGAAAGCCAATGACAGCCGATGAAATCATTGCCGGAATTGGCTCTGGAAATGCCCGCTCTATGTCCAACCAACTCTCTGCTGACCCTCGCTTTATGCGGGTCCGACCAGAAACCTGGGCACTTGCCGAATGGGGAATGGAAGAATACACCACAATTTTTGACTGGATTGCGCGCCGAGTCGATGCAGCTGGCGAAATCTCCCTTAATGATCTGATTCGCGACGCCCATACCATTGGCGCTGCCGAAAGCTCCATTCGAACCTACTGTTCAACCGGTGAATTTGTAATAGAAAACGGTGTAGTTCGCCGCGCCGAAGCCCCGGTAGTCAATGATGCCTCCCCAAGCGAAGTGCCAAACTTCTATCGCCGCGGCAAAACCTGGTCACTCCTACTAACTGTAAACAATGACCACCTTCGCGGCTCCGGTTTTGGAGTGCACCGAGGCGTCTGCGCACTTGTGGACGTTCCATTCCTTGGCGAAGTAGAACTACCCAGTAGACTCGGGGCACAGGCAGTTCGCTACAGTCGCGCCGGCAGTTCACTTGGCACAATCCGGCGATTCCTCCTTGACCTCGAAGTCATAGAAGGCGACCGCGTATGGCTAGAATTCCACGACGATGGGCACTTTGATATCACCAAAGCCACACCACTGATGGAAGAACCCGATGTAGCCAATCTTATGGGGCTTGACGTCAAACGCTCCGAACTTGTTGCCGCCGTTAATCGTTCGTTGGGGCTCCAAACCAATGCTCCACGGCGACGTGCAGTAGCAATCCTTCGGCACCGCTACCAAGATGACCTTGCTGACATGGTGAGGGAACTCGTATAAGAAAGCGGGTTCCGTTCCGACTTAGTTCTGTTCCGACTTAGTTCCGCTTTGGCGGGTGTTGTGGATCGGTCTGTGTTATCGACCGGTGGAGTGCTGTGGCTCGGTGGAGTGCTGTTAAGTGGAGGCGCTTTTAAGTTGCGCAATTCTGGTTACTAGGGGTTTGTCGCCGAATACACCATCTTGTGTCCAATTGGTGTATTTAGCGACACTAGCTATAAATTAGTCACTAAAAGCCTTGCGCGGCATGTTCCAACACTAGCCCCAAGCGCCCCAAAAAGCCCAAGCGCCCCAAAAAGCCCAAGCGCCCCAAAAATGCCACGCATGCAATTTGTTTTGGGGCCAGCGCAGTAATCTGCTCAGCAGTTGAGTTCAGCGAATTATTGCAGGGTGTTTTGTGGGTACCTCATTCACTGGGATTTACTGGGCAACGGAAGCGTTGCATTAAGAAGTTGCTTGGTGTACTCGTGTTGGGGGTCATTGTAGACCTCTGTGAGTTTTCCTTGCTCCACGATTTCGCCACTCTTGAGCACCAGAACATCAGTACATAGTTGGCGCACCACCGATAGGTCGTGTGAGACAAATACAAGGCTAATCCCATGGTTTCGTACAAGTTTATCCAGCAGGTCCATAACTTGGGTGCGTACTGAAACATCGAGTGCGCTTACGGGTTCATCGGCAAGCAGAATGTCTGGGTTGGCGGCAATTGCGCGGGCTATTGAGATTCGTTGGCGTTGCCCACCGGAGAATTCATGGGGGAATCGTCTGGCTGCGTCTGGTTCAAGGTCAACTTCTGCGAGTACTTCTTGCACGCGTTTTTGTTGTTCACTGCGGCTCATTTTGTGGAGGGGTTCAGCGATTGATCGCCCTACACGCATACGAGGATCGAGTGAAGAAAGTGGGTCTTGGAACACCATTTGGATCGTGGTGTTTTTGTTTTTGGTGACGGTCCCTGTGGTGGGGGTGTCTAGCCCAGCGAGTATTTTGAGCAGCGTTGTTTTGCCCGATCCGGAGCCTCCTACGATGCCTAGCCGTTGATGGTTTTGGAGTTTTAGGCTAAGCGGCGCGAGTGTTGTGGTGCCGCGGCGAACCCGGGAAATGTTTTCCGCGTGCAGTAATGTTTCGCCGTTTTGGTTGATTGCGTTTGCATATCGGGGTTCGCGGAGGTCGGATGCTGCGATGAGTTGTTTGGTGTAGTCGGCTTGAGGTTGTGTGAGTACACCGGTGGTGTCGCCTTGTTCGACGATATTGCCGTTACGCATAACTAAGATGCGGTCGCATGTACTTGCTACTAGCCCGAGGTCGTGGCTAATAAAAAGTAGTGCGGTATTGCGTTCCTGGACGAGCCGAAGAATAAGCTCCACAATGTGCTTTTGGACGGTTACGTCCAGTGCGGTTGTGGGTTCGTCGCAAATAAGGATATCGGGATCGCAGGCGAGTGCCATAGCAATAAGGATTCGTTGCCGTTGCCCGCCAGAAAGCTGATGCGGATATGAATTCGCCATTTCTTTCGGCAGATCGACGGCTGTGAGAAGTTCATCGATACTTTGAGTATTTCCAGGAAGGCTATGGGTTCGGCGAACCTCAGCGATTTGTTTGCCCACTTTCATAAGTGGATCGAGCGCGGACATGGGCTCCTGGAACACCATTGCGATGCGACGGCCGCGGACGGTGCGGAGAATACGGTCATGTACACCGAGTAGCTTGCCGACGCCCTCCAGTTCGATATTGCCGGAAGGGTGCAGGTTTTCTGGGAGTAACCCCATAATGGCCAGGGCAGTAAGGGATTTCCCGGAGCCGGATTCGCCAATGAGTCCTACGCGTTCGCCAGGTGCGAGTTTTAGTGTGATATCGCGAACCAGCTCGCGGTGCCTGGTATTGATATGAAGGTCGGAAACCTGTAGCAGCGTCATGCGGCCCTCCTAGTTTTTGGGTCAATAAGGTCGCGGAGACCATCACCAAGAAGGTTGAAACCAAGAACGGTTATTGCGATCGTAAGGCCCGGCCAAACGGCGAGCATAGGTTCGGAGCCCAGTGAAGCTTGGGCGCTTTGGAGCATGCGGCCCCATGATGGATCTGGGGGAGGGGTGCCAAGGCCGAGGAAGCTCAAGGCGGCTTCCGCAAGGATTGCTAGTGCAAAGGCGACGGAAGCTTGCACGGTAAGCACACCAGCGATATTCGGAAGGATGTGTGGAATTGGGGAACGTCCAGAAAGCTTGGCTGCGGCGATATAATCACGGCTCATAACTTGCAGGGTGCCGGAGCGCGCAACACGAGCGAAGCTCGGAGAAGCTGCAATACCAATTGCAACCATTGCAGAGATTGTGGAAGCGCCAAAGGCGGCGCCGGAGATAATTGCAAGTAGAAGTGCCGGAAATGCTAACAGCATATCGGCACCGCGCATAATAAATTGGTCGATAAGACCACGTTTCATGCCGGCGATCACGCCGAGTGGGATACCTAAACCAGCGCCAATACCCACGGCAACAAGGCCTACAAGAAGAGTGATTCGGGAGCCTGCCAGGATTTGGGAAAAGACGTCTCGTCCGTAGCGGTCTGTCCCAAGGAAATGTTCGAGTGAGCTACCCTGCAGACGGTCTTCGGGGATAACGTGTACGGGATCGTATGGCGTCCAAACCAATGAAAGGAGAGCGCCAAATACAACTGTGGAAACAATAATTGCTCCGATAATGCCACTAGTGCGCATTGTGTTTACTACTCCTTTCCAATACGGGGATCGATAAAATTAGATACGAGGTCAACGATAAGATTGGCCAACAGGGTAAGGAACACCAGCACCATGACCACCGTTTGGATGGTGATAAGGTCGCGGTTGACCACGGCGTCGAGAAGCATTGTGCCCAAGCCCGGAATAACAAAAACTTTTTCAACAACGACAGCACCTACAACTAGTGCTGTGAGTTGAACGCCGGTAACGGTAATAACAGGGAGGGCGGCGTTTCGTAAACCGTGGCGGAGCATTGCGCCAATTTTAGAAAGGCCGGTGGCACGAGCTGTACGCATAAAGTCTTCATGGATGATTTCGAGGACAGATGCGCGAACATAGCGGGTCATCATGGCACCTTGTACAGCGGCCAGTGAAATAGTTGGCAGAACTAAGCGAGCTAAAAACTCTTTAGTCGAATGCGCAGGCGGGACCCAACCATTAGCAGGAAGCCAACCAAGATTCACTGCGAAAGCGGAAACCAGCAGGATACCAGCGAGGAAACTAGGGATAGCAATGCCTACCTGGCTAAAAGCAGTAATAAACGCGCCGTCGAAATGGCGGTGACGCATGGCGGCCCAAGTGCCCATAGGAATTGCTATTAAGAGTGCTAGTGCCATACTCGATGCAACCAAAATTAGACTGACTTGAAGGCGATCAATAAGTAGGGGAGTGATGTCCAATTTATTGGTCAGTGAAACCCCAAAATTGCCACTTAATAAGCCGCCAATCCAAGTGATGTATTGGGTGAACAGCGATTGATCGAGACCAAAAGTTTGGCGGGTTTTTGCAAGAGCTTCATTATCGGCGTGAATGCCAAGCGCGATTTCTGCGGGATCGCCAGGAGCTACGCGCAGCAAAATAAAAATAATGATACTTGCAATAAATAGTGTGACGGCGAAACGTGTAAAAATACGGAGAACACCGGCCATAACTATTGTTCCTTCCGTAATGTAGACAGCTGTAATCCTTCGGCCACAAGATTGGCTCGAACCCCATCAACATTTGGGGAAGAAACTACAATATTCGGGTAATTAAAGAGTGTCGCTGCGCCTGCTTCTTCCATAATGCCGTCAACGGCACGTCGCATATGTGTGACTTGGTTATCGGGGGAATCAGAATCCGCTAACTCAAGTGCCTGGCGAACGGTTTCAGAATCAAAACCTAAATAATAATCAGGGTTGCCAAAAAGTGTAGGAATATCGCGTGCCTCGATATGCATAATGATTGACATATCGTAGTCGTGGGCCTTATGTACTTTGGAAAGCCAAACGGCGGGGAATTCGGTGGATTCAATTACCACATCAAGCCCTACATCGCGTAATTGAGAAACGACAATTTCGGACGCTGCGGTGGCATAAGGCAGCGAAGGTACAGATAATACAATTCGCTTGCCTTCGGCGCCGGCTTCTTTAATAAGCTCACGAGCTTTATCCGGGTTAAATGGGTAGCGGTCAGATTCCTCGTACCAAGGATCGGATGGCGGAACTGGAACACCGCCAGTATCAATTCCTTTGCCAGCCCATGCGGTATCAATAACGGCTTGACGATCGATAGCGTACAGCACTGCCTGGCGGACGCGGACGTCGTTAAATGGTTCGCGCCGGTTATTCATGCTCAGTAGCACTTCACCATTGGTCGTGCCTTCTTTAACCTGATAACTGTCTAATGTTTGCAACAATTCCGGTGATTGCATGGAATACACAACATCAACATCACCCGAGCGAAGTGCATTTGTTGCCCCGATTGCATCACTGAAATAGCGAATCGCGGCTCCATTATTTGCAGGCTTATTACCCCAATAATCTGATCGGGCAGCAAAGGAAAGGGATTGCCCAACTGCCCATTGATCAATTGTGTACGGTCCGGTACCAATTGGATTCGTGGCTAACTCGGAGACGCCATCAGGGCTCATCATTGCCCCAATAAACGTTCCCATAGACCACAACCAGCGGTTGCTTGGCCGAGTGAGCGTTACCTCTAAAGTATGTGGGTCAACTACGCGAGTTTCGGATACCACATCCATTTGTTTCTTCAGGCCATTTGTCCACTCTTCTGAGCGAACGCGGTCGATGGAGAACTTAGCGGTTTCTGCATTAAAGGGAGAACCGTTGGAAAAAGTTACTCCTTTTTGTAGGTGGAACGTATAGGTGAGCCGATCGGAGGAGACCTCCCAATCGGTGGCTAGGAGAGGTTCAACTTCGCCTTCGTCGTTAATTTTTACGAGGCCTTCGTACACATTTCCCATAAGAGCTTGTGGGATTGCTGCGCCAGAAGTTTTGGTGAAATCCAAAGACGCAGGAGCAGCGGCGACGGCAACAACGACCGTATTTTCGTCTGCAATGCGGCCTACACGCGCAGCTGTAGAACCTGCGGAGCAGGCGCTAAGCGTTGCCGTAACCGTGGCAGCAGCAATCACTGAAAGCGTGGCATTTGGGGCCTGAAATTTACCCATGTGTTGCAAGGGTAGTCGCTCACACTTTGAAATAAAGGGTTGGTCCGTTTACAGCGGGGGTATTTTTTAGAGTTGATATTCATCCAAATGCCTATCCAGTGTGGCAGCAAATTCTATACATGGGGGGAGCTGTCCAGGGTTTTCGTGTATTAGAAAATGCCACAACTGCCATTCTTAGTTTGCTGTAAGTGGTGAATGTCTTAGTTGCACGGCGATCAGTGAATTAGAATTTTGATAACAAATGGGAATCGGGGTGAATGCTGGCTTGTGTCTCGTCGTTGCTGGCTGCTGGCATTACTTTCTGGAGTCCAAAAAAGATTGGGTACAAAAAATCAATGATTCAGCAGGGTCGGGAAGCAATATGGTTTGCGGTGTATCTCGGCTGCTGCTGCGTTTCGACGTCCCGCCCACTCCAATGCAGTCGGGGGGTGAAGGTGCGGAGTGTGTTTGCATACTATTTTGCACCTAACGCGTAAAATAATGCGCACAATGAGTAATCTTCGAGTTCGCACTAGTTTTGCTTCGATAGCCAAGTCTCGAGCAGCTATTACATTTCTTGTTTTTGTAGTAGTAATGGCACCTTTATGTATCGGATTTTTGCGCGTGTATGCCACAGCAAGAAATTCCACATTGCGTGCTTTATATGGGCTTTCTGCAAGTTTGCCAGCTTTAGGAATTTTATTGGCGGTGTGTTGCCTGGCGGTAGTGATTTTAAGGCGCCGAAAAGTAGTTCTGGAAGTTGGGCCAGAGCTACATATTACTCGTAGTGGTGTTCGATTATCGCCCCAGCAGTTAACGTGTGTGCAAACATGGAGTAGAAGAACAGCGGCATTGGAATCAAGTACTTACTTGGCGCTTATTCCGGGACATATCGCGGCGCGAATGTCCTCTCGACTCGACATGGATACTCGCAGTGGCGCCCCAAAAGAACTTGAGGCATATATTGCGGATTTTCCTCCTGGAGCAAACCCAAATGTTTTCGAGGTTGTGGAGTGGATACAAGAGGAAAATCCGAATGTTAAGGTTGAAAAGCTCGGCCACCTATAGCTGAAAAACTACGATGTAGTATTCGAAACTTTCGGGGCGCTTTCCTGGGCAAGCGGTTGTGATTCGGTAGGGGACTCGGCAGGAGTTTTATGTGCTGGCATTACGGCTGTATCCACGCCAATGCCTAATGCGATAGCGGCTGCTGCTGGAAGCGCCCAGCCGAGATCTTGATCATGCATTGGCGACCAACCGATCAAAGTTTCGATAAAGCCACTTGCAATACCAAGAGAATTCAAACTCATAAGACCAGCCCAAACTACCGCTGTAAAGAGGCCGAATACAAATGTGTAGCGTAGTTTACGGCGGAATAGTGGCTCGATCAGGCTAATGAATACCAGGGTAATTGCAATCGGATATAGGAATCCGATAATCGGTCCGGCGATACTGAGGACGGCTTTGAGCCCTTTAATGGAAACGCCGAATGAAATAATTGAAAATAGAATTGCCCAATTCCGATAACTGATTTTTGGTACCAGACGATTAAAGAACTCGCTGGTAGCGCCGATAAGTCCAACAGAAGTGGTAAGGCAAGCGAGAAGCACAATAAGCCCGAACACGATTAAGCCTGGGGTGCCCATAGTGAGTTGGGCGGCGTCGGTAAGCAATACCGCGCCGTCAGAGTACTTACTCGGGTTTGGAATGATGTGCCCAATATATCCAAGCCCGAGGTAGATCACCATAAGTAGGGCGCCCGCCCCAATGGCTGCATATGATACACCGCGTACAAGAAGTTTGCTGTCCGTAATTCCCTTATGACGTAAGGAAGACACAACAACAATTCCGAATGCCAAGGCAGCGAGAGAATCCATTGTGAAGTAGCCCTGGATTAATCCAGCGCTTAATGGGTGATCCGCATATTCTTCGGTTGCTTGCATTGGTTTGCCATCTAAATACAATACCGAGAGTACAACCAATGCTACTAAAAGAATAAGCAGCATTGGGGTGAGATATTTGCCTAATTTATCTACAAGATTCGAAGGATCAAACGCTAGGGCGAGAGAGGCGCCGAAGAATAGTGCTGAAAAAATAACCGCTGCTTCGGTTGAATCCCAGCCCGTAATCGGCGTTACCGCAGTAGAAAAACTTACCACTGCGGTACGGGGAAGTGCATAAAATGCGCCGATTGCAAGATACACCAATACGGGGAATACGACACCAAATATAGGTCCACCCCTTCGGGCGAGATCGATAATGTCGTTGCCTGTGACTGCGACCGCGATCGTGGAAACCACAGGAAGAGCAACACCAGCAAGAAGGAAGCCGATAATTGCTAATGTAAAGCCTTCGCCAGCACTAGCGCCGAGAATTGGAGGGAAAATTAAGTTACCTGCTCCGAAAAACATAGAGAAGAGCATGAGAGTTGCCACTGTGATGGCCGACGCAAGAGAGGTCTTGGCAGCCGTGGATTTTTGGCCCATATGGAAAGCCTGCCTTTCACAACATTGTGGAATTGGCTTATCGTAGCAGGTAAAACTGGGTAAAGCCCCCGTGGTAGCATAAACGGGCATGAAGGTATATATAGGTTTTGGTTCGTACCCCCAAGTGGAGGAGGCGCTTCGGAGCGAAGGCGCACATATTGTTGATTCACTTGAAGCTGCAGATATTTTTGTATTTACCCAGGTACCCGTACGTCCGTTCCCAAAGCTCCCGGAAAATATTCAGTGGGTACAGCTCCCATTTGCAGGTATTAATGCGTACTTTCGAGATGGACATATTACCCCCGATCGACGTTGGTCAAATGCATCTGGGATTTACGGGAAGCAAGTTGCTGAATCAGCAATGGCATTATTGCTTTCCTTAAAACACTGCATCCCTCATATGGTGAGGACAGACTCCTGGCCGAAAGATTTAAGTGTTGATGAATCCACAAGCATGCTCCTCGGTACGCGCACGGCTGTTGTTGGTATGGGAGGTATCGGAAAGGCCTTGGAAAAAATCCTTCCTGTGTTCGATTCCGAAGTTGTTCCTGTAGGAAGAAATGATCGCCTTATCGACGTTGCAGGCGAGGTTGACCATATAATTCTATGTTGCCCGCTTACTGAAGAAACCAAACATATGGTGAATACCGAGATTTTTGCGGCTATGAAACCTTCTTCACTGCTCATTAATGTTGCTCGCGGGGAAGTTGTAGACACTGAAGCGCTTGTTGCAGCATTAAATAGCGGGCAGATCGCTGGAGCTGGTCTGGACGTAACAGATCCAGAACCCCTGCCAGACGGACATCCACTATGGGGTCGGAGCAATGTGGTTATTACCCCACATACAGCAAATACCCTGCACACCATGGATGCATTTTTGGCGCCAGTAGTTGCGGAAAACTACCGGCGGTTTATTAGGGGTGAACGTATGCTTACTGAAGTTGATCCGTCTCGTGGATACTAGTACGCATTTGCGAGCCTGCTAA
Organism: Corynebacterium freiburgense; assembly: GCF_030408815.1. Lineage (NCBI taxonomy): Bacteria > Bacillati > Actinomycetota > Actinomycetes > Mycobacteriales > Corynebacteriaceae > Corynebacterium > Corynebacterium freiburgense. The sequence continues at coordinate 2,209,083 of NZ_CP047355.1, read as the reverse complement.
GGCCCTCCGCCAAGACTTCTGGAGTACAAGCAAAGTTTAACCGTGCGTGACCTTCACCGCCTGGACCGAAAGTCGTGCCTTCGTTTAAGGCAACTCCGCAGCGCTGCAGGATATGGGCCGCGGGGTTGTCGGCGATGGGGGTTTCCCGGAAATCGATCCACATTAGGTATGTTGCGTTTGGTACGGTTGTGCGAACGCCTGGAAGGATTTTTGGTAGCTCGGTAATCAGAGTGTCTCGATTATTCACGAGAACGTCGATTTGTTTGTCCAAAAATTCCTGATGGGCTCGATAGCAAGCTTCAGCAGCAATGAGACCTATGGTTGAAACGCCTTCGCGAAGGATAGGGTGAATGCGTTCCCAGGCTTGGACGTCCTTCGGGTTTGAAAAGACCATTTGAGCACATTTCAATCCTGCGACATTCCAAGCTTTGGATGTTGCGGTCACAGTGATGGTGACTTCAGCGGCGGTGTCTGAAACAGATGCAACTGGAATATTGTGGGTGCCAAAAACTAAAGGTGCATGAATTTCATCCGCAATAATCCGAGCGTCATATCGGGCTACAAGTTCCGCCAGCTTGACTAAGTAGTCCTTTTCAAAAGCGAAACCTAGCGGATTGTAGGGGCTGACTAAAACGATACTGCCAGCGCCGCGTTGGAGACATTGCTCAATATCATTGAGATCGATGCCATGGTAGGCGTCGATAAACATTGTTTCACGTTTGGTCGCGCCCGTAAGTTCCAAAAATGGCATATATGAAGGGGTTGGTACGATAACAGCGCTACCCGGTCTGGTGAGATGTTCCACCGCGAGACACACTCCCCGAACAACATCAGGAATCGGAAAAACATGCTCTGGTTTGGGTGCCCAACCGTACCGTTGCTGGGAAAAAGTAACTAATGCGTCAGCTAATCCGTCGGAGGCCGGGGGGTAACCAAAAGCCTCGCGCTCGACGGCGTCGAAAAGCGCTTGTTTTACTTCGGGGCAGGTGCCGAAATCACTTTCGGCAACCCACATGGGAAGGACATCGGCTGGATATTTGGTCCATTTGAGAGTGCCGCGTGCTTGGAGTTCTTTCATATTTGGAAAACGCATGTTCCCACTCTAGCGGCGTAAGCGATTATCGGTCTGGAATATTGCCGGGTAGGAGGTACAGGCAGGCTTGTGTAGTAAAAATGCTGAGAATGGTGGGTTTGAGTATGCATAGAAAAAATGCCTTTGTAATGCAGGTATTTTGGTAATAAAAGGTCTAGGTATTCCGATGGATAAGTTGTGCGTATTAGAATGTCCTAAGGCGGCGCGGGCCGTAGGAAGGGAGACGTGCAATATGTCAAGGATGAGTGCACGCAATGCTTGGCCCAAGGCGGCCGGGCTTACTGTTATAACGGCTACTATTCTCGCTGGTTGTAGCGTATTAGATCTCCGTGAAACTCCGATCGCGCAAGAACCAAGTGTAACGGCAAGTGCTATCTCCCAGCCTACTTTTAGCGCAAAAAGTGTGGATCCTGTAGAGGCCGAAAGTATTTACGGTAAACATCATGATCCCGGGCTGAATGTTGAATGGACACTCGTTGGGGCTACATATGCGCCGAATGGCGGGGCTTCGGTAAATCTTTATATTAAGAACTTAAATGATGTTGCTATACCTCCAGATGCTGTGAATTCCCCAAAGTTAAAACTTATTGATTACTCAGGGAATGAAACCGAGGTGGAGCTCCTCGATGAGGTGACCGCGGGCACGCCATCAGGGCTAGATTTGCCACTCGGGTCAGGTGCAAAAACCAGCGTTTCGTATGTGTTTAATACTTCTGTAGGGAACTTGTATTCGGCTGAGCTGCAAGCCGGAAATGTGATTTTTAAAGGCAGTTTGATCGGGTAGATATGTAACTGCTCTCTGGTTTTGTTGGCTTTGTGGCCGGTGGTTTGGTTGTGTGCGTCCGGTGAACTGGGATTTGATTGGATCTGATTGAGAAGCGTCTGGGGTCTGGTTGGACTTTTGGGCGTTGGTTGGGAGGTGCTTAGCCTTTTCGGGCGCTGGTTGGACTTTTGGGCGTTGGCTGGACTTTTTTGGGTGCTGGTTGGGCGTGTTGTCACAGATTCCATTTTTTCGGCGGATTTTATGGAATCTGCGACACGATAGGTAGGGAACCTGTCACGAATTCCATTTTTTTCGCTGTTTTTATGGAATCTGCGACAAACCCCAGGTCAACAGTTGTGTACAACATGGGTTGCTGTCACAAATTCCATTTTTTCAGGCGATTTTATGGAATCTGCGACAGTAAGGATGAAAACATCACTAGTTTGATAGGGTAGACCTATCAAACCGCAGGGAAAGCGGCTCCAACCTCAGGAAACCAGCCCATGCCTTTAGCGAACCAGCCCATGCCTTTAGCGAACCAGCCCATGCACTTAGGAAACCAGCTGAACCAACTGGGAAAACCCAAGGCAATCAGTCTGCGCACCTAAAACTGGCCTGACTTTTCAAGGCAAGTTCAGTTTTGGACCCTTATGTAGGGGTGATTCGGCGACTATGGAACCAACCTGCACGGCCGAGGCGTCGTAAAGTTCAGTAGGTTGTTTTGTTGCTGCGTGGTAAGGATCTGCAGGCCAGCTATTGCGAAACTACCTGCTGTGTCAGGTATTTGTATGCCGATATATACGTACAACGATTTTTGCAAAGGTGGCCATTATGCAGCTCGACTTTGTACCAGAATCTGCCATGGAGCTTGCTGGAAAAATCCAACAGATTGAACAATTGGTCCAAAGTTCATTACGGCGTGCAGACTCCTGCCTCCTTGATGCATCGTTTTCCAATGTGCCTGGCTTGAATCAGCTGGGGCAATCACATGGTCAAGTGTTACATGGGGCGACCGGCTCTGCGTCTGAAGTTCTCCAGTCGTATGCCCAGCATATGGGATGGATGGCTGAAGCCCTTGCTGCAAGCATTGGCGCAGTTACTGAACAAGAGGCATATAATGCGCACGGAATCTACCATGCCGGAGAAGGCCAAGGCGCAATACAACAGGCAACTCTAGATACGCCTGCTCGGCCGCTAGTGCAATATGGCGCTTTTACTTTTGCGCCGCCGGTAACTGGTGGTGCGAGCAGTATTCAGCAATTAGCATCTGACTTTGCCGGAACTGATACGGAGGTATTATGTGAGGCCAGCCATATTTGGACGGTTATGTCTGGTGAGATCGCTGATGCAGCGCGTCAACTTCTTGGGGTGGCGGAAGAACTTCAAACCCTCCATAAAGGAGATATTTTTGAAGTAGCCGCAAAAGTGCTGCGGGCTGCCAGTGATATCGGGCTTAATTTTTCCGAAAACGCAGCCACTATGGCTGATACTCTCCAGCAAATCGACTCTGTGCATTCTTGGGGTTCCGGGGAAGTGGCAGTGGCGCAAGCGAAAATCAATGCAATCGAGGATCCAGCATTAAAAAAGCTAGCTGAACAGGAATTTCTGGCAAGTTTTATGGGCGGGGAATTTCCTGCAGCACTCCAAGCGGGAGTGCCTTTGATCTCCGGGCTTATGGACAGTGCAGAGGCGCAGATGATCCAACACACCGAGCCGGACTATGATGTGAAATCCAGCTCTGGAAATAACTTTAATAATTCTGGCGTAGCTGAATCTGGCTACCAAGAGTTTGGGAACTCACCTTCGATTTCTAAAGTAATGGCGGATACTGTTATTCATAGTGCGGAACAATTGCTTACTGACGGCAATCAACCACTATCAATTGGATCAACTGGTAGTCATCCGCTCGGACAAGTACTAGATGGTATCCAACGGATTTTCGGAAACATTGGTACGCACCAAGCTGCGGTACCTGGCCCAATTACGACTCCACATGCACCTTCCTTTGGGGTGCCATCACCATCGATGCATGCCTTTCATCCTGGAAATTATTCAGCAACGCCGTTTGAATCTTCCCCCATTGCAGCACCTCAGCCACAGAATTTTGTAAAATCCGGCATGAATGGGGTTGATCCAATAGCTACTCAAATCAAACACACATCCAATCCAGGACCAATTACTGGCGCTACAACACCGAGCGGAATCCAATCAAATGCCACAGCTGTGCCCGGTACGGTTGGTGGTGCTCCAATGCATTCTGTCTTTGGAAAACGCCCTCAGACAGCACCGATTACTGGAGGTCCGTTTCACCCAACTCCGGGAACTCAGACACCGTTGGGATCGGGAGGTGGTGTGGCAGGATCGGGAGGTTTTATGGGAGGGCAGTATGGAGTACGCGGGCACACTACTAGTGGTGTGCCCATGGGTGCGGTTGGCGCTCCGGGGGCAGGATCACAAATGCATCAATCCCAAGGAAAAGGCAAAGTACTAACAAATAAACTGGAACGAAATAAAAACGTACATGACCTTATTGGGGATTTGCCGCCTGTATTAGACGGTCCAATCGGTGCGTGGGTTCGAGAATAGCGTTTAGCTTGGTCCAGTTGAAGTATCACCTCGAATACGTTTTAAAACGTTTTCTGCACTAATAAGGCACATGGGTAAACCAACGCCGGGAACCGTAGTAGCACCTGCGTAATACAGGCCAGAGACTTTTCTGGAAGCATTTGAGCCACGTAAAAATGCGGATTGCTTTAATGTATGTGCCAAACCAATTGCATTGCCGTGCCAAGCATTGAATTGTTGCTGGTAGTCGCCGGGGCCGATACTGTGTCGGCTGAGGATTCGTTCATGTAAATCTGGAATACCGGCACGCTGGGAAATAAGATCGAGCGTTGAGTCGATAATATTATCGACCTGCGGGGAAGCTAGGCCATCTGCTTGGAACACGCTTCCGTGACCAATTTCCGGATTCGCAGCAACCGGGATCAGTATAAAAAGGTTTTCACAATCTTCAGGGGCCATTGCAGGGTCACTAGCAGAGGTTTTACTAATATAAATTGATTGAGAGGCTTTCCCCTCGGTGAAAATTGCGCGAAAATCGGTCTCCCAATCTTGTGAAAGCAACAATTGATGGTGTGTGAATTCAGGCAGTGGGCCTTTGATTCCCAATAAGGCAACCACAACGCTAATGCCTGGATCGCGGTGCTTCCAATAGCGTTGCGGATAGCTCCGGAACCCAGGTTCAAGCAGATTATTTTCTGTGTGGTGGAGGTCCGCGCATGAAACAACATTATCGGCATAGAGTGTTTCTGCTTTGTCGTGTGATGTGCGAATTCGTACGCCGCGAACCGCATGACGGCGTCCAGTGGCAAAACCTGGGTCGCAAATGATTTCTTCTACTTTGCATTCCGTGCGTAGCTCGGCTCCTGAACGCTCGGCTAGGCGTTGTAGAGTATCCACAAAAGCCAGGAATCCACCGCGTGGGTAGAACACTCCTTCGGTTAGATCGGTATGGCTTAAAAGATGATACATTGCAGGTGTATTGGCGGGGGAAGAAGAAAGAAACACTGCGGGGTATTGCAAAATTTGTCGTAGTATTGGGTGGCTAAATTGTTTATCTACCCATGATTTTAGGTTTGTAGTAAGTAAACGAATAAGTGTGCCACCGTGACGCAGAAGCTTTAATCGAATATAGGGGCGGATTGAGGAAAATGTTGTATAGAGGAAGAATTCTATTGCAGTGTGATAGGTGCGTTCCGCATTGCGTAGGTATTTGGTGAGTTTCTTGCCAGCACCAGGTTCAAAAGATTCGAAAAGTTCGGCGGCATGGCCGGTGCGAATATCGATGGGGGCGTGGTTTTCTGGAAAGACCCGGTAGGCGGGATCTAGTCGCACAAGATCAAGCTCAGCGGCGGCGCTTGTGCCAAGTTGTGCAAAAAAATGCTCGAATGCTTCAGGCATAAGGTACCAGCTTGGGCCGGTATCCCAGGTGAATCCATGTGCGCTAAATCGTCCTGCGCGCCCACCGAATTCCTTATTTTGTTCTACTAAGGTGACGTGATGTCCTTGGTGTGCCAATAGCGCTGCAGTGGCTAGTCCGGCGACTCCGCCGCCAATAACAATCGTGCGACTAGGGGAATCACTCATGGTGCGGGGATCCTTTCACCGAGGTGGGCGCAGGCGCGGCGCCGTTGCGATTGCACGTGATGTGAGCTTCGCTTTTACCGTACCTGGCACACGCACCCTTGTGGTAGCAATAACTTCAACTGGAGTGGCGTCGAGACGGTTCGCAAGCTCGCTAAACAGGTAGTGTGCAGTGAGTACTCCAGTTCGGGCGCTTATAGGCAGCAGCGGAATTGCGGCATATGCATTGGAAAGATCTTGGCGTATCTCCGCAATTAGGGCATTTTTTGCTTCCGCTGTAGGGGCGATATATTCGCGTCCAAGTTCGTGGCGATCCGCTCCTAAGTCCCGTAAAAAATTAATATTTTGAAATGCTGCGCCTAAAGCTTGTGCGCCACGCTTTGCGACGTCCCACTGCTCACCATGCAGCGGATGTTTGACGGTAAATACGTGCAAACACATAAGCCCAATGACTTCGGCGGATCCGTAAATATATTCGGCGCGTGATTGGGGATTGTGTTGAGTTAACTGGAGGTCGCGCTCCATTGAATCAAAGAAAGCTTCGAGATATTCGTGGGGGATGTTACAACGTTGGACTGTTAAGGCGAATGCATGAATCGCGGGGTTCGAGGAAAAATGCAATGCAATTCCCCGATATACGGCGTTGCGGAAATCTTGTAATTCATTACTGATTTGCTCACTTGAAAGGCGTGCTGCTGCACCGTCAACGATTTCATCAGCTATTCGGACCACCGCATAGAGATTTCGGATATCCATCCGTATCTGTGGAGAGAGGAGCCTGGTAGCAATGGAAAAGCTTGTCGAGTATTTGGACATTACTGTGGCCGCGGCACGGCATGACATTTCCGTAAATAGTGCTTCAGGGGTGTTGCTAGACATATAATGACTCCTGAATTGCGATCACAACTTCACGCAACGCTACTTGCGCAACTGGTGATAAGTGGGCCGCTGCAATTCCTTGTAGTGCATGATTCAAATGTTGTTCAGCTTGATCGATTGCGCGGTCCACTGCGCCGCAAGATCGTAAGAGTTTTTGAACTGTTGGGATATCGCGATCGGCTATTGCTTGTGCAATTTCTGGCCAAGCATGCGTTTCTTTGGCGCATGTAATTAATGGTGTCGCACGATGGTGGACAATATCGCCAGCAGGATCTTTGCCTGTATCTTCAACAGAACCATAAACTGATTGCAGGTCGTCTGCGAGCTGATAGGCAGATCCTAAACGACGACCAATCTGTGTAAGGTGTGGAATTCGCTCTGGGGCTTCTGCCAGGAGGGCACCACAAGCTAAGGGTGCCTCAAATGAATACGTAGATGTTTTCAGCCGAGAAGCTAATTCAATAAGCTGGTTCGACGGTTGCGCCGTGGGCAAAGAATGCTGGATATCCATAAATTCTCCGAGCATAGAATCGGCAGTTGCTTCAATAAATTGACGCAGAATAAGCAAAATAGTTTCTGCCGGCGCTCCGCAATTGATAATCAGACGGGAAGCCTCATTGAGTGCGGCGGTACCAGCAAGAATGGCCACGGAGTTTCCATAATGGGCATCGCCGGAGCGGTCACGTACATCTGCGTGGATTGTTGGTTCGCCGCGTCGGGTTTCATCAGCATCAATAACATCATCTAATACGAGAAATGCAGCGTGCAGTAAATCGAACGCTGCAGCGACCGCGACGTCGGCACGCTCGGGAGGGGTGTCGGGGTTGCGGTCTGCACCAATATGAACGAGGGCCGCCCGGAGGTGTTTTCCGCCTGTTGCGATCTGGCCAACATGAGTGCATGCACTCGCCGCATCGTCGCTTAAATTAGCGATTCTAGCTACCAAGTCGAGGAATGTTTGGCGAAGAAACGCTGTTGAGGCAGCGGTTCGCGCATCAAAGGGGGCAGGTAGCTCAGGCATACTTCACATTGTCTCATGAGATAACGGCGAAGTCTTAAGGCATATCAGTAGAGTAGACTTATGAACTCCCCCACAGAGCTCGTTGTATTGTGCACGTCCGACGGCACTCCGACTGGTACGGCACCAAAAGCTACTATTCATACCGAAAATACTCCCCTTCACCGGGCATTTTCTTGCTATCTTATCGATTCAAATGGCAAGTTACTTCTAACAAGACGCTCACAACTTAAACATACGTGGCCGGGAATCTGGACTAATAGTTTTTGCGGGCACCCGGGCCCTGGAGAATCTGATTTGGCCGCTATTCAGCGACGATCAGTGCAGGAACTTGGACTTATCGACGGCGCGATCACCGATATTGCACTTGCGTTGCCGGAATTTCAGTACCGTGCGGTGGATGATTCTGGAATAGTGGAGTGGGAAGTATGTCCGGTATATGTGGCGCACCTGGATAACCCGGATCTACTTGCGCCGCGGGAGAGAGAAGTTGAAGAGTACCTTTGGCTACCTGTGGAGCAAGCAATTAAAGAGATCCAAAGTCATCCGGAAAAATATAGTCCGTGGATGGTCATGCAATTAACCCATACAGAGCTTACCGAGAAATTAATGAAATAAATTGTGGTGGAATGGAATCCGCCAACCAAGTTGTATCATTCCCATAATAAAATCTAATATCCTCGGTGGTCGCTTTTGCGGTATCGATACGAAATATCGCTAAGTCTTTGCCTTTCCGCAAACCAACATTTGTTGCTGTTTCAATATCCTCTGAAAGATGCACGTATTGTCGGCCCATCGGTTGCAAACCAGACTGCAAAATGGATTGTGCGTAATACTGGGATGTGCCGTGAAAAAGTATTGGCGGAGGTGTGGCGGAATCTTTTTCAATCCGAATTGGTACGGAGTGACCGTATAAAGCCCGAATTTGATTTCCTGCTATTTCATAGCGTTGCTTATTAAAAAACGAAACTACCTGTTCGATATCGGCCTGTGTAATGTGACGCCAGCGCGGCAGTCGTTGCATTCCCGCTAGCAAACTATTAACTGGTACCCAGCCCTCACGATCGAGTTTCACACCATATAGATCTGGCGTGTGCCGCAAGGCCCGAGAAAGTTCTTTACTCAATTGTTTTGCGTGTTTGGCGTCCATGACTCGGTTATAGCAAGCGATTAATTGCTTATCAGTTTTTGCAATGCGCTCATCGGGATATCTACCCAATCGGGGCGATTATTGAGTTCATAAGCGACCTCGTAGAGCAACTTATCTACAAGATATGCGTGCAAGAGTTTGTGTTGATCAGCAGTATCTTGGAACCCATAGCCAGCAAGAAATGCCTCTGTGGCTTCCTCCACCCATTTGGTTTCTTGATTTCCCGCACATTTAGCGGCGTAATCAAATGACCGGAGCATTCCCGCTAAATCCCGTATATAGCAATCCGGTTGTCTACGTTCGCTCAATGGTCGGGCAGGTTCGCCTTCGAAATCGATTAAAAGATACCGATCTTTAGCGCGGAGAACCTGACCCAAATGGAAATCACCGTGCATTCGTTGTGTAGGAACGGCAAGGTCGTAGAGGTCTTGGTATGCTTTTACAGCCGGTTCAATATATTTTTGTAGCTGAGTAATATTTTTAGTGAGTGAATGCAGGCGCGTTTCAAGTGATTGGGCTATTTCATTTCCCGGAATTGTATGCGTTGGAAAAGCCTCGGCTAGACTGCGATGGACGGCCCCAGTAGCTTGCCCAAGGAGCTTTGCTTCATTAGTAAAAGATTGATGGGCGCCCGCAAATTCTAATGCGGTTTCCCAACCTGGCGATGAATTATGTGCAAAGTCTTGAATAAGGACTGTTACGTATTCTTCTCCAAGAATGGAGTTTGTAACCCAGCCGCGCAATTTGGGTATGTATTCGCAATTTTTTTCGGTGAGACCTTGGAGCAATTCAACATCAGGATTGATTCCGGGCTGTAATTTCCTAAACACTTTCATTAGCACGGAGTTGCCAAACACCAATGAAGTATTCGATTGCTCTGCACCTAGGCTGCGTCCCTGCAAACCGTCCGGCAAAACTGGGTTCACTAGGGCGTGGAGATTCCCTGGGGTGGCACCCAGTGCAGTTCGCATACCGAATTCAGTTGCTACCTTTGGTAGGGCTAAAACATCATTGCCTTCGGCGTCAAGAAATAGCTGATAAAGATCGTGTCCATCGCAGCGATGGACACGAGCAATGCAATATGTTGCTTCGCCGATCTCCGCTGTTTGCAGTAATTCGATTCCGGTAATTGCTTGAGTTTTCGAACCGTAAAAGCGGCTTTGAAGGAGTGAATCGGCGAGTTGGCTTAACATACAGCAGTCCTAGAAAATGCGGAACTCAAAGGGAGCGAGAGTTATTTCTCGGTTTTCAATGGTACTCGATACTGCATGGTCAGATAGATTAAAACAACAGGTTGTCTCGATTTCTGGGGTAGTGCGACGAAATGCCAGTATCTCAATCTCATTAGCAGGAAGCAATTCAAAATCGCCATCAGAGAGTGCCGGATTATTCTGCCGTATCCCAATCATGTTACGAGTAAAATGCAGGAGCGAATTCGGGTCTGATTGTTGAGCCGCAACATTCACGGAGTGATAGCCGAACACGGCGTCGTCAATAATCGGTAGATAGGTTTCAGTACTGGTGGTAAAACCCGCACCTGGTGCATCCGCCCATTGCATTGGAGTTCGAACTCCGTCACGGTCCGGGAGGTCGATAATGTCGCCCATACCGATTTCATCACCGTAATACAGTACGGGGGTGCCTGGGAGGGTAAGTAATAGCGCGGTCAGTAGCTTCAGTCGCCTTGGGTCATTATCGACCAGTGGCGCAAGGCGTCGTCGAATCCCCACATTGGCTTTCATACGAGGGTGCGGGGCGTAATGATCATACATAAACGCACGTTCGTCATCTGTAACCATTTCGAGGGTTAATTCATCGTGGTTACGGAGGAAAATTCCCCACTGGGCACCGTTATCTGGAAGCTCAGGAGTTGAGGCAATAATGTTTCGAATTGGGCGGCTATCTCCCTGTGCTAACCCCATAAAAATGCGAGGCATAAGAGGGAAATGGAATGCCATATGGCATTCTGGTGCCTCAGCAGTGCCGAAATATTGCACAACGTCTTCCGGCCATTGATTTGCTTCAGCTAACAACACTTTATCGGTGTATTCTGAGTCGATAACGGCCCGGCAGCGCTGCAGAAATTCATGCGTAAGCGGCAGGTTTTCGCAATTTGTACCTTCCTGTTCAAAAAGGTAAGGAACTGCATCTAACCGGAAGCCATCAAGACCCAGGTCTAGCCAAAATCGGAAGGTGTCCAACATAGCTTCTTGGACCTTCGGATTTTCATAATTCAAATCAGGCTGGTGATGGAAAAACCGATGCCAATAGTATTGGCCGCGTGTTTCGTCATATGTCCAATTGGAGCTTTCGGTATCAATAAAGATAATTCGAGCGCCATCATACTTTGTGGGACTATCCGACCATACATAAAAATCGCCAAATGGTCCGTCCGGATCATTACGGGAAGCCTCAAACCACTGATGCTGGTCAGAAGTGTGATTTACCACGAAATCCGCAATAACTCGGATCCCTCGGGCATGTGCTTGTTTAATCAGTTCCTGTAATTCAGCAACTGTGCCAAATTCCGGCAATACGCGGTGAAAGTTACGAATATCGTAACCGCCGTCGCGCAATGGAGAATCAAAAAATGGTGGTAGCCAAAGGCAATCTATTCCGAGCCACTGAAGGTAATCGAGCCTTTCCGTAAGGCCTCGGAGATCACCGCTACCGGAACCATTAGAATCCTGAAAAGCACGGACCAAAACCTCGTACATTACTGCTTGGCGATACCAGTAAGGATTGGGGGACATATGTCTAGAGTAGTCTTTCGGTTGCGCGAACTAAAAATATGCTTGTAGCTGCGAAAATAAAGCGATTTAGCAAGTGTGAAACGAATTAAAAGTTGGAAGTATGGTAACGCTTCATGCAATTGAAAATCCCTAATGAAAATAGAGTTAAAGTGTCTTTTATGCAGCGCAGGCAAAAGACTCGCGAATTATGCGGAGTGGATCATGGGAAACGCTGATGTTTCCATTAAGACTTATTGACCGGCAAATCCTGGATTGTGGCGAGTATTTTGGCCATTGAGGTGTTTCGCCTCGTGCAAAACTCAATGCAATATCGTGAACTTTTTGCGCTAATTGCGCGTGTGTTTTTGGCGCATTTGGTCCCAGTAATTGTGTGATTCTTGGCGGATTTGTATAGAGGTCATTAAATATCAAGGGCAAATCAACACAATGGCAAGCAGGAAGCCCTTCTACTCCAGTAAACTCCATAAGCCACCGTGGTCCGGGTGCGTGTTCGGCAGTGGAAGAGACCCAACGCCGAATCGTTGAATCACCGATAAAATGCCCAGAAATACGATTCAATCCAAGACGTTCCATTTCCTCGATATACCGTTTGGGGTTTGTAGTTCCAAAAGTGCGTCCACGGGTTTGAATGACAAGTTTATGCATTCGCAGTGAATCAAAGAGTTTTGCGGTTGGTTCCAGGAACATCTCTTCACGGGTACTGCTTAAAAGCATAGGGACTTCGGCAAATTCTTCGGGATCGAAGGGATAAGGTCCAAGAGCCATATCATCCAAGTAAAAATTGCGGAACCGCCAGTAGATTCTGCTGCGCTTTTCTATGGAAAGCTCAGCTAAATACTCTTTCGTTCCTTTCCCTAATGTAAGGAGATTGAGGGTTTTTATCCGGGTATGAAATCCTTGCCGGGGAAAGGCCGGGGAAAGTGCAATAACACGACGAAACGCTCCACAATAGTGATCTCGGCGGGATAACCACAGTGCGATTCCGCCACCGGCAGATTGCCCCATAAGCGTTATATTTGTGGGATCTCCGCCAAAGCTTTCGATATTGTGTTGGAGCCATTCAAGTGCTGTTGCGCAGTCTTGGACACCGCGATATTGGCCCGGCATCGATCCGGGAAAATTTGCAAAACCTTCAAATTGCCTTCGGTATCCAATAGAAACGAAAATGCATCCGCTTTTTGCAAAGCCTTTGCCAGTGTAGCCAGGGGAATCATAGTGTCCATGTTCGTAACGCCCACCATGGATAAACGCAATGACGGGTAGATCTTGTCCGGCGCGTGTTCCGGTGGGCACTGTAATACTTAAACCGACATCACGTGCCTCAGGGGTTTCTGCGGAAATATTGCCAGCATGGAATAACAGTTTGGGTTCGCTGAAGTCGGTTGATGTGGTGCTAAATGGTATTGAAAAGTAGGTTTCATATTCGCCGAAACGGCACCCAGTAACGGTCCCAGATGGGCATTGACGTTGTGTGGAGGATGGTATTTGTTGAGGCCCCATATAGCACGAATTTAGCAGTGGGTACGATGAATTACTATGTCCGATGTAATAGAAAATCCCTTGTTAACGCCATCTTCATTGCCCTACGCCCTTCCGCCATTCGAAGAAATTCTCGAAGAGCACTATATTCCCGCTTTTGAAGCTGCGTTTTCCGAGCATAATGATGAAATCGAGGCAATTGTCGATAATTCAGATGCACCAACATGGGAAAACACCGTCGAGGCGCTGGAAAAAGCTGGACAAACACTTTCGCGAGTCTCTTCGGTTTTCTTTAATCTCTACGGCACCGACTCCAATGAGGCGCTGAATGCAATCGCTGCGGAAATAACCCCAAAACTTTCCGCACACGCGGATGCAATCTACCAAAATGAGCAGATTTACCAGCGGATTCAAAGTGTTAAGGCTCCCGAGGGTGACACTGAGGGCCAACGTCTTCATGAATTCCTGCTACGGTCTTTTCGACGCCGCGGGGCCGATCTTTCCATTGAGGCAAAGGCCGAGCTGAGCTCACTAAACGAACGTTTATCCGTATTGAGTGAGCAATTTAATAGCAATCTTTTGCAATCCACTAAAGAACTAGCTGTTTCATTTGAAGAATCCGAACTTATGGGTTTTAGCGCCGCACGATTAGCGTCAGCAGCGGCAGATGCAAAAGCATTAGGCCGTGAAGGCTTCGCTATTCCTCTCGAATTGCCTACCGTGCAGTCGGCGCAAACCGATTTGGCATTACCTGAGTCCCGCGCGAAGCTTTATGCTGCGTCGCAGCTTCGCGGCGTCGGTACGAATGACAAAGTGCTATTGGAAATGGTGCAGTTACGTGCTCGCCGGGCGGAGTTATTGGGGTACCGCACACACGCGGAGTATGTGATTGCGGAAGAAACCGCTGGAGATGCTGAAGCAGCCCGCAAACTTTTGTTTGATTTGGCGCCTGCTGCTGCGGCAAATGCGGCAGGTGAGTACAAACTAATTGCAGAGCTTGCGGATTCCGATGTCTCTGGTGCAGATTGGCCTTATTGGTCATCAAAATTGCGTGCCCAGGATTTTTCTTTGGATGAGGATGCATTGCGCAAGTATTTTCCAATTGACCGTGTATTGCGTGATGGTGTGTTCTTTGCAGCCAAACGTTTATACGGAATTGATATTGTGCCGCGTCCTGATTTACAAGCCTATGGCCCAAACATTGATGTGTGGGAAGTTCTTGAAAGTGATGGCTCAGGGATTGGACTGTTTATTACGGATTATTATGGGAGGCCATCGAAACGTGGTGGGGCGTGGATGTCTAGCTTCGTTGAGCAATCCCACCTTCTAGGTACAAAACCCGTGATTATTAATGTGATGGGAGTGACAAAACCAGCCGATGGCACACCGGCGCTTTTAACACTCGATGAGGTCACAACGCTTTTCCATGAATTTGGTCATGCCCTCCATGGATTATTATCGGATGTACGCTACCCAACATTTTCAGGGACGTCTGTACCTCGAGACTATGTAGAGTTTCCTTCACAAATCAATGAAAACTGGGCGCTTGACCCGGCTGTTGTGCGGAATTACGCCCAGCATATTGATACGGGGGAGACCATCCCGGATTCCTTCCTTGAAGCCATTGAGTCTGCAAAACTATTTGGCCAGGGTTTTGGTACCTCGGAATATCTCGCGGCTGCAATCATCGATTTGGCATGGCATTCACTTACGTTGGAGGAGGCCACGAAAGTCACAGACATTGAAGCCTTTGAAGCTGCGGCACTGGAAGAAGCCGGGTTGGTTGTAGAGCACCTTCGGCCCCGCTACCAATCCACCTACTTCAACCATATTTTCGGCGGTGGCTATTCGGCTGGATATTATTCGTACCTTTGGGCGGAAGCACTTGATGCTGATGGCTTTGATTGGTTTACAGAACAAGGGGCGGCTGGCGAAAAGGTTTCTGAAGCTTCTGTGCGAAGCGCGGGCCAAAAGTTCCGTGAGATAGTTCTTTCTCAAGGTGGTGCTCGTGATTACGCCGAAGCTTTTGAGACATTGCGTGGCCGCGCAAAGGACATTGGCCCGTTATTAAAGCGCCGTGGCCTTGATGGTGCAATGAGTTAAGTTGCATCGATGGGCGCTGTGCTGCGCCTGTGTGACTTATTGCGCTAGACTTAAGCGCACGATGAATATTTCCAAACCGGTGGTTGATGCTTTTGATTGGATTGGCCACCAACTTACTGGTATTCCGCTGTGGATTCAGGCTCCTACTGTAATTGCAGTGGTTGTTTTATTGTGCGCATTTTCTGCTTTTGTTTTGCTCCGTGCAATCGATATTCTTGGTGCGCGTGCCTATCCACTATTTAATGGCGGGCAGCACTTACCACGTGTGTCGTTGCTTCCTTCAAAGGGGATTGATTCCAGTAATGTCATCAAACAATAAGTATCCGAAATCGAGGGTTAAGCTTGCGCTTGCCGCGTTGTTATTGTTGGTGACTGTTTCTTGGCTTGTGAGCTTGGTATAGGTCACCAACAATAGTTGTTTCGGGGTTAGCGGCGCCCAGCTTCGGCAATTTTCTGGAATGCGGGGTGCTGTTCCAGGTCTTCAAGAAGTACTGGTTTGCCGTGAATATCGCAGAGCGGGATACACCAGTTGGGGTATTGGTCATTGCTGGTTCCAGGCTGGTTTTGGGCTCGGATATCGCCCACCATATCCACCAGTGATGTGCATGCAAGGGCGGAAGGGGTGCCTGCCACAAAGCGATGCATACCTGCAATAAGGTCGAGGGCGTCGCCACGCTCGTGTCGGGGTGCGCCGTGGAAGTGACGCCCTTCGATGCTGGTGTTGTGGAAACTGCCAGTATCTGCGATGCGCTGCAAAATTTCATTTTGCCAATGCAGGTCGCCTGCGTCTTCTTCGGCTACGTCACGGGTAAATAAGCCTAGGCGTTCACGTAGCGCAATATGCTCGCCTTGCAGCATCCCGGCGGTTGGTGGCAGGTCGTGGGTGGTTACGGATGTGAGGGAAAGCTGCCGGTATTCGCCTTGGTGTCGGGGACCGCCATGCGGTGAGCCTTCGAACCAAAGTACGGAGGTGCCCATAATTCCGCGGGCTGCTAAAACATCTTGAACCCAAGGTTCAAAAGTACCTAAATCTTCGCCAATGACGACGGCGCCTGCACGTTCTGCTTCGAGAACCAGAATGCCAATAAGCGCATTATAGTCGTATTGAACATAAGTGCCTGTGGTGGGGTTTTGCATGCGGGGGATCCACCACAAGCGGAAAAGACCGAGGACATGGTCCACTCGGATGCCTCCGGAATGGCGTAAGACTGTGCGGAGCATATCGCGCCATGGGGCGTAGCCTGCTTCGGCGAGCTTAACTGGGTGCCATGGTGGTTGAGACCAGTCTTGTCCATACTGGTTATAGCCGTCTGGTGGTGCTCCAACAGATGCGGACGGAGCCATATATGGTGCCAAAGTGGAAGCGTCGGCACCGCCTGGGTGCACACCTACGGCCAGGTCGGCCATAATGCCAATGGTCATGCCTGCTTGTTTTGCGCGTGCTTGGGCTGCGCCGAGTTGCTGATCGCAAATCCATTGCAACCAGCGATAGAAGTCAGTTGCTTCGGCCATATCGGCAGATTCGTTATCGTGTTCCATAACTCCGCTGGCGATAGTGCGTTCGGCACACCAGGTGGCAAAAGCATCGAGTCCACTGCCTTCTCGGTCACAATATTCCCTAAACGCATGTTCGCGTTCGGGGGAGCGAGTGATATGGAATAGCTTGTGCAAGATGGTGAGCTTGGCATCAAAGATTGGGTTGCGATCTATTGTGTCAGGGGACGTATTTAGTGCTTTGAATCGTGTAGCAAACTCTTCTAGTTGCGCCTGGTCTTCGCTATTGAGTCCGGCTACTTCTTCGATATCTTCAATGCGGATATACAGGGGGTTGATAAAGCGCCGTGAGGTTGGCAAATACGGTGAGGCCTCAATGGGAGCAAATGGTTCACCGGCGTGGAGGGGATTAATAAGCAGAAATTGGGCGCCAGCGCCATGGGCGGTGGTTTCTGCGATAGTGCCCAAGTCATGGAAATCACCCATGCCCCAGGAATCGCGGCTACGTACTGAGTATATTTGGGCCATTACGCCGGTAACTGGATGAGCTACAAGAGGGTCTGCAGTAGAGAGGCGTGATGGGGTGATTACAAGCTGGCAGGAGGAGGTTAGTCCCTCAGTAACCAAGTGGAGGGTATGCCACCCTAATGGGAGGTCGGTGGGGGTGGCAAAGCTTGCTTCTCCCCATATAACACCGTTTATTTCACGTGATGGGGTGCAGTTTTCCACTTGGATGGCGGGGATTATTTCACCGGATTCAAGTTCGATTGTTACTTGGGCAGGAGAACCATCGTGCACATGAACTGAAAAGACGTGTTGATCACCTTGCACGGCTACCACGCATGGAGGTAGTCCGCGCGTAAATTCGGCTTCATAATGCTCTTGAATTGCAGCCCGGAGCGCATCTTCCGTGGGTGCGTTCTCGCCGAAACCAACATTCACGCCAAGTGCGTTGAGGGTTTTTAGAAGTGTGTCTTCACTAACTTCGACATATTCTCCTGTGGCGGAGTAGTACGAAGTAGCCACTCTGTGGGCTTCTGCAAGGTTTTTTAGTTCATCTCTATAAGTCACAAATAAATATCTTGCCACTTTGTTGGCTTCTTCTAGGCATTGTAGAGCGCATACGCGTACTTTGATATGGAGAGTAGGAATATTTTTCACGCCAAGGAGCAATGCAATCGTGCAGGAATACACCACCCCAGCAGCCTATGAAGTCGCCGAAAATGAAACGTGCCTTACCGCACTTTTGGCAACCGCCCAGGCCCGGCCATTTGGGGTGCTTTTTACTCGCCCTCGGAGTTTTGAATGGGTGAATGTGACGGCCAGTGAATTCGTGGAGGAGGTGTTTGAAGTTGCTAAAGGGTTGATTGCAAATGGTGTTCAACAAGGTGATCGTGTGGCATTACTTAGTGAGACCCGCTACGAATGGACCTTACTGGACTTTGCAATTTGGGCAGCGGGGGCGGTAACTGTTCCGATTTATGGTTCGTCTTCACCAAGTCAAGTGCAATGGATTATTGAAGATTCCGGGGCGGTATTTGCCATTACGGAAACCATTGAGCACACGGATATGATGAAGCACCTCGAATTAGATAATGAGGGCAATCCGCAGCTAAAAGGTTCTACATCGCAATTGCGGCGGGTATTGGAAATTAATGCTTCCGCCATTCAAACCTTGAAATTCGAAGGCCGCGGTATTTCAGACGCACAGGTCCAAGAGCGTATCGACGCCACGCGGGCTCAAGACCTTGCTTCACTGGTATACACCTCAGGTACTACAGGACGTCCGAAGGGCTGTCGGCTTACCCACCATAATTGGCTGGCGGAAGTTCGGGCACTGCTGACCCATCCGATTGGTCATATTGCGATTCCAGGTAGCCGGGTACTTACGTTTTTGCCACTGGCTCATGTGCTTGCCCGTGCGGTGTCATTGGCTGTGGTTATTGGTGGTGCAACGCAATCGCACTGGTCGGATTTTTCTTCATTGGCGGTGGAGTTCCAGCGTGCTCGCCCGAATTTAATTTTGGGCGTTCCGCGTGTGTTCGAAAAGGTTCGTAATGGTGCGGAAGCAAATGCATTCGATAAGGGGGTGGTTGCTGGCACCATGTTCCAGGCGGCGGAAAAAGTTGCTATTGAGTATTCCCGGGCCTTAGACACCATTGATGGGCCTTCCAAGGTGCTTAAGCTGAAGCACAAGACATTTGATCGGTTGGTGTATTCCAAGATCCGTGCGGCTATGGGGGCATCGGTGCGGTACTGTATTTCCGGTGGTTCAGCCATGAATCATGATGTTTTGCACTTTTTCCGCGGTCTTGGCGTGACAATCTACGAGGGCTATGGGCTGACCGAGACCGCTGCTGCGGCTGCCGTAAATTACGATGATAATATTATTGGCACGGTCGGGCGTCCTGTTGGTGGCGTGTCAGCGCGGATCAATGAGGAGGGGGAGATCCTGCTTCGCGGTGAAACACTCTTTGATGGGTATTGGAATAATCCAGAAGCCACTGCGGACTCAATGACTGAGGATGGCTGGTTTAATACTGGGGATTTAGGCGAGATTCTTGAGTCTGGTCATATTGTAATCACAGGTCGTAAAAAGGATCTTATTGTTACGGCCGGTGGTAAAAATGTCTCTCCAGGCCCCATGGAAGATCGATTGCGTAGCCATCCGCTTATTAGTCAAGCGCTTGTTGTTGGCGATGGCAAGCCCTTTGTTGGTGCACTCATTACCCTCGATGATGAGGCGTTCAAACGATGGAAGCTCAATCGTAATATTTCAGAGTCCAAGTCCATAAAAGATCTAGCCACAGATCCTATGCTGCGCGCCGAAATTCAGGACGCTATTAATGACACTAATGCGCAAGTTTCTGCAGCTGAGGCGATTAAGAAGTTCTATATTTTGGATCGGGATCTTCTTGAGGAAGAAGATGAACTGACACCGACCATGAAGATCAAACGCAATGTGGTGGTGCAGCGTTATTCTGACACAATCGATCAGTTGTATAAACGCTAGGTTGCATTAGGGGCGAGTCGCCTAAATGTGCGGGGCACAAGGCATTTAGGCGATGCGGGGGTAATTTCGGTACATCGCTAAGGTGTTCGTTTTGGATTGCAAACCGCGAGGTACCTGCGGATACGGGGGTAGGGGCGTCGATAAACATAGCGAGAAGTTGCGTACACCCGAAGCACCCCCGCTGTCCTGTGCCTCCACCTTTCTGGAGTGTCCCACGGCGAGGCTTCCCCAACCAACATAAGAAGTGTCTTAGGGTCGTATTCGTTAACGGCCGCCGATACCAATGCGGCGGCTGTACCCGTTCAAGAACCTTAAGGAGCAGCCGTGCATGTGACTGACGCGAAGCTGCGCCACCGCGAACTCACCCAAGAGGTCTACGATATTGGCGATGAAGTAGCCACATACATAGACAACCTTGTGGAAGCACTCACGGATTGGGATACCGAACTCGTAGCAGACTGCCGCCTCGAATTCGATGAGATTGTGGTTGAAGCGCGCGATGACTCCCGCCGTGTTGTAGCCGAGCTCGCCGGAGTGCGCCAAGCTTTAGTGTCCGGGCTGCGTTCCGGATCCATGAGCACAGCGCGCAATATACGCGAACCCATGGTGGAACGCCCAAGCCGGTTGCGTGCGGTAGACCTGCTGCAAACATACCCACTCGATGGCAGCCCCATTGCCGTCCGAGAGCTTGCCGACGCCCTGAACGCCCGTTCGTCCGCCGTAGTGGAAAACCTTGGCGCAATCACCGAATGGGTCATCGATCAAACCGCCGTAGCCGCAGCCGACCTCGACTCACTCAGCCTCCCCCTCCTCTTCTCCCGCACCCGTGATCTGGTGACCAGCGCCGTCGAAGCCTGGACCATTGCAGTTGCCCAAGCCCACCCCGCCTATACTCGTACTATGCGCGGACATAACCCCCCACAATTCCTTATGGAACGTGCACGTATCGACGCCGTGGTCGCCCGCGTAGCACGCCGCCGAGCAGAAGCCACCCGCGACGGAGGCTATGCCTCATGACGGCCCCCTTCGGGGTATATATCCACGTCCCATTCTGTGCATCACGCTGCGGATATTGCGACTTTAACACCTACACGCCAGGTGAACTAGGCAACCCAAACTCGCCGGAGGAATACCTTAAAGCACTCCGCGCCGAGCTTACTATGGCGGCAGGTGGGGGCCGAGTTGGAGTCGGCCCTGGTGAAGGGATCCTTGGTGGAGGGCCGGCCGACACTATCTTTATTGGTGGCGGCACCCCATCTATGCTTGGAACCCGCCTGGTAGAAATACTTTCTTACATTCGCGACACCTTTGGGATCGCCCCAGGTGCCGAAATCACCACCGAAGCCAACCCCGAATCCACCTCACCCGAATTCTTTGAAGCATTACGCGCCGGCGGGTTCACCCGAATCTCCCTAGGCATGCAATCCGCCGCACCCCACGTACTCCGTGTTTTGGAACGCCGCCACACCCCAGGGCGCGCACTCGCTGCTGCTGCCGAAGCACAAGCCGCCGGATTTAACCACATCAACCTGGACATGATTTATGGAACACCCGGCGAAACGAATGAGGATGTGGAAGCCACCCTTGAAGCGATCCTTTCCACCAATGTAGACCACGTTTCCGCATACTCACTCATTGTGGAAGACGGAACCGCTATGGCCCGCAAAGTTCGCCGCGGCGAAATTCCCAACCCAGATGAAGACGTCCTCGCCGAGCGCTACAACATTATCGACGCCCGGCTACGTGAAGCTGGATTCGAATGGTACGAAGTTTCCAACTGGGCAAAACCAGGAGGTGAATGCCAACACAACCTCGGATACTGGCGCGATGGAAACTGGTGGGGTGCAGGGCCAGGTGCGCATTCCCATATCGACCACACCCGCTTCTATAACGTAAAACACCCGGCACGCTATACGGCCTTATGTATGGGAGATGAGCTGCCAATCCAAGAAACCGAAACACTCACCGCTGCCGATCGACGAATAGAACGCATAATGCTCGGGATGCGCCTACGCGAAGGCCTACCCATTGAAATGTTTGGTCAAGGGGCACTTGCAGTGGTGAAACAATACTGTGACCAGGGGCTACTACTTCACCACGGTGATGCAATTGCATTAGCTCCCAAGGGGAGACTCTTAGCCGATGGGATAATTACCGACATTATTATCGGAGATGAAAAAGAGGGACGCTGATTGTGTTGGCGAGGCTGTAAACATCGCAGGAATGCTAGGTATTCCGGATAATAACCCACGAGATGATACGGCAGCGACGGTTCATCACACTCCTACAGAGATAACGCCCCCGTTGTGATTGCTATTGCAACTGTAATGAGCGCAAAACAACCAAAACCAAGCGCAATAGACACAAATTTCAACTTGGCCGCGTGTTCCCGCGTCTCCGTACCCTGCACGCAGGCGGCGTAATAAGCCAAAGCGAAACCTGCCCCAATACCAACACCTGCAAGCAAGGAATTACCCCAAGTACCAACAGCATTCATCACCGCGGAGCGATACCAAGACACAAAAAGCCAGGTAAAACCCATGCCAAGCAGTACAGCCGAACAAGAGTATAGGCGATACGAAAAGAGCTTTGTTTTATCTTTACTCATATCGTTTCCTATCCATAGGATGTGTTTTTGAAACGTAAATTAGTGAAAGCAAGGTTGCGCTACAAACATATAAATCGGTCTACTTAAACGCTAACAGGGTTGCTCATATCATGATATGAAAAGCTGCAGTTATTTGTTTTATTCACGATTTTGATTTGAAATATTGTAAATTAAATGTCAGTGTGTGACTGCTTTGACGGCAAGTACTAAATCATTGTGACCTCATTCTAAAAGATTTTAAACAATTCAGACTCGTAAATTTAGGGGACGTATTGTGTCACAATAATTGACACAATACGAAGTACTGGAAATTTTATATACTCACCGCTGGAAAGTTCATTGCGACTGTAGATATTGCAATGCGGGTACTTTAGTCACCCCAATGAAGAGTTCAAGCAAAAGGCCCAAGCCCAACCCATTTCTCTATCAGTCCGCAAAGTCCATGTTCACTTGGTACATTCCTTTGATTTTTTCAAAGAATCCGAATCCGATCCGGTGCCCTAAGGGTAATGCTTTGCGTTGGCTCGGTGGGAGGTAGTTGAGTAGGTTGAATTCGATTTCGTAGTTGGTGATTCGGTCGCTCCATGTTTTAGGTTCATAGGGATCTTTGATGCGGAAGGGCATGGCGCAAGGTGTTCCTTGTTTTGCGATGGATTTTTCGCTGAATCCGATGACAGTGGGGGATTCATTGTCAAAACTAAAGCGTCCGCCTGGGAATCGTTTGGCCATTTCAGCAATCAGTGCTTTGCCTTCTTCTACCTGGAGGTAATACATTACGCCAGCGGCGATGGCGAACATGCCGTTGGTATTGTTTACGTGGTTCATCCAGGTGTGGTCGGTAGCAGAGTAGGGGAGGTCGTGTTCATTGGGGGCTTTGGTGATCCACCGGCTTCGGGCTTCTATTACCTCTGGCAGGTCAAGGTTGTATATGGTGCAGTCTTCATCTTTGAGATCAAGGGTGAGGGTGTCAAGGCCGCATCCGATATTGACGATTGCTGCACCTGGATGTTCGCGCAGATAGCGTTTTGCTTCAAACACGGTGATTTGGTGGCGTATTCCGTAGACTGCCACGGGGAATCCTTCCATGGCTTTGGCCGGGGTGCCTTCGGCTTTTCCTATTTCTTCAGCTTTTATGGCCCAGGGGTCTTGAAAGAGTTCTGGCCAATTGTGGGCTGCTTGGGCGCGGCCAAAGAGTGGATAGAAAAGAGTGTGGGAGACAGTGTCCATATATATAGGTTAGGTTAGCCTTGCTCTCGGGGGTAAGTTTGCTGGATGGGTAGACTGAGGTTTCGGGTCTTGTGTCTGTTAGGAGGTTTTGGGTGTCTAGTGCCACTGAGCAGCGACGTTATAAGGTGTTGTGCGCCATTGTGGCGGATTACATTGCCTCTCAGGAGCCGGTGGGCTCGAAGTCATTGGTTGATCGGCATAATTTGGGGGTGAGTTCGGCGACCATTCGGAATGATATGGCGGTGTTGGAATCGGAGGGCTATATCGTTCAGCAGCACGCAAGTTCGGGGCGGATTCCAACTGAGAAGGGATACCGGGCGTTTGTGGATTCAATCCATGAAATTAAGCCTCTATCTAAGGCGGAGCGCCGTGCGATTCTTGCATTCCTTGATCAGGGGGTGGATTTGGAGGATGTACTGCGCCGTAGTGTGCAATTGTTGAGCCAGCTGACTCGCCAGGCTGCCGTAGTGCAATTGCCTACTTTAAAGGTTTCTCGGGTGCGGCATTGTGAGGTGGTGGAATTAACGCCAACGCGATTGCTATTGGTGCTTATTACGGATACTGGCCGGGTGGATCAGCGGAATGTTGAGCTAGATGAGCAATTAGGTCCGGAGAAAGTGGTGCGGTTGCGCGACGCTTTGAATGCCAGGCTTGCGGGGAAGACTTTAAGTGATGCGAGTGTGGCTATGGCGGATATGGCTGTCGACGCCCCGTTTGATTTACGGAATGCTGCGATTCGCTGTGCCACGGTGTTGATTGAAACTTTGGTTGAGGCGCCGAATGACCGGCTGATTCTTTCGGGGGCGTCTCATTTGTTTCCAACCGGGTTGCCGGGTGTAGTGGAAGCACTTGAGGAGCAGGTTGTGGTGTTAAAGCTTTTGTCTAGTGCGCAAAATGTGGGGCAGGTAAAGGTTTCCATTGGGGATGAAGAGCTGCGGGGTGCCGCCGTGGTTGCTGCAGGTTATGGTGCACCAGGTGCTACGTTTGGTGGCATGGGCGTTGTGGGCCCGAATTATATGGATTATTCGGGAACAATGTCGAAGGTATCTGCTGTTGCACAATATGTAGGTCGGGTACTTGCCGGCCAATAGGCTACAATGCCTTGACGTTGATTGAATGGTTCATAAGGGAGTTAGTGGAACACCGTGGCTCGTGATTATTACGGCATTCTCGGAGTTGAAAAGTCCGCGACGGATACCGAAATTAAAAAGGCGTATCGACGCCTCGCGCGGAAGTATCACCCGGATGTGAATGATACTGCTGAAGCGGCAGAGAAGTTCCGTGAGGTCACTTTGGCCTACGAGGTTTTAACTACGCCGGAAAAGCGTCGGATTGTTGATTTGGGCGGGGATCCAATGGAACAATCGGCGAGCCCAGGCGGTGGCTTCGGCGGCTTTAGTGGCTTCGAAGATATTTTTGGCGCATTTTTTGGTGGTGCGCAGTCTCGTGGCCCGCGTTCGCGTGTGCAACCGGGTGATGATGCCTTGTTGCGCGCCGCAATTACGCTGGAAGAAGCATTTAGCGGCGTCAAAAAGAATATTACTGTGGATACCGCGGTGCTGTGTGATCGTTGTGAGGGGACAGGGTCGGAATCGAAGGCTCGTCCGCATACCTGTGGACATTGCCATGGGACTGGTGAAATCCAGGAAGTGCAGCGTTCATTTTTAGGTAATGTAATGACTTCCCGGCCATGTCCGGCGTGTCAGGGATTCGGCGAAATTATCGATGATCCCTGTACGAAATGCCATGGCGATGGCCGCGTAAAAGCGCGTCGTGATTTAGTAGTGAACGTACCTGCCGGTATTAGCGATGGTATGCGCATTCGAATGGCTGGCCAGGGTGAAGTTGGGCATGGCGGCGGTCCCGCAGGCGATTTATATGTGGAGATTACAACCATGCCACACCCAGTGTTTACGCGGGAAGGCGATAATCTGCATGTAACGGTGAGGGTGCCTATGGTGGATGCCGCGCTGGGTACGGAGTTTGAGGTTCCTTCGCTATCTGGTGAACAGGTGAAGTTCCAGGTTGCGCCAGGCACACAGCCTGGGGAGCGGGTACACTTGCAGGGTGCGGGTATGCCGCATTTGCGTGCCGAAGGTGCAGGCGACATTGTGGCCCATATGGATGTGATTATTCCGAAGGATTTGGATTCACAATCCAAGGAGCATTTGCAAAAGCTGCGTGCACACCGACAGGAAAAAGTGCGGATTCAGGATATGCAGAAAGAAGAGGAAAGCTTATTTAGTCGATTGCGGAGTCGATTCCGCCGCTAATGTCGCTTCCAGTATTTCTGTGGTCTTCCGGCCCGCTGCCAGCCCCAGGTTCCGCTGCGGTATTGCAGGGCCCGGAGGCTCGGCATGCCCTGGCGGTTCAACGCTTAGGGCAGGGGGAACAATGCATGCTTATCGACGGTCGCGGGCATGGCGTTATTGTGACGGTGACGGGTGGCAGCGGTAAAGATACTCTGCAATTTGTGGTGGAGCGAGGCGTCGAAAAGCAAGCGCTAAGGCCTCGGGTAACACTTGTACAGGCATTGCCGAAATCTGAGCGTTCTGAATTGGCGGTCGATCTGGCCACCCAAGGCGGCGTGGACCGTATTGTGCCATGGCAGGCTGAACGGTGCATCGCCAAATGGGGGCAGAAAGCACAGAAAGGCGTGGCAAAATGGCGGAATCAAGCCTTGGCTTCCGCCAAGCAATCACGTAGGTTGGATGTGCCGGAAATAGCGGACTTGGCAAGCACAAAGGATATTGAAGCGCTTATTCGAAACTGCAATGGAATTGCGGTGTTGCTCCATGAGGAGTCTTCGGTGCCTTTTGCGAGCCTGCAATACGCTGACGTGGAAGAAGTGATTTTGGTGGTCGGCCCGGAAGGCGGCCTAAGCCCCGACGAAGTCGAACGTTTCACCGAAGCTGGTGCACGTGCAGTGGTGCTTGGCCCGCAGGTATTGCGCACCGCCAGTGCCGCATTCGCTGCACTTGCCGCACTCGGAGTGCTTACGCAACGCTGGTAACCTATGGCTCAAAACGAAAAGGAATACTTTGGCCATTTACAATAAAACCACCGAAATTTTTACCGAACTTTACCAACTGGATGAAGAGCACGCTCAAACAATCCTGGGCACCGCCGATGAAAACTTGCGTGTCTTAGAAAACCAACTTGCCTGCGATATTTTTATCCGTGGAACCAAGGTGACGCTCACTGGCCCAGCCCATGAAGTTTCGCGAGCGAAAAAAACCCTTGATGAACTCCAGGCTATTGCCCGACGCGGCCATGTAATTAGCCCGGCAACCGTAAAAAATGCCGTTAATATTGTCACTATTGAATCCCCGCATTCTGTGCGGGAAGTGCTTGCCGCAGATATTGTTACCCGCCGTGGAAAAACCGTACGGGCAAAAACTCTTGGGCAAAAACACTATGTTGATGCCATAGATAACAATACGATTGTGTTTGGTTTAGGTCCTGCTGGCTCCGGTAAAACATATCTGGCTATGGCAAAGGCCGTGCAGGCATTACAAACCAAGCAGGTCAATAGGATTATTCTTACCCGCCCGGCGGTGGAAGCCGGTGAAAAACTCGGTTTTCTTCCCGGTACGCTTAACGATAAAATCGACCCCTATCTACGACCACTACATGATGCTTTACGTGATATGGTCGAGCCGGAAATTATTCCAAAACTTATGGAAGCCGGCATCGTTGAAGTTGCGCCATTAGCCTATATGCGGGGACGAACATTAAATGATGCATTTATTATTTTAGATGAAGCGCAGAATACTACCGCTGCGCAAATGAAAATGTTTCTAACCCGGCTAGGTTTTGGGTCTAAAATGGTGGTCACCGGGGATATTACCCAAATAGATTTACCTGGCGGCCAAAAATCCGGTCTGCGGCTTGTGCGCCATATTCTTCGCGGCGTGGATGGCGTGCATTTTAGCGAACTCACTTCTGAAGATGTTGTGCGTCATAGTTTAGTGGGCGCTATCGTAGATGCTTACGAGCAATACGAAAAGGACAAATAATGACCATTGAGGTGTTTAATGAATCCGGCTACGAAGGAGTAAACGAAGAAGCCCTTATTAACGTAGCAACCTTTGCACTCAATGCAATGGATATTCACCGCGATGCGGAAGCCTCAATCCATATTGTGGACCTAGATACCATTGCGGACTTGCATGTACGTTGGCTGGACCTTGAGGGGCCAACGGATGTAATGAGTTTCCCAATGGATGAGCTCACACCAGGCTCAGGGCGGCCAGATGGTCCGGAAATAGGGCCAGCAATGCTCGGGGATATTGTGCTCTGCCCGGAATTTGCTGCCCGCCAAGCCGAAAAAGCCCGCCACTCCCTTGGGCATGAATTAGCGCTACTAACTATCCATGGTTGCCTGCACTTATTGGGCTACGATCATGAAGATCCAGCCGATGAACAAGAAATGTTCGCGCTGCAAAATGAGCTATTAGCAGCTTGGTATGACTCAGGCGGAGCATACGAACCGAAGCCATCTGGCCCAGAGGCGTTTCCAAGCGCCGCTGATCGTGACGACGCCCCGCCAACCACCGGCGGTTCTCTGCCCGCGGTAGGTGAACCAAACTAATGGAGGTACTTCTAGGACTCGGTGCCGCCGCAGCCCTTATCCTTTCCGGAGCGCTTGGCACCGTGGAGTCTGCCGTTGCCTCAATTTCCCGCACTCGGGTCGAAGAACTAGTAAAAGATGAACATCCAGGTGCAGCAACACTACTTCGAGTACTTGATCGCCGTGCCGAACACATTAATCTCCTAGTATTGCTCCGCACCCTTCTGGAATCCGTTGGTGCCGTGCTTACAACGGCATTGGCGTACCACCTTTTTGCCTCTGAATCCATGGCATTATTGATTGCCATTGTGGTACTTACATTGGTGACCTTTGTGGTTGTTGGTGTGTATTCCCGAACTATTGGTAGGCAAAATCCATATACCGTGTCATTGCAATCAGCAATGATTCTTTCCGTACTTGCATTTGTGTTGGGACCGGTCGCCCGACTCCTTATTTGGGTGGGCAATAAACTCGCGCCTGGCCAGGGATTTCGCGATGGCCCGTTTGCCAATGAGCATGAACTGCGTGAGATGGTGGATATCGCGCAAGAACACGGCATAGTCGAAGTAGAAGAACGCCGTATGATTCAGTCGGTGTTTGATCTTGCTTCAACGACCGCGCGTTCCGTAATGGTGCCGCGCCCAGAAATGGTATGGATCGAACAAGATAAAACTGCAGGACACGCAACAGCGCTATGTGTCCGTTCTGGACACTCCAGAATCCCGGTTATTGGAGAAAACGTGGACGATATTGTTGGCGTAGTTTATTTGAAAGATTTGGTGCAGCTCACCTACCATGCGACTGATGGTGGGCAAAGTGTCCGGGTAAGTGATGTAATGCGCAAAGCCACATTTGTGCCGGATTCAAAAAGCCTTGACGATCTCTTGCATGAAATGCAAGTGCACCGAAATCATATTGCCATGTTGGTCGATGAATACGGCGGCATTGCTGGTTTAATTTCCATTGAAGATATTCTGGAAGAAATTGTGGGTGAAATCGCAGATGAATATGATGCTGCGGAAATTGCCCCGATTGAACAATTGGATGAGCGGATATTCCGAGTGGTATCAAGGTTGTCCCTTGATGAGCTTGTGGAACTTATTGAAGAATCCTGTGGAATAGAAATCTCATTCGAAGAAGATATTACTGAGGAAGTGGATACTGTGGGTGGTCTCCTGGCATTAGAACTTGGCCGAGTCCCGCTTCCGGGATCCACGGTGGAAACCCATGGAATGACACTTGTGGCAGCGGGGCAGCGTGATCGTCGCGGCCGAATGCGGATGACTACAGTAACCGTTGAAGTGCACCCCACCGAACAACACTAAGGACGAAAAAATGTTCAATACGCCCGAGGGCTTTCGATCTGGATTTGTAAGTTTTGTAGGTCGACCAAATACCGGCAAATCAACACTTACAAATGCCCTGGTGGGGGAGAAGATTGCAATTACTGCGGATCAGCCCGAAACCACACGGCATCCAATTCGCGGAATTGTTCACCGAGAAAATGCCCAAATTATTGTGGTGGATACTCCCGGATTGCACCGCCCCCGCACGCTGCTTGGCGAGCGCCTAAATGAAATAGTGAAAGATACCTATGCCGATGTAGACCTTATTGCGCTTACCGTACCAGCCGATGAAAAAATCGGTCCCGGTGATCGGTGGATTTTAGATGCCGTGCGAAATGCCGCTCCCAAAACCAAACTTATGGGTGTGGTCACCAAAGTGGATAAAGTTTCTCGTGATCAAATCGCCGAGCAGCTTATGGCATTGCATGAACTCTTAGGTGGAGAATGCGAGGTAGTTCCGGTATCCGCCAAGAAAAATGAGCAAATAGACGTACTGTTAGATGTAATGACCTCGCTCTTGCCGGAAGGGCCAAAATTCTATCCAGATGATCACATTACGGATGATGATACAAATACCCGTATGGCCGAACTGATTCGTGAAGCGGCATTAAGTGGGCTGAAAGATGAATTGCCACACTCCGTTGCTGTGGAAATCGATGAAGTTATCCCTAATGAAGAACGCGAAGGCGTACTCGATGTACATGCCGTGATTTATGTGGAGCGTCCTGGACAAAAATCAATCCTTTTGGGTAAAGATAATCGCCGAATGGGGCGGATTATTCATAATGCGCGAAAAGAAATCATTGCGTTGCTTGGCCAAAATATTTACCTTGATTTAAGGATTAAGGTGCTTAAAAATTGGCAGTCTGATCCAAAGGCATTGGGCCGACTCGGGTTCTAATATGGGGCGTGAGAGTTATCGGGAACGTGCCCTTGTGGTGCGAACATATGATTTCGGCGAAGCGGATCGAATCATTGTTTTGCTTACCAGAACCCGTGGGGTGGTGCGTGGCGTAGCCAAAGGGGTACGGCGTTCTAAATCGAGGTTTGGTTCCCGGCTGCAGCCGTTTGTGGAATTAAATGTGCAGGTCTATCCCGGACGAAAGCTCTCAATGATTACTAGCGCCGACACGCTTAATTTTTATGCCTCAGGAATTATCGATGATTATGAGCGCTACACCGCTGCATGTGCAGTCCTTGAAGCTGCTGAGCGCCTTGCAATTGCTGAGTTTGAAGACCCCTGGCTCTACGATGCGGCACTAGGAACACTCGTTCAATTATGCGGTGTTGATAATGCCACATTTGTCTTGGATTCATTCTTACTGAGGGCTATGGATCATGCGGGTTGGGCGCCCAGTCTCTTTGAATGTGCTCAATGCCGAACTCCTGGACCACATAGTGCATTTCATCCAGGTGCAGGAGGGGCAGTGTGCAGAAAATGCCAGCCTAAAGGTTCTGCGGAAATTCCGGAGGAAACACTTCGCCTAATGTGGTGGTTAGCCAATAATGCGTGGGATACGGTGCGGGGGGCGTCGATAAGTAATTATGTGGGGGCGTCGGCACATCGGCTGACCCGAGCACATCTTCAATGGCATCTCGAACGGGCTATCGTAGCACTCGATGTACATGATCAGGGGGCGTTTACCTAGCCCTGTAGTATAGGCTAAGTGAACTTTAATCCTCCGAATATCCCAGCTGAATTTCTACCCCGCCATATCGCCTTGGTTATGGATGGAAATGGCAGATGGGCGCAGGAACGCGGGCTGAAACGCACTGAGGGGCACCGGCGTGGTGAGGCGGTCCTTCTTGAGGTTGTCGACGCTTGCCTGGCGCTCGGGATTCCATATTTATCGGCGTATGCGTTCTCAACTGAAAACTGGCGTCGTAGCGCCGATGAAGTTCGATTTCTTATGGGCTTTAACCGCGATGTATTGCGACGCCAACGTGACGGCCTCCACCAAAAAGGCGTTCGGGTTCGGTGGGTGGGGCGACGTCCGCGGTTATGGCGCGCTGTTATTCGTGAACTGGAAGCCGCCGAGGAACTTACGCGCGATAACACCAAAATGACACTCGCCATGTGCGTGAATTACGGCGGCCGCGCAGAGATTATCGACGCCACGCGCGAAATCGCCCGACAAGTAGCTGCAGGTACATTGCGCCCGGAGGATATTACCGAAAGTTCATTTGCACAATTCCTTGATGAGCCAGATATGCCCGACGTGGATTTATTCCTACGACCCAGTGGCGAGAAACGCACCTCAAATTTCCTACTATGGCAATCCGCCTACGCGGAAATGGTGTACCAAGACAAACTTTTCCCAGATTTCACTGCCCAGGATCTATTTGATGCCGTAGCTGAATATGCCCAGCGTGATCGGCGGTTTGGGGGAGTGAAATGACGGAACCCACTCGAAAGCAAATTCGCCGCTGGCAACGCTACCTTGCCAATGAACGTGCCGAAGCTGCTGTATATCGCGAGCTCGCCTTGAGTAAAGAAGGTCCAGAACGCGATATTCTGCTCGCCATTGCCGACGCCGAATCCCGCCACGAAGAACACTGGCGAAAGCTCCTTGGCAATCATGTTGGTATGCCGCAGCGCCCTGATTTCTCCACCCGCTTTATGGGATTTATGGCAAAGCGCTTTGGCAGTGTATTCACCTTGGCATTAATGCAAGCCGCGGAAAGCCGCACACCCTATGCCAAAGACGAAGACGCAACCCAACAAATGATTGCCGATGAGCGGATTCACGCAGAAGTAGTACGCGGCCTCGCCGAACGTGGACGGGAACAAATGTCCGGCAATTTCCGGGCAGCCGTATTTGGAGCTAACGACGGCCTGGTCAGCAACCTCGCCCTCGTGCTCGGCGTCCTTGCGGCAGGCGTGGATAACCGACTTGTGCTGCTTACCGGAATTTCCGGACTACTCTCTGGAGCCCTTTCCATGGGTGCTGGCGAATACGTTTCCGTTTGCTCTCAACGAGAACTGCTTGAAGCCTCAACCCCAAACCCCGAAACCTCATCCGAAGTGCCCCGACTCGATGTAGATGCCAATGAGCTAGCCCTGGTATATCGTGCCCGCGGAATGTCCACAGAAGATGCCGAACAACAAGCACAAGCAGTATTTGCCGAGCTAAAAGCGACCGGTATGATTAGCCATTCACCAATTGGAAACAATAGCGACTCCACCACCAATAATGGCGAAGAGACTGATGTGGTAGGCAGCGGATGGTCTGCAGCAGCCTCTAGCTTTATGTTTTTTGGAACAGGTGCGCTCATTCCTGTTATTCCATTTTTCTTTGGGCTATCACCCCTGGTAGCCGGCGTTTTAGCATGTGTACTCGTAGGCATTGCCCTGCTATGTACCGGCGGTATTGTCGGCGTGCTCTCCGGAGCTTCCCCTTGGAAACGTGGTCTCCGCCAACTTGCCATTGGAATGGGTGCGGCAGCAGTTACCTACGGACTTGGCAGAGCCTTTGGCGTGGCAGTCGGGTAAGTGCACGCACCTAAAAAGGCTCATGTGGCGGCAATGAAAGTGAAACCTTTAGAGAAATATGCCAAAAAGCCCAGGGCGCGTGAAATCTGCCTGGTTTCCGGGGTGTGGGCTGGGCTTTCCGGGGTGTGGGCTGGGCTTTTCCCGGGCGTTTGATAGGCTCACCCTATCGAACTAGTGATGTTTTTATCCCAAGTGTCGCAGATTCCATAAAATCGCCTTTAAAAATGGAATTTGTGACAGCAACCAACATTGCGCACAATCGTTGAACTGGGGTTTGTCACAGATTCCATAAAATCGGCCGAAAAAATGGAATCTGTGACAGGTTCCCTACCTATCGTGTCGCAGATTCCATAAAATCGGCCGAAAAAATGGAATCTGTGACAGGTCTCAGATCATCGGGCGCTCACAGCCAATTTTCTGGTAGTAAAATTCCATGAGGCATGGCCTTCTTAGTGGGATCTGTGACACCATAACCACACAAATCTCAACAGCACCTTCTGTCACGGATGTCGGTCAGAGGGTCCAGCAAATAAGGGGGCGGTTTAGGTATGGGCAACTAGGGGATGGGCTTATCGTTGGCATTGCCTGCAAAGTCCGAAAACTTCAGCGGTATGTCCAGTCAGTTGGAAACCATTGCTATCTGCAACTGAGTGTGCCCAACGCTCAACCGGTCCGCCATCTATTTCTACGGTAGTTCCGCAACCAGTACATACGAGATGATGGTGATGTTCATCTGAGCTACATTGACGGTAGAGTGACTCGCCGCTGGCCATATGCAGTACGTCCACGGCGTCGATATCGGCAAGGGATTGTAATGTTCGGTAAACGGTTGTAAGGCCAACTTTATGCTTGCGTTCAGTAAGCGCTTGGTGAATCTCTTTAGCGGAGGCAAAATTATCGAGTTCGCGGAGAACGTTGACTACAGCGGCGCGCTGACGGGTGCTGCGTACGCCCAACTTTGGCATAATCGTTTCATTGTGTACAGCCATGGTATCCGGGCTCCTTCCAGAGGTCCGCTTCGGCAGTTTCACGGGGTATTTTTACGGGATGCTTTGGTTCACTGGTGAAAAACAGTTGCTTGTGATGCTTCTTAATGCTACCCCATTAAGCGGTATGATAATGAAAAACCGCTGTTCACAAACGTGTATTTATGCCATTTCTGAACTTTTCTTGCTGTATTTTATAGGGGTAAACTATAGTGCTACCTCGTTGTATGCTGATGGGCGCGCCAGATTGTAACAGTGTGAACACAGCGTGAAAAAAGTTTTATAAAAGCACGTTTACAGCAATCAATGCGGGCCAAATGACTGGTAGTTTGCGGGACGCGCTAAGGTTATGTTTGACGTATGCCGTCATCACATGCCCGTCAGCCAGGCGGGCATAAGGATTATTGGAGTGTTTGCTGGATTGAAGTTACTCAATGGCAGGCGCTCTGCTTGATAGAGGAGTTGTGAGAGTTCAGTGGCGAATGAATCCGTCATCGATACCGTGGTAAATCTTTGTAAGCGCCGCGGTTTGGTCTACCCCTGTGGTGAAATCTACGGCGGCACTCGCTCAGCATGGGATTACGGTCCGCTGGGTATGGAGCTAAAAGAGAACATCAAAAAACAGTGGTGGCGAACATTCGTCCAGGGCCGTTCTGATGTTGTTGGTATTGATTCCTCCATTATTCTGCCGCGCCAAGTATGGGTCGCATCTGGACATGTTGAGACCTTTACAGATCCACTCGTAGAGTCATTGCATACCCATAAGCGATACCGAGTAGATCACCTTATTGAGGCTTATGAAACTGAGCACGGTCACCCGCCTGCCCGTGGCCTGGAAGACATTGCCGACCCTGAAACCGGTGAACCTGGCAAATGGACCGAACCGCAAATGTTTTCTGGTCTAATGAAGACTTTCCTTGGTCCGGTAGATAATGAACAAGGTTTGCACTATCTGCGACCAGAGACCGCTCAAGGTATTTTTATTAACTTTAAAAATGTTATGACCACTGCGCGTATGAAGCCACCATTCGGTATCGCGCAGGTAGGCAAATCCTTCCGCAATGAAATCACGCCGGGTAACTTTATTTTCCGCACCCGTGAATTCGAGCAGATGGAAATCGAATATTTTGTCGCTCCAGAAGATGCGGATGAAAAATTCCAAGAATGGGTTGATGCCTGCCAAGAGTGGTTTGTTGATCTTGGGATAAACCCAGAAAATCTACGGCAATTCGACGTCCCTGATGAGGAACGTGCCCACTATTCCAAAGGCACCATTGACTTTGAATACCGTTTTGGATTCCCAGGCGGGGAATGGGGCGAACTCATGGGTGTGGCAAACCGTACGGACTATGACCTTGGTTGCCACATTGAACACTCAGGCGAAGACTTGAGCTACTTTGACCAGACCACTGGACAGCGTTACGTCCCTTGG
The DNA here is from genome assembly GCF_030408815.1 of Corynebacterium freiburgense. Taxonomy (NCBI): domain Bacteria; kingdom Bacillati; phylum Actinomycetota; class Actinomycetes; order Mycobacteriales; family Corynebacteriaceae; genus Corynebacterium; species Corynebacterium freiburgense. The sequence continues at coordinate 2,173,527 of NZ_CP047355.1, read as the reverse complement.
GTAATCGAACCCTCGTTTGGCTTGACTCGTGCTCTTATGGCGTTCCTTGTGGACGCGTACCATGAGGATGAAGCACCTAACGCTAAGGGCGGCGTCGATAAGCGAGTAGTGCTGCGCCTGGACCGTCGGCTTGCGCCAATTAAAGTTGCGGTATTGCCGCTGAGCAAAAAAGATACGCTCACCCCAGTCGCTGAAAAAGTAGCTGCTGACCTACGGAAACTCTGGAATATTGATTATGATACTTCCGGAGCGATCGGACGCCGTTACCGCCGCCAAGACGAAATTGGTACTCCATTCTGCGTGACTGTTGATTTTGACACACTGGAAGATAATGCCGTAACTGTGCGTGAGCGTGACTCCATGAAGCAGGAGCGAATCAAGCTTGATGAGCTCGAAGGCTACCTCGCACAAAGGCTCGTAGGCTGCTAGTCGCGGAAGGGACACAATGGAAAACCTTCATTGGGGTGCGCGCCAAAACGCTGGTTCGAAGGTGACGATTCCACTGCTGCAAGGTGGTGAAGAAGTTGCCACCTTCACAATGGACAAATCGGATAAAACCACTACAGCAAAAGTGGGGGAGCGCACTTGGGAACTCACTGTAGAACCCAAGAAAGAAGCCCGAGCGAAGATCGCTGTAGAAACCTCTAAGCCAATCGAATATAGTGCCGTTCCCGAGGAAGGTCGCTTCGATCGTGCCAAGCGAATCCGGGCTGACCTCGGTGGCACGGAATTCACACTGGTGAATGAGGCGAAAACCGATTGGGTAGTGCTCGATGCCGAAGGCGAAAAAGTTGGGCAATTTACAGGTGCAAACCATGGCGTACGCCATGTGGAACTAGAGATCGAACCCGGTGCGGAGGTTTCACAAGACCAAGCGGTATTCCTGGCCTGGCTTGCTAGAATCGCTCTAGAAGCCAGGCTTGTGGGGTCTACCTGGATCCTCACAGTATCATTGCTGGTACTTAGCCCAATAATTATTTGGATCTTCCTACTGTAGGAGCCATTGAGGAGCGCAACGAACCATGTCACGACCACAACCGACTTGGGTGTGGGAAGATAATGTCCTACGCGACCAGCAGAAACAGGTCGTGGCACTAGTTCGTGCCGATGTCATCTTTGTTGGGGAACACAGGCTGCTCGTGGAATCCACCCCTGGTCCGCTCCACTTCCGCTTTCGTGCCACCGCCGAAAATGGCGAAATGATTACCATGCGCCAAACTGGGTTTACCGTCCACTCATTAGTAGCTACCTGCGGAGACCGGCACTACACCCTGCAACGAAACTCACCGCTACGAAAAGAACGCACTATTGAGCGGGGAGGACAAGTTGTGGCAAAGGTTTCGCCGTATCGAACAACCCTTGGGGTTTATGACATTGCTGACTTCCCACTTCTTGACGCGGTAGTTCTCACCTGGGGCTGTGTGCTGGTCGACGTCCCGGCTCGAAATATGCGCATTTCTTAGGGTCGGTTGAAGGTCTGCCAGTTAAGGAGACGGCGGCAAAGATCAGTTGAGCGTGTGAGCCGATTTTTTAAGCGAGTGGACTGAAGGTGCCGGGGTTTCTCGGGTGTTTAAGCCGCTTTCCCGGACGTTTGATAGGCGCACCCTATCAAACTAGTGATGTTTTCATCCGCATTGTCGCAGATTCCATAAAATCGCCTGAAAAAAATGGAATCTGTGACAACACGCCCAACCGGCGTCCAACCAGCGCCCAACCAGACCCCAGGAAGGACCAACCAGCCTCAAAAAGACCGGCTAGCCCTAAGCAAATCCCAGTTCACCGGACGCACACAACCAAACCGCCAGTCACAAACCCCCGCAAACGCCAGTCCAAAACAAGCCCTCCACCGGAATCCGTGATGCTATAACCCCACAAGTCACATCAATCACGGCATCTACCCCAAAACCCCGCCAGCCACAACGGCTCTCAAAAACCAGGCCAAGCCAGCACCCAAGCAGCACCCAAAAAGACCAAGAACCAGGCCAGCCACAACACCTCAGAGCCGCATTGTAATCAAGGGTGAAGTGTTTGCTCATGCAAACCGCGCCTAACAAACTTGAAATTGCGGGTGGTTAGTAAAATTGGTCGCGGAACCGGGGGAATCGATAGTTTTTCCAAAGGTCTACTAATCCCTGTAGGGACTGGTGGATATCAAATTCTCGCAGAGCTTGAATATATGTGGTGTGCATGGGGGACGCGGCGTCGATAGATATTTCAATGGGGGGAAAATCAAGCCGGTGCATAACTTCATATACCAAAGCGCGAATCGCGCGCCCATTAAAATCCACAAAGGGGTGGATGTGTAAGCCTTTAGCCTCCACATATGCAAGGAGTTCTAGGGTATTTTGCAGATTGCCTTCGGTATATTCCATGCGGGCATGAATATCATCAAAGTATTCCCACAGCTTTTGTGAAACAAAAATGTGTTCGGGTGGGTAGTGGAGCCCAATACGGACTGCGCATTGGCGTAATTGGCCGGCAATAGCTGGGGTAAGGTCTCCGCAGATGCGGCGGTGAAATTCCTGGAGAAGGGGTGGATTTAGCTCAAAATCTTGAAAAGCCCCTTCGTTAATCTCATTGATTAGAACTCGAAGGGGCTCAGCAACACGGTCATTTACCTCTGTGTAAGGCAACTTACCGTGAACGGTATCAAATGTTCGTGTGCCGTTAAATTCGGGTGTCATTGAACCTTAACTGGAGCAAGTTGATTTTGACGTTCCTGGGCTTGATAGAACCATTCTTTACTTACGTACTCGCGTTCCATAGCCATGGACATTGCTACACGTTCCACCGCAACTGAACGACGACATTCAGCCTTAACATCCTCCGGCAATGCGTACCACTCAGAGAGCAGGGAAGAAATTTCGTAGATATTCATTTGTGCCTCCATTCTTCCCTCTGCGTAATACGGGATATATTAAAGCTGTGTGTTTAATGTGAATAATTGTACATGAAGTATAGAAGGTTCGCTAATCTCCGCGCAAGTCTTCACGTTTGGGATCCACAAACACTAAAGCCTCGCACTACTAGAAACTGCCGCTACTGGAGCTGACGCCTCCGCCTCCTCCGCCGGAGAAACCGGAGAAGCCGCTTGAAAAGCCGCCGCCACCACTGCTCATAATATGTCCTGCAATCATGCCGGTAGTAAAGCTACTATTAGCGCTGCTTTGTCGTGCGTAATGTGCATTGACATCGCTGCGTGCACCCTTAAGGGCACGTTTTGCAATAGCTTGCGCTTCCTGTGCCGCTACGATGGCTGCTCGGGTATCTGTGGTGCGATTTTGCAGAGCAAGTGCATGTTGGCGGTGTCCCTCTGCTAATTGGGCACGAGCGGATGAGCCAACGATTTTGCCTCGAGTACCAATAAAGTCATCGGCGGAGCGCAATGCCGCTTCGGCGGATTGCAGTGTATTGTCCAGAATTTGCAATGCGCGGGCTTGTTGAGCGTTGCTTTCCCGAACTGTATCTAATAGGAGATCGAGTTCGGCATCGTATTCAACAAGGGTGCTATAGGTGGTCAGTGGGTCTGCTTCGGCGTTTTCCCGAGCTTGGGAGAGTACATCGGGGGCACGGTTAAGTGTTTCTGCAACTTTGTCCCAGTTGGCGTGAGAACCTTGGGCTTTGCCTACTGCTTTAAGTTGCTTCGCTTCCTCGACTTCTTGCTCGATTTCTGTGATTACTAGGCCAATGCCAGCTTGGGCAGCGGCAATATCTGTTGCGGCGTTTTCTACGCTGGAAAGTGCTTTATCGGCATGGGATACTGCGTTTTCAGCATTTCGGATGGCATCTATAACGCCGCCTTGGGAGCCAGGAGGCAAACTTAATTGCTCACGTGCGGAGTCAATATTGGATTCCGCTTGTGTGGTGAGTTCGCTGGCTAGATCAACATTTTCATCAATGCTATCGATAATTGATGGAGCATAGGTTTGCTGGAGTTGTTGTAGGGTTTCGCCAGCATGAGGAATTCTGCTGCGCAAATCGATGGTTTGTTGCGTGAGCTGCTCGATTTTACTTGGCGCATTTACCAAAAGGTTGCGTAGCTCAGCAAATTCAGCGGCGACCTTATCCAGGGCGTCGTCAGCCAAACCGCAACTAGAAACAATATCTACAAGCATGGCTTTGCGTTGTGTGGGAGAACCGGCTTGGCCACTATTAATTTTCTGCTGAAGTTGGAAAGCGCGTTGCAATGTGGATGTAGAGCTATTCATGGCGCTAGTAAATGGGCGCACCCGTTCCGCGCCGAATTCAGACATAGCTAAATCCAGTTCATCACGGGCGCGTCGAATAGATTCATCAGTAGAGACTAATTCCTCTTTGGCAAGTTCCTCCAGCACCTCAATTGGCTGATTGCTGAGCTCATGAACATTTCCTGGTTCGATCTCCCGTGCGGATGCAATATTCTTTGCCTTACGGCGGCGATTTAAATACCAAACGCCACCACCGGCCGCCACAACGCTCGCCGCTCCAGTGCCCAAAAATGTATATGTGCTTCGGGTTGCTGCCGCTTCTTCTTCAGGGGTGCGTAGGGCTTTTCCGCCGCCAGCTTTTACAGCGGCAAAGGCAGCGCCTCGGAAGTCTAATTCCACAAGTTTTGTATGGGCTGCATCTTTAACGTTTGTAATTTCGCGTTGGCTCCATGCGGAGTTTTCAGTGCGATGAGCTACCGCGTATTTTCTGGTCTCGGTGGCTACTGCGAAAACTAAAACATTATCGGCCGCATTGAGTTTAAATGTGTCTTCAGCAAATTTATTTGGATCTAAAGTTCCGAATGTAGGTTGGTACACCACATACATATCGCGCTGTTCTTGTTGCCTAACCTTGGCGATCATATCTTCTAATTCGGCGATATCGGAATCACTGAGCACCCCGGAATGATCGATTACATGCTGGGTGTGTGCGCTCGGGGGAGGTGATTGGGTATCCACGTCCTGCGCAAGGTGGATGCTAGTAGTTTCAAAAGAGTTCGGCGCCACGGCCAATGCTATGGGTGCCGTGCTAAGTGCAGCGATTCCTGTGACACACATAGCTGCGAATGTTGCGGATGTTGTTCGGACATTGGCGCGCTTTGAATACATACCACAACAATAGCTATCGACCTGGCACACTGGTGTCTAAGTTATAAAAAGTTTTATCTGAAAGGGGTCGGGCAGTGGGGTACCACTACACCGCATTGGATTATGAGCGGCGTTTTGTCGAATCTGCAAAGCGTAGTCATTTTCCGGGAACGAACCAGGAACATCGCACTGTGTTCGCCCGAGACCGTGCGCGGGTTTTGCATTCTGCTGCATTGCGTCGTCTTGCAGATAAAACGCAAGTAGTGGGGCCGCACGATGGCGATACTCCGCGGACGCGACTTACCCATTCATTGGAGGTGGCCCAGATTGCACGAGCATTAGGTGCGGGTCTTGGGGTAGATCCTGAACTCGCAGAGCTTGCCGGGCTGTGCCATGATATCGGGCACCCACCATTTGGGCACAATGGGGAAGTGGCACTCAATGAGCTTGCGGATCTTTGCGGCGGCTTTGAAGGCAATGCTCAAACTTTGCGTATTCTTACACGTCTTGAACCGAAAGTGCTATCACCTTCCGGGGAGAGTTTTGGTTTAAATCTTTCGCGGGCATCGCTGGATGCGGCGTGTAAATATCCATGGACACAAGCGGATGCGCAGGCCCAGGCAAGCGGTGTATCAAGTAAAAAATCAGGCATAAAATACGGGGCTTATAACGAAGACCAATCGGTATTGGCGTGGATTCGGCAGGGCAGTAGTGGTGTGCAGCCTCCGGTAGAGGGGCAGATTATGGATTGGTCCGATGATGTTGCCTATTCCGTTCATGATGTTGAGGATGGCGTTCTTTCAAATCGAATAGATTTGCGTGTGCTTTGGGATCTTGTGGAGCTGGTTGCGCTCGCGGAAAAGGGTTCGCGGGCTTTTGGCGGAGATCAAAACGAACTCATTGAAGCCGCAGCCCGATTGCGGCAATTGGAAGTAGTGTCCGCAGCGGCGGACTATGACGCCAGTTTAGGAAAAGTAGCGGCGCTCAAGGCGTTAACGTCCGAACTTGTGGGCAGGTTTGTGTCTGCAACTATTGCTGCAACTCGCAAATCTGGTCAGGTATTAGGAAGGCATTCTGGGATATTGGTGGTGCCACCGCAGGCGCTGGCAGAGGTAACGCTTTTAAAGACCATTGCGGTGCTTTATGTTATGGAGGATCCCGGGCATTTGCGCAGGCAGGACCGGCAACGGGAGCAGATTCGATTGGTATATGAATATTTGGCAATGGGGGCGCCGGGAACACTAGATCCCATGTTTCGGCCATGGTTTGATGCAGCGGCAAATGATGCACAACGGCAACGCGTGATTATTGATCAAATCGCTTCTATGACCGAATCGAGATTGCAGCGTGTGTATAAGGAAGCGGTGGCAATTTCCGGATTTTTTGAATAATTCTCTTGCGGTGAAGCTAGGTTAGGTTTACCATCAGTCAATATGTGCATACGGGTGCACATATTGGTTGAAAGGTTTCGCTATGCTTGCCCCACTTCGTCATCGCACGTACCGACGCCTCTTTGCTGCACAAATTGTCGCCTTGATTGGCACCGGGCTGCTTACCGTCGCTCTCGGGTTATTGGCCTATGATTTCGCAGGTAGCCAGGCCGGTCAGGTGCTTGCCATAGCGCTGACCATAAAAATCTGTATGTATGTTTGCGCCGCGCCCATAGTGAGTTCATGGTTTCAGCGCGCCCCTACTGCCGCCGTCCTTATAGGTGCTGACGCCCTGCGCATCGGCATTGCATTAATGCTGCCGTTTGTAGACACTCAGTGGGAACTGTATGCCGCTATTGCGGTATTGCAATTAGCTTCAGCAACTTTTACTCCGGCATTCCAGGCTACAATTCCGCGGGTAATTGCGGATGAAGACGAATACACCGCAGCCCTATCGCTATCCCGGCTGGCATATGACCTTGAAGCACTGCTCAGCCCAATGCTTGCCGCCGCAGCATTACTTGTAATGACCTACCACGGACTTTTTATGGGTACCGCCCTCGGGTTCCTTGGCTCGCTGTTATTCGTTGCCTCCGTTATCCCGCAACTACCCAAAGGCTACAAAAGTAAAAAGCACAGTCTAGGCGGCATTAGCACTATGGTCCGCACGCCACACTTACGACGCCTCCTCTGGCTTAATATTGCAATCGCCGCCCCAATGGCCATGGTATTGGTAAATACCGTTGTTATTATGCGAACCGTATTTCAGCGTAACGACGCCGCGGTCGCTTGGCTGCTCGCAGTCTTCGGGGCTGGCTCAATGGGGGTGGCCTTCCTTATGCCAAAAATTCGCGAACGCTACGGTGATTTTCCCGTGATGTGGGCGGGGGCCGCGGCGTCGATAAGCGGAATGGTGGTGCTCTACCTCACCCTGATTTTGCACTGGGAATGGTTACTCTGGATTATCTGGCCCGTGCTCGGTGCTGCCCTTTCCGCAATGCAAACCCCAATCGGGCAAATCCTGCGGAAATACACGCCTGAAGCGGAACTCGGACAAGTGTTTGCGGCGCAATTTTCCTTAAGTCATGCGTGCTACCTGGTAACCTACCCACTTGCCGGCTGGCTCGGCGCCACCATGGGACTTTCCTGGGCCACACTAGTGTTGATAATTATTGGTTTGTTCGGCACAATGCTTAGCGTTAATACCCGAGAGGCCGCGCCAAAATTGGAACCAGTGGGTACACTCAATTCAACACGTTGAACTTTTTAATCCAATGGAAGTGAACTGAATGGAAATGCACGAAACCCTTATCGAACCATCGTTTGTTCACGACCTCGAAGCATCTCCAAAACTCCTCGAATCCGCCTCCAATACCCTCAAACTCCTAGCCGAACCCACCCGACTCCACCTCCTATGGCTCCTTACCGAAGACGAACATAGCGTCGCCGAACTCGTTGCCGCCACCGGCGCTAACCGCACGGTTGTTAGCCAACACCTTGCCAAACTCCGCCTCGGCGGGCTCGTCGAATGCCGCAAAGTTGGACGAAATGTTATCTATAGCGTCCTCGACGGGCACCTTAGCCGCTTAGTACTGGAAAGCCTTAACCACGCCGACCACCTTATTACCGGCGAACCAACCCACAGCTAGCGGTTAGGCGATCTGGTTTGTCGAGTGGTTGGAGTGCGTGCTAGTTCTCGGCATCGGGAATAACGCAAAAACTCTCATAATGGTCGTCTGTGTAATACCAAGTATCCGGATCCTGTTTCGAGCCCCCACCCACAACAATCCTGCGCTCCCCACGATGATTTACACCCGGAGTATCCACTGTGTACTCCCGGTAGAAACTACTTTTCTCTTTCGGTAAAATCCGCTCATAATTGCCAAAATGCTTACCATCAATGCCAGGATGTTCGAACGGGCCGCCCGCTAAAATATCGTCAATTACATCATTGGCTTGATCCGGAAGTGTGTTTACAGGGCATGAAGGTAGCCCGCTCCGGTTGGCCTTAAAGTTACTGGTGGCCTGGTCTTTCTGTTTTGGTTGGTTGTCCTGTGGGGCGGATGATTGCGTGACTTGGTTGGATTGCGTGGTGGATTGGGTGCCGTTATTTTGCGAAAGATCTATGCCTAACCACGCCGCAGCAATAACTAATACTGCGCCACCAATGCTTTGAAGCACGCGATTCCGTTTCATGTTTACAAGTGTATGTGTGGGAGATCTTCATTGGATATTCTAGGCCGCGATTGTGGCTTATTTTGGGGTGGTTCGGTATTAGATACATGGTTTTTATTTGAGGTTTATGGGCGGGAAAACTGATTTAAGGGCTCGAATATATGTGCTTTTTAGTAAAAAAGTAGCGTGGTTAGTTTTTGTTACCAATTTGGGGGTAGGTAGCGTGGAGCTTGGTTAAATTATCTGTTAAAATGGGTCTTAGATTCAGGGTCGGGAATTTACTTCTTATTGTTAGGGGGTGAAGGCGGAAAATGTCTAATTTTATGGTCGCTTATAGTGATAACCCATTGGCAATACGTGCGCTGGAAAAGAACTACAACGATATTATGGACCATATTGCACAACAGCCTGACCTGCAGGTAGCGGATTGTTCTATGCATGCAGAAAAACAAGCTCAATTAGCGCAAACCAGTGTGGCAATTGAGCGGGATTGGGTGCTTATTATTGATATGCTTCTGCGTCACCTCCCACAATTTTTAGAAGCCGCACTGTATTACCGGCATATGACGTTTTATCATTTGCGGGGAATACTGAAATGCACTGAGCATTTAGGTGACGATCATGAAATATGGGGCGAATTAGATGCCGCATTAGCTCAACATGTTCAACCAATACGTGATCAGCAAGCGTTACCGCGCCCGGAAAGCATTAAGCGTTGGGTAAAAAACTTTCTGCTTGCACAAAGCGCAAAACAAACACAAAAAGAAACGACAATTCTTGCGCCGAGCATGCAAGTTAAAGGAACCGCAACACCTGGAATGCGGCGTGTTGAGATAGTCTTGCCAGCGGCTGAGGCGACCCTGTTTGAACAAACCATAGCCAAAGTGGATAAAGACGTCTGCACGGCAATAATGGCGCTCGTAAACGGGACAGCACAAAACGTAAAACTTGAACTCTATGGAACAGTGGCGCCACCAGAAGATCTTCAGCCTCACTACCTTGCTGGTGCGGGAGTCCTTCAAGGGAAAACAGCGCTCTTCGAATCTGCGGAAATAATCTGGCGTGACGCAATTGCAGTGGCTCAAGAATGCCATGAGCATTATCGCCCCGGTGCAGCAATAAAACGAGTCCTGGAATTGCGTGACGGAACTTGCCGGTTCCCTGGATGCGAAAAACCAGCAGAGTTTTGCGATAAAGACCATGTGATTGACTATCGCAGTGGTGGGTGGACCTCACTGTCGAATATGCAATGTCTTTGCCGGCACCATCACAATATGAAAACAGGTGGCAGGGCACGATGCGAAATAGCAGTTGATGGAACCTGTACGTGGCAGATAGGGGACATCACTACGATCACGACTCCACAAGGTCCACTTGCAGGAATTAGAGGAACGTCCAAAGGCAAAACAAGGAGGCCGGGAAAGCATGAACCGGATGGCGCAAAAGCTGATAGATTTAGACAAACATTTGCTCAAGAGAAGCGGCGCAGACTCAAGCAATACAGAAAACCGAGAGGGCGCTAAGGTATAGGGCATGGCAAAAGGAAGAATCCCAGATTCGGATATTGCAGCGATACGGGAACGTACCCCCATCGAAGAAATCGTTGGGGAATACGTGCAGCTCAAACCTGCCGGTGCGGATTCACTCAAAGGGCTTTCGCCATTTAAAGATGAAAAAACCCCATCATTTCATGTGCGTCCAAACCGTGGGTATTTTCACTGCTTTTCATCAGGCGAAGGTGGAGACGTATTTACGTTCCTTATGAAAATGGAGCATGTTTCCTTCCCCGAAGCCGTGGAAATCTGTGCGGAAAAAATCGGATACCGCATTAATTATCAAGGGGCTACTAGGCGCGAAGAGCCAGGAACGCGTCAGCGTCTTATTGCGGCCAATAAAGCGGTCCACAGTTTCTATATGGAGCAATTAGAAACCCCTCAAGCAGCAAAGGCGAGGGAGTTTCTTACCGAACGAGGGCTCTCAGCAGCTGATGCACATAAGTTTGGTTGTGGTTATGCTCCGGAAGGCTGGGATGTAGCTACCAAGCATCTCCTCCGCAAAGGATTCACCTACCAAGAACTTGAGGCCGCAGGCATTTCTAAAATGGGTCGCCGTGGGCCCATCGATCGGTTTCATCGACGCCTGCTGTGGCCAATCCGAAATTTAGCTGGCGACGTTATTGGGTTCGGCGCACGCAAACTGTTTGAGGATGACAACCTCGGGAAATATATGAACACTCCCGAGACCATGCTTTATAAAAAGTCGCGGGTACTTTTTGGCCTTGATCAAGCGAAAAAGAATATTGCTTCAACGCATCAAGCTGTGGTTGTTGAAGGGTATACCGACGTTATGGCAATGCATGCTGCCGGTATTACTACTGCGGTGGCTGCCTGCGGTACTGCTTTCGGTGAAGAGCACCTACAAATGCTGCGTCGCTTGATGTTGGATGATACGTATTTTCGGGGTGAATTGATCTACACCTTTGATGGCGATGAGGCCGGCAAAAAGGCCGCAATGCGAGCTTTTGAGGGGGATCAGCAATTTACCGGGCAGTCATATGTAGCTGTGGCGCCAGAGGGTATGGATCCATGTGATCTTCGATTGCAGCAGGGGGATGCGGCAGTACGGGACCTTGTAGCAAAGAGGGTTCCAATGTTCGAGTTTGTTATTCGCGCTATGCTGCAGGATTTTTCTTTGGATTCGCCTGATGGTCGGTTGCAGGCATTACGAAGAACTACGCCTGTTGTTGCGGGGATTCGTGATGAAACACTACGAAACGAATACGCGCGTCAATTAGCTGGTTGGGTTGGTTGGCCGGACCCTACGGAAGTACTGCAGCAGGTTCGTCGGGCATGGAAGCCGCAGCGTGTACAGCAACAACAAAAAACTGATCCGAAACTTTGGGCGGAGCGTGAAAGCCTGAAGTTGGCGCTGCAGTATCCGGAGCTAGTTGCTAACTATTTTGATGGGATTCCGGCTGATGCGTATAGCAATGCATCATATCGGGCCATTCGTGAGGCTATTGCGAAAGGCGGTGGAGTAGCCGAAGTAGCTGGGGAAATGCCTGATTTACTAGGCCGGACTTTGGTTTCAGAATTGGCTGTTGAAGAGATTAGGTGCGACCCCGAGCATTTGGCAAAGTATGCGGATAGTGTGCTATCGCGCCTGCAGGAAGTTCGGGTAGGTAATCAGATTGCATTGCTTAAGGGGCAGTTGCAGAGAATGCGGCCTTCTGATGATGAATCAACCTACAGGTCAATGTTTGCTGATTTGGTTGCATTAGAGCAGGCCCGCCGCGAATTATTAGAGAGGGCGTTTGGTTAGTCTTCGTCAGGTTCCAGGATGGTCGTGTCCCGCACTTTGATTTCTTTCATGCGGGGCTGCGGATCAAGCTTATTGGCTATAGCTTTGCGGGTTGCTTTAATTGCGGCTTTTGAGGCTGGTGAATTCACGGCAAAGTTGTAGCCTTTTTTGATTTGCTCGAAACGCTTTCGCCCAGCTTTTGTACCAAGGACGTAGCCTGCAGCTGCGCCAATAACAAATTGGATCATGGTGTTCCTTTCCGTTCCGCTTCCACTCGATCAAGGATAACGCTAATAAGTTCGTCGGTTTCAAAGCCGTAGATGTCAATGTCGCCAAGGTGAAGCTCAAAGTAGGGGTCTTCGCGATCCAAACTATAACCGGCAAGTGCGGGAATGTCGCCTTGTATTGGAACAATCGAAAGTGATTTCTCACCGAAATTGAGGGTGAGTGTGGTTGGGAAGGCGTCTGTGGTGGTCACGGCCGCCGGAAAGTTTTGTGCTGACAGTTCCTTTGCGACGTCGTTAAGCGCGGGCAGGGCAATATTGTTTAGGTAGTGCTGTGCTTTCGTAGCATTCGGCCAGTCGAAAGAGCGGGCGAGGCGGCGGCGCCAGTCGATCGGTGATTGGGGTGAAGTTTCGCTGCGAAGTGACCGCCACAAGCTAATCATAAGTGGGTACATGAACAGCGTAAACGGCAAACCCATGACGATCGTTGCGGATTGGGCTGTGGAGACACCGTCGATACGGAGCATGACCAGAGTAAGCAAGCCAATTAAAATGGACCAAACGATGCGTGACCAGCGGGGACCGTCGCTACGATTGTCAATGCGAGATGTGAAATTGGACATGACCAGTGCGCCGGAATCCGCAGAAGTGATATACAGCAAAAGTCCGATCATAGTGGTCAAACCAATAAGCCAAAAGCCGCCAGGATAATCAAGCAGTAGGTCATAAAAGCCACGCTGGGGGGCTTCCATAGCCATTTTTCCGAATGTGTCGTCGCCATTTCGAACGCGGTCGAGTGCGGCATTCCCAAAAAAGCTCATCCACATCAAAATAAAGATAAATGGGATGGTCAGTGTGCCAAACACGAATTGACGTAATGTCCGTCCGCGAGAAATTCTGGCGAGGAAGAGCCCGACAAAAGGCGCCCAGGCAACCCACCAAGCCCAGAAGAAGAGCGTCCAACTAGCAAACCATTGGCGGGTGTGTTCGGGGGTGTCGGAGTATGCGTATGTGTCCAAAGTCCAATCTGCAAACCTCGCAATATAATCGCCAAGGTTTGCTACAAACGCGTCAAGGAGGAAGGAAGTTTTGCCTGCAAGGACCACATACAGCATGAGGGTCAACGCAAATAAAATATTGAGTTCGGAGAGTCGCTTAATGCCGCGATCTACGCCTGAGACTGCGGAGATACCAGCCACAAAAACACTAAAAATAATAAGGGCGGATTGGACGATAATGCCTTCCTCCCAGCCGAATAGCAGTTTGAGGCCATAGTTGAGTTGGACTACGCCAATGCCCAGGGAGGCGGCAATGCCAAAAATTGTGCCAAGGGTGGCGGCAATATCGACTGAATACCCAAATGCGCCTTGTACGCGTTTGCCAAAGAGAGGGTAAAGTGCGGAGCGCAGTGTAAGCGGCATATTCCAGCGAAACGCAAAAAAACCGAAGGACATACCTAAGAGGGCGTAGAGTGCCCAGCCGGAGATTCCGTAGTGAAATAGTGCGAAGACTACTGCGTTTTCTGCGGCCTCTCGGGTTTCTCCGGGGCCTTGGGGTGGGGAATAGTATTGAGTTACGGGTTCGGCAACAGAGAAAAACATTAGATCCACGCCAATACCTGCAGCAAAGAGCATTGCCGACCAAGAAAACAAACTGAATTGTGGGCGGGAATCATCTGGACCGAGGCGAAGATTGCCCATGCTTGAGCAAGCAATAACAACTACAAAAACTACGGCAATAGTTGCGGTTAGTACGTAAAACCAGCCAAGTTTTTCGGCGATAAGCGTGGTAACGGCATGGAGTGCGGCTTCAGCGGAGTCGTGGCCAAAGAATGCCCATGCAGTCAATCCGATAATGCCTAGGAGTGTAATGCTGAAAACCGGAACGTTCAGGCGCTGAGGCATAGTGTTTCCTAACGGTCGGCAGCAAAAAACCCCGTGAAGCTCACGGGGTCCAAGCTCCCCCAACTGGACTCGAACCAGTAACCCTTCGATTAACAGTCGAATGCTCTGCCAATTGAGCTATGGGGGAATGTTTCCAACGAGAAGTAACTATATAGTGGGGTGGGTGGCAGTGCAAATTGGCTGGTAAAGGCTGGTTTGGAAAGTCAGTTTTTCATCAAGGCAAAGAAGTATTAAGCTCTTAGCGGGGCTATAGCTCAGTCGGTTAGAGCCGCGGACTCATAATCCGCTGGTCGCGGGTTCGAGCCCCGCTGGCCCCACAAAAGCACCATTTTATATGGTGCTTTTTGCTTTTTGGTGGGCGATATAGGCGGCGTAGAGCAAGCATAGAATTTGGGCGATAAACAGCAAGGAAAGCCATGTATTGAATGCGGTGCCGATAATGCCGATAACCCCGATAATGCATGTAGCTATGAGATATGGTCGGGCGGCGGTGTGTCCTGTATGCCAGGCAGTGTCGGAGGTGAGTGCGTATGCCGATAAGGTTATTTCGTTCGAGGTTGCCGTGTGCGATGAACCGTTCGAGAAGCAGACTAATGGCGGATACGAGGAGATATCCGAAAAGTATGGATATATAGCTCATAGGTTTAATCTCCCATAAAAGGAACGTTGTACACAATGTGAGTTTTGCGCTATAAAAAGGTCCACTACCCGAAAATGTGGCTGAATTTTCTAAAAGAATTTTCCTAAGAATGCGGTTGGGGCCGTTTCATACGTGTTGTAGGGCGTGTCGAGGTGTTACACATATGAAAGTCCGATTGTGGACGATGCAGACCGAATTCTCATAGAAGGAGTGCATTGATGATTCTTAGGGGTACCGTTCGAGCGGCATACGAAGAGCTTGGGTTACCAGCGGATGACGCCACGATCGATAAGGTTTGGCAGGAGATTGTCGCTGGTGCGGCTGGGCGTGCGGAGAGTATTCATAGCATGCTTGAGCAGGATCCAGAGTTAGGTTGGGCTTCTTAGTAATGTGTAGGCATGCCTACGGTTGATCCAACGATTCTGGCGATTTATCAGAGCCTGGACCTCATTGGCGTTGTGCTCAATGGTGTGATTGGCGGCACGATTGCGCGGCAGCGAAATTTTGACATTATTGGGGTTGCGTTTTTGGCGTTGTTTTCAGCGCTTGGCGGCGGTATGTTGCGCGATACTTTAATGCAGCGCGGCACTCCCGCCGCCATTGCGGAGCCGCTCTATATGGGAATGGCTATTGCTGGGGGATTATTGGCTATGGTGCTTCATCTTCAGGGGCGGGCATGGGAGTTGTTTCGGGTGCATGGAGACGCCGTGATTTTGGGGGTTTGGGCGGTAACGGGATCAACAAAAGCATTGACGTATGGGATGCCGTGGGCTTCGGCATTGTTTATGGGCATGTTGACCGCTGTTGGGGGCGGCATGATTCGGGATATTAGTACTGGTAGCGTTCCTGCGATTTTTGGCGGGAATACGTTGTATGCAACTCCGGCGATTTTTTCATCGGCGGTTATGGTGGCGTTTCATTTTGCGGGGCATGACGCCATTGGGATGATCGTTGCGACGTCCGTCGGGGCCGGGTTTGCCATACTGGCTTACTGGCGTGGGTGGGTGCTGCCTACTCGAAGTATATAGACTAATTGGTCTATTTTAAAGTTGAAGGTCAGTACGTATACCTGGTGAACAATATGACTTTGTAGGACATTTGACCGAACTGATTGGTCTATTCTATGCTGTGCTAACACTTAGAGAAAGAGTTGAAAATGACAGCATTAGCTACAAAGCCGATTCCCCGGCAGAGTACGTTTACGTCCTTTGGCGCCCAAGTGATTTATGGCCTGATTATTGGCCTAATATTGGGTTTTATTGCGCGCAGTCAAGCATGGCTTGTGCCGATTGTGTCTGAGGTTGGTAGCGCGTATGTATCGCTACTGAAAGTGCTGGTGCCTCCACTGGTGGTCACCGCGGTTATTACCTCAATTGCCAATCTGCGTCAGGTAACCAATGCGGCACGCCTGGCGTGGAAAACCCTCGTGTGGTTTGCGCTTACGGCGTTTGTGTCCGTACTTGTTGGCATTGGGGTTGGTACCGTACTGCAGCCTGGGCGTAATACGGCTGTGGATGCCTCGACTGCTGACGCCCCCACCTCTGTAGGTTCTTGGGCGGCGTTTTTGCAGGGCATTGTGCCTAGCAATATTTTTGGATTGCAGGTTGGCATTAAGGAGAGTGCGGATGGGCTCTCCGCATCCCCGAATTTTGATGTTCTGCAATTGCTATTGATTTCCATTGCGTTTGGTATTGCTGCAGTAAAGGTCGGTGAGAAAGCCGATCCGGTATTAAATGTTGCGTCCAGTGTGCTGGAAATTATTCAAAAGGTGCTGTGGTGGATTATTCGCTTGGCGCCTATTGGTACTGCCGCATTGATTGCCAAGGCTGTGGCGGTATATGGCTGGGAAGCTTTAAGCTCGCTAGGTACGTTTGTGCTTGCGATTTATATTGGATTGGCGCTGGTTATTGGCGTTATTTATCCGCTGGTACTGAAGTTTAATGGGTTGAGTGTGCGGCGATTCTTTGCGCATGTGTGGCCGGTTACTTCTCTTGGTTTTGCTACACGGTCATCTATGGGTGTTATGCCCGTCACTGAGCGGACTACGGTTGAAAAGCTAGGGGTTCCTCGTGCATATGCTTCGTTTGCGGTGCCGTTAGGCGCTACCACGAAAATGGATGGTTGCGCTGCGATTTATCCTGCGATTGCGGCAATTTTCGTTGCGGAGTTTTATGATGTGCCGCTGAATATTACGCATTATCTATTGATTATTTTTGTGTCAGTGATTGGTTCTGCGGCTACTGCAGGTACTACTGGCGCAACGGTCATGCTTACATTAACGCTTTCTACTTTGGGCTTGCCATTGGAGGGTGTTGGTTTGCTGCTTGCTGTTGAGCCGATTGTGGATATGGGCCGTACTGCAGTGAATGTTACTGGTCAGGCATTGGTGCCGGCGGTGGTTGCTAAGCGCGAAGGGATTATGGATGAGGAGGCTTTTGCCGCCAAGTAGAATCTGGGGTCATGGAGTATCTTCGTGATTGGCCCGTTGATCATGCTGGAGCTGCTGTATTAGGCAGCTCCATTGCTTTTGAGGGGGATATTGATCGAGTTTTTGAGCTAGCGAGTGTGACCAAGCCTGTGGTTGCCTATGCGGCATTGATTGCTGTGGAGGAAGGCGTATTCGATTTAGAGACGCCATTGGGGCCTCCTGGGGCCACGGTAAGGGATTTGTTGGCGCATAGTTCAGGTGTGGGGTTTGCGTCTGCTACGCCGGAGCGAGGCGTACGGGAACGCCGCATATATTCTTCGGCTGGGTTTGAGATTTTGGCGGCTGCTATTGCCCAGGAAACTGAAATGCCTTTCGAGCAGTATCTGGAGGAGGCGGTATTGCAGCCATTGGGGATGGCAAGCACAAAGTTGGTTGGTTCGGCGGGGCATGGGGCGTGGTCTTCTGTGCGCGATATGGCGGCTTTTGCTGCGGAGGTGCTTTCGCCTACGCTTCTCGACGTCGCGACCGTTGAGCTCGCACTTACCCCCACGTTTCCGGAATTGGTGGGTGTAGTGCCGGGATACGGCATGCAAAAACCTTGCCCTTGGGGGTTGGGGTTTGAGATTAAGGGGTCGAAGAGCCCGCATTGGACTGGTCAAAGCATGCCGCCTGATACGGCGGGACACTTCGGGCAAGCTGGGACTTTTCTATGGGTTCACCGTCCGACTGGTCGTGCCGTGGTAGCGTTAACTGATCGTGCTTTTGGGGATTGGGCGAAGCCGTTATGGTCAGATACAAATGACCAAATATGGGCAAACCTTCAAGCTGAACTTGAATAAATGGGGGTGTCAAGTAAAGGTTGAGGGTTGTTCCCAACTTAAATTCTCAGTAAAACTGTGCACTACACGCATGAATTCGAGGCCGTTGGGGAAGACGATCCTCGTCTTGGCGTACACAACCGTGTACGTCTGGTTCACGACAGGGAAATGAAGACAGTGACTCTGCCTACCACAGTGTGTTCCATGCATGCCGTTCTTACTATTCATGGCATGCCCATCCGGCTGCGCCGTACCGTGGAAGACGCCATGGTCGAGTGCATCCAAACCCCAGCGGATTATGCTGGCGTGACATTCGACGATGTCTTCGCCTCCGAGTGGTTTACTCAGTGGCACCGTACTGCACCCGGCGCAATTGGTTGCCGACAGGTGCTTACCGGTGACGCCGCCGAACTCGCCGATCTAAGCGACGTACTCGAAGCTCTTGGACGTGAACATGGGTTCCATGTATCCCTAGATTTCGACCATAGCTACGCGTATCGCACGGTTGCCTAAGATTCCACCAACTTCACAACATCACGAAGTGTAGTTGGTGAGAATGAATCAATGCGCTTGCCGAACTCTTCTTCGACCCGTACGGCGAGTTCGATAAGCGTAAGAGAATCAAGGGCGAGCGGGGCGTCGAGATCAATCTCGGTGGCATCAATATCGGTAACGCGACTGACGAGCGAAACTAGTCGCTGGGCAATGGACTCCATAAACCCAAGGTAACGTAGAAACGTAACCAACACATGAAGGGTATTAGCGGTGTCCAATATTATTCCTAGTTTTTTGCGTCGCTCCGAGAAACCAGTGCTGCAGGCATTTCCGGCATTTCAAGGTGTGGAACGTAGCGGCGTTATCGATAGCGTGCATTACTACGAAGCCGGGCCCGAGGACGCGCCAATAACCGTAGTGTTTGTGCATGGCTTTACTCTGGCCGCCAGCAGCTACTATCACCAATCCGAACACCTTAGCAAGCGTAAGAACGTACGTACGTTACTAGTGGATCTCCGGGGGCACGGCGAAACCGGGGAAGTGCCATTCCATGAATGTAGTGTTGGCGGTGCCGCAGACGATGTTGCGCGCGTGATTGAGCAACGCTGCCCTACAGGGGATATGGTCATTGTGGGGCATTCGCTCGGGGGATTAATCGCATTAAATCTTGCACGCCGTTACGGTCCAAAACGCGTGCGTGGACTTGTTCTTATTTCTACGGCCATTGAATCTTTAGGGAGCCAAGGGCTTCCGAAAGTGCTTACACATCCGATTATGGATAAACTCCGCCAAGCGGTGGAATCAGCACCAGAAGCAACGGAAAAATACACCAGAGAAGCGAAAGACTACTTAGCGGCAAAGCTAGCCCCGATATTTTTTAATACCAATACCACTGATTATGACATTATTCGGTTCCATGCCGAGCTAGTCCAGCAAACCCCAATGTCTACATTTATTGGGTACTTTGATGATCTGCAAAGCCATAATGAGCTTGATGCCGTAGAAGTACTTCAAAATATTCCCGGCATAGTGCTTGTTGGTGATCGGGATCGTGTAACACCAGTTTCCCAATCCGAGCGTATTTGCGAGCTTTGGCCCAGCGGGGAGTTGCGGACAGTAAAAGAAGCCGGGCATATGCTCCTCTTGGAAACTCCTGAGGAAGTTAATGCCGCAATCGACGCTGTGCTCGATACGCTATAAAAATGGCTTTACCAGGAATGTATATGTATGAGTTGCTGCGCATAAAAGCCAAAATATAAAAGCGATAATATTTATTACAAAAATCACCTTAAGCATTAATACGGTAATTTCAGTATGGATATACCTTGGTAGTAGTTTTTGCAAATTCTTTATTGGAAATGTGCCTAAGATAAATGCGAGTGGGAAAACAATAATGCTAAATAGCAGGCCAGCGGAAAAGGTTTCTATAAACCATGCATGAAACCAGCTTCCGGAGTGTCGTGCGGAAGCCGAAACGAGTGTGCAGGCGAAGGCGATAACTGCAAAGATCCAGCTTAAACCGGAGAAAATCACCAAGCGATTCACTTGTTTTGCAAGGTGTTTTGGGGTAAACAGTTGGTGCTTTACTGCTAGATACGAGCCTTGGGTATCACTGTGGAGCGGGACCTTTTCAGAAGGCGACGAATAATTCGGGTAGCTTCTGTGTTGTCCCGTCATAGGCTCCCTCTACTCTCACACATTCGATATTGCTAGCCCCACGGTATCGTTTGTGATGCGACTAGTGGCGTATTCGCATAGGCGTGTTGAAGAAAATACTCGAACTCCAAAATTATGCAGTGGTCACTTTTACAGAGCCGAATAGATTGATGCCCTGCAAATAGAAAATCGGTCCGGGAACCTCGGACACTTCCTTGGCGCGGATCTTTTCTTCAGAGAACAAGGAAAAGACTTCGGAGTGTACCTGAACTCCCTTGGGGACAATCAGCTCGACCTCGCCAAATAAACACACAATATTGAGCGTGGTTTTCGCAGAGGAGATCGAAGCCTTGCGTAAATCAAGCTTGACGGTTCCAAATGCCGCTACTACATCGGATTTATCGGTGAATTGGAGTGCGCCTTTGACCTTTTTAGAGCTAAAAAGCGCAAGCTGCTTTGACCTCAGAGTAGGTGCAGTGCGTTGCTTTGGCACTATTGCAATGGACTGGACAACTTGGTCTATGGTCGCAAGGTCATTTGCACTCCACACGGTTCCTACAAGCTCTGAATACGTCTCTAAATCGAGGTGGCCTTGGCCAACAGCATTCATAAGTTTTTCTTGGGCTTGCTCGCGTTGTGTCTGAAAAGGAAGTGGGAGGTTCATAGGAACCAATGTAGCCAGATTTCTAAAATGCGGTATTAGGCAAGAAAGTACCCTCACAACCAAGGTGGCTGTGAGGGTCTTATTAGCTGCGACTTTTAGACCGAGGTTGGGTCCGTGAGGTTGTATTTCTTAGCTGCTTCATCGGCAACTGAAATATCAATCTTGCCTTCGCGGGCGAGCCCTGACAGGACTGCAACCACAACGGACTCGGCGTCGATATTAAAGTAGCGGCGGGCAGCGGGGCGGGTGTCGGAGAAACCGAAACCATCTGCACCGAGTGTGGTGTAGTCGCCTGGAACCCACTGGCGGATCTGTTCGGGCAGGGCCGTCGCAAAGTCGGAGACCGCTACAAATGGGCCGGAAACATTGGCAAGCTTCTGGGCCACAAATGGGGCTTCAACCTGGGTGCCTGGGTGACGCAATTGCTCAAGGTTTTGGCGTTGGCCATCGCGGGCCAGCTCATTCCAGGAGGTAACAGAGAAAATATTGGCGTTGACTCCGTATTCGGCAGCCAAAATTTCCTTTGCCTTTAATGCGGCTTGCATACCAATACCGGAAGCCAGGATCGATGCTTTATGGCCGGAGCCTTCAGCGGCGGAGTAGAGGTAGATGCCCTTGTGCAAGCCCTCAATATCCAGGTTTTCTGGTTCGGCTGGCTGGGAGGTTGGCTCATTGTAGATCGTGAGATAGTAGATCACATTTTCGCCACCCTCAGGGCCGTACATACGGTCGATGCCCTTGCGGATAATATGAGCCAGCTCATATGCAAACGCTGGATCATAGGTCACTACGGCCGGGTTGGTAGAGGCCAAAATTGGGGAGTGGCCATCCATATGCTGCAAACCTTCGCCGGTGAGCGTAGTACGGCCCGCAGTTGCGCCAAGCAGGAAGCCGCGTGCCATTTGGTCGGCGGCAGCCCAAATAGAGTCTGCAGTGCGCTGGAAACCGAACATGGAGTAGAAGATATACAGCGGGATCATTGGCACGCCATGTGTGGCATATGCGGTACCCGCAGCAATAAATTCACCCATAGAGCCGGCCTCATTAATGCCCTCGTGCATAATCTGGCCATCCACGGCTTCTCGGTAGGAAAGCATAAGATCATGGTCCACAGGGGTGTATTTCTGGCCGTGTGGGTTATAGATCTTCAAGGTTGGGAACCAAGAGTCCATACCGAATGTACGTGCCTCATCTGGGATAATTGGCACAAAATGCTTTGCCAATTCTTTATCACGCATGAGTTCTTTAAAGATGCGAACCACTGCCATAGTGGTGGCAACTTGCTGCTTGCCGGAGCCCTTGCGAATGGACTTTAATGCGTCCATATCCGGTACTTGTAGCGGGGTATACGTTTGGCGGCGTTCTGGGAGGAACCCACCAAGAGCTTTCCGCCGCTCCAGCATGTACTTAATTTCTGGGGCGTCTGGGCCGGGGTTGTAATACGGCGGCAGGTATGGATCCTTCTCCAGTTCCTCATCACTAATCGGAATGCCCTGGCGATCGCGGAAGTGCTTGAGGTCATCCAGAGTGAGTTTCTTCATCTGGTGGGTAGCATTGCGGCCCTCAAAGTTATGGCCTAGACCATAGCCTTTAATGGTGTGGGCCAAAATAACCGTTGGGCGGTCTTTGGTTTCCATGGCGCGCTTAAAGGCGGCGTAAACCTTGCGGTAATCGTGGCCGCCGCGCTTGAGCTTCCAAATTTCCTCATCGGTCATATCTTCGACGAGTTTCTTAGTGCGCTCATCGCGATTAAAGAAGTGCTCGCGCACATACTTGCCGTCATTGGCGCGGAAAGTTTGGAAGTCGCCATCTGGGGTGATGTTCATAAGGTGAACAAGGGCGCCCTCTTTATCCTTTTCAAAGAGTTCATCCCATTCACGGCCCCAAACAACTTTTACTACGGACCAGCCTGCGCCCCGGAAGAAGGACTCTAATTCCTGGATAATCTTGGTATTACCGCGCACTGGGCCATCGAGGCGCTGCAGGTTGCAGTTAATTACAAAGGTAAGGTTGTCCAGGTTATTCAGCGCCGCCAATTGAATGAGGCCGCGGGATTCTGGCTCGTCCATTTCGCCGTCGCCAAGGAACGCCCAGACATGCTGATCTGAGGTGTCTTTAATGCCGCGGTCGTGCAGATAGCGGTTAAAGCGCGCCTGATAGATGGCGTCCATTGGACCAAGGCCCATTGATACGGTTGGGAATTCCCAGAAGTCTGGCATGCCGTGTGGGTGTGGGTAGGAAGGCATACCGCCTTGCGGGCGGGAAACTTCTTGTCGGAAGCCATCCAGGTCATCTTCGCTTAAGCGGCCCTCAAGGAATGCGCGAGCATACATACCGGGGGAGGCGTGACCCTGGAAAAAGACTTGGTCACCGCCGCCGGGGTGGTCTTTGCCGCGGAAGAAGTGGTTAAAACCAACTTCATAGAGTGGTGCGGAGGACGCATAGGTGGAAATATGCCCACCTACACCAATACCTGGGCGCTGGGCGCGGTGCACCATAATGGCTGCGTTCCAGCGGATCCAGCGACGATAACGCTTTTCCAGGTCTTCGTCGCCAGGAAACTCGGGCTCCATGGAGGTGGGAATTGTATTGACGTAATCGGTAGACGTCAAAGGTGGTAATGCTACTCGGCGTGCCGTGGCGCGTTCGAGTAGTCGTAGCATGAGGAAGCGGGCCCGTTCAGGGCTGGCTTCGGTCAGCAGACCGTCGAGGGACTCCATCCATTCGCGGGTCTCCTCAGGGTCCGAGTCATTTAGGTACGAAGCTACGCCGTCACGAATTAAGGCGAAGTTGCTGTCGTCCATTGGGTTCGAACCCTGTTGCAGGTCAGCCATACCAAATCCTCCAATCGGAAATAGGGTGTTTTCTCTATAAACAATACGTCTCTGTTAAGGTCGGCGTGGTGTCGGGGGCGAAAGCACAAGGTGAACGGCTATTGTTGAGGTGAAACTAAAACAAAAATATGGCAAACTCTTGATCAAAAGGTAAGAATTATGCCAAAAACTCGTCGATTCCGCCTATATGGGCGTAGTCTCGAGCACAGGTACATACATAACTACAATGTCAAGTTAGCTTTTATTGCATTACCATTTACTTGACAATTTCCAGGAGGAACACACAGTGGTTGACGCTCCGGGCGCAGTGAAAAATGGCGCCCAGGATTACGCAAAACTTTTAGGCGTGAAGCCAGGCCAGGTCGTGCAAGAAGTCGGCTGGGATGACGACTGTGACGCGGCAATCAGCGAAGCAATCGAAGATGCTATCGGTTCCGAATTGCTCGATGAAGATACCGATGAAATCTGCGATGTGGTGTTGTTATGGTGGCGCGAAGACGATGGTGACTTAGTCGATGCGCTTGTCGACGCCGTGCGTCCCCTCGCCGATGCCGGCCGCATCTGGCTTCTTTCCCCCGGCGCAGGAAAACCCGGCACCCTTGAACCAGGGGTTATTGCCGAATCTGCCCAGCTTGCAGGCCTCGTACAAACAAAAGCCGAACGCCTTGGCTCTTGGCAAGGTTCATGCCTTGTACAACGCGGCACAAAACGCTAATCTACCTGCGGATTTGCATAACTTTTCAGTCGTTGGGTAATGTTAACGGCTGTCGCAAGCGCCTTTAGCTCAGCTGGAAGAGCAGCTGGTTTACACCCAGCAGGTCGGCGGTTCGAACCCGTCAGGGCGCACCATAATTTCTCAGGCCAGTCTCCTTATTTTTAGGGAGGCTGGCTTTTGTTTTGTCTTCGTTGTTTTGCTTTTGTCGTTTCGCCTTTTGCGCCTCTTTGTTCGATTACACAAAATCTTTATTAAGATTACAGCCAGATCAATAACACCTAAACCAAAGGACAATAACGTGTCTGGTTTGCGAAAAACACTGGCCGCAATAGTTGCCCTCACCGCTTTAAGCGCTTCGCCAGTATTGGCGAACTCCCAGGCGCAGGAACAAACTGACTCTGGTGTCCTTTTGCCAATTACCGAACAGTCCCGAGCCGAGCTGACGCACATTGCTACCCAAGCCGACGTAAATACCCAAACCACAACCACAACCCGAACCGAAATCAATGCTGCATACGGGACATGGATCACACTCACACTTGTGACAATGATGCTCCTTAGCGTGGTAGTAGCCGCGTTTCTATTGGTAAAGGGACGGAGACGGTAGGCGGGCGGTTTACTGGTTCGTTGAGGTCTTTGAGTTCGCTGGAGCCAGGCAGATTTGACATTGGGCGCGATATTTGAGGACGTTTCCCCAGGTCACCAACCCAACCCAAAAGCTCACAATTCAAATCTGCCTTTTCGACGCCCCCGCACGCCCCCACACGCCCCACGCCCCCGCACGCCCCGCCCACCCCTACAGCACTTTTGGGATGAGGTTATTACGATCGGCTGTATGGAACTTGATGTGAAGTCGGTCAGTGGGATTAATACGCCGTTGTATGTTCGCGTGTTGGGTTTGCGGCCGGGGGAGCGGGTGCGGGTTTCGGTGTCTACGGTGGATGCGTTTCAGCAGCCGTGGTCGAGTGAGCAGGCGTTTCGTGCCGATTCGGATGGGGTGGTTGATTTGGCTTCGGCATTGCCGGAAAGTGCGCAGTGGGAGCCGGCGCATTCATTGGGGGTGTTGTGGTCGATGCGACCGGATTCCAGCGGACTCGGCGATGATGACGCTTATGCGTTCGAGCTGAGCGGCCTAGACCCTATTCATCTCTATTTTCGAATCCGCATTGAAGGTGAAGGTTTGGGTTCTTTGCTGCAGCGGACGATTGCTCGCGAGGTCCGGGAGTTTACCGGTCCGGGCGGGCGCCAAGGTTTCTGGACTTCCGCAGCCCCAGGCGTGGTATTGCTTATCGACGCCCCGCCCGCTACTGGTTCTGCTTCTGCTGCGGCTCTTGCGCATCACCGTATGACGACCCTCTATGCACCGGAAGGTCTTTCGATTGATGAGCTGCGTGAGTTTCATGCCAGTGAGTTTGTGGATTCATCGGTTCCTTTGGCTTTGGTCACACATGGTCGCAGTTGCGCTCAAGCGTTTGATTTTGCGGCTCGGTATCCGGATCTTATCGGCCCGGTAGTGGCGCATTCGCCAAGTGATGTGGCATTTCCCTTACCAGGCTGGACCGAGTTTCGGCGTTCAAAATTTACCGGCAAGCCTGCTGACTTGAGTGAATTTTATCAATCGTCTCACCCTTCGGCGCAGTCTTTGAATCTCGAAGGTATGGTCGGCCCTCTACTTCTTAGTTCGGGCTCGCAGGATGCTGTGTGGGATAGCGAAGGAATGGCAGCTAACCTGGAGAAACAAGCCCTTTCGCTTGGTATTGAAACCTTCCGTGTGGTGTATCAAGACGCTGGTCATATGTGCGGTTATCCTTTTGCATTTCCAGGGTTGCCAACGGCGACCAGTATGCGGGACCATGGGAATCGGATCCTTATCGGTGGTAGTAGTGACGCCAATGGTCGCGCCGCCGAAATTTCCCGCCAACAAGTAATTAGTTTCCTTGCCTCCTCCTACGACATCCCCATAAATATATGATTCTCAAACACACAAGCGCACTTGCTCTCGGCATGCTCGCCGATCGACTCATCCCAGACCCAAAACGAAACCATCCCGTCGCGCTCTTTGGCAACTACGCCACTTGGCTCGAACAAAAACTCTATCGCGATTCCAAGGTAGCTGGTGCTGTATATGTGGCGGCCTGCACTGTGCCTCCAACCTTGGCTACTGCGGTCGTCGCCAAGAAAGCACCCCAGCTTGCATTGATTGCTGCTTTATGGGCCTCATTGGGGGGCGCGACGCTGCAAAGAACAGCCACACATATGGCCGATAGCCTCGATACCGGAGACATTGAAGGCGCTCGAAACTGGGTTCCATGGTTATGCTCGCGGGATCCGCAATCCCTCGATGCTGCGGGCATGGCGCGCGCCACAGTCGAATCCGTGTCCGAAAATACTTCCGACGCCGTGGTCGCTCCCATTGTCTGGTCGCTGGTGGGCGCGCCGGGCGTTATTGCGCATAGATGTGTGAACACTCTCGATGCAATGGTCGGCTATAAAAGCGAACGCTATGGCGAATTCGGATGGGCTGCTGCCAAACTTGACGACCTTATGGCATGGGTGCCCGCACGCCTTACTGCACTTATCCACATCGGATTCGCAGCCAGTGCCGGGCGTGGCGGAGAAGCACTTCGAGCCTGGGCAAACGATGCCCCCAAACATCCAAGCCCCAATGCCGGGCCGGTTGAAGCGACGGCAGCCGCGGCTCTCGGAGTCCAGCTTGGCGGCGAAACTCAATACGCACATGGGGTCGAACAGCGGCCTACCCTTGGGGAAGGTATAGCGCCGAACACAGCTACGATTAGGCAGGCTGTGCGGTTATCAATGATGGTCCAAGGCGTTGCGGGTGGCGTGGTAGCGGGGATTGGGGTAGCAGGGGCATTGCTCTGGTGCTTGCGTAAGTGAGTGTTTCGTCATTTGTGATGGAGTGGTTGCTGCCCTGAATCCCAATTGCAACTCAGGGTCAGTAATCCAGCGCCATTGAGGGGTTAATCGGTTGCATGCAAATGATTACTTGGGGGTTGTCGTTTAATACACCATGTTGTGCACAATTGGTGTATTTAGCGACAAAAGTTAACTTTTTTAAGGCCAAAATGTCGCCGAAAACACCATCTTGCACAATTGGTGTAAAAAGCGACACTCATTATGTAAATATCATCTTATTATATATTTTGTTATTGCTTGGACGGAACCTCCTGTATGGTGCATCGGTGCTTTGGAGTTTTAATGCCAGCCTTAACACGGTTCCACAAGAGTTCGAAATGCTTGCTCGTCTTTGTTTTCGGAAGGTGCGCCGCATTGGTCTAGGTATGCAGTGTAACTAGAGCCTGCATCACCGAGTGCGAGCTTGATGATTCGGGGTTCTGTATTTCTGTTTCTGTTGTAGGGGCGACTACGAAGAGACTTCACAACATTGCTGACAGTCGATTGAACATTCGGATCCCAGGTTGGGTTCGGAAGAGCAATGTGTAAGTGTTGCAGACCTTCGCCTGTTCGAAATGTCATTTCGCGAATAGTTAGATCCGGGGATACGTCCGCGATCTGTTGGTATTCGTGGATTACCGCTTGCAATGATTCAGTGTTCAGGTGTTGCGAACGCGTAATTTGTACCAGAATTCGTGCGGGCTCATCATCGTTCGTATGAACGAATAATGAAAAATGGAAGGGAGCCTCAAACAATCCGGGTATGCCGTCGTACCACTGATCGAGGAACGAGGCCTGTGTGAGTAATGTGTGGTCAATGTTGGCGGCGCATTGTGGTGTCGACATGTTGCAAACGCCAATGCCAAGATCTCGAGTGATCTGCAGTTTCTCGATGCCAGGACCGAGGAATTGCAAGGCTAAGTTCAAGCGTTCGTTCGATTGTTGGCCGGCTATCCAGATGTCAGTGCCTTCGATTGTGCCGTATGTATCAACGAACATTTGAACGTCTGACTGTTTTGCATGTGCTGCTTGGTGGGTGAGGAATTCATGTACCTCTACCAAATGTTCGCGTGTAGTAATGCCAAGCTCAGCGTGGGCCTTTACGGAATGCCGACCCGACTCAGGCAATAGCTTATAAGCTGGCACTTTGGCCCAGTCGCGTTGAGTTGCTTCTTGTTGCGCTTGCGCTAGTACATTTCGGGCTGCATCTTCATTATCTATGGTTTGCGCGACTAACGAGCACCCGGAAAGGCCACACAGCGCTACGAACAGAGAGGCGAGCATTTGATAGTAACGGCGAGAATACGAACGCACCATAGTTTTAATCTAGTGCGCTCGCTTTTCGACGCCGCGGTAGCGTTCAGCCTTTAGCCAAGTTTGTGGGAACATATACGATTAATTTTTCACCATCAGGCGAATAGCTCCTTGTAGCTAGCCAATGATTGTAAATAAACAGGTCGGCCACATTTTCGCTTTCACTGAGGAGTTCCCGACCAGTAGTTATATCTTTCATGGAGAGGTGGTTGAGTTCGTGTGTTAGGAAAATGTGGCCTTGAAAGTCCATGGACAGTAGTTTTTGATTGTCGTGGATAAAAAGTACGTCCTTTAAGTGACCTGGGTACGCAAATGCACCGCCGAACTGTTGTTCAAGAACGGGGTTGTGCTGGGCGTCGTAAAGTATAAGAGGTGGCTGAACGATGTGGGCCAATTCGTGGTATGGGTCGGGGGCGCCATCGCCGGTGTGTAGCGGCGTGTGCCACGGATAAACTCTGAGCGCGACGGGGTCAGTAATTGGGACTTGAACAAGGAGTTCGCACTCGGAATTGTAGTAGGCAAGGGTGTTATCTTTCTCCGTAATCCAGCCGTATGTTGCTGGAAATACCCGTTCTTTTACGGTGGTATCGGCAATTTGTTGGCCGTCACGAGTATGGAACGTATTGATTATAAATTCCTGTTGGTTGGGCTCGCTACACAGCACCGTGGTGTTTTGATGGGTTAATCCGCAAACCGCAGATAGCGAAAGTCTATGCGACCAAAAAATAACTTCAGAATTCTTAATGCCGACCAAAAGGTTTTCGGACTGCATATCGGTGATTTGTAGGACATCAATGTCTTCGAGGGATCCCAAATATTTGATATTTGTGGCTAAAAATGGCGCAGCAAATCTGGCTATAATATTCCGCAGTTCAGCATTAATAAGCACAATGTCGGTGGTCTCGGGGTCTGAGCAATACGTTTGATTCCATCGGTTGATTCCGCTGCAGCCTTGCGCATTGATTCCGCCCAGGTATTCGAATGATTGCGAATCGTAGAACTTGAGTTCTGTGCCAGTATTGACCATGAATTCCCGCGTGGAATTAGTTGGGCCAACAAACCTCAATTCATTTGCTGAATCGTCTGTAAAAACAATAGGCTCGGCGCCTGATTGGTACGAAAAATCTAAGAACTTCGAATTATCATTCGGGAAAAACCGCATGTTTGTGTGGTGCGGCATATCTGCAAAAGTCCTACCTGGTAAGCGATCATAAAATAGCTGGACGTGATCTTCAGTACCGGGGGCGTCTTGATTATTTGGAGCTTCTATTGTTTTTGGAATGCCGCAGGCTACACACAAAACACATGTGCAGCCTAGTGCGATTAGCAGCCGTAAAGGCCGAGTTAAAAGAGCCGAGGGGAAAGTGGGGAAGCGCATAATCATTCACCGTTTTCTATAGCGCGCTGATGATTACGAGCCTAGTACTTTCACACCTCGTTTGGAAGTGCTTTATTCCTGGTCAGGCCATAAAATGACGATTGTTGGTCAAGGCTATTGAACTTGCTCAACAATATCCACATATGCTCCGGAAGGGTCACGAACTATAAAGTGCTTCTGTCCCCATTCCTCTTCTGTGAAACCAAGCAAAATTTCAACGGCTTTCAAAGCGGATACACGTTCGAATTCTTCTTTGGCGTTGGGGACCTCCAAACTCACAATCACACCCTCACCATCAAACCTGGGATGCAAGAACGCTGGTTGATTCTCCAAATTCGGAAGCATAAACCCAAGCTCAGCGCCACTCTGCTCGTGGAGAAGCTGCACATACCATTCAGAATCAAATACACGCACAAACCCGAACACATCAATATAGAAGTCCCCGCACTCCCGAAGCTTCTCCGTAATGATTACCGGGTACAGAGTTTTTAAACTCTTCACAATAACCTCCTAGATAAACAACAAATACGCTGCAATCCTAAAAGGCAGGTCACGGCTTCGTATTGTAAAAAACGGACATAGTGGGAGGGCGGCCTAAGGCGCCTCGTAGAGGCGCTGGTAACGCTGCGGTGTTGTCTTTGTGATCTGTTTAAAGCTGTGAATATAGTGCGCCTGGTCGGTGTAAAGCCCCTGCCAGGAGCTAGAAAACGTGCGCTGAAAAGTGACCACTTTGGAAAGTTCTTTTGGAGAGAATCCGGTCGCATTTCTCACTATTCGCCGCAATTGCCGCTCCGAAATATGCACAATTTTCGCAATTTCACTAATTGTGTGGGTTTCATTGAGTTGGATAATTTGCCGGATTAAAGCATTACTTTTCAAGGTGTCTTCGCATGCTAAAACGCGGACAAGCTGTGTGAGTTCTTGTTGCTGGTGAGCGAACGACATTGTGGCTAATCTGCCTATAAGATCGGATATATTTTCGCCGCCGAGCGACTTTAACTCCTGTACGCTCCCGACGATATTGGATAATTCTCTGGCATAGACCCCAGGATGTAGGCGAATCCCTACAAAATGAAACTCTGTGCCTAGGTTCAAGCAGACGCTTGTAACGTGGGGCGTCATAAGGAACGCTTCCGGGTAGTGCAGGTCGAAGACGATATCCACACAAGCATCCGGCATGACCAGGTAATCAAAACCAGTTTTTAAGGGGCTGGAAGTTCGCAGTTCCCAAAAGCAGTACACCAAATCGGCGAATACCTCGGGCGGCTGGCACTCGTGATACACGACCTCATTAGCGACGGCTTTAGCGATTCCAGTTTGGCGCGGCGCGTAACGCATAGGATAACTATTTCATAGGTGAGGGTAGTAGAACACCACCAAATCTTCGCTTTCCAACCCAAAAAACCAATTAAAACGTTGCACAAAATCTATTAAACTAGGATCGGTTATTTCCCCGGCGCAAGGATTCTCAATGTTTGGTTTACGGATGTTAGGTGCAGTGAGTTCAGTGGGGTTTATTATCGCCCTCTCGCCATTCGCCCAGGGGCAAACTCCAGCCCAGGCGCAGCAAGAGGTCACTCCCACAGTGGTTGTCTTAGACGCCTCCGGTTCTATGCTTGAGCAGGATGTAGATGGACTGACCCGCATGGATGCTGCAAAGCAAGCGGTGGGTGATTTTCTCCGTGAGGTTCCAGCAAATGCGCCACTTGGGTTGGTTACCTATGGCACCGGCACGGGGAGCACAGATGAAGAGAAAGAGGCTGGCTGTAGGGATATTTCAGTGCTTGCTCGCCCAGGGGAGAAGCCAATAAATGAGTTGGAGTCTGCGGTCAATGGCCTGCAGCCGCGCGGCTATACCCCGATTGGTAATGCTCTGAAACAGGCTAATGATCTACTCCCCAAAGAGGGTGCTCGTTCAATTGTTCTGGTTTCTGATGGTATAGATACCTGCGCCCCGCCTCCGGTTTGCGACGTTGCCAAAGAGCTCAAAGCGCAAGGCACTGAGTTAGTTGTACATACGATCGGTTTTAAGGTTGACGACGCCGCGCGGGCCGAGCTTTCCTGCGTTGCCGACGTTACCGGTGGTACCTACGCTGACGCTTCCACGAAAGAAACACTGCAATCCGTACTCACCCAAGCAACTACTCGAACTGGTGTCGGGTACCAATTCCCAGAAACAACAATTAAAGCCGGGCGTGACACAGCCTCAGCACCCGAACTTCCGGTCGGTACTTTGCAAGAACCAGCCCGGTTTCGGCTGGAAACTGTGAGCGAAGCCGAAGAGGTGGAACCAGGACAACATCTGCTAAAAGTAAATATTCCAAAGGGGCATCGCCTACATATCGGTGGTATTGCGGTGCCGGAATTGGGTACTGGCAAGGGCACGCTTGTCGGCTATAGCTTCAATCCGAAACTGCTGAACTCCAAAGAAACTCTTAATGTGTGTTCGATGAATACGGGTGGGGATTCGACTTTGGCTGGAGCTGATCGGCCTGTCTCTTTCTTCGCCAGCAGCAAACTAGATAAGTATTTGGAAGACTGCCAAGAAGGCGAACTATATTTAGACCTGGGCCTAGACCGAACAGATTACGATAAACCCATCAATATCGATATGGCCGTCGCCCTCGTTCCCGAACCGTCAGAACTTGGCGATCCGCTTAATGAGAAACCCAGCGAGGAGCGTGCTGAAGAAACCGTCGGAGACCCGCTTCCCGCCGGGGAAATCAAACGTGTGGTCGCAGGTACTCAACCGAACAATGCTCCGGAACTTATCGGTACAACCGAGAGTGAAATCGTGGAAGGCGAAACCCAGTTCTTTGCTATCCCGGTCGAATACGGACAGTCGATTAAAGGCACTGTTGAAGTCCTTGCGGATCCAGGATCAGAGGATGCACAGGGGACTATCGGTGGTGTGGTCCGTAATCTTAATATTTGGGCGGTAAATGAGCTTGGCCAAAAGCAAGAGCTTATTGGCGAAACTGATGTGCACACGTCAACCGACCCTAAACCCTCCACGTTCGCATCAAAATACGACATCAGCTACGCGAACATAGACGCTAATGGTCTTGGTCAAACATCCTTCTGGCTCGGCGGCAAACAATACGTGGCAGTCAGCTTCACCAACTTCGCCGGACGCGACACCGACGCCCAAACCCAACTCAAACCACTGAAATACCACATTACGCTCGAAACGCTTGGCGACGCCGCGAAAGGCCCAACGTTCGACTCCGCCAAAGTGAACACAAACAAGCCAAGCAATACAACCACCACTAGTTCAGCTGAAAAACAAACATCCGAGAAATCATCCGGTGCAAGCTGGGTGTGGTTAGCAGTAGGTATTGGTGCAGTCATTGCACTAGTGGTGCTGGTTGGGATCCTGGTGCTATTGCTGAGGCTGATGCGGAAGTAGGGGAGTCGTTTTGGAGTGGAAGGCTGCGCGAATTCGTGAGCCTTTCCTCCGTTGCTGTAATCGGGTGATAAGAAGATAAAGATAGATGCGTCTTGACTCTGCGCCAAGAATGAATCAAAAATGTAAGTTGCACCCCTTCACTTGGGTTTTTACAGTGTTAGCTCCAGTGTCGGGTGTTGTTGCCTATACGTTGTGCCTGGCTGGAAGCACTCGTGCAGTCGTTTGTCTGCTAGCAGGAATTGTTAGTGGTGGATCCCTGATTCTCGCCGGGTTGGTAGCTAGGCAGTACAGGTAGTTGAAGCAAAACTTGTTGCGATCTTTTGCTGCTCATTGACCTAGCAGCATAGGGTTCCGGACAAAAGTAAAGAGGAGGAACCGGTGGCAATCGATAAACGCACTGCTTTTCAGTGGCTAACGCAGCGTCATAGTGTGTCTTTCGCAGGTGCTGAAAAGTCCGCGGAGCTCGCATTAAATTCCCTGATGGACGAACTCGATCAGAACGACGAGGGCCTCAGCGCGGAACAAGCGATGAAGATCGCGTTAAAAGAGGCTGGAGTAACGCAAAACAAAACTCCTTGAGCCCTTTAATCCGGGCTAGCTCCTCGGGGTTTCTGTGATTATGGAAAAACCTAAGCAAGTACTCGGCGGTAAACGGTACGTAGCGAAAAGCTGAATCGACTTCGCAGGCAGGGGGGGGACATCGCCTTAACTCAACTGATTCTGGTGACATACTGCATCACCCTAGGAACGCTTGACGACGCCGTGCAAAGCCCAACGTTTGCGGCTACCAACATCGAAATTTCAAGCATTAGCGGTGTTAGTGCTTCGCCGAAGTGTTAGACGTCAGTGTAACGAGTTAAGAAGCTAGTGATGGATGAGGAAGTGGTAGATAGAGCACTTGTTTGGGGTGTTTACCACCGAACTGAAAATTAATGAAGCACAACTTAATTGTATGTTAATGTTTTACTCAACTTATTTACATGTTATTTGAAGGGTTGGGTATGGGAATCCGCACGGTAATTTCATCCGCAGTCGTGACAGTTTTAGCAGTTACCACGGTCTCAGTGACACCGGCGCAGGCGATTGAAACGAAGCTGCGCAGCGAGGGTGGCGTCGAGTACTGCGGTTTCTTCGCTGAGAAATCAGTTCAAGAAGATTACAAGAGGTTCATTCGGTTGTATGAGCAGGAAGTATCTGCTGCGTACAAAAAACTTCGCGATGATTTAAAACAGAATGCTTTCATCTGGAATCATATCAATAGCCTTGAGTTGCCTCCTGTAGCGGAGAATCCTGAGATCTACAATGATTTCGGTCGTTGGAATTCGGTCTCATTTCCACCTGATTTCAACTCGGCTGAAGTTGACCTGTTGTTAGCTGATAACAATATCGAATTCGAAACGGATCGCTCGCTAGAATATAAACTAGAAAGGCTTCCTTGGTATGCATATGTAGATCAAGAATACTTCGAAGAAGTAATGGCGATGCGGATAAAAGAAGCTAACAATAGTTGGTTATTAAAAGGCCCGCATCCAGTGAAAGTTCCTGTTTATCGGATCGAAGAAGTGAAATTGAACGTAGTTGGGGAGAGAGGATTGATACAAAATTTGTCACCTCTTGTCCCAATGGTTCAAGGTTACTATTTAGAACAACGGTGGTCTTATTTGCAAGTCTTCACAGAAGAATTTAGCCAGCTTGAGAACGAGATCGTTCAGAGTTTATATGGCCCCGAACTTACTAGTGATTTGCTTGAGAAATGCGCAGAAGAATCCAGGAAGCGGGAGCAGCGAAACCCGTCAGTTACGCCAAGCACAACATCTGAAAGTCCGAAACCAACACAAAAACCTGCTGCGCCGGAAACCAAGAACTCGCAAAGCCCTATTGCAACAATCTTCCTCATTCTCGCATCTGCGTTTGGAGGATTCTTTGCGGCGTTGCTCGCACTTGCCCCTCAAGTTTTTGGGCCTGGGTTTAAGTTGTAAACAAGCTACGTTGAGTTGAGACTTCAGCAAAACGCGGCATGCGGGCTATGTTGTTGCCTCGACTTCTCAAATCCAAGACAATTCATCCAAACTCCCACCCGTAGGAACGGTGATCACGTACTGTGTTGGAGGTTGAGGAAGTGCCATCAATGCATCACTCAGTCCTCGACGGGCTTAGAATGAACAGCCGCCGTTTTTCTCTGATGAGATGAGGAGGCTATTGACACTGAGGCGGTGCGAGTGCGGGCGCTTACCCGTGTTCGACAGCTACACAACAAACAGTATTCTCATCGACTGTAACTCACTGTCACACATGACGAAGCAGCTTTCCAATGTGGTGTGATTTTGTCCGTTGCGTTCTGTACTAGAGGTCTTGCTTCCCAGGGATACATGAATTACAATAATCTCTGATAGATCCCCGGTCAGGCCTCTAACCCATAAGGGTAACGCACAAATGGCCGGGGCCCTTTCTTTTTGCAGGAGGCATGGGGTGCCAAAATGCTGGCTCAGCTATGATGACCAAGTAGTTTTACTACGTAAGCGTGGGATGCAAATTAATGATGTTGGCGAAGCAGCGGATTTTTTATCTCGAGTGAGCTACTACCGTCTTTCGGGATATTTTCGCCACTGGCAGGAGGAGCCGCAATGTGGTGACAACAGGTTCATCGAGGGTACTTCTTTCGATATACTGCGGGCCCTATATGAGGCGGAGCAGGAACTTGCCACCGTTTGTGATGATTTGTTGCATCTAATAGAGATCCTGCTGCGCACCCGATTTGCGTATGCTTATGGCCGTCTCGTTGGGGTAACTGGTGAGTTCGCGCGTGGGGAAGGATTCACCCAATCACCGAATCCAGATGCCGAGCTGGTCGAAGAGCATGCCTTGATGAACTTGGATCGCAGTAAGGAATTGTTTGTTGCGCACTACCGCGACGATATTAAGCAAGGAAACACGTACAAGCCGGAGGCTTACGACCGTATGCCGATTTGGGTTGCTGTGGAGGCATTTTCCTTCGGTACGTTGTCGCGTCTTATCGAGGCTTCTGGCGAATCGGGTGTTTTAGACGATGTCGCTGGGTCGTTGAAGACGTCTCGGCGACTCTTGCCTTCCCAAGTGCGAGCCTTTGTGTATTTGCGTAATAGGATCGCGCACTGCGCTCAGTTGTGGAATCATTCCGTGCTTGACGTACCGGGTCTGCAGCCCAATACTTCTCGGCGCATTCAAAAACGTTACCGCAGCTTCACCGATCACTCGGTATATAAGGTCCTCGTTGCACTTGATGATTTTGCTACACGGTCAGGAATTCATTCCGGATGGTTAGGTGATAAAATCGAGCCTATTCTTAACACGCATCCACTTTTAGCCTATGGTGTAGCCCAACCTCAGCGGTATGGCAAAATGCCGCACGACGTTCTCTGTAAGACCTCTCCGTAGATCGGTTATTCATTAAATGTTGTAAGTCTTCAGGTCTTATGAGACATCTAGTTAAAGTTTTAAGGCTTACATGTTTAATATATCTACAAAGCTATCGAATATGAAAATTTGCTTACTATATTTATGCTAAGTTGGTCCCATCACCCTGCGGTAAATGAATTATTGAATAGTCTAATTGATGAAATTTTCACATTCTCTCAATGGTAATTTATTGTAAATAACCTCGATAGGTATTAAATAAATTCATCATTCAGATTTGTTACCTCTATAGCGATTCGCGTGACTAATGTTACTATTTAGTCGGACTATGCTGTAGAGGCTTCGAATTTTTAGATATCAAAAGTTGCAGACTTTTGCTCGTTGTTCTCCATCCATTTGAGCATTATTTGTGGATTGCGAACACCCCAGCCATAGATAACATTCAGTTTTCGGGTTACGCCAGGATGAAGTGAAATTGGCTGATCTGGTGTAAATATTCGCATGCAACTATCCTCGTCAGAAATAGCCTCGAATTGGAGTTCTTCGGCGGGTGAATCTCCAGCGTTTGTTATCTCGAGCCAATATTTAGTTTCGTACTTAATACGTCCTTTGCTGTCAGTTTCCTTAGGGCGCTCTTCACTTTTTGGCTGCACCTTGAATTTTACTCCTTCGGGCATTTTCGCCAAAGTAGTAGTCATTTCTACTTGATTAATATCGTGTTCAATCACGTTCCATATTTGATTTTCCAATTGACGAAAGTCGTCAAATTCACCCAGCAATCCACGTTTTCCAATTTCTTTTTTAAAATTTCTTAATCCTTCTAATTGTTCCGTATC
Organism: Corynebacterium freiburgense; assembly: GCF_030408815.1. NCBI lineage: Bacteria > Bacillati > Actinomycetota > Actinomycetes > Mycobacteriales > Corynebacteriaceae > Corynebacterium > Corynebacterium freiburgense. The sequence goes on along the minus strand of NZ_CP047355.1, from coordinate 2,135,944 downwards.
AACGTCATGTGGAAGCGGAGCCGTAGAGAAAAATATGTGGATTGGTTTATTGCTTGCTAAAGCTTTTTCTATCTCTTCTACTGTTCCAGAGACGGCTTCTTTGGTTGGAGAGCCAAGGCGACTGCCGAAAAGGGCAACCACGATGTCGGCTGAGTCAACACCTTGCTTGTTGATAATTGCTTGAGGATGAGCACCTAGCATCGGAATCGAGTTGGTTTCCCAGCGCCATGGAAGTAAAACGATCCTTCGGGGGACAGCGTGTCGACGGTTCCACGAATGTATTGCATTTTCTACGGCATCCCGTGCTTCAGGGACGTCAGAAGGAGACGCGATGAGAATTCGTAGAATAGTTGCATTGAAACTCATAGCTAAATTTTAGATGAGCTTGTCTATGCCAACTAAATAGAACATGAAATTTCTGGGACTTGCATTTCCTACTGAGGTAATCGGTACGCGAAGGTGGCTCAGGCACTTCTCTATATAAAAAATTTAATGACGGTTTGTATTGCGTGCTTTGTCGCTTTAATAGGTAATCAAAAGTTGGTGTGAAAGCTGCTAAATATCTGCTTCGCTGAACTGCTCGATGCGAACACCTTGATCTGCCAGTGAGGTGAGAATGTGACCGGTGGGGCGACAACTTCGGGGTACTTCGCCGTTCAAGCACAAACGCTGTCGGTGGTTACGTTTTGCTGTCAGCCGATATCTCTAACGCTGCGGGTTGACCGAAGTGTTTCGTGGAATCTGGAACTTATAGGAGATCCAACCGCCTCGTTTTAACCCGGCTCCCGGCCTAAAATATTTATTGCTAACTAATTGTGGCGGTCCAACCACCAATGCTTAGTTCCAGGCTCTTATTTAGTTTGGCGGCCGTGTGGTCGAGCCGCATCATCCCAGCTAAACGACGTTACGTAACGCAACCCGTCACTGAGACATGATGCTGTTTTCATAGCGGGGGTTCTCCCTACCTAACTTGACTGTTATGCAACGCAATATGAGGAAGCTACCACCGGAAATCTTGGTTTGCGTTCCCCACGAGATTCACCCGGTTTGTCCAAATGTAGCCTGCGTAGTCGGGTGGTACTTGTTCCATGTAGTAGACGAATGTTTGTGACCAACCCAGAGTAATGGTGCATAGCCAGGCTATGCCGTCGTTGTTGCTGTAGACGGTAAGCCAACATCGTTGATGTTCTGGTAGTTTAGCCAGTGTTTCGAATAGCACTTGGTAGGTTTTGTGTTGACCATCTTGGATATGGATGAGAAGGTCATGGTTTGGAATCTCGCGTAGTACTTCGGTGAAGCTTGGCATCACGCCAATGTCTTTGCCGCGAAATGGATATGTTTTGCCCCATTGTCCTAACTGATGCCACAACACTCAACTTCAGATCCCAAACCCTCCCCAGTGCTTACCGACGCCGCGGAAAGCTCCTTCAGCCACTGGGTTACTGGACTTTAATGTTGTGTCTTGGCAGGCTGGTCAGAAGAAGAGAGGAGGATCCAATGGCATTAGACAAGATATCTGCGCGTGAATGGTTAATTCAGCGTCATGGTGCGTGTATTGCTGATGATTGGAAGTTAGCTGAGTTGTCATTGAATTCCCTCATGGATCAATTGGATCAGAATGACACTGGTCTCAGCGCAGAGCAAGTGATGGAGATAGCCTTAGCGGAGGTATTGAAAAATTAAAAACATCGCAAGGAAAGCCCTCTTGGGCGTAACGACGACCACCGAGTGAAGCAAAACCGTTTTTCTCACCGTAAGGCCATTTCTGTCCTTACAAAGTCAAGCGATTATGGTCTTCAATAATGGAAACAAAACAGCTAGTCAATATATGATTGCTATGCGGGACTCGATTCTTGATCCATTATCCGTGTTACAGAAACTTGATGCCGCGCCTCCCCGCAGCGTCTAAGGTGCGCAACTTAATTTCCGTCAACCTATCCCACATGCTCTAATATCCCCATGCCTCTTATCTCCACTAACCACCCGATTCGTATTGCCCGGCCGACTCGCTCACTGCAGGTAGCTGAGCGTTTTTGGTGTGAGGGTGTTGGTCTTGAGGTGCTTTGGCGTACTGGTACGGATGCGGTCGGGGGTCACGCGTTGTTGATGGTTGGCGTCCCCGGCGCCTCCTGGCATCTGGAGCTTGTCCAGGATCCCGCTGCTTTGGACGCAAATCCACCCGGCCCGGAAGATCTGTTGGTGGTCTACCGCGGGCACCAGGTCGATCCGACCGAATTGTACCTTATCGAACAGGCTGGCGGCCAGGTTGTCAAGGCCCGCAATCCGTATTGGGATGAATACGGTGTAACAATCCAGGACCCAGACGGTTATCTTCTGGTCCTTTCCCACCGCACCTGGGGCTAGATCGCGCTTCCCGCGGCCTACTACAATATGTTAGCGTTCCGCCCAGTATTATTTTGCTTATCGACGTCGCGTCCTCTTACGGTGATTGCAGAAAGTTGCTTTGCCAGTGTTATTTCGCCGCTGTATCCGTCACCATTCGGTGAGAACTGCTAGTGGAACAAGCAGGGTATTACTGAGGAGTGTTAGTTTGTACATCACTCGTGTTGGAATCGCGCCACGTATTCTTCACGGGAGATAATACTGTCTCGTTCCAAAGTGCGCAGGGTGTCTGTGAGGACTATGCTGCTAGAGCCTTCGATCCTTGTTTTGGTGTCGCCGAAGTCACCTTGACATTCGAAGAGTTAATTCTTGGCAAACCTGGTGCTCGTTGCCGAAAAATATTTTACTTTGTTGGCTGAAAGGTCTGTTGCTGACACTATGGGAATGCTGGATCCTCATTGGCCATGGCATCAACTAAGTCGTAATCAATTCTCTGGCACACGAGAAGGTATCGAACTGGATCAATTCGGGGCGGTCATGTTTCGAGTCGCCGATGATGCTCAAAGTGGTGATCTTCATTTCATCACAGTTACGTGAGGTGGCAGCGAAACCGAATTCTTCGCTATTTTGGTCCGATTTGGACGATCAATCAAGGGGGTGATTAATGTTCCAGCCAGGTGCTAATGGATTGCCTTCCCAACTAGATCTATCCGGTTTGTCCAGATGTAGCCTGTGTAGTCGGGTGGTATTTGTTGCATGCTGGTGGGGGTGTCAAAGCCTTCTGATCGGGTTCCGTTGCCTGCGACGAGGACAACGCGGGTGTTTACGTGTTCCATGCGGTTGACGAATGTTTGTGGCCATCCCCAGAGTAGTGGTGCGTATTTTGCTGGGATGTGGAGTTCCATGTTGTGGAGTTCTTTTGGTATGTAGCCTGTCCAGCCGATGAATTCGTATTTTAGGAGTGCGGATTGCAGCATTGTTTTGGAGAGTAGTCGTAGTTGTGGGTTTTGGCTGCGTAGCCAGGCTATGCCGTCGTCGTTGCCGTAGATGGTGAGTCGTTGTTGTTGGTGTTTGGGCAGTTTGTCCAGTGTTTTTAAGAGCACTTGGTAGGTTTCGTGTTGACCGTCTTTGATATGGATCAGGAGGTCATGGTTTGGGAATTCGTGTAGTACTTCGGTGAAGCTTGGCATCATGCCTATGCCTTTGCCGCGAAATGGGTATGTTTTGCCGCCGTCGGCGGTGTATCCGTAGCCGATGTCGAGGCGTTGTAGTTCGTCCATGGTGTAATCGCCGATTTGGCCTACCCCGTTGGTGCGGTGGTCTAGGGTGGCGTCGTGAAATACTGCGAGGGCTTTGTCTTTGGTGAGTTTAAGGTCGAGTTCAACGACTGCTGCACCGGCGTCGAAAGCCGCTTGCATTGAGGGGATCGTGTTTTCCAGATAGGGGTGCTCAGGTGGGTTCATGAGTGCTGCGGTGTTTGTGCTGTCGGTAATCCCGTCCATTCGGAAGGTTTGTGCTAATCCGCGGTGTGCGAGTAGCCGGGCGCCTTGCTGGGAGTTCGACGGCGTTGTAAACACATTCGTATTATTTGCCCACATGAAACCTACGAGGAGCAGAGTAAGTAGTAATGCGATGCGGCGTTTACGAATGTTCGGCATTGTGTTTCTCCGAGGAAGAGAGGCTTATTCCACCCGACTATTCGCACTATACCGTCGTACCATGAGTGAGCATATGAAGCCGAGGGCGATGAATGCGACGGTTACGTACAGGGTTATTCGTGTAGCGTCTGCGAATCCTTGGACGAGTGTTGTTACGTCCATGTGTTGACGCATGCCGGTGAGTGCTGCACCACCTGAAGCGATCACGGCGTCGGCACCCGGGCCGGAGACGTAAGCTTTCAGGGCCCAGGATAGTACGGTGCCCATGATTGCTGTTCCTAAGGCGGAGCCGATCTGCCGGATTGTCGACTGTGCAGCCGCCGCCTGGCCGGAGTTTTTCGCCGGAACGTCGCCAAGTACCAGGCTGGTGAGTTGCGCGCTGGCCAAGCCGAGCCCCACGCCGTAGATCACGAGTGCAAACGCCACCAGCCAAAGTTGCTGGTCTGCACGTTCTTCGGCGGCGAGTTGTAAGGCACCAAACACTTCAAGGACTAACCCCAGCATGACCACTCCTGACGGGCCGATCGCGGCGGCTAAATGCCTGGCCATGGCCCCGGAAAGAAACGCCCCGACGGCCATCGCTGCAAGCACCGCGCCCGCCGTCAGTGTGGACAGGTTCATACCGGAAATCAGGAATAGCGGCAGTACAAATACCAACCCGAATTCACCGATGGCCACCATCATTGCCGTGAGGTTTCCCCAGGTAAAGGTGGCTACTTGCAGCATGGAGAGGTCGAGAAGCACGGCCTTTTGTTGTTGCAGACGTAAGCGCTCCCAGACAATAAACGCCAGCAACACCAGGCAGGAGAGTACAGTAATGGTGATGTCCTTTTGGATAATCCCATGAACAAGTCCACCGAAACCAACGGCAGACAGGACTAGACCAATCCAGTCGAAACCCGGGGTGGCATCACCGCGCGTATTCGGCACAATGCGCAGCGCAACAATCATCAATAGCAGGCCCAGTGGCACGTTCACCCAGAAAATCCAACGCCAATGCGCCCATTGTGTGATCATTCCTCCAGCCAACGGCCCAACCGCCGCGGCACCAGAAATAACGGCACCCCACACGCCAAACGCGGAGGCGCGATCCTTGCCCCGGAACAACGCGTTCACGGTGGAAAGAGTCGAAGGCAAAATCAACGCACCACCAATACCCTGGATAATCCGACCGCCAATCAGTGCCCACGCGGTGGTAGAAAGCGCGGCGAGTACGGATCCAGCCAGGAAAAACCCCAAACCAGCCACAAACGTATGTTTGCGACCCACACGATCCCCCAACCGTCCCGAAGCAAGCAGCAACGCCGCCAACACCGTGTTATACAGCGCCGTCACGCGCTGCGCATCCACCAAACTCAACTCAAGCTCATGCATAATCGACGGCATCGACACACCAACAATCGTCGCATCCAGCACAATAAGCGAAAGCCCAGTAGCGAGGATGACAAGCACCCACCATTTATGTGTTTGCTGCGTATTCACGGTGGCAACAGTGTTCATACTTCCCGATAGTGCCCCTTCAATTAGACACTCACATCAGCGAAAAGATGGAACAACACTCCACCACCACCATCCTCCTAACGGATGCCACAACACCCAACTTCAGATCCCAAACCCTCCACGTGCTTATCGACGCCGCGGAAAGCTCCTTCAACCAGTGGGTTACTGGATTGAGATACTTGTGTCGTAAATGTCGATTACTCCTTGGTGGGGTTCTTTGATAACGAGTCATTGAACTGCTGGACTTTAACGTGGTGTCTTGGCAGGCTGGTCAGAAGAGGAGAGGAGGATCCAATGGCAGTTGATAAGATCTCTGCGCGTGAATGGTTAATTCAGCGTCATGGTGCGTATATTGCTGATGATTGGAAGTTAGCTGAGTTGTCATTGAATTCCCTCATGGATCAACTCGATCAGAATGACACTGGTCTCAGTGCAGAACAAGCGATGGCGGTAGCCTTGGCGGAGGTATTGAAAAACCAAAAACATCGCAAGGACGTAACGACGACCACCGAGTGAAGCAAAACCGTTTTTCTCACCTGTAAAGCCAGATCTGGCCTTGCAAAGACAAGTGATGATGGTCCACCCCTGGGATCAGCGACACCATCAATGATGGAAACAAAATAGCTAGTCAGTACATGATCACTATGCGGGACTTGATTCTTGATCCATTATCCGTGTTACAGAAACTTGATGCCGCCCCTGCACGCAGCGTTTAAGATACGCATTTAATTTCCGTCAACCTATCCCACATGCTCTAATATCCCCATGCCTCTTATCTCCACTAACCACCCGATTCGTATTGCCCGGCCGACTCGCTCGTTGCAGGTAGCTGAGCGTTTTTGGTGTGAGGGTGTTGGCCTTGAGGTGCTTTGGCGTACTGGTACGGATGCGGTCGGGGGTCACGCGTTGTTGATGGTTGGCGTCCCCGGCGCCTCCTGGCATCTGGAGCTTGTCCAGGATCCCGCTGCTTTGGACGCAAATCCACCCGGCCCGGAAGATCTGTTGGTGGTCTACCGCGGGCACCAGGTCGATCCCGCAGAACTGCGCCTTCTCGAACAGGCTGGCGGCCAGGTTGTCAAGGCCCGCAACCCGTATTGGGATGAATACGGTGTAACAATCCAGGACCCAGACGGTTATCTTCTGGTCCTTTCCCACCGCACCTGGGGCTAGACCGCGCTTCCCGCAGCCCCGGCGACATGTCTAAAAGCTGAATTAATAAGTGAACCGCTCAGTCTTATTTGGCTTGGTCACGTCACGGAATGCTTGGGGTATCAGCGCAGAGTATCTGCGTCGCTTAACACCACAAGCTCTAGGTTTAGTGCTCACGACTATCCTTGTTGCTGATCATTTTTTGGTGTGCCAGCATTACTTCGCCGATGTATGTTTTGTGCTCACTGGGTGAGTACCGTGAGCGGAGTAAGCAGAGTATAGCCGAGGCATACGTACTCAACGAGAAGTGCTTGAGAGGCTTTGTGTTTATATCCCCGATTATCAAAAAGGCAACCCGAATCAGCTGGATTTTGATGCTGAAGTAATCGCGAAAGCAGTTCAACGGGCGTCCAGTAAAGTGAATTCCCTTCCTTACCAAAGCGATGAACGTGAAGCTATTGCCGGTGCATGGACTACTGTCCATTTACTTGTAGATAAACTACAGAACGCTATCGCACGGTTAACTCTTTAAAGTTACCGACGCCGCGGAAAGCTTGGGTAGTAGTACTCATAATCCTTCTTGCAGTTCATCGTATTTTTGCCGTTCCAACATTACTTCACACGTGTATATTTCTGCCCATTCGGTGAGTGCCGCCAGGGGGACAAGCAGGGTTTTACCGAGGGGTGTTAATTCGTACATTACTCGTGGTGGGATTTCGGCGTACTTCTCACGGGGGACGATGCCGCCTCGTTCCAGTGCACGCAATGTGTCTGTGCGGACTTTGCCGCTAATGCCTTCAAATCTCGTCTTGCTATCTCCGAAGCGGAGTTTAGCCTCAGCGATGGTGACGATCATTGCTGTCCACTTGTTCGCAATCCGTGCGAGTGGTTCTGTTACGTTCTTCGTGACAGAACCATCAGGTTAAACCTGTAAAAGTCTTTGTTGTATTTGGGATATTTGGACGAAAGTGGCAGGAAAGTCCAGTTCTGTAAAACCCACAGCAGCTGAATGGTCCTTATGGTTAGTGCTGTGTTGTCAACGCAACCGTGTTGAGTATAAAATGGCAAACAACTATAAAGTGTTTTATTGCCTTGTGAACCATCCAAATCTACGGCAAAAGAAAACGTGATGTATGAAATGAAATATTTTGGAGGTATATAAAACGTCAAAATTTTAGACTTTTCAAGTAGCGAAATTTATAAATTGCCAAGCACTTTAAAATAATTATCGCAATCAAAAGCTAGAACTGGAATGAGGTATCGGTGATCACGTTTTCCACAAACACCACCAATTTTAAAGCGTTGATGGCCAGCAGCAAGTATAACGTCCCAATCTACCAGCGAAAATATAGCTGGAGATTAAAAGTAGAAGTTGAAGATTTTTGGAATGATTTGAAATCCGCACAGAAAGAAGAGGCGTATTTCATGGGGATCATAATCTTGACTGCGCATGATTCAGATTATCAAGATATAGTCGATGGTCAGCAAAGGTTAATTTCACTCAGCTTATTAGCAAATGCTATACGTTTACTTGCTGTTGTGGAAAAGAAACCACTAATTAAGCGCTCGATACGAGATAGTTTGTTAATTGGCCCTGACTATCAAAAAGATCAGGAAGTGCCAAGGCTTAAACTTAATGATGAAAAAGATTTACAAGTATATGATCAACTTTTAAGTCTTGACAAACCGGAATGGCCTTCAGGAAATGATCTTTCGAATCATCCAATGGTAAGTGCGCAGCGCTATTTATATGAACAATTAAAAGTTGAGATAGATAATGGACCCTCTTTCGCGTTAAGTGATTGGGCTAAATTTTTAACTGAAAAAGTTTATTTATCAGCGTTCGTAAACGATGATCTAGTGTCTGCTTATAAAGTATTTGAGGTAGTCAATGCCCGCGGCAGGAATTTGACACCTTATGATATAATTAAAGCATACGTCCTCGGGTCATTAAATCAATTAAATGAAGAAGAAATTCGAGAAAATAAACTAACTGATAAGTGGATTAAAATACAAGAAAAATTTGAAGCCATTGGCGCGGAGGATCAACTAACACATTTTATCAGGCATATATTAATATTGCGGCATGGCTACATACTGCCTCGAGATTTATATAAGATAGTGATTAAGTACTATCCAGGCGAAAAAGTATCACAATTAATTGAGCTGTTGTACGAACATCTAGATAGATATTTAGGTTTGATAGATCCCTCGTTGGTAGACAATAGCGCGCCAAGCAATTTTGTTAGAATTAGCGCGATTCTTGACCAATTAAACTTTTCAACAATTCGCCCAATCGTAATCGCAATATCATATGATGAGCAGGCAGATTTCTACTTAGAAGAACTTTCTAAAATCGTTATCACCCGCATGGTGGTGGGGATGTTTGGGACCGGCAGCATTGAAGCGAAGTTTGCAAAAGCAGCTCAAAATATTTTCCAATCAGAACATTCGAAAATTGATAAAGCCATTGATTCTCTTAAAGAACTTAAACCTTCCAAAGAACAGTTTGTCGAGAGATTAAAGGCAAGACCACTTCAGCGAAAGCTTGCGACAGTTGTGCGTTTATCAGCGTTGCAGGAAAGTTGCTTGCCAGACGTCGATGCGTTTCTACATATTGTGATGAGAAATGTTTCCATAAAAAATAACTTATCAAGCAATCAAAGTTCTTTAACCGAACAGTATAAACTTTTACGAAACATAGGCAACACTATTTTGCTAAAAACAGAGAATCGTCCCTACGGGTCGACTGATGTAGCTAAGACAGCTGAACATTTCAAAAAGCATATTTACCATCGCGAAATTGTTAATTTCGATGATTTGAAATGTTGGGACGTCGAGTCTATTAACCAAAAGATGGAACAAATTGTGAAAGAATGTTCTAAAACTTGGTATGGAGAAGAATATGAATTCTGAAGGGTTATTGGATATTAAAAAGACGGATTTTAATGATGCATTCGTCGGCGAATTGGTGGAAGAAGTCGGTTCGAATGTCGGTTTAGTTGATTCGATTGAAGATTTGATTAAAAAGGTTGACTCTCCTGGCCTTAGTACATCTGATTGGAAACGGTTATGTGAAAAAATTAAAGAGCGGAAATTTAAGCGTTGCAATATAATACTTTCGACGGACACTAATATATTAAAACAGCTTTATTATTATCAAGAATCTAATTTAAAATATTTGATTTCTAACTTTTTAGAGTTGCCCAAAAATGCAGAGGTCTCAGAGTCGACCATAATTACAATTTTTCCTGGTCAAGCCTATGTTGAATTTTGTAATAATTACCGCGCCTTCTCTAAAGAAAGTTTAAACAAGTATAAAGTGCTGTTTAAAAAAATGGTAAAAGAATGCGAAAATTTCGAAAAAGAAATTGATGAGTTAATCAATATTGGATTTATTTCACGCAATGACATTACCAATTTTAAAGAAAAAGTTGACGAATGGGATGGCTCCATTGACCAAGAGTACCCAATTCATGAGAATCGTCCTACGGACTATTGGTCACAAATCTTCGGAAATGATTTGTTCGTCAGCTTTGTGCCTCGCAGTCGTTTTATGGAAATTGCTAAGTCGCGTTTTTCCTGCAAAATTCCTCCTGGATGGGAAGATTATAAAACCAAAAATGAACAAGGATTTGGCGATTTTTTTTGTTGGTTGGATTTGATCGGCGGAGTTAGAAGTTTGGATTATTCAAAAAAAGTCGATAGTTGCGAAGAAAATTTAGATGTCGTTTTATTTCTCTCAAACGATACCAAAGCGGATTGGAATATGGGTGAAAAAATACATCCTTACTTAAGCGCAGAGTTTAAGTCACTTACTAAGTTTGATATTGTCAAAATGACCGATAAGCAATTTATCAAATTTGTAAAACAATTGCAAGAATATATTAATGAACAACGACAAAATTCATTAAAGTGAAGCGAATTTTCCGAGCTTAGTGATAAAGTATATTGAAATTTTGCAATCAAGTATTTTTTGGTTGGGATTGGTGTTGGTTTTGACGATTTTTCGTTAGTCTAGTCTTAGACCTCGTGCGATCTCCTTGTAGCAAAAGGCGTCAGCTATGAGATGGCAGATGTGATTAATGCCTCCGCCTCGATATTGTTCGTTGGTTGGGTTTGATTATCTGTCGTTGAAGTTGTTACGAAACAGCAAAACATCAATATTCTGCTCAAAGAAAAAGGTGGCGCGTGAGCGTAAAACCTTCCGATTGCTCATAGGACCGATCGATAGTGCCTGTAACAGCCAAATACCGCATAGAAGGCCCGTGAATGGGTCGGGTGGTTGACTCTAGCGATTTGGACGAAGATACGACTTGGGGTGGTCATCTCAGTAGAAGACCTAATTATTGGCGTCGAGACTTTCGCACGAACTGATGCGTATAACGTGCGGATTCATTATTTATCTGCAAAGACGATGAATTCACAGGTTTAACGTTTTTGCGAGTATAGTAAGTTATAGGAAGGGTTGATGTGTTATTCTGTCACAGATCCATCCTGCAAAAACTCGTAAAAGTCTTTGTCATCTTTGGGGGAGCGAGAAACTATCATGCAAACTACTATATGGGTTTTGTTATCGTTATAATAAAGGAACGCGATGGACGCCGACGTTAGCGTTCTATCACGTTTACTTGCGCTCTAAATAACCCACTCCATATCACTCAAATCGTGAAAGATATAAGGTTAAAATCCTGTATGAGTTTTCGTAATTTTAGATCGATTAGTAGGTCCTGTAACTCTCTCTTCAAATAGTAAATTAGAGATTTGAAATCTTTTATAGAGTCGTTTCCTTTAATTTCTAATTTGGAAATAAAATTTTATGCTTTTAGGGCTGCTTAGGTTGGCAATACCGTAACCAGATCGTAACGCTCAAAGATTATGCATTCAAAAAATATTACGATCATCAAAATTATTTTCATTAAAAAGTTTATTTAAATTTTGAAGTGGATGGTCGCCAGCTTTTCCTGGGGAAAAGGCGCCTACGTTGCTTTGATTGATATTTTCAACGAGCCATTTGTCGGGAGTTAAGACCCAGGAGTGAAGTGCGGTCGGGTGACAGGAGGTGGGTCCGAAAAGCTGATTCATTTCAGTTTGAAGTATTTTGTTTGGTGCTTTACATAGAAAACAGCTGAGCTCGTTCAAAAATAATTTGTTAATTTCAACGATTAATTCTTTAAGGAGTCTGGTTGGATTTTCTGATTAAATACATTTTTCCAAGAAAGTATTGCTGACGTCTGGCTTTATCAACAGTGCCGTCTGGGGTGACATTATATGTCGGCCAACGGCGGCGTTCGTCATTTGGTGGTGTGTACCCTAAATCGCGGAGATAACCCAACACTAGATCTCATTAGCTCGTTTAAATATTCGTGATGCACAAATTGTAACAGCTACTCTTGATTCCGTAGCTTTGTACATAGAGGGTCGAGATAGATAACTATTCGATAGTCCCCGGGAAAAGGAAACCATTGTCATATGATAACCTGCCGTCGAGGTATTATTTAAATAATTGCTGGAAGCTGAGAAATTTTAATTAAGAATAATTTCGAGCCCCGATCGGTAACTTAGATGATGTAATGTGGATAATTTTGAAGAATAATTGGGAATCTAATTTTCCTGGCAACTCATCCGCCATATTTCCGCCGTTATGATAAATGCTATTCAAATCTCCCGTCCAACCTTTTCGGTTGAAATAGAGGTGGCATATCTTGATAAGTGAAAGTTCCATAATGGTAGCGATGGGTGTGTTGAATTTGTTGTTCTTTTTTGCCTAATACGTTGTAGTTAAATTGCATATTTAATTGTGTTTAGTTGATTTAAAAAGTGTTTAGTTCTGCAAATCGAATTTTAGTTGACGAAATTTCGTAATTGGAGGCATGGAGAGTAAGCTTTTTTCGCCGTCCGATGCTGTGTAGCCCCATTCGTTATTAACGGAATAAGCGTTCCACGTCATAGTTTTGGGCGCGGAACTCCTCAAGCTTTATTCGTTTGCGTCCTGTTTTAGAGTCTGCGGTCGACGAAAAATTGATGTCCGTTTATATACTGTGTGTTTCGCCTAATAATTTCTTGACCGAAGGAGAGCCACTCTTTGATTGTTAGCTAGCCAGATGATGATTGTCCAGAATTTAAGGTTGTTCTGTGGGGAGCCTACTTAACGAGCCGGAAGAGGGTTTTAATTCCTCGTTGTAAGTTTTTTGATTCATTTTTATATTCGCCCTTTTGACTTTGGTTGATGTGATATAAACATGGTTGAGATGTACATATTATATCTATATTGAGTTTTTGGAATTGACTTTCGGCATCAACTCCGACCTTTCCCCACTCACAGTAACCATTAAAGCATCCCTAGCTCGCGATGCGGCAACGTACAGTAGCGCCCGTTCTCGTAGGATTTGGTCTGCTGTTTCGGCTTCTCCGAGTCCTTGGAGTTGGTGTCGTTGTGGCACTGACTTTGCATTGATGCCCATGAGTATGACGTGGGTGAATTCGAGGCCTTTGGCGTTGTGCATGGTCATGACGCTGATGGGGGTGTTATCGGTGGTTTGTGTTTTGCGTGTTGTGGAGCCTTGGAGTTCGTGTTCTTCGAGCCCGGCGATGATTTGTTTGATTGCGTAGGTGGATCGGGTGAGTATGCCGATGTGTGCGTTTGGGTTTTCGGCGGTCCAGTGTTTGATTTGGTTGGCGGCTGCTGCGATTTCTTGGTTGAGGTTTGTTACTTCAACGATGAGTGGTTCTGGTCCGGATCGTGCGGATCGATATCCGGTGATGCTGTCTTCTTCATTGGTGGAGGAGATCCATTGTTGGCCTTCGAGGATGCGTACGGCGTATTCGAGGGTTTCTTTGGTGGTGCGGTAATTGAGTGTGAGTTTTCGTGATGCTCCACCCAGGGTCGATATTCCGAAGTGGCTTAGGGTTAGTCGTTGTCCGTAGATGCGTTGGTGTGCGTCTTCGGCGAGGAAGATGTCGTTGGGGCCGGGGGCTACGCATGCGCGGAGGAATTTCCAGTGTCCGGCGTGGAAGTCTTGGGCTTCGTCGATTAGGACGTGGTCGAATAGTCTTTGTTGTTCGGGTGCTGCACCTACTTGCGTAACCAACCCATCCGGATTCGTGTTGGATATTGTTGCTCGGCGTTCTAGGATGTGTGCGGCGATGGCTGCGAGTGTGGGGAATGTGGCGCGGCCAAGGGTGGAGCATTTGCGCCGGAATGCGGAGATGATGTTCCACATGTCTTTTCGTGCTGTTCGGCTGAGTGGTGTGCCTCGTCCGGGGCGCGGGACTTTCAAATATTCTTTCTGGTCTTTAATGCCGTTCGCGAGCACTACGGCTTCGTATTCTTGTGCCAGGAATGTTGGGTGTGTGAGTTCTGGGGAGAGTTTGGTTTCTACGAATCCGAGGCATTCTTCCCAGAGTTGTTGTTCAGTTTGGTTATCTAATGCTTGGAGTCGGTATGTTTCGGGGCTTCCGAGGACGGCTTCGTTTGCGTCTCTGATTGCTTCGGCGCTGGCGTGTTTGATTATGTGTGCGATAAGGGCGTCGATACCTGAGATCCAGAGTCCGGGGGCGCCGGGTTTGCTCGCGGCGGTGTACTCGGGGTTGAGTACGTTCATGTGTGAGGTGAGGGAGTCGGCGAGGCTGCGGGTGTAGGTGGTTAATAGCACACGTTTGCGGCCGTCTGCGGCGAGTCGATTGGCGCGGTGTAGTGTCACCACGGTTTTTCCGGTGCCGGCGCCTCCGGTGACGCGGGCGGATCCGGAGTAGTTGGCGTTGATTACGTGCTGCTGTTCGGGATGAACAAAGATTCGCCAAGCGTTGAAGTCGCCTTGGCTAATAATTGCTTCTAAGTCTTCTTGGTTTGCGTCGTATTTGAACTCCAGTGCGGCTGCCGGGTGTTGGAGACCTTCGATGATTCTTTCGTCATCACGTTCGGTATCACCCTGAGTGTCACCCGCACCAACTCCGGTTTCAATACTTAAAGAATCCCGAACTTCATTAATGGTGTATCCGGCTAACAGTCCAGTGAGGGCATCACGTTCCCATGCTGGTGATAGCGCGAATTCAGTTTCTATATCATCTTCATGCCCAAGCTCGAACACATGATTGGCCGTGGCTGGGGTGACGCCCAATTCGTTTTGCAGTGCTTCTGGTGTGATACCAGCATTTCGCAATACTTCACCCGGTGTAAATTTCTTCGGTTTCGCTATTACTTTCGGGCGTTTAACGACGTCCCGTGGCGGCACCGTTTCCTCAATAAGTTGCGTAATGCCGTTAATGGGGTTGATTTCAAGGCGAATCCGCTCGGCTTTAACGTATGCGTCATCGTGGTTAAGGACGTCAACGAGTACAAAATGTTGTTTGCCTTTTGCGGTGAGTTCGAACATAACGGCGCGGTACTGATCGTTGACGCGGCCCGTGCGTACTCGGGGGTCGCGGCAGTTTTGCACTGGCTCGATATGTAGCCCCGGCAGAGTGGGATCTTGTACAAGTTTTTGAATGAAATTGAAGACTTTCGCGTACAGGCTGCCGTCAACTTTGAGTGCCTTATGGAGGGAAAACTCTGCCATGGTGCTATGTGGACTCCTTTAGTGCGGCAAAAGCTTCTGGAAGTTGGTCGGGTTGGAAGTCTTCTGGTGAAATAATAGTCCATGCGTCCGCAAGGAGTGGCGCTTCCAGCTCTTTATCTCGTTCGAAAACAAAAGCGATTTTTGGACCTTCCCATACGGCAACCGAAGCAATACTGGAAAGTTCTTCGCCATAGCTATCGGGAACACGGACTTTTTCTAGCGCGAGCGACAAAATGCATTCAAGAACTTCAGGTTCGTCCTCGAATTCATTGCGAATTTCTTGCCAATCTTGCGAGATAGACTGCTTATCCGCAACCACATCTGGCTTAGCAATCACATCTTCGATCAGGGCACTCGCCGTCACGTCCGTATGCACCGTAACAAACGCACCGCGGGCATAATACAAGTTCGATAGTGCAAGGAATTCATTCCACATGACCTGGTCAATTCCGCGGGAGGTATCAAAAAGTAATTCGGCCCGTGAGTCCTTCCCAGAGTATGTTCCCGATATCGGGCCCAGTCCAGTAGACCGGATTTGTTCATCAACTTGTTCTGGGGAATTCATGGCCACATGCACGGCTGCTGCATGGGAAATCTTGTCCCATGTGGTGGGGTTAGGGTCCTTCAGCCACGCAAGGAACTGCGTCATGGGGTCTTGTGTAATTAGGTTAATTTTGGTGCGCTCAAGGTTTAGCTGAGCAGCAAGTTGTGCTTGTAGCTGTGAATGAAACCATCGTGGTTCGGTTACGGTAGGAAGCTCGCGCTGTTTGCTGTGTTCTTGGATATCAGCCCAGGTGAGTGACCAAGGTTGAATGTTCCGTTCGAATAGTGTGTTGCGTTTTTCCACGTCGCCGTGCAGGCGTTCGTGCTCTTCTGAGATATGGTAAGTTGCGCCATCGAGATACAACGCGAGGTCAGGTATTTTTTGATCGTCGGTGGAGAAGTAGAAGTCAGGGATGGTGATGTGTAGGTTTTTTTGTTCCTGCATGCGCCATGTGTGTTTGCTGCCGGGGAATGTGAATTCCCATTCAGTAGCACTGCCACGTACGGATTCTTTTAGCTTGACATCTTGTTTTTCCAAGCTGGTGCGCAGCTCGTGGAAGAACATAGCTTCCAGGTGCGATCGTTGATCTATTTTGGGAGGGGTCGCTTCGATATCCCATGCGACACTAGGTACATGAATGTTCGGCTTGGGGTGCAGGTCATTGACCAAAAGTTTGTATAAGGCTGCTTCTGCGGCGGCGCGTGATGTTTTGTCCAGCGAATTGTATGCCGCGTAGGGGAGTAGGCAGTTTTCGCAGCAAAGTAGGCCGTCGTTGGTGCACTTGCAGGAGCGGAGCCGCTGCCAGGATTTTTCCAGGAGTTCGCGAACTTTTTCGGGCTCAGCGAATTGGGATAAATATCCGGTTCCGCCGGGGACGTTATCGTGAAGCAGTAGGCCTTCAACGGGGTCGGCGTTATTGCCAGATTCGGAGTTTGGTTGCCCAAAAATCACTCGGGTTACGTCCAAATGATCGGGGTCGCCACCGAGTACTTCTTTAAACCCAAGTTTGAGCGCTGCGATAAGGGACGGCAGAGTGAGCGAATCAGCAACCGTAAGAAGTTTCGGCAGCAACAGGAAAATGCCTTGCGTGGTCAAAGTGCGACCGAGGGCGAAGGATACGGTGTCTTCTTCGCTTTTATTCCGGTAGTCACACCATGGAAGGTGGTCTTGCCATCGGTTTGAGCCTGCTTCGGAGTCTATATGCCCGCAGTGTTTACATACTTGGAACAATGGCACTTCAAGTTCACGGCCGCCAAAGATGCGTCGTTCACCAGCGCCTTTGCCAAGATTTAGCCAGTGTAGTGATACGCGGCGTAAATGTTGCACACCAAAGCCCGTGCTTAGGTACCAGGATTTCCCGAAGCCCTGCGGCTCTACCACTGCGGAAAACGTTGAATGATACTGAACCCTGCTGCGTTCATCGAGCGAATCGTTTATCGACGACCGCGAGTGCTCTACTTGTGCGGATGCTTTCTGTAGCGGTAGCACAGAAATAATTTGGTTTCTATCCGCAAAGTGCGCGTCGCCGCACACTGGGCAGAATGCGGGTCGGGGCGATTCATGGTCATCAGTATTGACCTTTACGGAGTATGAGCAACTAGGGCAGAATTGCCATTGCTCGATATTGCTGCCATGTTCACCGATTTCTACGGAATCGATTTTCGCGGCGATTCCTTGTGCATAGAACGTGCTTCCAGGAGCTAATTCGAAAAGTGCTTTGGAAACCCCACGGGTGTATTCTCTGCGCTCAGTTTCAAACTCGGCTGTGCCAGGTTGTTGCCGAGTGATGTTCAAATTGAGTTCAACAGAATCATCAAGCAGCGTGTAGTTTGGCAATAGTCCGTAGCGTTCCATTGCGGCAATCCAAGGTTCGCCATCGACCACGGTGCTTAACTGTTCCCTCGTATGATTTAGAGATGCTCGTGTTGAACGTTGCTGAGCCCGAATATCATCGTCGGTGCTGCTAGCCACCGCTTGTTGGGAGAGTTTGACGTGCCGTTTCTCAAGCTCATCTACGCGTTTCGTTAGCGCATTCCGTTCAGTTGCCCATGATTCACTGGCACGATGCAGATCATAGGTAAGGCTATGTCCTGGTGTTTCCGATGCGCTCCAGGTGCGTAATTCTTGCAAGACCTCATCATCAACATGCGGACGAAGAGTTTCGCAAAAAATATCTAATAAAGGCTCAATTCCCGCACTGATTGCCGTTTCGATTACTTGAGTAAGTGATTTACGGTGTGGCGAAACCTGGTAGACATGCTTGCTTGTGTGAAGAGTGGGCACCTGTTCGTCCAATGCCAATTGTTCGATCACAAAGGCGAGGAACTGTCGGTGCAGGATTTCTTCGGCAGAAAGAAATGCCACCGGAGGCTGAACGCTACCGGCAATCATGCTCAACGGATTACTGAGCTGGGGGAGTGCTTTACCACGGCCGCGCGCAAGCGCAAGAATAAGCGAATTTCCGGTCAAACGTCCCGCACGACCAACGCGTTGCACATAACTTGCAACAGTGCGTGGCATCGAGGACAGCACCACTGTAGAAAGGTCACCAATATCAATACCCATTTCCAACGTTGGCGTGGCAACAAGCACATTTGGTGCGTTCGCGGCAGTAGTGCCTTTGGATTTAAACTGCGATTCTAGTGCTAGCCTTTCCTCGTTCTTTAACAAGGATGTATGTTCCTTTGCGACGACCGTGCGTGGCTCTGTGGAATTGTAAAGGCGCTGGTAGTAGTTTGGTTTCAGAGAAATTTCTCTAAGCTTTCCTTCACAACCAGTCGTGTGACAACACGTATCTCCCAATACTTCCCGGACGGAACGATCAACATTCAGCGTGGCATGACAAACATCACATTCCAATGTATGGGGATCTTTTTCAGCCCGAATAATAACGTGATCCGGGACAATCGAATATACGGTGTTTCCGGAATTTGTCGTTTTAGATTGAAGAACTCCTCGGTGTGTGAATTCATTTAATAAATGCATGACAGCAATCGCAGCATCGTGCCGAGAAATACCGAGGATTCGTGCTGTTAAATGCGCATAGAAACTATTTGGCCCGATTCTCATGGCGCCGTCATCCACCCGATGATTAAGGCTCCTTCGGCCAATTACAATCGGGAATTTCGGAGCACCGCCGCGTGGAAAACTAGGAATACCCTTTACCCGAGATTCGCGTTTATTCAAGTGATAGCTATTGCAATCATCCAATAAATACTGCTCAAACCAGTGATGATAAACGCCACCATGAAGACGAATCTGCTCAAGGATACTGCGTGCCCAGACACCGAGACTTGTTTCTGCAGCAAGCGGTAGTTGTATCCCTAATACTGCCGCATCGGCAGCATCGTGCAAGCTTAATTCCTCCGCCTCAACTTTCACGGTCAATGATCCAGTAGAGGTCAGTGAACGCGCGAGAATTGCGCGGTGCCCAAATTCCAATGTTGCATCAATACCTAAACGAGAGATAACGCTCGACAATGTTTTCTCTGTTTCACTTGATGCAGAATTAGAACGCCAGAAGTTTTCAAAATTCGGGTTATCAGTGAGGTCTGGGGGTAACAGTTCAAAACGTGATCGCAGACGATCACCAGCTAGCTCAACAAGGCGTTGCGGGATTTCAGCAAGTGTAGTTTCTTTTTCCGAAACCGCATTTCTAATAAAGGTGCGCAACGCAAATGTGCGAGCACGGTATTGCACAAACCCAGAGCGGTGAGCTGCATCCTGCACTGAATCTGCAAACACCAAGGTTTTCTTCTCTGCTTCATCGAGGTCAGATTGGCCGAAGAAATTAGATAACGCGACTGAAAGGAGCGTGGAAACAGACGCCCCCAAATAACCAATTGCATTACTTTCACCACAAGAAGGGCATACTTGTTCTACGGCCAGTTTCTCTTGATCCTGACCCGCATAGGTCAGCACAGGTATAGCACGGCCCAGGTTTTTTGCCTGCTCGCTAGGCTCAGCGCGGCTCAAACTCGGGGTATCAATGTTGAACCACATCACCTGAGATTGATCAGAGGCTTTCGCGTCGATTTCAAATGTCGTGTCCAACAGCGGACGCTGGCTTTCACGGGCAAATATAGAGTTTTTACGGATCTTTGGGCCAGAAATAATTGGTGCATCACCGCCTGGTTGCATACTCACCATCCAGCCTGAACGCCCGCAATTACGGCAATAACAGGCTGGCAACCAGGCAGTATCTTGTGTTTGTCCTTCTTCTTGTGGACCATCATCCGCCCAACGGAATCCAAACCCTTCCTCAGGCGGATTCAATGAGCGATCAATGCGGGAAAGCTCACGCACCCACATATGCAGCTCTACACCAGGAAGCTGTTTCGCCTTCCAGCCATGAGTACGGCCATACTCCGCACGAAGATACGACAATTCCGAAAGAACATGGCTTAAAAACTCAACTGCAGCACTTCTTTGTTTACGCAATACTGACTGGTCGAAGACGCGTTCAAGGAGAGTGTCTGGATTAGATTCGCTGCGATATTGAAACGGAATCGCGCTTGAATGTGCGTTTTCTAGCACCTTAGTAAACGCAGGATGCTGTGCAGTTAACGAGATCGCAGCTTGAATGTCATTCTCATCGCACTTAAAAGCATGTTTGCAAAAAACAGAATGCACAACTTGTGCATAATCCTTATGGGAAGTATCCAATTGTTCCGCAACTTCGGTGTTGATAAGCGGAATTAATGTGGAAATATCAAAAGTTTCTGGTACGTACTCAGCTTTCCCAAATTGCTCGGCTATGAGTTGTTGCCATTCGGACAGTGTCAGTGCTGTCTCCGTAACAACAGATTCTTGCTGAAATCGTTCTCCAAAAACAGTGAACGCAAAGTCGAGTATGGCATCAGGTTTATCTTTCGAACCCAATGTCGCCGAAGTTGCCACCGAAGTAACGTTTCCTAGCACTCGTTTCCGCGCTTCTTCAGTAAGCCAATCTTCGGGCTGGAAACGCTTAAGCATTAACCCTAAGCGCCGCAATAACAATGCGACATCTGTACCTTGTGCACCGTCATATGTGTGGAATTCGTCCAGCACAAGATACTGCAATGATTGCGCGGATTTTTCCCACAATTTACGATCCTGAGCGCGCAACAACAATTGGTCCAACATTTTGTAATTAGTCAACAAAATGTCGGGCGGATTCTCCCGCATGGAATTGCGATCTGTGATCAGCGAATCCTCGGTCATGCGAGTGCTTTTTGTTTGGCTAGCTTCGCCGGTGTAAAGACCAGCCGTAATAGACGCAAGACGAGGATCCTCATGAATCAAACTAGCTAGGCGTTTAGCTTGGTCATTAGCCAGTGCATTCATCGGATACAGGATAAGGGCTTTGATCCCCTCACCCTGGTTACGTACACAATGATCCAAAATCGGATACAAAAATGATTCGGTCTTACCCGAACCTGTCCCTGTGACCACAAGTGTTGGTTCGGGTCGTCTTGGTTTCCCATTGTGTTGGGAACAGAGTCGACGAAATGCATCTGCCTGGTGCTTATATGGCACAAACCAATCAGGGAGCCAACTCAACACGCCTTCCCAGTCAGTGGCGGTCGCGTATGGCAAACGAGTACGAACATATGGACCGCGGAACATCCCTACATCAGGATCAGTAAGGAACTTCGCTAATTGCTCCGCTAGGGTTTTATCCGCCAAGGAAAAACTTGTGGTCAGATACTCAGTAATGCCCTCATGAATGTGTGCCGCAGAATGCACAGGCAAAAGCATAGACATCGGGTACTACATCATTTCTTTGTACTTTGCGTACGCAGCACGCAAAGCTGCTTCACGATCAAACACAATAAAAGGATATTCGAATACATAAGTAACATTGGACTGAGGGTGCGTCCAAGTTCGAGCAGACTCACTAAGCCTGTCATCGTTTTTAAGTTTCGAATGCTCCTTCAAAATGCTCTTGGGAACCAACCGCCCATGAGCATCAAAATGATTTTCTTGATCATAACGCCGCATCACTGGGAATTGCGTGCGGTAAATCATACAAAGCTCATCAGCGGTGACATCGAGACAAAGAGCCACAATCGCATCAATCTCGGTTTGAGCTTTCTGACGTTCGAGAGCGTTGCGGATCGGTGTGTCCGGAGTCCATGTTTCGCCCGTGATCTCCTCCCAAAGAGGTGCATAAGCTGAGGTGAGGCAATTGAGATGTAGATAACGGTTATTGGCCTGAGGCCAAAGTGATTGTTTTGAACCCAAAGCCAAGACTTCGAAACTGGCACCGTAAAGATTCGATAATCCGCTTGAGCGAACTAGATAATCGTTTAGAAATGAGCTAGCAGCGGTAGCAGCAAATAGACTACAACTATCTAAAATAGGGCCAGCGGAATGAGCACCATGTACGTGTGTAGCTTTAGCCGGAACTAGTGATGGGTAAAACGTTCTGAAACCGGTTGTTGCCGCCATCGCGCGCCACGCCACCCGGTACGTCGAACTTACTGGGATTGGTTTACCGTCGATTTCCCATGAGCCGTACGCGGCGTCGTAATCTGGTTTTTCTTGACGGTCGGGCTGGTAGGCGGTTGCGGGGATGAAGTCAGCAGGCATTGCTTCAAGATCGACTTCCGTCCAATCTTGATTGTGCTTCATCGTTTCGTTCGGCTGTTTGATCATCGGCGTGGAAACACCGAGGTGAGGACCTTGAAGAATCACATCATTCCACGAGCTAGGGACTTCCCACTTGGAGTCGAAATAACCCTTCTTTTTATCGCCGGTTTCGTGCCAGCCTGCCGAGAATTGCAGGCCTAGGGTTTTCATTCGAGGTGCACGCGCAAGTTTTTCAAGGACTTTCGACGCCTCGGAATTCACCGTGTACACCATTCGTGTATGGAGCAACGGGGTATCTGGCTCCTCAAGAATAGAATTCCACACCTCAAGAGTGGACTCATCAACAGTAATAATCCGGTCACGGTGAGGACGAAGATCCCATTTACCGTCGTCAGTTTTGAATGCTGGCACGGGCCCACTTCCATCGTGCACGAGAGAATCTGCAAGTGTTTTAGGGTGATGTATACCTGAAGCCATTTGGAACTTTATGTTGTCTTTTGGCGCACCGTAGATTGCAATATCGAAATTTTTCTCGTTGGCGTCAATATCAAAAAGAGCTAACTTATTTGTTAGGTGCCAATTTTTGCGAAGTCGTTTATATGCAGCTGAGCGCAGTGATATTGCTTTGGCTTCTGTGAAATGTGATTTCGGGTGAATAAGGGAAATGACGCCACGAGGTGAAGCATTGTTCCAGGTGCGCGCCATGAATCCACGGTACAGATCAGGCTGTTGGCCCTGGAGGTGTGGATAGAGAGTGGGATCTGTGAGGATTTCGCTTGTTGCAACGACCTCAGTAATACCGCGAAGAAGAACTGCCCGTGCGTTTTGATGTTGAAGTGCGGTTTCTCGTCGTTCTTTCTTTTCTTTTTGTGTTGGCTTGTGGGCTAGGGAGAACCACGGATCAGTCTCTGAGAGGAGGGCGTCTACATCAGTACGAGGTCGTACCCATGGTGGGTTTCCTACCTGGAGATCGAAGCCACCTTTAGCCATGACTGCGGCGAAGTCGAGATCCCAGTGGAAGAAGTTTTGTGCGGCGGTGACTTCTTGCACGGTGCGGAGCCACGGGTGGGCGTCGAGAAGCTCTATTGATTTGAGTGCGCCCGAAACGAAACAGTCGGTTTCCTCGGCGGCGTTGATTTCGTCCCAGGTGGGTGCTTGGCCGAGTGCGTATTGTTGGGCGTTTTTCGCACTGGTTTTCGCGGTGGTGCCGACGATGCTTTGGAGGGTGCGAATCCATTCGTTGATGTCTGGTGGCGGGGTGGTGGCGTCGAGTGGCCAGAACCAGAGGGCGTGCCAGGAGTCCATGATAAGGCGGAGGCGTCGATAGGCGCCGTCGGCGTTATTGAACAGGTCTTTTTCGATATCTTTGCGGGTGACGTTCTTGGCGGTGTTTGTGGATTCGCGGCCCCAAATGCGAACGTCGCGACGCGCTTGGTCTTCTGCGAGCTCGGTGCGGATCAGGGCGAATTGCCACAGTTGTTCGACACGTGCGGCGATATCTTGCAATGCCTTGATTTGATGGTCAGTAAGCTTATTGCGGACGTTGAGTCGCCACTTTTTGAGGTCGGCAATTTCTTTTTTGGCAATGTCCTTTAGGTCTTTTGCCTCAGCGGCCGCGCCCCAGCCTTGGGAGGGCAGAAGGAATTGGTGAATCCTACCGGAGACAGTGATGTCTTTTTCGATGTTTGTAATGGCCTGCCTGAGTGAAGTGAGCGGAT
Source organism: Corynebacterium freiburgense (assembly GCF_030408815.1). Lineage (NCBI taxonomy): Bacteria > Bacillati > Actinomycetota > Actinomycetes > Mycobacteriales > Corynebacteriaceae > Corynebacterium > Corynebacterium freiburgense. The sequence continues at coordinate 2,111,901 of NZ_CP047355.1, read as the reverse complement.
GATGTTTCGGCTCTTGGGTGAGGTAAGCCTTATTGCGGGTTTCGGCGACAGAATACGTTGAGCGGCGCGCACCGATTAGGGAATTACCGTGGCGGAGATGAAGACCAAACCATGGCGCTTGGAGCTCGGCGGTCATCGTGTCTAACCAGAGGGAAATTTCCGCAAGCTCAACGGCGGTTTTATTAAGGTCAACACCATGGATCTGGTGGAGGGCGATGTGAGCCTTGATTTTTTGGAGTTCAAGGGCGCGCTGTTCCGCCGGAATTTGCGTATCGAGCTCTTGTTGGCGCAGCTTAATATATAATTCCGCGAGTTGGTGGACTACCTCAACGGCGAAGGCGCCGGAACCCATTGCGGGTTCACAAACAGAAAGAGTGAGGACGTCTTCTGCTGTTTGAATGCGCCCGGAAGCTTGGAGTTCTTCGAGCGCCTGGCTGACAGTGAATTGTGTAAGGACCGCAGGGGTATAGAACGAAGCTGAGCGGGCACGGTCGCGGGACGATTGACGGAAAACGAAACTGCCTGGTGCATAGCGTCGGACTGCGTCTTTATCTATGCCGCCTTCTTCCGCTGCGCGAGGTGCTTTTACGAAATGCTTATTATCAATCTGATCAGCGATGTGTTGTGGCACCACCCACGAGCCCTTGGAAGCATCGCCATTAGGGGCGACTTCCAGCAAAGTTTCAGTAGCGATCGAGCCGGAGTAGGACATGAGCCCCTCATATACCTGGCCGAGTTCGGTAACGCCGAGGGTTGCGTATGAAATAAAGCCTCGGTCCCTGCCGGATTGCTCGCTGGACAGCAAGAGATTTTGCAGCACCTCATGGAGTGCTTGGTTGGATAGTTTTACCTGGTCTATTAGGTGGGTTGCTCTGGGTTGGAAAAGGTCCGCATTGAGGTTACGGAAACGCAGGCCCTCATCAGCTGCGCTTGAATCTACATTTGATTTTTTGGGGTTGTGCCCATTATTGATCAGTGTGAATAGGCGATCGAGGCTTTGGTAGAGATGGGTGCCTTGTTGCGCAGCCGGTGTACTTGGAGGTGAGAGAATAAGATCGCGGATACGGGAAAGGCCGTAGCCTTCGTCATATTCTGGGGTACCGGTGGGAAGAATATTGAGTTCTGGTGAAGACTCGGCAAATAGCAGGAACAAGATTCGGTACAGGTAACGGATTGCCTCTTTGGCTAGTTCATTGCCATCGATGTCGGAGGAATCTTTGTTCTGTTGAGCGAAGCGATCGAGAACATCAGTGCCGATAATCTCGATTGAATGCTTAATTGCCTGGCGGAGTTCGGCGGAAACTTTGATTGCATGTTCTAGTGATTCTTCGCGCACTTGTGTCCACCAAATAGAGCCGTCTGCACCTTGTTCGACGTGCTCACGGGCGAACATGGCAATAACCCGGCGGAGTTCGCCAGCGGCTTTCGTATCATTGCGTTCAAGTACGAGAGCGAGCTCTACAGCTAGATAACGACCCAGAGGCCAGGAATCCCGTTCAGCGAGAACTGCCCATTTTCCAGCGAGAATAATGATGTACGCCGGAGCAAGATTCGAAAGGAAAATATCACTCACCAATTGCTGAATTGTGAGGGAACCTGGTTTATCACCGATGAATACTGGGTGGAGGGGAGTAGTTGCGCCGAGCTCTTCATGGCTAGTGATGGAGGCGGCGTCAATAAGCAGTGCGGTATTGCAAAGCGAGCCGGTGAAGTGAATATCATCGCCTGCGCGTTCGGCGGTGAGCTCGGTGGGGGCAGTAAAACCGAAAGCTTGGCGGATAATATTGTGTAGCTCTGCCAGCTGAGTGACTGACTCATGATCAGACGTAGCGAAAGCCTGCTGCAATTGCCGTTGAAGGGCAGTAAAACGAGTCCACGGCGAAGTATTGGTATCAGCTTCCTCGGCTTTCCACTGCGTGTGGGCCGCTTTGACCTGCGCGGTGAAGTTCTTGCCTTTTTCATCGGTGGTGAAGTAGTGGTCACTAATCCACTCTTCAACATTTATGATGGAATCGAATGTAGCCATGGCCTAGATCAGGTTCTTTCGGTGTGGTGCGTTCGGGGTGATAAGAACGAGTGGGCGGATAAGCTGACGTTCTGGCGAAAGCGTGTTCAGGAGTTTGCGCTCGCGTTCAATAAGGTCGGAAGTCTTTTTCAGTGTTTGCGAAGCATGCGTAATACCTTTGCGCTGGTTTTCCCATTCCTGTTGCCGTTGTTTCCATATTTCGATGCGGTGATTGGCGTGAATCGTTGCGGCATCGATAACGAAATCTGTGTGGGATTCGGCTCCGCTTATGGCAATGGAGAGGAACGTGCCAATATCTTCAGGGACCTGGGCAAGCTGGCTATTAGACGCCGTTGTGCCGAGGCCAACGTGGTACAGCCATGTGTAGGGGTCTTCAAGTGGCTCGATATGCGCAAGTTCGAACTGCGCAGGTGAAGCGGTAAGAAACGAACGCGACACAATCTGGCCAAGGCTATTGGTGACAGTTGCCATCATTAACAATGTCAATTCTTCAACATTGCCAACGATTGCAGGCAGCTCGCGGCGAGGAAACTTGGCAAGAGCCCGTTCAGTTGCCCACGCGGTAACAGGATGCAGTGGGCCGAGAAAATGAGCGGATGGCCAAGAATGCTCCGAACCAGTTTGCAATGCCGCCTTAATTAATTCCTGGGCGCGTGATGGCGTAGTTGAAAGAAGAATCTTTTCCTTCACTTTGCGGTGCTGAACATAATCCTGCGGCAAAAAATCAAGACGGCGCTGCAGATCCTTCGGCGGCTTGAATGAAAGGATATGGTGCTCTTTTTCGTACTCGAGTGCGACGCCGTTTTTGGCAAGAGGAGCGGTTGCTTGTTCGAATGCTTCTGTGAGTGCGCTGGTAAGGAAATCCTTTTCGGTTGCGAAGAGGCTGGTGATTTGGGTTTGGGGGTGTTCAGAACTCGGGGCGTTGGTGGCGGGTTGTTCAGTGGCCGATGCTGTTGGCATTGCTGCCATGAGTTGCGCGATATCAAGCGCCACTCCGACAGTGTGAGTAGCATTTTCCAATACCTGTTCAGGAGTGAGAATCTGCTGATCAAAATCACGTGACTTCTGGAGAATGCTACGAATGACATCTTCTTCTCCCCTAACGTTGTGCTTGCCCATGAGCAGCGCAGCCTCGCCAAGTAATTTATTGGCGGCATGTTCACGTTCGATCAATCGAGCAAGCACCTTCATTTCGCCGGGGAAGTTCGTATCTTGGGGATCAAGAATTAGTGCGGCAATCTGCGGTTCGTGCTGTTGGCCATAACGATCAATACGGCCATTGCGCTGCTGGATACGGATCAGTGACCAGGGGATATCGTAATGAACGAGGTGATGGCATTTAGCGTGCAGGTTCACACCTTCGCTTGCGACATCGCCAGTAACCAGGATGCGCAACGGTGTATCTTCGCGGCGGAACTCATCAACAAGTTCCATTTGTTCGGTATCGGACAAGCCACCATGCATAACACGGATGGCACCTTTGGGGAGCTTAAGGTACTTTTCGAGATTTTGTTTAAGCCAATTGAGCGTGGCAACACGCTCAGAAAACACAACCGCACGAATATCTGAACCTTTCCGCACGCCGATAGTCTGGAGATAATCGACCAAAGCGGCGAATTTCTCGGATTTCTCGGCGGTAGTTGCCTCGGCTAATGACAGTAACTTTTGGAGTGCGTCGCGTTCGTGCTGAGTTGAGGCAGAGGGGGCGTCATTACGCCGTTTGAGACGACCCTCAACTGTTTCCTGCAGAGCCTTTGGTGATGAAAGGAACGCCTTGACCAGCGTCCATGGGAACAGTGTGTCTGAGCATGGTGGGCCGGAAGGAGAATTAGTCCAGGTTGCGTACAGCTCTTCAGCGATCGCGTTTTCCTCAGCACTCGCCTTGACAGCAATATTCTGAGGCTCGCCGCGTTTAGCCCACTGCGCGCCGACCACCTGAGCGACCTCAGGAGAATTGCGGTGACGGCGAATAATCAAACGTTTTGCCGCATTAGTGTCAATCTCGCCGTTCGGGAGAACCGAAGTGGGGTCAAGCAGACGCATAATCTCCCGAAACGATTCCGGGTCACCATTATGTGGCGTGGCAGAAGCAAGAATCAGTGCCTCTGTAGTTGGAGCAAGTGTTCGGGCGAGCTGATTATTTTGGGTGCCTAAGTTCGTGGCGTTATGAATCTCATCAATTACAACAGCATCCCATGTGACCTTTTCAAGCTGCGCACGGTACTTCGCGGACTTCAACGTATCCATAGAAACAATTACGCGTGGAAAATACGTAAACGGATTACGTGAAGCGGGGAGTTTTTGGCGAACTTTCTGGATACCTTGAGAGTCCAAGCGAACGAATGGGAGTGCGAAACGGGTCCACATTTCCTGCTGGAACTGCTCGAGCACATGTTTGGGAGTGACAATGAGGATGCGTTCGCCGCGCCCCCGACGAACGAGCTCCGACAAAATCATGCCAATCTCAAGAGTTTTGCCCAAGCCCACAGCATCCGCAAGAAGAATACGTGGACGAATATTGTCTTCCGACAAAGCCTTGCGCACAGCATCAAGCTGATAATCAAGCGGATCAAGGAGCATCTTTGTGGCAACCGACAACTCTGGCTGATACAGCGGAACCGGAGTCTGGCGAAGTGCCGCCTCAAGTTGAAGGCGGGTGCGCTGATAGTTACCGGTGGTATCGGGAGTGAAAATCACATCTGTGGGGTCAAAAACCGTGATTTCATCCAGTGCAGAGTAGAACGTTGCTGTGGTGTCACGGACGTAATCAGAAATGCCGCGAACCTTAACCTTCCAACCATCCTGCGACTTAGTGGAATGCGTAACCAGCCATTGCTCATCCCGAACCTCAACAATCATGCCAGGGGCGAAATTTTGATTGATTGAGGGGGAGCGGGGTGTAGCAGAATTGCTTGTTTGTGCAGATGAGGAGGAAGCAGGCATGAGGAAATGTTAACTGGATAACGGTGGGGGAGGGAACGTGAGGGTGTGAATGGAGGAGGGGTGGCGGGGGTTGGGGATCAGTAGGGGCCGATGAGCCGTGGTCAGCGATCTTGTTTTTGACTTCAGTTACCCTCTGTGGCGTCTTCGACAACGACCTCAATGACCTCATCAACGCTATCGAAATCATTGCTATCCAAGTGATCCCAGTTCTCGGGAGGGGAATCCAAGAGCTTCTTTGTCGAACGAATCACCATATAGCCGAATGTTGCATTTCCTCCAGCGCCGACAACGGCACCTAATGCCAGCGGCAATTGCTTACCCAAAACCAGCATGCCCTGCTTAGAACCGTATTTTGTAATAAAACGTGGGCCTAGTAACTTATTCGCCTTAGTGATCATTTCCATTGGAATCTTGTTAATGATCGTCTTACTCCAATAAGGAACAGTTTTCTTACCCAGAGCCTGTGTCACTGTTTTTGTGCCTGAATCTCCGAGGAGTGCCGTGAGGACGAGAAACCTACGGCGTTCAATATCCTCAACGTTTACGCCATAGATTTCCGCGAGTGCCAATACGTACAAGACTGAAGATTCTAAGAAAGCCGCAAAGTCTGCAAGAGCTACCGGAACTTGAACAACACCATTGGGGACGACCGACGCCAGCCCAGAGCCAGTTCCCGTAACAGTTATTGTTCCCAGATAGGTATTATTCAGGAACTTGACCAGCTCTTCGGGAGACTTTTCGGGGTGCACGCGACGCAAGCGTGCCACCATCTCGAGCGCAATCGGCTGTTGTGCCAGCAACGCCTTATCGAAACCACTAGCTGCCAGTTCCTTCAACGCGGCGGTATCGAACTTCTTCATAACCTTCGCTTGCTCAAAATTCAGCATATTTAAAACACCTCTGTGAAAGCTAAAACTACCCCGTACACTGCGAACACATAGATTTCGCCGATTTGCGATCTTATCCGTTGGTGAAGTTTTATCAATAGAGAGGGGGTAGTGAGGTTTTTGGCGTTTGGGTACGACTAGGAACGTGGAGTGCCTCGAGTACCTGGCTGAAGTTGAATTGTGTGAGGACCGCAATGTGTAGAGTGATGCTGCGCGGGTGCATCCGCGGAGTGCAGTTACGGAGTGTTTGTTCGCATGCTGATCATTCTTGCGTCGAAATATGGCTTATAATTACTTGGGCAGTGCAAAAGGAGTTTGTTTGGTCAGTTCGAAATTACCTTTGCTGAGGATTGGCTTTGCTCCGGTGCTGGCGTGATTCGAGTTGCTACAACTGGGATTGTCAATAACGGAGTTGTTTTGGCGGGATTTTCCGTGTTGGGAGCAACTACTACAAAAGTCGGGATTGACAGAGTTTGGCTACGCTGACGAAAAGCGAGGTTACAAAAATGATCAGTGGGTAGTTCATTAAAACGAAATCAGTCCGAAATGCAGATGTTGAGTAGTTTATGTTTGGGTGCACTAACAAAAATTCAACTTGGGCAATGTGAAGGTCTTTTCGGTGTTACTCGGCATAGAATGCATCATGTCAAGAGGGTAATGTCGGGAGCTCCGTAAATAGTATAAGTACGAAACTTTTTCAAAAATAATTCTAAATAATTTCTAAAGTGTAAGTTTTGCTATCAGAATCAACAGCAAAAGTTTGAACTCCATTTATGTTTGACACCTGAGTTATTGTAGGATTAAGTACCGAACAGCTAAAAGATCCGAGGTCTAATGTAGTCCCTGGTAAATCTAACCTTAGTGGTAATTCAAGTCGGAGCTTCTTGGTTTTTTCAGTCACAGAGATTTGGACGTCATGTGACTTGAAAATTAGCCTTTCTTCCTCTCCGAAGCGAAACGCTAAAGTTTTTTCCGAAAGTAGTTTAGCAATAAAACTACATTTAGAATACAAGGACTGATCAATATATTTAATTTCAGGTACTTTAATGATTTCTGCTGTGTGTTCTTGGATTATCGAAAGATTTTTAATAAAAAACGCAAGTTGAGTTAACGTTTTCCCTAATTCTTCATCAATTCCCAAAATTTGTTCGAGGAATTGAATTTCCTCTTTCGTTTTTGTCCACGCGTGACGTGAACCAAAGTAACCTTTGTTAGGCGGTTTGCACTGTGTAAGAAAATGGTATATTTGCTGGACTGTTGTTACAGGTAGTCCGCAGGCTGCGTTAGGATCATGTGTGAAAATGAACTTGTGTTCAAAGATCGGTGCGAATGTGCATTTATCTGGGTTGGAATAAGGTGCGATAATCTCAATCTTGAATATCTTATTTTCTTCAACTAATTCTACATGAATTCCTTTATTTCCGCTATTAACTTGGGACTTAATTACATTAATACTGGCTAATTCATTGTAAAAAGGATCTTCGATCGAAAAACGAAATAGTGAGCTTGAATCAAATGTATTATTAATAGGTAAAAGTGAAATTTTTCCTTCATTGATTTGTTCGACAAAACCTCCGGGGGCTTCAATGCTTCCAGAAAACTCAAGATCAGAAAATGGAATGCCATAATCAAAAAATGCATTCAATTCGTCTATTTTGGTTGAGGTCTTTAACTCACCCGTAAATTGTATTGGTGAAATGTTAGTAGACTCCCTAGTTTTTGCGATAAAATCTACGATTGCCCAAGATGTGTTTTCAGCGTCTGTGAGTAGCGTCGACGTTACTAGGTGGGGAATCTGTCTACTTTGAAGTATTGGAGGGACTCCTTTTCCAAGGTGTACCTGAAACTCATAAAAAGGATCATTCTGAAGTGCTGAAATCGCGGATTGAATTTGACAAACTTGATCCTTTAGCGATAAATCCGTGTAGTTGCCTGCGCTTGAAAGAGTGATTATAGCTTTTATTAGTTTTTCATTTCGTTCCCGATTATCCTGTAAGTAATAGTCAATAACCTGTGGATGTTTTGCCGCCAATTGCTCAACGTAGGTTTTTCCTAACCAGTTACCTGTCAAGCCGTGTTGAGAAAGTGTTTCATTAAACCATTCCAGTGCCTCGGGGGTTGGGTCGAGAGGCATGACAAGATTCCACTCATTAAGTTGAAGGGACTTCCAGCGCGGATCTTTCAATACGGCTTTAATGGAATTTATTATTTGCTTTTTTTGAGCATGCTTTAGTTGAGTAGAGAATTTTTTTACCTGGTAAACTGCATCTTTTCCAGGTCCATATTTATCGCGATGTAGTATATCAACTCCGCCATCTCCTTGAGAAGGGGTGATTCGCACCGTTTCATAGTATTCGCTATTTATCAGCAAAGCTACTATTGACTCAACGTCTTCGCCACTGAGAGTGGTCCACGGAATTCGCGCCATAATAGTTTCCTTTTTTGAACTGGTGTAGGAAGCATAGCATGATGGTTGCTTATTTTCACATGGCGGCGAATTCCGCCAGTAGATCAGGAGAGACTTAGTAATTCTTTCTGATTGTTCTAGATTTTATTAAAAATCTTGATTTCCTGAGAATAGTGTATATTTGCAAATGTAAGTTAACTAACCCGAGTTGTAAGAGAAAATTTTCAATTTTTTAAAATGTCTATTTGATATTGAGTTGGTCATTGATGAGACTTATGGCCTGGCAAAACTTCTTAACGCTACGATTACTAATATATATTTTTGATGATTGGCAATCGTTTTTAAATTTCTGCTTCCGCGTGTAGCTAGTTGGAATATTGATGTAATTAGCTATTGTGTGTTCGTGTTCATTGTAAGAAAAGATATTTTTACGAAAGTTTACAGGAATGAAGGTAGACCACTTATTTATTTTCGTGGTTAGGTTTACGGTACGGAGTGCTGTGGATGTTTAGGCATCGTTCCACGCGAAGTATCCAAGTGACTTAAGGAACCCGCCCCATCCCCAACAACCTCAATATAATCCTCCTCAAACACCTCACCCAGCGCTTCACCAATCGCTTTCGTGTTTATTCGGTCGGTTTCGGGCGGGTATTTTTCTAGGATTGGGCCCGTGCCTGGTTGGCTGTGGCGGATATAGCCGGTAATGGTTACGGGTTCGGTTGGCGGTTCAAGGTTTTGTTCACGAACTTCACCGCGGTCTACCAGGATATTGGGGCCATTGGGAATGCTGAATCCGGTGACTAGGTGCTGGGTGTTATTTGGGGTATTGATCAGTATGAGGTGGTGGGGCATATAGGTGCCGGTGATGGTTACGGGTTGCCATTCATCAAGGCCCTGGGTGTAGGTGACTGGTTGGCGTTGTTTGATGTCTTCTATTGTGTCTTGCGTGAAATACCAGGCAAGGGCCGCGATTACAGCAATAAGTGTGCCGAGGGTTATGAGTGTAATGGTTGCTCGTCTCACGGCTTTTCAGTCCCAAAATATCAAAAGCGTTCTTGGTTTTTTTCGGCGATTTTGCGGTAGTGGTCTACGCGGTCGTTGCCGTAGCGTGCGTGGTGTCGGCGGGTGGTGGGGGCGTCGTTACGCTGGGGGGTTGGCTCGGGCTCGGGGGCGTCGATACGTTCAGCCTCGGCGGCGGTGGCGTTTTCTTGTTCTTCGCGGCGGCGTTCGCGGATTTCGGCGTAGATAAAGTAGCCGAGGCCAAGCGGCGCCATAATGCCAAAGGCGATCCATTGGATGCCGTAGGAGAGGTAGGGGCCGGTTTCTAGTTGGGGTAGTGGGAGGGCTTGGATTACGCCGGGTTGGCCCTCCACAAGTTGCAGGTAATCGTCTTCTAGTTCTAGTCCGGTAATGTCGGCGAGTTGTTTGGTGTCTATGCCGTTTACTTGTGGTGGCAGGGAGGCGGTAATACTGGGGTCTACGCCGGTTTCGGTGCGTCGAATATGGGCGGTTATGGTGACTGGTTCGCTTGGTGGTGGGGCGAAGCTGGGGCCTTCGGCTTCTGTTTGGTAGCCGCGGTTCAAAATAATGGTTGGCCCGTTTTCTATGGTGAAGGGGATAAGTGAGTGGTAGGCGGGTTTGGAGTTTACGGGCCGAAGCCTCAGTATGGTTTCGTGTTCGGGTTGGTAGGTGCCGGTGATTTCCACCCGCCGCCATTCCTCCAAGCCGGGCGTGTAGGGGACGGGTTCGTGCTCGAATGCGGCGGTGATTTGCTCATTGCGGGCGGTGGTGGCTTCGTTTTTGCCGAGCTGCCACGGGGCCAGGACGGTAAAAGCAATATAGGCAAAGGCAATAACAATAAATACGGTAATAACCCAGCCGGGTTTGAGAAAGACCTTGACCAGTGATTGCTTTTCGGGCATCCCGGGCTTCCTTATCGTGTGGTGGATTCTGAGGCTTCTAGTTGTTGCCGTATCCAGTCTATGAGCCCGGGGGTTGCGGCCTCAATCTCTTTGCGGGTTTGGGTAAAGGCGCTGGCGTCACCATAGTAGGGGTCGTCTACTTCTGCGCATTGTGGGGCCTGCGGGTCAAAGGAACGCATGAGTCGAATACGATTTCGGGGGATGCCCCAGGCTTTAAGGTCGCGGATATGGCCGTTGTCTAGGGCGATAAAAAGGTCGGCGGATTGGTGTTCGCCACTGAGTTGGTTTGCGCGGTGTTTGGTGCCGTCGAGTCCTATAGTGGCCAGTTCGGCAATGGCACGGTAGTCGGCTTTTTGGCCTACATGCCAGCCGCCAATGCCACAGGAACGTAGCAGGACATCGTTGGCGAGGTTGGCGTCGATAAGCGCATTGCGAACAATGATTTCTGCCATGGGGGAGCGGCAAATATTTCCGGTACAAACAAAGACCAGGTAGAGGCTGGCATTATGCTCTTCGGCAAAGTTCATGCAGTCAGAATAATAGACTCATTGTTTGTGACTGAATTTGACCCTTTGCGTTTCCATGGTGATCAGGCCGCTGCAGGTGCCCTCCTTGATTTTGCTGTAAACGTGCGTTCGTCACGCCCACCTGGATGGCTGCGGGAAGTATTAGAAAAAGGATTAGACACACTCGGGGCCTACCCAAACCCCGAACAAGCCCGCATTGATGTGGCACGCCACCATGGTGTGCACCCCGAGGAAGTCCTTTTGCTTGCCGGAGCCGCTGAGGGTTTTGCACTATTGCCGCGCCTGCAACCACGCAATGCCACAATTATTCACCCCAGTTTTACCGAACCAGAGTACGCACTACGAGCAGCAGGAATACCGGTGCAACACTGGATTCTGCCCCCGCCTTTTACGCTGGAAGATACTTTGGGGGCCGCGGCATGCCCAGCAGAACTTGGAAGCATGGTAGTAATTGGAAACCCCACAAACCCAACGGGGGTGCTGCATAGCCGCGCGCAACTTTTAGCCCTGGCTGAACGCACAAACACCCTTGTGGTTGATGAAGCATTTATGGACCTTGCCCCAGACGAATCCATGATCGAATACATCGATCGGGGAGTAATTGTTTTACGCAGCCTTACCAAAACCTGGGGGCTAGCCGGTTTGCGCTGCGGATACCTAATAGCAGCCGCAGATACCGTCGCCGAATTAGAGCGATGCCGCCCACATTGGCCATTGGGCACACTACAGCTTTTGGCAATCCAACACACATTGGCGGCGGATATTCGCCCAATCCGGGAGGAAATGCTGCAACAGCGCGCGCATATGGTGGAGTTTTTGCGTGCTCACAATTGGCATATATGGCCGAGCCAAGCGCCATTTCTACTGGTCAATCCGCCTGGCAATAATGTGGAAGCCCAACGCATTGCGCTTGCGGAGCGGGGGATTGCCGTGCGCCGGTGCGATACCTTCCCCGGCTTAGATACACGATTTTGGCGGTTGGCTGTGCGCGATGCCCAAGCAATTGCCACACTAGAAGAGTGGAGAAAGGAGATCGTGCAGTGAGCACAGTCGGTAACGTTCGGGATATTTTAGAAGCCGCCTACCCGCCAGAACTCGCAGAAAGCTGGGATGCGGTAGGCCTGATCTGCGGAGATCCAGCGGAAACAGTGCATAAAGTAGCATTTGCCCTGGATTGCACCCAAGCCGTCGCCGAAGAAGCCATTGCAATCGGCGCCCAAATGCTCGTAGTGCATCACCCATTATTGCTGCGTGGGGTAACGAGTGTTGCGGCGGATACTCCAAAAGGGCGGGTAATTCATACGCTTATTCGAAATGGTGTGGCATTATTTGCAGCCCATACCAATGCGGATTCCGCACGCCCCGGCGTCAATGATCGGCTTGCCGAACTCCTGGGCGTACACCCCGGGCGGCCAATACTTCCCAAGCCCCATACCCTAGATAAATGGGGAGTCATGGTGCCAAGTGCAGATGCGCCAGCTGTAAAAGCCGCAGTATTTGCCGTTGGCGCCGGAAATATTGGCGAATATGCCGAATGCTCATTTGAATATTCTGGTAGCGGGCAATTCCGGCCTTTACAAGGCGCAAATCCAGCAATAGGTACCGTTGGCGAACTTGAATATGTAGATGAACTCCGGGTGGAGTTTATTGCGCCAACACCGGCGCGCCGGGCCATTGAACGCGCACTGCGCCAAGCCCACCCATATGAGGAGCCCGCCTTTGATATTGTCCGACTGGAAAACACCGTTGATATAGAAAACGCATACGGTCTTGGACGAGTTGGGGAATTAGATACACCTATGCCGCTACGGGATTTTGTAGCCCGTGTGGCCGAACGACTGCCAGCTACGGAGTGGGGTATCCGAGCTGCCGGTGACCCTGAAATGATTGTTCGGCGGGTTGCTGTGTCTTCCGGTTCCGGCGATAGCTTTTTAGAACGGGTATCCGGGCTGGATATAGATGTGTATGTGACCTCTGACCTACGCCACCACCCCGTTGATGAACACTTGCGTGCCGGTGGCCCCGCCATTATTGATACCGCCCACTGGGCCAGTGAATTTCCATGGTGCGAACAAGCCGCGGGGATTGTTGGCGAGCAACTCGATGTTGCAGTAGAAATGATTGATATTCGAACTGACCCTTGGACGCTTGCGGCGTGCAAAATAAATAATCTATAAGGAACCGAAATGAAACTTTCTCCCGCAGCTCAACAAGATCTCCTTGAGCTTGCAACACTAGTATTAGTAGAACCCGAATCTTTGCCGAAAACCCCCGAAGAACTCGAGGTAGAACGCCTAACAAAGGAATATCAGCGGGCAAATGATGCCGCCGCATCGCTTGCGCTTTCTATTTCTGATATGGAGGCGGAAGTGCGGCGAATCCAAAGAGATACCGCTAAATTACAGCGCCGGGAAGCCGATGCAAAGGGTGCGCTTGGTGCTACGACTGACCCCGAGCGACGTCGTGAACTCCAGCACGAACTCGCCGCCGCCGTCCGCCGTATCGACGACCTCCGCGGCGAACTCAAAGAAACCCATGATGAGCTCCACGCCCTACGTGCCCACCATGAACGCTATGGGGCGGAATTAGACTCCATACAGCGCTCCTTGGCCGCCGCCCAGCGCGCAATAGTGCCCCGCGACACCGCCTCACGAGGCGAACGTATAAATGAATTGCGGGCTTCTATTGATGCCGCCGCCCTCGCTGAATACGATGAACAGTTCGAAATCGACGGTGTGGGTGCCGCCAAATTTATTGGGCGCTCCTGCGGCGGCTGCCACCTTATCCTGCCGCCAGCCACCCTTTCCGCCATAGCAAACGCCCCCGCCGAATCCGTCCCACGCTGCCCCGATTGCGGCGTCTACCTTATCCGATAGGGAACACTATGAAAGTATGCATCGAGGCCGACGGCGGCTCCCGCGGCAACCCCGGCATTGCAGGCTCCGGCACCGTGCTTTACGACGCCACCCACACCAATGAACTCCGCCGCATCGCCGAATACGTGGGTACCGCAACGAACAATGTTGCGGAATACCGAGGACTGATTAATGGCCTCCAAGCCGCTGCAAACCTGGGGGCCACCGAAGTGGAAGTCTTTATGGATTCCAAACTCGTGGTCGAACAAATGTCAGGGCGCTGGAAAATCAAACACCCCGATATGCAAGCCCTCGCCCTCAAAGCCCAAAACATTGCCAAAGCCTTTAACCACATCACCTATACCTGGGTGCCCCGCTCCGCAAATGCCACAGCCGACGAACTAGCCAATACCGCCATGGATGCCGGCGCCGATGGCGCCCAACCCGGATACATTATCGACGAGCCCCCTGCCCCAGATAATAAAGCCAGCGGTGCTGGGGATTTGGCTGGGGGAGGTGTGGATTTGGTTGGGGGAGGTGTGGATTTGGCTGGGGGAGGTGTGGCGAGTGCACCTTGTGGTGAGCCGGGTGGCGAAACGCAAGGTGGCACCCTTACCCCCAATATCCAATCCAATGAAACCGTGACCAGCTGGAATGGTGCCACCACTACCCCCACCCGATTTATCCTGCTCCGCCATGGTCAAACCGAATTATCCGCAGCCAAAAAATACTCCGGCCACAGCAATCCGCCACTTACAGAACTTGGAGAACAACAAGCCGCTGCAGCTGCGGCCCGGCTTGCCGCCCTCGGCGGAATCGATCATATTGTCTGTTCGCCCTTGCTCCGTACCCGCCGGACTGCAGAACATTGCGCCCGAGCACTCGGTATCGACCTAACAATCCATGAAGGTCTTATTGAAATGAACTTCGGGCAATGGGACGGCCTCACCTTTAGCGAAGCACACAACTCAGACCCGGAAACCCACACTGCCTGGCTTAACGATCCCACAATTATCCCCCCAGGAGGCGAATCGCTCCATCAAGCCAATGAGCGAATAGGGCACACAGTTGCCGAACTTCGCAATACTTACGGGGAGGCAAATATCCTGGTAGTTAGCCACGTCACCCCCATTAAAGCGATTTTGCGTGACGCCTTGGAGGCCGGACCGCAATTCTTCCGCAGGCTCCATTTGGACCTTGCCTCAATCTCAGTGGCGGAATACTACGCAGACGGTCCTACCTGCGTACGCCTGATTAATGACACCTCTCACCTCAATGGTGTGTAGGATCGAATGCGCGAATGAGCCATCCGGGTGGACGCGGCGAATGTATCGACACGACCAGTGCGCCTGACATACTGCCGAGGAAAGTCCGGACTCCAAAGAGCAAGGTGGTTGCTAACGGCAACCCAGGGTGACCTGCGGGAAAGTGCCACAGAAAACAAACCGCCCAGCAATGGGTAAGGGTGAAACGGTGCGGTAAAAGCGCACCAGCAGCAATGGTGACATTGCTGGCTAGGTAAACCCCACCTGGAGCAAGGCAAGAGGACGTACATCTGTATGTCTGTTCGGGCGTTCGTAGGCTGCTCGCCGAGCCCGAAGGTACGCTGCTTGAGGCCCAACAGCAATGATGGGTCCAGATGGATGTTCACACACTGACAGAATCCGGCTTATAGGATGACTCATTCGCGCTCATAGTTTCAGTGGATGTTGGGTGTGTCAGATCTGCCTGATGTTTTGGGTGGCGGAGCTGGTTTTTGGGGTCTCCTGGTGTGGCAGCTGCTTTACCTCGGGTTGGAGTTGGTTTCCGGGTGTATTGGCTGGTTTCCGGGGGTGTGGGCTGGGCTTTACGTGCGGTTTAATAGGCGCACCCTATCAAACTAGTGATGTTTTCATCCTTACTGTCGCAGATTCCATAAAATCGCCTGAAAAAATGGAATTTGTGACAGCAAGCAACATTGCGCACAATCGTTGACCTGGGGTGTGTCGCAGATTCCATAAAAACAGTGAAAAAAATGGAATCTGTGACAGGTTCCCTACCTATCGTGTCACAAATTCCATAAAAACAGCCGAAAAAATGGAATCTGTGACAACGCGCCCAACCGGGCTAAAAGGGCCAGTCAGACCCCTACCAGACTCCAAGTAAATCCCAGGTCATCGGACGCACACAACAAAACCATAAGCACGTAACCAAACCACCGGCCAAAAGTCAGGCCAAAAACCGGGCCGCAAACCTGCAAGTCCAGCACAGCCTAGCAGAATCTACACCACCAAAACCCCAACAGCCTCAAAAACCACAAAAGCCACAGCAGCTCCTCCGAAGGTCACCAGCAACCCCTCCGAAAGCTGGAGCCAACCCCTCCGAAAGCTGGAGCCAGCCCCAACGGCCATCAGCCTTCCATAGTGCAGCCCAACAATTAGCGGGTAGTTTGCTTTTTATAAGCTTATTCGGTGGGTGTTCCGGCGTAGGTGGGGATGACGAGCAATCCGTCTTCGGAAAGGTCGGCGGCGAAGTTGTGGGAGTGTTTTGGGTTGACGTAGGCGAGGACGGCGTCGAACATTCCGGGGGCTGTGGATCGAGCAGTTTGGGCGCCTCGGGATTCGCATAGGTATACGAGGGCGCGGTTAGTTTCGGTGGCTAGATTGAATTTGTTTTCTAGCTCATGTTGGGAGGTTCGGGCGAGTTCAAGGACGGCATTCATGCGGCGGGAGCGGAGAGCTGCGGCGGCTTCGGAGGCGCGTCGGGTTTCTTCGCTTAGGAATTGAAGCCAATGTGCGGCTTCCTCGATACCTGGGCCTTTATCGGGGCCGTGGACTTTATGGACCGCGCTTAGCCAGTCGGTTACGCGGGAGGGTGCGTCGGGGAGAGCGCGGAGGGAGTCGACTCCATAGGCGCGGGCGGCGTCGTCAAGAAATGTGTGGCGGCGGGTGATTTCGGAAACTAGTTCGGTGGGGCCTTTGGGCTTTGGCTGGGCAACGATAAAGAGGTCGAGTTCGCGTGGGTGTGGTGCTTGGGTTACTGAACCGTCAGCATAATCTACTAGTGCGACAGATTTGGGGTGGCCGCGGAGGGCTGCGATATGGCGGGCGCGGAGCTCTGGTGTGTCTGCGAATACTGTTGCGGATTGTGCGCAAACTTCGGCAAGGCGGGCGCGGAGTGGGGCGTCGATTTCCGCATTGGCGGCAATTTGGAGACCGAGGGCGAATGCGGTGGCCATGGCTTCTGCTTCGCCGAGTCCGCAGTGAGGGGGGATCGTGCTGACCACGGTGATATTAAAGCCTTGGGTTTCGCGGCTGAGCATTTGGCGGTTAACTAAAGACCACACCACCCCACCGAGTTTTTGTTCGATTGCGCCGGGTTTTCGCTGAGCGACCGAATCCATGTTTGTGGTGGTGGAGGTGTCTTTAAAGCGGGTGCCGTCGAATTGGCTAAGGCGAACCTGCACTTTATTGTCGGGTCGCGGGGAGGCTGCGACGGCGACCCCGAGGTGTGACATCGCTACTACAACAACGCCCCCAATGTAGTCCGTGTGTTCGCCTACAAGGGGAATGGTCCCGGGTGCGGTGGTCAGGATTGTGGGGTCGGCATTGTAGGTTTTGCGGTGGGATTGAGCCGCGCGGTCGCGAAGCGACTCCTCCGGAACACTCCAAAGTGCCATAGACGAACAAACTCCTTGAACTGGGTAGCAATTAGTTTGCACTCAACTTTAGTCTGGAAAATGTGTATCAGCAGGCGGTAGGTTGGAAAACGACCACTGCTGCCAATTCCAAGGAGTTGCAAATCATGGGAAACTCAGACGAACAATGGTTCTACAATCCGTCGACTGGTGAGGTTGCTCAGGGGAAACATCAGTCTTGGGATAACCGCATGGGGCCATATGCAAGCGAGGCCGAAGCACACGACGCTATGAAGATCGCCGCCGAACGTACAGCCGCGGCTGATGCCTACGATGAAGAGGGCGAAGACTGGGGAGTATCCCCAGCCTGGGAGAAATAAGCCCCCAACCCGTTACCTATTACTTCTTCTTTTTCCGCTTCTTCTTAGTGTTGCGTTCCGCCTGAGAAGAAGCTTTTTCAGTGGCTTTTTCGGCCGCAAGTTTCATTGCCTCATATGCTTTTTCAATATTGTCAAAGCTTTCGGCATAGTCGCGCAATGATTCGAGTCCGCGTTCTCGCTCCACTTGGTATAGGACACCGTATGCGAATGTGTCTTCGCCGGCGGCCCGGGCTGCTTCTGCTTTAGCTCGAAGTACGTCGCGGGAGGTAACGGAGTCTTGGAAATCGCCAAGCACGGTTTGCATGCGTTTGCAGGCGTCATAGAGTTTTTTGGTTTTTAGGCCGGTAGCGCGGGCAGCGTCGGCTGAATAGCGGAGTTTTTTAGCGGATTTCCGCATATCGTGGAAATAGTCTTCGCGTTCGCGCAAGGGGCGCTCAGTATCGGGCCAGCGATCAATCGCTTTGCGATGCCGCTTTACCAAACGCTTGTACGCCTCATCGAGGTGGGCAATAAGGATTTCCTCGGGGGTTTCCGTTTCCTTGATATGTTCGGCATTTTGGTCCTGGGTGTGCTCGGTGGCCAGCTGGGGGTGTACAAGCAGCTCATCAAGGCGATTCAAAATATCGCAATAGCGTTGCGATTCCATAAATTCCACCGCGGCATGGTGCGCGTGCCGATATTCCAGGGCCATATCTTCTTGTAGGTGTTTGCGCGTGGTGGGGTCGATAATATCGGGGTCCACGGTGGCAAGGAGATTATGAAAGCGTTCTTCTACAACTTCGGCATCGCGAGCCACGCCAAGTACGCCTGCCAGGTGTTTTAATTCGGCTTCGAGTTCTTGGTAGCCTTCGCCGGTAAGAATTCCTTCAAACGTTTGCATATGGCTGCGGAGTTCACGGGTGGCCACTCGCATTTGGTGGACGGAATCATATTCGTCTCGGCGGACCTTTGGGTCATTTGCAATTAGCGCATTACGGTTTGTGGCCAGGGCCAAAAGCACTGCATATGCCGGGTGGTCTTCGGGGAGTTCTTTGGGGCTTGGCGGGGGCGGGGCATTGTGTATGGAATCACCGAGGGCTGCAACAAGTTTGGATGGGCTTTCCGACGATTCGGCGCCGGCGGATTCTAGAAGGCTTGTGGCGGATGCCATAATTGCCGTGCCTTGCTCACTTTCGGCAACTTTCGCGCCGAGTTCAAACTCCCATTCGCGCCAGGTTGTGCGCTTTCCACCGGGGAGAAGTGACCATGCAGTGACATTGTCATCGCAGAATTCGCCAATAATATCGCCTTCTGTATCGGCGAGTACACATTCCCAGCGCACATTGTCCACCTGGGCAATTGGCTCCAATGGGATATCTCGGACTAATGCGCGCACCGGGGATAGCAGCTCCACAGGTACCTGATAGATTCCGTCGGCTGGCTCTACTAAATCCGCATGTAATTCCATACGACCGTGGGTGGCGGGTAGTTTCATATGCCACCCAGAATCCTTGCCGCCGGTGCGGCGTCGTAAGGTAATTTTTGCCCGAGTCAATCGGAGGTCGGGCGTATCGTAATACACTGCTGAAAGTTCATGTGTTGCCTCACTTTGAATTTCAGCAACGGAATCTATTTCAGTCAGGGTTGGGATCTCGGCGGACTGTTCGACCGCAAATTTGGCTTCTACCTCGATGAACTGGCGGGTACTCATACCCCAGTTGTACCAGCAATTTTCAACCCCTGATGGGGTGGTGCCCCCGAAGCCGTACACTAGTTTGCGTCCGCATCAGGTTCGAGTTCCGTATCGAACAGCACTTCCCACGCAACGCCAAAGCGGTCGATGCACCGGCCGTTATAGCCCCAAGGTTGATGGTCGATCGGCATAATAACCTCTCCACCGCTCGCAAGTGCTTCGAATACTCTGTCGGCATCTTGTATGGAATCCGGTGCGTAGTGCAAAAATATAACCGAATTGCCTTTCGTTTGTTGCACTGGTTCCTCAGAGTCCGAACTCATCAACAGCATATTTGGTAGCTCAAGCGCGGCGTGCGCAATGAGGTCAGCATGCTTAGGCTGCGTATCGACGCCGTGCGCAGCCATATCGCGGTATGTGTAGCGGTCCCGGTATTGAGCGCCAAAAAGCTCCGAATAGAATTCGAAAGCGCTATCGGTTGTTCCGGGAAGGTTAAGATAAACATGGAATGTTGACATTGGAATCTACTTTCAATACTTGAAGGTGCTGCCATTGAGAGTAGACCCATAAGGTGCCATAGATTTATTGCGATTTGCGCTCTTGTATTCGCGCCTGGATTCGCTGACTAATAAGCACGGGGAGATTAAAAGTAATTGGTGGGTCTTCCGGGATTGGGGGGCGCATGGCTAGCGTAAAATCCCTGCCAGAATCCTGCGGGAAGCGAAGCTTTTCTGGATGCATTTGCCGATAGTTCGTTTTTATAAGCTGCGTGTATGTACGTAATAGAGGAAGATCACATGCCAGCAAATAGAACTCACCGTTGGGAATATTTAAAAGCTTAGTTGTGGTGTGATTAAACAACGCTGCGCCGACAATCGGTGGACCTTTAGGAATCGCACTGGGAAAGAGCCCAATACAGGTAATACAAGGGTCATACCCGTGTGGATAGGTGGCATTGACCGTAATTGTGTGTGCTGTGGTTAATGGCTGTTCATAGTGGTAGAACGTGCCTTTCCGATGCCGAATTTTAGTGAGTATGTTGAGTGCCTTACGGCTTTTGGCGGTGTGCTGGCTAGGGCTAATACCGGTGTGCTGAATAAAAGTATTTGAATACGTTCCTAGGCTCGCATACCCGCAATTGAGTGCACTTTCGCTGACGCTCATTCCATAATCGGTTAGTTGTTCAATTCCGCGATGTATTTTGAGAGCTTCAATATATTGGCGCAAGCTATAGCCGGTTAGGGCTTTAAATCGCCGGGACAAATACCAAGGGCTATAGCCATATTGAGCTGCTAATTCCCGCAAGGTAGGTGCGTGCCCTGATCGGAGGGACGTCGAAATCCGGCCTTGGATGCCTGCAAGATCCATAGTGACCGATCATAATCGGGAAAGGCTGAGGTGGTGACTGCTTAGCGGGTAGATTAAAAAGCATGAATAGCCAACAGGAATTTGTGCTTCGCACTATTGAGGAACGTGATATTCATTTTGTGCGCCTGTGGTTTACGGATATTTTGGGGTTTTTAAAATCCGTGTCGGTTGTCCCCGCAGAGCTCGAAAGTGCTTTTGAAGAGGGTATTGGATTTGATGGTTCTGCAATCGAAGGGTTTTCGCGCGTTTCAGAAGCCGATACTATTGCGCGGCCGGATCCTTCAACATTCCAATTAATGCCATTTGAACATGGGGGAAAAATTGATATCGCACGGATGTTCTGCGATATTACAATGCCGGACGGGCAGCCTTCATTTGCGGACCCGCGCCAGGTGCTACGCCGGCAATTAAAAGCTGCTGCGGATGAGGGATTTACGTGCTTTGCTCACCCGGAAATTGAGTTTTTCTTGGTGGAGTCGCTCAATACTGATGGTCGACCGCCTGTTCCAACGGATAATGGTGGGTACTTTGATCAGGCCGTAACGGATAAAGCGCCGCTTTTCCGCTTTGATGCAATTAATGCGCTGGAATCAATGGGGATTTCGGTTGAATTTTCGCACCATGAAACGGCCCCCGGCCAGCAGGAAATTGATTTGCGGTATGCCGATGCGTTAACTATGGCGGATAATGTAATGACATTCCGCTACCTGATTAAAAAGATCGCGCTGCGAAATGGTGTTCGGTCAACATTTATGCCAAAGCCATTTACGGAACATGCGGGTAGCGCCATGCACACGCACTTTTCGTTATTTGAGGGCGATAATAATGCGTTCCATGATCCAGATGATGAGTTTTCCCTTTCGGTGACGGCGCGGCAGTTTATTGCCGGTATTTTGCGTCACGCGCCGGAATTTACAGCGGTGACAAACCAATGGGTCAATTCATATAAGCGTTTGATGTTTGGTAATGAGGCTCCAACTGCCGCAACTTGGGGTGTTTCAAATAGTTCGGCGTTAGTGCGGGTGCCTACATATCGGTTGGGCAAGGTTTCTTCACGCAGGGTCGAAGTGCGCAGTCCGGACTCGGCTTGCAATCCGTATTTGGCGTATTCGGTAATTATTGCCGCTGGTCTGCAAGGTATTCGGGAGGGGTATGAACTTCCGGATCCCGCCGAGGATGATATTTCCAAACTTACGCGTAGAGAGCGCCGCGCACTTGGGTATCAAGACCTACCGGGCAGTTTGGATCAAGCGTTGCGGCTTATGGAGCAATCAGAACTCGTTGCCGAAACCCTTGGCGAACACGTATTTGAATACTTCCTGCGAAATAAATGGCGCGAATGGCAGGATTACCAGGCACAGATTACGTCTTGGGAGCTGCGCACGAACTTGGATTACTAGATCGAGGAGTCTGCATGGCCGCACCGCGTTCGACGCGACGTTTGGTTCCTACTCCGGGTGGGTTAAGTCTAGAAGGCCCACACGCGAAGGAGGATTTAGAGTGGTTAGGGTGGCTAAACCCGGAATCAGTTGATTTGTTATGGAGCCTTACGGGCGCGGCGAATCCGGATTTAGCATTAAATACGCTTGTTCGATTAATGCAGGCTTTGGGGGATGAACGATCCAAGCTTGATACCGCACTGCGAGAAGATATTGCACTGCGGGTGCGGCTTATTGCCATGTTAGGGGCATCGACTGCCCTAGGCGATCATATTGTGGCCAATCCGAACTTATGGTCAGAGCTGCAAAGGGAAATGCCTACGGCTACTGAAATGATGCAGGAAATGCTTGGTTGTATTGCCGCAACTCCTGCTGAATTAGTACATACAGACGATGAGAATTTGGCTATTGCGGATGCGGATGCAGATACTGCGCGCGCCGATTGTTCCACGCCGGGCACATATCGCGCCGGGTTACAGGGGCTTGAGGCCGAACAAGAACTGAAGCGCACATATCGAACTTTACTTATGAGGATTGCGGCGCATGATTTGGCAGGCACCTATCCGGAATCACCGCGCCGACCGGGTCAACCACACATTCCATTTACCGTAGTTGCAGATGCTTTAACATCGCTTGCCGACGCCGCGCTTACTGCGGCATTGGCAGTGGCTGTCGCAGGTGTCTACGGAGAGAAACCAATTGCTTCGCGTCTTGCGGTGCTTGCCATGGGGAAGTGTGGTGCCAGGGAATTAAACTATATTTCGGATGTAGATGTGGTGTTTGTTGCGGAACCAGCGGATGCTCGAACTACGCGGCTTGCCGGGGAGTTTATTCGAATTGGTTGTCGGTGCTTTTTTGAAGTGGATGCGGCATTGCGGCCAGAAGGCAAACAAGGTGCACTCGTACGTACATTGGAAAGCCATGTTGCGTACTACAAACGATGGGCACATACATGGGAATTCCAAGCGCTCCTTAAAGCCCGCCCAATGACCGGTGCGGTAGAGCTCGGCAAGCAATATGTAGCAGCTTTAGCACCATTTGTATGGACGGCAAGCCAACGCGAAAGCTTTGTTGATGATGTCCAGGCAATGCGGCGTCGAGTAGTAAATAATGTGCCGGTGGAATTGCGCGAACGTGAGTTAAAGCTCGGCAAGGGAAGTCTGCGCGATGTGGAATTTGCGGTCCAATTATTGCAATTAGTTCATGGTCGTGTGGACGAAAGTTTACGTGAATTAGGCACTGTGGATGCACTTACGGCATTGATGCGCGGTGGGTATGTTGGCCGGGAGGATGCACACGCCTTAATTACTGCCTATGAGTTTTTGCGATTACTCGAACACCGATTGCAGCTTCAGCGATTACGGCGAACTCACACCATGCCGGCGGAAGATGATGTAAAAGCTATGCGCTGGCTAGCACGCGCAGCAGGCATAACTGCACAAGGAACTCAAGGAACTGCTGCTGAAGAGCTGGCAGAACGCTTCCGAAAAGTAGCACTGCAGATTTCTTCAATGCACGCTAAATTGTTCTACCGACCGCTCCTTAATTCGGTGGCCAGTTTGCCGGTGGAAACCTTGAGGCTATCTGCGGCGTCGGCAAAATTACAGCTTGCGGCATTGCGATATACCTTCCCAGACCGTGCGTACGAACATTTGATCGCATTGGCGTCGGGGCGGACCCGCAAAGCAAAAATCCAGGCAATGCTATTGCCCACATTAATGGAATGGCTTTCGCAGACGGCAGATCCTGATGCTGGACTATTAAACTACCGCAAACTTTCAGAAGCGGCCGAAGACCGACAATGGTTTTTACGAATGCTCCGCGATGAAGGCGTAGTTGGGCAGCGGCTGATGCGCATTCTTGGTAATTCACCATATGTTTCAGAACTCATTGTGACCACCCCAGATACAGTCAAACTCTTGGGCGATGGTGCAACTGGTCCGAAATTATTGAGTGCATCACCCGATACAGTTTCGCATTCGCTAAAAGCTGCGGCTGGACGATATACCGATCCGGAAAAAGCAATTCGAGCGGCGCGGTCATTGCGCCGCGCGGAATTAGCACGTGTTGCCGCGGCGGACCTTTTGGACATGATGGATGTCAAAGAAGTGTGTCGGAGTCTTTCCCTAGTATGGGATGCCGTACTTGATGCTGCGCTTTCCGCTGAGATTCGTGGTGCGGAAGCAGACGGGGAACGAAAACTTGCGCGAATCGCAGTGATTGGAATGGGGCGTCTAGGTGGCGCTGAGCTGGGCTATGGTTCAGATGCCGATGTGATGTTTGTATGTCAGCCGGAAGATGGCGTGGAGGATGCGGATGCGGTTGCCTGGGCAATTAAAGTCTGTGATCGAATGCGTAGGCGGTTGGCAAAACCAAGCGATGATCCGCCACTAGAAGTAGATCTTGGACTTCGTCCTGAGGGGCGTTCCGGCCCGGTGGTACGGACCCTTGAATCCTACGAACGTTATTACGAACGTTGGGGTGAAACGTGGGAAATACAGGCATTGCTTCGAGCCGCAGTTGTTGCCGGTGATATGGAAGTAGGCACGGAGTTTTTACAGCGCATCGATCCGTTGCGATATCCAAAACACGGCGTTTCTTCAGATACTGTGCGGGAAGTCCGCCGTATGAAAGCCCGGGTGGATAATGAGCGCTTGCCACGCGGTGCTGATAGAAACACCCATACGAAGCTTGGTCGGGGAGCCCTAACGGATATTGAGTGGACTGTACAACTTTTAATTATGCTACATGCGCATACGGTGCCAGAGCTGCATAATACTTCCACATTGGACTGCTTGGACATTATTGAAAAACATGGGCTATTACCGCAACAACAAGCGGAAACACTGCGCACAGCATGGCTGGCGGCTACGCGCGCACGCAACGCTTTAGTACTGGTGCGTGGTAAACGAACCGATCAATTGCCGCAGCCCGGTGCACAGCTTGCACAGGTGGCTGGTGCGGCAGGCTGGGATCCAACGGAATACCAAGAATTCCTGGAAAACTATTTGCGGCTTACACGTCGGGCCAGGCAAGTTGTTGATGAAGTGTTCTGGGGTGAGGCCACATTTGAACCATAAGTTATGAACTTCACCCCAGCTTATTGGGGGGCTGGGGTGGTTGGGCGTTGATTTGTGGCCTGGTTTTGGCCTGGTTTTGTGGCCTGGCTTTTGGCCGGTGGTTTGGTTGTGTGCTTGTGGTTTTGTTGTGTGCTTGTAGTTTTGTTGTGTGCGTCCGATGACCTGGGATTCACTTGGAGCCTGGTAGGGGTCTGACTGGCCCTTTTAGCCCGGTTGGGCGTGTTGTCACAGATTCCATTTTTTCGGCCGATTTTATGGAATCTGCGACACGATAGGTAGGGAACCTGTCACAGATTCCATTTTTTTCGCTGTTCTGATGGAATCTGCGACAAACCCCAGGTCAACAGTTGTGCGCAACATGGGCTGTTGTCACAAATTCCATTTTTTCAGGCGATTTTATGGAATCTGCGACACTCGACATGAAAACATCACTAGTTTGATAGGGTGCGCCTATTAAACACCCGGGAAAGCGGCTCGAAGGCTCGGGAAACCAGCCAATACACCCGGGAAGCCCTGGATTTTCAGCCAACCCGCCCCGAAAATCAGGCAGATTTCACATCACCCACAACCCACCATCACATTTCCCCAGCTCACACCCCAAGACCAGGAGCCCACAACACAAATCTGCCTTTCGCAGGCCCAGCTAGGCTTTCCCAAGCCCGGCTAGGCTTTCCCAAGCCCGGCTAGGCTTTCCCAAGCCCAGCTAGGCTTTCCCAAGCCCGGCTAGGCTTTCCCGGACCCGTCTAGGCCTTCCTAGGCCTGTTCCCAACCCCGTCCGAAAACCCAGCTCTCAAGCTCTTCCAGCCCCAAGCACCATAGAGCAAAAACCGGTCTAACTTTCGGGCAGGTTCAGGTGCTGGTTGGCGGTAGGAATTGCAATCCCTAAGATAAGGATTTTTCAACCTAATGGTTGATGTTGAGGTGTGGCTACCCTTAGTTGAATAGAGGGAGTGGGCAGGCTCCTGGTCTTGGTGCATTACGGAAATTGCCCTCAATTTTGCTTTACCCCTTATCGAAAAGGATTTGCTTCGAGATGACCCTCGCTATGGAAGCCCGCCCTGGTGCACAACTTTCCGCTGAATTGAAGACCTCCACTGCAGAAGCACATGAACGCGCCGAGCATTCCACCTTTATGGAGCAACTTTTAAATGGCAATGCAGACGTCGCCGACTTTATTGCTCTTCAGGAGCAATCCTGGTTCGTCTACTCAGCGCTGGAAAATGCTGCTCGCAAAGTAGCTGATAACCCAATTGCCGCTGGTGTTGTTGACCCGGTGCTTGATCGTGTTCCATCACTGGAAGCAGACCTTGATCACCTTCATGGTGGTAAGGAGTGGCGTGAGACTGTCACTGCGCTGCCTGCAACCCAGGCATATGTCGATCGTCTTAATGAGATTGCAGAAACCTCCGATGCTGCTCGTTTGGTAGCTCATCACTATGTTCGCTACCTCGGTGATCTTTCCGGTGGTCAGGTTATTGGTCGCATGATGCAGCGCCACTATGATGTTGCTCCGGAAGGCGTGACCTTCTACAACTTCGAGGGCATTGAAAAGGTAAAGCCATATAAGGACAACTACCGTGCGGCTCTCGACGCCATCGAGCTCTCCGATGCAGACCGCGCTCGGCTTCTCGATGAAGCAGGCGATGCATTCCTTATGAACTTGGAAATGTTCAATAATATTGGCGCTACTCGTTAACGGCCGTATTCTCCCATAATGCCTTTCCTTAGGCGTCCATAGCGTAAACCCCGGTATTCAGCACATATACCAGCCATTGTGTGTATGAGTGCCGGGGTTTGGTCTATTTTGGGAAAGCTCAGCGATGGGGTAAAACATGGTTTCGAGACTATAAATAGTATGTTTTTCACCCCTTTTTTGTATTGCTATTTGTGGATATTTCCATAGTTTTTGCAGCTCTAAGGGTTGAGGGTGTGCAACGGGATTATACTGTTCAAACACCCCCGTTGTTTGCGTTCTAGCTTTCGATGTAATATCCCCACCTATCTACATTGCGGGCAACCTGAATGGCTAATGGTGGTAGTCCAAGTGCCGTAACCTTCGCTTGCATGGTTTCCAATGCGTGCGACACCGGTGAATTTGGCCAAACAGTTGTGCGCACTTGGATATCAATGCCGGATTTGGCCACGATCTCCAATGATTCCCACATTCGACGCGCGATACTTACCGTACAACCGGTGATTTCCGGAAGGTCTTCGGGTAATCCTTTTACATCCAGTCCAATCCAATCCGGACGCGATTCATTGTGGGCTAGTAGCTTTGCAAGCCTTTTGGGGGAATATCCGCTGGTATGTAGCCCCACGGGAAACCCCAGCGCATGTACACGTGCAATGGTTTGCGATAGCCCACGATGAAGTAATGGTTCCCCTCCACTAATCACGAGTCCATCGAGTAGTCCTTTTCGCTGGACGAGTAGTGTTTCGATCTCCTCCAACGTCACATTTCCAGATTGGCCAATATGTTTGAGTGCCGGATTGTGGCAATACCGGCAATCGAGAGGGCATCCTTGGGTAAAAACCGTGGCCGTAAGCTTATCTGGCCAATCGGTGCTGGAAAACGGCAGCAATCCAGCAAATATAATGTCAGGCTGCTGGTTCGGTAAAGTATTGGCGCTCATGGAATTCGCCTTGTTTGCCGGTATTAAAGCTTGCCACTGGGCGGAAGTACCCCATAACCCGCGTCCACATTTCTGTTTCCGCTCCGCACACGGGGCATTCTGGGTGCTCTCCGGAATGATAACCATGTGTTTGACAGATCGAAAAAGTTGGCGTGATCGTAATATAAGGCAATTGGAAGGATGTAAGTGCTCGACGCACGAGTGACGCACATGCCTTTCCGCTACTCATGGCGCTGCCCATATAGAGATGAAGCACAGTGCCGCCGGTATATCGTGTCTGCAAATCATCTTGTGCAATCAATGCCGCAAATGGGTCCGGTGTATATGAAACGGGCAATTGCGTCGAGTTTGTATAATATGGCTCTTCTGCAGTACCTGCCTGAATTATGCCTGGATAGTGAGCTCGATCGGCGCGGGCGAAACGGTATGTTGTACCTTCCGCAGGCGTAGCTTCAAGATTGTACAAATGTCCGGTCTGCTCTTGGGCTTCAATAAGCACATCATTTATATGGTCGAGAAGTCGTCCAGCCAAGTCATGGCCTTCAGCGGTTGTAATGTCGTGCGTGTCGTCTGTGAAATTCCGGATCATTTCATTGCACCCATTGACGCCGATGGTAGAAAAATGGTTATTTAAATCCGGTAACCACCTGGCGGTATATGGAAATAGCCCACGCTCGAGGAGATTATTTATGGTTGCGCGGCGTCGTTCAAGCGTATCGACGCCCAGCTTCACCAGGTGCGTAACTTCTTTAAGCAATGCTTCTTCGCCGGCGTCTTTAAATCGAAAACCTAGGCGTGCGCAGTTTAGAGTGACCACCCCAATCGAACCTGTGTGCTCTGCTGAACCAAAGAGCCCATTGCCTCGTTTAAGGAGTTCCCGCAAATCAAGTTGCAGACGGCAGCACATGGAGCGAATCATCCCAGGGTCGAGCTCTGAGTTTATAAAATTCTGGAAATAGGGCAGCCCATAACGGGCTGTCATTTCAAAAAGCGCTAGGGCATTTGGGCTTTCCCAATCAAATTCTTCCGTGATGTTATAGGTGGGGATTGGGAAGGTAAAAGGTCGTCCTTCGGTGTCACCTTGGGACATAACGCTTATAAAAGCCCGATTGATCATATCCATCTCTTTGCCCAGATCACCGTAGGTAAAGTCACAGATATCGTCGCCGATCATTGGGTATTGGTCGGCCAAATCAGCAGGGCAATTCCAGTCGAACGTAAGGTTGGTAAATGGTGTTTGTGTTCCCCACCGACTAGGAACATTAAGATTAAAAATGAATTCTTGCATGATCTGCTCGACTTGGTCGTAGCTCAACTGATCAAGACGTACAAATGGTGCCATATAGGTATCAAATGAGCTAAATGCTTGCGCGCCAGCCCATTCATTTTGAAGTGTGCCGAGGAAGTTTACTACTTGTCCGCATGCCGAGGAAAAATGCCGTGGCGGGGCGGAAGAGATCGTGCCCGCAACACCGCCAAATCCTTCCTGTAGGAGTTGGCGCAATGACCAGCCAGCGCAATACCCAGAAAGCATATCCAAGTCATGGATGTGGATATCACCATTTCGGTGTGCCTGTGCGGCCTCAGAGGAGAAGATCTCTTCAAGCCAATAGTTCGCTACTACCTTGCCGCTTGTATTTAGAACTAAGCCGCCAAGTGAGAAGTCTTGATTAGCGTTGGCGTGAACGCGCCAGTCAGATCGATCAAGATACTCATTGATGGTTTCGGATACATTAATGCTTGTTGTAGGGGACGAGAGACGAGTAGAGGGGCACATATGGAATACCCTAGAGGCAGGTAGGGTATTATGTCACCGGTGTGTGCACGTGAGATTGTTGACAGCATAGGCTGGGAACTTTTCCACGCACATACCGACCAACTCAATAGCCGAATTGGGAATCGGCTTGTTCACATCTCAGTTTGGTCTGGTATGTAGTGCAGGTTTTACGCCAAATGGAAACTCAGGCGCACATCGTCCGCGTACCTTTGCGTAGCGGAGATACTCGAAACCCGGCGTCGAGGGCAATTCGACGCCGGGTTTTGGGTTAATAGTCCTTAGCACAACAAATTTGGGAGACGATTTGTGCTAACGACGAGGGACAATGTGAGGAAAGAAGGTTGGGTCCTTGCTCACCACACGGCCGAAGCTGGGTAACTCCGGATTTAGTTTTGAACTTTAGGATTGCGACGTACTCCAGAGAAAGCACGACCATCCATTGGGACTCGGCGGTTATTGAGAGACTCAACAACACGGCCGGTGAGTTGGTGTAACTCAGCGAGCTCAAAACGAGTAAGGTCCACGCTTGCAGCTACGCAGCGCTGGAGAGGGCCTGCCTCAACTTCAAGATCGCGTCCCCGTTGGGTAAGGGAGAGGATACGGCGGCGAGTATCGGTCGGATCGATAAGACGTACCAGAAGGTCTGCAGCCTCCATGCGCTTCAGGAGCGGGGAGAGAGTGCCGCTGTCCAGGTGGAGGCGTTCACCGAGCTCATTAACGCTCAGGCCGTCTTCCTCCCACAAGCATACGAGCACGAGGTACTGCGGGTATGTAATACCCCAGCGGTCCAGGTGTCCGCGATAAACTTGTTGGACTGCACGTGCAGCTGAATACAAAGAGAAGCAGACGAGGTCGTCGAGATTCAAATGGGTCTTGGGCTTGTTCACATCGTTGAGTATGTCGTGTAAAGCGAACCTTCGCAATTCGGGGGTAGGATTAATTGTGTACGTTCAATTTCGTGAGCAGCAATAAATGGGGGCGCGTTTTGTTTATGGGTTCACCTGGCCAAATGGGTTGCGTCAGACGTATCACTTCAAAAGCTGTAAATTTGCTATGGGGGTGAGATTTGAATAGTGCGAAATGTGCTAATTGAGTTAATTAATAGCTTTGTGAAACGTTAATTCAAATTCACTAAATACAACTGTTATAAGATTTCTTGCGCGTTATATAAAATGCTTTTTAGGCGGCAAAACTCATATACACAAATGGCACTTTTGTAACTTGCTCGAGGGCCGTTTTTGTATTTTGGTGGGCTTTTGCCGTTACAAATCCGTGTCTTTTGTATCGTGGTTTGATGCTCACATTGGTGTAATTTATTCGTGCGCAGAGTTCATCTAAGGGTGCGATGTCGGATTCGCACATAGGAGTGGCATCGTTGTGGAGGTCAGGGAGCTGTCTGTTGGTCGGACATCTGACCTCTCCACCCATTTTATGCTTTGACTAGGGATTTGGGGAATTTTGGATTGTGTTTGAAGATGCGCCGACTGCTTGCCTGCTAAAACATGCGTACGGGCCTGGTGTTATGAAGAAGATTTCATTATCTTGAAGGTAGTTTTATTCAGTTGTGTACTTCATAAATTTTCGACTACTGTGCGGTTTACTTACGGTAAATTCGGAACTCGAGTGTTAGATTGAGGCCGTTTTGAAAATCGACCCATTTGGATAGAAGAAAGCTGTATTGCGCTCTAGATGCCCTAACCGAAAGCTCCAAAATTAAGATTAAATTAAGGTTATTGGTAGCTTTTGTTGTGTGACTGTTGGTGCTGAACACGGGCTTTTCTAGGCGTTACATGCCTCATTAGTGCGGGGGTGGATGTGCGTGATAACCCATTGTTTTATTTCCCTCTTGAACCCGGTTTGGCGCCTTGCGGGCGCGTCAATTTCTGGATTGATCGGTCGTCTGAGGAGTGGTGTAAGACGATTTTCAGGCGATAAAATTTGGTCCAGCAGGAATCGGAGATGGGGGTAATATCAATATTGCTACTTAGGTTGGATGCGGTATTGAATGGTCGGATCGCTGGGCTTCAATTCTTGTGCTTCGCTACCTTTCTGTATCGTTTTTGCCCCCGTTTCTGGGGGTGTGCAATCGGACTTTGGAAAATTGATTGCGCACTTTATGATTTGGACTTCCATGGCTAAATGACTGGTCACAGTCCTTCAATTGTCATATTTTTGGCCATATCACTTTTATAGGAAGAATCAATAATGTAAAAATTGAAGCCGAGGAGGGGGTAGAAGTGTTGTCGCGTCCAATAGAGAAGGGGAGTACTCTATTGTCTAGTGCGCACTATTCATTATTGTGCAAAACCAATAATTCATTTTGGTTAATCCAAGTGAAGATTGAGGTTTCTTTAAGTTTCGACATTGATATAAAAGTTCAGGTGAAGCTGCATTTAATTGGCCTACGTGGGCCATTGGGGGATAGCTGTCTATATCTTTTGATCCGTCGGCGGTCAAGGGGCTTTGACTGTACCGTTTAGGTTGCGGAATAGATAAAAAAATCCCACCCGATGGGGTAAAAGCCTTGCCTAACAAATCGCGAGTCTAATGATAGGGAAACGTCTATAAGTCGCTTGTGTTGGTCACCACTTAGCGTGTATCTCCGATAGCAAATTGCTCACAAATCGTTCTCTGTCTGGTCTAGTTTTTGGAACTGGGTCAAGTTGTCTTGCTTTTAATAGAGCGTGATAAATGGTGTGTGGCAGAGCTTTTGATTGGTTTAGTTTATTGCGTCCTGCGTTTTCTATTTCATTCTTTGAGTGGTAGAAATGTTTGTGCCCCTATTTTTAGCGGCATATAAAATATGTGTAGCTCTTTAATCCGGCCGCATTAATGAATATAAGGAAACGCCTCTTTATTCGATAATCAAATAGTACATTGTCGCAAATGTGCTGTTAACGCGTTGCTTTTTGCGCTGTGCAGTGCATTGCAGAGCAAATCTTTGCTAAAACCAGAGAATAATAAAAACGCCCCGCACGTCAGTGTGAACCTAAGGTGTCCATACTTGCTGGTTTGCGGGGCGTCGTAACGCTAAACGTGGGAATGACGTCTAGCAGTCGAAGTACATTTCGAACTCTTGCGGGGTCGGGCGGAGGCGGACTGGGTCGATCTCATGGTCATACTTCATTTGGATATAGGTATCAATGAGGTCATCGGTAAACACATCGCCTTCGGTAAGGAAGTCATGATCTTCCGCCAGTGCCTTGAGGGATGCCTCCAGGGATGTTGGAGCCTGGGGAATCGATGCTGCTTCCTCGGGAGGGAGCTCGTAGAGGTCTTTATCCACCGGCGCATGGGGCTCGATGCGGTTTTTAATGCCATCGAGCCCGGCGAGCATCATGGCAGCAAAGCCAAAGTATGGGTTGCCAGAAGGGTCCGGTGCGCGGAATTCAATACGCTTAGCCTTTGGGTTTGAGCCGGTAATGGGAATGCGTACCGCGGCAGAACGATTTCGCTGCGAATACACCAAGTTAATTGGGGCCTCAAATCCTGGAACAAGGCGGTGATAGGAATTGAGCGTTGGGTTGGTAAACGCCAACACCGCGCCTGCATGGTGGAGAATGCCGCCAATATAATAGCGGGCCATATCAGAAAGGCCCGCGTACCCGGATTCATCATGGAAAAGTGGCTTGCCGTCTTTCCAGAGTGATTGGTGTGCGTGCATACCAGAGCCATTATCACCAGCGAGTGGCTTTGGCATAAAAGTAGCGGTACGGCCAGCGCGATATGCGGCGTTTTTTACAATGTATTTAAAAGTCTGTAAATCATCGGCGGCATGAAGCAAGGTATTAAAGCGGTAGTTGATTTCTTGCTGCGTGCCGGTTCCCACTTCGGGGTGTTGACGCTCCACAATAAAACCTGCGTTTTCAAGGAGCAGGGTCATATCATCGCGGAGTTCCTCATATACATCATGGGGGCCGGTTTGGCCATACCCTCCCTTGAGCCGGGTTTTATATGCTCGGTTGGGAGTTCCGTCAAGTGTGGTATTAGACCCGCGGTTCCACCAACCAGCGTCAGCATCAATGGAGTAGTGACCATGGTGGGCGTCGGTAGCAAAACTCACCTTATCGAATAGGTAGAACTCTGCTTCGGCGCCAAAGAAACAGGTATCCGCAATGCCCGTAGAGGTGAGGTATTCTTCGGCTTTTCGTGCGACATTACGAGGGTCGCGGGAAAACGGTTCCCGGGTAAACGGGTCATGCACAAAGAACTTCATATTGATGGTCTTTGCTTTGCGGAACGGATCAACCACGGCGGTATTCACGTCCGGAAGCAGATTCATATCGGATTCATCAATCGTGGTGAACCCTCGAATAGATGAGCCATCAAATGCGAAGCCCTCTTCGGCGGCTTCTTCAGTAAAGGTTGCTGCGGGGATTGTAATTCGCTGTTCGGTACCGGGGACGTCGGTGAACCGCATGTCCACAAATTTCACGTCTTCGTCGCGGATATATTGAATTACGTCTTCGATGGAATTGAACGCCACAGGGCACTCCTAGCGAATGGCGGGGCCGATTTCTATAGTGCGAGCTCTTGGGTGCAGAGAGTATATGGGGGCACCTTGCTCGGTAGGCGCAATACCCAATGCGCCTACAAAGCGCAAAGGTCCAGTGCATGGCATATTGCTGGCACATATGTTGTATCGCACGATGGAGATTCTACCTATATCTATCACTCGACCGTAATCATGGTGGCAATTGGGGTTGATCCTTCCAGTGTTCTTTCGAAACAAACCTGGATATGGTGATAGCTATGGCAGATGCAAAGCACAGTTGGCTGGATGGGCCACAGATCCCGGCTGAAAACGATGATCCATTTGCGCCTGGGCTATGGCCGGGTGAAAAACTAGGCCTTCCGGAGTCCGGGGTGGGTGCGCTTGCTAGCGTAATGCGGCGTGTTGGTGGTATTGCGTTCGACTGGTTTTTGTGTATGTTTGCGGCAATTATTTTAAGGAACTTCACGTCTCAGCTTGGAGGCGTATCTACGATTACGTTCTTTGTATTCCTTATTCTCGGCACGGTTTCCGTTTCTTTGTTTGCACGGACTCCTGGCCAGGCGGTGTTCCGTATGGGGGTTGCCCGGGTTGATGCCGAAGAACGCGTCGGATTCATCCGCGCATTTGTACGAACATTTTTAACGCTATTTGTATTTCCACCTATTCTTGTGGATGCCGACGGCCGCGGGCTCCATGACCGCGCGACCGGCACCGCCGTAATTTTGGGGTAAATGGCGTATCCACGTAAGCACTATAAAAACAGCAGGAATAGCAATACCTGTGCGCTGACGATTTTTGTGACCATGGCCATGGGGTACACGGTTGTGTAACCAATGCTGGGGAGTTCGTTTTTGGTTTGGTCGGAGACATAACTCAAAACCGCAGGGTGGGTTTGCAGACCGGAAAGAATGCCAGCAACTTGACCGAACGGGATTTTGAGGATCTTATAACCAATAATCAAGGTGAGCAGGCTGATTGCAAAGGTAATCATTGCGCCAACACCCAAAATGGTTAGTGAACGGGGGTCCGAAAGTGCTTTCCCGAAACCTGCGCCTGCGGTGGTACCAATACCAGCGAGGAATAATGTAATTCCAAGTTGTCGGAGCGCAAGATTGGCGCCATAGGGGACCTGCCAAACAATATTTCCGGTACGGCCAATCGCCCCTAAAATCAATGCAACGATGAGCGGTCCACCGGCGCTACCGAGTTTAAGCGCAGTGCCACCTGGAAGCGGAAATGGGATCATGCCGATTAATACACCAAAGCTTAGGCCGACCAACATCGGCAGCAGATTAATATCGGAAATCCGCTTGTAGGAGTCGCCAAAAAGGCGGGTTGCACGGTCGATGCGATCATGTGGTGCAACCACGCGAACGCGGTCACCGAGCTGCAAAATTGTATCTGGTGTGGCTACTACATCAGCGTCGCCGCGACGCACTCGGGTCACCAGCATACCTTGGAGGCGTGGGCGTAGTTTCCGCAGTGGCACACCTACCATTTCGGTTGTGGAGACGAAGATACGGCGGTAGTCCAGGCCTTCATCATGAGTGGGATCACCGGGTAGAAATTCGCCAATGTGTTTTTCTGCTTCCAGAACTTGGTCTTCAGTGCCAACAACCGAAACGATATCGCCGGGATCCACATGGTCGCCGGGTTCGGGGAGGAATAATTTACCGTTGTGTTCGATGCGAGAAATAATAATTTCTAGGTCGAAGCGGTGCGGCATTGTGGTCACCGAGGGCAGGCCTTCCTTGGTGACTAAAATACGTCGAGTCAGCAACTCTTGAATGGCCACCCCGGCGTCTTGCGCTTCTTGATCATGGTTGATTCGAAAAACCTTCGCCATAACCGCTACAGAAATAATTACGCCGAGCACACCGATGGGGTATGCCAATGAGTATGCAACTACGGGGAGTTCAAGTTGTGCTTTAGTATCTAGGTCTTCACCAATAAGCGCAGGTAGCGTATCGACGACCGCCGCCATCGCCGGTGTGTTTGTTAGGGCACCGGTAAACATGCCCGCACCGGAAGGGTTATCGATATGAAATGCTTTGATAAGCACATATGAAATAGCAGTAACCGCAATGACTACGCCAACGCCAAAGACATTATGGCGCACACCGGTAGTACGCATAGATTCGAAGAACCCCGGTCCAGCCTCTAAACCGATCGTATATACGAATAATGAAAGGCCAACAATAAAAATAATAGGAGGAAGAGTAATCTCTGGCTCTAAGGTCGCAAACCCCAGTCCCACAAAGAGTACCGCTGCCACCCCCAATCTAAAACCAGCGATTTTAATGCGTCCAGCGAGGAGGCCGAGCGACATTATGACCAATAATGCTAAGAGCTTATTCTCCACTAACAATTGCACACTTCCATCGTGGCACGGGCGCGTAACGCCCCTCAACTTCGGTAGTTGATAGCCCAATCAAACTTTCGGAAAACGCCGATATGGAATACCACACTTGCAGGAAATCTAAAGTATAAGAAGGCACCCCAATCTAGGGTGATGGTTGAAAGCTACCGTGAGCTCGATATGAAAAGCCGATGGCCAATGTTCAATGGTGCTCCACCCTAAGAGGCAAAATGTGAGTTTTGCCGCAGCGGCCAAAAGATTGTGTACACAAAACACTTTCAGTGTTTTTCGTGCCGCAGGCCTGGCAAAAATATGAACTTGTCCCCAAAAGTTAGCCTAGCCTTCATTCTGAGGTGTTTTGAGGTATGGGAGGGATTGGATGGTGCTGGCATGGCTTTGGGAAGAGCTTGGGGGCAGGCTTGAGGAAGGATTGAACAAGCTTAAGGAAGGGTTGGGCAAGCCCAGGCCGGCAGATTTGTGTTGTGGGCTTTTGGTTTAGGGGTGTGAGCTGGGGAAATGTGGTGGTGGGTTGTGGGTGATGTGAAATCTGCCTGATTCCGGGGCGTGGCGGCTGAAAAACCAGGGCTTCCCGGGTGTATTGGCTGGTTTCCCGAGCCTTCGAGCCGCTTTCCCGGGTGTTTAATAGGCGCACCCTATCAAACTAGTGATGTTTTCATGTCGAGTGTCGCAGATTCCATAAAATCGCCTTTAAAAATGGAATTTGTGACAGCAACCAATCTTGCGCACAATCGTTGACCTGGGGTTTGTCGCAGATTCCATTAAAACAGTGAAAAAAATGGAATTTGTGACAGGTTCCCTACCTATCGTGTCGCAGATTCCATAAAATCAGCCGAAAAAATGGAATCTGTGACAACACGCCCAAAAGATCAACCAGCGCCCAACCAGACCCCAACCAGACCCCAACCAGACCCCAAAAAGACCGGCCAGACCCAGGCACCTCCCAACCAAACGCCAACCAACCCCAACCAAATCCCAGGTCAACAGAAGCACACAACCAAACCACAAACACCCAGCCCGAAAACCAAACCATAAACCCCACAAGCTCCACATCATGGAGTACTCGTGGGGCACAAACAAAAGGTTTAGTGTTTATTGCGTTCCGCGGCGCGGCGGGCGCGGCGGTTCATTCCAGATACTCGGGCACCTTTTGGTAGTGGTCCTTTTGGTAAACCAGCTTGTTGTCCGGTGTGGCTGTCAATGGAATCTACGCGGGCGGCAAGGGCGTACACTTCGTCTTTTTTCATATTCCGCGGCAATTTCATCAGTTCGCGTTGGAGGTTACGAATTCGTACTTGTCCTTCACCTTCGCCGGCATACATTTCATAAATGGGTGCATTGCCGGCCACACGTGCCAGACGCTTTTTTTGTTGCGCCATGAGCGGCCGCACGCGATGCATTTCGCCTTCGCCAACCAGTACGATTCCGCAGACGCCTACAACGCGGTGCACCGCATCCATTTGGGTGGTTGCGGCTACAGCGGTTTTGGTTTTCCACACCATGCCAACACCATTGCGCAGGTTTTCTAAAGCCCATCCAGCGGCACCGGGTTGGTCGGAGGCTTTATCATAGACCGAGTTTTCTACGCGGCGAGTAAACACATAGAGAGCTGCGGTAAAGCCAACAAGTAAGCCTAAAAATAGCATGTACCATTGGCCACCCCAGAGCAGCCCGAGGAGGAAGAACGCAAAAGCGATACCAATAATGGTGAGCAGCAGCAGCGGGACTAGTTTTTTATCCTGCTTGCGCTGAATTTGGAACGCTTGCCACATTTGCGCCCAGTTTTGTTTAAACCGGGCGAATTTTGCGGAGCGTGCCTGCTTTTTTGCAGCTTTCTCATTCTGCTTCCGTGCGTCTGCCATGCTCTCCACAATAGGGGATAAGGCTAACAGCAGCGAAAACGAGAGCTGAATTACCGGCTTACAACCGGAGTATCTTGGGATGCGCCGTACTTTGCTAAGAGTGATGTGGCTTCCTGCGCGGTTGATCCTGCTGTAGTTTCCGCAAGGTGGCGTAGGTTTTCGGGGAGGCGTTCACCGCGTGCGGCGATTGTTTGTGCGTATAGACGCCCCGCCCGGTAAGAAGACCGGACAAGGGGCCCGGCCATAACTCCGGTAAAGCCCATTTCCTTTGCGGCGTCAGAATGTTCGACAAATTCCTCTGGTTTTACCCAGCGTTCGATCGGGTGGTACATCGGGCCCGGACGAAGGTATTGGGTAATGGTAAGAATATCGCAGCCAGCATCTCGGAGGTCTTGCATGGATTGGGTGACTTCATCGAAAGTTTCGCCCATACCAAGAATAAGGTTTGATTTGGTGACCAGGCCAAAATCCCGTGCCTGACGGATAACATCTAAGGATCGGTCATAGCGGAATGCGGGGCGGATACGCTTAAAGATTCGAGGTACTGTTTCAATATTGTGGGCAAATACCTCGGGGCGGGCTTCGAAAACTTCTTGGAGAAGGTCTGGTTTTCCAGAAAAGTCTGGGACTAGGTTTTCCACGCCGGTATGGGGGTTAAGGGCATGGATTTGTCGGACTACTTCTGCGTATAGCCAAGCGCCTTCGTCATCAAGGTCATCGCGTGTAACGCCGGTAATGGTTGCGTAGTTGAGCCCCATTTCTTGGATGGATTCGGCAACGCGGCGGGGTTCGTCGCGGTCGAGTGGCTCGGGTTTTCCGGAGGAAATTTGGCAGAAGTCGCAACGTCGTGAGCATTGCGATCCGCCAATAAGAAATGTTGCTTCGCGGGATTCCCAGCATTCATGAAGGTTCGGGCAGCCGGCTTCTTGGCATACGGTG
This sequence comes from Corynebacterium freiburgense, assembly GCF_030408815.1. Classification (NCBI taxonomy): domain Bacteria; kingdom Bacillati; phylum Actinomycetota; class Actinomycetes; order Mycobacteriales; family Corynebacteriaceae; genus Corynebacterium; species Corynebacterium freiburgense. Next base: position 2,072,696 of record NZ_CP047355.1, on the reverse strand, counting down.
TGTAGGGATGCGCCAGCTACGCGTTGTTTCATGTCTTGGAATTCGGGGCCGGTTTTTGCGGTAGTCCGAATCCAACGTGGTTTCGATTCGATTGGGGTTTTCGCATTGCGAGCCTCAATGCGAAGCATCTTTCGGCCTTCAGGTGCAACAGTCACGCCGATAACCCTACCAAGGAGCGCAAAATCATGAGAAGTGAAGGTACCTGTTGACAAAATAAGGTACCTTGTTAATAATGGAAGGTGCCTTCATAATTTGAATCTTGTGAGTGCATATATATGAAAGGAACATGATGTTTGGTTTTCCACCACCTCCAACGTCGCCCGAGTCGCCGCTGCCCGGCTGGGAACCGCCGATTCCTTGTGACAGTTTTGAACATCGGATTTTTCGGATTCATAGGTTATTGCGGCGTGCGGCGATGTTCGGCGTCTTACATGAGCATGGGCACGGGCGTTCGCGGCGTCGACAAGTATTTCAGGGGCAGGGCCGAGTATTAGCGGTGCTTTCCATGCAAAGCCCAATAGCGCAAAATGAACTGGCTTATGTTATTGGTGTGCGTCCGCAATCTTTGGGGGAGGTGCTGTCCAAGCTGGAAGACGCTGGATTAGTGCGCCGCGAAGTAGACCCTAATGATGCCCGGGCACGATTGGTGCACATTACGGATGCTGGTGTAGAGAAAGCGAAAGAACTAGCGGAACAACCGCACATTGATGCGACGAGTGGTTTAACCGATGAGCAACGAGACCAACTCTGTGCGCTTTTGGATCTTGTTATTGATCATTTAGAGGAAACTCACAGGAATGAACAGGAGCCACCAGAGGGGCCACCGCACCGTATGCGGGGGCGGGGGCGGCACGGACACTGGCACGAACATTAATTGGCTCAACCAACAGGGGAAGTGCTTGGATAGCAGATATGGAACAAACACTTCCCCCATGCCCAGAATGCGAAAGCGAATATACATACGAGATGGATGCGCTCGTTGTGTGTCCCGAATGTGCGTACGAATGGGTTCCTGAAGCTGAGAGCGGCGATGGTGTCCAACAAATTTTCGACGCCGTGGGCAATGAGCTCCAAAATGGGGATACGGTAAGCGTAACTAAAACGCTGAAAGTAAAAGGCGCAACCCAACCAATCAAAGCTGGTACAAAAGTACGAAATATTCGCTTAGTTCAAGGTGTCGGTGACCATGACATCGAATGCAAAATCGATGGTTTCGGTGCGATGCAATTGAAATCAAGCGTGGTGAAAAAAGTAAACTAGCGTGGTCTTGGCGGCAGCTAGGTCAAATGCCCTGAGACAATCACATTAAACTCTAAATCCTGATTGTCTTTGACTGCGCAGGCGATCAAAATTACGCGGCCCGGAATAGTAGTATCCACAAGTTCGGCGTCTTCGATCGCATCTTGCTTCCCCACGAGCCAGGCATTATCTACAACCCATTCGCGGGCTGCCCCATGCTCATCAACAACTCGTAGCTTTGAACCATTTAAAACATCTGAGGAAAACCGGGCAACCGTGCCTCCGCTTACGGCAGGGACCTGCTCGGGTGGTAGATCTAAACGCACCGATTCAGATACCCGCTCTGCAATAGGATTAAACACCAATTTTTGGTGTGCCCAAGCGTGTCCCAGAATATAAACTGTGCCGTCCTTTGCCCCAGATGGCGGTTGGCCCCAACCCTCGACCCAACGAACCATTGTCTCCTGCGGGCCAGCAGGATCAAGGGGAAGCACATATGGCATGGAATCATATGTAGCGCCCTGAAGCGGAACAGCCCCTTCAATAGAAAATGAACCAACATTTAAAGGTGCGGGGCCGTCATTGACACTTGGCGGGGGTGGTGGGGTAGTAGAAGAACTCGTAGAGGTAGTTGTAGTGGGTTTTGCGGTGGAATCTTGGGTTGGGTTTCCACTGAGCAAATAAACTGAGGCTGCAAGGCCACACACAACCACCACAATTAGTGCCACTAAGGGCACCACTACGGACTTCTTCATGCCACGTTATTGTAGCGAAGGCTCCAGTTTAGGTTGTGGCGAATGCTCCAATAGGCCAAGCAATTTCCGACGCAACGATTCAGTATCAGATTCCAAGGCGACCTCGATATCCGCGATTACGGAAGATTCTGGGCCTTGTGCCATGACAAGAATCCGGTCAGAAAGCAAAATCGCCTCATCCACATCATGGGTCACCATAATGACAGTCCGGCGATTGGCTTCCCATACATTACGTAATTGCAATTGCAATTCGCGACGGGTGAGTGCGTCCAGTGCCCCAAAAGGTTCGTCGAGTAGCAGTATTTCCGGATCAACGGCAAATGCGCGAGCCAGGCCCACGCGTTGTTGCATGCCGCCGGAAAGGCGCGCGGGGCGTCGAGAAGCAGCGTGGGCGAGCCCAACCTGGTCTAAAAACCGGGCTGCTACGGCGCGGCGCTCAGTGGCAGTAAGCTCTGGTCGGGCGGATTTTAAACCAAATTCAATATTTCCCTGTGCGGTCATCCAGGGCAATAGTGCATGGTGCTGGAAAACCATTCCTCGGTCCGGGCCTGGAGAAGTAATTTGTTGACCATTGGTAAATATTGTGCCAGAAGAAGGAAATGCCAATCCGGCGATCATAGAAAGAATCGTGGATTTACCGCAGCCAGAAGGTCCTAAAATAGAAACGAATTCGCCTTGGGAAATTGTGATATTTGTTGTTTGGATAATCGTGGTCGAGCCATAGGATTTTGTAATATCTCGTAACTCTACATGGTTTGAATTAGTCATAGCGAACAACTTTCTGTAATGCAGCAATAAGATGGTCAAGGATAAGTCCAGTAGCGCCAATAATAAGAATGGCTACCACAATGGCGTCTATATCTAATCGGTTCCATTGATTCCAAACAAAAAACCCAATGCCTTGGCCACCAACTAACATTTCTGCGGCAATAATCACGAGCCAAGAAGTAGAAAGGGAAACGCGCAATCCGGTAATAATTCCCGGTAATGATGCGGGCAGCCATACATAGAGAATTTGGGGCCATTGTGGTGTGCCGAGTGTTGCCGCAAGATGCAAATAGGTGGGGTGCACGTTTCGAACAGCATCGATGGTGTTTAATAAAGTCGGCCACAGGGCGGAAAGGACAATTACAAAGATTGCAGTGCGTTCGGCATCGCTAAGTAATGCCAGGCCAAGTGGGAGCCAGGCCAATGGTGAGACTGGTCGCAAGACCTGCAATAATGGATCCACAGCCCAACGAAGTGTCGTGCTTTTGCCAAGTATAAAACCAAGTGGAATGGCAATAAATGTGGCAATAGAAAAACCAATAAGTACGCGGCGTAAAGAGGCTAGTAAATGCCAGAAAACTCCAACACTACTTGGCCCATCACGATATAAAGGATCCGAAAGTATTTCTACACCCCTGGTAAATGTGCGTGCTGGCGTTGGAGCGAGTCCGCTAATCCAGCCATATGTTGCCGCAAATTGCCAAAGGCTTAGCGCCGCAAAAAATAAGAGTATTCCAATGCCAATTGCTCGGGTAATTGTTGTTTGTTGCGTTTGTTCCGTTTGCATAGTATTCCTGTTTTCAGTATCCGGCTGTGGGAATATTTGGATTAAATTCTTTACCATTAATTGTGGCCGTTTCGCCCCCGGCTGCTATTCCTTCTGGAAGCACAGAATCCGCTAACCTAATTAATGTGGAATCTTCCATCACTATGCTTGTGCCGCCGAGTTTCCAGCGAGCTATCTGTGTAGCCATCCAAGTAATTGCGGTGGGATCTGTGGCATCACCAAAAGAAATGCGTTGTTGATCCGCTACGGTTTCCCCGTGCCAGTTTTGGTATTCACCGCTAAGTGAAGGTAAAAAGAATTTTTCCGGTTGATTTAAGTATTTTTCCTCAGCTAATATTTTGGCCACGGTTTCTTTATTTGCGGGATTATTAGCAAAGGCTGCGGCTTCGCCGAGGGCTTCGGTAAGTAGCTTGGCTTGGTCAGGGTGGATGCTGGCCCAGTCTTTTGACATTGCAATACTGCAGCAGGGGTGCCCAGACCAGAGCTCTTTGGTTAGTTTGAAAATTCTTCCTGCCCCGGAGGCAACTGCGCGTTGATTAAAAGGCTCGGGCCCCACAAATCCGTCGATTCCGCCCACTTGAAGTTGGGCAATCATATCGGCGGGGCGCAGTAAGCGTAGTTCAATATCACTTACCGGATCGATGCCTTCGGAGGCTAAAAAGTCGCGGAACAGTAACGCATGGACTGAGTATTCAAAGGGTATGCCAATGACCTTGCCGCGGAAATCTTGGGCGGATTGCACGGCATTGACGTGCTTGGTGGCTAGGGTAATGGCCTGACCATTGGTGTTTTGAGTAAAAGCCAGAAGGGTGGGACGTTTACCTCGAGTGGTGCCAGCGTTAATTGCAATCGGCATTGGGGAGAGCATATGTGCGATATCGAGTTCGCCGGTAGAGTATGCGCTCCATAGGTCGGCCCAACCGCCATATTTTTTCAGCTTTATAGTAAGACCGCGTGCTTGAAACAGGCCTTGAGCGTGGGCCAGGATAAGGGGAGTTGTGCAGGCAATAGGGACATAGCCGATAGTTATTTCGGCGTTTGTTTTAGAGTCGGCGGTTTGGGTGACGCAGCCAGCGGCGGATCCCAATAGTGGCATGCCCAATATTGCGAGTGCGCTGTGTTGGAGCAGGTTTCTGCGGGAAATTAATGCTGGGGGATGCGACATATCCAGGAACCTTAATGGCGTGCGTTTATCTGTCTATTTAAACTAGACAGATCAGTCTTTTAAATTGGAAGTAGACATTAGCCTTATCGACGCCCGCTTGTCTAGCTGTTTTGCAAAAGTGCACGTTATTCTGTGAATTTATTTCTTTCCAGCATGGTTCATTATTTCAGAAAAATATAGACTAAGCTGTTCACATTAGTGTTGTCGTGTGTTAGGGTCGTTCGTGAAGTCCACTACAAGCTAAAGGAAATTTGTATAACTATGAGCTCTTTAACCCCAAACCATCGCCCAGGTGAACCACTGCAACCAATCGATGGTGAGGCCTTACGTGCATTGGCCAAGAAAAACATTGAAAATCCCGAAGGTGCAAAGAAAACGGTGCGTACTCACACCGAAGCCGATGGGCTTTTCCGTAACTACACCCAAGTGCGTGACCTGAAACCAGTATTAGTTTCGGAGCCTCCCGCATTATTGGGCGATGATTCCGCGCCAAATCCAACAGAAGTCGCGCAGGCGGCCTTGGCGGCTTGCATTTCTGTGGGCATTCAGGCGATTGCAACGCACCGCGGAGTGACGTTGACCAAAATCGAAATCGATATCGAAGGCGATATTGATATTTCCCCAACCTGGGGCGTAGGGGACCTTGATGAAGCTAAGCGACCAGGAGTTTCTGATGTTCGCGTCAAGATTGCATTAGAGGGTGATGCGGACCGAGAGACTCTTGATGAGATTCATAAGGATGCAATTCGCTGGTCGCCAGTGGTTAATACCTATACTCGCCCGGCTGCCTTAACGTCCGAGCTCGTTTAAAACCTAAAAGGATCATCGGCATGACTACCGCAACCATTCACCATATTGAATTGAAGCCCTTGGGTACACACCCGCAACTTTTACAGCAGATTTCGGAATCCGCTGCGGCAGTTGACCAGGGTGATATTGATGCTCGGTATATTCTGCCGCTGCTTGGCTCAGGGCAATTGAATCAGGATCTACTAGCTACAGCCCGACTCATTCGGGAGATCTCTCGCAGCGATTTATCCGTTGGGTTTACAGTATGGGCGCACCGTATGGCGCTGGAGTACCTGAGGGCTTCAAAAAACCCGAATGTGCGGGGCGTCGTTACGCAATTGGAGCGTGGGGAGCGTCCCGGAATTACGGGTATGGCATCGGCGTTTAAAGAATTCGCCGGTTGCGGAAACATTGATTTGCATGCCGTTGCAGTTGCGGGCGGATACCGGATTTCCGGGAAGCTAAACTGGGCGTCCAATTTATATAACGACGCCGTGTTGGTAACGGTGGCGCGAACAGATTCCGGTGAGCGAATCGTTGTGTGTATTGAAAGTTCGGACGAAGGTGTGACATTTGGAAAACCCTTTGGATTGCTTGGATTAAATGCGACCGCCTCAGCCTGGGTAAACCTTCATAATGTGTTCGTTCCAGAGGCACATGTACTTAGCAGAGACTTTGAAACATTCATTCGGGGCGTGCGCCCGACATTTGTATTACTACAAATCGCGGAGTGCCTTGGAGTTGCAGAAGCAGCACTCGCAGCTGCTTCGCGCCGGCTGAATGGGGTCAATGAAACATTTGCGCACGAACTCCATCAACTATATGAGCACATTGGTGAACTTGTGCGTCGGCAGGAGGACTTGATTGCGCAAGTTCCACACGCGGCCCCAGTAGATCTTTTGGAATTGCGTCTGGCTGCCGCCTCAGCTGCCGTTGCTGCTGCAGGTATTGAAGTTCGCGTCGCTGGTGGTGCAGGTTATGCCAAGAATTCCCCGGCTTCTCGGCGGTTTCGGGAAGCCGCATTTATCCCGGTGCAATCACCATCCGAATCGCAACTCCGTTGGGAACTAGCGCGGGCAAGGAATAATAGCGTATGAAAACCACACTCGACGCGCCAACAAGCACGCACTACCGGCAAACCGTAGCCAATTTCCCTTCAGGAGTGACAGTTGTAACCACCCATGCGGATGGTGAGGATATTGGCCTTACCGTCAGTGCCTTCGCTTCATTATCCTTGGAACCTCCAATGGTATTGGTAAGCATTGATAAGAAATCCCGTTCCCATGAGTTTTTGGGTATCGGAGCGCCAATAGGAATCTCTGTTCTCGCTGCTCACCATACTGATATTGCGGTGCAATTTGCCCGGCATGGGCACGATCGGTTTGCCGGAGTCGCATTGGAACGTAAAGGCTGCATTCCAATTATTGCAAAATCCGCCGCATGGTTTCGTGGCCAGGTGACTGATCGTTTCCGTGGGGGAGATCATATAATTTTGACTATTGCAGTAAAAGAATGCGATTTTCAAGAAGGCGTGCATCCATTGCTCTACCAAAATGGGCGATTGCATTCTTGGCCGGAAAGTCTTTCCTAATTTTATAAAGAGTATCGGCGCCAATTGGGGTGTCGATACTAGGGGGTGTGTTTGGGGTAATTATCACTGTAACTCGGATACAAAATATTTTTCAGATTAAACTATCTAGTTTGACTATTATATGATAGCAGGACCATGTAAAAATCCAAGTAGTCCGCTATTTTTAATTGTTTTGTTACCTATTTTGGGAGGGTAGGATTGGGTCAAACCTAAGCTTTGAAAAAGGAGATGAACGTGCCCCCAATTCCCAATTCGTCATTTGCTTCTGGGCCGGGATATCGAATAATTCAATTGGGGTCACGAGCTTTAGCGCGTGCCGAATCAGTACTAATTGGTTTAGGCATTAAACCCCGACATTTAAATGTGCTCTACCTTGTTGCCGCAAATCCCTCATTATCGCAACGCGAGATCAGCGTAGAACTTGGTGTAGATCCAAATATTATGGTCACTATTATCGATGACCTTGAACGTGAAGGCTTGGCGGTCCGAGAACGCAGCACCGCCGATCGACGCCGCCATGTGGTCGTGGTGACCGCAAAAGGCAAACAAGTGCTCGAGGACGGTGTCAAGGCGCTCGCGCAAGGCGAGAAAGATTTCTTTGCGGCCCTTAATGCCGACGAACGAGAAAAGTTCTACCAAATGTGCGGAAAACTCCTTGGTATGTAGCGGGGTGCGCAAAGCGTAGTTTCGCTAGATACCGCGGGATGCAAAAGAGTGATCCGCCACAACCAGCTCGCCTGAAAACGCGGCTGCTAAGGCCTGGGCGAGTGGTTGGATCACTTCATTTGGTTGCACATCCCGCTCGAGTTCGGCGCTTAATGTAGTGACGCCAGCATCGTCGATGCCGCAGGGCACAATATGGTTGTAATACTCCAGTGTGTTATCGCAATTAATTGCTAATCCATGCATAGTGACGCCTCTGGTTACGCGGATGCCTAATGCGGCAATTTTGCGTTCTGGTGCTGGTAGCCAGACGCCTGAGCGGCCGTCGATACGCCCTGCTTGAGAAAGTCCAAAACTACGTACTACCTGGATAATTGCCTCTTCGACGCGGCGCACATAGTCCACTACATCTACGGGTTCCACAAGTTTGATAATGGGATAGCACACTAATTGCCCGGGCCCATGCCATGTGATTCGGCCGCCACGGTCCACATCAATGCATGGCAGGCCATTTGTGGGGCGGTCTTCAGGCTGGGTGCGTTTTCCGGCTGTGTATGTGCTTGGATGTTCTAAAAACAATAATTGGTCGGGGATTTCATTATGTGCACGGGCGAGCGCCAATTCCGCTTGCCTATCCCACATTTCTTGGTAGTCAACCATCCCTAGAATCTGAGTTTCTAACGGCACTTCTAGGTGTCGAATCGGCTGGTCAGGAGCCATAAAGGGGAGTCGGGGAGGAGTCATAATGGCACTGACTTTACCAGGGAGATCACACGGTCATACAAATAAAACTGCACTGCACCCCAAACGGGAAGCAGTGCAGTTTAATTACCAAAGATATCTTCGCTTGTTGGAGAACCTACAAGCTTAGAGATCAAGGTCTCCTGCGAAGTTTGCGGTTTCGAGGCGATCCCGCACCGTGGTGAGGAAGCGGCCAGCATCCGCGCCGTCGATAATCTGATGATCGTAGGTCATTGGCAGGAATACCATTTGGCGAACAGCAATTGCATCAACACCGTCTTCTGTAATAACCACTGGGCGCTTTACAATCGCGCCAGTACCGATCATTGCAGCCTGTGGTGGCACAAGGATCGGAGTATCTGCCAATGCGCCTTCACTACCGATATTGGTAATGGTGAAGGTGCCACCCATAAGATCGGCTGGCTTGAGCTTATTATTCCGGGCACGGTCAGCAATATCCACGATTGCCTTAGCCAATTCAGGCAATGTCATATCCTGCGCATTGTGGATTACTGGAGAGAGCAAACCGGCAGGAGTATCAACCGCAATACCAAGGTTTACCTGTGGGTGATAGGTCATTTCCTTGGTTTGTGCATTGTATGAAGCATTGACATTCGGGTGAGAAACCAAAGCCTCAACAATAGCCTTTGCAAAGAATGGCAGATAGGTAAGGTTTACACCGTACTTGGCTTGGAATGCGGCCTTTGAAGCCTTCCGTAGATCCGCGACCTTAGTCATATCTACTTCGTGCAGCTGGGTAAGCTGCGCTGCAGAATGCAGGGATTCAAGGGTCTTCTTAGCGGTGATTTCTCGAATACGATTAACGCGCTGGGTGGTGCCACGCAACGCGGCCTTTGCCGGATCAACACCCTTTGTCGACGCCGCGGAAACTGGAGCAGCAGGCGCGGCTTCAGCAGGAGCTTTGCCCTGGCCAGCGGCAGCAAGAACATCCTGCTTGCGAATACGTCCACCAACACCAGTGCCAGTAATGGTATTGAGGTCAATACCATGCTTATCAGCCAATTTACGTACTAGTGGTGTTACATATGGCACGTTTTCATTATTTACCTTTGCTGCCGGCTTTGGAGCCTCAACCTTAGGAGCAGGCTCAGCCTTTGGCGCCTCAACCTTAGGTGCAGCTTCTGCCTTTGGTGCCTCGACCTTTGGTGCGGCTTCGGCGGCTGCTGGTGCTGCTGCGGGTGCAGCGCCGGATCCGACGCGGGCGATTACGGCACCGACATCGACGGTGTCGTCTTCTTCGGCAAGGATCTCCAAAAGGGTACCGGCTACTGGTGATGGAACTTCGGTATCGACCTTATCGGTGGATACTTCGAGTAGTGGTTCATCAACCTCGACGGATTCGCCGATTTGTTTGAGCCAGCGGGTAATGGTGCCTTCGGTGACGGATTCACCGAGTTCTGGCATTTCAATATCGGTTGCTGTGCCGCTGGCTGCTGGTGCGGCAGCAGCTGGTGCTTCAACCTTAGGAGCGGGCTCTGTCTTTGGTGCCTCAACCTTTGGAGCGGCTTCGGTGGCGGCTGGGGCTGCTGCTGGCGCTGCGCCGGATCCCACGCGGGCGATCACGGTACCGACATCGACAGTGTCGTCTTCTTCGGCGAGGATTTCCAATAGGGTACCGGCTACTGGTGATGGAACTTCGGTATCGACCTTATCGGTGGATACTTCAAGTAGTGGTTCATCAACCTCGACGGATTCGCCGATTTGTTTGAGCCAGCGGGTAATGGTGCCTTCGGTGACGGATTCACCGAGTTCTGGCATTTCAATATCGGTTGCTGTGCCGCTGGCTGCTGGTGCGGCAGCAGCTGGTGCCTCAACTTTAGGAGCAGCTTCAGCCTGCGGTGCGGCTACGGCAGCAGCGGGAGCGGATGGTGTTTCGCCAGCTTCTCCGATTTCGGCGATGATGGCTCCGACGTCGACGGTGTCGTCTTCTTCCGCCAAGATTTTTAGTAGGATACCAGCGGCTGGGGAAGGAATCTCGGTATCGACCTTATCGGTGGAGACCTCCAGCAACGGCTCGTCAGCGGCGACAGTGTCACCGACCTGTTTCAGCCAACGGGTGATCGTACCCTCGGTGACGGATTCGCCCAGTTCGGGCATCTCAACGGAGAACGCCATTGTGTCAGACTCCTTGGAAAAGTCGTTTTGCTACGGTCTTATATAAAGCAAAGCGTACCGGTTCATTGTTCCTTTTGTATTGTCAGGGTAGGCACAAACCACTTCTTTGACCCTACAATTGTGTGCTGTGTTCAACATATTCGGCCGAAATCGTGCCAAATCCAGCCTGAAACCACCCCGTGCTCCGGGTGAGACCATTAGGCCAGAGGATCGAGACTACCTACGTTCGTGGGTAGTCGGACGTGCTTATGTAGAAGCGTATATAGAGCCAGAAACCGTCGTAAATGAAATGAGTGCCGTTTTAGTAGATGAGAATGGCGATTTTACCCGTCGGCGTATCGGTGGTCCGAAGGGAATAGACGCCCTTGCGTCATTACTTAATATCCCGGTTTATGATGTGGAAGAAACTGGATATCCGCAGCGTATGAGGGCTAAAATCGAGCGAGATCGAATCTTACGAAAGCGCCGTGAGCAACGGGAACGCCGCGCCCGGTTTGAGCGCGGCGAGTACCCGGACGTCGAAAACCCATAAGGGTATTTATGCTTCGGCGCCGATCTCTGCAAGTACCGAAAGCAATGTCCGAACGGGAACGCCAGTCGCGCGGGTGGGGGTATATCCGTAGGTGCTTTCGGTATTAAACGCTGGACCAGCAATATCCATATGGGCCCATTCCACACCTTCGCTTACGAATTCACTCAGGAAATATCCCGCTGAAAGCATGCCGCCAAACCGGTCTGGAGTTAAGTTTCGTAGGTCTGCAACAGGGGATTTCATTGCAGACGCGAGCTCTTCCGGAATTGGCATTGCCCAGGCTTCCTCGCCAACTGAGCGTCCTGCGGCTGCAATGCGGTCCCGGAAATCATCGCTGCCCATTACCCCCGTGGTGCGGGTACCCAAAGCGACCAATTGTGCGCCAGTAAGCGTAGAAACCTCGATTAAATAATCGGGATTATCTTCACAAGCCCGTGCGATTGCATCTGCGAGGATAAGGCGCCCTTCCGCATCTGTGTTCAAAATCTCTGTGGTCTTGCCGCCATAGTGAGTAATCACATCGCCAGGGCGATAGGCTTCCGAACCAGGCATATTCTCCGCCATCGGTACCGTCGCAGTTACCGCCACTGGAAGCTGAAGCCGGGCCGCCGCAATCACCGTAGCGATGACCGCAGCAGAACCCCCCATATCCGAAATCATATGATCCATATTTGCGCTGGGCTTAATGGAAATACCGCCAGTATCAAAGGTCACCCCCTTACCCACCAAAGCAACCTGCTTTGCGGCCTTTCTTGGCGCATACGACAACCGCACTAACCGTGGCTTCCGTGCAGAACCCTGACCCACCGCAATAATGCCGCCAAAGCCATCCTTACGGAGCGCGGCGTCGTCAAGTATCTCAACCTTTACCCCAAACTGCTTTGCGACGTCCGCGGCAAGCTCGGCGTATGTTTCCGGATACAGGTGCGAAGAAGGCGTATTTACAAAATCCCGAGCCAATACCACCGATTCAGCCCGGATTGACGCCGCTTCGCACTCCTGCTTATTGGCGCCAATAAACACAATTTCCGCCACCGGAGCCTTAGCAGCCTCAATTTCGCTGGTTTGCAATCCACGGTAAGTGTAACCGCCCAAAATCACGCCCTCAACGGCGGGCCCTAACCCAAAATCACCAAGCGTGGTAGCTACCTTTTCGACGCCAACCAACCCGCGTGCTACAAGACCTGCGGCACGGCGCACCTGCTCGCCCGAAAGCTTATTCCGGTCGCCAAGGCCCAGGGACACAACGATATCCACTCCAGCCTTTTTAGGCATTGGGATTTTGGTGATCTCGCCATGCTCGCCAGAAACTTTGAGGGTCGCTAATGCATTCGCAATAAATTTCTCGGTTTCCTTATCGAACAAACCACTTGGTTCATAGATCGCCTCAGCGCCGCCTTCGGGATCTTTAAACACCGGAACCACAAACGCTTCTGTACGCTTTGGCAGCTTTTTAGCCACAGATACCTTCGATACAACACCCCGAGCAGGCAATGCTAATTCCTTAGCCACGATGGAATAAACCTCCAGAACAATAATTTCTTAGTGGACCCCTCCACACTAGCCCACGAGCCCCAACCGCAAATTACCCCTTAAATGAGGTAGGTCATGAAAAACCATCGCCAAAGAAAAACTTCAGCAGGTGTAGGGTTTCTGCATGGCACCATTAACCTACACAATTACGCCCACCGATACCCCCGTTACACAAGAGCGGCGAACAGAAATTCTAGCCAACCCAGGATTTGGCCTGTATCACACCGACCATATGGTGCTTATCGACTGGGATTCAGAACACGGCTGGCACGACGCCCGCGTTGTCCCATACCAACCATTTACCCTTGACCCAGCAGCCTCAATATTCCACTACGGCCAAGCCGTTTTTGAAGGACTTAAAGCATATAGGCAAGCTGATGGAACGATTAAAACTTTCCGGCCTGAGCAGAATGCACTCCGCTTCCAACGCTCAGCTGCCCGGTTGGCAATGCCCGAACTGCCAGTCGAAGATTTTATTGAATCACTCCGCCAATTGGTAACGATCGACGCAAATTGGGTGCCCGCCGCCGGAGGCGAGGAAGCGCTCTACCTGAGACCCTTTATGATCGCCACCGAGTTCTGTCTTGGAGTGCGCCCAGCCAAAAACTACACCTACGCCCTAATTGCATCGCCCTCAGGCGCGTACTTTGCAGGAGGCATTAAACCAGTCTCAGTCTGGCTTTCTGAAGATTATGTTCGTGCTTGTCCTGGTGGTACCGGGGCAGCGAAATTCGCTGGCAACTATGCGGCATCTCTTCTTGCCCAAGCCCAAGCTGCAGAACAAGGATGCGACCAAGTTGTATGGCTTGATGCAATCGAACGTAAATACGTTGAAGAAATGGGCGGTATGAACCTTTTCTTCGTCTACGGCAGTGGCGCGCAAGCACGAGTAGTCACACCAAAACTCTCCGGATCACTGCTGCCCGGCGTGACCCGAGATTCGCTCCTCCAAGTCGCCCGCGACCTCGGGTATCAAACGGATGAAGTAACAATCTCTACTGAAGATTGGCAATCCGCAGCCCAATCAGGTGAAATGACGGAAACCTTCGCCTGTGGGACGGCAGCGGTAATCACGCCTGTGGGCTCTGTAAAAAGCAATCATGGCAACTTTGAAATCAATGCTGGTGAAAGCGGAGATATCACCATGCAATTGCGAGAAACACTTACCGGAATTCAACGCGGAAGCCACCCCGATACTCATAATTGGATGTACACGCTTGTGGCAAACTAAAACCAATCCAATACATTCGGGGGGTACTAGGTTGGCGGAAGTGTTAGGTTGGTTGTGGCCCAAGGGTTACCTGGGACTTGACGCTTTTTACACCATATTGTGCACAATTGGTGTTTTTGGCGACAAAACTTAGCTCCTGAAGGGGCTATGCAGACGCTTTTTACACCAATTGCACGCAAGATGGTGTATTTAGCGACACTGCTTATATTTAGATCTCTTTATTTGTCTGCCGGTCAGCTCAAATTTCCTTTGCCCGCAAATCCAGCGCTCCAGCCGGATGCATCAATAGCACCATTTCTAACGGCAGCCACATAGGTCCCTTCGGTAATGTGAGATCCTCGCCCACAACATAGCCGAGCTCAAGCAGCTCCAGCTAAATTCCCGGCGTCGTAAAGTAATTCAAAAGATTAAAAGCCACCACCATTGCTATGGCGGTAAGTGCTGTTGTGATTTCTATGATTGCTCCAATGCAATCGCCATTAAGGCCATGAAATCTTTTTGCGTAGTGCAAGGAGAGGAGTAGCGCGGCTACCAGTGTGATAAGGAGACTCGCAATTGTGATTGTTGTGAGATCTGTGGCGAGTATTGCTCCATCATACTGGCTGAAGTTAAGGCTGAATCTTCCGCCGATTATGGTTGTGGCGGCAATGATGAGGGTCCACAGCACGATAGTGGATGCTCGCACGGTACCAATAACCATTGCCCCGAATCCATGTTCACTCATTGGTTTAAATGTTCGATGGCAGGGCAGGAGGGCTGCGGTGCGGGTTATTAGCGGGATTATCGCGATAAGAAATGCTGCGGTGGCTGTTGGGAGTTGGGTAATTAGGGCGCTGATTGCCGTGAGTTGAGTAAGCAGCACTAATACAACGCTGCCCATGCCCAGTGCGCCGGTGGTTTGGTCGGCAAGGATTTGTTGGGCTCGTTCTGGGGTGGTGTGTGCGCCGAGTGCATCGCCTACATCGGCCAGCCCGTCAAGATGAAGCATGCGGGTGCCTAATTGCCAGCCCGCAATACAGAGGGTAGCGATCAGTAGTTCGGGGATTCCGAGGAAAATAAGGGGATAGATTATGGCAAAAGTGCAGGTGCCAAGGGCTATACCAACAATTGGCAGCGAGTTCATGGCGCGGGTGCCGGTGGTTCGATCGAAGGCGGTTGCGGTTCCAAAGACGGGCAGGATTGTAAGCCAGGAGAGGGCGGTTGCGGGGCCCTCAATAATTGCAGGCCCATGATGGCCTTCGACGAAGTCGGCTTTGCCGGACACGTTTTTACTCCTTTTCGGATACTCCTGCGGATTCAAAGGTGGCCATATCGATCATGATGTCTACGGCTGCTTGCACGATGGGCAGTGCCATTGCGGCCCCAGAGCCTTCGCCAAGGCGCATTTTAAAGTCGAGGATTGGTTCGAGTTTAAGATTGCGTAGTGCAAGCTTGTGGGCTGGTTCTGCGCCGCGATGTCCAGCGATCCACCATTGGCGAGCGCCAGGGGCGAGTTTATTGGCCATGATCGCGGCGGAGGTGACCACTACGCCGTCGAGAATGACGGGGGTGCGGCGGACGGCTGCTTGGGCTAGGAATCCGGCCATCGCGGCAAGGTCGGGGGAGGAGATGGCTTGGAGGACGCCAATGGGGTCATGGTGAATGTTACGGACGCGGAACATGGCGTCGCGGACGGCGGCGACTTTGCGTTTCCAGCCTTCGTCATCAATGCCAGTACCACGCCCAACCACCACAACGGGTTCGGAGTTTGTCATGGCTCCAATAAGCGCTGCAGCTGGGGTGGTATTTCCTATGCCGAGGTCACCGGCGATAAGGAGGTCGGCGCCGGAGTCGATTTCTTTATCGGCTATTCGCTGGCCTGTTTGGATGGCTTGCAGCACTTCGGATTCGGTCATGGCGTCTTCAATATCAATGGATCCGCTGCTGCGGCGGACGCGTTCTTCGCCGTTGGCGTCGTGGTCGAGTGAGATATCGGCGACACGCACGGAGGCTCCGGCTGCCCGACCTAGGACATTAATTGCGGCGCCACCGTGATTGATATTTGCGGCCATTTGGAGTGAGACTTCGGCGGGGTAGGCGGAGACACCGCGGGCTGCTACACCGTGGTCGCCAGCAAAAACGATAATGCGTGGGTCTGTAATGGGCTTTGGTGGGCATACGCCCTGACAGGCGGTCATCCAAACGCCAATTTGTTCGAGACGCCCTAGGGATCCTGCGGGCTTGGTAAGGGTTAATTGGCGTGCTTCGGCTTGCTCGCGAGCTGTAAAGCTCGGGGCTTCAACCTTGGCAAATAGTTCGGCGGGAACCATGGATGACTCCTTTAATTTGAGGGTTTAATAACGAGTGGCTGTCCGGCAATAACAAGAACCACTTTTTCGCACACTTGAGCAAGTCGCTCATTGAGTGTGCCAAGTTCATCACGGAATAAGCGACCTGAAGGGTGTTCAGGGATTACGCTCATACCTACTTCGGGGGTGACCAGCACCAAATCGCCCCCAGCATACGTATCGACGGCGCGCACCACGGCGTCGATACGCTTGCTGCAAGTGCCACGTGGTTGCTCCCAGGCATCTGCCTGATCAAGTGTGTGGGTGAGCCATGTGCCCATATCGTCCACAATCACCGCAGTGGAAGGGACGTCGGCAAGCACATCGAGCAGGTCGCGAGAGTCCTCCGTAACCCAATGTGCTGGTCGCCGAGCAATATGCTGGGCAATACGCGAATCAAAATCCGTATCCCCGGGCCACGGGCGGGCCGTAGCCACATACACCACCGGCCCCGACCCCACCAATGATTCCGCGAATGCCGATTTCCCCGAGCGTGCCCCACCCAATACTAATGTTCGCATTTAAACGTCTGCGCCGATCTCAACACGAGGCCGAGGGCTGCGCAACTTTCGCAACTGGCTTGCCCGAGAATACCCATAAAAACCGAGTGCAAAACCGGTTTCTGAAGTGCCTGGGAATTTCTCCGAAACAGCCTTATTTACCCGAGAACCAACCAAATAACCCTCGATAAAGAACGTGCCCAAAACAATCATGGCTACGATCGAAGAAATACTTGCAAATTCCGGATTGGATTGCGCTATAAACATCACAACCAATAACACCAATGCCACCGGCATAACCAAATTACTTAAGAACCTACGGGCATCTACCCAGTCTCGAACAAAAGCACGAACCTCGCCTTTGTCCCGGTCAAGTAAATAGCGTTCGTCACCGCGATCGATCCCCTCCTGTATCGCCCGAGACCGCGCAGCACGTTCCTCTCGCTCCTTGCGCTTTAACTCCTTATACTCCTCCTTAGACATAGACGCCTTTAACGCCTTCCGTTGTGCCCGCGCCTCCTTTGCCGTTAAAGGCGGCGTCACCGGATCGCGACGAATCCCCCGAGCCCGCTCCACATCATTACGCTTCGGCGTGGGACGCCCCTTCTTTGGCGTATACCCCTTACCGCGCTGGTCAGCAGACCGAGTATCCGAAGCCACAACAAACTCCTTAGACAAAAGAACAACAAACCAACTCAAGGCTACAAGGGCCCAGACCAAACCCGCGAATACGGGTCACGGAACGCGGTGTGCGTAAAACGTAAGATGGTAGTACCGTTGGGGTCCGACATAGAAAATCACACAAGGAGACTCTCTTCTCTCATGACTGCTCCCGAGACAAATACAGGCGTCATCCTTACCGACGCAGCCGCTGCAAAAGCAAAGGCTCTCCTTGAACAGGAAGGCCGCACCGATCTAGCACTACGCATAGCCGTCCAACCAGGTGGTTGTGCCGGATTGCGTTACCAACTCTACTTCGATGACCGCGAACTCGACGGCGACAAAGTAGATATTATCGGCGGAGTAACCCTCGTAGTAGATAAAATGAGCGCCCCATACCTTATGGGTGCTCAAATCGACTTTGCCGATACCATTGAATCCCAAGGATTTACAATCGACAATCCGAATGCCAGCGGCTCTTGTGCCTGCGGTGATTCCTTTAACTAAAGGCTAAAAGCTCAAGGCCAGCTAGTAACCCCTATCTGCTATCTGGGGTTCGGCTGGCCTTTGTGCTTGTTTGGGGCTTTGTGCTTGTTTGGGGGAGTGCTGGCGCTGGGCGCAGGCGTGAAAGCTTTGATGAAAACATCACCAACGTCGTTTTTTGCACCATGTTGTGTGCGATTGGTGTAAAAAGCGACATTTTTGACCTTAAAACCTCTAAATTTTGTCGCTAAAAACACCGTTTGCGCACAATATGGTGTAATTGGCGACAACCCCCAGGTCAGAGATTGTATACAACTTAAACGCTTGTCGACGCCGCCGGCCGCTGGTGGCAATGCTGGCGTCGAGGGGGTGTGCGCGCCGGCATGGCCTTAGAGCTCTACTGGATATTCACGCTCTTCAATATTGGGGGTAATGCGCTTTTCCACGAAGATCCCGTGCCAGACCATAAAGGCGAGTACGGTCCAGAGTCGGCGGGAGTGGTCCGAGACACCATCGCGGTGCTCTTTGAGCATTGCCAATAGAGCCTGCTTGTCAAAGATGGCTTCGGTGCCTGATGCCTGGATAGTGTCTTGCGCCCAGCCATAGAGTTCGTCACCCGCGAGCCAGTGACGCATTGGTACCGGGAAGCCAAGTTTCCGGCGGTTTAATACATGCGCAGGCACGATTTGTTCCATGGCGCGGCGGAGCGCGTATTTGGTGGTGCCTTCCGTGATCTTGAGGTCGTAGGGGATTGTTTCTGCAACGGCAAAGACTTCCCTATCTAGGAAAGGAACACGGAGTTCCAGCGAGTTTGCCATGGTGATTTTATCTGCCTTGACTAGGATATCGCCGCGCATCCAGGTAAAGAGGTCGAGGTGTTGCATGCGTGCCACGGGATCCATATGAGTGGATTGGGCGTAGATCGGCGCGGTCACATCCTTGTGGTCCCATTCGGGTCGGGCATTGGGAAGCACACGCTTGAGCTGTTCCCAATTAAAGGAGCGGGCATTGCCGTAATAGCGTTCTTCCATTGTCATGGAGCCGCGTTCAAGCAGTGATTTTCCTTTTACTCCGTCCGGGAGGATACGGCTGAGTTGATGCATGCCTTTGCGGAGCGGGCTTGGGATTTTTTCGAATGGGGCGAGGGAGAGAGGCTCCTTATAAATGGTATAGCCGCCGAAGAGCTCGTCGGCGCCTTCGCCGGAGAGCACTACTTTAACGTGTTTACGGGCCTCGGCGGCAACGAAGTAGAGGGGTACGAGTGATGGGTCGGCGACTGGGTCGTCGAGGTACCACATGATTTTTGGAATGGCGTCTGCGTATTCCTCAGGGGAGACTACTTTAACGATGTGCTCGGCGTCGATAGCTGCGGCGGATTCGGCGGCCACGTCGATTTCAGAGTAGCCTTCGCGTTCGAATCCGGTGGTGAAGGTGAGCAGCTTCGGGTTGTGCCGCTTTGCGAGTGCTGCGATAGCAGTAGAGTCGATGCCGCCGGAGAGGAAGGAACCTACGGTGACATCGGCACGCATATGCTTTTCTACGGAGTCTTCGAGTGCGCGTGCGATGCGGTCAAAGAGGTCCTGTTCTTTGCCTTTGGCTACGGGTTGGGCAGGGAATTGCGGGTTAAAGTAGCGCTGTTGCGTTACGACGCCTCCCGGGGTGACGGTAGCCGTACAGCCGGACTCGAGGCGTCGAATGCTGCTATGTAGTGACTCGGGTTCCGGGACATACTGGAGATCCACATAATGTTCGATTGCGCGTTGATCAAGATCCAGAGGCAAATTGAGTTCGGGGGCCATTTCAAGAATGGACTTTTTCTCGGAAGCAAAGACCGTGCCTGCATCGACAGTGGCGTAGTACAGCGGTTTGATTCCAAAGGGATCGCGGGCAAGGAATAGCTCGCGTTTTTCAGAATCCCAGATTGCAATACCGAACATACCGCGGAGGTGGTTGACGACGTCTTTACCCCAATGGTGGTAGCCGACGATAATGGGTTCGCCGTCGCCCGAAGTATTAAAGGTATAGCCGAGGTCTTGTAGCTCTTTCCGCAGCTCGACATAGTTATAGATTTCACCATTAAAGGTCATTGCGTAGCGATTTGGGGATTCTGCGGGACCCCACTGCAGTGGCTGATGCGAATGCGCAATATCAATAATGGAAAGGCGATTAAAGCCGAACACGAGGTCGGCATCAGACCATGTTCCGTCTTCGTCCGGTCCTCGGTGCCGCATGCATGGCAGGGCACGTTCGATTGCCGGTACGAAATCAGCTGCGTTTTGATTGCTGGTCAGCATGCCGAGTAGGCCACACATACAAGCAGTTCCTTATGTTGAAAGATTGTTTACTGTACAAAGGTGCGGCAAGAAAAGTATATTGCCGCGCATCCACACAGCTTAACCGCTAGCGCGTTTTTGATACCACAGGTGCGTTGTGTTGGGGGTTGAAACCTGGGTTGTAGGGGGCGTCGATACGCATGCGGAGGGTGGGTTCGCCATGGGAACGCATGAACAACCCAGAACGGGTGGAGTGTGCCAAAATGTTAAGGATTGGAAAAGGCAAACCACCCTAAAAACACAGCATAGAGGCACAGTGATACGCCCATTGGGGGGTACCCAAACGTTGGATATAGAATGTGAGTTGGATTACATGCTGAGGGCGTATGTTCGGTCTGCGCGGGTTTCATGCAGTAGAATCCTCATTGTTTTATTAGGAATGTACGCTGCCTGCCTTTTTTATGGGTGAATCGAAGTGGAAACCCGCGCCAGATGCGATAACCTCATTGTTTAGGAAAGGACGCGTAGCGTTCTGTAGCAAATTGTGTGGACAGGAAGGCAGACACACGTGGAACAGCGAAACAAGCGTGGTTTTCGGCGTAAGGCCCTGCTTGCCGGTGTGATCGGCGCAGGCAGTCTAACGCTGACTGGCTGTGATGTGGCCGGCCCCGGCGGCTCGTTAGGCAATTTCTTGCGTATGGGCTGGCCAGAGGGCATTACGCCTGAGGCGACAGCGATGGGTAACTTCTGGGTCTGGACCTGGGTCGTTGCCTGGATCATCGGTATTATTATGTGGGGCTTGATGTTCTGGTCCATTTTTGCGTTCTCTGCAAAGAAGGCAGAGCGCGATGGTAAGGGCGAATTCCCACGTCAGATTGGTTATAACGTACCACTTGAACTTGTTCTGACGATTATTCCAATTGTTATTGTGATGGGTCTGTTCTTCTTTACGGTACAAACCCAGGATAAAGTCACCGCACTTGACAAGGATCCAAAGGTCAAAGTTGATGTGACGGCATTCCAATGGAACTGGAAGTTCGGCTATGCAAATGTTGCTGCAGAACTTTCCCCAACT
This sequence comes from Corynebacterium freiburgense, assembly GCF_030408815.1. Taxonomy (NCBI): domain Bacteria; kingdom Bacillati; phylum Actinomycetota; class Actinomycetes; order Mycobacteriales; family Corynebacteriaceae; genus Corynebacterium; species Corynebacterium freiburgense. The sequence goes on along the minus strand of NZ_CP047355.1, from coordinate 2,051,448 downwards.
GGATCTGAATACGTTGGCACCGACGCAGAGCGTCAAGCAGCGGCAGAACACTCTGCTGAGTTCGCCGACACCACCCGAGGCGAAGAGGGAACCGCGCAACACGGTGGTGGTCATGGTGAAGCTGCCGGGCCAATTCACGGTAAGTCAAAGTCGGATATTTCCTTCTTGCACTTCAATAAGATCGAAACCGTTGGCACCACCGACGAAGTGCCAGTTCTTGTGCTGCCATCCCAAACTGCAATCGAATTCGATTTAGCGGCGGCTGACGTAGTCCACTCATTCTGGGTTCCAGAGTTCCTATTTAAGCGCGACGCATTCCCGCACCCTGAGGCAAATAAGTCACAGCGTGTGTTCCAGATCGAAAAGATCGAAAAGGAAGGTGCATTTGTTGGTCGCTGTGCGGAAATGTGCGGTACCTACCACGCCATGATGAACTTTGAGCTTCGTGTGGTTTCCCCAGAGAAGTTCAAGGAGTATATGGATTTCCGTATGAAGAACCCAGATGCCCAAAACTCTGAGGCGCTGGAAGCTATTGGTGAGAAGCCATACGCCACTTCCACCAGCCCATTCTTGCCTGGCCGCACCGATACCCGTGGTGCGAACCAAAACACCGTTGACCTCAACTCTGGCTTTTAAGAAGGAGTGACCTCACAATGAAGTCTTCTGCAAAGATCTTCTACGGTTTGACGGCCTTCTTGGCTGTTATGTCCGTGCTTTATATCCTCTCCACAATGAAGATCGCTGATGCTGGCAGCATTCAGGGATTGGAGTGGGCTGGCGCGACTGGCTTGGTATTGGCAACCGGCTTAACCCTGATGCTTGGTGGATACTTCCACTTCACCGAGCGCCGGATCGATATCCTCCCGCATGACTGGGAAGAGGCCGAAATCGAAGACGGCGCTGGCATGCTCGGATTCTTTAGCCCCAGCTCGATCTGGCCATTCGTAATGTCAATGGGCGTTCTAGTAATGGGCTTTGCAATCGCCTTTATGTCCTATTGGATGCTTCTATTAGGTGCGGTTGTTCTTATCTGGTCCGGTACTATGTTGAACCTCCAGTACGGTTTGCCAAAGGAAAAGCACTAATATCTGCCTGCACCACGTGGGCTGCCATCGGTAGTCACCTGTAACGCAATTCAATAACCCTGCAGTCATGTGATTGCAGGGTTATTGTTTTACTATTTGGCGGCTGACGCTTTGTGCCTTGAATTGAATTTCGGTCAGGGGTGACTGGCTGTGAGCTCTTCAATAGCAAGCATGATCGTGTTTGAGCATGGCTGTAAGCGTTCGCATATTTGCTGTTCGAAAATCGAGTCAGTTAGCGCTCCGGAGGGTTTTAAGCGGGGAATTTGGTAGTTACAGTTCTGTTATTTTGATGGGTTTCGTGTTTGTGCAGGCCGCAGGGGGTCAACCGAAAGTTGGAGCGGACAAAAAGTTCCTGCCGATAAATGTGATATACATCTCGCACTATCTCTGAGGAATTGTGTACCTCAATACATGGCTTTGTTTTAGGCTTTAATAGCGAAAGCGAAAAGTTTTATAACTCGCAGAATTGTTAAACGGCTGACCTGCGAAAACAATGCGTCGGATACGGGGGAGAAAAGTTCCCAGCATTGAGAAAATTTTTGGAAATTTTTAGCGACTGAGTAAAACGCCCAGCATAAGCGAATTTACCGCAAGAAAATTCGGGGGCACGAGATGACTTAACTCTTAGAAACAGTCATACTAGTTAACGTGACGAGCGCAGTTGGAAATACAGATATGGCGACACCACAGCGTGTTGCGGCACTGAACCGCCCCAATATGGTCAGTGTCGGCACGATTGTGTTCTTGTCGCAGGAATTGATGTTCTTCGCTGGCCTGTTCGCGATGTACTTTGTATCTCGCGCAAATGGTCAAGGAGAATCTTGGGACGCAGGTACAGGCCACCTGAATGTTCCGTACGCCCTGGCAATTACGGTGATCCTTGTTTCTTCATCGTTTACTGCACAGTGGGGTGTTTTTGCCGCTGAACGAGGTGATGTCTTTGCACTTCGTCGCTGGTATGCACTTTCTACTCTTATGGGTCTTGTGTTCCTTGTGGGGCAAGCGTGGGAGTACATCCAGTTGGTGCAACACGGCCTGACCATTCAGAACAGCATCTATGGATCGGTGTTTTATATTACGACCGGTTTCCACGCTGCTCACGTTCTGGCTGGTGTGCTTGGCTTCGTGGTGGTGTTGCTCCGCGTTTCCAAGTCGAAGTTCACTCCGGCCCAAGCAACCGCTGCAATGGTGGTGTCATACTACTGGCACTTCGTTGACGTGGTGTGGATCGGACTCTTTATCACCATTTATTTCATTCAGTAGGCCGTAGCTGCCGACGGACCTCGGACTCACCCAAATGAGCTCCTAGTGCTCGGCCTATAGCCCTTCACTTTCCGAACAAGAGTTATAAGGGAAATGATGGATACGAACCCCCAGAACCCCGAGATGGCCGCCACTGCGGTCAGATCGGCGAAGAAGGTCAAGAGCCGCCGTAAGGCGCGCCGGACCGTCGCCGGTGCAGTGGCGTTGACCATTGGCCTGACCAGTGCTGGCCTTCTGGCAGATGCTTTGACTCCTGACGCCCAGGTGGCCACTGCTAGCTCTGACACTCAGGCACTGATCAAAGAAGGTAAAGATCTTTACGACGTCGCCTGTATTACCTGTCACGGTGTCAACCTTCAGGGAGTTAAGGGCCGTGGCCCTTCCCTGATCGGTGTTGGCGAAGGTGCAGTGTATTTCCAGGTGCACTCTGGTCGTATGCCGATGCTTCGCAATGAAGCACAAGCTGCACGTAAGACTCCGCGTTATTCTGAGCACCAAACCTTGGCGCTGGCTGCATATGTCAATGCTAATGGTGGCGGCCCAGGCATTGTAAAGAATGAAGACGGCTCTATTGCTATGGAGTCTCTTCGCGGCAAGAACTACAACGGCAATATTGATCCAGGTGACGTTGCGCGTGGTGCAGACTTATTCCGTTTGAACTGTGCATCTTGCCACAACTTCACTGGCCGTGGTGGTGCATTGTCGTCTGGTAAGTATGCGCCATACTTGGATCCTGCAAATGAGCAGGAAATTTACCAGGCTATGCTCACTGGTCCGCAAAACATGCCGAAGTTCTCAGACCGTCAGCTAACTGCTGATGAAAAGAAGGACATTATCGCCTTTATTAAGTCCGCAAAGGAAACCCCGAACCCTGGTGGTTATGGCCTTGGCGGTATCGGCCCTGTCACTGAGGGCATGTTGATGTGGCTTGTTGGTATTTCGGTACTGGTTGCCGCTGCATTGTGGATTGGATCGCGCTCATGAGCAACAACGAAAAGAAAAAGTACACCTCTCAAGAGCTCAACTCCATGAGCAATGAGGAACTTGCCCGCCTCGGCACAGAACTCGATGAAGTCACGGTTGCGTACCGCAAGGAGCGTTTCCCAATTCCAAACGACCCAGCAGAAAAGCGTGCTGAGCGTGCGGTAGCCATCTGGTTCTTCCTCGGCATTGTATTTGCACTGGTATTCCTAGGCGTATATCTATTCTGGCCATGGGAATACAAGAGCCTTGGCGAAGAAGGCCTGTGGCTCTACACCTTGTTCACCCCGCTTTTGGGCATCACTATGGGCCTGTCCATTTTGTGCATGGGCTTTGGCGCAGTGATGTATGTGAAGAAATTTATTCCGGAAGAGATTTCGGTACAGCGCCGTCATGACGGCCCCTCGGAAGAAGTTGATCAGCGCACGCTCGTCGCATTGCTGAACGATTCTTGGGAAACCTCCACCCTTGGGCGTCGTAGCTTATTGAAAGGCTTAATGGGTGCTGGTGCCGTACTCGCTGGATTAATTATTATTGCCCCGCTTGGCGGCATGGTAAAGAATCCTTGGCGGCCAAAGCCCGGTGGCGTCGATATCCAAGGTGATGGCACATTGTGGACCAGCGGTTGGACCCTCGTAGAGAAGGGCACCAAGCTATACCTGGGCCGTGACACTGGCGCTATTGCCGAGGAGCATGACGGACACTTCACCACACAAGGTGTTACCCGTCTGGTTCGTATGCGTCCAGAAGATCTTGCTGCTGGCTCAATGGAAACCATCTTCCCGCTCCCGGAAGAGGATGTTAATGATGGTGACCTTTATGATCCACACCGCGAAGTCTATGAAATGCACATGCATTCTATCCATGGCCCGCGGAACTCGGTAATGCTAATTCGTTTGCGTCACGAGGATGCTGAGCGCGCCATTGAGCGTGCAGGCCAAGAAGATTTCCACTACGGCGATTACTACGCATACTCTAAGATTTGTACGCACATTGGGTGCCCGACCTCACTCTATGAGGCTCAGACCAACCGCATCCTGTGCCCATGTCACCAATCGCAGTTCGATGCTTTGCAGTACGGTAAGCCTGTTTTCGGTCCTGCCGCTCGCGCGTTGCCTCAGCTGCCTATTACAGTTGATGAAGAGGGCTACCTCGTCGCCGCTGGCAACTTTATTGAGCCTGTCGGCCCGGCTTTCTGGGAGCGTAAGTCATGAGCAACAATAAATTAGCCCAAATGGGCACTAATATGGATTCTCGCTATACCATGTCAGCGATGGTCCGCCAGCAGATCAATAAGGTTTTCCCTACGCACTGGTCATTCTTATTGGGTGAAATTGCGCTATATAGCTTTATTGTGCTGTTACTGTCAGGTATTTACCTGACGCTATTCTTCGACCCTTCCATTACGAAGGTTATTTACGACGGTGTCTACGGCCCTCTCCGCGGCGTCGAAATGTCACGTGCGTATGAAACTGCACTGAATATTTCCTTCGAAGTTCGTGGTGGTCTGTTTATTCGCCAGCTGCACCACTGGGCTGCGCTTATGTTCGCCGTATCCATTATGGTGCATATGATGCGTATCTTCTTCACTGGTGCGTTCCGACGCCCACGTGAAGCCAACTGGATTATCGGTTGCGTGTTGTTGCTGCTTTCTGTTGCTGAAGGCTTTATGGGTTACTCCCTGCCGGACGACCTGCTTTCCGGTGTTGGTTTGCGTATTATGTCCGCAATCGTGGTTTCCCTACCAGTGATTGGTACTTGGTTGCACTGGCTGATCTTCGGCGGTGACTTCCCATCAGACATTATGTTGGACCGCTTCTATGTGGCTCACGTTCTGCTGATCCCAGGTATTCTGCTGGCCCTGATTGCAGCTCACCTGGCACTGGTTTGGTACCAGAAGCACACCCAGTTCCCAGGACCAGGCCGCACTGAAAACAATGTAGTTGGTGTCCGTATTCTCCCAGTGTTTGCTGTGAAGTCGGTTGCCTTCGGTTTGATTACCTTCGGTTTGCTTGCATTCCTTGCCGGTGCTACTCAAATCAATGCTATCTGGAACCTTGGCCCATATAACCCGGCTCAGGTCTCCGCTGGTTCCCAGCCGGATATTTATATGCTCTGGACCGACGGTGCTGCTCGTGTTATGCCTGCGTGGGAGCTGTACTTTGGTAACTACACCATTCCAGCAGTGTTCTGGGTTGCCATTATGCTCGGCGTGCTTGTGGGTCTGCTCTTTGCGTACCCATTCATTGAAGCCAAGATGACAGGTGACGACGCCCACCACAACCTGTTGCAGCGTCCGCGCGATGTCCCAGTTCGTACATCCATTGGCGTTATGGCACTGGTGTTCTATGCATTGCTAACAATCTCCGGTGGTAATGACCTTGTTGCATACCACTTCCAGATTTCGCTGAATGCAATGACGTGGATTGGTCGTATCGGCCTGATCGTGCTCCCAGCACTGGCATACTTTGTGACCTACCGCATCTGTATTGGTTTGCAACGTTCTGACCGTGAAGTTCTTGAACATGGTATTGAAACCGGTGTGATTAACCAGCTTCCAAACGGTGCGTTTATTGAGGTCCACCAGCCACTCGGCCCAGTTGATGACCACGGCCACCCAATTCCATTGGAATACGCTGGTGCCCCAGTGCCGAAGCAGATGAACCAACTCGGTTTTGCAGGTGCACCTGGTCGCGGCTCGTACTTCAAGCCAGACTCCGCAGAAATTGCTGCGAAGGCAGAAGAAATCGAACACCGCAACCATGCTGAAGAAGCTGAGATGTTCGAAGAATTACAACAGGCGAACCGTGCCCAAGATGAGGCCGAAGGCCGCGTCTAGGTAATTCCATTACTGCGCTCCTAAAAGCCCGCTCCACCAATATGTGGAGGCGGGCTTTTTGTATGTCATACCTAGGTAATGCTTTTGCAGATGTGAAGACGCCTACCAAACACTCAGGATTAAACAGCGCCAAGAAGGTAAGGGTGGAGCTTTTGGCGTGGTGAGGGTTTGCGTGAGGTCTTGTTATAGCGGTTTTGGGCTTCAGAGCCTTTAGCTTCGTGCTTTCATTTTTGGTTGGCTGTGTGCGATGTAAATCTGCCTGAGGCAGATTTAACGCCAGTTTTTTCTGACCTGCAGAAATAGTGCACAAAATATCGCTGACTGTTAAATCTGCCTTTTTGCACCTTATATAATGCGGGAAATTAGGTTCCTGCGAGCCTTGGTGCTTTGAAAAACGCGGATGTGCCGAACTGATTCAATGGAAGCGTCAGTTCAGCCACATCAGTTACCACAGATCCTAAAACAAACCTTAAAGCATGCTCAGAGAGGTGGGACAGTTTGAAAACCTAAGAATTTGGCGTGAGTCTTCTTATAAAAGGGGTTGATTGAGTGCCGGCTGAGCTAGTGCGTCTTTTGTTATCTAAGTTACCAGTGTTACGATTGTGAAATCTCCAATATTGGCCATAGGTGAAGATTTGCGGGCTATGTGTGCCATAGTCGAGTGGCGCGGCGTGTGTAGAACAATCAACTTTTGCCCCGCTCCAAGGTAATGTGACGGAAGTCACAAAATTATTTTGTAACAAGGATGGGGGCAGTTCAAGTTGGGGGCGTATCGAAATTGCTAGACTGGGAAAGTGTTCTTCGAAAAAATGAACATTTATGCAGCGTACAACCCATTTTCGCGTTTTAAAAATGGTGTATGCTGTGTAGCAATAAGTCTTTTTATTGGGTTGTTGAAGGGTCGGCTAAATCGTTTGATAACAGGACGGTAACGGACTTGAGAAGCGTCCGATTTGCTTGTGGGCGTTGGACAAACGAATACCCCTTTCGTAACCTAAATGAGACATTGCGAACCGAGCGAGATATACAAACCTCGAAAGGTGAGCAAGAGACAACCAAAAAATGCCTAATTGCATCTGCTTACAAGCTTCCGGCAAGTGGAAGTGGTGGATGTAAACCGGGGAACCAAACCTTATCTGGGGTGAGTTCCTTGCGAGAGCGCCAGAATGCATTTGAATGCGCTTGGCGTGGAGCAGGATAGGGAGCCTTCCGCTTCCGAATCCGACAGCTAACCCGGTCGGCCAAACAAAGGAAGATTTGGAGTTTCTATCGTGGGTAAGCACAGCCGCCGTAATCCGAACACTGTTCGAAACGCAGCAACTGCCTCTGCTGTCGCCGTCGGCGCAACCGTTGCTTTTGCGGGACCTGCACAAGCTGCTGATGTGGTGGTCCCGAACACAGGAATCACCTTCAATGTCCCTGGCATCGAAAATGTTCCGAATATCCAAAATGTTCCTGGTGTAGGGGATTGGGTACCGGCACTGAGTGGCCAGGCTTCGGCTCCAACAGGGTTCGCGCTTCCAGGTGCGCCGCAAGCAAATAATGGCCAGGTCATTGTGGATGCGGCAGCCTCAAAGATTGGCGCACCGTATGTGTGGGGCGCTAGTGGTCCGAATGCATTTGACTGTTCCGGACTGACTTCCTGGGCATACTCTCAGGTAGGTAAGCAGATCCCTCGCACCTCATACGAGCAAGCTGCACAGGGTCAAAAGGTTGCTTATGATCAGCTTCAAGCTGGAGATATTGTGGCCTTCTATTCAGGCGCTACGCACGTTGGTATTTATACCGGCCGTGGCACCGTTATTCACGCTTCTACTGAGGGAACCCCACTCTCTGAGGTTTCCATGGATTACATGCCATTCCACTCGGCAGTGCGTTTCTAACGCTTCTTTGTATCCATAGTGCAATTTGCCCGCAGTGACTTTGTATTACGCATTGTCTTACTGCGGGTTTGTGCTTCTGTAATGGGTAAACAGAACCAAACAATCGCACCCACTTAAGCACAATAAGAACAAATGTCACATTTGTTTCAGCTTTCCTGGTTGTTTTTACTTATACCGTTATCAAGCGTTTATAGTCATAGTGTTACTTCATATGCGGTAGATGAGTGTGTGCAATCTCCGCTACGTGAAATTGGAAAGTGAGTAAGGGTTTCGGTGTCTAGTTCGCAGTTGCGTCGCACTATTGCGTCCGCGGTTTTAGTTGGCGCCTCTGTTCTAAGTTTTACCGTGATTCCGCATGCGCAAGCGGATCCGGCGGAAGTCGATCAGTTGATTGCTGACTTAGAACGGGTATCCCAAGAGATCGAAGGTAAAAACGAATCTGTAAAGCAACTTGAAATAGACATTGAGGCTAAGCAAGTTGAGATTGATGGGATTCGTGAGCAGGTTCGGGTGGCTGCTGATCATGCCAATACGGCTAGGGAAGCCGTGGTTACTAATCAGTCTGAGGTAAATCGGCTGGCTTTATCAAAGTACCGCGGTGCCAATGTCGATCCGGTAACAAGCGTGATCTCGGCGCAGAATCCGCAAAGCGCTATTGACCGTACCGCATATATGACGTCATTGACCCGTCACCAGGAGCAGGTGCTGCAAGGCCTATTAGAGGCTGCGGATCGAGCGGCTAGCGAACACAGTAGGGCGGCGCGTGCGGAGGCACAAGCGGAATATCAGGCTTCCCAATTGGAAAGCGAACGCAAGCGGGCGGAAAAGGAACGCGAAGAGCTGGATGGCCAAACTGCGGATATTCGCCGCAGGGTTGAGGGGCTAAGTGCTGCAGACCGAGAACGTTGGATAGCTAAGAACGGGCCGGTGAATCATTCCCTGCTAGGGATTTCCGGGTCGAATCCTTCCGGTATGAGTGCCCTTGAGGTTGCCATGACAAAGGTTGGTGCACCGTATGGTTGGGGTGCTATTGGTCCGGATGCTTTCGATTGTTCTGGTTTGATTTATTGGGCGTACCAGCAGCAGGGCAAGACGATCCCGCGGACCTCGCAGGCGCAGATGGCTGGTGGTACCCCGGTGAGCCGGGAGGAATTACAGCCTGGTGATGTAATTGGGTATTATCCGGGCGCTACGCATGTAGGTATTTATGCTGGTAATGGCATGTTATTGCATGCTTCGGATTATGGTATTCCGGTTCAGGTTGTGCCTATGGATTCCATGCCGTTCTATGGTGCTCGCAGGTACTAGTGCCACGTATTCTTTTAGTCACGAATGATTTCCCACCTACGGTAGGTGGGATTCAGTCGTATCTACGTGATTTTGTGTCAACATTGCCAGCCGATGAAGTCGTAGTGTTTGCCTCTACGCAAGACGCACAAGCGGCACGGGAATTTGATGCCCATCTGCCATACCGGGTGGTGCGGTGGCCGGGGCGGATTTTATTGCCTACGCCGGCGGCGTCGAGACGCATGCAGGGGCTGATACGCGAGTTTAATATTACAACCGTGTGGTTTGGTGCAGCGGCCCCATTAGGTCTCTTAGGGGCGGCAGCGAAGGCCGCTGGGGCACAACGTGTGGTGGTTTCTACCCACGGGCATGAAGTGGGGTGGGCGCGGGTGCCGGTGGCGCGGCAATTATTGCGCAGGATAGGGGTTAGCGCGGATATCGCCACATATATTTCCGAATACACATTGCGGCGCCTGCAACCAGCATTCGGCCAGGTAGAGTGGGCACATCTCCCGTCCGGGGTTGATACCGAGCGGTTTGCGCCAACTATGCGGCGTAGCCAGGTTCGTGCCCGTTGGGGGCTTAGCGAACACCAACCAGTGGTCTGTTGTATTTCCCGGTTGGTGCCGCGTAAAGGTCAGGATGCATTAATTCGTGCATGGCCGATAGTGCTGCAGGCGATTCCAGACGCCACTCTCGTACTGGTAGGCGATGGCAAGTATCGCCGCCGATTGATTCGCCTTGCCGCACCCTTAGGTGCTTCGGTTCGTTTTCTTGGCCCGCTTGACGACGCCCTCCGCACGGCGTTTCTCGCCAGCTCCGATGTATTTGCAATGCCAGCGCGTACTCGTTGTTTTGGGATCGATGTAGAAGGCCTTGGCATTGTGTATTTAGAGGCGCAAGCATGCGGTATTCCGGTAATTGCGGGTAATTCAGGTGGTGCACCCGAAACTATTACTGAGAATAGTGGTGTTGTAGTGGATGGCCGTAATATTGAATCTCTGGCTCAGGCACTTATTAGTTTCTTGGAAAACCCTCAGCTATGTGCAGAGATGGGGGAAGCTGGGCGTCGAAACGCGCAAGAATATTGGTCATGGCGTGAAATGGGAAATCGATTAGCACGAATCCTAAACTATACTTGAACAGTTATTTGGATAGCTTAAGAGCGGTAGGTGAAAGCTCGTTATGTTCCGAGACTGCGGGACCGCAACGATCGGCTTTGATATTGGTGGAACCAACCTGCGAGGTGCGGTCGTCGACGCATGCGGCACCATACTCGACCTCGAGCAAGTGCCAACACCCAGCAGTACTGTTGCACTGGAACGCGGAATCCAACACATCGTTGAAAAACTCGGGAGCCGCCACCATATTCACGCCGTAGGTGTAGCCGTTGCGGCATTCCTAGACTCTGAATGCACAACAGTTCGATTTGCTCCCCATTTGCCTTGGCGTGACACCCCCGTAAAACAACGACTGGAAGAATTCCTCCAAGTACCCGTACGGGTCGAACATGATGCTAATGCAGCTGCTTGGGGCGAATACCGCTTTGGCGCCGCCCGCAAAGCAAAAACCTGGACACTTTTTGCCATGGGCACCGGCATCGGTGGGGCATTGATGATTAATGGGGAAATTTATCGGGGTGCCTATGGCACTGCGCCGGAATTCGGCCACCTTACGGTGGTGCCTGATGGTCGCACCTGCCCATGTGGGAAACGCGGCTGCCTAGAACGCTATTGCTCCGGCACGGCACTCGTAGCAACCGCTCGAGAAATTATTGCCAGCGGTGCATTTGATGATTCCCGCCTTAGTATTGACTACCACGCACGTCCCGAAGCCCTTACTGGACACGTAGTTATGCAGGCTGCACGTCGTGGTGATACCGCAGCCGTTGCCGCCGTCGAAGATTTTGCACACTGGCTAGGTGAAGGGCTGGCAATAGTAGCTGATGTCCTCGACCCAGAACTTATTGTAATTGGCGGGGGAGTAGCCAGCGAGGCAATGCTCTACCTAGATAAAGCCCAAGAGCACTATGCGCGCCGAATCGTGGGCGCAGGACACCGCCCGCTAGCACGCCTCCGAACAGCAGAGCTTGGAAGCGAGGCAGGTATGATTGGCGTAGCAGACCTCGCCCGTCAGCTCGCCTGACACCCTCACACAGCACCGGGAAGTGGAAAACAATGCAAAACAAGTGGTACTGGGCATTTAAAAGCATATTGGTGGGGCCTCTCTTAAGGCTGTACAACCGTCCCACCATAACCGGGCTGGAGCATATTCCTACTACTGGAAGCGCAATACTTGCTTCAAACCATCAAGCGGTTACGGATTCCTTTTTTCTGCCGTTGCTATGCCCACGGCAAATCACCTTCCTGGCCAAACAAGAATATTTCACCGGTACCGGCGTTATAGGAGGATTGCAGCGGTGGTTTTTTACTAGCGTTGGACAAGTCCCAATTGACCGCAGCTCAGCAAATGCGGCCCAAGCCGCTATTGATACCGGCATGGCAATACTCAATCGTGGTGATCTCTTAGGTATATACCCAGAGGGAACCCGTTCACCAGACGGACGTATATATAAAGGCAAAACAGGTATGGCTTTTATGGCTCTCGGCGCCAAGGCACCGATTGTACCCGTAGCCATGATTGGAACCCGCGCCGCAAATCCAATCGGCTCGTGGATTCTCCGCCCAGCAAAAGTAGGTATCCGAATTGGTGAGCCAATCGATCCTAATGCATATGTGGAATCGCAGGGGCTTGATCCCCAATCCTATGAAGCGGCCCGCGCACTTACCGATTACGTTGTTGCGAAACTTGCCGAACTATCTGGACAAGAGTACGTAGACGCCTATGCGGCGGATGTAAAAGCCGCTCTTGCAGCTGGTGAAGGGCACCCTAAGGGCACGGAGCCAACAAACTTCTAGTGCCCAGGAGTGGGGTAGAGGGACTACCAAAGTTCCTCATTGTCCAGTAAGGTTGTTCAAGGCCCAAACTCCACTTGGGCTTGGTATGAGCTCAAGGAGAGGGAGCGAGTGAGCAACCCGGCAGTGGTAAAAAGCACAGCTGCCCCACGTAAGGCGGAACGTTTGGCCTGGCCAGATACTGCCCGCGGACTATCAATCCTCGGGGTAATTCTGCTCCATGCATGCCTTGCCGTACCCAACGGCATGGATACATTGCCTGCACAATACAACCAAATGATCTCAGCCTTGCGGCTTCCCCTGTTCTTTTTGGTCAGCGGGTTTTTCTCTATGAAGATCCTGCAGTATAGCTTTACTCAACTCCTTGCAAAGCGCTTATGGTTTTTTATTGTTCCGTACGTGCTTTGGGTACCGGTGGAACAATGGTTGAAAAACGTTGAGTTTGAGAAGTTCCATAATCAGCCAATGCCCGATTTTTGGTTTTATTGGGATGTCACCGTGGGTGGCAGAAATATGTATTGGTTTTTGTACTGCCTGGTTCTATGTAACTTGGGGCTGTGGTGTACTCGGAAACTTGAACCATGGATTGCGGTGGCATTATCGTTTTTGCCACTTACGCTTTTGGTTGCATCTGAGTGGGAGCCAATCGTACTAAACATTATGGTGTTTATGCCAGTGTTTTTTATTGGTGCGCATGGCCGTTCGCTGATTACCTGGTTTGCTGACCGCGTTATGTACCTTTGGGGTTTAGGGGTTGCATCATTAAGTTATGCGGCTGGCTATGTTCTGGAAACTCTGTGGACACTCCGCCTGCAATATCCAGTAGAAGGTTGGCATCTGCCAGGCAATATTCTTCTTGTGAGCGATGATATTGATGTATTAGTAAAACTCACTGTGCGATTGTTAATGCTGCCAGCGGCCATTGCATTAGTGGTGGTACTTTCGCGCGTTCCTGGGATAAATAAAATCTTGGAACTGATGGGACGCCATACACTTGTGCTGTATTTGGGGCATCCGATCGCTCTCACCTTATTGTTTAACTTCACCTACAGGTATGAGGAAATAGCATTTACCGAAGAGACTGGCAGCCTTTGGGATTCGCCAACCTTGTGGATTGGTTATTGTATCCTCATTGCCTTTGGCGGCGGCGTACTTGTTGAATGTCTAAAACGTATTCCCGTGCTCTCATGGGTGGTTGTTCCGCGACCAACGCCATGGGATGTATTGGATAAAATTCGTTCCCGCTCCAAGAAAAGTGTGGTCAGCGGTACGCATGATGTTGCTGTGACACAACGTTCGTAATTTACGTAGTCTCGATGGGGTACGGAAAATTCTCTCACCCTAGGAGTTATACAATGAGGAACGTAAGTTTGATTGCACTTGTGCCGATTGTTGCGGCTTCGATGGTTGCGTGCGGTGAAACCAATACCGCAACCGAAAGTGCATCTAGTGCAGTTTCGAGTGTCACATCATCGGCTGCGGAAATGACAAAAACTACGTCCAGTGCTTCAGAAGCAACTTCAAATGCAATGGCGCCTGCTGGCGAAGGCCAAGTGATAGTGGAGGTTGATGGCGCGCCTGTGGAGGGTAACTTCGTTCCCATAACGTGCCGCCCAGATGTCACTGATGGTACACCCGAGTTAAATATTGAATCACCAAAGGGGCAACCAGAGGAACTTGATATTGATATCAATAACCCCGATGAGACCCCAACCCTTGACAGTCTGGACCTCCGAGCAAACAATATCCACCTGGAAACCGAGGACCAGCAGGAAATGGCGGCCATGATCGAAAAGAGTGAAAATACCTGGACAGTGGAAACTGACGCTTTCCAAGAAGGCACCCAGCAAGTTTCAAAGGTAAAGGTCAAAGTGACCTGCTAGCTGTTTCTTGGCTAGTACGCAGCCAAAACCGCCCCTGTTTAGGGGTGGTTTTGGCGTGTTTTTAAGATTGAATTTGCGGGGGTATATCGGAATTTGGTCGCTTTAATATATAAATGTCTATCTAACAGCGCGTATGCTACCCATATGGGTGTCTACGGTTGGTTAGAGGGGTGCAGTAAGGGGTGGGCGTCGAAAATAACCTGAAACTGTTGTGCAATATTTTCGCTGGTAGATACATGCACGGAGAACCTGCTTAGATTTTCTTAAGATGGCTGACCTGGGCTTTTATCCTTGTCCTAAGGGGAGATTATGGGTAGAATAATTGATATCAGGGATTGATAATCGTATCGGGTGGTGGAATCTATGGTTGCTCGCAGGAACGCCTTCTTTCATGTGCAGGCGCCGGAGAACTATAACGGTGCGCGGCGGTTGGCGCTGAATATTGAAGAATTTGAGTTTTACCGTTATCACGTAGCTGCCCGTCATTTTCAATACGCTGATGTGCATAAGGTAATCGCTCAAATGTGCTGCGATGATCCGGGGCTCCGAAAAGCACGCGTGCGTCTTATGTTGGGGTTTGTATACCGTCTTCAAGAGCAGTTGCCAGAGTTGGCGCCGTATGTTTTTCAAGACGGGTTAGTCACCCCGGACATGGCATGCGCAATGGAACGTGCGTTTCAAGACTTGCCGACGACCCCGCCGCTCCGGCTTACCCAGGCCTTGCAGCGGGTACTTATCCAACGATTCACCCCAAGAGTGGAACATCAACGCCTACCTACGCCGCGGGCACTCCGCAAAGTAATTGAACGTGTGTTAAGTATGTATGGGTCAATTGATCAAGTAGAAAAAACAGCAAAACCAAACTACTGGAGCGTGCCCAGCCTCAACTCCGGGCTATGGCTTATCGGTGCCGAGGTAGATAAATTAACAGCAGAATCGATGGATCGCCATATCGAAGCCGTTGCCAAAAACGAGAAAATAAGCAAAGTGGAAGCAATGACACGGCTAATCTGCGGTACGGCAAAAACCACGAACATAACGATTATCGGGATTGGGGAAAATTCTCCGACTGAAGCCCTAACCGTTGCCGAACTCGAGCACTTTGGCAAACTCGATGTAGACACGCAGTTGCGCGTCCACAACTATCCGGTGCGCTACCGAAACGCGCTTGAAATAGCTAACCTGCGTCGAGATATTTACCATCCCACAGACGATCAACGCGCGGTAGTGCGCCTCCGAGACGGCCACTGCAGGTTCCCAGGCTGTGAAACCCCTGCTTCTGCCTGTGATATCGACCATGTGATTACATTTGAAGCTGGTGGTTGGACTGCACTCGGCAACCTCCAATGTCTATGTCGCGGACACCACAACCTTAAAACCGACCGTAAAGTTACCGCACACATGGACTCCGACGGTGCCGTCACCTGGCAAGATACCGACCCGAAAATTGGCAAGGAATACCAGAACCTTGGCACGACTTTTCCTGAAGGACCACTTGCCGGGCTTTGTAGCCACCCCACACACAATGTAACCCGACACTCAGGGAAAACCACCGCCGACGACAATACCAGCCCACCAATCAGGCGCGGTATGGGTAGATTCGGCACCACCATCGACGCCAACAACGAAACAATTAGGCAAAGCAGACAAGCCGAACGAGAACGCCACGTCGACCCCGAAGACGACACCCCGCCACCGTTCTAACGTTCGAAAGGATTGTCAAAGCCCCAACCCTGTGTAGGGAAGGGGCCTACAATCATGCCCGCGTTACGACGCCGCCGTCCGCTTACGGAAATTCACAACCAATACCCCAACTACCAACACGAGAGCCAAAAGCACATACGAACTGCCCAGGACTTGTTGGGCGCCATTCCAACCCAATTCCGCATCATCGTGATGCGGCAACATCCAATGTGGCGGGAAAAAACCAGCAAACAATAAAGCGCTAAACCCTACCAAAATCGTCCAATGCCTATGTGCGGCAGCGCCCAATAACACCAAGGCAGGAACCATCCACACCCAGTGATGCGACCATGAAACCGGAGAACACAGCAATGCAACCAAAGAATTTAAAACCACCGCAACCGCAGGTGAGGAACGATACATTGCCACAGCAATCACCGCAATCAGCGCCAGAATACTGACCTTCCACAGTAATTCTGATGCGTCCTCTCCAACAAGGCGGAATAGCAGTCCCCGAATTGATTGGTTTCCGGCATACCCTAATCCGCCAATACGAGACGGATCATTCAAAGTGTGCAACCAATATTGCATTGAATTCGAAGGGCTAATCAACCAAGCCAATGCGGTAAAGCCGAGTCCAGACCCGATGGCTACCCCTGCTGACTTCCAATCACGGCGAATCAAAAAATACAAACCAAATACCGCAGGAGTTAACTTAATTGCGGCGGCAAAACCAATCCAGAAACCTCTGGGTAGCCAGGGTTTCTTAGTTAAAATATCTATCAGGACCAAGGCCATCAGGAAAATATTTACCTGCACAAAATCCAGAGTTTCTGTGACTGGTTCTAAAAACAGCGCCGCAGGCAACACTAGTAATGCCACAAGCCTTGCCGGGACCACCGGTGCCGCATGGCGCAGCACAATTACCAAGCACCACCACAACACAATCATCGACGCTAAATCAAAAACAACCGCGCCAAAGGACAATGGCACCGCCGCAAGCGGCGCAAATAAAATTGCAGCTAGCGGGGGATAGGTAAACGGTAATTGAATACCGCCAACCGCATAATCCTGCGTATAAAGGTTTTCACCCCGGAGGAATGCGCGCCCACCTTCACGGTAAACATCAATATCAATGTGATAGCGCCAAAATGCGCTGGTACCAATTGCATCGAAATCCACAACCCTTAGCGAAAACGCATATAGTGCCAGCAATGCTGCCGTAATAATAATGGCAGGATGCCCCAATATGTGGCTAATTTGCTGCGCAGAAAGCTGCTCTAAAGACTGTTTTTCGCGTTCGTGTGTACTCACGTTAGGAAAGTTTAACGGGGTTACCAAGAAACGACTACGCTAAGTTCGGCAAGATTTTATTTTCAAAGATTTGGTTAGTTGATTATGCGCTTTTTCTACGACACGGAATTTATTGAAGACGGCACCACTATCGATCTCGTTTCCATTGGCATTGTCGGTGAGGACGGCCGTGAATACTATGCAGTATCTACCGCGTTTGATGAAAGCAAAGCCAATGATTGGGTTCGTAAAAATGTACTGAACCAATTGCCAAACCCCGGTGACCCAGTGTGGCGATCACCAGAGCAAATAAAAGCGGAAGTTCTAGAATTTCTTCTCGACGCCCCCGGCGACCCGGAGTTATGGGCTTGGGTCGGGGCATATGACCACGTTGTGCTCGTCCAACTTTGGGGTGACATGATCGGTTTGCCAAGACGGATCCCTCGGTTTACCCGAGAGCTTAAGCAGTATTGGGAATTTGCCGGGCGCCCACGCTTGCCAAAGCTTCCCGACAATAATCACGACGCTTTAGTGGATGCGCGCCATAATTTGGCGAAATTCAAAGTGTGTTTTGAAAAAGTGCCTCTTAGTGCTCAAAACTCGGCGGTGCTCTCGCTATAACCTTGGGAATTCTATTGCGAAATTCCCAAGAAAAACTCTAGCGCTCTCACTCTGTGGGACGAATTCATTCAGTATTTAGAACATGCTGTGATGTCCGTGGTTAAATAGTTTGCGTGAGTTGGACTGTAGATATTCCCGTGGCTGAGCTCCCAGATCTGCCGCCATTGCCTGGCGGCATCCAAGAGCGTTTTGATGACGTTATTTCACGCCCCGCATACCAGCAGCCAAGCTGGGATCAGCAGCAAGCGAATACCGTCCGTAAAATTTTAGAATCGGTACCACCGATTGTGGTAGCCCCTGAGATCCGTGCATTACGGAAACAATTAGAAGAGGTTGCGTTAGGACGCGCCTTCCTCCTGCAAGGAGGTGATTGCGCCGAAACATTTGAATCGAATACCGAGCCGCATATTCGAGCAAATATTAAAACACTATTGCAGATGGCCGTGGTACTTACCTATGGTGCTTCAACGCCAGTGGTGAAAATGGCCCGAATTGCTGGACAGTATGCAAAGCCTCGTTCGCAGGACCTTGATGAGCATGGTCTGCCAAATTACCGAGGTGACATTGTCAATGGCGTCGAAGCCACCGTAGAATCGCGACGCCATGATCCGGCTCGAATGATCCGCGCGTATGCGAACTCTTCTGCGGCAATGAACCTGGTGCGGGCATTGACTTCATCAGGCACAGCTGATTTGCACCGCCTTAATGAATGGAATCGAGAGTTCGTTGCACAATCTCGAGCCGGTGCTCGTTATGAGGCGCTTGCCCAGGAAATTGAGCGCGGCATGGCTTTTATGGAGGCCTGTGGTGTAGCGGATGAAAACCTCCGGCACGCGGATATTTTCTGTTCTCATGAAGCTTTGCTTGTTGATTATGAGCGAGCGATGCTGCGCTTGGCAGAAGACGAAGACGGCAATACCGAGCTTTATAACCTTTCAGCACACCAAGTGTGGATTGGGGAGCGCACCCGCGGAATTGAAGACTTCCACGTGAACTTTGCTGCGTTGATTGCCAACCCAATTGGTCTCAAGATTGGGCCTTCGGTCACCCCAGAGGAGGCCGTCGCCTATGCTGATCGCCTGGATCCGAAGTTCGAACCTGGACGACTTACACTGGTTGCTCGCATGGGACATGATAAAGTTCGCACGGTCCTTCCTGATATCGTGCGTGCGGTTGAAGCATCAGGCCACAAAGTTATCTGGCAATGTGACCCCATGCATGGAAATACCACCACAGCTTCGAATGGTTATAAGACTCGCCACTTTGACAAGGTTATTGATGAAGTGCAAGGGTTCTTTGAGGTGCATCGCCAGTTAGGAACACACCCTGGTGGTATCCATATTGAACTGACCGGTGAAGATGTTACCGAATGTCTGGGTGGTGCTGAGGATATTACCGACGTCGACCTACCAGGGCGCTACGAGTCAGCTTGCGACCCCCGGTTAAACACCCAACAATCCTTGGAATTATCATTTCTAGTTGCGGAAATGCTTCGTAATTAGTGGTTAAAAATCACGAAATTCCCTGCTTTTGGCGGGGAATTTTTTTCTTGCACAATAGTTCCAATAACGAAGGCGAGGCCTAGTGGAATATAGTGAATTGCAAGGATGTTTTCCCATAGAGACCATTGGCCAAAAGGAAGCCATTTATGGACCTGTCCAATAGTCATTGCGGTAATTGCCCAAATAGCCCAGGCTTTCCAAAACATAGATGTTGACCAAAAACAGAGGATTGTTGCGGGGATAAGCCAAACCCAATGGTGGGACCAACTAATGGGGGAGGCGCAAAGCCCGAATACCGCAATGCTGAGCAGGCTGGCGGCGTCGAAACGCGAGATATAGGCAGCCCAGCAGGCGAGAGCGCCAATGATGACGATAATCCATGGCCATGCGGAGGTATATTCAGTGCGGGTAAGAGCGGCCATAACGGAAATATTGGTGGCATTGCCGAAGTCGCCAATACGTTCAGTTTGCCAGAGGGTCGTGTGAAAATACTGGAAGGTGTCATCCCAACGAATTACAGCCGCAAAACCAGTTGCAAGTGTAAAACTACCTAATGTCCAGCCCAAGGATCGATAATCTTTTCGCAATAAAAAGTAGAGAAAAAACACGGCTGGGGTCAGTTTAATTGCGGCCGCAATGCCGGTAAGGGCTCCGCGGGGGAGGTGTTTGTTGGTGGCGAGGGCGTCGGAAAGTACGAAAGCCATAAGCGCGATATTGATCTGACCAAACGACAGGGTACTGGTCGCCGGTTCACACAAAAGTGCGATGGTGGTCAGGGGGACGGTCAAATGAGTGGCTTCAATGTGGGACAGCACTACACGCAAAGACCAAAACAAACATCCAATAGAGACCACTGTAAGCGAAACTTCCGCAATTCTTTGTGGCACCATTCCAAGCGGAATCAACACAATAGCGCCAAACGGCGGGTATGTAAACGGTAAAGACGCATGCTCCGTATGGAAAACTTGCGTATACAACTCGCCTGGTTGTGTAAGCAAAGCCAAAGCCCCTTGACGGTACACATCTACATCGACTTGGTATCGCCAGCCAGAAGGATTCACACTTACCGCACATGCCATTGCGATAAGCGCAATCCAACTAAAATGGGTAGAGCGTAATGGTAGACCCATACTCAACTAGGGTTGTTGGGGCTGGGGACTGGGAAATAATCCGATCTGAATTGCTTGCATCATCAACGCCTTCCACCTCAAAACCTTCGCGCTTTAGGGCTGCCACCGCATCTTTGACCGTGCGGCCAATTACGAGGGGAACCCGAATTTGGCGGGTCACTGTCAAATCCACCTGGGCGTTTTGTGGATCAATAAAGCGTCCGGGCAATGGGACTACACCCGTTACAACTTTAGTGCCGCCACTGCCAGAAGAATCATCTGTAACGGTACGAACACTAATTCCAACTTCGGCGAGTTTCTTTTTCGCTTCTTGCTCCGTAAGGCCTGTTACATCAGGGACTTCAATGGCATTGGAAACAACAAGCTGCACCTGGCTGCCGCGCGGCACTTCCCGGTTAATCTCTGGTTTTGTGGAAACCACATGGCCTCGGGGAATATCTTGATCGTATGTTTCTTCTATTCCGGTGACTTTTAGGCCGGATTCCTCAAGGATGCGAACGGCCTCCTCGCGTGATTTGCTGCGTACATCGGGGATATTAACTGGCGCCGGGCCTTTACTTAAAGAAACCGTTACTTTTGTTCCGGTATTGACCGTTTGCCCGATGCCTGGGTCGGTGGAAACCACGCCTCCTCGGGGAACTTCATCCGAATACACATCGTCACCCTGGCTCCAAACTAGTGTTCGGTCTTGAAGGAGGCTGCGATACTCGTTTGCATCATATGATTCTGGTATCCCCGGAACGGTAGGTTTTCCCAAAGAAATCAAGAGCGCAACTTCGCCCCCTCGGGCAACCCAGCCGCCAGGTTCCGGATCTGAACTTGCAACCAAGCCTGCTTCAATTTCATCCGAATATGTGTCTGAAACTACCGGTGTAAAACCTGCCTGGGTAAGGGCAGTTTCAGCGGCGGTGCGTTCCATACCAATAATCTGGGGTACTTCGTCATAGCGTCCGGATCCAATCCACCAACCGCCGACTACAACGGCCGCAGTAACTAATCCGATTACAATAAGCCAGATCCCCAACTTTACTTTCGAGCGGTTCTCCACGGGTTTTGGTGCTGGCTGCTCCGGCTCAATTGTGGCAGGTACAGCGCTTTGCGGTGGGCCGGGAGGAGCCGAATATTGCGGAAGTGGAGTGCCTGGAACCTGAAGCGTTTGCTGTGGTCCTTCCTGAACTGGGATTTCCCCGGTGGTTTCAGTAGGGCGCTGATATGCCGTGGTTGCGTGCACCGGAGGTCCAGCAGGAGGTGGGGCCGGGCTTTGTACGATTTCTGTGGGGGCATCATCTGGGTTTTCCGTCACCGCAGGTATTACGGTGGTGGCGGCATTCTCCAAAGAATTCCCAATGCCCGCAGCAACCATGGCTGAGGTCAATAAATCCGTGGGTGGAGATGCTTTAGCGTTTGCCCGATGTGCCGCAGAATTCATCGGAATTGGTACTTCTGGGATTGGCAGATCAAGTTCGGCTACAGTTTGTTCAACTGCTGCAAGAAACTCCCCAGCGTCCGCAAAGCGGTGTTCGGCTTGGCGTGAGGTCGCCTGCGAAATAAGTGCATCAAATTCAGTGGGGATACCAGGTTGCTTGGTTGAAGGGGCGGGCACATCTTCATTAAGGCGCTGATATGCGTGTGCAACGGGTGTGTCCCCGGAAAACGGGGTTTTGCCGGTAAGCAACTCAAAGAACAATAAGCCAGCGGAGTATACGTCGCTTTGGGGGCCGATATCCC
The DNA here is from genome assembly GCF_030408815.1 of Corynebacterium freiburgense. Taxonomy (NCBI): domain Bacteria; kingdom Bacillati; phylum Actinomycetota; class Actinomycetes; order Mycobacteriales; family Corynebacteriaceae; genus Corynebacterium; species Corynebacterium freiburgense. The sequence goes on along the minus strand of NZ_CP047355.1, from coordinate 2,029,355 downwards.
CGCCAGTAACTTGTTCCGGCGAAAGATAGGACACGGTGCCTACAATTTGGTCGGTGGAATGGCGGGAATCAGCGCCGGCACGCACTAATCCAAAGTCGGCGAGTTTTACCTGGTGGTTGCCATTAATAAGAACATTGTCAGGTTTAATATCGCGGTGCACCATGCCGGCTTCATGTGCTACTGAAAGTCCGGTAAGAACGCTTCGCATTACGGCCGCTGCGGCTGCTGGTTCCATGGGGCCGCGCTCATCAAGGAGCTCGCGGAGGGTGCCGCCGGTAATTAATTCCATAATCAGGAAGACGTGCTCACCATCGCTACTGGCGTCATAGACATTTACCAGGCATGGGTGGGAGAGCATGGCCATAGAGCGCGCTTCTCGGCGGAAGCGCGTGCGGAAAACGGGATCGTCGATAAACCTTTCGTCCATTACTTTTGCGGCGACACTACGCCCTAAACGGAGGTCAATACACCGATATACGGTGGACATTCCACCCCGTGCAATGGGGGTTTCAATTCGATAGCGACCCTCAAGGACATCGCCAACCTGCAATCCTGCCATGCGCACCATCTTGCCCGATTCGTATTGTTAAATGCTAGCTCAGTCTAGGGTGTTCGCCAGTGGCGGACATCCTTAGCTAGATTAAAAGTTGTGAGTTCCATTCCTGCGATGCACAAGGTCCTACCCGCTGATGAACCCGTAATCACCGTCCCAGAAGCCGCCGAGCAAATGGGGGTAGTTGTCACACGGGTTTTTCACTTGATCAATGATCACCAAATCATTCCTGTTCTCCGTGATGGCGTAAAACTGATTCCGGCAGCTTACTTCAATGATCATGGTGAATTATTGAAGTTCGTGCCTGGAGTCATTGCCCTGCTCTCTGATGGCGGGTTTCAAGACGAAGAAATTTTAACCTACTTATTTACGGAAGATGATTCCCTACCAGGGCGGCCAATTGATGCGCTTCACGGCCATTTAGCGCGGGAAGTCATGCGCCGCACTCAAGCAATGGCATTCTAAAAGTAGCAATTACGTTTTATCCAATGTTCCTTGTTCGATCCATCGAACGGAGTACCAGGCTGCGGCAGCCACAATTCCCATCCAAAGTACGTTATACAGCTGGTGGTTGCCGCTGCCAGTAAAGGAAACTGCGATAAGCATAGAAAGGCCGGTGGACCAGCGAATAATGTGTTCATTTGGTCTAAACGTGCCAATAAGACAGATAAGACTGGTGTAGTACCACGGTAATGTGACTGCATTAAATACCACTGCCACTGCATATGCTGCGGCAATGCCCATAATGGCATGTTTATCGGTGTGGCGAAATAACCACCATACGGTCACTAGCCCAAGCAACATAAGTATTTGGGAAACCGTTCGAGTGGTAGTTAAAAACGCGTTATAGGAAAACTCTTCATTTACTAGTGAAGCGGCGGGGGTTACCAGCCCGGAGAGCAGGGAAGGGAACGCCAACGGGTTAATTACTTTGGAGTTGCCAGAAATCTGCGTGACCCAACCCCAGGAGGATCCGGAGGTCCAGGTGACTAGGGCCACTACTCCAACTGAAAGGAGTGTCATCCACGCCCCAGAAAATACGAATCTTAGTATTCGCTGGATCCGCGTATGTTCTGGTTTTTCTAGTGCTCTGGTGGCCATCCACACCATAAACGGTAAGGCGAATACCGCGGTTGCTTTCAGGGAGACGGAGAGTGAAACCAAGATTACGGCGCGGATAAAGCGGCGTTGTAGTGCAAATACAATGCCTACGCACACGAGCCCAACCATAATGGATTCATTGTGCATACCGCCGATAAGGTGAAGTGTCATTACGGGGTTTGCTACACCAAGCCATAGTGCCAGGTTTGGGTCGCCGCCAAGTGCGGTGGCAATTCGGGGTACAGCCCAAATAATCATGCCAAAGCCAGCAAAAGATACCAGTTTGTAGCACAGCACACCAAGGGTCACATTATCGCCGATTAGGCGGGTGATTCCTTCTCCAAGCCATAGGTGCAGTGGCCCATATGGGGTTGTGGTATTGCGCCAGTCGTGGCTGACTTCTAGCAAAAAGGGCCCTGGATTTACTGCGGCACCTTGGGTGTAGGGGTCGAATCCATCGCGCATCATTGCGCCCTGCATAAGGTAGGAGTAGACGTCCCGGGAAAGGATCGGTGCAGCCAGTGCAAAGGGCGGGAGCCACCAGCGCAGGGCTGTAAGGGTATGTTGGCGCTGTCGGCCTAAAAGCACCCATGCTGCGACAAAGATCATTAGGCCGAACCAGAAGGTGACATTGGAAAACCCGGCACCGTGCCCAAAGGATAAAAATGACCAGCCTAGGGCGTCGAGGACACCACCTCGATTTCGGGTTGCTCCGCCACCAAATGAGGCGATAGTAAGTAGGATCGCCCCCAGTAAACCCAGGTAAATGGGGTTACGCATGGCGCGCAGTGGCGGTTTTTGCGAGGGTTTGGAGGGTTTCACGGACTTCATTTGGGAGGTTGTCATTGAGTGCTGCCAGTCCCTTCTCCGTCAATTCTTGAATGAGATTTTCCACGTGCTCTACGGCTCCGCTTGCTTGGATAATGTCAGCGAGTCCTTCGATATTGGGGGTGCCAATGCCAGCGCGGAGGGTTGCGGCAGCGGCGGGGTCGGAGGCGTCGAGAAGCTTGAGTGCGGTGGCTAGGAGTACGGTGCGTTTGCCTTCGCGTAAATCATCACCAGCGGGTTTGCCGGTAATAGCAGGGTTGCCGAATACGCCGAGCATATCGTCGCGAAGCTGGTAGGCAACCCCAATGGACTGCCCATAGGTAATAAAAGGTTCTAAGGAGGCGTTGGCAATGGCTGCGCCTAGCTGTAGCGGGCGGGTAATAGTGTAGGCCGCGGTTTTATAAAGATTAATTTTCTCAGCCTCTTCTACTCGCTCATCGCCGGAGGCTTCAACCGTAATGTCAAGTATTTGGCCAGCAATGACTTCGGTGCGCATGGCTCGCCAGGGGATAAGTGCGCGTTGTAGGGCGGCGTCGGAAAGCCCTGCCGAGGTAATCATATCGTCGGCCCAAGTGAGCGCAAGGTCACCAATAAGCGTGGCCACTGCTTTTCCATAGTGCGCTGCGTCTCCGTTCCAACCCTGCTTGCGGTGATGCGTTTCCACGGCGCGGTGCACGGTGGGTTTGCCGCGGCGTGTCTCCGAAGAATCAATAATGTCGTCATGGATGAGGGCACAGGCTTGGATAAATTCCAGGGCACTAATTGCTCGCAGGACCGCCTGGGGGTCTTCATTGCTAGTACCGCTGACAAAACCAGCCCAAGCGAACATTGGGCGGACCCGTTTTCCACCTTGAATAAATTCGTATAAAAGTTCAAATGCCAGGGCCGTTGCGGGATCAATATCACTGATTTCCGCGCGACGACTTTCCAAGTAGTCCAAGAGAATTTCATCGACAATCTTTGGCACTTGCTGAATTTCCATCAGGAGAAACCGTCCTCTTCGTTGGGGCAGGGCTGATATCAGAATAAGATACGCAGGCATGACCGCAACGAATTACCAGCTTTCTATTACCGACGCCCTGAAACGCCCCACTCCCGGCCGGGTTCCATTTTCTGTGGAATTTATGCCCCCACGTGACGACGCCGCCGAAACCCGCCTTAAAAACGCCGCTAAAACCTTCCACGATCTAGGCGCTTCCTTTGTTTCCGTAACCTATGGTGCTGGTGGTAGTACTCGTCAACGTACCGCCCGTATAGCCCGTCGTTTGGCCGGCCAACCATTAACAACCCTGGTGCACTTGACGTTGGTGGACCACACCAAAGCCGAACTTGAAGAGATTCTTAAGGAATACGCTGCACTTGGACTTTCTAACCTTCTAGCATTACGGGGAGACCCACCGGGAGACCCACTGGGTGATTGGATCCCAACTGAAAATGGTCTTAGCTATGCCAGCGAACTTATTGATCTAGTGCAAAGCCTGCCGGAGTGCAGCCATTTTGAAATCGGCATTGCCTCATTTCCGGAAGGGCACTATCGGGCCGGGTCACTTGAACAGGACACGTACTATACCTTGCAGAAACTTCGCGCCGGGGCGCAGTATTCCATTACACAAATGTTTTTTGATGTCGAGCATTATCTCCGGCTCCGTGATCGGCTTGCGGTAGATCCAGAGCACGGTACGAAGCCAATTATTCCGGGGCTTATGCCAATTACGAGTTTGCGTTCTGTTCGCCGCCAAATGGAGCTTTCTGGTTCAGCATTGCCGCCAAAGCTTGAGCAACGTTTTATAAAAGCTGCTGCCGGGGATGAGGTAGCCAATAAAGAAGCCATTCGGGAGGTTGGCATTGAAGTGACTACGGAAATGGCGGAGCGTTTAATTGCGGAAGGCGCTCCAGATTTGCACTTTATGACCCTTAACCTGGTTCGAGCTACTCAGGAAGTGCTGCATAATTTGGGTATGGCCCCCGCCGCCGATATGGATATTATCCGCTAGTGTTTTCCAAGGGTAGAGGGGCCCAGAGCACTGCAAACGGGCGATCATCGCCAGAAAAATAGAAGTTTCGCAGGAGGTCTTTAAACCCGAGGCTGCGGTAGAGCCCAAATGCGGCATTGTTTTCATTGTCCACTTCTGGTGTGGAAAGCAAGGCATAGTTTGATTCCGCATGGCGGGCTAGCGCATGGACAAGGGCGCGTCCAATTCCGCGTCCTTGTCGGCTGGGAAGCACATGCACTTCTGCGATTTCAAAATAATGGCGCAGGATTTTCTTTGCTTCTGGTCCATATTTCCCGGAACGTAATAGGCCGTGCTGAATTTGTTGATACCACCAGTGGTGTTTATTGCCTATATATCCGAATGCAATGCCTACTGGTTTCCGGTCTTCTAATGCGCATATGGCGGTAAAGCCAGCGTTGCGAGTGAGTTGTTGCCATGCATTGATTCGGGTGTGCCGTATCCCAGGGTGATAACACATGGCTTGTACATATATATCCACAAATTGACCAGCATGATGCACAAATTCAGGGTTACTGAGGTGACGCAAAGAAACACTCACATGGTCTAGCATAAGGAAAGCTTGCTCGAACATTTGTTCACACGCTGTTCGAGGGGGTAGATAGAGTTTCGGATGTAAGTTCGCAACTGTAGGAGTTATCCCATGTCAAGCGTTGTTTCCGCGACATTCTTTCGAGCGAATACTCCACGTGAGGATTTCCTATCCCGGGCATATGGGTTACTTAAACAGGCTCGGAATTACCTCCTTGCGGGGGATGAATTGCTTGCAATCGATGCTGGGTATCAAGCTGCATTACGTGCCGCAGGCGCGCGCCTTTGTGGGGCTCCACGACGCCGTGGTGGCGCTTGGGAGCGATTGCAGCGTCTCGACGCCGCGGGTGCTCGGCAGGCAGCTGAATTCGGCGATTGGTCATCAATTCGAGCCCGCGCTATCGCAGGGCTTCCATGTGGAAAATCTGCGGCCGATGTGACCATTTTTCTCGACAAGGTTGCTGGCTTTATTGAAGAAGTTGATACCAGATTGCCGCAGGTAGCGTAGCGATACACACTAGCCGGGAACTTTCCGGCTACGCTTGGCGTTAAATGGTACATAGAGCAGGCCAGCACAGTGGAGGAACCGTGTCGCTTTCTGAGCAGGAGCAAAGGATGCTTCGGGAGATCGAGCAATCATTGCTTGCCGACGATCCCGCATTTGGCGCTGTCGTTGCAGGTCACACGCCAGAGCCGCAATCAGGGATTACATTACGAGGCCTTGCCATCACGGTTGTAGGTTTGGTGATGTTGGTGGGTGGGGTGGCGTTAAGCCAACAAAACCTATGGTTTACAGCACTGAGTGTGGTTGGCTTTTTAGTCATGTTTGGCGCTGGTGTCTGGATGCTGCGTGGTGGTGGGGGTGGACCGCGTGTAGCCGCTAAACCCGTAAAGCTAAAGTCTGGCGCATTGGGTTCGCGAATGGAGGAGAATTTCCGTCGTAGATTTGATGACCCCAGAAATTAATATTTTTCTATTCCCGCCTTGTGTATTAACAAGGCGGGTTTTGTGCTTTTAGGGGGTTCCCAGTTTTCCCAGTAATCACCCACATTGCCCCACATTTATTCATGCACTACCTAAAAATGCGGTACACAAAGTGTCTTATGTGGTTAATGTGACGTATGTTAGGGGCAATTTTCCTATATTTTTCATAGTTGCCCCACTAAGTTTCATATGCTCTGACCAGCAAAAATAAAAGAAAGTGGGGCTTTGTGGGGGTTTTGGGGTGTTAAAAGTGGGGCAAAGTGGGGTAGTGTGGGGCACAACGGAGTTTCTCTCCGTGAGGTTGGATCGTCTTGACTGAGGAAGGTGGGCCACGGATGTTCCTTGGTACCTACACTCCAAAGCTTGACGATAAGGGCCGACTTACACTTCCCGCGAAATTTCGTGAGGAATTGGCAGGCGGTCTTATGGTGACCAAAGGGCAAGATCACTCTCTTGCTGTGTACCCCCGCGAAGAGTTTGCGGCACGTGCACGTAAGGCAGCGGCTGTCTCACGTACCAACCCTAAGGCGCGCGCCTTTATCCGTAATCTCGCTGCGAGTGCGGATGAGCAGCGGCCCGATGGGCATGGGCGAATCACCTTATCTGCAGCTCACCGCGCATATGCAGGATTAACCAAAGAATGTGTGGTTATTGGGTCTGTGGACTTCCTCGAAATCTGGGACGCAGAGTCCTGGGCCGCATATCAGGCGGAGACGGAAGATTCCTTCTCCGATGCTGAAGATGACGTTTTGGGTGGCTTACTCTAAGTCACCGCAGGGTACGTGTAAGGACTCTGCCCGCTGGATCTGGTGTACTTCCCCGATACCAGATCCAGCGGGCAGGGCTCTATACGTACTCTGCACTATTAGCTAATTTCCGGCACCGAGAGGGGGACAGGCCATATGGACAACCACATTGAACACCACGGACACATTCCAGTACTCAAGCAACGCGTTACGGAATTGCTCGCTCCGAGTGTCCAACCAGGTTCTGTACTTATCGACGCCACCCTCGGTGCAGGTGGCCACACTGAACATTTTCTTACCGTATTTCCACAGGCATATGTCATTGGCTTAGATAGGGATCCAAAGGCCCTAATTGGAGCCCGTAAACGCCTCGAACGCTTCGGTGATCGATTTCTTGGTGTGCACACCAGATTCGATGGTTTGGGCGAAGTTCTTGCGCATGGCGAAGGTGAGATTTTTGATCGCGCTCGCGCTGGCGTAGCAGGCGCATTATTCGATCTTGGTGTTTCTTCAATGCAATTGGATCAGGTTGATCGTGGTTTTGCATATAAAGTTGATGCCCCATTGGATATGCGCATGGATCCGACCACCGGGATTACCGCTGCAGATGTGTTAAACACCTACTCTCATGGTGAATTGGCGCATGTATTGAAAACCTATGGTGATGAGCGTTTTGCTGGGAAGATTGCTTCCGCAATTATCCGTGAACGTGAACGTGCACCATTTACGCACTCGGCACGGCTAGTCGAACTCTTGTATGCCACTATTCCGGCGGCTACGCGGCGTACCGGTGGGCATCCAGCAAAACGAACGTTCCAGGCATTGCGTGTGGAAGTGAATAGCGAATTGGATTCACTGGCAGCAGTGATTCCCGTAATTGGTGAAGCTTTGGCTATCGGCGGTAGGGCCGTGTTTATGAGCTATCAATCTCTTGAAGACAAGATTGTGAAAAAGCAATTGGCGGAGATGACGGCTTCTAAAACACCACCTGGCTTGCCAATGGATTTACCAGGAACGGCACCGAAATTCCGTTTGATTACGCGAGGTGCAGAAAAAGCCTCGGCAGCGGAAATTGAAGATAACCCCAGGGCTGCACCTGTAAGGGTGCGAGCGATTGAACGACTCGAAGTGCACTAGAAGGAGGCAGCGATGACTCAGATAACTACAGTACGTCCTCAGCCCACCGCACTTCCGCGTACTGTTACCACTCCACCCCGGCGGCGTTTTCAGCACACACCTGGTTCACGTCAGGTGGTCTCTGTTCGCGGACGTCGGGTAACAACTACGAAAAAAGCCGACCCCAAACTCGTTAAGTTCGTTGTAGCTATTACCGGTGTCCTTTTTGGTGGAGTTGCCACCACTATAGGGCTTTCTGGTATATCAACCGAGCAAACGTTCCAATTGCAACAATTGAGTGCGGAAGAAACCCAGCTCAATAATGAATTGGAAACTCTCCATCGGGATGTGGAAACAGCTCGTTCCTCAGCGGAGATTGCTCGCCGCGCTTCAGATATGGGCATGGTTGTTCCAGATCAGCCTGGTGTGCTTGCTGTGCAAGATACCGGTGAGGTGGTTGAACAACGCCCAGCCGATGCCTCGAAAACCCGTCCGATTATTGATGTCAATGGAAAGCAAATTGCTCCTTCGCGGGCATCTTCGAACCCGGATGAAACTCGAGATGTTAGTGAAAACCTAAATCCAATTCCGCAAAGCAATCAGCAGCGCACTACAGCAGTTCCAGGGGTGACTCCGTACGCGCCAAGAACTGATGGTGGTGCCCGGTGAATCGGGAGTTGGATCCGGTAGAAGTAGGCCGCAGGCGACTACGGATCGTAAAAATCGTGGTAGTCGTCACTGTGGCATTACTTATCGGCAGGCTAGCTTGGGTGCAGTTAGTCTGGGGGCCTACACTTGCGGCTGTAGCGGAACAACAGCGCGCGCGTACCTATAAGGATCCAGCACGCCGCGGCACTATCACTGACCGTGATGGCAAGCGTCTTGCTTATACAATGCAAGCGCGTTCGCTCACAATTTCCCCTAAAGTATTGCGTGGTGAAATTGAGGAACGCCATGAGCGTTTCCCTGATGATTTTGCCCCTTTGGATGACACGCTGAAAGATATTTCCAAGCAAATCCCAGACATGATTGAAAAGGCGGGCGCTTCTTCTGAAAAAGTTTCCTCAAAGGAAATTTTAGAAAAGCTTAAAGCTGATACCAATTATGAAGTGCTTGTGCGAAATGTAGATCCTGATGTTGCATCTGAAATTGCCGCTAAAATTCCTGGTATTGCTGCTGATCATCAAGATATCCGCCAGTATCCGAATGGTGCGGTAGGGGAAAATATTATTGGCAAGATCAGTATGGATGGGGTCGGGCAGTTCGGTTTTGAAGCAGCTTCGGATAGTGTCCTTGCTGGTATAGACGGTCGCTCAACTGAGGATGTTTCCACCGATGGTCAAGTAATTCCTGGTACGTTGCGGGATAAGGTTCCAGTAGTGCACGGAGCTGATATCGAGCTGACTATTGACCTCGATCTGCAAACATATGTTCAACAGCAGGTGGAGCAAGCAAAGAGTCATTCATTGGCGCAAGGGGCGTCGGCAGTTGTTCTTGACGCAACAACTGGGGAAGTTTTGGCAATGGCCAACGACGGGACGATTGATCCTACCGGCGACATTAGCCGTCAGCTGGAAAAAGGGAAAAACTTTGATAATCCTGCGGTTACACATCCGTTTGAACCGGGTTCTGTGGCTAAGGTAATTACCGCTTCAGCGGCCATTGAAGATGGGCTGACAACCCCAGATGAAGTTTGGCAGGTTCCTGGCAGTATTGATATGGCGGGGGTCACTGTCAAAGATGCATGGGAGCATGGAACCGTTGGTTTTACCACTACGGGTATTTTCGGAAAGTCCTCCAATGTTGGCACATTAATGATGGCTCAGCGCGTGGGTGAAGATCGATTCGCAGACATGCTCGAAAAGTTTGGCATTGGCCAGTCCACTGGAATAGAACTCCCAAGCGAATCCGAGGGTTTATTGCCGGCGCGTTCGCAATGGTCTGGTGGAACGTTTGCCAACCTGCCAATTGGGCAGGGCATGTCATTGACCTTATTGCAAATGGCCGGTGTATATCAGGCCGTGGCCAATGATGGTGAGCGGATTCAGCCTCGTATTATTCGCAAGGTAAAAAATTCAGATGGCAGTGAGGTACAACAATCGGAGCCGGAGCGGGTGCAGGTAATGAAACCTGAAACCGCCGTAACTGTTCGCGAAATGTTCCGTTCTGTTACCCAACATGATCCTTCGGGTGTGCAGATGGGTACAGGTTCTGGTGCTGCTATTGAGGGCTATCAAGTTTCTGGTAAAACTGGGACAGCTCAAAAGGTGGATCCGGCATGTAATTGTTATTCCAATTCCAAGTATTGGATTACTTTTGCGGGTATCGCTCCGGCCGATAATCCCCGCTATGTTGTGGCGATTATGTTGGATGAACCTAAGCGTGGTGTACATGGAGAAGGCGGTCAATCCTCGGCTCCGTTATTCCATGACATTGCTTCATGGTTGCTTAATCGGGATAATATCCCCCTTTCTGAGCCAGTGGAAGGTCCGTTCGTGCTCCAAACCCCGTAGTCTGGAATAGTTCGGCGAAGACTCGTGACCAAGGAGAAAATCCAATGGACTTGACTACCCTTGCGAAAATCGCAGGTGGGAGGCTTGTAAACCCCGCAGATATATCAATTAATGCGATTGGCTTACACGCACAGGAGTTGCAATCGGGCGGTGTGTTTGCGGCGGTACCAGGTTCAAAAGCTCACGGTGCGAGCTTTGCTAAAGACTCGAAAGCTTCGGCGATCTTAACGGATGAGCAAGGGCTTGAACTCTTGGTTGATGAGCACCGTCCAATTGTGGTGGTTCCACAGGTTCGCCCTATCCTTGGTCCGGTTGCTGCTGCTGTGTATGGCGATCCTAGTAAGCACCTTACGGTAATCGGTATTACAGGCACATCAGGTAAAACCACCACTACGCATATGCTTGAGGTGGGGCTTCGCCGCATGGGGCTTAAGGTGGGCTTAATCGGTACAACTGGCACGAAAATTGATGGTGAATGGTTGCCGACGTCGCTAACCACGCCGGAAGCTCCTAAGCTTCAGGAGTTATTTGCACTCATGCTCGAACGCGGGGTAACTCATGTAGTGATGGAGGTTTCTAGTCATGCGTTGTCGCTGCATCGAGTTGACGGTATTTCCTTCGATATTGCGGCGTTTACCAATTTGTCACAGGACCATTTAGATTTCCACCATACAATGGAGGAATATTTCGAGGCGAAAGCGAAATTCTTCCAAGGAATGGCTGCTCAAAACATCGCTTTTGCTGAGGATTGGGGTAAGCGAATTCTCGATGAATTTGGGGGGCTTGCGGTAGGCAAAATTACTGAACGAGCCCCGCAGGAATTTACGGTGAGCATTGGCGACCGTGATATTGATGTTGAACTTTCATTACCTGGGCACTTTAATGTGCTCAATGCCGCATTAGCGGTGACATGTGTGGCGGCGGTTGGTTTGGATCCACAGGAGTTTGCCAAAGGGCTAAAGGTAGTTGGTGTGCCTGGTCGTATGGAAGTTATTGATGCTGGTCAGGAGTTTCTTGCCGTTGTGGATTATGCACATAAACCAGCTGCGGTGGCTGCCGTGCTGGATGCATTACGTCAAGACTTAGAAAAACAGCAGTCCCAGGGCCGCCTTGGAATTGTCCTTGGTGCCGGCGGGGACCGGGATGCTGGTAAACGCCCAATTATGGGATTGGAGGCGGCACGCCGCGCAGATTTTGTTGTGGTTACAGATGATAATCCTCGTTCGGAAGATCCGGCAGCGATTCGTGCGGCCGTATTAAAGGGCGCGAAGCAGGGAAGCGCTAAGGTTATTGAAATTGGAGACCGCGCAAAGGCGATTCGTGCTGTGGTTGCTTGGGCAAAACCGGGGGATGCGATTGTTGTTGCGGGTAAAGGTCATGAAACTGGGCAGCTAGTGCAGGGGGTTATGCACCCGTTTGATGATCGTTTGGAATTAGCTCAAGCATTGTCTGAGGTGCAGTCATGATTTCTATGCGCGTTGGTGAAATTGCCGAGGTAGTTGGTGGCACGCTACATAACGTGGATCCTGATGTTGTAGTAACTGGCAGCGTGGAATTTGATTCCCGAAAGGTTACGGAAGGGTCAGTGTTTATTGCGTTTCCGGGTGCTCGGGTAGATGGGCATGATTTTGCGGAAACCGCGATTGCACAGGGAGCAGTTGTAGTATTGGCTGCTCGTGAGGTTCCAGCACCGGCAATTCTTGTGCCGGAGGTGCCGCGCCCGGAAACGAATGCGGAGGCTTATGCTCATGATGCTACTGGGGCAACGGCGTCAGTAATTGCTGCGCTTTCAAAGCTTGCCCGTCATATCGTTGAGCAAACAGGCGTTCGGGTTATTGGTGTGACTGGTTCGGCGGGTAAGACATCAACAAAGGACTTTCTGGCTTCGCTATTGGATCAGGCCGTTGCTCCGCCAGGGAGTTTCAATAATGAGATCGGCCTGCCATATACCGCCTTGCGTTGTACCAACGATACGAAGTATTTAGTGGCGGAAATGTCGGCACGTGGGGTTGGTCATATTCGTCACCTTACGGAAGTAACCCCGCCGCATATTGGTGTGGTGCTTAATGTGGGAAGTGCCCACCTTGGGGAGTTTGGTTCTCGCGAAACCATTGCGGAAGCAAAAGGCGAGCTGATCGAGGCGTTGCCAGCGGATGGTGTTGCAGTGCTCAATGCCGATGATCCTGCTGTTATGGGTATGGCTTTTCGGACAAAAGCCAAGGTCGTGCGGTTCTCCACGCAACAGGAAGCGGAGTATTTTGCCACTGATATTACTTTGGATGCATTAGCTCGGCCTTCGTTTGTATTGCATACGCCGGTTGGTGATCGTCAGGTGTCGTTGCAGGTGCATGGGGAGCATCAGGTTGGGAATGCTCTGGCCGCGGTAGGTGCGGCGTTGGAAGCTGGCGGTGACCTGGACGCGGTCGTCGATAAGCTTGAGGCGCATACCGCCGCCTCAGCACACCGTATGGATGTGCGAACCCGCGCGGATGGTGTCGTAATTATCAATGATGCCTACAATGCGAACCCGGATTCGATGCGCGCTGGGTTAGCGGCATTGGCTCGCACTGCGCAAGGACGTAGCTGGGCAGTGCTTGGCCAAATGGGTGAGCTAGGCGCGGAAGCCTTGGATGAACATCGTCGTTTGGCGGATGTAATCGTAGAACTTGGAATAGACAGGCTTGTGGTTGTGGGGGTAGATGTTCACGCGCATGCCCTGGCAGAGGCTGCGCAAGTTCGGGAAATACCCACCCTGATAGCAGATAGTTCAGATGCAGCTATTAACTTAATTGCGGAAGAACTTCAGCCAAAGGATGCTGTACTTGTAAAAGCTTCCTTTGCTGAAGGCCTGTGGGATGTAGCCACAGGTCTGATCGAAGCATGCCTAACCGAAAAGTGAGCTAACAGTGACCCAAATCCTTATAAGCGCCGGGATTAGTTTCCTTGTGGCAATCTTCTTTACCCCAGTGCTCATTCGTTGGTTTAGTGCTGAGGGAATTGGTCAGGAGATCCGTGAAGAGGGTCCAAAGTCCCATCTCCGGAAACGCGGCACCCCAACGATGGGTGGTATTGCAATCCTTGCCGGTATTTTAGTGGCCTACCTGGTGTCGGGTGTTATGGGCTTGCTTATGGGGTACGGCGGCTTTACCGTCTCCGGACTCTTGGTATTGGGCTTAACGCTTACATTGGGCGGCCTTGGCTTTGCTGATGACTATATTAAATTAGCTATGGGTCGTAACCTGGGGCTTAATAAAAAAGCGAAGCTTATTGGCCAGGCGGCTGTTTCCTTATTGTTTGGTTTTCTTATTTTGCAATTTGCCAATGAGAAGGGTCTTACACCGGGCTCTACCCATCTTTCCTTTATCCGGGATATTGATATTTTAGATATTAGTTTCGGTGGCAGCATTCTTGGCATTATTGTATTTTTGCTGTTTATATATATTTTGATTAGCGCTTGGTCGAATGCCGTGAACTTAACAGACGGTTTGGATGGCCTTGCCGCTGGCTCAACCGCAATGGTCATGGGCGCTTACACAATGATTACGTTCTGGCAATTCCGTAATTCTTGTGAATTAGCGGTGAAGTCTGGATGCTATTCGGTGCGCGATCCGCTTGATTTGGCAATTCTAGCGGCGGCTGGTTTGGGCGGTTGTTTGGGTTTCTTATGGTGGAATGCGGCGCCTGCAAAAATCTTTATGGGTGATACTGGTTCCCTGGCATTGGGTGGTTTGGTTGCTGGGCTTTCGGTGGCATCTCGCACCGAATTGCTAATGATCGTTATTGGTGCATTGTTTGTTATCGAGGCGGCCTCAGTAGTAATCCAGGTTGTGGTGTTCCGTACCCGAGGCACTAGGTTTTTCCGAATGGCGCCATTCCACCATCATTTTGAAAATGGTGGCTGGGCAGAAACAACGGTAGTAATTCGTTTCTGGCTGATGACGGCAATGGCTTGTATCGGCGGCATGGCATTGTTCTATACCGAATGGCTGAATGTTGCGGGAGTGTAAATGTTTATCCAGGGCCATGTTTTAGTTGCTGGTGCCGGGGTTTCCGGTGCTGGTTGCGCGCGCATGTTGGTGGATTTAGGGGTGGAGGTTACGGTTGCGGATAATGATGAAACCGCACGGTTTCGCGTTGGTGAAGCCACCGGTGCCGCCACAATCGCCCCAGCTGAGGTAGATTGGGCAAATTATTCCTATGTGGTGACGTCCCCAGGTTGGCGCCCCGATACACCATTGCTTCTCGACGCCGCCGCCAACAATATCCCAGTCATCGGCGATGTGGAATTGGCGTGGCGGCTCGACCGTGATGGTGCTTTTGGAAAGCCTCATACGTGGATGGTTGTTACCGGTACAAATGGGAAAACCACTACAACCGCCATGCTTGCTGAAATGATGAAACGCGGCCCAAAAACTGCGGCTGCCGTTGGGAATATCGGTGTGGCTGTTGGAGATGCTCTTACGGCATCTCCACGGATTGATATTTTGGTGGCGGAATTGTCAAGCTTCCAATTGCATTGGTCGGAGGAACTTACGCCTGATGTTGGTTGTGTGCTCAATCTGGCCCACGATCATATTGATTGGCATGGCAGTTTTGATGCCTATGCTGAAGCGAAAATGAAGGCACTGCGTGGTGTGGCCATTATTGGTATTGATGACCTTGAAGTAGCTCGCCGGGCTGGCAATGCCATTGGTTTTACTTTGGGTGTACCAGCTCAGGGGCAAGTCGGTGTTCAGGATGGCTATATTATTGACCGCGCATTTGGGGGCGGTGTGATTGCGCCAATTGAAGGAATTTCACCCCCAGGGCCAGCAGGAATCCTTGATGCTTTAGCAGCTACGGCGATGGCGCGTTCGCAGGGGATTGAACCGACAGCCATTGCAGAAGCATTGGCGAATTTTCAGGTTTCTGGGCATCGTGGTCAAGTGGTCTATTCGGCTGATGGTGTGTCGTATATTGATAATTCCAAGGCCACGAATCCGCATGCCGCAGATGCTGCCTTGGAGGGGCATGATTCGGTGGTTTGGATTGCCGGTGGACAATTAAAAGGTGCTGATATTCGGCCGTTATTGGAAAAACATGCGCATCGCCTCAAAGCTGCCTTATTGCTCGGCGTGGATCGCCACACTATAGCAAATGAATTGGCTACAATTGATCCCACAATTCCTGTGGTGATTACTGATTCATTATCCCCAAATGATGCGATGCGCGAGTTGGTGGCAGCTGCTCGAAATATTGTCGCTCCGGGTGATGTGGTGTTGCTTGCCCCCGCTGCAGCATCGCTCGATATGTTTTCCGGTATGAGCCAGCGCGGAAATCTCTTTGCCCAAGCTGCCGCCGGGAGCGCTGAATGACAACACTTGCGGAAAAAGTTCAAGAAGTTTCACGCGATGTAAATGCACGCCCTCTGACCGACTACTACGTTATTAGCATTATTGTTGCTGCACTTACCGGGCTTGGTGTGCTTATGGTGACTTCAAGCTCAATGACATGGTCAGTTCTTGACGGTGACACGGTTTGGGGCACAGCAATCAAACAAGCAGCCATGGTGGTTGTTGGGTGTTTTGCCTTTTGGTTCGCGCTTAGAATGCGGCCAGAATCAATTAAGCGCTGGGCGGGCGCGCTTTTGGTGGTGTCTATAGTCCTATTGGTATTGGTACTTATTCCGGGTATCGGTACCGGGCGGGAAGAAGTAGGTTCACAATCCTGGATTGTGCTTGGGCCGCTTCGCATACAACCTTCAGAGATTGCCAAAGTAGCCATTGCGGTCTGGGGTTCTGCAATGCTATCAGCACGGAAGAATAAAACTCCTGGTATGGATCAGCGCTATCTTAAGTTTGGCGGCGTGTCCATCCTTATGGTGAGTTTGATTGTTTTCCAGGGCGACGTTGGTATGGCGTTGGCGTTTTTAGTGGTCGTAGGTTTTGTTCTGTTTTTTGCGGGTGTAAATAAGAATCTTATTTTGGGAGCCGTTGCGGTTGTGGGCGTGGGGTTGCTTGTTTTAAGTATGAGCGGAGGATTCCGTTCAGACCGTTTTACTGTGTATTTTGATGCACTGTTTGGCTCTTTTTCGGATACCCGCGGGCGCGCATTTCAGTCATATCAGGGTTTTCTTTCCCTTGCTGATGGCAGCCTTACAGGAGTGGGTTTAGGTCAATCGCGCGCAAAGTGGTTCTATTTGCCGGAAGCAAAAAACGATTTTATTTTTGCAATTATTGGCGAAGAACTAGGCCTGTGGGGGGGCGCGATTGTTATTGGCCTTTTTGGGCTTTTGGCATGGTTTGGTTTACGAACCGCCCAGCGTAGCCAAAGCCGTTTTCAGTGCTTATTAGCAGCATCATTGACTGCCGGTGTAGTTGCGCAAGCTTTTATTAATATTGGGTATGTTGTTGGCTTGGTTCCTGTGACCGGCATTCAATTGCCTATGATTTCTGCGGGCGGTACCTCGGCAATTATTACTTTGGGTGCTATGGGTCTTTTGGCGAATTGTGCGCGACATGAACCTGAGGCAATTTCGACAATGCAGAATTACGGTCGAGGTGCTTGGGACAGAATACTGCGTTTACCGGAACCTGTGGCGCCAAATGCAAAGCGTATAAAGCCAAAAGAGCCTGCACGCTTCGGTCGTCCTGTTACTTCTCGTGGTGGTAGCGTCGTTGAAAGGACACCAGCGAATCGACGAAGGAGAAGGTAATAGTGGTGAATATCGTTGTGGCGGGTGGCGGTACAGCTGGGCATATTGAACCGGCACTAGCCGTAGCGGATGCACTACGGGAGCAGGGGGCGAATGTGACCGCGTTAGGCACGGAACGCGGTCTGGAAACTGATCTGATCCCAAAGCGCGGATACAAACTTGATTTAATTGACCCAGTCCCGGTGCCCCGAAAACTCAATGTGGATCTTATATTGCTTCCATTTCGAGTGCTCAAGGCCGTACATCAGACTCGAAATATCCTAAAAGCAGCCAAAGCCGATGCGCTTATTGGATTTGGGGGGTATGTTTCCGCTCCCGCGTATGTGGCGGCACGCACTCTTGGTTTACCGTATTTTGTACATGAGGCAAATGCTCGCGCAGGTCTGGCTAATAAGCTTGGCGTGTGGCTTGGCGGTACCGGCCTTAATGCGGTCCCTGGCTCGGGCATGCGTGGCGACGTCGTGGGCGTGCCGATTCGCGCAAACCTTTCCGGCACCCAGTCTGAGGAGACCAGGCAGGAAGGTTACCAAGCATGGGGTCTAGACCCTAATAAACCAACTCTTTTGGTTACTGGCGGCTCCCAAGGTGCCCGCTCCCTTAACCTTGCACTTGCTGATGCTTGTGAAGCGATTACTACTGCTGGCATTCAAATCCTTCACGCATATGGAAAGAAAAATGAAGCTCCACCAGTGCATCCCGGCTATGTGGCCGTTCCATATATTGATCGAATGGATTTAGCATACGCAATTTCTGACCTGGTAGTGTGTCGTGCCGGAGCGATGACCGTTGCGGAAGTAACAGCAGCCGGACTCCCTGCAATCTATGTACCTTTGCCACATGGCAATGGTGAGCAAGCACTGAATGCACAATCGGTCATTAGTGCGGGTGCAGCAACTCTTATTTATGACTCTGATCTCACGGCGCAAGGATTAGCTACCCAAGTAAAAGCAATCCTTGGAGATCCCGAAATCCATGACAGCATGGTTGATGCTGCCCGGAGGAGCGGACTTGGCCACGCGGCGGAAGAAATCGCACGCCGCATTCTCAACTCTCAGAAAAGCTAAGGGAATATGACTGATTTGTCTCGAGTCCACCTCATTGGGATTGGTGGCGCTGGAATGTCCGGTGTGGCTGGAATCTTGCTATCTCGCGGTGCGGTAGTGAGTGGGTCTGATGTAAAGGACTCCCGAGTACTCCTTGCACTCCGCTCAATGGGTGCTCATATTGCGGTGGGACACCGCAGTGAAAACCTCGCTATAAGTGGTGAGCTCCCAACTACAGTGGTGACTTCATTTGCGGCAATACCTAAGGACAATCCTGAGCTGGTAGCTGCAGAACAAGCCGGAATTCCAATTATCCGACGCAGCGATTTACTAGCAGAACTAATGGAAGGGTACAAGCAAATACTTATTGCGGGTACCCATGGAAAAACCTCCACAACCTCTATGGCGGTAGTTGCTATGCAAGCGGCGCACCTGGACCCGAGTTTTGCTATTGGTGGGCAGTTAAGTAAAGCTGGAACCAATGCTCACCATGGTTCGGGTGATATGTTTGTTGCTGAAGCGGATGAATCAGACGCATCCTTATTGAGCTACCGCCCTAGCATTGCCGTTGTTACAAATATCGAGCCAGATCATTTGGATTTCTTTTCCACGCCAGAAGCTTATTTTCAGGTTTTCGATGATTTTGCTGACCGAATTGAGCCTGGTGGCACACTTATTGTTTGCAATGAAGATGCCCATGCTGCGGCGCTTGGTGAGCGCTGTAAAGCAAAGGGTATTGCAGTAAAAACCTATGGCATGGCCGAACATTGTGATGCTCGAATTTCAGATTTTCGGCCAACAGTATTTGGTGCGTCTTTTACAGTCACAATCGGTGATTCAAAAGTAGAAATAGATTTACAGGTGCCTGGTAAGCATATGGCGCTCAATGGTGCCGCGGCACTGCTTGCTGGTGTCTTAGCCGGAGGGGATCTGGAAGAACTTGGCTATGGTTTAAGTGGTTTTACTGGTGTGCGGCGTCGTTTTAGTTTTGTGGGAATTATTACAAAAGGAAAGTACGCCAATGTTCGCATAATTGACGATTATGCACACCACCCCACTGAAGTTGCTGCAGTACTTGAGGCATCTCAGGAAAAAGTGCGCACTTTGGGTGAGGGGAGAGTGGTTGTGGTTTTCCAGCCTCATCTATATTCGCGAACCATTGAATTTCAAAATGAATTCGCTCAAGCGCTTTCCATTGCTGATGAAGTTATTGTCATGGATATTTACGGTGCACGCGAAGAACCAGTACCCGGAGTTGATGGCCGCATTATCGCCGATAAAATCAATGCGCACTATGTAGCTAAGTTTGATGAAGTTCCAAAACGTGTCGCGGAAATCGCAAGATCTGGGGATCTTGTGCTTACAATGGGCGCTGGAAGTGTGACAATGCTCGGACCAGAAATACTTAACGAACTCAGGTGAATCGAAGAATCTTTTATGTGCTTACCGCAGTGCTTCTTATTATCGCTGCGGTAGTTGTTGTGTATTTCACCCCGCTATTCAGTGTGAAGAATTTTGAGGTGCGGGGGCAAGAAGTGACAAGCACGGAAGAGATTATTGAGGCATCAAAGCTTCGTGGGGGGGATAACCTCGCAAGCATTGATGCCCGCCGCGCGGCAAATGACGTCGCAACGCTGCCGTGGATAGCCAAAGCGACGGTGGTGCGCTCTTGGCCTGACACGGTGGCTATTGAAGTCCACGAGCGGCAAGCCGTTATGTATGTAAAACGCAAAGACGGCGAGCATCTTATTGATCGCACGGGAACCGCATTTTTGATCGATACACCTCCACCCGGATCAATCGAGATTCGAGGGACAAAAGAAGACGATGCTGAACTTTTTGGCAAACTTGGTGAAATTATCGAATCACTGAGTGATCTTCCAGAAGAAATTGTTGCATTTGAAGTGCCAGACCCATATAGCGTCACACTCGTGTTTGATGATGGGCGAACAGTTGAGTGGGGGGCGCCAGAAAACAACCACGATAAGGCTGTGGCCACGCGAATTGTACTTCAGCGGGAAGGGCAACACTGGAATGTAAGTGACCCTATCCAAGTCACAGTGAAGTAGTGTTTTCGCAGTTCAACAACTTTAAAGTAAAGGTTTAATGTACCGACACGCCCCTAAATGTCTCACAATTTACGTGCGTTTTCACTCATGATAAATAGGTCCCTACTTGCTGGTAGGCATGTTTAGCACTCATCAATAAAGAAGAAAGGCGAGTCAACCTCTTATGACCTCTCCGAACAATTACCTCGCCGTAATCAAGGTTGTCGGTGTCGGTGGTGGCGGCGCAAACGCTGTAAACCGCATGATCGAAGAGGGGTTGAAGGGCGTCGAATTTATCGCCGTCAATACGGACTCCCAAGCGCTGATGTTCTCCGATGCCGAAGTCAAACTGGATATCGGACGTGAAGCAACCCGTGGCCTCGGTGCTGGCGCAAACCCTGAGGTGGGTCGGACCTCAGCGGAAGACCATAAAAGCGAAATCGAAGAGACCCTTCGTGGCGCAGATATGGTCTTTGTTACCGCAGGTGAAGGCGGCGGAACTGGGACCGGTGCGGCGCCGGTCGTCGCTAATATCGCCAAAAAACTTGGCGCGCTGACCGTCGGTGTAGTTACCCGCCCCTTTAGCTTTGAAGGTAATCGCCGTGCTCGGCAAGCCGAAGAAGGTATCGAAGCCCTGCGTGAAGTTTGCGATACCCTTATTGTTATTCCAAACGATCGGCTTATGCAGCTTGGTGAACCAAATATGTCTTTGGTGGATGCATTCCGAAATGCCGACCAAGTACTTCATGATGGTGTGCAGGGCATTACAAACCTGATTACCACCCCAGGCGTTATTAATGTTGACTTTGCCGACGTGCGTTCTGTTATGCAAGACGCAGGTTCTGCACTTATGGGCATTGGCTCAGCCCGTGGGGAAAACCGTGCCCGAGCGGCAGCTGAACAGGCCGTGAATTCTCCATTATTGGAATCTACAATGGCTGGTGCCAAGGGTGTTCTTCTATCATTTGCTGGAGGCTCCGACCTTGGCCTGCAGGAAGTCAATGAGGCTGCGCACTGCGTAAAAGAACTGGCCGATGATGATGTAAACCTTATTTTCGGCACCATTATCGATGACAACCTAGGCGATGAAATCCGCGTAACGGTAATTGCCGCAGGGTTTGATCCGGCAACGAATAATGCAGCAACAGTCACCCAGCTCAATAAAAAAGCTGAAAAGCCGCTTGAAAAGGAACCGGAAAACCCGACACCGGCGCCACGGGAATCTCTTTTTGCTGATGTTGAGGAAGAACCAACCCCCGCACCTGCGCCTCGGGCATATGAGGCACGCGCAGGTGAGGCACGGAATCGGCTACAGCATGGGGGCATGTTTACCGGCAATGATTCCCGGAATCATAATGATGAAGATGACCTAGGAGTGCCTAGTTTCCTACGATAACTGTATGGGCACAATACATGATCGCCCCGTCCGCAAGGTATTTACTACCCGTGCCGGCGGGGTTTCCCGTTATCCGTATGATTCCTTTAATTTAGGCGACCATGTTGACGACGCCCCGGAAGCGGTGCGTGCAAACCGCGCGCGGCTCGCCAGGGTTCTTGGTTTGCCAGAAACCAA
Organism: Corynebacterium freiburgense; assembly: GCF_030408815.1. NCBI lineage: Bacteria > Bacillati > Actinomycetota > Actinomycetes > Mycobacteriales > Corynebacteriaceae > Corynebacterium > Corynebacterium freiburgense. The sequence goes on along the minus strand of NZ_CP047355.1, from coordinate 2,007,613 downwards.
TATTGTATGGATGGAACAACTTCATACAAATACTGTGACCGTAGTATCAGAACCCCAAGCCCAACCTGTGGAAGCAACCGATGCCTTGGTAACAACCACCAAAGGTTTAGCTTTAGCAGTACTTACTGCAGACTGTGTGCCTGTACTACTTTCTGATACTGAAGCAGGAGTGGTTGCAGCTGTACATGCCGGTCGCATCGGCGCTAGAAATGGAATTGTAGAAAAAACGGTGCAGGCAATGCTTGGGCTTGGTGCAAAGCCATACCAGATTCACGCACTACTTGGCCCCGCCGCATCTGGTGCGCGCTATGAAGTGCCTGAGGCAATGGCTGAAGATGTAGAAAAACATCTACCTGGGGCTCGTGTTACTACAAAGCAGGGCACAAGTGGGTTAGACATTAGGAAAGGTATTATCCGCCAATTGCTGGCCCTGGGCGTGATGGCAATTGACGCCGATCCGCGGTGCACTATTGAAGATGAGGCGATGTTTTCCTATAGGCGTGATGGGAAAACTGGCCGTCAAGCGGGACTAGTGTGGCTCCAATGAATCGCCGCGATGAATTGGTAGCAAATCTCACACTCGTTCGCGGGCGTATTGAGCGAGCCGCTCATACTGCGGGTAGGAATCCGGATGAAATAAAGTTACTTCCAGTGACAAAACATCACCCAATAGAAGATATCGAGTTGCTGTTCGAGTTAGGTATTCGTGAGGTTGGGGAAAATAAAGATCAAGAGGCCAGAGAAAAAGCAACTTTGCTACCGGAAATGAATTTCCATATGATTGGCCAAGTGCAAACCAAAAAAGCGAATTCTGTTGCACGTTGGGCAACTACAGTGCAATCTGTCGATTCGCTCAAACTAGCGCATTCCTTAAATAAAGGTGCTGGTCTTGCGATCGATCGTGGGCAACGTAAGGGGCCATTGGGATGCATGGTGCAAATGAGTATGGATGGGAATATTGCGCGCGGTGGTGCACAAGAGGCTGAAATAGAAACGCTTGCAGAAGTTATTTCTGAGGCACAATATCTCGAATTTGTCGGACTTATGTGCGTACTTCCCGTAGGGGATAATTCGTTCGATCGTGCACGAAGAATGTTTGATAAATTGTGCGCTTGTTATGGAGATTCGTTGGATTTTAGCGCCGGAATGTCGCAAGACTTAGAACAAGCAATTTCAGCAGGTTCGACAATCGTGCGTGTCGGAACCGGGATCATGGGGCAACGCGTTTTACGGTAGGACAAGCGAATGACGCACAACGTAATGTTGCACAACGGAAAAGGATTACAACACAATGACGCAACTGCAGAAAATCAAGGAATTCTTCGGTCTTGACGCCCCTATGGATAGCTATTACGAGGACGACTACACCGTAGATCCTCGTAGTGGTGCGGCCTATAAGCCTGTGGAAAACTATTCATACCGCGAGACGGTGTCTCGTTCTTATGCGCCGAATATTGTCTATGTGCGCACACAAACTTTCGATGACTGCACGGCTGTAGCTGAGCCATTCCGTGATGGAGACGCGGTTGTGTTTGATATGAGCGGGGCAGCTAGCGGTATTCCACGTCGTATTGTGGACTTCGCTTCTGGTCTATGTTTTGCTCTGCGGGGCACAATGCGACAGCTGGATAGTAGAGTTTTTGCCATTGTTCCCGAGGGTGCTTCAGTTAGCACAATCGAACTAGAGCGCGCGATCCGTTAGCAGTAATATCCCTTTTCCCATGAAAGTCACCATGCAGAACGCATGGTGACTTTCGTTTTGCGTTAGGCTCAATAACGTGAACTATCTTATTATTTCGTTGTCGATCATCATCGATATCTTCATTTTCTTATTAATTGCGCGCATTTTGATTGAGATGATCCAATCATTTTCACGTAATTTTCGTCCGCCCCGCTGGTTCGTAATGATAGCGGAACCCATTTTCGTCATTACGGACCCGCCGGTGAAGGCGCTGCGCCGCGTGATTCCTCCCGTACGTATGGGTTCGGTTGCGCTAGACGTTTCAGTATTGGTGCTGTTTTTTGGCCTTCAATTGGTTCAGATCCTCCTGAACAGGGCTTATTAAAAATATTCGGGGGGATTTTCCGGGGGTAAATGTAGTGAGTTGAGCGCGTATTACCCGCTATCTTGTGCACCATCTTTATGGGTTTCAGTTGTCAATCACGGGCATTCAGGGAACAATGAGCTATGTAAAGCAGTGCGCAAGGGTTTCAATTGGGTTACACTTGCGACTATCTAAAACAAAGCGCTTTAGGGTCCCCCCTGAAGCTAAAGGGCCCCTCATTCGGGGCTTTGAAACGACACGCGAAGGGAACCGTCCATGCTGCTGACTCCAGCTGAAGTGCACAACGTGGCTTTCAGCAAGCCGCCGATTGGAAAGCGTGGCTATAACGAGGACGAGGTCGACCAGTTCCTCGATCTGGTGGAAGACACCCTCGGCCAGCTTCACGAAGAGAATCACGATCTGCGCCAGCAGGTTGACGAACTCCGCGCTGAACTCGCTCAGGGAGGCGGTCCCGCCCCCATTGCTGCAGTGCCGCAGGTGGATGAAGCTGCAATCCGCCAGCGCATTCGCTCTGAACTTGAGTCTGAATTGCGTGCCGAATTCGAAGCCAAGCAGGCTAAATGGGTTGAGGAACATAAGGTTCCGGAGCCGAGTGCGGATACGAACTTGCAGGCTGCCCGTGTGCTTGGTTTGGCGCAAGAAATGGCAGATCGCCTCACTAGTGATGCGCGCGCGGAATCTCATAACATGCTAGAGACTGCCCGTGCTGAAGCTGAGCGTACCGTTGCGCAAGCCAATGTTGCTTCTGAGCGCACGATTGCCCGCGCTAATAATGAGGCTTCAACTAAGGTTGCGGATGCGACTGAGAAGTCTGAGGCAATGCTTGCTAAAGCTAAGCAAGACTCCACAGCAATGATTCTTGAAGCTACCGAACGAGCAGAAGCTCAAATTCGCCAAGCCGAGGATAAAGCTAATGCGCTTCAGGCTGATGCTGAGCGTAAGCACACCGAAATTATGGCTACTGTAAAGAAGCAGCAGTCTGCTCTGGAAGGCCGAATTGCCGAACTCCGGACCTTCGAACGTGAGTACCGTACTCGTCTTAAGACATATCTTGAAAGCCAGCTTGAAGAGCTTTCCACTCGGGGTACTGCGGCACCGCATGGCGCTGACGATAACTAATCTTTAGCGTCTAGGCCCTTCAGCAAGTGCTGTAGGGCCTTTTCATGTGAAGGGAGACACTAGGTGCTTACAGTTGCTGTTCTATGTGCACTTGTGGCACTTGTGCTACTAGTTATTGCCGTGCAATCTGAATCTGATATTTGGTCATATTTATTGATTGTGGTCGCGGCAACAGGTTTTATCCTGTGGATTTGGGATGTTATTCGTACGAAGCGCTAAGCTATACTTCGTACAGCGTTGATCCGGCAATCACCGGGGAGCTTCCGGAAGAACGGCATAATTGCTTATTAGAACCGGACGGTTGGGACCGTGATAGACCCATAAAATGAAGTGGAGTGTTTGTACATTCAAGCCGGGTGGTACCGCGCGCCATTGGTGCGTCCCAGCAACAAGTATTTGAAACTTATTGCAAGGAGACATTCAAGATGGCTGTTGGCGGTGTATACCCTCGCGTGGATCTTACTGGGGGGTCAAACCGTTTCCCTGATATGGAACGCAATGTTCTGGATTTTTGGAAAAAAGACCAGACATTTCAAGCTTCTATAGATCAACGAGAAGGTTCGCCAGAATTTGTCTTTTATGACGGCCCACCATTTGCAAATGGATTGCCCCATTATGGGCATTTATTGACTGGGTATGTAAAAGATATCATCCCTCGGTATCAAACAATGCGTGGTAAAAAAGTGGCCCGCGTATTTGGCTGGGATTGCCATGGTTTGCCTGCGGAATTAGAAGCCGAAAAACAATTAGGCATTAAAGATAAAGGTGAAATCGAAGCAATGGGCTTGGAAAAGTTCAATGAGTATTGCGCCAAGTCTGTGCTGGAATATACCGAGGAATGGAAAAACTATGTAACTCGGCAGGCTCGTTGGGTCGATTTTGAAAACGGCTATAAAACCATGGATTTGGATTTTATGGAATCCGTGATGTGGGCTTTTAAAACCCTGTATGACAAAGGCTTGATCTATCAGGGTTTCCGAGTCTTGCCATATTCTTGGGCCGAGCACACTCCGCTTTCAAATCAGGAAACTCGGCTTGATGATTCGTATAAAATGCGCCAAGACCCTGCGCTTACCGTAACAATGCCGCTTATCGACGGCCCGGAGGAACTGCGCGGCGTCAATGCTTTAGCTTGGACGACCACACCGTGGACCTTACCTTCAAACTTGGCGCTCGCGGTTCACCCTGAGGTTTCCTATACGGTTATTGAGGCGGGCGAAGGTGGCCTCGAGGAGTTTATTGGGCAGCGTTTCCTTCTTGCGGAAAATCTTGTTGCTGGATATGCAAAAGAATTTGGCGATTATAAAGTAATCTCCAAATATGTCGGTTCTGACCTTGTTGGTTTGCACTACACACCGGTTTTTGATTATTTCAAAGATCACCCAAATGCATTCCAAATAATTGCAGCAGATTATGTAACCACGGAAGATGGTACGGGTATTGTTCACCAAGCCCCAGCATTTGGTGAAGACGATATGATTGCTTGCGAAAAAGTAGGTATCGAAGTTGTTATTCCAGTGGATATGGATGGCAAATTTACGTCACTTGTCCCAGACTATGAAGGCAAATTAGTCTTTGACGCCAATAAGGATATTATTCGTGACCTAAAGTCTGCGAAGCGGGTTTTGCGCCATCAAACAATCGAGCACTCATATCCGCATTCTTGGCGTTCTGGTGAGCCATTGATCTATATGGCATTGCCTTCATGGTTTGTGGCGGTCACTGAATTCCGAGATCGTATGGTGGAGCTGAACCATGAGGACATTGAATGGATGCCTGCGCATATGCGCGATGGTCAGTTTGGTAAATGGTTGGAAGGTGCCCGTGACTGGAATATCTCCCGAAATCGTTATTGGGGCTCGCCGATCCCAGTGTGGGTTTCGGATAGTGAGGAATATCCGCGTGTAGATGTGTATGGTTCCCTCGATGAGTTGGAACGCGATTTTGGGGTGCGCCCAACATCACTTCACCGTCCATATATTGATGATCTGACTCGTCCGAATCCTGATGACCCTACCGGTAAGTCCACTATGCGTCGTGTTCCTGAGGTGCTGGACTGTTGGTTTGAGTCGGGTTCCATGCCATTTGCGCAAAAGCATTACCCATTTGCCAATAAAGATTGGTTTGATACTCATAATCAGGCGGACTTTATTGTTGAGTATTCTGGTCAGTCCCGTGGCTGGTTCTACACCATGCATGTGCTTGCCACAGCGTTATTTGATTGTCCTTCCTATAAGAAGGTTGTGGCGCATGGCATTGTACTTGGTGATGACGGACTGAAAATGTCAAAGTCCAAGGGCAACTATCCAAATGTTAATGAAGTGTTTGATCGTGATGGTTCTGACGCGATGCGTTGGTTCCTTATGAGTTCGCCAATTTTGCGTGGTGGCAATTTAATCGTTACTGAACAGGGCATTCGTGAGGGTGTTCGTCAAGCGCTTCTGCCAATGTGGAATGCTTACACTTTCTTGCAGCTGTATTCATCGAAGCCGGCTGAGTGGTCTACCGATTCCACTAATGTATTGGATCGCTATATTCTTGCTAAACTGCACCATCTCGTTGCGGCTTGTCAGGAGGCTTTGGACCAGTCTGATATTGCCCGTGCCTGTGATGAGGTGCGCTGGTTCTGTGATGCGCTGACCAATTGGTATGTTCGTCGTTCTCGTGATCGCTTCTGGATTGGTGATAATGAACACCCCGAGGCATTCAATACGCTTTACACCGTATTGGAAACCCTTACACGTGTCGCGGCACCGCTTTTGCCTATGGCTACTGAGGTGATTTGGCGTGGTCTTACCGGCGGGCGTTCGGTGCATTTAACGGATTACCCTCGCCCGGATGAGTTCCCTGTTGATGATGCGCTTGTTCGCACTATGGATGAGGTCCGGAGTGTTTGTTCGGCGGCTTCGTCAGTGCGGAAGTCTCATAAATTGCGTAATCGCCTACCATTGCCCAAATTGACGGTGGCGTTGCCGGAGTCGGGGCGTTTAGAGCCATTTGCCTACATTATTCAAGATGAGGTCAATGTTAAAGACGTTGTGCTTACCGATGATGTTCAGTCCATTGGTCACTTTGAAGTAGTGGTCAATGCTCGGGTAGCGGGTCCGCGGCTTGGTAAAGATGTTCAACGCGTAATTAAGGCGGTAAAGGCTGGCCAGTATGAGCGTATCGACGCCACGGTCGTCGCCGATGGCATTACGCTTCAGGAAGGCGAATTTACCGAGCGTTTGGTTGTTGCGGATCCAGAATCCACTGCGCAAATCGAAGGTGTTGAAGGTCTGGTACTTTTAGACCGAAATGTCACCGAAGAACTAGAGGCTGAAGGTTGGGCAGCGGATGTGATCCGTGGTCTGCAGGATGCTCGAAAGAGCTCTGGCTTTGAGGTTTCTGATCGTATTGCAGTGGTTCTCGGAGTGCCTATGGATAAGCAGGAGTGGGCTGAACGCCATCGCGACGTTATCGCTGGAGAAGTATTAGCTACTTCTTTTGAAGTTAAATCCGAACCCGTGGATGGGCTTGCTGTAATCGATGGCGTGACTGCTACATTGCAAAAAGTCTAAATCACTTGACATTGGGGGTAGCTTTCACGCTGCCCCCAATTTTTTATTTTCGTAGAAAGATTCGAATTTAGGCCCCTGGGTTTTACCAGTCAGTAAAAACTTCTCTCTCCACACGTGATTTCGAATTGCCGACAATCTTGTATTGTAGCGCAGGTTATGGTTCCTACCTGGGGTTGAAGGAAAAGGTAGGTTGGGGTTTCACATCTGAATGATGTGTTGGGTTTTGGAATACATACACATGGGCGGGTTGGATGTCTCATTTTGAAATGACGGGTGAAACATGCGTGTACCGTGGTCGAACTCTGCGCCGGATACGTGCGCTGAAGTTTTTGCGCCATTGTGGGGTTTTGCCTGGTGTTTTGGGCGGTTGGATTGAGTGTAAAGAAAATCTTCAGGGGGATGGATGGGTGTCAGGCAATGCCAAGGTGTATGACGATGGATTGGTGACCGACGAAGGACTTATCTCTGGCAATGCGGAAGTATTTGAATATGCTGAAGTGTGCGCGCGTTCCAGAGTTTCTGATTATGCAAAGATTTTTGGTCATGCGGTTGTGCAGGGAAATGTTGCTGATTATGCGCAGGTTTTTGGTAATGCCGTAGTTCGGAGCCTAGGTGTTTCGGGGTGTACTATTGCAGGTCGCGCTAGGGTTTTTGAAAATTGTCGGATTTCTGGAACCTCTTGGGTCGGGGATAGTGCCCGGATATTTGGCAGTGCTTGTGTCCAAGATAGGGTGCGCATTGGTGGGACAAGCGCCATATTTGAAAACGCATCTGTAATAGACCAGGCTTGGGTTTCTGGCGAATCGCAAATATTTGGCAATGCGCAGCTCGCTGGGCAAACCTGGCTCTTTGGTGCGCCTCAGGTATTTGAAAACGCGCGTGTATTCGACCAAGCTTTGGTCGGGTCTGCTGCAAGGATTTTTGGTAATGCATGGGTGTATGGGCATTCAGAGATTGCTTCTGATAGCCAGATTTTCGGTTATGCCAAGGTAACGGGCGATACTGTAATACCTGACTTTCGGCGCGTTAGTGGATCCACACGTATTGGCGATGAAACCAACGTGGTTTTGGCTGAAGCACTCTCAACTGAGCAACTTGACGCCCGTGTTGCTCGCCAATTTGAGCGAGGTACTTTTACATTTGACCCAGCCCAACAAAGCTTTTCTGGTGGGTTTGAATCCGCATTTTACTTTGATCATATTGGCCCGAATACGTACCGTGAAGTTTTAAGGTATTGCGAGGGAGAAGAAATTGAACCAGAGGCCGGTACAGAAATGTATTTCACTGGTTCTCCGCGCCAATTAAAAACTGCGGTGCTTAAATATCATGCAACACCCGGCGGTTTTATGGGATACCCGGTGCATTTTCAAAAGGAATTTGTCACACTGTTTATTGGGGATTTAGAAGTGCCGTAGTGAGGCATTTGGGACTTGGTCGACTAACTAGACTCTTGGATAGTTTTGTTGCGGGTTGAGTGCTGTAGCGGGGTTTACGTATCTTAGTATTCTTTTGCAGCCTTACCCAGGTCTTTGGCGGAATAAGATCGCGGTGGTTTTTCCGCTTTGAGGGGTATTGCTTTTCGAGCCAATGCGTATAGGCGATGCGCGAAATCTGGAGTTGATCGCACATCCATATCACGGGGTAGCGTTCTTCATATTGGCGGACGATTTCACATCGTTCAGTAAAGTGCACACACCCAGCTACTGCTTCCTGCGCCATTTGAATAAATAATTCTCGATCCGATAGCACTCTGCTGTGGTCTGGTGTGTTTGTAGCTTCGGCTAGCCAACGCCGCAATGTTGCGGGTGCGATACCGCAGATTCGGCATGTTTCAGCACGTGAACGACCTTCTTCATTCACCATTGCTACAGCGTGGGCGCGGAATTGTTGCGGGTATCGTGAAGGCATACCAGAACTATTAGCAGAGTTTGGCAACTCATGGGTCGAAGTAGTTAGAATTTTCGGTCATGGGTCAACGTTTCGCCGCTCCGGGTTTGATGGTCTTTTCGGGACTTTCGCTCTATGCCGGTGCCGCAATTGCCGTCGGTTTATTCGATGTTTTGCCGCCGGTAGTCGTCGCTTGGTTCCGAATTGCAGCTGCAGGGATACTATTAATTGCGTTACGACGTCCCGCCCTCGAGGCATTTTTTGGACATGCAGGTGCTATGGCCACCATGTTTGGCTTTGTAACCCTTGCAATGAATATGGCTTTTTACCAGGCCATTGCATATCTGCCGCTTGGTACTGCGGTAGCAATCGAATTTCTGGGTCCTATTGCGGTAGCGGCTTGGGGGAGTAGGAATTCCCAGGATTGGTTTGCGCTGCTTCTTGCTAGCAGTGGTGTCTTGTTTATGTCTGGTGCTCAGTGGTCTGCGAGTTCTTATGGAGTTATGTTCGCGTTGCTTACCGCTGTGTTATGGGCAACGTACATTCTTTTCGGTGCGCAGGTAGCAAAAACGAACTCAACGAACAGTTTGGCTATTGGATTCTTTTGGGCCGGGATTATAACCTTGCCTTTTATCTTTGTCCTTTGGCCCACAAGCGGGGTGGCAATGCCACTCTGGCAGATCGCCGGGCTTGCGGCTGGTTTAGGGCTTCTTAGTGCGGTGATCCCATATAGCCTGGATCAAATTATCCTTCGAATGACCGGGCCGGCATATTTCGCTATGCTCCTAGCGCTTCTACCTTTGACTGCCGCACTACTTGGGGCCGTGGTACTTGGCCAAACGCTTACAGGGGCAGAGATCTTTGGGATCCTGGCGGTTGTGGCTGCAGTGGTCTTACGTAGTCGATAGAGTGTTTTATTGCCATTTTTATATTAGTTACTTACTAGAATATTGGGCCAGCTTGCAAAGGTGGCTATATTGCATTGAGATTTACGTTTCTGCAAAGCGAAATATGGAATTCGGTGGAGGCGCTGTTTTGGCAGTCACGCGATAATGTAGTCGAATATATGTGCGTGGAATTGTGCCGTGCCGGCTTCTGCAAGGTCCATTTAACTGGTATTTCTCACCATGTCTTGCAGAGCGGATCAGCTGAAGAGCGCTGGATGATGTGCGGTTGGGGCGTCGATAAGCCAGGTATTTATTGGAAACCCGAAATATACTTCCAGTGAAAAACTTAAATATTTTCACTGCATAACGTGGGCATTTAATGAGTTTATAAGGTTGATCTTCAAAAATGCTCCAAAATTAATTAGTTTTCCTATGTACTATTGCGCGCAAGCTGACGCATTGTGGTGCTGAGAAAGGAAAAAATGCGAGTTCTACATGTAACAGAGTGCTTAGCGGGAGGCGTGCAAACGGCGCTTGAAGGATATGTAAAAGCAACACCCGAGATTGAGCACTTTGTTGTCGCGAACTCACGTCGAGGCGAAAATCTAAGTACGGGACGCGTAGCAGGCTGTGAAGCATGTCTGGAACTGCCTACGAATCATATACGCGCGATAAAGTATCTTATTGCCGCTATCAGGAAGATACAGCCCGATGTGATCCATGCGCATTCTTCTTTTGCGGGGGTATATAGCCGTATTGTCGCACTCGCCTCAAAGACGCCAGTGGTATATACCCCGCACGCCTTAGCCTATGGGCGCCCGGATTTTCCGAAATCAAGGCGGCTGGTATATCGGGCACTGGAGAAAATCTTAAGTAAAAATACGAAGGTATTCGCTGGCTGTTCCGAGCATGAAAGCCAATTATTGCGCAGGCTAAGCGCCAACACTCCCGTTGTAACTATTCCAAATGCGCTTCCGCCAGATCACCCATCGGCCACATTGCATTGGAAGGCAAAAACAACGCATGTGGTTGGCATGGTGGGCAGAATTAATGATTACCGTGATCCCCAACGTTTTACAGAAATTGCAAAGTTAGTGCGAATGCAAAATCCAAATGTGAAATTCATATGGATCGGTGATGGTGATAATCAACAGCGAGCATTTTTGCAAACACAAGGTATTTACGTAACCGGTTGGCTCAATAGTATTGAATTACAACGGAAAATCACTGAGCTTTCCGTGCTGCTTTACACATCCAAATGGGATGGTTTTCCAATGGTGATTTTGGAAGCGATATCATCAAAAGTGCCAACCATTGTTGCTGATATTCCACCGCTTAGAGAATGCCCGCGCCCAGCGCGATTTAGTACTACTGAAGAAGCAGCAGAAAAAGTACTTAAAGAACTTGAATTAAATATGCCGCTAGCGGATTTTTGGGACCCTCTTATTGAGGCACACACGTTTGAAAATCAAAAAAAGGCGTTAATTCGAACTTACGAAATTGCAACGAGTTAGAGAAAAGCTTTATATCTATGACCTATGGGTGGAAACTCGGTGTTGTCCGAGTAGTGATATGGCTGTGTATTCCATTGTTTGCGGCCCTTGGCTGGCAAGCGGGGTACGCATACAACCAAACCCTGGAAATTACATATGTAGTGGATTCCAAAATCATGGTAACCAATCCGCATATCGAAAATCCCGAAGAGAAGACTCGTTTAGTTGCCTTAGGGAAAACCCGTGATGACACACTGTTATTAGGGGAGGCCATTAATTCAGAAGACTTCCGGCGTCGACTTGCACATAACGCAGGAGTAGATGAGGAATCGTTTGAAGTGACCGGTACGGCTACCCGCTCTACACGAGTTATTACAATTCGGGTAGCGTCGCAAGAACCTGAAACGAGTTCACTCGTGTCCGTAAAGGTATTTGACACAATGCACCAGTATTTAGAAGAAAACCGGGGCTTGTTGTATTTTGATACCGGAATTCTACCTACGCGGCCAGAGGGAATTTCCGCATTTCGTGCAGGCGCTGGAGTGGATTGGCCCGTTGCCGGCACCGCGTTAGGGCTTCTTACCGGCATTACATTGGTTGCAGTAAGTACGCGATGGACTTTTCCGCGTAAGGGGCACTAATGAAAAGAAGACGCCGCAAGATACGCGAACACACTACCGAACGGACACGGTTTCCATGGTGGACCAGCCCAAACCTGCTGATTGTAATCAGCCTTCTTGTGGTCTTATATGTCATTCTTGCCGTGGATGAAGAGCAGTATAAGCATTGGGAAACCCCAAAATACGTCACCAATGTGGAAGGCGTAGAAACAGCTGGGATTATTATTGCGGTTTTGCTGGGTGCCATTGTAGGCAGAGTTATTGGGCGGAAAACACAGCAAGATTATCTAGAGGAAACGCGAAGATTCCTAAATACAAAATTGCTCACTATAGTTTTTTATTTTTTTGTATTACTCACCCTTATTGGATACGGAATCTGGATTGTAAAAGCAGCTCAAAGTGGTGCTACAACTGCTGCACTCCTAGCTACCCTTCAAGGAGATCCCGGCGCAATCTCTGAGTTAAAGGGTGTTGCTCAACCTTCTGCTGGGTTGACTACCCTTACCCAATTCGGTCCGATTGTTGTGGTGCTAGGCGTTGCACGGGAACGTATTGCAGGTAAAGGCTCAAAGATTGTGGTGGCGCTTGTTATTGCACTTTCCCTACTGCGGTTTTTCTTTTATGCAGAGCGTATAGCGTTTCTTGAAGTGGTGGTGCCTTGGGTGGTCCTTCTTGCAGCATTTTGGCCCAGGAAGGTGAGATTCCATCGCACGCGATCTGTGATTATTGGGGTAGCGCCAGTAGTTATGGGCGCCTTAGTGTTCGGGTTATTTGCCCTCGGAGAATATTTCCGATCGTGGACATTTGTTCGTGAAGAAACGGGGCAATCATTTGCTTCATTTATTACTAGTAGATTTATTTCGTATTATGCAACTGCCACAAATAATGGAGTGTTATATGGTCGATTAGCGGCCGAACACAACTTAAACCACAATATATTTTATATGTTCTATAACCTGCCTGGAAGCCCTTTTGGAAACGATAGTGTCGCCGGGGCTGATTTTGATAAATGGTGGGGATTACAGCTTGAACTTTTTGCCAATCCAAGCTTAACTAATACTGGCACCATATTCCCTTTGATTGGAGAAATAACATTAGCTCCAGTCATTGTGTTATTTTTTATTCTTGCCTTGACTTCAAGTGTGCTATATTTTAAAGCTAAGCATGGGCACTTAATTTCAATTTTGGTAGTTCCAATATTGTGTTTTGCTGCCCTGGAACTGCCTAGAATTTCCTACCTGTTACTAGGTAGGTGTGTGCCAATTTTTCTTGGAATATTCATTGTTTGGTTTTTATTTGATATTTGGCGTGCACTGGGGCGTGGGCAAGAAATCAAGGAGCCCGAACCGCCATCGGCTGCAATGCCAAACGTGACGCAAGAATCGCTCCCTAGCCGCTATAAAGTGGCGGTGCATCCAACAAGAACAATGCAAAGGAATGTATGAAAAAAGTATATTACCCTGGGCGAATCCTTAACCGAAATGTTGGAGGGAATACCACCTATACGCGAGCCATTGCAGAGGGCATCCGCAAACATGGATGGCAGGTGGGAACGCTTCCGTACCATGCAAAAGCACCTATTACTGCACTTCTCGAGCAAAAATCCGCTTTTGAGAGGCCAGTTCCGGGTGAATTAGTCCACTATAGTGCGGACACTGGACCATTAGTGCCAGTGCGCAGGCCATCATTGGTTACCGTTCATGGTGTGGCTAGTGCAGTAGCCGAAGGAGTTCGCAACCCTGTACAGGAATTCACCTGGCGGAGTAGAGTACGAGCAGCCATGAAATTTACGGATGCCCTTATTACAGTTTCGGAATCCAGCGGCGAAACTTTACAGGAAGTGTTTGGTGTGGCGGCATCGAAAATACATATTATTCCGCATGGCATAGATAATGAGTTATTCTCAAAGCCCACCACCGGGACCGAGGTAGTACGCCAACAGCTCCCCAACGAATATCTGCTCTACCTAGGGAATATTGAACCGCGGAAAAATCTAATCTCCCTCGTTGATGCAGTAGACAAACTAAAAATTCCTTTGGTAATCGCCGGGCGAGCTGCATGGAACTCTGAAGAAATCGAACGCCGAATCGCTTTGAGTTCGAATGCGATTCGCCTTGGCTTTGTGTCCAATGAAGACCGGGTATTTCTGCTCCAAAATTGCAAAGCATTTATTTTCCCCAGTCTGTATGAAGGGTTCGGTTTCCCGGTGCTTGAAGCCATGGCTGCTGGTGCCCCAGTGTTAGCCACTCGCCGAGGTTCACTTCGCGACGTCGCCGGCCCAGCAGGTTATATCAAAGACGTGACCAGTGAAGCAATCGCTGAGGCGCTTGAACAATACCTTGGCGATGAAGAATGGCTTACCAGCGTAATCCCAGAAGGAAAAGCATGGGCAAAAACCTTCACTTGGGAAAACAGTGTTTCCGCGCATGCACGGCTCTACCAGGAGATTATGAACTAATGGCACAAAAAATACTGATTATGCAAGCCTATAGTGCACACAACCGTGGTGATGGCCTACTCGTTGATGAATCTATCGCCTTAGTTAAAAAGGTATTCGGCAATGCTGTGGAATTAGAACTTTTAGCATCAGATCCAGCCAGCTTCGAATACCTTGGCATACCTGTGTACAACACAAAGCCCGGAAAGTTTGGCTATTCAAGGCAATACCTACGTGTCCTACGAAATCTCAAAGAATACGATCTTCTTATCGGCGTTGGCGGCGGCTACCTACGGGCAGGCCATCCCGTGGAATTCCTAAAGTGTCTACTGGTAATGGTTCCCCAACTTTTCGCCGCTGGATTTTCCACAACGCCGAGCGTATATCTTCCACAAAGCATCGGTCCTTTTCGGTTTGGTACCGTACATTTGTTTAGGGCCCTGGTCGGCAAAATATCCACATTTATGCTTCGCGACGACCGCTCCATCGAGGAAATCAAACTAGCTAACTGTATCCGGTTACCAGACCTTGCGATAAGTTCACCAGAATTCACTGAATCACTCGAACGCAATACCGAAACTACAGTTGATAAGACCGTTATCCTCACTACCCGAGCGCTTGGGGGAGTGCTCCCGCCCCTAGTCAAAGACTTTGGCGAGCTTCTTCACAAACACGAGATTCCCACAGTTGGTTATATTCAAAGTGCGGTTGGTGGAAATAACGATACAGAAGTGCAACAACAGCTCACGGGCATTCATAATATTTCACCAGCGGAGTATCTTCGCCAAGGAAATCAACCACCACAAGTTGTTGTAGCGGTCCGACTTCATGCAGCACTAATGGCACTCAAAGCAGGGCACTACGTGATTCACCTTGCATATGAACGTAAAGGATTCTCCGCATTTGCTGATGTTGGATTGTCAGAATGGGTGCATAATGTCAACAGTTTTGATCCAAATGTAGTGTTTCATCAAGTTGAGGCCCTGCTAAATAACGAGGAAACCCGCGCTAATTATCGTGCGGCTTTGCTACAACAAAAGCGTCCATTAGAGCAAAAATACAATGAAATGGCGGAAGTACTTCGTGCCAGCATGAGTGAATCAAAATAATGCGCAAACTTCTCGGTCTGAGTAATGCACTAGCCGGCCTGCTTGCCCAAGTATTCAGCAGCCTTAATAGTTTTCTCTTTATTATTGTTACCGCATGGTACCTTACATTAGGCGCACATGGTTATTTCGTATTTGGTGTCGCAATATGCCAAATTATTCTCAGTTTGGTTCGCGCTTTATGTGGTGAAACTCTTATCGTATTATCCACTCGCGGTAAAGACTCTAAAGCGGAACTCAATGCAGGTCTTAGTGCTGCCGGAGTGGCTGCGCTTATAGGTGCACTGATCTGTGTTGTCTTAGGGCTTGTATGGCAGGAATACCAACAAATTCTCCTGGTGACGGCAGCGGTGGCAATACCAGTGTGCATTATGGATGTTGTTCGGTACTGTGCGATATCGCTGAAACGGAGCTACGTTCTACTCACTGGTGACTTCTTTACCTGTATCGGCACGGTGTCTGGGTTGCTAATAGTAGGAGAGTACTCGCAACAGCCGGGGGCTTTCCTAGCGGTATGGGGTTTAGTATGCGGCATTGTGGCCGCTTTCGTTGGTATATGGTTGCAATTGCGGATTGTGAGTATTGGAAAGGCCTGGTTGTGGCTAAAACAAAACTTTTCCCGAAGTTCCGCATTTTTTGCAGAGGCGGCACTCGGTGCAACCGCAGGTACCGCAATTTTGGCTGTTATGGCTCTTGCCATAGACAGCGAACAGATCTCGATTTTCCGCACAGCGCTTACGATCATGGGAATAACCGGGCTTATAAATAACTTTTTGCGCAGTACGATTCTTCGCGAATTATCTCCAAAAAAACTTGAAGATACACGCTACCTATATCGTACGTTTGCATTGATGATTGCGGCAGTTTCAATCGTTATTATCGTATTCGGACTTTGCATATGGTTGGCGCCTATATCCCTCACCGCTGTGATATTCGGCGATAATTTTGTGGAAATACTCCCAGTATTATTGTTCGCAGTAATGCACCGAATTTTTGCTAGTTGCTCGACTATTCCCACGATATTCTTAAGAGCTCAGGGAGTAACATGGTCGGCAACAAGACTCCGCTTTATTATCGTCACTCTTGGCATAATTACTGGGCCGCTCGCCGCATATTTCGGAGGTGCGCAAGGCGCAATTCTTGGTGATATGTTCACCTATTTCTGTCTTTTTATTGGATTAAGCATACTTGTAATCCGTACCGCTAACACACGTAAGGTTTAGGCATAATGCAAACATATGGAGTTGCTATTCCGATGCTCCGTCCAAGCGAGCATCTACAAGACGTTTTGAAAGTGCTATCAGAACTCGAATGCCCGCCGGTGGCTGTGGCTATCAATGATCAATCTAATGGCGATGAAATCGCTAAAATATGTGAGCGTTTCAAGGATAAGTTTGATTTTCTGGTTCGGACGACCAAAACAGATCCAACAGGAATCTCGTCTTCCAGAAACGGTGCGATAGCTGCCATTGTGGACAAAGCAGACTGGGTTTGTGTGGTGGATGATGATTCGCTATTGGAAAACCCGCCGATTAGCCGCATTGAGGAATTTGGAAACGCAAGCGCTATAGCAGGCCACTTTATTACAACCCGAGTCCCAGCATCAGCTGATCACCGTTTTATTATCGACCGTCATACGATTTGGACGCACGTGATCGAATCCGGTTTGTTTCTACGAGCATCTTTGCTGCAGCAAGGAATGCTCTTCGATGAAACCTTAGGTACGGGTGGGCCAACTCCGTGGCAATCAGGAGAAGGCACAGACCTACTGTTTCGGTTTATGCAGTACGGGCCAGTTATGTACGACCCAGAATATAAAATCCACGCAACAACGAATGAAGCTCCGGACTTTCCTATAGCCAAACACCGTCGTTATGCCAGGGGAACCGGGTATGTTTTGCGTCGCTGGTGTCCCATATCGCAGCAAGTTCGAGCGATTTTAGGTCCATTACTCCGTATGGGAAGAGCCGTGGTGCAACGAGATTTCCATCAGGTTAAATTACACGCCAATATTGCTTGTGGAAGATTCGAAGGGCTTATTGGGCGGACACTTTCGAAGCTATAAAAATAAACCCCGGCTGCGTTCACAATGAATGAACGAGCCGGGGTTTATTGGACTTTTGGTTGAGAAGTGCTCAGTACGCACCTTCTGGTTTTAGCACTGCTTTAAGTGTTGCAAATATAATCCGTATATCAAGGCAAAAGCTCCAATTGTCTACATAGTAGAGGTCAAGGGCTTGGGCTAATTGTGGGCTAAGATTTGAGCGTCCACTGACTTGCCATAGGCCGGTGATTCCTGGAGGAACTTCAAGCCGCATGTGCATATCGCTATCGTATTCATCGACTTCGCGCTGTACTTGTGGGCGCGGACCAACGACACTCATGGTTCCATTAATTGTATTGAAGAATTGGGGCAGTTCATCGATGCTGTATTTGCGGATGAACTTTCCAACCCGAGTGACACGAGGATCGTCTTTCATTTTAAAAAGCAACGATTGCCCTCCATTTTGTTGGATCAGTGCTTGGATTTTTTCCTCGGCATCAATGCACATACTGCGGAATTTCCACACATAATAGGGTTCGCCCTTTTTCCCGATGCGTTCGCTTTTATAGAAAATAGGGCCACCATCTTCAAACTTGATTGCGATCGCGGTAATAATCATGACAGGGGAGACAATAATGAGCATGATTACGGAAAAGGTAATGTCGAATCCTCGTTTTACCCAACCGTTTGCGGCGCTGATTCGTGGACGTTCAATCGACAAGACTGTTCGTGGGCCGATTGGGGTAGCACTCAGTCGGTTTTCGGCGACGCCCTCGAGCATTGGTTCCAAGTAGAGTTTTGCTTTTGCATTGCGAAGATGCCAGGCGAGTCGCCGAAGATTTTTATGCCCAAAGTTGCTTACAGAAGCTACCCACACGGCGTCGCAACGAAAACGTTTTGCTATTTGCGCAACATCCATATTGGACGTGTAAGTAACTACCTCACAATTTTCGATCTTGCGTAGTTTATGCTGGTTTTCTGGGTCGGTGAGTGAAACCGCCGCTACCTCATGGAAAGGAAACCTTGATTCAAAATTATTTCCGACTACATCAAGAATATCGTCGGATTGTCCGACGAATAGTAGCCGGGAAGGTCGTGCACGTTTTACGCGGCGGATAATAAGCGCAGTGATTGCGCGTGATGCGGCAATAAGCAGGAACCCACTTGGGAAACTAATTGCTAGATATGGGTTTACCAGGGGGAGACCAAAAAACGCATCGACGATTGCTAAGCCACCCGCGACATAAAAAGTGCTCTTTAGCGCCATTTTTATGCCAATGTTGCTGCGGAGGCAGGCATCTAATGTGTACCCTTTTTGATACCAAATTCCCAGCATCCATAGGACTGCAAGTGCGGTAAGACCTAGTAGGTGCGTCTTATCCGTTAAATTCGGCGCGTTGTATTGGGCGTACCGGTTGCTTAGGGTAATTCCCAGCAGTAATGAAAAACCAATGGCGCAGAAGTCCGTAATCGGGACGATATGCCGTGGCTTCCAGTGAATATCTGGAGATAACGAAGTGGTGGATGATGAGTGTAGGGAATGTTTAGATTTGATAATTGTCATATGCGTAAAAGTTGTTGAGCAGGTGGTTGCCTTCGATATTTTGATTGCGAGCAAATAACAAAGAGGTAGAGCGAATATGACTAGTAGAAACGACACGACTCGAGAGGTCAAGCGATCTATAGAAAATAGCTGTTATTCGAATGAGAAATTAATGTAAATCTCAGTTATTGGTGCAAAATTCACCGCTTAATTTAAGTAAAAGAAACGCTCTGGTGTCGGTCATTGAGGGCTGGTAAGACGAAGGCTAACGGTCAAAGGGCCTAAGTTATATATTCGCAATTGAGTTATGAAAATGTTAGCCATTCCTGTTCTATGTATACCGAGCTTGAGTGTGTGCGTGATAGCCGTGCATGGATTACATTTGCTTTATAAGTGTAAGCGAAAGTTTATTCTAAAGATGGCATAGAGAAGACTAAATGAGTGTGGCGTATGTTTTGCGTCGGTGATACTGGAAATCTTTTCGATTCCTAATAGGATGCCGAGTGATTTAATCGAACTATCATCAGAGTTTTATGGTTTCCAGCCTTCCTTTACGCTAGTTTTATGCAGCGCTGGGTATTGCACATTGATATGGACGCTTTTTTCGCCTCCGTTGAACAGCTCACTAGACCCACGCTTCGAGGAAGACCCGTACTCGTGGGCGGTCTTTCTGGCCGTGGAGTTGTTGCGGGGGCGTCCTATGAGGCACGAGCATTCGGTGCGCGCTCCGCAATGCCAATGCAGCAAGCACGAACACTAGTAGGTTTCCGAGGTGTAGTGGTATTACCCAGATTTATTGTGTATTCAACGGCTTCGCGGCGCGTGTTTGAGCTGGTCCGCAAAAAAGCAGTCAATGTAGAGCAGCTTGGCATTGACGAGGCTTTTTTGGAACCCCCTGAAATACAAGGTGCGAGTGCCGAGCATGTCCGTGAATGGGCTAATGAACTACGGGCGTTAATTCGGCAGGAAACAGGTTTACCAAGTTCAGTAGGTGCTGGAACCGGTAAACAATACGCAAAAATTGGTTCTGGCCTGGCAAAACCCGATGGAGTGTGTGTTATTTCTGCTGCTGAACAAAGCCAAATGCTTGCTCCAATGCCAGTGCGCAAGCTTTGGGGAATTGGGCCTGTTGCTGAAACAAAATTACAGCGAATCGGCGTCACAACAATTGGTGAATTTGCCGCACTCAATGCCAAAGACGTTGAAGTGACGCTCGGTTCGCTTGGGTTGGGTTTATGGGAACTCGCCCGAGGAGTGGACAACAGACCACTAGCTGAACGGGCGGAAGCTAAGCAAATTTCCAGTGAGCATACGTACCCCAAAGACCTACTTACTCGAATTGCTGTAGATGCGGCGGTGGAGCGGGCTGCACAAGAGGCATTGCGGAGGCTAGCTAAGGATGGGCGTGGTGCCCGCACTGTCACAGTAAAACTCCGAATGGCTGATTTTCATTCGGAAAGTCGATCAATGTCGTTACCGTTCGCGTCAGATAATGAAGCGGTACTTCGGAATGCCGCGCGAATGCTTACTCGGTACCCCGATGATGTTGGGCCAATTCGGCTTGTGGGAGTTTCTTTTTCCAATCTTGAGCACGTGTATCAAGAGTTGTTGTTTCCTGATTTAGCGCCTGCCGCAAGTTTTGATTCAGATTGGGAAAGCGGTGTGCGAGGCAGCAATGCGCCAGCAATTGAAGTAAACGTTGAGGATTCGCGAGGGTGGCGCCCAACCCAGGACGTGTTTCATCCCGGATTTGGCCATGGGTGGGTGCAAGGAGCGGGTCATGGTGTTGTGTCGGTGCGGTTTGAAACTAGGACTACCATGCAGGGGAAAACACGCAGTTTTGCTATCGATGACCCCTTGCTTGAAGTTGGAGATCCGCTACGAAGCCTCGATTGGGATGATTGGTTAGCAGAAGATGAGGCCATCGATACGTAAAAAGCCTGGGTTTGCAGTCGTTAGAATAGCGTTGCGGGGTGTGTACCGGTTGCCACTGCAATAGCAAGAAGAACCCGCGCCTGTCCAGAGCGGAAATATGTAGATCCAATGGCACCTTTCGCCGCGAGTGTTGCACCGCCGCCGACACCCCCATACGTTCCGTGGACATCGCCACGTGGTACCCGCGTAGTGATTACCACGGGAATGCCTTTCCCCAGTGCCTCTTCGAGCGCTAGTGCGACTTCTTTGCCAACATTGCCGCCACCCATGCCTTCAATAACGAGTCCTTGGGTGCCTGCGGTGATCGCGGCGTCGATAAGATCGCGGGGGGCTCCGGGGTAGGCCGAGATAATGTCGATGCGAGTGTCTTTCAAGGGGCGGGGGAGTAGAGGTTCTGCGCGAGTCGCCTCTTCGGGACCATTGGTGGCGAATGCCAGTTCGTCAGTGGTATGCCATTTGACGCACCCCCGAACGGGGATTACGGCATGGCAGAATACAATCAGCACGCCAAGATTTTTTGCCGAGTTGTCACTGGCAATAATGATTGATTCGAAAAGGTTGGTTAAGCCATCTGATTCTGGGTGGTCAAAAGGTTTTTGTGCGCCGGTAAATACGACGGGTCTGTGGTCTGAGTGGAACGTATCCACAGCTAAAGCTGTTTCTTGCATGGAATCCGTACCGTGTGTGACCACTACACCAGTAACATCTGGGTCTTCGAGGGCATCGTGAACAGCAAGAACGATCTCGTCGATATCGGCGAAGGTCATACTTGCGGAATCAAGTCGTGTGAGTTCGCGAACCTCAATGGACGTATTGTCAAATCTGCTGATAAGTGGCTGAACAAGCGCTTCCCCACTTACAGTAGGAATAAGGGCGCCATTGGGGTCTGTTGTACATGCGATTGTGCCGCCAGTGGTGATCACGATAATTTTGCTCATAGCAATAGCTTAGTGTGGCCACATTTGCATCACGTGTACCATGGTTTCGCATTGTGGTGATAGCCCGAACTCGAGGCATCGAAGAGGAGAGTATTCAGTGAAGAGAATTTACACCGCCGTAACCATCGGCGTCGCTGCCTTCACGCTTAGTGCGTGTGGGTCGTTGCCGGGAAATATTCCATTCCTTGGGGGTGATTCTGAGACGTCAAAGACGTCTGCCGCTTCCAGTTCTGCGTCTTCGTCTGCTGCATCTTCGGCGAATGCGCCGCAGCCTACGGCTGATGATCTTAATGCGGTACTGGCGGTTGCTACCAATCCAGATGCTTCCGTAGAGGAGAAGATTCGCACTGTACAGGGTGGCGAGGCTGCTCCAGAACTTTTTGAAACTATGACGCGCTCAAAGCAAGAATCTGGCGCTGATTTCCAGGTAGTTCCACCAGTTTTGCCTGGTTATACTCCAAATTCAGTATTGGCTACCGTGAATTTCACTCTTCCTGACCGCGAACCTCAGGTTGCGGACAATGTGGAATTTATCTTCGAGGACAATACCTGGAAGCTTTCCCAAACTTGGGCTTGTACATTGATTACAAATACCGTGCCCCCAGAACAGGTTCCACCTATGTGCCATGGTGATGTTCCTGCTCCTGTCCCACCGCCTGCCGACGCTCCGCCACCTCCAGCTCCAGCACCGGGTGAACCAGGCGCGGAGGTACCACCTCCACCTCCTGCAGAACCTCCCGCTGCGCCTCCAGCACCGGCACCATAAACCCCTGTGAGTGTTAATTCACTCACAGCCCCTCGCCTCGCATAGGGGAAATTTCTAGGCTGGGCCCATGAAGAAAAACGAACGTTTCCTGGACAGAGTTATTCGCGTAGGCATTGGCGCTATTACTGGTGCGATTGCTAGGGAAACTACGGGCCCAGTTTCCAAGGCTATGTGGGCAATTTCAGCCATTATGTTGGGCACTGCCGCTACGGGATTCTGCCCACTATATCGGGTATTTGGTATCTCTACATGCAAAGTGTCGTGATTCCGTAGCATCCATTAGTGGATAATTACAGCGAATAATTATTGCCTCAGGGCAAGGTGTCGCTTTCAATAGTGACTGTCTTGCCCTGGGGCAGTTTCTAATAGTTACTTATATGCAATGCGAGTTGTTGCGGTTTGAGTGACCGTGACATTGGAATCGCCACCATATTGCACCGTAGTGGTGAATTGAATGTTTCCTTTCGGGAGAGGGTTTTGCAGATCAATAACCAAACTGCCCTGCGAATTTGTCTTCGAATCGAGAACTTTTAGATCTCCCATGGATTTCCCCTGAGAATCCGTGACTGGGAGTGCCCCTACAGCTGGTCGCTGCTCAACTACTACATCCAATTCCACCTGCGAGCCTTGGATTTTTTTGGCAATAAATGTGGTGGTTTGAAGTAGTGTGGAGCCGCCGCTGACTCTGCTTTCTACCTGCCATTTGGCCCCCTCGCCGATTTCTTCTTCAGGGAATACAATCGGCATGTTCAGTACATGTTGGAGGAAACGTTCTGTTGCTGCTCGGGCGGTATCGGTGGCATTTGGCGGTGCGGAGAATTCAAGTGTTTCAATCCGTCCGGTAGTGTCACCTTGCCAACTGACACGAAAGTCCTTTGCAGTTGCGAGTTCTTCGTTGAGGCTGCTATCAGAGTAGGTGGGGGTACCAACGGTTAGTGTTACCTTCCGCTCATCGCTTGCGTTTGCGGTCACGGGAAGAGTCATTGTTTGGATTTCTTCGGGGGATTCGTCTCCGTTTGAGGTGGTTTGATGGAACCCATCATCAACGGTGAGCGTCGCCTGTTGATCTTGGCTGGTTGGTTGGAAACGTAGTGTTTGCTTGTTTCCGCTTCCATTATTATTTACTGTTACTTTCACTGCATCGGCTTGTACGGCGATGGGGGGGTCACTCGTGCTGTCCTCTGCGCAGGAAGTGAGCAGGAGGGCCGCGCACAGGGCGGAAAGTATACGGGTTCGAGCTTGCACATGATCCAACCTACCGAAGCGCGGAGTGGGAAAACACCTACCACATAAGGAATGATGTATTGCGTGACCAATAAGGCGAGACTCGTATTAGGGATAATCCCATTCGTAGCTGTGATCGATCAGCTTTCGAAGATGTGGGTGCTTCAGACATTGACTCCGAATGTCCCAAAACCAGTGATTGGTGATTGGTTTCGGTTTCTATTGCTATTTAATCCAGGTGCTGCGTTTTCCATGGGGCAAAATCTGACCTGGTTATTTACACTTATCCAATTGAGTTTTGTGGTTGGTGTTGCGGTGTATGCGCGGCGTGTTACCCATACCGTCCAAGCGATTGGGATTGGGATGATTGCGGGTGGGGCGCTGGGAAACCTTATTGACCGGCTTGCACGGGAACCAGGTTTCTTTTTCGGCCATGTTGTGGACTTTATTTCAATAGGGAGTTTTGCCGTATTCAATATTGCGGATAGCGCAATTACTGTCGGTGTTGTGGTTTATCTTATTGGTGTGATGATGGAGGAACGAAAGGTGCGTGCCTAATGCGGGAGTCTCGCCAAATGCCTGTCCCCGAAGGGCTGGATGGTATGCGTGTAGACGCCGCGTTATCGAAATTACTTGGTATCTCTCGAACTAGTGCGGCAGAACTTGCCGCAGCGGGGGATGTGTTTATAGACGGCAAGCTTGTTGGTAAATCGGACCGGCTTGCGGCGGGCACATGGCTGGATGTGACTTTGCCCGCCCCAAAGGAACCGTTATTGCCAAAAGAAGAACTCGTAGAGGGTATGGATATTCTGTACTCCGACGAAGATGTCATTGTGGTGGATAAACCCGTTGGGGTAGCGGCGCACCCTACGGTTGGTTGGGATGGGCCAACGGTTATTGGAGGATTAGCGGCTGCCGGGTTTCGGATTTCTACCTCGGGGCCACCAGAGCGAAAAGGGATTGTGCAGCGCCTGGACGTTGGCACTTCCGGGGTGATGGTGGTCGCGGCGTCGGAACGCGCATATACAGTGCTAAAACGCGCATTTCGGGATCGGACGGTGACCAAAACATATCATGCCCTAGTTCAAGGGCACCTTGACCCATTATCGGGGACGATCGAAGCTCCGATTGGCCGTCACCCCTCGGCTGGTTGGCGGTTTGCCGTAACAAGCGACGGTAAACACTCGGTGACACATTATGAAACCATTGAGGCGTTTCGTGAAGCCTCATTATTGGAGATCCATTTGGAAACCGGGCGTACTCACCAAATCCGCGTGCATTTTTCGGCATTGCACCACCCTTGTTGTGGCGACCCAATGTATGGCGCGGACCCTAAGCTTTCCGAACGCCTGGGCCTTATCCGGCAGTGGCTACACGCCGTTCACTTGGGTTTTACGCATCCTGCGGACGGTCGTTATATGGAAATTACTTCGCCATATCCGCCTGATTTGCAACACGCGCTCGATGTTCTTCGTGAGGGGTAAATGGAAACACGCGTTGTTGTAGCAGGCTTATCGACGGCCGCGCTTATTGCGCTTGTATTAGCGCTTGGGCAATCTGATCGAGTTTCCAAACCTATGAATATCAATGGAGATTCTCTTGGCATGGATAATGAAACTCCCGAAAACTACCAAGCCCGTGCTCGAATTTCCCTTGAAGAGGCAGACGAACCTTCGTTTGCATTGATTACCTTTACCGAGCCCTTAAATGCAGGTGAAGCAAGTATCTTGCTTAAACCGCTGCCACGAGTCAATGCACGCCTTACAGAAACCGCAGCAATTCCATTGCCGGAACCCATAAAAGGGAAATCCCGAGCCGATGTTTTAGGCAATGAACCAATCCCCGGTGTAATCGTTCACGCCTCCGGTGACCTATTGCGAACAGTGGCTGAGGATAAGCGTGTCTTTGCTATTGAAGTACTACCACCAGATGCCGCTTGGGGGCGCTTTGGCATTCGCCCGGTGCGTTTTCATGAATGAGTGGGAGTTGGTTATCGATTATTTCGGTGCAGGAGTAAGTCCGTAAGGTAAATACTCACCGAAATCCAGATAATAATAAAACCTAGCCACCGTATTGGGCTGAGTTGTTCCTGCATAACCAACACCGCCCATAACATCTGCACACTCGGGGTCATATACTGCAACATTCCTAAAGTGGAAAGTCGAATAAGTTTTGCTGCTTTACCAAAACATAAAAGTGGCACAGCAGTAATGATCCCCGTGGAAATCAAAAGTAAGGTGTGGGAAATTCCATATTGAAACATCGTGCTGGTGTGATTTGCTTCGAGCACCAAAAGAAATCCAGCAGCAAATGGGAACAATACCAGGGTTTCCGCAGCTAGTGATGTCGATGCACTGAGCTGAATTCGCTTTTTAATCAGCCCATAAAACCCAAAACTAAAAGCGAGAATGAGCCCAAGAATTGGGGGTTCGCCACCCGCAATAGTGATAAGCAACACAGCAGCCGTTGCAATAGCTACCGAGAGTTTCTGTAGATTCCGCAGCCGTTCCCGCAGAAAAACCATGCCTAGCAATACACTCACCAAAGGGTTAATAAAGTATCCGAGTGCGGCTTCCGCAACATGCCCACTATTAACCGCGATCACATACACCAGCCAGTTTATGGCAATCACGATCGCGGCCAGCACTATTGTTAGCCAGGTTGTTCGTGGTGTGCTTCGAAGCTCTTTCAGCCCACCGGTATACCAAATAAGCCCAAGCATAAGGACGGCCGTCCAAACGATGCGATGGGCAAGAATCTCCATTGGCGCTGCAGGCGCAAGCAATGGGAAAAAAGCAGCAAAAAAGCCCCAAATGCCGTAGGCGAGTACACCATAGACCATAGAGTCGAACAGTACTCGCTCATGTGGGTGATTACCTAGTTTTCAACCTTGTCTTGAAAGCCAGATGTTTTGAAGGTTAGGTTGGTTTTTGTTCTTGGCTGTTTTGGGTGGCCGAACTTGCTTGGAAATGGCTAATGCTGCTGATTTGCATCGCTTTCCGGGGGGTAGCCGGTTTCTAGGTTGTTTGAGCTGCTTTCCTTGGGTGTGGGCTGGGCTTTCCGGGGTGTGGGCTGGGCTTTACCTGCAGTTTAATAGGCCCACCCTATCGTACTGGTAATGTTTTCATCCCTACTGTCGCAGATTCCATAAAATCGCCCGAAAATCGCCCGAAAAAATGGAATTTGCGACAGCAACCCATGTTGTGCACAATCGTTGACCTGGGGTTTGTCGCAGATTCCATAAAAACAGCCGAAAAAATGGAATCTGTGACAACACGCCCAACCAG
The DNA here is from genome assembly GCF_030408815.1 of Corynebacterium freiburgense. Classification (NCBI taxonomy): domain Bacteria; kingdom Bacillati; phylum Actinomycetota; class Actinomycetes; order Mycobacteriales; family Corynebacteriaceae; genus Corynebacterium; species Corynebacterium freiburgense. Next base: position 1,980,701 of record NZ_CP047355.1, on the reverse strand, counting down.
CGTCTGAAAAGACCGACCAGACCCCCGAAAAGACTGAGCACCTCCCAACCAGATCTAACCAAATCCCAGGTCACCGGACGTACACAACCAAACCACCGGACATAAAGCACACAAAACTCACAAACAAGGAGCGGTTATGTTTCGAGTGCTTCAGGGGATTCTGGCAAAATCTGTCCACCATCAATAACAATGCCTTGGCCCGTAATGTACTTTGCAGCATCACTGGCTAAAAACGCGACAGTGTTGCCGATATCATCGATTGTGCCCAAAGCCCCGCTAGGAACTGAACGCGCCATTTGCGCGATATAGGTTTCGCCAAGTTCCTCTAGACCAGGTGTGAGTACATTGCCCGGCAAAACCGCATTGCAGGTAATTCCGTAGCGGGCTAGTTCAATTGCGGCAGTACGAACATATCCAAGTTGTGCCGCCTTGGTCGCTCCATAATGCGCCCAGCCAGGAAAGCCTGTGTAGTTGCCGGTAATGGAACTGGTGACAATAATTCGACCGGCGGTAGAACGTCGTAATTCTGGCAATGCGGCAACCACCATATTTGCCATACCGCCAACATTGAGCTCGGTAAGTTGCCCGATGGCCGCGGCGTCGATATCCGCAATACTTGCTTGGGGATATGCGCCGGCATTTGCCGCCAGAATATCGACGCCCCCAAAACGTTCCACTGTTGCAGCGATAGCGGTGGCGCAATCGACTGGGTCGGTGACATCGCAGGCGATTTTGGCAAAGTCGGTGATGTTCGCCAAATGCTGGTCATCCAATGCTGCAACCATGACACTTGCGCCCGCATTGGCAAGACAGCGGGCAATACCAAAACCAATTCCGGTGGAACCACCAGTAACAATTGCGGTGCGACCAACCAGGCTAAATGGTGAATTCATAGCGGTACTCCTTTCTAAGGGGGATACCCGCCACCGTAGTCGCTTATGCATAAAACCGTGGTGCAATTGGGCTCCAATAGTGGCTTGAAAGGTGTCGTACAATTGGCACCTATGAGTAATTCCTCCTTCGTTCATCTGCATAACCACACCGAATACTCAATGCTTGACGGCATGGCGAAGGTGGACATGCTTGCCGCCGAAGTGAAACGTCAAGGGATGCCCGCAGTAGGCATAACCGATCACGGAAACATGTTCGGATCTGATGCGTTTTATAGAAAAATGGTGGAAGAAGGCATTAAGCCGATTATTGGAATCGAAGCCTATCTAGCGCCTGAATCCCGCTTTAATAAAAACCGGATTCGTTGGGGTGAACCACACCAAAAAGCCGACGATGTTTCTGCCTCTGGTGCGTATTTACACCAAACAATGATCGCGGAAAATGCAACAGGGCTGCAAAACCTTTTTTATCTTTCCTCAATGGCGTCCTATGAAGGTCAGTTAAGTAAATGGCCTCGTATGGATGCGGAACTTATTGCGGAAAATGCAACAGGAATTATTGCCACTACAGGATGCCCGTCTGGAGACGTACAGACTCGCCTCCGTTTAGGGCAATTCAATGAGGCACTGGAAGCCGCAGCAATGTGGCAAGACATTTATGGCAAAGACAATTACTTCCTAGAGTTAATGGATCATGGGCTCGATATTGAAAACCGAGTTCGTAGTGAATTGCTAGAAATTGGCAAAAAACTCAATCTACCGCCATTGGTCACCAATGACTGCCACTATGTGCTCCAAGACCAAGCACACGCACATGAGGTAATGCTTTGTGTGCAAACAGGCAAGACAATGCAAGACCCAGACCGCTTTAAATTCGACGGGGATGGCTACTTTATTAAATCGGCGGCAGAAATGCGCGCTACCTGGGACAACCTAGTGCCTGGTGCATGCGATAACACCTTGCTTATTGCCGAACGGGTCCAAGACTATAGCTCCCTTTGGCAACCTCACACCCATGACCGTATGCCCATTGCCAATGTGCCTAGCGGGCATACCCCAACATCGTGGCTTAAACACCAAGTAATGGAAGGGTTAAAAGAACGATTCCAAGGCGCGCAAGTGCCCCAAGCATATATTGATCGGGCTAATTATGAGATCGAAGTAATTGATATGAAGGGGTACCCTTCCTACTTCCTCATTGTGGCTGAGCTTATTAAATATGCACGTTCCGTTGGAATCTTGGTTGGTCCGGGTCGTGGTTCGGCAGCCGGCGCGCTCGTAGCATATGCCTTAACAATTACAAATATTGACCCAATCCAACACGGGCTGCTCTTTGAGAGGTTTTTGAACCCAGAACGCCCCAGCGCACCCGATATTGATATCGACTTCGACGACCGCCGCCGCGGCGAAATGATCCGCTATGCTGCGGAAAACTGGGGAGAAGACAAAGTAGCGCAAGTGATTACCTTTGGCACGGTGAAAACGAAACAAGCGCTCAAGGACTCGGCGCGCGCACTTTTTGGGCAACCCGGATACCAAATAGCAGATCGGATTACAAAAGCCCTTCCACCAGCGATTATGGCAAAAGACATTCCACTATCTGGGATTATGGATCCCGAACATGAACGCTACGGAGAGGCCGGAGAAGTCCGAGGACTTATTGAATCCGACCCGGATGTGAAAAAGATTTATGAAACTGCCCGCGGTCTTGAAGGCGTGGTCCGGCAAGCTGGCGTGCACGCCTGTGCGGTCATTATGGCTAGTGTGCCGTTGCTTGACTGCATCCCAATGTGGAAGCGTCCAAACGACGGAGCGCTGATTACTGGCTGGCCATATCCAGCCTGCGAAGCAATTGGCCTACTGAAAATGGATTTCCTTGGGCTGCGAAACCTCACCGTAATTGGTGACTGCATTCAAAATATTCGGGCAAACAAAGGTGAGGAAATCGATTTGGACACCCTCACCACTGAAAACGAAGCAACCTATAAACTGCTTGCGCGTGGCGATACTCTCGGCGTATTCCAGCTCGATTCTGGCGGCATGCGCGAATTGCTTAAGCGCATGGAGCCGACAGGCTTTGATGATATTGTTGCCGCGCTTGCACTCTACCGTCCGGGTCCAATGGGCATGGGTGCACACTGGGCCTACGCTGACCGGAAAAACGGCAGGGAAAAAATCACCCCGATTCACCCAGAGCTGGAAGAGCCATTAAAAGAAATCCTCGCCGATACTTATGGCCTGATTGTGTACCAAGAGCAGATCATGCGTATTTCGCAGAAAGTGGCCAATTACACCGCTGGTCAAGCCGATGGATTCCGAAAAGCAATGGGTAAAAAGAAGCCCGAAGTGTTGGCAAAAGAGTTTGTAACATTCGAGGCCGGGATGAAATCGAATGGTTTCTCCGATGGTGCGATTAAAGCATTATGGGACACAATCGAGCCTTTTGCATCATATGCGTTTAATAAATCGCATGCCGCCGGGTACGGGTTGGTCTCATTCTGGACTGCTTATTTAAAGGCCAATTACACGGCCGAATACATGGCGGCTTTGCTTACTTCCGTGGCAGACCGTAAAGATAAATCCGCGATTTACTTGGCAGATTGCCGCCATCTTGGAATTAAAGTACTGTCTCCAGACGTTAATGAATCTGCACTAAACTTTCAATCTGTTGGTGAGGATATTCGATTTGGTTTGGGTGCTGTACGTAATGTAGGCGAAGATGTCGTTGAATCTATTGTGCGAACCCGAAAAGAGAAAGGCCCGTTTAAAGATTTCTCCGATTATTTGGATAAAATTGACACCTTGCCGTGTAATAAGCGAGTAACGGAATCGCTAATTAAAGCGGGTGCATTTGATTCTATGGGGCATCCTCGCAGGGGTTTGGTACTTATCCATGAAGATGCAGTTGATTCAGTTATTTCCACTAAGAAAGCTGCTGATAAAGGACAGTTTGATCTCTTTGCAGGCTTTGGCGGTGAAGCGGAAGAAAGCTCGAACATGTTTGCGGTTCAGGTGCCGGATGAGAAATGGGAGCGTAAGCATGAATTGGCGCTGGAACGTGAAATGCTTGGCCTGTATGTTTCTGGGCACCCGCTTGATGGCTATGAAGAGTCTTTAGAGGCGCAAACCGATACGGCGTTAACGACCATTCTTTCTGGTGAGCTCAAACATGGTACTGAGGTTGTAATTGGTGGGATTATTTCCTCTGTTGACCGAAGGTTCTCTAAAAAGGATGGATCCCCATGGGCCATTGTTACCGTTGAAGATCACAATGGTGCTTCGGTTGAATTGCTGGTATTCAACAAGGTTTACGCCATGGTGTCGAGTTTGATTGTTGAAGACAATATCATTCTTGCTAAGGCCCATATTTCCATTCGCGATGACCGCACAAGTGTCTTTTGTGATGATCTTAAAGCCCCTGAATTAGGGGTTGGTGGAGGATCCGGTCTGCCGGTGCGTTTAACACTCCGAACAGATCAATGTTCAATGGCGAACATTGCAAAGCTAAAAACCGTGCTTGAAGCCAATCCTGGCGAATCGGATGTGTATTTGAACCTGGTAGATGGTGACCAATCAACTGTAATGATTTTAGGTGAACACCTGCGGGTTTCGCGTGGTGCAAACCTCATGGGAGACCTAAAAGCGACTATGGGGGCGGCGATTTTGGGTTAGCAAATGTCACATCTGTACCACTTACAGCGCGCCTGCTAGTGCGGCTATACACTAGTCATCATGAGTTTAACTGAAGTCCAGCAAAACCTGATTTTCCCTTTGTATGGTCGCGCAATGGCAGCGCAAAAGTGGCCGGAATGTTTCTCTGATCCATGGGCTGTAGAGTTTGTTCAAACAGCCGAAGATAAAGGCATGAATTTGGGGGAAATGGAAGGTTTCACCGCGATGGTATTTGGTTTGCGCCATCTTATTGCGGTGGAGGAAGTAACTCGGTATTTAGAGTCGCATCCTGGGGCTGCGGTGGTGAATATTGGTAGTGGCTTTGGGCAATTAGCCCATGATCTTCAAGATTTTGATTGTACTGTGTACAACCTTGATACGCCCGAAACCCTCGCATCACGAACGAACCTGTGTTCGGATTCGGGGGTGGACCTTCCGTATGCGATCACAGATCTCGAATGGATGAATCATGTCGATGGTTCTCGAGGTTTTATTGCAATTGCATTTGGCCAGTTCCATTACCTTGAAGTGAATGAAGTTGAAAAGCTTATTGGCGCAATGGGGCAGCATTTTCCGGGTGGACGTTTGTGCTATGACAGTGAATCGCCTCGCGTAATGGGTGGTGGACAGGCGCATCGTCGGGGCTTGGATGAGAGGCCGATGCATTTCAAAGTTGAAGACCCATATAGCGTTCGTGAATGGGGGAGCACTATTCGCGACGTGGACATTGAATTTAATTACACGAACTATTTAGATCCGGAAAAGCGTGAAGTCTTGCCCTTTGGATATCGTGCAGGATTTAACTTCTTTGAACTAACTCAAGGAATGTATGTAGTGAAAGTTGATTTTAAGTAAAAACTTCTCTATACAAGGGTCGCCGTATGGCGACCCTTTTTGTGTTTTAGGGCACGTTAATAGTTTGTGTGTGATTTGTACCTCTTGACATGATTGACGAACATGTTTACGGTCATTGGTATCACCTACTGCAAACGTTTGCATAAAGGTCTGATGGCCGAAGAGGAGGTTGTTGTAGTGCAAAAACGTGCTCCAACACTCAAAGATGTAGCTGCTGACGCAGGGCTCTCTATAAGTACTGTTTCCAGAGCTTTAGCTGATCATCCTGCGATTTCTTTGCACACAAAGGAGATTGTGCAACAAGCGGCCCAACGTTTGCACTATCGGCCAAATGCACAGGCACGAGCATTACGTAAATCGCGCACAAACACTATTGGTTTAGTTATTCCGCATCTGACAAATCCTTATTTTGCAGAGCTTGCTGCAGCAGTTCAGCAGGCAGCACTAGAAGCGGGATTGTATACACTGCTTGGAAATTCCAACGATGATCCAGAGCAATTAGCCAGAGCAATTGGGATACTCGAAGGGCAGCGCGTCGACGGTATTATCGCCGTACCGCATGCAGGTTCGGAAGCTCGGTTGGCGGAACTTGATATTCCGCTTGTGCTTGTGGACCGTGAGCTTTCCGACGTCCCGGTCACATCGGTGAGCACGGATCCTTCTGAAGGACTCTTGGCTGCGGTTGAATTGCTAGTGCGCAATGGGCATACGTCGATCGGGTATCTTGCAGGTCCATTGGATACCTCTACTGGTTCGGATCGGCTGCAAGCGTTTCGTACTGCATGTAAGAGGCAAGGCTTAGAGAAACAACCTGTGTATTTGGGTGGGTATCAAGAGTTTGAGGGGTATGTCGGTACACAACAACTACTCGAAACTCCAGTTACGGCGATTATCGCGGGGGACTCCATGATGACGATCGGTGCGCTTCGGGCCTGTCATGAACGGAAAATTCGCCTCGGTAAAGATCTTGCCCTTGTTGGTTTTGATGATTTTGCGGTTTTCCAATTGCAGAATCCGCCGTTGACCATTATTGATCAGCACGTCGCTGAAATGGGACAACGTGCATTTGAAGAACTGTATCGAATTCTTCAAGGAGAGCCTGTGGCTACAACTATTAAATTGCCAACCACGCTTATTGTGCGTGGTTCCACTCCGGTGCAAGGAGGTAATTAACAATGGCTGACAATCCTGTGTTGCGACTGGAGCATGTTTCAAAATCGTTTGGTCCAGTAAAAGTGATTGATGATGTCAGTATCGATGTTCGTTCGGGACATGTGCAAGCCCTGTTAGGAGAAAACGGAGCGGGTAAATCCACCCTTATCAAAATGATGTCGGGCGTGTACCAGCCAGATGCTGGCCAAATCATTATCGACGGAAATCCGACCAAGCTTCCCAATACCAAAGCAGCGGAGGCCTTGGGAATTGCGACTATTCACCAAGAACTTAACCTTGTCCCCACTATGAGCGTGGCGGAAAACCTGCTGTTAGGGCGTACTCCATCTCGATGGGGATTGGTGAATTATAAGCATTTGCGCAGGCAAGCGGAAGCAGCCTTACGCATTATTGGTGTGGATGTTTCACTTGATACCCCGGTAGGCCAATTAGGTATTGCGCGCCAACAGCTTGTGGAAATTGCCAAAGCTCTGTCCATGAATGCTCGAATTCTTATTCTTGATGAACCAACCGCCGCACTCACTGGCCGCGAAGTCGATCATCTATTTGGTGTGGTTGATGATCTTCGGGCTAAAGGCGTGGGAATGATCTTTATTTCCCATCACCTTGATGAGATCGCCCGAATCGCAGATTCGGTTTCGGTACTTCGTGACGGTGGTTTAGTAGCAGAAGTACCTTCGGATACCCCAGAAAAAGAGCTTGTCAAGTTGATGGTAGGCCGGGATATTGATGATCAATTTCCACGGATTTCGCCAACCCAGGGGCAGCCCTTATTGGAAGTTAAAAACCTTACCTCGGCCGGCAATTTTCAGAATGTTTCATTTACTGTCCGTGCTGGCGAGGTCGTTGGTTTAGCTGGGCTCGTTGGTGCGGGGCGTACGGAGGTTGTTCGGGCGATCGCAGGTGCCGATAAGGTCGATTCGGGTGAGGTGTATGTGAATGGTTCGAAGCTGCCAAATGGAAATATTGCCGCAGCGATTGCTCATGGTATTGGGCATGTTCCGGAGGATAGGAAATCCCAAGGGCTGATTTTAGATGCTCCCGTTTTAGAGAATCTTGGATTGGCAACGCTAAAAAGTACATCCAAATTCGGGCTTGCAGATCTTCGCGGTCAAAGGAAACGCGGTCAGGATGTTGCGGAACGATTGCGGATTCGAATGGCGAGTATTGATCAGCCGGTGCGCTCGCTATCCGGAGGTAACCAACAAAAGGCTGTGTTTGGTCGATGGGTGCTTGCAGGTTCGAATGTGTTATTGCTCGATGAACCGACGCGTGGCGTTGATGTCGGAGCAAAAGTAGAAATTTATAACATTATGAATGAAGTCACGGCACAGGGCGGGGCTGTGCTTATGGTTTCCAGTGAATTGCCAGAGATCCTTGGCATGTCGGATCGAATTCTTGTGATGTCCGGCGGACGAATTACGGGTGATCTACCAGCGCAAGGCACTACTCAAGACGATGTAATGCAGCTGGCTGTAGCCCAAGTCAAAGACCACTTAGTTCCTGAAATGAAGGAAGAACGATGAAAAAGACTGCCGAACATCCAGTACTGCAATGGATGATGAATAATGGCGCCCTCGTTGGCCTGGTTATTTTGTGCGTCGCCTTATTTATTGCCACGCCGCACTTTCTTACCGTGAATAACCTGGTCAATGTTGGCGTCCAAGCAGCGACTGTTGCTATTTTGGCGTTTGGCATGACATTCGTCATTGTTGCGGCGGGTATTGATCTTTCTGTGGGGTCGGTTGCTGCCCTCGGTGCAATGGTCTCCGCATATTCCTTTTCTAATGTTGGGCTGCCTGGTTGGCTGACCCTGATTCTAGGGTTGGTAACTGGGCTTGTAGCAGGCATTATCAGCGGTATTTCCATTGCATACGGTAAATTGCCTGCGTTTATTGCCACGCTGGCAATGATGTCGATTGCTCGCGGCGCAACATTGGTGATCTCGCAGGGTTCACCGATTGCTAGTGCGCGAGAGGTCAATATTTTAGGTTCCACTATTGCGGGAATCCCAATACCAATTGTCACTATGGTTATAGCGGGGCTTCTTTGTTGGTTTATTTTGAGCCGTACTGTTATCGGGCGGTCTATGTACGCCATTGGTGGCAATGTTGAGGCGGCGGTTCTTTCCGGCCTGCCGGTAAAGAAGATTCTAGTAATTGTGTATGCGCTTTCTGGCGTGTTTGCTGCCCTAGCTGGTCTAGTAATGACCGGTCGCCTTGCTTCTGCGCAGCCGCAGGCGGCGGTTGGTTATGAGCTTGATGCGATCGCTGCGGTGGTGATTGGCGGGGCGTCGTTAAGTGGTGGTTCTGGTAAAGCTACCGGCACATTAGTTGGTGCGATTCTTTTGGCGGTTATCCGCAATGGTTTGAACATCCTGAACGTCAGTTCGTTCTGGCAGCAGATTGTAATCGGTTTAGTAATTGCATTTGCAGTCGGCTTTGACGTGATCAGAAATAAAACAGCTCGTTAAATCCTAGAAAGGAATTCCTCTTATGTTTTCTCCACTGAAAAAGACACTTGCCGTTGCTGCTGCAACCGTACTTGCATTCGGGGCTGTGGCTTGTAACCGCGATTCGGCCGCAACAGGTTCTGTCACACTGGCGCTGTCAACGCAATCCAACCCATTCTTTGTACAGTTGCGCGACGGTGCGCAAAAGAAGGCTGATGAAATGGGTATTTCACTCAATGTTCAAGATGCCTCAAACGATGCTTCTGTGCAGGTAAATCAGCTGAATAATGCGGCAACTTCAGGCGCGAATGTGGTGATCGTGAACCCGACTGATTCGGATGCCGTAGTTCCTGCGGTGGAATCCCTAAATAATGCGAAGATTCCGGTGGTAGCGGTAGATAGGTCTTCCAATGGCGGAACCATTGATTCATTTATCGCCTCGGATAATGTCGCTGGCGGTAAGCAGGCTGCGGAAGCCCTGGCCAAGTCCATCCAGGAGGAAGGCGAAGTCCTAGTATTGCAGGGTATTACCGGATCGTCGGCTTCCCGTGACCGCGGCAAGGGTTTTATGGAAGGTATTGCTGCCTTCCCAAATATTAAAGTTGTGGCTCAGCAAACCGCTGGTTTTGACCGTGTACAGGGATTAAATGTGACCACGAACTTACTGCAGGCACATCCGAATATTAAAGCGATTTTCGCGGAGAATGATGAGATGGCGTTAGGCGCGATCGAGGCGCTTGGTGCGCGTGCTGGTAAAGATGTATTCGTTATTGGGTTCGATGGCACGGAAGATGGCATTAAAGCAGTCACTGATGGTCGTATGGCAGCTACAATTGCGCAGCAGCCAGCAGAGCTTGGTGCGAAGGCTATGGAAGAGGCTGCAAAACTGCTAAAAGGCGAGACTCCGGAAAAAGAGGTACCAGTGGAGGTAGTCACTGTTACTGACGCAAACGTCAAGGAGTTTTCATAATGCAGCGAATTACGGTTGTTGGTTCGATTAATGCGGACCTAAGCATGTGGGTGAAACGTCATCCTTTACCTGGGGAAACCGTTATTGGTACCGGGGGAACTATTTCCCCTGGTGGTAAGGGGGCGAACCAGGCTGTTGCTGCCGCATTGCAAGGTGCACGGGTGTCATTTGTGGGGGCAATTGGAAATGATTCGTATGCCTTTAATGCAACATCGCTGATGGTCGATGCTGGCGTGATTATGACGGGCGTCGAAAAGCGTGGTGATACCACGGGCATGGCCGTAATTACCGTCGCTGAAGACGGTGAAAACAGCATTGTAGTGCTACCAGGTGCGAATTCTTGGGTAACCGATAAGTTTGTGAATTTGCATGCAGATATTATTCGAGACGCCGATATTCTCCTCTTGCAAGGCGAAATTCCGGCATCCGGGTTTGAAACCGCAGTGTCCCACGCGACCGGCCGCGTAGTGGTGAATTTAGCGCCGGTTATTTCGGTGGACCACAATAAGCTTTTAATGGCCGATCCATTGATTGTGAATGAGCACGAAGCTGTGCTGGTCTTATCAGAATTCGGCCTGCCAAATGAAAAACCTGACCCCCAGGCGGATGCGCAGGCATTGCTTGATGCAGGATTCCGCAGCGTTGTACTTACCCTGGGGCCGGAAGGCGCCCTCGTAGGAGAGAAGGGGGTAGGCGTAACTGCGGTGCCAACACCCCAAGTAACTCCTGTGGATACTACCGGCGCAGGTGACGCGTTTACCGGCTCCCTTGTGGCCCGCCTTGCTGAAGGGGATTCGCTTCTCGACGCCGCGCACTATGCGTCGCGTGTTGCGGCCTATACCGTCACGGGGTACGGTGCGCAATCCTCATACCCATCAAAAGACGATTCGCTTCCTGAGGTGTAGGCAATGAAAAAGCAGGGACTTTTGAATCCCGAACTGAATCGTCGTATTGCGCGTTTGGGTCACACCGATACATTTGTTATTGCAGACTGCGGACTGCCCATCCCAACACATGTGCCAGTTATTGATCTCGCCCTTGTGTTTGGAATCCCAAGATTCGCTGACACCGTCGAAGCAGTACTCAATGAAGTAGTAATCGAAGGTGTTACCATCGCTAAAGAAACACCAGCAGAAGTACGCTCACTTTTAATCGAAAACGTGAGCGAGGTTTCCCATGAAGAACTCAAAACCCTGGTAGGGGAAGCGTCCTTTGTAATCCGCACTGGTGAAACCACACCCTATGCCAATGCGATATTCCACTGCGGAGTGCCATTCTAGCGATCGCACGCCTTACCGCCTCACAGCACCAGCCTTTTAAACTGGCAAAACGCCATCACCTTTGAAGCGCTGGTGCTGCTTTTGGCGCTGGTGGGGTAATTGCCTTTGCCGGTGGGTAGCGCCTTTGCCGGTGGGTAGCGCCTCTGAAAGGTAGTTGGACAGCGGGGTAGCGGCTAGCGCGGAGTTGTGGTGAGTACTGGAGTGGTGAGTACCGGAGTGGTGAGCGAAATGATGAAGATTTCCGGTAGGTTCGCCAAAATCCGCTAGCCACCGAAAATACGGCAGCAGAGGCAATGATAAACCAGAGATCTCGGTTTGCCACCTAACCAAAAACCACAACGGTAGTTAGTGCAAACATCCCAAGGGAAATGAAAAACCCTTTAGCGTAGTGCTTGGTTGTTTTTCCATTGGGAGCTCATTGCTTTTCTACTTTGCCAAAATCAGGAAGCATTCCCAAGGTGAAGGTTTAACGGTCATAAGCGATACCAGGAATTCCACGAGCGAAAGGCGCGACCGTAACTGATTCTGGTTGCAGTGAAGTCGGGCAAGGCTGTGATTTTTAATTTAGCGCTTCTTTTCGCAAGCTACGCCATCATTATCTCCGTCCAGACCACTGCGGTATCCCGGTTGTCCAGCGTACAACGGTGCGGCTCCTGCAGCTCGTACAGCATCACAGTTTTGGTAGTACACGTCGGGTGCTGGTGCTGGTGCGGGTGCTGGTGCTGGTGCTGGGGCTGGCGCAGGTGGAGGGGCTGGCGCAGGTGGAGGGGCCACGAAACCGTGAATCTGGTTTCGGTCATTGTCGTCTTCCGTTTGGGAGGACACTGGTTCAACTTCTTTTACCGGTTCACTTGGCTCAGTTGTGGGGGACGCTGTGGAAGTTACGGTTTTGGTTTTCGTCGATGTCTTCACTGTCGTCATTGTCGTGGTAACCGTTTTAGTAGCAGAAGCAGTGGTGGGTTTTGAGCTTCCATTTGCTACCACGCCTACACAGCCGACCATAAGTGTGAATAGCAGGAAGAATGCGGCGCAACCAATGCCGATTGTTTTTCCTGTGGATGAAGGCTTACCAGCGTTGGGACCTCCCCCGGTGTAGGGAAAAGTATTGGCCATAGCACCTCACCTTTCATTGGAATAAAATTTACCTAAGAATAATCTTTACAAAACTTAGATTTTGCAAAATCTACCCACTTCAGGGTGGGTTATTCCCAACAGGCAATTGGGACACTTCCGGCTTTTGGGCTCTTTGGCTGACTTTTTGGGGCGGGTTGGGCGTGTTGTCACAGATTCCATTTTTTCGGCGGATTTTATGGAATCTGCGACACTTGGGATGAAAACATCACCAGTTCGATAGGGTAGGCCTATCAAGCCCCCGGGAAGCCCTGGATTTTCAGCCCACCAGCCCAAAATATCAGGCAGATCTGACACCCCACACCCCAAAATCAGGCAGATTTCACATCACCCACAACCCACCACCGCATTTTCCCAGCTCACACCCCCAAACCAAAAGCCCACAACACAAATCTGCCTTTTGCAACCCAGGCAAGGCCCGGCGCAACCCTGGCAAAGCCCGGCGTAACCCCGCCCACAACCCCGCCCCAACGTAACCACAACCCAGCCCACAACCCCGCCCCAACGTAACCACAACCCAGCCACACTCCAAAAACACCATAGAACGAAAAACCAGTCTAACTTTCGGCGGCAATCTCAAAGTGCACAATTTAGCTGGTTTTTTGGGGTTTCGGGAGAAAATAGTGTGACGTTTCCTGAACCTGGCTGTCCTAAGGGGCAATGCTCATATATGAGCTTTGGTTCCTAAGGGCTAGAATGTGCATTCATGACCGATCATGCAGTTGCAGTTCCCGCCCTTTCTAATGATCTGGAGCCAGTTCGAGCTGCAGATATTCAAATGGCGCAGGCGCGAATTTCTGCTGTGATCGCTCCAACACCTTTGCAGTATTGTCCTCGTCTTTCGGAAGAAACTGGCGCTCAGGTTTATCTTAAGCGAGAAGATCTACAGGACGTCCGTTCCTATAAAATCCGTGGAGCCTATAACAATGTTGCGCAGTTAACCGATGAGCAACGTGCGGCGGGTATTGTCGCGGCGTCGGCAGGTAATCATGCGCAAGGTGTAGCCTATGTATGCCGAACTTTAGGAATCCAGGGGCGGATCTACGTTCCAAACCAAACACCAAAGCAAAAACTTGACCGAATTCGGGTACATGGTGGCGAATTCATTGATGTTGTTGTTACCGGCAATAGTTTTGATGAAGCAGCTGCTGCCGCGCGTGACGACGCCGCCCGTACTGGCGCAACCGTAGTGGAGCCCTTCGATGCGCGGGATACGGTCGTCGGCCAAGGTACTGTTGCGGCAGAAATACTTTCGCAGCTTTCTGCCCTTGGAAAAAACGCTGACACCATTATTGTGCCAGTTGGCGGGGGTGGTTTAATCGCCGGAGTCTTGAGTTATTTGGCTGATATGGCACCCCATACTGCGGTGGTTGGTGTTGAACCCACATCTGCGGCATCAATGCAGGCTGCGCTTGATAATGATGGCCCAGTAACCCTAGAACACATTGACCCATTTGTAGATGGTGCTGCTGTGAAGCGCATTGGTGAGGTCAACTATCGCATTGTTGATGCGAACCGTTCACGGCTCCATATGCTTGGTGTTAGTGAAGGCGCCGTATGTACTGAAATGCTAGAGCTTTATCAATCCGAGGGCATTGTTGCCGAACCAGCTGGCGCATTGTCGGTTGCGGGATTAAAGGAGATGAAGCTTCGCAAGGGCGATGTGGTTGTGTGTATCATATCTGGGGGAAACAATGATGTTTTACGGTATGCAGAGATTGTGGAGCGCTCACTTGTGCACCGCGGATTAAAACACTATTTCCTAGTAGATTTTCCTCAAGAACCTGGTCAGCTTAAGCATTTTCTTTCAGAAGTACTTGGCCCAAATGATGACATCACACGATTCGAATACTTAAAGCGAAATAACCGTGAAACTGGAACGGCGCTTGTTGGCTTGCAACTTGGTAGCGCTAGTGATTTAGATCCGCTATTAGAGCGCATGGCCACGTCACGGATTCATACCCAGCAATTAAAACCCGGAACCCCAGAATACGATTTCTTAGTGTAAATGACTCAAAAGCAAATAACCTCATATCCACAGCGATGGTGGGGCCTTGTTGTCCTGTCCATCGCAGTTGGCATTCTCGCAATTGATACTACGGTTTTAAATTTCGCAATTCCTACAATTACAGCTTCTTTAAATCCCTCGGCAACACAAACCCTTTGGATTGTAGATGTATATGCGTTTGTGCTTGCCTCATTACTCATCACCATGGGTACATTAGGCGACCGTATTGGACGCCGCCGCGTATTGCTTTTTGGGGCAGTATTCTTTGGGATCGCCTCAATTATTGCTGGATTATCCACCACCCCTGAAATGCTTATTATTGGTCGTGCATTGCAAGGTGCGGCTGGGGCGACCCTTATGCCATCAACGCTTTCCTTAATTCGGGCAATGTTCCAGGATCCGAAGGAACGGGCAAAAGCGGTTTCTATTTGGGTTGCTGTATATTCTGTTGGTGCGGCAGCCGGCCCGCTAATCGGTGGCGTACTTTTACAATATTTCAGTTGGGGTTCGGTCTTTTTTATTAATGTTCCTTTGGTCGCCATATTAGTGCTGGGTGGAGCGTGGCTATTGCCTAGTTCCGTATCTTCGAATCCGCAACCATTTGATATTACCGGTGCCATATTAAGCATTATTTCCCTATTTTCACTTGTCTATGCAGTGAAAGTGATTCCGGTAGAAGGGCCAAAGCTACATGCAATCGCCCTTGCCGGAGTTGCTGCCGTTGCTATTTTGCTGTTGGTTCGTCATTTGCGGAAAGCAGCGCATCCATTGATTGATATTCAGCTGCTTTCAAATTCCACATATGCAACAGTGGTTTTAGTCAATGGTATTTCCATGTTTTTGTATATTGGTGTGCTGTTTTACCTCAGCCAATATCTGCAAGTAGTTTTGGGCTATTCAGTTATTGTTGCCGGTTTATTGATGGTGCCCGGCTTGGTATTCGCTATGATTGCATCGCTAGTCACAGGGCATATTATGGCTTGGCATTCGCCGCGAACACTATTGGCTGCCGCATTAGTTATTACCGCAATTGGCAGTTGCATTTTGGGCCTCGATGCCTATGGCGTATTTAGCAATTCCGGCATGTGGCTAGCAATTGGTTTCTCGGTGTTTGGCATTGGGGTTGGCATGATTGACCCAGTTTCCAATGACTATATTCTTGCTGCGGCACCACCAGATCGAGCAGGTTCTGCTGCCTCAATATCCGAGACTGGGTATGAATTAGGTGGTGCATTTGGTACCGCAATTTTAGGTTCCATTCTTATGGCGGTATATGGAGCGGGCGTACCAGAACATATTGCAGATTCATTATCAGCAGCGCATCTAACGGGAGATGATCAGCTTATTGCTTTGGCTGACGCTGCATTCCGAAATGGCGTTGTCGCGTCTTCTGCGGTGGCGCTTGTTACAGGTATTGGTATGGCGCTGTGCGTGGCTAAGTTCTTGCCGCGCACTGAAACGATAAGCGAAGATCTACCCGCGAAGGTCTAGGTTTTTACAAAAGGCAAATTCCCACGGATTTAAAGTAATGCTTGTTTCTTCTATCACTGGGTTGCCAAAGCTATAGGCCAGTGATCCGCCAAAAGGTAGGGTGATTGTGTTCGCAGAAAGATTCGCTATAAGTGGTGTATTTCCAAGGATTGCAATCCACCCTTTGCCGCCTACAGCTCGAACTGGTTCCTGGGCTTCGGTATGTAGTTTCAAAAGCCGTTGGTATGCGGCAAAAATATTGTGGTTGATGTTCCAGTCAAGTTTTGCTGCTTCAAAGGTGGCTGTGTCGGTGGGGTCGAGCGTGGGGGCATCTAGCCCCATATATTTGAAAAGTTCTTTGCGGCCTTTCCGCGTTGCTTGCTGAAGTTCTGGATCGGTATGCGAGCAGAAAAACGGAAATGGGGTTTGGGCGCCGTATTCTTCACCCATAAAAAGCATTATCGTTGAGGGAATAGCACAGATGATTGCTGCCTTGAGTATTTGTTGTTCAGGGCTTAGGTTTTGGCTTGGTCGGTCG
The DNA here is from genome assembly GCF_030408815.1 of Corynebacterium freiburgense. Lineage (NCBI taxonomy): Bacteria > Bacillati > Actinomycetota > Actinomycetes > Mycobacteriales > Corynebacteriaceae > Corynebacterium > Corynebacterium freiburgense. The sequence goes on along the minus strand of NZ_CP047355.1, from coordinate 1,964,262 downwards.
CCTTGTGGGCGGTTACCTACTTGATCATGGGTGGTTGTGTAGATAACGCTGGGGTATCGGTGGTTAATCGCTGCTACGAGTTTCGGGATACTGCCATAGCCTTTGTAGTATGCATGGTTTTCGCCGGTTATTAGGTTATGAATGCAATGGTGGATCGTGTCGTTCCACTGTAGGTGAATACCATGTTTGTCGGTGATATCAGGGCTATCGCGTAAGTCTTCGGCGATTAGGGTGCGGGGAATTCCGGTGTTGTTTGAGACCTCTCGTGCAATTTCCGCCAGGTCATCTAAGAGCGTGATATCGATGTATGTGTGGGTGGCATCTAAACGGAAGCCATCGATATGGAATTCGGTAAGCCAGCGGTAGGCTGCATCACAAATGCTTTGGCGTACATAAGGATTCGTGAGGTTAATTGCATCACCCCATGCAGTTGCATGAGGCACAGTGTATGGGCCAAAAAGATTGGTGTAATTTCCTTCCGGCCCAAAATGGTTATAGACCAGATCGAGGTAGACAGCAATACCGTGGCCGTGCGCGGCGTCGACAAGCTTTTTGAGGCCCAACGCCCCACCATATGATTCCTGCACAGCATGCCAAAACACCCCGTCGTAGCCCCAATTTCGGTCGCCGGCAAACGGTTGCACGGGCATGAGTTCGATAGCGCCGACCCCTAAATTCTGCAAATACGGTAGCCGCTTTTCGACGCCGCGGAAATCGCCACCAAAAGTACCTACATGGAGTTCATAAATAAGGCTTCGTTGCTGCCCTTCCCAAGCATATTGCCACTGAAACTCCGATTCGATTACCTGGCTAAGGCCATGAACGCCATTTGGTTGGCTTTCCGAACACGGATCCGGAACTAGTGTTCCATTAATGCGATACCCGTAGCGCATTCCAGGAACCGGAGTGATATCACTACTCCAAATTTCCTGATCGCGTGTCATGGGGTAAGTTGTGCCGTCAATAACCAGTTCGAGGGTTTTTGCGTACGGTGCCCAAACAGAAAAACGTTGCATAACTCCTAGCTTAAGCTAGTGAATATGTACCGCATGCCTGCCGCCGAGCTTACTTTTAGCCACGAACTGGAAATTAAACGCTCCCGATTCCTTACGTTTATTCGGCGTGTGCAAAATGAAGAACAGGCACGCGCATTTATTGCGGAAATAAAACACCAGTTTCCAGATGCGCGCCATCATTGCAGTGCCTTTATTTACCATGTTGAAGGCGCAAATGCGGTCGAACGATCCAGTGACGATGGGGAACCCTCGGGCACTGCTGGTCAGCCCATGCTCGATGTCCTTCGCGGCTGCGACATGCTCGATATCGCGGCTGTTGTCGTACGTTATTTCGGTGGTGTCAAACTCGGTACCGGTGGGTTGGTTCGCGCCTACTCCGACGCCGTTGCCCAGTGCCTACCGCACGTGCAAAGTGTTGTCCGGGAGTTCCGCGAGCTTTACACCGTGGAACTAGGGCACGATATTGCAGGCCGCATTGAAGCCGAACTCAGGGCACGGCGTTTCGACGTCGTGGACACCACTTACGGCACAAAAGTCACCCTTACCATTGCGGTGCCACCAGGCACTGACGAGGAACTTTCAGCGGCAATAGCCACCCTGACACAAGGTGCTACCCAGATAAACAAAGCCGGACACCAGTGGGTAGAAAATCCTGTCTAGAATGGGGTGCTATGACTATGCAACCGTATCCCCGTAACCCAATTGAGCTCCGTAAGCAGGCGGTGCGTCGTCACGCAAAAAATGGCGTGATTGCCGTATCAGGAGGTGTGATTGGCGGGGCAGCGCTTGCATTTTTAACCGGATCGAGTTTCTTCCTTATCCTTGGATTGATAATCGCGGTAGTTGGTGGTTTTTCCTCGTATCGGAGGGTGCAACGCATCGTAAACTATAAGGACAACCAATAAATGACGGGGGTTCGTATCGACGCTTGGGTCTGGGCAGTCCGCCTAACAAAAACCCGTACCCAAGCCGCTGATGCCTGCAAAGCAGGGCACGTTAAACTCAATGGAACGTCGGTAAAGCCTTCCCAAACAGTCGTGCCGGGGGACCGAGTTCGGGTGTGGGTAGACCACCGCCAGTACGAGGTTGAAGTCGTAGAAACAATCCGAAAGCGTGTCGGTGCGGCCATTGCGCGAACCTGCTATATCGACCATTCGCCCCCGCCACCCCCGAAAGAACTAATAGCATCTATGCCCCGAAGAGACAGAGGAGCCGGCCGTCCCACAAAACGCGATCGCCGTGAGATCGACCGGCTCCAAGGTCGAAGAAATTAAACGATATTAACGGGACCCGAAAGTACCCCAATGTGGTGGTGGGAAGTTAATTCCTAGCGGCCGGAAAAAATCCGCTATAGAAAGCGCCCACACGTGGATGAAATCTAAAGATAGAGGGGTTAAACCCATATACAAACTCCTCATTTTTATAACCGTTGACATAATAAGCATAGCGCTAATGCTCACTTAAACGCATAGTTACTAACCTATCTTTAAGACGGGTTGCGCGCGATATTCCTCGGCGGCCTTTTGTGGTGCGCGCAATATGTAGTTTGCCGAAGCGACGCAACAATAGATCATCAATGATTCGCACATGGCCGGGCTTAAATCTGTATTTCATAGCTTTTTCCACTAAAGCAATGTCTTTCTCATTAAGCAGTTCTTTTAGTTGGGTAACTGTAGAAATACCATTTGCAGACAAAATCTCTTCCAGCCAGCGATAGGACTCGGATTTTGAACGGGCGAAGCGATGCCCAATAAGTACCGAAAGCACTCCTGGTAGTGTTTCCGCGGAAAGCGATACATCCTCCGATTGTGTAGGCGACTCATCCTGAATTGCCGCAATTTGATCGAACTGTTGATCGGCTAATTCAATAAGGCCAGCGGCCAGCGTAAAGGCCCGATCAATGCGCGGATCAAGTGAAGGCCCCGAACCCTTGTACCGAATATCATGCTCAAACTCCGCCCACGCGTGTTGTAGCACCGTCCGAATCTGCACCTCAAAGACAAAACCCTGATATGAACTTAACTCAGCCTGTGAATCGGTCACCTTAACAACGACATGGTGCGAACCGTAACCAAAACCACCCGAAATGCGAGTCTCAGCCGCCTTATCTACTGACCGAATCACATGAAATGAATCCTGAAGCACCGAAACAACCGTGGGGATTTCAGTGGAATGGTAGGTAGTGATTCGAACACCAACAATGTCATGAATATCGTGCCAAGGATCTGGGTATGCAAGCGCCCCCTCCGGCGTGGTCTTTTGGGCCTTTGTACTTAATGAGCGCCAATCCTTTACTCGGGCGGTTACCTGGTCATAGGTAATACCCGAATCGACCAATAAATCTTCAATCACATCACGGAAATCCACAGCCGCATATGGGTGTTCGCTTACCCATTCGCGATAACGGGAGTCCAGCTTTGTAATCCTCTGATCAATGGTATTCATGTTCCTTACATTAGTGAGCGGAAGAAACCTCCTTGGTATATGACTGAGGAAAACCGCCTTGATATACCAAACCGTAAGGAAACAACTTTTCTGAACCAGCATTTGAATGGGTCGAGGCTGCCCAAGTGCACAATTGCTGAAAACCCAAACTGCTTTCCCGAGTAGCTACTAACAACCTGCTTGTTGGGGCAAAGTACACTACGCGGCCACCTAATATAGCCTCGAGGTGGGAGTTCAATAACCAAAAAGGATGCGGATGGGCAAGCCATGAGATTGCCGAACCCTGATCCGTGGTTAATTCCAGTCCGTCAATACAATGAGGACGAACTCGAACTTGTGTCTGGGCGGTGGTTTCACCGGCAAGATCCCACAATGAAATCACATTGCTGCCAAGCGAAACTACCTGGCCCTGAGTCAAAGGCTGGCCATTGGAAATTAACACCGCGCGAAGATCTTCTGATAGTGCAATCGACGCCAAGCATTGTGGAAATTCGGCGTCATCGAGGAGTGGAGGCTCGAAATCGTAGCGGATATCCAACTGAAGATGACCAATAGGCAACATGCAAACCCCTTTTTGATTCTTTGGACGGTGTTAGGGCATGAAAAGGTTCCCGGTAAGGGCGGAATTCTGGGATCGAGATCGATTGGCAGGCAGATTTGACATGTGTTGTGGGCTAGGAAAGGCAGATCTGACATTGCACGCGAGCGAATTCTGTGTTTCCCCTGGTCATGTGGTGATCCTGTGGTGGGCGATGTAAATCTGCCTTGTTGGGTGGTGGGGTGTGTTAGATCTGCCTGATATTTTGGGCTGGTGGGCTGAAAATCCAGGGCTTCCCGGGTGTTTGAGTTGGTTTCCTGGGGTATTAGCTGGTTTCCCGAGCCTTCGAGCCGCATTCCCGGGTGTTTGATAGGCGCACCTTATTGAACTAGTGATGTTTTTATACCTACTGTCGCAGATTCCATAAAATCGCCTTTAAAAATGGAATTTGTGACAGCAAGCAACATTGCGCACAACTGTTGACCTGGGGTTTGTCGCAGATTCCATCAAAACAGCGAAAAAAATGGAATCTGTGACAGGTTCCCTACCTATCGTGTCGCAGATTCCATAAAATCGCCTTTAAAAATGGAATCTGTGACAACACGCCCAACCAGCGGCCAAAAAGACCAACCAGCGCCCAAAAGATCAAGCAGCGCCCAGCCGGATCTATACACGCTCCAAACAAATCGCAGGTCACTGGACGTGTGCAATCTATTTTCCTGTCGCGAAGTACTGCAAAGCCCTGCCCAAAAATGGAATCTGTGAAAGCGTGATCACAAAAATCACAACAGTCACACAGGTCACAGCGGTGCTCAAGCCCAAGCCCAACCCCAACCCCAAGCTCAAGCCCAAAAAACGAACGTCCAAGCCCAACCCCAACCAATTAAAGGACTCAACTTCCCGGCTCCGTGGGTCAGAAGGGGGGTTCTTCGTCGAGTCCGGGGAGTGCGTCGAGTCCGAGGAGTGCGTAGAGTTTGTCGGCCTGCCATATTTCTATGTTTTGGCCTTTTGCTTGAAGTTCTTCGGCTCGTTTCTGTTTTGAGGTTTTGGTATCCCAGGGGCCGCAGATAAGAATGGTTGTTTTCTTTGTGACGTTTTTGCCAATAGTGGCTCCAAGGTCAGCGATTCGGTCCCAGAGCATGCCTTTATCGTAGGGTTCAAATTCACCGGTGAGCGTGATGTTTTGTTGGTAGAGCGGGTTGGTTGGATCGGCTTGTTCGTTGGGGGTTGGAATGGTGTCTGGGGTGGCAGCTTTTGCCCATGCGGCGGGCCGTTTTTTAGTTTGTTGTTTCGGTTGGGTTTGGTTGATTGTGGTGCTTCGGGTGGCTCGGAGGACTGGATATACGCGGTCGGATTGGAGTTCTCCGAGGGTAAAGCCTTGGTTTTGGAAGAAGGTTTGAAAGTCTCCGGTGTGGTTAGCGAGTTGGGCGAGTGCGATGGCGATTTGCGCACAGGTAAGGGCGTCGTCTTCTGCGTCGTGGTGGTTTTGTTGGGGGATTTGGAGGGTTTGAGCGACACTCGGGAGGCTATGGCTGGCGAAGTTTATGGAGTTGTGGCGGGCAAGTGCGAGCGTGCAACCGAAGCTTAATTGTGGGGGTGTGTTGTTGGTTGCCTGGCTTGCCCGGTGGATAGCGGTCATGTCGAATTGTGCGTTGTGGGCAATGGCGGGTAGGTCGCCAATAAAGGCGGTAATGTCTGGGATTTTGTCGCTGATATTGGGGTGGTTTGCTACGTCATTTGGGGTGATGTTGTGGATGCCAATATTAAATTCGTCGAATTCGGATAGTGTGGCGGGAGGTTGGCAGAGCCATGATTCGGTGGCTTGGATATTGCCATCGATTACGCGGACCATTCCTACTTGGCAGATGGAGCCCCAGTCGGCGTTTGCTGTTTCAACGTCGATTGCTACAAAGTCGAATCCAGGGATAAGGGGTGCGGTTTCGCCTTTTTGTGCAGTGTGAATCGCGGTTATAAATTGCTGCTGTTGTTGTTGCTGGTTGGGCGAGAAGGTGACGGTGTGGTTCGCGCCGTCGAGAAGCACGTGGCCGCATTCGGTGGCGGTGGGGGTTGCTAGAACGGTGACTCCTGTGACATTGTGCAACGGGATTTGTGTCCCTGGCCCGTGGAGTGCGGCCAATAATGGCGCATAGCGAATATATATTTGAGCTGGGGAAACAGTAATAGTTGCGCCGTGAGCAGGAATCACGAGCGTTCCTTTCCTTATAGAATGGGCTGCATGAAAATTACATTTGGAGCAAACGAACTGACCATTGGGGAGTTGCGGAAGCTTATCGACGCCGCCGACGCCATCGGTCTTCCCGACTCAACACCCGTAACGGTTGAAAACGATGACCTTGTTGTGAATGTTAGCGGTCAGCGAGAGGTTCGAGCTGATCGTCGTCCGCCGCGCCCCAGTGAAGCAGCAAATCCGATCGACCCCGCCGTTCGTAAAGTGCGCGATGCATTTGGCGAGGTCTTGCGGGATTACTTATAGCGGTCAGCAGGATCGTTATATTCATCTTTTGAATCTTTAACGGCCTTCGGCTTTTCTTTTGGCTTGACTGAGTCCTTTGCGATTTCCTCCTTTTCTGCAGGGGGCTCAATCTGTTTGAGCAGCATGGTCGAACGCGCGGGAACCTCAAGTGTGCCGCCAGCGGCAATGATTTCCTCAGTTAATGGGTAACCGGTTTCTTCGGTGGTATCTACAATGAGCTTCCACCGGCGACCAAACCGGGCGTCTGGAAGCGTAAATTCAATGCACTCGTGGTAGGCATTGAAGCACATAATAAACGAATCATCGGTAATCCGTTGGCCGCGTTCGTCCAATTCCGTAATTGCATTTCCATTGATATAGACCATAAGTGATTTACCGAATTGAAAATCCCAGTCACCTTGGGTCATTAACTTTCCGGAAGGAACAAGCCACGCAATATCCCGCTGCGTGAGGTCTTCATCACCGAGCGGGCCGCCAGAAAAGAAACGACGACGCCGGAACACTGGGTGATTTGCGCGAATACGCAATAAGCGCTTAGTAAAACCATGCAAGGTTGCATATTCCTTGACCTGCGCCCAGTCGATCCAGCTTAATTCCGAATCCTGGCAATACACATTGTTATTTCCAGCCTGGGTACGGCCCATTTCATCGCCATGAGCAATCATGGGTGTGCCTTGGGAAAGCAGAAGTGTGGTTAAGAAATTACGGCGCTGCTGTGCACGTAATTGCAGAATTCCAGGATCGGTGGTGACACCCTCAACACCACAATTCCACGAGCGATTATGGCTTTCACCATCACGATTATCTTCACCATTTGCCATATTATGCTTATGGTTGTAGCTCACTAAATCATTAAGCGTAAAACCATCGTGCGCGGTCACAAAGTTAATTGAGGCCGTTGGACGCCGATCATTATTCCCATAAAGATCACTCGAACCAGTGAGACGGGACGCAAATTCACCGAGGGTGGAATGTTCACCGCGCCAAAAATCGCGGACAGTATCGCGGTATTTTCCATTCCACTCAGTCCACTGGGGTGGGAAATTACCAACCTGGTAGCCGCCTTCACCAATATCCCACGGTTCCGCAATAAGCTTAACTTGGCTCACAACCGGATCTTGTTGGACAAGGTCAAAAAACGCCGAGAGGCGATCGACGTCATGCAATTCGCGTGCCAATGTGGATGCAAGGTCAAAGCGGAAACCATCGACATGCATTTCCGTTACCCAGTACCGAAGCGAATCCATAATGAGCTGGAGGGAATGCGGGTGGCGAACATTGAGGGAATTGCCAGTACCTGTGTAATCCATGTAATGGGTTTTATCGCCGTCTACCAGTCGGTAGTAGGCGGCATTATCAATTCCGCGGAATGCAATAGTAGGGCCAAGGTGATTGCCTTCAGCGGTGTGGTTATACACAACATCCAAAATCACTTCGATGCCAGCTTCATGGAATGCCCTGACCATACCTTTAAATTCAGAAACCGCACCGCCGGGTTTTGTAGATGCAGCGTAATCCTGGTGGGGGGCGAAGAACCCAAATGTGTTGTATCCCCAATAATTTCTTAATCCGAGTTCTCTAAGTCTGTCATCTTGAAGGAACTGATGGACGGGCATTAGCTCAATTGCAGTGATGCCCAAATCTTTGAGATACGAAATAATCGATGGGTGCGCTAGCCCCGCATATGTGCCACGGAGTTTTTCTGGCACATCGGGGTGCGTCATAGTCATTCCCTTGACGTGGGCTTCGTAGATGACCGTTTCATGGTATGGAATTTTTGGTGCGCGATCGGAGGCCCAGTCGAAAAATGGGTTAATGACCACGGATTTCATTGTGTGGTGCAAGCTATCTTCGGTATTGCGCTTGCTACGGTCATGTGGGTCTGTGATGTCGTAGCTAAAAAGGGAAGCATGGCCATCAAATTCGCCATCAAATGCTTTTGCGTAAGGGTCTACTAAGAGTTTATTTGGGTCGCATCGGTGCCCATTAGCTGGATCGTATGGGCCATAAACTCTATAGCCATATCTTTGCCCTGGCTGTACTCCTGGTAGGTAGCAGTGCCAAATATGTGCATCAACTTCATCTAGGTTAATGCGGGTTTCATTATCTTCTTCATCGATAAGGCAGAGCTCAACTTTATCTGCCACGTCCGAGAACAATGCAAAGTTTGTGCCCGCACCATCATAGGTGGAGCCTAGGGGATATGCGTTACCTGGCCATACTTGATACACGGTGTCATTAGAAGAAGGGCTCATGGTCCAACATCTTAACTGCCTTTGGCCTCAAGTCCCGCTAATATGAGATCCACGCCGCAACTAAAAAGTCTTGCCCGGTCTGCTGGTGCATCTACAGAAGTGCCCGTAGCCTCGGCCAATTGTGTTGCAGTCTGCTCACTTAAAGTGGCGCCCGTCACAAAGTAGAGTAGGACTAAAGCTCCGTCACGTCGATCCATATCGGTTAGTGGCGCGTCGCTTAACGCTTCTACTATGAGTTGCTCTAAGCGCACTCTTAAATCTGAAGTACTCAGTGCGGCAATCACAACTTCCGCGCCATCCCTATGTGCTTGCATTGCGCCCCGAAGTGAACGGCATGTAGTGGCCGCTGCCGCCTTCCAATCAGGCGGATTTTCATCGTTATGGTGGAATACGGCCGGTTCGATAATACGCTCGGCTATAGCTGCGATAAGCGCTTGTTTGTTCGGTATGTGCCAATAGAGTGCGCCGGGTGCTACTGATAAACGTTTTGCAACACGCCGCATTGTCATATCGGCTAGACCGTAGTCATCAAGGATTTCGATGGAGGCGTTAATGATCGAGTCTTTTGTCAACTGCACAAGCTTTAATGGTAGTCCTATCGTTAAGGTTATGGGGGAACTCAGGCAGAATCGCCGAGTTGCAAGCATTGTGCGAATCCGTTGGTTTGGTAGGCTAGTCGTACTTGAACCGGAAAACCCGTAGTCAGGAGTCCAATTGTCCGTTCAATCTTTCACTAGAACCCGCCAGGTGTTAGCCGCATCTGCGCTGGTTCTCCCTTTAATTCTGACGGGATGTGGCTTGTTTGGCGGCGACGAACCCTCCAGTTCCACAAAGCCGACCTCGAAGAGTTCGGTAGCTGCGAAGTCTTCATCGTCTGAGAGTAAGTCTGAAACTTCAACGGAGGAGTCTTCGCCCGAGCATTCTGAAGAGCCTAAGCCTGCAGAAAGCGCTGAAGCACCACCTCCAACGAATGTGGAGATCCCGCAGCACGCCCCTATTGAAGGTGGTTCTCCAGCAAGCCCTGAAGATGCCGCAGCCATTCAAGCAATGGTGAACGGAATGGCGAATCCTTCAACAACGCGCCAATTTTTCGGCTATATGATCGATAACACCTGCCGACGTGCGCTGGAGGCGCAAGGAGGTTTGGGTCCGCAGGATTTGAACCAGATTCCTGATGCTGAGATTCCTCCTCATCAGCGCCCAACGGTGAATTCAGTCACAGATATTAAGGTTGATGGTGATACTGCCTCGGCGACCGTGACATCTACCGCTGAAGGTAAGCAAGAAACATTCACTATGCGGATGCTTCGAGAAGACGGCACTTGGAAAATGTGTAACTAGGGTAAGTCGTTTACGGTACCCCGCAAGTTGAACATCGTTCACATTGCGGGGTATTCTGATGCGTGGCATAGAACACAGAACGCGATTAAGGAGCCGCGCACATGACTCACCAGAAGGCGCCGGATATTCTAGAAATTGCCCGGGAAAAAGTATTAGGTCGTGGTATAGGCCTCGATCAACAAGAAACGCTTCAAGTGCTTGAGCTTGGCGATGGCCGACTCGAGGAATTACTTTCACTGGCCCATGAGGTTCGTCTGAAATGGTGCGGTGAAGAAGTTGAAGTTGAAGGCATTATTTCCCTGAAAACTGGTGGTTGTCCTGAGGATTGTCACTTCTGTTCACAGTCAGGTTTATTTGAGTCACCAGTGCGTTCCGCGTGGCTTGATATTCCCGGGCTTGTCGAAGCCGCAAAGCAAACCGCTAAGTCTGGAGCTACTGAATTCTGTATTGTTGCTGCCGTAAAAGGACCTGATGAGAATCTTATGTCTCAAATGGAAAAAGCGGTTGCTGCTATTCAAGCAGAAGTAGATATTCAGGTGGCTGCTTCAATCGGTATTTTGACTCAGGAACAAGTGGATCGTCTTGCTGCTGCTGGAGTGCACCGCTATAACCATAATCTGGAAACAGCGCGTTCGTTTTTCCCAAATGTGGTGACAACCCATACCTGGGAAACTCGTCGAGAGACGCTGCGTATGGTGAAAGAAGCTGGCATGGAAGTCTGCTCTGGCGGTATTTTAGGCATGGGAGAGACACTCGAGCAACGCGCTGAATTCGCTGCTGACCTCGCAGCGCTCGAGCCTGATGAAGTGCCAATGAACTTTCTTGATCCGCGCCCAGGTACCCCATTTGCTGATTATGAAGTAATGGAAACTGCCGACGCCCTGCGCGCCATTGGGGCATTTCGCTTAGCGCTCCCCAAGACCATTCTTCGATTTGCTGGTGGGCGAGAACTTACGCTTGGTGATCTTGGTGCTGAACAAGGTCTGCTTGGTGGAATTAATGCCATTATCGTTGGTAATTACCTCACTACCTTAGGGCGTCCACAAGAACAAGATTTGGAAATGATGGGCAAGCTTCGGTTGCCGATTAAAGCGTTGAATGCAACGGTGTAATGGAAAACGACGAACTACTGATCGCAATGCTTACGGAACAACCACCAGTGTTTCATCCAAACACTGGGCAGCGAATCGAAGAAGGCATTGTGATTAAGCTTTCGCCATCTGCACGCGCAGGGTTGGAAGCGCCAAGATATTGCCAGATTTGTGGCCGTCGAATGGTTGTACAGGTGCGTCCGGATGGTTGGGATGCAAAGTGCTCACGACACGGTGTGGTTGATTCGGCGTATCTTGGTCAACGATGATTACTCGTGTATGTAAAAACGCCACTGGTTTCCTCGCACTTATTGTGTTGTGCGGGGTGCTTGGCGGCCTGCTCTTAGTTATCCTTCCGCCATTGGGTGAAAGCCCAGAATTTGCTAGGTTTTTGCTTTTTGTGGGCATGAACTTTATTTTCGGAGTGGTAATCGGCGGGAGAGCGGTTCATTACCTGGGAGTTGGCTGGAAAAGCCTGCTATGGGCATTGCTTTGCGCTACAGTCACTGCATTAGCGTTAACAAGCGGCATCGGCTACCCAGGGACAGCAGCTTTTGGAATAGGCCCGGTGATGGCGGGTATGGCGTATTGGTCAGCTGCAGTCAGCCGTACGGTTCCGGAACCGCAACCACAGCCTGTAGGGTAGGCGAACGCGGCGTCGAAAAGCATTATTCGGGCCATTCGACCGCTGATTTGCCTGTTGCATTTGTGCTTATTCGGTCGATGGCATTCAGAATTGTTTGCACAGACACCGCTACTGCGTGGACGAGTTGTTTTTCCGAAAGCCCTTTGCCAACGGGGACGGTGTATTCTACGTGCACTTGTAGACCATCTTTATCGGTGTGGCAAAATGCTTTTGTTGTTGCTGCGGATTCATTCCACTCATTACATAAGAGGAATAAACGCATAAAGTCTTTTCGCGGATCTAATGAGGGAAGCCAATACCCGCGAACTAGTAATGTCGGCCCATTATCGATAAAAAACGTGTAAATAACCTCATTAAAGGCGGTAATAAGCCGCTGTTCATTAAGGTCATTTCGGGGAGTCCCTAAACTTCGCAGTGCATCGCGAACTCGTTCTAAAGTTACGGTGTAGGGTGTGTCATCATCCTGATCCATGGATTCCTCAATACTGAGCTGTTCTTCAGGAATTTCATCGGGAATAGCAGGTTTCTCCACCGCTTTTCCCGGTAGCTTTTCCGAATAAGCTTGCTCGTCCTGTAGTACTAATTCTGCCTCAGAACCGCCATATGCCAGATCCGGAAAAGCCGCTAAAAAATACTGCACGGCAAGTACTGCTGTTTCCGAAGCGGTAGTAAGAAAGGCCTGGAGTTGCTCATGGTTTACGCCGGCCTCAATGGGGAGGGATGTGCGGAATTTTAAAATGACTTCAGCATCATCGGTTATTTCTAAAAATGCTGTAGGGCCAATGCGTTTTTCATTCCACATTGTGATAAGGCGTGCGGCCTCATTAATTTGGGAAAATTCAAGCCGATTTCGCATAGTTGAAAGCATGACAAGATGGTCTGCGCTTTCAGTGCCAATATAGGCAATACTGCGGTGGTCTGGCCAGGGAAAAACAATTCGATCATCACTTATTGAATGGCCGAGTGTAAGTTTGGTTGCCGCCGCTGCTACATCGAGAAGTGAGGGAACTTCCATAACCGTATTCTAGATTGCGTGCAGTATTCTTGCCGGACGGCTATAGTGGCGCGATTGCGGAAAAGCCGGTTAGTGGTGTGCTGGACCTAACTGCCCATCTTGGTTTCATTCATGCATAGAATGAGAAAACTGGTTTGCCCGCATACATTTTCATCCGCTAGGGAGCTTGAAACCTATGTCGTCTCTGTTGAATGTTATTGACCTTCGTGGTCGCACCCCATCAATCGGGGAGTTACGTCGAACATTGCCGCGAGGAGGCACTGATATTGATGCGGTGCTGCCTATAGTGCGCCCAGTTGTGGATGCCGTGATCGCCAATGGTGTAGATGCTGCATTAGCGTACGGCGAGCAATTCGATCACATTCGCCCTCATTCGGTTCGCGTACCGGCCAATGTAATCTCGCAAGCACTGGCGGATCTTGATCCAAAGGTACGAGAGGCCTTAGAAGAAAGCATTCAGCGGGTTCGCAAAGTCCACGCTGCCGGAAAGCCACTGGACCATACCACCGAAGTCACGGTAGGCGGCACAGTAGTGGAGAAATTCATTCCGGTTTCGCGTGTGGGCCTCTATGTTCCAGGCGGCAATGCTGTATATCCATCGAGTGTGATTATGAATGTGGTTCCTGCCCAGGAAGCGGGGGTGGAAAGCCTTGTAGTGGTATCGCCGCCGCAACAAGATTTCGGCGGTTGGCCGCATCCAACAATTCTGGCTGCGTGCGCAATATTAGGGGTTTCTGAAGTTTGGGCTGTTGGGGGTGCGCAGGCAATTGCACTTTTGGCATATGGTGATGAGGATTCGGAAGAACACCTTGCCCCGGTGGATATGATTACCGGTCCGGGCAATATTTACGTCACTGCTGCTAAGCGGTTGTGCCGGGGAGTAGTGGGGATTGATGCCGAGGCTGGCCCCACGGAAATCGCAATTCTTGCCGATAGTTCTGCGGAACCGGTTCATATTGCGTATGACCTTATTAGTCAGGCGGAACATGATGTTATGGCGGCGAGTGTGCTGGTAACCGATTCTGCAGAGCTGGCTCGCGAGGTCAATATCGAAGTGGCAAAACGCTATTCGATTACTCGCAATTCTGAGCGAGTCAAAGAAGCATTGACTGGGCAACAGTCTGGCATAGTCCTAGTCGATGATTTGGATGCAGGAATCCGAGTGGTTAATGAATATGCCGCAGAGCACCTGGAGATTCATACCGCCGACGCCCGTGGGGTTGCGCAACAAATCCGCAATGCTGGCGCGATTTTTGTTGGTACATTTGCCCCAGTTCCACTCGGGGATTATTCGGCAGGCTCAAACCATGTGCTGCCAACCTCGGGTTCTGCACGTTATAGTTCGGGGCTTTCCACACATACCTTTTTGCGTAGCGTACATGTGGTCGAATATGACGAGGCTGCATTAAAGGAAATTGCAGATACCGTAGTTGTACTTGCCGACGCCGAGCAGCTCCCTGCTCACGGTGAGGCTATACGTGCCCGATTTGAAACCCTGGAGGCAAACTAATCATGAACATTACATTGGCTGATTTGCCATTACGGGATGAACTGCGCGGCGAACAAGCATATGGGGCACCGCAACTCGATGTATCCGTTCGCTTAAATACAAATGAAAATCCGTTTGCGCCATCGGAAGCTCTTATTGAGGATCTGGTAACGCATATTCGAAGTACTGCTGAGGGGTTGAATCGGTACCCTGATCGAGATGCTATTGAATTACGAAAAGCACTAGCGGCATACGTATCAAAGCAAACCGGTGTGCCCGTAACTGAGTCGAATGTTTGGGCGGCAAATGGCTCGAATGAGATTTTGCAGCAGCTCCTGCAGGCATTTGGTGGACCAGGACGGATCGCACTGGGGTTCCAACCGAGCTACTCTATGCACCCGATTTTATGTAAAGGAACGTATACGAAGTTCCAAAGTTGTGATCGCAGCCCCGACTTCGCCATTGATATGCCACACGCACTCGAGGCGATTGTGGAGCACCACCCCGATATTATTTTTCTCACTACGCCAAATAACCCCACTGGTGGCATTACGCCACTGGAAGATCTACGCAAGATTCTCGACGCTGCTCCTGGCATTGTTATAGTCGATGAGGCTTATGCGGAATTTTCTGAACTACCTTCCGCCACAACATTGATTGATGAATATCCCACTAAACTTGTGGTTTCCCGAACCATGAGCAAAGCATTCGATTTTGCGGGCGGTCGGTTGGGATATTTTGTGGCTCACCCTGCTTTTATTGATGCCGTGATGCTGGTGCGTCTTCCGTACCATCTTTCGAGCCTTTCCCAGGCTGCAGCAATCTCTGCACTACGCCATAGTGAAGACACCTTGGCTACGGTGGATGTACTGGTACAGGAGCGGCGCCGAGTTGTAGCAGAGCTTATAAATATGGGCTACCAGGTAATGCCAAGCGAATCGAACTTTATTTTGTTTGGGCGTTTTGAATCCCAGGCGGAAGCATGGCAGAAATTCCTAGATCGCGGCGTACTTATTAGAAATGTAGGAGTTACTGGATATTTGCGGGCTACCATTGGTTTGCCTCAAGAAAACGATGCGTTTATTCAAGCTGCAAGGGAAATATTATGAGTCGAATTGGTCGGATAAGCAGAGAAACCAGCGAATCAAAGATCACCGTTGAAATTAATCTTGATGGGTCTGGAAAAACAGACATTCACACTGGGTTAGAGTTTTTTGATCACATGCTTACCGCATTTGGTGCACATGGCTCATTTGATCTTAGTGTTTATGCGGAAGGTGATATCGGGGTAGATGCGCATCACACCGTTGAAGACACTGCAATTGTTCTTGGGCAGGCAATTCTTCAAGCATTAGGTGATAAAAAAGGCATTCGACGTTTTGGTTCATGCCTTTTACCAATGGATGAGGCACTGTGTGAAGCCATTGTTGATGTTTCGGGCCGCCCGTACTTTGTAATAAATGGCGAACCAGAGCAAATGATTACAGCGATTATCGGTGGGCACTATGCCACCGTAATCAACGAACATTTCTTTGAAACATTGGCGTTTAATGCGCGACTAACACTGCACCTACGTTGCCACTATGGGCGTGATCCGCACCATATTACAGAAGCGGAATATAAAGCAGTGGCGCGGGCATTGCGGGCCGCAGTGGAATCTGATCCACGGGTTACCGGAATTCCCTCAACAAAGGGGACATTGTAAATGGAACATGCCTGGCTTGTGTATGTCTTATTCGCAATTTCAGGTTTATTAGCCGGTGGAACTTGGTCTGCCTACCAAGCAGGAAACCGTCTTTTCACTTTTATTCTGGCTATTGCGTGTGCGTTAAGTGGCGCTGCAGCGATCCTTTGGCTACTTGGGGCGCAATAACTATTGATGAAATACAGCGATGGCACGCAACATTCGTTTTGGCGAATCCCTGGACTATTATCCACATTGATCGCAGTGGCGGCGGCTTTTGGAAGTTGGTCGTTGCTTTTGCCGGTGGTTCCGCTGGCCATTATTTCTTCGGGTGGTTCGGAAGTTCTTGCGGGAGCTTCCACTGGGGTGTTTATGGCGGCAACAGTTCTAACTCAAATGTGCACGCCGCGAGCTTTGCGCGCGTTTGGGTATACGCCAGTAATGGTTTTTGCTGCCGCACTATTAGGTATTCCAGCATTTGGCCACATATTCGGTTTAGCGGCGGTTCCAGTGCTTATGATCTCTGCGATTCGCGGCATTGGGTTTGGGGCATTAACGGTGGCCGAATCTGCACTAGTGGCTGAACTAGTACCACAGCGATCGCTTGGTAAGGCTTCTGGAGCCTTAGGCTTTGTTATTGGTTTGGCGGAATTAGTGTGTTTGCCCGGCGGGGTGTATTTAGCGGAACAATACGGCTATGAAACTGTCTATATTACGGCGGCTGGTATTGCGTTACTCGCGGCGGCAATGTGCTTTGGAATTCCCCGTATCAAAGCTTCCCCAGTGCAGCGAGTACAAGCGGCAACAAAAGTAGCTACTTGGAAACTAGCCAGTATTCCGGCTTTGAGTATGGGGATGGTTGCTGTAGGTTTTGGTGCTATTTCATCCTTTTTACCGGCAGCAATTCAGCAGTATCACCCTGCTGACGGTGCATTGGCCTCCGGTATTGTGCTAGCAATCTTAGGCGGTACTCAAATGGTTTCTCGCTTCTTCGCTGGGATGATTGCGGACCGGTTTGGGCATAGCGGTGTCACGATAATTCCAGCACTTCTTGTGAGCTTTTTCGGCATGGGATTGCTGGTTTTGATTCTCCAATACCAATGGTCAGTTTGGGCATTTTTGGCGGCTGCCACATTATTCGGATTGGGTTTTGGGGCGGTCCAAAATGATGCGTTACTTATGCTTTTTGCGCGAATGCCACGGGAACGTCTTTCGGAAGCGAGTGCGCTTTGGAATATGTCGTTTGATTCTGGGACGGGGTTAGGTTCATTGCTATTGGGTGTGGTGGTTGCCCACTTTGCATTTGTGGGCGCGTTTGCTGGTGCTGCCATGGTGATTGCTATTGCGGTATTCGCTACTGTGATTGATCGCCTTGTAATGAATGCTGTGGCGAAGCCGGGTTAAACTCATGCCCATGGTGAAAACTATTGCGGTGCTGGATTATGGCTCCGGGAATATTCGTTCAGCAGCGCGGGCAGTGGAACATGCGGGCGCACATGTTGTGGTGACGCATACTCCTAAAGAAGTCCTTGCAGCAGATGGCTTATTGGTGCCTGGTGTAGGTGCTTTTGCGGCATGCATGGAAGGGCTGGAACGGGTCCAAGGTGCGCGGATGATCGGTGAACGGCTTGCCGGAGGGCGGCCAGTTCTTGGGATTTGTGTTGGAATGCAGATTCTATTTGAGCGTGGTGTTGAGCATGGCGTGGATGCGAAAGGTTGCGGTGAGTGGCCGGGCGTCGTAACGCGCTTAGATGCGCCAGTATTGCCGCACATGGGCTGGAATACTGTTCGGGCACCCGAAAACTCTAAAATGTTTGCGGGCATTTCGCCGGAGGATAGATTCTATTTTGTGCACTCATATGGTGTACGTGATTGGGAGTTCCCCACGGATGGTTTGACTCAGCCACCGCTGGTGACATGGGCACATCATGGTTGTGACTTTGTAGCCGCAATTGAAAACGGTCCGTTGTGGGCTACTCAGTTCCATCCGGAAAAGTCCTCGGAAACAGGTCAAAAGCTGCTGCGTAACTGGCTGGGGAGCTTCTAGCGACTACACTTAAAGGCCATGAGTCTTACACTTCTTCCTGCAGTTGATGTTGTTCATGGCCAAGCCGTACGGTTGCACCAAGGTGAAGCCGGAAGCGAACAGGTATACGGCTCGCCATTGGATGCCGCATTAATGTGGCAAAGCCAAGGTGCTCAATGGTTGCATTTTGTGGACCTTGATGCAGCATTTAACCGCGGATCAAACCATGAACTTATGGCTGAAGTGATTGGGAAACTCGATATTCATGTCGAACTCACTGGTGGAATTCGGGACAATGAATCATTGGAACGGGCGCTCGCTACGGGGGCGCGCCGCGTCAATATCGGCACCGCCGCATTAGAAAATCCACAGTGGTGCCAAAGCGCGATAGAACAATATGGGGATCGCGTTGCCGTGGGATTGGACGTTCGGTTTATCGATGGGGAATGGCGGACTCGTGGAAACGGTTGGGTTTCAGATGGCGGTGATTTATGGGAAGTGCTTGAGCGTTTAGATTCCCAGGGGTGCTCCAGGTTTGTTGTCACCGATGTTTCAAAAGACGGTACGCTTACTGGGCCAAATATAGATTTACTGCGTGATGTCGCCGCAGCAACTGATGCCCCCATTGTGGCTTCTGGCGGTATTTCATCCCTGCAAGACATTCTCGATATTGCACAATATGTGGATGAAGGCATTGATTCGGTAATTATTGGGAAGGCTCTGTATGAGCAGCGGTTTACCCTTACCGAAGCGCTACAGGCAGTGAGCTTATAAGCCAATGGATGTACGGGAATTATTGGCTATTGCAGAAGCAATCGTCGCCGAAGCAGAGCAGATTTTCCTTGCAAATATTGGCGCAGACCCAGAAGTATGTAAACCCGGTGGCGATTTTGCAACGGCAGCGGATATTGAAATCGAAGGGCTGCTAAAAGAGCAACTCGTTCAGCGTACCGGCATTCCGGTCTTTGGAGAGGAATCCGGCGGCAGCCTCGATAGGGAAGCAGTATGGGTGGTTGACCCGATCGACGGCACCTCAAATTACTCTGCGGGTATTCCCATGTGTGCAATTCTTGTGGCGCTTTTACTGCATAATGAGCCGGTGGTTTCCGTAATTTCCATGCCGCTATTGCACAAACGTTTAAGTGCATATCAGGGGTCACGGTTATTTCTTAATGGTAAGGAACAGCCGCTATTGCATGATAAGCGCCCATTAGCGGTTCCAATTGGGTTTGGTTCGATTGTGTCTAGGAATGATTCCCAATTTCCAACGATTTTGCGCCATGATTTACTTTCCAAAGTGGCGAAGCAATACCCGCGGTTGCGGGTTACTGGTTCGGTTGGAGTGGATCTAGCATTTACCGCCCTTGGAGTATTTGGTGGGGCGATTACCTTTAGCCCGTTTGTATGGGACAATGCTGCAGGTGTATTAGCTATTCAGGCGGCCGGCGGCATGGTTACAGATCTTAATGGGGGTGCTTGGCATCCGCACGCTCAAGGTTTAGTTGCGGGCACACATGCCGTGCATCGCTCGATACTAGGTACGATCAAACAATTACATGTGTAGCTCTGGTAGGAAGGGAGCGCCCCGTGGGTGTGGCAGTTCGAGTAATCCCATGTTTAGATGTGGCCGATGGTCGTGTAGTAAAAGGCGTAAATTTTGAAAATTTGCGTGATGCGGGGGATCCCGTAGAGCTCGCCGCCCGCTACGATGCAGAGGGTGCAGACGAGCTCACATTTCTGGATGTGACGGCTTCTAAAGCCGGGCGTGGGACTATGTTGGATGTGGTCCGCAGGACTGCCGAACAGGTATTTATTCCATTGACTGTGGGCGGTGGGGTTCGCAGTGTTGCCGATGCTGATGAGTTATTGCGCGCCGGGGCAGATAAAGTGAGTGTGAATACTTCAGCGATTGCCCGCCCGGAGTTATTACGGGAACTTTCGCAGCGCTTTGGTGCGCAATGCGTGGTGTTAAGTGTAGATGCGCGCCGTGCTCCAGATATGCCCAGTGGTTTTGAGGTCACCACGCATGGAGGTTCGAAATCGGCTGGTATTGATGCCATTGCATGGGCGCGTCAAGGCGAAGCGCTTGGGGTCGGGGAGATTCTTTTAAATTCGATGGATGGGGACGGCACCAAAGAAGGTTTTGATATTGAGCTTTTAGAAAAAGTGCGCGAGGCGGTGTCAATTCCAATTATTGCTTCAGGCGGTGCTGGCCGGGCGGAGCATTTTCCACCTGCGGTTGCGGCCGGTGCTGATGCTGTGCTCGCCGCGACGATCTTTCATTTTCAAGAGGTTACGATTGCGGAATGCAAACGTGCAATGGCCGACGCGGGTTTTGAGGTGCGACAATGAGCGATAATCCAGCTGACTACCCGCTTGCGCCAGAAATTGCCAAGCAGTTGAAGTTTAACGACGCCGGGTTGGTTCCTGTGATTGTCCAGGCCGAAGGCAGCCACGAGGTGCTTATGATGGCATGGATGGATGATCATGCCTTGGCATATACCTTGGCGACCCGCCGCGGAACATATTTCTCCCGTTCGCGTAATGAGTATTGGATTAAAGGGCTTACCTCTGGACATATTCAGGAAGTCACTTCAATAAGCCGAGATTGTGATGGCGACACATTACTTATGAAGGTGTATCAAACTGGGGCAGCGTGCCACACTGGAACTCGTAGTTGTTTTGATGATCGTCCTTTGGAGCTGGCATAGATGCGTTACGCAGCAATCCTGATTGGCCTTGGTGGAGCCGCACTATGGGGTGTATCTCGGCTGACCTGGCTTCAGGTGGAGGTTTTTGACGATAAATCCGGTGGCTCAACGCAACAACTTGTGGGTGCTGTATGGTCCACCGAGGTAACGGCATTGGCATTTGTACTGTTGGTAGCCATGGTCGCTGGATTGGTGCTTCGCCCCTTTGCCCGCCGCATTGTGGGGTTTATTGCCGCTGCGGCGGCTATAACGGCAAGCTGGCAGCCATTGAACCTCTTGGCGGGGGAACCAGATTTGGTGCGGGCAAAAAATATCCTGGCTTCCGGTGCCGCTACTGAAAATTCTCAAACGCCTGTACTAATTTCGCCTTGGGCTGAAGTTACAGGAGCAGCGGTTTCTACCCTTGGTCCAGCGCTTGCTTTTTTGGCTTGCGCTGCCGCGCTTTTTGGTGGCGTACTTTTGGCGGTGCGGCCCGGAATCGATGGCGCAAAAGAAAATGCATACGAGCGGTCACAAAGCCGAAAAGAACGGCTTGAACAGGATCTTTCCTCTGCTCCAGACTCTGGCCGTGTGCTTTGGGATGCACTTGATAATGATATTGATCCAACTGATTCGGGGCGTACCGAACACTAGCGTTTAGCTGCTCAATTTCCACTCAGACGGGCCTCGCAGTTAGCCTTATGGGTGAACAGAAAGGGATCGCTATGACGTCGGTTTTTGACCGGATCATTGCGGGTGCCGCCGAGGATGTCGCCGCCCGCAAAGCTGTCGTCCCTTTCTCAGAGATTAAGGCTCGTTCCTACGATGTTGAGCCGCCGCGTGATGCGCTTGGCGCATTGCAGGGGACTGGGTGCGGGGTAATCGCCGAAATTAAACGTGCTACCCCGCTGAAGGGCATTATCGCAGATTTCGATTCTCCTGAGAATTTGGCACAACAGTTCGAGGCTGGGGGTGCTCGATTAATAGGGTGCCAAACGGAGCGACGGCGTTTTCACGGGTCGCTCGAAGATCTTCGTCGCGTACATAATGCGGTCAGTGTTCCGGTTATGTGTCGCGACTTTATTGTTGATCCCTACCAAATCCATGAGGCACGAGTCTATGGTGCTGATGTGGTGCCATTGCTTGTGGTTGCCCTTGAACAATCGCGCCTGGAAGCTCTTCTTGATCGCGTACAATCCTTGGGAATGGTCGCGTTATTGGAGGTTAGAACACCG
Source organism: Corynebacterium freiburgense (assembly GCF_030408815.1). Lineage (NCBI taxonomy): Bacteria > Bacillati > Actinomycetota > Actinomycetes > Mycobacteriales > Corynebacteriaceae > Corynebacterium > Corynebacterium freiburgense. Next base: position 1,942,297 of record NZ_CP047355.1, on the reverse strand, counting down.
GAAGAGGCGACAAGGGCTATTGCGGCAGGGGCTCGGGTTATTGGGGTCAATGCTCGGGATCTGACCACACTCAAAGTAAACCGTGAAGTTTTTGCTGCGATTGCCCCGGGGTTACCTCGTGGGGTTGTTCGAGTAGCGCTCTCCGGGGTTCGTACTCCATTAGATCTTATGAGCTATGCGGGTGCGGGTGCCGACGCCGTTGTTATAGGGGAAAATCTAGTCACCTCTGCGGATCCTGTGGAAGTGTGCCGAAAGCTTGTTGCGGCAGGGCAGCATCCCTCGTGTCCGGCATCACGCTAAACTTTCAACAATGATGGTTGATTTTCTGGCGGCAATTCCTTCACCGCCGCAGGGTGTTTGGTATATCGGCCCGATTCCTATTCGAGCGTATGCCCTATGCATTATTGTGGGCATTTTGGTTGCGGTGTGGTTGACGCGGCGTCGATACGTAGCCCGCGGTGGTAGTGCGGATGTAGTTCTCGACGCCACCATGGTTGCTGTACCTGCCGGCATTATTGGTGGTCGCCTCTACCATGTGGCAACCGACTATGACAAGTACTTTTGTGCAACCTGTAATCCCGTAGATGCCCTAAAAATCACCAATGGAGGGTTGGGTATTATGGGAGCCGTAGCGTTGGGCGTAGCTGCTGTTGCCGTAATGATGCGCATAAAAGGGCTAAAACTCGCACCGCTTGCCGACGCCGCCGCCCCCGGCATTGTGCTCGCACAAGGTATCGGTCGGCTGGGCAACTGGTTTAACCAGGAACTCTATGGACGAGAAACTGACGTGCCATGGGCACTGGAAATCTACTATCGGGTAGACCCAGATGGAAAATTTGCACCGTTAACAGGACACTCGACTGGCGAAGTTATTGCAACTGTGCATCCAACATTCCTTTATGAGCTTTTATGGAATGTTGGTGTGTGCGTATTCCTTCTTTGGGCGGATCGAAAGTTCCAACTTGGACGCGGACGTGTATTCGCACTCTATGTAGCTAGCTACGCGATAGGCCGATTCTTTATCGAATTTATGCGCACTGATGCAGCCACCCTGGTCTATGGTCTCCGCATTAATACCATCACCTCAGCACTGCTCGTTATAGGTGGCCTCGCCGCATTTATGCTCCTTAAAGGAAAGCGTGAAACAACAGTGTGACCAGATACATTGTTCGCAAGTATTGCCGCTGCTAAGTGGCAATAGATTCGTCAATATCCCTGCATATTAGCCTGTGTGCTGGCGGTCACCTCGCAACAATCTTTGGGAAACCTGACAACTTATGTAGCTTTACCAGCGAGAAAAGGACTAGGGTGGTGGTCGTGGACAGAAGAACCAAGATTGTATGTACTCTGGGCCCTGCCGTGGCAAGCGAGGAAGCCATCCTCGAACTTGTAGAAGCCGGCATGGATGTTGCCCGAATGAACTTCTCGCACGGCGATTATGCCGACCACGAGCAAAATTACAAGTGGGTACGTGAAGCGACCGATAAAAGCGGTCGCGCTGTCGGTATCTTGGCCGACCTGCAAGGACCAAAGATTCGTCTTGGTCGCTTTATTAACGGTGCCACGATGTGGGAAAACGGTGAAACCGTACGCATTACCGTTGATGATGTGCAAGGTACACACGATCGTGTATCCACCACTTATAAAAACCTTGCAAAAGATGCCAAGCCAGGTGATCGCCTCCTCGTTGATGACGGCAAAGTAGGGCTGGTGTGCGTTGCCGTAGAAGGCAATGATGTAGTCTGCGAAGTCGTTGAAGGCGGACCCGTATCCAATAACAAGGGTGTTTCATTGCCTGGAATGGATATCTCTGTTCCGGCACTTTCCGAAAAAGACATTAAAGATTTGCGCTTTGCCCTGAAACTTGGGGTTGATTTTATTGCGCTTTCATTTGTACGCGCTGCCTCCGATATCGAACTCGTTCACAAAATTATGGACGAAGAAGGCCGCCGTGTGCCCGTGATCGCAAAACTCGAAAAGCCGGAAGCGGTTGATGCCCTCGAAGCAATCATTCTCGCCTTCGACGCAGTAATGATTGCTCGCGGTGACCTGGGTGTAGAAGTACCACTGGAGCAAGTACCGTTGGTGCAAAAGCGTGCAATCCAAATCGCCCGGGAAAACGCAAAACCAGTGATCGTGGCGACTCAAATGCTTGACTCCATGATCGAAAACTCCCGGCCTACCCGTGCCGAAGCCTCAGACGTAGCGAATGCCGTCCTTGATGGTGCTGACGCAGTCATGCTCTCCGGTGAAACCTCGGTAGGACGTGACCCAATCAACGTTGTTCGCACCATGTCTCGGATTGTGCAGTTTGCAGAAGCCGAAGGCGAAGTGCCACCACTCAATCACATTCCACGCACCAAACGAGGTGTGATCTCCTATTCCGCGCGTGATATAGCAGAACGCCTTCATGCGAAAGCTCTTGTAGCGTTCACCACCTCAGGTGATACTGCACGCCGATTGTCGCGTTTGCACAGCCACCTTCCACTTTTGGTATTCACCCCGAACGTGGCGGTACGCTCACAACTCGCACTATCTTGGGGTGCCGAAACATTCCTGTGCCCAGAAGTCGACGACACCGACTCTATGATGAATGAAGTCGATAACGCACTGCTGAATATGGACGAATACAAGCGCGACGACATGATGGTCGTAGTTGCTGGCACACCGCCCGGAGTATCAGGCAATACCAATATGATCCATGTGCACCTGCTTGGTGAAGACTCGCACATTACAAAACAAAAAAAGACGAAAAAAACCCCGAAGCCTTAAGGCCACCATAAAGCACTCCACGGTCCGGAGTGCTTTATGGTAGCGGTTGGATATCTCGCAGCAATGCTAGTGTCCAACCGCTGTTTCAATATTGTGGCCTGGCTTTGGCCGGTGCTTTGGCCTGGCTTTGGTTGTGTGCGTCCGGTGACCTGGGATTTGGTTGGGATGCATATGGGTCTGGTTGGGGCCTGCTTGGAAGCTGCGTGTTCTTTTTGGCGCTGGTTGGGCGTGTTGTCACAGATTCCATTTTTTCGGCCGATTTTATGGAATCTGCGACACGATAGGTAGGGAACCTGTCACAGATTCCATTTTTTTCGCTGTTTTTATGGAACCTGCGACAAACCCCAGGTCAACGATTGTGCGCAACATGGGTTGCTGTCACAAATTCCATTTTTTCGGCCGATTTTATGGAATCTGCGACAGTAGGGATGAAAACATCACTAGTTTGATAGGGTGGACCTATCAAACGTTCGAAAAAGCCCAGCCCACCCACCCGGCAATCCGAGCACTAGCCACTCTAACTTTCGGGGGCACGTTCATTTCCTCTTTATTTGCAAGATGCTTATGATTGGCGATTATGAAAACTATCTATTTTTACACTACAAATGACCCATACGGTGAATTTTCCAACTTTGCTCGCTACGGATTTTATGCCGATGACAAGTACTGGCCAACTGCTGAACATTATTTCCAAGCTCAGAAATTCACAGATCCGAAACTGCGTGAAAAAATAAGGAGAACACCATCACCATTAAAAGCCGCAAACATCGGCAGGGACCGAAAAAATCCATTACGCCCAGATTGGGAAAACATTAAAGAAGATGTGATGTACCAAGCTGTCATCGCGAAATTCAGACACAATAGCGAACTTGCAGAGATACTCATAGCAACTGGAAATGCACAACTCGTAGAACATACCGGTAAAGACCGCTATTGGGGAGATGGTGGTGATGGCACAGGACTAAACCGTCTAGGCAAAATACTTATGCGGGTGCGCGCGGAACTTAGCCAGGAAGCAGAGTAAGAAAAAACCCACCTATTGCTGATATAGCTCTTGACAGCAGGATTAGTTCTATTCTCCTTGGTAAGTGGTGTGAGGGCCTGGTTCCGATGCGCGATTGGGGCTGTGTTTTTGGACGTTTCTTGGAAACATTTGTAATTGTACCAATGGATGTGCTGGTTGATAGGTTGGTCAAACTCCCGTCTGATGATGAAGGACTCACGTTTGTAAATCATTTATGTGAAATGTTTGGGAAGGCTCGATTCTTGCGCGTGTTGAAAAGTGGCTTTTCTCGGATGCCGATTGCACCCCAGATGAAGGAAATTAGCTTGTGAATTCAACTCGGGGCTAAACCGGGTAGTCCAGGTGCGTTTCAGGTTTTCGTAAGCCAGTTCGGACAGGAAAGTTGAACTGCATTAGTGAATAATCCAGTTTTCATTGGACCACCTGCTGGTCTTAATTATTCCTGTATGTGTGAAAGATTATGCGTAGATGTCGTGAATGGTAGTTACTTTGCCGGTGGTCGCGCTGTCATTAAAATTCTGCATGAAGTTTTCGCGGTGTGTTCAAAGTACTGATCGGCTGGAGTTAGAACTTTGAAGTCGGTTGGCACATTGTCTAATGTGCTGTGGCGACAGAGTAAGTTGTAGATTCAGTGCAAGCATCACCCCATTAATTTGATATTTAAAATAATAAAACAAACCTATCAATGAATTAAGTTTCAATATAAAAAAACTATATTAAGGGGGTAGCTATTGTTATACATGTCCGCATTATGTATATCTATACTAATAGCTTATATGTAGTATATGAATTTAAGATATGTAGCAAATTAAAATATTATATCATCCCCCGTTTTCAGCCCCCTAAAAGTATTAATACCAGCATGATTTTAGTGGATAAATAAGCTAGGTCTGGTTATATGCATCAAAAAAAGCTGAAAATTGCATATTTTTCAGTTACCTCGATGGCATAATAAGATTCGTTAATTGTCTCTAAACTTTTAGAGAATTTGCCTGTCATGCAAAAGGGAAGTGCGTAATATGAGTGTGACAATTGATTTCTATGAACTCTTGAATGTTGACCGAGACGCGGAAGTGAAAGAAATCGAAAAAAGCCTTAAAAAGCAAATTTCGCTTTGGCGTAAACGTACAGAAGTATCAAATCTTTCAGTGCGCCAAGAGGCTGAACGGCGAATGGAACTGCTGGGGGAAGCGAAACGAATACTGCTTGACCAGCGTAGCAAAGAGGATTATGACAATGAGCTGAAAGTTCGGGGAGTTCAGCAGGTGCCAGTAGTGTCTGATCAGAATGGGACAATTGACTGGATAGAAGAAGCGCGTCAATATGTGGAGAATAATAAGTACTCAGACGCGCTCTACGCGACACAAATGGCTTTGAATTCTGGTATTTCGACACCTGAATTGTGGTATCTGAGAAGTCGTGCAAACGGCGGACTTGGTGAGTTCAACGACGCGCTTTATGAGGCGAAGCGGGCTGAATCGAGTGCTCCGAATGACGCGAAGTACGTACACCAAATTGCTGACTTGCATATGGTTATGGAAAATTATCCGGCTGCTCTTGAAGCGTTTGAAAAAGCATCAAAGATTGATCCGTCCGAGCTATTTTTTAAAACTGCAAGAACCGTCCTTTTGAGCGAATTGTCTCAACACGAAGAGGCCCTTGCTTTGGCGCGAAGCGAGTATAAGGAACGTCCTGATAATGAAGATGTTCGAGAGCTTTTGCTGGGAGTCTTGATGAATGCTTGTAGTAGCAAGTTGACTGAAGCGAAGAATTTCCCTGCCACGTATGTTGATAATGAAAAAGACTGGGCAGCATTAAATGAATACATCGAAGAGTTGAAGGAAATTGGTTTTTCGACCGATGAAGAGTTAGCGTCGAATCAACGTAAGCTCTACGACTTTCGTGACGACTCAAGTAGGAACGTTTTTGCGCCAGTGTTCTATATTGACACGACCCCATCGAAACTATTGAGATGGGATCCAGAAACTTTCCGTGGAAAAACATTAGCTGCTTGTTCTTTGGGGTTTAAGTTAAGTTTTATTGCACTGGGCTTGTTGTTCCTCCTTAACGGCAACGGGATTTTGGCGGTCCTTTTGATCGGAGTTGCAATTGTTGCGCTTATGCTTTCGTATAAACCATCTTGGAAAGCGCAAAAACAGTGGGCCGAAGCGATGAATGCCGCGATGGAGTAATGACATCATGGGATTTTTAGGCATTGACCTGGGGACTACCTTCTGCTGCGTTAGTCATATCAACGAGCTCGGTCAAGCGGTAGTTGTGCGCAATAGTGAAGGTTCGAATACTACCCCATCTGTTGTACTGTTCAACGAAGATGAAACGTACATTGGCCAAACAGCTAAGTCTCAGCGGACAATGTTTGCAGATAATATTGTGGAATTTATCAAAAATGAGATGGGGAATTCTTCCTGGAGAACGTATTCTCCGAATGGAACAGAACACACGCCAGAGACTATTTCATCCTTGATTTTAAGGAAGTTAGTTGACGACGCTAATCTACTTCTTGGAGCAAACTATAAGGAAGTGGTCATTACGGTTCCGGCATATTTCGATGACCAACGTAGATTTGCGACACAGCAAGCGGCTGAACTTGCTGGTTTAAATGTTCTAGGTCTAGTTAACGAACCGACCGCTGCGGCGTTAAGTTTTGGAGTTGAAAAAAACTTCAAAGGATCTTTGCTCGTTTATGATCTGGGGGGAGGAACCTTTGACGTAACCCTTGTGGACGTAAATCACTCCAACTATGACGTCGTGGCTTCGGTTGGAGACCGAAATCTTGGGGGGCGAGACTGGGACAATGAACTCATCAATTACTTGCGCAGGGAGTTTAAAAGCACTACCGGAATTGAGATACCCTTCGAACCCGAAGATGAAGCAATGCTTAGGGATCGCGCAGAGGCTGCCAAGCTAGCACTCACCCAATCCCAAAAGACGGCGGTTTTTCTGTCATACAAAGGGACTAGTCAGAAAGTAGTTATAACACGACAAGATTTTGAAAGAATTACTAAGGACCTCTTGCAACGAACTAGCTACATTGTTGACGAAGTATTAGACGAAGCAAACCGGCAGATGTCTGACATTTCTAAGGTAGTGCTAGTCGGAGGGTCTACGAGAATGCCGATGGTTTCAAGAATGCTTCAAGAGGAATATGGGGCAAATGTAGATCGCTCAGTTCATCCAGATGAAGCTGTAGCGATTGGGGCGGGTATTTATGGCATAACCCTAACTAAACAGAATACCAATATCGATGATTCTGATTCTGATGAGTCTCTATGGCTGGACCAGACACCTATAATTAGTGATGTTACAAGTCATGGACTAGGCACCACAGCACTTAACGATGATCAAGTCATGGAGAATTACGTCCTGATCCCAGCCCAGAGTAAAATTCCTGCGAGAAACTCACAAGTCTTTTTTACGGTTAGGGATCAACAAGCACAAGTCGAAATAGTTGTAACGGTTGGTGATGAGAGTGATGTCGAATATGTCACAATCATTGGCTCGTCAGTAATCGATTTGCCCCCACTTCCGGTTAAATCGCCAATTAGAGTCGTGTTTAATTACGATATCGACGGGATTGTTCATGTCGAAGTTTTTAATGAACTTAACGATGCTTTCCTTGGCGAATTTCCGGTTCAAAGACAGTCGGGTTTGTCCGAAGAGGAATTGGATAAATTTAAAGACATTGTATCAAAAATGGACGTTCAGTGAACAAGCACGAAGAAATACTTGCCGAAATCGAAAAACTCACCGATTTATTCCGGCGTAGATTGCTTAATGATCGAAATTACTTGACCATTATTTCTAATATGAAAGAAAAAGTGGAGCTCACTGAAGAAAAGCTTCGTGGACGTAACCTTGTTCCTTTTTTGCAGCATATTAGACTTCTACTCGAGCGAATAGATTTCTTGACTCGGGACTATCCAGACAATGATCACTTCAAGAGTATAGGCGATGAGTTACGCTCTTGCCTTCTACTTTTAGATGTCGAACTAATAGATTTGCTTGAACCATTTGACCCGCGTCGTCACACTGCGGTGTCCTCGAGAGAGGAACTGTTAGTACTTGGTGACCAGGGAGCAATTGTAGAGAGAGTAATTAAGGTAGGTTTTAGTAGAAATAAAGAAGTCCTAATACCGGCAGATGTTCATGTTGTTGTGCCGAAAAGAGTGACTCATGATGAATGATGCATCAATTGAGAGCAAGGCTATCGCGTTTCGCGAGACCTACAAAAATAAATGCTTGGAGATTGAGAAACTATCAAAAACCCTAGAGTATCTGAAGCAACAACAACTCAGTAATCAGCGTGCAATAATAAGTTCTTCGAGAGATGCTGCAAACCGTAAACTGGCAACTTTACTCTCTGCACACGAAGAGTCCTGTAACAAGGAGCGATCAGAACTAATTCAGCACGTGCGAGGTTTAGCTGAAAAAATCGCACCTGGAGCTTTGAGCGCCAGATGGGAAGACCCGGTTTGGCTCTCGGCACCGGATCCAGAGTTAATCCCTTGGGCTGTAAGTATTGGATCTATTAAAATCGGCAAGCAGCAAATTCCAGTTCTGCTTCCTCTGGTTAAATTTGGGTACATTGAATTTAATGGTGAAGAAGCTGAATTTTGGCGGCTCCAACTCGAAATCTGTTTGAGAATACTTGGATCTATCGGCCCACATAAGATAAATATTTTTTCTTGGGATCCAAATTTTAAATCCTTACTTGGTGTCCTTCAACCTCTAGGTAAAATTTTATCGAATTCCTGTAACAAAAGTGCAGCTACACGGGTTGAATTGGAAGAAATGCTAAATGAGTTGCGGTCTGTGGTTCGTGACGACACTGACCGTATTCGATCCAAAGGTTATTTCACCTACACTGATGCGCTCCTTGAAGGTTTTAACGAAGCGGGAATTACACTCTTGTTCCTCGGGGCTGACCTTCCGAAGGAAACCGATATTGATGGCCTATTAAATATTGCTGCAGATACTAATCTCTTGGTGATTAGTCGAAGTGTGCACATCTCGACTAACATTCAAAATAAACTTGAATTAGACATTAATAATGGACGTATGTCGCTGACTGGCATCGCAATTGATGCTGATCGGGGAAGTGTATTGCAGGGTGAAGCTTTACGGACTCTGGTAGATCAAATGGTACTCCATGAGCAACACAAAAAGCTTCCTAAGTTGTCTTTAATCGATTTATTGTATGGATCCGATATCGAGCAATGGGTGGACTCTGGAGATGAGGGTGTTTCAGCTGTTATTGCGCGGAACAGTGACCAAACTGTTTCGGTTAATTTACGTAGTTCTAATCCACCAACCCCAAATTGTTTGATAGGCGGAGCTGTTGGTCAAGGTAAGACGAATTTGCTTTTGACATTGATTCATTCGCTCGCGTTTAATTATTCGCCGTTAGATTTACAATTTATTATCTTGGATCTCAAAGATGGAGTTGAGTTTAATTGCCTAGGGCCGAACAGCACGGGAATAGCTTGGCTGCCTCATTTGAAATCTTTGGGACTATCTTTCGATATTGACTATGCGGTTTCAGTTTTGGAATGGGTATCTCAGGAGTTAGAACGGAGAAATCGGATTTTTAGAACGGAAGGTGTATCTTCTTTTAATGCTTACCGAGCAAGCTGCAGCGGGGAATACTTACCAAGATATGTCCTAATAATTGATGAATTTCATCGAATCTTTGAAACGGGTGACCAACGTTCCGCAAAAGCAGCAACGCTTTTAGAACATTTGAGCCGCACGGGACGCAGTGCAGGACTCAATATAGTTCTATCTTCGCAGAGTATTAGTGGTATAACTGAATTAGGAGCGAAAAGTAGCGTCATTTTTTCACAATTTCATACAAGAATTTCTTTAAAAAACACTCGTGAAGAATCACTGAGTATTTTAGGTCCAGGAAATTATGCTGCAAGTGAATTAACGCATCCTGGTGAAATCGTTTTTAATGATGATCTCGGAACTGTCTCTCGGAATATTCGTGCACAATCTGCATATGCCTCGAGCGAAGAGCTAGTTGATCTGAGGCGCCAGCTATGGCAACAAGGGGCTGGGCCAAAACCTTTGATTTTCGATGCCAGTGTAGATGCAGAATGGCCTAACGAAAAAGTCAACGACATCGTCGTTGGAAGGTTTGCCACTCTAGAGAATGACGTCGCCAAGATTAATTTAGGAGAAGGAAACAAAGGCATAGGTCTGATCGGTGGTGATCGAACAAGCTGTGCGTCTTCATTAGCGAGTATCCTACTTTCAAGTCTTGAAACATTTAAAAATCCACCTGCAATCACCATATTGAACGGCCTCACACGAACTGATCCCATCGGTGCTTGGCTTGGCACTGTCGTAGAAATTCTTGAAGAGAACAGAGCAAGTGTCACACTTATTTCGCCAGAAGAGATTTTATCTTGGCTAAGTTATGACACTGCGAGCGACATTGTTGTTGCTTTACAGGTCAACGAGATTCCCCAAATGAGCGAGCAGATTAACTTTAGCTCTGGCAATGACGCGTTTGGAAAAAAAATCCAACAAATCCTGCGGGATTCAACGTTGTTTGTTGGCTGGTGGAATTCGATAAGTGCTGCGCAGCAAAACGCCTTCGACTATTCCAAGCTTTTCAAATTCGCTGTTCTCTGTGGAGAATCAAAAGACGATAGATCAGCATTGTGTGGTCCAATGTATCCAGCCAGTATTGGGCATCGGCGATCAACACTTGTTCAAGTAGGAGCTCCTCAAACAGCCCAACGCGTTGTTCCATTTTCATTTGAAAGTATGAAGGTGAACGAATACGTAGAAATGAGACAAATGTGATGTGGGAGGAGTATCGCGAAAGCCTGTTTGCTATTGATAATATGGAGAGAGACTTTCGGGATAAAGAGCGTGCCTTGGTGCGGCACTGTCAAAAACAGACAGAAAATCAAATGACACGTATTCGTGAAATTTCTGCAGAATTCCAAGAACTAGAAAAAAAGATCGTTGCAATTAATGCTGAATTAGATGTTGTAAGAAAGTATTTTCCAGAAGGTTATACCGCTCAGCCAAGCGAATTTTTCGACCGAAGTGCGACGATCGAAGAGGTTAAACATGATATAGAAGAGTTGCTAGGCTGGTCTAGAGAAGCTGGTAAGCAGGCACAAGCACTGTCAGCGCTTTATCGTCACGAACAAACCAAAGTGACCTCGGGTAAGTCTTCTGATCCTCGAGTAGCGATTGCAAAGAATAATTCATCCGCGAGATATATTGCATTATCTGCTTTGGTTGTTTTCCTATTGTGCGTTTTCTATTTTTTTTAATTGATGGAGGTTAGCTAGATGTCAATGAATACTCAACTTGCGCAAGAGTTGGAAGTTTTGCTAAACACACTTCAGCAAACTGAAGCTATCATCATGGGTGTTCAACCAGGGATCATACAAACCACCGGTGAAGTGCACCGAATAATTGGGGATTCCCAGAAGGGGATCGATAAGCGTATGGTGGGATCCCTCAATAATGCAATTCATTCGCTCGCTGAGGCGCACAATGCGGTATCTGTAAGCGTGCAGGCTATTTCCCAATTACGTGCAACTATTTAGTAAAGAAAGGATTTGAACATGAGTATTAATAATATGCTAGAAAGTTTGAATTCTCTTAACTCTAATCTTGAAGGTCAGAGTAACAATCTAATGGCTTGTGCGCAGTCTATTCACAGTCACATGTCCACTTTGATGGCTCTTGATGGAGGGACAAGTAATTCGAGTACACGCCAAGCTTTATCTCTATTGGATCAAGCTACTCGTAGTTGCCAAAAGGCAAGTATGGCTATTTCTGAAGCCAAATCAAGCGCTGTCCACTATATTTCTGAAGTTCGAAGTTAGGTTTGAATACTTAAATTAAAAGAAGGGGAAATCAATGTTTACTTATGAGGCTAGCGCCTATCCAAGCGGCAACCAAAATATACGTACGATTTGCAATAATCCACGTTGTGGAAAAGTCTTTTATGTGCAATTTGGCGCGCACTCGTATCGTTGTCCTCACTGCCAGCGTCCGCAGTAGTTTAAACTCTGCTTGTCAGGATATGTAGCGCCAAGTGCAAAACTGTAATGGAGAATGATTCAGAAGGTGTCGTTTCATTTTCGGACGGAGCAAGGTGTAAGGATTTCATATCGCTTTTGCGTCTATTTAAACTTGAAAACCCACCTATTGCTGCACAGTGCTGCAACCAGGTGGGTTTCGTTTTATCTAGGCGAGAACCTAGATTTTTGTGTGCTCTAATTTCCACACTTCGCGGGCATAGTCCGCGATAGTGCGGTCAGAGGAGAAGCGGCCGGATTCGCAAATGTTGATCCAGCACATGCGGGCCCAGTGGAGCCGATCGGCGTAGTAGTCGGCTGCCATGCGGTCGCAGGCTTCCCGGTAGGAGTCAAAGTCTCCGAGGACGTAGTAGAGGTCTGGTGTTTCCCAACCGCAACCATCGAGTAGTGATGAGCGGAGGTCGTGGAACATGCCGCTGTGGTTGTCGTTGAGGATATTGGGATCAACTAGTGCGTCGAGTGCGCGCTTTAGGCCCGGCACGGTTTCGTAGTGTGCCTGTGGGTTGTATTGGGCGCGGAGTTCTTGGAGTTCTTCAACTTTGGCGCCGAAGATATAGGCGTTGTCGTAGCCTACGGAATCCACGATTTCTACGTTTGCGCCATCGAGGGTTCCCAGTGTGAGTGCACCATTCATCATGAATTTCATATTGGAGGTGCCTGAGGCTTCTTTTCCTGCGGTGGAGATTTGTTCGGAAATGTCGGCCGCTGGGATAATGTGTTCGGCGGGGGATACGTTGTAGTTTTCCACGAAAACTACACGGAGGACTTTATTTACTTCCTCATCATTATTGACCAAGTTGGCAATTTCATTAATGAGCTTAATGATCGCCTTTGCGCGCACATATCCGGGGGCGGCTTTTGCGCCGAAGATAAAGGTGCGTGGCGGTACGTCGCTTAAGCCATCTTCTTTAATGCGGAAGTAAAGGTCCAGGATATATAGGGCGTTCATAAATTGGCGCTTGTATTCGTGGAGGCGCTTAATTTGAACGTCGTAAATGGAGTGCGGATCGATTTCAATGTTTTGGCGAACTTTGATCCACTTTGCAAAGTCTGCTTTATTGGCGTCTTTAATGTCCAGCAGTTCTTGCATTACGGCATCGTCATCGGTGAAGTGACGGAGTTTTTTCAGTTCGTCCAGGTTTGTGACCCAAGCGTCAGAACCAGCGAGGCGGGTTATCAGGTCAGAGAGCCGTGGATTGCACATCTTTAGCCAGCGGCGGGGGGTTACACCATTGGTCTTGTTATTGAACTTCTCTGGCCAGATTTCGTGCCAGTTGCGCAGCGTATCTGCCTTAATGATTTCGGTGTGCAGTGCTGCTACGCCGTTAATGGAATACGAGGCGTAGCAGGCGATCCACGCCATATGAACGGTGCCGTCTTGCAATGGGGACATATGGTGGATATGGGTTTCGTCGAAGCCGAGTCCACGGAGTTCTTCCCGGAAGCGGCGGTCGATTTCAATAATGATTTCCCATACACGGCCAAAGAGCTGTTGGAAGATACTGTAGTTCCACTGTTCGAGTGCTTCGGCAAGGACCGTGTGGTTGGTGTAGGCGAAGGTTTTTTGCACTACTTTCCATGCGTCTTCCCAACCCATATTGTGGTCGTCCATAAGTAGGCGCATGAGTTCAGGGATTGCCAGCACTGGGTGGGTGTCATTGAGTTGGATGCAGTTGTAGTCCGCAAAGTGCGTAAGGTCTGGTCCGTGGTGCTCAATGTAGTTGTCGATCATGGCCTGCAAGGAGGCTGATACAAAGAAGTATTGCTGGCGCACGCGGAGTACTTTGCCGGCGTAGGTGGTGTCGTTCGGGTAGAGGACGCGGCACAGGTCCATAACGGCTTCGCGTTCCACAATGGCATCGGTAAAGCGCTGGGAGTTAAAAGCGTCATAGTCGAATTCGGCCATTGGTTCGGCTTTCCATAGGCGCAGGGTGCCAACGTTATCGGTGCCGTAACCGGTAATTGGCATGTCGTATGGAGTGGCGCGAACGGTCATATCGTCAAATCGGACGATACGTTGTTGGTTTTCCCGGCGGACTACAAAGGGGTAGCCGTCTTCTTTCCAAGCGTCTGGTTCTTCGGTTTGGAAGCCATCGATAAAGCTTTGCTTAAACAGGCCGTATCGGTAGAGAATGCCGTAGCCGGTAACCGGGAGGTCTTGTGTTGCGCAGGAGTCAAGGAAGCAGGCTGCAAGGCGGCCAAGACCACCGTTGCCTAGTGCGGCGTCGTTTTCAGCGTCGAGAATATCGGAGAGTTCATGACCATTGGCGCGTACTGCCTCGGCAGCCTCATCGACCATATCTAGGTTGGTGAGGTTATTAAGCAGCGCGCGGCCCATCAGGAATTCGGCAGAAAAGTAATGCTGCTGCCTAGTCGCATTGTAGGCCGCAGTCGTCGCTTCCCATGTATCGGCGATTTGTTCCATGACTGCGGCGGAAAGACCGAACCAGAACTTACGATCGGTTGCGGTTGCAGGTGACGTACCGGAGGCGGCGCGTACATGGCCGCCGACATTCGCGGCTAGCGCGTTTTCACTCATCGTGTGTGGGCTCCTGGGTTATTGACAACGTGTATTCGGGCGCGAGTCAGCTACGCACCATCGGGATAAGCATATAGCCCGGCGCCCGGTTCCTCCATGTGCAAGGTCAATCGCGCGAAAGATAACTCAAAATTGCGGCCGCACCTGCCCTGGTAGTAGCCGATACCGAAGGGGCATAATCGGGGATAAAGTTTGGCATATGGTTTACCGGCGGCGTATCGACGCCCGGCGGGGTCACTCCCACAGTCCAGTACAGGTATGGCACCCCCAAGGCCCGTGGAATTTCGGAAAAATCTTCGGACGCAGTCCACGGTTGAGCATCAATGGAATCCTTGTTGAACACGGCGTCGAAAAGCGGGCGTACTTTTGCAAAAACCTCAGGGGAGTTGTCGGTGAGCTCGCCGTGGTTTGAATACTCAAAGTCTGGTTCCTTTTCGCAGCCGCTTGCCAAACATTCAGCCGTAACTACGCGATGAATCGCCTGGTAAACCTTAGTTTTTACCTCGTCCGAATAAAACCGGCAATTTAATACAAGCGTGGCTGAACCCGGGACAGTATTATTTGTATGCCCAGAAATCAATGAGCCAACAGTGACCACGGCGAAATCGAACGGGGAAACCTCCCTGCCAACTATTCCCTGCAACCGCACAACAATCATTGCGGCAATGAACGTTGGGTCGATTGATTGATGCGGCATTGAACCATGAGCGCTCCGTCCGTGAATCGTAATTGTAATCGTGTCACACGCCGCCAACGCCGGACCCGCCATAGACATCACAGTACCCGCAGGACCCGCAACCACGTGTTGCCCAAAGCACACATCAGGCTTCGGTATGAGATCGCACAAACTATCGGCAACCATGGCTGCTGCCCCCGAAGCTGTTTCCTCCGCAGGCTGAAACAACGCGACAAACGTACCCTGCCACTGATCCCGCCGGGCATCAAGAATCGCACATAAACCCAATAATGCGGTGGTATGCATATCATGCCCACAGGCATGCATTTTCCCAGGTTCCGTGGAGGCGAAGTCTGCGCCAGAATCCTCATGAACAGGCAAAGCATCAAAATCAGCGCGCATCAAAGCACACGGGCCATCCCCATTACGGAAAATAGCCACAATGCCATGGCCTCCAATTCCGCTTAGTACTTCACACGAAAACTCTGCTAACTTTTTGCGGATCGCCGCCGCAGTCTCAGTTTCTTCGCCTGATAGCTCCGGGTGCGCATGCATCCATTGGTAAAACTCTCGCTGCCACGAGAGGTCCACGCCATGGTCATTAATAAAAGCGGCAATGCTAGTAAGCGACATGGAGCAAGGCTACACCTAGAACACATGTTTTGCGGGTAGTGAGGCAGGGATTTGAGTTTTGATTCGAGCGAGGTTTGTGAGAGCCGTCAGATATATGGAGCTTAGATTTTCCGGAGGGGGTGTTTGTCTATTGAGGCAGATTTGTGTTGTGGGCTCTCGGGTTTGCTTCTGGCCTGGGAAAACATGCTGTTCTCTTGTGTGCAATGTCAGATCTGCCTTATAGGCTGGGTATAGCGCCCTATATTTGGGTTGGATTTGAAACTACTCCCCGCCGGTTTGGGCTGGTGGGCTGGAAATCCAGGGTTTTGCGGGGGTTTGAGTTGGTCTCCTGGGTGAGTTGGCTGGGCTCTGGTCGGGAGGTGCTTGGTCTGGTTGGATGCTGGTCGGTCCTTTTTGGCGCGGGCCGGTCTTTTCGGGCGCTGGTTGGTCTTTTGGAGGTCCGGTTGGGCGCTGGTTGGGCGTGTTGTCACAGATTCCATTTTTTCGGCGGATTTTATGGAATCTGCGACACGATAGGTAGGGAACCTGTCACAGATTCCATTTTTTTCGCTGTTTTTATGGAATCTGCGACAAACCCCAGGTCAACGCTTGTGTGCAATGTTGGTTGCTGTCACAAATTCCATTTTTTCAGGCGATTTTATGGAATCTGCGACAGTAGGAATGAAAACATCACTAGTTTGATAGGGTGCGCCTATTAAACACCCAGGAAGCTAGCTCAAACGCCCGCGAAAGCGGCGCACCACCGAAAAACCAGCCCACCAGCCCAAAATATCAGGCAGATCTAACACACCCCACCACCCAACAAGGCAGATTTTACATCGCCCACCACAGGATCACCACATGACCAGGGGAAACACAGAATTCGCTCGCGTGCAATGTCAGATCTGCCTTTCCTAGCCCACAACAGATGTCAGATCTGCCTCATTTCCCTACAAAACTAGAAAATTTTTCAAGATCTCCAGACCAACGCCCAACACGACGCGCCCAAAATCACGCGCCCAGCACCACGCACCTCAAACCACCCACCACCCACCTCACCCAACGCTTACTTCAAAAACGGGTTGTATTTCAGGCTATTGCGTTCCACTTTGCATTCCATGGCGATGCGGATGTTTTTGTTGATGATTCCGTCGTCGCGTAGGTGGTAGAGCGCGGTGACCATTCGGTCTCGGAGGTCTTTTGGTGAAATGGTGTTCAAATAGATCTTGGTTCCGCCTTCGAATCCTGCGAGTGTGGATACGCGCCATTTAATCATTACGCGCCATGGCATTGGAATATCTAGGTCTACTGGTTTGTGGTGCCATTCTTCATTGCAGGGGATTTCGGGTCCGGCGCCTGCGTGGCAGGCGTGGATTAGGTCGCTCATGGCATCGCGTTCTTCGGTGGTCAGTAGCCATGGCTCTGGGCTTGCGGATTTTGAATAGATTTCCAGGGTGGGGTAGCGGTGGCCAAAGCCGGCAAAGCACACGGCGTGATCATTTTCTGCAATTACCAGGTTTTGGTAGGCGGCGTAGTCTACGGCCCATTCGTTGAACATATTGGGATTGGACCGTAGTTGTGCGATTTCTTGTTCGGCTTGGAAGCCGCGCCCATCAATGGCTACGAGCTGTTTGTGCAAGTGGTCGAATGAAGCTCCAGCCGGTTTCAACCAGTTCTGGAACACAGCAACATAGGGCGAATACCGGTTCCGCCGGTATAGGTCTTCCAAAGAGTCGATCGTGAATCGAATGAATGCTCGGTGTTCGTCAATGCTTAGGGTGCCGGAGGAGGCGAGTTGATTGTCATGAGTGGCGCCGTCGATAAAGTGGCGTCGGCCAATAATTACATCGTGCCCACCTGCGAAATATCCACCCGCGCGATCAAGTAGCTGCGCTTCGGGGAGGTTTGGGTCCATCCCCGCAGCTTTTAACCGGGTGCGTACAATATTGAGAACGTGTTCGTATCCTTCGGGGTCTGCCAAGTAGCGTTTCATTCGTGCTTCGGTTTCGCTATCCATTACGAAGTCGTAGTTGGCGCACCAAAAATCGTAGGACACGATTTCGAATAAATTGGGCACGCGCCGAAATTCTGCTTGGGTTTCAAATAACTGTTTGGGTAAGAGTCCGCGGAGTATTTCCCAGCCGGTTTCGGTGCGAACCATTCGGGATTTTTCCGGCGGGGTTTGTAGATAATTATCTGCACAGAAAGCGCAAGTATTTGTAAAAGCCCCTGGTTGCAGTGCCTTTGGGTGAGATACGGGGGTGGAGAGCGGCCGGTTTCCTCGCCCTGGAACGGTCCAGACTTCAGTGCCGGTAAAAGGGTTTACTTGTTTAATGGTTCCATCGGCCATTGTTGTAAGTGGCATGGGGCGGGAATGCAATTGTGGGCTCATACTTATCAAAGTTATCCGCTAGGGTGGCGGCATGCCCAACATATGTTTTCACGCTTTAGTTCCGGATGCCGAAGTTGCGTTTTTGGAGGATCGTTTTCATAAGCTATCAGCAAATCTTATCGACGCCGCGGCCGCCCAAGATTTCCAGATTAAGCAACGGTTAGATCCATGCCCGGAGGAAGAACAGTTACGTCAGGTGTATCGGGAGGAGCATGGGGATTCCGAATTAGAGAATGCGAATGTGTATTGCATAGATATTTCGGTGATTGACCCACAACGATCGCTGAATGAAATCGCAATGGTGTTTGCACGGCTTTTAACTCCTCCGGCAGACCTGCCGAGTGAGGCAGCATTTTTAGAAAATGAGGAAGCTTTTGAGATTCCGGCAACCTACCCATGGATGGTTCATGTATTCCCTTAGGTAACTACTGTTTGATACTTTGATTTTTATGAAAACCCTTGGTGACGAGCTTCGATGGACTTTTACCTGGCCGTTCGGCTGGTTGCAAGGGGTGCTTGTCAATCTGGTTTTAGCGGCTGCCTATTTAGTTTTTTGGCCGCTGGCGGTAAATGATCAATACGATATTGTGCTGCTTTTTTCGGTGTACTTTGCCACGTTTATTATGGCGGATGTAACTACAACTAATATATTTGGGCACGATATTGTTCGAATGTTAAGAGCCTTAGACCAGGGCCGATCGTTTCTTTCGCTTATGTTGTTAAAGAATCTTGTGCAAACGATCGTTGTGGTAATCCCAATGCTGCTTATTACAGTTGGCGTAACATATGCTGTTCGTGGTTTGGGCGAACTAGTGTTGGCGATTCCTGGGATTTTATATCCAATGCTGTTGTGGTTGGGGGTCGGCAATGTTATTTCGGTGGTATTTCCAGTAATTCCAGCGCCTATCCAATGGCGCATACAAAGTGTTCGTCAAGGGGTGCATCATTGGAAGCTCCATGCGCCCTTGGTGATTTCCTATGTAGTTCCATGGGTGATCTATGCGATTACTTCGTATACGGATATTCCGGGTAACTTAAATGCACTGATTCGCGAGTTTGCTGGAATGCCGCATAAGTGGGAAAGCGGCTTAATTTTATTGGTGTTTTCGTCTGTTCTGTATGTATTTTTCACATGGCTCAGTGTTGCAATTGTGCGGCATTATGGTTTTGCATTGCGGATGCAAGATCAATTAGTGCGTGAGGCACCGCTCGATCAGCAAATGCATATAGCTGCCGCACGATTATTGCCGGGGAATTAGGTGGAAAAATGGGCTTGGATTTTTTCCTCCATAGATTCGCCAGCCCCAATGGTAATTGTTTCTATATTTGATGCGCCCAAGTGCTGTAGCAGTGAAAGAGTAGGAGAGTTCGGGGCAGTGGCAAGAATAACTTTGGTATGAGTTTGCAGAAGTTCTGGCACGCCTAGTGAATTAAGCAATGTGGGAAGGGCTGGAAGAACGTGTACATGATCCGTATTGGTATGCATGAGTTTGGAAAGCCATGTGATTCCTACGGCAATACCTTGGTCTTCGGGGAGGCCACAGAAGGCAGCGAAGTTTGGGCTAGACGGCTGGGGCGCGGCGTCGATAAGCAAAACCCATTCGGCGCAGGCGGCTGGGATATTGAGTTGGGCGGTGTCAATATCGGTGATAGCCGAAAGTCCCCGTTGGCCGGGTTGAACAGGTAAACCTGAGGCATTGAGCGGTTGGGCGCCCAGGGCGATCAGAATGCCGGTGCCGCCGTCACGTGTATGGATGCCCGCAGTGGCAAGAACAATACGCTCTGCACCACGGGAGATTGCGTCGGCAATGAGGACGCCAGTGCCATATGTATCGGCCGTATGTGGGTCGCATATGTCATCGGAGACATCGATATATGCCTGAGCATTGGCCTCATCAAATACATAGGTTGCTTCGGTGAGTTTGCCGGACGGGGTCACCGTAGGGAGGGTAATTTCTACCCCTTGAAAACAATAAGCAGTTCCACTGCCACCTAATGTAATAGGAACCTGAGTAATATTCTCGGCTCTAAGAGCTGCGGAAACCGCATTACACACCTGATGCGGTGTGTGGTCAGCAAGAGGTTCAGCGATAATCAATACGGACATTATTCCTATTTTCTTGGATTACAGTCTGTGGTTGTGATGAAGAAGCTTATCGTGAGTTTGATTATTGGGGTATGTATATCCACACCAGCGGCGGTGGCCACAACCGAACTAGTGCCCCCCGCGCAATATGCGCCAATAGCAAACCATGGTGCGGAAGCTCGCCATAATCAGATCGCGGCAGGCAGCACACCGCTGGTACCACAAGGTGTAAATAATCCAGAATGTCGGGTCACTCCAGAACGTCCATACGCGGTGATTCTATTGCACGGTACAGACGCCAGTCTGTATGGCGATTTTGCAAAACTCGGTGCGGAAATTGCCGCTGATGGTTGGTGTGCTTTCGGCATAGATTATGGTGCCGGGCGGGATGGTCGCTTCGGTTGGAATGAAGTACAGCAATCTGCGCACCAAGTAGATGAGCTTATTGCGCAAGCCTTACAGAGTTCAGGTGCTGAAAAAGTCCAGATTATTGGGTTTTCACAAGGTGCTGCGGTTGGGCGCTGGTGGGTTAATCATATTGATCAAGGGAAACGAACACATCTTTGGTTGGGTATGGCATCGCCTACGCGTGGAGGAAGCCTCTATGGGTTGGCAAATCTTGCAGTGCAGTTTCCCCCGCTTTTGGGAATTGCGCAGGAATCTGGTTTGGTTGGGCCAGGGGCCGCCGGATTGATTACAGGTTCGCCATTTGTTGATGAACTCAATGCTGGGGGTGAAACGGTTCCAGGGCCAGCCTATGTCACTATTTCTACCCGCACTGATGAAGTGATGCCGGAGTGGGCGAACCAGCCGATCTATGGGGAACGTACACGCAATATTGTGCAGCAGGATCTGTGCCCGGAAAACCTCGGAGGGCATATGTATATGACCTATAACCCGACAATTACTCAGCTCGTGCGGTTTCTATTGGTTGATTGGCAAAGTGGGGGTAATAGGGGGGAGGTTCCGTGTCAGCCTGTCCCATTGGGGGCTTTTCTTCCGGAGCTAGTTATTGCCGATAAGCTGCAAAAACTTCAAGATCCAATGCGGCGCCCACAACCTGTGACCTACGGCATAGTCCAGTGATTTGCGGATACCTGTCGGACCATTGAAACTTAGAGGCGGTCCTAAACGCCCGAGCCGCGGAAAGCGTCGATAAGCAAAAGCCTGATCGATTGCTGCGGAGATTGGATAAAAACCATGACTGTTGATGAGCAGGTATCGAACTACTACAGCATGCTGCTTAAGCGCAATGCTGGAGAACCAGAGTTCCATCAAGCGTTGGCCGAGGTATTGGACTCTTTAAAGATCGTATTGGAAAAAGACCCGCACTATGCGGATTACGGTCTGGTTCAGCGCTTATGTGAACCAGAACGCCAGATTATTTTCCGCGTTCCATGGGTTGATGATAATGGGGTTGTGCAGGTCAACCGTGGTTTCCGCGTGCAATTTAACTCTGCGCTTGGTCCATATAAAGGTGGTTTGCGTTTTCACCCAAGCGTAAACCTTGGCATTATTAAATTCCTTGGCTTTGAGCAGATCTTTAAAAACTCATTGACTGGTCTCCCAATTGGCGGCGGTAAAGGTGGCTCGGACTTTGATCCTAAGGGCAAGTCCGAAGCTGAAATTATGCGCTTTTGTCAATCATTTATGGCGGAACTTCACCGCCATATTGGTGAATATCGTGACGTGCCGGCCGGAGATATCGGTGTGGGTGCCCGCGAGATTGGATTCCTCTTTGGTCAGTATCGCCGTATGGCTAACCAACACGAATCAGGCGTGCTTACCGGCAAGGGTCTCACCTGGGGTGGTTCGCTAGTGCGTACAGAAGCCACCGGTTACGGATGCGTCTACTTTACGCAGGAAATGATGAGCCACCATGGGGCTTCATTAAGCGGATCGCAGGTGATTGTCTCCGGTTCCGGCAATGTGGCTATCTACGCTATTGAAAAGGCGCAGGAACTCGGCGCTACCGTTATTGCATTCTCCGATTCCTCCGGTTGGGTCCATACGCCAAACGGTGTTGACGTGGCAAAACTCAAGGAAATTAAAGAACAACGGCGGGAACGCGTTTCTCAATATGTTGCCGAGGTCGATGGTGCAACCTTCCATGCTGAAGGCTCCATTTGGGATCTGCCTTGCGACGTTGCATTGCCTTGCGCCACCCAAAACGAGCTCAATGGTGACCATGCCCGTTCGCTTGCTGCACATGGATGTCGCTTTGTTGCCGAAGGTGCAAATATGCCTTCGACTGCTGATGCAATTGAGGTATTCCGCGAGAAAGGAATCCACTTTGCGCCGGGTAAGGCAGCCAACGCTGGTGGCGTTGCAACCTCTGCCCTGGAAATGCAACAAAATGCATCCCGTGATTCCTGGAGCTTTGAATACACCGACGAGCGCCTTCAGGGGATTATGCACAATATCTTCCAGCGTTCCGCAGAGACGGCCGCACAGTATGGTCATGAAGGTGACTATGTAGTCGGCGCGAATATCGCCGGCTTTAAAAAGGTCGCAGATGCCATGCTTGCGCAAGGTGTGATTTAGCTTTAAAGTCGTGAGCGAAAAACCCCGCACTGAGTTTTGATCTTCGGTTTGTGCGGGGTTTCGCTTATGTAACTGACCTGCTATTCGAACACTTGAATGGCTTGTTTGGAGCGGTTTCAACTATTTCGTTTTCGGGTGGGCGAGTCACCACCCAAACCTATGGTCAGGGCAGTAATCTTGGGAGCTATGTACCGCGTTTTTGAAGCCCTTGATGAGCTCGTTCAGACAGTCGACCAGGCCTACGGTGTGCCAATGACTGCGAATTGCATGGTGCCTCGAAATGAGGTGCTCACCTTATTGGACGATTTGCGAAATGCTCTGCCCGTCGAGATTGATGATGCGCAAGATGTACTCGACAAGGCTGATGCCATTGTGCATGAAGCGGAAGATCATGCGCGTGAACTCATTGATAATGCAGAATCCGAAGCCAGTAGCGTTATTGCGCGTGCGCGCGAAGACGCCGACCATATGGTTACCGATGCAGAAAACCGCGCCAATGCGCTTGTAGCAAAGGCCGAAGATGATTCTGACCGAATGCTGCATGAAGCGCGCCGTACCGCTGACGACACCGTATCGCGGGCAAAATCTGAAGCCGACCATTTAATCCAAAAGGGTAATGATTCTTACCAGCGCAGCGTAGATGAGGGCTTGGCTGAGCAACATCGCTTGGTTAGTGAGGCTGAGGTTGTACGGCGGGCTAATGAGGAAGCCCACCGTATTGTTGATGCCGCCCATGGCGAGTCGAATCGCCTCCGCCAAGAGTGTGACACCTTTGTAGATGGAAAACTTGCTGAATTCGAAGAAATGCTTTCCGCAACACTACGGTCCGTAGGGCGTGACCGTTCGGCATTGCGTCGGGGTGCTGGGGCGTCGGGGCGCGAACGCACGCACGAACGCGGGCATGAGCGTACGCATGATCGAACCAGGGATCGGTCGGTGGATCGTAGCGATTCCCGTTCCTATGAAGACTAGTGGGGAGTTTTGAAAACAGCGGGTAGGCTAGTCACGCCATGAGTTCTCCATTTGTTTTTAATTGCGCCGCAGTGTTGAGCGGTTCTGGTATGCCTCAACACATCACCCAAACTGGTCCCAGTCCAGAGCGAATTGGGTTGCCGATGATTGCCATTGATTCGGGTTCGGAAGTCACTGTAGATGCCACACTGACCTCATTGGGGTCTGGCATTATGGTTGACGCCATAGTATCCGCGGAGCTGAGCGGGCAATGTTCCCGATGTCTGGCGGAACTGCACCCGATGCAGGAATTCCATATTCATGAAGTTTTTTCCGCCTCCGATTCTTTTATTCAAGGGGCAGAAGCCGACGATGACGAAGATGTGCCCTCCGTCGTTGATGACCAAATAGATATTTTGCAATCAGTTGTCGATGTTGCCGGTTTGGAGCTGCCGTTTAATCCCGTATGTGATGGGGATTGTGCGGAAAGTGACGTTCCTGCACCAGATGGTATTGCGGGCGAGGAAGACAATCTTCCCGATCCGCGTTGGGCAGGTTTGGAGAAGTTTCTGTGAGTCGTGGAAAAAAGCGGCGCGTTACCGGGCAAGAAGCAGTCGACCAAGCGTTCGCGGCTGTGGATCACACACTGCTTCTCGACGTCCTGGGGGTTACGCTTCCCGAACATGTGCTGAAACAGGCACTTACGCATCGTTCAATTGCAAATGAAAATGGTAACCTCCCGCATAACGAGCGCCTGGAATTTTTAGGCGATGCGGTCCTTGGACTTTCTGTTGCTGGAAGCCTTTTTGAATTGCATCCTGAAAGTCCTGAAAGCGTGATTTCCAAAATGCGGGCGAGTTTGGTAAGCCGCTATGGGCTTTCCGATATTGCGCGGGAAATCAACCTAGGCAACCATATTTTATTGGGTATTGGCGAAGAATCCATGGGTGGGCGCGATCGTGTATCAATTCTTGCCGACACTATGGAAGCGATCTTTGGTGCCATTTACCTTGAACATGGTTTCCACACCACTCGTGATGTGATCCTTCGTCTTTATGGTGAAAAACTAAAAACCGCCTCTGCCCAGGGCATTAATGCAGACTGGAAAACCTCTCTACAGGAACGCCTTGCTGAGCGTGGCTTACCAATGGCCACCTATGAAACCACATCAAGTGGTCCCGATCACCAACGGCACTTTACTGCAATTGTTTCAGTACAGGGTCGAGTTTTGGGTAAGGGAGAAGGAACCGCTAAAAAACTTGCGGAACAACAAGGTGCTCACCAAGCGTACCTAGCGCTCCAAGACATTGTGGACTGGGAAGCACAACCAAAGGATGCCTGAACTTCCAGAAGTAGAAGTAGTGCGCCGTGGACTCATTGAACATGTTCAAGGGCGCACTCTGCGTTCTGCGCAAGCATTCCACCCGCGTACGGTTCGCCATAACCCAAATCTGGATTCCCTCCAAGGGGCGATGGTGCACAGCATTGAGCGGCGTGGCAAATTTCTTTGGCTCCAACTTGAGGCTGAAAATGCTCTGCTTGTGCACCTTGGCATGAGCGGCCAAATGCTGATTAAAGATGCTGGAGTTTCACCGCATAAACACCTACGCGCCAAAGCGGTATTGGATAACCAACAAGAACTCTGGTTTGTGGATCAACGAACCTTTGGTTATTGGTGGGCCACAAAACTTACACGAAGCCATGGAAAGCTTGTTCCAAAACCTGCGGCGCATATTGCACTTGATCTTTTAGATCCCGACCTTGATATTTTGCAGATAGCGACAATCATAAAAACTAAGCGTATAGAAATAAAAAGGCTACTGCTCAATCAAGAAATCATTAGCGGCATTGGCAATATTTATGCCGATGAAATGTTGTGGGCTGCAAAGATTCATGGTCGCCAGCGAGCAGATAGGCTTCGCCTGGAAAGAATTGTGGAGCTTTTAGAACATGGCCGTACGGTAATGGAAAAAGCACTATCCCAAGGTGGAACATCATTTGATGCGTTATATGTGAATGTAAATGGTGATTCCGGGTATTTCGATGTATCACTCAAAGCATATGGCCAGCAAGGGAAGCCATGCCAGCGATGTGGAACCACAATAATCCGAGAGGAATTTGCAAACCGCGGCAGTCATTACTGCCCTAAATGTCAGCGGCGTCACTAACTAAACAATATATGCGGAAGCTAACAAAAATTGTCTTCGGCACGGTAAATTGCTGTTTATGCAGAGCATCGTTGACAACCTTGATTGGTTTAACACACAGTATGGCGTAGTCCTGGTTTTCCTTCTGACTGGGGCAGGCCTTTATTTCGGAATTTATACGCTCTTGGTGCAAATCAGATATGTACCAGACATGTTTAAAGCCGTTGCCGAAAAACCTTCAGAGTTACCTGGGGGCCAAAAAGGAATTTCGGCGTTTAAGGCATTTACCATT
This sequence comes from Corynebacterium freiburgense, assembly GCF_030408815.1. Taxonomy (NCBI): domain Bacteria; kingdom Bacillati; phylum Actinomycetota; class Actinomycetes; order Mycobacteriales; family Corynebacteriaceae; genus Corynebacterium; species Corynebacterium freiburgense. Next base: position 1,916,169 of record NZ_CP047355.1, on the reverse strand, counting down.
TCTGCGGCATCGCGCGTAGGCACTGGCAATGTTGCTGGCGTAGCAATTGCAATTGCTACAGGAGGCCCTGGTGCAGTGTTTTGGATGTGGCTATTAGCGTTGATTGGTGGTGCCACATCATTTGTGGAATCTACACTCGCGCAGGCATATAAAGTTCGAGATAAAGAATCATATCGTGGTGGCCCTGCATACTATATTTCCCATGTGCTCGGATGGAAAGGCATGGCGGTGTTGTTTGCTGTGTTGATTACCGTCACCTACGGCTTTGTATTCAACGCAGTTCAATCAAATTCCATTGCGGAAAGTATTACTCACTCGCTCGGTGGAGATCCTGATGCAACGAAAATCGTTGTAGGCGTGATCCTGGCAATTGTGACCGCACTTGTGATCTTCGGCGGTGTGCAGCGCGTTGCAATGGTTACTCAGTTTGTAGTGCCAGTTATGGCGGTTGCATACATTTTTATCGGGCTTTTTGTTGTCGCGCTGAATATTTCCGAGGTCCCTCGTATGTTCCAGGAAATTATTTCTCATGCGTTCGGAATCCAAGAATTTGCCGGAGCCACCCTTGGCGTCGTTATTATGAAAGGCGTTCAACGGGGCCTGTTTTCCAATGAAGCTGGTATGGGTTCGGTACCAAATGCTGCCGCAACCGCATCTGTATCCCACCCCGTCAAGCAAGGGCTTATCCAAACACTTGGTGTGTACTTTGACACGCTTGTGGTGTGTACTGTTACGGCGTTTATTATTATGCTTGCCGATCCTGACCTCAGTTCCGAACAAGGCGGAATGGCATTAACCCAATCATCATTGGCAGCAAGCGTAGGTACCTGGGGAATTTACTTCCTGACTGTAGTAATTATTTTCTTGGCGTTTTCTTCCGTTATTGGAAATTATTACTACGGCGAAACCAATATTGAATTCCTTACTGATAACCGCAGCTGGATCACGATATACCGAATCCTGGTTTCGCTCTGCGTACTTGGTGGTGCCCTGGGCACTGTTCCGCTGGTATGGACTATGGCAGATACCTTTGCCAGCCTTATGGCAACCGTAAATATTATCGCTCTGGTTCCACTTGGCGGCGTTGCTGTCGCCTTGTTAAAGAATTACACTGAGCAACGCGCAAAAGGGCTCAACCCCATCTTCCATCGGGACGATCTGCCTGGAATTAAGGGTTGGGAAAGCATGAATTGCTGGGATGGTTCCGATCCACTAACTCAACGAAAAGAGAGGTCAGAAGTGTAATGACACGCCTTACAGCTTGGGTTCATGGCAATGTTCAGGGCGTCGGATTTCGTTGGTGGACACGCAGCCAAGCCCTCGAATTGGGACTCACCGGCAGCGCCACAAACCTTATCGACGGCCGCGTGTGCGTCGTCGCAGAAGGCCCCGAAGACCAGGTGGAAGCGCTCCTACGAAGGCTATGGGCACTGGAACCAGCAACCTATCAACGTCCCGGATACGTTAAAACCATTATCGAACAATGGGGTGAAGAAAAAGGTGCTCGAGGTTTTGCCGTGAATTAGTACGCTGTAATGCCAAATGCGCGGGTACCGCTATTTCAGTACCCGCGCATGGTCAATGTGTAAATTTCAATGTGTCTAAGCACACGTACTACACCTTTGGGGACGCGAATTTATTCCGGCGGGGCGGTAGGCTCAAACAAGCGAATTCTGCGTTAAAATGCCCGAGTGCATCTTAAATCGTTGACGTTAAAAGGCTTTAAGTCTTTTGCGTCTGCGACGACCCTAAAATTCGAACCTGGTATTTGCGCCGTGGTGGGTCCAAATGGTTCCGGAAAGTCAAATGTGGTTGATGCGTTGGCTTGGGTTATGGGGGAACAAGGTGCAAAGACGCTGCGTGGCGGCAAAATGGAAGACGTTATTTTTGCCGGAGCAGGCGATAGGAAACCACTCGGTCGGGCCGAGGTAACTTTGACGATCGATAATTCTGACGGTGCTCTTCCAATTGAATACTCAGAAGTATCCGTGACCCGGCGGATGTTTCGTGATGGTGCTAGCGAATACGAAATTAATGGTTCCAGAGCCCGACTCATGGATATCCAAGAATTACTGAGCGATTCCGGAATTGGCCGGGAAATGCACGTAATTGTGGGACAAGGAAGGCTCGCTCAAATACTTGAATCGCGCCCTGAAGACCGAAGGGCCTTTATTGAAGAAGCCGCAGGTGTGCTTAAGCATCGGCGCCGCAAGGAAAAGGCCCAGCGAAAACTTACGGGAATGCAAGCAAACCTCGATCGGCTTACAGACCTAACTCAAGAACTACAGCGTCAATTAAAACCTTTGGCTCGCCAGGCAGCAGCCGCACAACGAGCGGCAACAGTTCAAGCTGACTTACGGGACGCGAAACTTAGACTTGCTGGTGATCGGCTGGTTCGCTTGGCATCCGAACGTGATTCCGCACATCAATCGGCTGAAGTACTTGCCGAACAAGTGGCTGAACTCACTGAAAAGCTTGAGCAGCAAAGTGCCATACAACAAGGAATTGAAGACCAACTTTCTAGGATTATTCCGGAATCGGAAAAGGCACAATCACTTTGGTTTGAGCTGTCTGCTCTCGCTGAGCGTGTCTCCGCTACTCGGCGTATTGCTCAGGAAAGAGCCAAGAATTTTACTGAAACCCCATATGCTGGTGAGGATCCAGAGGATTTAGAGCGTCGAGCCGAAAAAGCTGCGCAGGACCAAGCCCAATTGGATGAAACCGTAGAAATTACCCGAGGGCAGCTCGAAGAAGTACGTGAACGTGTAATCGAATGCGAAGAAGCTGCTCGAATAGCTGATCGGGAGCATCTATCGCAGGTTCGGGCGCTTGCGGACCGCCGTGAAGGGGTTGTGAGGCTTGTTGCTGCGGAGGAATCACAACGTGCGCAAATTGCTGCAATCGAAGATGATATTGAACAAATGTCTGAGAGTATTGAGGCAATACATTTGCGTGTACTTTCGGCTGAAGAAGAGTCTCAACGAGTAGCTGAAATGATTGCAGAGGTTCAGCAAGCTCGGACGGCTGTGGAAGAGCGTGCAAATACGGCAGGTGAAGAGTTACGCCTTGCGGAAGCACGGTTTAAGGAATTAACAGGACAGCAACGTGACCTAGAAAAAACGATTTCAAGAATCGAATCCCGTATTGAAACTCTACAAAGTTCATTGCCGAAAACGGATTCGACGCCAGCATTAGCGCACGCTAAACCCCTCGCAGATGCAATTCGAATTCCTGACGAACAATATGCCCGCGCAATTTCTGCAGCACTAGAACCATATACGCAGGCATTGTTAGTTGAAAGTTTCGATCCCGAGGCATTGATGGCCGAGGACGTCGCGCGAACAGTGGTGTTTGGGGCGTCGAAAAGCACTGGTTGGCGCATGGATGCGGACTTGCCGCATGGCGCATCGTGGTTACTCGATAAGATCGAACTCGATGACTCGATCGTCGGTTCAATTACACGTTTGCTTGCCGACGTTGTGGTGGTTGCTCATGCCAATCAGGCCCAGGACATCATTGACCTAGATCCACGATTGCGAGTGGTTACACAGGACGGAGTATTTTTCGGGGAGGGCTGGATGGCATTTGGTCGGGGAGTGACATCGGCGGTAGAAACGCTGGCAGAAATTACCTCCGATACTGAACGATTAGAACACCTAAATGAGCAATTAATCGCATTGACAGGAACCCTGCGAGGAGCCAATACTGCAGCCGACGAAGCACGAGTTGCGGTAGCTGGGGTACAGGCAAAATTACGTGAATACGATATGCAATTGGAGTCTTTAGACCGCGATTCCAGACGTGTGACAGAACAAATATCGGCAGTTCAGAAAGAACATGGGCGGGCGAGTAGTCGAATGATGCAGGCAAATGGCCGGTTGCAAGAACTAACGGCGCAGCTTGCCGAAACCATCGATCGATTAGCGCGTGTGGAAGATACTGCGGACGCTGAGCCTTCGACAGAACGTCGTGATCGCGCAGCGATAGAACTTTCGAATGTTAAGGCTATGGAGGTTGAGGCGCGGTTAGCGCTACGAACCGCCGAAGAACGAGCCGGGGCTACTCGTGGAAAAGCTGAACATTTACGCAGGCAAGCTCAGCAAGAACGTTTGAATCGTGCGAAACATCAGGAAGAAATGCGACGCCGCCGAAAAGCAGCCGATCTGGCGGCAACAGTAGCCGAATGTGCGGCGGAAATCGGAACGCGTGTAGCCGATGCGACAAGCCGTGCAGAAGTAAAACGCGATGAGCTGGCGGGGCGACGTCGAGAAGTGCAACAATCACTGGTGCAGGCTAAAGACCATGTGAATGCTACTCGGATGGAGCTTTCTAAAATCACCGATAAAGCGCACGCCTCCGACATTGCCAGGCATCAAGCGCAGGTTCGAATTGAAGAAGCAGAAACGAAACTCAGTGAACAATTGGGATTGCCAGCGGAGGTAATCCGAGGCGATTATGCTCCAGATGAAACATTTGATCGATCTGCGGAAACTGCAAGGCTCAAGCAGGCAGAAAAAGATCTTGCCTCTTTAGGGAAAGTTAATCCGCTGGCGCTTGAAGAATTTAAAGCGATGGAAGAGCGATACGAATATCTTGCCGGGCAATTGGCTGATGTGGAGCGGGCTCGTAAAGATCTTACTGAAGTAATCGAAGAAGTTGATGCGAAAATTCTTCAGCTCTTTACTGATGCTTGGCGTGACGTGGAGGCTCGGTTCCCGCAGGTTTTCGCAACTTTGTTCCCTGGCGGTGAAGGCCGATTAGTTTTGACTGAACCGGGGGATATGTTAGCTACTGGCATTGAAGTTGAAGCTCGGCCGCCGGGAAAGAAAGTAAAAAGGCTTTCGCTTCTGTCTGGTGGTGAAAAATCGCTTACGGCGCTCGCAATGTTAGTAGCAATTTTTAAGGCCCGCCCAAGCCCGTTTTATGTTATGGACGAAGTGGAAGCGGCGCTGGATGATGTAAATTTGCGCCGCCTCCTAGCATTATTCCGTGACCTTCGCGATGATTCTCAGCTCATTGTGATTACCCACCAGAAACCCACAATGGAAGTTGCCAATGTGCTTTATGGTGTGACTATGCGTGGTGATGGAATAACTCGGGTGATGAGTCAGCGAATGAGTCCTGTATAGAACTCTTTAGCGACCCATTCCGGAGTAGGCCCATCCAGCATTTCGCCACTTTTCTGGATTCAGTGCATTGCGTCCGTCGATAATTACTGGACGCTCAACGAGTATTGCGGTTGCTGCTGGGTCTAGGGCAATAAACTCATCCCACTCTGTAAGCAGCAGCACTAATTGTGCTCCTTGAAGTGCGGCTTCAATATCGGTTGTAGTGTGCAATTCTGGATAGAATCGATTGACTGAATGTAGTGCCTTTGGATCGTACACTGTAACGAAGGCACCCAAGTTATGGAGCCGCTGTGCGATTTCCAATGCTGGTGAATCGCGAATATCGTCACTATTGGGTTTAAAAGCAGCGCCCAGGACGGTGATCTTGGTGCCGGCAACGTCACCATCGAATGTTCGTTTAGCCTCAGAGATCACTCGATCGCGGCGGCGCTGATTGATTGAATCCACCTCTTTCAGGAACGACACTGCCTCATTTACACCGAGTTCCTCTGCACGAGCGACAAATGCCCGGATGTCTTTTGGCAGACAGCCGCCACCGAATCCGACACCAGCGCGTAAGAACTTGTGCCCAATGCGGGCGTCATGGCCAAGTGCGTCGGCGAGCTTTGTGACGTCGCCACCGGTAGCTTCACACAGTTCGGCCATGGCGTTAATAAAACTGATCTTTGAGGCAAGGAAAGAGTTAGCTGCAACTTTGACCAACTCCGAGGTTGGGTAATTGGTCACAATCTTGGGAGTACCTTCAGCCAAAATTGGTGCATATACTTCATCGAGGGTTTTCTCACCATGCTCTGCAATTTCGGGAGTATCCGAAATGCCGTACACCATGCGGTCTGGACGAAGAGTATCCTGCACTGCAAAACCTTCACGTAGGAACTCTGGATTCCACACCAAAGTAATGCCATGACGGCTGAATTTTTGTGCGATTTTTTCTGCGGTCCCTACGGGAACAGTTGATTTACCCACAACTACAGTCTTTGTTTGGGTGGGTAGGGCATCAAGAATGCTTTCAACCGCAGAATCCAAAAAGCTTAGGTTTGCGGCATTGCTGTTTTCGGACTGCGGAGTGCCCACTGCAATAAAGATAACATCGCTTGAAGCGAGTTCATTTGGAGCAGGTGCGACAACAAATCGGAGTTTTTTATTCCGAACCGCTGGGGCAAGAATCTCCTTAAACCCGGGTTCATAGAACGGGGAGGTTCCGGCTGCCAAGTGTTCGATTTTGTTTTCGTCAGTATCAAGACCAACAACATCGTGTCCAAGATGTGCCATGCACGCGGCATGAACAGCACCTAAATAGCCACATCCGATTACTGCGATTTTCATAGATAATCCTTTCGTTGGGTGGATAAACAGTGAGTTACCCATTGTTCGAACCAGGGCTGCGACGATGGGCGAAATGCGTACACAAAGGCCAATCGCAACGTGGCGCAGCGAAGATAACAAGCGAGGCGTTCAAGCGGTACCTGCAACGTAGATGCAAGGGCATCCACGGCTTTTACAACAGCGATATATGTGTCAGTGGAGAAAACTCCTTGAATCAGGCGCAATTCAGCATGGGCGAGTAAGTTACCCAAATCCAATGCAGCTTCAGCCCGTACAGCGGTATCCGAATCGAGTAGGCCCAGGTGTTTGCCATCCCAGAGAAGCTGCTTATCGTGAAAATCACGATGCGAAAGTACGGGCTGTGATGATCCGGAAACGAGTTCTCGGCTAACACTTGATACTGCAGCTCCAAAATGTCTAAGATCTGGGACTGCCTCAAAATCGGAGGCCTTTTTAAACCAATCCGCTAGGACGCCTGTTTCGTCTTTTGTTGAGTGGATCGGAAGACTCGTTTGCTGGGTAACAAATTCCGGCCAGATTTGCGTAAGCGTTTGCCATCCAGGGATTCCTTTTTCATTTAAATCATGCAGGGTATCCCCGGGGAGCTTAGAAAAGGCGATCCGAGCATCAGTATTTTCCAGAACTTCGGGTGCCTGGAAGCCGGTGGGTTCGCACAATTTGTGGATCAGCTTGGCGGTATGAGCTATATCCATTGCGCGCCCAGCACGAAGAAATTTTTCAACTTTTTCCGCGCCAACAATAACGGCTCTTCGTTCGTATCTATGTACAACAAGTGTGCCTTGCTCAGGTGGTGCGAGTTCTGGGAGTTTACGGTCTAACCCAAAATCCATAAAGTGCAAGGCGCCATCTGCGTTAATTTTGCCAGCGCGAAGTCTGCCTTCGGGGTCTAACTGTTCAAAGGTTAACGCGCCATCGCGAGATGGCCAGGCGCGCCGAACATTGGGTAGTCGTCTTAAAGCGGATAATGCAGGCATTATAAAAGCCTCTCTACTTCGGCAAGCGCCGCAGAAGTAATCGAACGCCAATTTGGGTTACCGGATCGAAGGGGTTCTGCGATGCGCATAAGTAAGGATTGAAGTTGGGCAGCTCTGAGGTCCATTGGAGGGGGTAGTGCGCCGTATATATCGGCGTAGCCTTCCATGAGTGCTTGACCACTCGAAGAATCGACCACTGAAAGATAAGAACCAAGATCATATGCTGCTGGCCCCAGCCTTGCTCGATCAAAGTCGGTAAGCCAGAGCTGCGAGTTATCCTTGGATACCAAAAATTGGTCAGGCGAAGCATCGCCATGAAGTAGTACCGGAGCTCCAGGAATATGGCGGGGAATATGAGCCGCAATGGTTCGGATTTTCCCGGCTAAGTCGGGAGCTAACGATTGAAATATATGTTCGTGCGCTTTAATTTGGCTTTCAAAGTTGGTGCTACGTTTTGCTAGTTTGGCTGAAAGTCCGGTGGAAATGCTTGAGGTTTCGGCGTGAAGTTTTGCAAGGATTCTGCCGGCCTGCCTGGTTGCGCGGAAATTCGGCATCTGGGAAAGATCAGAATCTCCAACTACCTGGGAAATACTTAGTCGGCGATTTTCGCCATGATCCAGCCTGGCTGGTGTTTGGATAATAGTAGAGAGAAATTGGTGGAGTTCATAACCTAGTTCGTCTTGTTTTTCTGAAATTCGAACGATCGTATCTTTATGCCGGTACACCAGACGGCGTGAAGGGTTGTATCGCAAAATATGTTGGAGATCACCGAGTTCAAACCCTAAAAACTCGGGTTGTAGGTATGGGTGGAGCTTAGGGTCAGCAGCGATTTCCCCATATTGGAATACCAGATCACTTGGCAATATCGTAGTGGTTACTCGTAGCCCGTGTTGGTTAGCCCATTGTTCGGTTTTCTTGGCTTTCGTGAGTCCATCTGGCCAGAGAATCCGGGCCCATCCATCAACAATTCCGCTGTCTAGATTTTGCAGCGCACACAAAATGGAGGTATCGGGTTTAATTCGGAGTTTTATTGCTTGAACGGGGCGATTACATGCCGCACCTAGCCATGCTGGGTTCAGTAATGTATCGAGTGCTTCCGATGTATTCTGGGTCATCGTGCCTCCCCAATTCGAATATCAGTAATTGCGTGTTCACCGGCAGATACCCAGTCCTGGAACGCCTCACTTGTCTGCTGCAGTTCGGCCGGCGAACCGTCGAGAAGCACACGGCCGTCTTGGACCCACACCACGCGTTGTGCGCGCAGGGCAACTTCCGGATCGTGGGTTACAGCGAGAGTGGTTCGACCAGCAACAAGATCTTGAATTGCCTCCATAACAAGAGTTGCTGATTCGGGATCGAGACCCGTTGTTGGCTCATCTAGGACTACGACGGGGGAATTTCGAAGTAAAGCACGGGCAATAGCGATACGCTGGCGTTGGCCGCCAGAGAGGGTGCCGCCACGCTCTCCGACTTGTGTGTCGTATCCATCCGGGAAAGACATAATGAACTGGTGCGCGCGGGCGGCTTTTGCTGCCTCTACTATTTCCTCGTCGGTAGCATTTGACCTGCCGAAGCGAATATTTTCTCGAATGGTGCCAGTAAAAAGAACGGCTTCTTGGTGGAGAATAGAGACCAATTCACGTAGATACACCAAATCAATTTCTTTTACGGGGTGCCCATCAAGCATGACTTTGCCCTTTGTTGGGTCGATTGCGCGCACAAGGAGCGAAACCAAAGTAGATTTACCGGCACCGGAAGGACCAATAATCGCAACGAGTTCACCGGGTTTTACAGTGAGGTTAAAGCCCTGTAAAACGGGGTTTTCATCGTATTCGGTGTGCACATTTTCAAATTGCACATGACCTTTGACTTCATAAGGTACTACAGGATCGGTTGGGGTACGTATATCAGAAGTAATATTGACTAGGTCTGCCACGCGCTCGCCAGAAGCAGTGGCACGTGCAATGCGGCCCGTGTATTTTGCCATATCGCGCAGTGGCTTCATTGTGGTGCGCAGGTAGGTTGTAAAAAGCACTAGGTCACCAAGGGTCATTGCACCGTCGAGTACTCGCAATGCGCCGCCAACCATAACCAATGCCGTAGCAATACCAACAATGCCGTCGGTGGTCCGCTCAAGGCGAGCCGCGAGACGTCGTGAACTTACACCCGCATTGAGCGAGGTTGTATTCGCCGAAACAAATCGGTTACTAATAATGGATTCCAAGACATAGCTCTGCACGATCTCGATTGCTGAAAGCGATTCCTGTGCGGTATTTGCCAATTGGCCTTCAGCTTTTCGTGTCTTGCGTGATGCTCGAGCGATCCTTTTGGATGTGCCACGCGAGCTGAAATAGAACAATGCAAGAGCGCCTACTACAACGAGTGACAGAACCGGGTCGAGAATAAACATCACGATAAGCATTACGAAAAACGTGATGATATTAGCGAGCAATGGCAATCCAGCGGTTACCGCAACTTCTTGCATTCGGTTGACGTCGGCAACGATTCGTTGCACCGTGTCAGCGCTACGGTTCTTGGAATGGAATTGTTGCGGAAGTCGCTGCACATGTTTAAATACCTGCATTCGCAGCGTAGTTGCAGCACGTGAACCGACCAACGCAAACGCTACTGTCGCACAGTAGTTTGATAATGCGCGGAGTCCAACAATGGTTAAAAGTGCGATTCCGCACCAAATTAATAGTGAAAGTGATGCCGATTGACCATGAATATCAGCACCAATAGAGACTGAGACGGCGTCGATAACAATTTTGAGTGGCCATGGTTCAAGGACACGAAAGCACACTTCGAAAATTAAGGCGAGAGTGCCGCCAGCAATCAATTTGCGTTCGGGTTTTATATGCGGACCTACAAGATGTAGAGTCCGCTGCAACGGTCGTTCAGACATTTCCATCCTCCAGTTGGGCGATCTGGAGGATTCTATCCACAACACTGGCCCAACTGTGGTGCTGTTCGACTAATTGTCGTGCCTGCTCACCAAGTATTTTTCTGCGCTGTGGATTAGCTATAAGAGAGTCAATTGCTTTGCTTAACGCAACCGGGTTTGAAGGGGGTACAAGTTCTCCAGAACAACCAAGAATTTGCGGAATCTGTCCTACCTGTGATGCCACAATTGGCAAACCAGCAGCCATATACTCATAGATTTTAAGCGGTGAAAAGTACTGGTCACTCGCCTGTTTGGTAGCAGGGTAGGGGGCTACAGCAATTGCTGTACCAGCAATATGTTCGGGAATACGTTCAGGCGTGATTGCACCTAAGAATTCGACTTCTATATTTAGGTTCTTTGCGAGCTGTTCGAGTGATTCGCGCTCTGGGCCATCGCCAATAATACGTATTTGCCAAGGTAGCGAGGCATTTTTCGCGGCAAGCAAAAGGTCTGAAACCCCGTGCCAAGGCTTTAAAGTGCCAACAAACGTAACAACGGGGGCACCCTTTAAGTCCTCCGGTTGGGGGGTAATGCGATCAATATTGACGCCATTCGGGACGGTGACTACACGTCCGCCCACGGTATGTGCGACCACCCATTCACGGACAGGATCGGATACACAAATGGTTGCCCGAGCAGATTGAACCTGCAGCTGCAATGCATCCTCGGCGGCTGCGGCGTCGATAAGATCACGGTGGTTTCTCTGTTCATCAATGAGTGGAGAGTTCACCTCAAGAATTCCGGGGATCTTTGCAAGCGCCAGAACCGTACTAAACAATGAGTAACGCTCATAGATTAGATCGGCACCCGATTGCTGAATCACAGCAGAGATTTCCGTTGAGAGTGCTTTTTGAGCGACTTCCCGCGCTGCTGGTTCTTTGACTTCGATAGGAAAATCGACGACTTCCAAATCCGCAAGGTCTTGCGGTACTTCCTTTCCACGACGCACCGCATACACCGTTACGGTATGTCCACGTTTGCGAAACTCGCGGATAACTTCTTGGATATGAACGGAAGCACCTTTTGTACCGAATACCGGGATCCCAGGATCTAAACACACATAGGCTATACGCATTTTCGTTCCTATCCACTTTGCCAACTGGAAAGCAGTGCTGCTTGTTGGCGGCTATCAAATTGGTCTTCGATAAGGTTGCGCGCATTTCGAGTAAGTGTGGAAATATCCATTTTTCCGGCTGCGAATTTTTCCAGGGCTGCAACGAGCTCATCAATATTTCCAGGCTGCAAAAGCACGCCTGTTTCACCATCGCGAATCACCTCGGGCAGGCCTGTTACAGCTGTGGCCACTACTGGAATACCGCTAGCCATTGCTTCTAAAACAACCGTGGGAAGCCCGTCGATATTGCCATCTGCCGCGGGCACACAAGGAGCTGCAAATACATGCGAATTTTTAATTACACTACGAACCTCAGCCTGGTTAATTGGTCCAAGCATATGCACATGGTCTTCCAACTTCAGTGTGGCAATTTGATGTTTGAGTTCGTCAAAGAGTTCTCCGGCGCCACCAATAGTGAGTTCGGCATCCCAACCTTTTTCGCGTAACCGCGCAACAGCTTCAATAAGATGTGCAAAGCCTTTTTTGGGGACGAGGCGGCCAATCGCTGCAATCTTAAGCTTGTCAGCAATTGGTAGTGGCGCATGGTAGGGGAACCGTTCAAGCTCTAAAGCGTTATAGCACAACGTGATATTAGAATCCGTGCCGTGCAGGACTCCGTTTAAGTAGTCCTGGTTGTATTGGCTAATGGCGATAACACGATCTGCATCTGCGCAGACACGACGTAGCCAATTTCGGTCAACACTTTTATGGAAAATATCTTTTGCGTGTGTAGTTACGGTGTATGGAATACCGGTGATCTTTGAAGCGATCCACGCCATGCGGCCAGGCAGTGATGCGAAGTGTGCATGTAGGTGGGTGATTCCGTCGTCATGGGCCATGCGGGCAAGTGTGATACCTTGCGAAACTTCATCAAATGGTAGATCCACAAGTTGGGGGAGAGCTTCTTGAAAGTTTTTCCCCAAATCTGGATGGTGAAGAGTACTTGCCATTTCTTCCCAAAAACCAGTGCCCAGGTTAGGCCTGCGAACCCAATGAACATTGGCCTTAATGCGGGCTAGCTCCGGATGGAAACGCGCGTCAGTGGTAGGACGCAGCGCGTAAATATCGAGGTTGTCACCGTGCGCTTCCCTGGCAAGCACTTCCGTAACAATAAAGGTTTCGGAAAACCGTGGATACACCTTAAGAACGTAACCTATGCGCGTCATGGGTGGGATCCTTTCAAAATTGAATTTTCCACGAGTTCTGTGGCAAAAATAGCTGCCTGTGTTAGCCCATCACGCTTAAGATGTGAACGATCCACGCTTCGGTGCACAGCGTTGGCAACCCATTCGCTTAAGCGCTCTGTTGAGATTTCATGCAGGCGCAAATAGTCCAGCGCATCTACATCGTGCAGAGCCGAAGCACGAATAAGTTGTTCTTGCCGAGGTTGTTCTCTAGGGATTAAAAGCCCAGGGGTATCTGTGCATAAGATTTCACAGACGGTGTTGTACCCGCCCATTGCGATAACTGCAGAGGCGCGCTCAATCTGTGTGCTCAGGCCCGGCCATGAATGGTGAACTTGGGTTCGCGGCCCAGCAAGACTGCGGATGGCATCAAGCTTTTCTGTGGATAGTTGCGGGCCCGTGACTACGATATGCGTGTGGTCTTTTGGTACTTCTAGCTGTACCGCTGCTTCAAGAAGCTGGAATCCATCAGAGCCACCGCCGGCAGTGGTAAGAATAAAAGGCTTTGGAGCCAGTTGCATGTCATGGTCGGCTACGCGTCGACCATTGGCTAGGTACCCGGTAAACCGAACGCGGTCATGGAAGAATTCTGGGACTTCTCCGGTAATGGTTGGATTGTGTACTTTTGGGTCCCCATAGACCCATACTTCATCAACGATTTTGCGGAGTTCTTCTGGGTTGCCAAGGCGTTCCCACTCGGCAACGGCAGCGGCAGGCTCATCAAGTATCTCTCTAAGGCCGAGTACTACTCGGGCTTCAGGGAGGGATTCCTTAAGTCTTGCAAGTGGGTTGTAAAGCTCTTTCCATACGCCGTAGATGTGGCGGTCAATAATGACAAGATCCGGCGCGTAGGAAATCAGAGTGGATTCTAGAAGGTTTGAGCGAAGTCGTATTAAGTGTTCAGTACTGCCGCCAAGACTACGTGGTTCATAACCAAGCTTCCCTTTGGAGATTCCTGGGATCGTGATCCAGTCAAACCCAGGAGGTAGCGGGAAAATACTTGCGGGAGCAAGCCCGGACACAAGAAGTCCGGAAACATCACAGCGGAGGCGATTGGGTATCTCGCTGGCGAGGTGATGTGCAATTGTGAGGTTTCGGCGAACGTGACCAAGCCCTTGTGAATCGTGGCTATACAGTAGCGTTCGCACGGTCGGATTGTTCATAACGGTCCTTTTAAGATCCCTTGGCATTGCAATGTTTGCAAAATGATTTAGCTAATCAAACTCAAGCAAGTCGAGGAATGTGGATCGTTCCAGTCAGCATCACTCTCATTCAAATTAATTTAATTACAGGCGTGAATACCTGCAAAAAGCCGCGGGTTTTTGTGCGGGAGCGTATTTTAGTTCTCTGCTGTACACAGCTTAGCAATATTTTTTGCCTCTTGTGCCGTAACTAACGTTTATTGCTATTGTGAAAGAAATTTAATGTAGCAAACAACATTTAGATCGTTTCAGCACTACAGACGATGTTTCAATTCGTTTTTAGTGTCCTTTTTGGCGCTATCTTGACGATTTATAAGCGATTGCAAATTCTCTCTTAAGCTTTATTGCTTAACCGTGGGAAAGGGTAGAAATACGGCTTTTAAAATGGGGAAGTGTGCTGGGCTGTGGATTTGTACACGAGCTCACGTGGCCGGTATCGAAGTGACACGGTTAAGTGATCTTAATCTCCTTTTCTATGGGCATCAAACTATGGTGTATTTTTGTAGCAGTATGTTTTTTGTCTTTTAATTCATGCAGTCATGTTTAGCGGTTATTTGAATTTTTTTATTTTGGCAACAAATAAACAGCAAATGAGTGGCAAAAGTGCTAAAGACTTGCTGCCGCTAGCCGCAGGTTGGAGGATTGTTTCGAGCTTTAGTTAGAAACGTTGAGCGAGGGGGCTATGCTTGGTGTTTAAGACGAAACAATCAAGGGGTTTAACTGGCATATGAGCGGTATTGCCGATCTAACGGATTCTTTACTTGGCTGGGCTTCCCAGACAGAATTAACGCTAAATCAGCGTTTTGCCGATGTTCCACTGTTTGTGCAGGCGGGGCTTGCGGGTGATGAACTCGAACGAATTGACCGATTTTATGGCACGTTTTTGTCTCGGCAATTAGCGGCGGGTGCGGATTTGGAGGCTTTGGTTCGGGATACCCCAGCACTTGCCGTGACAACACTTGTTGCCCGAGCCGCCCGCATGATCGATCCTTCGAATTTCTATGCGGAGTATGCAGAAGGTTTAGAACTACGGGCAACGCCAGAATGGATAGCCACCTTTGAGCGAATTACAGTTGAACTTTTGCAAACGCTAGGGCTTGCAGCACCTGCCTGCGATGACCCAGTAGTTGCACTGACTTTGCATGCGGGGGTCACGGGGTCGGAGGTGGCGGGAATTTTAGAGCTTTTGGATCGCCTTGATCCGGAAATCTCAGCAGTGCAGGTCGTTGATTTACTGGCTCAGGGCGGGTATCAGGAATTCCAGTTCTGTGATGAGGAGACCGGGCTTCCGGTGTTTTCATTGGCGGCCACTGTGGCGTGCGCGCAATGTGCGCCGGAGCTTTTTACGCCGATTATCCAGCAGATTATTGATATTCGTCAGCAGACTATTGAGGATCCAGTGTATTGGCAGGATTCGGTTCGTCCTGCGCTACCCGATTTAGTGTGGGAGGCTGTTGCTGCGGAGTTGCGGGAGCGGCCCGCGGGGACAGTAAATCGTGCTGAGGCAGTAGGTGTTGCCACTCGGGAGGCACAGCCAAGACTGGTCTTAGATATTGCACGGAATAAGATTTGTTTGCGCTTGCCAGAGCAGCTATTAGGTCCGGACAATACTGAGGTGCAGTGGCGCGTCACACTTGATGGGACCACAAGGATTTATCGCACTGGGAGTAGTTGGGGGGATGTATATCCATTTACTGAGGTGCTGGATTTAACTATTGACCATCAGGTACGCGAGCTTACGGTCAGTGATGTTACCAATGGGATGACTTGGGCTTTGCCGGTCGTCGATTCAAATGATCCGGTTTTAGTGTTTAGCCCAAAGGGTGCGAATCTTACTGCTAAGGCTTCATTGCACTATTCAGAGCTTTTTGTAGTGTGTCCTGAGGATGCCACATTGGTTGATGTTGTAACCGGTGCGGAAGTTCCAGTTATTGAAACATTTGAAATTAACGGCTGGACGTCTTGGTCGTGCCGTAGAGTGGATGCTCAGCATGTTGCTTCCTTGCAGGTGGTGCGTCCAGAGCAGTCGCCATCGGCAATGCAGCAGGTGCGTTGTGTGGATCCGCGAAAGCGAGTAATGTTCCGGGACCCTGAGCCGCCGATTCCACATGTGTTTTCCCATGGTGGCCTACCTGTTCATGCGCGTTCGCTAGTCGCAGAGTTCCCGCCGACGCTATCGGGGCGTCCAGAGACGTGGTTTTTGTCTATTTCTTCATATGCTGGCCCGGGAAATGCCGGTGAGGAGGTTGCTCCAGCTGAACCGTTGGAGATCCCCGCTGAAGGCGGCATATTTGATATTTTCGATCCCGAAATTTACGACGCCCCTTGGGTTGGGGAGTATTTGATTCGCTTACGGGGCCCACGCAATGAGTCGTTCCGTCATGAGTATGCGATTGTCGAAGGCATACTGGCATCCACGGAGTTCTCCGGTTTATGTAGGTCGTTCCGGATTCCAGCGCAAGGCGGACTTAGTGAGGCGGCATTATTAGTTAAACCAAGCGAAAAGCCATTCAATATAACCCCGGCTGAGGTACATGTGGCTCCAGCGGCCCCAAGTGCCGACTTTGTTATTGCCACCGATGAGGGTGACCAGATGCCCTTGCGGTTTATTCCACCGCGATTGCATTTTGAAGTTCCATTGACCACCATGCCGCCAATGTGGCGTACTACTCGGCTTGTGGTTTCACCGCGTCAATGTGATGCTTCGGGCACGCTACGGATTCGTGCTACCGGAGAGCTTGATGACCCAAAGATTACGGTACGAAATCATCATGGTGCTCCTTTGCGCACGGTCAAGCTTTCGCGTATCGACGCCCGCACGTATTCCACGCCTATGGCGCAGCTTGCGGCATCGACGCAGGTTATGACGAATGGCAGGATTGAGTTTGAGTGGACCGATAAGCGCAGTGATAAACGCGTCTCGGTAAATCTTGCGGTAATTGAATCTGCTCCGCATGCCGCTGGGTGCGCGATTGAAGATAATCACTTGGTGTTCACTGATTTGGTGGGTGACCGCCAGCTTGCCGCATGGGTGTGGCCAGCAACGGCCCCGTGGGCGTCGGCACGCACACTGCAGGTAGCACACCGCACGGAATTACCAGTAGCACTACGCCAAGCTGGGCCATTGAAAGTGCAACTGCATTCGGCCGATCCATTGAGTGTGTTACGCGCGCCAATGGCCCCCGGTTCGGACGCCTTTACAGTAGAACAAGAAGGCTATTACCAACAGCAACCTGCCGCATTGGTGCAACTTTCTGCGTTTTTGGCAGGCGCTGTTGAACAGGCCCCTAATGATCCTTCGGTAATGCCGGTGTTATGGGATTACCTTGATGGTTGGGGCGATTCCGGCGTTGATAAAGCTGTCATGGCTGCACTTTCGGCAAACTCAAATGCAGCTTTGAAAGGCCTATCTGCATCGCTTGTACCAGCAGAAAAGCAGCCAGGGCGTGTGATTGCTTCGGGTTTGGTACACGGCGCTTTTAGTGGTTGTGAATCTGTTACTGAAGTACATCGCACAGCCTGGATTGGCACACTTGAGTTATTGGCGCAATTACCGGCTCGGTTCTCCGAAGTTGAACGGGGTGAGCCACGTGCTCGTTTAAGGGAAGTCCTGCAGAATCTAGAAGAGGTTGCGGGCAAACGTATGGTTGAGGCGCTGGCTACCGGGAGGGACGCCACCCTAGATACCGCATGCATTGATAAGTCTACGGTGCAAATCGCACAGATGAATGAGGCGCAGCAGCAAGCATTACTGGCCATGTTCTTTTCCCAGGCAGAGATTGTCCCGGGGCCAATTATGGAAGATTCAGCCCGCTTGCTTGCCGTATTTGAAACCTTTAAAAAACGCAATGAGCTTACAGTATTGCTTAGTGATCAGGGGCTGATTAAACCCGCAGTTTCGCTTTTGCGTGCGTTGCGTGGGGCGAACCGGCAAATCTACAGTTCCGCAAGGATTCGGTTCGATAAGCTCGACGGAGTTGATACAAATGATCGGGCAAACACTTGGGCGTTAGCTCCAGTGGTGTCACTGGTCTTTGCGTTATCTGCACGTATGCATGCCCATGGTTTAATGGGCAAATCGAAATTGCTTTTGGAAGCAGCCCAAGGTTGGAGTCAGCTTGCGGATATTGTCCCGGACTTGGTCACGGGCGACATTATTGCTGCTGAAGCTATGGTTCTGGCAGTGAAATACCCTGGCATTGCAGATTAGTTGGAAATAGCCCCTGAGCATAGGGGCTATTTTTGACCAAAGTGGTTAGAGCATTGCAATGATGAATGTATATGTGATTTTTTGAGAATAGGTTGTGATCTATTCTTCACCTTGTGCATTGGTGGGCTGGCGTATGTGCCTGGGTTCTTGTGAACCTTCTTTCGATTCCCTATTCAATGGCTCGGTTGGGGTAGGGGCCGGCCACTTTGAAGTGCGCAAATCGTCTTGCGATCTATACTTGTTGAAAAACCTCAATGTTTACTAAAAGGTTTTTTCGGCGTTGCAAATTACTACCAGAAATTGGCGGCGCACTAAAAAATCATGCACAAAACGTGAGGAATGTCGTTGAACCTGCAAGTATGGAAGCTATGAACACGACTTATTTAATCATCGTTGCTGCGATCGTCATTGTCATTCTCGTGGTGGCGCTCTTGGTACTCCTTGGTTTAATGAGGAAGAAATCCAAGGAGATCTCTTTTACCAAAGAAGAGGCTCCAAAGGAACTGACTCAGCAAGAAAAGTCAGGCAATTATCAGGCCTCGGGTGGTTTTAATTTCGCGCCTGCCAAAGCTCCGGAACCAGAACCAGAACTGCTTCAGGGGCAGAATCTTCAGCAACCACCACAGATTCCGGACGTGCCATTAGAGCAAGTATCTTCTGAGGAAGTACCCGCCTCCGGAAAACTTTCTGAACAGGATCCCCCGCACGAAGACGCAGATCATGCCACCGATATTGTGGACACTAATACGCCTGAGTCTGGTGATAATACGCCTGAGCCTGGTGATAAATCGGTGCCAGATGCTGAGGTCAAAGAAGCTTCAGCAGAGCCGGAGCGTGACATTATTGATGTCGAGGTTGAGGAAGACATTGATGAAACTCGCGGGGCTCCAGTTGGTGGTTTCGATTCCGAAGGGCCATTAGATCCGGCAACCGTGGATGAAATTCTTGCTGGCACACCGTTAGGGAAAGATGCCGATGAATCTTTATTCGACCGTGACAGCGAGGAAACTCTGGGATTTGAACCAAAGCCTCAGTTCACGCACATTGAGGTAGAAGAAGAGCCTGAAACAACGGCAGAAACAGCGGCGGAAACAGCGGTAGAGCCACGCAAAGCTGTTACTGAGGATATTCCCGAATCAGAAGAGAATTTGGACTTCCCAGAAACACCTTTATTTGCCTCGGTAGCCGAAGAAAATCCAGTGGATGAATCAGCAATCCGGGAAGCCGAAGATGCTGCTGAAGCCGCGCGGACACAAGCGGACGCCGCCAGCGCTGCACTGGAGGAAACACCTGTTCCCGCGGAAGAGTCAAAAGCTGACACCCCGCAGCCAACGGCTCCGGTGGAAGAAATCACGCCTGCCGTGGGGCGGCTTGGCAAACTACGTGGTCGGCTGTCGCGTTCACAGAATGTAATCGGCCAAGGCGTACTCGGTATTTTAAGCGCTGGTGATCTCGACGAAGATGCTTGGGAGGAGATCGAAGACACCCTGCTGATGGCTGATTTGGGTACCACAGTTACGCTTCAAGTTGTTGAAGGGTTGCGTGAAAAAATCGCTTCCCGCGGAGTGTCCAATGAGGCGCAAGCTCGAGCAATGCTTCGCGAAACTTTGATTGAGGCATGTAAACCAGACCTTGACCGTTCGATTAAAGCTATGCCAAATGGCGGGAAACCTGCGGTAGTACTGGTTGTTGGTGTGAATGGAACCGGCAAAACAACAACCACCGGCAAGCTTGCCAGGGTACTCGTGTCCATGGGGCACACCGTCCTATTAGGTGCTGCTGATACATTCCGCGCCGCCGCAGCTGATCAATTAGAAACTTGGGGACGCCGCGTCGGTGCAGCTACCGTGCGGGGTGCTGAAGGAGCAGACCCAGCGTCTGTAGCGTTCGACGCCGTGGCCCGCGGCGTCGAAGACCATGTGGATGTGGTTTTGATCGATACTGCTGGTCGCCTCCACACATCTGTAGGCCTTATGGACCAACTTGGCAAGGTAAAACGCGTAGTGGAGAAAAAAGCAGAAGTCGATGAAGTGCTTCTTGTGCTGGACGCTACCGTTGGTCAAAACGGTCTGATGCAAGCACGCACCTTCCGAGATGTTGTTGATATAACTGGTGTGGTGCTAACCAAGCTAGACGGCACTGCTAAAGGTGGCATTGTTTTCCAAGTTCAGGAAGAGCTTGGTGTTCCTGTGAAACTGGTTGGTCTCGGCGAAGGTGCAGATGATCTTGCCCCATTCGAAGCCGAGAGTTTTGTAGACGCATTACTCGGCTAACTTCTACCAACTTCAAAAACCCTAGCCGGAGCGCTAGGGTTTTTGACTTACCCCTCGCTTGTTTGAGCTGCATTGTGCTGGGTTTTGTGGTTAGTGGGTGTGGTGGGGTTGCTGGGGTTTGTGGCTTGGTTTAGGCCGATGGTTTGGTTGTGCGCGTCTGGTGACCTGGTATTTGGTTAGGGGTTGGGTGGGAGGTGCTTGGTCTTTTCGGGCTGCTGGCCGAGAGGTGCTCTGTCTTTTGGGGTACTGGCCGGTCCTTCTTGGGTGCTGGTTGGGCGTGTTGTCACAGATTCCATTTTTTCGGCTGTCTTTATGGAATCTGCGACAGTAGAGATGAAAACATCACCAGTTCAATAAGGTGTGCCTATCAAACACCCGGGAAACCCTGGAATTTTCAGCCAACCCGTCCCGAAATCAGGCAGATCTAACACACCCCACCACCCAGCAAGGCAGATTTCACATTACCCGCAGCCCACCACAACATTTCCCCAGCTCACACCCCCAAACCAAAAGCGCACAACACAAATCTGCCTTTCCAAAGCCCGCTCCAACCCGGCCCAAACCTCGCCACATTCCAAAAACATCGTAGAGTGAAAACTACCCTAACTTTGGAACGCAAGTCCGTGCCCATCTTCCTTCATTGTGCTAGTAGCACATATGTATGGGCATTTGAATGCGGAGTGCGGCCTGTAATGTTCTGCGTAGTTGCTGTACGCAGTGTAAGTCTTTGCCAATAAGTTGGCGTTGTTGGACTACCCACACTGCAGAACCGGAGCCAATACTTGTGCCAAACACCTGGTGTCCCTCTGCGGCGGTCAAAGTCGGTACGCCATATGTAGTGTGCTGTGTGATTTTTCTGCTCGTAAATAAGAACTCATTGCGTTTTCGCACGGTAATACCGTTTTGATCGAATGATATGGAATAGCCATTTTTGTAAAGGATCGTGGAGCTATGCGGTGTAGTGTGGCAGAACTCTTTTCCGTCTTTTTCATTGACAAGAGTCCAACTTAAATATTCAAGACTTTCCTGGCTAAAGAGATCGAGTTCATCGAGTACTCTTTGGATGTTCTCGGTTGGGATCAGATCGCAGTGGGTCTGGGGGAGTGAGGCATAAAGGGCGGGGTACCGTTTTTCGGAGTTTTGCTCTAGGCACTCTGCAAAAAATTGCATGGATTGCCAGCTCCCGATTCGAGCGGAAAAATATTCTTGGTGAGGGTGATCGCAGCAATTTGGTAGCCAGTTATAGAAAGAAGTTTTAATGGCTTTCCAGTGTTTTGGAGGTTTTCCTTTTGGCTCTTTGAGATAAAGGATCCCGTTATCCTCTCCAATCAATGTGGTGTCGACTGGGCTTTGGGTGGTGAGGCCATTGCGAAAGCACCTGCAGGGTACGAAAGCGTCAAGGCCCATGATGCCTCCAGCGGGTAGGTGAGTGAAGAATATCTTCACTTTACCGGTGGTTTCTTGTTGCGGTACTGGGATGGTACTGCCGCTACGTGTTGATGCATTGATAGTTTTAATGTCATTTTTTACAGGCTGTAGTATTATCTACTGGAATGCTTCGATGCGTTCGATCTGCTGATACTTGAAAAATTAACTACAATACAAACCGTGTTTAATGAGTTGTATTGAAAATGAGTATTAGTTAGATTGTTATACACAAAACGCGAAAAGTCCTCTCGCCGTTGTTTGCGCGGTGCGAGGACTTTTTCGATCGGTATGCGGCAGTGCAAGGTTGCGGTGCAAGATCCAAGCCTCAGTTAAACTCAAACCGTGTTTTCTGTTTGGAGGTAGGTTATGAAGCTTGTGACTGCGGTGGTAAAGCCATTTACCCTCAATGAGATAAAAGAGTCTCTTGAGCAAGCGGGCGTTGTGGGTATGACCGTTACAGAAGTGCAAGGTTTTGGCCGGCAGAAAGGCCATTCAGAGGTGTATCGGGGTGCCGAGTACGCTGTGGATTTTGTACCAAAACTTAAAATCGAGGTACTGGTAGCTGATGATGCAAGTGATGAAATAGTGGAGGTCATTGCCGATGCTGCTCGCACAGGCAAAGTAGGCGACGGCAAGATTTGGGTAGTAGACGTCCAAGATATTGTGCGAGTTCGAACAGGAGAGCGCGGTGATGCAGCCTTGTAATTTACGTGCTGAGGCAATGCAACGTGCCACTGAAGTTTTATCCACAGTCTCCCTGCCGCCAGGCACTGCATTGCTCGCCACCGGGTCATTTGCGCGCAATGAAATGACCCCTTTTTCAGATTTAGATCTAGTGCTTTTGTACCGGAATCAGCCGCCACAAAGTTTGGATATGGTGTGGTACCCAATTTGGGATGCCCAAATACGGGTGGATCATGCTGTGCGAACCCCCGAGGAATGCGCTGCGATTATTGGCAGTGATATTACCTCCGGGCTTGCGTTGTTGGACATGGTGTTTGTGGCCGGTGACCAGGATCTTTTTGCGTACACCCGTGAGCTGGTACTCCGTCAATGGCGTGCGGATGTTCGCCGGAATTTTACTGCGGTTGTGGATACGGCAAGTGCACGCTGGCGGCGTTCCGGTTCCGTGGTTACTATGACGCGGCCGGATATTAAACATGGCCGTGGGGGGTTGCGTGATATTGAATTGCTGCGTGCCTTGGCTTTAGGAAATCTTTGCGACGCCCCGGCAGTGGCAGGCGAGCGGGAGTTGCTGCTTGATACTCGAACATTGTTGCATATTGAAGCCCGACGTAAACGCGATGTCCTAGATCCAGAGTTTGCGGCGGATATCGCATTCCAGCTTGGGTTTCACGATCGATACGAGCTTTCCAAAAAACTAGCGGAAAATGCGCGCACTATTGATGAGGCGGTTACTGGGGCGCTGCATGTGGCCCGCCAGGTTTTACCTACGGGACGTCGATACGTGCGAAAGCCTTTAGATTTGGATGTGGTGGATAATGGTGGCGCGATTACGCTTTCGCGTCAACCCAATGTGGAGGACCCCGGATTGGTGCTTCGTGTTGCTGCTGCTGCCGCTCGAACTGGATTATCAATCGATCCTTCGGTGTGGTCGGTGCTTAGGCGGGTGCCGCCATTGCCTGAGCCATGGCCGAAAGCGGCGGTGTATGACTTCTTTTCTATCCTCGCATCCAATGCGTTTATTGTTGCCGATTTAGATCGGCATGGGCTTTGGACTCGCTTTGTTCCTGAGTGGGAACAGATTCGCGGTCTAATGCCTCGCGAACGTACGCACATTCACACAATTGATATGCATAGCTTGGCAACCGTCGAGCAGTGTTCTACGGTTCATGTTGCTCGCCCGGACCTGCTACTATTAGCTGCTCTCTATCATGACATTGGCAAGGGATACGGGCGTCCCCATAGTCAGGTTGGTGCCGAATTTGTTACCCAACAGGCACAACGTATGGGTTTGAATCTGCGAGACCGCAGCAGCGTGCAATTTCTGGTTTCAGAGCACACACTCTTGCTAAAACTTGCCACAACAGCGGATCCCGCAGCAGAGACAACGGTGGATATTTTGCTGGATGCGTTGGGTTACGATCTCCTTGCTGTGGAATTGCTCGAAGCCCTTACTGAAGCGGATGCTCGGGCTACTGGTCCGAATGTTTGGACGCCACGCACTTCGGCGGCTGTCGTAGAGCTAGCGCATAATGCGCGCCAGCGCCTTACCCAATTACAGCCAATAAAACCTATGGTTGCTGTAAGCCAAGAGATTGCTCTACAGCCTGGGCCGAAAGTGCTGTGGCGGGGCGCGCATCTACGGGATTGTATTCGGGTGCTTGCGGTGTTTGCCGCACGTAATTGGAAAATAGAGTCCGCAAAAATTGTCGATGCCACACATAGCGGTGGAATGTGTCAAGCAGAGTTCGATGTCCGCATAGGTTTTGAAGGTACTGAAGGGTTTATTCAAACCTATAAATCGGGAGTACATTCGATGGTGCCAAAGCCGATTCCCGCAGCTACGGCTACTTATTGGTTTGGTAATATATTCGAAGTTCGGACCGTAGATCGGCCGGGGGTGCTTAGTGCCCTTATTGCGGTATTGCCGGAAATCAGTTGGGCAACGTTGGACACCCCCGGGGCGACATGTATAGCGCGTTTTCACCTTGCAACCGGGTTTGATCGGGCAAGAGTTGAGCGCGACGTGACCCGCGTGCTGGCAACCGGCTAGCATAGTGGGGATTAACCACCATTACTTGGGAGAGATTGTTGTGTTTGAGTCGCTTTCAGATCGCTTGACAAATGCACTCGCGGGCCTGCGTGGCAAAGGCAAGCTTACCGAGGCTGACATCAATGCCACCGCTAGGGAAATACGGTTGGCATTGCTGGAGGCGGACGTCTCCCTGCCTGTTGTCCGTGCCTTTATTAAACGGATTAAAGAGCGTGCCTCTGGTGCCATTGTTTCTGAAGCCCTGAATCCGGCCCAGCAAGTAGTAAAAATCGTAAACGAGGAATTGGTGGAAATCCTCGGTGGCGAAACTCGCCGCATTCAACTTGCAAAGAAGCCACCAACGGTCATTATGCTGGCGGGTTTGCAGGGTGCTGGTAAAACCACACTAGCCGGCAAGTTAGCAAAACACCTGGCAGGGCAAGGCCATACACCAATCCTTGTGGCCTGTGATTTACAACGCCCTGGTGCGGTCCAGCAATTGCAGATTGTTGCGGAGCGCGCTGGGGTTGCTTGTTTTGCTCCGGACCCGGGCACGGCATTGGACACACTCGATCATGATATGGGCACTTCCCACGGTGATCCCGTTGATGTGGCGCGGCGAGGTATTGAAGAAGCAAAGCGCACACAGCATGACGTTGTTATTGTTGACACCGCCGGACGCTTAGGTATCGACGAAACACTTATGACGCAGGCTCGTAATATTCGCGACGCCGTGAACCCCGATGAAGTGTTATTCGTTATCGACTCTATGATCGGTCAGGACGCCGTAGCGACGGCCCAAGCGTTCCGCGACGGTGTTGACTTCACTGGTGTTGTACTTACCAAACTCGATGGTGACGCCCGCGGTGGTGCAGCACTTTCCATCCGTGAAGTTACCGGAAAGCCAATTCTATACGCGTCTACGGGTGAAAAACTCGAAGATTTTGATGTATTCCACCCAGAACGCATGGCCAGCCGAATCCTGGGCATGGGTGATGTGCTTTCGCTCATTGAACAAGCCGAAAAGGTAATGGATCAGGAAAAGTCCATTGCCGCTGCTGAAAAACTCGGCACTGGGGAACTCACACTCGAAGACTTCCTTGACCAAATGCTTATGGTCCGCAGAATGGGACCACTGGGGAATATTTTGAAAATGCTTCCCGGCGGCAAACAAATGGCTGATGTTGCCGATATGGTCGATGAAAAACAACTCGACCGCATTCAAGCGATTATTCGCGGTATGACCCCGGCTGAACGTGAAAATCCAAAAATTCTTAATGCCTCTCGCCGTAAGCGTATTGCTAACGGTTCCGGTGTAACAGTCTCAGACGTAAACCAACTAGTGGAACGCTTTTTTGAAGCCAAGAAAATGATGGGGCAAATGGCTAGCCAATTCGGCATGGGTGGTATGGGGCGTAGTGCTACTAAGAAAAAGCCGAAAGGTCGTAAGGGCAAAGGCGGTAAACGCAAACCTGCAAAGAACCGTCCTGGTGGTCGTCCCAATATGGCTGAACTACAAAAGTTACAAGAACAAATGGGATTGGGCGGCATGCCAGGAATGGGAGGGTTCCCAGGAATGGGTGGTGGAATGCCAAAGCTTCCTAAAGGCATGGAAAATATTGACCTTAACAACCTCGACTTTGGGCAAGGTGGGGGCAAGAAACGCTAGCGTTTGTGGCTATTTCCCGGCAGTATAGTTGACGGGATACGGCAAGGGACCGGCCTTCTTCAGTGGTGTGGTATGCGCTGCGCCGCTTATTGAAGGCCGGTCCTTGCCATATATTTTAATTAAGGCTTTTATCAGTAATTTGCTTAATGATATAGTTTATCGTCATATATTATTCTTTGGTGAGTCTTATCTGTACTTGATGGTAGGGAGGGGTTTTATGGTCGTACTACGTCGAACTGCTGTCATTTTTGCTATGCTAACAATCTTGCTTCTTTTGGCTTTAGGATTTTTAAATTCTCCCAAAAATAGCGAGTTTGGTGGTTTCTATCTTTTTGACGTCTCGCTGCTCCTGATTATTTGCATTTTTACGGCCGCGGTAGTGGTGTGTATGCAATGGCGTATGGGCGAAAAGCACTGGTTGATTACCAGAGTTATTTCTGTCGGCTTAACCCTATCCAGCCTGGTTTTTCTTATATTGCTGTTAGTGGCAGATAAAGAATCAGGGGCCAATATTGGTTTGGGCTTACTGGGATTAGCCATTCACTCAATTGGATTGTTGAATGCGATCTTTATTGTGGTACACGCACTGATTCCAGCGGTTAAAAGGAAGAATTAAAGAAGCATTGCTCCCGCGAGTGAAACAGTTGCCACGATAAGTGAAATAACTACGCCGAATATAAAAGGCCGGAGTCCAGCGCGACGCATTGTCTCTACTGTCACTCCGGTTCCTTGCGCGAACATTGCTGCGGCGAATAATAGGTTACGCACCCAGTCGACAGTGCTGACAATAAAATCGGGGAGTGGGATAAAGGTCCGAACCAGCACTAGGGCGATAAACCCGATCACAAATGTTGGGATCAGTGGGGGAAGTTTTCCGCCCTCGGCTTGGCGTCGTTCAAATGCGCTGAGTATTGCCATTACCGGCGCGAGTAACAATACTCGGCCTAATTTCACGGTGACCGCAACAGGCAAAACCGCGGCGCCGGCAATGCCGCCAGCCGCAACGACCTGGCTTACCTCATGAATACTGCCGCCTAGAAAAACACCGGCTGCTTGTGGTTGCCATGTGGCCACCACAGCAGGACCAAGGAAGATCATTATTGTGCCAAGCAGTGCAATAACAGCAATGGCGGTAACAAACTCATGTTCTTTCTTTTTAGTGAGCACACCATGCGTGGCGCTAATTGCTGCGGCACCGCAAATAGTGCAACCATTACCTATCATCAGGGCTTCTGAGCGGCTTAGGCCCATAACTTTGCCGAGCGTGAGTGTTGCAATAAACCCGGCGATGACAACGCAGATAATGGTAGCGAGTACTTTCCAGCCAAGGCCGATAATGGCGGCAGCCGGAATTGCCAGCCCGAGTAGGGCAACACCGAATTTCAGCACGCTTGTTGCGGTATAGCGCACGCCTTCATTTGTGGTTGCGGGCAGCGGGCGTATATTACCTACCAGCATTCCAAGAGCGATTGCCACGAGCATCACTGAGCTAAAACCGGTCAGCTTGTGGAGCGCGGCGTCGAAAAGAAATGCTACGGCAGCCCCGATGGTGCATGCCAGGATGCCGGGAAGCTTTTTCATAGCGCCAACTTTAATCAGTTTGATTCGGCCCCGGTGCATCTACTACCATTTCAGGGGTTGCACTTTCGCAACGCTGTTCTTCCTGTGGTAACACCGTTACCGTCTACGGTCGGCCGGTATGTCACGCCGCAGGTAAAACATTCCAAGGGTTGAACCGGCTACGCCAAACAACGTGTGTAGCGCCTGTACTGCCCGGTGACTATTTTCGAAGGAATATAACATGGCTGTCAAAATTAAATTGCAGCGTATGGGCAAGATCCGTACCCCGCATTACCGTGTAATCGTTGCTGATGCCCGCACTCGTCGCTCCGGCAAGGCTATTGAAAACATTGGTATTTACGAGCCAAAAGCTGATCCATCCGTTATTCGCATTGACTCCGAGCGTGCCCAGTACTGGTTGGGCGTTGGTGCACAGCCAACCGAACCTGTACTCGCACTGCTGAAAATCACAGGCGACTGGCAGAAGTTCAAGGGCATTGACGGTGCAGAAGGCACCTTGAAGGTTGCTGAGCCAAAGCCATCCAAGCTTGATCTTTTCAATGCTGCTCTCGCTGAGGCTGCTGAAGGCCCAACCGCTGAGGCAATTACTGAGAAGAAGCGCAAGGCTAAGGAAGATAAAAAGGCCGCTGAAGCAGCTGCTAAGAACAAAGCTGCCGAAGAAGCCGCTGATGAAGTAGAAGCCGAAGACGCCTAATCTAAGCCTCCTACAACATGCACCGTGTTCCAAGGACTATCCTGGGATACGGTGTTTTTGCTATTCAGCATGTGGCATGAACACCAGGAAGGACACCGTGTTGGTAAAGCAAAGCCCTAACAGTCCTTTATGGCGCAGAGCTATCGAAAAAGTATTTGATTCGGTCGTTGGGCAGGTTTTTGAGCGAGCTATTGACAAAGTATTTTCCAAGATTCTTGATGAGTTATTCTGATTGCTTTCGATATGGAGCCTGGTGTTCTTCCCAAACACCATAAAGTTCAGTATGAATGAGTAGTGCTCTATGCTTGGTTGCCATGGAGTTGCTCATTGGACGCGTGGTGAAATCACATGGAATCAAAGGCGAAGTTGTGGTGGAGATGGCTACCGACGCCCCCGAAATTCGGTTTGCGCAGGGGGCTGTCCTTTCGGGAAAGCAAGGCAATAAAGAACACACCGTAACTATTGAATCGGCACGCCCCCATCAGGGGCGGCTCCTGGTGAAATTTAAAGAAATTGCGGACCGAAATACGGCAGATTCCCTGCGCGGCACAAAGTTTTTTGCGGCGCCCCGCGAAGACGAAGAAGATGAAGAAGGCTTCTATGACCATGAGCTCGAAGGTTTGCGCGTAATCCATCAAGGGGAAGAAATTGGCGAAGTCACCGGTGTAATGCATGGCCCAGCAGGGGAAATTCTGGAAGTGCAATTACATGAGGGCAAAGAAGTATTGATCCCATTTGTACACGCTATTGTTCCTGAGGTGGATTTGGAAGCTGGTACTTGCACAATCACGCCACCCGAAGGGTTATTAGAACTCTAATGCGCCTTGATGTTATTACGATTTTCCCGGACTATTTAGAGCCGCTGCGGCATGCACTTTTAGGCAAAGCGATTGAAAAAGGAATTTTGGAGGTAGCTGTCCACGACTTGCGCAATTGGGCTGTTGACGTGCACAAATCTGTTGATGATACGCCCTATGGCGGCGGTCCTGGCATGGTTATGAAACCCACGGTTTGGGGCCCAGCACTTGACGACGTCGCGGGCGGCACCATGGATGTTACCCCATTAGATTCTGCCCTCCCGCACCTGAATAATATTCGCCATGATGATCGAACTGGTGCACTTCCTCACCGATATGGTCCAATTACGGAATCTGAAAAGCCACTGCTGATAGTGCCCACACCCGCAGGCCAGCCGTTTACTCAAGCAATGGCTCAAGCATGGTCTGCCGAACAACACATCGTCTTTGCTTGCGGAAGGTATGAAGGTATTGACCAGCGGGTAATAGAAAATGCCGCCGAAAAGTATCGAGTCGAAGAAGTTTCCATTGGTGACTATGTCTTAATTGGTGGGGAAGTAGCAGTTCTAGTAATAGCTGAGGCAATTGTTCGCCTTATCCCTGGAGTTTTAGGCAATACCCGAAGCCACCAAGAAGATAGCTTTTCGGATGGCTTACTTGAAGGGCCAAGCTATACCAAGCCCCAGCAATGGCGCGGGCTTGAAGTACCTGCCGTATTGCTATCTGGTAACCATGGCAAGATTGATCGCTGGCGTAGAGACCAATCATTATTGCGTACCTTGCAACGCCGCCCTGAGCTGATTGAACAATTGCGGGCTGCGGGTAAACTCAGCGAACTAGACGAACAAACATTGGAGAGTCAATGAGTGAATCAGCTTCGGGTGAATCAAACTTTAGAAAAGTAAAATCCCGAATCCAAGTGCTACTTACCCCGAACGAGGTTGAGCAAGTGAAACTCTCCGGAGTATTAGCACAGCAGGAGCTACGTGTGCGTGCAATTGACCTTGCTTGTGAACCAGACAATATGCTCGTGACCCAATTTCAGCAGCAAGAAGCCAGGCAGCCGGTTTCCGAAGTCCTCCACCTTGTTGAACTTAGTGGCGAAACTAATCTAGCGGATACGGAAGTAACTCAGGCAGTGGTTGCGCGCTTTCCCAAACACACTTATTGGTACGGCACAACAATGACCGTGGAATAACTCACTGCACCGTACTATTTCGGAAGAAAGATCTGTAAACGTCCTTCTCCAGTATGGTCTGCATGATTTTCAGTAATTGCAAATAGTCCGTCCACAACGCTTATTGCATTGTCTTTCTGCTGTTCGAGTGTAAACACTGCGGTTTGCGCACTAATATCAAAAACTTCGTACGTAATATTGGCATCCTGCTCGGCAGCCTTAGAGTGCAGTAAAATGAGATTTCCGGTTCTGCTGGTGGTAATAAGTTTTTTGTTGTTTAGTGTGACAGTTTGTGTTGGATCATCGAGTGCAATAATACGAGTGTTGTCGCCTTGTTCAGTCTCGGTCCGATAGACAAGGTTTCCATTCACATTAATAATTCCAGAGTCTGTGGATTCTAATCCGGTAAGACTATGGCCAGGATATACAAGAGCCTCGGCATTGCCTAGCTGATGGTCGGCGTTTAACGGGAAAAAAGCGTTATCGGGGGATTGCTTACTGCTGCCGTGGGTGTGCCCATGGAATGTAAAAATTTTAAAGTCTTCACTGCCTGCTTTTTCGGGATGTTCAATCCAACCATCGGCAGCCGGTGTGATTTTTCCTGTTGATGTATAGGTGGTTATCTCGTCACCGTTTGCGGCATTAAGTGCCGTTACTTGAGTGGCGTCTGGAGAGCCACCAATGGGTTTTTGGCAAAGAATAGTACGGTTATTGTTTATTACATTGCAGGTCTCGTGCCCATTGAGTTGTTTTGACCATCGCATTTGGTTGCCGCTTACCGAATACAGTGTATTTATTGCAGAAAACCCTGTCTCAGTGTTTCGGGCGACAATAATATCACTATGTCGGCGGGTGCCAAGTAAGAATAACTGGGCGTCCGGATTTGGAGTGGGGAATGAGACCATATTTTTACCGGTAAGTGCGTGAATTCCGGTCACATGTGTCCCATGCTCATTTTGGCAGTACAGGAGATTATTTTTAGAGATATTAGAGCACCCAGAAACATTGGCCTCATGTCTTGGGGTTTGGGATCGGGCATCAAAAACCTTAAGCTTTGTGCGTGGTTGACCGGAATCGCCGTCGATAATTGTAATGTTTGCGGCGAAAATACTTCTAGCTTGGTCCGAGCCGAGAAACCGGCCGTGAGAACCTTTGATTTCAATACTGGTTGCGCCATTTTTGTATTCGTCGAGTAAAAAAGCACTGGAGCTATTTGGTACTGCCCGTGCTTGGCTAAACAGTGTGCTATTCCTATATTTTTCTACGTGGCGTATTTGCATCGATTGATAAGCGGCAATAAAACACAAAACAGCCAAAATGCCCAGAAAGATTTTAATGCCGTAAATTACACTATCTGCATTCAAATTTTTGAAAAGACGCACGCTAAGTCTCTCTATGGGGTGAACGAAATCGTTAGGTACCTGGTCGAAGGCCAGTCTGGTGTGAATCCGGCAGGAAAGCTGTGTCCCGTACAGATAAAGTAGAAGATTGGATAATCTTGCCTCTAAGGATTATTTACCTTCTGGTAGGTAAACTACAAGTTTTTCAAATCCACCGGTCGCTTTTGTATTTTTCGTTACCGCAAGAAAGCCGTTGATCACGTCAATTTCATCGTCTCCGGCATCTTCAATATCCAAGACGCTTGCCCCCACTTGGGTGTCATAGAGTGTGTAGACGTCATTGTTTTTATTTGCCGAGTTGTCGAGCTTTAATAAGACCAGTGCGCCATTTTTACTAGCCGTCATGATCTGATCTGCTGCCGAAATACTAAACACCACTTCTGGGCTGCTAATATGCGCGTAGCTTAAATCGCTGGGGTTGAGTGAAGGGACCCGAATCAGATTGATTTCCCCATCTGCGCTTACAATGCCACCAGCATTAAGCTTGAGTCCCTCGATTACATGCGATGGGTAGGCTAATGCCTCGGTATTGCCAGCTTTATCGCTAGATTCACTGGGGTAGAAGGTATTGCCTCCCCAATTTCGTGAGGTTCCTTTTTCTTTGGCATCGATGCCAAAGATTTTATTCGGCTCGGGCAGCGGTTTAGCATCTGCTTTATTTACTGATACGTGTGAAGTTAGGGCTGCAGTCGTGGGGATTTGGCTGGTTTCATAGTCGGAGGATTTTTCCATCCAACCATCGTTGGTAAGGGCGATTTCTGCGGCCGTTTCTCGGCTAGCTATTTGGTCGCCATCAGAGGATTTTAGGGTGCGAATATGTGTGGTTTCATGGCTCCCGCTGTGAGGTTTGCGGCAGATAATTGTGCGCCCACGGTTAATAACATTACAGTTTTCTTCGGCATTGAGCTGCTTAGTCCAGCGGACTTCATTGCCGGTAACAGCTGCGAGTTTATTGGAAGATATTTCATCCTGATCACCATCGGTAGCAATAACCTGGAGAATATCGGTATCTTCTTGTGCACCAAGTAGCCGTGTTTTTGTCTGTGGTTTTGAGGCCTCGAACTCTGCAACCACTTTTCCACTAAGGACGTTATAGCCGCGAATCTTTGTATCTTCACGGTCAAAGCAATAGACAATATTATTGGGTGAGACATTCGAGCATCCCGATGCCGCAACTTCATTTCGCTTTTCGTGAGTGACCCGATCAAAAATCTGCAAGAGATCTTTCGTTTCGGTGGTGCCGTCTTCTTGGTAACGCATATTCACCGCAATAATTGAGGCATTCCGATCAGAGCCGAGGAAATTTCCCCCATCAGCATTAAGCTCAAACGGTTTGGCGCCAGCTTGGTATTCATTGGCTAAAAAGTAACTGGTGCTATTCGGTGTAGCTCGAAGTTGGCGAGCTCCGCCATCGAATGTTTGAGTATCTCGTTGGGCAAGCAGAATATAAGTAGTAAAGAATGCCAATAAAATCAGTACTGCAAACAAAATTTTTGCAATATATATTGCGATCGAGTCATTGGCGTTCTTTAAATCAAGCATTATGGTGGGCTCCGTATAGCAGTTTTACGTGCTTGGGAATGAAATAAACAAGCGGCGTAATTTCGAGGTTTTCGAATTTACTGTTTTGTCATATTTATGCTTTCCGTGAGGCAAAACATCAATATGAAAAACGTGACAATAAAGACATAAAAACCTGCCACTACAATATAAATAAGTAGCGCAAAAC
The DNA here is from genome assembly GCF_030408815.1 of Corynebacterium freiburgense. Lineage (NCBI taxonomy): Bacteria > Bacillati > Actinomycetota > Actinomycetes > Mycobacteriales > Corynebacteriaceae > Corynebacterium > Corynebacterium freiburgense. The sequence goes on along the minus strand of NZ_CP047355.1, from coordinate 1,882,601 downwards.
CTTGTTGACCTGCAGCTATCAGGTAGTGTTGCGTGGTGGTCATGGGTTTGGTTTGCAAGGTTTTAGTCCTGTTCTAGCGTAGCAGCAAACCACCGTTGTTTCTTTAAAAAATTTGAAAGCATATGGCAAACTTTCGGCAAAAGCTACACAAATGTAGCAGTTTAGTCACCGCTTGGTAACGATCAATGAGCTTCCTTTTGTGAGACGTTTTCTTTCGCGATATTGCGGCAGTAAAACAGGAAAAAGAAAGGCGCTCCATTGCCTGGAGCGCCGGTGAAACTGGGGTCACCTCTACAGGGGGTAGTGGTGATTAGAGCAAACTTCCTGCCGAAAGATAGGTGTTAAACAAGAAAAATGGGCCGAATCCTAGGGTGCAAAGCCATAGGAAGAGCAACATAAAGGTCAGAGTAAAGGACATCCAAAAGATTGGTTGGGTGTGCGAGCTACCCAAAATTGCCCGGCGAATCTTAAACCCAGTGACAATGCACCAGGATGCGGTAATGGGCGTAAGTGTATAGAAAATAATGAGTACCCATGTGGTAATGATTCCGGGACCACCACTAAAAATCGTGTTGTAGATCCAGTCTGCGAGCCCTCCATTGGTGTCTACATTGCGCAGGAACATAGTGGCAAAATATGCCATTGGGGCGCCGGCGAGCGCCCAGGTGATGTAGTTGCCAAAAATGACGGTTTGCCGGGTGGATTGGGTCACTGAAGTCTGCGCCAGCCTTTCTTGTGTTCTGGGCGTAAGGAACCATAGCGGATTACTGGGCAAGGTATGAGCATTTGCTTAGGGTGGTCTTGAGTCAACCTTGGATGCCATGCAATATGCGCATAAAACCTGCCCAGACAGAGCTAATGGGGAATTGCGAGTGCTACGAGCCATATGGTAGCACTACTGAGTTATATTCCGTCAAGGGTGGAAACCGGACTCGAAAGTAATAGAATCCCTGGTCGAATGGGTTATTGGTGTATGGCGGCGGTATTGGTGTGGCGCTGGGCGTGGGTGGGGCGTCGATAGGCAAAAGGTGGCTAGAATCGGCGGAATGATTATTTCCACGCTTGCTCGCGAACTCGGTGTTTCCGAGGCGCAGGTCACGGCCACCGTGGCATTACTTGATGAGGGCAATACCGTGCCATTTATTGCACGTTACCGAAAAGAAGTCACCGGCGGGCTCGATGATTCGCAACTCCGTCAGCTCGACGAACGTCTTACCTATTTGCGAGAGCTGGAAGAACGTAAAACTGCTGTGCTTGCGGCAATTGAAGAGCAGGGCAAACTGACCGAAGAATTACGCTCCCAAATTACCCAGTGTGAAACCAAGGCCCGCCTTGAAGACCTTTACCTACCATTTAAAAAGCGACGCCGTACCAAAGCGGATATTGCCCGCGAGGCTGGCATTGAGCCGCTCCTAGAAACGCTTATCGACGCCCCCGCCACCGACCCTACCTCGGCAGCAGCGGATTATATTACGGAGGGGTTCGCAGACACCAAAGCTGTGCTTGAGGGGGCACGCGCAATCCTTATCGACCGTTTTGCCACAAACGCCGACCTTGTTGGCCAGGTTCGTGAACGCATGTTTACCACCGGTTCGCTTACCGCAAGCGTTGTCGAAGGCCGTGAGGTAGACGGTGCAAAATTCAAAGATTATTTCGAATTTGCTGAGCCATTTGAAACCCTCCCATCACACCGCATCCTGGCACTATTCCGCGGCGAAAATGAAGGCATCCTGCACCTCACTCTCGACGCTGGCGACGATGCTACCTACGAGCATATGATCGCCGAAGCCCACAACCTAGACACCAGCGCCTCACCTTGGCTTGCCGACGCCGTGCGCTGGGGCTGGCGCACAAAACTTTATGTTTCCTCAGGCCTGGATGTGCGAACCCGATTAAAAGAAAAAGCCGAAGCTGGCGCACTAGAAGTATTTGCCACCAACCTTCGGGACGTTTTACTTGCTGCCCCCGCTGGACAAAGGGCAACACTTGGACTTGACCCTGGTTACCGCAATGGTGTGAAATGCGCCGTAGTGGACCCCACCGGTAAAGTTCTAGACACCCTAATCGTCTACCCGCACCAACCGCAAAACCGCTGGTCCGATGCGGTAAACCAACTAGCCTCAAGTTGCGCAACTCACCATGTAGACCTTATTGCTATAGGTAATGGCACAGCCTCCCGCGAAACCGAAAAACTTGCCAATGAAGTAGCAAACCTTATTGCTAAAGCTGGAGGTAGGCGACCAACGCCCGTTGTGGTCTCTGAATCTGGGGCATCCGTATACTCGGCATCCTCTGTAGCTGCGGCGGAATTCCCAACTATGGACGTCTCCTTGCGGGGTGCGGTTTCTATTGCCCGCAGGCTCCAAGACCCCTTGGCTGAGCTCGTGAAAATCGATCCAAAATCTATTGGTGTTGGCCAATATCAGCACGACGTTAACCAAAGTGCACTCGCCCGCACGCTCGACGGTGTAGTCGAAGACGCAGTAAATGCAGTAGGCGTTGACCTTAATTCCGCATCAGTGCCACTACTTACCCGAGTCGCAGGAGTATCCAGCACTATCGCCGAAAACATTGTCGCCTATCGTGACGAACACGGTGCTTTTACCTCCCGCACCGAACTGAAAAAAGTAGCCCGATTAGGGCCAAAAGCTTTCCAACAATGCGCTGGCTTTCTCCGTATTACCAATGGTAAGGATCCTCTAGATGCTTCTGCGGTACATCCCGAGGCCTATGCAATCGTCCGTAGAATTGCTCAAACAACCGGACTCAGCGTTGCCGAACTCATAGGCAATACCCGAATTTTGAGCGGCCTAAAACCGAAAGACTTTGCGGATGCTACCTTCGGCATTCCCACGATTACCGATATTATCTCCGAATTAGACAAGCCTGGACGTGACCCTCGCCCAGAATTTAAAACTGCCACATTCCAAGAAGGCATAGAAAAAGTCTCCGATGTTAAACCTGGAATGATCCTTGAAGGAACCGTTACCAATGTTGCCGCCTTTGGGGCGTTTGTAGATATCGGTGTACACCAAGACGGCCTGGTTCACGTATCTGCAATGGCGGACCGCTATATTGATAACCCCCACTCCGTAGTACGCTCTGGGCAAGTGGTCAAAGTAAAAGTCCTAGAAGTCGACGAAGCACGCCAACGTATTAGCCTTTCTTTACGCCTCAATGACGATCGCACTACTGACACCCGCCATACGAATGGACGTGGACATAGTGGACGTGGAAACAATGGGCGTAACGGTGGTGGGCGTGGCAATGCTCGACGCGAAAACTCTAGCCAGCGAAATAACCAGCGTAGTCAATCTCGCCAATCCCGCAATGAGACTGGTGGTTCCATGGCAGATGCGCTCCGTAAAGCTGGATTTGGTAAATAAACCACGGATTCTAAACGGCTGGTTGTTTGGTCGCCGAGTGCACTATATAGGTGCATTAGATTAATGCCGCTGCCTCAGCATCCGTGACCACAGCGTATTCAAAAGAACGCAGAAGCTCGTCGGCATTGAGGTGAATACCAATGAGTACAACCTCACTATGGGGTTGTGCTTTACCCCAATAGCCGGCGGGTTGAATCTGTAGGTTTGGTCCGGCTTGCTGCCATGAAAAAACCAATTTCAGATTTGTATCAAGCCAACAGTAGCCTTTTGATCGAACTAGTCCTTTACTAGCGCGTAATGCCTGTATAAGACGATCTTTTTGGAATGGCCGATCAGAGCGGAATACAACAGATGAGATACCGTACTCTTCTGTTTCTGGATCATGCGGAGTTGCAAGCTCTTGAGCGAATAGAGCCTGGTCTTCTGCATTAGGGTCGTACAATTTCGCGTCTAGAACTTCGCTGATTGCGATGTTCCCATGGGTAACAACCTTGATTTCGGCGTGTGGGTTCATCGCTCGAACGGCTTGAATGACCTGTTGCCCACTATCCTGAGTTAGGTCGGTTTTTGTAATCAGAATAAGATCGGCGAATTCCACTTGATCGACCAGTAATTCGGATACTGTTCGCTCATCATCTTCGGTGGCTTGACGGTCCGCCTCCGCTAAAGACTGTCCACTGCGAAGCATCGGTATAAATGTGGAAGCATCTACCAATGTAACCATGGTGTCAATCTTGGCCAGATCGGAAAGCCTGAAACCATCTTCAAATTCCCACTCGAATGTGGCCGCTACTGGGAGTGGTTCGGAAATCCCTGTTGACTCGATAACGATCTGGTCATAGTGCTTGCTTTTGGCTAATTCGGCGACACTTTCAATGAGATCCTCTCGTAGGGTGCAGCAAATACATCCGTTTGAAAGTTCGATAAAACGATCTTCTCCACGTGTGAGATGTCCTTCATTGGCAATAAGGGCAGCGTCAATATTTACCTCAGAAAAGTCATTGACAATCACCGCAAGTTTGCGGTGTTCGCGATTGTTCAATAGGTGGTTTAACAGTGTTGTTTTGCCACTGCCAAGAAAGCCGCTGAGTACGGTTACTGGAATTGCCGGGGGAGAGTCAGGTAAAGCCATGGGCTTAATGATAACAGTTTTCGTTAATTTTTTTATGTGCGAATTGAGAAGCTTCGTTGAACAATGGAAGCCATGATTGAATCATTACCGACTCACCTGCTTGCGCATGGAGCCCACTTAGTTTCGGCCCCTACCGCTACCGGTGACCTGCTATGGCTTAGCCAAAACATTCCTGCTGACGCACTCCAAGGCCCAAAGGCGATTCGTGGAGGTGTGCCAATTATTGGCCCTTGGTTCGCAGGCCTTACTAATCAAAACCCGAGTCACGGCTGGGCTCGAATTAGTAATTGGGAACTTAGCGATAATGGCGCACAAGCCAGGCTTGCTTATGATGATTGGGCTCTTCAAGTAACCCTCACCCAATTAGAAAACGGATTTGCTCTTCGATATGAAGCAACAAATCGTGCGGATCACGAGCGCCCAATACAAATGGCATTTCACCCATATTTCAGTATTAGCAATATCGCCGATATTGCAGTGCAAGAGCTTGGTGAAGTGGATATTTATGACCGAGAAAACAATGAGCACGTACCTCATAGCGGCGAACTAAAAATCGCAGGAGAGTTCGATCGGATAATTACTCCGGCCGCCTCTAGAGCAGTAATTGTTGATCAAACCGCAGGGCGCAGAATAGTTATTGAAGCCACTGGTCACGATAGCTTTGTTGTATGGAATCCTGGCTCAGTGCTGGGCGAAGCAATGCCAGAGATTGGAAAACAGTGGTCACAATTTATTTGTGTTGAGCCAGCCCTTCTTGGAGAAGGTTTATTGGGTGTTGGTGTCGCCCCGAGTCAAACTGTCATTCTGCAAATGCGCGTAATTGCTGAAGCACTTTAAGCACTGCCTTTCCTTGACTTTCTCTGTTGTCTTGCTAGTAGGTTGCTGGGTAGGGCATAATATTGCAGTTGTCTTCTCGCTGGTTTGGTCTGGTGAGTGGCGGCTATATTGTTCCGGACATGAACCGGCCGAGCGCCGTTATGGAAGTGCCGCTAGGTTCCTCTGTTCTTGAAGTGAAAAGGGTTTATCCTTATGAATATTCTCGACAAAGTCGATGCCGCGCAATTGCGCGACGATATCCCGGATTTCCGTCCGGGCGATACCGTGAATGTCCACGTAAAGGTTATTGAAGGCGATAAGTCTCGTATCCAGGTCTTCAAGGGTGTTGTTATTCGCCGCCAGAATGGTGGCATTCGTGAGACCTTTACTGTCCGTAAGATTTCTTTCGGTATTGGTGTGGAGCGTACATTCCCTGTGCATTCCCCGAATATTGACACGATCGAGGTCGTTTCTCGCGGTAAGGTTCGTCGCGCTAAGCTGTACTACCTGCGTAATCTGCGCGGTAAAGCCGCCAAGATTAAGGAAAAGCGCTAATTTAAACATCGCTTTTTATGCCCCTCGGAACCAAGCATTCAATGTGGTTTGGTTTCGAGGGGTTTGTGTATCTCCCCCGGTTTCTTAAGGTGGTATCGTAGACCCCCGTGACCGATCAGAATTCCGCGGCTTCGCCTTCGTCATCTTCTTCACAAGGCTCTTCACAAGATTCTTCGTCCCGTAAGTTTTTTAAGCGCAAGGATGAGGAAAAGCAGCCTGCCCCTTGGTATATCGAAATACCAGTGGTTATGTTGATTACGTTTGCGTTGATGTTTGTGGTGCATACGTTTATTGGCCGTTTGTATTTGATTCCCAGCCAGTCGATGGAGCCGACATTGCACGGTTGTCCGGGGTGTAGTGGTGATCGTATTTGGGTGGATAAGATCGCGTATAAGATTTCTGATCCTGAGCCTGGCGATGTTGTGGTGTTTGTTGGCACAGAGAGCTGGAATAATAACTTTACGTCGCAGCGCTCGGAGAACACTATTATCCGCGGTTTGGAAAATCTGGGTTCGTATATTGGGTTAATTGCACCAGATGAAAATACATTGGTCAAACGTGTTGTTGCTACTGGTGGGCAGACAATTTCTTGCCAGGAGGGGGATGAGGGCGTCAAGGTCGATGGCAAGGTGATTGACTCCTCATATATTTTGCAGCCTCCTGCGCATGCGGTGGAACCTCGTACAGGCTCTGAGGCTTGTGGCGGCCCTTATTTCGGCCCAATCACAGTGCCCGCCGGTCATCTTTTTATGATGGGGGATAACCGTACGAATTCTGCTGATTCTCGTTACCATCTTGGTGATCAGTATCAGGGCACAATTCCGGAGTCGAATGTGGTGGGCAAGGTTCAGGGAATTTTCTTACCACTGGGTCGTTTTGGCGCGGTCGAGGATCCGGATATTCAAAAGTAGTGGCGCTGCGTCGGTTACAGTATTTGCGCACATTCGAGGTGGCGCTTGTTCGGCATGGTTTAGGGCCGGTTGCTGGTGTTGACGAGGCGGGCCGTGGTGCTTGTGCTGGGCCGATTACAATTGCTGCATGTATTCTTCCGGAGCGTCCAATTCATGAGTTATCTACGCTCACGGATTCAAAGAAACTTTCGCCATCGCGTAGGGCTGAACTTGCGCCATTGATTCAACGGTTTGCGCTTGCCTGGGAGGTATTGCATATTTCAGCCGAAGAAATTGATCGTGAGGGTATTCAACACGCTAATGTTTCCGGCATGCGCCGCGTGGTGGCGCTTCTCGACGTCGCCCCGGGCTATGTGCTTACGGATGCTCTGCGTGTTCCAGGCTTGCGGTGTCCCTCGTTGCCGGTGGTGGGTGGGGATGCTGCTGCGAGGTGTATTGCGGCTGCGAGTGTGCTTGCGAAACATGCGCGTGACATGCTGATGGAAGAACTTGATGTGGATTATCCTGAATATGGTTTCGTTTCTCATAAAGGGTATGGAACTCGGGTGCATATGGATGCGGTGCGCCTCCACGGTGGCTCTCCGGTGCACCGCTACAGTTATGCGAATGTAGCTGCGGCGCATCAGGCTTGGCTGGGGCGTAATGGCTAGTTGTTTTCGGTAGGAAAGGTGGATGTAATGAGTGCTGAAGATCTTGACAATTATGAGGCTGAGGTCGAGCTTTCGTTATATCGCGAGTACCGGGACGTCGTCAGCCAATTCTCATATGTTGTGGAAACCGAACGTAGATTCTATTTAGCGAATGCCGTCGAGCTTATCCCGCATACCGCCAATGGTGATGTCTACTATGAGGTTCGAATGTCTGATGCATGGGTGTGGGATATGTATCGGGCTGCCCGCTTTGTGCGCTATGTTCGAGTGATTACATATAAGGACGTCAATATTGAAGAGTTGGATAAACCGGAGATGATTATTCCGGATTAGCTGGCGGTATCTTCTATTCCCGACCCTCCAGTTTCGGGGCCTTTCGGGGGCATTGTCAACCATTACGGTTGATTGGGCCGCCGCGGTTGTGGAATTGACCATGTTGTACACAGGTTTGCAGTGTTTTGTGCTGTTGGACCTGTGTTTTTTCATTTGCATTGGGTTTAGTCACAAGGTGGTAGGAGTTTTGCAGTTGAAATAAAGGAGTATTGGTGTGGCTACGCATAATGCGGTTGTTGGGATGCAGGGTGAAAATGCCGCATTAGGGTTTTTTCTTCAACAGGGATTTCGGCTCGCGGCCCAGAATGTTCGATATCGGTGCGGGGAGCTAGATCTGTTGGTGACCTCGTTGGATGGCGTATTGGTTGTGGTGGAAGTTAAAACCCGTTTGGGGAGGTCATTTGGTACTGCGGAGGCGGTGACTCCGGCGAAGTTTGCGCGGATGAGAAAAGCGGCCGCCCAATGGCTGCTGGATTCGAAGGAGTTCTATTCAGCTGTGCGTTTCGACGTCCTAGTCGTAGAGCTCACCTCGAATGGCCCGGTGTTCGAGCATTTTATTGGGGTGGAACATGGCGCTTGGTAAAGCGTTTTCCGCAATGGTTGTGGGTGTGGAAGCCAATATTGTTGAGGTTGAGGCAAATATTGGTGTTGGGTTGCCAGGAACCCATATTGTTGGGCTAGCGGATACCGCGATTGGGGAATCCCGAGAGCGCATTCGCTCGGCGGTAAATTATGCGAATTTGCCATGGCCTAAAACCAAAATCGTGGTGAGTTTATCGCCTGCAAGTTTGCGGAAATCAGGTTCACATTTTGATTTAGCAATTGCATTATCGGTATTGGGGGCTGCATCTAAAGATCCTGAAACGCTTGCTCGCCTGCGGGGTTCCTTGGTGGTTGGTGAGCTCGGTTTAGATGGCTCATTACGACCAATCCAGGGGTTATTACCGATTCTTTTGGCGGCCCGTGATTACGGATTTTCCACGGTGGTAGTGCCGGAAGGAAATGCAGCAGAAGCATCATTAGTGGATGCTCCCATAGTGCTTATAGGCAGGAATTTGCCGGAAGTTTTTGCATGGGCGCAGGGCCTTAGTGAATTGCCATCTGTGGAGTACCAGTCCAATGAACGTGTGCGAACCAGCCCAGATATGGCGGATGTTGCGGGGCAGAAGGAAGCCAAATTTGGGTTTGAGGTTGCAGCTGCAGGTGGTCACCATATGATGTTGCTGGGTCCGCCAGGTTCCGGAAAATCTATGTTGGCGGCGCGTTTGCCAGGTTTATTGCCACCATTGGAATTGCAACAGTGTATTGAGGCTACAACAGTACATTCGGTAGCGGGGCAGAGTTTTTTGGGGCCGGTGCGCACAGCTCCTTTTGTGGCTCCACACCATAGTGTTACTCGCGCGGCGTTATTGGGTGGTGGTTCCGGAAATCCGAAACCAGGTGCGGTGAGTTTAGCGCATTATGGAGTGTTGTTTTTAGATGAGGTAAGTGAAATTCCGGCGAATATCTTGGATAGTTTGCGCACTCCTTTGGAGGATGGGTGTGTACGTTTAGTAAGGGCGCGTAGGGAGGTATTATTTCCGGCTCGTTTCCAGCTGGTTCTTGCCGCAAACCCATGTCATTGTGGTGCTGAACATGCGCACGAGTGTCGGTGTGCGGCGTCGAAACGCGCGCGATATTTACAGAATATTTCGGGGCCGCTGCGCGATCGGCTTGATGTGTTTGTGCGGACGCATGCACAGGGCGCAATTTTCCGTGACGACGCCGAGCCATCCGCCGTTATTGCGGAGCGTATAGCATTGGCACGCGATCGGGCTAAGCGCAGGTTTGGCTGTGTAAATGCGGCGATGAATCCACATGTATTGCGCCGTGAATACCCCGCAGATGATGCTGCAATGGCATATCTCATTGCAGTGCTAGGTGATGGGAAAGTCAGTCAGCGGGGAGTGGATCGGGCACTCAAAGTCGCTTGGACACTATGTGATTTGGCGGGAAAAGTGAAACCTGATTTAGACCATATGGCACAGGCATTAGAATTTCGGGAGGGATTGCAGTGAATCGGCAGGAAGCATGGGCGTATTTATCGCGGGTTGTGGAGGGGCCAAGCCGAAACTTGCAAACATTATTTCGGCAAGGTCATGATGCTGAACGCATTGCCTATGGAATACAAAATAGGGAATCTTGGATTGGGCCATTGCTTCAAGAAACCGCTACTCGATATTCCTGGAATCGGGCCGCACAAGATTTGGCTCTTTGCGCTGAGCTAGGTGGGCGTCTGATTACACCCGATGATAATGAATGGCCACATGAGCAATTCGATCAAGCGTTTGGTTTTGCGGAAAGTGGGCGGAGTGAGCATATTCGTAGCTATCAAGCAGACGCGGTGCCTCCGCATGTACTTTGGGTCCGCGGTAGGGATATTCAGTCACTTACTGCACAAGCGGTCGCGGTGGTGGGCACCCGAGCAATTTCGCGCTATGGGCGAGACGCTACCGAACTACTTGTCCGTGGATTGGTGGCACACCAATGGACCATTGTGTCTGGCGGGGCGCTTGGTATTGATACCATTGCCCACCAAACTGCTCTTGAACAGGGTGGGCCTACGGTATTAATCCAGTCATGTGGCCTCGATCGAACGTATCCAGCGCGAAATGGCAAACTCTTTAATCAAATTGCTGAACAAGGCAGCATAATGACCGAATACCCTCCTGGAACCCCACCTGCGAGGCATCGGTTTCTTACTAGGAATCGGCTAGTAGCGGCATGTGCAAAAGGCACGGTCATTGTGGAAGCAGCATGGCGTTCTGGTGCTTTAAATACATTGAGTTGGGCTGAAGGTTTAGGACGTGTGGCTATGGCGGTGCCCGGCCCAATTACCGGTACTGGTTCACTGGGATGCCATGAACGTATCCGAAAAGGCGGCGCACAATTGGTCACGAGTTCGGATGAGATTCGATCACTCTTGGGTGCAATGGGCTCACTTGATGTAGAAGAGCAGTACGAACTTCAATTTGCGGGTACTCCGATTGCAGGTTTAAGCCGAACAGAATTACGCATTTTCGATGCGTTAGGAGGGAAGCCTGTGGATACCCCCAATGTGGCCTATGCCGCAGGACTGCCTTTGACATTAACGGTACATATCCTTGTTGAACTGGCAAAACGTAATATCGTTGAGCGTATAGGCACTGGTTGGGTGCGGGTGAATACTTCGGATTCTAGCTGCGGATAAGGTGTAGTTTTCGGGGATGGCGATAATACTTTTGAGGTAACCCTTGCCAAAGACGGAAAATCAATCTAAAGTTGGACAGGCAAGCCTAAGTAGCAGTGTTTAGGGTTCGGGCTGGTTCCTTAAACATTTGCCGAAGAGGACTTCTTTTCAAGAGGAACTCTGGACGCTAGGGTTATGCATTATGGGTGAGTCAGACGAGAAGGCGGTGTCACTGGAAACAGCGGCACCGCCTTCCGCATTGCTAGAAGCACTAGAGGATTTTCTTGAACATTTGCTTCTTGTTGAGGGGAAATCGCCTGCAACGATACGCGCCTACCGCAGTGATCTCTATACCTTGCTTGCGCAAATATCCACATGGGATGAATTGACCCTCACCCGATTGCGTGCCTGGTTGGCTGAGGCCGTCGATATGCAAAAAAGCCGGGCTACACTTGCGCGCCGTACAGCGGCAGTACGCGCATTTTGCACATGGGCACTGCGCCGTGGATATCTGGCTCATAATCCGGCAGCGCGGTTGGCAACCCCAAAACATGGTCGAACATTACCGCGAATCTTAAATGTGCGTGACGCTGCCAAACTTGTCGAAGAAGCGGTTGAAGGGGAAGGACCAGAGCAGCGCCGGGACATTGCAATGCTGGAATTGCTATATGCCACCGGCATGCGTGTTGCTGAGCTAGCTGGCCTCGACCCTTCAGATATCGATCTTGTTCGCCAAACCGCACGTGTGCTTGGGAAGGGAAATAAGGAACGCATTGTGCCTTTTGGTGATGCCGCAACCCATGCATTGCAAGATTGGCTCGATGTTCGAAAAGAACTCGCGGTAGAAGGCGAGCCTGCACTTTTTGTAGGAGTGCGTGGAAAGCGAATAGATCAGCGACAAGTCCGACGGATTGTTGAGCGTGCTGGAGTGGGTACTGGCAACCAGGGAGTGACTCCACATACCTTGCGGCATGCAGCCGCAACACATTTGCTCGATGGGGGTGCTGATCTTCGTATTGTGCAAGAAGTTCTAGGACATTCTTCATTACAAACAACGCAGATTTATACGCATGTGAGTGCAGAACGTTTAAAAGCCGCATATAACCAAGCGCATCCCCGGGCTTAGGAAACGGGTTTTAATCTAATAACTGGGTGATCAAGTAACCCAAGAGGGTTTATATAGGTTTCTTTATCGGTGCGAGCACCCCAGTGAAGGCCAATATCTTCCCCAATTGGTTGGCCGAGGATTCCCACAACTTGACCTTCAGTAACCGAATCTCCCGGTGAAACCCAAGCATATACGGGTTGGTATGTAGTGCGAATCCCATCAGCATGGTCAATCGAAACAACGGGCGTGCCAGCTACCAATCCTGCAAACGCCACCACGCCATCCTCAGCGGCATATATCCGGGCACCTGGGTCGGCAGCTAGATCTACACCACGGTGCCCTGCCAGCCAAGGCTTTGCGGGTGGATCGAATGCTCGTAATACTTGGGTGACGTGTGGTTGGCCAGTCACTGGATTGCTATATCCAACAAGGCAAGGAAGCAAAGCAATAATTCCGAAAATCCTTAACATGCTTTGAGTGTGGGGGATTATGCCTGTTGTATGCATGGCGTATTTGGTTTAGTAGTGTGCTTTCTGTGCACAAGGTGGTATCGATTCATGGAAAGTCGCTGTGGCTGTGAAAAAAATAACCACTGAGTTTGATTCTATGGTGTGAAACAGACTAAAATTCCCGCCAGCAGTGTGTGCGCACATTCTCAATGTTCCACAGACTGACTACGCGCGCCTTTATATAAAAACGAATCATGGCGTGGTCCATGTTTTACGTGGTGCTATGACCGGAAAAGGTGCTAGGTCACAGGATAAAAACCTGTGTATTTGTTTGAAACCGAAACTCTTATATAGAAAGGGAGCACCCATGGCAGTTGTAACCATGCGCGAGCTTCTCGACGCTGGTGTCCACTTTGGCCACCAGACCCGCCGCTGGAACCCGAAGATGAAGCGTTTTATCTTCACCGACCGCAACGGCATTTACATTATCGACTTGCAGCAGACCCTGACCTATATCGATGAAGCGTTCGAGTTCGTCAAGGAGACTGTGGCTCACGGTGGCACCATCCTCTTTGTTGGTACCAAGAAGCAGGCCCAGGAAGCTGTTGCTACCGAAGCTGAGCGTGTTGGCATGCCATACGTTAACCACCGCTGGTTGGGCGGTATGCTCACCAACTTCCAAACTGTTTCCAAGCGCCTTCACCGCATGAAGGAACTTCAAGCAATGGACGCGGCGGAAAACGGCTACGACGGTCGCACCAAGAAAGAAATCTTGATGCTTACCCGTGAGCGCACCAAGCTGGAGCGCGTGCTTGGCGGTATTGCCGAAATGAACAAGGTTCCTTCCGCACTCTGGATTGTTGACACCAATAAGGAACACATTGCTGTTTCTGAGGCTCACAAGCTCAATATCCCAGTTGTGGCAATTCTGGACACCAACTGTGACCCGGATGTAGTTCAGTACCCAATCCCGGGTAATGACGACGCAATCCGCTCTACCGCGCTGCTTTCCCGTATTATCTCCACCGCTGTGGCAGAGGGTAAGAAAGCACGTTCGGAACGCGAATTAGCTGCCGCTAAGGAAGCTGCTGGCGACGCCGACAAGGTCGAAGTTGCCGCAAAGGTTGAGGCTACCGCTGAGGTTGCCGAACAGGCTGCCGAATAATTCACGAAATCTTTCGAGTGAATACATGCAAACCCTCACGCCTCAGAAATCGAACTGTTGGCTGTGAGGGTTTGATTATCTACCACGAGATATAACCCAAAATCCAAGGAGGATCGCCCTAGCATGGCGAACTACACCGCTGCAGACGTCAAGAAGCTCCGCGAAATCACCGGCTCCGGCATGATGGACTGCAAAAAAGCTCTCGCTGAAACCGATGGCGACTTTGAAAAGGCCATTGAAATCCTGCGTATTAAAGGTGCTAAAGACGTTGGCAAGCGTGCAGAACGCACCGCAGCCGAAGGCCTTATTGCTGTTTCCGGCAATACCATGGTTGAGATCAACTCTGAGACCGACTTTGTAGCTAAGAACGCTGAGTTCAAAGAATTTGCTGCCAAGATCGCTGCTGCCGCTGCCGCTGTAAAAGCAAATAGCCAAGAAGAGCTTGCAGCTGCTGATGTTGATGGTAAGACCGCCGCTGAAGCTATCCAAGAGCTTTCCGCAAAGATTGGCGAGAAGCTTGAGCTTCGTCGCGCCGTTACCCTTGAAGGTGACAAGCTTTCTGTATACCTGCACCACCGCGCCGCAGACCTGCCGCCAGCAGTAGGTGTTCTGGTTACCTACACCGGTGAAGGCGAAGCTGCAACCCAGGCTGCACACGGTGCTGCAATGCAGGTTGCTGCAATGAAGGCACAGTACCTTAACCGCGAAGATGTTCCTGCAGAAGCAATTGAAAAAGAGCGTGCAACTCAGGAGAAAATCACCCGCGAAGAAGGCAAGCCAGAAGCAGCGATCGCAAAGATTGTTGAAGGCCGCATGAATGGCTACTTCAAAGACGTGTGCTTGAACGAGCAGGCTTCCGTTACCGATAGCAAAAAGACCGTAAAGCAGGTAATGGATGAAGCTGGTGTGACCCTCACCGGTTTCGTACGCTACGAGGTTGGTCAGCACAACTAAACCGCGATAGCTTTTCGACGCCCCCAGCACACACCGTTGCTAGGGGGCGTTTTTGTGTGCTGACTACTATCACCCGGCAAGAAATCTCCGAGCTGTACCACCTATCAGTGCCACTATGACGTCGTTTAGGCAAGCAAATCTCTGCGTGCCAATACGTCTTGGTACTCGCTGGCAGTGCCCTTAACTTAGTACCACTCCACCTAGTACCACTCCACCTAGTACCACTCCGCGTTTGTTTGACTCCTCAAGTGGTGGGGTTTTGCGGCGGGGGTGTTGTTGAGGTTCTAATGGCTGTTGGGGCTTGAGTGAAGATTGTGATTATGGTGTCTTAGATTTCACCGGGTTGGCCTGGCGAGAGGCTGGGATTTGTTCGGAATGTATATGGGTCTGGTCAGTCTTTTTGGAGGCTGGGTAGTCTTTTTGGTCGTTGGTGGGTGCCGGTTGAGCGCTGGCTGGTCTTTGGGGCGGGTTGGGCGTGTTGTCACAGATTCCATTTTTCGGCTGTTTTTATGGAATCTACGACACGATAGGTAGGGAACCTGTCACGAATTCCATTTTTTTCGCTGTTTTGATGGAATCTGCGACAGTAGGGATGAAAACATCACCAGTTCGATAGGGTGCGCCTATTAAACACCCGGGAAACCGGCCGAACAGACCGCAAGTTCCGGAAAACCAGCTCATGTGTTAATAGCTGGCTCTATTGGAGGTATTCAAACTGCTGCCTGTAACATTTCTAGGCGCCACGAAGTGGGGGCCGGCTTAGATTTCGGATCGAACTGCAATTTTTACCCCTGAAAACACCCCCTTGTGTGAACTTCAAAAAGAGAGGGAGGTCACTCGATTTTCTTTCGGCGGGTTATTGGGGCTTGAGTGTCAATTTTATTATCATAGGTGCTTTTTAGCTGCAGAAGCGCTGCGAATGCTAAATTTGGCCGGTTTTCCTTCCTGTGGTTTGGGCTTTCCTTATGGTTTTGTTTGGTTGTGTGCCGCATTTTGGCATGTTGTTTTGCCTGGTTATAAAACCGGGTGGGGGTAATAAAAAACATGATGTAAAATCTACTCTGAACTGCACTTATAGTTGTTTTCGGGGTTGATTCTTGGGTAGAATTAGTGGTAACAGCGAACCACTACAGGGTGGTTATATCTGATCGGGAATGTTAAGGATTTACTGATGGCTACTGGGCCGTGTTTTGCAATGCTTGCCCCGGATAATCCGGGTGGCTTGCTCATGGCTGGGCAGTATCGGGAGCGGTGGCGGCACTATCGCCAGATGCTTGCAAATATGGAATTTGCTACCACAGATATCCAAAAGCTTGGGGCGATGCTCGCAATAAGTATGCCAACGGTTAGTGCGAAAAAGCACCGCCGTATTCTTGGTTTTATCCACCGCATAGAAACGCAGCTAAAACGCATTGCGCCTTTTGTGTTCGAGCAGGGCATTTTATCTGACAATATGATTATGGCCGTTGAAGCTGCACTCCAAGACATGCCGGCAAACCCGGATGCTGAGTTGGTGGCTGCAGTGGAGGGCGTCGTGATCGAAAAACTCACCCCAACCCACGAGTATCAGGAACTGCCCTCCGGCAAAGCCATCGCCTTGGCTATTCAAGATGTACTGGAAGACTATAAGATTATCGGTACTGAAATTGCCAAACGGGAAATAAAACTCATCTCTCAACCGGCCGAAGCAATAGGTGAGACACCGGGGATGTGGGCCTATAGCGTGGTGGTAGATAAAACACATAAAGAAGTCACTGACCGGCACCTGGCAAAACTCGCAAAGGCCAATAACCTGAGTATTGCGGAAGCAGCAGCAAGACTCCTGGCAGGGGAGCTGGAAGGCACGAAAGTCACTATCTTTGGCTTTGGAGTTCCAGACGAAAACTCGCCACTACGTGTTACCCACATGCCAACGGCCGGTAAACTCTCACGCGCTGATCAATACAACTTGCGCAAAATGCGTGTGGTGTATCGGGATATCAATGAAGTTGCTGCACTGTCTGTAGATCGGCATGATCCAACCCCAGAGCAACGTGCCCTTATTCAGCTTAGAGACGGGGAGTGCCGGTTCCCGGAATGCCGTAAACCCGCGACGAAAGCAGATATTGATCATGTGGACAATTACGAAGACGGCGGCCCCACCTCAGTGGCAAACCTGCAGTGCTTGTGCAGGGAACACCATAATCTGAAAACTGATCGAAAAATCACCGCCACCATCACTCAATATGGGGTTGTGAGCTGGTGGGACACGAATAATCAAGAAAACCCGAAAGAATACACTCTTATCGGTACCACTAGACCTCAAGGACCACTTGCCGGAATCCAAGGTGTTCCAAGATCCTCGCAAAAACTCACACCCAAAGCATTGGAGCCGCCCAATAGAAATGGCATGGGCCGCTGGGGTATGACCTATGACAGTATATGCAAACACATTCACCAAGAACGAAACACGCGAAGAACACTCCCACAACTCAAGGAAGCAAACGAGCAGCCCCCATTCTGAAACAGCAGGGGGTACTCGCTCCTGCCCGAAACCATAAAACTTCAAAACTTAAAAGCGAAGCACCTTACGTTGTTTGAAAAACTGAATAGTGAAGTTGGAAATCCTGGCGCGCCGGCCTGATCGTTTCACCTTTAAAGGGTGCCGGTAGTATGAGAAGGCGGTAAGTGTGTGGCTTTTTATTTTACATAGTGAAGTTTTCGCATATTGCAACCGCCTAGAAGGAGCAAACATAGTGAGTGACCAGAAACGTCAAGGTTTTAAGCGGGTAATGCTCAAGTTGGGTGGTGAGATGTTCGGCGGCGGGGGTGTTGGCGTTGATCCAGACGTAGTCCAAAATGTAGCTCGCCAGATTGCAGAGGTTGCTAAAGCTGGTACCGAAGTATGCGTCGTTATTGGTGGGGGCAACTTTTTCCGCGGGGCGCAATTACAACAGCGGGGTATGGATCGTGCCCGATCAGACTATATGGGCATGCTCGGCACAGTCATGAATTGTTTGGCGCTGCAAGATTTCCTAGAGCAGCAGGGTGTAGATTGCCGTGTACAAACCGCTATCCATATGGCGCAGGTTGCGGAACCCTACCTCCCATTGCGCGCAAAACGTCACCTTGAAAAAGGGCGCGTGGTTATTTTCGGTGCTGGCATGGGCATGCCGTATTTTTCCACTGATACCACCGCAGCTCAGCGTGCTTTGGAGATTGACTGCGAAGTGCTTCTTATGGCAAAAGGCGTTGATGGTGTGTTTAGCGACGACCCCCGTACGAACGCTGACGCCACTATGTTTACTGAAATCACCCACCGTGAGGTCATTGAGCGCGACTTAAAGGTCGCCGACGCTACGGCATTTTCGCTTTGTATGGATAACGATATGCCAATTTTGGTGTTTAATTTGCTCACGGATGGCAATATTGCGCGGGCTGTTTCCGGTGAACATATCGGAACTCTCGTACGTTCCTGATAGATTGACTAGGAACCGCAACAGTAAAGGAATGAAATGATCGACGAGACACTCTTCGAGGCTGAAGAGCGCATGACCGCCAGCGTGGAATATGTCCGCGAGGACCTGACCACCATTCGAACTGGTCGTGCAAACCCCGCCATGTTTAATGGCGTTATGGCTGAGTATTACGGCACAATGACCCCAATTACGCAGATGGCTACCATTTCTGTCCCGGAGCCAAGGATGCTGCTCATTAAGCCGTATGAAATGTCAGTAATGCATGATATTGAAAATGCGATTCGGAACTCTGATCTAGGCGTGAATCCCACAAATGATGGTCAGGTATTGCGTGTTACTATTCCGCAGCTCACCGAAGAACGACGCCGCGATATGGTAAAGCTCGCCAAGTCTAAAGGTGAGGACGCTAAAATTGCTATCCGCAATATTCGCCGCAAAGGCATGGAAGAGCTAAAGCGCATTCAAAAAGACGGCGAAGCCGGCGAAGATGAGGTTGTGGCGGCCGAAAAAGAACTCGATAAAACAACGCATAAGTATGTAGCACAAGTGGATGAACTTGTAGCTAAAAAGGAAAAAGAGCTTATGGAGGTTTAACGCCCGCTATACCTGCATATCTGCGCCGTTTATGGGGTAGCCCATCGAAGTTTTGGTTGCCCGTAACGCGGTGCCAGTTCCTATGACCAAATCAGGAGAATATTCCCATCGTGAGCCAACGCCATCCACATATTTTAAAGCCGAAAAATTCGGCGGGGCGTGATTTGAAATCAGCCATTACTGTTGGCGTGACCCTAGGAATTATTGCGCTTGCAGCAATATATTCTGGTCCGACGGGATGGTACCCCCTCGTTGCGGTTGCGATGGCTATTGCTACGTGGGAAGTACACCGCCGACTCAAAGAACGCGGCTATGTTATTTCGCTGCTCATTTTGATTGCTGGCGGCCAACTCATGATTTGGTCTTCATTGTTTTTTAGTGTTACGGGTTTAATCGCCGGCTATGTTACTTCGGTATTAATACTGATGTTTGGGCGGCTCTTCCATCATGGTCGGCATAGTCCGCCGCAGAATTATCTTCGCGATGTTTCAATTGGTGTGTTTGTATTCACTTGGATTCCGCTTTTTGGTGGTTTCGCCGCAATGCTTTCATTGTTTAGCCGCGAAGATATTCCTGGATCGCTTTTTATTATCACGTTTATGTTGTGTGTAGTAGCGTCCGATGTTGGCGGCTATATTGCGGGTGTATTGTTTGGCTCGCACCCAATGGCGCCTGCAGTGAGCCCAAAGAAATCATGGGAGGGTTTTGCTGGCTCTGTGATTCTTGGTGCTGTTACAGGCACGTTGTGTGTCACATTTTTGCTTGACGACGCCCCGTGGCTCGGCGCAGCTATGGGAGTGTTTTTGGTAGTTTGTGCCACCCTGGGTGATTTGGTGGAATCTCAGTTTAAACGTGAACTAGGCATTAAGGATATGTCTCGAATGCTTCCCGGGCATGGTGGCATTATGGACCGTCTTGACGGCATGTTGCCTGCCGCCATGGCCACTTGGCTAATCCTTAGTTTTGTGAGCGTCTAGCTTGCTTTTTTACCTGTCGACGAAGCTCGATCATGCGTACTCCACCCACAAGCGCCATAATAAGAGCACCCGTAATCGCAGCAAGTAAGTAGCCAATTCCCGCTGGGAAGCTAAAGGACCAAGCGAAGAGATGCAACTGAGTTTCCTGCTGGTTTTGCAAAATAAACACTAACAGCAGGATAAGCAGGAGTGCGCCAACGATTAATGCGATCCAAGTGCCGCCTGCAAATGAACCACGAACTTGGGCTTGTTCTGGCTGCTGCTTCGTGGCTACTTCTTTTGTTGGTGCAGTGTTTTCTGCAGGCACGATCTCATTACTGAATTCATCGGCGTGGACTACAGGGTTTTCAGTCTGATTGGGAACATCAAACTCGGTTGTTTCAAAAGGTTTATCGGCTTCATGAGGGATATTCGAGTTCTTCATATACCCTATTCAACGTGTGAAGAGCTTTTGGTTCAACTTTTTGGCACACCCGTGGAAAGATAGATTGCACTATGCCTGAAAAACTTCCGCTTGTATTTACAGCCCAAAAGCGCGGTATGCCCCCGAAACACTTCGCTGATCTTACGAAAGAACAACGGGTCCAAGCCGTTATTGATCTGGGGCTGCCAAAATTTCGTGCAAATCAAATTGCGCGGCATTACTACGGCCGCTTAGAGGCTAATCCTTCCTCGATGACGGATCTTCCTGCAGCAATGCGCGACGTCGTTAAGGAAGCATTATTTCCCACCCTTATGACGCCTCTCCGCGAAATTTCTTGCGATGGCGGTGAAACCAGCAAAACGTTGTGGCGATTGCACGATGAAACACTCTTGGAATCAGTACTTATGCGTTATTCGGATCGAGCTACCTTGTGTATTTCTTCACAAGCCGGTTGCGGTATGGCCTGTCCGTTTTGTGCGACCGGCCAGGGCGGATTGGATAGAAATCTTTCTACGGGAGAAATCATTGATCAGGTGCGTGCCGCGGCTGCCACAATGCAAGCCGAGGGAAGCCGTCTTTCCAATATTGTATTTATGGGAATGGGGGAGCCATTAGCCAATTACAAGCGGGTTGTTTCCGCAGTAAGACAGATTACACAACCAAACCCTGATGGTTTTGGTATTTCTCAACGAAATGTCACGGTGTCTACTGTTGGTCTGGCCCCGGCAATTCGGAAACTCGCCGATGAAGGATTAGCTGTAACGCTGGCAGTGTCTTTGCACACACCTGATGATGAACTTCGAGATACATTGGTTCCAGTAAATAACCGGTGGCCAGTTGCGGAAGTATTAGATGCGGCTCGTTATTACGCGGATAAGACAGGTCGCCGAGTTTCAATCGAATATGCATTAATTCGCGATATAAATGACCAAGATTGGCGCGCGGATATGCTCGGCAAAAAACTCCATAAAGCACTGGGTTCGAGGGTGCATGTAAACCTTATTCCACTTAATCCAACCCCAGGCTCCAAATGGGATGCATCGCCTAAATCGCGGCAAGATGAATTCGTGCGACGGGTTATCGCGCAGGGTGTTCCATGTACTGTTCGGGATACACGTGGCCAAGAAATCGCGGCGGCATGTGGGCAGTTAGCGGCTGAAGAACGGATTTAGAATCTATTACAGTGGCATTGTAGGCCCATGAATTGGGCACTTTGAAATATAAGGATGGGATGCGATGTCACAAAGCCCAGCGCTCGAAGTTAAAAACATTACGAAAGTATATGGCAATCAAACTGTAGTAAATGATTTATCGCTACAAGTTCCTCGCGGCAGTATTTATGGCCTTGTAGGACCAAACGGTGCCGGTAAAACAACAATGATTGGCATGGCCACTGGACTTATTCGTCCTACCGTCGGAGAAGCATTTATTTGCGGTTACGATGTTTGGAATAACCCACAACCTGCTAAACAAGCTATGGGTTTATTAGTTGACGGCCTTCCCGTATTCGATCGTTTAACTGGCAGTGAATTGCTCGAATATGTAGGTGCTTTACATCATTTGCAGCCGGATATAGTTCAGCAGCGAACAGACGAACTACTTGATGCCCTGGGGCTTGCGGATGCACGCAATAAAATGGTTGTTGATTACTCTGCGGGCATGACTAAAAAGATTCTCCTGGCAACCGCATTATTGCATAAACCAGAGGTCTTAATTTTGGATGAACCATTGGAAGCAGTGGATCCGGTATCAGGCCAAATCATTCAAAAAATCTTACGGGCTTTCGCCGCATCTGGCGGCACAGTAGTGCTAAGTTCGCACGTAATGAGTTTGGTTGAAGGCTTGTGCGATCATGTGGCGATTATTGATCATGGAAACGTAGTGGCATTCGGTCATGTGGATGAAGTTCGCCAAGGCAGAGCACTTACTGAGGTCTTCGTTGAGCTTGTTGGTGGCGGAGATTTGGCAGAGGGCTCTTTGGAATGGTTAGGCCAAGCTGAAGATGAAAGCACCACAACATCATGACAAAAACACTTTTAGCGCTGCACCGTAAGCTTCGGAAACGGAACTTTAAAGCCAACCGCGCCGCCTTACTCATGGCCATATTGGTGTTTTTCTATGGGATTATGGGTGAAATCAGTATTGGCATTACGCTAGCCATTGAAATTTACGAAGGCCGACCAATGGCGCTTGTTGGTGCGATTACCATCGGCATTATTGCGTACGCAATCATATCAATTATGCTGCCCTCGGGTGAGCGGCAATTGCTGCCAGAAGCATTCGCAGTTTTTCCAATTACCACCCGTGAAATCATGCCTGCGCTTTTGCTCTCAATCTTTTTCCAGTCCCGAGGTATATTGGCTTTACTGTGTACGATCGCCACGGGCATTATCGCTGCTTTTACTTTTCAAAACACTGCCTGGATCATCGCTCTAATTCCCGCAATGCTTCTAAGCCTTGCCACCACAATTATGATTGGTGAAGCATTGGCCGTATTGCTAAGCATTTCTACGGATAGAAAATCCAAAGATAGAGCAATTTATATTGGAACGGTATTCGGATTTATAGGACTTTTCGGCTATTCTGCATTTTTCTCAATTGGTGAGGACGGTACCCTTCCTTTAGCACCGATTGGCGAGAATCTTATTTGGACTCCAATTGGCGCGCCAGCTGGTATAGCGGTGTTTGCAGCGCAAGGAAATATCCTTGGAGTTATAGGAACACTACTCATTTCGGTTCTTACTATTGCTGCGTGTTTTGCGTTAGTGTGGCGTGCTATAAACGGTAAACTACAAGCCCCGCTTGACGGTACAGAGAGTGCTTCCGCCCGTGCTGCTGGGCAAGGTGTGCAAAGATTATTGCTTCCGGGGCTACAGTATTCGCCGAAATCCATGATTTTTTCCCGTGCTATGCGCTACTATTCCCGGGATTCACGTGTGAAAGTCAATGCATTCATCATGCCGCTATGCATTGTGTATATTGCGTATCAAGGGCTTACTAATAGCCAAGTTTATTTGTATGCTGGCGCTGTATTTTTACTGATGTTTGTTTGTAATCTATCGTCTAATAATTTTGGCTATGATGGTCCCGCAAACTGGTTGCATATTGCTAGTGGAGTTCCGGCAAAAACACTACTTATGGGGCGTCATTATGCGGCGGTGCTTCCCATATCCATATTCTTTTTCGCATATTTGATATTCTTGGCTATTTTTGCTGCGGATCGCGCAATGGCTTTGCAAGTTATTGTATGCATGCTCGGCGGTTACCTAACGGTAATGGCACTTGCGCTGTTTTTGAGCACGCACCTTCCATTTCCCACTGCGCGCCCGGGAACAAATCCATGGCAGGATCGAAGTGGGTTTAACGTAGCGGCATTTATGAATAGTTTTGCCGCATTGTTTTTGGGCTGGATTCCGCTTTTGCCCGGAGTGCTTTTTATTATTTGGGGAAACACCACCGAAAACACCATTTTGGCTGGCATTGGGTTTGTAGTTGTGCTTCTAGTGCCGCTGGTGCTGTACTTTATTGCTCGGAAGAACGCAATTGCCAAGCTTGAACGTGAGTACGTGGAGATCTTTGCTAATGTTCGTGCGTTTGTTTAAGAGTTGAATTTACAAGCGCCAATAAACAATACACCCCAGAAGCAGGTGCAATATCTTGTACCAATCTTCTGGGGTTGTAGGTTATACGTGGTTTTAACCTTCAATAATCTTCCGGTTTTTTACTGTGGAAGGCTCAATATTGAGGGAACGCAGCTGTGAGTCAGTGAGTTCTGCGTATGGCCCTTGCATCGTGTGCTGAAGATATGCCCAATCGGGCTCTTGGTGGCCAACTGGCTTATTGTGGGCGGTCACGGTACGAACTTGGTTCAGCTTAGGCTGGAAAAGCTGAATCAAGAGGCCAATGGCAATAAGAATGGCTAGGGCGAGTAGCCAGGCCGTCTCAACATTGCCTTTATGGTTGCCGAAATTAAAGGCGAGAAGGAATAGGACGGAAACCCAACCTGCGATTTGGATTGGGCCGCGCCCAATGTCGTGCCAGCCCCAGGCTGCCGAGGGCTCATCCAAGGTGGACACACCATTGTGGACCTCGGGAACGGGGGTGTGATTGCTTGCCACGTTGTTCTCCTTCAAACACGCATAACTTATGGGCTATATCTTTGCATATTTTTTCGTTTTCGGCGATTTGAATCCCCCGGATAGGAGCAATAATTCGGTGGATATGTGCCAAAAGTCACGGAGGTAGTGGCGTCATACGACAAGGGTGGGTATTTTCTCAGCAGCGTTTGAAAGAATAGATAACATGTTGCAACGCATTCTTATTCTTGGGAGTACTGGATCGATTGGTACCCAAGCGCTGGAAGTTATCGCAGAAAACCCAGATCGTTTTCAGGTCGTTGGTATTGCTGCGGGTGGAAGCCAACTCGATCTGGTGATCCGACAAGCCAAGCAATTGGGGTTGGCGCCTCATCAAGTGGCAGTTGCACATCATGCAGACGTAGTTTCCAAAGCACTTGGTGGCGAGGTTCTTTCGGGGCCAGATGCTGCTGAGCATTTAGTCCAGGAAATTTCTGCAGATACGGTTTTGAATGCGCTTGTGGGTTCCATGGGGTTAGGCGCAACCTTGGCGGCATTACATTCGGGTGCGAAATTAGCATTAGCCAATAAGGAATCTTTAGTTGCTGGCGGTCAATTAGTTTTGGATGCCGCCAGGCCGGGGCAATTAATACCAGTAGATTCTGAGCATTCAGCGATGGAGCAATGTTTGCGTTCTGGTTCTGATAGCGAGGTTGAACGTCTTGTGCTTACTGCATCAGGTGGGCCATTTCGAGGTTGGACTCGTCAGCAGATGTGGGATGTTACCCCGGAGCAGGCGGCGGCCCACCCGACATGGTCGATGGGGCAGATGAATACTTTGAATTCGGCGACATTGATAAATAAGGGGCTGGAATTAATCGAGGCTTCATTGCTCTTTGGCGTTCCTGCAGATCGCATTGATGTCACCGTACATCCGCAGTCGATTGTGCATTCAATGGTGACCTTTGTGGATGGTTGTACTATTGCGCAGGCATCGCCGCCGTCTATGAAATTGCCTATTTCACTGGCTTTGGATTGGCCGCATCGAGTGCCAAAAGCTCAGCCATCGTTAGATTTCCTGCAATCTAGTACGTGGGAGTTTGGCCCCGTGGATGATTTTGCGTTTCCTGCGGTGCGTTTAGCGAGGGACGTCGTAACGCAAGGTGGGACGTGGCCGGCTGTATATAACGCAGCAAATGAGGAGGCTGCGGCGGCGTTTTTGCAGGGTAGGATTCGTTTCCCGCAGATTGTGGATACTGTGGCCGAAGTGTTGAGTGTCGCAGATGCTTTTGCTGGTGTACCCTCGGGGCTCGATGATGTATTGGCCTGCGAACGCGAAGCTCGGGCCCGCGCTCATAAGGTTTTGGAAGGATTTTCGTGAGCTATTTCCTTGGCGTGCTTTTATTTGCCTTTGGCATTTTAGTAACCATCGGATTACATGAGTGGGGCCACTACCGTTCTGCAAAAGCGACAGGAATGCTTGTTCGAAGGTTTTTTATTGGGTTTGGCCCTACCGTATTTTCCTATACGCGCAACGGTACTGAATATGGGTTGAAAGCGATTCCACTTGGCGGGTTTTGCGATATTGCGGGCATGACGGCGCAGGATCCAGTGACTGAAGCTGAGCGTCCGCACGCTATGGTCTATAAGTCAGCATGGAAGCGTATCTTTGTGCTCTCCGGTGGCATTCTTATGAATATCCTGGTTGCATTAGTGCTGCTCTATGGGCTTGCGGTAAGTGCTGGGTTGCCAAACACTAAGGCGGATTTCACACCTACAGTCGGTTCGACACAATGCCTTGATAATGGGGAATGCCCAGCTGTAGATGCGGGAATTCAGGAAGGCGACCGAATCACCCATATTAATGGGCAAGAAATGCTGGCGTTCCTCCACGTTCGCGATACCGTGCGCAAGCATGCCGGCGAAACCATTACGCTTACCGTCGAGCGGGAGGGCGTCGAAAAGCTTATCGACGTCGCGGTGCCAGAAGCAGGTGCGATTGGCGTGGTGTCGGCACCAATTAAGGATCCGATTAAAGTCTATGGACCGATTGAAGCAGTGCCAGCCACACTGGAGTATTCCGGCAATATGCTGCAAGCAACTCTGCATGGTTTGGCAGCATTTCCCGGCAAAATCCCTGGAGTCGCAGCATCGATTGCCGGAGAAGAACGTGATAAAGAAGGCCCTGTAAGTGTCGTCGGTGCTTCTCGAGTAGGTGGCGAACTTGCAGAACGAAGCCAGTGGGCAATGTTTATTATGATGCTGGCCAGCCTAAACTTCTTCCTGGCGCTCTTTAACCTTGTTCCATTGCCGCCACTGGATGGTGGACATATAGCGGTGGTGATCTACGAAAAAATTCGCGATCTTGTCCGACGCACACGTGGACTACAACCTGGCGGGCCGGCTAACTATGACCGACTTATGCCAATAACAATGGCGGTCAGCGCATTACTCATTGGTGTCGGTGCGCTGGTGATCGTTGCTGACGTAGTAAACCCCATTCGAGCATTCGGCTGATACGATAAACCGAGTCTCTCACCCGTAGTTTTCAAGGAGCAAACACTGTGTCTACACCCATCGGCCTCGGTCTCCCAGAAGCCCCGCTGCCAACCCTGGCGCCGCGGCGAAAGACTCGGCAATTGATGGTTGGAAGCGTAGGTGTGGGATCAGAGCACCCAATTTCGGTGCAATCGATGACCACAACTAAAACCCATGATATTAACGCCACCCTCCAGCAAATCGCACAATTGACCGCATCTGGCTGCGATATTGTTCGTGTGGCCTGCCCCAAAACAGTGGATGCAGATGCCCTGCCAATAATCGCCAAAAAATCCCCCATACCGGTGATTGCGGATATCCATTTCCAACCCAAATACATTTTTGCTGCAATCGACGCTGGTTGCGCCGCAGTACGCGTTAATCCAGGCAATATTAAAGAATTTGATGGCAGGGTAAAAGAAGTAGCCAAAGCCGCAGGAGACGCAGGAATTCCTATTCGAATTGGTGTGAATGCTGGCTCACTGGATAAGCGCCTACTGGCAAAATATGGCAAAGCTACTCCGGAGGCATTGGTGGAGTCAGCACTGTGGGAGGCTTCCCTGTTTGAAGAGCACGGGTTTGGCGATATTAAAATCTCGGTGAAGCATAATGACCCCGTAGTAATGGTGGAAGCCTATCGGCAACTTGCAGCTCAATGCGATTACCCACTGCACCTCGGTGTCACTGAAGCCGGGCCGGCATTCCAAGGAACCATTAAATCTGCAGTAGCGTTTGGCGCTCTACTATCCGAAGGAATCGGCGATACGATTCGGGTTTCCTTATCTGCTGATCCAAAAGAAGAAATCAAAGTAGGCGACCAAATTTTGCAATCGTTGAACTTGCGACCGCGGAAGTTGGAAATCGTGTCCTGCCCATCCTGCGGGCGTGCCCAAGTAGACGTATACACCCTTGCCGAAGAAGTCACCGCAGGGCTCGAAGGCATGGAAGTGCCATTGCGTGTTGCCGTTATGGGATGTGTGGTCAACGGTCCTGGAGAAGCCAGGGATGCTGATCTAGGCGTGGCATCTGGTAATGGTAAGGGACAAATATTTGTCAAAGGCGAAGTAATTAAAACGGTGCCGGAATCTCAGATCGTAGAAACACTCATAGAAGAAGCTATGAAAATCGCCGAAACAATGGAAGACACTGGAATTACTGGAGCACCCCAAGTGAAAGTAACAAAATAACCAATTCTTGGGTGAACGTATTGGGTGATCCTATGTGTGATCGGTGCAGCTGAGAAGCCCATGCCTTACGGGGCATATTAACTTGCCCCTGGAGTTTGGACTGGCGTTTTGTTCTATGGTGTTTGGGGTTTGAGAGGGCTTTGGGGGCAGGCTTAAGGCAGGGTTGGGCAGGGTTGGGGCAGGCAGATTTGTGTTGTGGGCTTCTGGGCTTTGGGCGTGAGCTGGGGAAACGTGGCGGTGGGTTGTGGGTGATGTGAAATCTGCCTGGTTGGGTGGTGGGGTGTGTCAGATCTGCCTGATTTTCGGGCGTGTTGGCTGGTTTTCGGGGCGTTTGAGCCGGTTTCCCTGGTGTTTGATAGGATTGTCCTATTAAAATAGTGATGTTTGTATACTGAGTGTCACAAATTCCATAAAACAGGCCTGTTCCAGTGGGATTTGTGACAACAACCCATATTGCACACAATCGTTGACCTGGGGTTTGTCGCAGATTCCATAAAGCAGGCCTGTTCTGGTGGAATCTGTGACAGGATCCCTACCTATCGTGTCACAAATTCCATAAAAACAGCCGAAAAAATGGAATCTGTGACAACCCGCCCAAGCAACCCAACCAGATCCAACCAAATCCCAGGTAACCAGACGCTCACAACCAAACCACCGGCCATAACCCCACAAAAATGAACCCTCGTACGCAGTCAGTACAACGGAGAACAGTAATTGATAAGTCAGCTTTTCAATACATTAAAAGGTGCATAGATATTTCCACCTCCAAAATGGGGATATATTCTGCAGCGACTGTACTATTGCGGGCGTATGAGCACAGCTGGATATTGTATCGAGGGAGCGGGCATGCTCGAACCTGTAACTCGTAAGCGATTGTGGACGTGGCTGAAAACTTATGATGTTGATGCCGAAGTTCTTGATAATGGGGATTATTGGTTGCCGTCTGATGATGGTGGAATTCACCTTCAGCTTGATGAGGATCTTTATGTAATTCGAATGTGGGGACTATGGCGAGGAAGCACGAGTGAAACCACTGAGCAAGATAGAATCCGGCGCATTCTTATTGATCATGCATGGCAGATCGGTGGGGTGAAGATTATCGATGATATTGATGCTGACGGGGTAATGCGCATTCGATTTGAATATGTCATGCCAGTGGGGGAAGGAATGACCGATGAGCAGTTAACAGGAATGTTTACGTTTTGGTCTGGTTTTGCACGAGCAATGAGTACTTTTGAAGCGTTCTTGCCGGAACTAGTAGTAAACGAATGATTGGAAATACTGTGGGAAATGTATTGCCGGAACCCGTAACCTACAGCCAGGTTGTAAAACTTTTGAAGCGTACCGATCGCACTGTGGTTATGGCGAAGCCTGGGGAACCCGTTATGTGCACTATCCCTGGTGGTTTTGTGATTATGACGATCAGTGGTGATGGAGCTTTATTGAGTGTGTCTACTCAGCATCTGGAAATGCCACTGGCACGAAAAGACACATTGAAATTGTACGAGTGGATGGCGAATTTTAATGCAACAAGTACGTTCGCTATTGCATCTGCGGATATCATGTATGACCTGGAAATAGCATTTCCCACCTTTTCATACTGGTTTGCAATAGAACATGGGGCAACAGCTGCACAATTAGAGGCATGGATACTTCCTTGCCTAAATGAACAAGAGCAAGGATTGCAAGAACTTTTACGGTATCTTCACGTTTCTGTCTAAGCTTTGCGGAGAATACTAGCCACTAACGAAGAGTTTAGAGAGTGTGCACTTGATAGAAATAAATCTAAAGAATAGAAGGGTGTGGCTTTGGCTACTATAAGGTATTTGAGCTCCCTGTAATCAGCGCTGTGACTCAAAAAGTAGTTTCTTTGGAGCTGCTAAAATTTACATCTAATTGTTTTTTGTTATTTCTACAATCAGATCAGGCTTTTATTGTGTGACAGATTTGCTTACAGGATGATGTTGTTGAGGGGTCAATCTGATTAAAAAAGGGCTAACCAATAATTTTTAGACTGTATAAAGCGATACCACTTACCCCCGTTTTGGGTTAATATCCAAGTAGGAAAACTGTCCTTGATTTGACAATAAAACACCACTAGAATCTTCGTTCTAGGGGTAAAAAACGGGGGTATTTTATAAACAATTGTTGAGTGTTGCGTACAGCACAACTCGGACAGTGCATTGGAGGGCGTGTTAATTTGGGTTTCGTTCCCTTAAATGAGATACCCGAAAGGGGAAGTTATGGCGTTGCCTGCGGTGACAGTGCACCGAATTAAAGCCTTGCTGAAGCAGCAGGAGCTTGAATTTGATTCTAATGATGACGAAGTCTTTGTTCGATTCGACAACGCTACTTTCGGGTTTCAATGGATAGACGAAATTAATATTCTGCGGATTGTTGGCTTTTGGCGTGGGATTACTTCTGAACCAGCTACTGTTTCAAAATTAATTAAGCATGTTGAAGCAAAAAACTCTGAACTTTTCCTGCCCAAGCTAAATACTTTTTTTAGTGAGGATGGAAACTTTCGGGTGGCTTTCGAGTATTGTGCTTCGGCGGGTACTGGTCTGACTGATGCGCAATTGCAAAATATTATGTTTGCGGTATTTTCGGCAGGGTTTTCGGTACTAGAAGAAATGGAAAAAATTGTGCCCGAGCTGGTTGCCTGGGATACAGACGACAGCAGTGACGAAACATCAGAATCTGATGGAGAGGAAGCATAAGTAGAATGGCTTGGTTTGATAAAGTCGCTGACGGGTCAGAACCACAGCCGGTTAATCTTGATCGAATTACGGCGTTGTTCGATCGTAAAGATTGGTACTACGAAACCCGAGATGAGCGTATCATCAGCGCGTTTGAAGGTTTTTTGGTTTCTATCCGTCATGCTGAAGAACCTTTTATAACAGTTATGGTAGGGCATCCAGAAGTGCCGCTTGTTGCAGACCGAATCGACGAGCTTAAAGAATGGGTTTCAACCCGAAATCTACAGGGCACAATTGGTACCTGCCAGGTCGAGCTCGATTCTGAAAATGGCAGTATCGCAGTGCTTTCAGACCACACGATTTTGGTTAATGAAGGTGCTACGGATGAACAACTTGAAGAGTGGATTTTTGTGGCCATCGAGGCGCAGCTTAATCATATGATGTTGTTGTGTGAAACATTTGAAATTGAGCCGTTTTTCTCGGGCCCAGACGAAACATAGCTTGTTTTCGTTGCCCAAGACGCATCTGGTAATTAGGTGCGTCTTCTTTGCGTACGAAGTAAACAATTGTAGTGATTTATAACAGAAATACGAGGTTATGGTGTCTTCGGCGAAGAAGAACCTCCAAGAAGAGAAGTTTCGAGTAGATCTAGGCGGGATTGTCGAATTGCTATCCCGAAATCTGTATTCAGGTACAGATGTATATTTGCGTGAATTACTCCAAAATGGTGTAGATGCAATTACAGCCAGTGGATTACTTACTGAAGGGCGTATTCGCTTTGTAGTCGATGAACATGTACTTCGTGTCACTGATAATGGTGTAGGGCTTACCCTCGCTGAAGCGCAGCAGCTGTTAGCTACGATTGGTGGCTCCTCGAAACGTGATGAATTTGGTCTAGGCCGTAGCGACTACCTCGGCCAGTTCGGTATCGGCCTACTTTCATGTTTTATGGTTTCGGAAGACATTGTTGTGTATTCCCGTTCCAGTGATCGCGATTCTCGGGTAGTGCGATGGCAAGGCAATTCCCATGGAACCTGGACGGTACAGGAAGTTCCAGATGATATGGCCCCTGTGGAATTAGCACCATTGCCACATGGAACGACTGTTGAATTGCGCAGTCTGCCAGGCGAACCGCCGTTCGATTACCGTGGTGTCCGGGACATTATTGAACGGTATGGGGAATTCCTCCCTGTGAAAATTACTATTGAGCGCCCAAATTCACAGTTGGAAGCGTTAGGCGCTGTAAGTGCGGGGCACACGACGGTATGGGAAGCTTCCTTAGAAGCGCAACGTAAATGGTGCAGCGAGAATTTTGGATTTGAACCATTTGATGTCATTCCTCTTGAAGTCCCAATTGCTGGTTTTCAAGGAGTAGCGTTTGTCGCTTCCGAAGGCGCACATCCGGGTCGAACTACCAGGCATCAGTTATATTTGCGCCGTATGCTTTTAAGTAAAAAAGTAACTGATCTTCTGCCTGATTGGGCTTATTTTGTTCGGGTGGTAGGAAATACGGATTATTTGCGGCCCACTGCGTCTCGTGATGCTTTATTTGAGGATTCTTTGCTTCTAGAAACTCGGGAAGCACTCGGCAATTGTATTCGCACATGGCTTACTACATTGGCGGAAAAGGATCCACATCGGTTTGCGCGATTTATAGCGTTGCATATGACTGGTCTAAAAGCACTCGCCGTTTCAGATGCAGAAACTCGTTCACTTGTAGTGCGTTCTGTGCCATTTGAAACAACAATGGGGATGAAAACACTTGAGGACGTTATGGCCAATGGTGTGATTCGTTTTGCACGTACTGATCAGCATTATCGAGCATTACTGCCGATTGCTTCTGCAAATGATTTACAGGTTCTCAATGCTGGTTATGCATTTGATGAAGAAATTCTAGACCAATTACGTCTTGATCATCCAGAACAGCGCATTGTCGAAGTAACCATTAATGATGTAGTTGGGGCGCTTATTCCAGCAAACCCAAGCGAAGAGGCGCGTTTTCTTCCGTTATTACATGCCTGCCACCAAGCTTTAATTGGGCAAGGGGTTGAAGTAATTTTGCGGGATTTTAAACCCGCAACTATTCCAGTACTTTTCCTTCCGCAAGCGGCTGCGGCGGCTGGTGTAATTGAGGATATTGCTCGGCAAGCCCCAGGTGAAAGCAATCTGGAAGGTATTTTGGATATGCTTGCCGACGCCGCCCAATTCAATGATCAAAACGATACTTCGGTACCTGATGCGCCGCAATTAGTAATTAATGCGAGTTCTCCTTTAGCGCACCAATTGTTAGCTGCTGTTGATTCCCGACTAGTGGTGGCTGCGCTGCGTGGTTTATATGTACAGGCCCTCTTGGCCGGAAATCACCCAATGGATCCACAAGCGCGGGCATGGGCTTCAGAAGTTTATACCTCATTAATTTCGACGGCGCTGTAGTCGGGGCGCTGCAGTGGGTGCGGCGTCGATACGCATATAAAGGATGTACTAAATGTTTGAGCATGAATCTGTTCATGATTTAATGTCGCTTGCGCACGACACCCCATATGGAAAAACGTGTTCTGCATTATGGGCTGAGGCGGCGCGACGCGCAGGTGCAGAAGGCCTAGAGGAAGAAGAACTCTGGTGCTATTTACAATTGGCCTCCGCTTTCACTATGGGTGGGGAAGTAACCCGAATGGTTGCGCCATTTATGTGGGTGGATAAGCGGAGGAAAGAGCGCCCAGATTTATTTGATGAACGCATGCAAAGCGTTTTTGCCTGGTACTATAAGTATCTTATTTTAGTGCTTCGTGATGTGCCGCAAGCATCGGTTGAACAGTGTTTTAGTGCTTTGGGGGAGATGCGGAATTTCTATAAGAATCTGGGGGATTCTTTAAAAGCGGTGTATTTGCGGGAGTTTTATGTGTATTCCGCATTCGGGTATGTGGAAGAAGCTGAGGAAGCGTACCAGAAATGGAAAGTAGCCGACGTTTCAGAATTATCTGATTGTGTTGCCTGTGACCCTCAGCATGAAGTGCTGTATTTGGCGCACCAAGAGCGCTGGCAGGAAGCCGTTGAGGTGGGAGAGAAAGCACTAGCTAATTCCGAAGATTCCTGCTCTGCGCAGCCGGAAAACCTATATAGCCGAATGCTTATTCCATGGTTGCGTACCGGTAGGGATGATAAAGCATGGCCTGCGCATGTTCGTGCAATGCAGCGCAATAGTCAACGTTCCCATTTTCTCGAACATATACCTGAACATCTGTTGTATCTAGAGCTTTCGGGGTCGGCGGGGCGTCCACAACGCCTTCAGCGTGGACTCGATATGGCGATACGGTTTTTACCCTGGTGGTTAGAAGCAGAAACCCCAATGGTGCTTATGGAAATGGCCGTTGCCACAGCACGTGTGTTTGCAGCGCAGCCTATTCAAGATCAGGAGCTTAATCTGACGCTTCCGGGGGAATCATTGCCGTGGGTAAAGGTGGAAAATCTAGCAAACCCTACACTTAAGCAAGCCAGTCAGTGGTGCGCACAATTAGGGCTAAAAATCGCGGAGATGTTTGATTCCCGTCAGGGGATGGCGAACCCTCATGTTGTGGATGATATTCGGCGGGAGCTTTATGATCTGCCGCCAGTACCGCAGCTTCCTGATGAGGGTGCGGTGGAGGATGCTTCTGGCCAATTCTCTGCACCAGACATTGATTATCGCATCACTTCCGAAGCCATTACGCAATCATCGCAACAGGAAAATACTCATAGTGACGATAATGAAGAAATGATCGTTGCTATTGATATTCACGGACCGTGGCGTGGTTATACAGAGCCTCAGCTCCTGGCGGCGCATGAAAAACTCAATACACAATTGCCAACGATCTATAGCCAACGCCTAGGGTTAGCCATGGTCGTTGACCTTGAAACAGCTGAAGAGGAAGATTTAGCGCGAAACACGCTGTTAGGGGCGCTACGGCTATTAGCAGATGATAAATATATGGATGCTGCACGGGCCGCCGATACCGCTATGCGGATTCCTACCGAAGAGCCCATTGGCGTTCGGCTTTCCGCATTACGAATTCTGGGCGAGACTGCGTTAAAGGCGGGTTACTATGAAGAATCCTGCGAGGCTTCCAGGCATCGGCTTAATATTGCTGCGGCATGTGGATTGCATAGTATTCAGCTTGAAGCAGCCACAACATTAGTGCAGGGACTAATCAAACAGCAGAGCTTTGCCGAGGCTGCTGAAGTTGCGCATACAGTACTCGCTGCCATTGAGCATGCCATTGATAAATCTTCTGGTTTCGGTGTGGAAACTACGGAGTCACTATTGGCGAACTCATTGTCAGTGCGGTGGCTGCTTGTGAGTGCACTTTCGGACCTTGATTTGGATTCAGCGTCAGCACAAGAAGCATTGCGTATTTCAGAGTTAACGGACTCCACTGAAGAAAAATTCAAAGCATTGGATAGTGCATTCCACGGATTCCGCTATGATCACGAATACTCCCGGGCGTTTGCGGCAGGTGATGCGCTAGTAAATGTTGCGGATTCCTGGTTGCTAGATGCGCAAGCAGAAGCGATTGTTGATGAAGATGCACAAGCGGAGTTAGCTGATGTGGCCGAGAAGGTTGCAAAAGCGTATCTTAATGTGGCCATGGCGCGTGCCGAACAACCAGCATTAGTTGACGATGCCGCCTATGACCGCATTGAAGAGCTATTTAAGCGACGTCTAGATATACAGATAAAGCACCTTGTTAGCGAAACAAAGAGTGCGGAGTTTTTTCACGCAGATTCCCTGGAGGATCGCGGGTTGGCCGCCCTGCATGCTCGTCGGTTCGATGAAGGATGGCAGTTTTTGGATGCTGCTGCGGCACAGTTTTTGGACATCGATCGGCCGCTATTTGCCGCCCGCGCTTGGAATGCTGCGGCTCGCGCCAAATTACTTGTGGACGATTTAGAGGGAGCCCAGCAATACCTTGAGCAGACCGTAGAACTGCTATCTGATTCGCCCTGGGAGCATCATAAAGCGATGCAGGAAGCACGGGAACTACTGGAGGAAATCGCTGATTTGGAAGACGAAGCTTAAGGAAAGCTAAGGTCGATTTCGGTGTGGCCCCACCAGATTGTGCACATAAGGTGTTAGCGTGAGCGCATGAAACGTGTGCTTGCGATTGCTTCGTTGGTGGGTCTACTCGCAGCTTCTGCGTGCACACCAAAACCGGATCTTGCAGATCCCGTTGTAGCGGACTTTTTGGCTGCTGTTGCTCGTGGGGATATGGAAATAGCTGCCAATATGTCGGATCAGCCGGATATAGCTGGAAGTGTCTTGGCTGATTCTTGGGCTGGCATGCAAGCCGAAGGTCTAACGGCTTCAATTGAGCGGGTACATACAAAGGATTCGATTGCAACTGCGACCTACACGCTTACTTGGGACCTGCCGAAGGATCGAACATATAGCTACACGGCTGAAATGACGCTGAGTCAAACTAAAGGGGAGTGGGCCGTTCGATGGCAACCGACCCTGCTGCACCCAAAGCTTGGTGCAAATCAACATTTGGAATTGCGAGCTATTCCTGCGGAACGTGCAAAAGTAATTAGTAGTGATGGCGCCGAAATTCTTAGCCCAGGGGTTGTGTATCGGCTTCTTTTAAACCCTACTGAAGCGGATAATATTACCGGTACGGCTACGCGTATTGCGAATGCATTAGATGATGCACATCGTCGAGATAACACCGTTCCGCAAATTAGCAGTCAGGAACTCGCTGCGAAATTATCGGACGTTAAAGAAACATATTCGGTTGCTGTACTTAATGAAGTTCAAGGCAAAATAATCAAAGAAGAATTGCGAGGCGTCCCCGGTATTACATTGAATGCTGAGGCCGCAATGGTTCGTGCAAATCCAGATTTTGCGCCGGATATTGTTTCTCGTGTGGAAAAAGTAGTGAATAAGGATTTAGAAGGTGCCAATGGGTGGCAGATTGCGGCGGTAAATCCACACGGGGCGCTTATCGACGACCTAGAGGTCCATGCCCCACAACCTGCACCTGCTGTTCGGATAAGCATTGACTACAATATCCAGCAAGCCGCACAACAAGCAGTAGATATGCGCAAGGAAATGAAAGCGATGTTGGTGGCTATTCGCCCTTCAACCGGAGAAATTCTTGCTGTAGCGCAAACAAAGAAAGCGGATGAGGACGGGGATATTGCGCTTATGGGTCAGTATCCACCAGGATCGACATTTAAGATCATTACGGCAGCTGCCGGAGTTATGCATGAGGAATTAACCCCGGATTCTATTGTGCCTTGTCCAGGAACTATGGAAATAGGGCATCGAATTGTAACTAACTACAATCAGTTTTCCCGTGGAAATGTCCCAATGGATACCGCATTTGCGGCGTCATGTAATACGAGTTTTGCTGATATTTCCTCCCGCCTTGAACCTGGTCGCTTGGAAAATGTGGCTAAGCAATTCGGATTGGGTTTAGATTATGAAATAGAAGGCTTTAATACCCTTACCGGTGATGTGCCGGATGGAAAAGAATTAGTTGATAGGGTAGAAGCGGGCTTTGGCCAAGGTAAAGACTTAGCAAGTCCATTCGGAATGGCGTTGGTAGCTGCGACTGCAGCAAACGGTAAAACTCCAAAACCCTATCTTGTTCCTGGCCACACCACAAAAGTGTCAGAAGAAGTAGAACCACCAAGCCCGGAGGCCATTGCGGCATTGCAACGAATGATGCGCTCGGTGGTTACAAGCGGAACAGCCCGCGGTATGGGTGCCCAAGGCGAAATCCGCGGCAAAACTGGTGAGGCTGAAATTTCCGGTGGCTCCCATGCCTGGTTCGCTGGTTACCGTGACGACGTCGCATTCGCTACGCTCGTCGTTCTCGGTGGCGGTTCCGAATCCGCTGTGGGCATTACGGACCACTTCTTCCGTCAAATAGACCAACCCACAGCACCTCCGCAATAGGCTAAGGAAATGTAGTCGGTCTGGAACATTACCTATTTACAATAGCTTCGAGTTGAGATATTTGGTGTTGCACATCTGCAATAACATCTTCCGCATAATCCCACTCTTCTAAGAAAAAGCTTTGTTCGTTTTCCGAGTCGATCATTCCACGGAGAATGCCGAGTGTTTTTTCTTGAAGTAAATCCAGATCATCAAGTGTGCTTGACGGTGCTGTGTATGCGGAATGAAATGAAATAAGCACATGGGCAGCTGCTCGGATCTCGTCATACATTCCTTCCTCATCACTGAAGTTCAGTACGGTTTTCTTGAGGAATTCCCAATCCTTGGATTCCCAAAAAGTATGAAACCAGTCGGCAGCGTCGTCGTTTTCAAAGTAACGGTAACCCCAAGCGCCCATTTTGCGTTCCTTTCATAAGGTATGTGGTCGAAATGAGTGTATGCGCCTTGTCGAACGGCTATCTGGAATTTGCGAATGTTTGTACAAATCTGGGGTGACCTCAGCACTGTTCGCCAGTTGGGGCTCTTTGAGTGGTGGGGTTTGAGGCTGGCTTTTGGGTCTTGTGAAGTGCGGATCTGGCCCGTTGTGTCTGGTGTGGTTTTTGGGGTTCGTGGGATCGTGTTGTCAGGGATTCTGGCGCTAGGGGCTGGGTTTGAACTGGATTTGTGGAGTTTGTGCCTGGTTTTGGGCCGGTGGTTTGGTTGTGCACGTCCGGTGACCTGGTCTTTTCGGTCGCTCGTTGGGCGTGTTGTCACAGATTCCATTTTTTCGGCGGATTTTATGGAATCTGTGACACGATAGGTAGGGAAACGGTCACAGATTCCATTTTTTTCGTTGTTTTTATGGAATCTGCGACACTTGGCATAAAAACATCACTAGTTCAATAGGGCTAGCCTATCAAACACCCGGGAAACCGGCCGAACAGACCGCAAACTCCGGAAATCCAACCCATGCTCCGGAAATCCAGCCCACCCAGCAACCCGAGCACCAACCATTTTGACTTTCGGGGATAAGTTCACCGGTGCGTGATTACCTGGGGGCTGCCGCGACGTCGTATAGCAGGAACCTAAGTGATAGCAGATAGTCTATTTAGTATGGTTTCGTTGCTTCTTGGGTTCTTGGGAGTTTGTATTGGTGCCGTATGTACGGTTTGGGCGGTGACTGCAGTGGAGCGGCAGCGGCACTTTCTTCAAGCGCGAATCCGACAGCATCGAAGTGTGATTGCGCTGTTGGATTTTCTTGTGCTACAACGACAACGCCTGGAATCAGCCGAGGTCACACCAACAAATCATGACTATCGCTACATTGGAGAAACTGGAATGCACTATGCATTTCTAGCGAAACTCCAAGCAATTGATATTGATGTTATCGACGCCCTGCAGCAAACGCAGCACAAACTCGGTGAACTCGCCACGTATTCATATACGGAGCACCTCGTAGAAGAAGTAGTTATGAACCTTGAAAATGTGGCGAGCGAAACTGCACAACGTGCGGCAGGTGTAAAAAACCGCACATATCTAAGTGGTCTTTTTACCTAAGGGTATTCCTATTTACCTCTGGACATACTCGTAATTACCTGCAGGCCATTTAGTGTGCGTGGATAGCCAATAAGCGGGAGTAATTGCGTAACAGTGCTAATTAGCATTGATCGGCTATTGCCCACATTCAAATTCGCTGTTACATGCGCACGTAATTGCGGCTCGCAATTGCCGAGAGCGACCAGCATGCTCAGAGCAAGAAGCTCTCGGACATTTCGCTGAATGCCAGTACGGCTATAAATATCGCCGAATAGGTGGCCTTCAATAAACTCCAAAATGTGGGGTGCATCGGCAGCAATTTCTGAAGTCAAAGACTTAAGTGCGTGGTCACCCAATGTGGCGCGCTGAATTTTTTCACCTGTAGCCTGGCGGGTATCAGTATTGGTGGTGCCTTGTCCCTGAATCGGCAGTTTATAGTCACGGCGCAGAAGCTCATTATTGGTTATATGAAGAAAATCATAGACCCGGCCCATGCCAATATACGCTGAAGCCTGATATAAAATCTCTTTAATCTCAACTGTGGTAACACCCACATTTAATGCGGCCTCAAGCATTACCTTGTACATACCCTCAGATCCATTAGCAATCAATGCTGCCAATTGCACCATGAGGCGAGTGTGGTCATCCAATTCCTTTGTATGGCTTACCACATCACCGTAAGCAAAATTCACATAGAACTCTGCAAGCTCGGGATCCAAGGTTTGAAAACGAGACTTGCGATGATGAAAAAGCGTCTCAAAATACTCTGCTGCTTGCTCATTGATAGACATGGGCCCGAGCGTAGTGGCAAAACGAAATTGCTGCAGAAAGCGCAACCCCGCGCAGTGCAGAGTCTGGCGGGCAGTGAAAGTGTAAGGCTTGGTGGCGGTGAGTACGATGGTGTTCATGTCTGAAACTCGTGCCCGCCTTACACCGGGAAAACCCACTCCTATCCGTTCGGTTCCAAAACATATTA
The DNA here is from genome assembly GCF_030408815.1 of Corynebacterium freiburgense. Lineage (NCBI taxonomy): Bacteria > Bacillati > Actinomycetota > Actinomycetes > Mycobacteriales > Corynebacteriaceae > Corynebacterium > Corynebacterium freiburgense. The sequence goes on along the minus strand of NZ_CP047355.1, from coordinate 1,842,556 downwards.
TTCGGCCGGAGTATGTATGGAAAGACACGGTCAAAGAAGCTATGGGGGAGCCAATTATTCAGACTGCTGAGACGATTGAGGCCATGCGTGAAGCGTCACGGATTGCGGCAAATGCCCTTGTTGTTGCAGGCCGTGCAGTGGCACCCGGAGTCACTACTGATGAGCTAGATCGCATTGCACACGAATATATGTGTGATCATGGGGCCTATCCTTCTACGCTCGGGTATCGCGGTTTTACCAAAAGTTGCTGTACTTCTTTAAATGAAGTGGTGTGCCATGGGATTCCGGATACCACCGTAATTCAAGATGGTGACATCGTGAATATCGACGTAACGGCGTATAAAAACGGTGTACATGGTGATACAAATGCAACTTTTCTTGCTGGAAATGTAAGCGATGAGCATAGGCTGCTAGTAGAGCGCACTCAAGAAGCAACAATGCGTGCAATTCGCGCCGCAAAGCCGGGCCGTCAGCTTAATGTTATTGGGCGGGTCATTGAATCCTATGCTAAGCGATTTGGCTATAACGTTGTTCGGGATTTCACCGGGCATGGAGTGGGGCCAACATTTCATAATGGGCTTGTTGTACTCCACTACGATAATGATATTTATAACGATGTCCTTGAACCAGGTATGACGCTGACCATTGAGCCCATGATTAATCTTGGGGAATTGCCGTATGAAATCTGGGATGACGGCTGGACGGTAGTAAATAAAGATGGCAAATTCACCGCTCAGTTCGAGCACACAATCGTTATTACCGAAAATGGAAATGAGATCCTTACGCTCCCTGATAAAGAGATCTAAATGACCGCAGTGCTTATCGCTGGCACGACTTCTGATGCCGGTAAATCAGTGATTGTTGCGGGACTTTGCCGCGCACTAACACGTCGTGGAATTCGTGTGGCGCCTTTTAAGGCGCAAAATATGTCGAATAATTCCGCGGTGTGTCCAGATGGTGGGGAGATTGGTCGGGCACAAGCATTACAAGCGGCGGCTTGTGGTTTAGAGCCGAGCGTAGATTTCAATCCGATTCTGCTGAAGCCCGGATCAGATCGCACATCACAACTTGTAGTGCGCGGCCGGGCAGAAGGCAATGTTAGTGCGCGCTCCTATATAGAACACCGAACGCATTTGCGGCAGGTTGCTGCGGATTGTTTGCGGGATTTGGAGTCACGCTTTGATCTTGTGATTTGTGAGGGGGCGGGTTCGCCTGCGGAGATAAACTTGCGTGAAACTGATGTAGCCAATTTTGGGCTTGCGGAAGTTTGCGATCTCCCAGTGTATGTGGTTGGTGATATAGACCGCGGCGGAGTTCTCGCCCATTTGTTTGGAACACATCAGATTATTTCCGCTCAAGATCGAGCCCGGATTCGCGGATTTATTATTAATAAATTCCGTGGTGACCAGAGCATTCTTGATCCCGGTCTGGAAACTCTCGAAACCCGTACAGGTGTGCCAACCGTAGCGGTTTTGCCATATATATCTGGGCTGTGGGTTGATGCCGAAGATTCATTGCAATCTCAGATTGGTGCGACAATTGGTCCGCATTCCGCTGCGCTGGGGAGGCAGCGTTTACGGGTAGCAGCAATTAGGTTGCCACGGGTTTCAAATGCCACCGATGTGGAGGCACTAGCGTGCGAACCGGGTGTTACTGTGACGTGGACTGTAGATCCGGACGCCGTTGCGGAAGCTGATCTGGTGGTCCTTCCAGGTTCTAAAGCAACAGTTTCCGATTTAGCATGGTTGCGCGAAACTGGGCTTTTCGACGCCCTGGCAAACCGCACCAAGCCAACGCTTGGTGTGTGTGGTGGTTACCAGATGTTATGCAAAAACATTATCGATCCCATTGAGGCGGGTGTCCAGGGACCGGTTTCTGGAATCGGTATTTTTGATACTGATATCGAATTCCATAAAGAAAAAACGCTTATTCGGCATCCTCATGGTGCCTATGAAGTCCACCATGGCAGAGTGATTCGAAATAATGAGACCCCATGGATCGGGGATGAAGGTGCGGCAAAAGGTGCGTTTCGGGGAACACATCGTCATGGGCATTTGGAGCACGATGAAACTCGCCGAGAATTCCTGCATTGGGTAGCACAAGAAAGCGGCAAAGATGGGTTTGTTTTAAGCAATAATGCATCATTTCATGGTGAACGAGACCGGCAATTGGATCTTATTGCCGATACCTTAGAAGCCCACTGGGATTTAGATCGGTTTTTGCAACAGATCGGTGTTCATGTGTCTCATTGAGTATTCTCCTTGGGGTGTTAATTTTTACACATTAATAGTTTTATGGACTATATCTAATATTGCTATTGGATAGTCATGTTAGCTTGGGTGCATTCTGCGAGAGCGATTCCCGGAAGGGGTAGTTATGGAGTTGCCAGCACTCACCACCTATCGAATGCAAACAATCCTGCAACAGTTCAATGTCGGCCCTGTGGATAAGGACGATGACGGTCTTATTCTTCGATTTAGCAATGTGTATTTTGTGTTTTCCTTGCTTGAGGAAGTCCACTTACTTCGCATCTATGGTTACTGGTTAGGGCAAGCGACAGACCAAGATACTCAAACAAAACTCATGGCGTTTGTACGGGAGAAAAACGGTGTTGGTCCGTGCCCAAGGTTTCATGCCACTGTTTCTGAACAAGATGTATTGGAAGTAGGTTTTCAGTACTGGATGCCAGCTAACAATGGATTTACAGACGCGCAGATCGCAAACATACTTAGCAAGGTGATGGCCAGTACAGCTAACGCTATGGAGGAGCTTGAATCGGTTGCTCCCGACCTTGTTACTTGGAAATCAATGGGTTCGAATAAGCCCGCAGGCGAAGAAGGATAAAGGGGTAGGGGTCATGGCGTGGTTTCGCCGAAAGCAACAAGAAATTCAACTAGCACCAATCACTATTGAACGTTTATGGGACATATTCCAAGACGATCCAAGCGAAAGTATATTGGACGAAAATCGTATTACTACGATCTATAGGGGTTACGGAGCATCTATGATAATCCCGAACCCGAATATTTTGACTATAGCGCTGGCAAACCCTATTTCGAATTTTCCACGAGATCAAGTTGCAAAGGCAATGAATTGGGCAAGCTCCTGGAATTTGACTGGCACTGTTGGAACATCTCATGTTGAGTTCTCACCCGATAAGGATTTTTTAATGGTGGAATGCTACCACACATTTTTTATTCAAGAAGGGGCAACAGAAGGACAACTTGTAGAGTGGTTATTAGTTGGGTTTGAAAATGAAACCAAACGCTTGAATGACTTTTGTAATGTGTTCGGTGTGGAACCGTATTACTATCGGGAAGAAAATATTTAACTAGCACGTTTAAGTGCTGTGGGGGTACAGAAAAATCCAGCGGCCGCGGCAGTCATAGCTGCGGCAATATATGCCCAGGCGAGTAGGGAAGGTGGTGCAAACCACACGAGTTTGTCTGCTGGTATTGCCGCAACGTACACGGCGTAGAGCATGGTTAGTGCCAGGATAAGGCACGCGGCCGTCGATAAGCGAGCCGGCGTTGTACCCCGCGCAACTCGCACACGGATAATCGAATAAATGCATGCCGCAATGGTCAGTGATGCAACGGAAACTACAGCGATGCGGGTGGTTGTAGTGTCTTGGCCGAGTGCTAAATATCCGGTCGCTGCCGGTCCAGCAATACACGAAAGAATATTTGCAACCCAGGAAGTTGGAAATTGTCCCAAGCCACCAATAAAGCATGCGATCGCGGCAAGTGGCATGCCATATACGGTTCCAATGAGCGCTGCTACGGAGAAATCATTAATATGTGTTAGCCGGGCAATAAAAGTGACTATCCCGATTGCTAAGACTGTAAGGCCGCCAAGCGCGGCAAGGCCTTCAAAGAACGTAAGTTCGCGGCCTTTCCGGAGTTGTGCAAGTGCGGAACCCGCACCGAAAACCACACCAAATGCCGCTAATACCGAATACAACAAACTCGAACGTGTGAACTCATTACCGAGTGTGGCTAATAAGATAGCAACAGCGGTACCGAGGCTAGCCGTAGCCGTAGGAATTCGAAGCATGCCCAGGGTAGACCTACTCTCTTGGTTCGGGAACTGCGCGACGCCACATTACCAGCAACGGTAGTGCAGCAGCCGCCACCAACACGAAAACACTCGGAAGAAATTTCACATCACCAAACACTTGGATGAGTGAACAAAACGCTAACATAATTGTGGTACCCGTGGTCCCCACAATCTGAAGAGCCGAACCAGTAAAACCAGTTTCCTGCACCTTGCAAAGTTCTAATGGTTTCGAAGACATTCGCGGATATAAGAAACCCATGCCAATTGTGGCCAAACCCCAACCTGACACAGCTAATATCCAGTGACCACCTGCAAACGCAACCAGCCCAACCCATAGCGTACCCAAGGCCATACAGATTACGCCGAAACGAAAAACATAAGGGGTGGAGTAGCGCGCACCCCACCGTGATTGGTATTGCGAACCTAAAAACCAAAAAACGCCAGAAATAGTTAATGCAATGCCAGTAAGTGATGGCCCTAAACCATATGCCTGCGCTAGTAATAAGGGAAGGTATACCTCAGCAGCGAAAAACATATCTACAAAACCGCGGGTAGCAACCAAACGCGGAACGCCACGTTGAAAGCGAAGTGTTCCACGTGGCGTAAGAAAATATAATGATGCACAAGCAATTACCAATGAAACAATAAGCACAATAGGTGACCAAACACCTGATAATTGCGATGCCACGCTCATTCCAGTTGCAGCGCATGCCAAAACAAGTGCCGCAAATAGCATCGAGTCTCGTGATTGGTGGTTTTCTCGTTCTGGCTGCTGTAAAACTAATAGCGCTTTTGAAAGCAATGCAACGGAAATTATTACCGCACACATGGCTAATAAAAACACCGAATGCCATGAAAAGGTCACTGTTAAAAACCCAGCAAGACCTGGCCCGATCAAAGAGGGCAAGACCCAAGCCCCGGCAAATGCCGCAAAGACTGATTGGCGTAGCGATATTGGATACACAAGGGCAATAACCGCGTACACCGCAACAATAAGCCCTCCGGTGCCTAACCCTTGAATCGCGCGGGATACTAAAAATACCCAAATATTCGGTGCAACGACCGAAAGTAGGAGCCCGAAACTTAAAATAATTGCCGAAACGATAAAGGAAATTCGCGCCCCAAATCGGTCGGTGGCAAGACCAGAGCCAGCCATGCCAAGAAGTGACGCTGCCAATGCGGATACAAAGGTCAGTGAGTATGCATCGGAGTTCCCAAGTTCAGACGCAATATGCGGCATGACTGCGGTCACCGCGGTCTGATCAAAAGCACACGCGACAATGGCAGTAAGAAGACCGATAGTGGTGAACCTATAGGTTGGCGAAAAAATACCTGGACCACTAGAAAAAGTTAAAGCACGAGCCACTAATACATGTACCTTTCCAAAAAACCATGACAACCGACGCGATCAAAATCTTTAGGTAGCATACTGATCGCGCCGTATGTCCGGACATGCCTAGTGTTGCTCAAGCTATTTGCATAAGGTTGGGATGCTTATGCGAACTCTAATCCAAGGAGGGCGTTTTCAGTAACCTCTGGGAGTGCTGGGTGAATCCAATATTGGTTTCGGGCCACTTCCCGTACATCAAGATCGAATGCCATAACGGTAACAAGTTGCTGGATTAATGTAGATGCTTGCGGGCCAAGAACATGAACACCAAGCAATTGTCCGGTATTGCGATCAGCAATGACCTTCATAAAACCGGTAGTGTCTTCCATAGCCCAGCCATATGCGGTGTCACTGTAGTTTTGGATTTTGATCGTCAGTTCCCGTCCACTGTTTCGTGCTTCTGCTTCGGTCATACCAACACTGGCAAGCTGTGGATTAGTAAAGATCGCTGAAGGTACATGATCGTGTGGCATTGGTTGCAGATCATCCGGATACGCAAGGTTATGGCGCACTGCACGCATTTCTGCATTAGCGACGTGTTTGAGCTGATAAGGGGAGGAAACATCGCCAAGTGCCCAGACACCTTCGGCTGTGGTTCGACCAAATTCATCGACCTTAATCCGAGGGCCATCCATTTCAATACCAGCTAGATGGAGATCCATTTGATCACCATTCGGGGTGCGTCCGGTAGCAACAAGTAGGATTTCACCGTGAAGAACCTCACCATTATCGAGGGTCAATTCGATACCATTTGGGGTCTCTGCGGCGGCGGTTACCTCGTGTCCCAATTGCAAATTCCATTTTGTTGTTGCGATCTCAGTAAACCGCTGAGAAATGGTTTCATCGGCTTTACGCAGAAGTAAAGGACTGCGGTTTGTTACCGTGACCTCAACGCCAAGCGAGGAGAAAACGTGGGCGAACTCGGCAGCAATAAATCCGCCGCCTTGGATAATCATTGACTTTGGCAGTTGTGGTAGCCGCAAAATGTTTTCATTGGTGTAATACGTCACGCCAGACTCTGCAATAACTTTAGGAATCGATGGGCGTGCCCCGGTAGCAATAACGATCCGATCTGCAGAAATGCGTTCCTTGCCAACCTGTAGTGTTCGCGTATCGACGAATCGCGCATGCTCCGAATACACATCAATGTTCGGCGTTTCCGGTCCCTTGCGGTATTCTTCCCCGCTTTGCGCTATCGGATCGATCCTTTGTATGAAAATGCGATCTACGATTGCTGGCCAATCCACTGCTTGAAGAGAGGCTTCTAGGCCGTATTTCGCAGCATCTTGAATTTCCCGCGCAATATCGGCAGCGTACACGAACATTTTTGTAGGAATGCAACCAACATTGAGGCAGGTCCCGCCAAACTTCGCTTTTTCCACAATAGCAATGGAAAGATCATCAAAATAGTGGCTGGGAATAGAGTTACCGGAACCAGCGCCGATAACAATAAGGTCGTAGTGCTTCATATTTATCCTTAACCTGTTTGTTGCCGCACCTATTCCTGGTTATCCTGTGCGGACGGGGCGTCGATAATAGCATTCGCCCATTTCAGGGTTATATCTAGTGCGGATTGCAGCGGTTCCGGTTTAGAAAGGTATACGTCGTGGCGTGCCCCTGGAATGCCCTTGACTGTCACGTTTTTGGAAATTGCATAGGACCAACGGCGAATCTGGTGAACATCAAGCACACCGTCCGATGTATGAATACGCTCAGAAAACTCGGGGCGCAACCAAGATTCAGTTGAGCATAAGACAAGCAGTGGGACACCGCAGTCGATTTGTCCACGATGGATTCGGCGCTGATTTAATAGAATCGTTCGCAACCAAGCATTGTTTTTTACTTGTCCGCCGAGTGGCTTATATGTCAAGTTATAATCCCAATCTCCAAACTGCGACATATGTAATGATTGCCCGTATGCGGCGATAGGCTCCTGATGTAATTGTTTTTGTGGGCGCACTTTCCCAAGCACGTTATAAACGAAAGTTCCAAATTGCACTTTAGGTCTTGAATACATCATTTCAAACCACGGGCTATTTAGTATTGCACCCGCGATTTTTGCGTGTCTGGCGGGATCGTTTCGCCGCAACTCGTCTAACCATAGTGCAACCGTTAGCCCACCAGTTGAGTGTGCATTACACACGATTTTGTTATGCCTGCGTGCGAGTTCATCTAATACGATAGAAAGGTCATCAAAATAAAACTGCAGTGCGGAAGTGTGGTGCCAATGTTGGCCTTTTCGCCACGATCGACCACATTTTCTAAGGTCGATACCATAGACTGCCCAGCCCGCAGAAGCTAAAAATTCTGCGACGTGGGTTAAGAAAAAATAGTCACTCATTCCGTGAATAAATAGCATTGCCGGAGCATTGTGTTGGTCTTGTTTTAGTAATCTGCAATGCCGTACCAATGTGGTTATCACGGTGCCTTCACCGTCAGGGTCGGTGCCGAGCTGAAATGTGCGCCGTTGATAGTCTGGCCCCAAAATATCCGTGGTCCATTCGGGGGCGAGAGGCAATTCATCCATGAAACTATCGTACGTATCTTCAGTTGAAAAAATCCGCACGGATGGTGCAATACGGTAAATATTCATGGATCAAAAACAATTCCATGCACTACGTGTTCTGCTTTATGTAATTGGGCTGGGAATTACCGAAAAATATATCCGTGAATCACCCACCTGGGGGTGAGAGTTATGAATTTGAAATGTACTTAGGGATTCTGTCGAAGCGAGGATAAACCCGCTGCTTACCAATAGCAATGGTGCCGGTGCTGGTGGGTTAGAGCTGGGAGTTTGTTGTGTTCTTGCACTGAGAGCCTTCAATTTTTGCCTACCCCCACGTCATTCAGCGTAGAGTTAATGCAAACACGGCCGCCTATCCTGGCACCCGCTGCCCGGTGGGTGGCCTGTTGGTGCCTTTCAGTATCTGTAGTGGCATCCCTTTTCCCTGCAGTTCCTTGGTAAGGATCTGCTGTTTGGATGCTGCCATTGCCAGGTGTTCTAAGGTCTCGGAAGCGAACGCACAGTCATTGAAGGAAGTTGAAAGCAGTGTCAGAATCCAAGGTTTCTACAATCCCCGTGACCGATGAGGTAGACGTTGCCCTCATTGGTGCTGGCATCATGAGCGCAACTCTAGGCGCAATGCTGCGTGAACTGGAACCCGGCTGGAGCCAGGTTATGGTCGAACGGCTTGATGGCCCGGCCGAAGAATCCTCCTCTCCATGGAATAATGCTGGAACCGGTCACTCTGCCCTTTGCGAACTGAACTACACACCGGAAGTAAATGGCAAAATCAAGACTGCGAATGCAATTGCGGTTAATGAGAAGTTCCAAGTTTCCCGGCAATTTTGGGCACACCAAAAAGACGCAGGCGTGATCACTGATCCACGGGAATTTATTAACCCTGTACCTCACGTTTCTTTCGCACAGGGCGACGATCAGGTTGTTTATTTAAAGAAACGCTTCGATGCTTTAGCTTCACACCCACTATTCCCGAATATGAAATTCACCGATGATCCGGCCGAATTTGCAAAACTCTTGCCGCTGATGGCTAATGGGCGCGATTTCGATGCTGAAAAAGTCGCTATTTCATGGACGGATGCAGGCACGGATATTAACTATGGCGCTATGGCCCGCCAATTTATTGATGCAGCAAAACGCGCCGGAACCACCGTACGTTATGGGCATGAAGTAAAAGATATTTCTGCCGATGGGGATGGTTGGAAACTCAAAGTAAAAAATGTTCACACTGGGGATTTGACCATTATTCGCGCCAACTTTGTTTTTGTCGGTGCAGGTGGCATGGCACTACCATTGCTGCAAAAAGCCCGAATTCCAGAAATTCGTGGTTTTGGTGGCTTCCCGGTATCAGGACAGTGGCTGCGCTGTACAAATGAAGAACTTATTCAGCAGCATAATGCCAAGGTATATGGCAAAGCTTCGGTGGGGGCGCCACCAATGTCGGTTCCACATCTGGATACCCGTGTTATTGATGGCAAAACTGGTTTGCTTTTCGGTCCTTATGCGGGCTGGACGCCGAAGTTCTTAAAGAAGGGCTCGTGGATGGACCTGCCAAAGTCACTGCGTCCAACGAACTTTATGTCTATGATTGCAGTTGGTTTCCAAGAACTTGGACTTACCAAGTATCTGATTGCCGAGCTGATGAAAGATCAGCAAGCCCGTATCGAATCCTTGCGTGAGTATATGCCAGCAGCACGTGATGAAGACTGGGAACTTGTTACGGCTGGCCAGCGCGTGCAGGTAATTAAGCCAATCGTTGGTCCGCGCTTTGGTTCATTGGAATTTGGCACTGCGTTGATTAATAACTCTGAAGGCACAATCGCCGGTATTCTTGGTGCTTCCCCCGGAGCTTCGATCGCCCCAGCGGCAATGGTTGAACTTCTCGAACGTTGCTTCGGTCAGAAGATGGTGGATTGGGGTCCGAAGTTAAAGGAAATGATCCCCTCGTACGGTATTAAACTTTCCACTGACCAAAAACTCTTTAACGAGGTCTGGGAGTACACTCAAAGGACACTCGAATTGGAGGTCTAGCACTTGTCGAATACCGCCCCCGCACTTGGGTTTCCGTTTACCGCCATCGTTGGTCAGGACCAGTTGAGGCTTTCGCTGATACTTACGGCTATTGCGCCCAGGATCGGGGGTGTTGTTGTGCGAGGAGAAAAGGGCACCGCCAAAACTACAACAGTTCGAGCATTCGCTGATTTACTCGATGGTGCACCGCTTATTAATCTGCCGATTGGTGCCACTGAAGACCGGGTAGTTGGATCCCTTGATATGGAAACTGTATTCACTACTGGGCGTGCCGAATACCGTCCGGGATTGCTGGCCCAGGCGCACGGTGGTGTGCTGTATGTCGATGAAGTAAACCTGCTTGCAGATCACCTTGTTGATGCACTTCTCGACGCCGCGGCCACCGGGCGAGTCACGGTGGAACGCGACGGGATTTCTCATACAAGCCCGGCGTCTTTTGTACTTGTGGGAACGATGAATCCGGAAGAAGGCGAACTACGTCCGCAATTATTGGATCGCTTCGGATTAGCAGTAGATGTTGCAGCCTCGAAAGATGTGGAAATACGTTCGGAAATAATTCGTAGGAGGTTGGCATTTGAAGCTGACCCCGAAGGATTTGCCCACGCTTGGCAAGCTTCAGATCGTGAGGTCGCACAACGTATTCACCAGGCACGGGAACTTTTGCCATCGGTTCAATTAAGTGATGTAAACCTTGCTCGTATTGCGCACTTATGTGCTTCATTTGATGTTGATGGCATGCGGGCAGATTTGGTGATTGCCCGGACTGCGATGGCACATGCTGCTTGGCGAGGTGCCGAAACCGTGGATGATGAAGATATTCGAGTCGCCGCTATGCTCGCATTACCGCATCGGCGGCGACGGAATCCATTTGATGAGCCGGGACTTGATCAAGATCAACTTGATGACGTAATGGATGAAGCACGTCAAGAGCACCCAGAGCAAGAAGAGACTGAACAAGACCAAACAAACCAACCACAAACAGAAGAACCATCGGGAGAGGACCAACAGCCCCAAGATGAACCCGATGCCGATGGAGAGGTAGGTAGCGCCGAGACTGGCGCACAGTTTCGTTCCTAGACTGTTTCGCAGGCAGGGTATCGGGACTGAAGGAATTCCTGGTCGCCGATCAAAAGCGTATTCGTCGCACGGGGCAGATGTTCGGGCCATTCGAGGTGGTCGAGGTGTGCATCCCATAGGCACAGTATTAGCCGCAGCCGACCGAGGTGCTGGCGTAATCGAAGGGATGATTGATTTCCGACCGGAGGATTTGCGCGGGTCGTTGCGTCGCGGTACAGAATCGAATCTTATTGTATTTGTTGTCGATTCTTCTGGCTCAATGGCTGCCCGTGATCGTCTATCCGCTGTAACGGGCGCGGTTATTTCTATGCTTAAGGATGCGTATCAACGCCGCGATAAAGTCGCTGTAATTACTGTTCGTGGTGCGGAGCCACAGGTCGTACTTCCACCTACAGGTTCGATTGAAGTTGCAGTACGGCGGCTCGAAGCTCTGCCTACTGGAGGGCGAACACCACTCGGTGAAGGGTTATTACTCGCGCATGAATTAATCGAGCGTGAGCACAGAAAAGAGCCCGGTCGTCGCGCGCTACTGGTTGTGCTTTCCGACGGTCGCGCAACCGGTGTTGCAGGTTTGGAAGGCGTACGCCGTGCGGCGGCTGCTATCGCATCTCGCAAACTTACTGGCAGCCTCGTCATTAATTGTGAACGTGGAGGGCGTATACAACTTGGGTTAGCAAAAGAACTTGCCCAAGGTTTAGAGGGTATTTGTATTGAACTCAATGAAATTAGTGCGGATTCACTTACTGGAGCAATTCATAGTGTCTAAACGTCTAGGTAAGGGGACATGAAATCATGCAGAAAATAATTCCTTGGATTTCATGTAATAACAATGCAGCAGAAATGGCCCAATTCTATAGTTCAGTGTTTCCGAATTGTGTTATCTAACGCCGGAGACAAATATAAACCAAATCCGGCATTGAATTTTATGCTGTATTTTGATCCCACTGAGGATGCACATGCGCAGACAGCATTACGTGAACTATGGGAAAAACTTGTCCATGCAGGCGGTATAGAGCTCATGCCTTTGGGTGAATATCCTTTTAGCCCGCTATATGCATGGGTGGAAGATCAATTCGGTGTGAGCTGGCAGCTATTAATTACTCCTGCAGATACTGCACCGCGCCCATTTGTGGTTCCGAGTTTCTTATTTGGGGGCCCTGCTCAAAACAAAGCAAAACCAGCAATTGAAAAATATCTAGGTGCTTTCGAGGGGTCCTCATTGGGAAATTTGGTCCCGTGGGGTCAAACAATGGGACCCGCGACCCAAGATTCAGTGTTATTTGCAGATTTCAAACTGGCGGACCAATGGTTTACTGCAATGGATTCCGGGGCGGAAACCGAATTCACATTTACTCCAGGGGTTTCGCTATGCGTGAATTGTCAATCACATGAGGAAGCAACCCGTATCCATCAAGCGCTGGATACCCATGTTCTATCGGATCAATCGGGCTCTATCGTCGATGAATTTGGTGTTACTTGGCGGACCTTGCTCGCTATGGATTAAAGATTTGACTTTTCAATTTTCCTAAGGAGCCCAACTGTAGAAGCTAGTGCTCGGAAGCTAGGCCTCATTGCAGCAAATGAGCCATAGTTGATTGTGATATCAGCGTCATGGATTGGGTCATGCCAAAGGTGGGCTGCTGTGGAGCCAAGGTGTCCTGAAAGTTGTGGCCATCCACGTAGCCATGGCATTAGACCCTGAAATTCTACGGTCATACTGCCAGCGCCATAGAGCAGGCCTGTTCGGAATTTATTTCGGGGTTGCCGCATCCATTCCCATGATTCTTTACTTACTAGTGTTCCCGTGCGTAGTGCTTTTAGAAAGACCAAAAAGTCGTCCGGTGTCGCAGCAATGCCACCGCCGGCCCAGTCAATCGTCATTGCATTCGTGCCATCGGCACGAGTTTTGCCTAAATACACCGGTGCAATCGTTTCAATGCCATGAACTGGATGGGAACGCTTAGGCATAAAACTATGGTTCATTTCCAATGGCACAAAGATGCGTTTATGTACCAATTCGTGGTATTCCGCGCCGGTAATAGTTTCAAGTACGAGGCCCAAGAGAAGAAAACCAGTATCGCTGTAGAAAAAGCGTTTTCCGGGTGCCCCTACCGGTTTTTGATATTGCTGCGAATGGGCCAATAGTTCCTGAGGCGTCCAAAACCTATCTGGGTCTTTTTCGGCTATTTTTGCAATTGTTAGTCCTTTAGCGCGCCCCAAAAAGTAGTCATTTGCCCCAGAAGTATGGGTGAGTAATTGTTCAATTGTGACTTCGCGGATTTTGTTATCAGCAAAGATTCCAACTAGGTGTTTAGTTTCGAGGATCGACGCCACTTGGGTGTGAAGCGCGATATTGCCGCGCTCGACAAGCTGCATAATAAGTGCAGCGGCGGCGAGTTTTCCTACGCTAGCTGCATGGAAAGGCACATCGGTATAGCCGTAATGATAATCGATGCCCAGTCTTGGGCAGCGTATGGCAACTTGTGGTTGCCATTTACGGGTGTGCGCTTCAAAAACTTGATCAAGTTTTCTACTCAATGATGTTTCATCCATTATGGCTTACCTCGCAGATTACATCTGGGCCGCATTGCATTCTACCGGGAATAATCTTAAGCGTATTTATATTGGGTTCGTATAGTGCTTGCTGGCTAGAGTAAGATCCTAATGTTCTTCCCAATCAAGGAGTGTTTCTATGCCGAAGGGCAAAGTAGATCCTGCCAATATTCCAGATGATGGTTTAACTACCCGTCAGCGTCGTTTATTGCCAATTACTGCAGTGCATACCGGCCCGGGTAAAGGGAAGTCTACTGCTGCATTTGGTATGGCTTTGCGGGCTTGGAATCAAGGTTTCAATATTGGGGTGTTTCAGTTTGTTAAGTCTGCAAAATGGAAGGTGGGGGAGGAGTCGGTTTTTCGTCGGTTAGGACAGCTACATCAGGAAACCGGTGAAGGGGGCGCCGTGCAGTGGCATAAAATGGGTGAGGGCTGGTCCTGGGCTAAGAAAGCCGGAAGTGTTGAGGACCATGCTCGGGATGCTGCTGAGGGGTGGGCAGAGGTTAAACGTAGGATTCTGGCGGAAGAACATGATTTCTATGTTTTGGACGAATTTACGTATCCAATTAAGTGGGGTTGGGTAGATATTGATGATGTCGTGGAAACCTTGCGTAGACGGCCAGGTACGCAACATATTGTGATTACGGGTCGAGACGCGGATCCGAAGTTAGTTGAGGTTGCGGATTTAGTAACAGAAATGACTAAAGTAAAGCACCCAATGGATATTGGGCGTAAGGGCCAAAAGGGTATCGAGTGGTAACCCCAGGTATTTGTATTGCTGCCGCCGGTTCAGGAACAGGCAAAACCACCATTGCTACCGGTTTGATAGCGGCATTGGCGCGGCGTCGAAAAGTAGCACCGTTTAAAGTCGGCCCAGATTATATTGACCCCGGTTATCATACGCTTGCCGCAGGTCGTGTGGGGCGAAACTTAGATTCAGTGATGTGTGGACCCGAACGGATTGGGCCCCTGTATGCGCATGGGAGCGAGGGGGCAGACATAAGCATTGTTGAAGGTGTTATGGGGCTTTTCGACGGCCGCATTAGTGACGGTGCAGGGTCAACGGCCGATGTTGCTGCATGTTTAGGTTTGCCAGTTGTGCTTGTGGTTGATGTTCGTGGCATGAGTCAATCAGTTGGTGCGCTTGTACGAGGATTTTCGATTGCTCGTACTGATGTTCGCATTGCGGGTGTGATTTTAAATCAGGCTGGTACGCAACGGCACGCAATGGTGTGCAAAGACGCAGTGGAAGCCGAAGGTATTCCAGTTGTAGGGATTGTGCCACGCATGGAAAAGGTGGAAGTGCCTTCGCGTCATCTTGGATTGGTGACCGCTGCGGAGCGAGGAAGCGCAGCCGTTGAAGCGGTCGAGCGAATGGCTGACCTTATTGAAGAGCATTGTGATCTTGATGCCATTATGGGACTAGCTCGTATTGGCTATTCAGGGCCGGCATGGGATCCTGCAAAAGAAGTTCAGCATATTGGGAACATTCGCGTGGCAATGGCTGGCGGACCTGCTTTTACATTTGCATATGCCGAACATGAAGAATTATTGACGGCCTGCGGTGCAGACGTGATCCGTTTTGATCCGCTCCATGATGATTTCCCCGAATGTGATGCCCTTGTTATTCCTGGTGGGTTTCCTGAAGAGCATGTAGAACAACTTTCAAAGCGAACGGATTTACGTGAAGCTGTGCGGCAACATGTGCAGGCGCGGAAGCCGATTCATGGTGAATGTGCCGGACTGCTATGGCTTGTTGAAAGTTTGGATGCCCACCCAATGCTTGGAGTGATTGGTACTCATGCAGCTATGGGGCGCAGGCTCACACTTGGCTACCGCGAAGCAGTGGCCCTACACGATTCACTTTTATATCGAGCAGGTGAGCGAATAGTGGGACATGAATTCCATCACACGGCGCTGACTGACGGGAATGTTGAGGGCTGGAATCCAGCATGGGCATGGCGTGGTTGGGACGGTGAGGCACGCAATGAGGGATTTATTTCTGATGTAGTCCACGCCTCTTATCTGCATGTACATCCGGCTGCTGCACCTTGGGCAGTCGAACGTTTTGTTGCTGCTGCTTTACCCTGAAACCTGCTTTGTAACTGGTCATTGGCTGCGAATATGTAACCCCAGGTGAGGGGGCTAAAATAAACGCCTATGAACGTTACTCTTGTTGGTGGTGGACCAGGCGCATGGGATTTGATCACGGTTCGAGGTTTACGAGCCGTTGAAGCGGCAGATGTTATCCTTGCAGATCATTTAGGTCCCGCCAGTGAGCTACACCAGCTATGTGACCTTAGCGGCAAAGAAATAATCGATGCTTCGAAATTGCCGTACGGGAAGCAAATGGCGCAATCAAAGATTAATGAACTCATGGTGCACCATGCGCAAGCTGGTAAACGAGTAGTAAGGCTCAAAGGGGGAGACTCATATGTTTTCGGACGAGGATTCGAAGAAGTGCAAGCATGTGCGGAAGCGGGAGTGCCATGTGAGGTCATACCTGGAGTAAGCAGTGCCATTGCTGTACCTGGAGCTGCCGGAATACCTGTTACTCAACGTGGCGTTGTACATTCGTTTACCGTAATTTCTGGTCACGTTCCCCCTGGGCATCCAAGCTCGCTTAATAATTGGGAGGCACTCGCACAGACTGGCGGCACGCTCGTAGTTATTATGGGCGTGAAAAATTCTGGGGCAATCGCACAGGCACTGATTGATGCGGGCCGTGATTCGAATACACCTGCGGCAGTTATTCAGGAAGGAACGACGGAAACACAGCGCGCCTTTCGATGCACTTTGGGTACTATAGCTAGCACTATCGAAGAACACTCTATTCAACCCCCGGCGGTATATGTGATCGGAGAGGTGGCGGCATTATGAAACTCTTTGTATATGGAACACTAAAAAGCGGCCAGGAAAACCACCATTATTGTGCCGGGGTGCTATCAAAAGAGCCGGCACGGATCGAAGGACGGCTTTTCGATTATGGGGAGTACCCTGCCCTCGTATTGGGCGGTGGTGTTGTACATGGTGAACTACTCACCTTTGAAAATGATGATGTTTTGGAAGTGCTCGATGAAATCGAAGAGGTGCACAATGGTGTGTATGAACGGAGTCTGCATCCAGTGTACGTAGGTGTGAAAACAGAAGAAGCTTGGGTGTACCATCAAACAGCTGTTACTGAGGGGGATTACTTACCGGAAGGGCGTTGGCCACAGTAGTACATAATGAATAGGTGCTAAGCCTAAAAGAAAACCTAGAAAACCAAGCTCAATATGCGAAAAAACGCGTCGACGCCATGCGTTACCCTATGGCATTTTTGTCATCATCATGTATTGCTGGAGCGTTTATCGGGCTAGGTGTACTTTTTATGCTTACCGCCGGTGGGCCTTTCCTGGTGGCCAGGCATCCGGCGGCGTCGATTATTGGCGGAAGTGTTTTCGGAATCGGCCTTATTCTCGTTGTTGTGAGCGGCGCTCAATTGCTTACTTCCGCAATGATGGTGCTTCCAATTGGCTTGGCGCGAAAAACAATAACCCTCCGTGGGGCTGCCGCCAGTTCAATATTGATGTATTTCGGAAATTTTATAGGCAGCCTTGTCCTAGCTGTAGTGATCGTTGCCTCGGGGTTGGTGCGTCCTGGCACCCCTGCAGGTGAATACCTGAGTGCGGTAGTTCACCATAAAGCCCATCACACTATTACCGAATTAGTATTCCTTGGCGTGCTTTGTAATATTTTTGTATGTCTTGCTGTATGGGGTGCAGCGGCAACTGAAAATGCGGCCGCAAAAGTTGCAATTATTGCATGGTGTGTCGCGGCTTTTGTGGCCTCAGGTACCGAACACGTTGTGGCAAATATGACTATATTTAGTGCCGCACTGTTCCAAGGGGTGGACGGAATCGCAATGTCCGATTTGCTAAGGAATCAACTATGGGTATGTATTGGAAATGCGCTCGGGGGAGGAGCGTTTATTGCCGCACCGCTACTTATGTCTGATCCACGACCATCGTTAGTGACGTCGGTGAAGTAATGGTTAGATTCATATTTGATGCTTCAACAATATCTTCGATCGTCAGTAGTTCGTCTGGAACCTGCGATAACTCACGCGCTAATAAGCCCTTATAGTGTTTATTAAAGTGGCTAATCACCTTTCCATCTGGGTTTTCTACCCTTAGGGTAATGGCTTCTTTATGCGGGCCCAATTGTAAGTAGGCACCACTGCGTAAATCCAATACCAATTGTTGTTGATCATCGAGTACTTCCGTAATGGTGTTGCCCCAATGTGATTTCAATGTGCCATCGAGTTTGGAATTACCAGAAAGCCGATATTTAGGTATTGGATCCTTGGCCATAAGCAGCCCAAATAGTGCGGAGCCAATTGCCAAACGATTCCATGAAGCCGCAGGGAGCGAGGGGGCGTCGAGGGCGTCGAAAAGCACGCCGGTATAGCGCAATAATGCCGGGGATGTTGGAGCGGTGCGCAACTCATAATTCGCTTCCGCTTCCGAACGTGACTTCGGGCCGAGTTTGAGTATGCCCATGGCCTGTTCAATGTCCAAAGACTCCAGTTTTGAAATCAAGGTTTCGCGAATTGGGTTAAGCGAAGGAAAACTCAATTGCGCTAAGGAAAGCGAAGGTCCTGAACCTCCGGCGGCCTTGGTTTCACTCGGTGGAAGAATAATCAGCATGACCACATAGAATACTCACTAATCCGGGCTAATGGTATGCGGTGGGCAGAAGGGTCGCGGGATGGTCGAATACACCCAAATAAGGAGGCCATACCCCCGTTTGGCGGGGCTATGAGTAAACTAACCAACCATGATTACTCGTATGTCTACGCTCTTTTTGCGTACCTTGCGTGAGGACCCAGCTGACGCTGAAGTCCCCAGCCATAAACTCCTTGTCCGCGCCGGGTTTATTCGCCGCGTTGCACCAGGTGTGTATTCTTGGCTGCCGCTTGGTTTAAAAGCGCTGCGCAATATTGAGCAGGTTGTTCGCGAAGAAATGGAAGCTATTGGCGCACAAGAAATCGCACTTCCTGCATTATTGCCTCGCGAACCATACGAAGTTTCTAATCGGTGGACAGAATATGGGGAAAATCTATTCCGTTTGCAAGATCGGAAAGGGGCTGATTACTTACTAGGTCCTACTCATGAAGAGATGTTTACTTCTGCGGTAAAGGATCTATATTCCTCCTACAAAGATTTCCCTGTTATTTTGTACCAAATCCAAACAAAATATCGTGATGAAGAACGCCCTCGTGCCGGGATTTTACGAGGTCGGGAATTTGTTATGAAGGATTCGTATTCATTCGATATGACGGATGCGGGTTTGGATAGCTCCTATCAAGCACACCGCCGTGCATACCAAAATATTTTTGATCGTCTTGGTGTGGAATATGTGATTTGCAAAGCTACATCAGGCGCAATGGGTGGTTCGGCTTCGGAAGAGTTTCTGGCGATCTCACCAAATGGCGAAGATACATATGTTCGTGCGAGTGAGGGTGATTATGCTGCCAATGTGGAAGCAGTGGTTACGCAGCCCGGTATTGAGCGAGAAATCGCTGGCCAGCCTGAGGCGGCTATTTATGAAACACCCCAAAGTGAAACCATCGAAACTCTAGTCGCATGGGCGCGTAGTGCAGGGATTACCGTTGACGGCCGCGAAGTAGAAGCTTCCGATACGCTGAAATGCTTAATGGTGAAGATCACCGAACCTGGTGGCGAACCAGAGCTTACTGGCATTTTGCTACCAGGCGATCGGGAAGTGGATATGAAACGCCTGGAAGCTTCGGTCGAACCTGCTGTTGTGGAATTATGCACAGATGAGGACTTTGCTCAGCATTCCTTCCTTGTAAAAGGCTACGTTGGCCCAGTTGGGCTGATCGCAAACGGAGTGCGAGTACTCGCCGACCCACGGGTTGTTCGGGGCACCTCCTGGATTACGGGTGCCGACGCCCCGCAGCGCCATGTTGTTGGATTAGTTGCTGGCCGCGACTTTGAGGTCGAAGGTTTTATCGAGGCAGCTGAGGTTCGGGAAGGCGATCCAGCGCCAAATGGTCAAGGCGTGCTGACCTTGCAACGCGGCATTGAAATCGGACATATTTTCCAGCTGGGTCGTAAGTATACGGAAGCGTTTGACGTCCAAATCCTCGATGAAAACGGCAAACGCTCCTTGCCAACAATGGGATCCTATGGCATTGGAATATCTCGACTTTTGGCGGTTATCGCCGAACAACGTCATGACGAGCAAGGCCTCAATTGGCCAAAAGAAGTTGCGCCTTACTCCGTTCACGTTGTAGTTGCTAATAAGGATGCCGAGGCTACAGCTGCCGCGGAAGCCTTGGTAGCCGAATTAGCTGACCAGGGGATCGAAGTACTGTTCGACGATCGCCCAAAGGTCAGTCCCGGAGTGAAGTTTAAGGATTCCGAACTGCTTGGCATGCCATATGTTGTTGTGCTTGGTAGGTCCTTTAAAGAAGGAAAAGTGGAACTTCGGATCCGCGGCGGTGACACCACAGAATTGGAATACACCACCGCTGTAGAAAGCATTATTGATGTAGTGAAAAACTAACATTAATAAGCGTGTTAGGAGCTTTGGAGCCAACGGGTAATATACCCGGCGGCGTCCAAAGCTTCTTTTACTTCCAATACGCTATGGCCTTTTCGAAGACACCAAAAACCAGCCTGAAATTCAGCGGAAACAACATTGTGCTTTCCCTTTTCACGGAACACAAATGTTGGCCGGCATTCAAGATACCCATATTGAGCCGCCATAAACATTGCTGGTAACCCTTGAAAAGAAACACCCGGAAGGGTCCATTGTGGTGTTTTCATTTCAAAGCGATAGTCCTCGTCGCCAAATAGCACTATCAGGTGCCGGAAAAGATCGAGTAGCCCCAACTGATGTTTGGCTGCAAAATCCAAGAGAAACGGAAGTACCTGTGGTGCCGATGATTGGGCAACAGTAACGCGAATGCAGCGGTCTCCATGGAGGCCCGGGGCGTCGAAAAGCTCCACGCCTGGCACCGAATAAATATCTTTCCGCAGGCGAACTAGACCGGCGTCAAGCATGGGGGAATTCACCTCTTGTGCAAAAAAGCGCTTGGGTAGGGAAGTTTCCGTGAATTTTATTGAATTGAATGTTGTGTATTGATCGGTCTCAAACAATACAAAATCATATCCGACGCGAGTCCAAGGGTGCTTTTCAAATGTTTGGTCACGATCTAACCATTGGTGCATAAGGCGCGCAACCCACTGCGCATTTGGGGTAAGAAGTTGATAATGCCGGTCCCGGTCCCCATCGCGATACTCGATAATCCAATTACCTTTTGCCGCTGGACGAGCCTGAATATACTGCTCACTATCCTGCACATTTTTAATAATCAGAAAATCATTATTTGCGCGCCGAAGCCGGGTTGCCGCATATCGAAGGGTTTCTAATAGACCAGCCCTTGGCGTGACCGACAGAAACCAAGTGCCAGTTTCAGAGGAAAAATGCGGTGATTCATCACCGAACATAAGTATTCGTTGTCCCTCAAGATGTGCCAAGCCCAATTTGTGTAATACTGCAAACTCAATAAGTCCCGAGGTATCGCCGCACTCAACTTTAATACACCGATCACCAGCGAGCTTGGGATTGAGTTGTGGGCTAATACTATAAAGTGCTCTAGTCAGATGCTCACTAATTTTCGGTTTTGCCTTGAGACGTGGCACAAGCAAACTATCCGGCAGATGAAGTGAACTCACCTGCACGGAATTATCAGGCAAATAGTCAGGTTCAAACAGTACAAAAGAGTTCCGCTGCATCTACCAAAGTGTAGCTGCAAATGTGCGTTTATGGTTGGAGAAGTGCACGTTGAATCAGTTTTACCGCAGTATGGGGGTCCTTGGCTTGATGGTTGAGTCCATTGGCATAAATATCCCAATATTCTGCCTCAATATTATATTCCGCTACCACGGTGGTATTCGAAGGAACGTGGCGAATAGTAATATGTGGAGCCTGTTCAAAGAGGTCCCATTCCATAGCTTCGAAATAAAGATCTAAGTGTAAAAATGAAATTCCAGGTAATGTCCAATCCTCGGTTTTCATTTCATACTCAGGGTTTTCATTGCCCAAAAGCAATATGTGATAGAAAAACAGATCAGCAAAACCTAAGCCAAATCGCACGGCAGACTCAAGTAGAAACGGTTTTACCCGCTCAACATCCGCATGGCGTATTTCCAGCTGAATACACTGATCGCCCACCACGCATGGCTGCTTAAGTAATTGATGTTTCGTTCGCTGTGCAATTCCCGCACTAATTTCCTTGAGCGCAATATCAAGTAGGGGAGTAGTGGTGGGTTCGCCTTCTAATCTTGGCAGAAGTGAAGCTTGTGCAACAGAAAGTGTTTCAATATCGGTGTTGTGCGGGGTGAAAAACACAAACTCAGCGCCTACTGGCTGCCAATTATGTGTATAGAAATCAGGGTTTTGGGTAATCCATTGCTGAATTATGCTTCCGGCTTGGTTAGTATTTTCAACCGCAAGATACATCTGAGTATCGGGATCATGATTGCGATAATGTAAACACAGTTGGTCCTTATTATCGGCATATGCCTGGATAAATATTGAGCTGTCTTCAGGATTTTCCACTGTAAGGAAAAATCCTTCATCGGGATAATGCTTAAGCCCGTACCGGATTATGGCTCCAAGTGCACTTTGGGGTGCGGCTGGGATTTCCCATTGCGGAGTTGAGGTAAGAAAACCTGGTAGCTCATCACCAAAAAGCAAAATCCTCTTAGTTTTTGGATGTGCTAACCCAAGGCGATGCTCTAAAGCAAAATGCAGTGCTTTTGAGCGGGCTTTAGAATGTCCCCGTAAAGAAACCTGAATGCAATTATTGCCTAAGGGGAGCGGATTCCATGTTGGTGGGATTCTAGTAAACACGGAGTCTAGCGGTGGCCCAAGGGAATCTGGGACATTGCAGCGGGTAAAGATTCGGCTCCCTTGAAACTCAATGGAAGATACACTGTCTTGCCCTAGATTTTGAGCTTCTGGTGTAAAGAAGATAAAGGTCTTTTTATGCACGCTTTGTATTGTAGGAGCTATCTAGGGTGAGCACGCTAACGGGGAAACCAAAACCCGAGGCGCCAATACCTACGAATAGTTGGAATATTCGTGTTAGCGTCTCGGGCTGTGGCTCAAGCTACTTAGAGTAGTGATGGGGTTGCTGCAAGCAGGGTACGAGTGTATTCCTGTTGCGCGTTGTTAAAGATGTTTTCCGTGGTGTTTTGCTCGATAATTTCACCACGAAGCATGACACAAATCCGGTCCGATACATATCGAACGGTATTAATGTCGTGGGAAATAAACACCAGGCCTAGTCCGAATTCCTTTTTGAGGTCGAGCAATAGGTTAAGTACCTGGGCGCGCACAGACACGTCGAGTGCGGAGGTTGGTTCATCGGCAATAATCAAATCTGGATCGAGTGCCAATGCGCGGGCAATAGCAACACGCTGGCGCTGACCACCAGAAATCTGACGAGGTAATACTTCAAGCGCGGATTGCGGCAAACCAACAAGGCTCACCAATTCGCGGACACGTTTTTCACGGTCTGCTACTGAACCAATACCGTGAACTTTCAGTGGATCTAGCAGTTGATCACGTACTGTCATGCGGGGATTCAGGGATGTAGCTGGGTCCTGGAAAACCACTGATACGGATTTGCCAAGGGCTTTGCGCTGCGCCCCACGATGTCGCATCGGCGTTCCCTTAAAAAGGATTTCTCCGCTGGTAAGTGGTTGCAGTCCAACCATTACACGCGCCAATGTGGATTTGCCACAGCCAGATTCGCCAACAAGGCCAACAACTTCATCGCGATATGCCTCGAAGTTAATGTTCTTATTGGCATGAACGGTATCTGGCCGAAAGAGTTTTCCGGTACGGGTTTTGTGGATCACATTGCCGTCGATGACTTGGATGATTGGGGTTTGCTTGGTCATGGCTTTTCTCCAAGGACTTTCAGCAGCTCATCAGTAGCGGCATATGAGTGGGTTGTACCCGGGATATGTCGCATAGTGGGCTTTTCTGTTAAACCGACGGTTGGGTGGCTAGAGCGTGGCGCGAAGCGGTCGCCGGCGACGAACTCACGCGGTGAAGGCACGGTACCAGGGACTTGGTACAAACGATCCACGCCAGCTTCAATGGAAAGAACGGATCCAAGAAGACCACGTGTGTATTCGTGGCGAGGGTCAATCAATAGTTCGGATGTAGCGCCTTGCTCAACAACTTGTCCGGCGTACATGACGGTAATTTTATGTGCCAGGCGCCCTACAAGAGCGAGGTCATGCGATACGAAGATCATTGCGAATCCAAGCTTTTCGCGTAGCTCATTAAGAAGCTCTACCACTTGGTGTTGCACGGTAACGTCAAGAGCTGTAGTCGGCTCATCAGCAATCAGAAGTTGCGGATTGCGAGTGAGCGCCATTGCGATCAATACACGCTGCCGCTGGCCACCCGAAAGCTCGTGTGGATAGGACTGAAGTGTGCGTACGGGATCCAGGCCTACAAGTTCCAGAAGTTCCTCGGCGGTACGCTTGCCACCACGGCGAGTCAATTGCTTCATCTGTGTGCGAATCAACATTGATGGATTGAGTGCACTCAGTGCGTCTTGGTAGATCATGGCGATTTCATGACCCCGCAACGCATTATGCTCTTCGGGTGTGAGTTCTAGAAGATTCTTACCGTTATAGAGGATTTCACCGGTCATTTGTGCGGTCTTCGGCAGAAGCCCCATAATCGCCATTGCGGTAATGGACTTACCGCAACCAGATTCGCCAACAAGGCCCATTGTTTCGCCTGGGCGAACATTAAAGCTGACATTGTCTACGATCTTGACATCGCCGTGCGCATTCGGGAATGCGATCGAGAAGTTTTTAACCTCGATCAACGGTTCTTTATCATCGGTGTACACCAAACGCCGATTCGACTCTGCCTCGGCCTTTGCAAGCGCTTCGAGTGAAGCATTTAATGATGCCCTTGCTTCCTCTTCAGAGGTTTGGCCCAGTGTGTTTTCATTGGTGACCGTTTCATTTTCGGGTTTCGACGCCGCGGAAGGCTTCATGGCCGGTGCGGCCAGGGCGTCGGTAAGCCCTTCGGCGAGGATATTGAGGGCCAAAACGGTGAGCAGAATCATAAAGCCGGGGAAGAATGTTGGCCACCAAGCGCCAGAAAGCAGTAATTGCTTACCGTCCGCAAGAATGTTTCCCCATGATGGGTTTGGCGGCTTTACGCCTGCATTAATAAAGGAGAGTGAAGCCTCGAACACGATTGCGTCTGCAACGAGTACGGTAGCAAATACGGCGATTGGTGCTAAACAGTTGCGGGCAACGTGCTTAATGAGGATATGGGCTGTGGAGGCGCCGAGCACGCGAGAAGCCGAAACATAATCTTCGCCATAGGCGCTAATCACATTTGCACGCACAACGCGGGACAGCTGCGGTACGTACAAAAAGCCGATTGCAAAAACTAGCACTGGAAGTGCATTACCGAATACAGCAACGAATACGGCAGCAAGCGCAATGCCTGGGAAGGACATAATAATGTCCAGAATGCGCATAAGCACTTCAGAAACCGCTTTATTGGCGGTTGCTGCGATCGAGCCCAAAACAGCGGCAACAACGAGCGCGGCGGCAGTGGCACACAGGCCGATCACCAATGAGGAGCGTGCACCATATGCAACGCGGGAGAAAATATCGCGACCGATAGCGTCAGTGCCGAACCAGTGTTCGCCGCTTGGCGGTTGGACCGGTGGGCCAGATGCCAGTGGTGAATATTGAGCAATCAGGGGTGCAAAAACCGCGAGTAAAACCACGATCGAGAGGAAGAACAACGCAATTTTGGAAGCGATTGGAAGCTTCTTAAGATTGCCGAATCGGCCACCTGCTTTGCTCTCTAGTTTGGTAGTCAGATTGCGACGCATCAGATGCTCCTGATCCTTGGATTCACCAGGACATAGAGCATGTCCACGGCGATATTAACGACGATAAAAGCGACAGCCACTGTGAGGGTCACGCCCTGCACTAGGAATACATCGTTTCGGGTAACACCATCGAGAATTAACTGGCCCATACCTTGGATATTGAAGATAATTTCAATAATTACGGCGCCGCCCATGAGATAGCCGACGCGCAAACCCAATACAGTAATCGGAGTAATAAGCGCGTTGCGCAAAACATTGCGTGAAATTACTTCGGATTTAGGAATTCCGGCCCCAATGGCAGTTCGAACATAATCCTTGTCTAATTCTTCGACCATTGAAGTGCGAACTACACGGGCAAGAGAACCAGCGACAGGAACACCGAGTGCTAATGCAGGTAGGAAGATATTGTTCGTGTACACCCCTGGGTTTTCACTGAATGGAACCCAGCTTGGAATAAGTGCTGGGAAGATTCCCCAACCTCCTGGAATTGTGCCCAGCCATTGAATTAACAAAATAGCCAACCAGAATGATGGTGTAGCCAATGCCGCAATGGAGAACACGCGAATAATTTGGTCTGGCCAACGATCGCGGTAAAGTGCGGCGATTACGCCCAACACTAATGCAAATGTCACAGCGATAAGTAGGCCAATAAACGTTAATTGCAGGGTGATTGGGAATGCATTTTTAACAAAGTCAGTAACCGGGGTATTACCAGCTGCAGTGCCGAGGTCACCTTGGAGCATGCCTAGAAGAAAGTTGCCGTAACGAACCAGCATTGGATCATTAAGGCCATTTTTTTCACGGTAGTCCTCCAGAGCTTCTAGGGACGCTGACTCACCAAGTGCTAAGCGTGCCGGATCAGCTGGGCTAAACGACATAACAAAAAACACAAGGAATGTCACACCCAGAATCATGATTGGCAGGGCTACAAGCCGCCTACCAATAAGCCGAAGAAGATTAGACATAACGACATTTCTCTGAGAAGGATGAAAAGATAAAACCCGGCGGACTGTTAAAGACTTATGGAAAAGACTTAAACGGTCGCGCCGGGGTCGTGTTAGCGGTGCGAACCGCTGTGCGGATTACTTAGTGGATCCGACGTTTTGGAAGCTTAAGCCGGTAACGCTAATCGGCTTGAAGTCAACCAGGGTCGAAGAATCCCAAGCGGTTGGTGTCTTGCGGTGGAAGAGAGGGTACAGCGGTACGGTCTCAGAAATGAGGTCGAACAGCTCATCCCAAATCTTCTGAGCTTCGGATTCATCGGTAGCTTGAAGGCCCTTATCAAGCAAGTTTTGAACCTTGGTGTAGGACTCGGTGCCTTTCCAGTGCATACGAGTGTCGGTCCAGGTGTCGCCGGAATACCACCAACGCATAAGAAGGTCAGGGTCCTTACCGAATACCGAAGGATCACCAGGTGCAATAACTACGTCATATGCTTCTGGTTTGCCGTCGATGGTGTTGTAGACATCGGCAGACTTACGTTCGGTAAAGTCCACTTCGATACCAATGTCGGTCAGCGATTCTTGGATCAACGGGGTGCAGGCACGAACCCAGTCGTGGTCGGTGCACAACATGCGCAGTTTCTTCAAGCCAGTTTCTTCAAACAGTTTCTTGGCCTTGTCAGCGTCATGGCTGTACACGGTGCTGGCTTTGTTGTAGTTCGGGTGGCTTTCCTGCAGGAAGGAGGTGGCTGCGGAAGCTTGGCCCTTCATACCAGTTTCGAGCACGCGATCCATATCGATGGCATACAGGAATGCCTGACGGTTCTTCACCTCGGCGAATGGATTGGAGGAGTCGTTGTTGAACATAGCGAACAATAAACCGAAGCCCTGCTCCGATTCCACGCTATTGGAGGCCTTGAGCTGATCGATATTGAGGTATGGAACCGAATCGATAGCTTGAGCAGTCTTGGACTGCAGCGAGTTGATACGAGTAGAGGCGTCCGGAATAATTTGCCAGTTCATCTTGGCGGCCAAAGCGGGGCGCGGACCGTTATAGTCTTCGAACCGCTCAAACTTTACGGTTTTATTTGCACCGTTATCGGTCATTTTGTATGGACCGGAACCAACTGGGTTGGCGTCGAATTCCTTTGCATCGGCTTCGACAACCTTCTTGGGGACAATCTTGACTACGGAGAGGCGGTCAGCGAGCACACCCGTTGCATACTCAGTGGTAATGGTTACCGTTGAGTCATCCTTCTTTGCCACGCTCTTAATGAAGGGGATAAAAGAAGCGTATAGGGACTTATTAGCCTTATCGAGTACTCGCTCGAAGGAGTACACAACATCGTCGGCGGTAACAGGATCGCCATTGTGGAATTTAGCGCCTTCACGAAGCTTGATATCTACTGAAGTGCTGTCGCCTTTTGGAAGCTCCTTAGCCAGTGCAGCGTAGGTTTCACCGGTTGCTGGATCCAGCTCAGTCAAACCTTCGAGCGTGTGCCAGTTTGCTGCAATAGTGAGGGCGGAGGTGGTGGTCATGGGGTCATAACCATTGGTGCCGAGTTCATAGGAGATGGCTGCGTCAATGGTGCCATCTTTATTTAATGAACCTGCAGGGGCGCCGCTACTGCTTCCAGTACTTTGACCGGAGTCGCTAGGTGCACAGGCGCTGATGGTTGCGGTAAGACCGGCGGCGGCGCCGAGAGCTCCAGTGATGCGGAGAAAGCTTCGACGGGTGAAGGTCTTGCTCATCGTGGTCCTTTCCCTTGTGGGAGTAAAAGTTGGGTTCAAATGGATCCGCTGGATATGTCAGCTCGTACAACAGTTCATATTAGGCGGCTCCTTGTTCGACATGTCCCCAATGGTGACAAGCTTGTGTCACAGTGTTCTAGGTGGGGCGAAACCTGTTGGATTCGCCTCACTTAAAACAGTCTGTGATTAGAATGTACATCAGACGTCTGATGTGATCTACAATCCAGGTAGGAATTTTTGCAAAATGACCTTCCAGCGGACAATCATTGCAGGATGAAACCAAGCATGACGGTCCACCGGATCAGTGAGGAGAATGGCACGTGGTATCTCGAGCTCGGAATACTGCACAATCGGCAGTAGAGGGTATTGAAGACTATATTCGTCGCCACAACCTGCATGTTGGCGATTTACTGCCTTCAGAAAAAGAACTGTGCGAAGAACTGGGATGCTCCCGCTCTTCCTTGCGGGAAGCGATGCGAACTCTCGTTTCGCTGGATATTGTTCAGGTGTGCCAAGGTCAAGGAACGTACATTTCAAAGATGTCATTGGCACCCCTAGTTCGGGGGATGGTCCTTAGGGTCACCCTCGACGTGGACCAGTCTTTCGATCATCTACTTCAAGTTGTAGATACCCGAGAAGCCCTTGAACAATCGCTGGCAGACGAGCTGGTATCCGTCCATGACGATGAGTCAGTTGCAGAATTGCGGAGCATTGTTTCGAACATGGAAGAAAGCGTTCGGAAGGGCGAATCGTTTGGTGAAGCAGATCAGCAATTTCATGCCGTATTGCTGGCTAGAACGAAAAACAAACTTATTCGGGAGCTGTCTGATGCACTATGGCAGATCCACGCGGAGGTAATTCCATTGCTCGATCTACCAATAGCCGAAGATCTAGAGCGAACTATTGCTTCGCATAAAGACATGGTTGAAGCGCTTGCACAAAAGGATTCAGTGTCCTTCCAAAAGGCTGTGCAATCCCATTACGGGCCGGTTCGTCACACTATTTCACTCCATAACCACAACCAACGTTCGCAAGCAGCTGGTTCGTAGCCGAGAACTGTAAGAGGTTCGAACGTTTTATTTTGATGAGGAAGAAGGCAATGGCAGGCACAGTCCAGTTGCATGCACCTCCATAAGTGCGTGGAGTTGTCTCAACGCTTTGGGGACTCCTTTTGAGTTTTCGTTTTTCATTTTCCTTTTCGTGAAAGGGCAATCCTTCAATGTCTGCCGTTCCGGCTTTTGCCGGTGTCATCCCTCCTGTCGTCTGTCCACTGAATGACGACTGCACAATCGATCACGCTTCTTTACGTCGCCATATTGAGCGGCTCATTGAAAATGGGGTCGATGGGCTTTTCGCTCTGGGGTCTTCTTCGGAAGTGGTATTTCTTACCCGTGAGCTTCGCCGCGAATTTCTGCAAACTGTTGTTGAAACTACTGCTGGTCGTGTGCCGGTAATCGCTGGTGTTATTGATACAACAACTCCACGGGTTGCGGAGCATGTTGCTGATGCACTTGAAATTGGTGTACAAGGCATAGTTGCTACGGCACCGTTTTATACTCGTACGCATCCAAATGAAATTAAGGATCATTTCCGCCGGATTCATACAATGGCACCAGAGCTGCCATTGTATGCCTATCAAATTCCGGTATGTGTTCACGTCACTCTGAGTGATGAATTAATGCTTACTCTTGCTGAAGAGGGCGTTTTATCCGGTATGAAAGATTCCTCCGGTGCCGATGGTGCAACCCGAAACTTGATCCGTAAGCGAAATGCTCGTGGATTGCAGGACTTTAAGGTGCTTACAGGTTCGGAAACAACTGTGGATTTGAATTACTTCTTTGGCGCTGATGGGGTTGTGCCTGGTCTAGGTAATGTTGATCCTGCAGGCTATGTGCGTTTGCATAAGGCTGCAGTAGCGGGCGATTGGGATACTGCGCGGGCTGAGCAAGAGCGTCTGATTGAATTGTTTGACATCGTATTCCAAGGTGATTCGGCCCGTATTGGTGGTAATTCTTCTGGTGTGGGTAGTTTTAAGGCTGCACTCGAGCATTTGGGCGTATTTAGTACACGTCAAATGATGCCTCCCGCACTACCATTTACTGAAGAAGAACTCGCAAAGATTTACGAGATCGTTGACGCTTCAGGATTGAAGGCTTAACCGGCAATGAGCACCTGCGTTATCGCTGTTGATATCGGCGGCACAAAGATCGCAACTGGGTTTATTGATCCTACTTATCCGACCGAGGTTCTAGGACGTGAGTCTCGCCCTACTCGTGCCCAGGAGGGCGGCAATGTTGTATTAGCGGAGGTGCTCGCGGCGGTTGCCGAAACGATTGCGGCCGCAACCACCAAAGGGTATCAAGCGGTTGCAATAGGCATTGGCGCTCCGGGCGTCGTTAATCCAAACACCGGAACTATTGTTTCGGCTGGGCCAACTATGCCGCATTGGGCTGGGGTGGCCGTTGCAGAGGCGGTCGCTCAAGAAACTGGCTTACCGGTTGCTATGCATAATGATGTGCGAATTATGGGCTTGGGTGAGGCAGTGTATGGGGCGGGTCGAAAGTATCAGGAAGTCTTATTTATTTCGATTGGTACAGGCATTGGTGGTGCCATTATTTCGGATGGTGTATTGCGTCCTTCGCCGCATAATAGCCGTGGGGAAGTGGCTTATATTTATGCCCCGACGCCAGCTGGTGGCTGCGATACGATCGAAAACATTGGCGCCGGACCTTCACTGGCACGTACGTATCAACAACAAAGCCGGGATGCGGATGCGAATATTGATCTGCGGGAAATTATGAAGCGGTATCATACAGGCGATGTGCTTGCGCGTCAGGTTATTAGCCAGGGCATGGCATGTGTGGGGCAGGGGCTGGCAGGCTTTATTAATGCGCTCGATGTGGAGGCGGTTGTAATTGGCGGCGGTGTTGGGACCATTGGCCCAGAAATCACCAATCCGCTTACTCAGGCCCTTCGCCAGAATCTTTTACCAGCTTTAGCCGAAATTCCGGTAAATCCGGCAGAGCTCGGCACTAATGCCCCACTGGTTGGTGCAGCATATTTTGCAATGAAAAATTTAAAGGAAGACCATGGATCTTAATTCATTTCGGGAACAAGTAACAGGCACATTGATTGTGTCGGCACAAGCTCCTGACGGTCACCCACTACGCGACACCACAACCATTGCTCATCTTGCGGCTGCCGCTGTTGCTGGGGGTGCTACAGCGATTCGTTGTGGCGGTTATGGCGGCTTAGAAGATATTCGCGCTGTAGTAGAGAAAGTATCCGTACCGGTGATTGGCCTAACAAAAGAAGGTTCAACCGGTGTGTATATTACGCCGACAGTCGCCTCGGCACGGAAGGTTGCACAAGCCGGTGCAGCCGTTGTAGCTGTGGATGCTACTTTTAGGCCCTGCGCAGATGGCTCGACCTTTGCGGAAAAAGTCGAGGCAGTGCACGGTGAAGGTGCATTGATTATGGCGGATATTGCCACCGTGGAGGAGGCAATTGCAGCACATCGTGATGGTGCCGATATTATTTCCACCACTCTGGCTGGCTATACCGAGCATCGAGAAAAAACACCTGGACCGGATTTGGAACTAGTGTCCGAAATTCGAAAGGCTCTTGGTCCAGATGTTTTCCTTACTGCGGAAGGGCGTTACCATACCCCGGAACTCGCTGCGGAAGGTCTTGCACGTGGGGCGGATGCCGTAATCATTGGCACCGCAATTACCGATGTGTCTTTTGTGACCGCCCAGTTCGCGCGCAAAGTTGAAGAGGCCGGAAAATGACCACCTACCGTGGTCAGATTGTCACCCCTCAAGGAATCCTAGAAGATGGGATTATCTCCATTGAGGCTGACCGCATTACCGAGCTCCGGCCCGCCCAACCAACCGATGCATTGGAAACAACTTCGGCATGGATTCTCCCTGGTTTTGTCGATGTGCATAATCATGGCGGTGCTGGGGAGGGATTTCCTACCTCTGATCTTGAAGGTTGCCGCAAAGCAGCCCGCCATCATAGGGCGCATGGATCCACAACACTGTTGGCTTCATTGGTGTCTGCTTCTGGCGACCACTTGGCAAACCAAACCGCACTACTGGCGGATTTGGCTGATCAAGGCGAAATTGATGGGGTCCATATGGAGGGCCCGTTTGTAAATACTCTTCGTTGTGGTGCACAGGACCCAGCGGCGATTATTCCAGGTGACCCAATGTTGCTTGCCCGGGTTGCGCGTGCTGGACGTGGCTGGCTCAAAACCGTAACATTTGCCCCGGAAACAGATCATGCCCTGGAACTTATCGATGTGTGTGCAGAACACGGAATTGTTGCTTCTTTAGGGCACACTGACGCTGATTTTGATACCACCATACGTGTTTTGGCTCACGCTGAACGCATGGGGGTTACGGCAACAGCAACGCACCTATTTAATGCTATGCCGCAGATTCACCATCGGGCGCCTGGAGCCGCTGCTGCAATGATCGATGCTGCAGCGACCCGCCGAATGATTGTCGAGCTAGTGGCTGATGGTGTCCATTTACATGACCGCACCGTTGATTTGATTTGGGATACAGTCGGCTGTGAACAAGCGGTATTTGTTACAGACAGTATGGCCGCCGCCGGTATGTCAGATGGTGCATATGTATTAGGTGATTTGGCGGTTACGGTGTCGCAGGGAATTGCTCGGTTGACTACGTCCGATGGGACCGTTGGAGCTATTGCTGGCGGAACTTCGAGGCTTAGCGATCAAGTGCGTCGGCATGTGCAACGTGGACGGAGTATCGAGGAAGCTGTTGTAATGGCCGCAACCACAGGTGCAAAACTATTGAACTATTCAGATCGTGGGGCTCTTGCAATTGGTAACCGCGCTGATGTTATTTTCACCAATAACGATCTCCGGCCTGTTAAAGTCCTGCATTGTGGGGTTGAGACACCCGCCGACCCAGCCATTACGTAAAACCCGAAAGGAGACCTTCCATTATGGAGGTCATTATTAAACAAGATGCCGCTGCTGTGGCACAGGTTGCTGCAGATATTTTTGCAGATTACATCAAACAAGAAAACGTGGTGCTTGGGTTAGCGACCGGATCAACGCCGCTGGCAATGTACCAAGAACTTATTCGTCGGCATAAAGAGGAGGGGTTGAGCTTTGCCCATGCCCGCGCATTCCTGCTTGATGAATACATTGGATTACCACGCGACCACGAGCAAAGCTACTATCGCACGATCCGTAATGAATTCACCGACCATATTGATATCGATGATTCCGTAGTGCTTAGCCCGGACGGTCTTGCGGAAAACCCAACCGAGGCCGGAAAAGCCTACGATAAGGCCATTGCTGAGGCCGGTGGGGTGGATATCCAATTATTGGGTATTGGCACTGATGGTCATATTGGCTTTAATGAGCCGGGCTCTTCATTGGTTTCGCGGACACGTATGAAAACACTGCACCCTCAGACTATTAAAGACAATGCACGGTTCTTTCCGTCTGCTGCAGATGTGCCAATTCACGTATTGACTCAGGGGCTTGGCACAATTACTGAAGCACGGCATTTGCTGTTATTGGCAACCGGTGAGGGGAAAGCAGAGGCTATTGCCGCAACTGTGGAAGGCCCAGTGGCAGCCTTTTGTCCGGCGTCGGTATTGCAATTGCATCCCCATGCCACGGTATTGATTGATGAGGCAGCTGCAAGCAAATTACAGTTCGCGGAATATTACCACTATGCATATGACCACAAGCCGACCTGGCAGCGACCATAAGTAGCATAAAAGTTTCAGGATTATAGGTTCGTCGAGGTCTTTGCGTATCGACGCCCAGGGGTTTGCCACCGCTCGAGATTGCAGCCGACCCAATGGTATGAACGCCATTGCAATCCGGGCGGTGGCTGCATGCTATATCACTTGAGGTCTTTAGGATTAAATGCTATGAGGTGGTGGTATGCAAATATTCGGTATTGGGATCAAAAATTAATGCCTGTAGTGCTGCCTGTGCACTAGCCCGTAAACACAGGGTTCGCCATTCCGGAGTTTCTGCCGCAACGGCTTCCGAAAGCCAAAATGAAACGCTTTCCTGTTCGAGTTTTGCAGAGAATGCATTCGGGTTATCTACTGGATCTTCAATAACATAGCCAGGTGCCGGTGCTGGGGCTTTTTCGCTTAAATACTTGCTGAGCTGCTGAGCAGTTTTGCGGTGCTTTTCGGCGGCTTCGTCGAGTTGTGCTTCAGTCCCACCGTTTTCTTTTGCAGAAGCTACTTCTAGAGCATAAGCGTTGCCGTATTCATGGTCGATTGCTGCGCGAAGGCGTTCAATATCGTGGGGGGTTTGTATTTGAGTTTCTTTTGGCAGTTCTTCGCTTTTCAGTCCCACGGTGGCAAGTTCGGCGTATTGGCGAGCCAAAATAATCATTGATTCTTTGGGAGCGTTGTGTATTTCGGCTTCGATTGTGGCGGCGGCGTCGTGAAGTATCTCCGCGGATTCGCGAGTGTCATCACCTTGGGCCACCTCCGGTAGTTTGCATTTGGGTGGGGTGGAGCCGTCTTCAAGCGTGCCGCAGAGCCGATAGATTTCGGTTTCGAGTTCGGTTTGATGGCGTGCGCGTACATCGGCGATTGTTTGATGTGTGGTTTGTTGTGCGTCTTTTGCGGTTGTTTCATAGACGCGACTCAGCGCTTCGTCGGCGGTGATATTGGCGCCGAATGAGCACGCGGAAAGTATGGATGCGGCAAGCATAATAAAAACGCGACGTTTCACATCGCCAGAGTCTACCTCGCGCTAAGCTTTTCGCTATGGCTTTTCCTACCCCTGAAACGTTAAAAGTCCTTATTGAACCGGTTGTGGTGTCGCATGGCATGGATGTGGAGCGGATTCGTGTAAATCGGGCTGGTTCGAAATCCGTGGTGGCTATTGCGGTGGATTCGGATACACACCCAGATTTAGACACCCTAGAGGCGTTATCGAACGAGATTAGTTTGGTTCTTGACACCGCGGAGGAAGCCGGGCAGGTTTCGTTTGGGGCGGGCTATACCCTGGAAGTTTCCACCCCTGGGGTTGATCATCCGCTAACTTTGCCGCGCCATTGGCGGCGTAATGTGGGTAGGCTAGTGGCGCTTACCGACGCCGCGGGAGCCACGATTCGCGGGCGTATCGGCGCTCTTAACACAAACGGTGACCACGTGATACTTATCACCCGAAATGGAAAGAAGCTGGACATCCAAGCGGTTGAATTAGCTGCTTATCCGAAAGCAGTGGTAGAAGTAGAGTTCGCAGAAATACCAGCGGCTGAACGCCAGCTTGCTGAATCCACATACGACGATAGCCTTGCATGGCGAGAGGAACACAAGTGAACATTGATGTCAATGCACTCCGGGCAATAGAAAAGGACAAGGGCATCAGTGTCCAGGATCTACTTACAACGATTGCCAGCGCATTGCTTCACGCTTACCACTCACATCGTGGAAGCGACCAACATACCCGCGCGCGGGTCAATATCGACGCTGAAACCGGTGCCGTGAACGTCATTGTGACGGAAATCGATGATGAAGGAAATATTTCGTCAGAGTTTGATGACACTCCTGAAAGCTTTGGTCGTATCGGAGCCGTAGCCGTACGTGAGGCTATTGTAAAGCGGCTTCGGGAAGCAGAAGCCACTAAAGCCTTTGATTCATATGTGGGATATGAAGGTGAAGTGGTTTCTGGTGTCGTGCAAGCAGATGCCCGAGCAAAAGAACGCGGCATTGTTATTGTGCAGCTTGGTACTGAACTCGAAGGTCAAGATGGTATCCTTTTGCCAGCTGAACAAATCCCGGGGGAAAAGTTTCGCCACGGTGACCGCGTAAAAAGCTATGTCATTGGTGTCAACCGAGGTCCCCGAAATGTGCAAATCAATCTCTCACGCACACACCCTGAACTAGTGCGCAAGCTTTTTCAGCTTGAAGTTCCAGAAGTTGCAGATGGCTCTGTGGAAATAATGAGCATTGCCCGCGAAGCGGGGCACCGTTCAAAGATTGCGGTTCGTGGAACCGTAAAAGGTCTAAATGCCAAAGGTGCCTGCATTGGTCCCCGCGGGCAGCGAGTATCCAATGTGATGCGTGAACTTCATGGGGAAAAAATTGACATTATTGATTACTCCGATGATCCAGCCACATATGTGGGTAATTCCTTGGCTCCCTCTAAGGTTGTGCGAGTAGAAGTTGTAGATCTTGAACAACAGATTGCCAAGGTGACTGTTCCGGACTACCAATTGTCTCTGGCCATTGGAAAAGAGGGTCAGAATGCACGTCTAGCGGCGCGGCTAACGGGTTGGAAAATTGATATTCACTCGGATGCTGAATAGGTTCCTATTAGCCGTTCGAGAGAATTTGACGTATGCTCTTATAAGGCCCAAGCTTGGGTAAGTTCAGCAATGGTTACGGAGGAGTCGTAAAAGCGGTATGGCATGTAGTCCAGAACAACATATAACTTCTGGTCGGCCTATACGTATCCGTACTTGTATTGCTACTCGAAAACGCATGCCAGATATTGACATGTTGCGAGTGGTGCTAGACCCTCATATTCCTGCCTTGGTGATCCCGGATCCTAGGCGCTGCCTACCGGGGAGAGGTGCGTGGATCACACCAACTCTTCAAGCTTTGGACTTGGCTGAAAGCCGCCGTGCTTTTGGTCGTGCGTTAAGGGCAACCACACCCGTGGATGTCGGACCCGTTCGTGATTTTTTAGCGGGTCACACCGAACAACAACCAAGAAAGACCGAACACTGATGAGCCTACGATGAAGCATCAGCGATGAACGTCAAAGCAAACCCGTAGAAGATGAAGGGCCTTCACTTCTACGGAAAACCCCCAAGGAGTAAAGTGCCCGGAAAGCTACGTGTACATGAGCTTGCAAAGAAGCTCGGTGTAACCAGCAAAGAGCTTCTCGCTACGCTGAAAGAGCAAGGCGAGTTCGTAAAAACTGCTTCCTCTACTATTGAGCCCCCAGTGGTAAAGAAGATGGAGCAACATTACGCTGCCAAACAAGGTGGCGACCAAACTGAAGAAAAACCAAAAGCGAAAGCTGCGCCGAAGCCAGCCGCTCCGAAACCAGGAGAAGCGAAAGCAGCTGCGAAGCCTGCGGCGCCGAAGCCAAACACTACAAAATCAGCTGCGCCAAAACCAGGTGCCCCGAAGCCAGGCGCACCAAAACCCGCAGCTCCAAAGCCTAGTGCTGTAAAGCCTGCTGTCCCGAAGCCAGGCGCTGCTGCGCCAAAACCAGGTGCCCCGAAGCCAGGCGCACCAAAACCCGCAGCTCCAAAACCAAGTGCACCAAAACCAGGTGCTGCAAAGCCGGGCGCACCAAAGCCCGCAGCTCCAAAACCAGGTGCCCCGAAGCCAGGCGCACCAAAACCAGGTGCTAGCGATGGCCCGAAGCCTGCTGGAATGCCACGCCCAATGGCCAAGCCAGGTCCAAAGCCAGGTGGTCGTGTGCCACGTGTGGCAAACAACCCATTTTCAACGTCTTCGTCTGCTGCGCCAGCACCTCGTCCAGGGGGAGGGCCTCGCCCAGGCGGTGGTCCTCGCCCAGGCGGAGGATCACGCCCACAGGGGGGCGGTCAGCGTACTGGTGGCGGTTCTCGTCAACAAGGCGGATCGAAGCCTAGTGCTGGTGGCGGCGGACGTCGTCCAACCCCAGCAATGATGCCGAACCACCCAAACCCTGGCCAAATGCCAGCTAAAGCTCAAGGCTCTGGTGGTGGCCGTGGCCGTGGCGGCGGCGGTGGCGCGAGCTTTGGTCGCGGTGGCGGACCTAATGGACCCGGTGGTGCTGGTGGCGGCGGTGGCCGTGGCGGGCGTCGTGGTGGAACCGCAGGTGCCTTTGGGCGTCCAGGTGGTGCTCCACGCAAGGGCCGTAAGTCGAAGCGGCAAAAGCGCAATGAGTACGAGGCAATGCAGGCACCAAACGTTATTGGTGGCGTGCGTCTTCCCGATGGCGGCGGTGCAACTCTGCGTTTGGCTCGTGGCGCATCCTTGTCCGATTTCGCCGATAAGATCGGCGCCGAAGCAGCTGCACTGGTACAGGCGCTGTTTAACCTTGGTGAAATGGTTACCGCGACCGCATCCGTTTCTGATGAAACATTGATGCTGCTCGGTGATGAAATGAACTACCAAGTTGAGGTTGTTTCCCCAGAAGACGAAGACCGTGAACTCCTGGAAAGCTTCGACCT
Organism: Corynebacterium freiburgense; assembly: GCF_030408815.1. NCBI lineage: Bacteria > Bacillati > Actinomycetota > Actinomycetes > Mycobacteriales > Corynebacteriaceae > Corynebacterium > Corynebacterium freiburgense. The sequence continues at coordinate 1,804,071 of NZ_CP047355.1, read as the reverse complement.
CCAATTCGGTGAAGATGAAGGCGATGAAGATGCACTAGAAAAGCGTCCGCCAGTTGTTACTGTGATGGGTCACGTCGATCATGGTAAGACCCGTTTGCTGGATACGATCCGTAAAACCAATGTTGGTTCGGGCGAGGCCGGCGGCATTACGCAGGGTATTGGTGCGTATCAGGTACCGGTACATATCGATGGCGAACGGCGCCTAGTAACCTTCCTTGATACCCCAGGCCATGAGGCGTTTACCGCGATGCGTGCCCGTGGTGCGAAATCTACCGATATTGCGATCCTTGTGGTCGCCGCCGATGATGGGGTTATGCCGCAGACGGTTGAAGCCATCAACCACGCGAAAGCTGCTGAAGTTCCAATCGTGGTAGCCGTAAACAAGATTGACAAAGAAGGCGCGCAACCAGACAAGATTCGTGGCCAACTCACTGAGTATGGTCTTGTGCCAGAAGAATATGGTGGCGACACTATGTTCGTAGATATTTCGGCAAAGCAAGGGCTTAATATTGAAAAGCTTCTCGAAGCCGTCCTGCTCACCGCAGATGCTTCACTGGAGCTGCTTGCGAACCCAGACATGGACGCCCAAGGTGTAGCAATTGAAGCTCATCTTGACCGTGGTCGCGGTCCGGTTGCTACGGTAATCGTTCAGCGCGGTACTTTGCGTGTGGGTGACTCGATTGTTGCTGGTGATGCGCATGGTCGTGTACGCCGCATGGTCGATGAATACGGCAATGACGTAGAAGAAGCCGGTCCATCGCGCCCAGTGCAGGTACAGGGCTTAAGCAGTGTCCCAGGCGCTGGCGATAACCTTCTGGTTGTTGAAGATGACCGTGTTGCACGCCAAATTGCGGATAAGCGCAATGCCCGTAAGCGTAATGCTATGGCCGCAAAGAACCGTAAGCGTGTATCTCTCGAAGACCTGGATGCAGTGCTTAAGGAAACCAGCACCTTGAACCTTATTCTGAAGGGTGATAATGCTGGTTCCGTCGAAGCGCTGGAAGAAGCACTGCTCAAGATCCAAATCGATGATGAAGTAGCGCTCAATATTATTGACCGTGGTGTTGGTGCGGTAACCCAAACCAACGTTTCCTTGGCTGCTGCTTCTGACGCCGTCATTATTGGTTTCAATGTTCGTTCTGAAGGAAAAGCAACAGAAGAAGCCAATGCGGAAGGCGTGGAGATTCGCTACTACTCGGTGATTTACCGTGCTATTGAAGATATCGAATCTGCACTTCGCGGTATGCTTAAGCCTATCTACGAAGAGCGTGAAGTTGGTCGTGCTGAAATCCGTGCGATCTTTAAAGCTTCTGCTGTTGGTCTTATCGCAGGTTGCATGGTCGAATCCGGTAAGGTGCGCCGTAATGCCACAGTACGTTTGGTACGTGACGGCAATGTGGTTGCAGAAAAAGCGAATATTGATTCGTTGCGCCGTGAAAAGGACGATGTTACCGAGGTAGCCGCTGGTTATGAATGCGGTATGGTGCTTTCCTACCCAGATATCCAGGTCGATGACATTATCGAAGTCTATGAACTGGTTGAAGTGCCGCGTAGCTAACATACCCTAGTTTGAAACCCCCATTTCCTTTTCCGAAAGAAGGTGATGGGGGTTTTGAGTATTTTTAGAAGCTGGTTAACGTCATCTGCGGGACGATGCCGTAGCCTGGATAAATGATTACTGAAAGGTTTTCGGATCGAACTCGCGCAATTGTGGGGATACTTGCGGTATTGGTGGCTGCCAGCGTGGGAATGCTGGTGCACTGGGAATTAGTGGTGCATGGGGATAATCGAGTTTTAGAAGAATTTATTGAATCCCGCGATCCGGTGACAACGGTGGTAATGCGGGGAATCACTCTATTATTAAACCCGCTGTACGCAACATTATTGGCAGTGTTTCTAGGTGCTTTTGTGTGGTGGGCTACCCAGAGCCGTTGGCTTGGAGGGTATGTGGTGGCGTGTGTGGCGGGGGCGTCGGCAATTACTCACTCTTTAAAGTACTTTGTACGGCGAGAACGCCCACCTCTGATTACGCAATTAACCACTGAACATGATTTTAGTTTTCCTTCAGGTCATACAACGGCAGCGGCCGCATTTGGGGTTTCAATAATTTTAATTATTGGGGCAATTGTGCGTAGCCGTAGGATTCGGCTTATTACATGGATATTGGGTGCGGCATTTGTGGCTGCAATTGCGGCATCACGGTTGTATTTGGGTGTGCATTGGTTTACGGATGTGGCCAGTGGTTTTTTGGTGGGAGCGGGCACATCATTGGCATTGAGTTGGATGGTTACCCGGGCGGTGGCAGACGCTCGGCGTGGATAAACTACCAGGATGTAAGATGGTCGGGTACATTGAGAAAGTTTTCTAAGCTGGAGGGTTCGTCATGGTTGATCATGCACGTGCAGCGCGAATGGCAAAGCGCATTTTAACGATCGTTGCCAATGCGATCGAACTGGAGGTAAAGGACCGCCGCTTAGAATATGTGACCATTACGGATTGCAAAGTCACCGGCGATCTTCACGACGCCACGGTGTTCTATACCGTTCGTGGGGTCACCGTTGATGCGGAGCCAGATATGGATGCTGCCGCTGAAGCGCTAAAACGCGCCAAGGGGCAACTCCGCAAAATCGTAGGAGATCAATTAGGTGTGCGGTTTACCCCAACCCTGACATTTGAAGTTGATACAGTTCCGGAAGCCTCAGCGCATATGGAAGCCCTTCTGGCTAAGGCGCGGGCGCGTGATGAAGAACTACGGAAACTGGCTGCAAACGCAACCCCTGCGGGTGAGGCAGATCCTTATAAGCATGGATCTGAAGACCGTGATGATGAATAGGTTTATGTGTTAGAGGTATTGCAAGGATTGTAGATCTGTCGAGGCTGTTTGAGGATTCTTTGATGGTTAGCAGGGAAACCCAATCAGCTGCCCCAACTGATGTCTTGGTCTTGTGATTAACCTAGCTCTTGACGTATTGAGCTGTGGGTTTACACTTGTGTTTTCATTGTTTTGTACTAGGGGATAGTGCTCGGGTGGGCGGAGTTGTACGGTTTGAGCCATATGTTCGCGATACTACAACTTTTGGTGATTCCTATTGCGCAGGATGTTTTGAACTGGCGTTTAGGACAACAAACTAATACATTGCTCTCGCCCACCAGGAACAAGTGTTCGTCTTGTTGACCTTGTATCGTCAACTATTATCTAGTCTGGTTCGAAGTTGGATTCCATCGAAACTTTCGCACCAAATTGAAGTAAGTCGGGTTTATAGAAGAGATAAGATACTCGGCAGGCCTGCGAAACGAACCAGAAGGACACGGTAATTTGCACTAGGGGTTTAGAAAAGCATGCCCCCAACGGCTTTCTCAAAAACCTTTTGGTACCCACATTTCGTCAGAAGATGAAGACGTTCTTTTTGTGCGCTAGTGAAACCAGTTTCTGTGTGATTCAAGTTGGTTATCGCGTAATTACGAGTGGAGTGGAACACGTCAGCAACAAGCTTGTTGTGATAGGTTGCTGACATCGGTTTTACTGGTATTTCCAGAACCGCTTTGCAGCATCAACGTGTATCCAAGTACGCCAATGGTGATGTAGCGATAGTGACGGGACATAGGTGCGTTCGGTAAAAAGCGGTCAAACAAGTCGAGCATTGTATTAATGACGCGCGGCAAAGTGGTTCGGGGGAACATGAAGGATCTGGGCAAAGAGTCACTGTAGAAGATGCTGACCCAGTGTTACCCCAAGCTGTTGGCAGTCCAATATTTCAGTGGGTATTGATACGTATAGCGCACGAGACTATATTACTGGCAAGATTGATAATCTCTCGGGTCGGACATTTCCTAGTGTTGACTCAGTGATCTAGGAAGAAAACTATTCAGGTTTTTGTAGAAGAATAATGAACTGTCTGGCGCCGTATTGTGTAAATTGCTGATTTGAGGGTAATCGGCAGTTGGTGTGTAGGAGTAAATTTCTCGATCGTTGAGGGGGCAGGGAGACACTAAACGTTTGGGCAATGATGCGCTGTAGAAGTGGGGTACTACAGTAGATTGGGGTGTACGGCAAACTGTGAGTAAGCCCCAATACTTTCGAAGGCAACGATGCGTATAAGCAGTGGCTTCGAACTCATTGGCAAGAATAATGAACTTATTAATTGAACGTTTGTGAGTAGTAGTGTGAATGGTACAAGATTTTGTTGTGTTGTTTTGTCGCAGACTCGCAATGCAAAACCTGCAAAATCCTTTGTCATCTTCGGCATTTTTGGATAAAAGCCGATTTGAGTAGGTCATAGTAATTTAAAACAAATTGAAGTAAAGAAACGAATAAAATATAGTCTTACTATTTAAATATTATTGCCTTGGGGGTCGATTCGGGCTTTATGGAGGTGGTAAAAAAGGTTCCAACTAGAGCAGTTAGTGGTATAACTGCCATAAAATTGTGATGGCTACATCATTGAATTTTGCGTGGACGATTTGGGGAGCGATTGTTGATGAAGGCTGATTTGTTGGAATTTTAGAAGTGTTCCGTTGACGGATTTTAATGTATTGAAAAGTGAGAGATAGAAAAATGACAAATTACGATTATGAAAAAGTTTTTATTTATGTCTTTGATCGTTCACTGACACATGTCCTTAGTTTTACTCAAAAGCATTTTCCAAACGCTGGTTTGCAGGTTCCAGCAGGCACGCGCGAACCTGGCGAAAAACTAGAGGAGTGCGCGCGCCGTGAACTCTACGAAGAGTCTGGACTGATACTTAATGCACCAATGATGTATTTAGGGCAGTATTTATATGACATGGGTAAATTTAAAGATGAAACTCATCTACGTAACTTTTTTTGGATTAAATCAGATCTTCATTGGAAACTCGCTTGGACCAATGTTGATACTGCCAATCAGGGCAATGCTGCTATGATTGCGAACTTCCGTTTTATTCCAGTAGAAGAATCTCCCAGCTTATTAATTGCAGATCATGGATTATTGGTACTCATTGCTCAAAAACTAGCGTTGAAGCATAATATGGAAAATTAATTATTTGGCTTTTGTGTATGAATGCTTTGAATTTCTAGATCGGATCTGAAAGTGCTAGGTGGGAAAAGTTGGGCCGTTTTACCTAATGCTTGTTTTTGAGTGCGCTTTAATTTATCTTCGGGTCTTGTCGGTTCTAGTAGAGGTTTTGGGTTTCGAGCCGATGGGAGAAGCTATTGAATTAATCTCCTTTATGGTTGGTGGGGCAAGTGCTAAACAGGCTAGCAAACAGGCGGAGGCATAGCGGATGGGAGTTTCATAGAATGGGTGTAACCACTGGAATATTGCCAATCATTGCGTATTTTTAACTATAAAAGTAATTGCAGTGGAATGCTGAGTACTGTAATTGCGCGTCCGGGCGTAACCGAGACAATAGCAGTTTCAGATTTGTTTGTTTGGTTGTGGGGCCAAGTGAAAACTACCAGTATGTAAGATGTTCGGGTATATTACGTTGAGTTTCTATTTCCGGAGGTCCGTCATGGTTGACCATGCACGCGCTGCTCGTATGGCGAAGCGCATTCTTACTATTGTTGCGAATGCGATCGAGCTTGAAGTGAAGGACCGTCGTTTAGAACTTGTGACAATTACGGATTGCAAGGTGACGGGGGACCTGCATGATGCAACGGTGTATTACACGGTTCGCGGCGTTACTATAGATGCGGAGCCAAATCTCGAGCAAGCTGCTGAGGCATTGGAGCGTGCTAAGGGGCAACTTCGAAAAATTGTAGGCGATCAACTAGAAGTTCGTTTTACCCCGACGTTAAGTTTCGAGCTTGATACTGTTCCAGAGGCATCTGCACATATGGAAGCATTACTGGCAAGGGCCCGGACACGAGATGAGGAGCTCCGTAAACTTGCGGAGCATGCGAAGCCCGCCGGTGATGCCGATCCATACAAGCACAATCAAGCGGAGGATTAGTTTAAGCATGCAGTGGGCTGCAGCAACGAAAATTATCGAACAGGCTGAGGATATTGTGGTCATTGGCCATATCCGGCCTGACGCTGACGCGATTGGTAGTGTTTGCGCCGCTGTGGCGGCGTTTCGGTCCTTAGGTAAGCGTGCTTTTGGCTGTATCGGGGACCAGTCCCCGCTTTCGGAAAACCTTTTAAGTATTCCGGGTGCTGCGGATATTCTTTTAGTTTCCGAATTGCCAGTTGTCGATGCCGTGGTACTCGTTGATTGTGCCACGGTTGATCGCGCTGGTGCTTGTGCTCACGGCGTCGAGAAGCATGATGCGGTTGTGGTGGTTGATCATCACGCTTCAAATCCTGGGTTTGGTCATGTCAATTTAATTGATTCAGCTGCCGAATCCACGACCACGATCTTGACGGAATGGTTTTCGTATCTCGGTGTTGAACTGACCCCCGAAATCGCACACGCGTTGTATGCGGGGCTCGCTACGGATACAGGAAGTTTTCGGTGGGGGCGCCCAGAGATGCATGAACTTGCGGCGCAGTTGATGCGGTGCGGCGTCGATAATCGCAAAGTGGGAATGCCGTTGCTTGATGTGCAACGTGTGGCGGATTTACAGTTGCTCGGTACGGTACTTTCGAAATTTAGAGTGGAGCAGGCGCGTTATTCGCTAGGTGTGTTGTGGGCGAATTACGAGACAATCCACGGGTATTCAACGAACTCTGTGGAGTCGTTAGTGGAATTTGTGCGTGCACTCGATGGGGTGGATGTGGGCGTTGTGCTGAAAGAATACGCTCCAAACGTGTGGGCGGTTTCATTGCGCTCTATGCATGTAAATGTTGCGGAGATCGCTACTGGTCTGGGTGGTGGCGGTCATATCCGTGCGGCGGGGTACACGGCATACGGCACACCCGATGAGGTATTCACTCAATTAATCGATTTTTTGGAAACTGTTTAGTGTAGTGAATTTTCGAACAATTTTAGGGCTTGCACTGCCAGCGCTGGGAGTGCTGGCAGCAATGCCGTTGTATGTATTGCTGGATACTGCGGTGGTCGGTCGCCTTGGTGCACATGAGCTTGCGGCGTTGGGGGCGGGCGCTACTATTCAGGGCGTGCTCACTACACAATTAACTTTTCTTTCGTATGGCACAACTGCACGATCCGCACGAGCATTCGGGGCAAATGATGTGCCGGCTGCGGTCACGGAAGGAGTGCAGGCTACGTGGGTGGCGTTGATTGTTGGCTGCCTGCTTACTGTGATTGTGAGTATCGGTGCTCCGCAATTCACTCTCTGGCTCACTGGTAACAGTGCGGTCGCCGAAGCTGCAACGGAGTGGTTGCAAGTCGCAGTGTTCGGAATTCCGCTCGTACTGTTAATTATGGCTGGCAATGGTTGGCTGCGTGGCATACAAAATACGCGACTTCCATTGTGGTTTACATTGGCCGGTGTGATCCCGAGCGCATTGGTGCTACCGCTGGCTGTGGCGCGAATGGGGTTGGTCGGTTCGGCGTGGGCTAATTTGTTCGGAGAATGTATTACGGCGAGCTTATTTCTAATTGCTCTTGTGCGTGTGCATCGCGGCAGGTGGCGGCCAGAATGGAAAATAATTTCGCAGCAGCTAGTGCTCGGACGAGATTTAATTCTGCGTTCGCTTTCATTCCAGATTGCATTTTTATCGGCGGCTGCTGTTGCGGCGCGGTTTGGGGCGGCTTCGTTGGCTGCGCATCAGGTGCTGCTGCAATTGTGGAACTTTTTGACTCTGGTACTTGATTCGTTGGCAATTGCGGCACAAACATTAATTGGTGCCGCTTTGGGGGCGGTCCAGGCCCGTGCGCAGGTGCGTCAACTTACTCTGCAAATTACACGTTATTCGACATTCTTGGCGATCGGTTTGGCAGGCGTTATGGCCGCAGGATTCCAAATTATTCCGAAAGTATTCACTAATTCACCGCAGGTTCTCGAAGCAATAACTGCACCGTGGTGGTTAATGGTGTTTATGATTGTTCTTGGCGGCATCGTCTTCGCTCTCGATGGAGTACTGCTCGGGGCTGCAGACGCCGCATTCTTGCGCAAAGCGACCATCATTGCGGTGGTGCTCGGTTTTTTGCCGGGCGTTTGGCTCGCACTGCTTTTCGACGTCGGCCTCATCGGCGTATGGTGTGGGCTTGCGGCATTTCTTATCTTGCGGTGCATTGCTGTTGTATGGAGATGTCGTGGAGATGCTTGGATGGGTTCGATGGTTGCACAGGAAAGGGGATCGAGGTGACGCAAACACTTTGGGCTGTTGCGGATTTACATGCGGCAGTAAAAGCCAATGCTGAAGCCATCGATCGTATCCAACCGGAGCAACCAGGGGATTGGCTGATTGTTGCTGGTGATGTAGCCGAACGTACCGAGCTAGTTTTACATGTACTAAAAAATCTTCGGCGAAAATTTGCACGGGTTATCTGGGTGCCAGGAAATCATGAGTTGTTTAGTCGTTCCAGCGACAGACATCAAGGCCGAGCTAAATATGATGAACTCGTCGAAGGGTGTCGTCGTATCGATGTGCTTACTCCGGAAGATCCCTATCCGGTCTTTGCTGGGTGCACGATTGTACCGTTATTTACCCTGTACGATTATTCGTTCCGAGCGCCAGGATATACGGTTGAACAAGCTGTCCAGGCAGCTCATGATCGGCAAGTAATGATGACCGATGAGTTCGCTATCGCACCATTTGTGGATGTGCGGGCATGGTGCTGGGATCGGTTAGCGTATTCCGTCAAGCGATTAAGTAAAGTATCCGGGCCCACAGTATTGATTAATCATTGGCCATTGGTGGTGGAACCCGTTGACAAGATGGCAGTACGAGAGCTTGCACCTTGGTGTGGGACGCGTCATACGCGAAGTTGGGCAAGCCGGTATGAAGCGAAGGCAGTTGTGTTTGGTCATCTCCATATGCCTGGGACCTATGTTGTAGAGGGGATTAAACACCATGAGGTTAGCCTCGGATATCCACGGGAGTGGCATAGGTACCCAGCAGACCGCCAATGGCCAGTCAAAATCTTGGAGGCAGGAGACAATGATGTGTAGTCCGGACCTGTTTCCAGAATCAGCCCGTTTCAGTGTTATCCGGCGCGGGATTGATGAGGTCAATTTAGATAATTATCACGGCTTACATCCATTGGAAAAAGCATTGGTAGCACATGCCGTGGATATTCGAAAAGCCGAATTTGGTGATGCCCGATGGTGTGCCCACCAGGCACTTCGAGAACTCAATCGGGATACCGGAGATCCTATTTTACGTGGGGAACGCGGAATGCCTTTGTGGCCGGCTTCTGTGAGTGGTTCATTAACCCATACCGCTGGTTTTCGAGCTGCCGTTGCAGCGCCTCGATTACTCGTTCGTTCAATGGGTTTAGATGTGGAGCCGGCAGAACCATTGCCCGATGGGCTGCTACGCTCCATTGCCCGCCCGGCGGAATCATTGCACTTAGAAAGCTTAGGTGTTGATTGTGCGGATCGGCTCTTATTTTGCGCCAAAGAAGCAACCTACAAGGCATGGTTTCCGCTGACACATAGATGGCTAGGCTTTGAGCAAGCAGAAATTGATATTCGAACCGATGGAACGTTTGTTTCCTACCTATTGGTGCGCCCGGCCCCGGTGCCGTATATCAATGGCAAATGGGAAATCAAGGATGGCTATATTATCGCTGCTACTGCAGTCACACAATAGTACTATCCAGCACGGGGCTTTACAGTGTTGAGGGCCGTGCCACAAAGACAGTTGAAAGCCGTTTTCCTTGTTCTTTGACTAGGGCGATTGCTTTGCCGTCGGGGGTTATAGCGGCATGGATGCCGCGTATTCCCTTTGGTTCAAGCCATTTACCCATTGCAAGGTTACGACCTTCTTCTTCGGTAATAGGTAGTACGGGATGGGTGGTTTGTAATGCTGCATCGAGTGTTAAGGACATTTTCGGATGATCCTGTAAAGCTTCCAGGCTTTGCGCATGTTCGAGGGTGAATGGGCCTACTGCAGTACGGCGTAGTGATATAAGGTGACCGCCAACGCCTAATACAGCACCCAGATCTCGGGCCAATGACCGAATGTATGTTCCAGATGAGCAGTGGATTTCTACATCTAGATCATAAAAGTCCCCGGAACGTTTGCGGCCTAATACATCGAATCGGTGAACTGTTACCGGGCGTGCGGGAATATCCACTTTTTCGCCGGCTCGAACACGTTCATATGCGCGTTTGCCAGCAATTTTAATGGCGCTTACAGCGCTGGGGCGTTGCATAATATTGCCGGTGAGCTTTTGTATTTCAGCGTCGATCGCGGCGTCGGTAAGCGAAATCGCGGAAGTTTGGGTCAGCGTTTCGCCTTCAGCATCATCGGTACTTGTGGACATACCTAGTCGAATTGTTGCGCGGTAGGTTTTGGTTTCAGCAACCATATGTGCGAGGAACTTTGTGCCCCGTTCAATCCCCACAACTAATACCCCGGTAGCCATTGGATCGAGCGTGCCCGCATGGCCCACACGACGGGTGGAAAATATCCGCCGCAGCCGAGCAACAATATCGTGGGATGTCATGCCGGCGGGCTTATCCACAATGACAATGCCAGAAGAAGAGAGGGGGTCGTTCATGCGCACAAGTCTATGACGTAGTGTTTAGTGAGTGGATATCTGGCACGGTTTAGAAGAAGTGCCGGCCGACCTTGGCCGGAGTGTGGTGACCATAGGTGTGTTCGACGGTGTGCATCGCGGGCATCGAACTCTTATTACGCAAGCACGCGCAATGGCGGATGCACTAGGGGCACCGTGTGTGGTTATGACGTTTGACCCGCACCCACTGGCAGTATTGTGCCCAGACCGTATGCCACCGATGTTGGGGAACCTAGCAGATCGTGCTGACCTTGCAGAAGACCTTGGTGTTGACCATATGCTCGCTATCCGATTTACTCCTGAACTTGCTAGCCAATCCCCAGAAGAGTTCTTTACAGGAGTGCTGCAAAACCAACTTCATGCAGCAGCAGTTGTTGTTGGCGATAACTTCACGTTTGGGCATCGGGCATCTGGTAATACCGAAACATTGCGCGAATTAGGGAAACGATATGGGGTAGCAGTAGAGGTTTTGCCGCTGGTTGCTGAAGACGGCACTACATTAAGCTCGACGGTGATTCGGGGCTTACTCAACGATGGCGATATTCGCCGTGCGAACTGGGCTTTAGGGCGAAATTACTCGGTGGCTGGTCATATTTGTCGGGGTGCCGGGCGTGGCGGTCGTGAACTTGGCTATCCAACCGCAAATCTATATTTCCCAGACAGTGTTGCCCTGCCTGCCGATGGTGTGTATTGCGGTTGGTTTACCATTCTTGACGACGCCCCGGTTGACGGCGATATGCGCCCCCATCAGCGGTATATGACCGCAGTATCCGTAGGGACCAATCCAACATTTGGGGATGAGCGCCGCAGTGTGGAGGCCTTTGTGCTCGACCAAGAAGCTGATCTTTATGACCGGTTCTGTGCGGTTGAGTTCGTCGAAAGGATTCGCGGAATGGTGAAGTTTCATAGCGTGGATGAGCTATTAGAAGCGATGTCAAAAGATGTTCAACGTGCCCGTGAAATCCTCGCAGCGGAACCTACACATTCCATACTTTGAAAAATCCCTGGGCACTATGTTACTGTTGCCGAGGCTTAGCGACTGCGGTCCACAGCAGTTGCACCCCGCACAAACATGCGGCACGTTTATGTGGACTGAAATATGTAGTAGGAGAAATCCCCGTGGCACTCACCACTGAACAAAAGCAGAGCATTCTCGCAGAGTATGGCCTTCACGAAACTGATACAGGTTCGCCAGAAGCGCAAATTGCGCTGCTGACCACCCGTATCCGCCAGCTCACCGAGCACCTAAAGACTCATAAGCACGATCACCATTCGCGTCGTGGTCTGTTGCTGCTGGTTGGCCGCCGCAAGGGGCTGCTCAAGTACCTGGCTGAAAACAATGTTGATCGCTACCGTGATCTGATTGGCCGTTTGGGTCTCCGCCGCTAGGATCTAGTGACATTTTATTTGAGCCTATAGGGCAAACGTGCATCTGGCAGTATTGCTGGTTGCACGTCTTTTTTATATGAGCATGATTTGTGCAAGGTTTACCGCACTGTGCGCTAAGACTGGTGCGGTAATGCCACCGGTTTTATACCTCAATGCTCCGAAGACTATTCCGCCGACCCATTGCAGTGGTAATAACTTCCAAAAACCAATATCAACCTGCAATAACAACAGATGCGGAAGTAGAAATAGGGTTGCTACGATGATGGTATTGCACCCGTATGTGACATCTAGCCTGGGTGTGCTGGATCGGGTGATCCAGTAGGCGATTGCGGAAGTATTGATCCTGATCTTCTATATCGGTTTCGTGTTGGTGGCGTATTAAGGTTTTGTCCGAATAAAAGCGCTCATGACAGGCGCCAAGAGCGTACGGACTCAGGTGAATCAGGGCTTGCATGGGTTGTTGAGGTTGATTTGTCGATGAAGTATTTCGATACGGTCAATTACCAGTATGTTGAAGGTTCGGGTGGCGCGAATGGGCAGGGATGAGAGCGTGTTAAAGCTAATGAGAGTAGTTACGTGCTGGCAGTTACTGAGAGCAATATTATGTTGGGTGCCTTTGACAGTGGATGTGGGCTAAACAGACGCGGTTTGTCCGATACGTTATTGCATTCTGGTATTTGTCAGGTCCTAGTACGCCAGCTGGGCTTTTGGGTACGAAGTTTTCGAAGGTAAGTTGAAACTCGCGGTGAACCAGGAGAAATCCTCAACTCGCCATGCATGGAAGGCCGAGTTGGTAGGGTACGCGTTTGATTACCCAAAGAACGTAGGGTTATGCCTTGCGGTTAGCCCCACGGCCGATCAAGTGAGAGAAAGCTCAATTGCGTTTATTAACTGTATGTCAGTGGACTATATCGATAGAGGTCAGAATTGGTTGGATCAACCGGTATATGACGGGTTGGTTAGGCTATTTCCAGCTTTGTTGATATGAAACAATTCTTGACTCGGCTTCTGGAACAAACTCGTTGAAGGTTGTGCTATATCCTTTGGGAACAGCGGAAATAACCGCACACGTGAGTGTGGAAAGTTACCGCTCACGAAATGAATTGGCATTAGGCTCACTGGTGAGGCAACATTGGTAAACGTACTGGCGGGTTACCGGATACCCAGTAATCAACGACGCACTTAGGAACAAATACTGGGCACGACAAAGCCTGAAATCTTTCATCGAAATCAGGAGAACCTACCATGAGTGTCAAGCCGCTCTAAATCAACAGGTCCAATGAACTCCAAGTACGTCCAAGTACGGTGCGTGAGGGGGCGCAGAAACCCCGCCATTACTTGATTGTTTGGCTTTGAAGGTCTAGCAAATTTATCAAATGCTGCCGTCGGAGTCGTCAAAATGGATTCGATGGGTGGAAGGCAAAGCATGAGGGGGTGATACATGGGGTATTTAGATTTGCGGATACGTGGCTAGCAGTTGTTGTGCTGTCAAACTTTGCTGGTCCATGTGCATTGTGTTGGTTGTAATTTTCAATGGTTGGTACTTTTCTTCGACTGTATGAATGGTATAGATTTGGCTGCTAGGCGGACCGAAGGATATCTACTGGTGAACCTACTTCCAGGTTATGTATTGAAATTGCTTGTTTGAGCGCCATCAATATGGAAGGAGTGGCTAAATTTGTATGTATCGTTGATGCTTTCTATAAGGTCAAGGTGGTAGAGGTTTTGGTATCACTTTTACGGAGAGAGGAATATTCTGCCCTGTCTGGTCTCGGATGAAGCGTGGTGGTTGTGATCATTCGACGACGAATCTGTATCAGTAGAGTAATTTAAAAATATCGATGAAATGTTTGAGTTCTTTGGTGTGGAGACTCACTTTGTGGGTGTAAGCAGGGATGCCCAGTTGGGGTTTTTGGAGATGCAAGGTATGGAGAAATACTTTGTAGCAAAACTAGTGATCAGATGTGCAAAGTTGACGCCAGAATGCTTTAGTTGTTCCTTGGAATTTGATGCTTTGCAGTCCGGTTATTTGTTGAAATATTGTTCTCTATAGAACCGTCAGTTTAAAACATCTGTTTAAATATATATAGCACGAGAGCCCCAATTAGATCTTGTTCGCCTCTTGTATAAAAACGAAAATAACGGTATCGTGTCATTCCATGCGCTAAATGCGCAGCTCATCATATGCTTTTTGTGGTGACGAAAGTCTTTGATGGTGCGATTCCCTTTTCCCGAGGGTAGTTTTTCTGGTGTATGTTGTATGGCTACGTATTTTTGTTAAAAAATGCGTAAGTAATTATCTATGAATAAAAGAGTATTTTTTCAAAATATGATGATTAAAAAGTGGCCATATTGCTACACCCTCAAACGGAAGGATTCTAGAAATGCAGAATTCAACTAGCGTTGTCACGGTTGTAGGCGATAGGTTTGAAGGTCTTGCTCGGCAGGGTGGTGTGCAAACTGTGTCTCAGATTTTAAAGGTGGTGGAGAATTATCCAGAAACGTTGCCAGAATGTATCGTAATTGGGCAAGGTATTGGCGAATTTGATTTGGTAGCTTTAAATGTTGCAATCAGTAAAAACATATTAGCTTCAAAGCCGCGTGTCATTTCTTCCGATATGGTGCTTGCTTCTCGAAGTGCTAGCCATAAGCACCGGGCTCAGAATGTGCTTGTTGCTAATCTGCGCACTCCAGAAAAGTTTACGGCTATTGCTGACTTGAGGATAGACAATGATAATGAGTTACTGTTGGATCATCAGACTGGTCAGCATGTTCAAGGGATCATTGCCATTGAGGCCGCTCGGCAAATGTTTTTGGCGTCAACAACATGCTTGCAACTGATCGATAGCCTTCAAAATCCCTACTTTGTCATAGAAAGTATGAATACTCAGTATTTGTCGTTTCTTTTTCCGCTTCCAGCTACCCTCAGGTTTGTAACCAATGAACCCGATAGTTCTCGAAGTGGTTCCATTGGTTTTGCAGCTATTGTTGAAATTGAACAAAATGGGGCGACTGTGAGCCGAACTGAAGTGACATATACGGTGTTTTCTTCGGATCGTATTTTTGAAATAGAGAATCGAAAAGCGGTAAAAGCATTATATGAGTTTTCTAATAAAAAAGTAATGGAGGCTACACTTGTCTAATCCTCGTCTGGCCTTGTTTGATGTTGACGAAACCCTAATTCAAGTGAAAAGTATGTTTTCATTTTTGGATTTGGTTTTAGCCCGTCAAGGCTGGTCAGAAAAAGATAGACATTGGGCAGTTAATCGTTTTCAAAGACTCGCATCTGAGGGGGCCTCCAGGGAGTTCGTAAATGAGACTTACTACCGAGGTTTCGCAGGGCAAAGTCGAACCTGGATGGTTGACCAAGGTCGAGAATGGTTTAATGAACAGTTTTCCAATGGAACTTTGTTTCATAAACCGGTTTTGCGAGAGCTTTTTCGGCTCAAATCCAACAACTGCGTTATTGCACTCGTGTCTGGTTCATTTGATGCTTGTCTTACTCCAATTGCAGAATATGTTGGTGCTAGATACATTTTCGGAACGGTACCGTCTATCAGTGGAGATACATATACAGGTGAAATTGAAAGGCCAATGATTGGAATAGCGAAGGCTGAAGCCGCGCAAGATCTCATTCAATATCTCAAATTAGATACACGATGTGTCTGTGCTTATGGAGATCATATAAGTGATGCTCCGTTGTTACGGATAGCTGGAGAAGGGGTGGTTGTAGGTAATTCTCCTGAGATGCTTAAACTTGCCGCATATGAGGGTTGGCGTCATTTACCAGTAGTTCTTGGTTGAGATAAAAGTCTATTTTTAACACCGAAAGGGTTGTAGATGTCCGCGAGTATAATTCAAATTAATGAGCTTCCGATAATTTCGGAGCAGTTTGAAAATGCGAAGATTGCTTGGTTCGGTATTATTTCGAAGTCTTCTTCGAGTGTAGCACTTTTCGCTAGCAATGATAAAGAAACATTACTTGAAATCCGTGCTCATGATGGTTGGTCGAATCTTGAGGAATCTGTCGATGCGACGAAACATCTTTGGGACGTTTTGGCTCCTTATGCTGCGGGTGATTTCCGTCGAGAAATTTTAACGCTTGTCGAGGAGCCTAAACCAACCAATATTCCTCTTCCTGAATCCGCTCATCTTGAGCTTCGGTATGTTGAGGTGCTTCCACGAAAATATCAAGCGTATTTGAAATGGCGTGAAAAAACCATCTTTGATGTAGTGCGAGAATCTCCACAAATCACAACTTTTTCTGCCTATCATACGGTATTTTCCACTCGCCCTGGCGTTCTTTTTTTGTCAGGATTTGATTGTGAGATCGATGAATACACTAAAGTTTTTACGTCTGACCGCTATCGAAAGATTGTTCAGGCTGCAGGTGATAATTACATCACAGGAGGAAATCAGGGATTAGCTACTCGTATTTATACCCGAGTGAAAGAAGATTAGAGACATGAAAGAACCAGTAATCATTTCCGGCGCTACCGGTGGAATTGGCAGCAGTATTGCTCAAAAATTTGTAATTGAAGGTCAATCTGTTATCTTGTTGGGCCGGCAAAAGGATAAGTTAAATGATCTTGCGGTTAGCTTGCAAAAAGACAATCGCTCTAACGTTGAGATTGAAACTGTAGAGGTTGATATCAATAATCCATTCGCAGTAGATGCTGCGGCTGCTGAGATTCTTTCACATTATGGTGCTCCTCGTGCGATTGTGCATGCCGCAGGCGATCACCCGGTACGAACAATTATTGATTCTACTGACGAAGAATGGAGGAGCGCCATTGAAGGGAAGGTTCTTGGTGCCGTTCGTTTGATTCGTGCTTTTGGTCCTTCAATGCGGGTTTTAGGATGCGGATCAATTACCTTGATTGCTGGTCTCTTTCGCGCGGAACCTTCACCGTTATTTCCGATTGGAAGTGTGCTGAATGCTGCGTTGGGTGCGATTGTAAAAGCAACAGCCAAAGAATTTGCGGTTGATGGAGTTCGCGTGAACGTTGTTGATCCTGGACCTGTGGCGACTGATCGTTGGTGGGAAACTTGCGAAGAGTTGGCTGAGGTTGCCGGTTCACGTGCTGAAGATATAAACCAAAACACCATTAAAAACATACCTTTAGGCCGACTTGTCAGTCCGGCTGATGTGTCGAACATGGTATATTTTTTGTCTTCAGAAGCGGCATCACATGTGACTGGTAGTTCCTTTGTTGTTGATGGTGGAATGTCAGCAGGCTTGGTATGAGGCCGTTGTACGCTCTTGTGGCAATTTTTGCCACGGCTATGTCAGTGGCAATTGTTTATATACCACAAGCAATCTTTACAACGTTTGCAGACGATTTTGGGATTTCGGCGGTGCGAGCTAGAGATACTTTTACGGTTTCGGCAATCAGCTACGCATTGGCATTCTTCGTGTTTGGCCCTTTGTCTGATGTATTTTCGGCCCGTATGTTGGGTTCAGTTGGAGCTTTTGCGACTGCGATATTTGGTACGCTTAGTGCTATTTCTAATAGTTTTGTTGGCTTAATTTTGAGCATTGCTGCTACTGGAATCGCCGCGGCTAGTGTGCCTTCAGCAATGTTTGCGATGGCAGGTAAAACTGAACCAGAAAAATCGGGAAGGTATTTTGGTATAATTTTAGCAGCTACGGTTGCAGGCATTACCATCGGTCGCAGTATCGGAGCATTAATCACGGGTGAGATTGGTTGGCGATGGGCGTATGGAACATTTGCAATAATGATCCTTATTGCTGGTTTTTGTAGTCTGGGTCTTCCAGCGGTGAACCATAAAAATTGCAACGTTATTCGTGCGTATAGTACTGCCATGGGAATGGTTGTTCGTCCTGCTGTTTTGAGTTTTTTGACAATTGGGGGAGCTTTATTTGTTGGCTATTTGGGTATCACTACAATTCTGACTCTTAGGTTAAGTGGTCCGCCAATGTTTCTTGATTCTACAGCTATCGGATTAGTTAGTTTGAGTGGTCTAATTGCGTTGGTTGGAGCTCCATTCGCAGGAACTTTAGTTCCCAAAATTGGGCCTAAAAAGGTTTCAGTCATCGGTCTTATTGTTTGTGTAATTGGGGCAATTTTGATTGTGTTTGCAAGTAACGTTTGGGTAGCTACAGCTGGGTTGTTGATTCTTTATCTTGGTGTTTTTGCTGCGCAGCCAGCGTTGATGGTCCGATTAAGTGGGTTTATCGAGCCCGAATTGAAAGGATCGGCATCTGCAGTATATTTCCTAGTCTGCCTTTTAGCTGGCAGTTTTGGAGGCAGTCTTCTAGGCTGGCTTTGTCACCGACAAGGTTGGTTCTTTGCGGCAGGTATTGCAGCAATTGCGATTTTTATTGCTCTTCTCATTGCTTTTGTTAAACATGATAAATCTGGAGTCATTTCTGCAAAGGTCACGATATGAATGTAAAAACCTTTTCAATGGTACCAACAACTCAAGGGCCGTTTTATCCTCCGAGCGAGGTTATGGATCAAAATGGAAATTTTGTTGTGGTTGGCAAAATAAATCGGAAAGGTTCACTCGGAAATGAAGCATCTTGGGGAGCGGCTATAGTCGCTGTTGATCCAGCCCCAAAGTTTGGGACACATCGCCCTTATCGAATTATCGAAGAGCTTGATGAAGATGATAGTGCTCGACTTGAAGAAATTGTGCTTCATACTCTACCACTGCCACTTCCATCAAACAATTACCCTATGTTGTTTGCTCCTGAGCAACTGCCTGAAGCTCATTCCGTACAACGTCCGAGCATTCCTCTCCATATTGTGCGTTATCCGGACGAACAAGAAATCGATGGGCCTAAAAGACTGCCACCAATTACTTTGAGTAAGTGGTTAAAGGCGCGGGGAATAGTAACTGTGACTTGGTCCAAAGAATCAGCCGGTGTTGATTTTAAACTCGACATGTCTGGATTACTACCGAACAGTTTGTATACAGTGATGACACTTAAGGCTTGGGATTTACGTCCAGAGAATCCTACTAGGCCAGGTCCGTTGGGAATTCCTAATGTCTTCATTTCTAACGAAAACGGCGAGGGGCACTATGCTGCTAGGTTACCCTGTCCTTTTCCAGAAAAAGGTAATCGAGTTATCAATATTGTTGTTCTTTGGATGTCTGAACAACGAAACTACGGAGGCGCTATTGGGCAATTCGGACTTGGAGGTGATATACATGCACAACTAAAACTTAAGAACAATACATTTTTCGATATTCAAACTCGTTGAAAGGATCAAATAACATGCCCATTATCAATGTTACTACATGGGAAGGGCAAGACGACGAAATTGCTCGAGAATTAATGATTGCCTTAACCAACGCAACGAGGGAAGTTACAGGAGCGCCGCTGGACAAGATCACCGTTTATATTCACGAGGTTCCAAAGAACCGCTGGGCAGAAGCAGGAAGCATCGGCTCTGATCCAGATTTTCCGATTGCTTCACGTAGGCAACAGTAGAAAGGTAAGGCTAGCCATGGAACAACATAAGTTATCTAGGTACGAGTTTGGTAAACGTGTCCTTTCAGAAGTTGAGAAAAATCCTGAGGGATCGATTCTGGATGATGTGGCGGTATTTTGCCCCGACCTTGAAAGGTTTGTTATTGAATTTGGTTATGCGGATGTTTTCGCTCGACCAGGGCTTTTAAAAACGGAACGCCAACTCGCGACGATTGCTGCATTGGCTGCTATGGGAAATGCACCAAAACAACTTCGGTTTCATATCAATGGAGCGTTGAATGTGGGTTGTACTCCACAGCAAGTTATCGAGACTTTCGTTCATGAGACGATATATGCAGGATTTCCGGCAGCGCTCAATGCGGTGTCAGTCGCACGTGAGGTTTTCTCGGCGCGAGGAATAGCTCCTGATGTTAGTCAACATCAGACAGAAGCAACAAGGAGGTTTGATACTGGTTCAAAACTTTTGAAAGAAATTGATGGTGCGGGAGGAACGGCAGTAGTTGAGGCATTGGCTGACATTGCTCCAGATCTCGGGCGATTCATCGTTGAATATTCTTTTGGGGATGTTTATGCAAGACCGGGACTTACCTTAAAGGAACGTGAGTTAGTCACTGTTGCTGCTTGTATAGCCTTGGGAACGTGTGTGCCGCAGCTTCGTTTGCATATGCAGGGGTATTTGAACGTTGGTGGTACGACTGAGGAACTTATCGAAATCATTATTCAAATGGCAGTTTATGCTGGCTTTCCGGCTGCTTTGAATGGTTTAAGTCACCTTCGTTCTGTGTTGACTGATTAAATCGATTTGCATCTACCAGATGAATGGGAGCAATGGTATGGGTAATCCTTCAGTAATTGAAGATAATGTTGTAACAAAAATTGGTTTGGAAGAGGGACAAGGCTTGACCTTGCACTTTAATTCAGGTGCAATCGAGGCACATAATGTCCAAATTCTTGGTACTGGGTCTTTTGTGCCTGAGAGAATTGTGCCTAATCACGAGGTTGGTTCTTCTGCAGGGGTTGATGATGCGTGGATTCGCCGTAAGTCTGGCATCAGTTCGCGACGATGGGCTGACTCGAATACAGCAACGAGTGACCTGGCTGCTAGGGCCGCAATGGTGGCTCTTGAAGATTCCGGAATTGACGCTTCTGAGATTTCTCAACTTGTAGTTGCGACGTCCACGCCAGATCACTCTCAACCTGCGACAGCTGCAATTGTCCAGGCGATGATTGGAGCAAAAAATGCGGCAGCATATGACCTCAACTCAGTGTGCAGTGGTTTTGAATTTGCACTTAACACGGTTGTGCAGATGAATGCTGCAGTGGGTGGTTATTCGTTGGTAATTGGAGCGGATCTGTACTCACGAATCCTCAATCCGAAAGATTCAAAGACGGTTATTTTGTTTGGTGACGGCGCAGGTGCGGTGATTCTTGGATCTTCAGAACACCTTGTTGGTCCTGAAGTAATTGCTGGCAAGCTGTGCACGTATGGCCAATTTTCAGAGATGATTCGTGTACCTATGGGCGGATCACGAATTCCGTTTGGAACCGATCCTGATGATGAGCTTCGTTATTTTCAAATGGATGGCCGAAGTGTCAGATCTTTTGTAACAACCATGCTTCCTGGGGTTATAGGATCGTTTTTAGAGGAGATCAAAGTTCATCCTGAGGATGTTAGGCATTTCATTCCGCATCAGGCCAATGGTGTGATGTTGAATGAATTGGTTGAATTGATGGATTTTCCGAACCTGAATCAGCATTTAATTCTCGATCAATTTGCGAATACTGGTGCGGCTTCAATTCCACTTGCACTGGATCTCGTTAAACGAAAAAAAGTAATTGAATCTGGAGAATTAGTGTTGATGGCTGGGTTTGGTGGAGGAATGTCTGTCGGCTTAACACTGTTACGGTGGTAATTGGTTCAGGCCTGGTGAGTGCTTATCATCAGTTAGCCGCTATTTTAGAAATTGAACCTTGAGATGCATCGTCGGCAAGCTGATGCCGAATCGAACCATCAATCGCTTTCGTCAGATGCGGGCGAATGAGGTTTTGCTGGAGGTATCGGCTTTTCGCGAAAGAACTTGCCCAAGCCCGTCAAGGAGATGATCGTATTTATTGATACATTCTGGCATCGGTTTACTACTGCGGCGTTTTATTGAGTCCGTAATGTATATCGTGTTGGCGGGTTTTAAGCGAACGTGGCTATTATCTGGCAAAACAGCGTCGGCAAAGTCCGCGGGTGAAGCAAGATGCTGCACTATTGCCCATCATTGTGGCGGTCTATTAACAGAATTATTCTGTCTATGGGATCCGAAAAATGCATGTTGTCATGCAGCGAACTGGTATCAGTATTAGCCAGCAGTGTTTGACTGGGCTGATGCGGCAAGCTGGTCTACGCGGAACAGTTCGCGGTTGTGGTGTGCGGACGACAATCCGTGGCCGCAACCGCCCAATAGTTGGTGATCTTGCGCATTGACAATTCCATGCCAAAGTGCCGAATCAACTCTGGGTTGCAGACATGACCTTTGCGTGCTTGAACACTGGTTTTGCGTACTAGGCATTTCTTGTTGATGTATTCTCCCGCAAAATCGTCAGTTGGTTCGTATGATCCACGCTTTCAGTCGAAGCGCTTGAACATACCATTGGTGTGACCCAAGTGAGTCTCGAAACACTGATTCACCATTGAAGACATAGGCAGCCAATACACTTTGCTGCGCTATACCCAACGCTTAGTTGATTATGGGATCTCCCCAAGTATTGGCACTACTTAAGACTCTCCTACGACAATGTACTCGCAGAAAGCATCAACGGGATTCTACAAAACCAAACTGATTTACCTGTGTTCGGCACAGTCGAGTTGTGTACAAGTCGAACAAGCAGCTTGCCACTGGGTGCACTGGTGGAGTGCCCCGTCGACTGCACAGCATTTTCGGTATGCGGCCTCCCGAGGAAATTGAAGACGAGTACTATCAACACCGACAAGCTCAACAAAGGCACAACAACTCAAAAACATGAAGAAAAACCGGGTCGGTTTAGTTTTTATGGTCCTCGAAATTTCTTGATGTAATGAAATGAATATTTACTGTACGTTATGTAGACATATTGGCAGAATCGAGTGGAATGGTTGTCGATAATGAAAGAGAACAAGATCAAATGACTTGCTGACCTGGGCGGGTATAATATCACTCATGGTGTAAGCAGTGTTTTCAATGTTTATAGCTAAGTGTACTCGGCGATTGGGCTTTACAAAATCGAAAATTCTTTGCCTGAGTACCGTTGCACTGCAGTATGAGTCGTGAATTAAAATGGTAACCCGATCTTGATCTTGTACTAACACCTTGTTGGTCGTCGTAAGGGCCTGTTGAAGTACCTCGCGGAAAAACAACGTTGACCGTTACCGTGACCTGATTGGCCGCTAGGATTTAGTAACGTTTTATATGAGCATGATTTGTGCAAGGTTTACCGCACTGTGCGCTAAGACTGGTGCGGTAATGCCACCGGTTTTATACCTCAATGCTCCGAAGACTATTCCGCCGACCCATTGCAGTGGTAATAACTTCCAAAAACCAATATCAACCTGCAATAACAACAGATGCGGAAGTAGAAATAGGGTTGCTACGACGATGGTATTTATTACTGCTGAAAGTCGTTTTTCTAGCACACCTTGGAGAAAACCTCGGAAGAATATTTCTTCGCCTGCGGCACGAAATATGGTTTGAGAAACACTCCATATGCTTAACGCGGCAACGGTGACTCCGGCTTGACCGCGTAGCGCATCTGGAAGTGATTGCGTTACGGGGTATGCAAGCGCACAAAGTAGTATTCCGGTAATGGCGGCCCATAGGAAGTCGCTGTTTTTGGGGGCAATAATTCCTACTGATGTGCGTGCAAGGTTTAGGTTATTGCGATGCACAAATAAGTAAAGGAACGTTGGCAATGAGAATAAAAACAGCTCAGCCATAGTTTTATGGTAACAATCTTTGGTCAAACATACCAGGGGCGTCGTTTAACAGGACCACCGTAACCATTCGGCAGGCAGGAATTCTGCGTGCGCGTTTTGCTTGAAGTTGGGAAGAACCTTTCATAACGATAATGCAGGTTATTTAGGGTTTTTGTGGAGGGCTAATTGGCGGTTTTTCCTGCGCGATGGCTGCATTGTTTGCCTTTTGTGTTTTGGGCGTGGTTATTGGCCCCGCACCTTTTAGGTTTTGGGGCTGCTTTGTGGTCAGAAGGGAGCTTCGGGTGGCTGGTCTGGGGGTGTGCGGTTTTGGTTGCGCTGCTCATGCACCCGAGCATTGTACTGATCGAATGTACTGCCGAATCTGCCCATGCCGTGTCTGCCCGGTGGATTGGTATTATCATCTGCTTCGGTTTTACCGGAGTGCCGCGGCGGCATCGGAATCCCGGTCAGTCCCGCCAAAATGCCTTCGGGTAGGGTAACGCCGAGATGTTTAGCGGGGTTGGTGGCGTCTGGGTCAGTGTCCTCCCAAGCTACGTGCCCATCTGGGGTGATGCTGGCATGGAGTTTCCGGTCGGTTTTCATATTGTGATGACACCGGCAGAGGCATTGCAGGTTGGATAAGCAGGTCCAACCACCAGCCTCGAAATTAATCACATGGTCAATATCGCACTGCTCGGGAGGCACCATGCAGCCCGGATACCGGCAGTGCCCATCCCGAAACCGAACCAAAGCTTGCAGGATGGGGCCGGGGTCGTGGGTGCCCCGACAAATCGCGGCCAACTCTAAAATATTGCGGTATTTGATGCGTAACTGTTGGATCCGTTGGGTATCCAGGTCGGTGGTGAGCATGCCGGTACCGGCAAGCGCTTCCACAGTAATGGTTGTTCCTGGGGTGGCGCGGCCAATACCGAACACGGTGACTGTCGTAGCTTCTGCTTCCCCGGTAAGCAGGTGGATAAATGCCTCCACATCGGTCAAGCGTTTGGCGTTGGCTACTGCTTGGAGGTGCCGGGTAATCATCGCCCCGGCAGTCATGTCCACCTCGGCGGTGAGTGTCCACATCCCAGGCTGGGTACTGCTACTGCCGTAACACAGGCGTGGTCGGGCTACTGGCTGACCAATCACCTTAGCGTCCTTGAGTTCCTGTTTTAATAATTCGGCGAGGGCTTTCGGGGACGGCAGGTGTTGGTTACAGCTGGTGGGAGTGAGTGCGCCAACCAGGACGTCTTCAATGTGGTGGATTAGCCGCGCATCCGGATCAGCTGGCAAGTCTTGGAGGACCTGTTCCATAGCGCAGGCCATCGGCACACTTATCAACCCTTCAGCACATGCAATATGTGTGACCTGCGGAAAGAACGTGACGATCCGGTAGGCAAACCCCAGCATCAACTGGATGGTGCGCTGTGAGGGCACCATTCCTTGACCTTTCAACCCGGCAGCAAGCTTCCCAAGATCAGCAGACGCAAACTCTACCGCTTGTACCTGGTCACGGTAGAAGCAGCATTCTTCGGCGTTGAGCCTGCAGGTGCGTTGCCCGATAAGATTATTTTCCGCTTGGATACGGAAATGTGGGCTGAGTGTCACCGCAAGCTCACCTCCCAAGGCCACTATCTCAATGAACTGGTTGTTATAGCACCTATTCTACTCTGAGAGTAGCCCAATAACAAGGATAAAACCGCAGGTCAACACTCGAACACAGGCTGAGAATACGTCAATCACACCCCTGCAACCAGCGAATTTAGTACACAACCTACCGCGGGCTACTTATCTACAGTTCGAGCCCCAATCCACCCCGCGTGGCCACACCGCCCCTGAGCTATCCGTAGGGCCAGCACAGCCGCTACAATTTAGTCAACTCCACCCAAAACCATCAAATCCGCAGTTCAAAGCCGTAAAAACAGGCAATACTTTGTATCCCAAATGCACTAATTTGGGGGTGGTCCACCACGGTCAAACACCCAAGCCCCGCACCCACCGCAGCCTTACCGCGACGTCGATAAGCAGCAATAGGGGGAATGATTCAGTATGTGAAACCCGCGCAACCCCGACTCCGAACATGCGTTCGGCTTGGTGTTGTGGAATACGTAGGTATAGCTGATCGGGTTAGAACCTCATTGTTGTTGCCTCCGCCGCCATAATCACGACGTTAAGCACGGTGTGAACTATAAGCGGTGCAGCTATTCCTTTGCTGTAAAAACGCAGAAAACCAAGCGTTATTACAACAATAAACAGCGGCGGTAGTAGTACCCAATATGTTGGTTGAATAATGCTTACGAATGTGGTGGGAAGCAGTGAGAGTAGCGCCTGGGCCAAGATTGCGGTGTGGGCAGAAAAGCGTTTTGCAAAAATGCCTTGCACAAACCCGCGAAATAGTATTTCTTCACCGGCGCCCCTAAGAGTAATAAGTAGGCCTTTTATAATAATCAACGGGCCTGCAGAAGCTAATGCCGCTTGTGTAGGAAACTCTTGAGGAAACACAAAAAATACTGCAATGCCGGCGAGCGCTAACACTATTGAAGCCCCTAGCGCCAAGGAGCAATCCCGCAAGGATGGTCGCACAAATCCCATCGTCCGCATAGCGCGGCGTAGGTGCTGGCGGTGTTGGTACACATAAGCGAGAGTGGGGATAAGGTAGATCCTGTGCAGCAATAGATAGAATATTGCTGGTATTGAAAAGAATAGCAGGTCATTGGGGTCATCAGGTCCCATGCGGTCTAGTTTAGTAACCAACTTGCAATTAGGTTTAAATTACGAATAGCAATTTGGGTTTTGTGCTGGTAAAATGCCCACGAGGCTCTTTAGAGTGAAGATTTGATTTCAGGGCGGCACCGATGACCACCCGCAAAAATCCTATATGAGGAGAAAACTACGTACATGAGTGACGTAACTATTGCCAAAGATCCCGAATACGGCATTGTTGAAGCAACTGCAATTATTGATAATGGTGATTTTGGCACTCGCACAATCCGTTTGGAAACCGGTCAGCTTGCCCGCCAAGCAGATGGTTCTGTAACTGCGTATTTGGATGAAGGCACAATGATGCTGGCAACCACCACAGCATCAAACCAACCACGTGAAGGGTTTGATTTCTTTCCCCTGACCGTGGATGTTGAAGAGCGCATGTACGCTGCTGGCCGTATTCCAGGGTCGTTTTTCCGCCGTGAAGGCCGTCCATCCACTGAGGCGATCCTAGCGTCGAGGCTTATTGACCGGCCACTGCGCCCAACTTTTGTTAAGGGCTTGCGTAATGAGGTGCAGGTTATTGTCACCGTTATGTCCATGGATCCAAAGGACATGTATGACGTAGTTGCAATTAATGCTGCTTCGGCCGCTACGCAGCTTTCCGGTTTGCCGGTTTCCGGGCCGGTTGGTGGTGTTCGAATGGCCCTGATTGCTGATGAAAAGCACCCGGAGGGACAATGGGTGGCATTCCCAACACATGAACAACAAGCGGTGGCCCTTTTTGAAATTGTTGTTGCCGGACGCATTGTGGCTAAGAAGAAAGGCCGCAAAACCATTAATGATGTTGCAATTATGATGGTTGAAGCTGGTGCCACTGAAACTGTTGTAGATCGAATTGAAAAAGGCGCACCTGCCCCAACTGAAAAAGTTGTGGCTGAAGGTTTAGAAGCAGCAAAGCCCTTTATTGAGGTACTTTGTCGTGCACAAATTGGTCTAGCAAAAGAAGCGGCAAAAGAAACCCAGGAATTCCCGCTTTTCCCTCCGTATACTGATGAAATTTATGCTGCGGTGGAAAAGAAAGCGGCAAATAAGCTGGAAAAACTGCTCACAATTAAAAATAAGCAGGAACGGGAGGAAGCCACCAATGAGCATATGGAGGCAATCGAAGAAAGCTTGCTTGGGCGCTTTGAGGAACAAGGCAAGGAAATTCGCGCAGCATACAATGCATTAATGAAGGCGATTGTGCGCCGCCGTATCCTTACAGATCATTTCCGTATCGACGGCCGCGGCATCACCGATATCCGTGACCTTGGCGTTGAAGTTGATTTAATCCCACGCGCACACGGTTCCTCTCTCTTTGAGCGTGGCGAGACTCAAATTTTGGGTGTGACCACCCTGGATATGCTGAAGATGGAACAGCAGATTGATTCGCTTACTCCGGTAAATCACAAGCGCTATATCCACCATTACAACTTCCCACCGTATTCCACCGGCGAAACTGGCCGTGTTGGCTCCCCGAAGCGCCGCGAAATCGGCCATGGTGCGCTAGCCGAACGTGCACTCACACCGGTAATCCCATCCCGTGAAGTATTTCCATATACAATCCGTCAGGTCTCTGAGGCACTTGGTTCCAATGGGTCTACCTCTATGGGTTCCGTATGTGCTTCCACATTGTCCCTGTACAATGCGGGTGTTCCGCTCAAGGCGCCAGTAGCTGGCATTGCTATGGGGCTTGTTTCAGATGAAGTCAATGGCGAAACCCGCTATGTTGCCCTTACCGATATCCTCGGTGCCGAAGATGCTTTCGGTGATATGGACTTTAAGGTAGCTGGTACCGCAGACTTTATTACTGCACTGCAGCTGGATACCAAGCTTGACGGTATCCCGTCATCAGTGCTTGCCGACGCCCTGTCCCAGGCCCGCGATGCACGCCTCGCGATCCTCGAAACAATGGCTGAAGTGATTGATAGCCCAGATGAGATGAGCTCGCTTGCTCCTCGGATCACCACCGTAAATGTCCCGGTAAGCAAGATCGGTGAGGTTATTGGTCCTAAAGGCAAGACCATTAATTCCATTACGGAAGAAACTGGTGCCAATATCACGATCGAAGAAGATGGCACCGTCTATATTGCTGCTACAAGTGGCGAAGCCGCTGACGCCGCGATTGAAAAGATCAATTCCATTGCTAACCCGCAACTACCAAAGGTAGGCGAACGTTTCCTAGGCACCGTGGTTAAGACCACTGCCTTCGGTGCTTTTGTTTCCTTATTGCCAGGTCGGGATGGACTTGTACACATTTCAAAGCTTGGAAACGGCAAGCGCATTGACAAGGTCGAAGATGTAGTTAATGTCGGCGAGAAGATCCAAGTTGAAATTGCAGATATTGATAATCGCGGCAAGATTTCACTGGTGCCTGTTGAAGACTAATTGCTAGAATCTATTCAGCAGGAAAGCCCATGCGCTAAAGGAAGTTTTAGCTCATGGGCTTTCTGTATGCCAATTGCAGGAAATGATAGTGAAGCATACCTAAGGCTTTGGCTCATGATTTAGCGCCAAAATGAACGTAAATGTAGTAAATTTCGGTGCGATACATACGAGTAGGCAAATTGCTCAATGGAAATTCTCTGATTTGAACCTTAAATTCAATGATTTGTTGAAATATGAAAGTAAACACGGAGATATCGTTATGCAGCGATTTGGTAATCTTAAAGATGTTTCTCCCTTAGTTACTTTATTTCCATCACTACTTTTTGATTATATTGCCGGAAGTTTTATTGGGTTGGATGGAGGAATGAGCCTTTGCTAATGCATGTTCCCAGCCCGTGATTTTTGTTGGGGTACATTGAGAAAGGCGAAAGGGTTTGTGCGGCTTATCTAGATGGCTTCTGGAAAAGGGGATGATGGTGTTGGTTGCTAAGCACGTTGCTTGGTCTACGGTGCACACTGCGAGCATAAGGGGCTAGCTCATATGTCCACTGAGAGGTCGAAACGGGCAACAATTATCGACGTCGCGCATGCAGCGGGGGTATCAAAGTCTACGGTGTCTCGTGTGTTGTCCGGTAAAGGGCATTATTCAGAAGCGACACGCATCAGGATTGAACAGGCAGTTCAGGAGGTTGGCTATACAGCAAACCCGGCTGCTCGCTCATTACGCGCGGATAATACTCATCTCGTCGGATTACTAGTTCGGGATGCGCACAACCCGGTATATGGAACGATGCACCGGGAGTTACAACAATCTGCGTACCAACGTGGCTTGCAGATGATTTCTATGACTGTTGTTTCCCCAGAAGCTAAGCAGCGGGAATTACAGGCAGTTCGGGATCTTATTGGCTTGCGGGTTGGTGCGCTCATAGTAGCCTCGGGCACAATTCCAAGTGAGGATCTTGCTGAAATCGTAGGTGAAGTTCCTACATTGGTTTTGGGGCGGCCAGAAACACATCCACGATTGCACAATGTTTCTTTTGATGAATACCGACACGGGATGATGTTGGCTGATCACGTTGTTTCTGCCGGATACCAGCGTGCTGTTGTGTTGACATTAGATGCGAGATTTTCTAAAGGCGCTCATGTTAGAACTGCGGCAACTGTAGATCAACTTCGCCGGCACGGTGTTGAGGTTGTTGAATGGCCAATTGATCGTACGATGTTGGCTGAGCACGATGTGGATCAAATTCTTAGTTTTGCTTCTCCGCAAGTATTGATGTGTCCATTTGACCGTGTTGCCTTGGATGTGATGCGAAAGCTTCGTGTTCGTGGTTTACGTGCACCAGAGGATATCGGGCTTACAGGGTGCGATGGACTCGGTGACGGTATTGACCTTATTGGGCTTACCACCGTTCGTTTACCGGTTGAAGAGGTTGCTCAGCGGGGAATTGAACTCATTGCACAAATGCAAGATAATCCACCGAATCGTCCAATTCGTGAGTTGGTGTGTGGTGAGTTGATACCAGGAAAAACCGTATTGAGATCACTGTCTGTGGAACTATAATTCCGCATGTCAAACACCCAATTAAGCTGTTATGCAACCGATTTTTCTCGTGTTTAGGTACGCTTCCTGCGAAAACTGTGTTTCGAGGGTGGTCGAAAGTTGTACTTTACCCCCACTATTCATGATCTCTATCACTAAACTTTTATAAAGTGCTGTACGCTACACCAATTTGACCAGGGCTTACAGTAAAGTGCTGGATTTTTCGGCCTGGGAACGTTTTCCTAAAAGTTGACATGGCGTTGTACGGTCATTGTTGAACAGATTAATTACCCCCTCGTCGAGGAGTATCGCCGTGATTCTTGCGCAATCGGCATCGCTGCGGCTCGATGCCCACTGGGTGGACTACGCAATTGTGGCCCTTTACTTTGCCTTTGTTCTTGGCATTGGTTGGGCTGCACGTTCTCGCGTATCCAGCTCCATTGATTTCTTTTTGTCTGGCCGTTCACTTCCTGCCTGGGTGACAGGTTTGGCATTTATTTCTGCAAACCTGGGTGCAGTTGAAATCATCGGCATGTCGGCAAACGGCGTGCAATATGGTTTCCAAACTATGCACTATTTCTGGGTGGGTGCGATCCCTGCCATGGTGTTCTTGGGCATCGTTATGATGCCGTTCTACTACGGTTCAAAAGTTCGCTCGGTTCCAGAGTTTATGTTGAAGCGTTTCGGGCCAGGGGCACACCTGGTGAATGCAATTTCGTTTGCAATTGCCCAGCTATTGATTGCTGGTGTAAACCTGCTGTTATTAGCGAAAATCGTTGAAGCCTTGCTCGGTTGGTCTTTATGGGTCACGCTCATTATCGCCGCAGTAATTGTGCTCAGCTACATTACATTGGGTGGCCTTTCAGCTGCTATTTACAATGAGGTGCTGCAGTTCTTCGTTATTGTTGCTGCGCTTCTTCCACTAACTCTTATTGGGTTGCATGACGTTGGCGGTTGGAGCGGCCTGAAGGAGAAAGTGACGTCGGAAAGCCACTTCCATACCTGGCCTGGCATGGATATCTCCGGTTTTGATAGCCCAATCGTATCGGCAGTTGGTATTGTCTTCGGCCTTGGTTTCGTACTTAGCTTTGGTTACTGGACCACCAACTTCGTGGAGGTACAGCGCGCGATGGCCTCGGAATCGCTGTCCGCTGCACGTAAAACCCCAATTATTGGCGCGTTCCCTAAGATGTTTATTCCATTCCTAGTGGTGCTGCCAGGTATGGTTGCCAGCGTTACGGTCGCCGAACTTATGGGTGATAATCCAACCGCAAAGCCAAATGATGCGATCCTGCTACTTATGCGTGACCTGCTTCCAAATGGTTTGCTGGGTATCGCTATCGCGGGCCTACTAGCGTCCTTTATGGCTGGTATGGCTGCAAATATTTCCGCATTCAATACAGTAATTTCCTATGACATTTGGGAAACCTATGTGGTGAAAGACCGGGATGATTCCTACTACCTAAACTTTGGCCGCTACGCCACTGTTGCCGCCACAGTGATCGCCGTATTTACCGCGTTAATTGCGCAAAACTTCGGCAATGTCATGGACTACCTGCAAACACTCTTCGGGTTCTTTAATGCACCTCTGTTTGCCACATTTATTCTCGGTATGTTCTGGAAGAAGATGACCTCTCACGCAGGTTGGTCATCGTTGGTATCTGGAACGCTTGCCGCAGTTATCTACTGGTACATCTCTACGTTCACAGAAGCACAAGCATCGGTATTCAATCTTCCGGGCCAGGGCACCGCGTTCGTAGCTGCCTCACTGGCGTTCGTAACAGCCATCCTTGTTGCGGTTATTGTTTCGATGTTTACAGCGCCCAAACCAGTTGCAGAGCTTGTTGGCTTCGTATACTCCGAAACTCCAAAGGATGTTCGGACAGACTCCACGGAAGCAGCAATGCCGTGGTATCGCCGCACCGTACCGCTTGGCGTGCTCTGCATGGTGCTCGTAATTGCCCTCAATATCATCTTTGCGTAAGCGGAAAGGAATTCTAGCAATGTCTTCAACAACTGCTGGTGCATTCGATGTTCGCAATATTATCGGAGCACTTATCGGTATCTATGGTGTGATTCTGCTGATTGCGGCGTTTGCAATGGACCCTGGTATTAACCCAGAAAACGGTATGCCAAAAAACAGCGACTATAACCTCTATGCTGGGGCAGCGATGCTGGCCGTGGGGGTTGGATTCTTTGTTTGGTCTATGCTTCGTCCAATTACGGTGGCTGCATCGGAGACGGAGTCAGCATAGTCATGGTTACCGTTCACAAAACCAGTACAACCCTTGCTGACGGCCGCGAACTTATCTACTTTGACGACCGTGAACCTTGGGTGAGTGGTACTCAAACCCGCACCCTTGAAGACCCACGCGAATTACCGCCGTGCTCTTCGTTATCGGAGATGCGGCGGGACCCGCTCACCGGAGATTGGGTAGTAATGGCGGCACACCGAATGAATCGCACATTTATGCCGCCAGCTAATGAAAACCCCCTGGCTCCAACAAAGCCGGGGGAGCTCCCCACAGAAATCCCTGCCGATGATTATGACGTGGTGGTTTTTGAAAATAGATTTCCATCCCTCAATATGCATATGGAAGTCGGAGAAGAATTCGAAACACTAGTTGATGGTTTCGTTGAACGCGCTCCCGCATTAGGGAGGTGTGAAGTCGTGTGTTTCACCGCGGACCCCAATTCTAGTTTCCGTGATCTACCGCTTACACGTGTTCGAACAGTGATTGAAGCTTGGGTGGATCGCACACGGGAGTTATCACAACTTCCGGGAATTCGATCAGTATTTCCGTTTGAAAATCGTGGTCCGGAAATTGGTGTTACTTTGCAGCACCCCCATGGGCAGATTTATTCGTATCCCTTTTTGCCTCCACGTACGCGTGCGATAGTGGAACAAGCAAAAGCGTACAAGGAGCGCACCGGAAACGATCTTTTTCAAGATGTAATTGCCGCGGAAGAGCACGGTGATCGCGTTATTTGGAATACCGAACATTGGATTGGATATGTTCCAGCCGCTGCGAAATGGCCACTAGAGATTATTCTGACGCCAAAGCGAAAAGTAGCAGACTTTACTGAGCTTAGCGATGATGAAAAAGAAGAACTGGCTGCACTGTATCTGGATATCTTGCAACGTGTGGATAGGTTTTTCGAAGGGATAGAAAAAACGCCATATATTGCAGCCTGGAATCAAGCACCGGTTGGGAAGGATCGTGAATTCGGACGCTTTCACCTACATCTATTCTCACTTATGCGTTCACCTGGCCGAATGAAGTATCTTGCGGGTACAGAATCAGCGATGGGCGCTTGGAATAACGACACCACACCAGAGTTAATCGCCGCTCGCCTTAAGGAGGTCGCAAATGACTGACGCTTCCACGCTATTCAAGGATATGTTCGGATATGAGCCGGAAGGGGAATGGGCCGCACCTGGACGCGTCAATTTAATTGGTGAACATGTTGATTACGCTGGCGGAATTTGCTTGCCATTTGCCCTGAGCCAGCGCACCTATGCTGCGATGAGCCTGCGAAAAGATGGCCGTGTTCGGCTGGTTTCTCGGATGCCTGGTGAAGATATCGCCCATGAATTTGAAATCGCACTTGCTGAAGTTGGTCCGGGCAATCCCGCCAATTGGGCTGGGTATGCGGTTGGTTCGATTTGGGCGGCCATGGAACAAGGGACTCTCCCCACAAACTTTCCTGGCTGTGATATCGCACTTGTGTCTGATGTCCCGTTAGGGGCGGGTCTTTCTAGTTCTGCGGCTCTGGAATGTTCTGTGGCATTAGGTGCGTATGAGTTGTTTGTAGGTCCCGCAGATCATGCGGTACGTATGGACCTAATTCACGCATGTATTACTGCGGAGAATTCAGTTGTTGGTGCTTCCACTGGTGGTCTGGACCAGCGAATTTCACTGATGGGACAAGCTGGCCACGCGCTTGCTATTGATTATGCGGATGACTCTACAGAGCAGATTCCTTGTGACCTTGATGCTGTTGATCTTGCCATTTTGGTAATTAATACCAATGCGCCCCATAGTTTGGCAGACGGTCAATATGCGTCACGTCGCGGCATTATCGACGCCGCTTCCGAAGGTTTAGGCGATACATTGCGTAATATTCCAAATGCGGAAGAAGCTGCCGTGGCTTGGGCTGCAAAGGCAATGCCTGGTGATGAGGAATTAGTTCGACGCAGGGTCCGGCATGTGGTTACGGAGATCGAACGTACCGCTCGTGCGATCGAAGAACTTAAGGCTGGTGACTTTGCGGCATTTGGGCAAAGCATGATTCAGTCTCATGCCAGCCTCCGCGATGATTATGAGGTTACTGTTATCGAGTTAGATACGGCTGTCGACGCCGCGCTTGCCGCTGGCGCCCTTGGAGCTCGCATGACCGGCGGTGGCTTCGGGGGTAGTGCTATCGCCCTTGTGCATGCAGACAAGATTGAAGCCACTAAGCAGGCTGTGCTTGAGGCTGCAGAAGAACGTGGATTAGCAACCCCAGAGTTTCTTGTTGCCGTGCCTTCTGCCGGCGCTATAAAGCTATAGCAGTGGTCAATCCGCTTGGGTAGTATTCACGAATTACCCAAGCGGATTCTTTCTGCCCACAATGAATCCTATTGCACAATATTTCTAATTAGGGCGGTGAGTTTTATTGTGGGCGTGGGGGAGTGCGGCGTCGATACGCACTTTGCGGGCTAGAATCGAGGGGCGAGTAGACAATGACGACGTTAAAAGGAGTGCTGTGGTGGCTGATTCGAAGATCAAAGTGGGCGTCTTAGGTGCGCTTGGTCGGGTTGGACAAGCCGTATGTGATGGTGTTGAAGCCGCATCGGACCTCGAACTGGTGGCCAAAATTGATCGTGATGATGCACTAACAGCATTGGTTGATAGTGGTGCGCAAGTTGTTGTTGATTTCACACAGCCAACAGTGGTTATGGATAACCTTGAATTTTGTATTCAACACGGTATTTCATGTGTTGTTGGGACCACAGGGTTTACTCCAGAAAGGCTGGAGCAAGTACAGCAATGGTGCGATAAAAATCCAAACGTCGGCGTGCTTATTGCGCCGAATTTTGCAATCTCTGCGGTACTTACAATGCAGTTTGCACGTCAGGCAGCACGATTCTTTGAATCTGCAGAAGTCATTGAATTACATCACCCAAATAAACTCGATGCCCCCTCTGGTACCGCAATCCATACTGCTGAAGGTATAGCTCAGGCGCGTCGAGAAGCAGGAATGGGGCCGCAACCTGATGCTACGGAACAAAGCCTAGACGGTGCGCGTGGCGCAAATGTGCATGGTGTGCCAGTGCACGCAGTGCGAATGACTGGAATGGTCGCGCATGAAGAAGTAATTTTTGGTGGCCCTGGTCAAACACTGATTATTCGGCAGGATTCTTATGACCGCACATCATTTATCCCGGGGGTACTTGTTGGCGTCCGAGGGATTGGTGAGCGGCCAGGATTAACCGTTGGACTTGAACACTATCTGGATATTTAGGGAGAATTATGGTTCGCCATGTGGATCTAGATGTCCAACTGATTGCCGCAAGTGAGTTTTTCCCACCCGCCGATGTGGAATGGGAGCACGATGCGAAATCTGGCGGTGAAGCACTCGCTGAATTCGCTGGCCGCGCCTGCTATGAGAGTTTTGATAAACCGAACCCAAGGACAGCTAGCAATCAAGCATATTTGCGGCACATTATTGAAGTCGGCCATATGGCAGTCCTAGAACATGCGACCGCAACTCTGTATATCCGCGGAATTTCCCGATCAGCAACCCATGAGTTGGTACGGCACCGTCATTTTTCGTTTTCCCAGCTTTCTCAACGATTTGTCCACGATGGGCAAGCTTCCGTTGTCGTTCCACCGCTTATTGCCCAAGACCCAGAGTTGCTGAGCCTTTTTGATCGCTGTATTGAGGAATCAAGGTTCACCTTTGAAGAATTACTCAACGCTTTAGAACAAAAACTTTCCGCGGAACCGAATGCCCTGCTGCGGAGGAAGCAAGCCAGGCAAGCAGCGAGAGCGGTGCTTCCTAATGCCACCGAATCTCGAATTGTGGTGACCGGAAACTACCGAGCATGGCGACATTTTATTGCCATGCGGGCAACCGAACATGCCGATGTGGAAATCCGATGCGTGGCCGTTGAATGCCTAAAAGTACTCCAAGAACAAGCGCCAGTTGTATTTGGTGATTTTGGGATCACCACCTTGCCGGACGGTTCTGAAATGGCGGTGAGCCCCTATGTTATGGACTTCTAGCTGGTTCGATGAGAGTTCCTTAGGTACCATTAGGAGAACTTAATTGTAAGACGCTGGCCAGATCAGCAGGTCAGCCATACTATAAAGAATAGGTAGCGTACAAGACTTATGAGCACAGGAAGACTGGCAACGACTGGCGCCGATACCTTTGGCACCGTCGCCGTAGCAATGGTCACGCCATTTCAAGCGACTGGTGAATTAGATATTCCTGCAGGGATAAGGCTCGCACACCATTTAGTGGATAATGGTTGTGATGCATTGATTCTTGCTGGTACAACAGGCGAATCTCCAACCACAACTACCGAAGAAAAAATCGCACTTCTTTCTGCATTACGGAAAGAAGTGCCAGACACAATTAAACTCATTGCGGGAGCAAGCACTAATAACACCCAAGCCTCAATCGCATTGGCTCGTGCGAGTGCTGATGCCGGAGCAAATGGCTTGTTGGCGGTTACTCCGTATTATTCAAAACCGAGCCAAGAAGGTGTTTACCGTCACTTTATCGCAATTGCCGATGCCACTGACCTGCCAGTTTGTCTTTATGATATTCCGGGCCGTTCTGTAATTCCTATTGCGTCTGATACGATCATGCGTCTGGCAGAGCATCGCAACATTCAGGCGATGAAAGATGCAAAAGGTGATATCGCAGCAGCGATTCCATTGATTGCAAACACTGGGCTTGCTTGGTATTCGGGCGATGACCCATTGAATCTTCCGTGGCTGTCTGTTGGCGCCACTGGTTTCATCTCCGTGATTGGCCATATTGTTCCGCAGTATCTGCGCGAACTTTATACATGCTTCGAGGAAGGCGACCTCGCCCGTGCGCGGGAAATCAACGCCAAGTTGTCCCCGCTGTTCGCCGCCCAAGTCAACTTGGGGGGTGTCAGCCTCGCAAAAGCTGCCCTGGGTTTGCAGGGCATTGATGTTGGTGAGCCTCGGTTGCCGCAGGTCCCAGTGGACCAGCAGCAATTAGAAGTTCTCCGCAATATATTAGAAAAAGTTGGAGTCCTTTAAATATGACTGAACCCCGTAACCGTCCAAGAAAAGTTGTCCGCAAGGCAGGTCCGCCGGAGGCCGTTGAATTTCAAGCACCAGCTGGCGCCGCCGAGGCCCGTACCACGGTCCAGGACATCAATTCTGGTGACGAAAACCGGGCAAATAGCCGAAACCACACAAACAATAACCACCGCGGTCGTCGTAATGGCCGCGGGCGGCGTGATCATGCGCAAGGTGGTGGGCGTCGAAACGTAGTGAAATCAATGCAGGGAGCCGATTTAACGCAACGGCTGCCGCATCCACCAAAATCCCCAAAGGACGGACTGCGCATTGTAGCGCTAGGTGGTATCTCTGAAATTGGCCGCAATATGACAGTCTTCGAATACCGAAACCGTCTCCTTATTGTTGATTGCGGCGTGCTTTTCCCTTCTTCAGGCGAGCCAGGAGTAGACCTTATCCTGCCTGATTTCTCCTACTTGGAAGATAAAATCGACCGTGTAGAAGCCCTCGTGGTTACCCATGGGCATGAAGACCATATTGGCGCTATTCCGTGGCTATTGAAACTTCGCCCAGATATTCCAATTATTGCTTCCAAATTTACGCTTGCATTAATTTCGGCAAAATGCAATGAACATCGGCAACGGCCAAAACTCATCCCAGTCTCGGAAACCTCGCAAGAAAAACGCGGTCCATTTGATATTCGCTTCTTTGCAGTTAACCACTCCATCCCAGACTGCCTTGGTGTAGCCATTAAAACCGGTGCTGGTCTGGTGGTACACACCGGCGATATTAAACTCGATCAAACCCCCACCGACGGCCGCCCAACTGACCTTCCGGCTCTTTCGCGCTTAGGTGATGAAGGTGTTGCGCTGTTTTTATGTGATTCCACAAATGCGACAACACCTGGAGTGTCCAGTTCGGAAGCAGAAATTGCACCAACCCTTAAACGCTTGGTTGCGGATGCAAAGCAACGCGTTATTCTCGCTTCTTTTGCATCGAATGTGTACCGCGTCCAAGCTGCTGTCGACGCCGCCGTTGCTGCTGGCCGTAAAGTAGCATTCAATGGCCGCTCCATGATCCGCAATATGGAAATCGCGGAGAAAATGGGATACCTTAAAGCACCCCGTGGCACCATTGTGACAATGGATGACGCCGCGAAAATGGCGCCGCATAAAGTAATGCTGATTACCACCGGTACTCAGGGTGAACCAATGGCAGCACTTTCCCGTATGGCTCGCCGCGAACACCGGCAAATCAATGTCCGAGATGGTGACCTTATTATCCTTAGCTCATCACTGGTACCGGGTAATGAAGAAGCCGTGTTTGGCGTTATCAATATGCTGGCCCAAATTGGGGCTACAGTGGTTACTGGCCGAGATGCCAAAGTACACACATCAGGCCATGGATACGCCGGTGAACTTTTGTTCCTCTACAATGCCGTACGGCCAAAAAACGTTATGCCCGTCCACGGTGAATGGCGCCACTTACGCGCTAATAAAGAACTCGCAATTTCTACTGGCGTGGCACACGACCAAGTAGTTCTGGCTCAAAACGGTGTTGTAGTTGACCTTGTTGGTGGCCGAGCAAACGTAGTTGGCCAAATCCCGGTAGGTAATCTTTATGTGGATGGCACCACTATGGGTGATATCGATGAAGAAGTACTTGCAGACCGCACCTCGCTTGGTGAGGGTGGGCTTATCTCCGTGACGGTTGTTATTGATAACCGTACTGGGCGGCCACTGGAACGCCCAACGGTACAAGCAAAGGGTTTCTCCGAAGATGCCGCGGCCATGATGCCCGAAGTCACCGATCTTGTGGACAATATTATGCTTGACCTTGCTGGTGAAGGTGAAAACGATCCATATCGTATGGTGCAGCAACTCCGCCGTAAGGTGTCGCGCTATGTTGAACAAAAGTGGCGTAGAAACCCAATGATTATCCCAACCGTGGTGCCTATGCATGCCGAAGTCACCCATATTGATGACGAAGACATCAAAGGCACCCGCCCAAGCCTGTAAGGGCACTAGGCTAGGGCTCATGAGCTTTTCCGCAACCGAACGTAGTGCCCTAGCCGCCCTAATTACTCAGTTAGGGCCAGACCATCCAACAGTGCTACCAGGCTGGACTACCCATGACCTGGTAGCACACCTTATGGTCCGTGAACACCGCCCGGATGCGGCATTAGGAATGTTTATTCCACCGCTATCCAAGCACCTGCATAAGACAGAACAGCACTACAAAGCGCAAGACTTTCATGAACTTGTATCGGCATGGGCAACCGGTCCTGGTGTTGCAAACCCAATGCGATACCTTGATAGCCGAATCAATGTTCTAGAACATTTTGTCCACCATGAAGATGTGCGCCGATCACTGGCCCAATGGCGGCCGCGTGAATTTAATCGCACCGAACAAGAAACACTGCATCGGGCCTTTAAAGTAGCGGCAAAAATCTTATTAGGAAAATCCAAAGTTCCAGTAGTGCTAGAACCTTATGGTTTGCCAAGGATTCTAGTGGCGGATCGCCGTGGAATTGCCGCAAAAGGAGCCGATGTTGTACATATTTCCGGCCCCATTAGCGAACTTATACTTTGGGCTTACTACCGGGAAGCAGTGGATATAGAAATCTCTGGGCCCGCTGACAAGATAGTTCGCACTTCAATTTAAGTTTTCGGTGTGGCGGGTGGGGCTTAAGTGACAAAACGAGCTATTCTGTTCGGTATGACCACCAACAGCCGAAACGCGAATAAAACGGGTCCCAAATCTAGACCGCCCCGCACCGCAGAACGCGCTGCCGCTACCTCGAGCGAGAGGACCGGCAGCGCTTTTAGTGCTGTTACTGGTGGCTTTAACGCCATAATGAGTGCCACACGTGCAAAGACCGCGGCACGGGCAGCGAGATCTGAAAAGGCCGCGAAATCGGCGAAAACAGCGGAAAAGAGTGAACAATCCGCGGAAGAAACCAAAGAACTCGAAGCAAAGTCAGAAGCTGCAAAACCAGCTGCGTCCAGCAAACGCCCGCAAACGTTGCTTGAACAACATATTGACGGTATCGGTCTTACGCTTATTGGGCTGTCTATTGTGCTTGGCGGCACCGTTTGGTTTGGTGTCGGGCAACCAATTGGTGGGTTAATCGCTGATTTTGTTCAATTGATTATTGGTGCTGCGGCTTATATCCTGCCGATTGTACTGTTCGGCATTGCACTCGTGCTTATGCTTGGATTTTTACCACCCCGCCAACAACGAAACCGTATTGGGCTTGGAGTAAGCCTTATAGGGTTGCCAATGATGGGCGCAATTCACCTTTTTGCCGGCGATCCGCAAGATTGGGAACTTCGTAAAACCGCTGGCGGAGCCGTAGGTGCAATTATTGGTGGACCTCTTGCCGCAGGATTTTCTATCTATCTGGCCATACCAATCCTTTTTTTGGTTATCTTTTATGGTGCGCTAAAAACCACCGGAATTTCGGTTCGTGAATTTGCCGAATTTATTAGCAGCCTCATTAATACTGGTGGCAACCTTTACGACGATGAAGAAGCAGAAGAAGTAGAGGAATTAGACACCAGTAATGCGGACGATGAAACTGAAACCTTCCCGGTGACCCGCCGTAAAGTGGCGCTTAATCAAGGGCGACGCGGAGAACAACGCACGCTTTTTGATGCGCAACGTGATGCGCGTAATGATCCAGATGAACCAGAGCCTATTGGGGAAGATGATGGCGCACCGGTGGATAATGCGCACGCAGATACTGAAGAATTCCCAGCGATTGTGGTGAAAAAACCAAAGAAAAAACCAGAACGAAAACCTGCAGATGCAGAGGAATCTCCATCCGGTGTGGAATCTGTACGCCAAGCAATTCTTGCACGAAGCGGAGTCGATCCTGCAGTCGTGCCAGCTTCTAAACCAAAGAGCGAAGAACAACGCGGAACTCCAGTACCAGATCCGCGCAGCCCTGAAGGTAATTACGAACTTCCATCAACCTCATTGCTTATCCCCGGAGACGTACCTAAAACTCGGTCGGCGGCAAACGACCGGATGATCGAAGCCATTACTGAGGTGTTCCGGGAATTCAATGTAGACGCGGTAGTAACAGGTTTTTCCCGTGGTCCGACAGTGACACGTTATGAAGTTGAACTTGGTCCAGGTGTAAAAGTATCCAAGATTACGAACCTACAATCGAATCTTGCTTATGCTGTGGCAACGGACAATGTCCGGTTGCTTACTCCTAT
Organism: Corynebacterium freiburgense; assembly: GCF_030408815.1. Classification (NCBI taxonomy): domain Bacteria; kingdom Bacillati; phylum Actinomycetota; class Actinomycetes; order Mycobacteriales; family Corynebacteriaceae; genus Corynebacterium; species Corynebacterium freiburgense. The sequence goes on along the minus strand of NZ_CP047355.1, from coordinate 1,762,542 downwards.
TCCTGGGAAATCTGCCGTAGGCATTGAAGTGCCAAATACAGACCGTGAAATGGTTCGTCTTGGTGATGTGCTCAATGCGCCAAAGGTTGTGGCCAACCATGACCCAATGCTTATTGGTCTAGGCAAAGACATTGAGGGTGATTTTGTTAGCCACTCTGTGCAAAAAATGCCGCACCTATTGGTTGCTGGTTCTACTGGCTCCGGCAAATCCGCATTTGTAAACTCTATGCTGGTTTCGCTGCTTACCCGGGCGACGCCAGAAGAGGTGCGTTTGATTTTGGTAGACCCGAAAATGGTGGAACTCACCCCATATGAGGGTATTCCGCATTTGATTACGCCGATTATTACGCAACCCAAGAAAGCTGCCGCCGCATTGCAATGGTTGGTGGAAGAAATGGAACAGCGTTATATGGATATGAAGTCTGCGCGGGTGCGCCATATTAAGGACTTCAATCGCAAGGTCCTCGCTGGCGAAATTGAAACTCCATTAGGCTCTGAACGGGAATACCGCCCATACCCATACATTGTTTGTGTTGTGGACGAGCTAGCGGATCTTATGATGACCGCGCCAAAAGAAATCGAAGATTCTATTGTGCGCATTACGCAAAAGGCACGCGCCGCAGGTATCCACCTTGTGCTTGCTACGCAGCGTCCATCGGTGGACGTTGTTACTGGTCTGATCAAGACGAATGTCCCGTCTCGCCTCGCGTTTGCAACGTCATCTTTAACGGATTCGCGTGTGATCTTGGACCAGGCTGGTGCCGAAAAACTGATTGGCATGGGTGATGGCCTCTTTATTCCTCAAGGCGCCGGAAAGCCCGTTCGAATTCAGGGTGCGTTTGTTACTGACGAAGAAGTTCAGGCTGTTGTCGACGCCGCGAAAGCCCAGGCGGAGCCCAATTACACCGAAGGCGTTACGGAAGACAAGGCAAAAGAAGCCAAACGTCAGATCGATGATGATATTGGCAATGATATGGAAGACCTTCTGCAAGCAGTAGAACTTGTGGTCACATCGCAATTAGGTTCCACTTCTATGCTGCAACGCAAACTTCGCATTGGTTTTGCCAAAGCTGGGCGTCTTATGGACATTATGGAATCGCGCGGGGTTGTTGGCCCGTCCGAAGGTTCGAAAGCCAGGGAAGTACTTGTGAAACCAGAAGAATTAGAGACAATTATCTGGATGATCCAGGGTGCCGACCCCGCTAATGCGCCGAAAGATCACGATGTTAATGTGGTCGAGGCTCATCCGACGGGAGGGGTATTTTAATCGCGTCTTTAGCATAATCCCCTGAAAGTGGGTACAGTAGAACAACGTCTTGGAGGGGAGTACCCCAAATACGGCAGTGATCGTCAACACGGAACGTTTTCGTCCCCGGTCCTGCCGGCCACGATACAACATCGTGGCGGGAGAGACCTCCGGTCAATAGCAACCCTATCCAGACCGGAGGTCTAATCAACACATGGAAGTAAATGCGCTGACCTGGGGAATAACCATTGTCGTGCTTATGGGATTTATTGTGTTCGACTTTGTATCCCATGTTCGCAGCCCCCACGAGCCCACAATGAAAGAAGCTGCTGGGTGGATGGCATTCTATATGGCGCTTGCCTGCGCTTTTGGGGTATTCCTTTGGTTTAGCTGGGGTGGCCCAGATGGCAATCATGATCATGCCATTGAATTCTTTGCAGGCTATATCACCGAGCTCAGCCTGAGCGTTGATAACCTCTTTATTTTCGCTCTAATTATCGGATCTTTCCGTATTCCGCGCGCGTACCAGCAAAAAGTCCTACTTATTGGTATTGCGCTTGCGCTGATTTTCCGCGGTATCTTTATCGCCATTGGTGCGGTTGCAATCGCAAAAGCCGCATGGGTGTTTTATATCTTTGGCATCTTCTTGCTATACACGGCAATCAAACTCATTATTGATGAAATCCGAGATGCCGACGATACCGAAGTGGATGACATGCTTGTGGTTCGTATGGCCCGAAAACTTATTCCGGTTTCAAGCGAGTTTGATGGCGACCGTTTAGTTACTCATATCAACGGCAAGCGTATGCTAACGCCGCTTATGATCGCGCTGGTTTCTATTGGCTTTATCGACCTTATGTTTGCGTTTGACTCGATTCCAGCGATCTTTGGGCTCACCCAAGAACCCTATATTGTGTTTACTGCTAACGCATTCGCCCTGATGGGTTTGCGCCAAATGTACTTCCTGCTGGATGGTTTGCTTGATCGTCTGGTCTACTTGTCCTATGGATTAGGGATCATCCTGGCATTTATTGGTGTGAAGCTATTGCTCCACGCAATGCATGAAAACAGCCTATGGTTTATTAATGGCGGCGAGCCAATCCATGTGTATGAGGTCCCGACCGTGCTTTCATTGCTTATCATCGTGGGAGTGCTTGCCATTACAGCAATCGCTTCCATTATTAAGAGCAAGCGCGACGAGACCTTCGGTGGTGTGGCTCCGAAAAACCGCTACTAGTATCCGTGCTGCCTGATTTGCGGGGCACTAGTTGCCAGCGCAGTCAGGTTTTAGCATCTGCTAGCTAAAGACATTGAGTACGGGGTTCCAGGGACGAAATACTCGATTGGCCAATGCATTGTGCGCCAAATATGGATCGGCATCCATGAGTGCTTGGGCGTCTTCAATGGTGGCTGGTTCCGGCAATCGAATAATGATCATTGCACCACCTTGGGCGTCAGTAAACGGACCCGATCCAATGAGTTTTCCTTCTTCTTTGAGCTTGCCCAGGAATTCGCGGTGTTCAGGGCGGACTCGCTCAACAAGGGCTAGATCGTCGCAGTACGTGTATTCAATGGCAAAAACGTTCATGCTTGTCATTGTAGGGTGCTCGCGTTCGGTAGGCTGGTGAACTGTGAGCGCCGATAAAAACTCTGCGGCTGGGGTGAACCAGTCGAATCTCAACCTGCCGAATGTGTTGACCAGTCTGCGCATTGTGCTTGTCCCTGTTTTCGCCTGGTTGGTGCTTACAGATGCACAGTGGTGGTCTTTCTGGTTATTTGTCGGACTAATGATTACTGACAAACTTGATGGCGATATTGCCCGCTCACGCGGAATTGTTACCAATTTCGGCAAAATTGCAGATCCAATTGCGGACAAAGCATTAATGATTTCGGCATTGCTTTGTCTGAATATCATTGGAAAACTCGCCTGGTGGATCACCATAGTAATTGTGGTCCGCGAATTGGGAATTACATTTTGGCGGATGTATCAACTGCGTTCCGGGCGTGTGGTCCCAGCAAGTAAAGGTGGAAAAATCAAAACCACATTGCAAGCCGCAGCAGTTGCGTTGTACCTTATGCCGTTACCTGAATGGCTGGAACTGCCACGATTTTTAGTCATGCTCGCTGCGGTAATTGTTACTGTGGTAACAGGTGTGCAGTATCTTCTTGATTCCCGAAAGCAGTGATCATGGGCGTTTGTGCGGAGTTAGTAGCGGAACTTGGTCGTCGAGGCGAAACGGTTGCGGTATGCGAGTCTTTAACCGCTGGTTTGGCTGCCGCGATGCTTGTCGACGTCCCAGGCGCCAGTGCCGTGTTTCGCGGCGGGCTCGTTACATACGCAACAGAGCTTAAACACACACTTGCTGGAGTACCGATGGAGGTACTTGCACACCATGGGCCAGTTTCAAAAGAATGTGCGACCGCGATGGCGGTAGGCGTTCGGCAGCGCTGCAATGCTGACTGGGGGGTGGCACTTACTGGCGTGGCAGGGCCCGATCCGCAAGATAATCACCCAGTAGGAGAAGTGTGGATCGGCTTTGCGGATGCTCATGGTTGGAGTGATGCTATACGGGCGTGCCCACCTGAAAATCATCGCTGGATATTGACGCCGCGGGCGTCGAAACCCGTGCCCGTAATTGCCGGTGATCGTTCCCTAATTCGAACAACCGCAGCCAATTTTGCGTGGTCTACCCTTCTAGGGGTGCTGCAAGAATTATCTCGGGAACAAATTGAAACATTCGACCGTTAAAGGTATTGATGGTTACCTACACTGCTCTTTTGGATAAGCCTGTGGTTCAGGCTTCTCGGACTGAACCGTTATTGCGGGAAGCATTAGGTTCGGCCTTACGTTCGTTTCGTGCGGAACAAGGGATTACCTTACGTGAACTTGCAGAAGCTTCACGGGTTTCTCCGGGATACTTGTCTGAACTTGAACGAGGACGCAAAGAAGTATCTTCTGAGCTGCTAGCGGCCGTGTGCCGTGCTCTAGGTGCTCCAGTTGCGGACGTACTCATCGAAGCTGCGAGCTCTATGGCTGTGCGAGGCGCTCAGGCAGAACTTGCTGCAGTGCCGGCAGTTTAGCGGTACATTAGTTTGTTAGCACGCGCTGATTACCTCCGCGCAACTTAGACCCACACACTAGGAAGGTTTCTTTCCACAATGGCTAATCCCTTCGTAAAGGCTTGGAAGTACCTGATGGCGCTCTTCGATTCTAAAATCGAAGAGAACGCTGACCCCAAGGTTCAAATTCAGCAGGCCATCGAAGATGCTCAGCGTCAGCACCAAGAGTTGTCGCAGCAGGCCGCAGCTGTAATCGGTAATCAGCGTCAGCTGGAGATGCAGCTGAATCGCCGCCTAGCTGAAATTGAAAAGCTCCAAGGCAATACTCGTCAAGCTTTGCAACTAGCTGACAAAGCCCGCGCAGCTGGCGATGTTGCAAAGGCAACTGAATACGAAAACGCTGCTGAAGCCTTCGCCGCTCAACTTGTTACAGCGGAGCAATCCGTTGAGGATACTAAGCAGCTTCATGATCAAGCTCTGCAACAAGCTTCTCAAGCCAAAAAAGCCGTAGAACGCAACTCAATGGCACTACAGCAAAAAGTTGCGGAACGCACCAAACTGCTTTCACAGCTTGAGCAGGCCAAGATGCAGGAAAAGGTTTCCGAGTCGCTGAAGTCTATGAACTCAATTACTGCGAGTGGCTCCTCACCAAACCTCGACCAGGTTCGCGAAAAAATCGAACGCCGCTACGCCAATGCTCTCGGTCAAGCCGAACTGGCGCAAAACTCAGTGCAGGGTCGAATGGCTGAAATCGAGCAGGCGGGTGTGCAGCTTGCGGGGCACTCGCGGCTTGAACAAATCCGTGCGCAAATGGCAAATGAGTTGACCCCTGGTACAACGAATAGTAACCCAGCCATTACCCAAGGAAACAACACTAATTCCGGTGTGACAGATCCAGCCGTTGAACAACGCATGCGTGAACTGCGCGGAGAAGCCTAGAAAGCGAAGTTTTACGAGCGGATAACGCATAACAAAAACTAGTAAAAGCTCTTTCCCAGCGGGCCTTTCCCCTTGCGCTTTAAAAGCGAGAGGTAGGAAGCTCTAGGGAAGGGGCTTTTTGTTTTTTAGGGGGGTGGTTGTTGTGAGAGTGGGACCTATAAACGTGGTGGAAGATCGTGGCAGAACACTAGGTGTCGCTAAAAACACCATCTTGTGTCCAATTGGTGTAAAAAGCGTCACCGAACCCCTTCAGAAGCTATAGTTTTGTCGCAAAACACACCAATTGTGCACAACATGGTGTATTCGGCGACAACCCCCAGGTAAACAGAAGTGCCCAACCTGAGGCTTTTGGTATAAGCCAGGGCCCAGAGGGCAAGGGGCAGGGAGGCGCTGCAAATACCCGAATCTACCCTCCAGAATCTTCTTAATTCAGTTGTGTATTTGTGTTGGTAGCCTTAGTCCCCAATGCCTCTGGCGTGGAGGGCGTCTCCGATGGCTTGGGCTCGTCGGATTGATCGAATCATTACTGGGGTTCCAAAGGCGGTAACGGAAAAGTCGGCGCCTCGGGCTTTTCTAGCGTCGAGCACTTCATAGACTGTGGCGAGTTGCAGGGGGATAAGGCGAAGGGTAAGTGATATTGCAAGTGAGATTGTCTCGGCGGGGAATCCAAAACGAGCAAGTGGTTGCATTGTCCGTTCGAGGGATTCCATCATGGCGGCTGTTGTGGTGGTAAGGGTAATGATTACTGCGGCGATAATCGCTGCAAGTATTACGAGCGTGGTGGTAAGTGCTTTTTCCCAACCGGCTTGCCACCATTGGAATGCGCCAAGGGCTAGAAGGAACGGGATTGGTGGCCAGATTTGGCCAAGGGCGATTCGTATAGGTATTCGTGCGATGATATAGGTGGGGAGGGGAATCAGGACTGCAATGGTGGCTTGAATTGGGGTGCTGGCAAGCCAAGTTGCAGTAATGGTGAAGGCAAAAAGGCTGAGGAGTTTTGCCGCCGGTGGAATACGGTGGATAAGGGTGTCGCCTGGGATATACACGCCTAAGGGGATATTCTGCATCCTCATGACATAAGTTTTCGGTAGTAGGTGATTACTTCTTCGGGCGTGCCGTCAGCGGTAACGCGGTGGTTGTCTATGCAGAGTACTCGTTCGAATCCATCGAGGAAATCGAGATCGTGGGTCACTACGATGAGTTGTTGTGTAAGAGTGTCAAATTCTTTGCGCAGGGCTTTTCGGTTTTTAAGGTCAAGAAGTGTTGTTGGTTCGTCGGCAATTACTACGTCGGGTTCGATTACCAGGACGGCGGCAAGTGCAAGAAGTTGTTTTTGGCCACCAGAAAGAATGTGCGGAGATTTATCTGCGTGCTCCGTAAGGTGGAAGCGTTCCAGGATTTCGGTAACACGCCGGTTACGTTCGGGGCGCGAAAGTTTTAGTCGGCGCAGGGAGAACGCGACGTCGTCACGCACGTTCGGCATTACGATCTGGTTTTCGGCGTCTGAAAACACAAAACCTACTCGACGGCGCACGTCTCGGCCTTGGGTTGCTACGTCGAGGCCGTCGACAGTTACGGTTCCGGTGGTGGGGGCACCGAGCCCATTGATAAGGCGGATCAGGGTCGATTTGCCACCACCATTTGCGCCGATAATCCCGATGCGTTGTTCGGTGAGTTGAAGGTTAATATTTTCCAGGATCGGACGCCCGTCGTAGGAGACGGAAACGTCTGAAAACTGTATGTTAGGCATTGCTGCGTCGGTTCATAAGGTCGGGGAAAGCGCTGTGGACGCTGATTGCGATAAAGATCCCAGCAATAATCTCAGGAAGGTCCGGAAGAATAAACCCTAGCTGTGCGGCCAATGCTGCCGAAAGATCCATCTCTGTACGAAAGCTCATCCCTATTGCGCCCAAGATGTATTGGGTAGCTAGACCAACTACACTGGCAATTATAAAACTAGTAAACATGCTTGCTTTGGTGCGTCCGGCGCGATATGCAATTGTGCCAGCAATCAAGGCGGCGATGGGGTATGCAACAATATAACCAATGGTGGGGCCTTGAAGTGCAACGAGTAAAGATCGTCCTCCGGATAGTACAGGGAGCCCAAGTGCTGCAATGAGGAGGAATAGTAGTACGGCCAACAGGCCGCGGCGGGGGCCCAAGATAATCGCTGCAATAATAACCGCACCGTTTTGTAGGACGATCGGTACGTTAATAGGTGTGGGGATCGATACGAAGCCAAGAACAATAATGAGTGCTGCGAAAACGGCGATGTATGCCAGATCTCGGGTAAACGAATTTTTGGTCATAGGTATAGAGGATACATTGTCGGTTGAACAACGTTTTACTCGGTACGATAGCAACTATGCAGATCGCAAAATTTTATGACTTGGTGCACAACGAATTTGGTGAGAGCAATGGGGAGTGGTTGTTGCGCTCGCATATTATCGAAGAGTTTGGCACCACTGCTAAGGACCTTTTGGAACAGGGATACGACTTGCGGAAAGTGTGGTGGGCATTGTGCCGGGACTTTGACGTTCCTAAGGAACGTTGGCTGGGTGAGGATATATAAACGCAGAACATAATGCCATACTCGAACATTTGTTCGTGTTGGATTGAGGTTGTGTCCAATGTATCAGCTAGTGTTTGATACGAGAAGCTAAAACATCATACCGATCAAAAAGATAGTGCATAAAGGAACCCAAAAATTATGGCAGTAAAGAAAACCAAAACTTCCGTTGGTGCGGTAGCCAATGCCGCTGACCGGCAAAAAGCTCTCGACGCCGCTATGGCGAAGATCGAAAAAGACTTCGGCAAGGGTGCTATTATGCGGCTTGGTGATGATAATCGACCACCAATACAAGTAATTTCTTCCGGGAATACTGCCATTGATATCGCACTTGGCATCGGTGGTTTTCCACGCGGCCGTATTGTAGAAATCTTTGGGCCAGAATCTTCAGGTAAAACCACTGTTGCACTCCACGCGGTTGCGCAGGCACAACGTGCGGGCGGTATCGCTGCGTTTATCGACGCCGAGCACGCGCTCGATCCAGAGTATGCGCGGAAACTCGGGGTAGATACCGATGCGTTGTTGGTATCGCAGCCAGACACCGGGGAACAAGCGTTAGAGATTGCGGATATGCTGGTGCGTTCCGGCGCGGTCGATATTATTGTGGTGGACTCGGTGGCAGCGCTTACTCCAAAAGCCGAAATCGAAGGCGATATGGGGGATAGCCATGTTGGTTTGCAGGCCCGTTTAATGAGTCAGGCACTCCGCAAAATGACTGGTGCATTACATAACTCTGGAACGACTGCAATTTTTATTAACCAGTTGCGTGAAAAAATCGGTGTTATGTTTGGGTCCCCAGAAACTACCACCGGTGGTAAGGCCCTTAAATTCTATGCTTCAGTGCGGTGTGATGTTCGTCGAACACAAACACTGAAAGATGGTCAGGATGCGGTGGGTAACCGGACGAAGCTCAAAGTAGTGAAAAATAAAGTAGCGCCGCCTTTTAAAATTGCGGAGTTCGACATTATTTATGGGGAAGGTATTTCGCGAGAATCCTCCATTATCGATCTCGGTGTAGAAAACGGAATTGTGAAAAAATCCGGTTCGTGGTTTACCTATAATGGTGAACAGCTTGGCCAAGGCAAAGAAAAAGTCCGTTTGTATCTGAAGGAAAATTCCGATATTGCCGACGAAATTGAACAAAAAATCCTAGCTAAACTCGGCGTTGGTGCCTATGCTAATACCGATGCCGCAGCACCGGATGAAGCGATCGATGAAGTTCCAAATGTTGACTTTGATGATGAAAGCTAGCTAATCAATGGCGGATGCGGCGAAAATCCGACGGCTTCAAGCGGCATTGGATGCATATCATGCGGGGGAGCTTCCTCCTTTGTTTGATCATCAAGCCGAAGAAGTTAAGGCAACCGTGCGTAAGCGTGCGTTGCGGCTTCTGGATCAACGAGCTCGATCCCGGCACGAATTGGAACAACGCCTTCTGCAGTTGGAATTCCCTCCGGAAGTAGTCGTAGAAGTACTTGATGATTTGGAACGTGTTGAACTTCTCAATGACACTACGTTTGCCTATGAGTGGGTTCGGCAACGTTCCATACGCCGTGGGAAATCCCGAATGGCCCTGAACCTTGAACTAAAAAATAAAGGTGTTGCGCAGTCCATTCGCGCAGCAGCATTAGAACAGATTGATAACCAAACAGAAGAAGAAACTGCAACGCAATTAGCGGTAAAAAAGGCGCGTACGATCCATAAAGTTGGGAGTGTGCAGGAGTATCAAAAGCAATTACGCCGAATTCTTGGTGTGCTCGCACGCCGCGGGTTCCCGCAAGATATATCAATGCGGGTTGCTCGCAACGCTTTAGAAAACCGGATTCAAGAACTTAGCGAATAGTAGCCATTGGAGTTCCAACTATTCAGTCTTTGTCCGTAGATCGGTATGGCTAGGATCATGCCAGTCCACATTTACTTGGTCTTTGGTTTCTAAACCTTGATCAGGATGCTCGGGAACCCTAGCGAAAATATTTCTCCGAGCGCGTCCAGCGCGTAATTGCCGTTCAACACGTTCGGCAATGCTGGTCAAAGCCATATTAAATAGCACCATAATTACGGCAACTACAATCAATGCTGCGAAGAAGTTTCGGTTAAACGATGCTGATTGCATGCCGGAGCGCACAACTTCCACATATCCGATTTGATAGCCGAGCGCGGAATCCTTTAACGCAATGACCATTTGGGCAATGATTGCTGGGAGCATTGCGGCAACAGCCTGAGGCAATAAAATCCGCCACATAGTATCTCGGTGTGAAAGCCCGAGAGCCTTGGCTGCTTCGATCTGGCCATGTGGCAATGAACGAATACCCGACCGGAGAATCTCTGCTATTACGGCACCGTTATACATGGTCAATCCGAATACAACGGCGGCAAATGCTAGTTGTCGGGAAGGAACCACATTGTATTCCGCAAATAATTGATATGCGAAGATCATAAGAATCAAGACTGGAATAGCGCGGAAAAACTCCACAATCACAGCGCAGATTTTTTGAAGCATTGTATTCGGAGAAAGTCGCCCTAAACCCAATGTGGTTCCAACGATAAGCGCCAGGAAAATTGAGGCAAGCGCGGCTTTTAATGTTCCCCATAAGCCTGGGAGAATATATGTACTCCAGGTTGATGGCTCTAAAAATGGAGTCCATTTGTCTGCTTGGAGTTGGCCGGTTGTGTTTAATACTGAAAGAGCCCACGCCAAAATCGCAATACCAATAATGACCGTAACGGCTGCAATAATAAGGTTTATGCGCCGACCTTTTGGTCCCGGGGTGTCGTAAAGTACTGTTGCGGAGGTCATTTTCTTACCGCCAATTTCTCATTTAGTCGTCCCACCATAAGGCCCATTGGAAGCGTAAGAATAATAAAACCTAATGCGAATACGCCGAATACAATAAACAATAGGTCGGCGTGATTTTCAATCGTGGTTTTCATAAGCAACGAAGCTTCTGCGACGCCAATCGCCGAGGCAATTGTAGTGTTTTTTGTAAGCGCAATGAGCGTGTTTCCAAGAGGAACGGTGGCAGCGCGAACAGCTTGCGGGAAAATCACTGTGGAAAAGATTTGCCCAAATGAAAGTCCCAATGAGCGTGCGGCCTCGGCTTGCCCAAAATGCACGGTGTTAATACCAGAGCGCAAAGATTCCGCAACAAACGCAGAGGTATAAAGCACAAAACCTAAAACTGCGAGATTGAAATTATTATTCCGGAGAAAGTCTTCGCCTTCGGCGGCAAGCGTGAGCCCCAGGTTTTGGTATAAACCCATAGAGCAGAAAATAATAACGAGTGTTAAAGGGGTGTTACGCAGCGTATTGATGTAACCAGTTGCAATAAACCGTAGGACTGCAATCGGTGAAACTCGCATTGCGGTAAGAATGGTACCCAAAATCATGGCACCTATTGCCGAAAAGAAGGTGAGTTTAATAGTGACCCAAAACGCTGGGAGTAACGCCCCTTGTAAATCAGTTACAAGGGACTGCATAACCAAACCTTTACTTTGAGAGGAATGAAAGATCGCCTGGGGATCCCTTGGTTACTACAGATGCATCGTCGCCAAGGTTAGCCTGGACAAATTTGTCAAAGGAGCCATCGTCATACATTGCCTTTAAAGCTTTATTCACTGCATCGGTTGCTTCCTGATCATCTTTGGCAACGCCAATGCCGTAATGTTCATTGGTAAATGGTTCACCATCATCTTTTTTCATTTCGACGACTTCGAACTCATCTCCGTATTGTGCAGCATATCCGTACAAAATAGTGGCATCAGTGGTAAGCGCATCCACTTTCGATTGGTGAAGTGCCTCTACACATGATGAGTAGGTGTCATACTCTTGAAGCTGGACACCAGGTAGTGCGTCTTTTACCTTTTGGGCCGGGGTGGAACCACTCACCGAACAAAGGATTTTGCCTTTTTCCAAGTCCTTTAATGAATTGACCTCATTATTATCTGCCCGGATGAGTAGCGCTTGGTGCGTAAGCAAATATGGTCCGCCGAAATTAACAGCGTTTGCTCGGCCATCATTAATAGAGTAGGTGGCAGTAATCATATCCACTTCGCCATTTTTCAGCATTGTTTCACGCTGAGCTGAAGGCGTTTCGCGCCAGGTAATTTCAGGTTCTTTCCACCCTTTATCTTTGGCAATGGAATTCACCACATAGGTAGCAACATCCACATCGAGTCCAGACATGGAGCCATCGGAATTACGCAGCCCTAAACCAGGCTGATCGTATTTGGTTCCCAGGGTAACTTTTCCACTTTCAATATTGGCCATAAGGCCAGCACCACCTGAATCACCGCAGGCAACGAGTGTAGACGCAGCGATTGTGAGGGAAGCGAGTGCAGTAAGTGTAGAGCGGAAACGTTTCATAATGGGTAACTCCTTAGGTAGGTAGAGGGGGAACTTAGGATTGGCGGATAGCTAGTGGGCGAGGATTTTGCCCAGGAAATCACGGGCACGTTCGGTTTTTGGATTTGTAAAGAATTCATCTGGTGTGGAGTCTTCAACGATCGCACCATCAGACATAAACAACACCCGATCCGCAGCGCGGCGGGCGAATCCCATTTCGTGGGTTACTACAAGCATGGTCATGCCATCAGTGGCAAGCCCGGCCATCACATCCAGAACTTCATTGACCATTTCTGGGTCGAGTGCAGAAGTTGGTTCATCAAAAAGCATTACTTTTGGCTTCATAGCAAGTGCGCGGGCGATTGCTACACGTTGCTGCTGTCCACCGGAAAGTTGTGCTGGATATTTATCGGCTTGATCAGCGATTCCAACGCGAGTAAGCAATGCCATTGCTTGTTCTTCGGCGTCAGTTTTAGATAGCTTGCGCACTTTGACTGGTGCAAGCATAACGTTATTTCGAATAGTTAGATGTGGGAACAAATTAAATGATTGAAAGCACATCCCAACATCTGCACGTAATGCGGTAAGAGCTTTTCCCTCTTCGGGTAAGAGTTCGCCGTCGATATATATTTCACCAGAATCAATTGTTTCCAGGCGGTTTATTGTGCGGCAGAGTGTAGATTTTCCAGACCCTGAAGGGCCTAGAACCACCACAACCTGGCCACGTGGGATTTCCAGGTTGATGTCTTTGAGTGCATGGTAAGACTCAAAGTATTTATTCACCCCGCTCATTGAAACCATGGGATGCGATGTGTTCGAGGTCATGCGTACTACCATAGTGTGAAGTGGCTTACAGCGTAAAGGGTTTTGTGAAAATTATGCATAAAGTTAAACCGTGCACGAAATAAAGTGCATTTGCTGCAATGCATATATTTTCTACTCGGTAGAAAGTGCAAAATAGAATGATGTCTAAGCTTCGGCGAGATATAAGGCGTTTTTCTATTAACCTGAATGTGTAAGTGCAGTACTTGAGCTACGGTGCGTAATACGGGGCGTCGATACGCGTTGTTTGCGGCAAGCGCCACGCATTAGGTGACAAAAACTCCTGCGATTACAATGCTTGACTGTGCTGCAGGAGAAAAAAACTTACGAGGTTCGTACCTTCGGATGTCAAATGAACGTTCATGATTCCGAACGTTTATCTGGGTTGCTTGAAGAGGCAGGATACACCCCAGCCAAAGACGGAGTGCAACCGGATTTAGTAGTATTTAATACCTGTGCTGTACGAGAAAACGCAGATACGCGCCTCTATGGCACACTTGGGCATTTGCGCCGCACAAAAGAAGACCATCCCGGAATGCAAATCGCGGTTGGCGGGTGCTTAGCCCAAAAAGATAAAGAACTCGTAGTGCAAAAAGCACCATGGGTTGATGTGGTGTTTGGAACCCACAATATTGGCGCCCTGCCCACATTGCTACAGCGAGCCGCCCATAATAAACAAGCTGAAGTAGAAATTGTGGATTCACTGGAGCAATTTCCCTCAGTGCTTCCGGCAAAACGGGAATCCGCTTATGCGGGATGGGTGAGTGTTTCCGTTGGCTGTAATAATACCTGCACATTTTGTATAGTGCCCTCACTGCGAGGTAAAGAAATTGACCGGCGACCAGGTGATATCCTGGCCGAGGTTCAAGCACTAGTTGATCAAGGCGTAAGTGAAGTGACGCTCCTTGGACAAAATGTAAATGCCTATGGTGTAAATTTTGCGGACTCAACCATTGAACGTGATCGCTCCGCTTTTTCGAAGCTATTGCGTGCTTGCGGGGAAATAGAAGGTTTAGAGCGGGTACGTTTTACCAGCCCTCACCCGGCAGAATTCACCTCAGATGTTATTGATGCAATGGCGGAAACGCCTAATATTTGCCCGCAGCTGCATATGCCATTGCAATCCGGTTCGGATAAAGTGCTTAAAGAAATGCGCCGTTCGTATCGTTCGAAAAAATTCTTAAACATTTTGGATGAAGTGCGGGCAAAAATTCCTCATGCCGCAATTACTACCGATATTATTGTTGGCTTTCCTGGGGAAACTGAAGAGGACTTTCAGGCCACCCTTGATGTTGTGGAAAAAGCGCGATTTACTAGTGCTTTTACCTTCCAGTACAGTCCGCGTCCTGGAACACCAGCCGCCGAATATGAGCAGCAAATACCAAAGGAAATTGTGCAGGAGCGATATGAGCGACTAATCGCATTACAGGAACGTATTTGTGCGGAGGAAAACGCAAAGTTTATTGGCCAAGAGGTTGAACTTTTAGTTCAAGCTGATGGTGGGCGGAAAAACGATCGTACAAAGCGTGTATCGGGCCGTGCCCGCGATGGTCGGCTTGTGCATTTCGCTTCCACCCCAGAGGTTCGTCCTGGGGATATTGTGCATGTGCGAATTACCAGTGCCGCACCACATTATTTAATCGCGGATTCTGGTGTGCTCCATCATCGCCGTACCAAGGCTGGTGATATGTCGGAGGCAGGTAAAGTACCTACAACGGCCCCAATTGGGGTTGGCATGCCAAGTATTGGGAAGCCAAAGACCACGTCAATTGCGGCGGCTAGCTGCGGTGGGTGCTCGTGACCTTACAATAAAGAAATTGGATTGTGTGTTGCATTCCCGTAAAGGAGAGTTCGGACAGTGAGCGAACAAACAAAGGAAAAAGTCGAGGAAGAAGACCGCCTGGCCCGCTATCGGGATGACCTTGCTGGCGCGGAACGTCAAGCTTCAAAAACTGTGAATCTTGGTCGAGCCCCGTTATGGATGGCGATCGGGCTAGTGGGTTTCTTTGTGTCGCTATTTCTGCCGCATTCGGGTGAAGTCATTGGCCTTGATGTATTGTTCTTTTCGGACACCGCCCAAAAGTTTGTTACCACCGTTCCAGAACGAATTTATGTGTGGCTTGGCGTTATAGGCGTTATATTGCTTAATATTGGAACGCTTGTTTCTCGGTCCACATTGATAGCGCTCCTGGCCTGGTTTTTTAGCGGAGCCACTTTCTTTTATTCCATTTTCGCTATTTGGATGCGGCAATCCCGCCCGCCAACAGAACCCGGTGTAGGTCCTTCCTATGGTCTTATTATTGGCGCGGTAAGTGTGTTTATTGTGGCGTTAGCTTATTCCGCTGTTGTGTTTAGTAGAAGCAAGCTGCAGAAAGCTCTTGCCCAAGCACGCATTGTGGAAAAGAAGAAAGACTCGGTCGCAGAAGTGCAAGAAACAATTCTGGCAATGAATCGTGATACTGAGCTTATTGATGATCGCCGGAGCCGCCGCCGCAAAAGCAAAACTCAAAACAAACCCGAGCAACAACAAGACGCCGAAACCTCAAAGTAAAAAGTAAAATGTCCCAACCTGTAGAAAACGCAGGTTGGGACATTTTACTTTGGTCTAGCGGTCATTTACCGCTTCAAGTGCGGCGTTAGCCCATTCTTGCCACTGGGCTGCTTGTGCACGCAGTTGTTCGGCTTTTTTGGCATTACCTTTAGCTTCTGCGGCTTCGGCAGCGGCGGTAAATTCTTCAACCTTTGCGGTGAATTGTGCTGCGCGTGCTTGGGCTTCTGGGTCAGTGCGGCGCCACTGTGCCTCTGCGGCTTCGGTGACTCGACGTTCCAGGCGTGCGATTTTGTCTTCAAACTCGCGCACGCGGCCGCGTGGCACATAGCCGATTTCTTCCCATTTTTCTTGGAGGTCCCGTAGGTGTTGTCGGGCGCCTGCCAAATCTTTTGTGGGGTTGATTTTTGCGTCGTATTCGGCGATAAGCGCGTCTTTAGCTGCGGCGTTATCTAGGAATTCGCGGTCGCGTTCTTCGCTGGCAGCATTGCGGGTGGCAAAGAAGTGGTCTTGTGCTGCTTTGAATTGTGCCCAGAGTTTATCGTCAATATCGCGTGGTGCGCGACCAGCAGCTTTCCACTGGGACATAAGGTCGCGGAATGCCCGAGCGGTTTCATTCCAGTCAGTTGAGTGTTTGATTTCTTCGGCTTTGGCTACAAGCTCTTCTTTTGCACGGCGGGCTGCTGCACGGCCCCGGTCGAGCTCGGCAAAGTGTGAACCACGGCGTCGATTAAAGGAGTCCCGGGCACGTGAGTAGCGTTTCCACAGGGCGTCGTCGGTTTTGCGGTCAATACCCCGAATTGTTTTCCATTCTTCAAGGATGTCTCGTAAACGGTCTCCGGCAGCTTTCCAGTCGGTGGATTCTTCACCGATTTTTTCGGCTTCAGCGGCGAGTGCTTCTTTCCGCTCAATTGCTTTTGCGCGGCGCTCTGCTTTGGCAGCGCGTGCTTGCTCATTTGCGGTATGTGATTGCTGGATTATCGTTTCAAGTCGGCGGTCAAGGCCGTCAAGGTCTCCAATGACAGATGCGGTTGGCAAAGTCTCTCGCAGTGCTGTGGCGGTGTCACGAATACTATTGGCGTCTTCTGGGTGGGAAGTAAGGCGGGCTTCCAAAAGCTCAACTTCGGTTGCTAGGTCTTCGAAGCGCTTGCCATAATGCGCCAGTCCTTCAGCTGGAGTTCCGGCCTGCCATGAGCCGATAAGACGGTCGCCGGCGGAGGTGGTGACATAAACAGAACCATCTTCTTCTACGCGTCCCCACTGGGCAGGGTCATTGTGATGGTGCTTTGGGGTTGCTGGGTGCGCACCTGGGCGAGGGCCCGGGCGTGGTCCAGGGCGAGGGCCGGGCTTGGGGGTGGGATGCGTCATGATTCACAGGTCCTTCATGTCTTGCCGCGCGTCACGGCTGCCGGTGCACACATATGTGTGCGGTCGTACAACGTTTCACATTACCGTGCTTATGCCAGTTGTGTTCGTTAGTGTGGTGTGGTGCAACACGATTTTTTTCTTCCGACTCCAATTGCAGTGGTCGGCCCGACTGCTTCTGGTAAATCCTCATTGGGCATTGCGCTTGCTCATGCGCTCGATGGTGAGGTGGTCAATGTCGATTCCATGCAATTGTATCGAGGCATGGATATCGGTACCGCAAAGCTTTCGGTTGCTGAACGGGAGGGGATTCCACATCATCAACTAGATGTGTTAGACGTAACGGAGCCGGCATCGGTTGCACGGTATCAGGCGGAGGCTGTCGCCGATGTGGAAGATATTCGCAGGCGGGGCAAGACCCCGATCTTGGTTGGTGGGTCGATGTTGTATGTACAGTCTTTGGTTGATGATTGGCAGTTCCCGCCCACTGATCTTGAGGTTCGCCGCCGCTATGAGCAGCGTTTAGCTGATATTGGGGTAGTAGCGTTGCATGCGGAACTGGCCGCCGTGGATCCAGAGGCTGCGCGCATTATTGAAGACCGTGACCCAAGGCGCACCGTCCGCGCATTGGAGGTTATTGAGCTTACGGGTCGTCCCTTTGCTGCGAGTCAACCGCGTATCGACGCCCCTCCGCGTTGGGGCACCACAATCTTGGGGTTATCCACCACCCCCGAGTGGTTAAACCCACGCATTGAAGCCCGAACCAAACTCATGTTTGAGCGAGGTTTTGTGCAAGAAGTTGAGGGATTAATGGCACAAGGCTTGATTGCTGATTCCACTGCTGGCCGTGCTATCGGCTATGCCCAAGTGTTGGCCGCACTTGCTGGCGAGCTGTCGTGGGATGACGCTATAGAACGCACAATTACCGGAACTCGTCGGTATGTCCGCCGGCAGCGCAGTTGGTTTCGGCGTGATCCGCGTACACTTTGGCTGGATGCACAAGGGGATACCTTCGCTGAGGCTATGAAACAATTAGAATCACGGTCATGATTTCCTTTGCAAAAGGCCATGGCACTGAAAACGACTTTATTATCCTTCCTGACCCCGATGTTTTGCTCGATTTATCGACAGAGTTTGTATCCCAGCTTTGCGATCGTCGGGCGGGTATCGGTGCTGATGGTGTTTTGCGCATTGCCCGTACTGGGGACTTAATTGCACGTGGTGTTATTGCACCGATTCCTGGTGTTCAGGATGAAGATTGGTTTATGGATTACCGCAATGCCGATGGTTCAGTAGCGGAAATGTGTGGCAATGGTGTACGAGTATTTGCCCATTGGTTGTATTCAAGGTCTTTGGTACAGGATTCTGAGTTTCGGGTAGGCACCCGTGCTGGTGTCCGCCCAGTGACTGTACATTCCGCAAGCGATACTGACGCCATGGTCAGTGTTGGTATGGGTACCCCAGTGGTTACTGGTATTTCTACTTGTCGTGTTGGGGATTACGCTTTTGCTGGTCTTGCGGTTGATATGGGAAACCCGCATCTTGCATGTGTGGTGCCCGAGCTTACCCAGGAGCAATTGGCGCTTTTACCTATTGAGCAATCATTTGAGTTTGATACTGATTTTTTCCCACATGGCGTCAATATTGAGGTACTTACACCACTGCACGAGGGTCAGGTTTCTATGCGAGTTCATGAACGAGGTTCCGGGGAGACTCGGTCATGCGGTACTGGTACTGTTGCAGCGGCCCGAGCAGCGCTGGCTGACCAGGGTATTGAAAATGGCACGATTGATGTGCATGTTCCTGGTGGCAAGGTCAGTGTGACTATTGATGGGGATGAGTCCACGCTGACCGGCCCGTCAAAGATTATTGCTGTAGGTGAGTTGCAGTTTTAGGCTTCATAGCGAGATGCTGCTCGCCGAGCTCGTACCCAAGCTTCTTTGAGTTCAAGGGCTCGGCGGTCAGTAACTGCAAGGAGCGCTTCCATTTGAGCGACCGTCAGATCGGTACTTAGGCGTGCATCTAGGCGACGTAGGAAGCGCTGTGCAGTATCGTGCTGATAGTAAAATGCCTCTATATCCGGGTCTATACAATCTGGGTCTGTAAGTGCTGGTCGATGCAGCGTGCGGTCTGCCAAGTTTTTTGAGTCACTGCCGTGTAGGAAGCGGTCATATGCCTCAATTACATCTCGAATATCTTCGGCAGAAAGCTTAATTGAGGTCAATAAAGTTGCGGATTCGCTTTGATTTGGGCGAACAGAATTGGCAACGAACATTAACAGTAGAATAATTGCTGCTAGTACTAACCCTTCAAGGCGAAGCGTGAGTACCAAGATGATACAGCTGAGCCAGATAATGAGCTTATAGTACTTCGGATTAAGATCAGGCATGGTTTTGGCGTTGTTAGTGGCCGCAGCCTCCACCGCAACTGCCGCAAGAGTCGCCGCAGCCTGCTGGAGGCAGGATTGAACCAGTGAGCATTACTGTCCCCGCTATAATACTGCCTTTTTGAGGGAGTTCTCCATCCGGAAGGCAAACATCTAGGAACGAGGGTGCTTCCAATGTAGCGTGAATAAACCGTTGTCCAGTTAGTTTGTTTGTTCGGTATGTGGCTTCTTGAACGATTCCGGTTAATGCGGCTGAAGCATCTGGGGCTGCCGCACCGGAACCAGAGGCAATAAGCATTGCGCCTTGGCTCACCAACATTGGCTGGGGTTCGCTTCCGTGTTCACTCTGGAATGCGGCACTGTCTGCGTAATTTTGTGTTTGCACAGCCAGTGCGCTGAGTGCTAGTTGTTCCCATTGCAATGTTGGCTCATCGACCAGGAGAGGACCTTGTGCCAGGTTGCAAGTAATGGAAGCTTGTACTTTGCCGTCCTGAGTTACCAGATCACAAAGTGCTACCACATCATTGACCATTTGGATATGGGCCAGTGCTGCAGTTGTTGAAGTGAATCCAGCCCACGTGGCAAATGGTTCCACGGCCAAGATATTGATTTGTGCTCCCGAATTGTCAGTGAATTGGACGAGCTGGCCTCCTCGGACTTCGCCAGTAACTTCGAGGTTGCCGGAGCCGATTGCTGCTTCTACGGCGTCCTGCCAGTGGGGAAAGTCCATACCAAGGCTGGGGAGATCTTGAGTCATAGGACCTATGGTAATTGGTTTCCGCACATTCGTATCTTTTACCCACTTTGTAATCGAAAATACAGACTTTAGTTGTTTAGGCTAACCCAACTTAGGTGTAGGTTGGTTGTATACATTGTGATACGTCTCTTTGGTGTTCTCGCTTGAACAACTTTTGGGTGCGACGCCATCCGATTTGAAGAAAGTACTAGACCAATGAACATGACATTAGCCTCGAGTCCGCTCGGTAAAGATATGATTCTAGATCCTATCGATCATCCGATGAAGAGAAGGCTTTCGGAGTTAGGCATTCGGGAAGGCGTCAGAGTGAAAGTCACCCAGCGCACAAGTGGTGGCGGCAGGGTTATCGATATTGATCACACCCGATATGCCGTGGATGCCCGTACAGCCGCATCATTAGCGGTACGCCCAGTTGAGGAGGATCGATAATGGCTACGCTTACCTCCTGCCACTCATCCGGCCACGGGCATAGGATTGAAGGTGCTCCAGTTATTGCTCTGGTAGGCGCACCCAACGGTGGAAAATCAACGCTATTTAATGGACTTACTGGGGCGAAGGCCCATATGGGAAACTGGCCCGGTACCACCGTGGAGGTGAGCCGAGGCGCATGGCGTGTTGGTGAAACCACCTATGATGTCATTGATTTTCCAGGCGCATATTCACTCGATCCTGCGAGCCCAGATGAAGAGCTCACTAGAAACCTTGTCATTGATACTGATGAGCGTCCTGATGCCGTTATTATTGCCGTTGATGCCGCGAGTTTAAGCCGTGGTTTGTATATGGTTTCGCAATTGGCAGAGCATGATTTCCGGTTGCTTGTGGTTATTACTAAATCGGATGTGGCGGAATCGCAAGGTGTCACGATTGATACTCAAGCGTTATCTGCGGCTTTAGGCGTTCCAGTAGTGGAGGTGGATCCGCGTCGTCGTTCCAATATTGCGGCGGTTGGTGATGCGATTGAGCAAATCATGAAAACTGAGCCACAGCGGCGTCGAATAGCACAGCATACGGACGAATTCGAGCTTGCTGATGAGCGTTTTGGATGGATTGAACATGCGGTGGCCAAGGCAACTACCCGTGGTGCAAGCTCCCGAAGTTTCACCGAGCGTATCGACGCCGTGGCTCTCCATCCTGTGCTTGGCCCGTTGCTATTCCTTGCGGCGATGTGGGTGGTATTCCAGATCACCACTACGGTCGCGGCCCCATTCCAAGACGGCCTGGATGCATTGTTTGCGGGGCCGGTTAGCGATGCGGTTCGCGGTTGGTTAGAGCCATTTCCGCCATTAGTTACTGGCCTCATTGTGGACGGGCTTATTGGCGGTGTGGGTATGGTATTGACTTTTGCGCCACTTATGGCCCTGATGTTTTTATGCTTGGCCTTTTTAGAAGACTCTGGCTATATGTCCCGCGCTGCGGTAGTAACAGACCGTCTTATGAAAGCCATTGGGCTACCAGGCAAGGCGTTTATCCCACTTATCGTCGGCTTCGGTTGCAATGTTCCCGCGATTTCGGCAACACGTGTCCTGGCTGAACCAAGGCAACGGCTGCTCACTGCGTTGCTGATTCCATTTACTTCATGCTCGGCCCGGCTCACAGTGTATGTGATGCTGGCTGCGACATTTTTCCCGGATAATGCGGGCACAGTGGTTTTTGCTATGTATGTTATTTCGATTGCTTTGGTGGTACTTACTGGTTTCTGCCTTCGGCACACCCTATGGCGTCGGATGGGGACCGAACCACTAGTTATCGATCTTCCCGTCTACCAGATTCCCGGGGCCCGCTTGGCGTTTTCCGTAATGTGGGTTCGTCTGAAAGGATTTTTACAAACTGCTGGTGGGATTATTGTAGCCACGGTAGTAGTGGTGTTTGTGCTTCAATCAACACCAATGACTGATGGCTATAGCTTTGGGGATGAGAATCTTCCTCCGAAAGAAAGCGCTTATGGTGTTATGAGTGATACGGTGGCGCCTATTTTCGCTCCCGCAGGTTTTGGGTCATGGTCTATTGCCGGAACACTGGTAACGGGTTTTGTGGCAAAAGAGGCGGTGATTTCCTCCTGGGCGCAAACCTATAAATTGGAAGATGTTACGGACGCCTCCCCCGAGGAGCAAGGCAAATCCGCGTTATCCAACGCGATCCGAGAGGATTTTAATACCGCATCTGGTGGTCATGGTTTGGCTGCGGTGTGGGCATTTATGGTGTTTTTGCTTGCTTACACGCCATGCGTAGCTACATTAGCGGCTCAACGCAGAGAAATCGGCTTGAAGTGGACGATCTATGGCGTAATCCTGCAATTAGTGGCGGCATGGGTGTTGGCGGTATTGGTATTCCAGGTATTAAGCCTATGGTTGTAGGTGGTATCCATGACTACCAGCCCGTTACGTGCTGTGCGTGCATCGTTTCTTGGTGGTGCGCTTACTGTTGCTGAAATTGCCCGAGATACCGGTTTAACTCGTTCTACCGTGAGTGCCGCATTGGAACACCTTGAGCGAATTGGGCAGGTTCGGCGGCGTCGAGAAGCGCTTGCGTGCAGTGGAAGCTGCAGTGGCTGCACCGAGGATGAGTGTGGTACCACTGGTGGCCTTGTTACCTTGACCTTGTTGCCGTCCCCGCCACAAGGTCGTGGAATAATAGCAGGTAATGACTGAACCGAAATTTGATCACGTAACTCCCACCACGGGTGAGCTTGATCTTGAAGCACGCTCAAGCCTGCGCCGTTTAACCCGTGGTGCACAAACCCATACCACCGAACAAACAGACGGATATGACGTTGAATATCGGAAACTCCGTCTGGAGCGCGTGGTGTTGGTAGGTATGTGGACTGAAGGCAGCGCGGCCGAAATTGAAGCAAACCTGGATGAACTTGCAGCGCTAGCGGAAACCGCAGGTGCAGAAGTTGTAGAAACCATTTATCAAAAGCGAGATCGGCCCGACCCAGGTACCTATATTGGTTCCGGTAAGGTTCGGGAGCTAAAAGATATTGTGGTGGCATCCGGTGCAGATACCGTTGTTTGTGATGGTGAATTGAGCCCCGGCCAAATGATTGCATTAGAAAAAGCGCTCGATGTCAAGGTTATTGATAGAACCATGTTGATCTTGGATATTTTTGCCCAACACGCAAAATCCAAAGAAGGCAAGGCGCAAGTATCATTGGCGCAAATGGAGTATTTGATTACCAGGGTGCGTGGTTGGGGCGGTAGCCTCTCTAGGCAGGCTGGTGGTCGCGCCGGGTCAAATGGTGGCGTTGGGTTGCGTGGACCAGGTGAAACGAAAATCGAAGCGGATCGGCGTCGGTTACGTTCTGATATGGCGAAAATTCGCAAAGAACTACAATCTATGAAGACCTCCCGTGAAATTAAACGGGCACAACGAAGGTCATCGACAGTGCCGCAAATTGCCATTGCGGGATATACTAATGCCGGAAAATCTTCGCTTATTAACGCCATGACCGGCGCGGGTGTACTGGTGGAAGACGCACTCTTTGCCACCCTAGACCCAACAACACGCCGTGCAGAACTCGCTGATGGGCGTGCAGTAGTATTTACCGACACCGTAGGATTTGTTCGCCACCTGCCGACTCAACTTGTAGAAGCTTTCCGTTCTACCCTTGAAGAAGTAGTGGAAGCGGACCTTGTGCTTCATGTTGTGGATGGCTCGGACCCATTTCCGCTAAAACAAATCACCGCAGTAAATTCCGTGATTACAGATATTGTTCGGGAACTACAGGTGCCAGCACCACCAGAATTAATTGTGGTGAATAAAGTGGATATTGCTGATCCACTGACCCTTGCGGAATTACGCCACGCGTTGGATGATCCGGTTTTTGTTTCTGCCCGCACTGGCGAAGGAATTCCAGAGCTAGAGGCGCGCATCGAACTATTTTTAAATTCCCTCGATGCCCATATTCAAATTCTTGTTCCATATATTCGGGGCGATATAGTGGCCCGAGTACACGAATACGGCACGGTGCTCAACGAAACATATGAGACTGAAGGCACAAAAATGGATGTTCGATTGCCGCAACCCCTGGCAGCGGAGCTTTCACCATTCGTGATTTCCTGAAATGACGGTGCACGACCGATAATGAGTGTTCGTGAGTACATCATGGGGTTGGACCGTCCACGGTGACGGCAAAACGATACAGCCAGGTGCAGTTGTAGCACCCGAAGAACGACTCAGCTGGAGCCGCACCATAGGCATTGGTATGCAGCATGTTATCGCCATGTTTGGCGCAACATTGTTGGTACCAACCCTGACAGGATTCCCGGTCAACACCACACTGCTATTTTCGGGCGTGGGAACAATGCTGTTCCTACTTATCACCCGCAACCGACTGCCTTCGTATCTAGGCAGTTCTTTCGCTTTTATTGCACCACTGGTGGCTACCCAATCCGAAGGTATTGCCGTGCAATTAGGTGGTGTTGTGATTGCTGGTGCGGTGCTTATGGCAGTCGGGTTCCTGGTGAAAATTATGGGCCGTAGCATTATCGACGCCGTGATGCCACCCGCCGTAACCGGTGCCATCGTTACACTTATCGGGCTCAACCTAGCGCCAGTAGCCGCAACTTCCTATGCCGCACAACCACTCGTAGCCACAATCACAATGGTAAGTATCCTTGTAGCTACTGTGGCAGGGCGAGGCATGGTAGCCAGATTAGGGATTCTTATTGGCGTTATTATCGGCTGGGTGTTTGCAGCCCTGACTAATAATCTTGCAGCAGGAGCCGCAGATACCGTACGCAATGCCGCATGGCTTGGTGTACCAGAATTCCACACACCACAATTCCAACTCTCCGCCATCCTGGTCACGCTACCGGTGGTAATTGTCCTTATTGCTGAAAACGTAGGACACGTTAAAGCCGTATCTGCCATGACACAAAGAAATATGGACGATCTTGCAGGAGACGCCCTGATTGCCGACGGTTTTGCAACCTCACTCGCAGGTGGCTTTGGTGGTTCTGGTACCACAACCTATGCCGAAAACATCGGTGTAATGGCGGCCACCAAAGTCTATTCCACTGCCGCTTACTGGGTTGCCGCAATTACCGCAGTTGCTCTGGCTTTCATTCCCAAATTCGGGGCGCTTATTTTCACTATTCCGCAAGGCGTACTTGGCGGAGCCACGCTCGTACTTTATGGGCTTATTGGAATGCTCGGCGTGCGTATATGGCAAGACAATAACGTCAATTTTAATAATCCCGTAAATCTCACAGCAGCTGCCGTGGCGCTTATCGCAGGTATTGGAAACCTTACTTTAACGGTATTTGGTGTGGAACTCGAAGGCATTGCATGGGGGTCAGCCGGAATTATTATTATCTACCCAATACTCAAATGGCTCTATGAAAAAGTCGGGGAGGGCCAACAAACCGGTCTAGCCTAAAACGCAAAAGTAAAACCGCCGCGAGTAACACTACGAGCGGCGGTTTTCATTTGTGAACTGCAGGAAGGCTTAAGCGTCCAAATCTTGTTCAATCAAAGAAGCAATTTTCTCTACAGCTTCGGCATTGTCTGAAGTGACTACAACCTGGGCGCCTTTTTCTGCGCCAAGAGCCATAATCATCATTGAAGAAGCGGCTTCAGCAGGGTCTTCATCATCTTCTTCCCCAACCAGGGCGAGGAAAATATCCTCGTCATACTCCGAGGCTGCTTCCGCAATGATAGCTGCCGGGCGAGCGTGAAGGCCTACAGCAGAGCCTACAGTCACAGTTTTAGATGCCATGTGAGGGTCCTTTCTTTGGAGGTGGCGCTATGTCCAACTTTACGGAACCGTTGTGGTTTCCGCTAGGTTTTTTCAAAAAACTATTTTTGGTTATGTCCGATTCGCAGCGGGTGCTTTGTGTGCGAATTGTTTAAGCCCAATGACTGCTAGAGCGGAAATAAGCGACCCAACCAAAATCGCAACAATCCAAGCCCAAGCTGGGTCGATCGCAAACAGTACGAATACACCACCGTGGGGAGCACGAGAACCAATTCCGAATGCCATGGAAATGGCGCCAGTAGCAGCACCGCCAACCATCATGGCAGGAATTACACGGAATGGGTCAGCAGCAGCAAACGGGATTGCACCTTCGGAAATAAACGAAAGCCCAAGCAGCCATGCTGATTTGCCGTTTTCCTGCTCGGCAGGAGTGAATAAACGTGGGCGAATAAAGGTGGCAATAGACAATGCAATTGGAGGAACCATACCGGCTGCCATAACAGCTGCCATAATCTTTAACGCCGCTGGGTCAGGGCTGGAAAGACCTGCGGTAGCAAAGAGATATGCAGCCTTATTGACCGGCCCGCCCAAATCAAAACACATCATCAGGCCGAGAATAATGCCAAGCAATACTGCGGAAGATCCGGACATTGATTCAAGCCAAGAAGTAAGCCCTTCCAGTACCGCGGCCAGGGGCCGTCCAAGGAATAAGTACATGGACAAACCGACAATAAGGGAAGAAAGCAATGGAATAATCGCCACAGGCATAAGCGAAGCGATTACGCGAGGAACCTTCCATGAAGCAATCCACCAAGAGACAAAACCAGCGAGAATACCGGTAACCAAGCCGCCGATAAAACCAGCGCCAACAGCAACAGAAATTGCGCCGCCAACAAATCCAGGGGCAATACCCGGACGGCCAGCCAGAGCGTAGGCAATATAGCCAGAAAGTGCAGGTACAATAAAGCCCATTGCCGCCTGGCCCGTAGCAAATAAAACGGCGCCGAAATATAAGGCGAAGCCACCACGATCAAAGGTCATGCCATTGACCTCATGATCTGGGAGATTAGTCAATGAATGGTTGGCTACGATGTCTTCCCAACCATTAGCCATATCGTAGCCCCCGATAAGAAAGCCGAGTGCCAATAATAGACCACCTGCCGCAACGAATGGGATCATATACGAAACCCCGGTCATTACGGCTTGCTGGATGCGCTTGCCCCAGCTTAATTGGGAGGCTGATGAATCTTCGTTCCCAGTCGCTGCTGCGGAACCAGAAACTCGGCGAGCATTTGGATTTTTTGCAGCCGCCAATGCTTCCGAAATCATAGCTTTGGGTTCATTAATGGCGCGTTTTACCCCAGATTCAATTACAGGCTTACCGGAAAAACGCTCGCGGTCCTTAACACCTACATCAGTAGCGAAAATGACTGCGTCTGCCGCTGCAATTACATCGCTGGCCAGGGGTGTTACGGATGAAGAACCTTGTGTCTCCACTACCAATTCAACCCCGTCCATTTCGGCCGCAGTTTGTGTTAAGGAATCAGCAGCCATATAGGTGTGAGCAATTCCCGTAGGACAAGCGGTAATCGCCACTATGCGGGTTAGGGCCGCGTTGGAGGCTGGTGAATCTTGCTCAGGTGGGGAAGTCGTTGTTGTTCGCTTTTTTGTCTTATTGAGTACTTCATCAACTAAAGCAACAATCTCTTCATTGCTTTTTGCGTCTCGAAGTGCCTGGATAAAGTCTTTACGAACCAGCGCTCGAGCCAATGCGGACAAGATTTTTAAGTGAGCTTTTCCGCCACCCTCTGGTGCGGCAATCAGAAAAACAAGGTTGGCATCGCCATCGGGCCCGCCGAAATCAACAGGATTCGAAAGCCGCGCAAATGCAAGCGTTGGTTCATTAACGGCAGAAGAACGACAGTGAGGGATTGCTACTCCACCAGGAACCCCTGTGGGGGACTTGGCTTCACGAATGCGGGCATCCTCCGCTAAAACCTCAGGATTGGTAGTGCGGCCAGCCGAAGCAACGGATTCTGCAAGTCGGCCAATGACAGCCGGGGGTGTATCGCCAAAATCGGCATCAAGTGTGACGAGCGAGGGCGTAATAATGCTCATAATTGGGTCCTCCTAAAACGAGAGGGTTTGGGATATTGTGTCGGCAAAATTCACATCATGTGGGGACGGGATTACGGTGCCTGGCAAGGACGCAGCGGCAGCGCCATAGGCAACGGCTTTTTCTAGAGCTTCAAGAAACGAGCAGCCAAGCATGGTTCTGCTTAGTACATATGAAGCAAGCGTGCTGTCGCCCGCTCCAACAGTTGAAACACAGGTAATTGGAGGGGGATAGGCTTGAAAAGCACCTTCAGCAGTCACTAGTACTGCACCAGCAGCACCAAGTGTGACAAGTACCTCGGCAATGCCACGTTCGACGACCCTCCGAGCTGCGGCCACAATGGGCTCAAAGTTTCCCCGTGCCGCGGCATCTTCAAGTGCCTGACCATCAATGCCAAGCATCTGCCCCAATTCCTCGCCGTTCGGCTTAATGATGTCGGGAGCAATTCCACTATCCAAGCCGGCATAAAGAGCTCGCAGTGGAGCGTCAGAGGTATCGATAGCGATTGGGATATTTGGAACAGCCTCCCGCAATAATGCGGTCAATGTGACATACCAATCAACAGGAATGCCTTGAGGTAGAGAACCCGCGAGTACGATTGCATGTGCACGGGGGGCGGCGTCGAGAAGCGAATCCTGGAGTGCGCGGAGGTCGTGAGCTGAAAGAGTTGGTCCGGGACCATTGAGTTTTGTGGTTTCACCGGTGGGGCTAGTCACAGTGGTGTTTGTACGCACTGTGCCAGCAATCGGGGTTGCTAGATACGGTAAAGCTTGCTGTTTAACGAGACGCAAAAACGGGTCATTGGTGCCACACGGAAACACTGCAAGCGTTTCCACATTTGCATTTACACAGGCTTGGGAAACATTAATACCCTTACCACCAGCAACACTGGACACGCTTTCGGCACGTTGCACGGTACCGGGCCGCAATGTTTCTGGAAGAACAAGGGTTTGGTCAATACTGGGATTTGGGGTGAGGGTGAGGATCACGGTTGGACCACCTCAATTTTGTGGGAGCGGAGAAGAGAGAGGAATTTAGGTGAAGCGTTGGAATCGGTAACCACGATGTCAATATCGTCAAGGTCTGCAAATGTGACCAGGAAATCCTGGTTAAACTTTGAGGAATCACACAGAACCACAACTTGTGAAGCTTGGCGCACCATCGCTTGTTTTACCGCAGCCGCTGTGGGGTCTGGGGTGGAAAGTCCATGCTGAGCAGAAATGGCATTGGTACCTAGAAACGCAATATCTGCGCGCAAAGAATCAAGTGTTTGTACCGCTTGTTGCCCGATTACGGCACGAGTAAACGTGCGCATTGGGCCGCCGAGCAGATTTATACCCGGAACTCCTGCAATAGAAAGTGTCATTGCGGCAGGCAAGGAGTTTGTAACGACCGTCCAACGTTGATCACGATAATGCTGAGTCATAGCTGCTGCAAACGCTGCTGTAGTGGTTCCAGCATCCAAAAACATACTGCCTGAGGTGGCCGGAAGTAGCCGCAGTGCGGCATGTGCAATAGCCTTCTTTTCGGGTGCATAACGCAAAAAAGCTTGCGCAAAGCTGGGTTCCTGAGCTGCAGGTTCATTATGTTGAAGAGGGGCCACCGCACCACCATGAACACGATGAACAAGGTTATCGGCTTCTAATGCTTTAAGATCACGCCTGATTGTTTCTTGGGTCACATCAAAACGAAGTGCGAGTTCTGCCACGCTTGAATGCCCATGGGTCGCCGTTGTATTGGCAATTTCCGAACGGCGCTGTGCAACTGTGAACATGCTCACCTCCAAGTGTGCTTTGGAAAACCAACATATCGGAACATTTTTGGTGTGGGAATATCCGATTTATTGGAAAACCCTTGATAGCTACGTTGATTTTTGTGGCTTCTATTTCTGTTTACGCCCACTAGTGTGGGTTTGTCAACATTGAAATGTCTGATTGGTTACGGACGTGTTGGGAAAATGATGTTAGGCTAGGAAAGATAATGCAAGTGACGAGCATGGTAGGGAAAAGCAAAAGTGACTAAAGACACAGTTTTTAAGGGCACTGCGGTTGTGCCCGGTGTGAGCTACGCCGAAGCAGTGTGGATCCGTCCCCGACCACAACTTCCACAAGCTGGCGCAGTTGTTGCAGAATCGGAACGTGAAGCCGAATTTGAACGCTTCCTAAAAGCGGCTGATACAGTTGCCGATCGCCTCACCGAACGTTCCAATGCTGCTGTCGGTGCGGCAAGTGAAGTGCTTGCTGCAACAGCGGGAATGGTGCGAGATCGTGGTTGGCGAAAAGCCGTAAAAAAGGGCATTACAGGTGGGCATCCAGCGGATTATGCGATTGTAACCGCAACAACAAAATTCATTACCCAATTTGAAGCAGTGGGCGGCGTGATGGCTGAGCGGGTCACAGATCTCCGTGATATCCGCGACCGTGTTATTGCTGAACTTCGTGGTGAAGAGGAACCTGGTCTGCCTCAAGTCACTGGCGAGGTAGTGCTTTTTGCAGACGATCTATCACCAGCCGACACCGCAGCATTAGATACCACTCGCTTTACCGCTCTTGTAACTGAACTGGGCGGCCCCACAAGCCATACCGCCATTATTGCCCGCCAGCTAAATGTGCCATGTATCGTGGCCGCAGGCGAGAAAATTAAAAGCATTCAGCCGGGCGAAATGGTCATGGTTGATGGTGCTTTGGGAACTATCACACTTAATGCGGATCCGGAAGTGGCCAAAACAGCGGTTTCCGAATCCAAGCTTATGGCGGCCCGAGTAGCGCAATGGCGTGGACCGGGTAAAACGAAAGATGGCCATCCAGTTCAGCTCCTAGCGAATGTGCAGGACGGAAATGCTGCTCGGGCAGCAAATGCTAGTGAAGCAGAGGGAATTGGATTATTCCGAACGGAAATATGCTTCCTTTCAGCAACAACTGAGCCGAGTGTAGAAGAACAAGCAGCCGTATACCGCAAAGTACTTGAGGCATTTCCAGAGTCGAAGGTGGTCGTACGCTCGCTCGACGCAGGCTCGGACAAGCCTGTCGCGTTTGCCAATATGGCTGATGAGATGAACCCTGCCCTTGGTGTTCGAGGCCTTCGTGTGGCTCGTGCGAATGAACCATTGCTGACTCGTCAACTCGATGCAATTGCACTTGCAGTAAAAGAATCTAATAGAAGCGAAGATGCCCCGATCTGGGTAATGGCACCAATGGTTGCCACTGCTCGGGAAGCACAATGGTTCGCTGGTCTTTGTGAAGAACGTGGACTCATTGCCGGAGCAATGATTGAAGTGCCAGCGGCAGCGCTGATGGCAGACAAGATTATGCCGCATCTTTCGTTTGTTTCCATTGGTACAAACGATCTCACGCAATACACCATGGCCGCTGACCGTATGTCGCCACAACTGGCATACCTTACTGATCCATGGCAACCAGCAGTGCTTAGGCTCATCGCGCACACGTGTAAGGAAGGAGAACGTTTTGACACTGCTGTAGGTGTTTGTGGCGAAGCTGCAGCAGACCCACTACTTGCTTGCGTACTTACTGGCCTTGGAGTCAAGTCTCTCTCCGCAGCAAGCGCTGCCATTGCAGGTGTGGGCGCTCAATTAGCAGCAGTCGACTTGGAAACCTGCAAACAAGCAGCCGAAGCTGCACTTAACTCTGAGGGAGCAACCGAGGCTCGCGCGGCGGTACGAGAAATCATCCAACCGAAATAACGCGTAAGCATTCAACTTCCAGGTTTTAAGCCCCCAAACCCACTTTTCTTGAGGTTTGGAGGGCTAGGCGTTGGTTTGGGTGCACTTGATGTAGTTGTTTTTTGGGACCAGGGGTTTGTTGTCGCTGGTTTCCCTGGCGGGTGGGGGTGGTTTGCCAGAGTTTTTGGGATGGGTGGGCTGGTTTTTGGGGTGTTTGAGCCGCTTTAGCTGGGGTTTGGCTGGTTTTGCCGGCGGGTGGGCTGGTTTTGCCAAGGTATTCGCTGGTTTCCCCGGGCGTTTGATAGGCCCATCCTATTGAACTAGTGATGTTTTTATTGCTAATGTCGCAGATTCCATAAAACAGGCCCGTTCCGGTGGGATTTGTGACAACAGCCCATATTGCACACAACCGTTGACCTGGGGTTTGTCACAGATTCCATAAAAACAACGAAAAAAATGGAATCTGTGACAGGATCCCTACCTATCGTGTCACAAATTCCATAAAAACAACGAAAAAAATGGAATCTGTGACAACCCGCCCAACCAGCAGCCTAAAAAGACCGGCCGGCGCCCAAAGATCAAACATTTCCCAACCAGATCCAACGAAATCCCATGTAACCGGACGCACACAACCAAACCACCGGCCACAACACCCATAAAAACGAGCCCTGAGCAAGTTGTTCCCCAGGCCACCCCTGGTGAAATCTGTGACAGCATGACCAGACCAGCTTCAAGTCCCAGTGCAACCCAACAAACGGGGAGCAGTTCACATTGTGGGTTTAGCCATTATGGGTTAGCGCAGCCGAGAATATTGTACTGATTCGAGACGAAGTAAATTCGGCGTAGGAATAAAATTGTCCCATTCGCTTCCTTGAGCATGGCTATATGCTAGAGCGGTAGAAATCCGAGCTTCTGCAGTGACATTTTTCGCAGCTGCGAGTAAATAACCAGCTAAAAAGCTTTCTTTATAGTGAATACTTTGGTGCCCAGGCTGGCCATCAATTCGGCAATTCCATGCACCGTCACGATTGACCAACAGTGCGTAGTTGCGCGAACATTGGATCAGTATTTCTGGAACGTCCGAGGAAAAGAGTTCATCTACAGTGGCAAGGATCGTGGCGTCATTGGCTTCTGCCAGTGATGTTGAAGTCAGGTCTTCAAGATCACTGAGACTGAGTGCAAATGTGTGTGGATGTGCGACAGCCAATTGTCGGACAAGCGCTTGTATTGCCGCGCCTTCAGTTGAAACGACCACCTTAACAGTCGGATGGTAGAGAGCCAATGCTCGAATAACCTCGACATACCAGGCGGCGGTAGCACTATCGGGTAAAGGACCCCCAAGAAGAACCCATTGGGCTTTTTCAGCTAAAGTCACAGTGAGATCCCGCAACAGTGCTAACTGACTCGGATCAAGGGGCATAGGTGGATCTTTGAGAATAGTGGTACCACCGATCGGGTCTGTTAACGTAAAGTGCATTTGAATGGGACCTGGTACAGGAATAATTTGGTGTGGGGTACCAGTTACCGCCATCAATCGCATATAGTGGCTAATTTCAGGCGCTGGGAACACAGCGAGTACATCGTTTCCGGCTCGATACAGTGTGTGTGCAACATTGACACCAACGCCACCAGGAACTGTGGCGATATCGCTTAAGTTGCAAACTTGATTCGGCCCCAATTCATGTGACGAATTTGCTGTACGATCAAGGGAGGGGACGGGGGTAAGGGTAAGTATCATTCGGCTAAAACTACCTGAATTTCTCGATCTCGAAGTGAATTTACAAAGGATTCAGGTGCGCCTGCATCGGTAATTACGACGTCGATATCGTCAACTCCTGCGAAACTTACTAAATAATCGCACCCCATTTTGGTGGAATCGCACAGCACAATTACTTTATTTGCATTTGTAATCATGGCGCGTTTTACAGCTGCTTCTTGAGAGTCTGCTGTAGAAAGACCGTGATCCAACGTCAGTGCATTTGTTCCGATAAACGCAACATCAGCACGCATTAATGCTAGTGTACGTAGCGCGGTATCTCCCACTACTGCCTGGGTAATTGCTCGTACGCTGCCGCCCAGAAGTTGAACCTCTTCCAGTCCGGAGGAGG
This sequence comes from Corynebacterium freiburgense, assembly GCF_030408815.1. Lineage (NCBI taxonomy): Bacteria > Bacillati > Actinomycetota > Actinomycetes > Mycobacteriales > Corynebacteriaceae > Corynebacterium > Corynebacterium freiburgense. The sequence goes on along the minus strand of NZ_CP047355.1, from coordinate 1,728,907 downwards.
CGAGCTGCATAGCAATAGGGAGACAGTTTGTAACAATTGACCATTGTTTGGCATTTGGCCGGTCAGCAATGAGTTCAGCTAGTGCCGCAAGCGTTGTACCAGCGTCAAGGAACATGCCACCTTGTGGTTCTGGGAGGAATTCTAAAGCGGCGCGCGCAATGGCGGATTTCGCAGTCGAGGCGGATTTTGCTCTCGCATCTACGGTAAATTCTGTGGTTTGAAAATTCTGACTTGCTACGGCGCCTCCATGGACGCGATGAACTGAACCTTCAGAATCTAAAACGGCGAGGTCGCGACGAATGGTTTCTGCGGTGACGTCGAAACGAGCAGCCAATTCGGTGACGTTAACGCGTCCTTCTACAGCAGTGAGTGATGCAATTTGGCGTCTGCGCTCTTCGGCGTACATGCAAAACCTCAATTCGGAAAATCAACGTGGGTTTTATGCCCGTTTCTTCGACTAAGTTTCGCACGAAGTGAAGCCCAAATGGGCATTCGGAGACCAAATTCGGATAAAAACCCACAAATGTGGGGGTAATTTAGCCTCCGGATGCCCGATTATTAGATTTTCCGAATCAAGGAAACGACAATGCCAAGAATTTCTGCTTCTTCGCCCGAGATCGGTGAGAAAGCGTCATTATGTGGCAAAAGCCAAACTCCAGTGGAATCCTTGTGGAATTCTTTGACGGTGGCTTCACCATCAATCATTGCGGCTACAAACTGGCCTTGCTCGGCTACAGGTTGGGAGCGTAAAACGACCCAGTCGCCGTCGAGAATGCCAGCATCTTTCATTGATTCGCCAATAACTTGGAGCATAAATAAGTCGCCGTCACCTACGATTGATGAAGGCATAGGGAAGTAGTCTTCGACGTTTTCCTCGGCGAGAATTGGGCTACCCGCAGCGATGGTCCCCACAACCGGAATAAATTGTGCCTCGTTTGTCTCTTCCTCGTAGGGGTTTTCCATATCCTTTGGACGTGGTTTTGGCCCAGCCTTTGGAGGAACAGCGCCTGGGAGATGCCGAACATCTACGGCGCGAGGTTTATTTGGATCGCGGCGTAAAAAGCCTTTCTTTTCGAGTTCGCGAAGTTGGTAAGCAACAGAAGAAGTAGATTGCAACCCAGCGGCGTCTCCAATTTCGCGAATGCTTGGTGGATAGCCGCGCAGCACAACAGCGTCACGGATGACCTCAAGGATTCGACGTTGCCTATCGGACAAAGAAGACATATCAAGCTTTGGTTGCTTGTTGGTCATAGGGATCAACTCCAATTGGGGAAGTAGTGGGGAATGGGGGAGAGCCCCCATGTGTGACGAAATGTTGGATAGTAAAACGGTGAGCACTAGGTGTCACCTTGAGTGAGGTATTAGACAAACTCAAACTGCAACCTCTTGCTAATTCAGCGTACCTCAAAAAATCGCGAGTTTGGTCGCCTGTTCGAAAAATTCAGGAGATTGCTAAATACGCTTATGTTCGTGAAAATTCATACAGAATATGTATTCTAATTAGAACAAATAAGCGGTCCGCTGTAGTTCAGTTGCTATGTGTAAGTAATATTGCATGCTACTTAAATGTGAAGGCCCAATGTCTCGAAACTGATTTTTGGCAGTATGCTGGCATTATACTCATTCTAAAGGGGGTGGAAAAGGTGGGTGTTGTGGGTATTGAGAAATGTTCTAGAATGTGTTTCTTTAATGGTATGTCAAACATTGTTCGAACGTTTGGCTCGCAAAAATCGACGCTTGATTCAAACTAGCTAAGTTCTTCGCAAGTTCGAATTAATACTGCGCGTAATCTAGTTGCAGACCACCTTTCTTCGGTCGATATAGTGTTCGATATAATAATTGCAGCCAATGGAGATGCTGAGGAATTCCCATTATTAAAATGCAATAGAATAGCAATTGTGCAGGTTTATTCGTGCCATAGTTGATTGGTGACAATCTAATGCTTAACGAACAAAGGGCGTTAAGATAGGAACGTTCCAAGATAAACGTGGTCGGCTTAAGGCGAAAGGGTTCGGAATGCATTGTCCGTTCTGCCAACAACGTGGCTCCCGCGTGATTGATAGTCGTGTAATTGATTCCGGATCGGCCATCCGGAGACGGCGCGAATGCGTGGAGTGTAATGGCCGTTTTACCACTGTTGAAAAGGCAGTTTTGCTGGTGGTTAAGCGTAATGGGGTTACGGAACCGTTTAGCCGTGAGAAGGTGATTACGGGCGTGCGTAGGGCGTGCCAGGGGCGTGATGTGTCTGATGACGCCTTAAAGCGTCTCGCGCAGGAGGTTGAGGAAGCTGTGCGTGCGCATGGGAGTTCTCAGGTAAATGCAAATGAAATCGGGCTGGCGATTCTTGAACCATTGCGCGAGCTGGACGAAGTGGGATATTTACGGTTCGCTTCTGTGTACAAGTCATTTGAAAGCGCGGATGACTTTGAATCCGAAATTCGTCTGATGCGTAGGCGCGCTAGGCAAGAATAATCGTCCATGGTGGATGCTTGGATTAGTGGAGCAGGCATCCGCGGTGGACTCTTTAATGCAGCTTATCTACTGCTTTTTCGATTCTCCGTACGGAAATGGGGTGTGCGGTACCGAGTCGTTGGGCAAATAGGCTGACGCGGAGTTCTTCAATCATCCATCGAATATCTTTTACTGCACGGCTTTTCTCACGCCCTGTGGGGAGTTTCTTTAATTTCGTTTCTAGGTAATTGGTGGCTGCTGTTATGGAATCCTGAAGGTCGGCATCATGATCGGGATCAAGGTCGAGGTTTTCTAGGCGAACGACCATTGCAGCGAGGTAGCGGCGTAGGTGTTGGAGGCGTTGGATACCGTGGATGCTTATCGCATGTGGTGGCAAAAGGAAGTCAAGTTGTTGTTGCATATCGTCAATGGATTCGCCAGTCCATTGGGAAAGCTCATCACGGAGATTTAGGTAATCTACCAGCGCAGGGGCGATTGTTACCACACTCTGCCGGACTAGCCGAGGCACATTCGGTGCGACTTTTTCTTTCAAACGTTTGAATTCTTCGGGGCTTCGCACCGGTCCGCCAGCTTCGAGCATTGCGTCACGAATCGCTGCTACGCGGGCATCTTCAACCAATCCTTTAACCCCTCCATGGGGGTAATTTTCTAAGGCTACGCGCTGCTGCAATGGCAGTCCATTCGACATATTTTTCACATTGACGGTGATTTCGCGCATCAGCATGGTAAGAGTTGCGGTCATCATCGCGGCGTCGGCAGCCGCCTTTGTGGGAAGGACTTGTATCGAGAAACCTTGTGGGGTAGCTACCAGCGCGGGGTAGGTGACTACTTGCTGGCCGTCGACGGTGGAAATGATTTCCTCTTGGATCATGCCCAAGGTTTCATTGGTCCACTGCGTTGCGACGTCGCTTTCGCTGGAGCGTGCTACTTGGCTTACGGAGGCCCGGATTTTGCCTGCTTGTCGGTCGCGGAGTGCAGCCAGGTTTTTATCGTGGTCGATTATCGTCCCGCGTTTATCGATTGCGGCGAAGGTAATACGCAGGTGGTTGGGGAGGGCGTCGAAACGGAAGTCGGATGCCTGGATACCGGATCCACCAATGGCACGGAGTTGATCGGAGAGTTGTTCGGCCAGTGAACCATGATATGGATGGAGTCCCCCAATGGCGCGTTTGGCGAATTCTTGTGCGGGCACTACCGATCGGCGGAGTGCTTTGGGGAGGGTACGAATAAGTGCGGAGATTAATTCAAGTCGGAGTCCAGGGACGAGCCATTCGAAATCTGTATCGTTGACACTGGCGAGTAAGGGTACAGGTATTCGTAATGTAACTCCGTCGAATTCATGGCCCGGTTCAAAGCGGTAGTCGAGCTCATATTCCAGACTGCCTTGTCGCCATACATCAGGAAAAGCATCTTCGGAAACGGCTTCGGCTTCTGGGTTAATAAGGGCTTCGGGGTCGAAATCCAAAAGATGCGGGTTTTGTTTTTGGTGTCGTTTCCACCAGCGATCGAAGTGGCGGCCAGTGGTGATATTTTCAGGTAGACGGCTATCGTAGAAATTAAAAAGCGTGTCTTCATCGACCACAATATCGCGGCGTCGTGCCTTATTTTCCAGGGTTCCTGCGGCGGTGAGTTTTTCCCGATTTTTGTGGAAAAACGAATGATGCGTATTCCAATCACCCTCCACAAGGGCATGACGGATAAATAGATCGCGGGCTGCCGCGGCGTCGATACGGTGATATGAAACCCTGCGCTCGGCAATAATGGTAACGCCGTAGAGCGTTGACTTTTGGTATGCCATTGCGGCGGTCCGGGACGATGACCAGTGCGGTTCCGAGTACTGGTGTTTGAGCAGTGCGGCGGCAATATGTTCTACCCATGCGGGGTCGATTTGTGCCACATCACGTGCCCAGAGTTTTGACGTCTCCACAAGTTCCGCCGCCATAACGAATTGCGGTGGTTTTTTAGCAAGGCTCGATCCGGGGAATACCATGAATTTTGTGCCGCGGGCCCCGTGAAACTCTTTCGAATCGGATATCCGTGAACCAATATGCGAAAGCAATCCAGAAAGTAGAGCCTGGTGAATAGCATCCGGATTTGGCTCGGTAGCTACATCTTCAGCGCGGCTCCACCCAAGATCTGCAGTAATTCCGCGAAGTTGACGAACTAAATCCCACCAATCCCGAATTCGCATATAGTGCAGAAATTCCTTATTGATGCGCTTTCGGAAGGCATTTCCAGAAAGCTCACTACGTGTTTTCTGGATATAATCCCATAGCTTTACATAGGAGAGGAAATCACTGCCTTCTACCTTAAATCGGGCATGAGCTTGATCTGCTTGCGCCTGGAAATCTAGTGGACGTTCCCGAACATCTTGAATAGTTAGTGCAGCCACGATAATCGTTACCGCATCTAAACACCCCAGATCATGTGCGGCAATTAGCATTCTAGCCATGCGTGGGTCAACGGGGATTCGTGAGAGTGTTTGCCCGGTGTCAGTGAGTGTAATCTCCTGGGCATTGGTATTTTCTTCCAATGCGCCGAGTTCGTGGAGTAGTAATAATCCGTCTCGGATTGCGCGATAGTCCGGGGGTTGCACAAAAGGAAACTCCGTAATATCCCCGAGTTTTAATGCCGCCATATGTAATATGACACTGGCAAGGTTAGTGCGCAAGATTTCCGGATCTGTAAATTCCGGGCGAGAAAGAAAGTCTTCTTCGGAGTACAAGCGGATTGCTATACCATCGGCAATACGTCCACAACGACCCGAACGTTGATTGGCGCTAGCTTGAGAAATCGGTTCGATTGGAAGACGCTGGACTTTTGTTCGGGCCGAATACCGTGAAATTCGGGCGGTGCCAGTATCCACAACATAATGGATGCCAGGGACAGTCAGGGATGTTTCTGCAATATTTGTAGCCAAGACTATACGGCGACCTGAATGTGGTGCGAATACTCTGTGCTGCTCTTCATTGGATAACCGGCCGAACAAAGGGGTGACCTCTACACCCCGCCATTTTCGCGCTTCAATGATTTCCATTGCATCACGAATATCACGTTCACCGGGGAAGAAGCATAAAATATCGCCGGGCCCTTCAGCAAAGAGTTCTTCGATTGCCAAGCACAATCCGTCTAACGGATCGATATCTACGAGTTTGCCTTGGACTTCCTGTTGCAGTGGGCGGTAACGGATTTCCACTGGGTATGTCCGTCCGGAAACTTCAATAATTGGTGCGGGTACCCCATTAGCGTCGGCGAAATGTTTGGCAAAACGCTCAGGGTCGATTGTTGCTGAAGTAATAATGACCTTTAAGTCCGGGCGCTTTGGCAAAATCTGTTTAATATATCCAAGCAAAAAGTCGATATTAAGACTGCGTTCGTGTGCTTCGTCGATAATAAGCGTGTCATAGCCATAAAGGTAGCGATCCCGCTGCATCTCCGTAAGCAAAATGCCGTCGGTCATAAGTTTGACTGCTGTTGTAGGGGAGACCCGATCATCGAAACGAATCGCATACCCTACGGATTCCCCAACACTTTGTCCGAGTTCCTCGGCGAGTCGTTCAGCGACGGTACGTGCGGCAAGACGTCGAGGCTGTGTGTGCCCAATACGTCCCCAAACCCCATAGCCAAGTTCCAAACAGATTTTTGGGATCTGCGTTGTTTTCCCAGAACCAGTTTCACCGGCGATAATAACTACTTGGTGGTCACGAATTGCTTCAGCTATATCGTTCCGGCGGGCGGTCACTGGCAAATGTTCCGGGTACGAAATCTCCGGGATTTTCGACGCCCGGGACGCTAACGCTACCCGCGCCGCATGTATGTCCGCAGCAATAGCTGCGAGTGCACGAGGGGACCGTGCCTTGGAAAGCCGACGGCGGAATGCGCGGGCGTCGACAAGCGAAACATGATCGATGAGGCGATAGAGTTCGCGCTTTGTAGGGGATGATCCAGCTGAAGTAGACATAACTGGGCCAATACTTTACTCGGTAACTTGGCTTTTCAGGAAATAGACGAAAGCCAGCGTTGCTACACTTTTAAAGCATGAAAGAACTTCGAGTAATCCCCGAAAACCACACCCCAACTATACGAGTGAGCAATACTGCAGAAGTCGAAGTGGCAGCCGATCGGGCGGTGCTTGATATTGAAGTGAGCGTGAATATCCGCGAGCAAAAGTCTGCTTTTTCAAAAACTACTAATGTTGATAAAGTGCGTGCGGTACTCGGCACTATTCAACATTTACGGGCCAGTGGCGAGACCATAGAAAAATTTGCCAACTATAAAGACAAAACAAAAACAGAGTGGAAATGCTCCTATATCGTTGAAGGACTTGATGAACCACAGGTACAACAGGAACTTCAAGAAGTGCTATCACGCTTAGTTGGTATTGAAGGCTGCTGTATAACTGGCCCGCAATGGCAATTATCTTCTAAAAAACAAGCAGAAGCCCACACTGCCGCACAGAAAATGGCACTAGAAAATGCGATGGAAAATGCGAACGAACTTGCGCAATTACTCGATTGTCGTATTGATCGTGTTATACAAGTGGATAGCAGCGAGACCGCAATCAATGCGGAAATGACGGCTATGCCCGTGGCAGCAACTTTTCAGGAAGGAAAGAGCCGTAGCCTTCCCGGAAAAGCACTAGATATCAATGTTGCCCCAGCATGTATTACAACGACCGGAAGTATTACACTCATTCTTGCATTGACTGCACGGTAAAAAATAACATTTACGTTACAGATTTTGATAGAGAGAATTAAGTCTTTAATTTGAAAACGTTTATAAGATAAAATTTCTTAGGTAGGTGAATTTTAGTAATTTATTGCGCCTAAGGAAGGGTTGAGACCATGTCTAATTTGCCTCCATTCTCAAACGGGCCAGAGCGCGGTGGCGAAAATCCATACAACAATGAAAATCCATACGGAAACGAGCCTGATTGGAATTCGGGCCCTGGCCAAGTGCGGCTCGTGCAAGGTGATGGCAAACCAGACATTAAAAAATCAATTGGATTTGGGTTCCGGGCAGTGATGGATGACCCTGGCGTGTGGTTGCTTGTAGCATTCCTATTGATCATGGCTTCTGCTGTGCTTGGATTTATTATCAGTATGGTTCAATTATTATTGGTAACCCTTTTCAGCGGAGACCTATCAAGCGCATCAAATCCTAGTGGTTTAGGCCAAGTATTCCAGAATTTTTGTAACACATTCATCGGTTTGGTGTTCTCTGCATATCTTATTAATGCTGCGCTGCAAAAAATGAATGGACAAACGCCCACGCTGTCTTCCGCTGCTGCGAACATCAACTATAAAAACCTTATTTTGGTTTCGTTGATTAACGCAGCAATCTTAGTTCTGGTACTGCTGCCGGTAGTCATTTTTGGCTATGAAGCACCCGCTCAGGCTGCCACCGAATTCCAAATCTCACCGAGGATGTTGGTAGTCTTTTTCTCGTCGGCAATAATTTCCCTATTAATTGCTCCATTCTTGATATTTCCTCTGTATTTCCTCATTGATGGAAATAATGATGTAGGTGATTGCTTCCGTAGGAGCTTTGAGCTTGGTAAATACCACTATCTAACCCTGCTTCTGTTTGCATTTATGCAGTTTCTAATCATTATTATTGGTTTTTTGGCTTGTTGTATAGGTTTGATTTTTGCCACACCAGTAAATGTACTTGCAAATGCATTTATGTTTAGAAAGCTGACGGGGCGAACACATCCGGAGTTTTAACAGGCACTGAGGCTGGTTGATTCCTATCCCCGATACCACCAAAAAAGCGTAAGGAGCAGCAAACGCTGCTCCTTTTTATATAAGCCATTATTTAGCTAATAGAAAAATAAAAACGAGCAGAAGGTCTGGTGTAGAGGTACTAGGATGATATTGCATTTAAAAATTTAAAAAGGCGATTCGTTGGCGGGTAAACAATGCAGGAGGTATCAACATGAGCGATGAGGAACAGTCAGAGGTAGCTGCGGAAACACGAGCGGATATTACGAGGTTCGCGCTGACTCCGCTTGGGGCGTTACGATTTGGTGTTAGTCGAACACTTGAAAATGCCAGCCTATGGCTAGTTTTTTCGGTGTGCTTGGTGTTGGTTTTGCTCGCTGCTTTTGTTGTGGGAGTTTCTCTAGCGTTTAGCACCTATGATCCTGCTGGTATTGAACCGAGTGCCGGGGAAACCAATATTTGGTGGTTGGTGGTTTTAGGGGTGTTTCCCGGGATTATAAGTGTCGCAATTACCGTAGTATTTGGTAATGCTGCTTTGCGTGAAGCTCAAGACCTTGCCCCGAGGCTTCACACTTTACACAGTGCAACCTCATTTGCCCCGGCAATTGGGGTTGCTTGCGTACGGTACGCAATTTTTGCGATGTTACAGCTAGCAGTACTCGCTTTTAATGGGCTTAACACCATAGCACTGACTCAATTAGCGATCTTGGTCATTTGGATTCTCGCTGAACCGGTGCTTGGTTACAGCATTTACTTTGCGCTTGAAGGTAAATATGGATTTATTGGAAGCCTTGTTCGGGGATGGAAATTCGGGATGGCGCATTATCTAATACTTCTGCAATACGGCATTCTCGCTGTGCTTGCGTTATATATAGCGGCTCTTCCGTGTTACTTAGGTTTGATTATTGTATTACCAGCGGCCATGATAGGACATGCTCGGCTGTATAAAGTACTGGCATAATTACAGATAAAAGGCCTGCCGCCGGGGCATTACCTCCAGTGGCAGGCTGGTGAAAGCTCACGAACAATAAAGTGCGTGGGATTTTATATATTTGACGCCTCGTAAGCGCGCCGAACAATGTCGGCGAGCTGCTGGAACTCTTCACTGCGAATAGATGAAGCTCGGAACACTAAACCAATTTGCCGTTGTGCGGAGACCTCAGGGCTAAAGCTTGCGGTGGAAAGCCCGACTCGATTGCACTCGGTTTTTACGGCGCTTTGAGGAACAAGTGTTGCGCCGAGGCCTCCAATGACGCATTGAATCACGGTCGGAAGGCTTGATGCGCGGGTGGCATTTGAAGTGATCGAACTCGTACTAATCTCAGCAGTCCTGCAAAGGTCCAGGACTTGGTCACGGAGGCAGTGTCCATCATCGAGTAATAGCAGGTTAAGGTCTTGAAGCGCATTGAACGTTAGGTCTTTGCGTCCGGCATAGGGGTGCCCCTCCGGGACGACGACAATAAAGTTTTCGTCATAGGTGGGTATTTCCTGCATACCTGGAATATTCGATGGAATCGCCATTACAGCGACGTCGATAGCCCCATCCCGTAGCTGCTCTAACAGCAACCGCGTTTGATTTTCGACGATCCGCGGCTCAAGCGAAGGCAGCTCTGAGGCGGTAAGCCGCAAAAACGCCGGAAGGATATATGGCGCGATTGTGGGAATCATGCCAATAGCCAAAGGTCCGGTAAGGCTGCCTTTAGCGCCACGAGCATGGGCGAGGAAGGCGTCGGCGTCGTCTAGCGTTGCCTTCGCTAACGGTAGGAGGGATTCGCCGATTGGTGTCACAATCACTCGGCGAGTCGATCGCTCGATAAGCTGTACACCTAACCCGTTTTCCAATGCCGCGAGCGCTTGGGAGAGCGAGGGTTGGGAAATAGATAGTTTGGCCGCTGCACTTCCGAAGTGCCTATTTTCTGCCACGGTTACGAACGTGCGCAGTTGGGCCAGCGTTGGTCGGTACTCTTTATTGTTCATGCCTCTGCAAACGTAGCATACGAAAATGCCGGTGACATTTCTTTTTGTTTTGGGTCATACGCAGCAATTATGTAGCGAGTTTGCCGGAATGTAGAGGCGAACTGCTACATGAATTTTTTGCGATCCGATTACATAGAAAGCGCCAGTGAAGCCTTGCATATTATGGGTTTTGGCTGGAGTTTCGTGGTTAAAGTGGCCACAAGGAACAATGTAGTTAACATGTACGCACATATATAGTATGTTTTGAATCACAGTCATGGGGTGTGGTGTGGGGGTAGGTATTTTGTTGAGCAATTTGGCTCAATAGCGAGGTTTCTACCTCGATTTCATCTCAAACTGGTTGCAAACTTGTAAATTTCGAAGATTATTTATAACTTCTCTACAGGGGGATGGCGCTGTCACGTGCGGCTAGCCTAATTAAATAGGTTTACCTTATTTCTATTTCAGTCACACAAAAGGGAAACCTCTTGAAAACTCGTAGTGGCCTAGGCATACTCGTGGCAGGCCCAGTTCGTATTCGCTACTGTGGTCTAATCCTTCACACTCAATTGGATGTCTATAGGAGGCACCTTATGGCTCTTCTGACCATTGGCGACAAGTTACCGGAGTTTTCTCTCACCGCTCTTAAAGGCGGCGACTTGCATGACGTGAAGGCAACCCAGCCGGAAGACTATTTTGAGACGATCACCCATGAGACTTACCCAGGTAAGTGGTTGGTTCTGTTCTTCTATCCTAAAGACTTCACCTTTGTTTGCCCGACGGAAATTGCAGCCTTCGGCAAGCTTGATGAGGAATTCCAAGATCGTGATACCCAGATTTTAGGTGGGTCGATCGATAACGAGTTTTCCCACTTCAACTGGCGTGCAACCCATCCCGAATTAAAGGAAGTTCCATTCCCAATTCTTTCGGACATTAAACATGATTTGATTAAGGCTCTTGGTGTTGAAAATGCTGATGGCGTAGCCGATCGCGCTACTTTCATTATTGACCCCGATGGCGTAATTCAATTTGTATCTGTGACACCAGATGCTGTAGGCCGTAACGTTGATGAAGTATTGCGCGTGCTTGATGCCCTGCAGTCTGAAGAAGTTTGTGCCTGCAACTGGCAAAAGAATGACCCAACCAAGAACATCGATAAGTTTGCTGAATTGCAGGAAGGTCTGAAGTAATTCATGTCGCTGGACAATCTCAAGTCAAGTCTTCCGGAGTATGCCAAAGACCTCAAGCTCAATCTGGGCACGCTTTCACGCTCTACACTGCTCAATGAGCAACAGCTTTGGGGCACGTTCCTAGCTTCGGCCGCAGCAACTCGAAATGAAGCTGTGCTTTCCGAAATCATGGATGAGGCAAAGCAATATCTGTCTGAAGAGGCAATCAATGCGGCATTTGGCGCGGCTTCAGTTATGGCTATGAATAATGTTGCCTACCGTGCAAAAAACTGGCTTGGCGATGATTACGCTCAAGTTAAGTTTGGTCTGCGGATGAATATTATTTCCAAGCCAGGCGTGGAAAAGGCTGACTTTGAACTCTGGTCCATGGCTGTTTCCACGATTAACGGCTGCGAACACTGCTCTGTAGCTCACGACAATACTGTTCGTGCAGAAGGTTTAACTAAAGAACAGGTCTGGGAAGCAGTCCGTATTGCTGCAACAATTACTGGTGTTGCCCAAGTAGTAGAAATCGAAGCGGCACGCTAAAGTCCGTGTCCTTTATGCTCCCAGCGAGCATCTTCTACAATCCCTCCGTATTGAGCTAAAGATAGTCACTCAATACGGGGGATATTTCGTTTTCGGGGACTGCGTAACTAAGTTCACCCTCTTCACTGACCAAGACGGTAAAAATCCCATTGTTTTGCCAAATCTCAGCTATTTGAGGGCGATCATCGACTGCCAGGACTGGTGTAAAACGCTTGCATATTTCGGCCAGTAAATCTTTTTTTATGTCATGGTCAGGCCGAGAATCTTTGCGCGCCCGCATAAATAAGCCACTATGGGTAAGACCTTGTTCTTGTAACCAAAGGTTGGTTAGGAATGAAAAATTACTCGTCCGGGCAGTCACAATAATGGTAGCCAACCCTTGTTGTTGGAGATGTTTATATAGTTGCACAACTTTTGGGTGTGCCGGACAATCAATCGACGCATTGTGGAATTTGTGGAAATTCCGATGCTTCGGATTTTCGGTCACGAAATAGCGAATCGAACGTACATCGCAGAGTGTTCCATCCATGTCAAAAATTGCTGCCTGCGGCTTGTGGAGTTGCATTATGGTCGTTAGTTTTCTTCGAAATTAAGGGTTGCAAACCGAACTTCGCCAGCAGCATCAGAAGCATCCAAATCAACGGTGCCGGTAAATGCGAATGCATTATCGTTATTTGGATCTTTAAGAATCTGGCGTACATTCCACATGCGGCCGGTCTTTTCCAGCCGAAAATACTCTGGGCCACGTGCAGCTGGTCCGGTATCCATGTCGGCGTATTCATCGAAATACGCATCCATGCCAGCACCAAAATCACAGGGTTGATCCAAATAAGAAGTTAATTCGGCAAGCTGTTCTTCTTTTTCGTAGGCGAATAGCTCCACAATTCTAAACATTGCATTGCGAACCATGATGGTAAACGCCCGTTGGTTTGCGGACAGAGCTGTAGGATCCTCTACGCCAAAAGCAAGCTCACGGGCTAGATCTTCTTTGGAAATAGGTGCATCAGGGTCGGCCATTTGGGCCCATTCATCTACCAGTGAGGAATCTACCTGTCGTACAAGTTCACCAAGCCAAACGATAATATCTTCAAGCTCTTCGGTGGCGTATTCTTTGGGGATCGAATGTTGGAGAGTACGCCAAGCATCAGTGAGATAACGTAGGACCACACCTTCAGCACGGGCGAGACCGTAGGTTGCAATAAGGTCTGAAAATGTCATGGCATGTTCGATCATGTTCCGAATTACAGATTTCGGTGAAAGCTCAAATTCCTTAACCCAAGGATGCCCTTCAGCGTAAGTATCATATGCTTGTTCGAGCAGCTCCTCGAGTGGTTTTGGCCATGTGATTTCTTCAATAATAGCCATTCGCTCGTGGTATTCTACGCCATCGGCTTTAAGCGCTGCGATTTCTTCGGCTCGCTCAGCCTTTTGCTGTGCAATCAGTACTTGGCGGGGGTCGTCGAGAATTGCTTCGAATACGCTTACTACGTCCAGTGTGTATGTTTCGGATTCTTTATCTAAGAGTTCGAGTGCGGCAAGGGCAAAAGGTGCCAGCGGCTGATTGAGTGCAAAATCGCGCTGTAGTTCTTCAGTCAGATGGTAAATGCGCCCAGTTGGATCGGGGCCATCGGGCACACGTTTTACAATGCCGGCGGCTAGCAAACCGCGGAATAGTTCGATCGCCGTAAGGATATCTTTATTTTGTTTTGCGCGGGAATCGTGATTATTGCGGAGAAGTTTTTCTAGATGCTGATATCCGTCCCCAGGCCGGGCAATAATATTAAGCAGCATGGATGTGCTTATCCGGAACTGGCTTTGTAATTGCTCTGGTTCTGCATTTGTCAGCCGCTCATATGTATTTTCGGTCCATGTGACTTCACCAGGTCGGGCGGCTTTTTTCCGGAGCTTTTTAAGCTTCTTTGGATCTTGCCCGGCTTTTTTCCGGAGCTTAAAGTTTTCTATTTCATGTTCGGGCGCTTCAATCACTACGGTGCCTACGGTATCGTAGCCAGCCCGGCCGGCGCGGCCTGCAATTTGGTGGAATTCACGCGACTTTAGCATTCGTTGGCGTGTTCCATCGAATTTGGTGAGTCCGGTCATAAGCACTGTTCGTATAGGCACATTAATCCCAACACCTAATGTGTCGGTGCCACAAATGACCTTGAGTAGTCCAGTTTGGGAGAGTTTTTCTACTAGCCGGCGATATTTTGGCAGCATCCCAGCGTGGTGTACCCCGATACCTTTACGGAGTAATCCGGAAAGAGTGCGGCCAAAAGTAGTGGTAAAGCGGAAGTCGCCGATTTCTTCAGCTATTCGGTACTTTTCCTCGCTATTAATGATCTTGAGGCTGGTTAAAGATTGAGCTCGTTCGATTGCGTCTCGTTGCGTAAAGTGCACAACATAGACGGGGACTTTGCCGATTTTAAGTAAATCTTCAATTGTTTCATGCACAGGTGTATACACATAGGAAAACTCGAGTGGAACAGGTCGCTCAGTGCCTGCAACGAGATTTGTTGTGCGGCCCGTGCGTTCAGAAAGGTCTCTTTCAAGGAAGGTAGTGTCGCCCAAGGTGGCGGACATAAGCAGAAATTGTGCTTTAGGTAATTCTAGGAGCGGGACCTGCCAAGCCCAGCCGCGGTCAGGTTCAGAATAGTAGTGGAACTCGTCCATAACCACTTGGTCAATTTGGGCCTGTGTGCCATCGCGGAGCGAAATATTTGCCACGATTTCTGCAGTGGCACAGATTATGGGTGCATTGCCATTAACAGTGGCATCTCCGGTCATCATCCCAACAGATTCTGGGCCAAAAATATCGCAGAGAGCAAAGAATTTTTCGCTTACAAGGGCTTTAATCGGAGCGGTGTAGAACGAGCGTTGTCCGCGTGCCATAGCAATAAAATGTGCAGCAATGGCCACCATAGATTTTCCGGAGCCAGTTGGAGTGGCCAGGATAACGTTATCACCTGCAAGAATGCCTAATGCCGCTTCCTCTTGGGCTGGGTAGAGGGAGATGCCGCGGTCCCGAGTCCAGGCTAAGAAGGAGTCAAAAATAGACTCATCGAATAAGGATTCGGGGACCTCGGAGAGGTCTGGCAGCATCTGAGTGAGGTTCACGATTTCGAGCGTAGTGTGATTCGGGTGTCGGTGGCTAATGCTGCTGCTACACCAAGTGCCATAAGTAGAAGGGTGGGGGCAAGCATCATCCAAGGTGCCCGCTCCGCATAGCGGATTGATTCGGAAAGGATGACGCCCCAATCTGGGGAGTCGTGGGGCGCACCAAGGCCTAGGAAGCCAAGGCCAGCAAGCGCCAAGGCGTTATGGGCTACCCGGCTAGCGGCGTGTCGAATAACAGCGGGAATCACCGTAGGTAATACATGCCACCATATCAATCGGAACATTGATGCGCCCTGCAACTGGGCCCAAAGGTAATAGCCGGTAGTACGTGCTTCGGCGGCAACGACTGCGGTATGGGAAGCTAGTGGGATCCAGCCAACGAGCATAACGGCGATTGCGGCGGTAGTTTGTGAGCCACCAAACACACCGGCGAGAATTACGCCAATAAGAATGGCGGGTAGGGCATTGAGTGCATCGCCAATACGGCTGGCCCAGGAGCCCATAAGACCGAGCACCAGTCCGATAAGGGCGCAGATAGCGGTGACCAGAACTGCTAATCCAATAGTCAATGTTGCGCCGTGTGCTAGTCGGAGTAAGAGGTCCCTGCCAAGCTGATCGGTGCCCAAAATATGGGGTGCTGAAGGTGGCACGAGGCGTTGAGTAATATCGAGCGGCGGGGCGTCGGTAAGCAATAGCACTAAGAATAATGCCAGAAAAGGCAGCGTTACCAGAGCGAATGCAATGGTGCCGCGAGGTCGGGAGTTGCGGGCGGTTGCAGATGGAGCGTAGGCGGCATCCGAGCCAAGGAGTGGGCGCAATAGCAGCCAGCGTGCCCATTGTGCGAGGATGCCACATACAATGCCAAGAATCACTACGGTAAGGACAATTACCTGCAGCACTGGGATGTCCCTACTAATAGCGGCAGCTACGGCGGTGCGCCCCATACCGGCAATATTGAATGTAGTTTCAATAAGGGCTGTCGACGCCAACGAGCCTGCAAAGAACAATACAATTTGTGGGGTAAGCACCGCGAGTGCGCGTTTTGAAATTGCACGGAAAATTACCTGGGAGCGTACATTATTAAGCCGCCAAGCACGGACCCATTCTTCTTTAGCTACCGCATCTATTGTGATTAATAGAACCCTTCCTAAAAGGCCCGCAGAAGGAAGCGCAATAGCTAATGTTGGCAGAACCATATGGTGTATAGAGGAAAATCCGCTTACTGGAAACCATTGAAATTTTAGCGCAAAAAGTACAAGTAGTACTACGGCTAATACAAATTCCGGGATGGACCCTAAAATTGCCATGCCAACAATATCGCCAGTGCGGGAAGGTTTGCCATGTACGACGGCACGAAACCGGGGCCATGCCAAAAGCCAAGCCAGTACCACGGCTAATGATGTGGAAAGGCCAGCTAATGTTGCAGAAACTCCAAAGCCGGAAAGGGCAACATCGATAGCACTGCGTGAAGGATCGACCCAACTGACGCCGAAATCGCCGCGAAGGGCGCCCGCCAGCCAACTAGTAAATCCTTCGAACGGAGTTGCTGGTAGTTGCAATTCTTTTCGAATTGCTTCAAGGATTTCTGGGTCTGGTGTACGTTCCGCTTCCCGCGCCCGAAACACCGCCATTGCCAGATCGCGATTACCTAAAAAAGGCAAGATTGCGGTAATTGCCGCAGCAGACAGAAACAATGCCAAAGATGTACACGTCGTTTGCAAAATTCTATGGTTTCGCTGCGGCATTACTAAATCAACGCTCCTCAAACGTTTCTTGAGCTTGGGGGAATACTATCGGGTAGTTTCATTGGTAATAAGGCGCCGTTCAAAGGGATCAAAATTCAATGAATTGACGTCCTTGTAGGAGAGCATGGAATGCTCGAATGCTAGCGGAACTACCGCATTATCCTTGACGATCATTGCGCCAATATTGGCTGCCTCGGCATAGCGCTTATCAGTATCAGCGATGCTCAATGCCTTGTCGACGGCCGCGTCTACTTCAGCATTGCAGTAGAGCGAAAGGTTATACGATCCTTCGCAGGTGTAGTCGGAGCTTAGGAAGTTGACTGGATCAGCGGCGCCGAATTGGTAGTTACGTGAAGCGATTACTGCATCAAACTTACCTTCTAGAAGGTCTTGCTCTAGCGAATCATAATCTGTTACAACTACATCGACCTTGAAACCAGCAGAGCGCAATTGGTCGGCGATTACAGAGGCAACTTCCGGTAATTCTGGTCGCTCATTCCATGTGGCTAAGCGGATCTCTTTATTATTTGCCTCCGCTTTGCCATCGGTGGAATTTGCAGATTTTGCGTCCTTGGCCCAGGTAGCGTCGGCATTGAAAATACTGCCCGTAGCTTTATCTGCGTGACCTTCGTATATCTTTTCCACAATCACATCGCTCTTAATGGCGTCGACTGCGGCGGCACGCATTTTAGGATCGGTGAAAGCACCTTTTTTGGAGTTTAAATGCAGGTAGACGCCACGAGGAAGCAAAGTGGATTGGTTTTCAAGTTCACTCAATTCTCCCAATTGCGCCAATGGGACTGCTTGCGCCAAATTCACTTCTGCGGTGCGAACCGCATTTGCACGGGCTGAACCATCTTCAATGAATTGCACCTTGAGTTGCTCAAGTTTTGGAGTACCACCCCAATAATCCGCGAATGCCTTTGCTTTTGCCTCGGTCGCATTTACATCAGTGAGTTCAAACGGACCCGTTCCCGTGCCTTTGGGGGATGGAGCTTCGCCCTTATATGCAGCACTGGATAAAATGACGGTGCCGGTATCAGTAAAGCGTTGCACGAGAATAGGATCAGCTTTTGCAGCTTTTACGGTGACCTCGTGCTCGCCGGTGGCCTTGAATTCCAAATCAACTTTTCCAAGGCCTTTCGGGCGGGAAGCCGCTTGGAAAGCTTGCTGCAGTGAATTCGCAACAGCTTCACCATTGAATGCAGAACCATCATGGAACTTTACGTCTTTACGCAGTTTAAACACTACAGTGTCATCGCCGACGGTTTCCCATGATTCTGCGAGCCAAGGGGTCGGCTTACCTTCTTTATCCAGGGTTACCAGGGTTTCAGCAACACCCATTCGGGTATTCAATACGGAGTCATCAGAAAAAGGCGACAGTGATGCTACAGGCTTAAATGGCAATGCGACACCAAGTTCACTTCCCGAGGCGCCGCCTTCTTCAGGGGTGGTACATCCAGCAATGGTCAACGAACAAACCAAAGCCGCCGTCCCAGCGACTACTCGGTTCCAAGTTTTTCTTTGCAGTCGAATCGACATATTGTTCCTTTCAGTTATTCCCTCGCAGTATTTCTTGTAATGCGGCGAGGAAGTCTTTATTTGCACACCACTTTGCGCGTGGATTTAAAGCGAACTCGGTGTGGGTTGTGGTTTGCGGGTACTATTCTGCGAAATTCTTGGAAGAATAACCGCAGAAAGCGCAAGCAGGAGAGTGAGAGCAAGCCACGGAAGTGCCGCGCTTGGTTGGGGTTCGTAGGCATAATCGAGCATTGCGCCAAGTGCCAGTGAGCTAAGGAGCACAGCGAAGCCACCGAAGGAATTCAGAAAACCAAAATATGTTCCTATGTTTTGCTCTCCTGCGAGTACCCCCACAAGATCGCGGGAGATTGGTACTGCGATCATATGACCAATGTGCATACACAGCAGCATGAGAATCGCTGGTGTAAGTGCCCAAACACCAGAAAAGGGTTCTAAAGGTGCGGCAAGTGCAACAATGGCAAATGAAACAGCCATAAGCGTGAATCCCAATGCTATTGCTTTGCAGGATGACATTCGCTGAGCGATGCGAGTGAGTGGCATTTGCAAAGTAAGCACCAGCACACTGGAGAAAATAAACATGGCGCCAAGGGCGTCTTGATTTCCAGTTGCTCGCTCTAATTCAACTGGAAGGGAAAGATATTGTTGGTTGTAGCTCACAAGGTAAGTGCTGTAGCCAAGTGCGAATACGATAAATGCTTTATTAGACAAAACATGGCGGAATCCAGCAAATACTGACTCGCTGGATTGTGTTTCTACAGCGGGAATAATAAACAAGTGCCCGAGGAATAGGAATGTAAATATACCGGCTGCGATAAAGCAAGTAGTTGGGAATCCTATGCCAATCAGGGCGGCGCCGAGGAGTGGACCGAGCAGTGCACCAATGCGGGAAAAATACGCGTCCATAGCGAATAACTCGGATCGTTTAATAATGCCTTGGCGTTCAATTGTTAATCCGGAAACTGCAAAAGAAGCTTCCGCTGCTGGCGAGAAAAGTGCGGCGGCAAAACCAATAAGCACTACTGCGCCCATGAGCTGGAAAGTTGTTGAAGCAACCCCAGCAAATATAAAACCTGCAACACGAATGGCTATTCCGGTGAGTAATACTGGTTTCACCCCGAACCTATCGGTGAGTGCCCCTCCGACGAAAAATAATCCTTGCTGCGAAAAGGTTCGTAGTCCGAGCACAAGTCCCACCATTGCACCAGTGGTTGCGAGGTTTTCGGTCATGTGTGTGGCCAAAAACGGCACCACCAGATAGAACCCAACATTAAAAAGCATTTGGGTGAGCAATAGCAGCTTTACCGGTAGCGGAAGTGATTGGAAGTGCTGGATATCTTTTGCAAACCTCACTAGGCATCACCCAAAAGTGCATCTGCTTTAAGAAAAGATTTTCGTGCATCACTGGCATTATCGATATTGCGCAGGATTGCTATGTCGGCATCTTCAACAATGTGTCCTTCATCTAGCATTACGAACCTTTGGGCGAATGCCTCGGCAGATTGGAGGTTATGTGTTACAAGCAGCACAGTAAGATTTGGTTCGGAAAATAGTTCGGTAACCATGTTAGCGGCAAGATTATCGAGCGAGCTTAGTGCTTCGTCGGCATAGATAATTTTCGGTTCGGCAATCAGTGCTCGGGCAATGCCTACGCGTTGTCGTTGTCCACCAGATAGTTCACCGGGCTTTCGTTGCGCAGCATCACTGGGTAACCCTAATTGTTCAAGCAAGCTGGGGATCTTGCGTTGAGCGGTTTGTATATCCTGACGAGCAATAGCAATGGGTTCCAAAATAATGTCTTTGATATACATTGCTGGGTTTAAACTCGCGTCTAAATCTTGGGGAATATAGGCGAATTCTCCCCGGGTTGGTGCGAGGATATTACCTTGTTTTGGTCGAAGGGAACCACAGAGTAGCCGAAGCAAAGTGGTTTTACCGCTGCCAGATCGACCAATGATTGCTACTTTTTCACCATGTGACACTTTAAAACTCGCATCAATCACCCCGGGAGGATAGGAAACATGTTCAAAATTGATCATGCAGCTTGCTCCTCAGCAATAAAACCTTGCTCGTTGGGATTTGGTACAAATTCAATGACTCGCTGGCAAAGTGCGTGAGCTGCGCGAATATTATGCGTAATCATAAGTAGCGAAGTTGTGGTGTTAGGCCCACTAACATTGCGCAATGTGGTGAGAACTTCCGCGCTGGCTATAGGGTCTAAAGCGGAGGTTACTTCATCCGCAATTAATAGCTGCGGGGATTGGCTTAATGCAAAAGCAATAGCTGCACGTTGGCGTTGTCCGCCAGACAGTTGTAGGGGATAGCGTGAATGAAGCTTTTCGGGCAGGCCAATTGCTAGTAAATGTCGTTTGGCCTCGGTTTTTGACCCGGCAGTCAGTGCTACCTGATCGATAATGCGCATAAGCGGATTTAGGGCTCCAAAGGTGTCTTGGGAAATCGCGCCGATCGAGTTTGGTATGTGAATGTCCCCGGTGATTTGTGTATGTTCTGGGAGGAAGCTGCCAAGTAGGCCCGCTAATGTTGATTTGCCAGCGCCAGAAGGACCGATTAGTGCGATGCGACAAGGGGTGTCAATACACAATTTCGGTATAAATAACACCTGTCGACCGTGGTAGCTAATACGCACATCGGTGAGGTTGCAACACCCAGAATGGGTAGCATCTGGTACAAGCAATGTGGCCAGGCTCCTTGTACTTAGTACATGCAATGCGTGCACATTTGCGAATATTTATTGGTAAAGATGTTCAATTTAATTGGCGGTCAGTGTAACACACAAGGCCTCCCTGGCGAGAATGCCAGGGAGGCCTCTTAACAGTCGATTCGTTTAGTTTTTGTCCTCTTGCGCTTCATCGTCGGTTGAAGCGGGTGGTTCCATACCAGAATCGAGTGCGCGGCTATCTAGTGATTGGAGGAATCGTTCGAATTCAGCGCCGAGCTCGTCACCGGTTGGCATGTTTGAATCTCGGGAAATCTCGGATTGTTCAGAGCGTGCCACATAACGCTCTAAATCTTGGTCATATTGGCTTTCAAGAATCTTTAGCACGCGTTGAATTTCTTGGGATTCTTCGGTTTGTTCGTTGAGCTGCACTGCAGTGCGTTCTACATCGAGTTCCAATGAATCCAACGGGAGATCTAAACCGGCTGCCCGTTCCACGGCGCGTAGTAGCTTTAGTGTTGCCTCTGGGAATTCGGAAGAAGCAACATAATGTGGTACATGTGCAGTAAAGCCACCAACCTTATGGCCAGTCTGTTGCAAACGGTGCTCAAGGAGTAACGCCGCTGAACCTGGCACTCGAATGGTTGCGCCCATAGTGAAGTGCTGTTGCAACATCGAGGGGGTGTTTCCATGAGCTGTTACTACGAGTGGACGGGTATGAGGTACGGCCATTGGGGCCGCATATAAACACACTGTTTTATCAACGTGGAAACGATCAATGAGCCCGATAACTGCCTCGGTAAAAGCATTCCACCGCATATCCGGTTCGGGGCCAGCAAGCAAAAGGAATGGAGTACCGGAGTTATCCCGAAATACGCGGAGCTCAAGCCGGGCATCTTCCATATCCGCTAATTGGTTTTCGGCAATAGTTGCAGCTGGGCGACGCGACCGATAATCGATCAATTCGTCGCTATGGAACGAAGCAACCGGACGATGTTCTAATGCGTGGAGTAAATGGTGAGCACTGGACTCTACAGCATGGCCCGCATCAGCATATCCCTGCAATGCAACAATAAGCGTTGGGCCGTTATCAGGAGTTGTTACGACCTCGGGGGAGGGGTACTCAAGGTCGTACATGCGTGTATGACGATCCATCATGAAAATCCTCCTTCGATACACCGAATTATGGTCAAAACATTGAAACAAAGAAGCACACAAGCGAATTGTTGCGTCCGTTGAGTACAACCTGACCAACCGGGGTTTGTATTCCCAAAACCCAGTCTTTATAAGCTTAGAAGAAAATAACCTGTCTCACTAGATAATGCACAGAGCTTGATCATTCTACCGGATTGCGTTGTCTCCCGCCGAACGATACCGCGCCAAAATACCCCTGAACTGTGAAAACTTGCAGTGACTATCCACAGTGGGTGGGGTGGGGCGTCGAAAAGCTAGCAAACTAATGTTGATGCCCTCAGGCTGGGGTTATGCAAAAGAAAACCACAACATTGTGCACGCCTGCTGATGTATTCGCCAATATTCCCGGAATGCTTGGATTTTTTCCTCAAGATTCGTTTGTGATCGGGTTTTTTATGCCAAAGGGCACACGAGGTTATGAGCTAGGGCCCCTTGCCCGTGTAAGTATTGCCGACGTTGAATGCTATCGTGCCGTTTTTGAAGGTATGCGGTATCGCCCCGAAGGCATGATCGTATTTGTCTATGTGATCTTTGGCGAGCGAAGCTACACAAGCACAATCAAACATGTGCACTGGCTTGTAGCCGAAGCCGCGGAACAAGGGGTACGAATAGAAGCAGCCTGGGGTGCCAAAGAAATACAGGCCGGAGAACCTTACGAACTTTTATTTGGCCCCTATGCTTGCGAGCTCGGCAATGGTACCACCGGACTCGAATGCTGGGATTCTGGAGAGATAGCACCACCGATTGCTTCCATTTCATTGCGGGAACTTGTGGCAAAGGGAGAATTGCCGGAGCCCGACCGGGCAGCCATGTTTGCGTATTTCAACGCCAATGGGCACCATAAGGCCACTGCGGAACAACGAGCACGTTGGGAGGAGTGTGGTGTACGCAGGGGGCTGCATTTGGTAGACGGCATTCGCCAAGGGACCCCGGAAGCGCGCCGAATGTTTACCAAAGCTATCGAGGATTGCTTTGGTATTTTAAATCGAATTACAACCGAGCAGCTAACTGTGGACACTATTGCTGTCGATGGAGAATGTATGGAGTTCGCGGCCGCATATTGGTCACAAATCCTTTTGCGAGATGCGATTTTTGTAGCACTGGGGCATGGTGCTGGTTTAGCGGAGGCGATGTCAAAACTGGCGCTTGCTGCTGCACGAACATTTCAAGGAGAACTTCGGGCAAATTCGCTATGCGCATATGCGGCGGCAATGCTAGCGCAAAAACTCTGGGTTCGGGTACTTCCTGCAGTTCGTGTGGCGCTTGAGGAAGTACCACAGCATCGTCTGGCAGCATTGTTTGAAAATGCCCTTATCCAGGGATTAACGTCAATGACCCTAGAATCATGTGTACAGGCGGCAGAATATTTAACCTACCGTTATGGCGAGCAACTCCCTGAGGCCGCCTAAAATCTCATTTTTTAAACCCCCGAAGCATTGGTATTGCGTCTCTGCTTCGAGGGTTTGGAAATGGTGGGAGATAAATGTTTATACAATTGGTTCGATGCGAATTGCGTGGCTTAAATCATCACCAACGGTAATCGTCGTATCACCCTGGGTAATTTCCACAACACCGCTTCGGTTTAATACGGTGACTTCGCTACCAACCACAATTCCGGCTTTGTGTAATGTTTGAAACAAATTTGTATCAAATTGCAGGATTTCGTGTAATTGCACAACTTTCGCGGGGACGGTCTCTCCAGATGGGAGATCCGCGGCACGCATCCCGGCCATTGTATTTGCGTCGTTTGTAACTCCTAATTCGGCGAGGCCGGGAATTGGGTTTCCAAATGGTGAGCGTTCGTAATTTTGGAGAATCGCAACGAGTCTCCGTTCAACTTCATCGCTCATAACATGTTCCCACCGGCATGCTTCTGCATGTACTTTTTCAATATCTAAACCGAGAATATCGGTAAGCAGTAGCTCAGCTAGTCGGTGCTTGCGCATTACTGCTGTGGCAAGTGTTCGCCCGAGTTCAGTCATTTGCAAGCTGCGATCATTAGCTACAACAAGCAGCCCGTCGCGTTCCATGCGTGCAACAGTTTGGCTTACAGTGGGTCCAGATTGGTCTAGGCGCTCTGCGATACGGGCACGCAGTGGCGTTACGCCTTCCTCCTCTAGTTCGTAAATTGTACGGAGGTACATCTCAGTGGTATCAACTAAGTCCTTCACTGTCTGGGAGCCCTTTCATTGAATTTATGTTCGCTGTCTATAACCGCGCCATAATATTGTACGCAATTTTACCTCTGGTTTTGAGATAACCATCTACATGACACAACGTGTCATTCGAAAGCCATCTCGCTACAGAGCGTACTCCCGCAACTTCGCTGCTCGCTCGCCATCGCGTAATTTGCTCATAACTTCACGCTCGATTTGGCGTACCCGCTCCCGTGAAAGGCCAAACTTCCTGCCAATTTGGTCAAGGGTACGGGGGACCCCATCATCGAGGCCATAACGTAGGGCGATTACTTCCTGTTCCCGAACTTCCAGCGAAGCGAGCACGGTACGAACATCGGAATGGCGCAGTGAAGCTACTACTGCTGCCTCGGCATCGGCGGCGTCGGAATCTTCAATAAAATCCCCAAGCGGGGCTTCCTCATCGGCGCCGACCGGCATATCTAGGCTTACTGGGTCACGTGATTGGCGCAAAAGCATTTCAATTTTGGATTCATCAATGCCAGATTCTTCAGCTAATTCCTCATTGGTGGCTTCACGTCCAAGATGCTGGTACAACTCGCGTTTAATGCGGGAAAGCTTATTTACTTGCTCAACCAAATGAACAGGAAGTCGAATTGTGCGGGATTGGTCAGCCATACCACGGGTAATTGCTTGGCGGATCCACCATGTGGCGTAAGTGGAGAATTTAAATCCCTTGGTGTAATCAAATTTCTCCATAGCACGAATTAAACCAAGGTTGCCTTCTTGAATCAGGTCAAGCAATGGCATACCACGGCCGGTATAGCGTTTGGCTAAGGAAACCACTAAACGCAAATTAGCCTCTAGCAAGTGTGATCGAGCACGCTTGCCTTGTTTTGCTAATACCTTTAAATCACGCTTCATGGCACGCGTTAATGTTTGTGGCGAATCAGAAAGTAAGTACTCGGCGTAGAGGCCCACTTCGATCTGCTGTGCTAATTCAACTTCATCTTCGGCGGTGAGGAGGGCGGTCTTACCAATTCCGTTCAGGTAGACTCGCACCAAGTCCGCCGAGGGATTGTCGTTTGAATGTCCACGGCGACTTCCGCGGTCTTGCTCTTCGACGTCGTAATCCTGCGCGGGCAAAGTGCTCATGCGTGCCTCCTAGTCGACTCAGTTTCTAACCACATAACGCCATAGCTAAGAAAAAAGTTCCCCATGGACGCGTAGCCTCAAATGAGTCGCGGTTACGCAGCACAAATGCTTTAGGCTTTTATTAGCACTCCACCAAGACCGTAAAAGGGCCTTCATTTACTGAGGCTACTTTCATCATTGCGCCAAAGCGGCCGGTGGCAACCTGGATCCCTCGGGCTTGCAAACCCTCCGCGATACGTGCAATTACAGGCTCAGCGATCTCACTGGGAGCAGCATCGGACCATGATGGTCGTCGTCCCTTTGCCGTTCGTCCATATAACGTGAATTGACTCACAAGAAGAACGGGTGCTCCAACGTCAATGACCGAAGTTTCATGTTCCAAGACTCGTAATTCTGCAATTTTACGAACCATGGTTTCCCATGCGTCAGGGCTGTCTTCCCTCCCAACACCAATAAGTGCCAAAATCCCGCCAGTTTCGGGACAATGGATCTCGCCGACGATTTCACCATCAACTTCAACAGAAGCGGAACTTACCCGAGTGAGTACAGCTTTCATATTGTGTCTTTCTTGCAGTGTGTGAAGGCTAGGATTTTACAGTTCTATAAGTTCGCTGGGCAGTACGAACCCATGGCGAATGAGATCAACGATGGCTCCCACAACCTCAGGCAGCATTGCTTGCACATCTAGGTCGTGTGCGGCGCAATAGAGCTCTACGATTTCGCCCAGAGACAATCCTGCAGTGCTAAGTCCAGAAACAATCGCATAGAGATGCCTATCGACGTCGTGGCTCCAACGTGGACCATCCGTGCGGGTAAGCCGCAATGCGGCTGGGCGGAAACCGATGCCAGCATCAGTATCTACAACTGAAATTTCCTCAACAGCTACCCCGGGACGCATACCGAATTTCGTCTCCAGAATTTCAGTTATGTCCGCATCACGCAGCCAGGTGATACGGGCGAAGTATTCCGTGATTTCCTCGCCGAGCGGACCTTCGCATTGTTGTGGCATATCTTCACATAAAATATCGGATTCCGTGTGGTCATCGATGCGTTGAATTGCAACGAAGCCAAAACCAATGCCGGAAACATTGGCCTGCTCAAAATGTTCGAGCCATGCTTCTGTCCGTGCGGCTGCGGCAATGGACCGCGGATCAAGTGATTCATCTTGCAACCACGTGCCTACATAGAGTGCTGGGTCTGCAATATCTCGTTGGATAACCCATGCAGCGACACCAGTATCTGGCAGCCAGGAAGCTACTCGCTGCTGCCAAGATTCCCCAGGTGTATGTATCCATGCCGCGAGCATAACTGCACAACCGCCGGGATTGAGGTAGTGATGTGCCTGGCTTATTACTAGTTCGCTAGCACCATCGAGATTAAAGCCAGAATCGCGATAAATATGGCCAACTTCGGGTAGCCCCACAACAAACGGTGGGTTTGCCACAATCCGGTCAAAGCGACGTCCGTGAACAGGTTCGAACCATGGTCCACACAGTAATTCTGCCGCTACATTGGATGCTGCAAAGGATGCCGCAGCAAACTCTAATGCCCTTGGATGGATATCAATTGCGGTAATGTGCTGCGCGCATGCGCTTTGCGCTAAGGCCTGTACTCCGGATCCAGTGCCCAGGTCTAATACGGTGGACACTTTGTTGGTAGGGGAGGCCTGCACCAAGGATAGTGATGCTGCTCCGACCCCAAGAACATGGTCCGGGCCAGGGATGTGCACGGTCATTGCGGCATCTGCATCGGAAAATACCCAATGATGGGTATTCAAAAAAATATGCGGCCGAATGTCTATTTGAAATTGCAGGGTATTTGAGTTTTGGAAAAGTAATGCATCGCAATCAAGTAGTCCCTGAACGAGCGGCTCGCCAAACATATCAACGAAACATTGGTAAGGGGCGGCGTCGCGAAGCAATACTAAACGAATAAGCTGCTCTATTGCGGAGTTGCCGCGCGCTGCATAGCGTACAGCTGCAGGTTCGCCCCGGAATAGCGCAGCCATGCCCGCAGCGCCTAAGTGTTGTTCAATGCCCTCTAAATGGAAACCATGATTGTGAAATATTTGTACGATTTCTGGGGCAAGTGCGCTAAGGCGTGTGGGCACGTAATTTCAACTCCTTATACAGGCATTGCTAATCATGTTCGATAACAATGGGACGTTTTGGATGAGGTGCATCTAACTCTAATCGCCCTGCTGAATCACCTGGTAGTAGCTCGGGATGTGCTGGCCCGGCAAGCATTTCATGATGGTAAAACGCGGCTCGGTCCCGTGCTACCTGCGGCTTATACACCTGCTTGCGGCGTGAATCGTGTGGTTCCCCAACACCATTAGCAATCACAACCGCAATCCATGGAAGCGGTACCGAGATAATAAATAAAATTGCTGCTAAAACCCAGTTTTGCCACCATACATAGGCAGCGCCAGACGCCAATAAAAATGGGATTCGTGCGCCTTGTAGGACGGCGTATACGCGTTTGCGGTGCTCCCAGTTTTCTAGTGGTGATTGGCGTGCGTCTGTAATTAACTCCACATTGGTATTTCGATTGCGGCGCCACGAGGAACGACGCCTCGCCGTGCCGGCTTGTTTCTCCTCCGCAGAACCGCTGCTCATACACATCAGGGTAGACCTTATGTGCCTTGAGGGTAAGTGTGGGGCATGATAGGAGCCGTGACTACAAGAACTCAGACCATTGAACGCCCCGATGTGAGGGATGAAACCTCAACAGGGAACGACACTCCGAAGTTCTTCCACTACGTGAAGAAAAACCAGATCGTAGAGTCCGCAGTTTCTGGCAACCTCGTTGTTGCGCTGTGCGGCGAGACCTTTCCCGTCACTAAACAAGCCAAGCCAGGATCCCCAGTGTGTCCAGATTGCGAGCGAATCTATAGGGGTCTGCGCAAGAAGTGAGTGGAAATCTACGTGCCTGGCAGCGCGCTGCATTAACCAAATACCTAATCAATAAGCCACAAGACTTCCTTGCGGTGGCTACTCCTGGTGCCGGAAAGACCACTTTTGCGCTGCGGGTAGCCACCGAACTCACCGGAAATCGCACCGTCGATCGCGTGATTGTGGTGGTGCCCACCGAGCACCTTAAAGTGCAGTGGTCTCAGGCTGCTGCACGCGTAGGTCTTGCTTTGGATCCAGCGTTTAGCAATTCGGGTGTGATTAACCCCGAATATCACGGTGTTGTGGTGACCTATGCCCAAGTTGCAATGCACCCTTATAAGCACCACGCGATTGCTACCAATAAGCGTTCCTTGGTCATCCTGGACGAGATCCACCACGGTGGTGATGCGAAAAGTTGGGGAGATGGCATCCGCGAAGCGTATTCGGGTGCAGAACGACGCCTCGCGCTTACCGGAACACCATTCCGTTCTGATGATGCTGCCATCCCATTTGTACGTTACGAGGATGATGGCGAGGGCTACCTTAAATCTAAAGCGGATCACACCTACGGCTATGCCGATGCACTGCAAGATGGAGTTGTTCGGCCCGTAGTATTCCTTGCATACTCTGGCGAAGCCAGATGGCGCACGAGTGCTGGTGAAGAATATGCAGCCAGACTTGGTGAGCCGCTCAATGCAGAACAAACCGCCCGTGCCTGGAAAACTGCACTCGACCCCAAGGGTGAATGGATTCCTGCAGTACTACAAGCGGCCCATACGCGGCTTCTGCAAATGCGTGAACGCATGCCTGATGCCGGTGGACTTGTCATAGCAACAGATAAAACCACTGCTCGCGCCTATGCCCGCATACTCGAAAAAATGTCCAATACTCCGGTAGCGGTCATCCTCTCCGACGAACCCGGCGCATCAGAACGCATCGAGGAATTTTCTAATTCAACCGACGAATGGATGGTCGCCGTTCGCATGGTGTCGGAGGGTGTCGACGTTCCGCGCCTCGCCGTGGGTGTCTACGCCACCTCTGCATCAACACCACTGTTTTTCGCCCAAGCAATCGGACGGTTTGTGCGTTCTCGTATGCCGGGAGAAACAGCCTCAGTGTTTCTGCCTTCGGTACCGGTGCTCCTTGATCTTGCTGCGCGGCTAGAAACCTCTAGGGACCATGTGCTTGGAAAGCCCGATCGCGTAAAAGAAGGTTGGGACGATGAACTCGTCGCCGAAGCAAATAAGGAAAAGACCGAGCCAGATGAGACAAAAAGCTATGAATCACTGGGTGCTGAGGCCGAACTAGACTCGTTAATCTATGACGGCTCAACATATGGTACTGGCACTATTGCAGGATCCGAAGAAGAGGCCGAATATCTTGGTTTACCTGGTCTTCTTGATGCTGACCAGATGCGCCAATTGCTCCGTCAGCGCCAAGCAGAGCAACTGGAAAACCGTGCTAAAGAAGAAAAGAAACGGCAGCAAGATGAAGAACAAGCACGAAACTCCGCTGGAAATCAGGCGGCTGCACAGCGAGTAGCTAGCGCGGAAATTCCACAACTCCGCAAAGAGCTTAATGCCCTTGTTGCAATCGCATCTTCACGAACCGGGCGGCCACACGGCGCAATTCATAATGAAGTGCGGCGTCAATGTGGGGGGCCGCCAACAGCGCTTTGTAGTGCCGAACAACTGCGTGAACGCATTGCTTATTTGCGAAATTGGTAGCTATCTAAACAAATAGGTTTGCTGAAGTTATGAAGTGAAACCCTAACCACAATGCTTGTTTGGAAACCGCAAAATCTGGTTTCCAAACAAGCATTATCTTATCTTCCAGTACTATGAATCCGTGGAGAGTGATGCATACAACTCTTACAAAATTGACCTCTATTAATATTGTATGCAGAAAAGGAATCCATAATGTCTGAGACAAGTAGCCCGGCAGAATTGCCGATAAAATCTCAAGGCAATGTTCGAATACTTGCTCCGGATTTAGCCCGTGGATTAACGCTTCTGGGTATTGCAGTTGCAAATTCCACTACGGCATGGTTACCCGCTGACGGTGAACTGCCAGCGGCGTTTGTTGGTGGGATTTTCCAAGATAGTATTTGGGATAAAATTGCAGCAGTATTTGGCGCGGTGTTTTTTCACGTGCGTGGATTACCAATGTTTTCTACAATGCTTGGGTACGGTATCGGCATGCTTATGTGGAGCTTGCACCGACGGGGGTACCCGTTAAAGCCAGCTCGAAATGTATTATTGCGGAGATATGGCTTACTGGCCCTTTTTGGTCTTTTACATTTTTTGCTTATTTTTTATGGCGATATCATGTTTTTCTATGGCGTTGCCGGAATGCTTGTTGCATGTATGATCCATTGGCGAACTCAAACGATTTTGGCTATTGCCGGAACGATGCTGGGGGTTTATGTATTTTCCACTGCAGCATCTGCAGTAGTCGTTCCATTTGTAGAACTGAATATTCCCGCACCCTCGGAGGGACAGCTCGGTTCGCGCCTCCCGCATTCTTGGTCTGAATACATTAATGTGTTCCCGGTGTTGTTCCGCCAAGTAGCATTCCTACCTTTTGAGTTATTTATGCTGGTTCCACTGGTAATGATTGGTTTTGTAGCAGCACGATTCCGTGTACTTGAAGAGCCAGAACAACATAAGAAATTACTCAAACGAGTAGCGCTTTTAGGGGCAGCAATTGCGCTTGGCGTTGGACTTCCTTGGGGGTTTGCCGAAATTGGTTTGCTTCCTAAAAACATTGCTTTAGCATTCCTTGTGCTTAATCAAGGACTTGGCTTACTCACGGGACCTGGCATTATTGCAATTATTGCACTTGCGGCTATTCCATTACAGCGGCGTTATACGCAAGGGCAAGACGATCAAAACGGCTATAAATTGCCAATCATTGTGCAAATGTTGACTGCATTGGGCAAGCGCTCAATGACCGGTTATGTAATGCAATCATTAATTCTTCTACCACTATGTGCTCCCTTCTTATTGCACGCACTTAAACCTCAAGGTGCGGCTTTCTCCACATTGGTAGGTTTTATTGTTTGGGTTATCGCTCTTATTGTCGCTTTCATACTTGAAAAGCTTCATTTACGTGGTCCGTTTGAGGCTGCACACCGTCGACTTTCGTATGGGAAAGCAGGATTATATAAACAATTTCCTCCGGGAGTTGCCCAAAAAGAAATCGAGGACGCCAGCACGAAATCGCCTATTCAAAAGCCAAGTATTGAAAAATCTGACTTTGCCGAGGAACCACGGGAGCAACAGTGATTGTCTTCGATAATGGCTAGATAAAGCAGAGTAGTCCCTCTGAAATTAAAAACAGTGGTGGTGGAGAAGTACATGTACTTCTCCACCACCACTGTTTATTTAAAAGTATTTACCAGAAAGTTAATCCAGGTAATCCCTCAGGACTTGTGACCGAGAAGGGTGACGCAATTTCGACATTGTTTTTGACTCGATCTGGCGAATACGCTCACGGGTAACACCATAGACCTGTCCGATCTCATCGAGTGTGCGTGGCATGCCATCTGTCAAACCAAATCGAAGCTTTACAACGCCAGCTTCGCGCTCAGAAAGCGTTTGCAGTACATCCTGTAATTGGTCTTGCAACAAGGTAAACGATACTGCATCCACTGCAACTACAGCTTCAGAGTCTTCAATAAAGTCACCGAGCTGGCTATCGCCTTCATCACCAATGGTTTGATCAAGGGAAATGGGCTCGCGGGCGTACTGTTGAATTTCCAGTACTTTTTCTTCCGTAATATCCATTTCTTTTGCGAGTTCTGTAGGGGTAGGTTCGCGACCTAAATCCTGCAAAAGCTCACGCTGGATTCTGCCTAGTTTGTTAATAACTTCCACCATATGCACGGGGATGCGGATCGTTCGGGCTTGATCAGCCATAGCTCGGGTAATAGCCTGGCGGATCCACCAGGTTGCATAGGTAGAGAATTTATATCCTTTGGTGTAGTCGAACTTTTCTACAGCACGAATCAAACCAAGGTTGCCTTCTTGTATAAGGTCCAAAAACGCCATTCCACGACCGGTATAGCGTTTTGCTAACGACACAACCAGACGTAGGTTTGCCTCAAGAAGGTGATTTTTTGCTTTTCGGCCATCGCGCGCAATTGCGCGAAGGTCACGCTTTACCGCTGGGGTGAGTTTGGCTTCCTTATTGCCAGCTGCATAAGCTTCTTCCATTTCCTCCATACGGTGCGTGGCATAAAGGCCAGCTTCGATCCGCTTTGCCAATGAGACCTCTTGCTCCGCATTGAGCAGAGCAACCTTACCGATCTGTTTTAGATAGGCACGAACAGAGTCAGCTGATGCAGTGAGCTCAGCGTCTTTTCGTGCTTGCCGTAGTGCTGCAGACTCATCCTCATCCCATACAGACGAACCGTCATCATCCTCATCATTGACAGAGCCTTCGTCATCGTCTTCGTCGTCGATACGCTCATTATCTTCATCTGCGGGAAGCGGATCGGCATCATAATCATTGTCGTCATCATCGCTTGGAATCAAGACGTCGTAGTCATCATTGTCATCGATCAAATCATCTTCGAGTCCGGAATCCTGAAGCTGATCTTCCTCTTCAATGACCTTTGGCGCAGCCGCTTTTTTCGGTGTGGCTTTTTTCGTGGCCTTTGTGGTGGTTTTCTTGGCTGTTTTCTTTGCGGTCTTCTTTACAGCTTTTTTCGCAGTCTTTTTAGCCGCTTTTTTGGCGGCTTTTTTCGCAGTCTTTTTCGCTGTTTTTTTGGCAGCTTTCTTTACGGTTTTTTTCGCTGCAGTTTCTGTTGCACTGGTATCAGCCGATGCGGTAGTACCGGTTGGAGCTACTGCTTCAGTGCCAGCTTCTGTTGCGTCGGCTGAGGTTTGCGACGCTGCTGTTACTTTGCGTGCGGTGCGGGGTGCTGCTTTCCGTGCGGTTTTGCGCGCGGCTTTTTTCGCCGTCGTCTTTTTCACCGTTGTGGTGGTTCCGTTGTCGGTTTCTGCCGTTGTTGAGGGATCGGTGGCTGCCACGTACGCCCTTTCGCCTTGATTACTTAAAGTAGTGTGCTGCAAAGTCCACATAAATCGCAGTGCTGCCTGCAGTTTACGTGTGACATAAGGAGCACACTGAATGAATCAGTCAAGTACCCCGCGTCTCATTCAACCCTAGAATCAATAAGAATATTGGCTGGTTGTTTTAAAAAACATGAGCTGAATTGTGGTCCACGGATGACTTGTCTCCACAGTCAACACGCAAGTATAGAGCAAATTATTGTAATTGGTTGTGTGCCGTTAAGGTTTCAGTCCTTGTTCAACAGCTAACGCAGCGCCAACAATGCCTGCCGTGTTGCGCAATTGGGCTGGAATGACCGGAGTTTTGCACTCGAGGCGAGGCACCCATTTTTCATGTTTGCGAGAGATTCCTCCGCCGACAACAAACAGGTCAGGCCAAAAAAGCCGCTCAAATTCCTGCAGGACAGTGCTTACTCTCTTTGACCATTTCCCGTAACTAAGCTCTTCGCGTTCTTTTACTGCGGAAGATGCTTGGTGCTCAGCTTCAACACCATTTACTAAGAGGTGCCCAAGTTCTGTGTTTGGGAAAAGCTTGCCATCAGCCAAAAATGCCGATCCAATGCCGGTTCCAAATGTGAGAAAAATAACGGCGCCACTGCGTGATTTTTCGTCGCCAAAGGTTACCTCGGCGATGCCGGCGGCGTCGGCATCATTAAGTACGCTAATTTTGCGTTCACCAAGGTGCTTTGTAAACAGTGCTTGAACGTCAGTATCCACCCAAGTGGGGTCGATATTGGCGGCAGTAAAGGCTTTTTGTTCGTGGATTACCGAGGGCAATGTAATGCCCACAGGACCATCCCATTCAGCTTGGGTAATAATTTTATGAATGGTATCGGCTACCGCATCTGGGGTAGCAGGCTTTGGCGTGAGGATTTTAATGCGGTCCCCAATAAATTCGCCAGTATCTAAATTTACTCGGGCCCCTTTTACTCCTGAGCCACCTACGTCAATACCAAATCCGATGCGGGTCATGAGGATATTGTACTTGGCGTTAAACCTCGGGTGTTTTTGGGAGCTGGATTACACAAGGCTATGTGTATTTTAGGGGTAATCATTGAACTTGTCTCCGAAAATTTGATTGGTCTTTGTTCCATGGGGTGGGGGGACGTTGGTTTAGGTGCGCCTGATATGCGGTTGGCGAAGCTGGGCTGCCTGCGGTTTCCTGGTGGGTGGGCTGATTCTTTGAGTGCGTGTTTTTGAGTGCGTGGGCTGAAGGTGCCGAGGTTTCTCGGACAGGCGGCTGGTTTTCCGAGATTTTGCGCTGGAGTCCGGATCCGCAGGCTGCTTTTCCCGAGTGGAAGGTCTAGCCGTCTCCGCTTTCCTGGGGGGGGCGTGGGCTGGGCCTTCCAGGGGTTTTAATAGGCGCACCCTATCAAACTAGTGATGTTTGTATACCTAGTGTCGCAGATTCCATTAAAACAGCGAAAAAAATGGAATCTGTGACAGGTTCGCTACCTATCGTGTCACAAATTCCATAAAATCCGCCGAAAAAATGGAATCTGTGACAACACGCCCAACCAGCGCCTGAAAAGACTGACCAGCGCCAGAAAAGACCGACCGCCTCCCAACCAGACCCAACCAGACCCAACCAGACCCAACCAAATCCCAGCTCACTACAAGCGCACAACCAAACCACCGGCCAAAACCAGGCCAAAACCAGGCCAAAACCAGCCAGACTCGCTGGAACCCATAACACCACAGCCTCACCAGCCTCAAAAACCACAAGAGTCACAACAGTTTTCCCGAAAAACCAGAGCCAACCCCCAACACTCTCACCGGCCAACCCCCAACACTCTCACCGGCCAACCCCCAACATTCTCACTGGCCAAAGAGCCCTACAAACAAAAGGCGGTTCACCATATGGCGCGGAAGGCGGGTAGTCAGTATGGATTCCGGGGAGCACAATGGGGTGGTATGGACGTGTATGAGCTAGAAGATATTGCCGTTTCAATTGCCAGTGAGGCGGCAGATTTGATTCGTTCCAGTAGATCGGAACTTGGCGATGTGTCTGTTGGTATGCGTGTTAAAAGTTCGACGGTCGATCCGGTCACGATTGTTGATGAGGCCGCCGAGGCGTTTATTGCCGAGCGACTTGCAGCATTGCGGCCTTTAGATGGCTTATTGGGGGAGGAGGGGCATTCCAGGGAGTCGGAAAGCGGTGTGCAGTGGTGCGTTGATCCGATCGATGGAACGGTGAACTTCTTATATGGATTGCCTGCTTACGCAGTATCGATTGCTGCGGTATTGGATGGTCAGGCCGTTGCTGGTGCGGTAGTACAGGTGCCATGTGGAACGGTGTATGCGGCATCGCAGGGGCATGGGGCGTGGCGTCAACGTGTAGGCAGCGGCCGAGAAGCGTTATGGGTAAGCGCTGCTTCAGATATCCATCAGTGTTTAGTAGCTACAGGTTTTGCCTATACAAAGCAGCGGCGTAAACAACAGGCGGCACTGCTGGCGAAGATTTTGCCGGAGATTCGTGATATTCGAAGATTAGGCAGTGCTGCTTTGGATTTATGCATGTTGGCGGCTGGTGAGGTTGATGCGTACTACGAGCATGGGCTGAATCCTTGGGATTTTCTTGCTGGTTCGTTGATCGCCGCGGAGGCCGGGGCGGTAGTTTCGCAGCCGCTTATCGACGTCCCTGCCAGTGAGGGCAGACCAGTGCGTGCGGCGACACCAGCGGTAGCGCAAGCGTTTTTTCAACTTGTCGATGACGGCCCTATGCCGGTGCGGCTGTAGCTTGCTTGACCTGGGGAGACACGCCGAGAAAATCTGTGACGTGACAAAGACATATTTGTCGCCTAATATGCGCGCAGATACGTTGCACATCTTGGGCTGGCGCGCTTGCGGGCAGTCCAAACACAAAATCAATTACGGACAAAGGACCCAGCCATGCCAACTGACTATGATGCGCCTCGCCGTCGTGCAGAAGATGACTTGGAAACTGATTCCCTCGAAGGCCTGAAAGCAGCCGAGAACATCAATAACGACATGGACGATGACGGCGAAATCGTCGAACCTTTTGATTTGCCCGCAATTGACCTCTCTGGCGAAGAGCTCAATGTGACCGTTATTCCTCGACGCCAAGACGAATTTACATGTGGCAGCTGTTTTATTGTGCAGCGCCGAAACCGCATTTCCCATATTGAAGATGATGGGACGATTATCTGCCTCGATTGCGCATAGTGTTTGATTTTGTATAGCCGCAGCCATAGTATTGGCTGGGCTATCGCAAGCAAGGCCTCTAGAAATTTATATTCCACGGTCTCCATAGAAACCGTGGAATTTTTGTTGTGCTGAGATTATGTGACAACTACTTGGGGTTTGTGGTGATTTCTGGAAGAAAAGCGGCAACAAGTGATTCTGGGTCGCGGGAACCAATAAGCCAGTAAGGTGTTGGGTCTTCTGGGTCATCGAGCACGAGCATGACCATTTGTGGTACCCAACCATGTGAAATTACAAACGCTGCTGGGTCGAGTTGTTTCCCCATTGCATTGCGTTTCGCAGTTGCCGGCACGGTCAGCGCCGTTTTTACTACATCTGCAGGTAAAAGCGCATTATCGGCGCGAAGCCATCGAGTGCCTTCAGAGTCTTCCTCAACGGAAATAACAGTGGATGAGAGTGAAAGAAGCGACCAAATCGCAAGTCCGCCAAGGAGGATCGCTGGCCCATATAGCCATATCACGGAGCGGTTATGGGCGATTTGGGCGGTAATTAATGCCACAAGGAATCCACCGAAAATCCACCAATACCAAGGGACCCATTGGCGTTCTCGGTAGAGCTCCTGGGGAGGTTTCTCAGCGCTTTCAATCACAAAGCTTGAGTTTACTGCACAAGCTGAGAATGTGGCATAACACGACTCGAACAGGGGCTAGAGCGCCTGAAAAGATGTGTGGCAAAGATTTTCCTGCAATGGCTTATAAAACACGTACGCTGGTGACCGTGAATATTCAACAAGACAGT
This sequence comes from Corynebacterium freiburgense, assembly GCF_030408815.1. Classification (NCBI taxonomy): domain Bacteria; kingdom Bacillati; phylum Actinomycetota; class Actinomycetes; order Mycobacteriales; family Corynebacteriaceae; genus Corynebacterium; species Corynebacterium freiburgense. Next base: position 1,691,544 of record NZ_CP047355.1, on the reverse strand, counting down.
GGCACACAATTGCGTATACCCATTCGCCGCTTAGATAACGAACTGCCATTGCCGCAACGGGCTCACAGGGGTGATGCTGGGGTGGATCTTATGTCCACATCCGATCTCGAGTTGCAACCCGGGCAGCGAGCATTGGTTGGGACTGGAATTGCAATCGCATTACCACTTGGTTATGCGGGTTTTATTCATCCTCGTTCGGGGTTGGCGGCAAAGCATGGGTTGAGTATTGTGAATAGTCCTGGCACCGTGGATGCAGATTATCGTGGTGAGCTGAAAGTTTGTTTGATTAATCTAGATCCGCAGAATCCGATTGCGATTTCCCGTGGTGATCGCATTGCTCAGCTAGTGATTCAAAAAGTTGAGTTGTGTGAATTTACCGAGGTTTCGGAGCTGGATGCAACGCTCCGAGGCGATGGAGGATACGGTTCCACCGGTGTAGAAACCTTTCGGTGATTCGTTTCGAGTGTGTGAACAAGGTGCAGTAGGCTCGTCGATATAGTGACACCAATGCATTCTGCTGCACACAATTGATGTTCAGGAAGGAACAACGTGGCAATGTGGCCATTTGCAAAAAAGAAGGGTGAGGAAGCGGAGCCAGTATCACCAGCGCAGGTTGATTCAGTTGGTGAAGCGCAGCTCAATGGTCGGCATCCAGAAATGGATGCCGATATTGATGCTCCCGACCCCATTCATGATGCGGTGACTGGTGAAAGCGGCCCGTTTGATGCGGATTCAGTGGATATCGAAGAGTTCGATTTTTCTGACTTTTCGCAAGGGATTTTGAATCTTGGCAGCATGCAGATTCCGCTTCCATTTGGCTCAGAAGTACAAGTAGAAATGGGTGAGGCTGGCCCCCGTATCCTTCATATTGTGACCCAGTATGGTCGTATTACTCCGGTCGCTTTTGCAGCTCCACGTAATGCTGGCCAATGGCGGGAATCCACAAAGAAGATCGCTGAAGATATGCGCGGGGATGGCTTGCATGTTCGAGTCGAGCAAGGCCCTTGGGGGCGGGAAGTCGTGGGTCAAGGGCATGACGCTACAGTCCGCATTATTGGTGTCGACGGGCCAAGGTGGATGCTTCGTTTTACCCTTATTGCGCCTAGTGACCTGGCCGAAAAGATGACCGAATTAGGCCGTGAAGTTACAGCTCGCACTTTTGTTCGCCGTGGAGATCAGCCAATGATGGCTGGGACGTCATTGCCGGTTGCGCTTCCTGATGTTCTTGCGGATCAAGTGAAAAAGGCGATGATCCAGCGTGCGGAGCAGGCAAAGCAAGGTGCTATGCCACAATCGCAACAGCAGCAACAGCAGCAACAGCAGCAACAGCAGCAACAGCGACCGCAGTCGGCTGAGAATCTTCCCCCTGCACCAGCTGACCCACCGCAGCCGCCAACACCAACTCCGCCGCGTGGACCCGCTGCTTCGGCATTTCAACAAATGAAAGCAGAGCCTAGGTGAGTGACGTTGAAAAGGGGGGTTTAGAAGAGTCTCATAATTCCCATAATCCAAATCCAGCCCAATCGACCATATTGGAGCAAATGGGTGGATTCGGTGGGTTAGTTTCTTCAACTCTGCCGGTACTTGTCTTGGTACCAATAAATAATGCCTATGGTTTATTGCCAGCGCTTATTGCAGCTCTGGTTGTATCAATGGGTATTTTCGTGTGGCGTATTTTACGTAAAGAAAATCTACAGCCTGCGTTCTCTGCATTATTTGGTGTCGCGCTTTGTGCAGGTATTGCGTGGGCTGTGGGTTCAGCTAAAGGGTATTTCCTCTATGGCATTTGGATGTCATTGATTTTTGCTGTTGTCTTTGGCCTTTCCATTGTGGTCCGCTGGCCTTTGGTTGGGGTGATTTGGAAAGGTATTAATGGCGAGGGGATGCACTGGCGGTCTGTACCAGGGGCTCGCTCGGCGTATTCGATTGCCACACTTGGTTGGACTTTGGTGTTTAGTGCACGATTCATTGTGCAGAATCAACTATATGGCTCGGATAGTACAACGGCGCTGGCTATCGCCAAGATTGCTATGGGCTGGCCGCTAACCGGTCTAGTCACACTATTAACGGTGTGGGCGGTGCGTCGGGCGCGGCGTTGTATGGAAGAGGCGCGGGAATCATAAATGCTTGTCGGTGATTTCATTGAGGTGACGGTACAGCGCCCAGCACATGGCGGCGTGGGTATTGGTCATACGGATGCAGATGCTCGAACTGTATTAGTATCAGGTGGCTTTCCAGGGGATATCGTTCGCGCAAAGGTAACACAGGCTAAGCGGTCGTTTCTGCGGGTGGAAATTGAGTCAATTATCCAGCCGAGTCCAGGACGCGGCCAGCAGCGATGTGTTGCTGTCGCCAATGGTGCGGGATGCTGTGATTTCGGCGAATTGCTTCCAGCATTTGAATTGGATTTAAAAACCGCTATTTTGCAAGATCAATTGCAACGATTAGCTGGTATCGGGGAGGTTCCGGCCATAGAAGTGGTGGATCTTGTGCCAACGGAGGGTTGGCGGGTGCGCTGGCGCCTCGGGGTAGATGAGCAAGGGCGTGCAGGTGTGCGCCAATATCGTGGGCATAATGTGGTGTGGCAGCACCAATGTGTGCAAGCGCCAACGGGGTTATTGGATGGGATTGTAGGTCCAAAAGCGGCTCGTTTTTCGCCTAATACGGAAGTAATTGTTGCATTGGGTAGCGATGGCGCTCGTACCGTATGTGAATCGGCGAAGGTCAGCCGGGGGCGTCGAATAGAAACTGCCTTGCGAGTTTTAGAGGGCCCGAAGTTGGTGACGCAAAGTGTTGGTGCGGTAACCTTCCGCTTGCCTGCTACCGCATTTTGGCAAGCCCATTCGGGGGCACCCGAAATATATACATCGATGGCCCGCACATGGCTTACTGAGGCACTGAAACACTACACCCGTGTTGGGGTTGGCTGGGATCTTTATGGTGGCGTTGGACTCTTTGCACCATCTCTTATCGACGCCCTGACAACCACCGGTGGGCAACAGGTGCAGGTTTATTCAGTGGATAGTTCACCAACTGCAGCAAGAGACGGTAACCGAGCTCTTGGTAAGCTTCCCGTTAGGTTTTACCGAGGGGGCGTCGAAAAGCAATTGGGGCAATTACCTGCACCTGATGCGGTGATTTTGGATCCGCCAAGGAAAGGTGCTGGTGCAAAGGTGATTGCAGGAATAGCTAATGCTCATCCGCGTGCCGTCCTCCATATTGGGTGTGACCCTGCAACATTCGCACGTGATTGCGGAGCATGGCAGGAACATGGGTATCGGTTGACAAGACTCGCAATGGTGAACGCCTTTCCTGGCACGCATCACAGTGAAACCTTTGCTCTTTTCGAGCCGATTCATTTCGAAAATGACGGCCCATAACTCGGCCCTGCCCAGAATTCGCGGGTAGAATAGCCGCCATCACCGTTCATCCAGCCACCTCAGATAAAGGTCTTTGACGCACTTCATGGGAATTCTTGATCGTATTGCATCTCCAGCTGACCTCGCGGCCTTGTCGTATCAGCAATTAGAGGATCTAGCCGCAGAGATCCGTACTTTCCTTGTGGAAAAAGTCTCCGCCACGGGCGGGCACCTTGGGCCAAATCTTGGTGTTGTGGAACTGACAATAGCCATGCATCGGGTTTTCCAATCACCCAAAGATCCGTTTATTTTTGATACCAGCCATCAGTCCTATGTGCACAAGATATTGACTGGTCGGGCGAATGGTTTTGATACATTGCGTCAAAAAGGTGGCCTATCTGGCTATACATCCCGATCCGAAAGTGAGCACGATTGGACGGAGTCGAGCCACGCTTCTGCATCGCTTTCTTATGCCGATGGTTTAGCGAAAGCTTTTTCGCTTTCTGGGCAAACGCAACGGAAAGTCGTGGCCGTTGTGGGTGATGGTGCCTTGACAGGTGGTATGTGTTGGGAAGCGCTGAATAATATTGCCGCAAATCAAGACCGCAACCTTGTCATTGTGGTGAATGACAATGGCCGTAGCTATTCACCGACCATTGGCGGTCTGGCCAATAACTTGGCTGAGCTACGAATGCAGCCCTTTTATGACAAGGTTATGGAGCAAGGCAAATCTACCCTGAATTCTATGGGCTGGGTGGGTAAGCGAACCTTTGAAGTAATGCATGCGCTTAAAGAAGGCGTGAAATACACAGTCATTCCGACCGAGCTTTTCCCAGAGCTTGGAATGAAATCTTTAGGACCGGTTGACGGACACAATATAAAACAATTGGAGCATGCTTTCCGCTACGCGCGTGATTATGAAGGCCCGATTATTATCCATGTGGTTACGGAAAAAGGCCGTGGATATGCGCCAGCAGAAAATAACCAAGATGATCTTATGCACTCCACCGGGATTATTAACCCCGAAACCGGACTGCCGATAGAAATCTCTGGGCGGGGCTGGACTGATGTTTTTTCTGAAGAACTCATAGCCGCTGGCGAACGTCGTGATGACATTATCGCCATTACGGCAGCCATGGCAGGCCCTACTGGTGTTGCGCCATTCGGTGAAAAATTCCCAGAGCGGATGTTTGATGTTGGGATTGCGGAACAACACGCTGTAGCTTCGGCTGCGGGTCTTGCACTTGGTGGTATGCACCCCGTGGTGGCTATCTATTCCACATTCCTTAATCGGGCCTTTGATCAGCTGCTTATGGATGCGGCATTGCTCAAACTCCCTATGACGCTTGTGCTCGACCGTGCGGGAATAACTGGTAATGATGGCGCTAGCCATAATGGTGTTTGGGACATGGCAGTAACTGGTATTATCCCCGGAATTCGGGTGGCTGCTCCGCGTGATGGCGAGCAACTCAAAGAGCAATTCCAGGAAGCTTTAGAAATTACTACCGGGCCTGCGGTCATTCGATTCCCTAAAGGAACGCTGCCGGAAAATATCCCTGCAGTGGAAACACTCGATGACGGCGTGGATATCCTGGCATACCATGACGCTGACGATGCCGATGATGCGATCGATATTTTGCTTATTAGTGTTGGTGCCTTTGCACATATTGCAATAGCTGCGGCTGAACGCTTACGCAACTCAGGATGCAATGTAACGGTAGTAGATCCGCGATGGGTTATTCCTGTATCACCATCTATTCCCGCACTTGCTGCAGACCATGACTTAGTAGTCACACTTGAAGATGGTGTGATTCACGGCGGAATTGGCTCGTTTGTTTCCGAAGCATTAAGTGCCGCTGAAGTTGATACCCCGTTGCGTCGCTTGGCTGTTCCAGAGCAATTCCTTGAACATGCGTCTAGAAACGAATTGCTCCGTGAACTCGGCCTTGATGTAGCCGGTGTGGTGAGTGCGATTGACGAATGGGCCGATACTATTATTGCGAGCCAAGAAAGCGCTGAAACATAAGCACAATAGGCCGCTATCGTGTTGTTGGCGAAAACTCTTCGCTTAAAGCCGCAATAATCAAATCGACCTGCCATGCGCGGGCTTGGTGCTTTTCCAGGATGTGTGCAATATAAGCAGCGTGGTATTCACCGCGAACAGCAGCACACTCCCATGCGATTTCTTTGACCGTTGATACATGAATAATGCATTCAAGGGGTGTATTAACTCGGCGTGCGAGTGCTTGCAGAGCATTTCGGGCACGTTGATACCACTCAGTAACATGCGGGTAATGCTCGGTCCAATATTTACTTGGGGGAAATTCCGGTTTCGGAGGGGTTTTTGGTTTCGGCCATGAAGCTTTGGAAGAAGCAAGGGCATTTCGCGCTATCTTGCTCCACCGCCGTGTGTGTTTATCAATATACGATTGGCGTAAAATCTTGGCGATTTCTTCCGGAGTTGTGGCACATTGCTGTGCGATCGCAATAAGGTTTTTGTTTTTTAATACCTGATTTGGCGCAATATCGTGTTTTTGGCAGATTTGATTGCGGGTTTTCCATAACGCTCGGGCAATAGCAAGCTGTTCCGGAGAGCGTAATGCCCCTATTCCTTTTAAAGTTCGCCAATGTGCGTGCGGTAGCGGAATCGGTTCTGCCCGACCGGTAGCGGGGTCCTGAGTAGGGACCGTAAGGTTTTTCAAATACTCGAATTCCTCTTCGGCCCAGGCTAATTTGTTTTGCTGGTCCAGAATTTCAATGAGCGCTTCGCTAAGTTCAATGAGCTGTTCAACGTCCAGTGCAGCATAAATAACCCAATCTTCGGGAAGGGGAGTGATCGACCAGTTCTCACGTCCATGTCCCTTGGCAAGTTCCAAACCAAGAATATCTTTGGTCAGTTGACCCAAACTCGGTTGCGGGAAACCAGCAAGCTTGGCGGCTTTTTCGGTATCAATAATGCTTGCTGGATACAGCCCCAGTGCATGGAGTGATGGCAAATCGGATGGTGCCGCATGCAAAATCCACTCCAATGTATTAAGTACGGGTGCTAAATGAAACGTAAGTTCCTCGCGGTGATGTTCCGGCGCGAGTAGCAACGTGCCGACGCCCCGACGCCGCAGCTGGATAAGAAAGGCGCGGTCATCAGAACGGAAAGAATTTGCGCGTTCCGTATCAATAGCTACCGGACCAATACCATGCGAAAGCAACTCAGCAGCAATGGCAAATTCATTATTGCTTGAAAAAACGTTTGGAATTCCATCAGCAGGGAAGTGCAGCGGACTTGGCATGATTGTTCAGTGTACCGTCTGTGCTGGTGATATGGGTGAATAATCATAAACTTTGGTCTATAAATAATCATATTGTGGCTGAATAAATCGAAAGTTTGACAGAACTACTACAACTTAGGGTAGAGTGCGTAAGGGTTGCCTACCCAGTGTGGCGCTCGACGGCGCACACGATATCCCTTGAGTAAAGGAATGAACGTATGAAAATAGCCGCCCGTGTAGCCGCAGTAGCTGTGGCATCCGCATTGGTCTTGACCGGGTGCACTAACTCCGAACAAGATGCAGGTACGAAAGCATCATCGGTTGCGAGTTCCGGTGCTTCTGCTGCAAGCTCAGCAGCCTCCAGTGCTATGAAAGCTGAAGCGAATTACCCAATCACCGTTGAGCACAAGCAAGGATCAACGGAAATTGCTGCAGCACCAGAAAAGATCGTGGTTCTAGATTATTCCGCTTTGGATTACCTAGACACGCTGGGATACGGCGATAAAGTAGTCGGTGTTCCTACCGCAAAAGCAGCACCAAGCGTTGCTGATAACTACAAAGACGTCAAACAAGTTGGTTCTTTGAAAGAACCAGATATGGAAGCAATCGCAGGTTTGGAACCAGACCTTATTTTGCTGGGCTCGCGTAATGCGAAAACCTATCCTGATATGAGCAAGATTGCCCCAACAGTCGATCTTTCCTTTGATTATGAAAAAGCCGTAGCTGATACCGAGTCCAATGCCGGAACAGTTGGCAAGATTTTTGGTGTAGAAGATGAGGCAAAAGCGAAGTTTGCTGACATTAAGTCCAAGATGGATGAGGTGAAAAAGAAGGTCACTGATGCCAATGTAAATGCGCTTATCGTAATGACCAACGGTGGCGAACTTTCTGCTTACGGCGAAACATCTCGCTTTGCTTTGATCCACCAACTTGGTTTTAAACCTGCCGCTGAAGTAAAGATGGATGGCAGGCATGGTGAAGCCATCTCATTCGAATATGTGGCAAACGCAGATCCAGATTATATCTTTGTGATCGATCGCGATGCAGCCACTGGTTCTGATGGAAATACCGCAAAAGCAACGTTGGATAATGATCTGATTAAGGGCACCAAGGCTGCGAAGAATGACAAGATTATTTACCTTGATTCTTCGGACTGGTACCTGGTCGGCTCCGGCCTGACGACCTTTGGCAATATGGTTGATGCGGTCGGTAACGCCCTGTAACTTCAATGCGGAATCGATCTTTTGCATTAATACCGCTGGCACTTGTGGCATTGGCTGCAATGTCAGCGGTTAGCTTATTTCTTGGTGTAGCAGAAACCAATAACGATGTAGTACTTATTTCCAGGCTGCCGCGTACCCTTGCAATTTTGCTTTCTGGTGCCACTATTGCGGTAGCCGGATTGTTGATGCAATTGCTCTCTCGTAATCGGTTCGTGGAGCCTTCAACAGTAGGTACCACGGAGGCTGCGGCATTGGGTTTGCTTATTATTACGCTGACCTTTCCAGATTCACCGATTTGGGTGAAAATGCTTTGTGCTTCGGTCGCGGCACTTTTGGGTACGGCGCTGTTTCTTTCGGCTGTGCGAAGGGTGCCTAATCCTGGTGGGTTTACCGTACCGCTTATTGGCATTATGCTCGGCGGTGTTATTGGGGCAGTTGCTACATTTTTGGCATACCAATATGATCTGCTGCAATCTTTAGGTGCGTGGCAATTGGGTTCGTATGCGGGTGTTCTTCGCGGACGTTATGAATTGCTGTGGCTTATTGGTGTACTTGTTGTACTGGCATATATTGCCGCTGACCGGTTTACTATCTTAGGTCTAGGGCACAGCTACGCAGTTAACGCGGGTATCAATGCTAAGGCGATAGAGAATTTCGGCCTCATTATTGTTGCGGTTGTTTCAGCAATTGTAGTAACCGTAGTTGGGGCGATCCCATTTCTTGGGTTAGTTGTTCCAAATATTGTTTCTATGATTATGGGGGATAACACTAGGAAATCGCTTCCATGGGTTGCAATAACTGGCGCTGGATTATGTATGTTGTGCGACATCCTTGGCAGGGTGATACGGTACCCATTTGAAATTCCAATCGGTACTGTTATGGGCGTTGTTGGTGCAAGTATTTTCCTCACTATGCTTTTAAGGAGGAATGCTCGTGCCAGCTGACCACCACCAAATAAACCGGAAACGCACCCTGCTTACCTGGGCTATGCTTATCCTGGCAGTGATTATTGCAATCGTATTTGTAGTATTCGATCTGCCAAAGGCATGGCAATTCGTTATTGAACGAAGGATTGTCACTGCAGTTGGCCTAAGCGTTGTCGGTATTGCTATTGGTGCTTCTACTGTTTTATTCCAAACAATTACGGCAAATAAAATTCTTACCCCATCGCTTATGGGGTTCGATGCCATGTTTGTGCTTATTCAAACTGTAATAGTGTTTGTATTTGGAACCGTACTTTTTAATAATGCAGACACGCTATTTTTATTTGCTTTAAATAGTCTCACAATGATGGGGTTTTCTATACTCTTATTCTGGGTGGTATTTTCTGGCGGCCGTATGTCAATAGATTTGCTGCTTCTTATTGGAATTGTTGTGGGAGTGCTGTTCCGATCATTATCGGCATTGCTTGGTCGTATGATCGACCCCGGTGAATTTCAAGTACTGCAGGACCGTTTCTTTGCCACATTTTCATTTATTGACGTCCGGCTGCTTATTGTTACCAGTATTGTTACGTTATTGGTTATTACAGCTATTTGGATAAAACGCCGCACTTTCGATGTAATTCTGCTGGGTCGAGATCAAGCCATAAGCTTGGGTGTAAATTATCGCAGCGAGGTTATTTTCGCGCTGCTCGCATGTTCACTTTTGGTTTCAGCTTCTACCGCACTTGTCGGCCCGGTAACGTTTTTCGGGCTTATTGTTGCAAACCTTGCCTATATTATCGTTCGAACCGACCGGCATGCATGGACAATTCCAATGGCATGTGCTTTAGGAATGCTTTCGCTAGTAGCCGGTCAATGGATTTTGTCCCGCATATTTGCGTTTAATACATCACTTTCAGTGATTATTGAATTCCTTGGGGGCATTTTGTTCTTGTATTTATTGCTAAGCAAGAAAGGCTTAAGCCGTTGATTACCATTGAAAATGTCACTAAATCCTATGATGGAACAACGGTGGTAGATAATGTTTCTTTGGAAATACCCAAAGGCGGGGTAATTAGTGTTATTGGCCCTAATGGTGCAGGAAAATCGACGTTATTAAGTATTGTCGCCAGGCTTCTCGACGCCGACTCCGGCAAGGTCACCATAAATGGTATGGATGTCAGTAGTACCAAATCAAAAGATCTTGCTCGCACAATGGCAGTCCTTCGGCAGGAAAACCGGATAGCGGTCAGGCTCACAGTACGAGAATTAGTGGAATTTGGTAGGTTCCCGCATTCTGGCGGCAGACTCACAGCCGAATGCCACGAAGCTGTAGATCGTGCTATGGGTTATTTGGACCTTGGCGAATTTGCGGACCGTGCGCTCGATGAACTTTCCGGTGGGCAGCGACAACGTGCATTTGTGGCAATGGTTCTTGCGCAGGAAACGGAATTTGTATTACTTGATGAGCCGCTGAATAACCTCGACATTAAGCACTCGTTAGCAATGATGCGACTTCTGCGAAAAACGGCGGATGAGCTTGGTCGGACCGTGGTTATTGTTATCCATGACATTAACTATGCTGCCGCATTCTCCGACCATATTGTTGCGATGAAAAACGGCAAGCTTGTACATAGCTGTACGCCAAGGGAGTTTATGACTCCAGAAAATCTCGAATCCCTATACGAAGTTCAAATGCGTGTTATGGAAGTAGAAGGACACCCAATGGCGGTGTATTTCTAGCCTGGGTGCGTAATGACGCTGCGCCCGGCGCAGCGTCATAAAGCAAATTCTTAGCGACGTAACTCGGTGACACCAACTGGAGGCAGTCCCGCTGCATTCGCCAATACTTTTGCAAACGCCTCTACATGGGGGCGTAGGTCTTCTGCAACGGCAGTCCAGGAGGCGCGAAGCTCTAGTTGGAAGGCTCGCGGTGGACCACCTATATCGCCAAAGCGTACGGATGCGGTTGAGGTCACTGTGCCGCCCATATTTGTAAAATCGGCCTTGACCTTTGCTAATCCTTCTTGCAGCCAATCCCAAACCACTTCTGGTAGGAGTGGGTCGCTCGCTACTGCGGCATCGAGATCAGCCTGAATATATGCGACAAGGCGGAACACCCCCTCCCAGCCTTCTTCTGCTTGCGGATCATAAAGGAGAATCAAACGTCCGAACGCATCTCCATCAAGGGCGTCATGTTCAACTTCGAGGCCGATTGCGTGGCTTAACGGCGCGAGACGCTGAGGGGGGCGAATGGTACCCAGCGAAATCTCAGGACGTAGCACGGCAGAGTGCATAGACTCAACAGCATCACGAAAGAGTTTGGGCGCACTTTCAGGGGCGATCGAGCTCTTGGCTTCTGGGCGCAGTTTCGCATCTGTGTCGGTCACAAAGACAAAAGATAGTCGTCAAAGTTGCAAGTGGGGGAGAGGCGCGCCGCAAACCGCGTTTCGGTTCCATCAAAAGTTGGATAGTATCATTCGTAAGAAAGCTGGAATCTTGCTTGATACCAGCATGTATAGGATCTGAAGAGAGGGTAAGAAAATATGGCCGAAAAGATCGATTTTGCAAAGCTGAACAGTGTCCAGCAGTATACACAGTGGGCGGTGTTCCGTATTATTCCCGGGCTGCTCGGTGACAATAGAGACGAAATCATTGCCGAAGCCCGTGAATTCTTCAGCAAATTCGACTCCGAACACCCGGTCACAGTTCGTGGAATCTACGATATCTCTGGAATCAGCTACGACGCTGACTACATGATCTGGTGGCATGCGGAGGAAATTGCAGATATCCAACGCGTATACAACGAATTCCGCCGCACCACCACGCTGGGCAAATGCTCGGAAACATCATGGACCGGCACCGCTTTGCACCGACCAGCAGAATTTAATAAATCACATCTGCCGTCCTTTATTATGGGCGAAGAACCCGGCGCATGGATTACCGTATACCCATTTGTACGTTCCTATGACTGGTATCTAATGGATGAAAAGGACCGCCGCCGAATCCTTGCTGAGCATGGCCGCGCTGGCCGCGACTTCCCTGATGTTCGGGCAAATACAGTTCAGTCATTTGCCTTAGGCGATTTTGAGTGGATTTTGGCGTTTGAAGCGCCTGAATTGCACCGCAACGTTGATCTGATGCACCGTATGCGCTATACCGAGGCGCGTCTCCATGTTCGGGAAGAGATCCCATTTTTCAGTGGACGCCGCGTAGCAGATATTGCGGAGCTTATTGAAGTTCTGCCATAGCAGTATAAAGAGAAAACAATGGCCCAGGCATTCTACAGCCTGGGCCATTGCGCATAGAAGGAGCAGCCTCTACACGTGTGAATTACTCGGACGAGTTATCCGTTGGAGCAAATGTCAATGAAATAGAGTTAATGCAATACCGAAGATCGGTAGGTGTGTTGTAACCTTCACCGGCAAAAACATGTCCAAGATGAGAGTCACAATTAGCGCAAATTACTTCGGTGCGCACCATGCCGTGTGAGTAGTCGGTGCGCTCAATAATTCGGTCGCCTGCTAGTGGAGAGAAAAACGAAGGCCATCCACAATGCGACTGGAACTTCTGGTTTGAGCGGAACAATTCGATTCCACACGCCCGGCACGAATAAATTCCCTCATCAGTGGTATCCGTGTAAGCCCCTTTAAACGGAGCCTCTGTGCCGGCCTGGCGCAATACTCGGTACTCTTCGGCATTGAGACGCTCACGCCATTCAGCATCTGAAATCAATTTAAAATCGGTCATCAAAACTCCTGTGCGGAAAAGTGCTGGCATCAAGTACTAACCGCTGCGGGTGTAGTTAAATTCCCGACGCCAACAAATTATTGAAAACACCGCAGTTACAAGCAGAATCAAACCCCATCCAACAGTGCCACGGAATAAGTCAACCCAGCGGCCATAAATCTGCCAATCATCCCAGGCCCACAGGGTCGGTGAATAAAAGCAGTACACCGCAACCCACGATAGCCACGAATGCATGATAGAGCGCTCTAGTAGCACGGTAAACACCAAGGGGAACAACAGCATTGAGTAGTACATTTGCCCAAGCGATGATAGGAAAAATACTCCCGTCAATAACAACCCGGAAGTAGTGCAGGCCCAAAACAGTGGTTCACTATGGCGGTAGCGCAATAAAAACACCAATGCAATTATCACTGCCAACGCAAACAATATAAACCAAATATTTTTCTGCCACCCAGGCATGCCAAAATACACTGCAGCACCGGGAAGAGAACTATTTGCATAATCACGAACTTCCCCAAGATAGGGCATAGTCCGCGTCACATAATCATTCGCTCCAGGAATAAATGGCCAGGCAACTATATTGGCGGCTATTGGGACAATAACCCCAATACCTACCGTTGACCATTGGAAACGCACAAAAGGTAAAAATAGTAGAGGTGCGAAAAGCGGCTTAACTAAGATAGCTAGACCAAGAACCACTCCCGCGAGAATATTGCGTTTTCTAAGAAGGGCCCAAAGAAACACGACGAGGGCCAAGAGTAGCAACCCATTAATATTAGAAAAAATCAATGTGTTTTGGACCGCTTCTGTGCAGAAAGCGGCGGCGATTGCGGCGGGCCAAATAAAGGACCGCAGACTATAACCAAACACTTTGGTCAACAATCCCAATGCGCCAATAATTGCTATTGCATTTACTAGCACGAAGATAGTTCGTGCGGTAGTAAAATCCGCGATCATCCCAAGAGGAAATAATGCAAGGGTAGCTCCAGGATTATAGAGATAATGGGGATCCACATAAAAATATGTTTCGTTATATACCGGGACCCCTTCTACAGCTCGGCGCACAGCGTAATACACGGTAGAGAAATCGTCTGTGGCGTTTCCATTGACAGCCATAACGCCCAAAACATGGGTGGCAATAAACACGGCGAACGGCCAAAAAATTGCATTGCCGATATTATCCCAACGGGTACGGCGATTGCGTTCACCAAAAGCATCTGGGGCAGGAGAGCCTGAGACCCATATATTGTTTAGCTTGTCAATGATTTGAAAAGTCACCGCTTAACCCTATCGAAGAGCTGAGCGGAATAGGCAGATACACCCCGAAATAACAAAAAACCCTAATATGTCATTAGGGTTCTTTAAGTTTTGGAGCGGATGACGAGACTCGAACTCGCGACCCTCACCTTGGCAAGGTGATGCGCTACCAACTGCGCTACATCCGCATGTATCTGAAAGAAAAGAGCAGATACCACTCTCGTGCGCGATACTGGGATTGAACCAGTGACCTCTTCCGTGTCAGGGAAGCGCTCTCCCGCTGAGCTAAACGCGCGCAAAGCCCATAAAGAACTTGGAGCGGATGACGAGACTCGAACTCGCGACCCTCACCTTGGCAAGGTGATGCGCTACCAACTGCGCTACATCCGCATGTATCTGAAAGAAAAGAGCAGATACCACTCTCGTGCGCGATACTGGGATTGAACCAGTGACCTCTTCCGTGTCAGGGAAGCGCTCTCCCGCTGAGCTAAACGCGCTAGCGTTTTGAGGTGGAAACGGGAATCGAACCCGTGTGCACGGTTTTGCAGACCGTTGCCTCACCACTCGGCCATTCCACCGCGGCGATACCGCCTCAGGTACCAAAATAGTACCAGAGCGGATGACGAGACTCGAACTCGCGACCCTCACCTTGGCAAGGTGATGCGCTACCAACTGCGCTACATCCGCTTTGCGCCACTTCAAGCTACAACTTTGTTCTTGTGGTGCGAGAACAAACATTAGCCGCCAGCGCCGAAAATGCCAAATGCCCAGTTCAGCGCGCGAAGGCTTCGAGGTTTTGTGATGGAAAGCGCAATGTGGCCAGTAAACGCCTATGAAGGGGACGTCGAAAAGGGGTAGCGGTGGTTGGGAAGATTGGACCGGAAATTCCAGCTGTGTTAGGTTTTGTCCTGTACAAAGGTCCCATAGCTCAGTGGGAGAGCGTTCCGTTCACACCGGAAAGGTCGCTGGTTCAATCCCAGTTGGGACCACAACAAAAACTCAAAGCCACAATCAAAAAACAACTTGGTTGGGGCTTTATTCTTTTTGTAAATCTACTACCATTGATTGTGCACTATTCCTTTGTGGTGGTGCTTTGTTTTAAATTTCCCGGAACTTTTTTAACGCAACGTCCGACTAATACATGTTGTCGATGTGAAGAAGTCATTGACTCCCATCTACTGATGCAATGAAGAGAGGATTTTGTGGGTTACAGAAGGATTGTGGCAATACTATTAGCAATTTTTATGCTCGGGGTTACCCCTATTGCCGCTGCACATGACGTAGTTATTTCCTCTGACCCTGCTGATGGATCCACCATTAGTGAATTCCCAAGAAAAATCACACTAGAATTTTCGGGAATTCCAAAAGATTCGTTTAATACCGTCGCCGTGAGTAATTCGAAAACCTCCGAAGTGCTATTTCGAACAAATCCGGAATTGCAAGATCAATTTGTAGCAGTAGACGTTCCAGACGAAATTCAACCTGGGACGGGAGATTATTTAGTTGGCTTCCAAATTACTTCTTCTGACGGCCACGCAACACGCGGGAAAATAGAATTTTCCGTAAGTGGCCCAGAGAAAGATACCGCAAAAGATATACCTGCAACATCGGCAACAAATGAAGCTGCTGAACCCGAAAACACTGGTCAATCAAGCATGGCTGGTTGGTATGTTGGCGGTGCAGTGCTTGTAGTTTTGGCGGTTTTCGCGGCGTTTGTATTCGTTCAACGAAAGTGAGTTTTTTATGAGTGCTCGTCCAATTTCACGCGTAGGTTTCACCATTATTGCAGCAGCCGCGCTGACACTGGCAGGCTGCAGTAATGCCGCGGACGATCAAGCAGCAAAGGTTTCATCAGCTGCAAGCTCCGCAATGGAATCCGCGTCGTCTGATGCATCTGCAGCAATGAGCGATGCAAAAGTACAGCTTATGGATGGGTTTGTAAAAGCCAAGCCAGCGGACAAAGCAATGACGGCTGTCTTCGGTACGATCACCAATAATAGCGATAAAGAAATCACCATTGAGTCATTTACAACCTCACTGGAAAATGTGGGTAAGTATGAAATCCACGAAACCGTCGATGGCAAAATGCGGATGAAAGAAAAGGGTATTGCTATTCCCGCAGGCGGCACCTTTGAACTGAAGCCAGGTGGTGACCACTTAATGATTATGGATATTGCAACCCCGATTGAAGCTGGCGATACCATCGATCTCACGCTAAAAACAGCCGATGGTCAGAGCATTGAAATTACCGACCTTCCGGTGCGTACGATCGGTTCTGGTGAAGAAGATTATTCCCAGGATGGCGGTGTTGAAGGTAATACCGGTATGTCCCCGCAGGAAACCCCAACAGATGGCCATGACCATAACCACGAGCATGGTGATGGTCACGGGCAAAACCATTAATCACCTATATGAATTAAGGACTTTGTCTTCCCATGGATCAGCATGATCTGTCCAAAGCAACGTTTAGCCGCCGAGGATTTCTTACAGGACTATCTACCGCAGCTGCAGGCGGCGTTATTGCTGCGGCATCGTCTGCTGCTCAAGCACACGCAAATTCAACCGAGCCGAATGCGGATTCCAGCCCGTTTTTACGGGAACAAAAGCATGTGTTTTATGGCGCGCACCAGGCCGGTATTTCCACACCTGGGCAAGCTCACTTAAACCTTATTGCGTTTACAATACGGAATGGGGTGGATGCCAAAGGCGTGCAACGGCTGCTACGGCTTTGGACTGAAGATGCTGCCCGGCTTACGCAAGGAAAAACTCCACTGGGAGACTTAGAACCCGAAATGGTGGTCACACCGGCAAACCTCACGATTACGTGTGGTTTTGGTGCAAGGTTTTTTGATCTTATTGGCAAGTCTGACCGGCGCCCAAGTTGGTTGGGGCCACTACCAAAATTTAAGCGAGACGCGTTGCAAAAGGAATGGGGGGAGGCAGATATGGTGTTGCAAATATGTAGCGATGATCCGCTAACCCTATCCCATGCGACCCGGCATATGATCCGTGCTGGCATTGATTACGTAAGCACGCGCTGGTTCCAGCAGGGCTTTTTGCACGCTAATGGTGGTTTGGAGCAAGGCGAAACACCACGAAACCTTTTTGGTTTAAAAGACGGCACAATAAATCCAGCCTCCGAGTCTGAATATGACGATATTGTGTGGATTGATAGTGGACCGAAGTGGGCCAAGGGTGGCAGTTGCATGGTGGTACGTCGCATCACCATGAATCTTGATACGTGGGAGATTTTGGACCGGCAATCCCGTGAGATTGCTTTTGGGCGCACCCTCGATACCGGTGCTCCGCTTTCTGGCGGTGATGAATTTACCCAGGCAGACTTTGAAAAATCTGATCACCTTGGCTTGCCAATGATCGATCCTCTAAGTCATATGGCGCGTTCGGCCCCACCGGAGGATAAGCCAAATCAAAAACTTCGTCGGCGTGCATATAACTATGATCTTGCCCCAGAAATGGGATCAGAGACCACATCGAATGCTGGTTTGGTATTTATTTGTTTCCAGAAGGATCCTTTAGAACAATTTGTGCCTATTCAAGAGCGGCTTGATGAAGCAGATCGGCTAAACCAGTGGATTTCTCATATTGGTTCGGCGGTGTTTTTCTGTCCCCCTGGGGTAGGCAAAGGTCACGACGAATATTGGGGTGCCGGAATATTCGAAGCGTAACCATCCGGGGTAGTATGACCGTCAGGCAATTCGGTTGACTACCCTTTTTCTTTTTGTGGGGGTTAGTTCAATAATTTTTTGATCGAGTTGCATGATCAAATGCGGGGGCGGCCAGGTATGCCGCCTCCCGCCTGAGCGCAGAAGGAGCGCGAATAGTGTGTAATTGTGACAATCAAAGCGGTGGCGCTTTTCTAGTACCAGCGGGAACTCCCGTTGGCACAGCAATGCGGGACTTGGAGCTGCCAAATAAGGGGCCGGAGGCTATTGTTTGTGTCCGGGATCCGCAAGGTGAGCTTAAAGACTTAAGCTTTGTGCCTACGGTAGATATGGAGTTCACTCCAGTTGCTGCTAATACAGAAGACGGTCGCGGGGTGATTCGTCACTCAACTACACACGTTTTGGCTCAAGCGGTACAGGCTGAATTTCCTGGCACCAAGCTTGGGATTGGCCCAGCCATTGAAAATGGTTTCTACTATGATTTTGATGTTGCGGAGCCTTTTACTCCGGAAGATTTAAAGCGCATTGAAAAGCGCATGAAAAAGATTATTAAGTCCGGGCAGAAGTTCGAGCGCCGCGTATACGAGTCTGTCGACGCCGCGCGCGCCGCGCTTAGTGAGGAACCTTATAAGCTTGAGCTTATCGAGGATAAAGGCAATGTAAGCCCAGATTCTGAGGAAGCAACCGAGGTTGGCGCAGGTGAACTCACCGGCTACTACAATGTAAATCCGCGCACGGGAGACATTGAGTGGTATGACTTGTGTCGAGGGCCGCACGTACCAACTACCCGCTATATCCCAGCGTTTGCTTTAACTCGTTCCTCGGCCGCATATTGGCGTGGTGACCAGGCAAATGCTGGTTTGCAGCGCATCTACGGCACGGCATGGGAATCAAAAGAAGCTCTGGAAACCTACCAGACCATGCTTGCGGAGGCTGAGCGTCGTGACCATAGGCGTCTGGGCGCTGAATTGGACCTGTTTAGTTTCCCTGATGAAATCGGTTCCGGTTTTCCGGTGTTCCACCCAGACGGCGGTATTGTGCGTTTGGAAATGGAAGAACATTCTCGACGCCGCCATATTGCTGCGGGCTATTCATTTGTAAATACCCCACACATTACTAAGGGTGATCTTTTCCAAAAATCGGGTCACCTGGATTTCTATGCGGATGGCATGTTTCCACCAATGCAACTGGATGGGGAAACCGATGCAGACGGCAATGTGACCAAGCAGGCGCAGGATTATTATGCAAAGCCTATGAACTGTCCGATGCACAATTTGATCTTTGCGTCCCGGGGGCGTTCCTACCGAGAATTGCCGCTGCGTATGTTCGAGTTTGGCACAGTGTACCGCTATGAAAAATCCGGAGTGATTCACGGTCTTACCCGCGCTCGTGGTTTTACCCAGGATGATGCGCATATCTATTGCACGGAAGACCAGCTAGAAGAAGAACTGACCAGTGTTCTAGATTTTATTATTTCCCTGCTCCGGGACTATGGTCTTGATGATTTCTACCTTGAGCTTTCCACAAAGGATCCAAAGAAGTTTGTGGGTAGTGATGAGATCTGGGAACGCTCCACCAATATTCTGCAGCGAGTCGCGGATGCTTCCGGTTTGGAGCTTGTGCCTGATCCAGGTGGCGCGGCTTTTTATGGTCCGAAGATTTCTGTGCAAGCCCGCGACGCTATTGGGCGTACTTGGCAAATGTCAACAGTGCAGCTCGACTTTAATTTGCCGGAACGTTTCAATCTGGAATACACCGCTTCTGATGGTTCCAAGAAACGTCCGATTATGATTCACCGCGCACTTTTCGGTTCGATTGAGCGATTCTTTGGTGTGCTTTTAGAGCACTATGCTGGCGCATTTCCAGCCTGGCTGGCGCCACATCAAGTGGTTGGTATTCCGGTGGCGGATAGCTTTGTTCCTCACCTTGAAAATGTGTGTGGTGAACTTCGTGCCCGCGGTTTGCGGGCTGAGGTTGATACTTCCGATGATCGCATGCAGAAGAAGATTCGCAACCACACCACAAGCAAAGTTCCATTTATGCTTCTTGCGGGTGCCCGTGATGTTGAAGCTGGGGCTGTGAGTTTCAGATTCCTTGATGGTTCCCAGATCAATGGTGTTCCGGTCGCGGAAGCTATTGACCTTATCGAATCTTGGGTACGGCAGCGGCGTAATGATCAGCCAAGCGAGGAAACTTTTGCAACAAAACAGTGATTTTGTAGATCAAGGTTTGGGAACTCCCGATAGGCTTGAGCGGCTATGGGCTCCATACCGTATGCATTACATTGCTAAAGGCGTGGAGAAAGAAGAGGGCATTGAGCGTGATCCTTTTCTAGAGGTTCCCAAAATGAGTGACCACGATGGGTTGATCGTGGCGCGGGGCGAATTAGTTTACTGTGTGCTGAATCTTTTTCCATACAATGCGGGCCATATGCTTGTGGTGCCGTTTCGTAAGGTAGCCGATTTTGAAGATCTGAGCTGTGATGAAATGGCTGAGCTTATGGCTTTTGGTCAAAGTGCGATTCGGGCATTAAAACACGTTTCGCAACCGCACGCCATTAATCTTGGTTTTAATCTTGGTCGTTCTTCTGGCGGTTCAGTGGGGGATCACCTGCATATGCATGTGGTTCCCCGCTGGAACGGTGATTCTAATTTCATGACCATTATCGATGGTGTGAAGGTGTTGCCCCAGGTGCTTAAAGATACTCGGTCACTTCTTGCCCAAGCTTGGAGTGAATTGGAAGATGCTCCAGGAACAGTTACTTTGTAGGCTATTTACTGTTGTTGATGGCAGGTAGGTAGCTGGGGAGTAGGAAGGTAGCAATGCTCAGTGTGCACGGCCGTCGACCAGCGGCTGTTGTTGTCGAACCTATAGCAAAAATGCTGCTCTCGCTAGGTGTAGGGCCGAATGTAGTCACGGTGGTTTCTGCCGTTATTACTATCGGGCTTGCCGTGTGCCTGATTCCTTCCGGCCATCTATTTCTTGCGGCGGTACTTTCAGGAGTATTTGCTGCAATGGATCTTATCGATGGCACTATGGCGCGAATGCGCGGCGGTGGCACAAAATTCGGGGCGACTCTCGACGCCACTTGCGATCGCATTACTGATGGCGCACTGTTTGCAGCTATTACATGGTGGTTAATTTTCAGCTATCACGCGCCAACCCCGACGATTATTGCGTCATTTGTTGTACTGGTCGCTTCGCAAGTAATTTCCTATGTCAAGGCACGTGGTGAGGCCAGTGGTTTCACTATGATTGGCGGTCTTATTGAACGCCCCGAGCGATTAATTCTAGGCCTTGGTGGTATCGGTCTTACCGGTCTTGGTGTGCCATATGCAATTGATATTGCACTATGGATCCTCGCTTTTGGTTCGGTATTTACTATTGCTCAGCGGCTTATTCAAGCTAGCCGTTCGCCTTATGCACAAGCATTGGCGGATCCGCCAGTAGGCTGCAAGGAGACGTTATCGTAATGGGTAACCTGAGTGCTTTCGGATATTTTGCCGGTTGGCGGTTTGTGCGGATCTTGCCTGAATCTTGGGCGATCAGGCTCTTCGATTTTGGGGCGGATTACGTATCAGATCAAGGTCGTGGGCTAGATAACTTACGCAATAATCTTATTCGGGTTGTGGGTGCAGAGAATGTGACGCGAGCACTTGTTCGTAAAGCAATGAGATCCTATGCCCGATATTGGCGGGAAGCATTTCGGCTTTCATCGATGGTATCTCCGGAATTACTTGCGGAGCTTCGGGCTTCAGTGACGGGGCGAGAACACATTGAAAAAGCTTTAGAATCTGGTCGAGGAGTTATCCTAGTGCTTCCGCATTCCGGGAACTGGGATATGGCTGGGCTTTGGTTGGCCAGTGATTTTGGCACGTTTACTACCGTGGCGGAGCGGCTTCGCCCCGAATCATTATTTCAAGCTTTTGTTCAGTTTCGGGAATCGTTAGGTTTTCGGGTTTTACCAGATCGCGGTGATGAAATACGCCCATATGAGCAATTGGCTTTGGTATTACGCGATGGAGGAATCGTTGCCCTTCTGGGGGAACGCGATATTCGTGGAACGGGCATCCCAGTTGAGTTTTTTTCCGAATCCACAACCATGCCTGCCGGGCCTGCTGCACTAGCATTGGAGACGGGGGCGTCGTTACACGTTGCTCATTGTTTTTTTACACCTCAAGGCTGGGGATTTACTATTTCACCGGAAGTTTGCGGTGACCGAGTCGAAGATTTAGTGCAGCGCATAGCGTGGCGTTTCGAAGAGGGAATTTCGGCGCACCCTGAGGATTGGCATGTGCTTCAACCAATTTGGAGGAGTACATGAAAATTGGCATGATTTGCCCCTACTCCTTTGATGAACCTGGCGGAGTTCAAGCACATATACTTGACCTGGCTGAGCATTTTATTGCCCAAGGGCATAGCGTACAGGTTTTAGGTCCATGCGGACCGAATACTGATGTGCCCGATTTCGTGGTTCGTGGTGGCAGGTCAATTCCAATCCCATATAACGGATCTATTGCCCGGATTGCGTTTGGCCCTAGGGTACGGCGAAAAATCAAAGACTTTATTGTTGCTGGTGATTTCGATGTATTGCATATCCATGAACCGAATTCACCAAGTTTTTCTATGTCGGCTTTGCGACTAGCTGAGGGGCCTATTGTCGCCACTTATCATGCCTCGAGTAATCGTTCCTGGGCGCTAAAAATGAGCACTATTGTGCTTCGGCCATGGCTGGAGAAAATCCGGGGAGGAATCGCGGTTTCGGAAATGGCGCGCCGCTGGCAGGTGGAACAGCTTGGCGGAGATCCAGTGCTCATTCCAAATGGCGTTGATACTGCACGTTTTCGCACTCGACATAACGTAGAAAACCGCGTTCCAGAAATTGTATTTTTAGGCCGCATAGATGAACCTCGAAAAGGTCTTTCAGTGCTTTTACGTGCTTTGGATTCCCTTGATACGGAATATAGGTGCACGGTCATCGGTGGGGGTGTGCCGAAATCACATCCGAACGTGGATTTTGTGGGAAAGGTTTCTGATAAGGAAAAAGCAGAAATTTTACAGCGTGCGGATATCTATGTAGCGCCAAATCTTGGTGGTGAAAGTTTCGGGATTGTTCTTGTAGAAGCCATGGCTGCTGGATGCGCGGTTGTGGCCAGCGATTTAGAAGCGTTCCTCGCTGTCGCTGAAGGGGCGGCCGTATTTTTCCCGACGGGAGATAGTGAAGCGTTGGCCATACAATTGCGGGATTTGATTGCACATCCAGATCGCCGCAAAGAGCTATCTCAAGCCGGAAAGCAATTGGCGCAAAAGTTTGATTGGGATAGTGTGGCACATGATGTAATGCGGGTCTATGAAACGGTCAGCGGAGGGAAGGTGCGCCTTTGTTCTGGCTTTGGCTCGTCTTAGTAGCTGTAGTAACACTCGTTATTGCTTGGGCGTTTCATACCGCACAGCGATTAAATCGATTGCATATACGTACCGATAATGCGCGACAATCTTTGCAGGCTGCGCTGGATCGACGGGCAGCATTGGTAGGCGCGCTTAAACCAGAGGCGGCGTCGATAAGTGCTGCTGCGGAAGCGGTGCCGCTGCTGCCTGAACAATTCGAACAGCGTGCCGCTTATGAACTTGAAGTTTCAAAAGTAATTTCAGACTGGGGTGGGGAGCCGCCTGCGGCTGTCGTTGATGCTGCGGCTCGGGTACAGCTTGCACATAGGTTTTATAATGACGCCGTGGCCGATACGCGTGCCCTAAGAGTTCGCCCTCTTGTTCGACTATTTTGTTTGGGTGGTACTGCGCGTCTGCCGGAGTTCTTCGAATTTCCCACGCCATAATTGAATAATTTTTCGATCAAATACTTGGGGGCTGCTTCTCGTGATTGACGTACCCGGTTTATCATGGTTGAGAGTTACATAGGCGTCTATAAAGAAACTGAGGAACACTGTGAGTAACGACACCCCTATTGTTGGTTCTGCACGCGTTAAGCGCGGCTTGGCTGAAATGCTCAAAGGTGGCGTCATTATGGACGTCGTCACCCCTGAGCAGGCAAAAATTGCTGAGGATGCTGGTGCCACCGCAGTCATGGCCCTGGAACGCGTCCCCGCTGACATCCGCGCACAGGGTGGTGTCTCCCGCATGTCCGACCCTGACATGATCGAAGGGATCATTAACGCCGTATCTATCCCCGTCATGGCAAAAGCTCGCATTGGTCACTTTGTCGAGGCACAGGTGTTGCAATCCCTCGGCGTAGACTTTATTGACGAATCAGAGGTACTCACCCCAGCCGACTACCGCAACCACATCGACAAATTTGCTTTCGACGTCCCATTCGTCTGCGGTGCCACTAACCTAGGCGAAGCCCTACGCCGCATCAACGAAGGTGCCGCCATGATTCGCTCCAAAGGCGAAGCCGGAACCGGTGATGTATCCAACGCCATCACCCACATGCGCGCCATCCGCAGCGAAATCAACAAACTCAAATCCATGGCAGAAGATGAACTCTATGTCGCCGCCAAAGAAATGCAAGCCCCATACGAACTCGTGCGCGAAGTAGCACAATCCGGCAAACTGCCCGTAGTGCTTTTCACCGCTGGCGGCATCGCAACCCCCGCAGACGCCGCCATGATGATGCAACTAGGCGCCGAAGGTGTATTCGTAGGCTCCGGCATTTTCAAGTCTGGTAATCCTGCGCAGCGCGCAAAGGCTATTGTTCAGGCAACACAAAATTTTGACGACCCTGCGACAATCGCTCAAGTTTCTCGTGGCCTTGGGGAAGCCATGGTAGGCATCAACGTTGATGAAATCCCAGTACCACACCGCCTCGCCGAACGCGGCTGGTAAACCACTTTTGCATTCAGGAGCGCTACCGTGCAATGTCGGCGCTCCTTTTTGATGCCATCAACACTTAATGAAACCAAGACCAACTATTTGGAAGCTTATTCAGCTGCTGGGGAATGTGTGTAGGCTGCATTCTTTGTGTTCCCCTGGAAGCTAGTAGAAGCGAGGTCTGCCATGTATTTCGTTGAGGTATGAAAACAAGCAAACACAAGTACAGGGCTCGCACTGCTGACGCTAGCATAGTAACCAGTGAAAATATTCAAGTACTGACGCTTTTAGTTGAATCCTTAAGGTTACAAGCATCACTGTCCACCTAGTTTGGGGCTTTATGACAGTATCAAAATTACGATGATCTACCTGAAAGAATTATCGAGCAGCTTAGCTTTTTATCACGAAGATTGTGTGAATTATCCACCTAATAATTGTTCGCCGCTACCGCTACGAAGGCTTTTAAATTATTTTAGTGATGGAACTAATAATTGTAAGCATGCTTCCTTTTTCGAGCTATGCTCAAAAATTTATTAAATCTATTGAAGCTCGATATTGTTGGGATTTGCAAAAACTTTACAATTTAGATCTCAATAGTGCAATCGCTGTCCATGGTAATTTTAGTATGGGTAACATTTATTTAAATGGAAAAAGCTCGCGGTAATTCCGGCAGATCCAGAAATTGGCATTAGTTATCCAGAAATGGATATTGGATGGTTGTTGGGTGAACTGCTTGAACTTCGTATTTTAGAGATTATTGATCAAGAGAAATTTATCGCATTTGTTTTTGCTTTTATCGATGTGTACGCCGATAATTCACATTTTCAACTAGATATTGATCGGATAGAGTGTTTCGCGGTATTAAGAGCGATTCTACATTGTTTTGATTACTTCGTTACATTTGGTGATCTTTTTCTGTGTTATCTTTGATGGGAATGCTTGATAACTTCCCACTTAATTTTATTAATTGGAGGAATAATGGTTCAGAATAATATTGTTGATGATAAACCTTTGTTGAATTGTGATGATGTCGGGATGTCTTTTGGGGAGAAGGTTGCACTTGATGGAGTTTCATTCTCGGTGAAGCCGGGTGAAAAAATTGCGTTGCTGGGGCCTAACGGTGCAGGTAAATCAACGCTTATTGAAACACTTTGTGGATTGTGGATGCCAACTACTGGAGCAGTAAGTTTTATGGGGCAAGGCCGACAAGTGATCCACACCATTTGAAGGAACGGGTGGGGTTGTCCGCAAATTGTGGACGGTTGGTTAAGCGGTTTTGGGGTAATTGGGTCTGACTTGGTGGGATCTCTGATGATGGAATTTTCGAAGGTCACGGGTGTTTGCATTCCGAGTGAGGAGTGTATGCGGCGCTGGTTGTAGACTACTTCGATCCATTGTGCGACAGCCTTGTGTGCTTGATTGCGTGTGGGCCACTTCTTTCGATCATAGAATTCGGTCTTCAACGTTGACCAGAATGGCTCTGACATGGCGTTATCGAAGCAGACGCTAGTACGCCCCACGGATTGGGCAATCCCCAGATCCTGACAGACTCGCCATATCTGGTCACTGGTGTACTGCGTTCCACGATCAGCGTGGAATACCAGCCCCTTAGGAACCTCACCGCGTAACGTGTACGCCATCCGTAGTGCTCGTTCTACCAGGTTGGTGGACTGGGTATCATCCATTGCCCAACCAATCACACGGCGGGAATGACCATCACGCACCGCACACAGGTATAGCCAACATTCACCGGTACGAACGCACGCGGCGAGATCCCCTCAATGCCCATAGCCCTCATATGTTTAATGCTGAAAATTTGCCTTCTCCTGCTGCATTAGTTGGAACTTTTCCTCTCTCGTTGCCTCTCAGCGAAGAAGGCTGTGGCTTTTGACAAGAACTCGTTATCTCAACGGGCTTCGGCAAGTTCACGACGCAAGCGAGCATTCTCAGAACCAAGATCAGCTTCGCTCATACCGTCCTGACTGCCTTGTCGTTGCCGTTCCTGTTTGACCCATTTGCTCAGCAGCCCAGCACTAACACCAAGCTCTGCAGCGACCCTAGCAATCGGCCGATCAGACTCAATTACCAATCGAGCAGCCTCTACCCGATACTCCGGAGTATATCTCCGATGTTATTGCTGACTCATAATGAACATCCTCTCCTACAGACACAACATCCGTACAAATTCGGTGTCCACAACTCAGGGGTAACCTCAACGGGGATAGTTTTGTTTCGAATAGGTGGGCGACCTTGGCTGAATAAGACCCCTTTTTGTTCGCAGTAACTGCAGCCTCTGTGCAACCAGTCATATAGCGAGGCTTGGTTATGGCAGCACGGGAATACACCTATAAGGAGAAGGCGGTGGAGCACGCAGGTGAAAAGTAAATGGCGATGGTCACCCTCAAAACGCCCACATGCTGTTACTCACCTAGTTCCTTCATGTTTAGCTACCTGCAGCAGCCAGAATGGAACCCAGAGTAAACTAGCAAGATGGAGGCGAGTACCCTTAGATTCGTTTGGCCAGGTATCGATGTGAGGAGTGCAGGCAGTTAGCCATGTCGCGGATTAAAACAATGTTGAATGTTGAGCGCATCGACCGTGATATTTTTCGCGGGCCTACTGTTGAGACGTCGTTACAGCGAACTTTTGGTGGGCAGGTGGCTGCGCAGGCGCTGGTTGCGGCAACAGCTACGGTGGATGATGCGTACGATGTGCATTCGCTTCACGCGTATTTTGTGGCGCCAGGGAAGTCAAAAAACCAGACTATTTATTTGGTGGATCGTCTTCGGGATGGCAGGAGTTTCTGCTCTCGCCAGGTGAAGGCGATGCAGGATGGTGAAACGATTTTTGTGATGCAGGCGAGTTTTCATCGTCGTGGGGATCAAGGTGTGGAGCATTCAGACAAAATGCGTGATGTGCCTGATCCGGAGGATATTGTAATGGACGTCGACAATATGCGGCACACGATGAAAGCGTTGCTTGATGAATGGTGTGAGTGGGATATCCGCATGGTTCCTAGCGACCAGTTTCAGCATAATCCGTTTACGCCAAGTCAGCAGGTGGTGTGGTTTCGTTCGAAGGAAGTGTTACCGGATGATGACACATTCCACGTCTGCACATTGGCATATATGTCCGATATGACATTGTTGCAGTCGGCGTGGGTGCCGCATCCGGATGCGCAGGTGCAGGAGGCGTCGTTGGATCATGCGATGTGGTTTTTGCGGCCTTTTAGGGCGGATGAGTGGTTGTTGTATGACCAGGTGTCGCCATCGGCGGCGAATGGGCGAGCACTCACCCATGGTCGAATTTTTGATCGACAGGGGAATTTGGTGGCGGTTGTTACTCAGGAAGGTTTGGCGCGTACGCTAAAGCCCGGCACTAAAGCCATACCTATGGCGGGTATTTAAGAAACTGTCACTAAATAATCTGAGTAATAGAACAGCGAGTCGTATCACTGTGATCGGTATTTTGTCTGTCCAGGGTGGTGTGCGGGAGCATGAACTTATGCTTGATCGCCTTGGGGTTGCGCATCGTCAGGTGCGTAGGATAGCGCATCTTGATGGCCTACAGGGTATTATTTTGCCTGGTGGGGAGTCTACAACAATGTCGAAGTTGTTGGAGCTTGGGGGAATGCTGGACCCGTTACGGCAAGCTATTGCGGATGGTCTTCCGGTGTATGGCACCTGTGCCGGCATGATTCTTTTGGCTACGGAAATTTTGGATACTCGTTCGGATGCTCAGAGTTTGAATGCTATTGATATGACGGTGCGGCGGAATGCCTTTGGTCGCCAGGTGGATTCTTTTGAGTCTGAATTGAAGGTAAACGGTATTGCAAATCCAGTACCTGCGGTATTTATTAGGGCACCCTGGGTCGAACGTGTGGGCCAGGGCGTGGATGTGTTGGCTAGGGTTCCGGGAGGTCCTGCCCAGGGTGCTATTGTTGCGGTGCGGCAAGGGCGTCGATTAGCAACTTCCTTCCATCCTGAGGTGACAGATAACACTGCGGTTCATGAGCTGTTCTTAGGCTGTGTTGCGGAAGCTGGTTATGTGCATCGGCTGTAGCTTCGAATGTTGCGTATAATCAAGCACCTGTAATACGCGTTATGTTTATTTAGACGAAAGGTTTTTCATGGCCGGGCACTCAAAGTGGGCGACAACGAAGCATAAGAAAGCTGCTAATGATGCTAAGCGCGGGAAAGAATTTGCGCGGCTGATTAAAAATATTGAGGTTGCTGCGCGTATGGGTGGTGGGGATCCTGCGGCGAACCCAACCTTGGATGACATGATTAAGAAGGCGAAGAAAGCCTCGGTACCTAACGATAATATTGAGCGTGCCAGAAAGCGCGGTTCCGGTGAGGAAGCTGGTGGCGCTGATTGGGAAACCATTATGTATGAGGGTTATGGTCCGAATGGTGTCGCCATCCTTATCGAATGTTTGACCGATAATCGTAATCGTGCGGCTACTGAGGTGCGTACAGCTATGACCAAAAACGGGGGAAATATGGCTGAATCTGGCGCCGTTTCCTATCTGTTTACCCGAAAAGGCGTTGTATTAGTTTCTAAAGGCGAATTATCTGAAGACGATGTGTTACTTGCTGTTCTTGACGCAGGTGCAGAAGAAGTCAATGACCTGGGAGACCGCTTTGAGGTGGTTTCCGCAGCAGGTGATATGACCGCCGTAAAGGAAGCGTTGATTGCTGCGGATATTGAAATTGATGAGGCTGATTCAGATTTCCGAGCATCTGTTGAAGTGCCTTTGGATGCGGAAGGTGCTAAAAAGATTTTCCGTCTTATCGACGCCCTCGAAGACTCCGATGATGTGCAAAATGTGTTTTCGAATATGTCATTGAGTGACGAGGTGCTTGCAGAGCTTTAAGCTCTCTTTGGCGGCCCGTAATGCAGATATAAACCCGTAAGGTGACCCAATGCCTTACGGGTTTTATTTCGAACTTTTTCTTAACCATGTTTGGGAGTTGGTTCACTTGGTGTTTGTGTGACCAATTAGGATTGTGGTTTATCAGCTACGCGATGTTTTTGCTACAAATACCCACCGGAAACGGAGCACGTTTATGAATTTGGAAGGCCTGCGGGTCATGGGCATTGATCCCGGTCTCACGCGGTGCGGGTTATCAGTGGTGCAAGCGGGGCGTGGACGTGCAATATTGCCAGTTGCAGTAGGGGTAGTGCGTACGCCTAGTGGCGCGGAATTAACGGAGCGATTATTGCGTTTGAGTCGGGCCGTTAAGGAGTGGATGCGCGATTATCAGCCCGATGTAGTTGCAATCGAGCGTGTGTTTGAACGCGGTAATGTTTCTACGGTGATGAATACTGCACATGCTGTTGGCGTTTTGGCCCTGGCCGCAGCCGAGCGTGAAATTCCGGTGCACATGTATACCCCCAGTGAGGTGAAAAAAGCGGTGTCGGGGAATGGGCGTGCGGATAAAAAGCAGATGACAGCAATGATCACCCGTATTCTTGGTTTGAGTGAGCCTCCAAAACCTGCTGATGCTGCGGACGCTTTGGCATTAGCTGTGTGTCATTGTTGGCGCGCCCCGCTATTATTGCGTCAGCAGGCTACGTTTGCGCAGGTGGAGGCGGTGCGTCGACAGCAACAAGGCCGGTTGGGGAAGGCAAAGGCGGATTTTAATTCGCGTTCTCGTTCGTCTCATCGTAATTCTGGTCGAGGTGCTTCGGTGCCGGAGATTTTTCCTGGGAAAAGGAGTTTGTAATTTATGATCGCTTCTTTGCGTGGCACTGTGCTCACCATTGGCTTAAATAGTGCGGTCATTGAATGTGGGGGAGTTGGGTATGCGTTTACGGCTACTCCGCAAACATTAGGGCAATTACGGCGTGGCGAGGAAAGCCTGGTGCTTACCACAATGGTGGTGCGGGAAGATGCCATGAGCCTCTATGGCTTTATGGACGATTCCAGCCGGGAGATGTTTAGCCTTTTACAAACGGTTTCTGGGTTGGGTCCGCGGTTGGCTTTGGCGGCACAGTCTGTAATGAATCCTTCTGAGCTTGGCAATGCGATCGCCGGTGGTGATGCAAAAGCATTGCAGCGCATCCCGGGTGTGGGCAAACGTATGGCTGAACGCATGATTGTTGATTTAAAAGATAAAGTGCTTGCGTTTACTACCGCCCCTCAGGCGCTTTCCGACGTCCCAGCCAGCGCTATTGCACCTGGGTCTGGGGTTGCTGTGGATCAGGTTACAGAGGCTCTGGTCGGACTTGGATTCCCCGAACGTACGGCCACTGCTGCGGTGGTCGCGGTCTTGGGGAACACGCCGGATTTGGATACCTCCGGAACATTACGGGCAGCCCTTGCATACTTAGGTAAGAAGTAGCGAGAGGCAGGCATGGGCGACGTAGAGAAAACGGAGTTTGAATTACCTGGCGGGCTTCCAGAGCGTCGCCGCGGCCCTGATTCCGCGGTTGAGCCGCACCGCCAGGAAACCGACCGTGATATGGAGGCTGGGTTACGCCCTAAAAGTCTCGATGAGTTTATTGGCCAGCCTAAGGTGCGCAGTCAATTAAGTTTGGTGCTTACTGGGGCGAAAAACCGAGGGTCTACTCCAGACCACGTGTTATTGTCTGGCCCCCCGGGGTTGGGTAAAACAACAATGGCAATGATTATTGCGCAGGAACTTGGTTCGAGCCTCCGAATGACCTCCGGCCCAGCGCTCGAACGGGCTGGCGACCTAGCGGCGATGCTTTCGAATCTCATGGAAGGCGATGTGCTGTTTATCGACGAAATCCACCGCATCGCACGCCCTGCCGAAGAAATGCTGTACATGGCGATGGAGGATTTCCGTATCGATGTCATTGTCGGTAAAGGCCCGGGCGCAACTTCAATACCATTGGAAATCGCCCCGTTTACTTTGGTTGGTGCAACCACTCGTTCTGGTATGTTGACTGGGCCACTGCGTGACCGCTTTGGTTTTACTGCCCAAATGGAGTTTTACGACGTCCCAGACCTTACGCGTGTAGTTACGCGTGCGTCTCGCATCCTCGGCGTTAGCATTGATGAAGATGCTGCAACTGAAATTGCCTCCCGTTCCCGAGGTACACCGCGTATTGCGAACCGGCTTTTGCGCCGTGTTCGGGATTTCGCAGAAGTATACTCCGATGGGCATATCGATATAGGGGCAGCTAAAGCAGCCCTCATTGTTTTCGATGTTGATGAAATGGGCTTAGATCGCCTGGACCGTGCTGTGCTAAGCGCATTGGTAAAAAACCATGGTGGTGGTCCCGTGGGGGTAAGTACACTAGCGGTCGCTGTTGGCGAAGAACCCGGCACCGTCGAAGAAGTTTGCGAGCCTTATTTGGTCCGGGCAGGCATGATGGCACGGACCGGACGTGGACGTGTGGCTACCGCTGCAGCATGGCGACATTTAGGCTTGGAACCCCCTGCTGGTTCACCTGGAAATTTCCAACCCACCTTATTATAGGTGGTAAATGAACTTGCCCCGAAAAGTCAGACTGGTTTTCGTTCTCGGCTGCTTCGGGGTTGTAAGGGGGACATCTGCGGTAACTGTTTGTTGCGGTGAGGGCTAGGCAGGATCGGTCATACTTCGAAAAACTTGGAGCAGGTCTAGACAGGCAGATTTGTGTTGTGGGCTCCTGGTTTGGGGGTGTGGGCTGGGGAAATGTTGTGGTGGGTTGTGGGTGATGTGAAATCTGCCTGATTTTCGGGGCAGGTGGGCTGAAAATCCAGGGCTTTCCGAGTATTTGAGCTGGTTTCCGGGGTGAGTTGGCTGGTTTCCCGAGCCTTCGAGCCGCTTTCCCGGGTGTTTAATAGGCGCGCCCTATCAAACTAGTGATGTTTTCATGCTGACTGTCGCAGATTCCATAAAATCGCCTGAAAAAATGGAATTTGTGACAGCAACCAACATTGCGCACAATCGTTGACCTGGGGTTTGTCGCAGATTCCATAAAAACAGCGAAAAAAATGGAATCTGTGACAGGTTCCCTACCTATCGTGTCACAAATTCCATAAAATCCGCCGAAAAAATGGAATCTGTGACAACGCACCCAACCAGACCTCCAGGAAGGACCAACCAGCGCCCAAAAAGACCACCCAGCGCCCGAAAAGAACATGCAGCTTCCAAGCAGGCCCCAACCAGACCCATATGCAGCCCAACCAAATTCCAGTTCACCAGACGTGCGTAACCAAACTACCGGCGATAAAACTCAGAACGATGTAGTCCAACAAACGGGGGAGCATCCCTAAATATGGCACACTAAGGCAATGTCACAATATTTACTGCTTGCGTTATTGCTTGTTGTCTTTTTAGTGCCTTCGCTTTTGCAATTGCGTCGTCAGCAGCGTCTGCTTGCTGAGCGCCGAGCGCTACAAGCAAGTGTTCAAACAGGTGATCGGGTAGTTACGGCTGCGGGGGTTCATGGAGTCGTCGTTACGGTGCGTGAACAAGAGGTCGATTTAGAGCTTGCACCAGATGTGGTGACCACGTGGGACCTGGCGGCTATTGTGCGTCGCCGTGAGGGGGACGTCGATAAGCCTTAAGAATAAACAGGGCCAGAACGATGACGTACGATGTCCAGTGGACTAGATTTGAATAAGTCTTTTTTAGGTTGGGCACATCCCGCACGGGAGTGTGGACTGATCAATCTGTACATCGATCCTCGAGGAGAACAACCCAGTGGCATCGTCATCCGGGCGCACCCGCGTCGGACTCGCCAGGTGGCCCAAACTTGCCATAGCGGCGTTTGTGGCCATCCTAGTGACCATCTACGTAATTATCTTTTTCACCGGCGACCGCAGCGCAAACCCAAAACTGGGCATTGATTTGCAAGGTGGAACCCGTGTGACCCTCGTTCCGCAAGGTGAAGACCCCACCGCGGAGCAGCTATCCCAAGCACGTCAAATCCTGGAAAACCGTGTCAATGGCATGGGGGTTAGTGGTGCCAGTGTGATTACTGATGGCACCACACTGGTGATCACCGTTCCGGGGGAAGATACTTCCCAAGCACGAGCCCTGGGTCAAACCTCGCAATTGTTATTTAGGCCAGTGCTGGAACCTCAGCAACCTGATCCTGCAGTCTTGCTTCAAACTACCGTGGAAATGGCGGATCGTTGGGTTGAGCGTGGTGTGATTACCCCAGAAAAAGCTAATGAAGCACTCAAACAACTTGACGAAGGCCTTAAAGCAGCGGGGGCAGCAGCTGGAGAAAATGCAGATGCAAATGCCGAAGCACCAAAAGTAACCAAAAAACCAGCTGAGGAACCGAAAAACCCGAAAGCTGCCACGGAACACCGTCAAAAAACAACTGAAGTATTACGTAATGACCGGCAATCCGAGGATCCCACAAAACAATTTGCCGCACTCACGTTGCTGCAATGTGGAAATGAACTTGACCCAATTGCCGGAACCGATGAACCAAGCAAACCGCTGATTGCTTGTGAAGTTGGAACAGATCAAAAATACATTCTAGGTGCGTCCCCATTGCTTGTTGGGGAAACTGATGAAGCCAATGGTAAGCGCCTTACTGGCAATGAGATTGACACCAACCGACCAATTACCGGTGGCATTAACCCCGAAACCGGTGTAATGGAAATCAACTTCGCTTTTAAAGCTGAAGGCTCAGAGCAAGGCGGATCCACCTGGTACCAACTCACCGAAGAATATTTGCAACGCCAGGTTGCTATTACTCTTGACTCCCAAGTGCTTTCCGCGCCTCGAATCGAATCCCCGACGCCTCCAGGATCTG
Organism: Corynebacterium freiburgense; assembly: GCF_030408815.1. Taxonomy (NCBI): domain Bacteria; kingdom Bacillati; phylum Actinomycetota; class Actinomycetes; order Mycobacteriales; family Corynebacteriaceae; genus Corynebacterium; species Corynebacterium freiburgense. The sequence goes on along the minus strand of NZ_CP047355.1, from coordinate 1,657,526 downwards.
GAACTTCAATCACTGGTGCATTTACGCAACAAGAAGCTACTGAACTTGCAAATAATTTGCGCTATGGTGCGCTGCCGCTTAGTTTTGCCGGTGAAAATGGCGAACGTGGTGGTACCGCTACCACTGTTCCTGCATCGCTTGGTATTGCTTCGTTGAAAGCAGGTTTAATTGCGGGTTTGGTCGGCCTTATTTTGGTAGCACTCTTCGCGCTTGCCTACTACCGGGTTTTCGGATTCCTTGCCATATTCTCGCTCTTTGCTTCGGGGGCATTAGTGTATGGCTCACTTGTCCTACTAGGGCGCTGGATTGGATATTCGCTTGATCTGGCTGGCGTTGCCGGTTTGATTATTGGTATTGGTACTACCGCAGACTCCTTTGTGGTGTTCTACGAACGTATTAAAGATGAAATACGTGAAGGCCGCACATTCCGCTCGGCTGTACCACGTGCTTGGGTTCGCGCGAAGCAAACCATTATCTCTGGTAACTTCGTTTCCCTTATTGCAGCTGTAGTGCTCTATATCCTTGCGGTTGGTGATGTCAAGGGGTTTGCGTTTACGCTTGGGCTCACCACAATATTCGACCTCCTGGTGACCTTCCTAGTCACCGCGCCTTTGGTTATTTTGGCCTCGCGCATTCCGTGGTTTGCCCGCCCGGGTGTCAACGGTTTGGCAAGCGTGATGAAAGTGGCAGAACGACGTCAAGCAGAACGCAATGAGCGTATCGACGCCCCGCATACCGCAGAACAACTCGCGTACAGCACCCCAGCCCCCAACAATGAAGAGGAGAAGTAAATGAGCTCCACTGGAACCATCAAACGCCTCTACACCGGGGAAGGTGGCGTCGACTTCGTTGGTCGCAGACGTCTCTGGTACACAATCACGGGAATTGTCCTGGTGGTCTGTTTCCTTGCTATTGCTATCCGAGGTTTTACACTCGGCATTGATTTTCAAGGCGGCACGAAAATGAATATGCCGGCAGACAATCTGGAAACGACCCAAGTAGAAAAAGTATTTACCGACGCTACGGGGGTAGACCCAGTAACGGTTCAAATTGTTGGTGCGGGCGATTCTCGCATTTTGGAAATCAACTCAGAGCGCCTTAGTGATGAACAAATCACCTCAGCCCGAGACGCGTTATTTACCGAATTCCAACCAAAAGGCACCTCAGGAAGCCCATCGGCCGAGGCTATTGGTGACTCTACGGTGTCCGAGTCATGGGGTTCCACAATTACCTACTGGATGCTGATTTCCCTTGGTTTGTTCCTTGCATTGATCTTTGTATACATCGCGCTTCGTTTTGAACGAGACATGGCTATATCGGCGCTTTCCGCACTTGGAGTAGACGCCATTGTCATTGCTGGTGTCTATGCGCTAATCGGATTTGAAGTTACTCCAGCAACCATTATCGGTTTGCTCACAGTGCTGGCATTCTCCTTGTATGACACTGTTGTGGTGTTTGACAAGGTCAAGGAAAACACTGCGGGCTTCGAATCAACCACTCGCCGCACCTATGGTGAGCTATCAAACTTAGCTATTAACCAGACTGTTATGCGTTCGATTTCAACCACCGTAATTTCAGCGCTGCCGATTCTGGCTTTGATGGTTGTGGCCGTATGGCTTATGGGCGTTGGAACGCTAAAAGACCTTGCGCTTGTACAGCTAATAGGTGTTATTGAGGGTACGTTCTCTTCGGTATTCTTGGCTACACCGTTCTTAGTGAGCCTTAAGAACCGACAAAAGAAGATCAAGCGCCACAATGCACGTGTTGACGCCGTACGGAATGGCGCAGCACCAGAGGAAGAAGAGCGACAAGCTGAATTGGTTTCCACCTCAGAATTTACGCGGAATGCAGATGGAAAACGAATTGTTACTACTCCTGCAGGGCCGGAAACTACAAATAATTCAAACACTTCTTCTGGTAAGAGTTGGAGGCCTGGAGCCGAATAGGAATTCAATTCGATAAATAAATCGTCACGTTTGTATTACACAAACGTGACGATTTTCTTATTTGATAGGTAGGGGACAATTAGATTCTTTGCTGCCAAACCTTGATGGGTGGTACCAGCGGATTCTTAGATAATTCTGAGCGATGCCCCTAATAGTGGTGGCAATTACCACCCCCATACTAGGGGTACTATTAATGTAATTATGTCCTATTAGTCACATTATTTGTAGATATACCTTGTGTGCGAATGAACTTTAGTGAAGCATCGGAATTAGTGCGGTTTAGGACTAGGTGTAATTTCAGTTGCTAAAACCTTTTCCGTGCTTCGCAGACTTATCTCAAGTTTCCTTCATGTTTGACCATTTTTGAATCACCCAAGGAGTTCAGGAAAATATGAAACGTTCTCGTTTACTCGTTGGTGCAGTCGTTACGGGGCTTTCGGCCACCATGATGCCGGCACCAGCGTTTGCGTGTGAAGCGGAATGCCAAAACGGAAATGCTGGTAGTGAAGTAGAACGTCAGCTTCGAGGCCTTACCAGTGGTGTTCAACTCTCAAGTGAATTGATCCGCCTCGATGACGCCATTCCAAAGGTTCCAGCACTGGGTTCTTCAACCGGATCCGGTGGGCCTAGCGCACCAGCCCCATCTGCTCCGGCAGTAGTTCCAGGTGCTGGCTCGAGCTCGGGAAGTGAATATGGTTCCGATGCCGCTTTGGGTTCAGCGCCAGGGTCAGGGTACGGCTCCGATGCCGCTTTGGGGTCTGGCCCAGTAGGCTCTGGCCCCCTGGGGTCGGCCGGCGAGTCAGCTGAGGCTGGAGTTGGAAGCGTTGCTCCCGGCTCGTCCGTATTACCGTTCATTCCAAATATGGAGGTACCAGTAGGGGTTCCATTTAGCTACCAGATTCCACTATCATCTGGCTCTTCAGCACCGCTACTGAGCGGTTTGCCAGCGGGTCTTTCCTACGATTCCTCAACCGGCTTGATTTCAGGTACTGCACTACCAGGGCCAGCCCGAATAAGTGAAGTTGGTGTTATTGGTAGCGATGGTGGCTCAAGCCAAGGTAGCTTCACCATGTCACTGGCGCCAGGCTCAATGGTCGATCCTGGGCTGACAAGCAGCGTACTTTCCAGTGATGTTGCAGGTTCAAGTGGCGCGATGGGTTCAGATGGTGCCTTGGGCTCCGGCGGGGCAATGGGCTCCGGAGAAGCTTTGGGCTCGGGTGGGGCAATGTCCAGTGAAAGTGCTGGTGCACTTTCTTCAGGTAGTGGCAGTGCTTCTGGTTCCATGTCGGCGGGTGGAAGTTCCACAGCTAGCTCAGCTGCCTTTGGGGGATTGTTGTCCAGTGTTGCAGCAGTTGCGTTGAGTGCTGGTGTGCTTGGTGCGCTGTCAATGGGCAGCTCTGATTATCGGCCCGAAGATGCCGCACCAGCTCCGGGGGCACCTGCAGGCGCGGAAAATGATAATGGTCCTCAAGGTGTAGGTGGCGGTGACCAGCCTGCGCAGACTAAAGGTGTGCCGAAGAACGACGGAATGGGTGGGGGTGCACCTGAGCATAAAACACAACCAGCTGCTCAGGCCGCGCCACAACAGCAACTTGCAAATACCGGACCTGCGGAAGCGATCAACGCATTCTTGTTGTCTGCGTTAGCTTTCGCTGCTGGAGGGTCGCTGCTACTCGCTCAACGACGCCGCGGATAAGGCACAGCGATCAACAATATAAAACGCGTCATTGTTTGTGGGCAATATTCCTGCAGGCAGTGGCGCTTTTTATATGGTAGAAACTAGATGAGGTTCGCAAAGTTTTCACTTAGCGGTTTCGACCGTAATTTAATACCATGATGTTACATTGTCCCCCCAATAGGGGGCCTTTGTGATGTTATAGTGCCAAGTGATATCAGTTACCACTTTTATCACTTGCGTAACAGGTTTTTATGCGGAAGTATCGAAAGTGTTGCAGTACTCATTATTTTCTTTAAGGGAATATAATGGTGGCGCAGCTAGGAAAATTTTGAGAATAAGAATTTACACGTCCACCACCTAAAAGAAGTCCACCTAGGAGGACCTCCGCCATGAGATCTTTCCGAGTTTTAGCGGGAGCTACTGCCGCTAGCCTAACGGTTATTTTGGCGCCTCCAACTGGTGCTCATCCATTGGCGGATGTGTCAATTATTGGAATCCAGGAACCGGTATCGGAACCAGCAATAAGTTCGACCCCATCGCCTGCTGAGCCATTACCGCCTGCGGCTGAACCGAGTCCGGCCCAGAAAACACAAGCGACCCCAAGTGAAACGCCGAAGCAGCAGGGGAATCAGGCTGCGGTGCCGCATGTGCCGGATATGCATGTGACGATTGGAAAGCCATTTAGGTATCAGATTGACTCTCCAGCTGATACCTACGTTGCCGTGGTGAGTGGGCTTCCGGCGGGGCTTGCATTCCACCCCCTAACCAGTGAGATAACCGGCACACCGAGCGATAGTCCTGAAGGTGAGTACGAAATCGCAATGACTACGTACAATCTACAGGGGCAGGTGGGTAAAGGTTCATTTGTTATGACGCTGACTCGTGCAGATGCTAAAAACCCTTCAGTGATTCAAGAACTCTTGACGCGACCTGAGCGTGGTGTTGAGATCATTAAAGAACTCGTACAGAAGATTTTGGGTACAGGCCAAGAAAACACTCAATCCTCAGAAGCAACAACTGAGTAAGCTGTGTTTGGCTAGCTTGTTTGCTGTATTTTTGGCCGGTTCTCGGCGGTAAAGCACTCGCTACAATTTTGCTATGGCGAAGTTTTTTCATGGAACCCCAAAGTATGAGCATGTCCCATCGAAGGTCCGTGATGCGCAGATTCGTCGATTAAGTCCGGCCGAGATTGTGGATAATCTATTTTTCGTGTTGGCGACACTACTCGCTGGGTGGCTAGCATTACTATTGCTGAGTCGATCATTGGTGATTGACTGGCCGTATCAATTATTTTTTATTCCGTTCTGGGCAATTGCGGCGTATCTTGTGCTCCCAAGAATCCACCGAATTTTTACGCGAATATATGTTCCAGGCTATTTTATTGGCAGGGCCCGCACTTCAGACGGACTTTTAGGGGACCCGATCAACCTGGCGTTTCACGGTAGTGCCAAAGAAATACATCAAGCGATGGTTCTAGCGGGGTGGACACTCGCAGATGATGTGACATTTAAAAGTTCGTGGGGAATTATCCTAAGTTCAGTATTAAAACGAAGCTATCCTGAAGCGCCAGTGAGTCCACTGTTCGTGTTCGGGCGTAGACAATGCCTGGCGTATCAGCAGGAAGTGGAGGGAAACGCTGCTCAACGACACCACGTGCGATTATGGCGATGCCCTGACCATTGGCTATTGCCGGGTGGTCGGCGTGTTCAATGGGTGGCCGCGGGGACGTACGACCGCTCGGTGGGATTATCGTTATTTACTTTTCAAATCACCCACAAAATCGACGCAAATATTGATATTGAACGTGACTATATTGTTCATTCGCTTTTGGTTTCAAATTCAGAGGCAAGGGTGGAGGTTATCGAAAATTTCTCCACTGGTTATCACTCCCGAAATGGTGGCGGTGATTTGGTAACTACGGATGGCAATCTTCCAATTGTGTGTTTGGATTATGTGCCGGTTTCTAAGGATTTGGAAATCCCATTTGCGGTGGAGCGCGCAGCGCAAGGCTATGCCCAAGCAGACCCCGGGGGATATGCTGCACCCGATAATGATGCTGTTGTGGAAGGTTATATTCCACAAATGCAGCGTCCGCTCGCGCTTATTGCGGGTACGATATTCACGATAATATTTGCGATTATTGGCGCGTATACAAATATGGTCTACTCGCCATTCGAACTACCTTCCGATGTTCCGCTGCGGGAAGTTGTAACGGTATCCACGGTTATTTTGCCAACAATTGTATTGGGTATCGTCGCGTGGTTTACGTGGAATGGGAAAACGATTGCGAGGCTCTGGCTGTTGGTCCTTATTTCATTTGATGTATTAGCGGCGGAAGCGTTATATAATTCAGGTGAATTTGGAATTGGGGCAATTTTAGTCCGTGAAACGCTGCCTCTTAATATTTTGTCGATGCTTGCGCTATCGAGCCCATCAATTCAGCAATGGAGTGATCGAAAGAAAGAATTTTTCAAGCGAGCGAAGTTGCCGCAATGATGGTGCGCTTGGGAAGCAGGGGCGTCGAAAAGAACAATGGAGTGAGAGGATATAATTTCCAGATCACTTCTAATCTGTGGAGGTTGACGGTGTTTATATCTGGCAGGCGTGCGTCACGCAAGCGCGTCGTAGGTATTATTGCGTTACTTTCAACGGTGGGATTATTTGCTGGCTGCTCAACCACCAAGAAAGAACCAGAAGTCGAATTTGGTTATGTTGCGGCAAGTCCGTTGTTAACTTCAAATGCTGGCAGTGATTTGGGCGTATCATCTCGTGCGGAAGCATTGGCGGGCAGGTTATATCCCTCAGTATTTGTCATTGGTCAGCGTGGACAGCTTATTCCAAATGTGGATTTCGCTGTAGCTCAGTCCCTACCAGGGCAAACGAGGCAGGTAGCCTATACAATTTCTAAAACAGCAAAATATTCTGACGGCACCGAAGTTACCTGTGTGGATTTTCTTTTAGCTTATAAGGCCGGGGCAATGCGTGACCTTTTCCAATCCCATATTCCACTTATGGAGCAAGTGGAAAAATTGGAGTGTCGTCCAAATGGCAAACAATTTACCGTGTTTTTTAAAGATCGCTTAGGTGCACGTTGGCGTCACCTCTTTTCTCCAGGCACCGTATTGCCAGCACATGCTATTGCAAAAAAGGCAAATATAAGCTTGGAAGATTTAAAGACTCGGCTTATTGAAAATGATGAGCAAGGGTTACAAGAGGTAGCAAGAATTTGGCGCGACGGATTTAAACTTGATGCTTTTGATTCGGAATTACAAGTAGCTTCGGGACCTTATCGCATTGAGCGCGTGGATAAGGAAGGGGCAGTGCACCTTGTGCGCAATGAACAATTTGTTGGTGATGAAACTAAACTCTCACGGATAACTGTTTGGCCAGATGGAGTTAACACCAAGGAAAAAGCAGATGCAGGACATATCCAAATTGCTGACCTCGTTGGTGTGAGCAATATTGAATGGGTAGATCGAGATAATCCCAAAAATCCGTTTGAAGTTACACCGGTTATCGGGGATTTAAATGAAGTGTTGGTCCTAGGTAATCGGGGAGTGTTGGAGACTAAAGAAGCTCGCCAGGCATTTGCAGCCTGTATTGATCAAAAAGCCGTCGCTGTGGCATCCTCCCATAAAAGTGGTGTACATGTACCACCAATGGGTACCCGATTGACCACTTCCGATGACCCAGTAAATGCCCAAACGATGGCGATTTCAGATGCGCATATTGGGGTAGATATTCCTCGTTCGGAAATGTTGCGTGGGCAGACGATAAGGATTGGGTATCGAGCACCAGACGAGCGTAAACGTGCGATGGTTGAAGCGATAAAACGCTCTTGTGAACCCGCGGGGGTAACCATCCATGATGCGTCAGCTGAAGGGCAGTATCTGCAGGATGTTATGCATGTTGTACGCCGCGGTGAGAGCGAAGAGGTCGAGGGTACGATCGATGCTGTTTTGCTCGCAATCGATCCCATGTTGAACTATGGAATGAGCGACACCACTGGTTCGAATGCTGAGGCGCTTCGCGCAGCTGAGGAGTATTTGTGGGATGAGGTTCCAACGATTCCGCTTTCGCCGCAGCCGCGAACGTTTGTTGTGGATCGGGCCGTGGGCAATGTCGTACTGAATTCTTCCGGTTCTGGCATTGGTTGGAATATGGAACGCTGGCAGGAGAGTGAATAACAATGGCCTATGCCAATGCGAGAGAAGCCCTCGCACATCGAATCCGCTTTGTTGAACATTTCCCAGTGGAAGGCGTGATTTTTGAGGATCTCACTCCGGTGCTTGCCGATGCGGAGGCCTTCCAACTCGTGGTTAATGAGCTAGCTCAGGCGTGTGAACGGCTTGGGGCCGATATGATTGGTGGACTCGATGCACGCGGTTTCCTGCTTGGTTCTGCAGTTGCGTACAAACTTGGTCTTGGTATTTTAGCGGTACGAAAAAAAGGGAAGCTTCCGCCACCGGTACATTCCCAAGAATACGAACTTGAGTACGGCATGGCTGCCCTTGAGGTCCCAGCCTCAGGTATCCCCTTAGAAGGTCGTAAAATTGTGCTTGTCGACGACGTGCTTGCCACCGGCGGCACGTTGGTTGCGGCCCGAAAACTTCTGGAACGCTGTGGAGCCACTGTGATTGGCCACGCGGTGGTATTGGAAGTTGCTGGTTTAGGTGGCCGAGAACGGCTTGCTGGTTTACCGTTGACCGTAATTAACGCCGATAAAGCGTGTTGATTTAAGGGAGCTAGTGCGCGATGAGCTTTGATAGAAAGCCACCTAAGCAACAGGTAAATATGCGAAGCATGTCTGCGCGCCTAGCCCGGAGTCTAACGGGTTCTCGGGTAAAAATAGACCCGGTTTTGGACCCACTGGTAAGTATTCACAAGCAAATTCACCCGAAAGCAGATATTAGTATTCTGCAGCGTGCTTATGACACTGCGGAGCGTCTCCATGAAGGTGTCTTCCGGAAATCAGGAGACCCGTATATTACCCATCCGTTGGCTGTAGCAACCATTGCAGCTGAAATTGGTATGGACACGACTACATTGGTTGCCGCTTTATTGCACGATACCGTCGAAGACACCCAGTATTCTCTAGCGGACTTGGAAGCTGATTTTGGTGCGGAAGTAGCTAGGCTAGTTGATGGCGTAACTAAGCTCGATAAGGTCGCGTTAGGTGCTGCGGCGGAAGCAGAAACAATCCGAAAGATGATTGTGGCCATGAGCCAGGATCCGCGCGTATTGGTGGTAAAAGTTGCCGATCGGCTTCATAATATGCGCACCATGCGTTTTCTTCCTCCCGAAAAGCAAGCTAAAAAAGCTAGGCAAACCCTTGAAGTTATTGCCCCATTGGCTCACCGTTTGGGCATGGCTTCCATTAAATGGGAATTGGAAGATCTTTCTTTTGCGATTCTGTACCCCAAAAAATATGAGGAAATCGTTCGGTTGGTAGCAGATCGAGCGCCGTCACGTGACCGATACCTACAGGAGATTATCGCTAATGTAACCGCCTCAATGAAAGAAAATCATATTCCGGCGGAAGTTATGGGGCGGCCAAAACATTATTGGTCGATCTATCAGAAGATGATTGTCCGCGGTCGAGACTTCGATGAGATTTTCGATCTGGTGGGTATTCGAATTTTGGTTGATAGTGTGCCGAATTGCTATGCGGCAATCGGAACGGTACATTCGCTGTATTCAGCGATGCCGGGTCGATTTAAAGATTATATTTCCGCACCTAGATTCGGCGTGTATCAGTCGCTACATACTACCGTTATGGGGCCTGGTGGTAAGCCTCTTGAAGTGCAAGTTCGAACCCATGAAATGCACTATAACGCTGAATATGGGATTGCCGCGCACTGGCGTTATAAAGAAACTAAGGGTAGCCACAGCGGGGAGCAATCTGAAGTTGACCAAATGGCATGGATGCGCCAGCTACTTGATTGGCAGAAGGAGGCTGCTGATCCAAACGAGTTTTTGGATAGTCTGCGGTATGACTTGACCTCTCGACAGATCTTTGTGTTTACACCCAAAGGCGACGTAATCAATTTGCCTGTCGACGCCACCCCAGTGGACTTCGCCTACGCGGTACATACCGAAGTTGGTCACCGTTGTATTGGCGCGAAAGTCAATGGGAAACTCGTTGCGCTTGAATCCGCCTTGAAGTCCGGTGACCGCGTCGAAGTATTTACCTCGAAAGACCCGTCTGCTGGTCCCAGCAAAGACTGGCAAAAATTTGTTGTTTCACCACGGGCAAAAGCGAAAATCCGGCAGTGGTTTGCTAAAGAACGCCGCGAAGAATCAATTGAATCTGGCCGAGATGCCTTGGCAGCTGAGGTGCAGCGCGGTGGGCTTCCACTTCATAGGTTGTTTACTTCCCAATCAATGAAAGCCGTGGCTGAAGAACTCCACTATACGGATGTGGACGCGCTATACACAGCAATTGGTGCTGGCTCGGTCTCTGCTCAACATGTGGCAAATCGCCTCATGGCTATTTTCGGCGATCAAGATGATGCAACGGATGCTCTGGCAGCTCGGACTCCCTTTAGTGAGCTTAAGGCGCAGCGGCGTCAATCTTCGCCTTCAGACAACACAGGCGTTCTTGTAGAAGGTAGCCCGGATGTAATGGCAAAACTCGCCAAGTGTTGTATGCCAGTTCCAGGCGATACCATCTTTGGCTTTGTTACCCGCGGCGGCGGCGTTTCAGTGCACCGAACAGACTGCACAAATGCAGAAAAGCTACGTGAAGAACCTGAACGGCTTATTGATGTGCAATGGGCAAACCAGGGACATAGTGCTTTCGCTGCAACACTACAGCTAGAAGCACTTGATCGAAATGGATTGCTTTTTGAACTTACTCGGGTAATCAATGAACAAAAGGTTGCGGTAGTAGCAATGAATTCGCATTCTGCAGAAGATCATGTTGCTGTTGCGCGGTTTACCTTCGAGGTATCTGATACTAAGCAACTCGGTTCGCTAATGACACAACTTCGCAATATTGAAGGCGTGTTTGATGTGTATCGAGTCACATCTGGGGGATAATTGAACTCTTGCCCCCGCAGGTTGGATTGTTCTTCGTTTGATAGTGCTTGGGATTTATGGTTGCCATCAAATCTGCCTGATTTTAGTGCAGATAGGCTGATTTTTGAGGCAGTGCACCGCTTTTCCTGCGGTTTGATAGGCCCACCCTATCAAACTGGTGATGTTTTTATGTCGAGTGTCGCAGATTCCATAAAATCGCCTGAAAAAATGGAATTTGTGACAGCAACCCATGTTGCGCACAATCGTTGACCTGGGGTGTGTCGCAGATTCCATTAAAACAGTGAAAAAAATGGAATTCGTGACAGGTTCCCTACCTATCGTGTCGCAGATTCCATAAAATCCGCCGAAAAAATGGAATCTGTGACAACGCGTCTAGCCAGCGCCCAACCAGCACCCGAAAAGATCGGCCAAACCCAATCAAATCCCAGGTAACCAGACGTACACAACCAAACCGCCGGCCATAAACCAAGCCACAAGTCCTACAAACCCACAAACCACGCCAGTCACATTGAATGCTAAAACCCATTTCTGTCAGTCAATTAAAGAGCTGGCAGATGGGGGAGCGCTTCAGAATCCACCCCAATATGCAAAGGTATTTTCGCGTCAGGGATCGGTTTAACGCAGTTTGTTAGGCATGTTTCCTGCCACCCACCCATTATGCGCCACTAAATTTGGGGGCTAGTTCGCCGCTATTTTCTAATGTGCGGGACTTCTCAACAAAATTTCATTGAGGTATATGTATTGTTTTCCCGCACTGGAAATACTATTCAGTAGTGCATTGTAAAAGAAATGTAGCTATAGCGATAATCTCGCACGCAGGTAATCATTATGTAGCTCATTTGCTAAATGCCAGAATTGTATTTTGTGCAAGCTTTAAATCTGCTTCCCCTAACTTGGGGGAGCTAGCAAAAAACCACCCGCTTGCTATAGGGGTGCGGGTGGTTGGCGCTAGTGAATCTTAGGAGCCTGCTGGGGCGCTGGAACCTGCATTCTTAAAGAGCTTATCGAAGTTGCCTTGCAGCTTGGTGATGCTGCCGAAAAGGCGGGCCACAAGCTCAATAGCCTCAACGATTCCCTTTAGGGAGTTGCCACCGTCTTTATCGGTGGTGGAGGAAGAGGCCGTCTCTTCTGCGAAAGCAGCCGGAGGAGCAGTTACAGAGGTGAGGGAAATTGCGGCGGCAGCCACTACAGCAGTGAGGCCCTTACGGGTAAACAGCTTCATGAACAAGCCTTTCTTTTGAGTTTATCGAGCTGTGCTTCAAGGTAGCCGCGTTTCAAAGAAAAATCAAGAAATTTTACGGAAATTGTTGTGCTTCTCTCGGGAGTTTTACGGAAATCGTTCTTTAAATTGTGTACATCTAGTATCAATAAGCTTAGATATGTATTGGGCAATTGTTTGTTTATAAATAAAAAGTCCCCTGACCTGAACTCTTTCTGTGAAGCTATCGAGCTTCTATGATGAGAGGACGTTAAGATAACGATTCAGGATTCAGGGGAGTCTATGTTATCGATCAGTAATGCTATTTGACGGTAGCCGTCTTGATCTTTACTTCTTCGGCTGGTGCTCCATCGGGTGCGCCATCGGCAATGCCTTTTTCGGCAATTGCATCGAGTGTTTTAAGACCTTCATCATTGATCTGGCCAAAGTAGGTGTAGTCCGTTGGTAGTGGGGAGTCTCCATAGTTAAGGAAGAACTGTGACCCGTTGGTGTCTTTGCCTGCGTTTGCCATGGCGATGGTGCCGCGGCCATAGTTTACGGTTGCTGGCTGAGTTGCGGTATCAGTGGGGTGTTCGTTATTAAATTGGAAACCTGGGCCGCCCGCTCCGGTACCGCTTGGGTCACCGCATTGGAGAACGTGAAGGCCGCTATTGGTAAGTCGGTGGCAGATTGTGTCGTCGTAGTATTTTTCTTTGGCTAGGTGTTCGATGGCATTGACGGTGCATGGGGAGACTTCTCGATCGAGAGTCATTCCGATTTTTCCAGCACTGGTATCAAACTCGATGTCCACTTTGCCTTTGGTGGATACGCCTTCGGTTTTTGGCTTGCTTACTTGGCGTGCCGGTTCGCCTGCGTCTTTATAGGTACAGGTCACGCTTTCAGGCAGGGCAGTTGGGCGTTTGGTTGCTACCGGTTCCATGGCTTGCGAAGAACTGGGGCTGCTTGAGCTTGCCGTGGTTGTTTCTTCGCTATCGCTGCGGGTGGTGGCGTACCAAATACCACCTACGATGGCAAGAATTACAATGACTGATGCCGCTACAACTCCAAGCGGTCGCATTTTTTCGGCGCGGTCCCGGGCTTTGAGTTCGCGTTCAAGCTCATGTAGTGCTTTTTGACGCCGTTCCTTATTGCTCACCTTTGTAACATTCCTTATATTTTTTGGGTCGAGCCTTTACTGTCAGCTCATTGTATTGCCGAGGCTATTGTAGCGGTGGGCAACACTCAACCTTTAGTGTGGTCTACATGGAAATTATGGGCTTTGCCGCTGGGCCGTTCAAAACTAATTGCTATTTGATTGCCAATGACGGCCATGTGGTTGTGGTGGATCCAGGAATGCATTCGCTTGATCGCATTGTCGCGATTGTGGAGGAGCGCAATTTACAGGTTGATAAGGTATTACTGACCCACGGGCATATCGATCACACGCGAGACGCGGCGGCGGTGGCGAAGCGCTGGAACGTTCCAGTATGCATTCATGCCGAAGATGCGTTTATGATTACTGATCCACCCACCGGTGTAGCCCCCACCACCGCACTTCTTTTCGACGCCACCAATATGGGGAAAGTACATGATTTGCGGTTTTTCGTTGATAAAGAAGTACTTGATATTGCTGGTGAAGAGTTTATTGTGCGTCATGCTCCGGGGCATTCCCCAGGGTGCGTGATTTTCGTAGGCACAGAGGTTTGTTTTACTGGCGATGTTGTATTTCAAGGATCTATCGGTCGTACGGATCTGATTCATTCTGATCCTGAAGCGATGCAGGAGTCTTTACGCAATGTTGTTTTGTCATTGGATGATGCATTGCACCTTCTTCCTGGGCACGGTCCGGCTACAACGATGCGTGCTGAGCGTATAGGTAATCCGTTTTTACAGAACTTGGCCGTATAATCTTCATTCGTGACCAAATCCAAGAAGAATCCAGTCATTCATGCTCCAAAGGGGGTACCGGATTATATTCCTCCGGTGTCTCCCGAATTTCTTGCGGTGCGAGATGGTTTTACCCATCAGGCGCATTTAGCAGGTTATGAGCATATTGAATTGCCGATCTTTGAGGAGACCACGTTATTCGCACGTGGAGTCGGTGAGTCGACGGACGTCGTTAGTAAAGAAATGTATACCTTTGAGGATCGCGGTGGCCGTTCTGTGACGCTGCGCCCGGAAGGTACGGCCGGTGTCATGCGTGCCGTTATCGAACATGGGCTTGACCGTGGCCAGTTGCCTGTGAAATTGGTATATGCTGGCCCGTGTTTTCGTTATGAACGTCCGCAAGCGGGGCGGTATCGGCAATTGCAACAAGTCGGTGTGGAGGCAATCGGTGTAGATGATCCCGCACTCGACGCTGAGGTTATCGCATTGGCTGATCGGTGTTTTCGATCGATTGGTTTGCAGGGGTACCGGTTAGAGCTCACCAGCCTGGGGGATCACACCTGCCGTCCTGAGTATCGGAAAAAGCTGCAAGAGTTTCTATTCGCGCTACCACTCGATGAGGAAACTCGCCGCCGCGCAGAAATTAATCCATTGCGGATACTCGATGATAAGCGTGAAAGCGTGCGCGAAATGACGGCGGAAGCTCCACTAATGTTGGATTATTTGTCCGCCGAAACTCGAGAACATTTTGAAACCGTGACTGGTTTGCTTGATGACCTTGGTGTTGCCTATGAGATTAATCCTCGCATGGTTCGCGGTCTCGACTATTACACCAAAACTTGTTTCGAATTTGTTCATGATGGTTTGGGTGCGCAATCCGGTATTGGCGGTGGCGGCCGCTATGACGGCCTTATGGCTGAGCTTGGTGGACAGGAACTTTCCGGGATTGGTTTCGGCCTTGGCGTAGATCGCGCTTTGCTTGCATTGCAGACGGAAAAGCTTACGGTTGGTGCAGGTAACCGTGTTGATTTCTATGGTATTGCGCTTGGTGCTGAGGCAAAGCGTGCAATGGTAAAGATTATTCATCAGCTTCGTGTTGCCGGGTTACGTGCTGATATGGCATATGGTGATCGCGGTTTGAAAGGTGCTATGAAGGGCGCCAGCCGAGCTGGTGCACGGTTTGCATTGGTATTGGGCGATCAAGAGCTTGCTTCGCAGAGCATTGCGGTCAAAGATCTTGATGCCCATACTCAACAAGAGGTCACGTTGCACGGGTTGGAGGTTTTCCTTGCCGAGCAGCTTAAAACTCCAGCGCCTGGACCAGCTTAGGTAGTTCAGCTCGATCAATAATTCGTATGGGCGGTTCTTTGTGAGTTCCTCGCGCATTTAAAATAATTGCGCGGGGAAGTAGGCCGGAATGACCGGGATCAGTAAAGTGGTGGATTGCTGTGGCCGCGCTAATATCTAAACGTCCGAAATGCGCGGTGTCCATATCCGTTGCGTAAGGTTCCAGGTCGCTGACGGTGTGAGCGTTAAGGCGGCCATCGTCATCAAGGTCTTCGGCTACCCAGCGGACGATCATATCGGTGGTAAGTAGAAACGTAAATGACTTTCTATACACTGGCAGTGCTGATAGTTCATCGGTGTGCAGTAGGCGAAGAGCTTCCGTAATGGTAGTGGCGGGGGTCAGTACTTGAGGTGTCCGTTCGCCTAAGATTGCCAATGCTGCGGGGGGTTTTGTAATCAGGTCACGGAGTGATTCGATTTCGGTTACGGTTTTTTCAAAAGGCTCGGCAATGGGCTTGCCGTCATTGTAGGCGCCGTGGCTAATAGCATTGCGGAGGTCGGCAAAGGCAAATAAGGCATCGGCCTGCACTTGAGGTATTGCCTGATTCTGCATAGCCATTCGAACTAATGTCCTAAAGCCTTCGGTGTTGCGGGATCCGTAGGTTCGCCGAAGATATTGTTCAATATCATTAAAAGCTGCCAGAAAAGGGGTAGCGCGATTCATAGTCCTAGGGTAACCGCGATGCCTTTGGTATTTGGGTTATGCGAGAATAAGTGACCATGAATCGTGACCAAGTTTCGGCGTTATTGCAGCGCGCCGATATCGTATTAGCCCAGGCAGTTGAGGCGCGGGCGATTTGGCAGGCGCTGCAGCAAACCCCAGTAACGGTTGCGGACCATCCTCGTATTGGTGAGGCGCATGTGCTTATACCGGGTGTGGTGCATTGGCATGAGCCTTACTTGCAAGCGGAAATGGCACGCCACACATATGCAGAAGATACGTTGCTACGGTTTGGGGAAGCTGCCGAGCAAATTTCGGTATTGCGTAGTCAGGCCGAGCAAGCGAATGCGGGTTTCTTTCGGCGAGTCTTGGGGTTGGCAAATATTGAGGTTGGTCTCGCAGCTGCACGACAACTTGAAGTACTTCTTAACGCCCCACAAGTTTCCGCCATACAGCCACTTTTGCTCGCGGCACGTCAAGCCCGAAAATTCACTGAGATACATACAATCGGTCACCCCGAGGAATACACAACGTTTGCAGCCAAAAGCTTGGCCTTAGCACTCGGTCTTGATTCAATACGCCAGGAATATTTAGACCCTGCCCAGGTTGCCCGGCTTCATGCATTGGTGAAAGATCTTTTGGAGCACCCAGATTCCGAGCCGCGGCTTCGCGCTGAGGCAGAGCGGGCTCTCCAGGATGTAACTGACATGCGGGTAGAAGAACTTATGGCCCAATTGCCGGTTGAGACTTTAAAACAAGCAACTCAAGGCCAGCTACGTTTTTCCGGACTGGAGACCATCCAAGTAACTACTGTTGCTGATGTGCTGCGAGTTCCGCTTTCCACCCTGACTTCGGTCAATGGCATTGGTGAGCAGACTGCGCGGCGAATGAAAGGTGCTGCCCAGACACTGCGCTATGAAGCGAAATTGGAACATTCCACGCGGATTGGCGACGTCCCGACCGCTCCGGTTATCCGGCTTGTGCGGGTGCTTGCACGTTTCAGTCAAATGGTAGAGCTCGATGCTGCTGAACGTGCGCGAAAGAAACGAATTATCGAATACGCACAAAGCTTGCCGTCCGCTATGCCAGGACAAGATCCTTGGCTTGTCTGCATGCCCTCCCATGACCAATCCTTTGAGACTTTTGTAGATGATCTTGCATGGGCATTGGCATCGCCAGCGCTATTCCAGCCACACAGTATTACCGATCTTGGTGACGCCGCCTGGGAAGACTACCAACAGCGCCCAGCACATTATCAAGGGCTGTTGCAGGCATTATTGGGCCTGGAAATCGACGTGGATAACGAGCTACTCGATGCCAGTATTATCGACCAAATTCGAAGGTTGCGTTTAGATACCTCACTCCTTCAAGATCTTTTTCTACGTGGGTATCAGTCCTACGGCGCCCGGTTTGCGCTGGTACAGAAAAAGACCATTCTCGGCGATGAAATGGGCCTTGGTAAAACTGTCCAGGCACTAGCGATGCTGGCACATTTGCATGCACAGGGGGTACAACACAGCGTTATTGTCTGCCCGGCAGCACTTGTAGTGAATTGGGTGAGAGAAATTCGAAAGTTTAGCACTATTGCTGTTTATGCTGCGCATGGTGCATTAAAGCAAGAAGCGATGGGGAGCTGGGTATCTGATGGTGGTATTTTGCTATGCACTTATGATGGTGCCCGCACGCTCGAGTTCGCGGTGACTCCACAAGCAATCGTTGCTGATGAAGCACATTTTCTAAAAAATCCGGCAACGCGCAGAAGCCAAGCGGTATCTAAACTTATTTCCCAAGCCGAGTATGCACTGTTGCTTACTGGGACCCCATTAGAAAATAGGGTCGCGGAGTTTTTAACACTGGTCGGCTACCTTCAACCAGAACTAGTGCCACAAACCCAAAAAAGTGCACTTTCGGTTCGGCGTTCTATTGCACCCGCCTATCTGCGCCGAAATCAAAGTGATGTATTAAGTGAACTTCCAGAGCGTCTTGACCAAATTGACTGGGTTGAGTTGAATACGCATGATCAACAGCATTATAAGAATGCTGTTGCCAGTGGAAACTGGATGGAAATTAGGCGTGCGCCGATGTTTACACCGGATATGGAGCCAGCGAAGCTTGAGCGGATTCGTGCCATTGTGGAAACCGCTGGAGAAAACGGCGATCGAATTATTATTTTCTCGTATTTCTTGCCGGTGCTGGAACGCATTGAAGCGGCATTGGGGGAGCGTGTTGTTGGGGTGATTACCGGAAAGGTATCGCCTACAGTGCGCCAAGAATACGTCGATAACTTAGGACGTTCTGATGCCGGGAGTTGTTTGCTTGCACAAATTACGGCGGCTGGTGTGGGTCTAAATATCCAGGCGGCCACAGTTGTGATTTTGGTAGAGCCACAAGTGAAACCAACGATTGAAGACCAAGCGATTGCCCGGGCGCATCGCATGGGGCAAACACGGGTGGTGCAAGTACATCGTCTTATCGCGGACGATACTGCGGACGAGCGACTATTGAACATCCTTGCAGAAAAACGTGCAATTTTTGATTCCTATGCGCGCCCCAGTGAATCTGCACAGGTTGAGGATGCAGTAGATATTTCAGAGGCTCAATTGGCAGCTCAGATTATTGCGGAAGAACGCGCACGCTTGAATATGGATGCGGAACCAACCAGTGAATAATGAGTTAACGAGCGAACTTCGCAAGGTGTCATTCCAATACAAGCTGTTTGAAGGTGTTCCAAAAGCTGGGGTGGTGTGTCTTGGTGAGCTGGCAGATACTGAGGTGGCCCGCGACGTCGCAACGCAATTTCAAACTCATTATCGAGTTGAAAAACTGCGCCATGCTGGTTCGTTAGCGTTTCAGCGCGCCGCGCACCGTATTGTTGGAATTAATATTGCGAACTGGATGCTTACTGGCTGTGTGTTTGAGTTTTCGGATCGGGCTACATGGTTGCATATGGAACATGGAGCCACAACAGCGATTTCTGTAGCTGATATCACAACGCGGAGTATAAGTGCTGCTCAAACCACGGAATATGCTTTCGGTCTTATACAGCCGCTTGTGTATTCATTTCATATAGCGACTGGGGTCGGTGTGGCCAACCTGAAGGGAAATATTGCCGCAACCATTGGTGCTGCAGTTCGAAATGTGGGTCGGAAACACCCGTCGTTGGATAGTACTGCATTGGGGAATACCTTGCTTCGGGCAGACCCAACCTTAGAAAAACTTGGTTGGTTTGAAGAATTGCAATATGGTGACAAACGCGCAACGGTGTTCTACCGCAATTCGTGTTGTCATTGGTATACCACGGGAGCGGAGCACTGTGATTGGTGCACGCATCGAGGTGAGCGGCGACGTCGAAACTTCCTTGCGGACCTACGGGACTCGAAATGACTTGTAGTAGCAATATCGCAAATTGATAACTATTCGGTATTGAGTTGACGCTTTTTCCAGTAACATTTTCGTTTCGCTCTTAATCTAGTGTTTGGCATTTTTCACCTAAAACGAGGAATCACTATGAATGTAGCCCGTGCGATCAAGGCAATGGCAGCAGTGATCGGCTTCGGGGTTTTGCTTTCCCCACCCACCGCAGATGCGGAAATAACTCTGAATCCTACCGTCATAATCCTCGATGCATCGGACTCAATGCAGGAACTCGACGCCGCAGGCGAAACACTTTTTAGCACTACAAAAAACACGCTCAATACATTTTTAGGTCACTTCCCAGCCCAGGCTCCAATGGGGTTGGTCACTTACGGGGCGTCAATAAATTCCGCGGACACCGATTATGGTGAATCCGAACCAGAAGCAGATTGCCAAAACATAACTGTGGTTTCGGATCCACGTGAGCATGTTGTGAGTGATCTTCAGCAACGCACTGAACCACTCGAAGCTGGTGGGCGAGCGGCTATAAGTTCGGCACTACTCAAAGCAAATGAATTCCTTACCGAACCTGGCAAAAAACACATGGTGATTATCGCCCGTGGGGAAAATACTTGTACGCCTCCGCCAGCCTGTGACACTGCAGCACAATTAAAAGGACAGGACCAGCAGCTTTCCATACACACCATTGGGATTGCAGCAACTGAAATGGCGCGCAAAGAACTCCAATGCATTGCAGATACAACTGGTGGGATCTTTGCGGAAGCCTCCGACACCGATTCACTACAAACTGCGCTAGCCAGTGTGGCCAAAGAAAGTGTGCAAAGTAAATACAAATTTCCGCAGCGAACAATACAGCTAGGAAAAGACATTAACGACGCCCCCGAAGTGCCGGTAGGCACGTTGGACAACCCGACCCGAATCTCTGCACAAACACTCACTGAAGCGGAAGAAGAAAACGGTCAAAATATGCTCAAACTCCGAATTCCGGAGGGGCACCGACTACACATTGGATATATTGCCGTACCCATTACGGGAACCGTTCATTTTTTCCGCAGTCCAGGTGGGTTTGTTTTTTCGCCGTCGCTCCAATATGACCACAATGGCACCATGGTGACTTGCAATTCCAGTAATGGCACCAGTCGAAGTAACTTTTTAGATACCGACGCCCCAAAAGCCGGATACCTGGTTAGTGACCTATATGAACCCGGCGACGGCTGCAATACCAATGATGTATACCTTGACCTGCACCTAATGCGATCCAATGAATACAAAGATTCCATTGATATCGATATGACATTCGCTGCGGTGCCAGAACCGGAAGACCTCGGCGATGAATTCCACTCTAAGCCAACCGAAGAACGTAATACGGGTGATATCCAAGCGCTTTCCTCAACCGAAAACGTAGTAGCGGTGCAACCCAATACCCAGCCGGAAGGTGCTGAAGAACTACTGGGCACCACCTATGGAGAAATCTCTCAAGGAGAAACGCATTTCTATTCGGTGCCCGTGGAATGGGGACAAACACTGGATGGGACATTAGAAGTGCTCGAAGATCTAGGTCAAGTCCAACCAGAAGGTGACGGAGAGCATTCCCGCACCTTGGAACTCCAAGTGATCAATGCGCTAGGACAATCCCAGGAGATTATCGGTGGCAGCAATATTGCGCTTGCTGATACTCAACAACCTGTGAACTTTGGTACCCGTTATCCGATTTCCTATGGGAATGTACACGCCGAAGGGGCTAATGCCCGTTCATTTTGGCTAGGCGGCAACCACTATGTGGCATTGAGTTTTACTAATACCGCTGGATCGCTGAATGAAGGCGAACCACAGCCTGCTCGATTAAAGTACCGGCTTACACTAAAACCGCAAGGGGCACCGAAACACGGGCCAAATTTTCAAACAGCGGCACATACTGAAGAAACCGAAACCGCTACGCAAAGAAAGGTAACGGAGGCTGCATCTGAAACTGCAGCACCAATACAAACCACAAGTGTAAACACCACACTAAAAATTGTGGGCGGAAGTGTTGCGGCGGCGGCCGTACTTATAACAGCCACCGCCGTGCTAATAAAAACCCGAAAATAATGTCTTATTTCGGATTAACGGTAAACGCCTCGTTCCAGAGTGTCACATGAAGACATTTTTCCGGTATTAAATCCAGCCATAAATGCTTCCGCGCGTTGGGCCGAAGAACCGTGTGTCCATGCCTCGGGGCGAACCTCGCCGCCTGAGCGTTTTTGGATATTGTCATCACCAACTGCCTGGGCTGCGGCAATAGCATCCTGGACTTCCTGTTGGGAGATTTCCTTTAGGAGCGCATTTTCACCATCGTCTGCATGGTGGGCCCAAACACCGGCATAGCAGTCTGCCTGAAGCTCAATCTTGACTGCATTAGAATCCGCGCCAGGCTGATTATAGTTGCTGAGTTTAAGGGTGCCCTCTAATTGTTGAATATGATGTCCAAACTCATGTGCGATGATATATTCTTGGGCGAAAGGCGCATTTTTCGCACCCAGTCCGCGCAATTGCTCAAAGAACGAAACATCGAAATAGGCTGATTGGTCTCGGGGACAATAAAACGGTCCGGTTGAAGCTGAAGCTTGGCCGCAACCAGAGTTTGTACTGCCTTGGAAAATCACAGCATCAGGCCGTGTATATTCAATTTGTGCTTGTTCAGGCAGCACCTTTCCCCAAATCACATTGAGTGAAGATGCCGTGAAATCAACGCGACAATCATCATATTTATTCGCATCGGCGCCGACTTTGCAGTGGTCAAGCCCGGAAGCTTGCTCTTGGCCATTACTGGATTGTTCTTGTTGGGTTTGTTGCCCAAGCATAGATTCCAGCTGTTTAGGATCTCCACCCATAAAAATAAATAGGGCTACAAGCACGAGTGTGCCAAGGCCGCCGCCGATGGCAACGGTGCCACCGGGGCCGCGTTTACTAGCGCCGGGAGCTGATTTGGTGACATCATCGCGAAAGGTCATGACAATATTATCGCATACGTTTGTTAGGAAAATCCGGGTAGAAATACTAAGAATGTTGATTAATCCCCATCAGATGGAGATATGTTCGGGTAGGCACTAATCGTTGTATTGGGGTGGGGCGGCGCCGCTGTTTATAGTGCAACGGGGTAGGATCGGGCGGAGAGTTTTTCATTTCCCTTACATGGAAGGATCCTACGAACGTGCTGCGCACTCATTTGGCGGGCGATCTGCGTAAAGAAACTGCAGGCGAAACCGTCACGTTGACCGGGTGGGTTTCCCGCCGTCGTGACCATGGTGGCGTGATTTTTATTGATCTCCGCGACCGTTCCGGCATTGCACAAGTAGTCTTCCGCGATAACGAGGTTGCTGAACGCGCGCACGCTTTGCGCAGCGAATTCTGCATTCAGGTAACCGGTATTGTGGAAGCTCGCCCGGAAGGATCTGAAAACCCAAATCTTGCTTCCGGTGACGTTGAACTAAACGTCACTGAACTAGTAGTACTCAATGAATCTGCACCTTTGCCGTTTCAGATTGACGACGCCGCGTCCGGCGGCGAGGTTGGCGAGGAAGCTCGCTTAAAGTACCGCTACTTAGATTTGCGTCGTACAAATCAGGGAAACGCACTTCGGTTGCGTTCTGCCGTAAATCGCGCGGCCCGCTCGGTGTTAGATGCGCATGAATTCACCGAGATTGAAACCCCAACGCTAACTCGTTCTACACCTGAAGGTGCTCGTGACTTCTTGGTGCCTGCACGTTTAAAGCCGGGCTCCTTCTATGCGTTGCCACAATCACCACAGCTGTTTAAGCAACTTCTGATGGTTGCCGGGATGGAACGCTACTACCAGATTGCACGATGCTACCGCGATGAGGATTTTCGTGCCGATCGCCAGCCAGAATTCACCCAGCTAGACCTGGAAATGAGTTTTGTTGACCAAGACGATGTTATTGCCTTGGCTGAAGAAATCTTGGTTTCGTTGTGGAAGCTTATTGGATACGAGATCAGCACTCCGATTCCTCGTATGACGTACGCCGAGGCAATGCGACTCTACGGTTCTGATAAGCCGGATTTGCGTTTTGATATTCAAATCACCGAATGTACTGACTTCTTTAAAAACACCTCATTCCGTGTGTTCCAAAATGAATATGTTGGTGCAGTGGTTATGGAAGGCGGTGCCTCACAGCCACGACGTCAACTCGATGCTTGGCAAGAATGGGCAAAGCAACGCGGCGCTAAAGGTCTCGCTTATATCTTGGTAGGTGAAGACGGTGAGCTTTCCGGCCCGGTGGCAAAAAACATTACCGAGGAAGAGCGCCAAGGAATCGCTGCACATGTAGGGGCAAAGCCAGGCGACTGTATTTTCTTTGCCGCTGGCGAAACCAAGAGCGCACGCGCACTTTTGGGTGCTGCACGCGGTGAAATTGCAAATAAACTTGGCTTGATTCAAGAAGGGGACTGGGCATTTACCTGGATTGTAGATGCACCAATGTTTGAACCTTCCGCTGATGCCAAGGCCTCAGGCGATGTGGCGCTCGGCCACTCCGCTTGGACTGCAGTCCACCATGCCTTTACTTCACCAAAGCCTGAATGCTTGGACACATTTGATACTGATCCGGGATCAGCATTGGCATATGCCTATGACATTGTGTGTAACGGCAATGAAATTGGTGGTGGTTCGATTCGTATCCACCGTCGTGATGTTCAAGAACGCGTGTTTAAGGTGATGGGCATTTCCGAAGCGGAAGCACAAGAAAAATTTGGCTTCCTTCTTGATGCTTTCGCATTTGGAGCACCTCCACATGGGGGTATTGCGTTTGGCTGGGATCGCATTGTTTCATTGCTTGGTGGCTTTGAATCTATTCGTGATGTTATCGCCTTCCCGAAGTCCGGTGGCGGTGTAGATCCACTTACCGATGCGCCTGCGCCAATCACCCCGGAGCAGCGGAAAGAAACCGGTATTGATGCGAAGCCCAAAAAGAAGGTTGAAGCCTAAATCCGCCTAAGGAGCCGCCGTCCTATGCCAACCCTGACCGAAATAGTTGAAATCGCCGAAGAATTATTGGCACAAAAATTCGGTGGAACTCATGCGTTTCAAGAATGGGAACAATTAGGCGGCTCTGGAACGGCGACGGTAATTCGCGCAAGACTTGCACCATCGCCGTTTTTGCAGCAACGCTCGGTGGTGGTGAAGTTTGTGCCTTCCACCGGTGACCGGATCGATGACGCGGCATTGATCCGTGAGGTGGTGTCATATCAATTCACCACATCATTACCAGAAGATGTCCGACCCGGCCCGGTATTACTTGCCTACGATATCGACCGTCGGATGCTTGTTATATCCGATTCAGGTGATGGTGAAACCTTTGCTGACCTGCTTGAAAGTAGAGATCCGCAGCAGCGTTTGCAATTATTGCGAACACTCGGACAAGCAATTGGCAAAATGCATGCTGGGACATTCCATAGAGAAGCTCACTTTGATATTTTGCTGAATCGAATGCTTAATAGGTACCCGGCTTCTGCTGATATTCACCAGTTACGGGACACCACGCTAAC
The DNA here is from genome assembly GCF_030408815.1 of Corynebacterium freiburgense. Taxonomy (NCBI): domain Bacteria; kingdom Bacillati; phylum Actinomycetota; class Actinomycetes; order Mycobacteriales; family Corynebacteriaceae; genus Corynebacterium; species Corynebacterium freiburgense. The sequence continues at coordinate 1,632,852 of NZ_CP047355.1, read as the reverse complement.
TAGTTCGATTGATCGTGGAATGACACTACTGGTTTCCGCCGGAGTTCAAATCCCTGAGGTTGTTCGCAACTTTGCAAATGAGGCGCAGCGCCGACTTAAGTCTGGTTTCCACCGTGCCTTTACCCCCTTCGATTTATCACCAGATAACATCCTCTTTTCTGATCGAACACAGTTTTTAGACTATGAGTGGGCGGGCTTCCGGGATGTGACCTTTGATATCGCTTGTGTTATCGCTGGTTTCCCCCAGTTTATTTCCGCACATCCAATCTCTGATGAAGAAGCCGACGCTTTTATTTTCGCGTGGGTGGATGAAGTGAATACGGCATGGCCGAATGTGAATAATCACCAGCGGCTGCAAGCGAGGATTGTGACGGCGTTACTCGGGTGGGCCTTCGCGAGTGTTGCATACCTTTATTACGGGTCGATGAGTCAAGCAGTTGCAGGTGCAGCTGATGGGCCAAGCGCCGAGGAGACTGCTTTGGTCACCGCTTCACTCGATGAAGAATTCGATGTTTTGTATGCGGTACTGCGAGATGCGGAAGATGCGCGCAGGGATCTTATAGAAACATTTGAGGCGCTGGCTCGATTTGCTAGCCGAGGTGCTGATCCACGGTTTCCTGAGGTGGAACAGTTTGCACGCACGGTCGTCGATAGGCTTGAGCAACGTTGACCCAAGATTCACTGTTTCCGGAAGAAAAACCGCAGGTGGAAAATTATTTCCACCCGGGAAGCCACGCTCCACTAGCGGCCCGCATGCGTCCGAAAACACTGAGTGAACTGGTCGGGCAAGAACACCTTCTAGGCCCTGGGACGCCATTGCGAAGGCTTCTTGAGGGGCGTGGTGAGGCATCCGTAATTTTATATGGACCGCCCGGGACCGGGAAGACTACTATTGCTTCGCTTATGAGTGCGGCGACCGGTGATCTGTTTGTATCGCTGTCTGCATTAAATTCCGGGGTAAAAGAAGTCCGTGCCGTAATTGAACGTGCTCGTAGAGAGCTAATTGATGGTCGGCGAACCGTTCTGTTTATTGATGAAGTCCACCGATTTTCTAAAACACAACAAGACGCATTACTTGCAGCAGTGGAAAATCGGACGGTGCTTTTGGTGGCTGCAACAACGGAAAACCCTTCGTTTTCTGTGGTTGCCCCGCTGCTTTCACGCTCGCTATTATTGCAGCTTCAACCACTTGATGATGCGGCGATTCGAAAACTATTGCTGCGGGCATTAAGTGATGGGCGGGGGCTTGGTGGTCGCATTACGGCCAGTGAGGAAGCAATTGAGCAATTAGTACTGCTTTCCAGCGGTGATGCGCGGCGTGCCTTGACATATATCGAAGCTGCCTCCGAGGCGGTCGAAGATGGTGGCGAATTAACAATCGATATTGTGCAGGCTAATGTGCATCGGGCAATCGTGCGCTATGACCGGGATGGGGACCAACACTATGACATTACGAGCGCATTTATTAAATCGATTCGGGGTTCGGACGTAGATGCCGCCCTGCATTACCTCGCACGAATGATCGAAGCGGGTGAGGATCCGAGGTTTATTGCCCGGCGCTTGGTTGTTCATGCTAGTGAAGACATTGGTATGGCCGACCCCACCGCACTGCAAGTAGCGGTGGCTGCGGCACAAGCTGTGCAGTTAATTGGCATGCCGGAAGCCAGGTTGAACTTGGCGCAGGCGACAATCCACCTTGCCACAGCGCCGAAATCTAATTCGGTCTATAAAGCGATTGATGGCGCACTTGAAGATATTCGCTCGGGAAAAATTGGTCCTGTACCAGTGCATTTGCGGGATGGCCATTATGCTGGGGCAAAACAATTAGGCCATGCGGTTGGCTACCAATATCCACACGATGATCCCCGGGGTGTGATACCACAACGATATATTCCTGAGGTGTTGGATTCAGCGGTGTATTATCAGCCCACAACGCACGGTGCTGAGAAACGTTTATATGAGTTCTTGGGTCGGCTTCGTAGGATTGTGAGAGGCTCCCACTAACAGGTCATACGACTCCCAAGGTAAAGTGTTGCGCGGACACTGTTTTTTCACATAAAGCGAGGAATTACTGCCGTGCAGACACATGAGATCAGGGAGCGCTTTATTCAGCACTTCGTCAACGCAGGACACCAAGAAGTCCCCAGTGCGTCGCTGATTCTCGACGATCCCAACCTGTTATTTGTCAATGCAGGCATGGTTCCATTTAAACCCTATTTCTTGGGCCAACAAACCCCACCCTTCCCACAAGGTACCGCAACCTCCATCCAAAAATGCGTCCGTACCTTGGATATTGAAGAAGTCGGCATAACCACACGCCATAATACGTTTTTCCAAATGGCCGGAAACTTCTCCTTTGGCCAATACTTTAAAGCCGGAGCCATTAAACATGCTTGGGAATTGCTTACCAACCCGGTAGCCCAAGGTGGTTATGGCATGGACCCAGAAAAGCTCTGGGTCACCGTCTACCTCGACGATGATGAAGCCGCCGAAATTTGGGAACATGAAATAGGCCTGCCAAAAGAACGTATTCAACGCCTTGGCATGGCGGATAATTACTGGTCTATGGGCGTGCCAGGGCCTTGCGGACCGTGTTCTGAAATTTACTACGATCGCGGTCCTGAATATGGCAAAGAAGGCGGTCCTATTGCGGATGATTCCCGATACTTAGAAATCTGGAACCTTGTGTTTATGGAAAAAGAACGCGGGGAAGGCATTGGCAAAGATAACTTTGAAATCCTTGGAGATTTGCCTAAGAAAAATATTGATACTGGTCTTGGCGTAGAACGTGTAGCATGTCTGCTTCAAGGGGTGGACAATGTATATGAGACAGACCTGTTGCGCCCGGTTATTGATGTCGCCGAAAAGCTCACCGGCGCTGCATATGGCCAAGGGGGCCAAAACGATATTCGTTTCCGGGTGATTGCCGACCATTCACGCACCGGCATGATGCTGATTTTGGACGGTGTTACCCCAGGTAATGAAGGCCGTGGCTATATTCTTCGCCGCCTGCTTCGTAGGATTATTCGGTCTGCCCGATTGCTTGGTGCAACCGGCGAAACAATGGGCGTTTTTATGAACACCATTATGGACACCATGACACCGTCCTATCCGGAGATTGCGGAACACCGGGAGCGGATTCTGCAAGTGGCTATAAACGAAGAAAAGGCTTTTTTGCGGACCTTAGAATCCGGCACGCATCTTTTTGAAGAAGCTGCCGCATCCGTAAAAGCCTCTGGTTCTCATGTTCTTGCGGGGGCACAAGCATTCGCCCTGCACGATACATACGGGTTCCCAATCGACCTCACGCTCGAAATGGCTGCGGAAGCTGGACTGGAAGTAGACCAAGAGGGCTTCCATTCGCTTATGGCGGAGCAGCGAGCACGCGCAAAAGCCGATAGCCAAGCGAAAAAACACGGTCATGCTGACCTTTCCATTTACCGCGAATTTGTTGACGAGCATCCAACGGAATTTACTGGGTACACCGAATCTACTTCTAATGCCCAGGTGCTTGGCCTTATTACCGAAGGCAAACTTCTGCCCACCGCAAGTGTTGGCGATAATGTTGAAGTAATCCTCGATACCACCCCAATGTACGCGGAGTCTGGTGGCCAGCTTGGCGATCGAGGCATTATTCGTACAGGTGACACGATTTTGCGCGTAAACGACGTGCAAAAAATTGGTAAAAAACTTTGGGTTCATAAAGCGACCGTTGAACAAGGCGAACTCGAAGTCGGAGCAAATGTTGAGGCTAGTGTCGACGCCCAGTGGCGTCACGCTGCACGTCAAGCCCACAGCGCCACGCACCTTATCCATGCAGCATTGCGCGAGGTCCTGGGCCCAACAGCCGTACAGGCTGGCTCTATGAATAAGCCCGGATATCTACGTTTTGACTTTAACTGGACCCAACCACTAACCCGCGAGCAATTGCAACGCATCGAGGCGATTACCAATGAGGCCGTAGACCATGACTGGGCTGTAAATACCCTGGAAACTTCGCTGGAAGAAGCGAAAGCGATGGGTGCGATGGCGCTGTTCGGCGAAAACTACGGCGATCAAGTTCGCGTTGTAGAAATCGGTGGACCCTTCTCCATGGAGCTTTGTGGTGGCATTCACGTAGATCATGCTTCTCAAATCGGACCTGTTGCAGTGCTTGGCGAATCTTCTATTGGATCAGGTGCACGACGAATCGAAGCGTATTCTGGTTTAGATTCTTTTACATACCTATCCCGTGAGCGAGCACTCGCAGCAGGATTGGCAACGGCGCTGAAGTCACCTTCCGAAGAACTTCCTGAGCGGATCGCGGCATTGACGGAAAAGCTCAAGGAAGCCGAAAAGGAAATTGCGGCATTACATCGTAAGCAATTAGCTGCCAAGACAGGTGAATATCTAGCCTCGGCACGCACGATCAATGGTTTCCAAGTGATCACGGCAACCCTTCCGCAAGGCACTTCTGCAGGCGACTTGCGGACCACCGCAATCGATCTGAAAGGCCGGTTAGGGGAGCAACCAGGTGTAATTATTTTAGGTGCGCAAGACGACAAAAATAAGGCACCATTTGTTGTGGGTGCAACCCAATCTGCGATCCAACGCGGTGTAAAGTCTGGCCAGCTCGTGGGTATTTTAGGCGGTTTTGTTGGCGGCCGTGGAGGTGGCAAACCTGATATGGCTCAGGGCTCCGGAAATGATGCAAGCGGCTTTGACGCTGGCTTTGCCGCAGTGGTCAATGCACTTGAGAACCTGTAGCCTGCGCCTATGAAGGTTTTAGCTGACACACCAGGTAAAAATGATCCTGGTCTAGGCCGTCGCATAGGTTTAGATGTTGGGACGGTAAGGATTGGTGTTGCGGTCTCTGACCGTAATGCAACTCTTGCCACTCCAGTGGAAACCGTCCGTCGCATAACTCGTTTTAAGGATCCAGATCAGGCAGATATTGACCGGATTGTAGCCCTTATTGAGGAGTACGAGGCGGTTGAAATCGTGGTGGGCTTACCGCGGGATCTTCAAGGTAATGGTTCGAAAAGCGTCAACCACGCAAAGGAGATTGCGAACCGGGTACGCAGCCGGACAAAGTTACCAGTTCGAATGTGTGATGAACGACTCACCACGGCTGTTGCTACCCGAGCATTGCAGGCTTCCGGCGTAAACTCGCGGAAGGGTCGTAGTGTGATCGATCAAGCTGCGGCGGTGGAAATTTTACAATCTTGGCTGGATGGAAGGGCTGCATACCTCCGACAGCAGGAAGGCGAAAATGAGGCTACGTAAGGAGCCAACGTACGTGAAGCGCCGCCAACGCGGCATCGCGGTACTCATTGCTACGTTGATTCTAATCATCAGTGCTGTGGTGTATATCGGCTATATGCGAACCAACCCGCCGAGCACCCGCGATTTTATTGGTACTGGAAATGGTGTAGAGGTAACGGTAGAAATTCCAGAAGGCTCCAGCATTTCTGCATTAGGGCCTGAACTTGTAAAGGCAGGGGTGGTGCAAACCAATGGCGCCTTCCAAATTGCCGCTAATAACAACCCAGACGCTGCAAACGTAAAACCTGGTGTTTATCGTGTGCAAAAGGAGATGAGTGCAGAGTCTGCTGTAGCCGCGCTCTTGGACCCAGCTAACCGTGTTCCAAGTTTGGACATACCAGGTGGGGCGACATTGATGGATGTCAAGGTAGTCGGCGGGCAAACTCGCCTTGGAATTTTCCGACAAATTTCAGACGCCACTTGCCAAGAAGGAAGTAAAAACTGTATTCAAGTCACAGAGCTCCATAGGATTGCTGGGGAAACACCCCCGCAAGAGCTTGGAGTTCCAGAATGGGCAGTTCCGCAGGTATTGGCACGTGGCCCCGACCCTAAGCGCCTTGAAGGTCTTATTGCGCCTGGTGAATATGTGATTAACCCTGAAGATGATGCTCGTTCATTACTTACCCGTCTAGTTTCAGATTCAGCGAAGAAATACAATGAAACTGGCATTGTGGAACGCGCTCAATCGATTGGGCTAAACCCATATGAATTGTTAAGTGCAGCCTCGCTCATTGAACGTGAAGCACCAAAGAATGACTTTGATAAGGTAGCGCGCGTAATCCTGAACAGGTTGCGGAAACCGATGCGTCTAGAATTCGATTCCACTGTGAACTACGATGTGACCGAGCAAGAGATCGCCACAACGGATGAAGACCGGCTCAAAGTAACCCCATGGAATACTTACGCTAAAGACGGTTTGCCAGAAACCCCGATTGCGTCGCCTTCAATCGAAGCAATTGAAGCTATGGAGCATCCTGCTGAGGGTGAATGGTTGTTCTTTGTGACCGTTGATAAAGATGGCACAACACTGTTCAATAATACGTTCGAAGAGCACTTACGCGATACAAATCAAGCCATTGATAATGGCGTATTGGATAGTAACCGATGATTACTCACCGCGCAGCTGTCCTAGGTTCGCCTATTGCGCATTCACTTTCCCCGGTGCTGCATAATGCTGGATATGCGGCACTGGGGTTATCCCATTGGGAATATGGGCGCAGAGAATGCACCGCTGAACAACTTGCTGGAATAGTGAGTAACGCGGATTCTAGTTACCGTGGGTTTTCTGTCACAATGCCAGGAAAGTTTGCGGCACTTCAATTCGCTGATGAAGCGACTGAACGAGCGCGAGCTATAGGAAGCGCAAATACCCTAGTTCGAGTGGGTGAGGACGTTTGGAAAGCCGATAATACTGATTGTGATGGCATTCGTGGAGCACTCGCCGAATTAGGGGCGCTTACCGGTACCACGGCGTTTGTACTTGGCGGTGGTGGCACTGCGCGGCCTGCTCTCTGGGCCCTTGTGCAGGCGGGATACCAGAAAATCATCGTATTTAATCGTAGTGATAAAACCGCGGAATTAGCGCCCTTGGTGGGCGATATTGATTTCGCTGTTCACCCACTTACGGAATCCGCAATAGTGTCGGCTGGGTTAGCGGACGTGATTATTTCCACCGTTCCATCGAGGGCAATTGCAGGACTGGAACCTACGATTGCTATTGCCCCAATACTTGATGTGATTTACGATCCATGGCCGACCCCGTTAATTTGCCAGGCCCAACAAAATAATATTTCCGCAGTCGGCGGTCATTGTATGTTGGCGCATCAAGCATTCGGTCAATTCGAACAATTCACCGGGCATAAGGCGCCACAGGTAGCAATGTCGCAAGCACTACGGAAAGCGATACAGATATAACCAATACCTGGCAAAGCTAATTCGATAAAAGAAAACCTCTGGCATATACGCGTATCCTGCGGCTAGGCTACAACCAAAAGGGGAGTAGTTTGGTGCGGAAAGCGAGGAATAGTGTCGGGGGTTTTCTTTCTTTGGGCGGTTATTGTTTCGGGGTTTGATACCTGCTTCTATAGGCTTCCGGATGCGCTTACGGTTCCAGCGATTGGTGTGTGTTGGTATTGGGCGTGGAGTATAGATCCAACTTGGATTTTCGGTGGATTGTTTTGGGCTGGGCTGTATTTAATATTGCCAGGTTTTGGTGGTGGGGATTGTAAATTAGCTGCTAGCTTGGGCACAGTGGCGTTGGCGCAAGGCGCACTTGGGTGGTGTGGCGCAGTGGTCGGGGCGTCGATACTTACAGTGATAATTGGGGTCTGTGCCCATCAACGAGTGGTTGCACATGGGCCAGGCATGCTGGCGGCCACAGTGTTTGTGTGTCTTTGGTAGTGGTGGTTTAGGGGGTCGTGTTTTATTGCAAGGCTTGTTCGTGACACAATACTCACCATGCTTCGATGGACAACAGCAGGTGAATCTCACGGTCAGGCACTTATCGCAATGGTTGAGCACATGCCTGCAGGGGTGCCGCTCACGCGTGCAGATATTTCCGCCCAACTTGCCCGCAGGAGGCTTGGGTACGGGCGCGGTGCACGTATGAAATTTGAAGCCGATGAAGTCACTGTGCTTGGTGGGGTTCGCCACGGCCAAACCATGGGTGGACCAGTCGCAATTATGATTGGCAATACGGAATGGCCAAAATGGACTACATTAATGAATCCAGATCCAGTGGATCTGGAAGACCCTGATATTGCCGCTGCATTTGCCTCAGGGCGAGGCGCAAAACTCACTCGCCCACGTCCTGGGCATGCTGATTTTGCTGGCATGCTGAAATATGATTTTGCGGAAGCTCGTCCAGTATTAGAACGTGCTTCCGCTCGCGAAACTGCCGCTCGTACGGCGGCGGCAACATTAGCGCGCAATTTCTTACGGGAAGCGCTGGGGGTAGAGGTTATTTCGCATGTAATTTCAATTGGTGCCTCGGAGATGTATACCGGAGAGCTGCCAACCTTTAATGATTTGGAAGCTATCGACGCCTCCCCAGTGCGGGCATTCGGTTCAGCTGCGGAAGCTTCCATGATTGCGGAAATTGAAGCTGCGAAAAAAGCCGGAGACACCCTTGGTGGCATTATTGAAGTTGTTGTGCATGGTCTCCCGATTGGTCTTGGATCATTTGTTTCAGGTGAAGATCGTCTTGATGCGCAATTAGCAGCAGCATTAATGGGAATCCAAGCAATTAAAGGCGTGGAAATCGGCGATGGTTTCGAAGAAGCTCGACGCCGTGGATCCCAAGCTCATGACGAAATGGTACGGGCAGAAGATGGCGGTGTACGAAGGTTAACAAACCGCGCTGGCGGCCTGGAAGGCGGTATGACCAATGGGGAAAGTCTGGTGCTACGCGCTGCAATGAAGCCTATTTCAACTGTGCCTCGTGCATTAAAAACTATTGATATGGCTTCTGGTGAACCGGCTTCAGCAATCCATCAACGTTCGGATGTTTGTGCGGTCCCTGCGGCGGGCGTAGTTGCAGAAGCAATGGTCGCTTTGGTGCTGGCTCGGGCAGTTTTAGCTAAATTTGGGGGGGATAGTTTGACGGAAACCCAATGCAATATTGAATGCTATCTGAATCGGGTTCAACAACGTTTGGAGTTTTAATGTCGCCTCGCGTAGTGCTAGTAGGCCCCCCAGGGGCAGGTAAATCCACAATCGGCCGGCGCCTTGCCCATGCTTTGAACACGAGTTTGGTGGATTCAGATGTGCTTATTGAAGCTGAACAAGGCCGTCCATGCGGAGAGGTATATGCCGATTTGGGCGAAGAAGCGTTCCGTGAGCTGGAAGCAATAAAAGTTGCTGAGGCATTGGAAACTTCCGGTGTTGTCAGCCTGGGCGGGGGTGCGGTGGTCACAGAATCAAATAGGAATCTGCTTGCGAACCACCCGGTGGTTTGGGTTGATGTATCCCTAGAAGAAGGAGTTCGCCGCACTATAAGTGATACCTCTCGTCCTGTCCTTGCGGCCGCCGATCCAAAAGAACGGTACCAACAATTGCTTACCGAACGGACGCCGCTGTATCGCGAAGTCGCAGGGTATCGGGCCCGAACGGACGGCCGGACCCCGCAACAAGTAGTGGCAGATGTATTGAACTATCTAGAAACACATAGCGACACCCACGAAAAGGACGTCTAATTAATGAACGTTATCCCGGTTACCGGCGCGGCCCCGTACCAAGTAACGATCGGACACGGATTGCAGGAGCATATTCTGGAATCAATCCGCAAAGATTGTGCCAAAGTTCTGCTGATTCACCAGTATCCTCTTGCAGCACAGGCACAAACCTTGGCCAATGTTATTCAAAGCCGTGGCATTCGGGTGCATCTTGCAGAAGTGCCAGACGCTGAAGCCGGGAAAACACTTTCGGTTGCAGAAGGACTCTGGGATCTCTGCGGTAGCTTTGGTCTGGGCCGCCGTGACACAATTATTGGCCTGGGCGGGGGCGCAGTTACTGATCTCGCCGGATTTGTTGCCGCATGCTGGATGCGTGGTATCGATGTAATCCAGGTGCCAACCACATTATTGGCCATGGTAGATGCCGCTGTTGGTGGTAAAACGGGAATCAATACAAGTGCTGGTAAAAATCTTGTAGGTGCTTTCCATGAACCCGCTGCAGTATGTATTGATTTAGATTATTTGCGGACATTGCCCGTAGATGAGTTAATCGCGGGCTCCGCAGAAATAATTAAAACTGGTTTTATTGCAGACGAAGAAATTCTCCGATTATATGAAGCCGACTCCGCTGCTTGCCTACAAGTAGAAGGCTATCTACCAGAACTTATTGGGCGTTCAGTTGCGGTAAAAGCAAGGGTAGTTTCCAATGACCTGAAAGAGTCAGGTTTAAGAGAAATACTTAATTACGGGCATACATTTGGCCACGCTGTCGAACTCCGCGAAAACTTCAAATGGAAGCACGGTAATGCAGTCGCTGTTGGCATGATGTTTATCGCCGAATTAGCAGAACTTCATGGGCTTATCGACGCCCACTTAGTTGAGCGCCATAGAAGCATTCTGGAATCCATTGGGTTGCCAACTACCTACGTACCAGGTTGCTTTGATGAACTATTTACGGGCATGGGCCGAGATAAGAAAAACCGCGATGGAAAACTCCGTTTTGTGGTTTTAACTGGCGCCGGAGAAACCGCACGACTCGAAGGACCAAGAATCGAATTACTTCAAGCCGCCTATGAACGGATTAGCCAATAATGCATATTTTCGTATTAAATGGCCCCAATCTCGACCGTTTGGGAAAACGCCAACCGGAAATCTATGGGACCACAACACTCGCTGATCTCGAGCAACAGATCGAGGATAAAGCCAAAGCACTAGGTGTACAAGTAACCTGTTTGCAATCTAATTATGAGGGCCAGCTCATTGAATGGGTTCATGAAGCCGCAGACAATAACTGGCCCGTAGTTATTAATCCCGGAGGCTTTACCCACACTTCCGTAGCATTGCGCGATGCATTGGCTGAAATTGATTGCGTTGTTGAAGTGCATATCTCAAATGTTCATGCTCGGGAGCCATTCCGCCAACATAGCTATATTTCTCCGATTGCCCGAGGCGTAATTGCTGGTCTTGGTACCCACGGATATCTTTTGGCGTTAGAGTACATTTGCGCAAATTCCTAGGTAGGGTAAATTTATGACCCTTTTAGCCGATACGAGATTTGCCACCCGCCGCCGTACCCTTGCGGCGGCACTTGCTGCACAACGCGTTGATTCCATCCTTATTACTCATCTGACACATGTTCGATATCTCTCCGGTTTCTCGGGTTCCAATGGAGCGCTGCTTATCAATAAAGACCTCAGCGCTGCAATTGCCACCGATGGGCGGTATACCACACAAATCGCCGAAGAAGTCCCAGATATCCAAGCAGTGATCGCGCGCCCGAGCGCTGCCGCACTTCTACAAAAAGTTATTGGTCCGCGCAGAGTTGGATTTGAAGCAGCATATGTTTCTGTATCGGAACTTCGCGAACTTGAAGAAGCTTGCGGTCCGGATGTGACCCTTGTGCCAATTACTGATGTAGTAGAAAACATTCGCCTCACCAAAGACAATGTGGAATTGCAGCGGCTGCGTGAAGTAGCAGAACTTGCTTCAACTGCATTCCAAGATCTTCTTGCCGCCGGTGAAATCGCGGTCGGCCGTACCGAGCGAGAAATCGCCGCAGACTTGGAATATCGTATGCGCAAACTTGGTGCAGAACGGCCTAGCTTTGACACAATTGTTGCTTCCGGTTCGAACTCGGCAAAACCTCACCACGGCGCGGGAGATCGAAAGCTTGTTCCAGGGGATTTAGTAACGTTAGACTTTGGTGCCCATGACCGTGGATTTAACTCCGATATGACCCGAACAGTCATTATGGACCACACCACTGATTTCACCGCGGAAATTTACAATATTGTTTTAGAAGCCCAACTAGCTGGTGTAGCTGCAGCAACACCAGGAACATCGCTCGTTGATATCGATAGAGCTTGCCGGGACATTATTGAAACAGCTGGTTATGGAGAATACTTTGTGCATTCCACAGGGCATGGGATTGGATTAGACGTCCATGAAGCGCCGTGGGCTGCGAAAACCGGCAAAGGTGAACTGAAACCCGGAATGACACTAACTATCGAACCGGGGATCTATGTGCCAGGTAAAGGAGGCGTCCGGATTGAAGATACCCTGATTATCACTTCTGGTGCTCCTGAGATTATCACCAAAGTGAGTAAAGACCTGCTTGTGGTGTAGGATTGTAAAGCTAAATTGCACAACCTTTATGTAGGGAGAATAACCCAGTGGCAACCACCGCTGATTTTAAAAATGGCCTTGTGCTCAAAATGGAGGGCAAGCTTCAGCAAATCATAGAGTTCCAGCATGTCAAGCCAGGTAAAGGCCCAGCGTTCGTACGTACCAAGCTTAAGGACGTCGTCTCCGGCAAGGTTGTAGACAAGACCTTCAATGCTGGCGTCAAGGTAGAAACAGCAACGGTTGACCGCCGTGATATGACCTACCTTTACAATGACGGCACCAGCTATGTGCTTATGGATGCAAAAACCTACGACCAAATTGAACTAGCACCACACCTTATGGGTGAAGGGGCTAAGTTTTTGCTGGAAAATACCGTTGTTCAGGTTTCCTTCCATGATGGCGAACCTTTGTTTGCAGAGTTGCCTGTTTCGGTAGAGCTTAAGGTTGAGCACACGGATCCAGGCCTCCAAGGAGACCGTTCCACGGGTGGAACCAAACCCGCAACTCTGGAAACCGGTGCCGAGATTCAAGTCCCACTCTTTATTGAAACCGGCAATGTTCTCAAAGTAGACACTCGCGACGGTTCGTACATTTCCCGCGTCAACAACTAGGTAGAAGCGAGTGAGTACGACGCCCCGAAAGGACCCCGAAAAACGCCGAGGTAGCCGGTACCGCGCCCGTGCGCGGGCCGTCGATATCCTTTTTGAAGCTGAGTTTCGAGATGTTGACCCTGTAGCGATCGTCGAAGACCGTATCGAACTTTCGCAGCAACCAGAATTCGATATCCCGCCAGTGACCCCATATACCCAACAAATTGTAGGGGGGGTCGCGGTAGAGCTCGACCGGGTCGACGATACAATCGCTCGCTACCTAGCGAAAAACTGGGAACTGGAACGTATCCCAGCAGTCGACCGCGCAATCCTTCGCATCGCTGTTTGGGAGCTCCTGTTTAACCCAGAAGTACCAACAAAAACCGCTGTTGTAGAAGGTGTAGAACTCGGAAGCCAATACTCAACCGACTTCGCAGCCCCCTATATCAATGCTGTCCTCGACGCAGTAGCGAAAAATATCGACGAGCTCCGAGCTGAAGCGCAAGCAGAAATCGCTGCAGCAGACTCTCCAGAAACCGTTGAAGAAAACACTCCCGATGACGGCGAGTTCGAACTAACAGGCGGTGAGCTTGAGGCTGAATTTGCGGAAGCTGAATCGCTGGATGATATTGCTGCCGATGATGGAGCTGCTGCAGAAAAAGTATCCGATTTTTCTTCCGAAAACTTTGAAGATACAGGCATTGGGCCAAATGCAGAAGAACAACCTCAACAATTAGAGGTGCCTCAACCTGTGGAGACTTCTCAACCTGTGGAGATTTCGGCTCAGGACGAAAACTCCGAACAAAGTATGCCGAAAGCAGAGGTTTCCGAATCTAGCATTCCGAATTCTTCAGAGGCTGTCGAACCTAGCGACGTGCAACCACAGGAAAAGGAAGCAGATTCATCTGTGGTCAGTGATGTGGCTAATGCAGAAGAAAAATCTCCTAGCTAATTACTGAATCTTGAAACCTAACACCCATATACGCGAAAAAAAATCAAGCTACCAGCGTATATGGGTGAGATTATATTTTGAGCCAAAAGCTGCATATGGTTTTGCGGATACAAAAAAGAACCGAAATCAACTAAGCGGCTGGAATTATCTAGACTACTGCCGTAGATGAATCCGCTGCACTTACTTTTCGTGTAGTGCAGTCTACGGAACGACATGGTATTTCGGTATGGTGATACAAAATCAAGGGCTTTCGCTTGATGAAAAGGCACTTTTGTCTTGTGTCCAGTGGGTCTGGTCCTGTGAAATGGAGAAATAAGTTCACGTAGTGTGGGCAATGTAAAATCTGCCTCATTGGCTGTGGGGATTTGTCAGATTTGCCTGATTTTCGGGCGTGTCGGCTGGTTTTCGGGGCGTTTGAGCCGGTTTACCTGGTGTTTGATAGGCTTGCCCTATTGAACTAGTGATGTTTTCATCTGGAGTGTCACAGATTCCATAAAACAAGCCCGTTCCAGTGGGATTTGTGACAACAGCCCATGTTGCATACAACCGTTGACCTGGGGTTTGTCACAGATTCCATAAAAACAACGAAAAAAATGGAATCTGTGACAGGATCCCTACCTATCGTGTCACAAATTCCATAAAAACAGCCGAAAAAATGGAATCTGTGACAACCCGCCCAAGCAACCCCGAACCGGCGCCCAAGCAACCCCCAAGCAACCCCCAACCAGTGCCTTTCCCAGGCCGGCCCAGCGGAATCTGTAAAACACTACAACCACACCACGACCCAATCCAAGTCAACCCCGAAAACCAGACCAAACCAGACCAAACCAGACCAAGCCTGTGCCAATACGTAGAGCTCATGTTCATTGTGGTGTTATAGCCCGCCCCATTCGTCTGTTGGTTTTGGGCTGATTTCGGCGTCCGGGATTTGAGAGCTGAGGTCGTATGCTGCGCGTATAAGTCCACCGAGGCTTCGTTTGAGGGTCATTTCAAGGAGGGTGTCACTAAGGCCTGGGTGGCAGGGGAGTACGTCAGTGAGTGCAAGGACAGCGGTTTCGCGGTTTGGGTCAATCGCGATTTTTATGCGTGTATGGTTTCGGTGAAAGTCGTTGATTCGGAAGAAGAGTTCGCGTTGGAGTTCGGGGGTGTTGTCGAGGCCGAGGCTCCAGTCTGAGGCGAGGACGAGCAGTTGGCCGGATTCTACGGATACTGCAGTTGGTAGACCGAGGTTGAGGATATTGAGTTGTTCGGGCTCGGTTTCTACGACCATGCCAATATTTTGGAATGCGGCGGCTACGCGTTGGAGATTAAGTGCCCTCATGAGGCTGGACCCATTTTTCGGAGTGCGTCGGGTTGGATTAGGAACGGGTTGGTGTTTGCTAGGCCAATATTACCGCCGGGGAGTGTTCGTTCGGCGGTGAACATGAGTTGTCGGCATACTACCCAGGCGACTGCTGCGAATGCTTCGATATTGGGGGCGGGGAGCATGGAGGCATTGGGGAGTGTGGTGCGTCCACGCAGTTCGACGGTCGTGGGGGTTGGGGTTTCTAGGGTGGCTATGGGTTGGAGGTATTCGAAATTCCAGGTTGAGATAAAGGTAATAAGGTTGTCGATGTCCCAGTAGCTCGGGTTTCCTTCCCACGTGCACACGGCTTTGAGTTGGTCCAATGTGGCATCGTAGGAATAGTCTAGGTGCCAGCGTTGCGCGCGCACGCGCAATTCGTCATTGTGGATTTCAAACGGCAAGTTAGCTTGGGTGAGCCAAGAAACGACACGTGATAAAGGATTAGGGCTTCGCATTAAGACATTGAATCCGCAAGTTGGGCGATGGCTTGCTGTGCTTGAAGTACGTTGTCTACGCCTTCTTTAACAGCTGCTCGCAATTGGTCATCGGTCATGCCTGCAGCAACCATTATTTCGCATTCTGTACGAATAATAATGTTTTCAACGCGATCCATGATTGCGGCTTTGCATTGAAAATTATAGGCGTTGAAATGATTGCACGCGAGGAATTTGGTGGGGTTTCCATCTGCAACTGGTTCCTCTGTGGAGGAATCGGCACGAATTATGAGTACGGAGCGATTGATCACAGCGAAGGTCACAGGGTAACCATTTAGGTTCGCGGTGGCGAGTTCTTCTTGGGGAGTGAGGCTAATGCCAAACTCTTTCATAATGTCCGACACGCGTTCTAGGTTGACAGCAGTGATCATTCGTTGTCCTTCCAGGTAACCAGGTGCGGAAATTGGGTTTCCAACCACTGAAAACAGGATAGGGTGTGTTCAATGGCGGACATTACAAATGCGCCGATTTGGTTTTTGGTGGCGCCGTGACCGATATAGAGTCCTCGGTGGGCGCGAAGGCTTAGTGTGCCTTCGGTAATCTCACTAAAGCTCAGGCTGGGCATGATTTGCGTCAGATTCCACTCATTGACTGCCGCGAGCATGTGGGGTGCGGTATCTGCTGTGGGTTCGCCGCGCCACGCGGCGTCGAAAAGCAGATAATCATTTTCAATGACTAAGCCTATGGCAGCATTAGGGAATCCGGAGCGTAATAAACCGTTTTCTTCGGGGACGTATTCAAGGTTCTCAGCCTGAAAAATTTCCGCAACGCGATCAAGGGTTACGGGAGTGGGATTTGTTTCAGTCACAGGTAAAGCCTATCGCGTCTTAGGCGTTACGGAAATTTTCGCCACCCAACTCATGTGCCAGCGCAAGGTCAATTGTGGGGTGTCTGAATTCGTGCGTAAGTACGGATGAGCAAACATTGTGATCTGCTAACACGAGCTCTTGAGCACCCTGAGAGCCAAGCAAGAGTTTTGGCCCAAAACTTGGAATTGGAATGATAGCAGGGCGTCCCATCTGTTCTCCAAGGGCACGGGAAAATTCTCGATGGGTAATTGGTGACGGAGCAACAGCGTTGATCGGGCCGTTCATAGATTCGCTCAAAATTGCGAGGCGATAAATGTCTGTTAAATCATCTAAAGAAATCCATGACATTCGGTGTTCGCCATCCCCAATATGTCCGCCTAAACCAGTCGAGAATAGAGTGCGCACAATAGGAAGACTGCCGCCCCAACTACTCAATGTCACCCCGGTGCGGATATTGACCACCCGCACGCCAGCGTCTCGGGCAGGAGTGCAGGCGTCCTCCCACTCGGCGGTCATATCGGCAAGGAAACCGGTGCCTTTGGGTGCGGATTCGTCAAGTGGGGTTTCGGAAGGCTCATGACCATAGAATCCAATAGCAGAAGCGCACACCATCGTTGTACATGTTGATGAGGCGGCGGCGCGGCGAGCAAGTGCCGTTGTTGGGCCAATGCGTGAGGAACGTATTGCCTTTCGGTGATCCTCATGAAAGCGGCCCATAAGGGGTTCGCCGGCAAGATGTACCAAACAATCGACACCTTCTAAAAGATCCCAGGCTGGTGATATTGGATCCCAAAGGCGTTGATCAGCGGCAGTACGGTTTACGGCTCCTTGTGTTACAGCGGGTTCCTGCTCTTTGCGCACCAAAGAAATAACACGATGCCCTGAGGTGGTCAATAAGGCTCGAAGCGAACGGCCCACAAGACCATTGGTGCCGGTCATAGCAATCACTTTAGGATTAGCATTTAGCGGGCCCAGCGCTTGAAGTGTGGTTAAATCTTGAGCCAATTGGTGTTGGCGATATGCCAAAAGTGATTGCACCGATGATGAAGGTAAATTCGTATGAATTTCCTCCTCAATAAGTGTGCCGCCATCCTGTGCGGTCAATGTAACAGTGTCCCGCCATTTCGAAAGTGCTTTCAGTGGGGCTTTAATACATACATTGCTAAAGCGCTGGCCCGGAATATAGTCCACAAGGTTGTACCGAGAAATCCATTTAAGGCCCGCAGGCAGCGAATATACCGTGGTGCCATCAGATAAACGTTTCGGTTCCTCTATTGGTGTCATTGGTACGAACTTCGGTGCTAAACGCACAACCGCACCAGGGCGGGAACACCAATCCCATACGAAATCCGGGCTCGATGGAACGAAGTGCTCAGCAATCTGCGACACGGTGCTGGTTCCCCTTCGGAGTTGGTGTTTGGACGCTACTTAAGCATAGACGCTTTACGACGTCCCGCGGTGGCTGACAGAGTTCAAAGGTTTAAGGTTTCGCAATTATTTTCGGACACGGGACTGGATTGATAAGGGTGCGTAATGGGGTGAGATTTACGCCACGGTCTGATAGTTGGTCGTGGCGTAAACACAGGGAAAATTCCGAATATGTGGATTATTTGCCAGCAATATATATCAATGGTGCGCATAGCTTTGGGTAACGGGCTAATGCTATGGTTAGTGCCAGTTCTTATTCACTAGAGACATCCTTTAACGGACCGCACGGAGAGGCGGGGAAGGAGGTCACGATGAGCGAAGATACTTCGGCAACATTAGAACTGCTTAGCGCAGATGATGTTCACCGAACTGTCGCGCGCATCGCGCACCAGATTATTGAAAAAACGGCGCTAGATGCAGACCAGGCCGACTCAATACTTTTATTGGGCATTCCTTCGGGTGGAGTTCCATTAGCAAAACGGCTAGCGGAAAAAATCAAAGAATTTTCCGGGATTGATATTTCAGTGGGGGCACTTGATATCACACTCTACCGGGATGATTTACGTTCAAATCCACGCCGTGCACTTCGGCCAACAACGATTCCTGATACCGGAATTGATGGTGCCACGGTGATTTTGGTTGATGATGTTTTATATTCCGGACGAACAATCCGTGCAGCACTCGATGCATTGCGTGATATTGGTCGGCCAGAACAGATTCAACTCGCGGTATTTGTTGATCGTGGACACCGCCAATTGCCAATCCGCGCAGATTATGTTGGGAAAAACTTGCCCACGTCTCGTAGCGAGGATATTTCCGTACTATTTTCCGAAATTGATGGCCGCGACGCGGTCACGCTTACTCGCCATGATCAGGGGGAATAAGTGAAACACTTGCTTTCCATCTCGGATTTAACACAAGACGAGATTGTGCATCTTATGGATGAAGCCGACCGGTTTCAGGAAGCACTATTGGACCGTGAAGTAAAGAAACTGCCTACGCTTCGCGGTCGCACGGTGTTTACCATGTTCTATGAGAATTCCACTCGTACCCGTGCTTCATTTGAAACGGCGGGCAAATGGATGAGTGCGGATGTTATTAATATTTCTGCTTCATCATCGAGTGTGAAAAAAGGCGAATCACTGCAAGATACCGCTGCCACATTGCACGCAATTGGTGCCGATGCAATTGTAATGCGCCACCCGTCTTCAGGGGCTGCTCAACAAGTCGCCGGATGGTTAGATGGTCCAGCAATTATTAATGCTGGTGACGGTTCGCATCAGCACCCCACCCAAGCGCTTCTTGACGCCGTGACAATGCGTCAGCGGCTTGGAAATATCACTGGGCGAAAAATAGTTATTGTCGGCGACTGTTTGCATTCTCGAGTCGTCCGATCGAATGTGGATTTGTTATCGACATTGGGTGCTGAAGTCGTCTTGGTCGCCCCGCCAACCTTATTGCCGATGGGCGTCGAAACCTGGCCAGTGCGAACCGCCTATGATATGGACTCTGAACTCGCCGATGCCGATGTAGTTATGATGCTTCGAGTGCAACAAGAACGCATGCATGGCGGCTTTTTCCCATCCCACCGTGAATACGCAACGCTTTATGGTTTGTCTAAACAACGCCTGGCCAAAATCCCTGAACATGCAATCGTTATGCACCCGGGACCAATGCTACGAGGTATGGAAATTAACTATGCCGTAGCCGACGCCCCACAAACCGCTATTTTGCAGCAGGTTTCCAATGGTGTGCATGTGCGAATGGCAGTTCTATTTAATTTAATTATCGGTGCCGGTTCCCCCGCACTGTAAAGCTTAAGAAACACACAAAGGGAAAACCATGACCGAATACCCAGCAACTGGTGAACTTTCCGCACCAGAATCCGGCACCCTACTTCTCCGAAACGTTCGCCCCTACGGTGAAGGCGAGCCAGTTCATATCCGCATTGAAAACGGCGTAATCGTCTCCCTAGATGCCGAAGACCAGCCCGCCGATCGCATAATAGAATGCCACGGAAATATTCTTCTGCCAGGACTTGTGGATATCCACGTACATCTTCGTGAACCCGGCAGGGAAGATACCGAAACCATTGCCACCGGTTCCGCCGCAGCTGCTAAAGGCGGATTTACCGCAGTATTTACTATGGCAAATACCCAACCAGTAATGGACCAGCCGGTAATCGCGGAATCCGTATGGTACAAGGGGCAAGCTCTAGGTCTATGTGATGTTCACCCAGTAGGCTCCATTACCAAAGGCCTAGAAGGTAAAGAACTCACGGAATTTGGCATGATGGCACAATCCGCAGCAAAAGTGCGGATGTTTTCCGATGACGGTAAATGCGTAGACAACCCGCTGATTATGCGCCGGGCAATCGAATACTCGCGTGGACAAGATGTGCTTCTTGCACAGCACTGCGAAGAACCTCGACTTACCGAAGGTGCCGTCGCCCATGAAGGGGCCAATGCGGCGAAACTTGGCTTACGTGGTTGGCCACGCGCCGCCGAGGAATCCATTGTTGCGCGTGACGCTTTACTTGCACGCGACTACGGTGGCCGGGTACATATTTGCCATGCTTCTACCGTTGGATCAGTGGAACTTGTAACCTGGGCAAAAGAAAAAGGCATTCCATTGACTGCAGAAGTAACACCACACCACCTGATACTTACCGATGAACGGTTGCACACCTATGACGGCGTAAATCGGGTTAACCCGCCTCTACGAGAAGAGCACGATACGCTCGCACTACGCCAAGCGCTTCTCGATGGCGTTATCGATTGCGTTGCTACGGATCATGCACCACACGGTTCCGAAGAAAAATGCTGCGAATTTGAGCACGCTCGCCCCGGAATGCTCGGTTTGGAAACGTCACTGGCAATTATTGCCGATACTTTTGTGCGTACCGGACTTGCAGATTGGCGTTGGGTCGCCAAAGTAATGAGTGAACGCCCATGCGAAATTGTGCGTTTGCCTGGGCATGGGCGTCCAATTGCAGTTGGGGAACCCGCAAATCTCACCGTGATAGACCCAGAACATACATGGACTGCCCATGGGGAAGATATGGCATCAAAATCCGAAAACACTCCATATGAAGGTATGGAATTCCATACCAAAGTCACTCACACCGTTTTACGTGGCCGAGTGACCTGCGAAAACGGAATCGTTGCTGATCCCAGGGGCGAGGCGTAATACATCATGACACATACATTGAAAGGTGATACTGTGACCCAATCCACCGATCATCAGCCAGCACTACTGGTGCTTGCTGACGGCCGCGTGTTCCGTGGCGAAGCTTTCGGCGCAATAGGTACTCGCTTGGGTGAAGCAGTGTTTACCACGGCTATGACCGGCTACCAAGAAACTATGACGGATCCGTCCTTCCACCGCCAACTCGTTGTGTTTACCGCGCCACATATTGGCAATACTGGTTGGAACGATGAAGATAATGAATCTCGTGGTGACCAGATTTGGGTCGCCGGGGTAGTTATTCGGGATCTTTCACACCAAGTTTCCAATTGGCGGGCGAAGCGCACATTGGTTGATGAAATGATCGCCCAAAACATTGTGGGCATTCGTGGCATAGATACCCGTGCCTTGGTTCGTCACCTCCGCGATCATGGATCGATTGCGGCTGGTATTTTCTCCGGTGAAGCAGCTCAGCGACCAATTGAAGATTTACTTGCTGAGGTCCAAGCGCAGCCATCAATGGCTGGTGCAGACTTGGCAGGGGAAGTCACCACAGATGAAGTTTATGAAGTCCCAGCTGAAGGCGAAGAACGCTTTACCGTAGTGACCTATGATATGGGGGTAAAACTTAATTCGTTGCGGAATCTCCGGGCACGAGGAGTGCGTTGTATCGTGGTTCCGGCAAACACACCACTACAAGAAATCACCCAATACAACCCAGACGGTGTGTTTGTTTCTAATGGTCCGGGTGACCCAGCAACCGCAAATGAAATGGTCGCTATTGTTCGTGATATTTTGGCGGCAAAGATCCCATTCTTTGGAATTTGCTTTGGCAATCAAATTCTTGGTCGGGCGCTTGGATTATCCACGTATAAAATGAAATTCGGTCACCGCGGAATTAATGTGCCAGTGCTCGATTTAGCAAAAGGCAAAGTGGAAATCACATCCCAAAATCATGGTTTTGCATTGGAAGGCAAACGAGGTCAGGAATTTGACACTGATTTTGGTCCGGCGAAAGTCACACACGTGTGCCTGAACGATGAGGTTGTAGAAGGCGTTGCATTGGAAAACGGTCAGGCGTATTCAGTGCAGTATCATCCAGAGGCTGCCGCCGGTCCGCATGATGCGAATCCGCTATTTGATCGCTTTATTGACCTTATGGCTGCGCACACCGGCCGATCAACTGCTGAAACGAACCAAGCATAACCAGGAAAGAACTACATAACTATGCCGAAACGTACAGATATTAAGCACGTCCTGGTAATTGGTTCGGGACCAATTGTGATTGGCCAGGCCTGCGAATTCGACTATTCCGGAACCCAAGCATGCCGTGTACTTAAAGAAGAAGGCATGCGAGTTACACTTATTAACTCGAACCCGGCTACGATTATGACGGATCCGGAGTTTGCGGATCACACCTATGTTGAGCCGATCCAGCCGGAATATATTGAAAAGATTTTCGAAGCAGAAATTGCTGCAGGTCACCCAATCGATGCAGTACTAGCAACACTCGGTGGCCAAACTGCCCTGAATACCGCAATTGCTTTGGATCGGCGCGGGGCGCTGAAAAAATACAATGTGGAGCTTATTGGCGCTGATATTGACGCAATTGAGCGGGGTGAAGATCGCCAAAAATTTAAAGATATTGTGGCGAAAGTGGGCGGGGAATCCGCTCGTTCACGTGTGTGCCACAATATGGATGAAGTCCGCGAAACCGTAGCTGAACTCGGGCTTCCAGTAGTAGTTCGGCCCTCATTTACTATGGGTGGCTTGGGTTCTGGCCTGGCATTTACTGATGAAGACCTTGAACGTATTGCCGGTGGCGGGCTCGCGGCGTCGCCAGAAGCGAATGTGCTTATCGAGGAATCAATCCTTGGTTGGAAAGAATTCGAACTCGAACTCATGCGCGACGGCAAAGACAATGTTGTTGTGGTGTGTTCGATTGAGAATGTCGACGCTCTGGGGGTACATACAGGCGATTCCGTAACGGTTGCTCCGGCTATGACGCTTACCGACCGTGAGTTCCAAAAACTCCGTGCGCAAGGAATTGCGATTCTGCGAGAGGTCGGCGTAGATACCGGCGGCTGTAATATTCAATTTGCTATTAACCCCCGGGATGGCCGGATTATTACCATTGAAATGAATCCGCGGGTTTCGCGTTCCTCGGCGCTTGCATCAAAAGCCACTGGGTTCCCAATTGCAAAGATCGCGGCAAAACTGGCTATTGGCTATACCCTGGATGAAATCACCAACGACATCACCGGTGTTACCCCTGCAGCATTCGAACCTACATTGGACTATGTAGTAGTAAAAGCGCCGCGCTTTGCATTTGAAAAATTCACTGGCGCGGATGACACGCTTACCACCACTATGAAGTCGGTAGGTGAAGCGATGTCCCTGGGGCGCAATTACATTGCTGCGCTTGGCAAGGTCATGCGTTCTTTGGAAAATAAGCAAGCGGGGTTCTGGACCGTCCCTGATACTGCATTCGCCGGAGACAACGCTACAAATGTTCGAGCCATTTTGGAGGATCTTAAGCGCCCAACCGAAGGTCGCTTATACGACGCTGAGCTCGCATTGCGCCTAGGTGCAAGCATTGATGAGGTATATCAAGCATCGCAGATCGACCCCTGGTTTTTGGCAGAATTGCAGGCACTTGTAGATTTCCGCGCCGAACTGGTTGATGCACCAGTGCTTACTGAAACATTATTGCGCCGTGCCAAGTTCTTCGGCCTTTCAGATCGCCAAATCGCAGTGTTGCGACCTGAATTTGCCGGTGAAGATGGTGTCCGTCGGTTGCGTTGGTCCTTGGGCATTCGTCCGGTATTTAAAACCGTGGATACCTGTGCCGCAGAATTTGAGGCAAAGACTCCATACCACTATTCCGCATATGAATTGGACCCTGCTGCAGAGTCTGAGGTTGCTCCTCAAACGGAAAAAGAAAAGGTCATTATTTTGGGCTCTGGGCCCAACCGCATTGGCCAGGGCATTGAGTTCGATTACTCCTGTGTGCATGCTGCACTCGAGCTCTCAAGGGTTGGATATGAAACCGTAATGGTCAATTGCAACCCAGAAACTGTGTCCACCGACTATGACACCGCAGACCGCCTCTACTTCGAACCACTTACATTCGAAGACGTATTGGAGGTCTACCATGCTGAAGCGCAATCCGGAACTGTTGCTGGTGTGATTGTGCAATTAGGTGGTCAAACACCACTCGGATTGGCCGAACGTTTGCGTGATGCCGGGGTTCCTGTTGTGGGCACTACGCCAGAGGCAATTAACCTTGCTGAAGATCGCGGCGAATTTGGTGAAGTACTGCGTAAAGCTAATCTTCCTGCACCTGCTTTTGGTACTGCAACCAGCTTTGATGAGGCTCGGCGTGTAGCCGCGAAGATTGGTTATCCAGTTTTGGTGCGCCCTTCCTATGTCTTGGGCGGTCGCGGTATGGAGATTGTTTATGATGAGACTTCGTTGCAGTCCTATATCGAACGTGCAACGGAGATCACCAGTGATCATCCCGTGCTTGTAGATCGTTTCCTAGATAATGCAATTGAAATCGATGTTGACGCCCTATGTGATGGAACAGATGTTTATCTCGCGGGCGTTATGGAGCATATTGAGGAAGCTGGTATTCACTCCGGTGACTCAGCATGTGCATTACCACCAATGACCCTTGGTGTAGAGGATATTGAAAAAGTCCGTCGTTCCACCGAGGCGCTCGCGCATGGTATTGGTGTGCGTGGACTTATGAATGTGCAATTCGCACTTAAAGACGACATTTTATATGTCATTGAAGCGAATCCCCGGGCTTCCCGCACTGTTCCTTTTGTATCGAAAGCTACGGGTACTCCGCTGGCGAAAGCCGCTTCCCGCATTATGCTTGGCGCTACCTTGGCTGAATTACGCGCAGAAGGCATGATTCCAACCGACCACGATGGCGGTTCACTGCCTCTTGACGCCCCAATTGCGGTCAAAGAAGCAGTCCTGCCATTTAATCGTTTCCGGCGACCAGACGGCACTATGCTGGATTCTTTGCTAAGCCCAGAAATGAAATCTACAGGCGAAGTTATGGGCTTAGCAGATAATTTCGGCGCAGCGTATGCAAAAGCTGAGGCTGGTGCCTTTGGGGCACTTCCTACACAAGGCACCGTCTTTGTATCTGTGGCGAATCGCGATAAGCGCACATTGATTTTCCCGATCCAGCGCCTAGCTTCGCTTGGTTTTAAAATGCTGGCAACTGCTGGTACTGCCGGTATGCTGCGTCGAAATGGTGTCGCGTGTGAAACCGTATTAAAACAATCTGATGTTAAAGCGGGCTCGGATGGAGTTTCGATCGTTGATCAGATTAACAATGGCGAAGTGGATTTGATCCTGAATACTCCTGCCGGCTCTTCTGGAGCCCGCCATGATGGCTACGATATTCGTGCTGCCGCCGTAAATATGGGGATTCCACTGGTGACAACGGTGCAGGGAGTTACTGCTGCAGTTCAGGGAATTGAAGCATTGCGTGCTGGTGAACTTACGGTGTGCCCTTTGCAGGAGCTGGATTATTCATGACATTCGGCGAACAACTTCTCGACGTCGCGTCCACCCGTGGTCGACTATGCGCGGGCATCGATCCACACCCGTCGTTGCTCACTGCATGGGGGTTGCCGGTTTCGGTGGCGGGCTTGGAAGAATTTTCCAAAATCTGTACTGAGGCTTTCGCCGATACGGTTGCCTTAATAAAACCTCAGGTCGCATTTTATGAGGTATTTGGCTCGGCAGGTTTTGCGATCCTGGAACATATGATGGCAGCCTTGCGTGCTCAGGGAGCACTTATTGTTGCAGATGCCAAACGCGGAGACATTGGTTCTACTATGGCCGCATATGCTGCGGCTTGGTTGGAAAGTGATTCCCCATTGTGTGCGGACGCTGTCACAGTTTCACCGTTTTTGGGCTATGGTTCATTGGCGCCCGCATTGGAATTAGCTGAAAAAAACAGCAGGGGAGTCTTTGTATTAGCTGCGACTTCCAATCCCGAAGGGCAAGCTATCCAGTCGTGTATCAATACCCAAGGCGCAACGATCAGCCAACAGATTGTGGATGCGGTAGCTGCTGATAATGCTCAACACCAGATTGCTGGCAATATCGGTGTTGTAATTGGTGCGACTCTTTCCGACACGCCCGAGCTCAAAAATTTACGTGGACCAATATTGATGCCTGGTGTTGGTGCTCAAGGCGCCAGTGCAAAAGATGTGAGCGAACTCGCTCAAGGCATCGAACATTTAGTCTTTCCGAATATGTCTCGAGGCATTTTATTGGACGGCCCGAATGTGGCTGACCTGCGGAAACGCATTGCATTCGAAGCGCAGAACTTTCCAGGTTTTCCCAGGTAAATTCTGGTAGAAAAGTCGCCTTCCGGGATCTCATTGACATGGGATTTCGGGAGCGCCACCTTTGACTTTTCCGAGATAGTGCTATGCTGATCCCGGCTCGGTTGTCTGCAGGTGTTCTGTAGGCCGCCGAAATCTGGTAGACATTACCCCAAGAACATTGACCGTTTATTTGAATCGGAGGAACCCCGTGGCCCTTCCCAAGTTGACCGACGAGCAGCGCAAGGAAGCCCTTGCGAAGGCCGCTGAGGCCCGCAAGGCACGTGCAGAGCTAAAGGAGAAGCTCAAGCGCGGTGGCACGAACCTTAAGGAGGTCCTGGCCCAGGCTCAAACCGACGAAATCATCGGTAAAACCAAGGTTTCGGCTTTGCTTGAGGCAATGCCGAAGGTAGGCAAAGTGAAGGCTAAGGAGATTATGGATGAGTTGGAAATTGCCCAGACTCGTCGTCTTCGCGGCCTAGGTGATCGTCAGCGTCGTGCGCTGCTAGAGCGCTTCGGCTTTAGCGACGAGGACTAAGACGAAATTGTCTACAGCTAGTTCGATGGGTCGTCTAGTAGTATTGGTCGGCCCTTCCGCCGTGGGGAAATCCACGGTCGTTGCCCGGTTACGCGATGAAATTCCGGATCTGTATTTTAGTGTTTCCATGACTACTCGCCAGCCTCGGCCTGGTGAGGTTGATGGTCGTGATTATTTCTTCGTGTCAGCGGAGGAATTTCAGGAAAAGATTGATCGTGGTGAAATGCTTGAATGGGCAGATATCCACGGTGGATTACAGCGTTCCGGTACACCAGCTAGCCCAGTTCGAAAAGCTCTTCAACAAGGTCGGCCCGTACTAGTTGAGGTCGACCTTGTTGGGGCTCGTAATGTAGTTCGCGAAATGCCCGAAGCGCATTCCGTGTTTTTAGCCCCACCATCGTGGGAGGTTTTAGTGGAGCGGCTGACTGGTCGCGGTACTGAGCCTGAAGATGTCATTGCACGCCGTTTAGAAACCGCCCGAGGCGAGTTGGCAGCGCAAGACGAATTTGATCATATTGTGGTCAATGACAATATTGAACAAGCGGTCGCAACGATTCGCGCGATTCTGCTGAGTTCATAAGTTTTACTATCCATATAACGCTGAAAAGGTGCATGTGACCAACGTGACTGCCAATAATAGGGACGTTTTCGATACGCCGATCGGCATTACTGCTCCACCAATTGATGATCTTTTGGATAAAGTATCGTCCAAATATGCCTTGGTGATTTTTGCCGCGAAACGCGCACGACAAATTAATAGCTACTACCAGCAGGCAGACGAGGGTGTTTTTGAATTCGTCGGCCCCTTGGTAAACCCAAATCCGCAAGAAAAACCATTGTCTATCGCACTACGTGAGATCAATGGTCGTTTGTTGGACCATACCGAGGGCTAACACTAAGCTCTATAAATATTAGGGTCTTCTTCTCCAAACTATGGAGGCTGAGGACCCTATTGTCGTTTCCATATTTGTAATAAGGGATACTGGTATTTGTGGTGAGTAAAAATGTAGTTATCGGTGTTGCTGGTGGAATTGCCGCGTATAAGGCGTGTCACTTGGTCAGGTATTTTACGGAACTCGGCCATTATGTTCGGGTTGTTCCAACGGCTTCTGCATTGAATTTCATTGGTGCAGCGACCTTTGAAGCGCTCTCAGGCAACCCAGTATCTACAAGTGTTTTCGATGCTGTTGACGAAGTTCGCCACGTGAATATAGGGAAGCAAGCTGATCTGATTGTTATTGCTCCTGCCACCGCAGATATTCTCGCACGCATGGTTGCAGGGCGTGCCGATGACTTGCTTACAGCAACGTATTTAGTGGCCACCTGTCCAGTGGTGGTGGCTCCAGCTATGCATACCGAAATGTGGCACCACCCAGCGACCCGCGCGAACGTCGAAACGCTACGAGAGCGGGGAGTTATTGTGCTTGAACCGGCCCACGGTCGGCTTACCGGAAAAGATACCGGGCCGGGCAGATTACCGGAACCTGAGCAGATTGGGGTGGTGGCGCTTGCTGCACTGGCTGGTGCAAGCTTCAAACGTACGTTGGAGGGCAAAAAGGTCGTTATTAGCGCGGGTGGGACACAAGAAGATCTTGATCCGGTCCGCTTCCTAGGTAACCGCTCATCTGGTCGACAGGGCTTTGCGCTGGCAGAGATTGCGGTCCACCGTGGCGCGGATGTAACGCTGATTGCGGCGAGTACGGATAGCTTGCCGACGCCACCGGGTGCGCGGCTTATTCGTGTCGGTTCGGCCGTGGAGATGCATGAGGCAATCCAAGAGGAATCACCCGATGCGGACATTGTGATTATGGCTGCTGCAGTTGCCGATTTTCGGCCCGAAGTTGCTGCGGATGTCAAGCTTAAAAAAGGAAAAAACGCCGATCAACTCACACAGCTGCAGTTGGTAGAAAACCCAGATATCCTTGCTGGACTTGTGGCGGATAAGCGGGCTGACCAAATTATTATGGGTTTTGCCGCTGAAACTGGTGATGCGCAGCATTCAGTATTAGAGCATGCCAAGGCGAAATTGCAACGCAAAGGTTGTGATGTATTGATGTGCAATGAAGTTGGCAAAGGAAAAGTCTTTGGACAAGCCACAAATATGGGTTGGCTGCTCACCAAAACAGGGGATGTGATTGAAGTGTCACATGGTTCAAAATTTGAGGTCGCGGCGCAAATCTGGGATGTGATTGAGCAGGTCCGTGAGTAAGTATTGCCTTTTTAGACAGCTTAGTCTAGATTGAGTGGAGTTGAAATAACCCTCATATAAAAGGAAACTTCATTGGGCACCTCAGTCCGTCTTTTTACTTCGGAGTCCGTTACCGAAGGACACCCAGACAAGATCTGCGACGCAATCTCTGACACTATTTTGGATGCAATGTTGCGGGTTGATCCAAATTCGCGCGTGGCGGTTGAAACAGTCGTTACTACTGGTCTCGTACACGTAGTCGGTGAAGTTCGTTGTGATGGTTACGTAGAAATTCCACAACTTGTTCGAAATAAACTTCGGGACATTGGGTTTACATCATCAGAAGTGGGGTTTGACGGCACTACCTGTGGCGTGACCGTAGCAATCGGCGAACAAAGCTTGGAAATCGGGGCTGGTGTGGATCAGTCCCAAGAAGTGCGCTCTGGTCTAGAAGTTGAAGAAGAAGATCGTAATGGCGCTGGTGACCAAGGGCTTATGTTTGGTTATGCCACAAATGAAACTGAAGAGTATATGCCATTGCCAATATCTGTTGCGCACCGGCTGGCGCGCAGGTTAACGCAAGTGCGCAAAGAAGGTATCGTTCCACATTTGCGTCCAGATGGAAAGACACAAGTTACCTTTGCCTATAGCGCTGATAACACACCGAGCCACTTAGACACGGTAGTTATCTCAACTCAACACGATCCCGAGGTCACTCAAGGATGGTTGGAGCAGCAACTTCGCGAGCATGTTTTAGATTGGGTGATTAAAGACGCCAATCTGCATACTTTCACCGGGGCTGACCTAAAACTCTTGGTAAACCCCTCCGGCTCGTTTATTCTTGGCGGCCCAATGGGCGACGCCGGACTGACTGGACGCAAAATCATTGTGGATACGTACGGTGGCATGGCCCGTCATGGTGGCGGTGCGTTTTCTGGAAAAGACCCAAGCAAAGTCGATCGATCGGCGGCTTATGCAATGCGTTGGGTAGCAAAAAACGTTGTGGCAGCTGGCCTTGCAGATCGTGTTGAAGTGCAAGTGGCTTATGCAATTGGTCGTGCGAAGCCTGTTGGTTTATATGTAGAGACTTTTGGCACAGCAAACCATGGGTTAGCCGATGAGCAAATCCAAGCCGCAGTCACCGAAGTGTTTGATCTACGGCCAGCAGCAATTATCCGCGAACTTGATTTACGCAGGCCAATGTACGCTCAGACCGCAGCCTATGGCCATTTTGGCCGTACCGATCTTGATTTGCCTTGGGAGCAAACAAACCGGGTAGCGGAGTTACGGTCTGCGGTTGGGCTGAGTGACTAGATCAAATACTGGCAGGCGCCGCGGTGCAGATAGTTCCCGTGGCCTTTGGAACCAAGGTATTCGTTATTGTGAATTATGGTTCGCCCGCGGGAGAGCACGGTATCCACATGGCCTTGGATTTCAAAGCCTTCCCAGGCAGAATGATCCATATTCATATGGTGGGTGTCGTTAATGCCAATCTTGGTGTGACCGTCGGGATTATAGAGCACAATATCGGCGTCGGCGCCTGGTGCGATTACCCCCTTCTTGCCATATAAACCAAACATCCGAGCGGGGGTTGTAGAGGTGATTTCCACCCATCGTTCAAGTGAGATATTGCCATTGACTACACCTTGGTACATTAAGTCCATTCGGTGTTCCACTGAACCAATGCCATTCGGAATTTTAGAAAAATCCCCAAGACCTAATTCTTTTTGCTCTTTAAAGCAGAATGGGCAGTGGTCTGTAGAGACCATTTGAATATCATTGGTGCGCAATGCTTGCCACATGTGTTCTTGGTGGTGCTCGTGTTTGGAACGAAGTGGCGTTGAACAAACCCATTTTGCGCCTTCAAATCCCGGTGCGCCTAGTTGATCCTCTAATGAAAGATACAGGTACTGTGGGCAGGTTTCGCCGAACACGTTGTAGCCATCATTGCGGGCCATAGCCAATTGCTGTACGGCTTGTTTAGCGGAAACATGCACAACATATAGTGGGGCACCGGTAAGGTTTGAGAGCATAATGGCTCGGTGTGTGGCTTCTTCTTCCATTTGCCATGCGCGGGCGACACCATGGTAGTACGGGTCTGTTTTGCCTTCTGCCAGCAGCTCGGCAACCATGGCGTCGATGGCGGGTCCGTTTTCAGCATGCATCATAGTGAGCAGTCCGGTGTCTGCAGCTTTTCGCATTGCTTGGTAGATCTGGGCGTCGTCACTGTAAAACACACCAGGGTATGCCATAAACATTTTGTAGCTGGATACGCCTTCATCGGGTAGGCGTTCCATTGCTCGCAGCGAGTCGGTATTTACCTCTCCGATAATCTGATGGAATCCATAATCAATAGCGCACTCGCCAGTTGCTTTTTTGTGCCAGGCTTCCAGACCGTCAAAAACACGTTCGCCAAAGCGTTGAATTGCAAAATCAATAATGGTTGTGGTGCCACCCCATGCCGCAGCTCGGGTGCCCGTTTCAAATGTGTCAGAGGCGGTAGTGCCGCCAAACGGCATTTCCATATGGGTGTGGGCATCAATACCGCCTGGGACCACGTATTTTCCAGTGGCGTCGAGAGTATTATCAACGGTTTCTTTAAGGTTATGGCCCAAAAGTGTTGATTGTGGGTCGAGGACGGCGGCAATGGTTTCGCCATCTATAAGTACGTCTGCGTGGTGCTGTCCGGTGGCGGTAACGACAATTCCACCGTGAATCAATGTGGTCGACATGGTGAAATCCTCCTTGAGGATGGGTTAGCGTAGGTGCGGGCAGTGGGTTAGTTATTCGTGTGAGGTTCACCAGGCGCAACATCGTCGAGCAACCCAGTAACCATGCGAATGGCGATGCCAGTCAAAACATCAACACCGGTGACCATGTCCTTATCGGTAGTGAACTCGCATTCGCAGTGGGAAACGCCACCAATAGAAGGAATAAAAACCATTACGGCCGGGACGATACGGTTCATTACTACTGAGTCGTGGCCAGCCATAGTGCGCATGCGGCGACACGATGCTCCCACATCTGCGCAGGCTTTTTCCGTAAGTTCCATGCCCTCAATCGGATAATGCTGAATACCCCGAATATCAAAGTCTTGAGCTTCAATAGTGAGTTTACGACGCCGCGCAACCTCAGCGATTTGGTTACGTAGCAGGTCACGCGCCCGCTCCACATCCTGTTGTAGATCAGCCCGAATATCAATGACCAGGTCAACTTGGCGTGGCACCACGATAGGGGAATTTGGTAAGACGTCGAATTTGCCCACCGAGGTGACAATCTGCTCAGGTTCAAAATTATCCACTACCGCTTCTGCTAAAAGCACAATCTCAGCAGCAGCTACCAAGGCGTCCCGCCGATCGGACATAATCGTAGCCCCGGTGTGCGATTGTTCGCCAAGAACTTTGACCACGAGTTTTTGGGTATACCAGGATTGATCTACCGCGCCAATAGTGATCCCTTCACGTTCAAGCACGCGCCCTTGTTCAATATGCAGCTCTGCATAGCTTCCGATCGGTGGGGGAGTATCGTTACCTAAATATCCAGTTGCTTCCAGTGCTTGCCGGACTGTGATGCCTTTCGGATCCTGGGTTGCCAGCGTTGCTTCCTTATCCCAAAAACCTGCAAAAACATTCGATCCCATAAGTGAAGGTACAAAGCGTGAACCTTCCTCATTAAACCAATCAACAACCGTAAGGTTGTGTGTGGGAGTGACCTCCCCGGCGTCGACAAGTGCCTTAACACGTGCGGCGGCGTATAGTGCGGCCATTACCCCATAAGTACCGTCAAAGCGGCCACCTAATGGTTGACTATCAAGGTGAGATCCAATGTAGACATGGTCCGTACCCGGAACAAACTCTAATGAGGCGAAAACATTACCTATCCCATCGACCTTAATATCAAATCCCAGTTCCCGCGCCCGTTGGATAAACCAATCTCGGATTTCCCCGTGCTCTTTGCTGCCCGCTTGACGGTCAACACCACCTGCCTCAGTAGCTCCGAATGTGCTTGTGTAGTGAAAGTCTTCAAGAAAGGTTGAGGTATTAAAAACGTCGGTAGCCATAAGAATTTCCTCTGTTCGGGGAATGGTTACCTTTATTGAACCGCGCGTCGAACATGCCGGACAAGGTACAGAGTGTCAACATTGTGGGGTTTTGCAGGACAGAATGCAGCTACCAACCGTGGGACATTAATGATTGAGTGTGATCTAGGACATAAGCGTAGTGCTTATGCAGACACTAGGGGATGATGCCATGTTCGGCCTACCAATATTTACGGTTGTTGTTATTGGAAGTGTTTGTGCTTTCTGGATTTGTTATACGGCAGTCTTTTGGGCAATGAGCAAAAACTGGCACCTTGCCGATGAAATTAAAGAAGGTGAACCAGTATGAATATCGCACTAATATTCCTCATTATCTATTTTGTGGCTATGGCCGGTATTGGGGTGTGGACGGCAAACCGTTCTTCCAGTGACTCCGAAAGCTATTTATTAGGCGATCGTTCCCTTGGGCCTGCGGTGACTGCCTTAAGGCTGCAATCATCCTCTATGTCTGGCTATATGTTCCTTGGTGCTGGTTCACTGGCATATACGCAAGGATATTTCGGTATGTGGTACGCATTGGGTGATATTGGTGGTGGCATTATTAATCTTTCGGTGCTTGGGCGCCGAATGCGTAAGCTTTCCCAAAAACTTGGTTCCCTTACCTCAATTGAGTACCTTGAACATCGCTATGAGAGCAAATGGGTGCGTATTGTTGCCGCACCTGTAGCGCTTGTGTGTTTATTTATTTATGTATTATCGCAATTTATTGCCGGAGGTTCTGGCCTTGCCGCTGTAACGGGTTTAAGCTTTGAAATTTCGCTATGTATCGCAGTAGGCGTAATTGTGTTGTATACATTCCTTGGGGGATATTTAGCGGTTGCCTACACTGATTTTATTCAAGCGATTGTCATGCTTATTGGTATGGTGTGGATTTTTATAGCCACATTGCAATACGTAGGTGGATTTACCCAAGGTAATAAAGCGGTGGGGGAAATAAATCCGAATTTACTTACCATGTGGGGCGCAGATTTAAGCTATCAAGATCAGTGGGGAGTAATTCTTGGCGCGCTACTGTTGTTCTCCATTGGGTATATGGGTTGGCCTCATGTTGTGGTATCACATATGGCAATGAAACAACCCTCGGTAGCGCGCACCGCTGGCGTATATTCCACAGCGTTTAATCTTTTATTTATTCCAGCACCATATATTATCGGCGTCTTTGCGTTATTTATCTTGCCAACTTTAGATGACCCGCAACAAGCGATCTTTGAGGTCGCCAAAGTTGTGTTACCCAGCGCAGGTGTTGGCATTGTTATGGCCGCAGTCATGGCAGCAATTATGTCGACGGCGGACGCACTCTTATTGCAGGCTTCCACAATTGCAGCTCGAGATATTGTTGCAAGGTTTTTTATTTCCGATATGAGCGAACGTCAAGCAGTGTGGATCTCACGGCTCGCAGTATTTGTTCTTGCATTCGGTGGGATTACATTGGCGTTTTGGCAACCACCAGCTGTATTTAGTCTCGTAGTGTTTGCAACGTCCATCCTTGGTGGCGCTTTTGTCCCGGCGTATGTGTGTGCGGTGTGGTGGAAGAAGGCTAATGCGGTTGGCGCAGTCGCTTCTATACTTGCTGGCACGATCGTTGTGGTGTTGTGGGTGCAAAGTGGGTTGACGGAACGTACCGGCCTAGACCCACTCCTTTCGGGATTAGTGGCTTCTACGCTCGCAATGATTATTGGATCATTAGCTACTCAGCGTTCGTATCCGGTATCCGCCAAAGTTCAAGTTGCGATTTCTGAGGCTGCACGGTTAACACCGCGGCATTATGCTGCTGATTCTTCAACAGATCCGATGCTTATTAATCAATTCCCACCAGAAACGAGTATGCGATAATGCAGCATACTGGGCAGAATTCAGCAGTCTTACCAGTGCGCATTGCCCTTGCCGAGGCTGAATTGATTGTGCAGCGGGCGTGGCGGAGATCAATGGTATGCCATGATCGCACGCTTACATATTTTCCGCTTTTGGGTGTGGTATTTGAACTTCATACAAGTGCAAGATTTGCCGGACCAGCAAAGCTTTTCCGCGGGCAGCAGTACCATGTGGTGGTTGATCGGTGCTCGGCTACACCATTGTTAACTCATTGGGACTCTAGGGAATTGCTACCAAATATTCCCACATTGAATAAAACTGAAGTAGCTGAGGTGTATCAAACATCGCCGGAACAGCTTCAATTGCGGATTACTAAACAAGCATCGATTAACATTGCACGCCGGGCACTGGTTACACAATTGCTGCGAAAATTCAAACTCGCTTCTCAATTTGAATTGCAATGCATTGAGGTTATTTGGCCATTATGGAAACCAAATTGGTTGCTGCAAACCTCATCTGGTCGTGCGCTTGTCGACGCCCTGAACGGCAACGTTGTGTTTCAACGGTGAAGTATCTACACCATTGCGCATGCTTTTTAGCGCAAGCGACAAACTGAATATAGTTTCACCATCACTGAGATCCATATGAAGAAGCCGTTCAATGGTGGCGATTCGCCCGTAGAGTGCGGTACGAGAAAGATGTAGTTGGTCTGCTGCAGCTTTTCGCGATGTTGGATTTGCTAATACCGCAGCTAATGTTTCGAGCAGGTCACCATGATGATTCTTATCGTAGAGAATCAGTGGGTCTAGTGTTGAATTTACATAATGTTGGACACGAACATCATCACGTAACGTGAGTAGTAAATTTTCTAATGGCGTTCGGCTTAGCGGTAGCACCGTGACTTTTGCGCGTGGCATTGGTGTGGGAGTTGCATGCGAAAGTTGCCGTATCAGTGCAGAAAGCTCCAATGTAGTTTCACTTGCATTGGAGCAAATAATCCGTATTTTAGTGCTATATTGATCGCTTATATTTTTGGCCATTGCGTGCAAAGGTTCAACAATATCGTGATATTGCGAATTTGCTGGTATAGAAAGAGCGGCGATTACCAGGCGCGGATCAGATTCGAGTGGGGTAGCAAGGAAATCAGCATCGTTGAATGTTTTGCGGATTTGTTTGCGGAATACTGTTGGTTCAATATAGCTACCGTGGTGTTCTAAAAGGAGTGCGAAGAGGTGTCGGCCTTCCATGCGGAAACCAGACGCAGAGAGTACTTCCTGCACTCCTTGAACGGTTGTGTACTTATTATCAACAAGTCGTTCGATAGCGGTTTTTTCAATAAGATCGACCCATGAATACGGATTCGTAGACCCTAGTCGTTCCATTGCCAAAGTAATCGCTGCTTGGCTTAAAATATGGTCCCCACCAGCGACGCTAAGGCTCCGACCATAGTAAAACAATCGTCCCCAGGCTAAGCCTCGAGCCTGCACATCAATCATGGTCCAAAGCTCAGGTTCGTGGCGCTTATCTTTTATAGACCCGCTTGTTAATGCGCGTACGATGGCGCGCGCTCCAATGGCATTTTCGGAATCAACAGTGACACATTGCGTAAGTGTGCCGTAATTACTAATTACGGCTGACCATCTGCGGGATTTTTCGCTCCAATTATTCAGCAATGTACTGGGCAGCATATGGCCTTCGGCATAGCAAACGACCTGATGGGATAAATCTTCGAGCACCACTGGGCACTGTAATAGCCTGCTGGCATGTGCCAGGATTTGTGTGGTTGGCGCGCCATTGACCATAAGGGACGTAAAAGACTCCGTCACTTCATGGATCGCCATAACCTGTTGTACTTTATGCTCCAAAAGTAGCGTATGAATGTATTCCGTTAGTTCTACGTATTTAACTTCATCGTGGATAACAATAAGTGGAATATCGTAGTGTTTGCATGCCTTGACCACATCGGCTGGTACTTGCCGCCAATGGGATCCAAGTTCAAGTACCAGCGCTGCAACAGAACGTTGTGCAAAGGTATCGATCATCGCTATTCGCTCGTCTGCGCGATCGCTCCAGGCAATTCCCGTGGTGAGCAGCAGTTCGCTGCCTTGTAAGAGTGCCCCTGCGCGTACGGCGTCGGCAACATGCACCCAACGTACCGGACGATCGAGTGCCTCGGGTGGGCAAAAAGTTTCTACGCGTGCATGGGCCAAGGTGGGGGATTCAAGCACATCGCGAATAGTGAGGTAGTGGCCGTATTGCCAGGCATCATTTACGGAATTCGAAGTCACAGATCAATCCTCCTTAGCCGTAGAACGATTGCTGGCCACCAGACTACCAGGAAGGTTGGTTAACACTATGTCCACTTTCCATAAGCTGAGCGACACAACGCGCCTATTGTTGCCTGAGTACGAGACCTAGCATTGATGAGGTATAAACACCGCGTTTAAGGAGGTTTCCATATGCTGGTATCGCATTTTATTGGGGGAGTAGCAGTCGATGATTCCGCTCGATTCGGAACGGTAATGAATCCATCAACGGGCGAGGAGACTGGCCGTGTTGGGTTTGCCAGCGAAAGCACACTTGAAAAAGCCATTGATGCTGCAGAACAAGCATTTCCAGCATGGCGAGCGACCGGAATGGCTAAACGCGCGAATATTATGTTTCGGCTTCGTGAAATTATTACCTCCCGAGCCGATGAACTCGCTGCCGTTATTTCGCAAGAGCATGGCAAAGTGCTGTCTGATGCTGCCGGAGAGATCACCCGTGGACTAGAAAATGTAGAGTTTTGCGCGGGGCTGCTTCACCATATGAAAGGTGAATTCTTAGAGCAGGCTGCTCATGGTATCGATGTCCACCAAACCCGCCAACCACTCGGGGTGGTTGCATGTATAACGCCGTTTAATTTTCCGGCAATGGTGCCGCTATGGATGATTACTACCGCTATCGCTGCAGGGAATACCGTGATTTTAAAGCCCAGCGAACGTGATCCTTCGGCGGCAAACTGGATTGCGGAGGCATTCCATGAAGCTGGTTTGCCACCTGGTGTGCTCAATGTTGTTCACGGAGACAAAGCGGCAGTGGATCAACTTTTAGACTCACCTCGAATTCGTGCCGTGAGTTTTGTTGGCTCTACACCTGTAGCTCGTGCGATCTATACGCGCGCTGCGGCACAAGGAAAGCGCGTACAGGCACTCGGCGGGGCAAAGAATCATATGGTTGTTATGCCGGATGCGGATCTCGACGCCGCGGCAGACGCCGCTGTTTCTGCGGGTTATGGATCCGCAGGCGAACGATGCATGGCAATTTCCGTAGTTGTGGCGGTGGGAAATATTGCAGATGAGTTAGTGGAAAAGATTGTATCCCGAACGCACAAGCTTAGGGTTGGTGCTTTCAATGATCCAGATGCCGAAATGGGACCGGTAATTACCAAGGATTCATTGGATCGAATTACAAAGTTTGTTGCAGAAGCCGAACAGCATGGCGGAAAGTTACTTATTGATGGACGTACATGGGATTTTGGTGATTCGCAGGGATTTTTTATTGGCCCTTCGATCATTGACCATGTAAAGCCGGGCATGCCGTGTTATGACGAAGAAATCTTCGGTCCAGTCCTGGCCATTGTACGCGTTGATTCCTACGATGAAGCTGTGTCACTCATTAATGCAAATCCATATGCCAATGGGACTGCGATTTTCACTCGTGATGGACGAACTGCTCGGGAATTCGAATTTAATATCGAAGTGGGTATGGTCGGAATCAATGTGCCGATACCGGTACCAATTGGAGCCTTTTCATTTGGCGGTTGGAAAAATTCATTATTTGGAGACACACATATGTATGGCCCCGAATCATTCAATTTTTATACCCGCAGAAAAGTGGTGACCAGCCGGTGGCCGCTGCCAGATGAATCCCAAATAAACCTGGGTTTCCCCACACATTAACCGTTGAGAAAGTTGGACAGTATGACAACAAATGCAGATATTCAAGACCTGGATCGGTCGTATGTTTTTCATTCATGGTCGGCCCAGGATCTTATAGCGCCGCTGCCGGTACAGTCAGGGGAGGGTAGCTACTTTTGGGATTATGAAGGCAATAAATACCTTGACTTTACGTCCCAATTGGTGAACCTAAATTTAGGGCACCAGCACCCGCGGCTGATTCAAGCGATAAAGGACCAGGCTGATCGCCTGGCTACAGTAGCCCCAAGTTTTGCCGAGGAAACCCGATCAAAGCTTGCGCAGGGGATTATCGATGCTGTAGGAAATGAGTATTTTGCCAATGTGTTTTTCACCAATGGCGGCACCGATGCGGTTGAACATGCTGTGCGAATGGCGCGGTTGCATAC
Organism: Corynebacterium freiburgense; assembly: GCF_030408815.1. NCBI lineage: Bacteria > Bacillati > Actinomycetota > Actinomycetes > Mycobacteriales > Corynebacteriaceae > Corynebacterium > Corynebacterium freiburgense. The sequence goes on along the minus strand of NZ_CP047355.1, from coordinate 1,593,608 downwards.
GGGGCGTCGAAAAGTAATGTCAATGTACCGCTCCTATCACGGTGCCACCGCAACTGCGATTAGCCTTACCGGCGATCCACGGCGCTGGGCCAATGAACCTAGCGACACTTCCGTGGTGCACTTCTTTGGGCCATATTTGTATCGCAGTATGTTCTACGCGAATACACCTGAGGAAGAATCCGAACGTGCACTAAAACACCTAGAGCAGCAAATCCTGCTGGAAGGACCGGAAACTATTGCTGCAATTATTATTGAAAGTGTAGTGGGAACAAATGGTATTTTGGTTCCGCCACCTGGGTATTTAGAGGGTGTGCGCAAACTCTGTGATGCCCACGGCATTATGTATATCGCTGATGAGGTGATGGCTGGATTTGGTCGCACAGGAGCGTTCTTTGCATATCAGCACTTTAATGTGGTTCCGGACTTGATTACCTTCGCAAAAGGGGTGAATTCTGGATATGTGCCGCTTGGCGGTGTGGTGATTTCGCATGCGATTCGTGCCACGTTTGGCACACGGGCATTCCCCGGTGGGTTGACGTATTCGGGACATTCACTGGCATGTGCACCGGGCGTTGAAACCCTAAAGATCTTTGAAGAGGAACAAACGCTGGCGCATGTAAATGATTTGGCGGATCGCATTATCAAACCACGCCTAGAAGCGCTCGCCGATAAGTTTGATTGCGTGGGTGAAGTGCGTGGGGTTGGCATGTTCTGGGCCATTGAATTTGTAAAAAACAAGGCAACACGTGAGCCGCTTGTGCCATTTAACCCAAGTGCTGAGGAAAATGCGCCAATGCTGGCATTAGCTGCTGGATGTAAAGAGCGTGGGTTGTGGCCGTTTACCCACTTCAATCGTATGCATGTGGTTCCTCCTTTAAATATCAGCGAAGCCGAGTTGGAGGAAGGATTGGATATTATCGAAGCGGCAATTGAAGCTACGCTTGGCTAGTGCCTGCAAGGGTGTGTATGTGACGCAATCAGGTTTTCCCTATGAGTTTTAACTCGTCCATAGCTTTTCCTATTTGGTATTGCTACAGTGGGCATTTGGTGCCTAGTTTGCGTCACATACTTATTTTGTCCACCTAGAGATGTGCCCTGCGAACTAGGCGCGGTGAAACAAATTGCGCATACTCTAGGTGGCTTCCAATATAGGTTCTATGCTTGCCTGGATTGGAGAGCCGGTATGCTCGCGTTATTGTTGCTCATGCCCGCCATTTCACTGTCGTTTATTATGCCGTTCCTAGTGGCGCGGATAGATCACAGACTATTGCGAGGTTTAGTGGTATCAGTACTGGTAACGGTTACTGTTATTGGGTTTGCAATACTTATGGCTGTGGTGGAAAATAAAAATCTGCTCGGGCTGGTCACTTCAGTATGTATTGTGGCATTGGCGATTTCTATAACAACGCTTCGTGCAATGCAGAACCACAAATTCGCTTTCAAAACATAGCGCCAAGCCGCTAATTTTCTGTAAATAGCTTCTCTATAATTGCGGCTAGAATGAAAGACTTCATTTCTGTATCGATCTGAAAAGTAAAATCGATTTGGTGGGCAGCATCGAGCACACGTTCCAAAAAATCGACTGAGTATTGCTCGGGGAGGAGTCCTTGCTGCCGCCAAATGTCGGTTTGTAGGCGTAGGAACTGTCCGAATTCCGAGGTTTGTAGTTGTTGGGCGCACTTTTCATGAAGTTCCGGGCCGAAATTTGGTTCATTCCAGGCTTGGAGGATTTTATTTTGTGTAGTTATCTTGGTGATTTGTTGTAAAAATTCTGGAAAGCTGTGCCGAGGATTTTCCCAATTGATGGACTGGATGAGCTCGCGTTTTATTTTGGCATTTTCGGCAAGGTAGACGTCTATAAAAAGCTCTTTTTTGGATGGGTAGAATTTGTAGACGCTGCCTACAGCAAGGTTTGCTGCGGCAGCGATGTCGGCTACTGAGGTTTTCTTATAACCATGGAGTAAAAACACAGATCGTGCTGCATCTAGCAGATTTTGTTTTGCGTCCGCCATGCGAATCATCGTACTACGGGTCAATAGAGCCCACTACCTTCATATTTTGCAGTGTTTGCTTTTGGTGGTTCGATTGTACGAATTTTTCTGTGGCATCGGTGCCGGCTGGCACTCCATGATGTTTTCCGCGTGCCCAGGAAGGGATATTTGATACGTCATAGACCACGCTATCTATCGCTACATAAGCTGGTTTTCCATCCTCTCCATTATATTCAGCGAGTTCATCGCTAGTGAGCTTGTTTGAGGCGATGATTCGTTGCTCATCATCATTGAACACTCGCTCTAATTTTGTTCTGTCTCCAACGTGTTCACCAGGTGAAAGCATCGGTGCTAGCAGGAAAAATCCTCCAATGAGTACAACGAGTGCAACTGTGATTGCAATGACCCAAAACAGCATTTTCTTCACTGTGCCTTTCTCCGATCCGTCGTGAATGAATATTTCTTTTATTCATTCACAGTCTATGGCTGCAAAGTGAATGTGTCAATCGTGCAGGTTTCGCCGCTTTGGGGGTGCCACAGCTTGATCGCCACTTTGATTATCAAATCGACGCCAAGCCATGACGAGGTGCAACCGGGTGTTCGTGTGCGTATTCGATTTGGTGGACGGCTTGTGGATACGTTATGCCAGCGATATGCAGGGTGCGTAGTGACTTAATTCGGTCTGCTATTCCAGAATTATAAAAGTTCCCTAAGGTAAATGTAATTCATTAAAAGGCGGATAAGAAACGAGAACGCGTGACCTTACGGCATCTAAACCTTCACGCGAATTTATCCTCTAATTTGCTCGAAATTCCAAAGACGATACTCACCAGGAAAATATTTTTAGTTTCACCCTCAGTTGTGCTTCGCTGGAAGCCTGAATGCTCTTCTTTTGATCTATTTTGCGCAAATAAAAGTACTACACTGATTACGAAACACTAATCCCCCCATCAAAACTAATAAAGCTTCCAGTCATATAATTACTTAGTGGAGATAACAAATAAGCAGCGAGCGCAGCAACTTCTTCGGGACGCCCAAAGCGATTAAGTAGAACTCCCCGTCGTTTAGTCTCCCATGATAGCCAATCTTCAAAGGGTATTTTAGAACCAGAACGTTTCCATTGGTCAAGTTGCCTGCTTGTTATTATCGGCCCTAGGTTAATTACGTTAACAGTTGCCTTTGGTGCTAAATCATGCGCTAAAGACTTGGCGAGGTTAGATACACTAGCACGACATGCACTTACAGCAGCCATCTCAAACTCTGGCTTATTGGCGGTGATACCGTTTAAGATTACTACCTTGCCAATCGAATCTTCTTTAAACCAGGGCAACGAAAACTCTAACATATTCAAGAGGCCTAAAACTTTTACTTGGAATTGTTCTTCCCAATCTTTTATTGAAAAATCCAAAATCCTACCTCGACTACCAAATCCTGCGCAATGAACTATTCCATGAATTCCGCCACTCAAATCACCAATGTAATCTAGTGATTCTTTTAAACTTGCCCGGTCCCGTATATCCGCACTGCTGAGATACTGAGTTCTAGCAAATAAAGATTCGCATTCCATGCCGAATTTCTTAAGATCATCTTCATTGCGCGAAATTCCGTGTGCAAAGCCACCCTCTTGCATTATTTCGAATGCGACACTCCGCCCAATACCTTTTGATATGCCGCTTATTACAAAATGCTTATTCGCTAACTGCAAATCCATTGTTAACTCCATTTAAAATTCTACTTATTTTCAGAGCATCGATAGCTTTTTCTTTTGTGTCTTGCTAGGGCGGGGTTTCCAGCCAAATTATCACATCGAAAATATTTTGGAGCTGAAGTGTAGGTATCGAGTTTTGCATGGTTGCCAGCGTCGGTTGTCGTGACTGTGGCGATATTGGAAAGCAAATACTTGCTCGGGATAATTTATTGCGATTTATTTTGCCACGAGAATGATTTCGATGATTGCGCTGCGGGCATTGCGGAATCATCGGTTACTTTTGGGCATTGATCTGGGTTGTGTACGCGGGCGCTTGCTCGGCTTCATCTGTAGAATTCACCAGTATGTCGACTGCCCGGGTCCTTGCGCCTGAAGTGCCAATCGCGCAGGTTTTGCCGCTGTTGGGGTTGCCGCAGCTTGATCGCTACTTTGATTATCAAATCGACGCCAAGCATCATGACGAGGTGCAACCGGGTGTTCGTGTGCGTATTCGATTTGGTGGACGGCTTGTGGATGCATTAGTGGTGTCTCGCTCATCTTATTCAGAGCATGATGGAAAATTATCCTGGATCGAGCGGGTGATTTCTCCAGATGTTGTGTATCCCCTCCAAACACGTGAATTAATTGATGCGTTATGTGAACGATATGCGGGGGTGCGTAGTGATTTAATTCGTTCTGCTATTCCAGCTCGCCATGCACAGGCTGAGCATGCGGATACGCGGACACCGTGGGCAGAGTTGGGTGAGGCAGAAGAGCCAGACCTTTCGCAGTGGTCTTCGTATGCATTCGGACAGTCATTTGTCGACGCCGTGCTCGCTGGGGCAAAGGCACGTGCGGCTTGGCAAATAGCGCCCGGTGAGGATTGGGCTACGGCATTAGCGGCGCTTGCAATAAAAACGGTGATTGATGGTGGCGGCGCATTGATTGTGGTCCCGGATCAACGGGATGTTGATGCTCTAGAAACAGCATGTAAACAATGGGTTTCCGCCAAGCAGATTACCGTTTTAGGGTCTGCATTGGGGCCGCAGGCTCGGTATCGCAGATTCCTTTCTGTATTGCATGGGCAAGGCCGATTGGTCATTGGCACGCGTAGTGCTGCATTTGCCCCTGTGCAGAATCTTCGGTTGGCTGTGGTGCTGCACGATGGGGACGAAAACCTATGCGATCCCCGTGCGCCGTATGTACATGCGCGCGAAGTGCTTACAATGCGTAGTGCTAAACAGCAATGCGCATTGATTATTGGTGGACATTCCCGCACCGCAGAGACTCAATTAATGGTTGAGCAGGGCTGGTTGCATAATTTGGTGGCACCTCGCGATGTGATTCGAACACGTATGCCGCATATTCGTGCGGCGGGTGATTCGGACTTTGCATTGGAGCGTGACCCGCGCGCTGGTAGTGCTCGCTTGCCGCAAATTGCTTTCCAGGCGGTTCGCGAGGCTTTCGGTAGAGGCGAGCCAGTTCTCGTTCAGGTTCCGCGTAAAGGGTATGTGCCTACCTTAGCTTGCGGAAATTGTAGAGCCCCGGCTAGGTGTAGACACTGCAATGGGCCACTTGGTTTACCTACTGGTGGGGAAGCTGCAGTACCAACGTGTCGCTGGTGCGGGCGCCCTTCGTTACGGCACCGCTGTGGGGAATGTGGCTCGGTAAAACTACGCGCTGTTGTATTAGGTGCCGGGCGCACGGCCGAAGAATTAGGAAGAGCGTTTCCCGGGGTAAAAGTAGTTACCTCTGGAGGTGCACATATTATCGATTCAATTGGCGACGGCCCACAGCTCGTTGTTGCCACTCCGGGTGCGGAGCCCAAGGGGCGCTATGGCGCCTTATTGTTACTGGATACATGGGCACTATTGGGCAGACAAGATCTTCGAGCAACAGAGGATACCCTGGCCAAATGGGCAGCAGCGGCCACTCTGGTACATCGTGGCGGGGATGTGGTTATTATGGCAAATCCTGGCTTAAGTGTTGTGCAATCGCTGATTCGTTGGGATATGGTGCAGGCTGCAGCTTTTGAACTTGCGGAACGCCGTGAAGTGGATTTTCCACCAGCTGTTCGAATGGCAGCTATTGATGCGCCGGGAAAAACGCTCGATCACTTTCTTGAACTTATAGAATTACCCGAAGGTGGAGAGATTTTGGGCCCGGTGGATTTGCCGCTTGGTGTACACCTGCCCGGCGAGTATGACGAACAAAAGTTCGGTTTTCCGCAGCGCGTATTGGTACGTGTGCCAGTGGTACACGGTATGAAACTCGGTAAAGCACTGCGGGCCGCACAAGTGGCTCGGGCAACACGCAAAGACACGCTTCCACTGCGAGTGCAAATAGACCCACTACATATTGGCTAATACCTCATGCAGAGCCCGGCGACTCGACAACATTGGATTTATTGCATTCGCGGTTAGGATAAATGCCATACCAATGTTTTTTTAAAGATGCATTACTACTAAGGAGCGATTCGTATTATGGCCATCCGCGAAGTTCGATTGTTTGGTGATCCGGTATTGATTTCCCGGGCTGATCCTGTTACGGAATTTGATGCTGGCATTGCAAAACTCGTGGATGACATGTTGGAAACAATGGATCATTATGAGGGTGTTGGGCTGGCTGCTAATCAAATTGGGGTAACACGACGCGTTTTTGTGTATGACTGCTCCCACCAATTCCCTGAAATGCGTGGACACATTATTAATCCCGTATGGGAAGCAATCGGGGAAGAAACAATAACTGATAGTGAGGGTTGTTTATCTATCCCAGGGATCCATAAAGATACACAGCGATACGCCAAGGTAAAGGTGACTGGCCAAGATAAAGACGGTCAGCCAGTCAGCTTTGAAGCCGAAGGTCTTCTTGCTCGCTGTATTCAACACGAGACTGATCACCTTGATGGCGTGCTTTTTATTAAACGACTTTCCCCTGAATTGAGGAAAGAAGCGATGGCGGAAATTCGTGTCTCGGACTGGTTCCAAAAGTAAAGAAGGTCGTACATTCCCATGCGTGTAATTTTTGCTGGCACTCCTGAACCTGCCGTAGTTGCTTTGGAAAAACTTTTGGCCTCGCAACATGAAGTTATTGCTGTGCTTACTCGGCCAGATGCAAAAAAGGGCCGTGGTCGTACTTTGCATCCATCACCGGTTGCTGCATTGGCTCAGCAGCATGATATTGAGGTTTTAAAACCCGCAACATTAAAACCAGATACTACTGATGGGCAGGCCATTAGGGCGCGCATAGCGGAGCTCGCCCCAGACTGCATTCCAGTTGTGGCTTACGGAAATCTAGTAACCGAAGATCTTCTTAACATCGCTCCGCATGGTTGGGTGAACCTGCATTTTTCACTCTTGCCAATGTGGCGAGGTGCTGCTCCGGTACAAGCAGCGATTCGTGCTGGTGATGCCATCACTGGGGCGTCAACGTTTCGGATTGAACAAGGCTTGGACACCGGCCCAGTGTTAGCCACTATAACTACTGAAATTCTGCCCGAAGATACGACCGATGATTTGCTTACCCGTTTGGCGTACTTAGGCGGGGATTTGCTGGTAGAAACCATGGATGGTTTACAGGCCGGCACATTGAAAGCGGTGCCGCAGTCGGGCGAAGCGACGTATGCGGCAAAAATTACCAAGGAGGATGCGCGCATCGATTGGTCTTTGCCCGCGGATCAGATCGATCGCAATATTCGAGCCTATACGCCTGGCCCCGGCGCTTGGACCGAATATAATGGCGATCGAATAAAGGTTCGTCCTGTGATTTGTACGGAACGCAATGATTTACGTCCTGGCGAAGTAAGTATCGAAAAATCTGGTGTGTTTATTGGTACTGGTTCTCAGGTGGTGCAACTGTCAATGTTGCAACCTCCGGGAAAGAAAATGATGCCTGCAGTCGATTGGGCGCGTGGTTTGCAAAATACTAAAGGATTGGTGTGGCAATGAGTGGTTTTCGATCGCGTGCCCGAGGCACATCTCAGCGACAAAAAGAAGCTGAGGCGGCTCGTGCACGTAAAGCAGCTAAAAAGCATACTGATCAGGGTGCTTCTCAGCGGGATCAGCACCGTGATAGGGCAGTTGCATTGGCTGTGGATCCGCCCCGAATTGCTGCAATGGATGTGCTCCGGCAGGTTCGGGAGCAAGACGCGTATGCCAATCTCGTATTGCCGAATATGTTGCGTGAACGGGAAATTACGGGCCGCGATGCGGCATTTGCCACCGAAATTACCTATGGCACATTGCGTAATTTAGGTGTCTTAGATGCGGTAATCGATGCTGCCTCGACACGACCGGTGGATCAAATTGATCCCGATTTATTGGATGCACTGCGGCTTGGCACATATCAATTGTTGTATACCCGTGTAGAGCCTCATGCGGCTGTTGATACAACCGTTCGGCTAACGGTGGAAAAACTAAAAGGGTTTGCAAATGCAGTCATGCGGGCTATTACGCGTTCGCGCCGCAGTACATGGTTTGCGCGGCTTACGCCAAAAGAGGAGATTCCTGCATTAGCGTTCAAATATGCACACCCAACGTGGATTGCCGAGAGTTTCGCACGCACGATCGGAGTTGAGGAGCTTGGCGCGGCGCTCGAAGGTGATTCCCAACGTCCGAAAGTACATTTGGCTGCTCGCCCAGGTGAGATGAGTGCGGAGGAGCTTGCACTTATTACTGGCGGGGAGGAGGGGAAGTACTCGCCATATGCAGTGTATTTAGATGGCGGTAATCCTGGCGATATTGCGGCGGTGCGTCAAGGTTTTGCTGCGGTGCAGGATGAAGGTAGCCAGCTTATTGCCCGAGCAGTTACTGAAGCCCCATTACTAGGTGTAGACACTGGCCGCTGGCTGGATCTTTGTGCTGGCCCTGGTGGCAAGGCTGCATTAATGGGTGCACTTGCGCGTATCGACGGCGCGCGCGTCGACGCTGTTGAAATCGCTCCGCACCGCGCACAATTAGTAGAAAAACTTACTATTGGTTTGCCGGTGGATGTACATATTGGTGATGGTCGTACTCCAGATTTGGAACCCGGTTTTGATCGAGTTTTAGTTGATGCGCCGTGTTCTGGTCTTGGTGCATTACGTCGCCGGCCGGAAGCGCGATGGCGGAAGCAAGAATCCGATATTGCTGGGCTCAGCGTATTGCAATATGACCTTTTGCACGCTGCATATGGCTTAGTGCGCCCAGGTGGAGTGGTGGTGTATTCGACTTGTTCTCCGGATTTACGTGAAACTCGAGAAATTGTGGATAAAGCAGTCGCTGAACTTGGGGCGGAAGAACTTGATGCAAAGAGTTTAGTTCCAGGTATGGAAAATGTTGGTTCGGAGCGCTCTGTACAAATGTGGCCGCATCGTCACGGTACAGACGCCATGTTCTTTGCTGTTTTGCGAAAGCCCGCTGATGAGCTTTGATGCAGTATGTAATGGGAGGGTTATGATGGGTTTATGTCGAACAAACCGATCATTGCTCCCTCTATTCTTGCCGCAAATTTTGCTCGATTAGGTGAAGATATCCAGCGTGTTCAGAGTGCTGATTGGATCCATGTGGACATTATGGATGGCCACTTTGTGCCAAATCTTTCCTTTGGTGCTGGTATTACTGCCGACGTAAATGCGGTGACAACAAAGCCACTAGATGTCCACCTTATGATTGAAAACCCGGAACGTTGGGTTGATGACTATATTAAGGCAGGTGCTACTGGTATTACGTTTCATGTGGAAGCCACCGATGACCACGTAGCACTTGCAAAATATCTTCGGAGCAAAGGAATCCGTCCAGGTTTCTCATTGCGCCCCAAAACCCCGATTGAACCATATTTGCCGGATCTTGAGCATTTTGGCCTCGTGCTTGTTATGAGCGTTGAACCAGGTTTTGGTGGGCAATCCTTTATGCCCGACCAATTAGACAAAGTTCGCACACTGCGCAGTGAAATTGATTCCCGGAATCTTGACGTGATTATTGAAATCGACGGGGGAATTTCTGAAAGCACAATAGGTGCCGCTGCGGATGCTGGCTGTGATGCCTATGTTGCTGGTTCAGCAGTGTTTGGTGCTGAGGACCCGGATGCTGAAGTTCGCAAACTTGCGGAGCTGGCGCGGCGTCGCTAAGAATGCGTTCATGGAGATTGTAGAAGCTCTGCAACGAGCAATTGACGCTTCCGCCGAGGTAGTGGGAACCACCAGCCCGAATCCGCCGGTGGGCGCGGCAATTCTTTCTTCCGATGGAAACCTGGTTGGGGTGGGTGCCACACAACCACCGGGAGGCGCGCATGCTGAGGTTATGGCATTGCAGGCGGCCGGTGCTCAAGCCCACGGCGGTACCGCTGTGGTTACTTTAGAACCATGCAACCATACTGGGCGCACTGGCCCATGTGCCGCGGCCCTGGTCGCTGCAGGAATTCGTAAAGTGGTGTACGTTCATTCGGATCCCAATCCAATCGCTTCGGGTGGCGCGGATTTTCTGCGAGCACACGGCATTATTGTCGAGCAGGTTTCAGCGCAGGTCACACCCCTTGAGCCTTGGCTTGCGGCGACTCGTTTAGGGCGCCCGCACGTTACTTGGAAAACCGCACATACATTGGACGGTTTTACCGCGGCACTTGATGGAACAAGCCAATGGATTACAGGCGAACAAGCTCGTGAATACGCCCATGCTGATCGAGCGCAGCGCGACGCAATAATCATTGGCACGCAAACCGCATTAGTGGATCGGCCGAAACTTACCGCGCGTAAACCAGATGGCTCACTATATAAGCACCAACCATTACGAGTAGTTATTGGTAGCAGGGAAGTACCAGGGGATTTTCTCCACTACAGTTCTCCAAGCGAATGTTTATTGGAACTCTGGAAGCTTGGTGCGCGGAATGTACTCCTAGAGGGTGGTGCTGGACTGGCTACGTCGTTTATGCAACAAGGCTATATCGATGCAATACACGCTTATATTGCACCGGCAATATTGGGAGATGGCAGGGGCGTATTAACGGCTCCAATTGCAACAACAATTCAACAAGCCGAGCGTTATCATATGCGGCGGGTAGTGCAATTAGGAAACGACGTATTACTGGATTTAGGAAAATAAATGTTTACCGGAATCATTGAAGAAATTGGACAGGTTACAGATATTGTAGACCTGGGCGATTCTGTGCGGATCACCATTAAGGCGCCGAAGGTTTTAGAAGATGCTCGCCTTGGAGATTCTATCTCTGTTAGTGGTGTGTGCTTAACAGTGGCGGACCGCAATGGAGATTTTTTCCAAGCAGACTGTATGCAAGAAACGCTTACTCGCTCGAGCCTTGGAACGCTGCGTGTAGGTAGCAATGTGAATCTTGAACGGGCAATGTCGGTGCAGGGTCGATTCGGCGGTCATATTGTGCAAGGCCATGTCGATGGCGTTGGAGAATTATTAAGTCGCGAGCACTCTAGCAACTGGGATGTACTACGGATTTCCTTGCCGGAAGCACTAGCCCGGTATGTTGTGGAAAAAGGTTCAATTACTGTACACGGCACTTCACTGACGGTAAGTGCACTGCGTGAAAACTATTTTGAAGTTTCACTTATCCCGATGACTCTGCGGGATACTGTGTTGGGGGAACTGCAGGTTGGGGATGCTGTGAATCTAGAAGTGGATGTATTAGCTAAATATGTTGAACGTTTACTTGGGAACCAGGAATCATAGGGTGGTAGGTGCTGCATATTGTATTGCGTAATTTTTTGAGTATTTTCTCGGTATTGTTGACATGATATATACAAATCCTTTTTGGATTAGACAGGTCAGAGTTCTGTGGAAGAAAACCATCAGGTAAATAGCGTGCGTTTTGATAGCGTTGATTCTGCAATAGCTGATATACACGCAGGTAAGCCAATTGTTGTTGTTGATGATGAAGATCGTGAAAACGAAGGCGACCTTATCTTTGCGGCAGAAAAAGCAACCCCGGAATTAGTCGCTTTTATGGTGCGGCATACGTCTGGCTATATTTGCGCGGCACTTACAGCGGAGGAATGTGACCGGTTGGGTTTGCCGCCAATGTCCGCTATTAACCAGGATATTCGTGCGACTGCCTATACAGTGACCGTGGATGCTGCGACTGGCTCTACCGGGATTTCGGCGGCAAATAGGGCGGAGACATTGCGCCGGCTGGCGTCACCTGATTTTGGGCCGAGTGACTTTACTCGACCAGGTCATATTGTGCCATTGCGGGCTCGTGATGGTGGCGTATTGGTACGTGCTGGGCATACGGAAGCCGCTGTGGATTTAGCCCGTGCAGCAGGGCTTTCACCAGCTGGTGTGCTGTGTGAAATTGTGAGTGAAGACGATCCCACGGATATGGCGCGAGCACCGGAGCTGCGCCGCTTTGCGGACAAGCATGACTTGAAAATGATTTCGATTGCAGGGTTGATTGCGTGGCGGCGCCAGCATGAGGTTTTAGTAGAACGAGTTACTGAAACTCGGTTGCCAACAGATTTTGGTGAGTTTCAAGCATTTGGTTACCGCAACCGTGTTGATGGTGTCGAACACATGGCCGTGGTGGTTGGGGATATTACCGGCGAAGGTGTGCCCGTGCGGGTGCATTCCGAATGTCTTACTGGTGATGTTTTTGGGTCTCGGCGCTGCGATTGTGGGCAACAATTGCACTATTCGCTACGCCATATCCAGCAAGAAGGCCGGGGAGTAGTGCTCTATATGCGGGGCCATGAAGGTCGCGGCATTGGGTTATTGGCCAAGCTCAAGGCCTATCAATTGCAAGATAGTGGTGTGGATACTGTAGACGCTAACCTTGCCCTTGGATACCCTGCGGACGCGCGCGAATTTGGTACTGGTGCCCAGATCCTTAGGGATTTAGGTATCACATCATTGAATTTGATTAGTAATAATCCAACAAAGCGTCATGGTTTAAACGGCCACGGTATTAGCATTGTTGGCAGAACTGCGGTTCCCGTCAAAGTCTATCCAGATAACCTGAATTATTTGCGTACTAAACGGGATCGCATGGGCCATGATTTGCCTGAGGTTGCGGAATTTGAGACTGATACAGAGGTTGATTCATGAGTGCGGCAGGCTTACCAGATATTGATCATATTGATGCAACAGGCCTTCGAGTAGCGATTGTTACTTCTACATGGAATGCAGAGATTTGTGAACGGCTCCGTACAAGTGCCATTGCAAAAGCTGAACATTGTGGGGCGTCGATAAGCGAATTTCGGGTGGTGGGTGCCTTAGAGTTGCCAGTGGTTGTGCAGGAGCTTGCTCCGCGTTTCGACGCCGTGGTGGCCCTAGGTTGCGTTGTGCGTGGCAGCACTCCCCACTTCGACTACGTGTGCGATTCTGTGACTCAGGGTTTAACGCGTATTGCGCTGGATACGTCTACACCTATTGGAAATGGTGTGCTCACTACATTGAACCAGGAACAAGCAATCGAAAGAACTGGTGAATATGAGGACAAGGGGGCGGATGCGATGATTGCGGCACTGCATACGGCCTGTGTACTTGCGAGGATTCGAAAAGGGCTAGACTAATGGCCGTGAATGCTTCGCAGCCTGCATCAGAAACTGAAGGCATTACGGAACGACTCGTCGCCGCCGATGCCGCCACTACAACCTCACAGCCATGGGAACTCGTGGTGACTTCAAAACGTATGAAGCTTATTGCCTATGCCTCGGCGATAGGCGTGCTCGGTCTCCATATTTTTATGGCAATGGTTGTTGCAGTAGGAGACACCGGAGCGGCGGTAACCACAATAGACCAGTGGGCATTTGTGGGCGTAGGGCTTATTTTTGCCATTGCCGCGCTGGGATTACAACGCCCCCGCGTACGCGCAAATGGTGATGGGGTAGAAGTACGGAACTTTATTGGTACCCGCTTTTACCCATGGTCAGTTATCTATGGGCTTTCATTCCCAAAGTCTGATCGTTGGGCACGTCTGGAACTCCCAGAATTTGAATTTGTGCCGATGTGGGCATTCCAATCAGCAGACGGTGAAGCAGTAGTACAGGCTGTAGCGAAATTCCGCGAATTGGAAGACCGCTATATGCCGGAGGACTAATCATATGGCAGACCCTGCCACATATCGCCCAGCACCCGGAACCATTCCCGTGGAGCCGGGTGTTTATACATTCAAAGACGCAGATGGGCGCGTTATCTATGTTGGAAAAGCCAAAAACCTCCGGGCACGGCTTTCCAACTATTTCCAAGATGTGAGTCAGCTCCACCCGCGAACTCGCACCATGGTTACTACGGCGAACCGTGTGGATTGGACCGTAGTGTCCAGCGAGGTGGAAGCCCTGCAATTGGAATACACCTGGATTAAGCGATTCGACCCGCGCTTTAATGTGAAATATCGGGACGATAAGTCATATCCAATGCTTGCAGTATCCACCGGCAATGAATACCCACGTGCTTTTGTATATCGTGGCCCGCGCCGAAAAGGAGTCCGCTATTTCGGGCCGTATTCTCATGCATGGGCGATTAGAGAAACCCTGGATCTGCTTACCCGAGTCTTTCCAATTAGGACCTGTTCACAGGGCGTATTTAATAGGCATTCCAAACTCGGACGCCCCTGTCTTCTAGGGTATATTGAAAAATGTTGCGCCCCTTGCGTAGGGAATGTTACGGCAGAAGAGCATAAAGAGCTTGTTGCGGCCTTTTGTAGTTTTATGGCTGGGCACACCGATCCGGTGACTAAAAAACTCACTGCAGAAATGCACAAGGCTGCCGAACAATTGGATTTTGAGCGCGCCGCAAGATTACGTGACGACCTCGAAGCAATCACTAAAGTAATGGAACGTCAGGCCGTAGTCCTTGGCGATGGCACCGACGCCGATATTATTGCAACAGCCAGCGACGAACTAGAAACCGCTCTCCATATCTTTCATATTCGAGGTGGAAGAATCCGTGGTCAGCGCGGGTGGGTGGTAGAAAACAATGGCTCAATCTCCCAAGTATTGCAGGAATTTCTTGTGCAATTCTATGGGGATGCTGCCGAGCACGCCGAAGCTGCAAATGCAGCGCAAACCGGGGCCGGATGGGACGCTGATGCGCAAACAGCTGGCCAAAGCCCAATTCCGCGAGAAGTACTCGTCCAAGTTATGCCTGATGACGCCGCGAATAGCGAAACGTGGCTTAGCCAACTCCGCGGAAGCAAAGTGGAACTTCGAGTACCTCAACGCGGTGATAAACGAGTGCTTATGGAAACCGTAGAACGCAATGCTCAAGAAGCCCTAAAACAACACAAACTCAAACGTGTTGGTGACCTTACCGCCAGGTCTGCCGCGCTCCAAGAGCTACAACAAGCGCTCTTCCTTGATGAACCAGTACTAAGAATCGAATGTACGGATGTGTCGCATATTCAAGGCACCGATGTAGTGGCTTCATTGGTGGTATTTGAAGATGGGCTACCGAAAAAAGCAGACTATCGCCGCTATAAAATCCAGGAAGCCGCAGGGGACGGGCATTCGAATGATGTGGCTTCAATTGCAGAAATAGTGCGGCGACGATTCCAGCGGTATCACGAAGATAAACGCATTGTTCCATCTACAACGGAATTTAGCGATGAGCCCGTGCAAAAACGATTCGCCTACCCGCCTCAGGTATTTATCGTTGATGGCGGCCTGCCTCAAGTAAATGCAGCGCAAGAAGTTTTTGAAGAACTAGGCATTAACGATATTGCACTTATAGGATTGGCAAAACGCCTTGAAGAAGTCTGGTTGCCAGGGGAAGAAGACCCATTGATTTTGCCGCGTACCTCACAAGCGCTGTTTTTGCTCCAACAAATCCGTGATGAGGCCCATAGATTCGCAATTAGTTTTCACAGGCAGCAGCGTTCTCAAAGGATGCGTAGTTCGGTGCTTGATTCGATTCAAGGGCTTGGAGCGGTACGCCGCCAAGAACTAGTGAAACACTTTGGCTCAGTGGCAAAGATTTCTGAAGCCACTGTTGAAGAGATTGCAGCGGTAAAAGGATTCGGACCAAAATTAGCGCAATCTGTTTATACGGCACTGCATTCTAAAACATGACGTTATTATGGGGCCTATGAGTGAGCGTTCAATTGAAACAGCACCGGTATTAATTACCGGTATGTCAGGAGCTGGGTTAAGTACTGCTGCCCGCGTACTCGAAGATTTAGGTTGGTATGTAGCCCACAACCTGCCCCCAGAGCTCATTATTAGTTTTGTTGAACTGTGTGAATCTAAAAACTCCCCGGTGGATAAGATCGCCGTAGTGTCCGATGTTCGCTCCCGAGAATTTTGTGGTAGCTTGCCGGAAGTTATTTCCGTGCTCAGGGATCATCACGATATCAACCCAACAGTGCTTTTTATGGAAGCCCGTGATGATGTGCTGATTAAGCGCTTTGATACGGTTCGGCGCACTCATCCGCTGCAGGGCAGTGGCACACTGCAAATCGGTATCGAACGTGAACGCGTAGTGCTATCAGCTATTAAGGAAATGGCCGATATTGTTATTGATACTTCGGACCTTTCAATCCATGACCTGCGCCGGGCAATTGAAACAAGTTTTGCCACTATTGCGAAAAAGCGCCAACACGTTACTGTGCAATCGTTTGGGTTTAAGCACGGTGCACCGCAAGATGCAGATATTGTGGTGGATGTTCGCTTCCTGCCAAACCCTTTTTGGGTGCCGGAACTACGGCCATTCCGGGGCACTGATAAACCAGTCAGTGATTATGTGCTTTCCGAACCTGCGGCGGGGTCATTTATAGATAATTTTGTGGAAATGTTTGCCTCTATGACAGCCGGGTATCGCCGGGAAGGAAAGAGCTTTATTACGGTTGGTGTTGGCTGTACGGGTGGGCATCATCGCTCGGTTGCAGTATCCGAAGAAATAGCCCGTAGGCTCGGGGAATTCGAAGGACTTGATGTTTCTGTAAACCACCGTGATATTAACCGCGGTTAAACCTAAAAGGCGTTTTTGTAATGAAAATCCGCAGCATGACAGCCCTTGGCGGTGGGCATGGGCTGTTTCAAACACTACGTTCCGCGCGTGCGCTTGATATTGAGTTTATAACCGCAGTGGTAACTGTGGCTGATGATGGTGGTTCCTCAGGTCGGATCCGAAGGGAACTTGGGCAATCACCACCGGGAGATCTCCGTATGGCACTTGCGGCACTGACTCGCGCCGATTCGGAAGGGCAGCAGTGGGAAGGAGTATTGCAACATCGTTTTGGAGGCACCGGCGCGTTAGCGGGCCATGCACTAGGAAACCTAATGCTTTCCGGCCTTACAGAATACTTTGGAAATCAAGTACAGGCACTTGATTTTGTGGCTAAAATGGCAAATTGTCGAGGGCGAGTCCTTCCGGTGTGTGAGCAGCCATTAGATATTGAAGCCGATGTTTCCGGTTTGGATAATGATCCACGCATTATGTCCCCGGTGCGTGGCCAAGTTTCGGTGGCTACTACTCCTGGCAGTGTTCGCCGGGTACGGCTTATTCCGGATAAGCCAGAGGCTTGCCGGGCCGCTGTACAAGCTATTCTTCATGCAGATGTAGTGACCCTGGGCCCGGGTTCCTGGTTTACTAGCGTGATTCCAAATCTTTTAGTGCCGGGCATAGTTGATGCACTTGCGAATACATCAGCGAAGAAAATCGTGGTGCTTAACCTTACTGCGGAGCCGGGGGAGACCGCCGGTTTTTCCGCTGAGCGGCATATCCATATGCTTTCCCAACACGCGCCATTACTTCAAGTTGATCGGATTATCGTAGATGCTGCTACCATTCCTACGCAGCGGGAACGTGCACAATTAGCGCGTGCTGCAGCATCATTGGGTGCAGAAGTTGCCTTTCATGATGTGCAAGAGGGCAATTCGCATAGGCACGATCCCGCAAAACTTGCAGCCGCACTCGTATCTGAGTGCGAGAAAGGATAACTCTTCCTGGTGGCTTTAACTACAAAGGTCAAAGATGAACTGGCTCGGGTCACAGTAACAAAGCAAAGTGCCCGCATGGCTGAGGTTGCTTCCCTTTTGCGCTTTGCGGGTGGATTCCATCTTGTTGCTGGCAAACTCATTATTGAGGCTGAATTGGATTCGGCCGTGGTGGCTCGTAGGCTGCGCCAAGAATTAATTGAGTTATTCCATTGTGAGGTGGCGATTCACACAATAAGTCCAGGCGGCATTAGAAAATCCACCCGGTATGTTTTGCGGGTTGTTGAAAATACTGAAGATATTATTCGCAGGCTTGGACTGGTTACTCGTTCCGGTCATCCGGTGTGGGGGTTGCCGCCACAGGTTGTTTCCGGAACGGTGGTTGATGCTGAGGCTGCGTGGCGGGGTGCGTTTTTAGCGCATGGTTCATTGACGGAACCGGGGCGTTCGTCTTCCCTGGAGGTCACTTGCCCGTGTCCGGAAGCTGCATTGGCATTGGTTGGGTGTGCGCGTCGGCTTGGTATTGCTGCGAAGACAAAAGAAACCCGCGGTAGTGACCGAGTTGTTATTCGCGATGGAGAAGCGATTGGTGCACTGCTTACTCGTATGGGCGCCCAGCAAGTGCGGTTGGAATGGGAAGAACAACGCATGCGGCGAGAAGTGCGTGCTACAGCAAACCGGTTGGCTAATTTTGACGATGCCAATTTACGGCGTTCCGCCCGGGCAGCGGTGGCAGCAGCAGCTCGCGTCGAACGGGCGTTGGAAATTTTGGGTGACGACGTCCCCGAACACCTCGCTGAAGCTGGCAATTTGCGGGTTCAACACCGGCAAGCTTCTCTTGAGGAATTGGGCAGATTAGCGGATCCCCAAATCACCAAAGATGCGGTGGCTGGACGAATCCGCCGCCTATTGTCTATGGCCGATAAACAGGCAGAAGAGCTGGGAGTTCCTGATACACATTCAGCAGTTACGGATGAACTACTCGAAGAGGAAGCCTAACTGTGGCAAATGTCACCATTTAAGGTGATGGTGTCCCTAAAGTGCATCAGGTGACCCTCACCTGGGGGTATTGTGGGCTATCGGGGCAGTTAAACGCACGAAAGTGCGAATATACCTTCGACCGTGACCACCCCCGATCGGACATGTCTGATGTCCGATCGGGCACTTGGTCGGGTGTATTACCCCTGCAGGTCTGAGGGTTGCTCGGTACACTTAAGAATTACTGCGGGCGAAATTTCTTCCCCGCCACTTTGGACAAGTGCCAACAACACAAGGAGAACCTCGTGACTATTCGTGTAGGTATTAACGGCTTCGGTCGTATTGGACGCAACTTCTACCGTGCTCTCGAAGAGCGCGGTGCGGACATTGAGGTTGTAGCGGTCAATGACCTTACAGATAACAAAACCTTGGCACACCTGCTGAAGTATGACTCCATCCTTGGCCGCCTTGGCAAGGATGTTGAGTTCGATGATGAGTCCATCACTGTAGACGGCAAGAAGATCGTTGTTACCGCCGAGCGCGATCCTAAGAACCTCAAGTGGGGTGACTTGGGTGTAGATATCGTTATCGAGTCCACAGGTTTCTTCACCGACGCTGAAGCTGCAAAGGCTCACATTGATGCAGGTGCAAAGAAAGTTATTATTTCCGCGCCAGCCAAGAATGAAGATGCAACATTCGTTGTTGGTGTAAACCACACCGACTATGACCCAGAGAAGCACACCATTATTTCCAATGCTTCCTGCACCACGAACTGCCTTGCCCCGATGGCCAAGGCTCTGAATGACGCCCTTGGCATCGAGCGCGGTCTTATGACCACCATCCACGCTTATACCGGTGACCAGCGTCTTCATGATGCACCTCACCGCGACCTGCGCCGCGCCCGCGCAGCTGCACAAAACATCGTTCCAACCTCCACCGGTGCTGCAAAGGCCGTTGCTCTGGTACTTCCAGAACTCAAGGGCAAGCTCGATGGTTTTGCAATGCGCGTGCCAGTAATTACCGGTTCTGCAACCGATTTGACCTTTACCGCTTCCCGCGAAACCTCTGTTGAAGAGGTTAATGAGATTATTAAGAAGGCTGCTGAAGGTGACCTTAAGGGCATTCTCGCTTACTCCGAGGATCCATTGGTATCCACCGATATTGTGACCGATCCACGTCCTTCTATTTTCGACGCTGGCCTTACCAAGGTTATGGGTGACCAGGTAAAGGTTGTTGCATGGTACGACAACGAGTGGGGTTACTCCAACCAGCTCGTAACCATTACTGAGTATGTTGGCGAACGCCTCTAAGCACATACGCATCCCCAATATATAACCAGTCCGGGGTGTGCCACCGGGCACACCCCGGACTGGTTTTTATTACACAAAACCAATAGGAGAATCAATGACCGTAAAGAACCTCCAAGACCTTCTCGCTGAGGGTGTTGATGGACGCTATGTGCTTGTCCGTTCAGACTTTAATGTTCCGCTCAATGACAATCGCGAAATTACTGATGCCGGACGCATTAAAGCATCGTTACCAACACTTAAAGCATTGACCGAAGCTGGAGCCAAAGTTATTGTGATGGCTCACCTTGGCCGTCCAAAAGGCGAAGTTAATGAGAAATTCTCCCTTGCGCCTGTTGCGGAAGCACTATCCGAAGAACTTGGTCAATATGTAGCACTTGCAGCTGATGTAGTAGGCGAAGACGCTCACGAGCGTGCTAATGGCCTTACCGAGGGCGATATCCTGCTGCTGGAGAACGTACGTTTTGATCCTCGCGAAACCTCCAAAGATGAAGCGGAACGCGGCGAATTTGCTGACCAACTTGTAGCACTCGCACCAGGCGGGGCATTTGTTTCCGACGGTTTCGGTGTAGTTCACCGTGCTCAAACCTCCGTTTATGACGTGGCAAAGCGGCTCCCGCACTATGCAGGTGGCCTCGTTGAAACCGAAATTAAGGTTTTGGAGAAAATCGCAGAAAACCCAGCAAAGCCATATGTTGTGGTGCTCGGTGGCTCCAAAGTATCCGATAAACTCGGCGTAATCGAAGCACTCGCACCAAAAACCGATGCTCTAATTATTGGCGGCGGAATGTGCTACACATTCCTGGCGGCTCAAGGCTACAACGTGCAAAAGTCACTATTGCAGGAAGAAATGATCGATACCTGCAAGAGCTTGCTGGAACGCTATGGCGATAGCATTGTATTGCCAGTAGACCTGGTAGCTGCCTCTGAATTTGATGCCAATGCAGAAAAGAAGATTGTTGGCCTTGACGGTATTCCAGAAGGCTGGATGAGCCTGGATATCGGACCAGAGAGTGTAAAGAAGTTTGCCGAAACACTCGCAGAAGCTAAAACAGTGTTCTGGAATGGCCCAATGGGTGTTTTTGAAATGAAGGCATTCTCAGACGGTACCCGTGGTGTAGCACAAGCCATTATTAATGCAACCAAGACTGGTTGTTTCTCAGTAGTTGGCGGTGGTGACTCCGCAGCCTCAGTACGTGTCCTTGGCCTCGATGAAGATGGGTTCTCCCATATTTCAACCGGTGGTGGCGCCTCCCTTGAATTCCTTGAAGGCAAGGAGCTCCCGGGCGTCGCAATCCTGAATGACTAAGCACACAAACTCACGTTGAATCGAAAGGACGTGTCCCTATGGCACGCAAGCCACTGATTGCTGGCAACTGGAAAATGAACCTCAACCACCTTGAGGCCACCGCGACCGTGCAGAAACTCGCATTCGCACTGCCAAAGGAATACTACGACAAGGTAGATGTAGCGGTCACGGTACCATTTACCGATATTCGCTCCGTACAAACCTTGATTGAAGGTGACAGACTAAAAATCACCTATGGTGCACAGGATGTTTCCCGCCATGAAGCCGGTGCATATACCGGTGAGATCTCTGCAGAAATGCTGGCAAAACTTGGTTGCACCTGGGTTGTTGTTGGGCACTCTGAACGCCGCGAATACCACGGTGAAGATGATGCACTCGTAGCCGCGAAAGCCAAAGCTGCACTGGGTAAAGGTATTAGCCCAATCGTATGTGTTGGTGAAGCGCTTGAAGTCCGCGAAGCCGGAAACCATGTGGAATTTGTTGTAGAACAAACCCGCGCTTCACTGGCTGGGCTTTCCAATGAAGAACTCGCCCAAACCGTTATTGCATACGAACCAGTGTGGGCAATTGGCACTGGCAAAGTTGCCTCCGCAGCAGACGCACAAGAAGTATGCGCTGCCATTCGAAAGACTATCCGTGAACTTGCCAATGATGAAATCGCCGATAATATGCGGATCCTCTACGGCGGTTCCGTTAAGGAAGATTCCGTTGGAGAAATCGTGGGCCAACCAGATGTAGATGGTGGCCTTGTGGGTGGTGCTTCGCTTGATGGTGAGGCATTCGCTAAGCTTTGCGCGAACGCAGTAGCGTAAAACGCCCCAATACCTGAAAACGCACGGTGAACACAAACACCGTGCGTTTTTGTAGCTGTATGAGTGGTGTATAAATATCAAACATAGAATTGATTTAATAATCCTATAAATTTCCATGAAAGGTTCCTGGATTTACGTATTTAAGGCACATATGGGGGTATAGCTGAAAGCATGCCTTTACTCTTACATTGTGCACGCCAGTTTTTAGGTGCTATTGTTCCAGCGCTTCTGCTGATTGGGTTGGGGGTTTCCGTGAAGGCTCCTGAGGCATCCGCTCAGGAGCAGCCTGCAACCGCAGTGATTATCGACGCCTCGGGATCGATGTTGGCTGCTGATGCTGGTGGTCAAACGCGCATGGATGCAGCAAAACAAGCAACAGAGGGGCTGCTCAATGAACTTCCACAACAGCAGAAGCTTGCGCTGTTGACATATGGTACGGAAACCGGCAGCGGTGATGAGGAGAAAGAAGCAGGATGTAAGGATGTTCGCACATTGGTGCCGCTTGGTGGGGAACGCCAAGCAATGGTGGATGAGGTGAAAAGACTAAACCCGCGTGGCTATACGCCAATCGGGGCGTCGCTACTGCAGGCGGAACGGGAACTACCAACACAGGGCGCTCGCCAGATAGTGCTGGTGTCTGATGGGATCGACACCTGTGCACCGCCGCCGGTGTGTGAAGTTGCTAAGGAAATCAAGCAGCGCGGCGTCGATGTGGTGATTAATGTCATTGGGCTGAATGTGGATGCGCAGGCCCGCGCCGAGTTGGAGTGCATTGCGAAAGAAGGTGGGGGCAGTTATGCCGATGCGGGGGATGCGGACTCCTTAAAGCTTCAACTCGTGCAGAAATCGACCCGCACTCTGAATGCAGGTGTGATCAGTGGTGAGAAAGTTGAAGGCACCCCAACCGGGAACGACGCACCGTTGATTCAGGCGGGTGGTGTGGTTGATGGCAAACCTGTGCCAAAGCACTACCAGGATGTTCTGCCGAAACAGGGGGAAGTTCATTGGAAAATCAACGTCAGTGAGGGCGAACGGCTCATGCTGAGTGCACTGGTTCCACCACCGCCGTCGTCTGGCGAGGACATCGGAGCCGTAATGAAAGCAAAGATACAAGCCACTGATACCAATGGGGATCTTTGTTTTCCGGACTTCACCATGGGCTACGACTATCAAGCGAACTCTTTTGAAACTCCGCTCGCTCCGTGGGGAGTCACTGATCCTGCCGCTCACGATGGCGAATCGGGGAAGTGCGAGCCTGGCACATATGACGTATTCATAGAACGCGAACCAGGAATATTGAACGATCGTGAATTGCCGTTTGAGTTTATGGTGTGGAAGATCCCCGCAGTAGAAAATGCTGACACTTTAGCTCCGGCGTCGGATCAACCAACTGCCAGTGGCGTTGAGATCGGTACTCCGCAGGGCGATTTACCTTACGCTTTGGGATTAGACGAGGCTCCAACAGTGCAGCCAGGAACCTACACAACATCAATTGTTCCTGGGGAGATGCAATGGTTGAAAGTCTCGGTAAAGGAAGGCCAACGCTTGCAAGTATCAGCAAAGAATTTGCCTTACCAGGTCGAGGATCCTGATTCCGTAACTTCTGGTATTGGACGCAAGGTGCATATTGCCGCATTTTCACCTACGCTGCAGCCGCTTGGCATGGGGAAGGTGGGTGCACCGAGTGAGGACGAGAGCGAACCAGTGTTAGAAATGGAGGAGGACGGCGGGGCAGAAGTTGCCACTGTGAGCAAGCCAGTCCGTTGGAAGAACATTGAACAGTTAGACTCTGGTGCATTTGTTTCTGGCGAGCAGTATGTGGGTATTCGTTATGATTCCTTCTTCCGCGAGGCTGACCAGAACACACAGTCCAATCCGGTTGGCTTGGAAATTGTAATTGGTACTCAGGGTGATGAGGAAACTTCCCCGAAGTTTGTCGACGCCCCCGCCTCCACAAGTGATACCGCCACGTCTGAGAGTCCAGCCACAACGGGTGATGATGCATCACGTTTGATGCTGATGCCTATCGGTATTGTTGCTGGTATCGCAGCACTACTTGCTCTGATACTTGTTGTGATCTTCCGATCATATAAGCGGCGCTAAGCTGGTACGCTTCAACCTGCAACGAGCTCACGTAGACAACGAACGCACGGTGCGTGTTTCGAATCACCGTGCGTTTCTGCGCTTGTATGAAAGGAATTCAACAGTGATAGATAACCTCCGGGATGACATCCGTTACCTGGGAAGAATCCTTGGAAACGTTATTCGTGAACAGGAGGGTGTTGAAACATTTGATCGTGTTGAGACTGCCAGACGAATGTCAATTGCCGGTGAAATCGATGCGCTTGTTGAGCTTTTCCGGAATGGCGAACCCGCAAAACTCACCCCCGTGGTACGTGCGTTTAGCCATTTTGCGCTCCTGGCGAATCTCGCGGAAGACCTCCACGATGAGGCCGCAATCGAGGCGCGCGACTATGCAATCGACTCCACATTAGAAGCAACCTGGGAAAAACTTTCGCAGGCCAACGTTCAGCTTCACGACGTCCAGCGCATGCTCCGCTTTGCAGAAGTTGCGCCAGTGCTTACCGCCCACCCAACGGAGACGCGTCGCCGTACAGTATTCGATGCTCAGAAGCACATTACGGAGTTGATGAAGGAACGTCGAAACCTACTGGAAAACCGCCCGAATTCAAAACGACTTGCGGGGATTGAGCGGGATATTACTCGGCGAATCACTATGCTTTGGCAGACCGCTTTGATTCGTGCAGTGCGGCCGCGGATCGAAGATGAAATCGAAGTAGGGTTGCGGTATTACTCATTAAGCTTGCTGCAAGAAATACCGGCGATTAACCATGATGTGATTACTGAACTGAAATCCAGATTCGGTGATGAAATCCCGCAGGTTGCCATGCTGAAACCAGGATCATGGATCGGTGGTGACCACGATGGCAATCCATATGTCACCGCAGCCACCTTGAACTATGCCACAACCCGTGCAGCAGAAACCGTGCTGCGCTACTACATTAAACAATTACATGCTTTGGAGCATGAACTCAGCCTCTCAGACCGGTTAAGCGAAGTAACCGTAGAACTTGTTGCATTGGCGTCCAAAGGACACAATGATGTTCCTAGCCGTGTGGATGAACCGTATAGGCGTGCGGTCCATGGGCTTCGCGGCCGGATGATGTCCACTATGGCAACACTGGTAAGCGAAGATGCGGTGGAAGGCACTTGGTTTAAAGTCCATGAACCATACGCAACTCCAGAAGAATTCGCGGCGGACCTGGAAATTATTGATGCCTCATTGCGGCATTCCCACGACGATATTATTGCCGATGATCGCTTAAGCATGCTTCGGGCGGCAGTAGAAAGTTTCGGATTCCATTTGTACTCAATGGATATTCGGCAGAACTCCGAATCATATGAAGAAATCCTTACTGAAGTCTTCCGTGCCGCACGAATCCACCCGAACTATGCTGCATTGAATGAGCAGGAAAAGCGTGAATTGCTTATTACCGAACTCGCATCACCGAGGCCGATTATCCCTGCTCGCGCCGCGAAATTTAGCGAAGCAACCCAACGAGAGCTCGAATATTTCGCCCAAGCAGCGCGCGCCGTTGAACAATTCGGTGCGCGCATGATTCCGCACTGCATTATTTCTATGGCGACCTCCGTGAGCGACGTGCTTGAACCGATGATTCTGCTAAAAGAATTCGGCCTTATCCACGCCAATGGCGATATGCCGACGGGAACGGTCGATGTGATCCCATTGTTTGAAACCATTGGGGATCTCCAGGCAGGCGCGGGAATCCTGCGGGAACTCTGGCAGGTTCCGTTGTACCGAAACTACCTCAAACAACGAGACAATGTTCAAGAAGTGATGTTGGGGTATTCGGACTCGAATAAAGACGGCGGGTATTTCGCCGCAAACTGGGCTTTATACGATGCCGAACTCGACATTGTTCGAGCTTGTCGCGAAAATGGAATCACCTTGCGATTCTTCCATGGTCGCGGTGGCACCGTAGGCCGAGGTGGCGGCCCCTCCTACGATGCAATCCTGGCACAACCCAATGGTGCAGTACAAGGGGCTGTACGCATTACGGAACAAGGTGAAATTATCTCCGCGAAATACGGAAGCCCAGCGTCAGCACGACGCAACCTGGAAGCACTCGTGGCGGCGACGGTCGAGGCGTCGCTACTCGACGTCGAAGAGCTCGCCGACCCTAACCGCGCTTATGATGTCATGCGTGAAATCGCAACATTGAGCCAAGAAAAATACTCGTCACTTGTGCATAATGAACCAGGTTTTATTGAGTACTTCACAGCATCAACACCACTCCATGAAATTGGTGCCCTCAATATCGGCTCGCGTCCTGCAAGCCGAAAACAAACCAAAACCATTTCCGACCTCCGCGCCATCCCATGGGTATTATCCTGGTCCCAATCGCGTGTCATGTTGCCCGGTTGGTTTGGTGTGGGCTCGGCACTCAAACAATGGATCGGAGACGACGAAACACGCCTCGCCGAACTTCAGGAACTATACCGGACATGGCCGTTCTTTACGTCTGTGCTTTCGAATATGGCGCAGGTGATGAGCAAAGCCGACCTCAACCTTGCCCGCCTCTACGCAAATCTGCTGGATAACAGCGATGTTGCCGAACGCATTGCCGAAACCATTACAGCGGAATACGAACTCACCCTAGCAATGTATTTAAAAATTACCGGGGCTGATAGTTTGCTGGCCGACAATCCGAAACTGGAACGAAGCGTAAAAAGCCGATTCCCATATCTAGTGCCGCTGAATATTATTCAGCTTGAACTCATGCGACGATACCGTGCAGGCGATGCCAGGGAAGTAGTCTCACGAGGAATTCAGCTCACCATGAACGGACTATCAACTGCACTACGGAACTCCGGCTAGTGTATACTTAGCCAAGTTGTAATCGTTTGTAGATCTTAGAGGAACACAATGGTACTTGCCCTACAAATCGTCCTCGTGCTGTCATGCCTGCTGATGACGATGTTTGTCCTACTCCACAAAGGCAAGGGCGGAGGACTTTCCAGCCTATTCGGCGGCGGCGTCCAATCCAACCTCTCCGGATCCACCGTAGTGGAAAAAAACCTCAACCGCCTCACCATTATTATGGCAATCATCTGGGTGGTTTGTATTATCGGTTTGAACTTAATCCAGGTGTACGCGAGCTAACAGCTCCAAACCACCACGGCTGGCCAACAATAAACAAAAGGCCAGCCGTTTTTTATATTCCTGTGGTGGGCCAAGCGTGATCGGATATGAGGAAATAGGCCAATGGCAAGGGTTGTGCGTATATGAATAAAGGCAGATTTGCATTGGGTACTATCGGGCTAGGGGTGTGACCTAGGGAAACGTGCTGTTGAGTGGTGGGCAATGTAAAATCTGCCTGATTATTGCGGTTGTACAACGGCGGAGCTATTTCTAGTACGATTTCCATATTTCATACCTCGAATGATGGAAACCACGGCAATAATCAACTAAACCAGCAGATATTGATCTTGATGTTTTGGGGAAGAGGAGCATCAAAGTATAGTGCTAACATGGGTTTATGAGCGCTACAATCACACCTGGGATGATTACCACGGATTGTTTGGATGCCAGGGCTTTGGCGAACTTCTGGTCTCAAGCAACCGGTGCACCAATTTCCGCTGATTTCGATGGGTTTTTCGTGATGATTGATACCGTCCCTACGCTGGGGTTCCAGCTAGTAGCTGACCCAACGCCGGGCAAGAACCGCATTCATATTGATTTCCGTTCTAAAGATCGCGAAGCCGCAGTGAAACGCCTAGAAGAACTCGGCGCTACAGTCCAATCTGTGGAAACCCTACCGGATGGCAGTTTTACTTGGACCGTAATGGCCGACCCGGAGGGGAATCTGTTTTGTGTTGGTGAAGAAGAATAAACACCTTGCGTAACGCTCGCGGGGGTACGATTGTTCGTCCTCGAAATTCTAAGTGGAGGCAGAAATGAAACCTATGACACGGTTGAGCCTCGGACTATTCGCCGCATGGGCGCTGCACGATGCAGAAGAATTACTCACGATGTCAAAAAATACACAGAGGCTTCTGCCACAATTGCCACGCTGGGTGCCGATACCGGCGGCCAAACAGATTCGCAACGAAGGAATGTCGCAGAAACATGTCAATACTGCATTAGCAGTTATGGCAGTCCTCGTTGCAGCCGCCTCGGCCGAAGGAGTGCGCACCCAAGGGCGGTCACCCCTCTTCCGGGGATCGGTACTGGTTTTCGGTGTGCACGGGTTTACTCATATCGCTTCAGCAATCGCCATGCGAGGATATACCTCCGGTGTGGCTACCTCCCCGGTGATCGTCATCCCGTACTGGCTGCATGCGCGCCGCGTACTTCGCGAACATGGCCTGAAAGACAATGATGCAGCTTCCATCAGCGCTGCTATATCTGTCCTGCCACTACTGTTTAGCGTGCACGCAGTGGTGGCAAAAGCACTGCAGCGGTGAGTACCTCCGCTTTTAAAGTTTATAGATCACCGCCTAATTCCCGTATATAAAAAGCATCAGGGAAACGGATGGTGGCGGCTTGCCAGCCGGACTCTTCGCCGGGTAGGCGGGTAAGGGATAGCAGGGAGACTCTGCGGACCTCGCGTGGGTGGCCGTCGAAACGCATGTGATGCTGCTTGACGAGAGATTCCAAGATGCTGGCCGATTTTCTGCCAGCTCAACCCCGCATCATGAGCAGTGCGCACTCGGCTGAATCACCTGGCCGCCATACGGGAGTTTGGCTTATGGGAGCGGGTTAGAAAAGCCCATCGCTTTCTTTGCAACGAGGTATTGGAAACACTCCACACCAACGCTAGCGACGTCGATACGGCGCCGTACGAAGTTCTTCATAGCCTGGCACATCTCCGCTTTGGTAGCGCTGCCAGGTCTGGGCGAAGAGTTCTCCGTGTGGCACTAAGGCTGGACAGCCGGGAAGTACTGGTCTGCTTACGCTGGCTTCCCACAGTAGGTAATGTGGCGCTTTCCACATTTCTATGGCGGGGCCGGTGGTTGATTTGCCTAACCATCCGCCAGCTAAGAACACGCTTCGGCCGGAGCTCGCTCGTTTGCCCGTTACCAATAGGCCACGTTCTAACAGTTCGGATGCAGCAGTATCTAGTTGTTTCTTGTTCCAACCGTTCCATCGTTTTACCAGCGTATCGGTAGGCGTGGCAAGACTAAGTATTTGCAGGAAATAACAGGCGGCATTTGTGGATAATCCAAGTTCGGCCTGCACTTCGGCGACTACTAACATGGCTGAAACCCGTGGATCTTCGGGTGTCCCGTTATAAGCAGTGCCCGATACCAGAAATTCCAGCCACTGATCTAGGTAGCCTTGTGATACTAGTTGGGGTGCATATTGATCTGCTTCTTGCTGATAGCTGCTACCAAAAACACGTGGTTTACTGGGTGGAGTCCACGCCCGAAACTGTTCTAACCTAGACGCGAGCTCACACGCAGCAGCAGACCGGGGTTGGGTTATCTGCATTAACATAACGTAAAACAAGAATGCAGCTTCTTCCCGTTGTGTTGGGAGTTCAGCCTTGGCCATAAAAGGCTCAGGAGGGAGCCAGGCATTATCCATATACTTGGCTACCGGTTTAATAATGCTGTCATCTAAGTGAATCCATGGGGTCCCTCGTTGTTTTTGCCATTGCTCGGCTACTGATTCAATATTCGGTTCACCTGAAAGATAGTCGTCGTGCCACCCAGCTGTGACGAGTTCTCTGTAACCCAGATTTGAGGTAATCAAGAATTTACTGAGATCATCGACTGCGGTGGGTGTTTTCCCTAGGAGCTTTGCATCTTGAGCGCGGTAACCCAAGGGATCATAGTTATATAGCACTCCTGATAAAATTAAGTGCCACACTGATGGCG
The DNA here is from genome assembly GCF_030408815.1 of Corynebacterium freiburgense. Lineage (NCBI taxonomy): Bacteria > Bacillati > Actinomycetota > Actinomycetes > Mycobacteriales > Corynebacteriaceae > Corynebacterium > Corynebacterium freiburgense. The sequence goes on along the minus strand of NZ_CP047355.1, from coordinate 1,563,725 downwards.
GAAGCATGGTTACGTTAGCTAATTTCTTAGCGGATTCGCCCAAGGTAGCGATGCGGCTGGCGCGTTGGACGTCGGTAAGTGAGTCGCGCCAATTGAGAAGTTCTTCTAATTTTTCCAGGAATTTGTCGCGCGGCAAAAACGCCCAAGGAGCGTGATTATTATTTGCCAATAACCACTCGCGAGTCGGGGTGGTAATTTCAGGCCGCCACAGGACAAAAACTGTGTTGATATTTCGGCCGTTATATACCAGTAAATCTGGATCGTCTGCTAGTAGCCGATCGAGGCTACTTTTATCAGTTTCAACTCTTACCATTGATCCTAGAATTCCGATATGCGCTAGCCAGCGGAATAATTCAATAAGTTCATGGAACTCGTCAATCGGAATGCCTGGACCAGACAAACGGGCGAGGATAAGTTTTTCTTGGCCTAGTAGTTTCAAATAATCGGTACTGGTGTCGTAAAAGCCCGATTGTGATGTGGAAATCTTTGTCGCTATTTCCCGGCAGTGTTCGTATGCAAGTTGATTGCCGAAGCACTGAGCTCCAGTAAGTTCTCCAAGGTAGTGAAAAGCTCTAATGCTCACATTTGGGAAAATTTCAACATTCTGCTCTGCGGTGGCGTCGGAGATTACTTCCGCAAGATACTTTAGATACTGAGGTACAGCCGTAAGCTTTGGCACCATAGGCGGGTTATCGGTTTCCAACTGTGATTGATAAACCTGGGCGAGCATGCCAGCGATTGCAGCCGCTAAGACCTCATTGCCCTGTGCGAAATCAAGAATGAGCTGCGGTGCTATAACTAGCTCCAGTGCTTCATTTTCGGAGCACTTGCGCATAGCAATACTGACATCCTTATTGCGTACTTTGAGCTGATGAAAGCCAATGACGGGAAGGCTATTCAGCACTAAAGGTTTACCGTGGCAATCTAGGGATTCGGGCAGCGGCCCCGCCAGCAGATCATCAATCAATCCTTGTCCATTGTGATACCAAGTGTCGCGCAATTGAGGATCATCTTCCCATCCAGGGCGTTCCACTACCCACAGCGGCACAGCGCTGCGAGCACTAAATGCTTCCACTGGGGAAAACCAGTGGTACCAATTATTGGCAATTCCTTCGAAGGAAAAGCCCATGAGGTAGCCATTGGTTACGCCTAAGAGAGAGTTTTTAGTCGATTCTGTCGCTGGAAGGTACCAGCTGTAGTTTATTTTTAAATTGGCTGTATCCTCCATACCCCAGATAGGCTGCAGTGATGAGGTATCCAAGCCAGGCAGATTTCCTGCTACCGCGCCATCATGAAACTCCTGCAGTGAAATAGTCTTGTTTCCTGGAATTTGAAGCAGCTCTGTCGGGTTATCTGTGCCAACATAATAAGGCCCAGAGCCAAAAGTGAATCCACTGGGTATCTCATTAAAAGCCATGCCGGGTGTGATCCGAGTTGGGCCAACCTGCAAACCGCCATCAATCTGCTGCACGAAACCCATAGATTCGGGCAGTTCACGACCATTTGCTAATAGGTGTGGCACATTTTCATGTGACCAGAAATAGTAGTAGTTATCAGTTTGCTTATCCCGATAAAACACCACCACGTGGTCAACCACCTTATATACGCGTATGACATTAGCCGGGGCAGGTAATTGCACGGTTTCTAAGTGCTGGCCATTAACCAAGATAACCTGATTTTCCTCCGCCAAAATGACGTATGGGTAGCAAGAAAGAATCTTTGCGTTTTCACTATCAGTCAGCTTTTCGCAGGCCTCCTCAAAAGTAGTCCACGTATATTCCGCGAAGGTCCCTTCATTCAGACGTTTTGCCAGGTTGACCGCAACTTCTGCATGGAAGATCATGTTAATCGCCTGTGGGTTTAGTTCTTTAAGGCGTGGATCGGTGAGGAGGAAGCGTTGCTCTTTGAGCCTTTCAAACTGCCAAGAGTGGCTGTTAACGTTGTTTTTAATTTCATTGGCAAATATGTCTAGCCATCGGGAAGTTAGTTCTGTTGTAGACCTAGTGGATAGTAATTTGTCTAAATGATTGTGTACGGTCTCTGCTGTTAGGTGTTGTAGTAAGAGTTCACTGGATTTTGCGTCGTCTACTAATGCAGTTAAATCACGGTTACCATGGGTAAACCAACTGTTCCACAATGACTCCATATCAAAGCGGCTGTCAGTATCGAATTCTACTGTTGCACCAGCTGCTACCAGTGCGTCGAGATACTCAAGATTGAAAGAAATATTGCCCTTAACCTTGATTTTGACGGTGCGATCAGTCAGCGATCGGGTATTGCCTGTGATAGCAGCCAGCATTTCCTCTTTCGGGATGGCGAAAAATCCGCTGTGGCTTTTTTGATGAAATAGTTTGATTAACCAAGGAGTAAAAGCCTCAGAATTAGTGGTCAGTGCCTCCCATATATCGAGTTTTTGCAGTACATCGACGTATTCGGCGACCTTCCATGCACTGGGGTTGCCGCTGAGAAACTGCTTTTTCATTGTTGCTGGAGCTTCACGTTTTGTCTGTAGCATGGGGCGTAATACCTGTAATGTTGCTTCAGGAAACGTTGCGAAACCACGGCTCAGCACATATTGAGAGGCAAACTCTACATCCACTTCGTAATGGGTTCTCCCCGCAGTTTTGCCAAGCCGACGCAGATCACGCAGCGCATGATTATAAAGCGCGACATCAGCGTGAGCGCAGGTGAGCAACAGCTCCAAAAAGTATTGGTAAGCAGCTTTCGGCTCAAGGTGAATAGCGGCGTTGTGGGCTTCGGCCGTCATCTCCCGACCGCTAACCACGCCAAGCGCTGTGAACTCCCGGAAAGCTAGCTGGTGTCGCTGTATATCTACTGGCAGGCTATGGTTGCGTTCAACTTCCCGCGCCTTGTTGAAATACTGCTTGGCATAACTAGCATGATCCGCTTCAAGGTGAACCCGCGCGATTTCCTCCAGAAAGGTTGGTACGAAATGTGGTGCGGAAGCCTGCAACTGGTTTGTTAGCTTATCGACGCGCTTCTTTACCAACTTCACCTGCGCCCGAGCATTCTTTCGGATCCACTCAATATCGGATACCAGGTTCAAAGCGTGTTGCGCATTATCAGGGTCAGTCAAGATAGGCCAAGCAGGAAACCCCACAGCACGCGATGGTATAAAGCCGATGGGGTTTGGCTCAAGGGTTGTTGGATCGAGGCCCAGCGTGGCCAGCGCCAAGTCCTCGGCAGGTACTAGCTCTTGCGGTATCAGGCGCACTAATACTTCGGTGCCGGCTGCCTGATATCTACGTGCCACCAAAACCATGGTGTTATCATTTTGAGTGCTACTAATAAATGGTGTGATCGACATGCTGCCCCTTTGTGCGTGGTTTCCCCTAGCGTGTGAAATGCCTCGTATTTAACGTGCCTGTTTAAGGTGTTCGCCCATACAGAACTTATTGATGGCCATGCTATCAGCGGGAGCATACATGAGGCTGGGCGTTAGAGTGCATGGCGCTAGAGTGCATGGCGTTAGAAAACGGCTTGAAAGCTGGCAAAGATTACCGTGTTACTACTCGATTGGCAGGCTTGTGTATCACGAATACTTACGATGAAAAAGTGACGCTACTAAGACCCAACCAATCAGCCATGGTTTTGAGTGTTTGATCTAAAGCTGATGGCGCTGTCCGTGGGGCGTTGGGCTCCCAGGTGAGTTGTTGGACGCGCAGGGTACCAGCTGCGCGGTCGGCTTTTAGGTCTACTCGGCCGACGAGTTCATCGCCGAACACAAATGGCAATACGTAGTAACCGTGAGTACGTTGCGCTTTTGGAGTGTAAATCCCAATTCGATAGTGCATTCCAAACAATTGTTGTGTACGTTCGCGGTGCCAAATCAACGAATCGAACGGGCTCACGAGAGTGACGACCTCCGCTTTCCGTGGCCTGCGCGCCGCCGTCCACAGAAAATGCTCACCGTGATCCGCTACTTCCACGGATTCTAATTCTCCGGTGCCAAGCAGATATTTGATCGCGGGGTCTGTTTCTTGGGCGGTCATTCGGAAATAGTCCCGCAGGCTTGCCCGCGTAGCGACGCCCAGTGCCTTGGCCGCTGTTCGCACAAGCTCAATGTATGCTTCGGTGAAGGGGATAGTACCTAGTTGAGCATACGCTTCATCCGGGATGACGCGTTCGACGAGGTCAAAAACACGCTCAAACTGCTTGTTTCGCCCTGTAGGGGCCAAAACGCCCGCCCTAAATAGGTATTCGATTGTTAATTTGGTGGAGTTCCAGTTCCAACCCCATTGGTCTCTGCGCTTAGTTTCCTTAATGTTTAATCCGGCCTCGCATTCGCGGGAAGTTAGTGGTCCGCGTTGGTCGTATTCAGCCAAGATTGTGTCAATGATGTCAGGATGTTGTCGTAGGACCTCGCCAAGCCGACCCCAGGTTTCGGGTTTGGCTTTTGCTTGCCGGAATTCAAATAGTGGCCACCGTGATGAGGGGATTAGACTCGCCATATGCGCCCAAGATTCGACCAGCGGCCATGGGCGTTCATCGCGCATATCGTCGAGCAGTGTGGTGTCGTAGCCGCCGAGGCGGGAGAAAAATGGCAGGTAGTGGGCGCGCGCCAGCACATTCACCGAATCAACCTGTACCACACCAACCCTGTCCATCACCCGGTGAATATGCCTGCGTGTTACTCGCTCAGGTTGTGGATCCAGAAACCCTTGCGCTGTAAGCGCAATCCTACGTGCCTCAGGCAACGAAAACTTAGTCACACTAGGAATGGTAATGGGCGGTATGGGTGGGGGAAGTTCCTTGTTAAGCGATCTGAAGGACCCTTGTAGGACGAACGCTCCATCGGTTGCAGACGTAATCGGTGACCAGCATCAGGGATTCATCCGTAGTGCAAACTTCAAGCGATCAGACCTATCCAACTGTGAAGAGTTTGGGAAACACGAATGTTTGATTGGTTGTTAGCTGAGTGAGTCCTCGAAATCCATAAGTTCGAAGATTGCATCACGCTGTTGTTGTTTGAGTTCTTCAAGTAGCGCGAGTACTTCTACGGACTTTAGGCGATGGTGGGTTCCTACCTTGCGTGCAGATAATCGACCATTTCGGATGTACTTCATTACGGTGGGCCTGGAGACATCAAGCATCGCAGCTTCGGTGGTTGTGGTGACTTCTTTCGGCAGCATAGATATAGAAATTGATTGTTCATTTTTGACCGCTTGAAGTACTGCGTTGAGTAGTTCCCTCAATTCCTTTGGCATTTCTGGAATGCGATTGGCGGTGAAGACACTAACGTCTGCTCCGACAGTTTCCATGAAATGAACAATTGATGCGCGCTCTTTTATTGGAGAGCCTGACGGAATGGCCTTTCTGCGTGGTGGTCGTGCTCACTTTTGCCGATTCCTTTCTGTGTAAGAACCTCGTTATTTCCTGCCGAGGTGCCGCCCATTGCATCCATGTTGCACTTATAAGTGAAACTGCGGAACGTTATCTTGTGTGTCGCCAAGACTCATTAAGGCTGAAAATATCAACGTCGGGTGCGAATATATAGGGTGGAGTTTTGTGCATCATGGTCGGGGCGTCGATAAGCGTTTTAATGGGTGGCGTGGGATTAGTTGTAATTATTTGTGGGCAACTGATTGGTGCGTGTTTTACTAAGGGAATTGCTAGGGCGTAGACAATACTTCGTGATTGCTAAATATGATGGGTTGGGAATATTCCTGGTCAGGGCCGTCGTCGTAAAGGGAACGCAGGTAGTCATTGAGCTGGTTATAGTCGCGGAATTTTAGTGCCTGGTATGGTTTGTCGAACGCGAGCTTTTCAATAAACATAATGCCGTTTTCGTGCGGGACAGCAAGCCCAATATGGCCAATGAATAAATGTGCGGGTTTGTCTAGGGTATCGTGAATAAAAACGCTTACTATTTTAATGTCTGGATTAGTAAACGTAATTCCTAGGTCATGGAAATAGCGTTTAATATCGGCAATATGCTGGTTTGCATTATGCTCACTGGTGGTTTTAATCCGCCCGAAGATTTGTGTAAAAGCTTCTTTTTCAGATTCGCTAAGTAAAGGATTGGGGGAGTGCGCGATGGCATCTTCATCCATAAACAATAGGGAAGTATCCGCATCCGATTGTTGCGGACTAGTGGTAACAAGATCCTCGGCGAGTAAAAAAGTATTAATGCGGCAATTTGTGCCAATAAACTCTGGGAAACGTGTATTCCACAAATTTGAAAGTTTATCTAGGGGATAGTCATCAGAATACGTGTGGAAACCATCTGGTAATAATGAATCCTTAGTGACAGTCTGGTTATACAAATCAACCTGGGCGAAAAATCGATCGGCACTTTCAGCAGGAACGCCCGCGGTGAGCAGTGCCGTACGAACCTCAGTTTTGCTAGCCTCATCCACCAGATTGGACACCAAAACCCCGTCTAGCGCGGACGGCATAACGGCACTGCTTGAAGTAACTGAAGTGATCGATGTTGCTGATGTCGTAGGGGAAGTAGCTGGTTGCACGCAGCTTGCCAACACCAGTGTGATGCTCAGGGAAAGCCCAAGATAAACCAAACCACTAGGCACATTGACCATAGCGTTTATTCTAACTAACAGCGTGAATGTCTTTCCAAAGTATGAATGCTTCGCCTGTGTTTGGGTCGCGGAGCGGAAAGGCATGTTGACTCCAAACCTTCGTGCGATGAACTCGTGAAGAGCAACATCGACGCCGTCCTTAATGTTGGCTAGATTAGTCGGGTGTTCTGCTGAGACGAGGTAGAACAGTTCATCGGTTGCGTTTTTACTTCCTTCTTGTCATCCTTCAACGGTATCGCCCATGATTGGAGCATGTCATCTAGAGAATCATCTCTATATCCGAGCTGGCTCCGGTTGTGTGCCTACGGTGCGTTCGCAGCGGTAATTCCCTCCGCGTTGTGGCGGGTGCTGATGATCGTCGGGCTACTTCCGGGGACGGCTGAGTTGCGTGATTTCGAGCTTGCGGGAAATCCGGCGCTCGGCTATGCCTACGTCTTTGGCATCTCGCTTGTGCAACTTGCGACTGGCTATCTCGCCGTTGGGCTGGTGCGGCCGTGGGGCATAACGCTCTTCGGGAGGCGCGTTCCACCAACTCTTCCGCTCGCGTTGGGTACCGCAGGCGGGTTAGCAGTCACCTGGATTTTCAACATCTCGATGGTGTCTGCCATTGCTCAAGGTAGCCGGCCCGACGCTGGTCATGTTGCGGGTTGGCCACTGGTCATCATGGTCTGGTGCTATCTACCAATCCTGCTGTGGGGACCGTTGGTTATCGCATCCTCGTGGGGCCACTGGTACCACCGTCGAACCGCACACGTTGCTTGGAACTAACATTTTCACAGTCGATCCTGCAGATGGGCAGAAAGGTAGATGCTTCTGACACGAAGGTTGGAATCGTCGTGGTTGTGCGCAATCTTACGTATTGCAGGTTCTGCAAGAGATGTCCTGATCCCACTCCATACTCTGGCGTCATGTCTAGCGCACTTCAGATCAACCTTATCGTCAAGGACTTGGCGCGGAGCCTTACGTTTTGCACGGCGTCGACAGGCGACTATTGATTGCTTACCGCAAGGCCGCGTAGGCCGATGAGTACGCTGAGGACTGCTGTAATGATTGCGGCGAGGAAACCCCAACCCACGTTGTTGGTGAGGATGTCGCCGCCGAGTAGGTCGCGCTGGGCGTTGACAATGTGGGTGAGTGGGTTTGCACTGGCGAGCAGACGCATCCACGCCGGCGCGCCTTCAAGTGGGAGAAGGACGTCGGAGAGGATCATTATAGGAAATAGCAATGTTTGTTGCAGCGTCCAAAACATCCAGTCTTGTTTGCGCGTTGCCAGTGCTAGCGCATAACTGAATGCGCCGATACCAATCCCTATGATTCCCAGCAGGAGCAACCCAATGATGAAGCCGAGCGGGTCGGGGCGGAAACCGAACAGTAACGCTACAAGCGTGATCATTATTGCTTGGATGACTATTGGGAAGAATTCTTTTAGGGATTTTCCTAGGAATAGTGCTGGTCGGCAGAGAGGTGTGACAAGAAGGCGTTCGAAACTCCCATCGATCATGTCTGTGTGGAGGCTGGAACCTGCGGTGGATGTGCCGAATAAGACAATCATGACGAGGATTCCAGGTACGAACCAGGACAGTGAGGCGCCGGTTTCTGCGTTGACAATTGGTCCAAACAACAGGAGGAAAAAGAGTGGTTGCACCAGTCCGAACATAAAATAGAACGGGTCGTTGAACAGGGGCTTCAGTTCGCGCTGAGTGGTCAGCAGCGTATCGCGGACAAGGTTTCGTTTGGTGGTTGTGGTGGTCATTTGTTGTCCTCGGAGGGGTTATCGCGTAGTTTGCGGCCGGTAAGGGTAAGGAAGACATCGTCGAGCGTTGGTTCGTGGGCGCTGGCCTGAGTGATGGTGATGCCTTGCTGCGCTGCGTGAGTTATTAGTCGTGGTAGAGCGGTTCGTGTGTCTTGCACTTGGATCTGTACGGTTTGGGATTCGACGGAACTATTCAGCGTTTCTGGAAGCTTGCGGATGTGCGCGGCAAGTGCGCGGGCATCGGTTTCGGTGTGTGTGGTTAGTGTGACGTGGCTTCCGACGTGGGTTTGTTTCAGATCGTATGCGGTGCCATCAGCAAGGATGCGTCCGTGATCGATGATAAGGATTCGTTCGGCAGCGGCGTCCGCTTCTTCGAGGTAGTGGGTGGTTAGAACAACAGTCATTCCGGTGCCTTCTCGGATTTGCCGAATGTGCTCCCAGAGGTTTGCGCGGTTCTGGGGGTCGAGTCCAGTGGTGGGCTCATCCAAAAACAGTAGGCGCGGGTGGTGTACCAAGCCCATTGCTAGATCTAGACGACGTCGCTGTCCACCCGACATTTCCTGGGTTTTGCGTTGTTCCATACCGGTAAGGCCAAACGCAGAGAATAATTCAGCGGCCCGGTGAGCAGCGTTAGTACGGTTTGCGCCGTACATACGGGCTTGGCTGATGACCTCGTCCAGCGCACGTTGGGAGTGCCCGGCGCTGTTACCTTGTCCAACGTATCCGATGAGAGAGCGAATTTGGTGAGCGCATTCGATAACGTTTAATCCTGCGATGTGTGCGGTGCCGGATGTCGGCGGTAGCAGTGTGGTGAGCATTCGTAGGAGTGTGCTTTTGCCTGCGCCGTTAGGGCCCAGGATTGCCAGGGTTTGTCCGGGTGGCACGTTCATTGAGATGTTATGGACGGCAACCACGTCTTGTCTGTCCTGCCCAGGAAATACGCGTCGCAATGCGTCGACCTGGATTATGTGGTGTGTTTTTTGAACCATGCTCTTAGCCAACACCTACTTGTGGCCACAATACGTCCACAAATGCACGTAAGGTTTGAGTATGTCCACAATTAGTGCCCGCGTGTTGGAGCTTCTTACCTTGCTGCAAAGCCGCAGACATTGGGGCGGTGAAGATCTTGCGTCTCGCCTGGAGGTCAGTCCTCGAACGCTGCGGCGTGATGTGAAAAGCCTGCAAGACCTTGGTTACCCGATCACCACCACGCGTGGCATTGGCGGTGGATATCAGCTCGCACCCGGTGGGTCGTTACCACCATTGGTGCTCAACGAAGACGAAGCAATAGCGGTGGTGATTGCGCTGAAAGAAGCAGCCGCCAGCAATCAGATGATTGAATCGCGCTCAGCGATCACGGCACTAGCCAAGATTGTGCAAGTGTTGCCGAGTAAGATCCGTCGCCGAATCGACTCACTGCAGCGAGTGGCAATGTTGCCTGGCTCGTACCCTAACCGTGTTGTGGTTGATACTGCGGTACTCACTATGTTTGCGTTGGCGGCTCGAGACCACGAGACACTGACGTTTGAGTACACCGATGCTCAGGGCGTTGCGACGACCCGGCACGTTCAACCACACAATATTGTTTCTGTTTACCAGCGGCTTTACCTGGTGGCATACGATCTCACTCGTCGCGATTGGCGCACCTTCCGTCTTGACCGCGCTGCGAATCCTCAATGCACAAGGCAGAGTTTTATGCCTAGAGCACTGCCAGTGGATGACCCCGCAGAATATGTACGCGACAGTATTAAAAACACTGGGATGAGTTACGAGGTGGTGGCTAAGGTGGAAACTCCCGCAGCAAAGGCACAAGAGCACCTTGGGAAATGGGGCACTGTTACCTCGATTGATGAACGCACTTGCGAGGTTCATATCCCTGTCGGTGACCTTGACTGGACCATTTTCGCCCTTGCAACACTCCACGCGCCATTCACAATATGTGCCCCTGACGAGGCTATTTCAGAAGTCGCTGACTGGGGCAACCGGCTTAGCTGTGCTGCAGGTACACCTAAGGTCTAGCGTACAAATGTGCGATTTGGTTAGGATGCTGTGATGTACAACCTTTTGATTGGGCTTACCCGGGGTGAGGTGCATTATGGGCGTCTCCTCGAAAGAACAGCTGACGATGTGCGCCAGTATGTTGGCTTTGCTGGCGGGCAAACTCAAGATGAAGTGAATGTCCAACGGTTGATGAATCTACCAACGCTACTTATGCCTGAGATAGGCTCTCAGTACGAACGTCAGGTTGCGTGTGTAGGGCATGTAACTAATTTGGTAAGGTCAGGGGCCTATTACACGTTTAATTTTGTTCCGAACGAAGCGATCGCTCCCATACCTTCGCAAAAGATTGTGTCGACAGCTGGCCAATTGGGCATCATCAATAAATTGGAGTTTCATCGCACTCATTGGGCAGTGAAAGAGGTTGATCTCTATCGGGTTGTGGATGAGCAATTTACGGAATGTAGGTCTCAGCCTAAGATTTTCCAGTTCCCCACTGAAAGGGAGTTTGACCCTCATCTTGTAGCGGTGATGATGCCTTTTAGTTCGAATTTTAAACCCGTTTATGAGTCGCTGAAGGCTGGCGTCGAAGCAGCTGGAATGCGCTGTCTTCGTGCAGATGACATTTGGAATATAGATCATATTATTAACGACATTTTGGCTCTAATCTGGCAAGCTCGCGTTGTCATTGCTGACCTTAGTGGCAAGAATCCGAACGTTTTTTACGAAGCTGGCATAGCTCACACGCTCGGTCGCGATACCATCCTGTTGGCTCAGTCCATGGATGATGTTCCGTTTGATTTACGTGCAATTCGTGCACTCACGTACCTAAATAATAGTGAAGGCCGTGCAGCAATGGCGAACATGGTCACTCGACGGTTACGGACAATCACTGCTGATGATGACATTGTGTAGCCCCGGTACTGGCTCTAATCTGGCAAGCTGTCGGAATTTGAGGCGTATGTCGCTGCTTCATTCATAGGGTCCCGTGTGTCAGTTGCTAATTAGTCCGAGAACGGTAGCTCTGGTGAACACAATGTATATACCGGCGATGGCAGCGACCCACAGTAGTGTGATTTTTGCTTCATATTCTAGGCGGGGTATCCATGATTCAATGGCGCTTAAAAATTTCTTGCTTGTGGAGCTGAGTGCGATGGCGCTGATGAGTGTTGCGGGAAGAATCATGATGATGCAGTACAACAAGATTATCCCAATTTTGCTGGTAGATGAGATTTCAAAACTTTGGATAATGCCCATCGCTGCAAGGTAAGGCAACATGGTAAATGCTTCAACAACGGAAGCACCAAGCGCTAGACTAATCATCGCCGCCATGCTTTTTGAATTAGTCTTGCGTACTTTTTCACTGGCGGTTGCACTATTTCGTTTTGGGGTGGGGGAAAGAAAACCAATAGCTGTGAGGCCGATGCCAATAATGAGTACCGTCCAGTGAAACCAGCTTTGGTCACCGAGTGTATTAAAAGTTTGGAGCCCGAAAAGCAGTGCTAATCCCAGGGCAAAGTAGCAGATGAGTACTGTTCCAAGGTAGATACTGATTGGACTGATGTGTACTTTTCCCCAAAGGACAATGAGCGCGATGGGAATAATGAGTGTGCCTATGCTGAGGCTATCTACAAGTGCCAAACCAATTAAAGGAAGTATATCGATCATATCAATCTCTCGTACGTTCGTATGACGTAATACGATTGTACGATTACTTGATGATTTGAACAAAAGGAGACCTAATGAAGATTGACCGAGACATGGTACTAAGCGAAGCCGCTGCTAATATTGCTGACGCCGCGATTCGCGTCATGGTTCATCAGGGTTTAGATGCATTAAGTGTCCGGCATGTAGCAGCGGAAGCGAAGGTTGCCCCAGGTACTGTCCAGTACCACATGGGCTCTCGCGATGACATTATTGCGATTGCATTTATCCGTTCAATTCAACGGCAGCTTAAACGTGCAATGAGAGAATTTCAGGCACCGAGTTTGTATGAAAGCTTAGTGATTCGATTATCTGAGCTTTTACCAACCGGCCCTACTCAACGTGAGGATGCTGCAGTTTGGGTGATTATCGGTGCCGCGGCATCTACTCGCAGTTGGCTTGCAACGATTTACAATCAGCAGCTTGCATATTTTCGAACGTTGATTGAGTCAGCGCTCGAGAACGCCGATTCTCAAGGGCTTCTTAATTCAGAAGTTACAGTTCCCCAAGCAGCAAGACTGGTTACTGCTTTGGTTGACGGTCTCACTCTCGATAGTTTAAATGCGCCGGATGTTACTGCAGAGCGGGTAATCGCCGATCTAAGACTCGGTTTGGGATTGTTGTTTCGCCCAATAACTTAAACTGGACATTCCGAGCGGCATTGAGTCGGATAGAGTGCTAGCTACCCTCAATAAGGTCTTTGCCGTGTGATTTCTAGCTGGCGGGGGTGATGTGGGATTGCGGGATGATTTCAGCAGGACTAGTATTAGTCTCAATAGTTCCCGCAGCCGCCTCTCTTGGTAAGCGTCCTGCTGTAGTGGCCCTAACAAGCCCCAGAAGCCAAAGGTTTCTGGGGCTTGTCCTGTATTTAAGGAGTTGAAAATATGGCGAATAGGCTCCCGTTTCTTACTGTCGAAGAACGGGTGAACTACCTTTATGTTAAAGACTATTTTTCAAAGAATAGTTTTTCGGAAGATGATGTAAAGCGTCTTAGCTCTATGAACTTTCACTATTTCCTCGGGTATGCCAGGAATTTCAGAGGGCTCTGCAAAGATAGAAAACTGGTCGGTACAAAATCCCCCTCTAGAGTTTTTAGGCTAATTGATGTCGACGCTAAGGTTTCCGAAATCCTTTATTCGGGAATACGAAATGCAGAATGGTTACTGAGGCATTTTCTCGTTCAGGAGTACTGTCAGAAATTCGATCCTTATGAATCGTTCCTTGACTTTGAAAACTATCTGGATTTGGGTGGGGAGTACACTAATGATCATTTAGGTCGAGGTTTAATGAATGATGTTCTTGAATATAGTGAAGCTTTTGTCATAAAGCAGCTTGCAGAGGCTAGTAAATCCCGGAATTGTGAAGTTCCGAAACGATCGACTTCTGATAATTGGGATCTATGTAGAGATTTGTCGAAGGACTTGGCTTTATGGTCAGTAGTAGATAGTTTTTCACTTGGGCGGCTGGTTAAACTGATACAACGCTGCGATAAATCCATAAAGGATGAAGATCGTATTTGGCGAAAGATTGCCAGTGATATGAACATTCCAGCAGGTCGTTTCTATGCGGGGGTGGATTCTCTTCGTTCCCTACGGAATTTGGTGTCACATCAGTCAAGGCTATGGATGAGACCTACAACTTATACCGCGAAAAAAGAAGGAATTTTCCGCAAGAAGTTGTCTCGTTGTCACAGAAAATCGATGTTAGTTGCTTTCTACAATGTGGCTAGTTTTCAAGGTGGAAAGGAGGAGGCATTAGAGTTCGCAGAAAGACTAGAGACGATAATTGATTCAGCGCCTGATTATAAGCTTGGTGTGAGTGGATTTAGTTCATCAACTAAAGACAATTAATACAAAGCAACCATCAATAATTGCCTCCTTTATTTAGATTTGTTTGTCCGCATTCGCGGATGCTTTTCGACGCCGCTCAAGCTGCTGGGTGTCGAAAAGCTGCGGCAGTAGAATGCACAACATGCGTGTAGGTGTGGTGCTCTTTGAGGGGTTTGAGGTGCTCGATGTTTTTGGCCCGGTCGAACTTTTGAGCAAACTTCCAAATGATTATTCGATTATTTATGCAGCGCCGAACAGAGGGCTGATTCGTAGTGTGCAAGACGTGCAGGTCTTTGCCTCTAATTCACTAAAAGATGCGGATGAAGTGGATATTGTTTTAGTGCCGGGCGGAATAGGCACTCGAACACTCGTGCATGATGCGGCTTTCTTGGAGGATGTTTCCAGGTGGGCTCGTGGTGCAAAGATTGTTGCGTCGGTATGTACTGGTTCAGCAGTGTTGGCTGCAGCTGGATTATTGGATGGGTATCGTGCCACCTCAAACAAACGTGCGTTTACTTGGGCTACGGAACAAAGTACGAATGTGGCATGGGTGCCAGAAGCGCGATGGGTTCATGATCGGGATCGTTGGACCTCATCTGGTGTAGCTGCTGGGATGGATATGACTGTGGCATTGATCAAACACTTCAACGGTTCTAAGATTGCCGATCAAATAGCGTTTGAAATTGAATACGAGCCGCATACAGATGCTGATTGGGATCCTTATGCTCGTTATTACGGGCTTGTGTGAGGCAATAGATATGGCTCTTACATTGAGTGCAGGCTGTGGCGGCAAACTCCTCAACAACTCGGTGTGATTAACAGCTGGTGTTTCCGCTAGCACTTTGGATTCAACGAACCCTTGTTTGAGGAGTCCTAAACGTTGTGAACTAATGATTGTGTGGGACGTCGATAAGGTCACGACAATTCCTGTTCAAGAGTGTGTTTTGTATGTTATTGTGGTCCCACAATACTCGGGAAAATCGACGATACAGCGTTTTCTTGAGTTCAGTTGAGCAGCAGCCCCTGGATCAACTTTGCTTTTGTGTGCCAGCGAAAGGTCAAAGTCTATGGGTAAGGGTATCCAAGGTGCTGTATTAAAAACCTTAGGGGCGAAAGAACATGCGCTCACTGTGGTGAGCAAAGAGTATCGAGCGCCGCACTTTGTTCGGGTATGGATGCAGTCAGAAACACTGCTTCAGCCTGAGGGGGAGCAACCTGGAAACTGGATTCGGGCATGGTTTCCGGATCCAGAAGGAAGTTCGAAAGAGTTTCAACGCGGATATACTTTGGCGGAAACTGATCCAAGCAATGGGTTACTGGCAGTAGATTTTGTGCTTCACGAGCCGAAAGGTCCTGCTTCGCACTGGGCATCAAACTGTGAAGCGGGTGACGCCATAGTAGCCATGCGTTATGGCGAACAACCCTTTGAATTGCTTGACCCACCACCGAAAGGTTATTTATTTCTTGGTGATCTTGCGTCGTATCCAGCTATTTTTGCATTAGCCGAGTCGATACCGCAAGAACACGAAGTGGTAGTGATCTTAGAAAAACACAACGAAAATGACACGGAGCTTCCACTCCCTAAGGGGTCGAATATACAAGCGCACTGGGTGGAGGAACTTCCCAATGGTAGTGCTTTAGTTCAAGCATTATCGGGCAGAGATTGGACTGGTTGGTATGCGTGGGTAACGGCAGAAACTGTTGCAACTCGTCAAGCGAAAACACTGCTACAAAACGAATTCGGTTTGAATCGTTCAACGCTACATTCGCAGGCGTATTGGGTTCGGGGTCGAGCCATGGGGAAATCGAGGTCGCCGGAAGATCAGGGTGTGGCCGAAACTTCACATGAAACGGATGTTTTTTTAGAGAACGAAAACCCGCAGAAATCCATACTTGCTCCAGCGAAACCAGCGTTCATTGTTGGTGCAATTGTTCAGGCGATTCTTGCGGTGCTGCAAATCATGCCGTTTATTCTTTTTGCAGAAGTAGCTCGTTTGTTCATGGCAGGAGCGCGCCAAGAAGAATTTGTCTCGCTTGGAATGAATGCCTTGATTATCTTGGGTATTACTACAGGTGGAAGTTCAATACTGCTGTTGTTTATGCACCTGTTTGACGCTCGGTTCGCAGCAACTACCCGGCAGCGAATCATGGGGAAAATAAGTTCGCTTCCGCTTGGGTGGTTCGCAGACCGCAAATCAAGTGATGTGAAAAAACTTGTCAGTGATGATGTGACGGCACTGCATTACCTGATTACTCATGCAGCGTTGGATTTAGTTGCTGCGATAGTAACTCCACTAGCAGCAATGGTGTATTTGTTCTATGTTCAGTGGCGGCTTGCACTGGTACTTCTTGTTCCTATTGCTGTGTTTATTTACGTGATGATGCGTATTTCTATTCGTGATCGGGCAAAAGTGACTACATCGCAACGATACATCGCACTTGCGACGGGGCAGGCACAAACATATTTGAATACTCGGGAACATGCGCAGATATTCGGTCCATCGTCGGTGGTGCCTCTACCAAACACGTTAAAGGGTGTCGGTGACTTTATTGCGGGTTGGCAGAAAGAGACGGCGTTAACAAAAATTCGAGCAGTAATGATTAATCGACCGATTACTGTTTTGGGAATTCTTGTTCTTACTGGTTGGTTGTTTGTGCAACTTGGATGGTGCACCCCGATTGACCTTATTCCATTTTTGATTTTAGGGACGTCGTTTGGCGGCCAACTAATAGGAATTTCTACGAACATTGGTGCGGTCATGGATGGACTAGAGACCCGTAACAATCTGGAAGTATTGCTGGCTACTCCAAGTTTGACATCGCCGCAGCATCGGCAAGTTCCTGCAGGTCATATCTGTTTTTATGATGTGACATTTGGATACAGCTCGGGCGATAAAGTGCTGAAAAATTTCAACTTAGAGTTGGAGCAAGGAAAAGTTACAGCGATAGTAGGAAGTTCGGGAGCGGGTAAATCAACAATCGCTACATTGTTGGCGCGGTTGTGGGATCCTCAGTCCGGTTCCGTGAGTATCGATGGGACAGATCTTCGAGATCTATCGCAAGATGAGCTGTATGCCAAGGTCACAATCCTCTTGCAAGATGTCCAATTAATCCGCGCTACTGTCCGCGAAAATATTGCCTTGACTCGCCCAGAAGCCAGTGATGAAGACGTTATCGCCGCAGCGAAAGCAGCGAGTATTCATCATGTGATTGCAGAGCTTCCTCAAGGGTACGAAACTATCGTCGATTCTTCTCGCTTGTCAGGTGGGGAGCGGCAGCGTATCGGTATTGCGCGTGCATTATTGGCCGATACACCAATTGTTATTTTAGACGAGTCGACAGCTGCGGCTGATCCAGATTCTGAGTGGGCAATTCGCCAAGGGCTCAACCGCTTGTTGCAAGGACGGACGGTAGTAATGATCGCCCATCGGCTCCACACGATACGAGACGCTGATCGAATTATTGTTCTTGAACGTGGAGCCATTGTTGAAGATGGAACACATGACCAGTTGATGCACCACGATGGGGTATATGCCAACCTTTGGCGGGTCGGGGCGTCGTTAGTCGAGGAGGAGAATGGATGTTAAAAAACATTTACGCCATTTCTGGCGGCAGTAGCACCTTCTGGAATTACGTGGCACTCACCGTTATTTCGGCGGTATTGCAAGCATGTGCTGTACTGACATTATTTCCGCTATTAGGCTATACATTCGGACCAAATCCTGGGAATGCGATGTGGTGGGTGCTGCTATTTCTAGCGCTGATTATTTCGGTGTGGTTTATGGATATCGCGTCTGCGAAAAAAGGCTCTGAATTGGGCGTTTTTGTGATGCGGATAATTCATCAACGGATGCCAGAAGCAGTGCTGACCTGGCCGGATGAAACACTGAATCAAAAGCGAATAGCTTCTCTAAGAACGCTTGTTTCTTCCAGGGCAGTGGAGGCGACGTCGAGCATTATCCTGATGGTTACACCGATCATCACAGCCGTTGTTTTTATATTCGCACTAGGGATCGGATTGCTGTGGATATCGCCGCCTGTAGCAGTGGTTACAGTATTCGGTGGAATTGCGGCGCTTATCGCATTGTGGTCCGGAATGAAGATCGAAACTCGTTCAGAACAAGAGTTCAGTCATGCGGTGGAAGAGATGGATACCCGGCTGTTTGAATACGCTTGGGCGCAGCCTTCATTGCGCACGGCGCGCAGCACCAAAATAGGACAGAAGTTCGTCACTGATGCCATTAAAAATTCAAAGGCACGTGTGTTCAAACTCCTGCTATGGCAAATACCGGGACAGTTCTTATTTAGCCTTGTGCTTCAAATCGTGTTGCTCGGTTTCGGCGTTGCGGCATGGGCGGCGTACGAGAACGGTTCCCTCGATGCTGTTTCTGCGGCGGTGTTGGTGATTATTTTATTGCGGGTAGTAGAGCATGTGACAACGATTGCAGGTTCGATTGCGGGTGTGGTCGGAATTGAAAGAACGTTGCAGGAAGTGCGGCGAGTTATTGATACGCCCGCGGTTTCGCCTGTTCAACCGCTGGCTTCGGCGCCGTATGTGACCGCCAAAGAATTGTGCGTTACCTACCCTGATGGAACACATGGGCTTATCGACGTCGATCTGCAACTGCGCCCAGGTACGGTCACTGTAATCATTGGTCGCTCGGGGAGTGGTAAAACAACTCTTGTAAAAGCGTTGGCCGGATTGTTGCCGTTTACGAGTGGCAGCATGAGCCTTCATGAAACCGGAGAGCCTATCGCAAGTACGGGCGATCTCCGCGGGAACTCTACCGTCGTGTTCCAACAAACAGTACTTGGCGAAGGTACGCTTCGGGATAATATTGCGGCGATTGATCCAGATATCACTCAACAACGCCTCGATGAACTTGCAGATATCGCGCAACTAACCCCTATGATCGAACGTTCGAGCCAAGGATGGGATACGCCGGTAGGGGAGCTTGGCGCACAGCTGTCCGGTGGCGAACGACAACGCATGGGCATTGCTCGAGCATTGGCAAAGCCCGCGCGATTCCTTCTTATTGACGAGGCAACCTCAGCATTAGATACCAAAAATGAACGTGCACTTGTTCAATCAATAGATCGGATTCGCGAGCACTACACCACGGTCATCGTGACTCACCGGCCCGCTACACTGGCAATCGCTGACGTTGTGCTTGTGATGAAAGACGGCAGGGTTGCGGAATATGGAATGCCAGCGGAGCTTGAAGTCGCAGGTGGCGAGTATGCGAGGATTCTTCAGGAATGGAGGCAGTCCGCATCGTGGAGTGTTCCTACCGGGTCAACACCGGCTCTGCCAACATAAAATTAATGTCACTTCAAGGTCTTTAGGTGAGTTGGGCATGTCTGAAACCAGTGTCAACGTGGCGAGGTTTATTGGGTTGCCACTACTGTTTATGGGCGTCGCGTTCGTTACTTCAACCTTCACAGCAGTAGTAGGCAGTACGTTCCATGTATTGCTCGTAGGTTCGGATATTTCGGTCGTTGGAAATGGCGTAAACCTCACTGTCTCGATATGTCTCGGCGCAACACTTTTGGCAGGCTTTTGGCTAAGCGGCGCGGTGCTCGTGTTAGCAAAAAGTATTCAAACTTATCAACGTCGCCACCGCACAGCGTAGCCTTTCGTAGAAACGGTGTGCGTCCGGGCGTCGTTTATCAGCAGTGGATTGCGCCAGCGTTGGGATATTCATCTACTCGCTGGCGGAATCCTAAGAAATGGTCGCGCATCCCTGGTTTTTGCTTTTCGACGCCGCGGCACGGTCGCGGTGGTTTGTTTCAACACCCCCGAATTAGTGTATTTGGTGGCCAATTTATTAATCGGTTTTAAGGCTTCTAGCAGCAGTTTTTATGATATTCGCTGCACTTAGCCAGGCTGTGGCTGCAGTGCTTGTCATGTGGGTGGCGCAGGGGGTAGGGGGCTGTGTGGTGACCATTGAGGTTCGAACGGAAGATAAGTTGTAGTCGGTAGACGGTGCTCTATATGTGCTGTTGGCATCAAGCACGCCACTCCGTGCTCAGCTTATTTTCGGCCTTTGACCTGCGATTTTATTCTTGTTGTTGGGACATTCTCAGGGTAGAATAGGTGCTGTACGGTGAGGTTGTTCCGCAAAGCATGAGAGGTGGTGTGTTGGTGATGGGTGTTGCTTATTTCCGAATCCAAGCAGAAGATAATCTCACCGGCCGCCGCACCCAAATGCTTAATAGGGAAGAATTTGAGTTTTATCGCTATCAAGTGCAGTCGGTGGATTTTGATCGGGTTGACGTGGGTAAACTTATTGCTCAGTTGCAGGCCGATGGCATCGTCGCTTCCGGGAACACAATCAGGCGGATGCTGGGATTTGTCTACCGGCTAATGTCCTATTTTCCACAATTGTCGACCGTTGCTTTCAGGCAAGGGCTAATGAGTGTGCCTATGGCGTGTGCCATAGAGGGGGTATTACAGGACTTGCCAGCCGTGCCGGATGCTGGGCTGGTACACCGTTTGGACACATTATTGGTGGGACAATTCACCCCAAGCAGTCCTGCGCAACGCTTGCCCTCAGCAACAGCGCTGCGGAAGTTGCTGGAGCACGAGCTGCGTGAGAGTAACGTCACTGGTAAACCTGTGGCACGCCCAGATTTTCGATCTGCTAAAAGCGCCCAGCCTGGCATGTGGACCATTACCGCCGATGTGGATGCTACCGCAGGAGCGATGATCACCCGGCATGTGCAGGCTTATGCCAATTCAGAACGGATTACTGATGTGGAAGCCTTTGTGAAACTACTCACCGGAGAGGCAGAGGCCACGAAGGTCACGGTCTTTGGCGTGGGGCGCGCGACACCCGGAGCAGAAATCACCATCGATGAACTCGCTAGCGTAGGCATACCAAAAACCGATGCAGACACGCAGCGGCTCAAGAAACTGCAGATCAAATACCGCAATATTTTAAAGCTGGCAGCAATCTGCAAAGATATCCACGATCCCGGCCCTATCCTGCAAGCCGTAGTGCGGTTCCGGGATGGGCACTGCCGTTACCCGGGCTGCATGGTGTCAGCCGACCAGTGCGATATCGATCACGTGATCAACTTTGAAGCTGGTGGCTGGACGTGCCTATCAAATTTGCACTGCTTGTGCAGGCACCACCACAATATGAAAACTGACCGGAAACTTCATGCTGAAATCACCCCGCATGGGCATGTGAAATGGGAAGACACCGATCCAAAGGTTGGGGAAGAGCAGAGAGATCTTGGAGTCACACTTCCAGAAGGCCCGTTGGCTGGGCTCACTGGAATCCCCATGCCACCGCGACATTCCAGGAAAACCAAGCAAGACGATAACACTGACCCACCGATTAGACACGGCATGGGGCGATTCGGTAGTACGTTCGACCAATATAACGCCCGCATTCACGAACTGCGGAACCAACATCGAACGGCACCAGACCAACCGCCTGAAGACCCACCCTTTTAACGCCAAATCAGCCCCAAAATCCAAGGTTGTGGGGCAAACACCCACGCCTAAAAACTCCGTAAAACAGAAACATCTTTATTGCGGAAATGTAGATTTGGTAATGCATCGCATGCTCCTGAATCAAACTCATGATAGAGGCTTACAGCACGTGGTTTTGATAAGTATGTTGTTATATACTCTACTTATTTGGGATACCCGGGGGAAAGGAAAACCGTATCCAACATTAGAAAGAAGAAAGGACCAATAAAAGTCCATAGTAGAAGGAAAATCGACAGAATAAGAACGCGCTTTTCAAGGATGATTAAACCGATTGCTAATAAAGCTGCGCCGCTATACAAGCAAAGAGGCGTGTACCAAAAGAAATTTGCAATTTGCAGAAATGGAAGCAAAACAACACCGCAACCGTAGATTACTGCAATATACGCTACAATCTTCCTAGTCTTTTCTTGATATATTTTGCCCATACTATATTTAACCACGGTTATTAGGATATTCTTCTATATCTCTAAATAATGTATGATCGGTTAGATTTTCCGGTGTAACCGGTGAAGAAGGGATAACCCATGCAAGCACTACCAGAATCTTCACTTGAGTTTCTTACCCGTGACGCCGAGCGAGCCTTCGCCACTGAACTAGCTGAGCACCAAGCAGCAGCAAAGACCATTACGGATCAGTGGTTTGCAACCCCTCCAGCAGGATTCCGCCTCAGCAACGTTGATTGGTCAGCAGCAACAGTCGAAGAACTCTACCGATTGCTGCTGGAATCCGATGATGAAGAATTCCAACAACATGTCGGCATGTTTCTCGGCGAAGGGCTTGTCCGATTATGCGGCTGGAACTGGACTATTGCGTGGGTGCCGCCGGATTATCCTGGGATGATTATGTATGAGTTTGGTGTAGCACCCCCAGATTTGCAGCAGATTTCGTTTCCGCTGAGTTGGGTGCACACAGCGAAGGACATTCGGAAAGGCCATTCATTGGCATCAATTTCAAATATTGTTGATACGATTGAGCGGCACCGAAAACATGATCCCAGTTAAATGCGGGCATCTTCGCTTAGGATCAGTAGTGTTTCCACGCGGCCATGTGCTCCGGCGGCTGGCCAATCTTCCGCAGGTGATCCAGCAATTACGTGTGAGGCGGCTTCGGCTTTTTCAGCGCCGCTTACAAGTAACCAAACGTGATCGGCTTGAGCAATTGCGGGAAGTGTGAGGGTTGCACGTTCTGCGGGAGGTTTCGGGGAGTCGGTTACAGCTAGCGTCAAGGCATTTTGTTCGCGGACGGCGTCGGTATGAGGAAAGATGGAATTAATATGTCCTTCGCCACCCATGCCAAGTAGGTGCAGGTCAAAGCCTTGGGGTGCGTATTTGCTGAGGGTGCCAGCATAGGCGGTGACGGCGGCGTCGAGACTCAGTTCGCCGAGGCGCCAGCCATGAATATGTTCTTGGGGGATGCTGACGTGATCAAGTAGTGCTGCGCGGGCTTGGCCTTCATTGGAGTCCGGGTGGTCGGTAGGAACGTTGCGTTCGTCGCCGAAGAAAATATGTATGCGGGCCCAATCTATGCCGTCGAGTTCGCGGAGTTTTTGGAGCATTCCTATTCCAGCGCCGCCGCCGGTAAGCACAATTCGGGCATAGCCATCGCCTGATTGTTGGGCGTTGGCTATCACTTTGGCGGTTTGTTCGGCCGCTTTGGTGGTGAGTTCTTCGCGGTCGGCAACTGGAATAAGAGTGACCATGTGTTTATCGGTTTCCGTATCGGACGTGGGAAAGCCCACGTAGTGCTTTTTCGTATGCTTTATCAGCATCAAGGTGGCGGAGTTCTTCGGCCAGGCAGTCAGCGGTGCTGCGTTTTCCGAGTGCTACTAGGGCTTCGGCGCGACCTGGGATTTGTACCGCCAGGGTGTGGGTGTCTCGCACTTCGATTGAGATTGTGGAGTCTTCACGGTTGAGTTCTATGCGTGAAACCGGAATGCATTCTTTGGTCTCTACTGATTGGCAATCTTCGGTGGTTTCGCGCAGTACAGTAATGCCGAGGCGGTCTGCTAGCCATCCTGCGGCAAGGTCAACGCTGGGGCTATCGGCTGGGCCATAGACCGTGGCGTCGATAATCTTTTCGTGTGGTGGCTGATCGAGGGTGGCGGCAACAATGCCACGCCATGGCGTAATTCGCGACCATGAAAGGTCGGAGTCGCCGGGATGGTATTGGGTGCGGCGGCGGTAGATGGAATCGACTGGCGGATCGTATTGGGCGTCGGTAATGCGGCGTTGCGCAATGCCACCGATGCGGTCAAGTGTTGGGTTGACGGGTGCTACCGCAGGCCACCATGCCACGATTGGGGTATCGGGCAGCAAAAGTGGGGTTGCTACTGCCTCCATATGGTTTGCCACTTCACCTTGGAGCCGAATAATAATGATTTCGGCTGCGCCGGCATCGCCACCCATTCGAATTTGGGCATCCAATTGGGGGTTTGCATTTAAATCGCCGGCAATAAGCAAAAGCACACGTGAAGGGTGTTCGCGCGTTGCTTCCGCGATTGTTTCAATCAGTGGTTCGATTGGATCATCGGTGTGAGCTACCGCAATGAGGGTAAGTACGCGGCCAGTGGCTACCTGGGTGCCAGTTTCCCGGATGGACACTAATTGTTTGGCAATGTCTCGCGTATTTGTATTGGGGAGATCAAAAATCATGATTGCCTTTCAGAAAAAGTATTTTCGTGTCCAATTATGGGCGCCGCCACTGGCGGTTATCTTGGGCGAGCATACGATCGGCGCTCTCCGGGCCCCAGGTGCCTGCCGCGTAATCTTCGGGGCGGCCATGCTTTGCCCAATATTCCAGGATTGGGTCGAGGATCTTCCAGCTCAGCTCAACTTCTTCATTGGTGGGGAAGAGGCTGGATTCATCCAGCAGGGCGTCAAGGATTAGGCGCTCATAGGCTTCGGGGGATTCTTCGGTAAAGGATTCGGAATAGGAGAAGTCCATATTGACGTCACGGACTTCCATGGTGGAGCCTGGCACCTTGGAGCCGAAGCGCATTAGCACACCTTCATCGGGTTGCACACGAATCACTACAGCATTTGGCCCGAGGGAGGCGGTCATGCCGTCACCAAAGGGGAGGTGCGGTGCTGGCTTAAATACCAGTGCGATTTCGGTAACGCGGCGGCCCAGACGTTTGCCTGTTCGCAAATAGAATGGCACCCCTGCCCAGCGGCGAGAATTGATTTCTAGTGTGCAGGCAGCAAAGGTTTCGGTTTCGGATTTTGGATCGAAGCCTTCTTCTTCACGGAGGCCCCGTACAAATTCACTACCTTGCCAGCCAGCTGCATATTGGCCGCGGGCTGTGGTTTTTGCTAATGGGTACACGGGTGTGGTTGCCCGAAGTACTTTTACTTTCTCTGCTTGCAGTTCATGTGGGGTAAAGGCGATAGGTTCTTCCATGGCCACGAGGGCAAGCAATTGCAGTAAGTGGTTTTGGATTACATCGCGGGCGGCACCAATGCCATCGTAGTAGCCTGCACGGCCACCCAAGCCAATGTCTTCGGCCATGGTGATTTGCACATGATCGATATAGTGGGAGTTCCACAAAGGATCGAAAAGTTGGTTGGCAAAGCGCAGGGCCATAATATTCTGTACGGTTTCTTTGCCAAGGTAATGGTCGATGCGGAATACAGAGGATTCCGGGAAGACCGAGTTCACTATTTGGTTAAGGTGGCGCGCGGATTCAAGGTCATGACCAAATGGCTTTTCGATGATTACGCGGCGCCAGGAAGCATTATTGCTTTCTGCAAGTCCGGATCGTTGTAATTGGTGGCAAACATCTGCAAAAAAGTCTGGCGGTACAGAAAGATAATATGCCCAGTTGCCCGCTGCGGATTCAATGCTGGCAAGGGTTTCTGCCAGGGCATCGAAATCAGCATCATTATCAAATGTTCCGGTAACAAAGCGCATGCCATCGGCAAGGCGCTCCCAAACATTTTCACGAAAATCTGTGCGGGCACCGGCTTCTACGGCTTTACGAACATACTCTTGGAATTCGGTTTTTGACCATTCGCGGCGACCGTATCCCACCAGTGAAAAACCTGGAGGAAGGAGTCCTCGGTTTGCAAGATCATAAATCGCCGGCAGGAGTTTCTTGCGTGCAAGATCGCCGGTGACGCCAAAAATCACCATGCCAGATGGGCCAGCGATGCGGGGTAGGCGTTTATCATTGCTGTCCCGTAGTGGGTTATATGGCTTTTCAGGGGATAGGCCGCTCACGTAAAGTCTCCCAAAAGTTTGTGTGTGCCGAAGAAATGATTAGTTGGCGAGGCGTTCGCTAATGGAATCGAGGAGGTCTGTCCAGCTTGCAATAAACTTATCGACGCCCTCTTGCTCAAGCACCGCGAAAACATCGGCGAGATCAACACCAATGGTGTCGAGTGCAGCAAGTACCTCTTGGGCTTGTTCTCCAGCGCCGGTGAGCGTGTCACCATGGAGGCCACCTTGGGCCAACACGGCGTCGATAGTTGCCTCTGGCATGGTGTTTACAGTGTGCGGACCAGCAAGCTCCGTAACATACAATGTTGCAGGATAATCTGGGTTTTTTACACCGGTGGAAGCCCAGAGTGGACGCTGCACATGGTCCATGTCATCTTCGAACAATTCTTGGAATGCTGCGTAGGCAAGTTGTGCATTAGCTACACCTGCCTTTCCGCGCAATGCCAATGCTTCTGGGGTGCCAATAGCTTCAAGCCGAGCATCAACTTCAGAATCAAGGCGCGATACAAAGAACGAAGCAACCGAATGGATCTTTGAAGTGTCCAATCCGTTTTCCGCTGCGCGGGCCATACCTTCCCGGTATGCGGAGACAACCTCGCGGTACCGTGCAGTAGAGAAGATCAGTGTGACATTGACGCTAATACCTTCTGCCAGGACATCGGTAATAGCTGGCAGGGATTCGGTGGTTGCCGGAATCTTAATCATTACATTCGGACGATCCACACGCTTCCACAGTTCCTGTGCCTGCTCAACAGTGGCGGTACGGTCGAACGCAAAGCGGGGGTCAACTTCAATGGAGACCCGACCATCTTTACCATCGGTGGCATTGTAGATATCCATAAATGCGTCGCAAGCTCGCTGAACATCATCAATAGCCATAGCGTACACAGCGCGCTCTGCTTTTGCCCCTTCAGCTTTCAGCTGTGCAATTTGTGCGTCATAGGCGGTGCCTTTTGTCATGGCGGCGGCAAAAATCGCTGGGTTCGTTGTCACGCCAACTACGGCTTTGGTACGAATCACCTCCTCCAAATTGCCGGAGTCGAGGCGCTCGCGAGAAAGATCATCTAGCCAGCAAGAAGTGCCAATCTCTCGCAATTGTTCAAGGTGATTCATATGTTTAGCCCTTCTTATGTGGGAGGTTATACCGCAGCGAGGGAATCTCGTGCGGCAGCAACAACAGCATCCACCGTAATACCAAATTCGTCATAGAGCTTTTGGTATGGTGCCGAAGCGCCAAAATGCTCCAGGGAAACTGGGCGACCTGCGCTACCCAGCAATTGATACCAAGGCATTGCAATACCCGCTTCAACGGATACACGCGCCTGTACCTTAGAAGGCAAAACCGACTCAATATATTCCTGGTCTTGTTGTAAGAACCAATCCATGCAGGGCATGGACACAACTCGAGCATTAATACCTTCTTTGGCGAGGCGTTCGGCTGCTGCTACAGCTAGCTGAACCTCAGAACCGGTACCCATTAAAATAATATCAGGGTTTGTGGATCCTTCAACAAGTACGTATCCGCCGCGTGCAACGCCTTCGTCTGCCTTTTCTTTTGTGCCTTCCAAAACGGGAACATTTTGGCGGGTTAGTGCCAAACCTTTTGGACCGGCTTTGTGCTCCAGGGCAGCCTTCCATGCAGCAGCAGTTTCATTGGCATCAGCGGGACGCAGCATGGCCATATTCGGAATGGCTCGTAATGATGCCAATTGCTCTACAGGTTGGTGGGTGGGGCCGTCTTCGCCAAGTCCAATGGAGTCATGGGTCCACACATAGTAAGCATCTGTGCCCATAAGTGCCGCCAAGCGAACAGCAGGGCGCATATAATCCGAGAAAATCAGGAAGGTTCCGCCATATGGTCGGGTGCCACCATGCAAGGAAATACCATTGAGAATCGCGGCCATTGCATGCTCGCGGATACCAAAGTGGACATTGCGGCCATATGGTTCTGCAGTCCAGGTATCTGTGGTGATTTCTTTTGGCCCGAATGAAGGATCAGCCTTAATTACCGTATTGTTGGAACCTGCCAGGTCTGCGGAACCACCCCAAAGTTCTGGTAGGACCGCACCTAATGCCTGCAAAGTGGCCTCAGATGCTTTACGGGTAGCTACAGAATCACCAGCGTCCCATTGTGGGAGACCATCTGCATAGTTTTCTGGCAGTGCGCGGGCATGAATGCGCTGGAATAGTTCGTATTGTTCTGGGTGCTTCGCTGCCCAAGCATCAAACTTTTCTTGCCATGCAGCGTGCTTTTCAGCGCCTCGCTCGACTGCTTTTCGAGTGTGTGCAAGGAGCTCATCACTCATTGGAAAATCAATATTGGGGTCGAAGCCAAGTTCTTCTTTTGTGGCTGCAACTTCTTTTTCACCAAGGGCTGCACCGTGAACGCTACCTGTGTTCATCATTGTTGGAGCTGGGTAGCCAATAATGGTGCGCACTCGAATAAACGTTGGGCGTGGGTCGGCTTTTGCAGCTGCTACTGCCTCCTCAAATGCGGCAATGTTTTCGCCGCCGTCAATCTCCAGGACTTGCCAATCATAGGCGCGATAGCGTGCGCAAACATCTTCGGTAAAGGCGATGCCTGTGTCCTCTTCGATGGAAATACGGTTGTCATCCCAGAACACAATGAGATTGCCCAGCTGTTGGGTTCCGGCCAATGAACAGGCTTCTGCAGTAACACCTTCTTGTACATCACCATCAGAGCAAATCACATATACGTAGTGGTCGAATGGGGATTCGCCAGCAGGTGCGGCTGGGTCAAACAGGCCGCGTTCTTTACGGGCTGCCATTGCCATGCCCACTGCGGAGGCAAGACCTTGGCCGAGTGGTCCGGTTGTGATTTCCACGCCGTCGGTATGGCCGTATTCAGGGTGGCCTGGGGTTTTTGCACCCCAGGTGCGAAGCGTTTGAAGGTCTTCCATTTCCAGACCAAAACCTGCATAGAACAGCTGAATATACTGCGTCAATGACGAGTGGCCACAGGACAAAACAAAGCGGTCACGTCCAACCCAGTGTGGGTCCTTCGGGTCGATATTCATAACCCGTTGGAACAGCGTGTAGGCCAAAGGCGCGAGGCTCATCGCGGTTCCCGGGTGGCCCGATCCGCATTTTTGCACGGCGTCTGCGGCGAGGATGCGGGCGGTATCAACAGCGAGCGTGTCCAAGTCCTCCCAATCGGCGGGGTAGGAGCGGGTGGTTAAAGCTTGGAGTTCGGGCGACAAAGTCACGATGGTCATCCTTGCGTTGGATAAATAATCTGTTCGATACGTTGCCACGGGGGCACCGTCGGTCGATCACAATTCTAACGGGCCAAGTCAATTGGTGCCGGATTGGGCGATCTACCTCTAGGGGGATACCATAAGTCAGTTGCGTATTCTTAATACGTATTCCCTTAAATGAAATCTGTGCTGGAGGATAATCCCTTGGAGACGATCAAGGCCTACATCGCGCTGACGAAACCAAGGGTCATCGAATTACTATTGGTGGCCACGATTCCAGCGATGCTTCAGGCCGATCGCGGTGAAAACCATATTGGTTTGATCCTATTAACCCTTATTGGTGGTTGGATGGGCGCCGCCGCCGCAAATACATTCAATATGGTTGCGGATTCCGATATTGATAAAGTAATGAAGCGCACTGAGCGCAGGCCGTTGGCGAAAAAAACGGTGTCAGATGGACAAGCCACGGTGTTTGCTTGGATTTTGACCGTTGTGAGCTTTTTATGGCTGTGGTTGCTATGCCACTCATTGCTGGCGGCCATGTTTGTAATGATAACCATCGCTTTTTATATTTTTGTATACACAAAATGGTTAAAGCGAAGCACGCCACAAAATGTTGTGTGGGGCGGCGCTGCTGGATGTATGCCAGTGATGGTCGGTTGGGCTGTTATTACCGATAATGCGGATGTGCCATCACATTGGTGGCAGGCCATTGTGTTGTTCTTAGTGATTTTCTTTTGGACTCCGCCACATACATGGGCATTGGCCATGCGCTATCGGGAAGACTACGAGGCTGCAGGTGTGCCAATGATGCCTGTGGTGCGTAAACCTGCGCAGGTAACTGCCCAAATCGTGTGGTACACGGTGGCTACCGTAGCAACTACATTGGCTTTGGTACCAGCTGCTGGTTGGGTATATGCGGTAACCGCAACAGCTGCTGGTATTTGGTTTTTAGCAGCGGCAATTCATCTTCATATTGCGGTGAAAAACGGTGCAGAAGTAAAACCAATGCGACTGTTCTTCCTATCCAATAACTACCTTTCAGTGGTGTTTGTAGCCCTGTCCGTAGATGCCGTGCTCGGGCTGCAAACGATTATGGAGCTGCTTTAAATCTCTAATACGATTGAGCCCATGGTGCGGCGAGCTTCCAGGTCGCGGTGGGCTTGTGCGGCGTCGGCAAGCGAATACACGCCGCCAATGGTGATATTCAGCGTGCCGTCAACAACAGCTTGTGTTACTGCCTGGGCGCGCTTTGCAAATTCGCCTTCTTGGGAAGTCCATGCGCCGATAGATGGGCGGGTAAGGAAAATAGAGCCGTGGGTATTCAAAAGTTGGGGGTCGAACGGTTCTACAGGACCCGAAGCTGCGCCGAACAAACATACGATTCCGCGAGGGCGAACGGCTTCGAGTGATTCCATAAACGTTGCTTTGCCCACCCCGTCATACACAACATCAACCCCAATGCCGCCATTAAACCGACGGACTTGTTCGGCAAGGTTATCGGAATACCGAAACACTTCATAGGCGCCTGCGGCCCGCGCTGCAGCCTCTTTTTCATCAGAAGAGACCACGCTGTATACGCGCGCGCCCTTGGCGGAAGCCATTTGTGTTGCCATAAGTCCAACACCGCCGGCGCCAGCGGTAATCAGGCATGTATCACCGGCGCCGAGCTCTGCCACGCCATCGGTGAGATAGTGAGCGGTAATGCCCTGCAGTAGCATTGATGCCGCCTCATGCGGGTTAATGCCCTGAGGTACGGCAACAATACGATCCCTGGGAACACATACTTGTTCGGCATATGAGCCGAAGCCATCACACCAGGCTACGAGCGTACCTGGGGAAAATTCATCCTGAGGATCGAAAAGGATTCTGCCGGTACCCTCTAAGCCTGGAATAAACGGAGTAGCTGCGTGATAAATGCCTTCTCGATAGTACGTATCAATAAAATTTACGCCTGCGACATTGACCTCAACCAATAACTCATTATGAGTTGGTGCAGGAGGATCAATATCTACAAGTTGAAGAACTTCTGGGCCGCCAGTTTGGGCAATTTGAATTGCTTGCATACTTGCCCATGGTAATTGGTATTAGCGGGTTGCCGCCGCAATTTTTGCGTCACCATTGGCAGAACCGGTTAAGGTTTCCACCTGTGTACGCGTTTGATGTTGTGCGTACAACATGCCGGTAAATGCACATACAACACCGGAAAGACCAACATGGACAGGCACAGTCCAACGGGGCACACCCCAGTTGTATTGGATAATTCCTATGGCAGCTTGTAACACGATAAAACCAATAAGAATCCACCCTAGTTTCCGAGCTTTAATGCTCGCTTGTACGGTTAGCAATGCAACCACAAGGCCAAATGTAAGGCCTAAATACAAATACATCGAGTGGGCGTGCAAATGTGCTATTTCTGCGATATCAACTTGCAAACGGCCCTGCATACCAATACCTTCATCGCCGGAGTGTGGTCCAGCGCCGGTAACCATTGTTCCTGTAGCAAGCACGATTGCCAATGTGGCACCAGAACCGGCCGCTAGCCATTTCAGTGGTTCGGGATATACCTGCACGATTACACCCTCATCGGGTTCTTGAATCCGCACTAATAAAATTGCCGCAAGCCATACCAAAATCATCGATGGCAAAAAGTGCAATGCAACTGCCCACCATTGCAGATCTAAAAGCACTGATATGCCGCCGATAATTGCTTGAATAATAATTCCAATTCCCTGGGCAAAGGCATGGATAATAATTTCTTTGCGCCGTTGTGCCATCCACACTGAGGAAAAGACCGCAAGAGCCAATGCAACCAGCACAAACGTTAAAAGCCTATTACCAAATTCAATTGC
Source organism: Corynebacterium freiburgense (assembly GCF_030408815.1). NCBI lineage: Bacteria > Bacillati > Actinomycetota > Actinomycetes > Mycobacteriales > Corynebacteriaceae > Corynebacterium > Corynebacterium freiburgense. The sequence goes on along the minus strand of NZ_CP047355.1, from coordinate 1,532,089 downwards.
TTGGTGAATCCACGGTGCTGCACCAGCAACTGGAACCAGTGAGCCCTCATGGCATGTAGGCCATGTTGGGCATCCCAGGCCTGAACCGGTTACTCGAACAATTGATCCGGTTACGGTAATTCCGGCTTGGGCGATAAGCAGTAATAACGCTAGGATCCACTGCGTCCGAAGACGTGGAAACATAGGAGGCTTCGGTGTACTCACAACGGATAGTTTAGGCGGTAAAGCGGAAGAAACGCGATGCGCCTAACGCTCCCACGAGTAACCAGACAAAAAGCACCCCAAGTTCAAGGGTGGGGAATTGACCAGCAAATGATTGTGAAAGTCCTTGAGCTAAGGCTACAGAAGGCACCCACTCCAAGCCGCTGCCTCCGCGAAGCATAATATAGCTGGCGGTTCCTAGCAGGATAAACCAAATTAGATTAGCCAAGGCAAGCACGAGTTCTGAACCAAGTGTTCCGCCGCATAGAAGGCCTAGTGATGCGAATGCTGCAACACCAAAAAATAATGTAATTGCGGCTGGAATCAGTCCAGTGGCAGGCATGGACCAACCGAGCAAAATGGCGGTAATGGTAAGCAGCACGGTTTGTAGTATTACTACGGCGAGAACGGCAATTATTTTGCCCCAAATAATCGTCCATGGGGGGACTCCGGATGCGCCGATTCGCTTCAGTGCCCCATATCGTCGGTCAAAGGCCACCCCGATTGCCTGTCCAGTAAACCCTGCACTCATTGTTGCAATTGCCAAAGTAAGCGGAAATACTTTTGTTACCGCATTATCAATAAGGGGAACCAAGGATAGTGCAATCAGCATGGTCAATGGAATAACCAAACTTAAAAGTTGTTGCTCGCCATGGCGTAAAAACAATAATGATTCGATACGAGCCTGCGAAAGAATCATTTTTCGCATTGGGGCCCGGCCGGTATCGGGGGCAAACATTCCATTCGGGAAGTTCATTAGTTATGTCCTCATTTCACGGCCGGTAATATCCAAAAATACATCCTCTAAACTGCGTCGATCCACATCAAGAGAATGAATAAGAATGTTTTGTTCTAAGGCAGTGTGAGTCAGTGTGTGCATGAGTTCAGGCGTAGGGGTGGCATCGATGCGGTAGGAAAGCGGGCGCACAACCTGCAGTGTTACGCCGAAGGGAGCGAGTGCGGCTTCAACAAGCGCAATATCAAAGTCTGAGGTTGTTTCGATCATTATCGACGACCGCCCCACCTGCGAAGTCAACTCCATAGGGGTGCCACAGGCTACTGTTTTACCTTTGTCAATAATCATGACTTGATCGGCAAGAGCCTCGGCCTCATCCATAACATGTGTGGTGAGGACAACAGTGACACCATCACGCCGTAAACAACGAATCAACTCCCAAACAGCTAGCCGCGATTGTGCATCAAGGCCTGCGGTTGGTTCATCTAAAAACACCAGTTCAGGGCGACCAACTAAAGCACAAGCTAGGGAAAGACGTTGCTGCTGCCCACCGGAAAGCCTGCGATAAGAGGTCCGCAAATGACGTTGTAACCCAACAAGATCAAGTAACCAATCTATATCCATTGGGTTATTGCTATATGAAGCAACAAGCTGCAGCATTTCCCGCACCCGAATCCCCGGATACGCCCCGCCTCCTTGCAACATAATGCCAATGCGGCGTCGTACTGCAACAGGATCCCGAATGGGGTCCAACCCCAATACGCGAATCACACCAGAGTTAGGTTTTTGAAAGCCCTCGCACATTTCAATGGTCGTTGTCTTGCCTGCACCATTTGGTCCTAATAGGGCGAACACACTTGCCTGAGGAACCCGCAAGGAAAGCGAATCAACAGCAACATTGGGGCCAAAAGTTTTGACCACATCAATAAGCTCGAGGGAGTGATTAGTCACGGCTTACAAGTGTACGCGGCGACGAAGAAACAGCCACAATACCGCTAATGCAGCCACAAAACACAACAACGATGTCAGATAAATAGACACGACCGTACCTGGCTGTAATGCTAAACCTCGTGGCAATACAAAGAAGCTCATTAATGAGCAATACACCATTGCTGGTGTGCGAAATAATTTACGGTTTGCCCAAGCTGCCAATGGCACAATTGCCCACAAAACATACCAAGGATGCACAACTGGAAACAGCACGACCAGCACTAATGTAGCAACACCTAAACCACCGACCGGGTGGATCGTACCGCGGAACGTAGCAAAAAGCATACGGACCATAAAACTGGCCGCAACCACCATGCCAATGCCACGTGTGACCAAAAGAATCGCATCGGTATGATCTCCAAGACCCAGGTACATGCCCAATGACCCGCTGGCAACACCAATATCAGTAGTGATAGACATCCAGCTTCGGATTTTTGCGGCACCACCTTGTCCGGTCACCCAACCAAGCCCAATGCCGGTAACCAATGTCACCGCGATAATTGTGGCAAAAAGCACCAAACACTGAATTGCTACGGCCGTAGCAATTGCCCGTACTGCGGGCCAACGCCGATAATGCAAGCCGCGAGCAAGGGCCATTCCAATAAACCCTAATGCCAAAAAACCTGTTACTTTTACCAATCCCGCGCAGGAAATACACACACCACTGGACACCAATAAGACGGTGGCTTTTCTGGAATATCCCAAAATGGAAATCCAATCCACCGCACGCAGGCCAAGTTCCAGGCCGACCATAGTAAATCCGAGCATAATTGCTTCATTATGAATCCCGCCGACCAAATGCAATAGCGTCAATGGGTTAAGCAACCCTAGCCATAATGCGGCCTGAACATTAACGTCACAGCGGCGGGCGAGCTTTGCCAAAGACCAGCCAACTGCCGTTAAACCCAAAATGGATAATGCTCGATGGGCAAATACCCCCCATACAATGGAATCTTGCGTTAACCAACTGACTGCTGCCGCCAAACCCAAAGCCACCGGCCCATATGGGGATGGGGAATGCGACCAAATATAGGGCACAGAACGAGCAAGCACATTATCGGGGCTAAGTAAATCTACCGGCCCCGCCGAATATGGATCTAATCCTTGCACCACTATGGAACCCTGCGCCAAATACGAATAAATGTCCTGGGTAAATAATGGTGCTGTAAACAATAGTGGGGCGGTCCAGGCTATAAATGTTCGCCTTAGCATGGAAACCGAAACGCTTTTTGAAGTGCCGATTCCCACAAATGGCGCCATAAGTACCCATGCGACAACAAAAAATCCGACACCAACCAAAACCACAACTGAAGAAGTTTGCAGCATCCGTCCCATAATCGAGCCGCCGGGAAACTCTGTGTAAGGGTTATCGATTACCGGGAGGGCACCCGCGCCAAGGGCACCCAAACCAAGCATGAGTGTGCCTACGGTTCCTAACCATCGAAGCGCGGCAAACCGGCTGATTTCCGCAAAGGACAGTGAATCTTTACGGCTCACAGGTAGCAGATCCATGCCGCTAGCCACGGTAATTACGCGAGAACGAGCAAACTCAACGTCTTGCGGTGCTTGCCCTTCATGCAGAGACGCTGATCTGGAACCAGCGGTGCCGAGACGGGGGAGTTCCGCCAAAAGTGCCTTAAAGATTCCAAACACATAAGACATCCTACGCAAGGCAACTTGCACCATTGGAATGAATTAGGGAACATAAGTGTTGTCAAATACTGAATCAGCCAAGCGAATGATGACTATTGAAGGAGGTGCCCAAAGTGGTGGAAACAACCCGATCTACTGAAGGTGATACTCGACGGCAGATTATGTTATCCCTGCTTGAGCGCGGTCCGGAAAGTGCTTCGGACCTTGGTGATCAGCTCGGCATTTCAGCCGCTGGTGTACGTAGACACCTGGACATTTTAGTGGAGGAAGGTCTCGCAGAAATCGCTCCCGCTCGTGGAATTCAACAACGAGGTAGGGGTAGGCCTGCAAAAGCCTTTCGACTTACTGATAAAGGCCGTGCACAATTCGGGCATGGTTATGATGCTCTTGCAACTTTAGCTTTGGAAGCCTTAAGGGAAACCGGAGGTGACGCTGCAGTTCGAGAGTTTGCGCGCAAACGCATTTCCGCCATTGTCGAGGGTATTAGCCCCGCTCAAGTCAATGAAGAATCCATAGAGGCCACAGCCCGAGCCCTTGTGGAAGCATTTGCCGCTCATGGTTACGCCGCAACCGTACATAGTGCGGGCGGTGGCGTGCAGATCTGTCAACATCACTGCCCAATTTCACATGTGGCATCCGCCTTCCCGGAATTGTGTGAAGCAGAACGCCAAGTGATTGCAGAACTTCTGGGCCAACATGTGCAACCTTTGGCTTCCATTCCTGGAGGTCACGGTATTTGCACCACGAATATTCCTTTGACCCCCATACAACATTCTCCTGATGAAAGGAGCGGTACATGACGCAGGCGATTGATCAAACCGCCCCACGTACTGATGAAGAAATCATCGAATCCATCGGTGCCTATAGCTACGGCTGGCATGATTCAGATGCTGCAGGTGCAGCCGCAAAACGAGGCTTAAATAAAGACGTTGTAGCCGATATTTCCGCAAAAAAGGATGAGCCAGAATGGATGCTGCAAACGCGTCTTAAGGCACTCGAAATTTTTGAAAAGAAGCCATTGCCTACATGGGGCGCAGACCTTACTGGCATTGATTTTGATAATATTAAATACTTCGTGCGCTCCACAGAGCGTCAAGCCACCACCTGGGAAGAACTCCCAGAGGATATTAAAAACACCTACGATAAACTTGGTATCCCAGAAGCGGAAAAGCAGCGCCTTGTTGCTGGTGTAGCCGCACAATATGAATCTGAAGTGGTCTATCACCAGATCCGAGAAGATTTGGAAGCCAAAGGCGTGATCTTCCTTGATACCGATACCGCGCTAAAGGAACACCCCGATCTATTCCGTGAGTACTTTGGCACCGTTATCCCAGCTGGTGATAATAAATTCTCCGCACTTAATACCGCCGTATGGTCCGGGGGGTCGTTTATTTATGTACCTAAGGGTGTCCATGTGGATATCCCATTACAGGCGTATTTCCGCATTAATACGGAAAATATGGGCCAGTTTGAGCGCACCCTGATTATTGTCGATGAAGACGCATATGTGCACTATGTTGAGGGCTGTACTGCGCCGATCTATAAGTCCGATTCTTTGCACTCCGCAGTTGTAGAAATCATTGTGAAAAAAGGTGGCCGTTGCCGCTATACCACCATTCAAAACTGGTCTAACAATGTGTATAACTTGGTGACCAAACGCACGAAGTGCGAAGAAGGCGCAACTATGGAATGGGTGGACGGCAATATTGGTTCCAAGGTCACTATGAAGTACCCAGCGGTATGGTTGACCGGACCTCATGCGAAAGGCGAAGTGCTTTCCGTAGCTTTTGCTGGTGAAGGCCAATTCCAGGACACTGGTGCGAAAATGGTGCACCTTGCTCCTTATACTTCTTCAAATATTGTGTCGAAGTCTGTTGCTCGTGGCGGTGGCCGCGCGGCATATCGTGGCTTGGTGCAGATTAATGCAAATGCGCATCACTCAACCTCGAATGTTGAGTGTGATGCATTGCTTGTAGATAATATTTCCCGTTCGGATACCTATCCTTATAATGACATCCGCAATGATCATGTTTCCCTTGGTCATGAGGCTACGGTTTCTCAGGTTTCGGAAGATCAGTTGTTCTATCTAATGAGCCGTGGTGTCGCCGAGGATGAGGCAATGGCAATGATTGTGCGCGGTTTCGTAGAGCCGATTGCCAAAGAGCTTCCTATGGAATACGCACTCGAACTAAACCGCCTGATCGAATTGCAGATGGAAGGATCGGTGGGCTAGATGACTGCCCCTGTAAAAAACGCGACCTACCACAATAACAAGGGTGACCTTTTCACCTCATTTGATGTCGCTGATTTTGATATTCCAAAAGGACGCGATGAGGTTTGGCGTTTTGTGCCATTGCGACGTTTGCGCGGCTTGCATGACGGTACTTTCGCCCCAGCAGTTACTCCAGATGTTCAAATCGACGTTCCCACGAATGCTCAGGGTGTTTCTGTAGAACGAGTGTTGCGTGACGACGCCCGCCTGGGTCGGGCGGGTGCGCCGGTTGACCGTGTTGCGGCGCAGGCATGGTCAGCCATGGAGGGCGGCTATGTAGTGAAGTTTGCTAAGGGCTCGGTTAATACTGAACCTGTAACCATCACTGTTACCGGTAAAGGTCTTGATGTGACCTCTTTTGGGGCCTTGGTCATTGAGGTTGAGCAAGATGCTGAAGCAATGGTGAACCTGCATTTTGTTGGTTCAGGGACTCATGCCGATAACCATGAATATTTGGTAGGCGATAATGCCCGATTGACCGTGGTAGTCCATGAAGATTGGGAAAATGATGCAGTGCATCTTGCTGGTGAGCGTGCGCTATTAGGCCGGGATTCAGTTTTCCGCCACAATGTAGCGTGCTTTGGTGGTGGCGTTGTTCGTTTGGTGCCACAGGTAAAGTTTGCAGCCCCTGGTGGGGATGCAGAGCTTCTCGGTGTGTATTTCGCAGATGATGGACAATTCTTTGAGCAGCGTCTTTTGGTAGACCACGCTGTACCTAATTGCCGTTCGAATGTGCTGTATAAAGGTGCATTGCAAGGCGATCCCACGAGTGATTTGCCAGATGCGCGTACTTCCTGGGTTGGTGATGTACTTATTCGCTCGAATGCGCAAGGTACTGACACCTATGAGGCGAACCGTAACTTAGTGCTTACTGAAGGTGCTCGGGCTGATGCGGTTCCAAACCTTGAAATCGAAACCGGTGAGATTACGGGTGCTGGTCACGCCGCTACCGTTGGCCGTTTTGATGATGAACAAGTGTTTTACTTGCTATCCCGTGGCATTACCCGCGATCAAGCTCGCCGCCTTATCGTGCGCGGCTTTTTCTCCGAGGTTATTAACCGAATCCCTGTTCCTGCAGTACGCGAAGAGCTTGAAGGCCGCATCGCTGCTGAGCTGGACAATATTGAACTCTAAAACAAGGAAAACTTCATGAGCACTCTGGAAATCCGCAATCTTTCTGCCCAGGTTCGTCCCTCCGATGAGTCTGCAGAACCAAAAGAAATTCTTAAAGGTGTGAATCTGACGATTCATTCTGGTGAAACCCATGCGATTATGGGGCCAAACGGTTCTGGTAAATCGACTCTTTCTTATACGCTGGCAGGCCATCCTAAGTACGAAGTCACCGGTGGTGAAGTCCTCCTGGACGGTGAAAATATCCTTGAAATGGATGTTGATGAGCGCGCACGTGCCGGTCTGTTTTTAGCAATGCAGTACCCAGTTGAGGTTCCTGGCGTTTCAATGTCGAACTTCTTGCGCACCGCTGCTACTGCTGTGCGTGGTGAGGCACCAAAGCTACGTGAATGGGTAAAAGAAGTTCGTGCGGCGCAAGAAGAACTCGCAATCGATAAAGCGTTTTCGGAACGTAGTGTGAATGAAGGTTTCTCCGGTGGCGAGAAAAAGCGCCATGAGGTGCTTCAGCTTGGTCTGCTTCATCCTAAATTTGCCGTGCTTGATGAAACTGATTCAGGCCTCGATGTTGATGCGCTGCGTGTAGTTTCCAAGGGTATTAATGCATATAAAGAACGTCATAACGGTGGCATTTTAATGATTACCCACTACAAGCGAATTCTGGAGCATGTAAAACCAGATTTTGTTCACGTGTTTGCGGATGGCAAGATCGTTGCCTCCGGTGGTCCAGAACTCGCCGATGAACTCGAAGAGCACGGATACGACCGCTTTCTGTGATGAGCAATTTTGTGCATAATGATGGAACACTTCGCAGTGAAGCTATTCGCGCGGAGTTTCCAATTCTTTCGCGCCTGGTTCGTGGTGATATGCCATTGGCATACCTTGACTCAGGCGCGACGTCGCAACGCCCATTGCGCGTATGGCGCGCCGAAGAAAATTTTGTACTGAATACATTTGCTCCAGTGCACCGCGGCGCGTATTCCCTGGCAGAAGAAGCCACGGACGCTTACGAAAATGCGCGTGCGAATATCGCTGCTTTTGTCGGTGCAGATACTGATGAAATTGTATTTACTAAAAACGCAACTGAATCACTGAACCTCTTTGCGTATGTGCTTGGCGATGACCGCATTGGCATTGTTTCCGAAGGTGACACGGTTGTGGTAACAGAGTTGGAACACCACGCAAATCTGGTTCCGTGGCAAGAATTATGCCGGCGCACTGGGGCGAATCTGCGGTGGTATCGCGCCACCGAAGATGGGCGGATTGACCTGGATTCCCTGGAACTGGATAGCACCGTTAAAGTTGTTGCAGTCACCCACCAATCGAATGTAACCGGTGCTATTACTGATGTTGCGGAAATCGTGCGGCGTGCCCGAAGTGTCGGGGCATTAACTGTTCTGGATGCATGCCAATCCGTGCCACATATGCCAGTGGATTTCCATAGACTTCAGGTAGATTTCGCCGCGTTTTCTGGCCATAAAATGTTGGGTCCATCAGGCGTGGGTGTGGCGTATATACGCAACGAACTCCTACAAACCCTGCCGCCATTTCTTACTGGTGGTTCCATGATCGAGCTAGTGCATATGGATCATGCAACCTATGCACCACCGCCACAACGATTTGAAGCTGGTACCCAAATGACTAGTCAAGTTGTAGGCCTAGGGGCAGCGGTTGATTTCCTCACCGAGATTGGTATGGAACGCATTGCGCAGCATGAACACATGCTTACTCAATATGGTCTTGAGCAACTTCAAACGGTGCCTGGATTACGTATTGTGGGTCCAACTGATATGCAGGATCGTGGTAGTGCAATGAGTTTTGTGGTTGATGGGATTCATCCACATGATCTAGGGCAAGTACTTGATGAACATGGTGTGGCGATTCGTGTGGGACATCATTGCGCCTGGCCGATTCACCGGAGTTTAAAAGTGCAGTCCACTGCCCGGGCATCTGTGTATTTGTATAACACCAAGGAAGAAATTGATCGTCTTGTTGTTGCAATACATGCAGCCCGAAAATTCTTTGGAGTATAAGTGAAACTTGAGCAGATGTATCAAGAAGTAATTCTTGACCACTACCGTCACCCACAGCATCGTGGGTTGCGTGAACCCTATGATGCTGAAGTTCACCATGTAAACACCTCGTGTGGGGATGAACTTACACTTCGTGTTCGACTTTCCACAGATGGCACCACTGTGGAAGATGTGTCCTATGAAGCGGAAGGTTGTTCTATTAGTCAGGCGGCGACATCGGTAATGGCCGAAGAAATCGTCGGTTGCTCGGTGTCAGAGGCAATGGCAAAATTGGCTGAATTTGAAAAAATGATTACCAGTCGCGGTAAAGAACAAGGCGATGAGGATATTATCGGCGACGGTATTGCGTTTTCTGGTGTAGCCCAATACCCAGCACGGGTGAAGTGTGCCCTCCTAGGTTGGAAAGCGTTTCAAGCGGCCACGGCTGAAGCATTGGAGAAAAAATGACAAACGAACATGATTTGCCCGAAGAACTTGACCGTATTTCGGAAAGCTCCCAGGAACCAGAAATTCCAGTCCGCCCCAAACAGAGTGATGCGGATCTTGCATTGGCATCCGATGTAGAAGAGTATTTACGCGACGTTATCGACCCAGAATTGGGCATTAATGTTGTAGACCTGGGTTTGGTATACGATATCTGGATTGAAAACGGCACTGAAGCTGTGGTCAATATGACGTTAACGTCACCAGCATGTCCACTTACCGATGTTTTAGAAGACCAAGCCCACAGCGCGGTCGTTGGTTCTGGAACCGCCACAAAACTCACCTTGAACTGGGTCTGGTTGCCACCATGGGGGCCGCATATGATTACCGAGGACGGTCGTGAGCAATTGCGTGCCTTAGGTTTTTCGGTATAGCTATAAAGCAACCCAAAGGGCGGTACGCGCACATATACATACCGTAATGGGTGTGTACCGCCTTTCGCGTTTTAGGAATATTCCTCAATGATTGCAATGACTTCCATTTGATCGTTGTTCACTAAACGGTGATGGAATTCCTCTTGCTCAATGCCGTGCTCGTCTAAATACTTAACCAGCGAATAGTTACATGGGTGGGGAAGTGGTCCACCAGGTAAATCCTCCAAAGCTGGATAGTCTCCTACACCCGTAACTACAAATGCTTCTCGACGCCGCGGTAAGGTTCCGCATTGCATTGTGGTTTCGCTAGGAAGTTCGGATACCGGATAGCAGGTTCGAGCTTGGATACGGGTATCGGAGTGGGGTGAAAACCACTGCCATGGTTCACCACAAATCAAACGTTGGGTAGCTGCATCTGGTGACGAATTCAAAACACTGCACTGAGATTCAAGCTCAGCGGGAGTGTTGGTGAGGTCAAGAACCGTAGAAAACGCTACCCAGTGGAGTTGTTCTACCGTGCGCGTTTGCACCTGAAAATTAGGTTTTTCCCATGTTTTGGCTACGGCAAGAGCGCGATCTTCCAAAGCGCGACGTTGTTGAAGTTCCTTTTCGTGTTTGGCAAGTATCTCTTGGCGAGCCGCTGGCTGAAGAGCATTTCGAGTCTGTTCAATAGACAAGCCACTTGCGCGCAGTACGCGAATAAGATCTGCTGATTCGAGTTGCGTAGGTGAATACCACCGATACCCATTGAGTGGATCAATTTCGGCTGGTAGTAGCCCACATTGATCGTAAAAGCGAAGGGCTTTAATACTAAGCCCTGAAACCAATGAAAATTGTCCAATTTTCAACATGGAGTCCTCCTTTGCTGTGCTTTCCGGATGAGTATGAGCCATCCTCTAACAGGAGGGTCAAATCGCTTTTTATCCAGATTTGAGCAGTGCGGCAATACTGTGTCTACGCAGCCAAGGAGCCTGGTAAAACAATGTCCACATTCCGCGAAGAGTGCCGGGAAGGTCACCAAGTTGCAGGAACCTTCGAAGGGTTTCATCTGGGAGACGAAAAACTTCCGCAAAGAAGCGTTCTTGGTCAATGGTAAGGAGCAGTGCTTGACTACGCCGCAAAAGCCACTGCTCAATCCGCCAACTTAGGCGTTTCCAAGGGTATATTCCAGAAAGAACATCATCGATATACCGCCAGGCGGTGCCAATTGAATATCCAGTAACCGGGTTAAGCATGCCTGCTCGCACGCCAAACGGAATAGCCGGACCGGAATACCGGGGGATGCGCATGGAAAATAGCACCCGATCACTGGTTGGTGTAGGCAGCATGGATTCCAGTTCGCTCCATGGCTGTGGGGCCTTTGTAATGAGGATTGTGCGTTCTATAAGCCATTGGTTATGGATCGGTATGGCATAGGTAAATGTTGTGCCATGTATATCCATCCACCACGGTTCGCTATGTTCTACTAAACAGCCAGCGGCTTGTTGAAAGGGGCCAGATTTTTCTTGGTAGCCGCGGGCGTCTACCACCATGCGTGCAGTATGTGTGTGGCGGGCCCGGACGGTGTGGGCGTCGATAATTTCTGCAGATTCCCTAAGAATGGGGAAGGTGGAGAGTTGCTTACGGAATGCGGGGGCATCAATAATTGCGTAGTCCCGCGGTAAAGTTCGCGAAAACCCTTTAGAACGCACCTTCGGTTGACACTGCCCGGCTATAGGAACATTGAGCCAATCGGGAACTTCATCAACCCAAAAACCGATCGTATGGTCCCATTCAGGTTTTGGGTCAAATCCTAAAACCTGCCAGCCATATGTTTGGGCTCGGTGTGCTAACGCTAGCCCCGCCGGGCCCAAACCAACAACAATAAGATCTAGCACAATGCTTGTCGCACACCTTGGTGTAAAATTTCGCCACGCCTAATATTTACACCTGCCGCCAGATGTGGGTTAGCAGCGATGGCTTCTTCAGTACCCAATTCCGCCAGTTGCCGAACAAATGGCAATGTTTCAGCAGCGAGTGCCTTGGTGGCAGTCACCTGCGCCGAACCAGGCATATTAGTCACGCAATACATTGTCACATGATCAGCCACATATGTTGGCTCACTATGGCTGGTAGGTTTGGAAAGCTCCGTACAACCACCCTGGTCGATGGCAATATCAACGATAACGGCGCCTTGCGGCATTGCCTGGATATGTTCCTTTGAGATCACAATTGGGGCTTTTGCACCAGGAACGAGCACCGAACCAATAACCAAATGGGAACGGCTTAACGCCTCCGCAATCGCAGCAGGTGAAGAACTTACACAATGAACCCGGTTCTGGTAGCGTTCCATAAACCGCCGGAGCGTACTGGTATTAATATCAATCACTGTTACTTGTGCGCCAAGCCCCACCGCAACATCCACGGCCTGGGCACCAGAAGTGCCACCGCCAACCACCGTCACATGAATTGGGGCAACCCCACCAATGCCCCCAAGCAGTACACCAGGACCTCCCGCCGGATTGGTTAATAGGTATGCGCCAATTTGCACACTAAGACGGCCGGCAATTTCACTCATTGGGGTGAGCAGAGGCAGGCCACCGTGTGCGTCTGTCACGGTTTCAAATGCAATGGCAGTGGTTCCAGCATCCATAAGTGCTTGAGCCAATTCTGGCTCGGCAGCAAGGTGAAGATAACAAAATAGTGTGAGATCGTTACGTAAAAAGCCGTACTCGGATGGAATTGGTTCTTTCACCTTTACTACGAGGTCACAAGCCCACGCATCAGCAGCGGAACCAAGCTGTGCTCCCGCAGCGGTGTAATCGGCGTCTTGAAAACCAGAACCTACACCCGCGCCGCGCTCAATAACAAGGGTGTGCCCTAATTCAACTAGTGAATGTACACCATCAGGTGTTATACCTACTCGTTTCTCATGGTCTTTTTGCTCTCGAGGCACACCGATACGCATACATTCTCCTTACATAGTGTATTTGCATCAAAAGCATAAGCGTGGTTGTGGGCCAGTGCCAGTTTTATTACAAATTTGTTGATGACCGCTAGTATGAGTGTTCGTGATTGTGACGGAAGACTTTGAAGTTCGCGTAGGTGCCCGCACGCTCCTTTTTGCCCCAGGACAGCACCTGCGCGTCCAACCAGGTGATCGCATTGGGCTTGTGGGCCGAAATGGTGCCGGAAAAACCACAACTATGCGAATCTTGGCTGGTGAAACTGAACCCTATGGAGGAAAAGTCATCCGCTCTGGTGAAATAGGGTATCTACCGCAAGACTCCCGTGAAGGCAATATCGAGCAAACAGCACGGGACCGAGTACTTTCTGCCCGCGGGCTCGACCGCATTATGGCGTCAATGGAACGCCAACAAGAAATCATGGAAACAACCTCCGATGATAGGAAACGCAATGCGGCGATACAGAAGTATTCACGTTTAGAAGAGCAGTATCATCAATTAGGTGGATATGAGGCGGCCTCCGAAGCCGCACGTATTTGTGATTCCCTTGGACTGCCCGCTAGAGTGCTCGACCAGCCGCTGAAAACCCTGTCCGGCGGGCAACGACGCCGCGTAGAACTCGCCCAAATCCTTTTCGCGGCATCCAATGGCTCCGGTAAATCAACAGTCACATTACTGCTGGACGAACCCACCAACCACCTGGATTCTGACTCCATTACCTGGTTACGTGAATTTTTAGCCAAACACGATGGTGGGCTTGTAATGATTTCACACGATGTTGAGCTTCTCGACGCCGTGTGCAATAAGATTTGGTTTTTAGACGCAGTGCGTGCCGAAGCCGACGTATATAATATGGGATGGAAAAAATACCTTGACGCTCGCGCACTCGATGAAGCGCGCCGACGCCGCGAACGAGCAAACGCTGAGAAAAAAGCCGCAGCACTCAAACAACAAGCAGCCAGACTCGGCGCCAAAGCGACTAAAGCCGCTGCCGCAAAGCAAATGCTTGCTCGAGCAGAAAAAATGGTTACCAAGCTCGACGATATTCGTCAATCAGATAAGGTCGCTCATATTTCCTTCCCGGAACCCGCGCCATGTGGCAAAACTCCACTCAACGCAAGTGGACTTACAAAAATGTATGGGTCGCTTGAAGTGTTCGCTGGAGTTGACCTGGCCATTGATAAAGGCTCACGGGTTGTAGTTCTTGGATTTAATGGTGCCGGAAAAACTACATTACTTAAACTCCTCGCCGGAGTAGAACGCACAGATGGGGAAGGGGGCATTGTCTCAGGACATGGCTTGAAAATTGGATACTTTGCCCAAGAACACGACACTATTAATCCAGAAAAAAGCGTCTGGCAAAACACCATTGAGGCGTGCCCGGATGCTGGGGAACAAGACCTTCGATCCCTACTAGGTGCATTTATGTTTTCTGGCGAGCAGCTACAGCAACCGGCAGGAACACTATCTGGTGGTGAAAAAACTCGGTTGGCATTGGCAGCACTAGTGTCTTCCCGTGCAAATGTACTCCTACTTGATGAGCCCACTAATAACCTCGACCCCGTATCCCGCGAACAAGTTCTTGATGCACTACGAACCTACAAGGGTGCTGTGGTTTTGGTAACGCACGATCCCGGTGCGGTGACCGCATTAAACCCCGAGCGAGTCATTGTATTGCCAGACGGCGTAGAAGACCTTTGGAATGATGAATATATGGAATTGGTTGAACTGGCTTAAGTGTTTAGCTCTTTGCGTTTGGATTGTTCAAGGAGTTTTTCTTCTTCCTCGGAAATGCCCATAAATTCATCTAAAGCCCAATGTAAGACCCCTGCGATTGGGAAGACCACCCAAAACCATGGAATTCGCAGAATAAACAGTGAGACAAAAAAGATCACCAGCGTGGTAGCCCATACGCCGACCATCATCTTTTCAAAATACTTTTTGCGGCGTTCGATTTCTGCGATTGAAGAGCCACCAGTAAAGCTATTTGGCAGCGGGCTTGGAGAATGCTCAGCTAACGTGGCCGGAAGATCACGAAATAGTGGGTACAGATCGCCACGCGTCGTGGCTTTAACTACGGCAGCTGCACGTTCATCAAATTCCTGAAGTGTTAGACGCCCATCCGATAGGTGCTGACGCAGCGCCTCAAAAGCATCGTCTCGCTCCTTATCACTGAGCCTAATGTCTGGATCTCCCATAGGCTCATTCTAATACCGTTATGGAGTAAATGTTATCCCTAGTGAATGGGTGAAGTAACGTGGCGGAGGTGACACAAAGCCCACACGATTGTAGGTAACGGGGGTAGTTTTGGACTGCGTTTATTTGTGTGCTTGTGGTGAGCTGGGATTTGGCTGGGCCTAGTTCAGGGCTGGTTAGGTGGTGTTTGGTCTTTTCTGGCGCTGGTCGGTCTTTTGGAGGTCCGGTTGGGCGCTGGTTGGGCGTGTTGTCACAGATTCCATTTTTTCGGCGGATTTTATGGAATCTGCGACACGATAGGTAGGGAACCTGTCACAAATTCCATTTTTTTCACATTTTTCACTGTTTTTATGGAATCTGCGACAAACCCCAGGTCAACAGTTGTGCGCAATGTTGGTTGCTGTCACAAATTCCATTTTTTCAGGCGATTTTATGGAATCCGTGACACTCAGTATGAAAATATCACTAGTTTGATAGGGTGCGCCTATCAAGCACCCTGGAAGCCGACCAAACCCCTGTAAACCACTGGAAAACCAGCTGCCCCACCCGAAAACCCTTTAACTTACGTTCACACATCTAGCAGCCGGCACTAACAAGTCGATGGTCCCAAAAATCAGCTAATTCAGGCGTATTCAAACCAACCCGCCATCCCAAAACGCCATGGAGCAAGGATCAGCCTAGCTTTCGGGAGAGGCATAAGTCCAAAGCTTGTTACTTTCCGGCTCCTGGCACTGGAGAACCAGGACGGTTTGCATGCCATTGCTTTACTCCGTCGGCGTCCCACACTCGAAGGTTTTCAAAACGTGCGGCAGCAGCAGGGGCTTGTCCTCGAGAAACATAAGAAGTAAACGTATCTCGGGCAATTCCAAGAAATTTTGCACACTGGTGGGCAGTCCAATATTCACGGCCAGTGGCTTTATCAATAATGGCGAGTTTCATGAGTCGGCTCATCTCCTCGATGATGGACATGGAACATGGAGCGGCGCTTTTTCTAGAATTAAAAAATCCGATCCAAAAGGAAAAATTTCAAATGAAAATCAAGATTCCTTTCTTTGTTCCAAAGCCAACTTGAATTGTTGGCGCATTGTCGAGCAGTTCTTATTGACGAATTCGAGCAGCAAACTTTCCTCCTCGCTGCATAGACCGATCATCTTTCGTGCCACCACTGGATGAGCCACCGAACTACCTCAAAGGAACCATGACCGCTGGGGCTGTATGGTGCAAAGCAGTATCAAGATATCGATATACCTTCCGACGATATTGACCAAGGAATTTTCACGATTGGTAACGCCTAGAACCTTGGGGCTGCAAAACTTCGGCTCGCCTCCGTAAAGATCACCTTGTGAGGGTAAAAACAAAAATCGAGAAACGATATGCCCCTAGTTTAGGGGGTATAAAATTGAGGGCATTCCGTTAACTCTGTTTACGGATCAGCATGGGTGACACTATTCAGTTGTCCTGAACTTTATTCTAGACCTTCGAAATGTAACCTCCTAAAATAGCAATACCGTAATCCTGTGTATGGATTAAGCGGGCACTATCTATCACTTATTGTTGCGCTCTAAAAGTATCGTTAACAAACGTCCCAAAAACATCGTACCGAAAATGGCGGAGTAGACAATCTAAAATGAGTGGGGATGTCACACCGGCAAAGTATTTCCTCATATGTATTTCGTGGAAAATACCTCATATGTTGACTGCTTGTAGTGCAAGAACTCCTTTCATTTTTACCTATCACTTGATATGACAGCGCTTTCACTGTCGTGTACTTGAAGAATTATGAAGAGAATCCTCCGCCCAATGGGTGGATCATAGTTTTGAACCATTGCAGTAACGTGTGGAGGATATATAAACGGTAGTTCGGTATTTGGTTTTTCATTTATGTCATATTCTCCACGATAACATTGTCAAAGAGTCTTGCCGAGTATTTCATGACGCAACTATTGTAGGTGTCAAAATTGTGGCTTATCTCAAATCTCCTAAATTTCGAAAATGTTTATCGAAATTGTTCGTGGATTTCTCAACCAAGTTGTTATATACGCAAGAAAAATAATGCAATGAACATCGTGTGTCGGCGGAAAGGTGAAAGAAAACGGCCTCCGTGTGCGTATCTAGTACAAACGGAAACCGTGATAGATTGTGGGCAAAATTATGAGTGCGGATCGGTAGGTCCGGGCAGCCAACCATCTTCCAGGGCGCGCTGATAGAGCTCAATCTTTGTGGAAGCGGCCCGATTTGCCAGCGCATATTTCAGGCGGATCCTGGTGAGGTAATCATTTACTGTTTCTTGTGATAATCCTGTTAATGATGCGACTCGTTTGGCTGGTTCTCCGGATCCGTAGAGTTCAAGAACCTCTCGCTGACGATCTGAAAGTTGGACTGCATCAAGGAGTGGATCTGAGTCGATTGCAGAGGCCCACTCTGCGGTATGCACATCGTAACCATCAGCTGCAAGTCGTATTGCTTCGATAACTTTTTCAGGATCTGTAGTTTTGGGAATCATTCCCAGCACCTGAGCATGGCTTGCGTCACGTACAAGATACGGACTTTCCAGCGAGGAGAATACTAAAACATGTCGTGTAATACACTTCAGTGCTTCAACATTTGCGGCTGGTTTTGAGCCATCGGATAGGCGAAGATCAAGTAACACGAGATCGAGCATTTCGCCGGGAGGCAACTTCTCTACCAGCTCTTGAACAGTAGCAGCAGTCGCGACAAGCTGAATATCTTCTACACCAGAAGTGAGACTTGCCAACCCTCTAAGGGAAAGAGCGTGATCGTCGATGGCTGCAATTCGTCGGACCATTGATAAACTCATGTAATCAACGCTACCCCTACTCGGCGACGGAAGTATGAAAGCGCAGTTCATTTCCATAATGGTCAAACCGTCTAATTCCATTTGGGTCGCTAATAGTTGCGAACCAGCGGCGTCCGGGAGGGCTAATCCGTACCGTAATTGTGCCTTGATCTGTGAGCGCGATGCTCTCGACGGCCGCGCGAGTAATGCGAGTCAATGCAAGTTTATGCTTTGCCTCTAAAACAGGGTTTTCCCTGGTAGAAAAGTCATCAAGTAAACGGACTTCTACACCTCGTTGGCGGGCATCCCAAACATTGGCGTGCAGTGTTGCATCATCGAGAAGCGGAGCGCGCAATGTGTCCCGAATACGAGCTTCAGTCAGTACGGCACGGCGTTGTAACGATGGGGTTACTTTTTGCAAAACCTGAACTGATTCGAAGATTGGGCGGACTTGGTCTTCCACCCAACGGTATCGTCCCTTGCGTAATGCCTCATTTGCCATAGCCTCCGCGGTGTGCGCGGCGGCGCGGCGCCTGTGCTCTCTTGCTCGCGGCAGACGTTGCACAAAGAAATGAACACAGAAGCGAACAATAAGTGCGATAAGCACTAGTAATGAACGCTGCAAAAGCATGTAGCCCGTAATAGCCTCAGCACCAGAAAGCTGGAGTTCATGTTCGATCTGCAAAAACGCTGCACACAGCATAAGCGTGCTGAGTGCGATTATGATTCGTCCACGTAGCACCAACAAACTCACGGTAAATGCGGCAAAATTTAAAACCCAATAATCCTGCCACATTCCTGTAGTGGTAATGTCCTGATGCCGCTCAAAAGCAACAAGGCTCATAATTCCGGCAGCTACAACTAAGGCCCGTGGAACAGAAATTGTTGGTTCTCCAGGGATAAATAATATTGCTAGCGTAATACAAGCAACGATCGCGGCGCTAAAAACAACTATTTGGTTTTGTGCATTTACAGAAAGTACAACGAATTCAATAACAATTACTAGCACAACAAATGTCGGTAGCGAGAATAATAAATTAATACCAAGAATTTGGGCAATCGGACTATCATCCTCGGCGCCTAAATTGAGCGCTAATGGGGAGGTATCAGTCCAGCTTAAAGTGTATCGCAACCCCTTATTCGGTTCGGTTTCCATAGTGGCTTCGCCGCCTTCAAGGTTTCTAATGCGACCTAATACGGAAACCTGAATACCGGCTCTTCGCGGATCTAAAGTGTCGGGGTCCATGCCCACACCATCATCCCCGTACTCCACGGTAAAACCGTGTGGGAATACTTTGACTTTGCACCAAGAATCCACATCTTCACCTGCGTGTTGGCGGGTATTTAATGACGCTTCCGCCACGGCCATGGCCATTGCAGTAGCAACTTCTCCAGGGACCATTACAAAATCAAGATTTGTTTTCGATTCCACAGAAAAGGCACAGTTCGGGTTATGAGATACCTGCCGCTGTAGCTCGGTAATTAAGGTCCTCATGGAGGTTTCATTGGCAGAGTCGGTCAGGGTGAGAAGGGCTTCGGTAGAAAGTTTGGTTGGAACGATTCCCTTGGCAATGCCGTTAAGGGTGGAAAGTATTCGGTCGTGGACCAAACCTGAAAAGGCTAGTAATGATTTCGAGCGTGCAGTGATTTCAGCGGCCCGCGCCTCTTCGCGAGCGGCCTTTGCTTCGGTGGCGTCGATAATTTTCGACGCCGCGACTGAGCCCCCGGCTAGCAGTACAAAGGGGAATGAGTTTGCTAAGGCAAATCCAACCTCGGCAACGAGTTCGAGACCAGAGACACGTCCGGCCAACACTGCACTGGATAATGCTCCGCAACCTACCAGGGCAACAAAGGTTTGTATGCCAATACGTAAGGGAACCGTCATGGCAAATGTTGTTGCAGCAACACCGGTAAAAGATGTTACAGACATGACAGCTGCAGGATTTCGAACGTGCTCGGAATGGAATAAAATACTCAAGAGCAATCCTGCTGCTACGGCAACATAAACTCCTCTCAAACATCGTATAAGCCATATTTGGCGTCCACAGATGGTCGATAGAATCAAGCCAAGTTCTGCTACAACATATAAACCAAAAGCAATAAATTGCGCTTCGGTATCCACCAAATTCGGACGATCATCGACGAGTATTTGCCAAAGCCAAAAAGGCCATAAAATCGCCGCCGCAGCAGCGCCAGTGCGCTGTGCTAACACCTCTGTAGAAGTAGCATCACTATGAAAAAACAGGGGAGTGCGCCATTTCGCTTTAGGCCACATATTCCTCCTAATTTCTAAAACCGTGAATTGGTGCGGGAATGCCACCACCGCGGGCGATAAACGCCGAATTATTTACACGATTTACGGGAATGATTGGAGCGTAGCCTAGCAACCCTCCAAAATTGACTTCATCACCAATATCCGCACCTGGAACTGGGATCACGCGAACCGCAGTTGTTTTATGGTTCATTACACCTATTGCGGCTTCGTCCGCGATCATGCCAGCAATTAGATTCGGCGAAGTGTCCCCAGGAATCGCCACCATATCTAAACCGACAGAACAAATTGCAGTCATCGCTTCCAGCTTGTCCAGGGTAATAGAACCCGAGCGTACTGCCTCAATCATTCGTTGATCCTCAGAGACCGGGATAAAAGATCCAGAAAGTCCACCCACGCGTGAGCAGGCCATCATGCCGCCTTTTTTCACGGCGTCGTTCAGTAATGCAAGAGCTGCAGTGGTTCCGTGTGCCCCCACCTGATCCAAGCCCATAAGCTCAAGAATTGCCGCCACTGAATCGCCTACCTCTGCAGTTGGTGCAAGCGAAAGATCTACGATTCCAAACGGCACGCCTAAACGTTGACTAGCTAACGTGCCTACTAATTGTCCGGTTCGAGTAATTTTAAATGCAGCTTTTTTAATTTCTTCAGCAACGTCAGAAAGATTGGCGTTTTCTAATGTGCCCAATGCTCGTGCAACAACGCCCGGTCCGGAAACCCCAACACTTACAACGCAGTCAGGTTCGGCTATTCCGTGGTACGCGCCAGCCATAAAGGGATTATCGCCAACAGAATTAGCAAATACTACAAGTTTTGCGCAGGCAATTGCGTGGCGATCTGCGGTAGCTTGGGCACATTCATGGATAGTATTTCCCATAAAAGCAACAGCATCCATATTTATGCCAGCTTTGGAGGACGCAATATTTACAGACGAGCACACAATGTCTGTTGTAGATAATGCTTCTGGAATCGAACGAAGCAACCGCATATCGGCCTGCGTTGCGCCTTTTTCTACCAGTGCGGAATAGCCGCCAATAAAATTGACGCCAACTTCTTTAGCTGCTCGATCCAAGGCGTGCGCGTAAGCAATCGGATCCGGAGCATCCAGGAGCGCAATAGGAGTCACGGAGATCCGCTTATTTACAATTGGGATACCCAACTCACGTTCTATACCTTCGCAAGTTCCCACAAGGTCTTTCGCGCGAGTTACACAGGTATCGTAGATGTCTTCGGGGGAACGGCACCCAAGCAGATTAATCCCCATGGTTACTGTACGAATATCCAAGCGATACTTTTCCACCATCTCAATGGTGTCCAAAATAGAGTTGGCGCTGGTGTGATGCAGATTCACAGTATTAGCCTCTTAAAACTACGTTAGATATCGTTGACAGCCCGGAAAATGGCTTCAGATTGGATTCGAATAACTAGCCGTTCTCGCTCTTCAACAGCTTTCATTCGGTCTTGAATCATAGCAATATCCACGTCGTCCTTGAACGATACATGAAGGATCATGGTAAAGAAATCATCCATAATCGTTTGCGAAACATTATGAATATTCACATTCATTTCCGCAAGCTCCGTCGCTACGGCGGCAATAATCCCGGTGTGATCCAAGCCAGTCACAGTCATAATCGCAAACATGTCCTCGATGCTACCCGCGAGCACATGGGAAGACTTAACCCCGGTTACTCCTACGTGTATCGACGCCCAGCCAGCCCATATCTCCGGCTCGCCTAAGGTGTATAAAATCAAGGGAAGGGAGAGCAAGCTCGAAACAAAAGCACAAAAGTTATTATTGAATCAAATCAAAAGTAACTTTCATTATTGCCCAAGCCTTATCCAATGTCTGTTCGGTTTGGATTCGGGCCCTCGTGGTAGAAAATACCAGTACTCCCATTCGGGGCTAGTGAAATCCGTAACCATAGATAATGCCTAAGCGTGCCGCTGCAAATTGTAAAGAGTCCATTTGAAAAAGCAGTGTCATAGCTGGTATTACCGCGAATCGGTACTTTATTGCCCACGAAAAGGCGCAAACACAAACAACGCCTGCAACTTGGCAGCTACACTATTGTCCATGGGAATCTTCTGTGCGAAAAAATCCGCCTGCAAGTCCATTGCATGGAATAAACTCACGGGTGCTGAACGCTCAAGCATTCTAGGTTTTGCTGCCTTCGATATTATTGGTAAATTAGCCGCCTGGCACCTGTTGTATCACCGGCCAGCAGAGAATTTCCGTGGTCCGAAATGGCTTTGGTTTCTTATTTCATTAGTTAATGGAATTGGTCCAGTTGCATTCTTTACATTGGGCCGGAAATAGGCCTACTTCGGTGTAGCCGCCGAAACTTCCTCATAGGTAAAGATGTAGCGAATTATCGCTCGTAGCGTCGCCGGAAATTCAAAAGCAAACGATTATCTACCGTAAGGTCTGCCGCGATTGCTTCATCGACAATACGCTGGTATTCATTTGGTGGATAATAGCCATTGTCCCGATAAATGCGGAGCCGTTGGGCAAAGGTTTCAACTTCAAGTTCCGGGTGAAATTGAGTGACGTATAAATTTGTGCCAACTCGATACATTTGTGTGGGGCAAGCCTGCCCGGTAATAAGAACTGTGGAGTTGGGTGGTAGCTCGCTGCACGCTTCGGTGTGGCCAACAATCGATGTAAAGGTTTCTGGCATCCCAGCAAGAATCGGATCGGCGGCGCCTTCCTCTGTGATACGTAGCTCAATGCATCCAGGCGCTTCACCGTAGGTGCGGTCAACAGTTCCTCCAAGCGCAAGGCCGAATAATCCAATACCGTAGCAAGCTGCAAATAGTGGGTAGTCTTGATCGGCTATGGTTCGAATGAGAGCGGAGAGTTCGGATTCTACCCGCACTTGAAGGTCGCTTTTTTCTGTCGAAGTTGAGTTAAATGGACCACCGCCTAGGATTAAGCCAGAGTACCTTTTCAAATCGATTGGGGGAAGCGGAGCCTTTTCCACACGAATATGGTGAAGTTGGTCGCGTTCGAGCTCCATCATGGAGAGGAACGAATCGTATTCTGCCTGGGCGGCTTCATCTTCAGGGCGAGTGCTAAGAAGCAGAAATGGGGCAGACATTACTGATGCTCCTCTGGTGGTTTCTGTCGGTATTTTGAATGCAGTATTCCACAAAATTTCGGAGAATTTGCGTGGAATACTGCGTGTTTATTTCGCGCAGACTGGCGACGATTTTATCAAATTCATCCGGATCGAAATAACCGTAATCAAAATAAAAACGCATTCTGGTTTCCATAGCCTGCGCATCCATATCGGCATGGAATTGACTGGCCCATGTGGTTTCATTCGCCCGAAATAATTGTATTGGACACTTTGGCCCTGTAGCTAAAAGCGTAGCATTTGGGCCTAAGGTAACTACATTTTCAGTATGCCCGGTGAGTACGGAAAACTCACGAGGAAGATTCTTAGTTATGGGGTCGGTAGCTGCTGCATGGGTAAGTTGCACTAAAGATTCGCCAGAATTTTCTGGATGTGTATGCCCTACGGTTCCACCGTCCAGGTCGGCGAGGAAACCGGCGCCGAAGCAAACAAAAAACGTAGGGACAGGGGCGTCGAAAAGCTTGGTGAGCTCGGTGTGAATATGTTGCTGTTCGGGAGAATATTCGGCCGTGGTTACATTCAGTGGGCTTCCGCCAACAAATACCCCATCAAATCCGTCTAGTGAACCGATGGAGGCGGAAGCGGAGTCGAGCATAACTTGCGTGAGTTCGGATGCCTCAAGTCCTGTTGCTTTTAGGAAGTCCAGGTATTCTGCCGCAGCAATCTCGATACCGTGACGTGGGGAAACCAGCAGAAAAGAAACCATACCGAGCAGTCTAGTATGAGGTATTTTATTGGATGGCTTTGGGGGTGTTGTTGAGTGTTTTTGGCCAGCCGGGCGTGTTTATGTGGTGGGTTGTAGGCAATGGGTGACCTGGGAGTTGTCGCCAAACACACCATCTTGTGTCCAAATTGGTGTAAAAAGCGTCAACGTGTATGGAATTATTAGTGTTTCGGGTTGGGGGTACTTGCTTTTCAGCTCCAAACTTCCCGGTCCTCGGTGATTCAACCCTTCTGGTATGCAATGCCTCAAGTGGTGGTGGCTGTAGGCAATGGGTGACCTGGGGCCCGTCATCAAATGCGCCATGCCGTGAGAGTATGAGGTGTCTTTTGGGGTCTCCGACGGTGTTTATAAGCGAAAAGGAGCCATGCCGTCAATGGCATGACTCCAAATATTGCACTTGGTGTTATTGCGGGGCTCGGATGGAATCTTCAACCACGTCGAGTACTTCGCTAAGGCCCTGGGTTGGTGCTCCAGTGGCAAGCCTTGAAATAAAGCCATCCATAACAGTTTCCAGGTAGAGGTGTAATACTGAAACTGGAACATCAGTTCGCATACGCCCTGCATCAGAATTTGCCTGCAGGCGTTGTTGGACCGCTTCGTCTAATACTGCTTGGTGTTCCTGCCACCGAGACTTAAACACGGCGTCGGTACGTAATAGCCGAGCGATTTCTAATCTGGTAGAAAGCCACTCATAGCGGTCCGGGTGTGCAAGCATATCGCGCATTACCTCGACTAGGCCTTCTTCGGCCACAACGTCGGCCATTCGTGCTGCATCCTCCCGGGCAAGTGCCAAAAATAGGCTTTCTTTATCACGGAAGTGATGGAATATTGCACCACGAGACTTTTGTGTTGCTTCTTCGAGGCGCCGCACGGTGGCACCTTCGTATCCGAACTCTGCGAAGCACCGGCGCGCCCCTTCGAGGATATCCCGTCTGCGCTGAGACAGGTCAGCGTCGCTGACTCTTGGCACAGTCTTGCTCCTTTGAGGCATTTCGAGCTATGGCAAGGGGGCCGCCAAAACAGCAGCCCCCTTGATTTGGGCAGCAAGCTAGATACTAGCTTTTTGCCATATTACGCAGTACGAACTGCAGAATGCCGCCATTGCGGTAGTAGTCGGCTTCACCGGGGGTATCAATACGTACCACTGCATCGAATTCGATCTTGGAACCGTCTTCCTTCGTGGCAGTTACATGCACGGTAGCTGGGGTGACACCATTATTGAGCTCTTCAATACCTTCAATGTTGAAGGTCTCGGTGCCGTCAAGGCCCAGGGACTCGTGTGATTCACCTTCAGGGAACTGAAGCGGAATAACACCCATACCAATCAGGTTGGAGCGGTGGATACGCTCGAAGGATTCGGTGATTACGGCCTTGACCCCAAGCAGGTTGGTGCCCTTCGCAGCCCAGTCACGGGAGGAACCAGTGCCGTACTCCTTGCCGCCGAGAACAACCAGTGGAATGCCGGCTGCCTTGTAGTTTTGGCAAGCATCGAAGATAAAGGCCTGTGGACCACCTTCTTGGGTGAAGTCGCGGGTGTAGCCACCAGCAATATCAACCAGTTGGTTTTGGAGGCGGATATTGGCGAAGGTACCGCGCATCATTACTTCGTGGTTACCACGACGAGATCCGAGGGAGTTGTAATCCTGACGTGCCACACCATTTTCATCCAGGTATTGTGCGGCAGGGGTGCCGGGCTTAATGGAGGATGCAGGGGAGATGTGGTCAGTGGTTACCGAGTCGCCCAGCTTGGCCAGAACGCGAGCACCCTTGATATCGGTGACTGGTTCTGGATCCATGGTCATACCATCGAAGTAAGGTGCCTTGCGGATATAGGTGGAGGACTCGTCCCAAGCGAAAGTCTTGCCTTCAGGGGTTGGGAGGTTTTGCCACTGCTCGTCACCGAGGAAGACGTCGGCGTAGTCGGCTTCATACAGTTCGCGGGAAATCGCCGATTCAATTGTCTCTTCGATTTCTTCGGTGGATGGCCAGATGTCTTTAAGGAAGACATCATTGCCATCTTGATCTTGGCCCAGTGGTTGGGTTTCAAAATCAAAGTCCATAGTGCCAGCGATCGCATAAGCAATGACCATAATTGGGGAGGCCAGGTAGTTCATCTTCACATCAGGGGAGATGCGGCCTTCAAAGTTACGGTTACCGGAAAGTACTGCGGTAGCGGTTAGGTCATACTCGTTGATGGCCTTGGAGACTTCTTCAGGAAGGGGACCGGAGTTACCAATACAGGTGGTGCAGCCAAAACCTGCGAGGTAGAAGCCGAGAGCTTCCAGGTCTTTCCAGAGGTCGGCGCGCTTGTAGTAGCCGTCAACGACCTGGGAACCAGGGGCGCAAATGGTCTTAACCCATGGCTTTGCCTTGAGGCCCTTTTCGTTTGCTTTCCGTGCGATCAGGCCAGCGCCGATCATAACGGATGGGTTTGAGGTATTGGTGCAGGAAGTAATGGACGCAATGGCAACCATGCCATGGTCAAGGGTGTAGTCGCCGCCGCGAGGTGAAGAAACAACAACTGGGCGGGATGCGCGGCCTTCTGCGCCTTCGGCTGCAGATTCGCCGTGGCCAGCGCGGGAAGAGTTGTAGTTTGCCTCGCCAGGTTCGCCAAGCTTGGCTGGTTCGAAAGTGCCGTCTTCGCCGAGGTAGTTTGGCAGATCCTTGCGGAATTGTGCCTTGGCTTCGGACTGCAGGATACGGTCTTGTGGACGCTTCGGGCCTGCAATCGAAGGAACTACGGTGGATAGATCGAGTTCTAGGTACTCGGAGTACTCTGCCTCTGGAGTGTTTTCATCCAGCCACATTCCCTGAGCTTTAGCGTATGCCTCAACAAGCGCAATTTGTTCTTCGGAGCGGCCGGTCAGTCGCATGTACTTGGTGGTCTGCTCATCAATCGGGAACATGGCACAGGTAGAGCCGAACTCTGGGGACATATTGCCGATGGTGGCGCGGTTTGCCAGTGGTACAGCCTTCACGCCTGAGCCATAGAACTCAACGAATTTCTGGACGACGCCGTGCTTACGCAGCATTTCAGTAATGGTAAGCACCACGTCCGTTGCGGTGACACCAGCTGGGATTTCACCGGTCAGTTTGAAGCCCACTACGCGTGGAATAAGCATGGATACTGGCTGGCCGAGCATGGCTGCCTCGGCTTCAATACCACCAACGCCCCAGCCGAGAATGCCAAGGCCGTTTTCCATAGTGGTGTGGGAGTCAGTACCAATACAGGTATCTGGGTATGCCAAACCATCATTGTCAAAGACAACACGGGCGAGGTTCTCAATGTTTACCTGGTGGACAATGCCGGTTCCTGGGGGTACCACGCGGAAGTTGGAGAAAGCCTTAGAACCCCAACGCAGGAATTGATAGCGCTCTTCATTGCGCTCGTATTCAATATCAACGTTCTTGGCTAGAGCATCAGAAGAGCCGAAAGCTTCAATAATTACCGAGTGGTCGATCACCATTTCGGCTGGGTTGAGTGGGTTTACCTTATCGGGATCACCACCAAGGGTCTTCACAGCTTCACGCATGGTTGCAAGGTCAACGACGCAAGGAACGCCAGTAAAGTCCTGCATAAGCACACGTGCTGGGGTGAACTGAATTTCGATGCTGGGTTCAGCAGAAGGATCCCAGTTCGCAATCGCTTCGATGTGTTCGGTAGTGATATTTGCGCCATCTTCGGTGCGCAGAAGGTTCTCCCCAAGAACCTTGAGTGAGTATGGCAGCTTCTCCATGCCTGGTACGGCGCTGAGGGCAAAATAGTCATACGACTTTTCGCCGACCTTCAGCGTGCTTTTGGCGTTAAAGGAGTTCTTGCTTTCAGTCACAGTGAGCTCCACTTCCTAAGATATTCAAGGGTGATTACTGTCGGCTCAAAAAGCATTGGCTGGGGCCGACGCATCAGACAAACGCGCGGTACGCGGTCATTCGATAGCATAACAGTACGGGCGTTCTGTTGTTGAATTTTTTCAATTTGGGAGTGTGCTTCACCCCCGGCGGCCAAGCTTCTGATAGAGATGAAGTGCGGATATTCGCGCACACAAATGGTAAGGTTACCCCCGTCTTAGCACCTCCGCATGTGCAGCGGATGACACGTTAGTTAGTAGTTCAATGCAATTTTGAGGATAAAGAATGATCCCCCAGGACGTAGATTTGGATGCGCTCGCAGCCGACATAAACGAAGATTCAGTAGCTGTGGGTACCCTGGGGGAACAATATCCAAACCTTGAGAGTGAACTAGAAGCTGTGGCCCAGCAGGCTCGTGCTGATGGGCATGGCGAATATGCATTTGTTGCACTTGATCGTATGCCCGATATGCCAGCCGACATGCGGGATATTGCACAAGAATTATTGTTGCGCACCCAGGCAGAAACGGTGGTAGTCCGTTCGCCTTACTATGGAACGATCGTAAGTAGCGAACACACGCGAGCGGATATTGAGGCCGCCGAAAAAGTGATTTTTAACGACCCAAACTATGTGGGGAGTTTTCGTTGGCTTACCGAAAATCTTGGCCAGGAACCTGTTTCATGGGGGCTTGTTCATACTGGGTTGTTGGCGGTGGTGATTGTAACAATTGTGCTAGCGTTTCTATCGTTCCGCTCAGTCAAGTCTTAAGGCTTGACGTTTGCTGATTAAGGTTTTCATAAGTGTCCGCAAGTATTGCTGCGACACGCCGTGGATATCCCATAGTGTGACAAATACCACATAACAAATTCATATCGACGTCTCTGCAGGCCAGCCACAGATAAATATTTGTGCCTGGCCTTTATTTCTGTCTATCTATGATTCAAAAGTATCGTCGAGTGACAGTTGTGGCCTATGGTTCTGATAACAGCTCACGAGTTGAAACACATCATTTCTACAACTTTGGTCACATTTGATAATGCGGTCTTGTGGGGAAGCTTGTACCGAACAGATTTGTGATGGTTGGGGTCATTGATGGGTGGTTGACACGTGAGCATTGTCCCGAGCCTCGCGGCGTGGAACAGGGCTCAAAACGATGGGCTCAGGTCTACGTTGCACTGAGAAGGAGTGTCAGTGAATCGTCGCTTCCGCACTGTTGCGACCAGGATGGTTGCTGTGGCAGTCTGTGCTTCAGGCTTGACGCACAGTGTTCAAGTAGCTGCTCAACCTACAAATCCTTCAGACTCGGCTATCGTCGAGGCAGACCAAGCGGTAACTGAAAGTAATGGCGATGTTTCCAGGCTTGTAACTTCTATTTCTGAAAAAGATGCAGAAGTGCGCCGTCTAGAAAATGAAATGGGCGGTTTGCGGGAAGCTGTGAATAAAGCCATTGTTGATCTGCATGATGCGCAGGCTACGGCGGAAACCGCGCGCCAGGATGCTCGCAATGCACGAACACGCTTGCAGGACACGCAAAGCAACCTTGAGCAAGCGCAAGCTGCTTTGGATGAAATCGCGCGGACCGCATATAGAAGGGGTGCATCTTCTCCAGGAGTTGCTGGAATGTCTGGCAAATCCACGGACAGAAATGGATTAGATCGCCAAACGTTTCTTCGCATGCGTGCGGAAAATCAACAAAAAGTTATTGAACGACTTGAACGATTACGTACTGAAGAAGCAAATCAAGATTCTCTACTTCGACAGGCACAACAGCATGCAGAAGAGCGGGAGACTTCGGCCGAGCAAGCCCGCGCTGAAGCCGAAGCTAATATCGAACGCAATAAGGCTTTATTACAAGCGAAACAAGGCGAACGCGAGGGACTTGTTCGTCAGCGCTCGGATGCCGAACAGCGGCTTGCCCGTGCGCGCACACTTGTTCAAGATCTAGGCAGGCAACGCGCCGAGTATCAAGACTTTGAGCGGGCTGAACAAGAACGCAAAGCCACGGAAGCGCAAGCGGAAGCTGCGCGCCAGGAAGCAGACGCGAAAGCTGAAGAACAGCGACGTCGTGAAGCAGAAGCGGTACAGGCACAACAACAAGCGGAAGCAGCTTCTGGTGGTGATGAGCAGATTTCGGCGCAGGAACGTGCTGAAATTGCAGCTCAAGAAGCGGAAGAAGCCCGAGTGCGGGCCGAGCAAGAAGCCCATAATGCCGAACAAGCTGAATTGTTAAAGCAGGCGGCATTAGCTGCTGCGGCGCTTGCAGCGGAGGCCTTAATTCAGGCAGGCACACCGAACCATCAGGATCTTGAAGACCCATACAATACCTCGGATATCAGTTCGGCAGATGGAGGAGTGGAAAGTCAGCAAGAAGGCTTCACCTTCGCATCGGAAGCGGATAATAGCTATACCTCCTTGAGTGAATCTGCAAGCGAAACTATTTCCGGTTCGCGGGAGGAAAAAGTTGAGCTAGTAATCAACCGAGCAATGTCTCAAATAGGTACCCCGTATGCCTGGGGAGGCGGCAATGCAAGCGGCCCGACCCAAGGAATTCCTGATGGCGGCGTGGCAGATTCTCATGGGGACTTTAATAAAGTTGGCTTCGATTGCTCTGGGCTTATGGTGTATGCATTTGCGGGAATTGGTATTTCCTTACCGCATTACACTGGATACCAATACAATCACGGGACCAAAATCGACCCAAGTGAAATGCAACGAGGTGATCTCATTTTCTATGGGCCAAATGCGGAACATCACGTTGCGATATATCTTGGCGATGGAACTATGCTCGAGGCACCGCAATCTGGATCATCTGTTCAAGTTTCGCCAGTACGATGGTCCGGCATGAGCCCATATGCGGTTCGCTTGATTCAGTAAGTAGAGGGTATCCTTTCCGGCATGGCTGGTACTAAGTTTGATGCTTTGGTATTTCTTTCCTTTGGTGGCCCTGAGGGGCACGCGGATGTTCGCCCATTCTTAGAAAACGTTACCCGAGGAAGAGGCGTTCCTCCGGAGCGTCTTGATGAAGTTGAGGAACACTACCATCACTTTGGTGGAGTGAGTCCACTTAATGCGCTTAATCGCGAAATCATACAGAACGTAGAGGCGGAACTGGGGCGCGTAGGCATAGATCTTAAGGTCTATTTTGCCAACCGCAACTGGCATCCAATGGCTGCGGATACCGCATTGCAGATGGCCGAAGATGGTGTAAAAAACGCCCTTGTGTTTGCCACTTCCGCATGGGGTGGATACTCCGGTTGTAGGCAATACGATGAGGATATTTTGACGATGCGTGCCGCAATCGCGGAAGCAGGTTTACCAGAAATAACCTTTACTAAATTGCGTCATTTCTATGATCATCCATTGTTTATTTCTGCGATGGTGGACGCTGTGCAAGAATCCCAAGCCAAGCTTCCTGCAGACGTACGGGAAAAAGCCCGCTTAGTGTTTACTGCACACTCGATTCCGCTCGCTGCTGATGCGGCATCGGGGCTGAGAGAAAACCTGTATTCCCGGCAAGTGTATGAGGCATCCAAACTGGTGGCCTATAGGGCTGGATTCCTAGATTTTGATTTGGTTTGGCAATCACGTTCTGGTGATCCTCGGGTGCCTTGGCTGGACCCCGACATTGTGGACCATATTGTAGATATTCACTCTAAAGGAGCAGTATCCGCAATTGTGTGCCCCATTGGATTTGTCTCTGATCATATCGAGGTAGTGTGGGACCTTGATTCCGAGCTTGCAGAAGAAGCAAAACTACTCCATATGCCGATCGAGCGCACACGGACCGCAGGCCCAACTGCGGAGTTCGCAAGCATGGTCGTTGAACTTATTCGGGAACATACAGATGATCTCCCGGCTCGCCGCCTCGGTGTAGAACCGTCCCGAGGTTGTACCGTTAATGGTGATCCATGTGCCCCTGATTGCTGTGTTTCTGCGCGCCCAGCACGAGTAGCTACCCCCGCGAGAATGCTATAACTGCTTGGTCTACACCCGCCATACGAGCACGGCGTACATGTTGTAGTAAAGATAAGAGTTCGGCGTCAAAATTATAATCACCAATGTAATTGTGCATTGTTTCAATGACCGCAGCGACAGTATTAGCTTGCGCAAAAAGTTTTACCGCACGAGGGTCGGTGTCAGCTGGTAAACCGGGCTCACTATAACGGTCTTGAAGCTGCGCAACATATTCCCGCGCTTGGGCACTATTATGGGCCGACCGCCGCTGGAATTGCTCCATGCTCGTAATCGCCCGATTTGTTGCCTCTTGCAGCATTACCGCCGCCTCGCTCGCCGAATAAAACGGCAAATGCATATTGCCAGTGTGCTCCCGCCAATTCCATGCAATTGTCACACCTTGGGTATCTAATGCCGGTGATAGCACAATATTTCCAATTACTAATGCTTCTGCTTCGGGCAATCCATGTGGATCGCCAGGGCCGAAAAGCGCCAATCGAACGCTCGGTGAGGCGTGCTCAGCATGAATTCGAATTTCCCGTAAAAGTTCGGTACTTGGCATACTGCCAAACAAAGCGATAAAAGCATCAGCTACATGATCATAGGGAACTTTGCCATGAAGCCAGCCACCAAGCCACACCGCGCCATGCTGCAATGGCGTATACACCGCCAACCGAGATTCCATAGCCGAACAGTATAGGCTGTTTTCTTATGAATGATCCCTATGCAGGCGATATCTTTGCCGGACACTCCCGAAATAAAAAACCAACCTATGCTGAAGTTCCCGCAAAACCAGGCTTGGTTGTGGAGGTCAAAGCCACAGGTTATGTTGGCGCAGTCACGGGATTCGAACGCACCTATGACGGAGATTTTATTCGGCTAGAGGATCGCTACGGGACCGAACGTTTATTTAAATTAAGGCCCGGCGCCTTTCTTATCGACGGCCGCCCAATCACTCTTACCAGGTATGTTGCGCCCCAAGGACCCCAGCGTTCTAATTCGGGTTCAAAACGTGTAGCGAATGTGCAAGCGAAAGTGGCCGCGGCGTCGAGAATCTGGGTAGAAGGAATTCACGATGCCGCCATAGTAGAAAAAGTCTGGGGGCACGATCTCCGTGTAGAAGGCGTTGTTGTGGAATACCTCGAAGGGTTGGATAATCTTCCCGAACGCCTTGCCGAATTCCAGCCCGGTCCGGGGCGTCGCGTAGGTGTATTAGCAGACCACCTTGTTACTGGCTCTAAAGAAACCCGGCTTACAGAATCGGTTGGCCCGCACGTTTTGGTGACCGGACATCCCTTTGTGGACATTTGGGCGGCAGTAAAACCCGAACGCTTAGGCATGCGTGCCTGGCCGGAAATTCCCCGAGGCGAAGACTGGAAAACCGGAATATGCCAACGCCTCGGCTGGTCCGACCCCAAAGAAGGTTGGAACCGCGTATACAACGCAGTGAATTCTTTTCGGGACCTCGACGCCACACTTATTGGTGCTGTAGAACGACTTGTGGATTTTGTGACCGTCCCCGAACTCACCAAAGAAGACCTTATATAGGGGGTAAATGTAAGAAAAATAGGAATTGGGAGGATTTTCTAATTCCATTTTAGATACTTGAAATGCCGATATGGGGTTGTGTGCACGAGCTTATTTAGCAAGAGAAAGCTGGAAATAGCGTGAACACCTTTACGTAAATAGGCCTAAAAGACATTAGTTGAAACATAACAATGGGGGTATAACACTACGGATCATGCTACAAATGCAAAACTCAATATGTAATTCTGAATGCATGGAACATTTCCGCGTATGTGCACTGCGATTCCCGTTCGGTAAATCAGCTAGTTGTGGGCTAGCAAATGTGTACTTCCGTGATGGATAGTTCCTTGTGAGAGTGAAATGCTAGGTGTTTTAGGCAAAAGATTTTTTAACTACAAAAGGCTAAAATCTTTGCTTGCTGTTGTAGTATGCATTTGTTTTATTGCTTTTATTTCGTACCTTCCTTATCCAGCATCAGAAGATAATTCTCTTGATTGGGCAGCACCAGACACGATTATTGTAGGGTTTGGTGCCCATAATTCCCCTTACGATGAATTTGATCAAACGTCGTATTCTCTCTATAACAAAGGTGGTCAGAAAATCGATGTAGCTCGGGGTGTGACAAGGTATTTTCCAGGTGCGGTACTGGTGGATGGTTTATCAGCACTTAACTTTTATGGTGAAGTCCGCATGGTTGGTGGAGAGGTAAATAGATTTAAGACAGAAAACTCGTTTACATCAGCCTATGGTTTTTTATCTGATGGCTCATCTGGCGTGTTTATCTTTGATAGTTCCACCTGTGATCATGCATTTTGTTATGACTTTGTCCATGTGTTTCCAGGTGGGCGCGCCAATCTAGTGACATTAGCCGGGGATATGGATTCATATGTAATCGCCGAAGATGAAACACTTGTGATTGTTGGCAAATCCGGTGGTGAAAAGTCACCCAATACACGGGAATTTTCTTTGAAAGGGATTGACCACCAAGCTGGTGTGCACGATGTAATTTTCCCGAAAGAAGAGTTGTTTCCTGATAGTGAAACAACAGGAACATCGTTGTTTTACTTAAACGACGGGCGGTATCTTATTGTCAAACATCAGGAAGTCGCTAAAGGTAAATCTAGGAATTCCGGTACGGTGTTCCGGCTCGATAAATCTTTGCATGATTGGACTGTAAGGGTTGAACACCATACCGAACCAATGCTCACCACCAGTCAGGGCGTTATTTTTGCAAAAAGTTTAAGAAAAGGCAGGATTGGCAAAATCCAAAAAGACGGCAGTGTTATCGTGTGAATCACTTTTGGAGGGCACTTCGAAGGTGACCGGCAATGTTAAGGATGCTCTATTAGATTCTTCGCATGTGCATTGGGCATACGGGCAAAAGCACGATTATTTTTACATCCACAATAAAAATACGCTCCACATTCGTAAATGGGATGAGCCTTCGAAGGATTTTCAAACGCTCACCCTTGATGGTTCAGAATGTCGTTCCCGGATTCCTTTTATGAAATCAGGTGGATGTACTCTGGCAAGTGTTTCGGTTCGTGATGGCGGCTAGCGCATGTCTCACCCTTGTTTTACTTGGTTAAAAGCCGAGTTTGGCTGGCTTTTGCTACCTTACGCCCGCTCAAGCATATGTACGGCGAGTTCCCAACCCGCGGTTTCTGCTTGCCATCCAGCAGCTTGAAGCCGTTGTGACATCGCCTGCTTGGAAATCCCTAGTTCTTTTGCAGCTTCGTTTTGGTTTAGGCCGGATCGCATAAGGGAGGTGGCTTCCCGTCCTTCGGGGGAGCGTTTTGCTAGGACATGGCCCAATAGTGTGAACACTGCCGCCACGTCGGTGGCGCGTGCCGCAGCGTCAGCACCGCGGGCGTCGATACGCACTTTGACGGCGCCAGAACGGGCATGTTTTCCGAGTGCTGCACCAGCAATGGAACGGGCATGGTCTTCGGTATTGCTTACGCCAATCCCAATGGCCCAATCCCCGGCGGCAAGAAGTGCCATTGTGGTGTCGGTTGTGGCCTGCGCTGAGTGAATAGTTGCGCAAATATCCTCGACACCCAATAGTTCGAATTCGCCCACGCCTTCAAGGGTGGAGAGGGCCGCTGCGGAGCGGCGAACCAAGTCAGCGCGCCGAACTTCACGGCCGCGGTACCGAGCATGAATAGCAAACACAACAATCCTTTTATGAGTAGATGCTTAAAATCTACCTTGTGTGCTTGATGTTTTCACAGGGAGTCGGGCGTCAAGGGTTAACCCAATGATTCCTAGAACGCATAACACCACGGTGACAATAAGCACCGCAGGGTTTGCATCCCCAGTAAGAGCCGCACCAAATACCACGGTAGCGATAGTTCCCGGCGCGGAGCCAACGGCAGTGGCAAATGCAAACGGAAGTAACCGAATAGATGTTAGTGCGGCAACATAATTCAGAATGGAAAATGGCACACCGGCGATCATTCGTAATGAAAGCACAGCTAGCCAGCCGCGTTGCCTAAGTCGAGCGTCTATTCCTGAAACAGCAGGGTGATTAAGCCTTGGGCGCATCCACTGGCCAAGCAGACCGCGAACAATAGTTAAGGAAAGCGCGGCAGACAAAGTTGTAGCAACTAATGCGATTACAATGCCCAAACCAGGGCCGAATAACACCCCGGCGCTTAACGTAAAAACGGTCCGGGGGATAGGGAACTGCGTAATACCTATATATAAGGCGAAAAAGAGGATCGGAAACCAAGCGCCAGCCTGGTCGGACCAAGCCCTCAGAGTGCTTACATCAATATCGGTATATAGAAC
Organism: Corynebacterium freiburgense; assembly: GCF_030408815.1. Taxonomy (NCBI): domain Bacteria; kingdom Bacillati; phylum Actinomycetota; class Actinomycetes; order Mycobacteriales; family Corynebacteriaceae; genus Corynebacterium; species Corynebacterium freiburgense. Next base: position 1,496,025 of record NZ_CP047355.1, on the reverse strand, counting down.
AATCAGCATAAGGAGTAAGGCGGAGATTGCAACAAAGATTTTCTTCCAAATCGGCCACCCCAAGACCGACGCCCATGCGTCACGTGACAAACCCAGTAGAAAATCTCGCACCATAGTGCTTAGATTAGCCCGAATTTGTGGGATATCTCTCGTTGCTTCACCGTTTTATTCGGTCTTTCCAAGAAAAGAACAAATAATCGGACATATTCGCCCCCGTTTCGGGCATATTTGACCCGGCGAAAAGGTATGCCGCGTTACACTTAACAAAGATTGTGAGCTCTGTGCGCACGGGGCTAACAATTGCAATGTTTACTAGAGCTAACACGAAGGGGAGCACTGTGACAGCAACTCAGTCCAGCGCGCCAATACCCTTGCCAGAAGACTTCGAAGCAAAACAAAATGCTTGGTATAAGTCAGTGGCGGGGGTATTTGCTCGTATTCAGAAAAAGGATGCTGCGGACATCCCATTGGATGTGTGGAAAAAACTCATCCGTACAACATATGACGGGATCGATGTAAACCCGCTATATACCCGCGCAGATGAAACAATGGAAAACGTCGTGCCGGGCGCTTTCCCATTTGTTCGTGGTACCGATGCAGCCCGCTACGGTTGGGGAGTTACAGAGACCTTCGGTGGTTCATCAGCTGCTGAAGCAAATAAAGCAATCCTTCATGCATTGAACAATGGCACCACTGACCTTGTGCTTGATTTCACTGAAGGTTTAGAGGCAAGTGACTTGGAAGCAATGCTCAAGGATGTCTACCTTGACCTTGCCCCAATCCATCTTCGCGCTGGTGCGAAACTCGGTGCAGTAGCCGAAGCATTAACTACATTGGTTTCTGCTGCAGGCGTGACCCCAACCGTGACCTTAGGTGCAACACCGCTAACATCCCGTGTTGATAATAGTGAAACTGTAACGCTGGAAGAGGCCGTAGCGTTGGCTGGTTCAGCCAAGGAAGGCGTCCGTGCCATTACTGTGGACGCGGTTTCCTTTGCTAACCAAGGCGCAACTGACGCTCAGGAGATCGGTTTTGCACTCGCCGCAGGCGTCGAATATTTACGCGAACTGACAAAGGCTGGGTTAAGCACCGAGCAGGCCCTCCGGCAATTGGTATTCCGCTTTGCTGCAACGGATGATCAATTTGCACAAATTGCCAAATTCCGTGCAGCTCGTGAACTCTGGGCACGTATTGCAGAAGTGCTTGGAAACCCTGAAGCAGGTGCCGCACCACAATACGCCGTTACTGCGCCGGTAATGTTTAGCCAACGTGACCCTTGGGTGAATATGCTGCGCGTCACTGTAGCCGCATTTGCTGCGGGTGTTGGTGGCGCCACTGCTGTTGAGGTATTGCCATTTGACTACGCAGTGCCTGGTGGTCTGCCAAATACATCGCGTGCCTTTGCACATCGCATTGCTCGAAACACTAACTTGTTATTGCTGGAAGAATCCCACCTGGGCCATGTTATCGACCCAGCTGGCGGCTCGTACTTTGTAGAAAACCTCACCGATGAATTAGCTGATAAAGCATGGTCAGTCTTTACAGAGGTGGAAGCCAAGGGTGGTTTTACAGCCGCAGCGGAATTTATCCGTAAGACCCTCGATGATGCTGCTGAAACCACGCGCAATGATATTGCGCATCGCCGTAAGCAACTCACAGGCATTAATGAGTTCCCGAATCTTTTGGAGCGCCCATTGCCTGCTGAACTGCGTATTGAACCTGCCGGTGTGCGCCGTTGGGCGGCAGAGTTTGAAGCGCTGCGCAATCGTTCAGATGCATATTTGGAAACGCACGATCGTAGGCCACAAGCGGCACTTATTCCGCTAGGGCCACTGGCCAAGCACAATATCCGCACTGGTTTTGCCACAAACCTCTTAGCCTCTGGTGGCATTGAAGCACTCAATCCAGGTGAGGTTAAGCCAGGCACCGATGAATTCCAGGTTGCGGCGAAATCCGCGCCGATTGTGGTGATTTGTGGCACCGACCAAGAATATGCAGAGTCGGGTGTAGCGGCGGTCAAAGAATTGCGTGCCGCCGGTGCAGAAACAGTATTGCTAGCGGGCGCACCGGCATCATTTGAAGGTGCTGAGGTTGCTCCAGATGGCTATCTCAATATGAAGATTGATGCCGCAAAGACGTTGTCTGAGCTGCTAAGCAAGTTGGGAGCGTAGGAAAGATGACAAGTATCCCGAATTTTGCGGACGTTGAGCGCTCAGTTTCCACAGAGGCGCAACCGGTTTCCGCGGAAGAACAAATCTGGGCAACCCCAGAAGGCATTGATGTAAAGCGGGTATTCACCCGTGCAGACCGCGATGCAGCGGCAGAAGGCACTGAGGAACGCCCGCCGCACCCATTGGATTCCTTCCCAGGCATGCCGCCGTTTATGCGTGGGCCTTACCCAACGATGTATACCAACCAGCCATGGACGATTCGTCAGTATGCTGGTTTCTCCACTGCTGCGGAATCCAATGCGTTCTACCGCCGCAATCTTGCTGCTGGCCAAAAAGGTCTGTCTGTGGCGTTCGACCTTGCCACTCACCGCGGTTATGACTCAGATAATGAGCGTGTGGTGGGTGACGTGGGCATGGCTGGTGTAGCCATTGACTCCATCCTGGATATGCGCCAACTATTTGAGGGCATCGACCTCGGTAGCGTATCGGTATCCATGACCATGAACGGTGCTGTGCTCCCAGTACTCGCGCTGTATATCGTTGCTGCTGAGGAACAAGGCGTGACGCCAGACCGGCTTGCCGGAACTATTCAGAATGACATTCTGAAAGAGTTTATGGTGCGTAATACCTATATTTATCCACCAAAGCCTTCGATGCGGATTATTTCTAATATCTTCGAGTACACCTCGTTGATGATGCCGCGTTTTAATTCCATTTCCATTTCCGGATACCACATCCAAGAAGCAGGTGCTACTGCTGACCTGGAGTTGGCATATACCCTTGCTGATGGTGTGGAATATATCCGTGCCGGTATGGACGTTGGCTTGGATGTAGATAAATTCGCACCACGGTTATCGTTCTTCTGGGGTATTTCCATGTATACATTTATGGAAATTGCCAAGATGCGTGCTGGCCGCCTGCTATGGAGCGAACTTGTAGCTAAGTTCGAAAACAAAAACCCGAAGTCCCAGTCATTGCGTACGCACTCACAGACCTCTGGTTGGTCCCTGACCGCCCAGGACGTCTTTAATAATGTGCCACGTACCTGCATTGAGGCTATGGCTGCAACGCAAGGCCATACGCAATCCCTGCACACCAATGCTTTGGATGAGGCGCTTGCGCTGCCTACTGACTTCTCTGCCCGCATTGCCCGTAATACGCAGCTGCTATTGCAGCAGGAATCCGGCACCGTGCGTCCGGTAGACCCATGGGCTGGTTCGTACTACATTGAGTGGCTGACTAATGAGTTGGCAAACCGTGCTCGCGCCCATATTGAAGAAGTTGAGGCCGCTGGTGGTATGGCCCAGGCAACGGTTGAGGGTATTCCAAAACTGCGTATTGAAGAGTCTGCAGCTCGCACCCAAGCCCGTATCGACTCTGGCCGTCAAGCACTTATCGGTGTAAACAAATACATCGTTGAAGAAGATGAGCAGATCGAAGTACTCAAGGTAGATAACACCAAGGTGCGCGCAGAACAGTTGGAAAAGCTGGAACGCCTGCGTGCAGAGCGTGATGAAGCCGCCTGCCAAGCCGCCCTCGATGCGCTCACCGACGCCGCAAGCCGCGACGATAAAGAAGCGGGGGACCTTTCCCAGAACCTGCTTAAATTGGCGGTTGATGCTGCACGTGCAAAGGCCACCGTTGGTGAAATTTCCTACGCTCTAGAAAAGGTGTTCGGCCGCCATGAGGCGGAGATCCGTACCCTCTCTGGTGTATACAAGGACGAGGTTGGAAAGGAAGGCACCGTGTCCAATGTGCAGAAAGCAATCGCTATGGCGGATGCTTTCGAAGCCGAGGAAGGCCGCCGTCCCCGTATCTTTATCGCCAAGATGGGCCAAGATGGTCACGATCGTGGTCAAAAGGTTGTTGCTTCCGCCTATGCCGACCTTGGCATGGACGTTGATGTCGGGCCGCTCTTCCAAACCCCAGCAGAAGCTGCGCGTTCCGCAGTGGATGCCGACGTCCATGTTGTCGGTGTTTCTTCCCTCGCTGCAGGTCACCTCACCCTGGTGCCTGCGCTTAAGGAAGAACTGGCAAAGCTGGGTCGCGAGGATATTCTTATTGTGGTCGGCGGTGTTATCCCACCGGGTGACTTCCAAGAACTCTACGATTTCGGCGCTGCAGCGATTTATCCGCCCGGCACAGTTATCGCAGATTCCGCAATTGATATGCTCACGAAGCTAGCTGCAAACCTGGGCTTTGATCTGCCCATCCCTGAGGATTAATCAGAAGTTGTGAGGGAAGCAAAATGACTGGCGATTCCGAATACCTTGAGCACCATCTCGGGTCACTTATGACCACTTCCGGCACTGACCTGGGCGAAATCACCGCCGTGGCTCCGGAAATAGTAAAACGTGCTCGCCGCAGGATCGACGTCAATGAGCTTTTCGAAGCCGTGCGTAACGGCGATCGAACCCGCATTTCGCGGGCAATCACACTTTTGGAATCCACCGCACCGGCACACCGCGTTCTAGCCCAAGAACTTTTGGTGAAGCTATTGCCTTTTTCCGGTAATGCGCTCCGAGTGGGCATTACCGGTGTGCCAGGTGTTGGTAAATCCACGTTTATTGAAGCTTTGGGAATGAAGCTGATCCGCGAAGGACATAAAGTCGCCGTATTAGCTATTGACCCGTCCTCAACGAAAACCCGCGGATCAATCCTTGGCGATAAAACCCGTATGTCAAAGCTATCAGCCGAAGACAATGCGTTTATTCGCCCATCTCCCTCGGCTGGAACCCTCGGAGGCGTGGCAAAAGCAACCCGTGAATCGATGGTTGTGTTTGAAGCAGCAGGGTATGACGTGATCCTTGTAGAAACCGTTGGTGTCGGACAATCCGAAGTCGCCGTATCTCAAATGGTAGATTGCTTTACCTTCCTAGCTTTGGCCGGCGCTGGCGATCAATTGCAAGGAATTAAAAAGGGCGTGCTTGAAATGGCTGATTTGGTGGCCATTAATAAAGCCGATGGCCCTAACCTAAAAAACGCAAAACGTGCTGCCCGGGAACTTGCCGCAGCCATGCGCATGGTTCGCCCAGAGGATGCACTATGGCATCCCCCAACAATGACCATGTCAGCCGTAGAACATGAAGGTATTGATGAATTCTGGGACGTAGTCAACCAACACCATAAAGCAATGCTCGATTCCGGCAGGTTTGAACATAATCGCAGGGAGCAGCAAGTCGGTTGGATGTGGTCTATGGTTCATGAAACTATCCTCCAACGACTCAACACTAAACCTGAAGTTCTTGAAGTGAAGCAATTGGTAGAAGGCCAATTACGTGAAGGCCAAATCACTCCAACACTTGCAGCGGAGCGAATCCTCACTGCCTTCGATTCGGAATAACACGAAAAATCCAAGGACCCCTTGGAGTTGCGGGTCCTTCCCATACCAATGACAGGACCCACAAACGTGAACGCTTTTATACGTTTCAGCACGTTTATCGTATTCGGCGCAGTAGCACTTGGTGCAATAGTCTGTGCAACAGATTCATCCGCTGCTTGCCCAAACTGGCCTGGCTGTTATGAAGGCCAAATCACCCCGGAAATCGAACTCAACCCAATTATTGAATTCGTTCACCGGGTATTCTCAGTCTCCTGCGCACCAGTCATTATTATTAGCGGCATACTCTTAAGGAAACACCCAAACAAACTCCTACGCTGGCTCCCGTGGCTTGCTCTAGTAGGTGCATTTGGCGCCGGAATCTTTGGCATGATGACAATCTGGTGGGGGCTCACTCCATTCCAAGGCATGCTCGATCTTTGGTGCGCACTCACCTCATTGATCTGCATGATGATCATTACCGCCCAATTAACAACACCAAAGCCAAACGCTACTCGAGCCCGAGTTACTGGCATTGCCATAATCGGCCTTGCCCTTCTTCATGGCACAGGGATTCTCGTTGCAGGGGCTGGTTCATTTACGCGGTGCATCGGTTGGCCACTTGGCTTTACCCTCGACGTAGATAATAACCCTGCTTTACAAATCACCCGAGTAATCCTCGCCATTGCGCTTATAGCCATATTTATTTGGCTTCGCTCAATCCCAATTTTTATTGCCATTATTGCGGAACTTGTTCTGGGAATTTTGATACGAACCACACAACTCAATGACTTTAACGGATCACTCTATGGGACTATCGCAGTCTGCATTATCGCGGCAACCGCATGGGAATGGGGTAAAGCCTGGCAACCACGCAAAACACCGGAGAACGCATAACCATGGCGGTACTTGAGCACTGCGCACTTTTTGTCTCAGACCTTGAAGGCAGTAAACAATTCTACTGCCGTTGGTTTGGTGCAAAAGCCAATAAGAAATACCACAATCCGCGCACTGGCCTAACAACATACTTTCTTACATTTGAAGGAGGAGCGCGGTTGGAAATCATGTCCCGCCCGGATATCACCAAACCTGCAGGCAACCAGCAACTTGGATATGCTCATATCGCTTTTACTGTAGGAACACGTAATGATGTGGATTCCCTGGCAAATGAACTAGACAAAGCTGGTTTTACAATTACTAGCGGGCCTCGCACCACCGGAGACGGATACTACGAAGCCGTAGTACTCGACCCTGAAGGTAACCACGTGGAATTTGTGGCTGAAGAAGCCCAGAAATAGCTCGTTGTCCTTGTTATTTATTACCACGGACTTGGTTTGTAGTCTTTTAGGAAGCAGCCATATAGGTCTACACCGTGTTCACCTTGAACAATAGGGTCGTAGACCCGTGCGGCTCCGTCGGCGAGATCGAGTGGGGCGTGGAATCCCGCCTCGGCTAGGCGTTCTTTGGCGGTATGGGGGCGTTCATCGGTTATCCAACCAGTGTCTACAGCTGTCATAAGGATTCCACGGCTATAAAGTTCATTGGCGGATGTTCTGGTCAGCATATTAAGAGCTGCTTTTGCCATATTGGTGTGTGGGTGCCCGGGCCCTTTATAGCCTCGGTGGAATACGCCTTCCATTGCGGATACATTCACAATGTATTTTCGGTTTGCGGAGGAAGCTTCGAGTGCGGGCCGCAGCCTGTTGATCAGTATAAACGGCGCTACGGAGTTGCATAGTTGTACTTCCAGTAGTTCGGCGGGGTCGATTTCGCCTACTTTTGCGGTCCAAGAGTTATGGCTCACCAGATCGGGGATAAGGCCCCCGGCATCGATTGCGGTCCCATCATCTATTCGTTCTATTGATGCGGAGCCTCCGGTCATAGCAAGGGCGGTAAGTCGAGCTGCGTGAACTTGAGCGAGTGCTCGATCGGTGTTGTTTGCCTCAATTGCCCGTGGTTCAAACGCGCTTCCGATTGCTAGATAGTCGACTTCATTTTCTATTCCGTCGAGCGGCGCTGCTTCCGCATCAATAAGGCCTGAGTAAGCGCTAGGGGAGCGTCGTACGGTTTGGGCGGCGTTATTTATAAGGATGTCTAATGGTTTTTCGGCAAGCCGATCCGCCAATGAAACAACCTGCACAGGGTCTCGCAAATCAATTCCAATGACATGGAGTCGATCCAACCACTCACTCGAATCATCTATAACACTAAATCGCCGGATCGCATCTTTAGGAAACCGCGTGGTAACGGTGAGGTCGGCGCCGTCGCGAAGCAATTTGAGCGCAATATACATACCAATTTTTGCGCGGCCACCCGTTAGCAAAGCACGCCGCCCACGGAGGTCAACTCGTGCTTCTCGACGCCGCCGATTCTCCAACGCGCATTCTGGGCACAGTTGGTGGTGAAATGAATCGACTAGTGTATATGGCTGCTTACATACATAACAATTTTGGGGCCGGTGAAGTTTGCCAGCAAAACCATGAGGTGTAGCAACTTCCCCTGGGGCTAGGGCGATTTTGGCTGGTGTAATTGGAAGTCCAGCAGTTTCATCGTCGATTCGCTTTGGGTTGGCCGTAGCAGTGGACTGAAGCACCGCTGTATCCGCAGCTTTTCGCTGCGCTCTCGCTTTCGCCCGGCGCGATTTTTTCACTGCTTTAAATAGGCCGCTAACCGCCTGTTGGAGTTGAATTGATTGGGGATCTTGATCGTCTAAAAGCCTGGCTTGCTCCAAAACTTTCAGACAGATGTTCAACTCATCAGGACGGATTGGCATGATTCCTACCTCAGCACACAAGAGACAACAAATCAGATACAGACAAAAACGTACTGTACGGGTTGAACAGCGCACCTAGGAAAACGAACAAAGTGTGGGGGTGCTCGTACATAGTGCAATCTGGCTACACTACACACTATGCATATGTTTCTTGTCGCCGATACCCCGTTTCAAAAGCCCGACTTGCTGCGAAGCCGTATCGGTGATGTTCTTCGCCAGGAGCGAAAAGCACGTGGAAAAACACTAGAGGAACTCGCAAAGCGAGCCAACGTATCGCCATCCCATCTTTCTGAAATCGAACGCGGGATAAAAGAAGCCTCATCGGAGATTATTCAAAGTATTCACCGGTCACTGGGGATGGAACTTGATGACTTACTTCAGCGAACAATTCAGCGGCCAGACACACAAGTATTCGCAGTTGCCGCGTAGCGGCGTGCACTTGAAACCTGACTTTTACATGCCGCCGGAGACGCTAAGACATTGGCCGGTTACCCAACGGGAATCTGGTCCGGCGAAAAACGCCACCACATTAGCAATATCGGACGGGTTCCCAAAGCGACCCATTGGTGTCATTGCAATAATCTGTTCCCGCATTGCTGGGTCTGTATTTGCGGCGCGCTGCCCCTCAGTATCGGTAGCTCCTGGGCGAATCGCATTGACCGTAATCCCACGCGGTGCCAATTCTTTCGCTGCCACTTCGGTTAATGCCTCCAATGCGGACTTGCCGGCACAATAGGCCGCAAGTCCTGGCATAGGTAACACTGTATTCATTGTTGAAATATTAATAATCGAACCACCGTTTGGCATGTGTGGTCCGAACGCCTGAATAATCAAAAATGGGGCAGTAGCACATGACGTTATTGTTTCCATCCACGAATCCAGTGATGTCTCTGTGATTGGACCGTACTTTGATGTAGCAGCTGCATTATTTACAATCACCTGGAATGGGCCAAGGTGAGCAAGCCTGCTAATAGCATCTTGAACCAATTCAGGTGTCCGAATATCTGCTTGTATGGCGGAAGCTGAATGGCCTTGCCTTTCTAGTTTGGCAATAAGCTCGTCCGCTTTGTCTTGCCGAGTATGCCACGTAAACACCACGGAAAAACCCATAGTAGCTAGGCGTTCCACAATTGCCCGACCGATGCCGCTTGAACCACCTGTAACAAGCGCTTTTGGTAAAGAATGTTCTGTCATAGCATTCATAATGATGTGTGGCACAAGTTTTTGGCCAGCAATTTCGCGTATAGCGAAAACGTGAACTACAAAATGCTATTTACCCCGATGACCTTCGATCTTGGCGCATAAGGTGAAAATTAAAAAAGCCTTAACTCCGAAGAGTTAAGGCTATTCTACTGTCTCAACACAGTGTGTCCGGAGGGGGACTTGAACCCCCACGTCCGTTAATAGGACACTAGCACCTCAAGCTAGCGCGTCTGCCATTCCGCCACCCGGACTGGGTTTTTGTTTCAGCCTTTCGGCTGGGCACTCACATACTGTAGACCGAAATGTGCTTGTGTTACAAATCTGCACGTAAAACGGTATTTTTAAGGAGATATGCTAGGGTTTTGCAGGTGAAGTATAGACGGATGCCCACTTGGTCCTGGGCGGTACCGAAAGAACCACCGCCTAGAGAGACGGTGCTGGGCAAAGCATCAAAGCCTTCAGCATTAACGTGGAAGATGCTGTGGACTCAGCCAACACTTTCGGTGCTGGCTGCCGTATTGGGGATCTTGCATTCGGCGCTCGGTGCATTAGTTTCTAAGGTGCTTGGCTCTGTTACCGATACGGTGTTTGGTCAGGCATCGCTGGATGCCATTATGTGGCCCGCACTGACTATCGCAGGAATTCTAGTCCTTATCTGGTTGGTTGAGGCCAATTCGGATGCTTTTATGGAAATTGCCCAAGTGCGTAGCGTGCATTCATTACGGCTGGAATTAACGCGCTTGCTTACACAATCGTCGCCAAAAACCCTCACACCTGGTGAAGTACTCAATACGGTAGATGAAGATTCAACACAACTTGGTGACTTAAAAGAGTTATTGAGCTTCCCGATGTTTATGGTGGGCTTTCTAATTGGCTCAGCATTGGTAATTGTGCCGATTTCATGGCAGATTGCGGTGCTGCTGCCACTCGGTGGCTTAGTGACGGCGTGGGGGTCGTCATTAACAGCAAAGCCAATCTCAAAAGTGTCTGGGCAACGAAGGGCGGCGGAATCGGAAGCAGTTTCTTTGGCTACAGATTTTGCGCAAGGTAGTCGGGTGCTCAAAGGTATGGGTGCTATTGAAGCCAGCGAAGCTCGCTTCGATGCCGCTGTCGAACATTCTTTAAGCATTATGCTGACAGACGCACGTACGGTCGCCTATACGTCGTTTCTGCGCCAGCTTGTTCCCGTTTTGTTTATCTTTGGCATTCTTGGATATGCAGGGTGGCTATTGCTGCAAGGTGATATCAGCCGTGGCGACTTGATTACTATTACGCTCCTCGTGCCACCATCATTGCAGGTTCTAGGCTTCGCATTGGGCTTTACCACAGAGTACTGGGCGCGCGGATCTGCCGCTTCAGAGCGGGTACTTAAGCTTATTGATGATTTAAATAATGAGCGGGAAGAATTCCCATACATTGAACAACCATCGGTTGGGCTAGAAGTTTGGGCTCCGCAAACTACGGAAGGTAGAGAGGCCGCAAATGCCAGAGCAAACGCACTGGTTTTTCATCATAATGCTTTGTTTCCTCCACATTCCGTCTCGGTATTCGAGGGGACGCTTGAGGATAATGTTGGCTCCCCGAGTGGACTCGAAGCGGCACATTGCGATGATATTATCCGCAGACTCGGTGGATATGGGCCACATGGGGAGCTTCCTGATGCACCAATTGGTGAGGCTGGCCTAAATCTTTCTGGGGGCCAACGGCAACGGGTTGCATTGGCTCGCGTACTGGCAAAGGATCCGGCAATTCTGGTTTTGGACGAACCAACCACCGGACTGGACGCGGTAACACTGCAGAAAGTTGCAATAAATGTTTCAAAATTACGTAAAGACCGCCGCACGGTGGTGATTACAAATTCACGGGCTTGGCAAGCAGTTGCGGACCGCGTATTAGATGATGGGGATTTGCTATGAAGGTAGATTCGCTTGCTCCGGCGTCATTTCGGGATTCAGTTCGGTTTCTAGCTGAGCTACCAAGCCGACCCAATACACGCTGGCTTATCACAACCACCGTTGTGTTTGGTGTGCTAATCGTGTCTATGGTGGGTGCCTCCTCAATTTTGGGTCGCAGCGTAGATGTGGTTGATCAACCATCCACATTCATTTCGTACCTGGTTGTGGTTGCGGGATTAATGCTGCTCGAAACTGCATGTCGATCTATTGCCGGCTACTTGTATCAGTCAAAAGCTCGGATAATGAGCGTTGAATTACGGCGTGCATGCCTTTCGGCATCATTAAGGGCGCCAGTTCCACAGATTATGGAATTGGGTACCGGAAATATTATTACGCGATTGACAAAAGATATAGATACGACGGTTCGAGTATTCCAAGCAATTGGTGTGCGTCTTACTTTGACGCTGCTTATGTTTCCTTTTACCGTCTTGGCTTTAGGGCTTATCCACTGGTCCTATATTATTGTCTTTGTATTAATCGCTATTTTAATGTATCCAGTAACGCGTCAAGTTACTGCTGATATGCCGGAAGCCTCGAATATTGTATCGTCGCAGGAAGCGAAACGAAACAATATTTTGCTCGATACAATTCGCGGATTACCGACAATACGTGCATTAAAACTTGAGCGTTGGGCGCTCGACCGAATGGAAGCGACCAGTTGGGGAGCGGTCGAGGCATATGGCAATAGAATTCCCCTATTTACACGATTATTAGGAAACGCAAATTTTGCCTATGGTGCATTAACAATCTGTTGTTTGGCGCTTTCAGTGTGGATGTCGTTTCATGGATATATTTCTGTTGGTGAGGCTAGTGCGGCAGTCGTATTGGTAAGCCGCATGGAAATACATGTGTTTAATGTGATGTTTTTTGCTGGCGAAATCCAATACGCAATCACGTGTTTAGGCCGTGCAGTATCCTTAGCGAGTTTGTATCCAGGTGAACAACCTGAAGAACCGGAGGATTGTATCACGCCACCGGACGTGGAAATAGATTCATTGTCCTATGCATATCCGGGTGGTTCACCGATTTTAAGCAACCTGACACTGACATTGAATGCAGGTTCAATTACAGCTTTGGTTGGTGCTTCAGGCGCTGGCAAATCAACCCTTGCGGCCTTAATTGCAGGATTACAGGAACCGAATGCTGGTGCGGTGCGCATTGGGGGCGTCGATACGCGTGCAGTGCCTGACACGTGGACTGCGCGCCAGGTATCTCTAGTAGATCAGCAAGTGCACATATTTTCGGGAACACTGCGAGATGACCTGCGGATGGCATCACCTGTAGCAGATGAAGTGCTTCTCGACGCCCTGGAAGCTGTCGGGCTCCACGGGGCTACATTCGAACGTTGGTTCCCGGAAGGTCTTGATACCCGCATTGGTGCTGGCGCAGAAGATCTGGCACCTGAAGTGCAGCAACAAATTTCACTTGCCCGTATGATTCTCAGAGATCCACCAGTACTGATCTTGGATGAAGCGACAAGCGAAGCAGGATCCGAAAGTGCACGAGTACTCGAACAGGCTGCTACTAAAGTTGCCAAAGGACGCACGTCACTAGTGGTTGCGCATCGGCTCGATCAAGCAATGCTTGCCGACCGAATTTTACTTATGGAAGACGGCCGTATTATCGAGGACGGAACCCACGATGAGCTAGTCGCTTTGGGCGGAAAATACGCGGATCTCTTCGAACGTTGGAATAATCCGGTACAAAAGGAATCATGAGCACTTATATCGATCCACGATTCCCAGGGCCCGACCCGTACGAAGCAATGCCAAAGCCAACGTTTCCAATCCACTCTGACGACATCACAGATGGAGACGAACTTCCTAAGGGTGACATTTCCCCTCATCTAAGCTGGACCGCACCAGAAGGTACGAAGTCCATTGCCATTACATGCTTTGATCCCGATGCGCCTACAGCATCTGGCTTCTGGCATTGGGCAGCCTTTAATATTCCCGCAAACATCAGCGAAATCCCGAGGGGCGCAGGCACCCTCGAAGACCTAGGCATTGATGGAGTGATCACACTCAAGGGTGATTCCGGCATTCGCGGCTTCTACGGCCCGAATCCTCCGGCAGGACACGCGCCACATCGCTATCTATTTGCCGTACACGCAGTCGATGTCGAAAAACTCGACATCGACCCCGAAGCTACCCCCACTGTGCTGGGATTCAACCTGTTCTTCCACTCCTTAGGCAGAGCTATTGTTTGGGGTTGGCACGAGAATAAGTAAACTCCCTCATTTATGAGCGAGAATCATGTTCCATCCACCATTCGCATCGGTGGAGCCTTCGCCGCACTAGGCATTGTCCTACTCATTTTCACTTTCGTCGAAGTAGCCACAACCGGGTGGATGGTCCCATTCCAACTCACCCCACGCTTCCTTATGATTCTCGCAGCAGCAGCCCTTGTAGGGGGATTCGCCACCGCAGGTGTAGCTAATAAACGCGGCATCGGCCAAGTAGTAGCCCTGGTTATTGCGCTACTCCTCGTAGTAGGTGGAAGGCTCGTACCAAACCCCGTGCTCACCGTTATGGACCAATGGTGGCTACCGGCCTATGGACTGCTCGCGCTCGGATGCTCCGTTGTAATCCGCCAAGCCGCTATACGGTAACCCTTTCAACAAAAGTTTTGAAGTAATGGGGGCGTTGGAGACTTAGTACACAACTATCGGTGATGCCTACAAGCGCCGGACAGTGGGGCCGTGTGACTGAAGAGTCTGTTGGGCTGGGATTTGGTTGGGGCTGGGTGGTCTTTTCGGGCGTTGGTTGGTCCTTCCTGGGGGTCTGGTTGGGCGTGTTGTCACAGATTCCATTTTTTCAGGCGATTTTATGGAATCTGCGACAGTGGGGATGAAAACATCACTAGTTTGATAGGGTGCGTCTATCAAACACCCCGGAAAGCGGCCCGAAGGCTCGGGAAACCAGCCGCCCCACCCCAAAAACTCAGGAAAAGCAGCCTGCTAACGCCGAAAATCAGGCAGATTTCACATCACCCACAACCCACCACAACATTTCCCCAGCCCACACCCCCAAACCAGGAGTCCACAACATAAATCTGCCTGTATAAGCCTGTTTGAGACTTTCGCAGGCCGTTCCTGCGATTGCCGCATTTTAGCTCAAAGCTTGTTCCATCATCAAGGGAAACGTTGTGTAATTTCGTTATTTCCAGGGAAGCCCACAACCAATCGCTTGGGAAATATTGGTGAATCCGTGGGCGCGTAGTTGGTCGGCAATGCCAAGGTGGATATCGCGAATCCAGTCGGGTCCTCCGTAGATGAGTCCGGTATAGCCTTGGAGAAGTGTTGCGCCGTGCGCGATTCGTTCCCATGCTTGCTGTGGGGTGGTAATTCCGCCAACACTGATAAGCACGAGTTTATTGCCTACACGGTCATGGAGTCGTTTGAGTATTTGGAGGCTTCGTTCGGCTACCGGTGGGCCGGAGATTCCGCCGTCTCCCATGGCTGTGACTTCGGCGGGATCAGTAGCGAGGTTTTCGCGTGAAATTGTGGTATTGGTTGCTACGATTCCGGCGAGCCCAAGTTCTAAGGCTAAATCGGCTACTGCGTCTACGTCTTCGTCGCTGAGATCTGGGGCGATTTTTACGAGTACAGGAACGGTAGTGGTTTCTTGTACGGCGGTAAGTATTGGGCGGAGTGATTCTACTGCTTGGAGGTCTCGAAGTCCCGGCGTATTGGGGGAGGACACGTTGACTACGAGGTAGTCTGCAAGATTGCCAAGGAATCGTGCCGAGCGTCGGTAATCGTCTACGGCTCGATCAGCAGGCACAACTTTAGTTTTGCCAATATTAATGCCAATAATGTCGTCGGTTCGACGCCTTCGGAGGTTTTCTGCCACTTCAGCGGCGCCTTCGTTATTAAAGCCCATTCGATTCAGGATGGCTTTGTCTTTTGGGAGCCGGAAAAGTCGAGGAGTTGGGTTTCCAGGTTGGGGGGAAGCGGTAACGGTGCCGAGTTCGGCGTATCCGAATCCGATGGGGGTCCATACATCGGGTGCGGTTGCGTTTTTATCGAATCCTGCTGCGAGTCCGAGTGGGCGAGGGAAGGTGACGCCAAAGACAGTTTGGGAAAGTATTGGGTCGTGGACGGGGAGGAGTTTATTAAGTGCGCGATGTGTTGGCCAGGCAAATTGTAGGACTCCGAGACCGTCGGTCATAAGGTGGTGAATGCGTTCGGGGCGCAGCATAAACATGCCTTTAAGGGCAGCTTCGTAAGCTTTTTCGCGGAATGGGTGTGCCATTATGGAGTTCCTATTTCAGTGCGTTTTTCACGGTGTCGGCATCGATGGTTTGGAGTTCGGTTTCGCTGCCGATTAGGAGGGTTCCATCGGCGCTGAATTCAACTGATCGAACATTTGAAATGGTTTTGAGCGTGCCTTTTGCTTCGGGCACACCAGTTTCAATACCGTATGCGGTGATGGTATTGGTGCCGGTTGAAGCTACCCAAACTACGTCATTGGTGGGATCCCAGGCGAGGTCCCATGGGCTATCTGCTACGGGTGCTGTTTGGTGCAAACGAATGACCGAATCAAGAGTATAGACAGCCAGTTGGTCGGCGGTAGTGTCTGCGGCGAATACAACATCGTTGTCGCCTGGGGCGACCTTTCCGACGCCCAGACCCACCCGCAATGCAGCACCAGGTTCAGGTTTCTGCCACAACACACCTTGGATCGATGTTTGTTCGCGGTCTACTACAGCAATGGAATCGCTTGGGGTGCGAACAAGTTGATCCGATCGCCGGCCAAGTGCGAGGGTTTTCGTTTCGTTGTTGCTAAAGATCGTGACGTCGCCGCGGTCGGATCCTCCGGCAATAACCGTTCCATCGGAAGTAAGTACTGCAGTAGTGAATGGTTTGTCGCCGGAAACGGACGTGTCGAGCGTAGGGTTCGCGGCGTCGATAAGGAACACTTTTTCGGCACAGGGGAGGACGAATGTGTTATCGGTGGCGGTGAGTTCTCCGCACGCGGAATCAATGGTGAGTTCGGTTGCAGAAAGGTCGGTTAGAGAACCGAAGCGCAGAGTGGTCTTATCGCGCGACGCTACCGTGGTGCCCGCGATTGCAATGTCACTGGCACCGATTTTCTGGGTTTTACCGTCGGGGTTGGCATCCGGTGAGGCAGCAGGCGTGGCATTGCCCATCACTGCGGCTTGTTCTTCGCTTTTATTGAGTGTTTCCACGGTTGAGCACCCCGTAAGCACAAGTGCTAGCAGTGCCACTGTTCCTCGCATATTCACAGTGGGTAATCCTACAAGGAGATATCGTCTAAAGCTGCACGTATGGCCCGTGGCACAGTTAACCCCTCACTCGCATAAATTTCGTCCCACTGTTCGGGGGTACGGGCGCCAACAATCACCGCCGCAACTTTTTCCCTGGCCCATGCCGTGGCCACGGCGGCGGGAGTGGTACCTAAACCTTCCGCTGCGGTAACAAGCGCCTCGACAATAATGGAAGCGCGCGCATCTAAATAACCTTGAACTTCCGCATCTCGATCAACGGATGCGCCGCGGGAATCCCTGGGAATGCCTGTGCGATACTTTCCGGTAAGAACACCTTGTGCTAGCGGTGCACCTGCAAACACCCCGACACCCAAATGCTGGGCTGCCGGTATTAATTCTTCTTCGGCGCGTCGCACAAGCAAACTATATTCCGTCTGGGCGGCAACTAAAGGAATCTCGGCCTTGGCGGCAGCAACGGCTAATTGCCAAGCCATATAGCTGCGCACACCGGCGTAGCGGACCCTACCGGTGCGAACCGCCCAATCTAGGGTGTCAGCAACTTCGGCTGCGGGGGTTTTGGGGTCCCAAAACCCTACACTCCACAGATCTATGTAATCCGTACCTAGGTTTTTAAGAGTCTGGTCTAGGCCTGACATGAGGCTACGGCGAGAACAATCAACGCGGCGTCCTAACGGCAATGCAGGATTCACGCCGGCGCCCGCCGAAATTACTACAAGATCCCGATCAATATTGTTCATGAGCGCGCCCAAAATCGGCTCTGTTGCTGGGTTGACATCAACCAAAGTTCCCCCCGCATTGAGGAATCTTTCAAATACTGGTTGTGCCCTGTCAACCGTTGTCCACGTCGAAGTACCCAGTCCTAGACGGGAAACACGAAGCCCACTTGCACCCACGGTTTGTTCTCTCACCCCTATTACAGTAGTACGGTATTCGGGGTGACTACTTCTGCAGCAGAATCCATGAGCTGGATTCAAATCATCGTCTTATCTATTGTTCAGGGGCTCACAGAGTTCCTGCCTATTAGCTCATCTGGCCATCTCCGCATTATTTCTCAGCTTTTTTGGGGTCAGGACGCGGGTGCTTCGTTTACTGCTGTAATCCAATTGGGTACGGAACTCGCCGTCCTTGTATATTTTGCTAAAGATATCTTCCATATCGTTGTCGGTTGGTTTCGCGGCTTGTTAAACAAGGAACATCGTGGATTTGAATACCGCATGGGTTGGATGGTGATCGTAGGCACGTTACCGGTGGTGATTCTTGGCGTAATCGGCAAAGATCCTATTCGAGAGAACCTTAGAAACCTATGGATCACCGCCACTGTGTTGGTGTTGTTCTCATTTGTCTTTTTAATCGCCGAAAAATACGGATCAAAAAAGCGTAACTATGAAGACCTCACTATGCGGGATGCGGTCATTATGGGGCTCGCGCAATGCCTCGCATTAATTCCAGGTGTTTCTCGTTCTGGGGGCACGATTTCAGCCGGATTGTTTGTTGGTTTAAACCGTGAAGTAGCGGCACGGTTTAGCTTCTTACTTGCTATTCCTGCAGTCTTTGGTGCCGGTATTTTCTCACTCCCAGATGCATTTGCACCACAAGCCGGTCAGGCGGCAACCGGCCTGCAATTACTGGTAGGTAGTGTGATTGCATTCATTGTGGGCTATGCATCTATTGCATGGCTATTAAAGTTCGTGGCAAGTAATTCCTTTGCATGGTTTGCCGCCTATCGTATTCCGGTCGGGTTAGCAGTTATGGGGCTATTGGCAACAGGAGTAGTGAGCGCAAGTTAAAGTATTGGGTATGTATTCGTGGCCTGAACCAGAAGTACCAACAATTCCTGGAGATTCGGTACCTCTGCAATTATTTGATACTGCTGATGGGGAAATACGCCCAGTCCAAGTTGATGGCACTGCTGGTATGTATGTCTGTGGAATTACTCCATATGACGCAACGCATCTGGGCCACGCAGCAACCTACCTTGCGTTTGATTTAATCTATAGGCAATTACTGGATAATGGCCATGAAGTGCATTATGTTCAAAATGTCACCGATGTGGATGATCCGTTATTTGAACGGGCCAATAGAGACGGTGTTGATTGGCGTGAATTAGGTACGGAGCAGATTGATTTGTTCCGTTCCGATATGGAAGCCCTACGTATAATTCCACCACGTGATTATGTCAGTGTTATGAACACTGTGCCGGAAGTTATTGAGCTGGTAAAGCGACTTATTTCAGTAGGTGCCGTGTATGAGTTGCATGGTGACTTATATGCTTCAATCGACGCTACAAAAAACTTTGGGTATGAATCAAATTATGATCATACAACTATGCGCGCCTATTTTGCCGAACGCGGTGGGGACCCTGATCGGCCAGGTAAACGTCACCCATTGGATGCATTAGTATGGCGGAAATCAAAGGATGGCGAACCTGAATGGGATGCGCCTTTTGGGGCCGGACGCCCGGGTTGGCACATTGAATGCTCAGCAATTGCGACAAATCGATTGGGCTCAAGCTTTGCGATTCAGGGTGGCGGCGCGGATTTGATTTTCCCACACCATGAATTTAGTGCCGCGCATGCAGAAGCTGCTTTAGGATGTGCACGAATGGCAGGGCATTATGTGCATACCGGGATGCTCGCTTTAGATGGTGTAAAAATGAGTAAATCCTTGGGCAATCTAGTATTTGTATCCCGATTAGTGCAGGCCGGTCATGATCCCAGGGCAATTCGAATTGCATTAATGACGGGGCATTATCGAGAAATTCGCAATTGGTCAGATGGTCTTTTGGCAGAAGCCGAAGTGCGTCTTGGCAGGTGGTTGCGGGCAGTTGCATTGCCCTCCAATAATAAGGATGCTGAGCAATTAGTAGCTTCCATTAGGGCTTTTTTGGCTTATGACCTGCAAACCCAAAAAGTATTGGAAGCCATTGATGCTTGGTCTGAACAAGTACTTTTGGGCTCCAATAGCACGGAGCGCGGCGGGGAAATTGTCGCCCAAGCTTTAGATGCCCTTATTGGAATTAATCTAATGGGGGAGCAATGACACAGCATCAGGGATTCATTGAAGAATTTATGTCAACGCTTACTGATTACGCTACTGGCTCATATTTGCGCGAACACGAAAAGGAATTCTGGGAAGAACCATTTCCTCCAGGGGCATTGTCAGAGTTACGAGTACTCCTTGAAAAGTTTCTTTACGACGCCGCGGCCCTCGATGCCGAAGGCCTGCTTACGCGTGCTGGCGGTTTAATTGCCGATTTAAATGCGTTGAATTTTAAGTACGGTGACGCCATTATTGAGCCGGAAGAAGAGCACGAACTCACCGAATTTATTCACCAGGTTCTCGTCGACGCCGGAATAGACGAAGAAGGACTAAAAACATTGCCAGAGTTTGAATAGTCGCTTGGTATTTTCAATATAAGCGCAGCCAGCGAGCGTGTTGCAGGCGTGAACTATGACCTAAACCAAAAACATACTAAGCTGTCTGTTTTATGAACCTCCTCGAAGCTCTACAGCAACGTGTTCTTATTGGTGATGGCGCCATGGGGACGCAATTACAGTCTTTTGACCTCGATATTGAAAAAGACTTTTTAGGGCTTGAGGGTTGCAATGAGATTCTCAATCACACCCGGCCCGATATTTTAAAAGCTATTCACCGAGCGTACTTCGAAGCGGGCGCCGATTTAGTAGAAACCAATACCTTTGGTTGCAACTTACCCAATCTTGCAGACTACGGTATCGAAGATCGCTGCCGTGAACTTTCATATAAAGGTGTGCGGCTCGCTCGCGAGGTAGCCGATGAAATGGGGCCAAGTGAAGATGGCATACCCCGTTTTGTTGTAGGTTCAATGGGGCCAGGCACAAAGCTGCCTTCCCTTGGGCATGCCTCCTATATTGATTTAAAGCAGTACTACAAGCAGGCTGCCTTAGGCATGGTCGAAGGCGGAGCAGATGGCATCCTCGTAGAAACCGCACAAGATCTTCTTCAGGTCAAAGCTGCAGTATTGGGGTGTCATGAAGCTTTTACTGAACTGGGCACAATACTTCCGATTATTTGCCATGTAACTGTGGAAACCACTGGCACGATGTTGCTGGGCTCAGAAATCGGTGCCGCGCTTACCGCGCTTGAGCGTCTCGGGATTTCTATGATCGGGCTGAATTGTGCCACCGGTCCCGATGAAATGAGCGAACACCTACGCTATCTTTCACAGCATGCTTCGATTCCGGTTTCAGTTATGCCAAACGCAGGATTGCCAATTTTAGGTAACAAAGGTGCTGAATACCCACTGACCGCGCCGGAATTAGCGGATTCCTTACGCACTTTTATCACTGAATATGGCTTATCAATGGTGGGTGGTTGTTGCGGCACAACCCCTGAGCACATCCGTGTAGTTGCCGAAGCGGTAAAAAGCATTACGCCAGCGCAACGCACCCCAAGCGCCGATAATAACGTATCGTCGCTATACACAACGATGCCGCTTACCCAAGACACCGGTATTACTATGATCGGCGAACGCACTAACGCCAATGGGTCTAAAGCTTTCCGCGAAGCAATGCTCGCAGGCGACTGGGAAACCTGTGTAGATATTGCAAAACAACAAACCCGCGATGGCGCACATATGCTCGATCTCTGCGTAGATTATGTGGGCCGCGACGGGCGCGAAGATATGGCACAGCTAGCAGGATTGTTGGCCACTAGTTCCACATTGCCGATTATGATTGACTCCACCGAGCCAGCGGTAATCCAAACAGGGCTTGAACATTTAGGTGGTCGCTGCGCAGTAAATTCTGTAAATTTCGAAGACGGTGATAGGCCAGATTCGCGGTACCAGAAAATCATGCAATTGGTAAAAGAACATGGTGCTGCCGTGGTTGCGCTGACAATTGATGAAGAAGGACAAGCGCGCACCTGCGAAAAAAAGGTTGAAATTGCATCTCGCTTAATCGATGATATTACCGGTACATGGGGACTCAAGCAGGAAGATATCATCGTAGACTGCCTTACATTTCCCATCTCCACTGGCCAGGAAGAAACCCGTGGCGATGGGATTGAGACCATTAATGCGATCCGCGAGCTTAAAGCCAAATACCCAAACGTACACACCACCCTTGGTTTATCCAATATTTCATTTGGTCTCAATCCGGCGGCCCGCCAAGTATTAAATTCTGTATTTTTGCATGAATGCATTGAAGCTGGGCTTGATACGGCAATCGCGCACTCATCGAAGATTCTTCCAATGAATCGAATCGATCCACGGCAACGCGAAGTTGCGCTTGACATGGTGTATGACAGGCGCACCGAGGAGTATGATCCGCTGCAAACGTTTATGCAGTTATTTGAGGGTGTTTCTGCCGCCTCTGCAAAAGATGCACGTGCTGAAGCTCTAGCAGCCATGCCGCTATTCGAACGCCTTTCGCAGCGCATTATTGATGGTGAGAAAAACGGAATCGAACCTGATCTTGATGCCGCAATGAAGGAGAAGTCCCCGATTGAGATTATTAATCAGGACCTTCTTGGGGGCATGAAAACCGTTGGAGAACTTTTTGGTTCTGGACAAATGCAATTGCCGTTTGTTTTGCAATCTGCAGAAACAATGAAAGTGGCCGTTGCGTATCTTGAGCAATTTATGGAGGCGGCAGACGACTCCGGAGGTAAAGGAACAATAGTTCTAGCGACGGTCAAGGGCGATGTTCACGATATTGGCAAAAACTTAGTGGATATCATTCTTTCCAATAACGGTTATAATGTAATTAATTTAGGTATTAAACAACCTGTAGCAACGATAATTTCGGCCGCCCGCGATCATGGTGCCGACGTTGTAGGCATGTCAGGTTTATTGGTGAAATCCACCGTTATTATGAAAGAAAACCTGCAAGAAATGAATTCTTCCGGGGCGGCGGACTTGCCCGTACTTTTAGGCGGTGCAGCACTAACTCGAACATATGTTGAAAACGATCTAACGGAGATCTACCACGGAGACGTGCATTACGCTCGCGATGCCTTCGAAGGGCTGCGGCTTATGGATGAAATTATGGCCATAAAACGAGGAGAAGGTCCTGCCGCTGACTCCCCGGAAGCCCTTGCGACTGCAAAGAAAAAGGAGGAACGCCGAGCAAGGCACGAGCGATCACGAAAAATTGCCGCCGAACGCAAAGCGTCTACACCCGTTGTTGAAGTGCCAGAACGTAGCGATGTGGCAACAGATGTTCCAATAGCAACTCCACCGTTTTGGGGTACCAGAATTATTAAAGGTTTGCCCTTGGCACAGTATCTTCCCACCCTTGATGAACGCGCATTATTTATGGGTCAATGGGGACTCAAACCCACCCGAGGCGGTGAGGGGCCCGACTATAACGATCTTGTTGAATCGGAAGGTCGCCCGCGGTTGCGCGCATGGATAGATCGGCTAAAAGCCGCTGGAATACTTGATCACGCGGCGGTGGTATATGGGTATTTTCCGGCAGTCTCCGAAGGAGATGAGATTATTATTCTGGAGCAGCCGCGGCCCGATGCTCCAGAACGAGCACGCATTTCATTTCCACGTCAGCAACGAGGGAAGTTTCTCTGCATCGCAGATTTCATTCGTTCGCGTAACGACGCCCTGCGCACAGGCATTGTTGATGTCTTACCGTTCCAGTTGGTCACTATGGGACAACCAATTGCCGATTTTGCCAATGAGCTTTTTGCCGCCCACGAATATCGGGATTACCTTGAAGTTCATGGAATTGGTGTCCAACTTACCGAAGCACTCGCGGAATACTGGCATGCGCGTGTGCGTTCGGAATTAAACCTTGGTGATGGTAAAACAGCCGGGGATGAGGACGCCTCTGACACACGTCGATTCTTTGATCTGGATTATCGCGGAGCCCGTTATTCCTTTGGTTATGGCTCTTGTCCTGATCTGGAATCACGTCGCATTTTGGTGGACCTGTTGCAACCAGAACGTATTGGTGTGGAATTATCCGAAGAACTGCAACTTCATCCTGAGCAGTCAACGGATGCATTTGTGCTCTATCACCCTGAGGCGAAGTACTTTAATGTCTAATATTCAACTCAAGTATCTATGAACTCTCATAATTTTTGGTTATAGAGTCTTTCGTATTGATGTGAGTGTGCGTATATTGGGCAGAAAGCTAAATAGCTAAAGGAGTGATCAATATGGGACTTTTTGATTCCGCAAAGCAAAAAGCGCAGGAAGCGCTAAAAAGCGAGACTGTAACAGATACGGTATTGGATAAGGCCGAGCAAGCTGCAGCGCAGAAATTAGGTGCGGATAAAAGTTCGCATATTAGCAAGGCGCGTCAAGCCATCGATGACAAAATTGGTGATGGAGGCACAAGCGGTAATGCAAGTACGGATCCAAATGCCTCACCAGCATAATTTGTAATTTCTCAAAGCGTCGCAGGAAGCGGCGCTTTTTTAATATTTGTACGAATTGATAGTAGGTGCCTGCTGGTGCCAGTACAGGTCCATGCGGTATGTCTTTTTATCGTGTTCGGGCATAATAGCGTGTATGACTTACCAAAATGGAATAAATGCCTACGGCACAACCGATCATTTATATCTTGAACTGGACCTCGCACAAGGTGTCGATGCTAAAGAAGCCTTTGGTGCCCTTGCTGCGGCCGTAAATCTGCCCACAACTGTAGGAGCTAACGCAGTATTGGGTATTCGGCCGGAAATCTGGGCGGACATAGCCGATGCTTCCGATGTTCCTGCAAATGTTCATGGTTTTAATGAGCCAATTAAGGGTGCTGGTGACTACCAGATGCCAGCAACCCAACATGATGCTTGGCTTTGGATCGCCTCTGAGTCCCGTTCACAGTGCTTTGAAGTAGGGAAGCACATTATGGGCGAGGTTCGTGAGTTCTTTACCATTGGTGAGGAAATGGTGGGCTGGGTCTATGCCCACAATCGCGACCTTACAGGTTTTGAAGACGGTACGGAAAACCCCGGTGCTTTGGAAGTTCCAGGAATTATTGCGATTCCACAAGGCGAGCCGGGCGCAGGTGCATCAGTAGCTCTGGTGCAAAAGTGGCAACATTTGGTGCGTAAATGGGCTGATCTTTCTCAAGAAAAGCAAGAATCTGTTATTGGCCGTACTCGTGAAGATAGCGTGGAACTGCCAGAAGATGTTATGCCGGATTCATCCCACGTTTCCCGAACCGTCGTTGAAGACGATGGCGAAGAATTGGCAGTACTTCGTCGTAATACTTCGTATGGCGGTTTAAAGGAACACGGCACGATCTTTATCGGTTTTTCCTTCGACCAGTGGCGTTTGGAAGAGATGTTGCGCAGGATGGCAGGCGCAGTCGACGGTCCTCGTGACGCACTGACCTACTTTACCGATGTCGTGACCGGCTCATGGTACGTCTGTCCTTCAGTACCTGCATTACTGGCGCTTGCAGAGCCTTTCCTGGAGGATGAAGACGAAGACTAAAACAAACCAGGTGAGCAAAAAGCCTGGCAACTAGTTTGTTGCATCCTCGAATTCTTCCATATCCCCGCTTTGAGGTTCTAGGATTTCCCAAGTAAATCTTGGATCTTCGGTGGGGATTGCTGCTGCGTGGAAGTATGCAAGCGCGGCTTTTGTGGCCTCGTGCTTTGTAATTGCGTATTTATGTTCAAATAATCCTTCTTGCCCACCAGCCACAATTGCTACACGTTCTTCCGAATCAGAATTTGGGTCGGTGAGATTATAGGAAGTGTCGGATTCCTTTCCAGTGACAACAAAATATTCCGGACCACCAGCTACTTGAAGGAACCTGCCTTCGAGTGCGATAACAAACGAAATCAACGTATGTGTTTCGCCGTTGAGTTTGCTCACGAGTGTGGGAATTTCGCTGTCATCAGAGATTGTGATTTCTTGATGAGAGTAGACTTCGTCTTGCCAATTGTCGAGGAACGCTTGCATGGTATTTACCTCCAAGTATCTCGGCAGTCATGCGGTTGCTAGTGTGGCAGTGCCGCAGTTGCGTTTATAAGGTCGGGTATTCCCCAAGGACTATGTACATAATGGACTTTCGCACCATTTCCATACTGGTGAATAGTTCTTTTTATCTTTGGCAAATAACGGAATCGGTAACTAATAACCCATCGCCAATAATCTAGGTTTTCTTTTCCGCGGCGCAATGTACGCCAAGTGCAAATACCAAGTGGATAGTCAAGAACAATAATCGTGTCGGCAGCATTGATGCGCAATGCTAGGTCGCTGTCATAGGGCCCTAAATCCCCATCAATAATCCAATGTTCGTTTGCAATTAATTGTTGTTGAATTTCCCGCCATTCTTTGGCGGGGGTGGGAGAGAGATCAGCTTTCCAGAACAGCGAATCAAGGTTTATAGTGGCAATATTCAAACGGGCGGCTAAAGCTCGGGCAAGCGTGGATTTACCTGCCCCACCGCGACCCAAGATAACTACTCGTTTCATACGGCCACCCTACAGTTAAAAAGAGACATATAGTGGTAAATTCGTTCGAAACTTGCGTGGTTTCTACTTTTCTGGCTTTTTAGTGCTCACAAAATCGCAAGTACACTCGGAAATATGCTGAAAGCGATTTTGTGGGATATGGACGGCACACTTATGGATTCTGAGCCTTTATGGGCTCAGGCAACATATGAAATGAGTGAGGCTATGGGGCGTCGAATTCCATCGGAACTACAGCGTCGTACAATTGGTGGAACATTTGCCCATACTGCGGCAATTTGTGCGGAACACGCTGGAATCACCCTCTCGGACAAGGATATTGCACGTTATTATCAGCAAATGCTTGACCGGATGCAACAACTGTATCCGCAAGCACATATTTCTGAAGGGGTCGTAGAGCTTCTGGATGCCCTTAATCAAGCCGAAATTCCATCGTTTGTTGTGACGAATACACCGCGTGTACTTGCGGCGCCAGCTATCCGGGCAATAGGGGTTCATCGTTTTGCTGGCAGTATTACTGGCGATGAAGTTTCGGAAGGAAAGCCGAATCCGGAAGGGTATCGAACGGCTGCTCAAAGACTTGGTGTTCGGCCGGACGAATGTTTAGTTTTTGAAGATTCGCGTGCAGGTATAGCGGCCGCGAGTGCCGCAGGTTGCCGGGTTATTGATGTGACCCAAATATCTTCGTTTGAGGGGGTGGGCGTGGGTGAGGTGCGCGAGTGGTATGAAAGAATGTCACGCGTGAAAACATTTGACTCGCTCTATACCGAACTGCTTCAGCGCGTGGAGACTCGCCCTGAAGGCTCTGGCACCGTTGCCGCCCTTGATAAGGGAGTTCATACACTTGGCAAAAAGGTTATTGAGGAAGCAGGCGAAGTCTGGTTAGCTGCCGAATACCAGTCGGATGAGGAGCTTGCGGAAGAAATCTCGCAACTCATATATTGGACCCAGGTCATAATGGTAGCCCGTGGTATTACCCCCGAAGACGTATATAAATACCTATAGGGGGAATCATGCTAAAAGTTGCTGTTCCGAATAAAGGATCACTCTCCGAAGCGGCCGTAGAAATTTTGCGCGAAGCCGGATATGTTGGCCGGGGTGATACCAAAGCGCTTACCGTAGTAGATAAAACAAATAATGTTGAATTCTTCTTTCTTCGACCCAAAGATATTGCAATCTATGTTGCAAATGGTCATTTAGATTTAGGAATTACTGGTCGTGATCTCGCCGCAGATTCGCTAGCAAATGTGCAGGAAGTACTTACCCTAGGATTTGGTGCTTCTTCGTTTCGTTATGCTGCCCCGCGCGATGCAGATTGGACAATTGAAAAGCTACAAGGCAAGCGAATCGCCACATCATATCCGAATCTTGTGCGCAAAGATTTGGCTCGACATGGGATCGATGCAGAAGTTATTCGGCTGGATGGTGCGGTCGAGATTTCCATTAAATTAGGTGTCGCGGATGCTATTGCAGACGTTGTTTCAACTGGACGAACCCTGCGGCAACAAGGGTTAGAGCCTTTTGGAGAGCCGCTGGTGGCGTCGGAGGCAGTGATTGTGGGGCGTCGAGACGCACTGGTAACCCCTGAGCAGCAGGTGCTTTTGCGGCGTGTGGAAGGTATTTTGCATGCGCAGAATTTCCTTATGCTTGATTACAATGTGCCCCGCACATTATTGGATTTGGCGACCAAAATTACGCCCGGGATTTCCGGACCAACGGTGTCTCCATTGGCACTAGAGGATTGGGTTGCAGTGCGTGCAATGGTTCCGAAACGTCAGGCGAATGCAATTATGGATGAGCTGGCTGCACTTGGCGCACAAGCAATTCTGGCTTCGGAAATTCGGATTGCCCGCATTTAGACGCGTTTCGACGCCGCAGGGGTGCAAGCTAAGTATGCGTGTCGGGGGGCATTGGTAAATATTTATTTTTACTGAGTTTTTACAAAACTTAAACTAATAGTGGTATCGCTGTAGGGGTGGACAAGAATTTCGCTACCCCCGTTCGTGTATTGCTTTTGCGAAGTATCAAGGCCTTATCTCTAGCAGCAAAAATTAGTTATCGCTATGCGTACAATCGGAACTATATTCCCCGTTTCCAACTTGATGGAGGATACGCACTCATGAACAAAAAGAAGATCCAAACTGCCGCTGAGGAAACTAAACCTGAAAAAGAAAAAACTGATGCAGTGAAGGCCGATACTCCAGCAGTTGAGAAACCAAAAGCAAAAAATGCAAAAAAGTCTGATAGCACCGAAGGCTATCGAATTGAAGTTGATCTCCTTGGCGAAATGAAAGTCCCAAATGACGCTTATTACGGCGTGCATACTTTGCGGGCAATCGATAACTATCAAATTTCGCGTACCACTATTAATCAAATTCCCGAATTTATTCGCGGTATGGTGCAAGTAAAGAAGGCTTGTGCGCTAGCAAACCGTAGATTGCACACCCTTCCAAGCGAAAAATGTGAAGCAATTGTATGGGCATGTGATCAAATTCTTGAGCACGGGCGCTGTATGGACCAGTTCCCGCTCGATGTATTCCAGGGTGGTGCTGGCACCAGCCTCAATATGAATACCAATGAAGTGATTGCAAACCTGGCACTGGAATACCTTGGCAAGCCAAAAGGCTCATATGACATCATTAATCCTAACGACGATGTGAATATGAGCCAGTCAACCAATGATGCATATCCCACCGGATTCCGTTTGGGTGTCTATGCCGCAATGCAAGTTCTTATTGAACGCATTGATGCTCTACAAAAAGCATTCCATCTTAAAGGAACAGAATTTGTAGATATCCTCAAAATGGGACGCACCCAACTACAAGACGCAGTTCCAATGACGCTTGGAGAAGAATTCCAAGCATTTGCGCATAATTTGGCCGAAGAACAAGCCATTTTGCGTATGTCCGCTGATCGCCTCTTGGAAATCAACCTTGGTGCCACAGCCATTGGTACTGGTGTAAATACACCAGCAGGATACCGCCATCAAGTCACTGCGACGCTATCAGAAGTCACCGGTCTGCAAATTAAATCTGCGCGCGACCTTATTGAAGCAACATCCGATACTGGTGCCTATGTACTCGCACATGCAGCAGTTAAACGGGCTGCAATGAAACTTTCTAAGATTTGTAATGACCTCCGCTTGCTTTCCTCAGGGCCTCGCGCTGGCTTTAATGAAATCAATTTGCCACCACGAGCTGCAGGTTCGTCTATTATGCCGGCGAAGGTAAACCCGGTGATTCCGGAAGTGGTAAACCAAGTCTGCTTTAAAGTCTTTGGCAATGACCTCACGGTTACCATGGCAGCTGAAGCAGGACAGCTGCAACTCAATGTAATGGAACCCGTTATCGGTGAAGCGCTCTTCCAGTCAATCCGATTCCTTGGCAATGCGGCGGAGACGCTTCGCACGAAGTGCGTGCAAGACATTACTGCCAATGAAGACGTCTGCCGGGCATATGTAGAGAATTCTATTGGTATTGTGACTTACCTAAACCCATTTATTGGGCACCACAATGGTGACCTTATTGGTAAGGAAGCTGCAGCGACCGGTAAATCTGTACGCGAACTGGTGCTGGAAAAAGGTCTAATGGATAAGAAAACACTGGACCAGGTGCTTTCAAAAGAAAACCTTATGCACCCCGTATTCCGCGGAAAGTT
This sequence comes from Corynebacterium freiburgense, assembly GCF_030408815.1. NCBI lineage: Bacteria > Bacillati > Actinomycetota > Actinomycetes > Mycobacteriales > Corynebacteriaceae > Corynebacterium > Corynebacterium freiburgense. The sequence continues at coordinate 1,466,271 of NZ_CP047355.1, read as the reverse complement.
GTATCTAGATAACTAACTAAGAAAGGGCCCCAAGCGGGGCCCTTTTTCTTCGTATTGAAAAGGAGAATCAGCAAACGGATGCGCATTGCTTTTAATAGCCCATAGCATAACCCAAATGCATAATGCTTAAGGAGCAACAATGTATCTACTACTCTGCATTGCTATAGTCATTGCCGCAATCGTCTTGGGGGCGCGGCTTGGCTCACTAGCAATCGGATTCGCCGGTGGCTTAGGCGTACTTCTTCTCGGTTTAGTGGGAATTCCCGTAACTCGTGAAGACATTCCATTTGACGTCATTGGCATTATTATGGCTGTGATTGCAGCAATCGCCGCAATGCAACGGGCCGGGGGAATGGATTTTCTTGTGCATGTGGCCGAACGGTTACTACGGAAAAACCCAAAGTATGTAACCTATCTAGCCCCAGTAGTCACCTACCTTATGACACTATTTGCTGGAACCGGGCACACAGCTTTCTCAACGCTACCTGTGATTGCGGAAGTAGCTAAAGAAGGGAAAGTACGTCCATCTCGTCCACTATCAATCGCAGTTGTAGCCTCACAAATGGCAATTACTGCATCTCCAATTTCAGCAGCCGTTGTGTTTATGGCTTCCATCCTTGAACCAGTGGGAGTTGACTACCTCCAACTGCTTGCTGTGGTTATTCCCTCCACATTCCTAGCAATTTTTCCAACGGCGTTTGTATCAAACCGGTTAGGAAAAGAGCTTGATGACGATCCTGTCTACCAAGAACGCCTCGAAAAAGGACTGGTAGTCCCACCAAAAGGATCGGATTTTGTGCCAACAAAGGAAGGCAAACTATCTGTTTGGATATTCCTTATAGCCATAGTGGTCGTCATGTGTTATGCCACGGCAATTTCAGACCAAGTAGGACTAATTCAAGATCCGACATTGCCCAGGAATGAAGCGATTATGTCGCTCATGCTCGCTACCGCAGTAGTAATCACCATAGCGTGCAAGATTCCTGCATCCGAGATAGCAACAACACAAGTATTTAAATCTGGTATGTCCGCATGTGTCTGCGTTATGGGCGTGGCCTGGTTAGGCACCACCATTATTAATGCCTATATCGAAGACATTAAAACCCTCTCGGGCGATGTACTGCAAACATATCCTTGGATGCTGGCCGTTGTTCTATTCTTCGCCGCAGCATTGTTGTATTCCCAAGCTGCAACAACAAAAGCACTAATGCCAGCAGCGCTAGCAGTCGGTGTGAGCCCACTTACAGCAGTGGCGTCGTTTGCTGCAGTATCCTCGCTTTTTGTCTTGCCAACATACCCAACATTGTTGGCCGCTGTAGAAATGGATGACACCGGTTCTACACGAATAGGAAAGTTCGTATTCAACCATTCATTTATTATCCCTGGCACACTATGCATTGCATTAGCAGTTGCCCTCGGATTCCTTTTTGGTTCAATCATTCTCTAACCAAAATCAGGTGGGCTGTCCCGTAGGTATTTTAGAAACTATGGTGCAGCCCACCATTGTATTATTCTTCCCGGGACTTCAATCCACTTACTAAGTCTTGCTTTTGTATCTGCCGCTTTGCATTATCCCGCACAATAAACAGCACAATCAATGCTGCAACTATTCCGACACTGTAGCTGATTTCCGTAATCTTTGCCTCAAAAAGCATTGAATCGTTTGAAAATAGCGAAGTCAAATAGATCGTCAGATAGTATCCGGCGCAAAGCCCAATTGGTGCGGCTATTAAAAACTGCATCACCAATTCTTTGGTGTATGCTTTTAGAATATCGCTGGTTGTATAACCCATAACACGTAATACGATAAATTCGTAACTGCGGGCCAATAGTGCAATCGAGGAAATTGAATACAGAGTTGCAAGCCCCAATATAATAGAACAGAAAACCAGTAGGGTAGTGTATACGCCAAAAGTATCTGTAAGTTTTTGATAGCTGGTTTTATCGTCGAGGATTGAGCTTACTGAAACCACTGAATCTTCCTGCTGCAACGCACGAACAATAGAATCAATATTGTTTTTAGTTTGGACGTATACAGTGTTGTATACCGGGTTTTCTAATCCCAATTCCTTTTGTGCGGTATTAAACGAAGTTACTGCAGTAAAACCTAAATTTTGATCCGATATATCAACAATCTTCACCTCACCTGCAACTAGGTTTTTCGGAGTCGAAATACGCAGAACATCACCGATCCCAACGTCGAGTTTTTCTGCGTAATAGCTCGGAATGACCACACCATCCTCTACGGTAATTGGATTACCTTCCAAAGTGAATAAATTATGCATTTTGGTGGGTTCTTCTGCAATCAGAATTGGTAGCTCTTCAGTAGTCGACTCCGATTCCAATGAGCCAGAAAGTACAAGGGCTTGCTGGTGATCGGTCGTATCAACCGCACTGAGAAAATCAGGGCCTTGCTCGAGCGGAGTAGGCGGTAGCTGTATTGAGATGTCATAGGCTGCGACGGTGTCGTAGTAATTCGATGTCACAAAACGGAAGGAATCGCGAAAACCTAAGGACATGACCGTCAGCATCAGTAGTGCCGTCATTCCACAAATCATGGCTAGGAATCGGCCGCGATTACGTAGCATTGCTTTTAACGCATAACGTGAGTTAAAACTCAGCCGTTCCCAGAGCCCTGTTTTTTGAATCCAAATATGTTTGCCCTGTACTGGAGGCTCGGCATGCATAGCTTCTGCTGGCTGAATAGCAGTGATCTTACGTACTGCCAGTATTGTGGCAATGGCGCACACTATGACAGAAATAATGGTGGGGATAATTGCATGCAGATCTGATCCGGTGAAATCAAAAAATGGTGCAGAAAGCACCGAATCAAAGTTTCCAATTACCCAGGGACCAGCAATTTGGGCAAGTCCGAAACCTAAAGCGGAGCCAATCAGCGCAATAATAATTGCACTTGCCACATACAATTGCATGACCTGCCAGGAGTTATATCCCATGGCTTTAAGAATTCCGATCTGCCTGCGGTCACGAAAAACATTTCTTCGTTGGCTTACAAAAATTACAATTGAAGCAATGATTAAGAATACGATCGGAAACACGTAAGCCATAAGACCGAAGTGCTCAACATCAGATTTAAAAGCATTATAGCTATAAATATCTAGCCGTTTGGTTACGAATTCTACTTTATCTCCCAAACGATCAGTAATGGCCGCATCTAATTTCGCGCTATCGACATTATCTTCGTATACGATAGCTATTTCGCCAAAAGGTAGTTGGTGTCGATCAATAAGTCCGGTATCAACATACAGCATGCCAAAGTCTTTCGGATCGGCAATTGGTTGTGTCGAACTTTGCTTTAAATATAGATCCTCTGGTTTGGTAGCAAATCCGGAAACGATACAGTAATCGTTAAATTGTTTATGCGAAAATTCGATGCGATCTCCAAGTTGCACATTATTCGCCTGTGCATATTTTTGTGTAATTAGACATTCTTCCGCTTTTGTCGGTGGTGTACCACTATATATAAATGGTTTATTTGTTCGCGGCTTATCAATATCGTACGACAAGATTCGCAAAGTATGATCTCCGCGGCGCGTATCGACGACAGCACGGCGCTGTGCGGCTTTTACACCCGGGATTTGCACGACACTTTGTTCATCTTCAACAGAAAATTCGCTGCCCGAAATAAGAAGATTGGGTAGCGCGTATTGGTGAAAATACTCGTTTGAGCTATGTTCATAGTTTACCGACGACGTTTTCATCGTAATGTAAAATCCGGAGCCCATTGCGATAATAATAATAAGCCCAATAAGCGAAGGAAGTTGTCGGCGCAATTGCCGCAACATGTTTTTCGTAGGCGACTTCATTACCATGACACCTCTGCAGGGCTTAGCGGGTGGTCGTTATATACCGTTTCGATTATCTTCCCGCTGCGCATAGTGATAACCATGTCTGCTATTTTCGCTATGTCCTGGTTGTGAGTGATTAAAATAACCGACGTTTTGTTCTCTTTGTGTACTTGATGCAGCACTTCTAAGACCAAAATTCCAGTTTGAAAATCCAGAGCGCCGGTTGGTTCATCACATAGGAGAACAGCGGGTTGTTTTGCTAAACCACGCGCAATCGAGACTCGTTGCTGTTGTCCGCCAGAGAGTTGAGCTGGATAATGATCAAGACGATCGCCTAGCCCCACTTGTTCCAGTGATGTTACAGCCAGTTCTCTAGGCAGCCCCGAGATTTCGGTAGAAAATTCCACATTTTCCTTAGCAGTTAAATCAGAAAGTAAATTATACGATTGAAATACAAAACCGACTTCTTTTTTGCGGAATTGTGTAAGCTGCTTTGCCGAATACCGCGAAATGTCTTTGCCATTAAATAGTAAGGTGCCGGAAGTGGGGGAGTCCATACCACCAAGTAAATTTAGCAGTGTGCTTTTACCGGAACCGCTTGCTCCTAGTACAACGACAAATCTTCCGGCAGGAATTTCAATGCTGACATTATCTAATGCATAAACTTCCGCTGGAAATTTTCCGTAGGTCTTGGAAACATTTTTTAATGAGTAAAGCACGTGTATTCCTTTTTGGTTATGGCGGCAGTCCGGGTAATGAAATAGCTTATTTTTCACCAATTCTACCACTATGAGAAAATGATTTATTCGATAAAGGGTGAATTTAAAATTAGGAAACTCCGAGGAATTCGGCTTATTATTCTAAGAAACACAAATCTAATGTTCTAGCCTTGCCGGAATAGCTCACTATATTTCAAAATACGTTTTGATTTTATCCCTAATCGGTGACAAAAAGGAACCGAAAACGAACTTCAAATATAAACTGCGTCGCTGTTAACTTATAAACCTTGAGTTGACTTGATCAGGATGCAGATATGAAGCTTTCTCAGTTTTGATTGGGCCTTTAACTGTATTTATGCAGGTTAGCGAGACCCTATCGAAGAATAGAATGGTTACTGAGTGACCTTGCTAAGCTTGGAACAAGAATAAACTGAAAAAGTTGATAAAGTTGAGTGAGTTTACGGAGGTATCGTCGTGAAGCCGAAAAATCCTTTTAATCCTAAAATTGGGGTGTTTCCTCGTGTATCTGGGGCTTTTGAACCTTTGATGACACATTTCGCTGGAACTTTTCGAGGAAGCTCGATATTTCACTCGCGCTTATTACTTTTAGGAGGCTTTGCAGGGAGCGGGAAAACAACCTTATTAGATCAGGTTGAGTACTGTGCACGTGATAATCGGTGGGCAGTTATTGCAGAAAATGGTTCTTGTGGTTTGGAAGAGCGGTTGGCTGAAACCCAGGTTCCGCTTGTATTTGATGCAATTGCCGAAGTTCGTAACAGTGGAAGAGTAACTGGTGTGAGCATTCCAACACTCTTCAATAATCAAAATAATGTGGCGGATTCTGAGTTAAGTAGCCCTCCAGAATGGGTTACGCAAGTACGTCAGGTACTCACGAAATTACGTAGTTATCAAAGCGGATTACTTATTACGATCGATGACTTAGTAGCGTCCGCAGTGGGAGAGATTTCAAATATTTATCCGCACCTATCGCAACTTGCTTTAGAGTGCGAGAACTTTATGGTTCTTATAACCGTGGACCGAATCGAATATTTGAGTTTTATTAATAAAAAGGAAGCGAAATTTCTTCTAGATTTTCAGTTTTTAGAACTCCCACTGCTGGAAAAACGGGAAGTTCGCCGGGTGCTTCGGAAATCGGTGGAAGGATTTGGTACAACATGGGAAGAAGATGCGTTCGCTGCCGCAGTTAAACACTGCAAAGGGTATCCATTATTGCTGCAATATATTGGATATTACGCTTGGATCGGAGCAGCAAAACATTCGACGATTACAGGCGATCATGTAGCTGACGCCGTTATAAGAGCACGGCAAGACTTTATGCGGCTCATTGTGCAACCGGTGATGTCTACGTTGTCAGATTTAGATTTAGCGTTTTTGTCCGCGATGCTTGCACTGAAAACGCCAGCGAAAATAGCGAGAATTTCCGAGTATATGCAGCGTTCACCTGATACGGTTGCCCAGTATCGCCGCCGTCTTATCGATCGTGGAGTTATTGTTATTGTGGAGCGAGGCTGGGTTGATTTTTATTTGCCATATACTGCCGACTATTTGCGGGAGGAAACGTCTGCAGTACTTCCTGGCCACCCAGGGTAGGCAGGTGGTGTCCCTCCGAACTCTGGGCACAGGTTTTGGTGGGGGCACCAACCGCAGAGTTTCGTAGTATTAGTACGGAAGATACCGCTTTTCCCGTCGCTTTCGATCTTTGCCCAGAGGTCCCCAAGGTCACGCTCAAAATACTCGAGTTCAGATTGGGATGGGGTTAGGAACATAGAGTCGATTACTTTGAGGTACATCAGTCTCAACTGGGTTGGGATTACATTAAATAGTCGCCAGTACACCAGGGCGTAAAACCGCATCTGAAATTGTGCTTGTTGGCTAAACCTTGGTATTGGTTTTTTGCCGGTTTTATAATCAACTACCCGTACTTCTCCAGTAGGCGCAATATCTACTCGGTCAATAAATCCGCGTACTGGAACCCCATTGGGAAGCACAGTGTCCACGTACATTTCGCATTCGTGGGCGTCGAAACCCTGTGGGTTTTCCATTTCAAAATACCCTCGCAATAGCGATCGGCATTCTACAAGGAAGTCGTAAAGTTGGTCGGCGGGTACGAGTGCTTCTAGTTCACTGTCCTCAGCGCACATATTCGCCCACTGTGGTTTCAGGCGTTTTACGGCAGCAGGGTAGAGGCGCTCAGTTCGGGGCATTCCGTGCATTTCTTCAAGCACTGCATGTACCAGTGTGCCCTTGACCTGCGCTACTGTTTTTGGTTCGGGGAGGCGGTCAATGGCGCGGAATCGGTAGAGCAAAGGGCATTGTTGGTAGTCGCCGGCACGGGATGGGGACAAAGCAAGGGGGCGAGGCTGGTTCACGGAAGTACACTGTACCTTGATCTGCAGCCTCAGCCCACGTGGAACTGGTTACATTGCACCTGCCCGTGCGGCAGCAACAAGCCCAGCAACAGTTTCTCTGAGCGAATCGGGGATTTCGCGGTCATCAAGATCTAGGAAGCCACGCACAATAAGATCACGGGCGGCATCTTCATCAAGACCCGTGGCCATAAGGTATTCCAGCTTGTCGGAGTCAACCATGCCTACGCTGGCTTCGTGTGAAAGTTGCGCAGTATCTGTTGCGGCAACAAGTGCTGGAACCGAGGTGATTGCTCCTGCCGGAGAAATCATAAGACCATCGCATTGTAGGAATCCACTGGTATTGTCGCCACGTCCAATGAGTTTGGTTTCATTATCAATGTTTCCACCATCGGAGACCATTCTTGCTACTTGCTCGCATCTAGATCCAGCACCATTGAGTTCGACCACACTGGTCATAATCCGTTGAGTATTGGCGGGCGCAAACATTACGGTGTGGCTGGTGTCTACTGCGGCGTCGTCAAGCACGGTAAGGCTGGTATCGGTATGGCTGCGGATTGCACTCACCGCAACGGAAATGGAGCTTGATACTGCGCCTTTTCCAAGTTTCGTGCCGCTATAGGAATGCACATCCATGTGCGAACCCCAGCGTTCTACATCGAGGGAACGGACCTTGGCATCGTCATGAATAAATGTTTCGGAGACTGAAACATGTGTGCCATGCGTAAGGTGCTTTGTTACGCCTGCGCCGGAAATAGAATCTACAACCGCACCCTTCCCAATTACCGTAATATCGTGAACGAACTGGCGTTCCTGTGGAACGGTCATTACGGTATAAGACTGCAGTGGCTTATCTAATACCGCGCCATCGTGAACCCATGTGAATGTGCCAAGTGGCCGTCGCGTGGATTCAAAGGCTCGGCGTAAGATTTCATCGCTGGTGGGATCTACAAGCGAGAACATAAGCTCTTGGAGCCAGGGATAGGTGACCACAGCGTCAGCTAATGGCATAACCTCAACTTGACCATGATGCGTAACCAAATGCTCAAAATGGTGGTCTACAAGGACTGATGTTCCACTGGATTCTGTTTCTGGTACAAATCCAATTGATTGTAAAAGCTCCGGTGTAACTGATGTGTGCCCGAGCCCAGAAACCGGAGTCACTGGAGCGGGTTTGGTATTCATAGTAAGATCACTTTCCTTAAATCAGTGATATCCGTGTTGGCGAATGCGTTCAAAAAGCGCGTGGGATTCCGTCGACTCAACAATGCGCCCATCAACCATTAAGTGAGCGATCGTGGTATCCACATGATCTAAAATAAAACCAGTGTGCGTCACAATGAGTGCACCCCGTTTATCATGACCGGGATCGGTATGAAGCAAGGTAGAAACCGCCTGGCCAACAACCGCTACATGTTCTAAATCCACACCGGATTCAGGCTCATCAAAAAGACACAGTTGAGGTTTTTGCAGCAGTAGCTTCATTATTTCCCAACGTTTGGTTTCACCACCAGAAAAGCCGCAATTCACTTCGCGGTTTTCCAAATGTGATAGCCGTAATTCACGTGCAGCCTCAGGAACGGCGGTCTGCGCATGCATAGCGGATGCTAATTGCGAAACGGTTACACCTGGCATTTTTGGCGGCCGCTGAAAGGCCATGCCAATCCCTAAATTCGCGCGCTCGGATACTTCCAAATTGGTAATGTCTTTGCCCTTAAACGATATCGTTCCACTTGTTACTTCAAATGGGCCAACACCCATAATCGCATGAAGTAAAGAGGACTTCCCAGAGCCATTCGGGCCTAAAAGCACATGGGTTTCGCCTTCATTAATGGTGAGTGAGACATCGTGGCAGATGGGGGTGTCTCCAACTCCTACGGACACTCGATCCAACTGCAATAGGGGCACAGTGCTCACTGTGTCCTCCCTTCGCTCGGCATTGAGAACACTTCAAGATTAACGTATCTTTGGGGTAAAAATAGGGGTGGTGCAGCCGCGATAAGGGGTAAAAATTTCAAGTTTTTCTCAAAGATTTACCAATCCTGAAAGCCTTTTATATTTTTGGCAATGGCTCTCAATATCCCCTCTGGTTGGGGGAAGCAGAATTTGGATCTTAGCTATATCCATGCCTAGTTAGAGCAATGCACTGGCATTCACCTAGGCTTTTACTATGCAAAGATTTTTAGACTTTATTGGTAATAGCCCAAGTAGTTTCCATGCAGCTTTTGAAGTTGCCCAACAACTTCAAGGATTTACCTATCAAGATGAAGCTATGCCCTGGGACGCTACCCCTGGAGGGCACTATACAATTCGCGGCGGTGGGATTATCGCCTGGTGGATTCCAGAAACTACGGCATCGAGTTTTCGAATAATCGGCGCGCATACCGATTCACCTGGTTTTATGCTGAAGCCCACTCCGCAAGCAATATCTGCAGGTTGGCATCAAGCACAAGTGGAAGTCTATGGGTCGCCAATTCTTGCTTCCTGGCTCGATAGGGAATTAGTGCTTGCCGGGAGGATTATGCTTACCGACGGCACCGAGCGTTTAGTTACTACGGGCCCGCTGCTTCGTATACCGCATCTTGCGATTCACCTATCTCGTGATAACGATATTAAATTGAGCAAGCAAACCCATATGCAGCCGCTATTCGCGGTAGGTGATAGTGCTCCAGAATTATTAGAGATTATCGCTAACCATGCTGAAGTTAGATCAGATGAAATTGTAACGTGGGAGCTGATTACTTGCGACGCCCAACCACCCGCGCTTTTTGGCGCCAATAACGAATTCATTGCGTCTGGGCGTTTGGATAATCTTTCCTCAGTCTATGCAGGTCTTCAGGCGTTTTTGCGTGCCACACAAGACGCGGAAGAGATTATTGTATTGGCTTGTTTCGATCATGAAGAAATCGGTAGTGCAACAATTTCTGGTGCTGCTGGACCGTTTTTATCGGATGTATTAGAGCGAACCGCAAGAGCTATGGGAAAAAACCACGAGCAATTGCGGCAAATGTTTGCTCGATCCAGTTGTGTTTCCGCAGATGCTGCGCATTCGGTTCATCCAAACTATGTTTCTAAACACGATCCGGTTTCACAGCCTCGAATCAATCATGGCCCCGTACTCAAATTTAATAGCAATCAACGTTATGCGAGTAATGCGCCCACCGCCGCTATGTGGGAACGTGCGTGCGTATCAGCTGGGGTACCTAGCCAGAAATTTACTAGTAATAATGATGTGCCTTGCGGATCAACTATTGGCCCAATAACCGCTACTCGGCTTGGGATTGCAACGGTTGATGTAGGTGTGCCGTTGCTTTCGATGCACTCTATTCGAGAAATGGCGGGGGTAGTGGATATGGAGTGGTTTACCCAAGCGTTACACGCTTATTTGGTCGATTAAACTTACAGCAAACATATTGAAAGGAACCCATGGCATACTCTGGACCCTTCCAACCCGGTGACCGTGTACAGCTTACCGACGCAAAACGACGCCATTTCACAATTGTGCTTACGCCAGGCGAACACTTTTTCACTCATAAAGGCGGCATTGCTCATGACGATATTATTGGGCAGCATGAAGGCACCGTCGTAGTATCCTCCCAAGGCGGCCAGTATTTATGTTTCCGCCATCTCATGGTCGACCATGTGCTTTCCATGCCCCGTGGTGCTGCCGTGATTTACCCAAAAGACGCAGCACAAATCCTTGTAGAAGGTGATATTTTTCCAGGGGCTCGGGTTCTTGAAGCGGGTGCCGGATCAGGTGCACTCTCCATGAATTTATTGCGAGCAATTGGGCCAACAGGCACTTTGATTTCTTATGAAATTCGAGAAGATCACCTTGAATATGCGCGCAATAATGTATGCGAATATTTTGGTGAAATGCCCCAGAATTGGCAATTGCATTTAGGTGATCTTAATGAGGCAACCGTCGAAACAATCGGTGGAGTGGTTGACCGCATTATTCTAGATATGTTGGAGCCGTGGGAATGTTTGGATACTGTTTCCAAACTTCTACAGCCTGGGGGTGTGTTTATGACCTATGTTGCCACGGTCCCACAACTTATGAAGGTTATGGAAGGTATCCGTGAGCAAAAGTGTTTTACCGAACCAAAAGCTTGGGAATCTCTAGTGCGGGAATGGAAGGTCGATGGTTTGGCAACACGGCCCGAGCATCGAATGAATGCACACACCGCGTTTTTAGTGCTGGCCCGTCGCCTTGCTGATGGTACTGTTGCGCCACGTCCACAACGTCGTGCCCGAAAATAGTCTCCGAGGATGAATGTTATGGAATATGCGGACCTTCATCGCCGAATCGAACAGCTGAGTGCGCGGAATGCGAAATTAGCTGAGTTACTACAAGCATCCCGAGATAAACTTGCAGTACTTCGCGAAGAACTCGAACAACTTTCCGATCCTCCAAGTACCTATGGCACGTATTTAGAGCCCAGCGAAGGCGGCCGAACTGCGGAAGTTTTTACGCTTAATCGGCGAATGCGGCTAGTGGTTTCGCCCGCTGTAGATCGTACTGCACTCCAACCAGGCGTTCGTGTCCGGCTTGGGGAATCCTCGCAAGTGGTAGAGGTTTGCGGCAAAGAAGATTCAGGCGAGTTGGGCGTTATTACTGAGCTTATCGACGACCGCGCACTGGTTGCGGATTCCACCGGGGAAGAACATGTAGTTCGCCTTGCCGCAGACCTACACCCAAAACGAGGTGACACAGTACTGGTTGATACACGAGCCGGCTACGCTTTCGAAGTTATTCCTAAAGCCGAAATTTCTAAACTTTCACTTGAGGAAGTCCCAAATGTTACTTATGCCGATATTGGTGGATTAGATTCCCAAATTGAGGCAATTCATGATGCTGTAGAGCTGCCTTTTACGCATCCTGAATTGTATAAGGACTATAGCCTGAAACCTCCGAAAGGCGTGCTCCTCTATGGTCCTCCTGGTTGTGGAAAAACGCTCATTGCTAAAGCCGTGGCACGCTCACTCGCTGAACGCACCGGCGAACAGGGGTCTTCATATTTTTTAAATGTCAAAGGACCTGAGCTTTTGAATAAATACGTTGGCGAAACGGAACGTCAAATTCGTATTATTTTTGACCGTGCGCGTGAGCTAGCTCAAGAAGGTCGACCCGTTATTGTTTTCTTCGACGAAATGGAATCTATCTTTAGAACTCGTGGCAGTGGGGTGAGTTCCGATATGGAAACCACGGTTGTACCGCAATTACTTGCTGAGCTGGACGGTGTGGAAGGGCTACACAATGTTCTTGTTATTGGTGCCACAAACCGTGAAGAGCTTATTGATCCCGCGATATTGCGTCCGGGACGCCTTGATGTGAAAATACGAGTAGGTAGGCCCAATCGAGATGCCGCACGCGATATTTTCGCTCGCTATATTACTGATTCCTTACCGTTAACATCCCCTGCTGAACAGCTTATTGACGCCACGGTTGACCACCTGTTTGCTGATCGTCCATGTGTAGAACTTACATTGGTCGATGGATCACACGAAATATTGCATTATCGTGACTTTGTGTCCGGAGCAATGATTGCAAATATTGTAGATCGTGCGAAAAAACACGCCATTAAAGATCAGATTCATCAACGCGGCGTCGGTATTTCCCTACAACACCTTCTTGCAGCAGTAGACGCAGAAAACCGCGAAAATGAAGACCTACCAAATACTTCTAATCCCGACGAATGGTCTCGAATAATTGGTCGCCACGGAACGAGGGTAGTGGAGGCAAAAATCCTGATTAACCAAGGAGCAGTAGATCGATGATCCGTTTTCTAGGCACGGAAACTGAGTATGGTATTGCCACACCGACCAATCCTATGGTTAGCCCGATTATTACTTCTACTCATGCCGTTGTAGCCTACGCAGGAACAGCACATCGCACACGCTGGGATTTCGCCCCAGAATCACCTTTAAAAGACAGCCGAGGTTTTGATTTACGTCGCTACCACACCGTGCCTGTAATTGATCCGAATGCGCTTGGAGTTGCGAATGTCGTATTGACCAATGGTGGTCGTTTCTATGTTGATCATGCGCATCCTGAATATTCATCGCCCGAAACAACGAATGCATGGGATGCGATGATCTACGATCTAGCTGGCGATATTGTAATGCAAAACGCCGTCGCGGCGGTTGCGGAATATTCCAATATGGGTCACTCAGTTTTGGAAGGGCATCCACCATGTCCACCTCTAAAAATCTATAAAAACAATGTAGACGGTAAAGGTGCATCCTACGGTGCGCACGAAAATTACCTCTACCACCGCTCGACCGACTTCGATGTACTTGCACAATCACTCATTCCATTTTTTGTGTGCCGGCAAATCATTATTGGAGCTGGCCGAGTAGGCTTAGGGCCGCATGGAGAAACGGCTGGTTTCCAAATTAGCCAGCGAGCAGACTATATTGAGCAGCAAATTTCTCTAGAGACCACGCTTAATCGAGGGATCATTAATACTAGAGACGAATCCCATACCATTGATGAATTGGCCAGACTTCATGTCATTATCGGTGATGCGAATATGTCGCACACCGCAATTTTATTGAAGTTGGGGATGACAAAATTAGTCATTGATGCCATTGAACAAGGTGTGGATTTTTCTGATCTTGCAATCGCTGATCCCGTTGCAGAGGTCACCCACATATCCAGGGACATTAGTTGTACACATGCAATTGCTATGCGTAATGGAATAAGGTGCACCGCTATCAATGTTCTGCGAGCCTATTGGGAACGAGTAAATCCAACTACGGATATAGATCGCAAAGTACATACACTATGGCAGCAAATACTGGATTTGCTTGCTCAAGATCCTATGAGCACATCTCATCTTTTAGATTGGACAGCAAAACTTTCATTACTTCGCGCATATGAATCACGAGGTGTTTCCTGGTCTGATCCAAAAATGTTGCTTATTGATCTGCAATATTCTGATATTGACCCAGAAAAAAGTCTATTTCATGCATTGGTGCGCAAAGGAAAAATGGTGACTCTTGCAAGCGAGGAGCAGATTCTCGCTGCAGTGCATAATCCTCCAGCGGATTCGCGAGCGTTTTTACGGGGTAAAACTATGGAACGTTTCCATAATGAAATTGCTGCCGCTAACTGGGATCACTTGACCCTGCATAATGGAACCATAATTGATTTACTTGACCCGTCCAAAGGTACGCAACAGCTTGTAGGCGCGCTGCTAGAAAACGCTCAATCGGCCGTTGAACTTTCGCAAAACATTTAATAACCAGACGCGTTACATGAAATAGCCCCTTCGGTATCACTACCAGAAGGGGCTATTGCGTTTATGCGTTCATTAACGCATTGCTCCAAAGATTCCTAAGAATGGGAAGATCAATGCTTGGAGAATCGATGCGAAGAATCCAATGATTCGTGCAAATGGGCTGCTGAACCCGCGGTGCTCCAACCAGTGCTGAACGTTGTTTGGTTTCTCCTGGTTTGAAGGATCCTCGTGAGGTTTTTGCTTTTCATTTTGAATTTGCTTGAGTATTCCCTCAGCATCTTTTTGTGCTTTTTCGGCTGCGGAACGAGCCTGCTCAGCAGCTTCTCGAGCTTCTTGCGCTTTTTGTGCAGCAGCTTCAGCTTCGGCACGTTCGCGCCGAGCCTCTTGAGCATCCTTTTCTGCTGCAGCTTGGAATTCTTCAGCTGCTTTAGCTGCGGCTTCTGCTTTTTGCGCAGCAACTTCAGCCTTTTTCACAGCAGCTTCAACCTCGGCTGCTTTGGCAGCATTCGTTTTTGCTTCTTCGGCTAGTTTTTTAGCCTCTTCAGCTGCGGCTTTTGCTTCCTCAGCTGCTTCTTTTGCCTGCTGTGTGGCGGCATCACTGTCTTGCGGCTTCGGATTATCCGTGGCAGGTGGTTGCTGTGGGTCACCGCCTGGAGCTGGATTTCCAGGTTTGGTTCCATTATCGGACCCTGGTGGCAGTTTGTCTTCCTCGGCCGATGTATCGTTGCTATTGCTATTTCCAGCGTCAGCTTTTTGCCCAGCCATTGTATATTGCTGGATGGAATTATCGCGCTGCTGTACTGCGTCAGGCAGTGTTAGGCGCTGAAGACCAATGTAGTCTCTCCAGTCATCTTCACCCGGAGGATATTGTTCGTATACGTAAAGATCGCCATCTGGGCTAAAGACTGCTCCATCATTTAATAAACGCGAGGTGTCTTTCATATTTTGGCCAAGGGATGCGCGACCTGTCTCCGCCATAGATGTTGGATTAAGGAGCAACACAACAGAACGTTTTTCGCTAACTACAGCGGCACTTCCATCTGGGCTGAAACCAACACCAGCGATGCCTTGAAGATCAGGATGCTGAGTAGCTGGATGAACGGTAAATGTGCCATTGTTGTAGTTGGCAAATCCAATTAAAGATCCCGAGGCATTTTCAACTCGATCAAGGGTGCTGTAAATGGCGATATTGCCGTTACCATCGGTTGTAAGGCCACGGAATGAGCCCCGGCTTCCTTGCATAAAAGGCTTAAATTCTTGGATGCGCTTGACTTTTTCACCGTCAGCAGCGGCAGGGCTAATATGCAATGGGATGTTTGGTTCAGCTTCACCGTTTGCTGGGCGTAGCAAAACGTCGTGGAGGAAAATAAAGGTTCCATCCGGTAGGGCGCGAAGTGCGGAAGGACCTGAAGAGAAAGTACTTCCGTAAAATTCACTTAAATCTTCGGCGCCAGGAAGGAATGTTGATGCACTTGGCAATTCAGTTTTTGTGACCTTCTTTGCGGCATCAAATGTAGAAAAATACGGAACTTGTGCGTTAAAGGGACCATCAATGTGAAGAAGGCCTACCGCATTAAGTGTCTTTGAGTATGCAAACCCTGTTACTTTACCTTCAAACGTGCCCAATTCAGTTATGTTTTGCAATCCATCATTGGTGACCTGCCCCATGTGCACGGTATTTTCGTTCCACCAGTAAAGAGTGTTTGATGCTGGGTCGAAATCAGCCATGCTGCCACGGTTGATGCTGATGTTTGCAATCTTTTTAACGGAGCTTAGGTCCTTTGTAAAGATTTGTACTGTGCCGTTTTCATTGCTGGAAACATTGAGCACTGTGCCGTCTTGACGAACAAAGAAACGATTTGATGTGCTTGAAGGCACTTGGGTTTTGATCTGATTTGTTAGGTTGTACCCAGATCGTTCACCGATTTCAAATGTGTCATCCATGGTGAATGACAAAGAATCCAGGAAGCCGCCTGCTTCATAGAAGTTACTAAAGGAGGCATTGCCCTCTTCAGTCAGAGTGGCGGAAACACCCTTCCAGTGCATTTTGCCATTTTGGATGTTGTAGCGTCCTGCATTGAAGTCGAGGTTACCAATGTGCTTTTCCGAAGGCCCTGACCACTGTTTTGTGAGGTAATCCTTGGTATGGATTGTTGCTAGTAGCTTACCGGCCCCAGTCTTGGTATCAATGACAACCTTTGGAGCACTAAAGGTGAAGTCTAGATCACAATTCGGGCGGATTGGTTCTCCGCCGCAGTGCTTCATAAAGTTAACGGTACCGCCGTATTGGACCGTTATTTCGCCGGTATCGGAGTTTTTGGTGGTTTCTTTATATGGCCAGAGGTATGAATTATTTGGTCCTTGTTTCGCGCCGTCAAGAATATTAGTTGCGCCACTCACGTATCGAACAAATGATCCCCGGATGCCCCATTGGAGTGCTGAGGTTGATTCCGGAACATTTTGTTCTACGTTTGGTTGGGCTTCGATGCCGAACTTTGAGTTGGCGTCCGCCAGAGCGATTGGCATGGCAGGGCTTACCAATGAAAGAGATGCGGTCAGCACTGCAATTGCGGCGATTCCTGGGCGGCCAATACGCCGATATCCGCGTTGTGGTTCGGTCACGATGTACTTCCTTAGCGTGAACGGTAGGTCAGGTAAAACAAGCAGCAATTTGCCGGAAACTGAGCTGCGCCTAAGTTTAAGGCTCGAATTATTAACGCTAGCCAAGCCTAATTCGGCAAACTGTTAAGAAAGTTAGCAGAGGTATGCCTTACTTCACGTATCCTTAGATCACCTTCAAAACTGATGGGGGTACCCCATTGCCCCCGCGGCGCTCTGACGAAAGACTAACGTAAAAGGGCAACCGTTCGTGATTTGAGAAAGGCCACAACATTATGTCTACATCGCAATCACATATTCAGCGCTCCGGTGGTAGCGACGAAAATAATGAATTTGAACAGGCTTTTGGTCAGGTTCAGATCAATACTCAAGACACTGATGAACTCCTAGATGAAATCGATGGTTTGCTCGAAAATAACGCCGAAGAGTTTGTTCGCTCATATGTACAAAAGGGTGGGCAGTGACCAATACACGGCACAATAGGGTACCGTTTTCACCACCCCCGGATTCTCAGATTATGGTCCGTCGGATTGCCGGCGTTGAGACGGAGTACGGTATTACATGTACGTTTGATGGGCGTCGTAGGTTGGGGCCCGAAGAAATCGCCCGGTATGTCTTTCGGCCCATAGTGGATACCTATGGCAGCGCAAATGTGTTTTTGCCAAATGCGGGACGTTTGTACCTTGATGTTGGCTCGCACCCAGAATATGCCACACCTGAATGCGATAGCATTGCGCAATTGCTCACTTACGATAAAGCAGGGGATCAGATTGTTGATCAATTGGCGCAGCAAGCGGAGATTTCATTAGCGCAAGAAGGCATTGCTGGCCAGGTGTTTTTATTTAAAAACAATGTGGATTCCTTCGGTAATTCATACGGCTGCCATGAAAATTACCTTGTGAGTCGATCCACGGTGCTACGTACACTAGGCAATGTACTACTACCGTTTTTAATTACCCGCCAACTCCTTGTGGGGGCCGGAAAAATCTACCGACCATTAGTGCGCTCCGAACAGGATCCTTTTGGCCTTGGGTATTGCATTTCACAGCGTGCAGATCATGTGTGGGAAGGTGTTTCGTCAGCAACTACACGATCGCGCCCCATTATTAATACTCGTGATGAACCTCATGCGGATTCACGGCAATACCGAAGGCTACATATTATTGTTGGTGATTCTAATATGGCGGAGCCAACCTTTGCACTAAAAATCGGTTCAACACTGCTTGTGCTAGAACTTATTGAGGCCGGCTGGCCACTTCCAGATTTCGCATTAGAAAACGAAATTGCATCAATACGGGAAATCGCACGTGACACCACAGGCAATACGCCAATCCGATTACGGAATGGAAATCAAGTTTCAGCACTGGAAATTCAACGTGCCTATTGTGATGCGGCTACACAGTGGCTAAAACAACGCCCACAGCGTGCTTCGGGGGTATTGGATTCTGATTTACATCGTGTTGTTGATCTTTGGGACCGAGTACTTCGGGCCATTGAAACCCAAGATTTCTCTGCGGTAGATACGGAAATCGATTGGGTGATTAAGCGTAAACTGCTAGAGCGGTTCCAGCATCGTCATGGTTTTGAGCTTGACCATCCAAAGCTTTTGCAAGTGGATTTGGCGTATCATGATGTGCGTCAAGGTCGCGGTCTTTATTCGGTTTTGGAGTCTAAAGGGTTGGTGCAACGCTGGATTGATCCTGCCGGAATTACCCAGGCGGCAAGCGGGGTCGCACCTCAAACTACTCGAGCAAAACTGCGTGGGGAGTTTTTATCCGCAGCATATGATCTGCAAGCTTCGGTGACTGTGGATTGGATGCGGTTAAAGGTAAATCGTCCAGAGCCAATCTCGGTAGAGCTTGGGGATCCTTTTGCAACTATTGATGATCGTGTTGATGAGCTTATTGAATATATGAAAACTCAGCGAGGTATATAGTAATGGCTGCTCGAGACCATGTGATTGAGCGTTTAACAAATCTAACGTTTGCGTTTTTAAATGCCGACCGTCTGGGGCGGAAGTTTCTTACTCCGCAATGGATTCATGAAAATGTTGATGGCTATAGCCAGTATTCGGCGGCTTCATTTCATACGATTTTTACTCGGGATCGTGCAATTCTAGCTAAGGTCGGGGTTCCAATTGAATCGGTAGCACAGGCAGGTTATCGGCTTCAAAGGGAACAATATATGTTGCCGCCGGTAAACTTTACTCCCGCTGAAGCCACGGTCTTAGGGCTGGCCGGGGAGCTCGGTTTCGATCGTGACCTCGGGGCTTTTGCCCGCTCCGGATGGACAAAGCTCGCCGCTGGGGGTGCCGATCGAGAATTAAGCGCAGCCCCGCAATTTACGGCTACCAATGATGTTTCGGGGTTAAGCGCCAAACAATTAGATGCATTATTAACGGCCACTCGTAAAGGTCGACGCATTAGCTTTGATTATCAGTCGACAAAAACCACCGATGCAGTCATCCGTACGATGGACCCTTGGGGCTTGGTCAATGTTCGGGATCGTTTGTATTTAGTGGGTTTTGATATTGATCGTAAAGCTCCGCGCTCATTTCGGATTACCCGAGTAAGCAATATTGCTATTACTGGAGCGGCCGAATATATCCGTGGGGACGCTGATTTACAGGAGATTGTGGAGCAAACGTTACGTCAAGGCAAAGAGCTAATCGACGCCCACATCTCTGTCGAACCGGGCCGGGCTTATGAGCTTACGTCTCAGGGAACACAGCGTAATGATGGTACGTGGGATCTTCAAAATATTGATCGAGATTGGTTGGTGCGTATGGCTGCGGCCTATGCACCGCATGCGGTGGTGCTGGCGCCTGAGCAGGTGCGCCGGGACGTCGTAACGCAATTGCAGCAAGCAGCGGAGGTTTACAATGGGCGTTAATGCAGCACGTTTAGAAGATTTGGTTCGCATGCTGAATCTATTGCCGTATTTTGAGGCGCACCCTGATCGCACCATTATGGAGGCGGCAACGGATCTGGGCAGGAAACCTAATGAAATTAAAGATGACCTCGATAGGCTATGGTGCTGCGGTCTGCCGGGGATGTTTCCCGATGATTTAGTCGACCTTGAACACAGTTATATGGGTGTTTCCGTTACCAATAATCAAGGTATGGACCAGCCACTACGCTTGACCCAAACCGAAGCTGGTGCACTGCTTTTGGCTTTAGATTCGCTGGAAAATGTTCCAGGCTTGACCGATCGTTCCGCAGTATTGAGCGCGGCGAAGAAACTTCGCAGCATTATGCAGGAAGAAACTGTTGCCCTGGTAGATTCCATCGCTGGTGAAGTGCCCACTCAACCGGTCCTTGAAGCCATTCGAACCGCCCTCGAACAGCAAACGCAAGTGCAATTTGAGTACCACAGCGCTAGCAATGATGAACGTTCCCAACGAACGGTAAGTCCCGCCCGAGTGTTTTCCAGGGAAGGCATTACATATCTCACTGCCTGGGACGAGGCTGCAGATGCGCATCGAACATTTCGCACAGACCGTATACAAGCCATCGAAGTTTTAGACAAACCAGCGCAACCTCATCTGGATCGCTTAAAGTTCAATACCAAAAACCCTTTTGATTTTGGGAGAGAGGAAGTAGAGCTCAAAATTGCCGCAGATGCACTATGGTTGGCAGACTATTTCCCAATAACCATCGGTGAAAAGCTTGATGACCACTGGTTTAGTGCCACAATGCCATTGTTGTCTGAGAATTGGATTGTACGTTTCGCATTAAGCAATGCCGATCGGGTTAGTATAGTTAAACCCACGTCACTGGTTTCAGCTATGGGTGATCGTTCGCGGTCAGCCTTGGCAGCGTATGATGAAACGTCAGACAACTAATTTCCACTGTTGGAGGAAATACAATGCCTAATCTCGGACCCACCGAATTTATAATCCTTGCAGTCCTAGTTGTGTTGCTATTCGGTGCGAAGAAATTGCCGGAAGCTGCACGGTCACTTGGTCGCTCAATGCGCATTTTCAAATCCGAAGTTAAGGAAATGAGCAAAGACGACGAAATCGCAGAACAACGTGCCATTGCTCCTCAGCCGGTACAACAACCCACCCAGGTGCAAGCTCCTCAGGCACAGCCTGCTCCGCAGCAACAACCACAACAACCACAACAGTAGTGGAGTAGCGGCGACGTCATATGAGCACCGCTAATAGTAAACCTAAGGAAAACAAAAAGAAACGACGTGCAAAAGACGGTTCAATGTCTTTGGTGGAGCATATTCAAGAGCTCCGCCGTCGGCTTATTATCTCCTTGCTTGCCTTAGCTGTGGGAACGATATTCGGGTTTTGGTGGTATCAAAACTCGCTT
The DNA here is from genome assembly GCF_030408815.1 of Corynebacterium freiburgense. Taxonomy (NCBI): domain Bacteria; kingdom Bacillati; phylum Actinomycetota; class Actinomycetes; order Mycobacteriales; family Corynebacteriaceae; genus Corynebacterium; species Corynebacterium freiburgense. The sequence goes on along the minus strand of NZ_CP047355.1, from coordinate 1,445,168 downwards.
TTTGGCATCCCCACACTTGGTGAAATCCTCCGAGGACCCTACTGCAGTCTTCCGCCGGAAGCGCGAGCAAGTTTTTCCCCAGATGGGTCCTGTAAGTTACTTGCTACAGGGCCATTTGAAATGTTTATGCTGAGGCTTAAAGTTGGTGCACTTGCTGGCTCTGTTGTGGCTTCGCCAATTTGGTTAGCGCAGCTTTGGGGTTTTATTACCCCAGGATTAATGAAGAATGAACGGCGCTGGACATTTACCTTTGTTACCGCGGCCGTATTCCTTTTTATTTCCGGCGCGATTCTTGCATATTTTGTGATCGCCTACGGTTTAGCGTTTCTGCTGACGATTGGCGCAGATACCCAAACTACAGCCCTTAATGGTGAACAATATTTCGGGTTCCTCTTGGCGTTTTTGGTCATCTTTGGCGTGAGTTTTGAAGTCCCGCTTATTATCGCGATGCTTAATATCGTTGGTTTGATTAGCTACGAGCAACTGAAAACCAAACGTCGATTGATTATTATGCTGCTGGCTGTTTTCGCAGCATTTATGACCCCCGGGCAAGACCCTGTATCAATGGTAATTCTTGCTATTGCCCTGGTTGTACTTGTGGAAATCTCAATCCAATTTGCGCGCTTTAATGATAGGCGACGTAGTCGCCAGCGCCCAGATTGGCTCGATGTGGATGATGATGAATCCTCGCCAATCGCAGCCTCAGGCGGGATCGATGATGCTGACGGCATAGCACCATCAACGAGTATTTCAGCCCCAACCCCAATACGCGCACCGCAAGAGCACACTCCGCCGAATATGCGTGGTGCGGAAATGCGCGGAAATCACGCCGAAAGAGGTGATTCGGACTTCGACGATGTTCTCTAACCAGGTAGGTTGGAGAACATGAGTCACCTCTCCGAATTTACGGCGAATTTAAAATTTCCCCTGGATCAATTTCAAATCCAGGGGTGCCGTGCCGTGGAAGAAGACCGTGGAGTCCTGGTGTGCGCTCCCACTGGGGCAGGCAAAACCATTGTGGGGGAATTTGCTGTTTCACTAGCACTTTCCCGAGGCACAAAGTGTTTTTATACCACCCCGATTAAAGCGCTCAGCAATCAGAAATATCATGATCTTGTAGCTGCCCATGGGGAGGAAACAGTAGGGCTGCTTACTGGTGATGTTTCCATTAATGGCAATGCAGAAATCGTGGTCATGACCACAGAGGTACTCCGCAATATGATTTATGCGGAATCCCCAACACTAGAGCGTCTAAGCCATGTGGTCATGGATGAAATCCACTTTCTCGCCGATGCTTCCCGCGGGGCTGTGTGGGAAGAGGTAATCCTTAATCTTGATGAGCACATTCGCATCATTGGACTTTCTGCAACGGTAAGTAACTCCGAGGAATTCGGGGCGTGGCTTTCTACAGTTCGAGGCGATACCGATGTCATTGTTTCTGAAATACGGCCAGTACCATTAGAACAATGGATGATGGTGGGCCGAAAAGTTTACCCACTTTTTGAACCTGGGGCAGAAGGTGAAGTTAACCGGGCCTTAGAACACGCGGTGACCAGGTTGGAGCACCGCGAGCATGTACGTGAGCAATGGTCACAGGATACTGGTGGTTTTCGGGCACGCAGTAGCGGTAAACGCCGTGATACCACCACTGGTCCGCGTGCAGAAAGTGATTTCCGGCCATTGGGTAGGCCGGAAGTTTTACGCATCTTACAGGGCAAAAACATGCTGCCGGCGATTACTTTTATTTTTTCTCGCGCGGGATGCGATGGCGCATTATTGCAATGTTTACATTCAAAGCTGGACTTAACCACGGATGAAGAAGCCGAACTTATCGGCCAAATCGTCGATGATGGTGTTGCAGATATTCCTACGGTTGATTTGGAAGTTCTGCGTTTCCGCCAATGGAAGCGTGCATTACAACGCGGGTTTGCCGCCCACCATGCGGGTATGTTGCCAGCATTTCGACATGTGGTTGAGAAACTCTTTGTTCGTGGGTTAGTGCGTGCAGTTTTTGCCACAGAAACCCTTGCACTCGGTATTAATATGCCTGCCCGCAGCGTAGTTTTAGAGCGGCTAGTGAAGTTCGATGGTGAAGCGCATGTGGAATTAACCCCTGGGCAATATACGCAATTGACTGGTCGGGCTGGACGTCGCGGGATCGACGTTAAAGGTAATGCGGTGGTTCAGTGGGCACCAGCCCTTGATCCCCGAATGGTTGCTGGCCTTGCATCAACTCGAACATATCCTCTGATTTCTACGTTCCAGCCTGGCTATAATATGAGCGTAAACCTGCTTTCTACCATTGGTTATACACAAGCGCACAGGCTTTTAGAACAGTCATTTGCACAATATCAGGCGGATGGTTCGGTAGTGAATGAAGTTCGGGAATCCCAACGTGCCGCAAAGACCGTAGCTGAATTATCCAAAGAATTTACTGCGGCGATCCATGAATCTGCACCAGCACATTTATTTGAAAACCCAGATATTAATCCCGAAGAAATTTTTCGGGATTACCTCTCGCTACGTCATAAACTGACAGTGGAGGAGAGGGCGGCAAAACGTCGCAATCTGGAGCAACGGCTCTTGGAAGTCAAGGCAATACTACGGAAAGCCCAGATTGGTGATGTATTGGCATTGCCTGGGAAAAAGAAGCCGATTTTAGCGGTTGTTGTTCGAGGTGCAGAAAGTGCGCAGGATCCTCGTCCTTGGGTAACTATGGAAACCGGGTGGTCTGGTCGAATCGATGCAGATTCCTTTGCTAATCCACCTATTGTGGTTGGCCATATGCGGTTGCCGCGGGATATTACTCAAAAACCTCGTCGCAGTACCAGCACGATCGTGGAAGCGTTTCGCCGTGGTGATTATCCACGCCCAAAGCGCTTAAAGTTCCAGGCCAGAGTTCGTGGGGGCGAAAAAGTTGCTCGGTTACGAGCAGAAGTTCGTACTCATGAGGCGCATCATTGGCCGCAGCGCGAAACCCTTGCGCGTATTGGTGAACGATTGTTGCGCAGGGAACGCGAACTTGCAGTGCTGGAAGGTAAAGTGTCCGCAGCGGTGGATACATTGGGCAAACACTTTGATCGAATTCTGCAATTATTAGCGGAATTGGATTATGTAGAATTCGACGCTGAAAATACTCCAACAATTACGGAGGAAGGGCAGCGCTTAGCGCAAATCCATAATGAATCCGATTTACTGGTCGCACAATGTTTAAAGCGAGGCATTTGGGATGACTTGGATCCTGCAGAGCTTGCCGGAGTGGTCAGTATGTGTACATTTGAAAACCGTAAAGAATCCCGCAAGGTTCCAGAGGCAGCCACAGATGCTATGGCTGATGCAATGAATAATACAGAACGGATTTGGGATGAATTAGTGGTTGATGAGCAGCGGCATCAATTGCCGCCAACACGTCAGCCTGAGGCTGGTTTTGCGTTGGCTATTCACCAGTGGACGGCCGGGGCACCTTTGGGTTATTGTATGGCCGCTGCGGCACAAAGTGGTGCAGAACTTACGCCAGGTGATTTTGTGCGCTGGTGCCGCCAAGTAATCGATCTTTTAGAGCAGGTTCGTGCCACTGGGTATTCGTCGGCAATCCGCAATAATGCGCGACAAGCAATCGATGCGATTCGCCGGGGTGTTGTAGCAATTGGCGCATAACCGCTATGAGTAAAGGCAATTATTGTGATCAACCCTCTCATTGGGGCGGGAAGGTATGCACCTTCTCCTTCTGGTGACTTACATTTTGGAAATCTGCGTACAGCACTTTTAGCGTGGCTATGTGCGCGTTCTTCAGGCCGGGCGTTTTATATACGGGTTGAGGATATTGATTCCGGTAGGTCTTCAGATACCGCCGCAATGCGCCAGCTAGAAGACCTGCAGGTATTGGGGTTGAACTGGGATGGGGAAGTGCTTTACCAGCACACTCGATATGCTGCCTACCAGCAGGCGCTTGACAGATTGCCTACCTATGAGTGTTACTGCTCGCGAAAAGATATTTTAGCGGCAGCTTCTGCACCACATGCGGCACCAGGCGCGTATCCAGGGACGTGTCGGGATCTTTCGGATTCGCAGCGTAATACCCGGCGCGCCGAACTATATGCCCAGGGCCGGGTTCCTGCTCTTCGGCTGCGGGCAAATGTGAGCCAGTGGTCTATCTATGATGTATTCGCCGGCGAATACACTGGTGTAGTCGACGATATGGTGCTCAAACGTGCGGATTGGGCCTATAATTTGGCCGTTGTAGTTGATGATGCGTTTCAAGGCATTGACCAGGTTGTACGTGGCGATGACCTACTTGCTTCTGCACCGCGCCAAGCATATTTGGCACACCTACTTGGTTTACCCACACCAGTTTTTATCCATGTTCCATTGGTACTTAATGCCGCGGGTAAACGCCTGGCTAAGCGCGACGGTGCGGTAACCTTTCGCCAGTTGGGGGCGCAAACGCTTGAGCGGCTCGGGGCGTCGATAGGCATTCCGGGTGCTGCTAACACCGCTGAGCTGCTGGAACGCTTTGATCTTGCTACGGTGCCGCGCTCGCCGTTCATTTGGGATGCAGCATAACCACCTATGATGGGGCGCATGTCGTCTCTATTTCCAATACATGTGTACGCTGATCGGCTTACTCGCGCAGCAAACGCAGCCCAAATGGCTGGTTTAGATGGTTTAATTTTTGGTACTGGTGCGGAATTAGCTTATTTAACCGGCTCGTGGATTAGCACCCATGAGCGGCTTACTGCACTGATTATTCCTACCGTTGGTAAACCAACATTGGTATTGCCTGCCGTTGATCGCGGCGATCTGGCACTGTCCGCCATTCCCGAACTGGATATCGAAGTCCGTGGGTGGGTTGATGGGGAACGCCCACACGAACTTGCCATTGCGGCACTAGGTTCGCTTAGCGACGCCCCAACTATCGGCATCGGCGCTTCGCTTACCGCTGACCACGTGCTACCGCTTCAAGCATTACTAGGCGGAAGCACCGTACTTGCAGGTGGAGTACTAAAAGAACTTTTTATGCGTAAAGATGCTGCCGAAATTTCAGCATTGCGGGAAGCTGGCGCTGCAATCGACCGCGTGCACTCAATGGTTCCCGAGCTCCTGCTGGTAGGAAGAACCGAAGCCCAAGTAGCACAAGAACTCGAACGCCTTATCCTGCAAGAACACAGCAAAGTGGATTTTATTATTGTTGGATCCGGACCAAATGGCGCAAATCCACACCACTCTTTTTCCGAACGAGTACTTGAACTCGGTGACGTGGTTGTAGTGGATATCGGGGGAACCTTCGGTCCTGGCTATCACTCTGATTGCACTCGAACCTATATTGTGGGTGGCCCTAAACAAACCGTAAACGACCCAGATTTCCTTTATCTGTATCAGGTATTGGAACAAGCTCAAGCCGAAGCGGTGCGTGCAGTCCGCCCGGGGGTTACCGCAGCCTCTATTGATGCTGTGGCCAGGGACATTATTACCGCTGCCGGTTTTGGGGAAGACTTTATTCATCGGACCGGCCACGGCATTGGATTATCATTGCATGAAGAGCCATTTATTATGGCTGGGAATGAACTAGTTCTTGAACCAGGTATGGCATTTTCCGTAGAACCTGGTATTTATTTGGAAGGGCGAGTCGGCGCCCGGATTGAAGACATTATTATTGTTACGGATTCTGGGTGTGAATCTGTAAATAACCAACCTCATGGATTGCAATAATGGGAAACATTCTTCTTTTCGGTGGCACCAGCGATATTGGTATTGAACTCGTAGAACGCTTAGCTGCCAATGCAACAGTAATTGTTGCGGCACGCCGCCCTGAGGCAGTCACTATACGCAATGCCAAACATGTGCATGTTTTGCCTTTTGAAGCATTGGATTATGAATCTCATCGCAATGTAATACAACAAGCAATGCAGTACGGCGATATTGAAACTGCAATTGTTGCTTTTGGAATCCTTGGCGACCAACAACGCGCAGAAACAGATCCAGCGCACGCAATAGAAATTGCGAGTGTGGATTACACTGCCCAGATTTCTATTCTGACAATTTTGGCTCACCAGCTGCAACAACAACGCACCCCTGCAACCATCATTGCGTTTTCTTCTATAGCGGGATGGCGGGCACGTCGCCCTAATTATGTGTACGGATCCACCAAAGCCGGTTTAGATGCTTTTTGCCAAGGTATGACCGATGCTTTATATGGAACAAACGTCAGATTGATTACTGTGCGCCCCGGATTTGTAATTGGCTCAATGACCAAAGGCATGAAACCCGCACCATTTTCGGTATATCCAAATGAAGTTGCGGAAGCTATTGTGCACCGAATGCAACGTGAAGGATCCGCGACAATTTGGGTTCCAGCAAAGCTTCGAGCTATAGCTTGGATTATGCGCTTAGTGCCTCGCCGCGTGTGGCGACGAATGCCGCGTTAAAAACCCAGTACGATTAATTTCTATGACGCAACTCGCTGCAAAGCGCCACCCCACCGATGCTGACCCACCAATTGAAGTAGTCGGTATCGGTGCTGACGGGTTCTCCAGCCTTAATGAAGCCGCCCAATTCGCAATTCTGCATGCCGATATTGTTATTGGATCCTGGAGGCAATTGAACTTATTACCCGAAGGTTGCCGAGCTGAACGCCGCCCTTGGCCGTCACCGCTTCTTCCTTCGATCGAGCCATTATTCCAAGAATTTATTGGCAAACATATTGTGGTCCTCGCGTCTGGTGACCCAATGTTCCACGGCATTGGTACCACCCTTATCCGGATTTTTGGTGTGCATCGGGTCCATATTCATTCGGCCCCTTCATCAATTTCGTTGGCGTGCGCCCGTCTTGGCTGGCCAGTTGATGCCACTCCTGTGGTTTCACTGATGTCAAAACCCGTGGCCAGCATGATTCCTATCGTAGACAGTGGACAACCCTTTATGGTGCTGTGCCGTGATGAAACCAGCGTAGGTGAAATAGCATCACTTCTTGTTTCACTAGGACACGAAGCAGCCAAACTGATTGTGCTTAGTGATCTCGGAAGTGCCGATGAACAACAACTTTCCGGTACCGCAATCCTGCCGCCAAAACCCGTAAGCTCATTGAATATATTGGCGATTATTCCAAATGGCCCCACCCATAGTTGCGTCCCAGGCCTGCCAGATTCCGAATATGAAACAGACGGACAACTCACCAAACAAGATATTCGGGCACTTACAATTTCTGCACTCGCCCCCAAAGATGGTGAAACCCTTTGGGATATTGGTGGTGGCACAGGTTCCATTGCAATCGAAGCGATGCGCGCAGTACCCAGCCTTTCCGCATACTGTTTCGAAATTAATGAAGAACGACGTACCCGAATCGCACGAAATGCTGTGGCTTTAGGGGTACCTACCCTCCAAGTGTTAGGTTCGGCCCCCAAGGCGCTTCTCGACGCCCCAACCCCTGATGTTATTTTTATTGGCGGCGGCATAACTTCCGCATCTGTTTTCGAAACTGCATGGGCAGCATTACCATTAGGCGGTAGACTCGTTGCCAATGCAGTAACTATTGAATCCGAACAAAAGCTCTGGCAATTGCGGAAGCAATACGGCGGCACAATGATCCGAATGGAAATTTCACACGAACACCCAGTAGGGGCATTCACCACAATGAAACCGGCCCTTCCTGTAGTGCAATGGCGCGTACTCAAGGAGACGAACTAGCGTGACCGTATATTTTATCGGCGCAGGTCCAGGAGCAGCTGACTTACTTACCCTTCGCGCCGATAGGCTCATTCGAACATGCCAAGTATGCCTATACGCTGGGAGCATTGTGCCCGAAGAGGTACTTTCCCATTGCCCCGATGGTGCGCAAATTATTAATACCGCACGTATGCCTCTCGATGAGATTACCAAGATTATTGCGCAAGCCCACGCCGAAGGTAAAGACATCGCGCGACTCCAGTCAGGAGATCCCGCAATTTATTCAGCACTTGCAGAACAAGCACGCCGGTTGGTGGAACTTTCAATTCCTTATGAAATTGTTCCAGGAGTGCCGTCATATGCCGCCGCAGCAGCCGTTCTGGGCCATGAGCTTACCGTGCCAACCGTGGCGCAAACAGTGATATTAACCAGGGTAAATGGTCGAGCTTCACAAATGCCCGATACTGAAAACCTAGCAACACTTGGGGCTTCCAAAGCAACCATGTGTATTCACCTTGCCGCCCACGATATTGATGCGGTGACTGCTGAGCTTACGCCTCACTACGGTGCGCACTGTCCGGTGGCTGTCGTGGCATTTGCCTCCCGCCCTGAAGAAGTTATCCTACGCGGAACGCTTATGGATATTGCCGATAAAACACGTGCAGCAGGTATTACCAGAACTGCCGTCATTATTATAGGAAAAGCCTTGGGGGCTGAGGGTTTTCCCGATAGCTTCCTGTATTCCGATGAGCGCCCTCGAGATGCCTATGGTAGGACAATTCCGTGCGCGCACTAATACTCGGCGGGACCCGCGAAGCCCGCGAAATAGCCTCGCTTTTACAACAAGATAATTGGCATGTGACGAGTTCTCTTGCCGGAAGAGTCAAACAGCCAGCATTGCCAGTCGGGGAGGTACGCATTGGCGGATTTGGCGGCCCAGCAGGACTTGTCACATGGCTGCTTAAAGAAAAAGTAGAAGTGGTTATTGATGCCACACATCCGTTCGCAGAACGTATTAGTATTTCTGCTGCCGAAGCGACACGCGCTACCGGTGTGCCATTAATTGCATTACACCGTCCGGCTTGGCAAGCAGGGGAGCGGGACCAATGGATACCTGCTGGTTCAATGGAAGAAGCAGCACGAATAGCGGCACGTCGATTCCACCATATTTTCCTAACAATTGGGCGCCAACAACTCGCCGCTTTTGCAAAAGACCCACACAATTTATACGTAATTCGATGCGTTGATCCACCGGAAGTTACGCTTCCTAGACGACACCGGCTTATCCTATCTCGCGGGCCATTTACACTCGAAAATGAAAAACAACTAATGCGTGATAACCAAATAGATTGTTTGGTTACAAAAAACTCGGGTGGGGAACTTACCCGAGCAAAACTCGATGCTGCCCGAGAGCTTGGTATCCCGGTTATTATGGTTGAACGCCCAGAACTTCCCGGAGGGCCTCAGGTTCGCACTGTGCATACCGCACAAGAAGCCCGGGAAGCCGTCTACGAGGTATAAATCGAACACAGATGCCTCTCGCTAGGGGAGTATCGGAACATCAAATCGCCTATTTTGATGCGTACAGTGCCGTGATATTGGGGGTAAACCAAAGCTGAAAACTTCCTTTAAAGTGAGTCAAATCACTTGACAGGGGATTTTCTGTGCTGTGTACAATTGCACTTGCTTGTGATCCGTCTTACAGTATATGGCCGTTTGGGTGCTAGACCACGGCTCATCTCCCCAATAATTTAGGAGTACCTGTGGACACACTCGTGTTGATCAGTGACGGACTGTGGAATCCAATGGCTTACTTTGCATTAGGAGTAGGCCTGGTTCTCACCATTGTGATCGGTGGAGCACAATTTGGCTTGCTACCACATACAATAAAGCTAATTTTCCAGCCCAAAACCGATACATCTGGCATTTCATCAGTCCAGGCCCTTTTACTTACCATTGCGTCTCGGGTGGGCGTCGGAAATATCGCCGGTGTAGCCACTGCTATTGCAGCAGGTGGCCCCGGCGCTTTGTTTTGGATGGTTATGTGTGCACTACTTGGATCTGCGGCATCATTTGCGGAGTCTTCCTTAGCACAGGTATATAAACGAAAAATCAATGGTGAACTCAGGGGCGGTATGCCGTTTTATGTGGAATATGGGTTAAAGCTCAAATGGCTCGCGGCAATACTCGCTATTATGACCGCGCTTGGATACGGCGTGCTCTTTCCCGGAGTCCAATCCAATAACATTGCAAACGCCATGGAAAACGCTTTTGCAGTGCCCAATTGGGTTAGTGGAGTTGGTGTTGTCGCAGTATTGGCACTCGTGATTTTTGGTGGCACTAAACGCATTGTTCGGGCAGTAGACCTTATGGTTCCAGTAATGGCGATTGGTTACATATTTGTCGCGCTTGCAATCGTGATATTGAATTACGACCTTATTATTCCAAGCTTGCAATTAATATTTGAATCTGCTTTTGGAACCCACGAACTTTTCGGTGGTATCGCCGGTGCCGCAATGGCATGGGGTGTGCGCAGGGCCGTGTTTTCCAATGTTGCTGGCGTTGGTGAAGGAACCTACGGTGCAGCAGCCGCAGCGGTGAATCATCCGGCCCAGCAGGGCTTGGTACAGTCGTTTTCCATCTTCGTTGATACCTGCATTGTGTGTTTTGCCACCGGAACCATGATTGTGATTACCGGTTCCTACAATGTCTATGCCTCAGACAAAACACCAATTGTGGAAAATCTCCCAGGTGTAGAAGCTGGCGCCGCATATACCCAAAATGCAGTGGATACATTGATACCAGGATTTGGATCTGGATTTGTGGCAATCGCATTGTTGTTATTCGCATTTACTACACTTGTGGCGTTTTACTATATCGCCCACACCAACCTTGTGTACCTCTTTGGTCATGAGCCAAATTTTACTATTAGCTTTGGGTTAAAGTTCGCCTTACTAGGTATGGTGATGTACGGCGCAATCGAATCTGCCGAAACGATCTGGACGATTGGTGATATTGGGTACGCATCACTGGGCTGGATCAATATGTTTTGCATTTTAATGTTGATCCCCGTAGTGCGGAAAGTCATTGTGGATTACCGGCGCCAATTGAAAGCAAATATAGAACCTGCGTTTGAGCCCGGGGCATTGGGGATTGAAGGCGCAGATTTTTGGGAGGGCAAAGAAGAGACAATTCCCAATTACCCACACACCGGTGGGCCAATACCCCTCGAAAAAGATTAAAACTCATTAAATTTTCGGAAAATCCCTTGACGGTACAATTGTACATGGCATAGTTAGTGGTGTGGATCACGAGCATGACCACAAGCCTTGTTGGTCTAGCAGCTAGCAAGGCACCCAAAACTGTTGCGGATTTAAAAAATTCTTTACGAACTTACTGCACAGCAATAGTGCAGATGTTCAAGGAGCATAGACCGAAGTTCGTAACGGATCCTCTAGGAAAGGAACACTGGAGTGAGCACTTCCACAGAAAAGAAACCATGGCACGGTGTACTCGTAGCTACCGCACTCCCATTCAATGATGATTACAGTGTTGACTACGATGGTTTCGCCGAGCACGTTGCATGGCTTGCTGAAAATGGCTGCGATGGCGTGGCACCAAATGGATCTCTAGGCGAGTACCAGAACCTTTCCGAAGAAGAACGCGCTACGGTCGTAAAAGTAGCGGTCGAAGCGGCACCAAAAGGTTTCGTAGTCATGCCAGGTGTAGGTGCCTACGGTGGATTGCAAACGCAATACTGGGCAGAACAAGCGGCAGAAGCAGGTGCGCAAGCGCTCATGTTACTGCCACCAAATTCCTATCGCGCGAACGCACAAGAAGTAATTGAGCACTACCGTTTGGCTGCATCCGCTGGTCTACCGATAGTGGCCTACAATAATCCGATCGATACAAAAGTGGATCTCACTCCATCATTAATTGCTGAGCTGCATAATGAAGGCTATATCGTCGGTGTCAAAGAGTTTTCAGGTGACGTGCGTCGCGCCTATGAAATAAAAGAACTCGCTCCAACAATGGATCTGCTAATCGGCACAGATGACACCATTGTTGAAATGGGTATAGCTGGAGCTGTTGGCTGGGTAGCTGGTTATCCAAACGCATTCCCGCAAACAATGTGTGAGCTATATCGGCTTTCAACATCAGGGGATATGAATGATTTAGCGAAAGCAAAAGAACTGTACCGTGAGTCGCATTCTTTGCTTCGCTGGGATTCCAAGACGGAGTTCGTCCAAGCAATCAAATTGTCTATGGACCTAGCCGGCCGAAAAGGTGGAATCTGCCGCCCACCACGCGGCCCATTGGCCACTGAAATACACGAACGCATTACTGCAGACACAATGGCGGCAATCGCACGAAACTACCACTAAGAACTTGCTGTAACAGTTTTCCATTACCCACGCTGCAGCCAACGAGGAGAAGTGACATGCGCACAAATCGTGTATTCCATGCAGTAGATTCTCATACTGAAGGTATGCCAACGCGCGTTATAGTTGGCGGAATGCCGCCGATACCTGGCCAAACCATGGCACAGCGTCGCCTCTGGTTTATGGAACATGCGGATCATGTGCGCAAACTTTTAATGTACGAACCTCGTGGGCACGCCTCGATGTCAGGAGCTATTATTATGCCGCCGACTCGCGATGATGCGGATTATGGCGTGCTTTATATCGAGGTTTCAGGCCTACTTCCAATGTGTGGACACGGCACAATCGGTGTTGCGACAGTACTGGTAGAGACAGGGATGGTGGAAGTCCAAGAACCAACCACAACGGTTCGACTGGATACACCTGCGGGTCTAGTAGTAGCAAATGTTCATGTTGAACAAGGGCGTGCCGTTTCAGTAACGCTGGATAATGTCGCATCATTTGTAGATCGTTTCAACGCATCAGTGTCAGTGCCAGAATTCGGAACTGTGCAATACGATCTGGCTTTTGGCGGAAATTTTTATGCTTTTGTCAAACTCGAGGATCTTGGCATTCCATTTGATCGTAAATACAAGCAGGAGATGTTGACTGCCGGACTTGCAATCATGGATGCAATCAATGCCGTGGATACACCGGTTCATCCTCTTCGCAATGATATTCGTGGTTGCCACCACGTATATCTAGAAGCCCCGGGCTCAGACGCTTCTCATTCCCGGCATGCTATGGCTATTCATCCAGGTTGGTTTGATCGTTCACCTTGTGGCACAGGAACATCTGCCAGAATGGCGCAGTTACATGCTTTAGGTGTGCTACCACTCAATACTGACTTTTTAAATGAATCGATTATCGGTTCGCAATTTACTGGACGATTAGTTTCAGAAACTACAGTCGGAAAAATACCTGCTGTTATACCGCAAATTACGGGCCGAGCTTGGATTACCGGAACTGCACAGTATTTCCTCGATCCTACGGATCCGTTCCCCGAAGGTTTCCTGCTGTAATTGCTCGTTATTACAGCATGATCCGACATTGCCAAGACATGCTATACAGAGAGGAGTTCGCTATGGTTGAGTTTTTCAATAGCACACGAATTCATTCCCTTGTACCACCTAAAGTAGCTATTGATGCATTGGCAAATGTGCTTAGGAAAGGACTTGATCCGGAGGAAAGTTCTCCTCGACTTTTTGTGGATCGCCCTCACGGCGAGTTCTTGATTATGCCCGCTCACTCAGGTGGATATTCGGGTATACCAATGAGCGGGGTAAAGGTTCTCACGTTAACCAGCAGCAATCGGGACATAGGTATGCCACCGATTCACGGTTTATACATATTGTTTGATGAAACGACCGGGGCGCCGGTTGGGGTGTTTGAAGGGGCAGCTCTCACCGCCATTCGAACTCCCGCCACAACAGTGCTTGGTATCCAACACCTGGTGCAAGCACAGGCTGTGGCATTAGGTATTGCCAATGACCTTGGGATAGACCGCACAATGCGAGTCGTTGTATATGGAGCGGGAGTCCAAGCCGAAGGACATGTTCGAACTATGCAGGCGGTTTTTCCTAAAGCAACCTTTGTTATCTGTGCACGCACAGAAGCAAACATGAATGCATTGCGGGATAAGCTCAGCGCTGAAGGTTTCCAGGTGGAAGCGTCACGTACGCCGGACCTGGCTGCGGCTGATGTCGTGATATTAGCGACGTCGTCCTCCACGCCGGTTATTGGCGACGTTGATGTGCACAGTGGCTTAATTATTGCGGCGATTGGTCAACATGGTTTAGATGCACGTGAACTGCAACCCGAAACGGTACTTCGATCACAAGTGCTACTAGAAGGCAGTACTTCCGCGCTCCATGAAAACGGTAATGTTACATGCCTCCAACAGGCTGGAAAGTGGCTACGTACACCACCAGTAACGCTTGCAGAAACTGTGCGAGGTATTCGAACGTTACAAGGCCCGGGACCTTATATTTACACCGGCGTAGGAATGGCCTGGGAGGACCTTGCCATTGCTATGGTGGCTTATAGCATGTGCTCGGAAAATGCTGGTTAATCGCCTCGCTACGTCAAACATGAAAATGTAAGGAGTTCATCCCATGACTGTTTCCTTCTTGAAACCACTCTCACAGCCTCGGAGTATTCGGGAAGCGGTTACGGAGCAACTTCGAACCGCAATCATTGCGGGAGACCTTAAGGAAGGTGAGCTGTATTCGGCACCAGCACTTGCAGCACTACTCCAAGTTTCGGCTACACCAGTGCGGGAAGCAATGATTGACCTTGATCGAGAAGGGCTGGTGTGTACAGAAAAAAACAAGGGTTTTCGTATCACAGGAATGACCGATAAAGAATTGGAGGAAGTAACAGAAATACGATTACTGATCGAACCATATGCCACCAGGCAAGCGGCACTGCACTATCAAGATGCGGACCTATCATTACTCCGGGAACTTGTATCAAAAATTTTGGCAGCCGCTGAGGAAGAAAACATTAATGCATACCTAGTCGCCGATAGGGACTTCCATATGGCCCTTATGGCACCTTGTGGCAATGCTCAACTTGTGGAATTAGCTACTCGCATGCGGTTAAAAACGCGCCAATACGGTCTTAAAGGACTTATGGCGGAAAAACGCCTAGTAGAAAATGCACAAGAGCATGTCCAAATGGTAGATCTTATGGCCAAAGGGGATGCACAATCATTGGAATTACTGTTAGCCTCCCACATTTCACATGCGCGCGGTTTGTGGAATGTGAAATCCGAATAACCAGCACCATTGGTTGTTTCAAGAACGAATGATCTAACCATCTGTTTTTGAAAATGAACATCGTCTATCTCTTTTGCTTCCAACCATTGGATTTTGGTGAATACAAAGACCCACACAACGGAAGGGGAGAGATATGGAGCGCACCGCAGACGTAATTATCGTAGGTGCCGGAATCGTTGGCTCAGCGATTGCATATTTCACAACACTCTATGGCCTAAAAACTATTGTTGTGGACCGCGGATTACCTGCCAACGGGACGAGCTCGGCATGCGAAGGCAATATTCTGGTTAGCGATAAAGAACTAGGCCCGGAGCTCGAACTCACACAATATTCATTACGAGTTTGGAAAGAAGATCTTCAAGAATTTGGTCATCTTTGGGAATTTGAATCGAAAGGCGGCATTATTGTCGCTTCGAAGGAAAGCTCCCTTGCCTCATTACAAAGGTTTTCAGAATCTCAACGGGCGCACGGAATTACTGCAACAGCATTGAGCTTAGATGAATTACGCGAGCTGGAGCCAAATATTCGTCCCACAGCATTAGGCGCATCGTGGTACCCAGAGGATGCGCAAGTGCAGCCAATGTTGGCCACTTTTCACCTTTTGCGTATGGCACGAGAGCGTGGCGCGAAGTTTTACCCGAACACACCGGTTCAAAACATCATGGTGGCAGAAGATAATTCGGTGCGTGGAATTCAGACCAATAATGGTGAATTCTATGCCCCGGTCATAGTGAATGCTGCTGGTACTTGGGCTGGTGAAGTGGCAAAAACAGTGCAGGTGGATATTCCAATTAATCCGCGCCGCGGGTTTGTTATGGTGACCGTCCCACTACCACCGATGGTTTTTCACAAGGTCTACGCTGCGGAGTATGTAGATAACGTTGGAAGCTCAGATGCGGGATTGCAATCCTCGCCGGTTGTTGAAGGTACACCCGCAGGTTCAATCCTGATAGGTTCTTCCCGCGAGCGGGTAGGTTTTGACCAATCGATTAGCGTCCAAGCCCTGCAGACCATTGCCACGAATGCTATTGAATTGTTTCCATTCTTGGCAAAAGTGAAAATTTTGCGTCATTACCACGGATTTCGCCCATATTGTCCCGATCATCTCCCAGTGATTGGGCACGATACCCAAGTGCCTGGTCTTGTTCACGCAGCCGGGCATGAAGGTGCTGGAATTGGACTTTCAGTGGGAACGGGCAAACTTGTAGCACAAGCAATCCTTGGGCATGATACCGATCTACCTTTGGATGCATTCACGCCAGATCGTTTTTTGGCAGCTTCGGGAGCACACCATGGCTAAGCCGCACAACCAGAGCATTGTAGTGTTCCTGGATGGACAACAATATGAGGTCACTGCTGGTTTAAGCGTGGCTGGTTTTCTGCTGGAAAACGGTATTCGATCCTGGCGTTCCACTCGTGTTCATGGAAAACAACGAGGTTTATATTGCGGCATTGGAGCATGTTTTGACTGCTTAATTACCGTGGATAGCCAACCATTTCAGCGTGCTTGTATGGTGCAGCTAGCCGAAGGTATGAGGATTGAAACGCACCAAACCGGGGAAGGGAGTGAGTAATTATGGATGATAAGGATTCCCTTGTTATCGGCATTATTGGTGCTGGTCCGGCAGGTTTAGCTGCTGCTGGTGCCGCGGTACAAAGTGGCGCAACTGTGATTGTCATTGATGCTAATGATCAGCCAGGGGGCCAGTATTTTCGGCACTTAAGTGAGGCAGCTGGCATTCCCGAAGGCGGCGAACTACACCACAGCTGGAAAGAGTACCTTGCTTTACGCGCATCTTTTGACAAGGGGATTGCGCAAGGAAAGATTGAATATTTTCCACATACCCAAGTGTTTATGTGCCAACAACTTGGACCTCGTAGGCAAAATTCAAGGTTCAGTTTGCGGCTCAGCCCCAGTACTGATTGCGGCACCACGCCGCCTGTGAATGAGGTAGTTGTCGATCGGCTTATTGTGGCCACCGGGTGCTTTGATCGGCATGTTCCTATTCCCGGATGGGATGTTCCTGGCGTTATGGCGGCGGGAGGAATTCAAGCAATTATTAAAGGTCAGGGTGTTTTGCCAGGTAAAAAGTTTGTGCTGGCTGGCACTGGGCCATTCTTATTACCGGTGGCAAGCAATATCCTCGCGGCCGGTGGGCAAGTCGCAGCTATTTGCGAAAGTTCCGCGATGACACAGTGGGCACCATTTGCGCACTATGCAGCGGCACTTCCAGAAAAGGCTATCGAAGGCGTCCAATATATGCGGGATCTAGTGAAACACAAAGTAAAGTTCTATACCAGAACGGTTGTGGCCAAAATTCATGAATCGAATGGTGAAGTCTCTGGAGTTACCGTATTGGGCCTGGATGAAACCGGGAAACCAAAACGAATCTCCGAGCGGTTTATAGAGGCTGATACCGTCGGTTTAGGGTTTGGGTTCGTACCACAATTGGAATTACTATCCAGCCTGGGTGTAAACACCTGGGAATATGCTGACGGCAATACCGTAGCAGCCGTAAATAAGTACCAGTCCACATCGGTTTGGGGCGTCTGGGCTGCCGGTGAAGTCACTGGCGTTGGCGGTGCAACACTCGCTATATCGGAAGGTTTTATCGCTGGGTGTGCGGCAGCTAATCCAAACGGCATTGCGAATGGCCGAGGCGTGGCAAAGCATTTGTCTAGGATCTCAAAACACCGCAGATTCGCCGATGCAATGCACCGAGTGCATCCAGTACCTGAGGCTTGGATGTCACTAATTACACAGGACACGGTTGTATGCCGGTGCGAGGAGGTACATGCCGGTGAAATCCAACAAGCCGTAGAACTGCTTGGCGCTACTGACCAGCGGGCTATCAAAATGGTCACGCGCGCTGGCATGGGGTGGTGTCAGGGGCGAATATGCGGGTATGCGTCTGCGTGTTTTGGTGGTACAGCGGGGCAGGGAGCATTAAAACGCCCAGTCAGCATTCCGGTAGACCTCCAAGCGCT
Organism: Corynebacterium freiburgense; assembly: GCF_030408815.1. Classification (NCBI taxonomy): domain Bacteria; kingdom Bacillati; phylum Actinomycetota; class Actinomycetes; order Mycobacteriales; family Corynebacteriaceae; genus Corynebacterium; species Corynebacterium freiburgense. The sequence continues at coordinate 1,427,317 of NZ_CP047355.1, read as the reverse complement.
CGCAAATATGTTTGATTCAGCTCAATAGTAAATCTGTAATTTTTAAGGAGAACACAATGTCTATTACACCTACCACTGGCAAAGCACTCGATGAGATTTTGCACAATGCCGCTATGGCAAGCACACAATGGGCATCAACCCCTGCGGCAGTCCGAGCAAAGGCTCTAATTACTGTGGCTGACGCCCTCGATGCACACGCGGATAGTTTGGTTGAGATCGCCCAGCGGGAAACGCATCTGCCTGAGGTGCGGCTACGCGGCGAACTCAAGCGAACAACTTTTCAATTACGCCTATTTGGTGAAGTAATCACCAAAGGTCGTTGCTTCGATGTACGCATTGACCATGCCGATCCTCAATGGCCAATGGGCGCCCCTCGTCCTGATTTACGCAGGTACCTTATTCCAATTGGGCCCGTACTTGTGTTTTCAGCGTCAAATTTCCCCTTTGCATTTTCAGTTGCAGGTGGCGATTCCGCAAGTGCATTAGCTGCGGGAAATGCAGTTATTGTAAAGGCACATCACGGGCATATGGAATTGTCACTTGCCACGAATAACGTTGTGGTCGAAGCCTTGGATTCGGTTGACGCACCTAAAGGGCTATTTTCCACAATTTTTGGCACAGAATCCGGCAAGATTGCGATCCAAGATCCACGAATTCAAGCCTGTGGCTTTACCGGCGGAATTCCGGGTGGTCGAGCCTTGTTTGATTTGGCGAAATCCCGCCCTGAACCAATCCCATTCTATGGTGAATTAGGTTCAAATAATCCGGTGTTTGTCACACAAGATGCTGTCAAGAATGCCAAAGAAATCGTAGAAGGGTTTATTGGCTCATTTACAATGGGCGCTGGCCAATTCTGCACTAAACCGGGGACATTAGTAGTGCCAGAAGACTCCAATGTTATTGAACTTTTGCAGGCTGAAGCATATCCTGCCACCCATGCACTACTAAATACCCGTATTGCGGAATCATATGAGGCAGTATTGGCAGAATTAAAAGCGAATCAAGCCACTGGCGTAGTACACGAAGGGGGTAATGCCAATGGCATACCCCAGCCCACGGTAATGCACACTACTGCAGCGGCGGTGCTTGCTGATAGGGAAACTCTCCAACAAGAGTGTTTTGGTCCGGCCGCCATCGTGGTGACCTACCGTAATGCTGAAGAGTTATTAAAGTTGGCGCGGAGTTTTGAAGGCCAGCTTACCGCCACAATTTTTGCAGAAGAAACCGAAGCAAAAGACCCAATATTGCGTGAATTAGTAAGCATTTGCGCGGACATGGCTGGGCGCGTGTTATGGCGGCAATGGCCCACTGGAGTTTCCGTGACCTATGCGCAACAACATGGAGGTCCTTATCCTGCGTCTACTGATGTTCGTACAACTTCAGTAGGCACTGCCGCCATTGAGCGTTTTTTGCGACCGGTTGCCTATCAGGGATTCCCGGAGGAGATTTTGCCGCAGGAATTGCAGGACGCAAATCCACTGAATATTCCGCAGCAGGTCCATAATTCGGCTTAGTAAAAACTAGCCACGAAAATTGGTGACCATGCCTCAAATGCACCGCATTAAGGGGAGACAATGATGTTTCCCCTTGCGTAGCCCGGCCCCTTCCACTAGTGTGAGTTGCTGACATTTTTAAGGAGGACTCCCAGTGTAAAAAGCAACGATCATATTCGCCTGCACCGCATACGCGGCGATTTTTCGTTGTCTTTTTACTTTGGGAGTTTCTTATGTCTTCTCATCCTTTTGGTTTTCCTATCACCATCCCAGGTGCCTGTGCACCTGTTCGAATGTGGTCTCACCTACATGAAGTGGATCATATAGCTCAACAGCAAATCCGTAATGTTTCTCACCTGCCGTGGGTGCATGGTATCGCTGTCATGCCCGACGTGCATGCTGGTGCAGGCGTCACTGTCGGAAGTGTAATTGCCATGCGCAATGCGGTGTCACCTGCGACCGTAGGTTCGGATATCGGGTGCGGCATGATGGCTGTAAAAACCAGTGCCACCACCTCTGATCTGCCAGATAGCCTGCATGAAATGCGGAACCTATGGGAGCAAATAGTCCCAGTAGGATTTGCCAAACACACAACACGAGCCGGGGTTTTTGCTCGCCAAGGGCTATTGCGCCAAGAACTGAAAAGACTCTTTTCGCGTTTCGACGCCTTGCGCGTCGACGTTTCCGCATCAGGCAATAACGCTGTACGTCAATGCGGTACTCTTGGCGGCGGAAATCACTTCATCGAATTATGTGCCGATGAATCCGAAACCCTATGGATTACGCTGCATTCCGGTTCCCGCAATATTGGAAAGGAAATTGCCGAACGGCATATGTATCGCGCCCGAAACCTTGAATGGAATTCTGGCCTACCCGATCGGAATTTAGCCGTGTTTTTGCATCGCGACGAGCAGGGACACATATATTCCGATTGGGAGGATTATCTCCATGACTTGTATTGGGCGCAGGATTATGCCGCATTTAATCGGAAAATTATGATGGCCGGGATCCAATCCGCATTCTCCGAATGCCTACCTGGAGTACAATTTCTTCAGCAAATTCAATGCCACCATAACTATGTTTCTGAGGAAACCTACGATGACCTGGATCTTATTATCACTCGAAAAGGTGCTATTCGGACACAGCGCGGTGAATTAGGAATTATTCCAGGATCGATGGGAACTGGCTGCTATATCGTTGAAGGCTTAGGAAATATAGAGTCATTCTGCTCCGCTTCTCATGGTGCGGGCAGAACAATGAGCCGGGGAATGGCGCGTTCAACTTTTCAATTAGAGGATCTCTACCAACAAACCTCTGGAGTGGAGTGCCGAAAGGACCGTGGTGTTTTAGATGAAATTCCTGGCGCCTATAAAGATCTTGACCAGGTGCTTGCCTATGAATCCGATCTTGTTCGAATCGTGGCACGGTTAAAAACCTTGCTATGTATCAAGGGATAGGAGAGCGTATACACTTCTGCTATCCGAAAGCTTGCACGAGCCAAATTGCCTACCACCTAAGAAAGCTTTGGCGCAACATTTTACTTGGGTTTTATAGGCAAAATTGGCTGTTTTTACCCCCGACTTAATACCCTCTCACGTGGGGTCTCATACTATAGGCGGCACGGTACTTGAGTAGAACTGAAAGGAATACCTCAGTTGAAGAAAATTTCGGACTTCGCAGTCGCGAACGTTACGCTATCCGTCGAAGATTGGGAAGGTCGTTTTACTGTTCACAAAGATGGTGAATCGCGGCAGACCAAAATTGGAGATTGGGAGCTTAGCGCTGCGGATGTTGCCTCAGTACTTGCTACGATTCCTGGGGTAGATAATCCCACTGAACGCTGGTGGGTGCTTGCACCTAAAGAATCAAGCCGGGAGGCAACACTCTATCTGTTGCACTCCTACCCATTTTCAAATGCAAAGTATTTAACGCAGCTTCACTTAGGCCGTGAAACATCCGCATATCAAGTTCGGATCGATGGCACACCAAAAGAAGGTGCAGAAGGTTCCCTAGATGTAGATAGTTGGACCCCACAGGACTACGAGTCCGAGATTGAAGATGCAGGATATGCAATTGCTTCACTCTGGATTGTAAAGCCAGTGGTTGATATGGCAACTCACCACCGTGAATTAGTGTGTGAAGCCCTGAGTTCACCGCTAAACCCTGAGGACTGGTTGCCAATCTGGTCCTAGCCTCCCAGTGTTCGAGTGTTTACATTCCGTACTTTCGGGAAGTAAACACTCGTTTTCCATCTGGGGTGTTATATGTGGTTGTGGTACTTGCACCAACAATAATCATGGTTCGCATGTCCACAATGTCTGGATCAAAGTCCTTGAGCGTGGTAATCACAATATTTTCCTGTGCAGAACCTACGGCTCGAGCAACAATTATCGGGGTATCGGGTTTCTGGTATTCACTAACTATTGCCTGAAGCTGGTGTACTTGTGTTCGCCGTTCCTTACTCGCTGGGTTATATACCGCAAAAGCCATATCGGCTTCTGCAAGCGCCCGAATGCGTTTCTCAATCTGATCCCAAGGCTTGAGTCGATCAGATAGTGAGATAATTCCAAAGTCATGGCCGAGTGGTGCTCCGACTCGGCTTGCTACCGCCTGGGCAGCTGTCATGCCTGGAAGCACACGGACTGGAACATCGCGCCAGAGATCATCATTTGCGGTTTCAATGACCGCTGCTGCCATTGCGAAAACCCCTGGATCACCAGAGGAAACAACAGCCACTTTCCGTCCTCGTTTTGCCAGGTCAAGAGCCATTGCTGCGCGTTCAGCTTCCACTTTATTATCGGAAAGATGACGTTGCTGTCCAGAACGCAGAGGCACTCGACGAACATAGGTTGAGTAACCAATAATATCTGTTGCACGGCGAAGTTCGGCGCTTACTTCTGGTGTGGTCCATTGTGCGGCACCAGGACCTAATCCCAGTACTACAACTTCACCTTGAGGAGATTCTTGCTGTTCTTTGCGCCGAAGTTTTGGTGATGGCAGCACGGCTACGGAAAAATAGGGGATTGTAGCTGGATCAGCATCCAACAGCGGCACTGTGTGCTGGCCTTCCATACCTACCCGGATTACAATGTACGTTTCTTCGGCCCTACCAGCGGTTATAAATGCGCGTCGTACTTTTTCAAAAGTACGACCAAGTTTCATAACCACAGCCGAATCGGTATCAATAAGCCGGCGAACAAGCTCAGATTCATCCAGCGTGCCGGATAAGACTGTGCATACTTCATCGTCTTCGGCAAGTGGCAGACCAAGGACCGAGGCAGACGCCGTCAGTGATGGAACTCCAGGAATAATTTTGGTTGGGTAATCATCTTTGAGCTCCCGATGCAAATGTTGATACGAGCTGTAAAGCATTGGATCGCCTAAAGCGAGCACACACACCGTGCGCCCGGCGTCGAGATGCATGCGTAGGCGAGATACTGCATCGATATAGAAATCGGCCAATGCGCCAGCATATCCACCTGGGTGATCCGTAGTACCGGTAGTAACGGGGTAGTGCAATAACTCATGGATTTGCCCATCATGGAAATACGGCGAGGCAGTATTCGCCGCCGTAGACTGTCCACCTGGGCGCGCATGATAGACAAGCACATCTGCGGAGCGAATAGCTTCCACACCTGCAAGGGTGATCAGTTTCGGATCACCGGGGCCTACACCAACCCCGAAAAGCTGTGCCGTCACGGAAGGATCTCCTGTTCAGTAGCAAGCGCATTGATCGCTGCGCAGGTGATTGCGGAACCTCCACGGCGGCCATGCACGGTAAGAAATTCCACCCCCAGTAAAGCGGCTTGTCTAGCCAGTGCGTCCTTTGATTCTGCCGCGCCAACAAACCCCACTGGAATGCCAAGGATTGCAGCAGGTCTAGGACGATTAGGATCTGCATCCAACCAATTCAGTAGGTGGAATAACGCCGTAGGGGCATTACCAATAGCGACGACCGCGCCGTCGAGACGATCTTGCCAAAGCTCCACCGCCGCGGCTGTACGGGTAGTGCCTAAAGATGCCGCAAGCGAAACGACCCGGGGGTCCCGCAATGTACAAATGACCTCATTATCTGCAGGTAGGCGTTTGCGGGTAATCCCGGAAGCAATCATATGAACATCCGTAAAAATTGGCTTCCCGGCGCGAAGCGCCTGACGTGCTGCAGAAACAACACCTTCGGAGAATTCAATATCAGCAGAAAGATCAGTTTGCCCAGCGGCGTGAATCATACGGACCGCTATCTGGGCTTGTTCCTGCGTAAATTTCGAAAGATCAGATTCTTGCCGAATCATTGCAAATGAGCGACGGTAAATCTCATTGCCATCAGTAATGTAAGTGTGCACCCTCAGTACCTTACCTGCGGGAAACTTCATACTCGTTTTCGGCCGTGGCCAGGTAGTCGGTATATTCGCCAAGTGGATGCCCGCAACGGCGCTCACAACCGGAAAAATGCACCAGCCCTTCCTCAACATTTCCACGTGCAATATGGTGTGCAGCATCATCACGAGTAAAAGCTGGAGACTTGGCGCAACCAGGCAAACCAGTACACGCAGTAACCCTTAGCCAGGTGGAATTTACATCAAAAATCAAGCCTTGCGGTGCAAGTACTCGAACAACTTGTTCGGCAATATCTTCATTTAGCCCATGAATCACTAAAGAATGCCAAGGAGTCACAGTTACAGTTGCCCCAATCACGCCAATCATTCGGGCAAGCTGACTTGGCAATACGCCAAACCGCAATCCAGCGCCAAGATGTACGGAGCCATCAATATCAAACCATCCGATTGGACGACTTGGAGGTTCACCAAAGTTAGGGGTCACTGCTGGTGCAGAGTAGCCACCAATTGCGGCAAGTAGCTCAGGCTTTATGCCGGGTTTTTCTAAAACTCGCCATGCTTTTCCACGATGCACAGCCCAAGTTTCAGCAAGGCGAACGAGTACCATTGGTACATTGTCACGTTGGCAGGAAACACCAGCTAGTTCGCCACCAATAATAATGTGAAATTCAGTGCCACAATCAATAACGCCGAAATCTACTTGCTGGCCAAAAATATCGCCTTGACCTGCATCAATACCAAAAAGAGTACGACCTGACAAAGTTGTAACCTGTGTAGATTCCAATAATGCTTGGTCAAGCTTTTGGGCTAGATCATGGATATGAAATCCAAGCGGCGAAACAATAATGTTTCGTACTCGGTCATGTGCCGGGCTGGGCAATAGACCGTGGCCGCGAACGGCCGCAGCAAAACCTTCAGTATCTTGAATTCCGCGAACTTGTAGATTTCCACGTGTAGTGATGTGAATATCACCATCGCCGAATGAGTCAGCAAGGTCTGCAAGTATCGCCCAAATATCCGGAGTGATATGCCCGCCTGGAACACGAATTCGCCCAATTTTACCATCGAGTGCGGTATGCATATTCAGCGTTCCTGGGCAGCCATCACCGCGATTTCGGTCGCCGAGTGAAAAAGACTCGGAGAGCAAGGAGGTGGTCATGGATTCGAGCTTAGTCCTCTCCGGTAGGCTAACCAGTTATACCTACCTAAAACTTGCAGCGGAACACGGTGAAAATCCGGGCGGTCGCGCCACTGTTACAGCCAGACCCACTGTAGGTTTTATTCCTTGTAATCGTGTTTCCTTAGGCGCGAACCCCTGAGAAAGGACCGTACATCGCCATGTTTCTGTTGCTGTCTACCTCCGACACAGATTTACTTTCCGCAAAATCTGCGAACGATAGCGAGGTAGTAGATTTCCATTTCGCGAACCCAACATTACTCAGTTCGCAGCTCCTTGAAGAGCACCTTGAGCAAGCCGAACTTATTATCGTAAGGCTCTTGGGTGGTAAGCGCGCTTGGGAAGAGGGACTCGAACAAGTTATTGCAACCGGAAAACCGGTCGTTGTAGTTTCTGGGGAACTCGCAGTAGATGCAGAACTTACAGATATTTCAACTGTTCCAGCCGGTGTTGTTACTACGGCACACACCTATTTAGCCGAGGGTGGCACAAAAAATCTAGAGCACCTATATCGCTTCCTCTCCGATACCGTATTTCTTACCGGTTTAGGGTTTGATGCACCAGAACACATGCCGCTGTGGGGCCATCTTCCACGCCCTGATACAACTTTAGATACAGCAGCACCTAGAATTGCGGTACTGTATTACCGAGCACAGCACTTAGCTGGAAATACTGCTTATATTCATGCATTATGTGATGCCATTGAAACTCGTGGCGCAAAAGCCCTACCAATTTTTACAGCCTCACTACGTCAAGCACCTGCGGAACTACTCGTCGAACTTGCCACCGTTGATGTGGCAATTACAACTGTGCTTGCAGCCGGCGGTACAAAACCAGCCCAAGCGCAGGCCGGGGGAGACGATGAAGCATGGGATGTTGCCCAGCTTGCCGCATTAGATATCCCGATTATTCAAGGGTTAGCGCTGACCTCTTCAAGGTCTGATTGGGAAGACAATGATGATGGTTTAACCCCCCTCGATGTGGCTACCCAAGTGGCTGTTCCCGAGTTTGATGGGCGCCTTATTAGTGTGCCGTTTTCATTTAAAGAACATGATGCACACGGGCTTATTTCCTACGTTCCGGACCCTGAACGATGCGCCCGACTTGCCGGAATCGCCTATCGGCACGCATGTCTGCGCCACAAAACAAATGCGGAAAAAAAGATTGTAGTCATGCTTTCCGCCTATCCGACCAAACACGCTCGCATTGGCAATGCGGTAGGCCTAGATACCCCCGCTTCAACGTTACGGGTCCTACACGCAATGGAACAAGCCGGCTATGACCTTGGGGATACTGAAGCTATTCCTGGATATACAGATTACGATGGCGACGCTTTTATGCATGCTGTTATCGAAGCTGGCGGACACGACCCAGAATGGCTTACAGAAGAAGTATTGGAAAACAATCCACTTAAGCTAAGCCGCTCGCAATATCTCGAGTTTTTCCAGACACTACCTGCAGAAATGCAGGAAGAAATGACCGAGCATTGGGGTGCTGCACCAGGCACACACTATGTACATCCAACTACAGGCGAGATCTATATTGCCGGGCTTTCCTTTGGCAATATTGTGGTTATGGTGCAGCCGCCACGAGGTTTTGGCGAAAACCCTGTAGGCATTTACCATGATCCAGACCTGCCAGCCAACCATCATTATCTTGGAACATATTTTTGGCTGCGTGAAGTCTTTGGGGCAGACGCGATCGTCCATATGGGCAAGCACGGCAATATGGAATGGCTACCAGGAAAAACCGTGGGCCTTGCCGCAACCTGCTACTCCGATGCCGCCATTGATGAGCTTCCGCTTATCTATCCATTTTTGGTTAATGACCCCGGCGAAGGCACGCAGGCAAAGCGACGCGCACACGCCACATTGGTCGACCATATGATCCCACCAATGGCGCGGGCCGAAACTTATGGCGACATTACACGGCTCGAACAATTATTGGATGAGCACGCAAATATTTCCGCTATGGACCCGGCAAAGCTACCAGCTATCCGGCAGGAAATCTGGACATTGCTTACTGCCGCAAAAATGGACCGTGACCTTGGATGGGACGAGCGCCCTGCCGAAGACGTTTTTGATGACATGCTTATGCATATCGACGGCTGGCTTTGCGAAATTAAGGACGTGGCCATCCGCGGGGGACTTCATATCCTCGGTGAAGAGATCTCCGGCGAAATGCGTATTGACCTGGTATTAGCCATGCTCCGCGCTCGACAACTTTGGGGTGGCGAAACTGCTGTTCCCGGACTGCGGGAAGCTCTTGGGCTTTCCGAGGAAGGCACTGAATCTCGGGCGCGTGTCGACGCCGCGGAAAGCCAAGCGCGCGCACTGCTCACCGCACTCGATCAAGCAGATTGGAATCCTGAACGAATCGGTGAAATAACCGCAAACCTTCCTGAAAGCGCAGCCCCCGCAACCGTCGCAAAGATTTTGGAATTTGCCGCCCGAGAAATCATTCCACGGCTTGCACAGACACCCCGTGAAATCGAACAAGTATTGCACGCTCTTGATGGTGGTTTTATTGAGGCAGGTCCTTCAGGATCACCAATGCGCGGCCTAATTAATGTACTGCCTACTGGACGTAATTTCTACTCCGTAGACCCGAAATCCTTACCGTCACGCCTGGCATGGGAAACCGGCCAATTACTCGCGGATTCTCTTATTGAGCGCTACCAAAACGACCATCAGGGCGCATATCCAAAATCAGTGGGGCTTTCGGTGTGGGGAACCTCTGCAATGCGCACGTCCGGTGACGATATTGCAGAAGTCTTTGCGCTGCTCGGAGTACGCCCCATATGGGACGAAGCCTCTCGCCGTGTCATTGACCTGGAAATAATCACTCTGGAAGAACTCGGCCGCCCACGCATCGATGTAACAGTACGTATTTCCGGATTCTTCCGAGATGCATTCCCACACGTACTTGCGCTCTTGGATGATGCAGTACAACTCGTTGCAAACCTCGACGAACCGCTAGACCAAAACTATGTTCGTGCACATGCACAAGCCGATGATGCCAGCCATGTACGCCGTATCTTCGGTTCCAAACCTGGCACCTATGGGGCAGGCTTGCTACAACTCATTGAATCAGGTAACTGGCGTGATGACCAAGACCTCGCTGCCGTATATACAACTTGGGGTGGTTACGCCTACGGCCGCGGACTCGACGGAGTAGAAGCCGCTGACGACATGCGCACCGCATATAAACGCATCCAAGTAGCCGCTAAAAACGTAGACTCCCGCGAACACGATATTGCCGACTCTGACGACTACTTCCAATTCCACGGCGGAATGGTGGCCACAGTTCGAGCTTTGACCGGACAAGACCCCGACGCATTTATCGGCGACTCGACCCGCCAAGAAACGGTCCGCACCCGGACCCTGCATGAAGAATCCCGCCGTGTTTTCCGTGCGCGCGTAGTCAACCCACGTTGGATCGAAGCAATGCGCAACCACGGATACAAAGGCGCATTCGAAATGAGTGCGACCGTTGACTATCTGTTCGGTTATGATGCCACGACCGGACTTATGGACGACTGGATGTATGAAACACTCACCGAAACCTATGTGGGAGACCCAACCAATAGAGAATTCTTTGAACAATCAAACCCCTGGGCGCTCCGCGATATCTCTGAACGACTCATGGAAGCCGCAGAACGAGGACTATGGGAAAAACCATCAGCGGAAGCGATGGAACTACTCCGAAATACCTTCCTAGAAATAGAAGGCAACCTCGAAGAACGATAAACCAACCCTCACTCTAAACAGCACCGGAAGGCCCGCCATATTCTCTAAGGATCTGGCGGGCTATCTCGCATATGCGATCACGTAAATCTGCTGGCTCGATTATGGTTACCAAGTTGCCAAAGCCTGCAAGTAATCCTGCAGCAGATTGCAAAGATCGAACGTTCGCCCGCAACAGTGCCTCCTTAGAGTTTGGTATTTCTTCTTGTAGCACCTCGGCGCTAATCATATTGAGGCAGAATTCCACGTGTGGCACAACTTCTGGCTTTACTTGTACTACCACTGGGTGCGCTCCACATGCGGCGAAGCTTTGTTGCGCGTTATGCCAAAGCTCACTTATTTTTTCAGCTGGGTCTCTAGTAAATGTTTGTTCTGTTCTTGTAATGCTTTGTATGCGGTCCACACGGTAAGTCCGTAACTGGTTTTCTGGGGTTTTCCGCGCAATTAAGTACCACCTTGTATTGGCTAACACCAGGCCGAGTGGTTCACATCGCCGCATGCTCACGGGTTTTTGCGGTGTCTGGTAGTACAGTTCAATAATTCGGTTGGTGGCGATTGCTAGAAATGATTCGCGAAGTGCTGGCGGTGTTCGTAATTGTTGTTTCCAGCCGTTTGGGGCTACCAGGATTCGGTCCTGCAGGAGATTTACTTTTTGGTTTTGCAATGGTGATAGCCGCTGCTGCATTTTACGGCGTGCTTGGTGCAGTTGCCGGGAAAGACCTAGTTCTGCGGCCATATGAGTTCCGCCTGGGAGCATACATGCCACTATCTCACTGTCGGTGAGTTCTTCTATTGGAGGTGTCCACCCTGGCAGTATAGAAACACCTCCATGGGGTCCAGATTCCGTTCGGATTGGTACTCCACGTCGCTGTAGTTGCTGTAAGTCCCGAAGTATTGTGCGGCGCGATACGCCCAGACGCTCAGCGAGTTTTGATGCCGTAAGCGAATTGTTTCCACGGAGGATGCGCACAATTTCGGTCAAGCGGAATTCTTTCACATACCCATTTCCTCATAGATTGGTGCCAAGGTTTGTCACCTAACGCACCTAACTTCGATTGTGTCCCGAAATTCACCCATACATTCAAGGAGACATAATGGAAGATTTTAGAAAAGAGCTACTGGAGGCTTTCACTTGGATAGAGCATTTGACTGCAAACACGCCGAATGAAATGTTCAACCTACCCACGCCATGCACACAATTTAGTGTAGAAGACTTGCTCACGCATTTTATTCAGGTTGGAGAGGTCATTACGAAACTACCGGTGATTGGAAGACACCCACACGAATCCGTAAGCAATGATCCAGCCGGGTTTGAAAAGCTACTTCATTCGTTCAATCAGCAGTTCATTGAAAACACATCAGCCGAACAGCGCGCGCTTTCATGGCGTAAAGTCGCTGATAATGCTCAACTAGTCTGGGATGACCCAGCAATGCAACGGCAATATACAATGCCTTGGGGGATCGTCTATTCCGGTAAAGAAATTGTGGGCCTTTATCTTTTTGAGCTTGTCTGCCACGGCTTTGATTTAGCTAAAGCTACAAATCAGCCTGTAGAAATCCCTAACCCGCATGTAGCAGAAGCAGCGTTAAAGGCAGCGAAGGAACTTGTTCATGAAGAATATCGGGGCATCGATCAGGGAGTACCGTTTGAGTATGCAACCGAAGCGCCAGACGGTGCTGGGCCCACAGTCCGTCTTGCTGCCTTTTTAGGTAGGGAAGTCTAACCCTGGGTCCGGAGGTCAAATGAACAATTTCCTTTTGTTTTCTGACCTCCCATGCTTTACATTGCGCTCAACATCTCTATCTTTTCCAAAGTGTTTCGGCGCATTGTACTAACTGTAGAACCGATTCCACTTGGCATTGCATTTCCTTTTTCCCGGACACGTTTTCCAGTAATACTTCTATAGGTTTTTCGTGCCCCCGAAAGAAAAATACTGGTGTATTGTCTTCGGTCTTATAGATCGTGATCGGATGAAAGTCCATTGCCTCTAGGTTTTCTATCATGAGAAAGTGGTTTTGGTGGGTAATATCAGCCGCTCCAGATATGTGAGCATTTCCGTGAACTATTGCCTCACCATAAATACGCGCATTCCCATCGATTGTCGGTCCCTGCAATTCACTGTTCCCATATATTCGCGCATGACCAGAAATACAAGTCGTGCCACTAATTCGTGTGGCACCGAATATATGGGCTCGGCCAGAAATCTCTACATTATTTTCAATGTGCGAGTTTCCTTGGACACAAGCGCGCCCAATAACCCTGACATTGCCCGAAATAACAGCATTACCGCGAACCGTGGCGCCTTGCCCAATAGTGGCATTTCCATCAATAACAGCATTTCCTTTCACTAATGCGTGTTCGATTAATTGAGCATTGTCTGCAAGGACCGCATTTCCTGCCAACCAGGCATTGTCCATAATGCGGGGAGTGCCGTCTGGCAGTTGCACTGAACTGATCCAACCTCCGAGATCTCCGGCTTGAACCCTGTGTTGTGGAATATCGCGAATCGCGCGGATTCTAAAATACGGGCCTCTTTGTTCGTCCGTGAGCTCAAAACTAATTTCCATAATGGTCAGTGTCTGCCTTGTTCTTTTCTCGTAAAACGGAGCTAGTTCAGTACGCGTGTCTATTTTATTCTTTACACATTGTTTGGTTAATAAATTTGCTGGAATCTAATAAATATCCCCATGTTCACATTTTCGCTAATTTTTGCGATACACGGTTTGTCTAGAAAACTGCAGTTAAGACGTTCGGATCGGCCCGTATCTAGTCAATGAAAAGCTCCAGAAATAACCTTGGCACTGGAATTCTCTTTCGCAACACTGAGTTTTGGTCCTTATGCTAAGTATTTTTCCCACCTACACTGGGAAGTGTGAATACGTGGAAGGAAGAACCCATCGAGCTCCCCAACCTAGGTGTGTTTCAGCGCAGTGAACTCATCGGTGTGGGGAGACCTCAGTATGTGGGCGAGCTTCGAACCGCACTAGGAAAATGCTATACCGTTTTCCGCGACTGGGATCGGTACCTTGATACCGAATCTGTGATTGCGTTGATTCCCAGGGCACAGCTTGTGTGTGAACAGATGGAGGCATTGAAGCTTCGGGCAACTGAAGCAGTAATCAGTGTTTTTGCTGATGACGATTCCGTCGAGGTAAATCCGGATGAGTTCGATGCCTCGCTGGAGTTTTCAAGCGAAACAATCATTATCCATATGGTGGATAAACTTGGACGGTTTGAGGAAGGCTATTGGCCAGCTGTGCACTTTAATCCGCATTTTGAAGTAATCAAGGTTTCGGTGGAAAGCTAAAACATGCGCATTGATGTAGTTTTGGGGGATATTACTTCATTGCAGGTAGATGCAATAGTCAATGCCGCAAATTCGTCCTTGCTGGGCGGTGGTGGAGTAGATGGTGCGATTCATCGGAAAGCGGGCCCGGAATTACTTGCTGCATGTAAAAAAGTGCGAGCCCGCCAAGGTGGTTGTGAGGTAGGGCAAGCAGTAGCTACCCCAGCGGGTTTATTGCCAGCCAAATATGTAATTCATACAGTTGGGCCGGTGTGGCGTGGGGGAGGCTACCATGAAGAATCGCTTTTAAAACAGTGTTATATCAATAGTTTGTGTATAGGCGAGGAACTTGGTGTTTCCAGCATTGCGTTTCCAAATATTTCTACGGGTGTGTATCGGTTCCCTAAAGCGCTGGCAGCACCAGCTGCCATTCGCGCAGTCCAAGCATTCCCAGCGGTCAAAATTCAATATGTAGTATTTGTTTGCTTTGATCAGGAGAATTTTTCGCTCTATAAAGAAGCACTAAAGTAGGGTAGACGTCCACAAGCGTTTAGTGGTTCTTTTCGGCTGCATGCCAGAAGGCCTCCAGTTCGCTTGTAAGAGGTTTTGCCACTTCCATCGGTAAAGAATGGGTTGTGTGTTCCCAACGCTTGACCATAGCGTGGGGGAGCAATGCGGTTACTTCGGTTGTATCTTGAACTCCCACGATTTTACTGTCGCTTGCAAGTGCCACGTATACCGGCATGGTGAGCGTTTGTGCTTGGTGTTCCGTCAGTGGCGTTGGCGTCGGCAAATTTGATGAATATTCGGTTGCTGCGGTATTAATCATGCGTGCCACAGCAGTCGTGTCGGAGTATTCAGTTCCAGAAATTTTGCCCAGTGCGTACTCGCGAATACTCTTGGGCACGCCAGGTAATTGTGTCATGCTGCCCCAAAGAAATACCGATATTGGTGGGTAGCCAAATGTAAATGCTGGTTCTAATAAAGTTAGTGAAACAACGTTATTTGGATGCGTTCGTGCATATATGGTTGCTGTGCTACCACCGAAGGAATGGCCCACAATATGTGCCCCATGCGGCGCCACTTCACTGACCACTTCATTAATCCAGGCACCTTGTTCTTCAGCAGTCGTTAGCGGCAGGCGTTGTATTGATAATCCCGCATCACCGATTGCATCAACGGCAATTACGCGGTGTTTGCCCGCAAATCCGTTAAGGTTTTCGGACCACATCGGTACTCCTGAAGCCCGTCCAGGAAGCAAGATTATTGGAATTGTGTCTTTCGTTTCTGGTGTTTCCCACTCGTATACACGTACATCCCCGTATGTGGTTGCAATGGTTTGGGTTCGCGCTGGTGTCGGCATTTCCGCAAGTGCATCACTATAGTGCAGTTGGTATTCTTCGAATCCTTTCTTGGAACGAAAGTGACCGATACGAGTTTCTGGTTGCAGTGTTTCGATTATTTTTACGGCGCCAAAGGCTGCAAGTATCGCAATAAAAGCAATAAGAGTTCGATGGAAGTGCTTGGCCCACCTGAATCGTTTCGCTTTATTGAACGTACTCATAACTACTTAATCTAGTTGACAATATTACTGTTTTCCATGGCATTCTGAGTACAGAAACCAAAATAGGTAATCTTGGCAGTGTGCCATTGATCATTGCTATTCCGTACATTGTTCTTGAAATGCTCGCGTTTTGGGGCATCGCCACTTGGCTCGGCGTCGGTTGGGCGCTCCTGCTCCTTGTTGGGTGCTTTTTTGCTGGCTTGTTCCTTGCCGCATTTGAGATGCGCCGAATTTCATTTGCGGCAACACAGGGCCAAACTACACCTGGAAAGTTGGCTGGGGATTATGGTTTGCTCGCTGCCGGTTCCGTACTCGTAGCACTGCCTGGGTTTGTGACCACATTCCTCGGAGTGTTGTTGATTATTCCGCCGACCCGGGCGATTGCCCGTAAGGTTTTGGCTAAAAAGTTGCGTGCACGCATTGAAGAAATGGGTGTTCGGAGTTTTGTAGCTACCAGCCGATACGGCAATACGTACGGTTCTTTTATTGACGCCGATACTGAATCACCAAAACAATCGAATCCTACAGATCAGGAAATCCAGGTTTGGGCTGATCAGGCTCGCCCTGAGGATTTTAAGTGATTTTGAGATTGCTGCTTGCAGCAGCTTCAGGGGTATTTATATACGCCTCTACACAACCAATAGGTTGGTGGCCTGCAGGTATTGCGGGTATGGGGTTGTTATATTTGGTGTTGACCCAGACATCCTCAAAACGCCAAGGGGCGATTCTTGGGGGTGCTCACGGGCTTGCATTGTATTTATTTATGCTGCCCTGGATTGGTGAGTTTGTGGGCCCACTTCCGTATATAGCGCTTGCTATTACGGAATCACTGTATTCGATACTTTTGGGTGCCGTCGGCGTTGTGTTGGTGCGATGGCGAACCCTCGGACCGATAGCTTTTGCTTTATGGTTTGTTGCTGTTGAGTGGTTACGGAGTTCTTGGCCATTTGGGGGATTCGCGTGGGCTCGCATTGCTTGGGGGCAAATAGGTGGTGTGCTCCAGTGGTTTGCGCCTATTGGTGGACCTGCCTTGATATCTGCAATGGTTGTGGTTGTGGGTGCCGGCTTAGCATTAGTTTTGCGCGGCCCCCGCATAGTTGGTGCCGCGTATATTACTATTCCATTGGCACTTGGCGCTATGCTTGGCACCGACGCGGGCGGGGCGCCGATAGGCGAAACAAAAGTTGCTGCGATCCAAGGCAATGTTCCTCGCTTAGGCTTGGATTTTAATGCGCAGCGCCGGGCGGTACTGCAAAACCATATTGATGAAACACTTCGGCTTACCCAGCCTGTAGACCTTGTTATTTGGCCGGAGAACGCTTCAGACGTAAACCCCTTTGCGGATCCACAAGCCCGCATGGGTATCGACGCCGCGGTCCGACATGTCAACGCGCCGCTTCTGGTGGGCACGCTCACCCGTGATGAGGTGGGTCCACGCAATACCATGGTGGTTTTCGATCCAGATGGCACACAAGGGGAGTGGCACCACAAGAAATTCCTACAACCATTTGGTGAAACAATGCCACTGCGGGAGTTTTTTCGGTTGTTTTCATCCTTTGTTGATAAGGCAGGCAATTTCCAACCCGGAAACGGAACTGGTGTAGTTCATATGGGCGATGTCGCTGTAGGAATTGCCACCTGCTACGAAATTGCTTTCGACGCCGCGGGGCGTGACGCTGTCCTTCATGGTGCAACGATACTTACCAGCCCCACAAATAACGCTACGTTTGGCTTTACTGATATGACCTACCAACAGCTAGCAATGAGTAGAATGCGCGCCATTGAGCTCGATCGTGCCGTCGTTGTTGCAGCTACTTCTGGGGTCTCAGCTATTATTCAACCTGACGGCACCGTCACCCAAAGCACAAAGATTTTTGAATCTGGAACATTGGTTGCCGAATTGCCGCTCAAGGAGACGAAAACTATTTCTGCTCGCTTCGGTTCAATCATTGAGTACACAATGGGTATCATTGGGGCATTGATTGCGTCCGCAGCATTGTTGCAACCACATTTTCGTGGCGCCCGCAACGCTCGAACCGTATCCAAGGAGAACGACACCCCATGAGCAAACCCAGCGACCTCACGCTGGTCATTATCCCGACCTATAACGAGCTGGAAAACCTCCCACTTATTACCAGCCGTGTTCGTTCCGCAGCCCCGAGTGTGGACATTCTTATTGTGGATGACAATAGTCCGGATGGTACTGGCAAACTGGCAGACAAACTGGCCGCCGAAGATAATCAAATAAAAGTACTGCATCGTGAAGGCAAAGGCGGATTGTGCGGCGCTTACGTGGCGGGCTTCCGATGGGGGCTAGACCAGGGATATAACGTCCTGTGCGAAATGGATGCAGACGGTTCCCACGCCCCTGAACAACTTCATTTACTGCTTAATCAAATTGATCAAGGTGCCGATCTTGTTATTGGTTCACGTTATGTTCCCGGCGGCAAAGTAGTGAACTGGCCCAAAAAGCGCTGGGTGCTTTCAAAGGGTGGAAATATCTATATTTCGCTGGCACTCGGTGCGGGTCTTTCCGATATGACCGCTGGCTACCGTGCATACCGTAGGCATGTATTAGAAGCAATCGACTTTAATGAGCTTTCCAGCGTTGGCTATATCTTCCAGGTCGATTTAGCTTGGCGAGCAGTACGCGAAGGCTACGACGTACGCGAGGTGCCTATTACATTTACTGAGCGGGAAATTGGTGAATCCAAACTTGACGGTTCTTTTGTCAAAGACTCCCTTTTGGAAGTTACGCGTTGGGGCATTTCCCACCGCGGTAGCCAATTGCGTGAATTAGTGAAAGAATCCTCGAAAATTGCCCGACACGAATTTAAGAATGCGAAAAAGAAGTTCCGTTAATTAGAGAAGGCACTATGTTTACTCATATCATTTGAGCTAAACATAGTGCCTTTTTCTTTGCATGTTTTGCGAGACCTTATGCGGGCCTAGCCATTCTTTTCGGCTTCTTCCTGTTGCTGCTTCAGCAACCGAGCAGCGTTTCTGCGACGCTTGCGCAATAATTCGATTCGCTCTTCCAGTAGAACATCCAGCTCTTCAATTGTGCGCCGCTCACGGAGCATATCCCAGTGTGTACGTGGAGGCTTTACTGGTTTAGCCTCGATTCCCTCACCTTCAACTAGTGTGCCGAGCTGACCGTTTTTGCACATCCATGTGCCTGGAATCTCAGCGTCATCAGCGAAGGGAACTTCGAAAATTTCGCCGGCGTCAGTACGGTATTTGACCATTTGGCGGGGCGCCAAATCATGGTCCCGGTCCGTCTCATAGCTTACGGCGCCCATGCGACTGCCACGAAGTACGCGATCTGCCATAGAGGTTAATCCGTCCTTACCCTCGATAGTGGTTGGTGTATCCCTCCACTATAGCCAACCATTCACTGTGGGCTAGGGTTGGGCATGTGGAGGCGAATGAAAAAAGATGCGAATGGTGCGGAAAGCCCATTGTAGTAGAAAACACACGCGGACGGCCACGAAGATACTGCAACCGATCATGCCGACAGCGTGCCTACGAACAACGCAACCAAAAAGCGGGAAAAACTATTCCACTGGAAGGCATTCACCTCGCACCTGATCGGCTAGAACATTTCCACGACCAGCTTTTCACTTTACGTTGCGCCGCCGAGGATATCCACATTGCTACTCAAGATGAGCAGCCTGACCAGGAGGAAATCCAACGTCTGTGCAATGAACTCATTCAACTCGCTAAGGCCATTGAAAATTCGTACTAGGCCTGTCAGATAGGATTCTGAATATGAAAAAGCCGTTTGTTGTCCTCGCAGTTATCGCCATCGTGCTTTTGGCGCTCGCCAGCGTTGGCCCTGTGGCATATAAGGCACTTACCGACCCCGGAATTAAAACCGAAGGGTTACATTCCCAAAATGCAGTGCCTGCAACAACGGATATTAATGGACGTTGGGAAGTTATCCCTGGTAGTGGCAGTAATACTTCCTCCGTTGGATACACATTTTATGAAATTTTGCCTGGTGAACCGCGCTCCACATCTGGCAGTACACGAAATGTTCAAGGCTATGCAGAAATTAGTGATACAAAACTGACTTCTGGGGAAATCATTGTCGATATGACCACTTTGCGAACCGACGTAGAAAAACGCGATATCAATGTTCGTCGAAGCCTGTTACATACGGATGATTATCCAGAGTCCGTCTTTAAAGTGACACAGATCTCAGACTTGAGCAATATTCCAGGAGATGGAAATACTGGCAAAGCTCGGGTTTCCGGCGACCTTACGCTGCACGGAGCCTCGAGAAAAGTCTCTGGAGATTTTGATGTACTACGGACGGCTGGGCGCCTCGTCATTGCCGGCAATATTCCAATCAACCGATTGGATTTTGGCGTTGAAACTCCTGAACTCATCGCCGCAAAAGTTGATGAACAAGGTGAGTTAAATATCCGGCTAGCATTCGAGAAAAAAGATCAGTAAATAGATGATGACTAAATTTATCCCAGCATTGTGGGTGCGTTGCGCGGTACTTGTTGGGTTTACGGGCTTTATGGCGTACCGCGGCGTCACACTCATTGCCATAATCGGTGGCGCACTTTTGATTTTAACGCTGGTACAGCTTTATCAGGCTTACCGCCAACGCTAACTATTAACGTCACTGTGACGTTAATAGTGCGTATTGCCGGAGGGGAAAATAGTTCTATATCCGGCACTTATGCGACCTCATAAAGAACTACCAATACTCAGGACCAAAACTAGCCACCGATACTCAGGTAGTCGCAGTAAAACCATAGCGTGCCTACATAAAGAAATCACCTCAGCACATAAACGCACGCCTACGGACACTACGGGCAGACCACAGTGCATGAGATAGCCATAGCCCTACACTCTCACCAAAACCTACTGCTTAAATAGTCCGATAATGTACATTATGTCATATTGCATTCCACTCCAGCGTGGCACGGCAGCCAGATACATGACCTAACACATTGCGGATTGCCCCTGAAATGTCCCCCTTGGCGGTAATCTAATGGGTCTTTTTTCAACTGATTTACCACTACTGAACAGCACATTTGCCAGTTCATCGAACTAATGGTCTGTTCTTTTTAAGGTGCGAGAAGGCCGGACACGCTATCATCTTTCTAGTTGACCGTGTAACTCTGAGTCGAAGGATGCTGACCAGCCTGTGTTTGATGTTGATATGCTACTAACCACGTTTGGTCTAGCAGGGATTTTAGGCATTGTTTTTATGGAAACAGGCCTGCTGATCGGCTTTATTTTCCCTGGTGATACATTACTTTTTACGGCGGGCATTATGGCCGCCGCTGATCCACCTTTCACACCATTGTGGACCCTTCTTGTCGGTATTCCGATTGCTGCCGCTCTTGGTGACCAGCTTGGCTTCTTTATCGGCAGAAAGGCAGGCCCGCGTATTCTCCGCAGTCGAGTTATGAAGTGGATCGGTCCAGAAGCAGTTGAAAAGACAAACCACTTCTTTGATAAATATGGCGTTGTGACGGTGCTATTTGCGCGATTTATCGGTGTAGTTCGTACTGTTACACCAGTGGTTGCTGGTTTTTCCCATATGAATCACCGCGCATTTACCTTGTATTCGGTACTAGGGAGCGTCTTGTGGGGATCCGGTATTCCATTCCTTGGCTATATGTTGGGTGGAGTGCCATTCGTACAGGAATTTATGCATTGGTTTATTGTCGCTGGTCTGGCCACGGTCTTTGTGCCAATGTCTATTAAGATCCTGCGCCTGTGGTGGAAGAACCGTGGACGTAGCGATGAAGAGCATATGGATGCTGCGGGTACTCGGCAAGATACGCCTGGGGACGCCGCCGCTACCTCCCTGCCTGAGACTAGCGACGTCGCAAAGTAAGCTGCACTGAGTCAAGGATTCCAAGCCGAAATAGCGCCTCCATAAGCGCAAGATGGTAGTCCCATAGGCGGCGGTACACAGGGTCATATCCTGCGGCCGCCGCTTCTCGCATTCGACCCTCAAATACCGCCCGCTGGAAGCCGTATGCAATGCGACTGTGTTTTCCAGAGTGCACCTCTTCGCTCACGCATAGTGATGTTCCACGATCAATAATTCGATGCATTTCATCCATCGTTGGAAAATCAAGCGCTGGCCAAATATAAGCCCGTAATACATCCGTGGCTTCCCGCATCACCGGAGATACCTCACCAACGCGCGCCACAAGCCCTATTGCCGCAATACCACCGGGCAATAATAGCTGGTCAATACTTCGAAGATAGTCACCCCGTAATTGCTTTCCTATGGTTTCAATACGCCCAATACTTACCGCCGCTTCATAGGTGCGTCGACACATTTCCGGCGGAAGAATATGGCCAGGCAATTCCCGAATATGTAATGAGTGTTCGACCGGTTTCCCAGCAATAAACTCTTCAAGGTCTTGCAGAGCCCCCTCATCCAAAACCCAAGTATCCACCGTTGCACCACGCTGGGCAGCCCGCACAGATAGTGCGCCACCGGATGCTGGATAATCAACGAGGTACGTTCCGCGACTTACCCCGGCGGCGTCGAGAAGCATATCGACACCCCGTGTTTGCGCATCACCTAAATCTTCACGTTCCACATGGGCTGGCTCATCAATGGTTGTAATATCAATGCCACGTTCATTGCGGACCGTCGTTGCTACCCCAGAAGCAAAAATCCCACCAAAGGGGCTTAAACCATCACCTGCATACAAACGTACAAGCGATGCAGGCAGTGACCCTCCGGGTGGGCCAAAGGCTCCTCTAGGGGAACGAAACATCCGCTTTGGCCGAAAACCTCCGGCGAGCAATCTACTTAACGCTCCGGCCAAATCTTCGCAGTGCCACTCTCCTGCCATATAGCCCTCGGCAAGCCCAAGCCATCCAGCGTCGGCTATACGTGCATACAGTGCATCATAGTGCACCTTGATGTGAACCTCATTGCGTTCACAGAATTGCTCAAACCCCTTCTGAGCACGACGAAAACTCGTTCCTCGAATAGCTGGAACTGTTGCCACCCCAGGCCAATCAGCCTCATCAATATGCACCAAATGATCGAATGTCACTGCTCTCCTCTACGTGTGCATTGTCGGTTCACATCGTACCGCCATCAGCCCAGCTTGCTTGGGAGGCGCCACCGAAGGTGTGATTATGGTGACAAACAGATACCATAGTCAGCGATACCAGAAACTGTTTACTAAAATTTCTTCCCTCAGGAGCAAGCACTACAATGACCGAGAAGCCGTTCCGCCCCGAAGGCGGTCGCCAGCATGTCGTCGTAATCGGGTCTGGCTTCGGCGGCCTTTTTGCCACCAAGTTCTTAAAGAACGCCGATGTTGATGTGACCGTAATCGACCGCACCAACCATCACCTTTTCCAACCTCTGCTCTATCAAGTGGCCACCGGAATTCTTTCATCAGGAGAAATTGCACCCTCCACACGCCAAATCCTAAAAGACCAGGATAACGCGCATGTGGTAAAAGGCGAGGTTATGGATATTGACGCAGAGCGTCAAGTAGTGATTACTCGCTTAGGCAATTTCGAACGTGAATACGAGTACGACTACCTTATTGTGGCGGCAGGCGCGGGCCAATCCTACTTTGGCAATGATCACTTCGCGCAATACGCCCCCGGCATGAAAACCATTGACGACGCCCACGAAATCCGCGCACGCATTGTGGGCGCATTTGAACGTGCCGAACTCACCAATGATCCAAAGGAACGCGAACGTCTACTTACATTCGTGGTAGTTGGCGCTGGGCCTACCGGCGTAGAACTTGCTGGTCAACTCGCTGAAATGTCCCACCGCACACTTCGTGGTCATTATTCCAATATTGATCCATCGCAAGCAAAAATCGTGCTTTTGGACGGCGCACCCCAAGTGCTTCCTCCTTTTGGAAAGCGCCTTGGGCGCAATGCACAACGGCAGCTTGAAAAACTTGGTGTAACGGTGAAACTCAATTCTATTGTCACCGATATCACCGAAGATTCCGTTACATACAAATCAACACAGGACGATTCCACCGAGACTATCCCTTCCTATTGCAAAATCTGGTCGGCGGGCGTAGCGGCATCTCCCCTTGGCAAACTCCTTGCAGACCAAGCTGGTGCGGAACTCGACCGTGCCGGTCGTGTAATGGTGAATAATGACCTCACTATTGGCACGTACAATAATGTATTCGTTATTGGCGACATGATGAATTACAACAACCTCCCCGGCGTAGCCCAAGTGGCTATCCAGGCTGGTGAGTTCGTAGCTGATCAGATCCAAAAAGAGGTCGAAAACCCTAGTACTGTTCGAGAGCCATTCGAATACTTTGATAAAGGTTCTATGGCCACTGTCTCCCGTTTCTCCGCGGTAGTAAAACTTGGAAAAGTCGAGGTTACCGGCTTTATCGGTTGGGTCCTGTGGCTGGCCGTGCACCTTATGTTCCTTGTTGGTTTCCGCAACCGCCTAGTCTCGGCTGTTTCATGGGGATTAAATGTATTGTCGCGGAATCGCTGGCAACTTACTACAACACGCCACCAACTGCATTCACGAAATGCGCTGAAAAAACTTGATGCAGCTCTTGGTGATTCCCAATCCGTAATCGAAGTCGATGAAACTAGGCAATTTCAAGGAAAATAAACAATAGTTAAGACCTGCCTTCCCCTTGGCAAACAATTGCGCACTTAGCTGCTTGTTTTATTCTTATCCTGTGTGTGGGTGCAGTTTTTACTTCAATAGATGAGTCATCAGACATGGTGTCTTCTTCGGGTGTATATTAAGAAACGTACTGCGGTTTCATGCTTTGAAACAAGCGCATGACCTGCCTAAATATTTTTTGGCAGGTCGGACTAACGATGATATAGCGCACTTTTGGGTAAGCATTAACCGTTCTGGACATTCCTTAAAGAATCCTGGAAAGGCTTGAAACTAGAATGCCTCTAACAACGGCTTGGGAGGGCTTTGCGCCTGGCTCCTGGCAAGACTCTATTGATGTTCGTGACTTTATCCAGCAGAATTACACCCCATATGAAGGCGATGCATCATTCCTTGCCGGCCCAACGGAAAAGACTCTCCGCGTGTGGGACCATTTGGAACGCAATTTCCTTTCAGTTGAGCGGCAACGCCGTGTTTATGATGTGGACACGGAAACCCCCGCAGATATTGATGCATTTCCCGCTGGATATATCAGCGAAGACGATAATGTGATTGTTGGTCTCCAGACAGATACGCCTCTAAAACGGGCAATGATGCCTAATGGTGGTTGGCGTATGGTAGAAACCGCAATCCGGGAAGCTGGTAAAGAACCAAATGAACGTATTAAAGAAATCTTTACCAAATACCGGAAAACACACAATGAAGCCGTATTTGATATTTACACGCCGCGTATCCGCGCCGCACGTTCGTCTCATATTATTACCGGTCTGCCAGACGCATATGGCCGTGGTCGCATTATTGGCGATTATCGCCGCGTGGCCCTATATGGTGTTGATTTCCTAATTGAAGAGAAGCTCGCCGCTAAAGATCGAGTCCAATCTGAACCGTTTAACGAGCACTGGGCACGGTACCGCGAAGAGCACGCCGAACAAATCAAGGCGTTGAAAAAGCTCAAAGCAATGGCGGAAAGCTACGGTTTTGATATTTCCGGACCGGCAACAAATTCCAAAGAAGCAGTCCAGTGGACGTATTTCGCCTATTTGGCGTCGGTGAAAAGCCAAGACGGTGCAGCTATGTCCATAGGGCGGCTATCTGCCTTCCTGGATGTCTATTTTGAGCGTGACCTCGCCCAGGGCACCATTACAGAAGAAGAAATCCAAGAACTCATCGATGCTCTGGTAATTAAACTGCGTATCGTTCGGTTCCTTCGCACGATTGATTACGATCAGATTTTCTCTGGTGACCCATATTGGGCAACCTGGTCCGATGCCGGTTTTTCATCAGATGGACGCCCACAGGTCACCAAAACATCATTCCGTTTGCTGCAGACATTACGCAACCTCGGCCCCGCACCGGAGCCGAATATTACTGTGTTCTGGGACCCTCAACTACCCCAGGGCTATAAAGATTTCTGTGCGGCTATTTCTATTGAAACATCCTCTATCCAATACGAATCGGATGAGCAAATCCGCTGCCGTTGGGGTGATGATGCAGCAATTGCTTGTTGCGTCTCTCCTATGGCCGTGGGTAAGCAAATGCAATTTTTTGGCGCACGCGTAAATGCTGCGAAATCATTGCTCTACGCCATTAATGGTGGCCGCGATGAAGTAAGCGGAAAACAAATTGTGTCAGGTTTCGAACCGATCCAAGGTGATGGCCCCCTGGATTTTGATGAAGTTTGGGCAAAATATGAGGGCATGCTTGACTGGGTAATTGGCACCTATGTTGAGGCGCTCAATATTATCCACTATTGCCACGACCGCTACGCCTATGAATCCATTGAAATGGCTCTGCATGATTCGGATATTGTGCGCACTATGGGCTGCGGTATTGCAGGTCTTTCCATTGTTGCAGACTCGCTAGCTGCTATTAAGTACGCAAAGGTAACGCCGGTACGCGATGAGACCGGCTTGGTTGTTGATTACATTACTGAGGGAGATTTCCCGGTTTATGGCAACGACGATGACCGCGCGGACGATATCGCCGCCACGGTTGTACACACGGTCATGAGCAAGATTAAAGAAATTCCAATGTATCGCGATGCCATCCCTACACAATCGGTACTAACGATCACATCAAATGTTGTGTACGGCAAAGCAACTGGCTCATTTCCCTCGGGGCATAAGGCCGGAACTCCTTTCGCACCAGGCGCCAATCCCGAAAACGGAATCGATTCTCACGGCATGCTGGCCTCAATGCTCTCGGTAGGCAAATTGGACTACGAAGATGCCCTCGATGGGATTTCACTTACCAATACCATTACGCCCTCCGCACTGGGGCGAACCAAGGATGAGCAGATTGGCAATCTTGTCGGCATTCTAGACGCTGGCTTTATCATGGATGAAGTCCCAGTTCAAAACTAAGTTTTCATTATTTCAACCCATTTCTAGGAGACCCCTACATGTCAAGCAAAACCTTCGATGAGCGTATGGCTGATATGAAAGCAGCCCGAGCACAGCACAATGCCGAATCCGGTTTGTACCACGCGAATATTAATGTGCTTGATCGCAGCACTCTCGAGGATGCCATGGAACATCCAGAAAATTATCCGAATCTAACCGTTCGAGTTTCTGGCTATGCGGTGAACTTTGTCAAGCTCACAAAAGAGCAGCAAAAAGACGTACTCTCCCGCACCTTCCACCACGGAGCGTAACAAGATTATGGGCGACGGCATTAATACCCACGTCACTCTTGCACCTGAATCTGGTCCACGTGTCCGTGGGGCCGCCGCCGGTCTCGGATCCACCGACAGCATCGAACTAGGTCGCAGTGAGCTTTTCGACGCCCGGCGCACCGGCGATATTGGGCTCGTTCACTCTTGGGAGCTGGTTACGGCCGTCGATGGCCCCGGCACCCGACTCACTCTATTTATGTCTGGCTGCCCGCTTCGATGCCAGTACTGCCACAATCCTGACACCATGGAAATGCGTGAAGGGACCCTCGAACGAATCGAAGACATTCACACAAAGATTTTACGGTACCGGCGAATCTTTCGAGCCTCTGGTGGTGGACTCACAATTTCAGGTGGGGAGCCGTTATTTCAAATTGCTTTTACTCGCCGCATTTTGGAGTTCGCACATCAGGCTGGCGTTCATACCGCCATTGACACCTCCGGATTCCTCGGTGGGCTTTTAAGCGATGAGGATCTCAACAATATTGATTTAGTATTGCTGGATCTTAAATCAGGTATTCCAGAAACCTACAAAACAGTCACTGGGCGTGACTTGCAGCCAACCATTGACTTCGGCAATCGTCTAGCAACTTTGGGGAAAAAGATTTGGCTGCGGTTTGTATTAGTGCCTGGATTAACAGATTCCCCCGACAATATTGCCGCAGCAGCCCGAATCGCAGCTGAGTGGAAGACTGCTATTGAACGTGTAGAGGTGCTTCCATTCCACAATATGGGCGAAGATAAATGGCATCATCTCGGTATGAGCTATTCCCTTTCCGGGGTGCGGCCTCCAACTGCGGAGAGCCTAGAATTTGCTCGATCCGTTTTTCGAGCCGAGGGGCTTTTTGTATGCTAGACAAACACTATTCTGCGAACAGTGCTGACTAACAAGTAAACTGCAAGGTAACTGCATTAAAAACTATGGGAGTGGACTGATGCCTCCTCAAGCGTTACCTTGTGTTATTTACTGGGACCCGCAGATATTTACTGCTGGCAATCGTTCCCTGTCTGCAGCATTAACACTACATACACAACTATATTGCCAAGATTCAGCATGGAGTGTCGTATTTTCGTTTAAAGCTCCACCGGTGGACCAAGGCATTATCACCATCGCCGACGAGGTCCGTTTTTTAGTGGACGAGGCACCTAACGAACTCCTCACCCCTGGTTTTGAATTTCCGTTTTATGATGGCGGGAATGTAATCGGTAACTGCAGGATAGTTGAATCTCGTACACCTCCCGATGCTGATATCCAAGTACTGAAAATCGAAAATGACACTGCCCTGCTCACAATTAACGGTATCGAAACTCACGCAAACATAGGGTATTTCGGTTTTCCGGGAGAATTACGCGAACGCCTGATTTCAGCAATTGTTTCCGGCGAGAAAACCGCGACAGCTTCTTTGGAAGACGAATTCAACAACGCCAATACCGAACTACCGCAGCCTGGTGATATCGAGGTCGTCGTTGACTCCACAAACATGCCGGTATGCGCTGTGGAAATCGTTGAGGCCCAAGTTGTTCCCTTTTCATCTGTTTCAGTCCAGCATGCTCAAAATGAAGGCGAAGGCTTTAGCAGTGTTGAGGAATGGGCCGAGGCTCACCGAGCGTATTGGGAGACTCAAGAGTTTTTGGAGTATTTTGGAGACCCAGAGTTCCGTATCACGGATTCCACTCCAATCGTGTGCGTTCGTTTCGTGCTGATTGGCAGCATCGGGGGTAACGGGGGGTGACCCTAATACTTAGTCAACAACCTAAGTGTAACTCTTACAATTAGCCTTTATAACTTCTAAATCCCTCAGCAAACGGCCTTTATAGGCCAAATATCGCCAAGTGTTACACATTCCTTGCGATTGTTACAGAAAATTTCTTTTTTGGTTGTTGTCTTCCCCCACAAAAGATGTAACATGATGAGTATCGAGCCAACAATATTGAATCTTTAGTGAGGCGAAAACTTCGCTAAAGTCAGGCCTATACTACTGCAATTTTCCATGGTTAGCGAGCGAACGTCCATGTAGACGGTAGTGACAATATTGAGAACTCGTGCCTTTACTGGAGGTGTGTCCATTGTTATGGACACACCTCCAGTTTTCTCTTAAGAGAATACAGCTACCCCTTTATAGGCACACCCGCGGCAGCCACCAACTTTATCTCAAAAAGGTAACAGACTGGGTTTGTGGCGACTACTCTATGCCCATACAGACACCGTAAACCATCTACACCAAGGCTAGGAATTAGCTCAAAAACGCTTCATCTTTTTTCAGGAAGAATATTGCGCTCTTCCCAATTAAGGGCACCTGAACAGGAGAAATGCAAAACGATAGAAATCACAGTATTGTGTTAACTGCGCCCTTGTTGGAACTCTGTGAAAGGTAATTTACTGTGAGCTATTTTGGACTGTTTGACTGGGTACTGCCATTAACCTCGAGCGCATTTGACTTGTTCTCCTGGTTCCCGATGATCCCGGTGGTATTCCTCTAAAAACACCAATCACAGCATGAGTCCTTTCATCTCAGCATGAGACGAAAAAGCCGAGGACTCAAGCACTGTTGAAATACAGAGAAAAGCCTCGCCACGACGGTGGCGAGGCTTTTGCGTTTCCAGAGGTGATTACTTTATTTCTTAAAAATTGCTACGAGAAATTCTGAGTCTTGCTGAAATGGTTGCAGATCCCACGTAGAGAGCAGCAGTGAAGGCTTTAACCCAACACTCGCGGCATCTTGAAGAAATTCTTGAAACGACCAGCCTCTACCCGCACCAAAACCGATAACCAATCTGCCATTTTCTGCAAGGTGGTCAGCGTGTGCTTGCAATGCAGGTATACGTCCCTCCACCGGCAAGAAACCCATAACATTGCCAGCAGAAACTATCACGTCGTAGGTATCGCCAGGAATTTCCCCTTTACAAAGATCACCTACTTCCCATTGACATTCTGGAAAGTCTTTGCGAGCGTATCCGATAAGTATTGGGTCAAGGTCTACACCAACAACATGGTGTCCGCTCTTGGCAAGATAGCCGCCAACTCGGCCAGTACCACAGCCAGCATCAAGGATACGTGCATTGCGTGGGGCTAGGGCGTCGATAAGCCGCGCTTCCCCATCTATATCCTTGCCCTCCGCAACGAAGTTTCGCCATCGTTGCGCATAAAATTCTGAATGCTGTGGGTTTCTGGAGAGAATTTCATTCCATGTAGGCATGTACGTCACTGTACCGTCGCACCATAATAATGATGCCAACACCCACATATGTGCAGGACGTAAGAATGATTGCTGTATAGGTATAGAGGCTTACAGCTGGCACAATAAAAAGAGTTGTCAAGACGGTATTTTCCAATGCACTGACCACTGCAGCTCCAAAAGAAACACCTAAAACCCACTGGAAAATGTGCCGGAAAACATGACGATCTGGAGTATCAGGAGTGCGACGAGGATCAATAAGGTCGTCAAGGTAGGCGGAAACACAACCACCACCGAAACTAACGAGCCCCAATGTAAAAGCACTCCATAATCCATCCTGCTGTTGGTTAGCACCAAATATCAGTATCAATACCGCAGTCCCCTGGAATGCGCAGCCGATAATAACGGCCCTTACTCCGGCCAACCAGGGTGCAAAAAACCTAAATATTGCGGGTGAACAAATTGCTGCCAACATGACGACGACGAGCTCGGGGTAAAATCCTGTAGCCGTAAAAGGCAAAACCCATATAAAACCGAATCGACCAATACTAGTAAGTAATACCGCACAGTATTTCCAGCTCGCAGTGCTGATTCGAATCTTTGCAATATCAATTAGTACGGACTTCTGGTGGTGCAACCGTAAGCGTTCCCATACTACAAACGCCAAGAATGCCAGACATCCAATTAAAGCCAATGTGATATTGGTATAAATAATCCCGAAAAGTAGCCCGCAAAATCCCAGTGTAAATAGCGCCAGACCGCAACTATCAAAGCGTCCTTTCGCTTTTGGCTGAGCATCTGGGAGATTTCTCAATAAAACAGCCACAACCAGGCAATATACACATGCTTCTGCCCAAAACGAGAAACGCCAATTGCCCATTCTGATTGCCGCCGATGCTAAACTAATTCCCACAAACACAGCACAACTAGCTGCGGCAGCAATATTCCCAAGCATCTGTACATGAGTGCAACGTGGTTGAAGTTCACCTAAGGCACCGCAACAAACAGCAAGCAGTATTGCAACCGCAATCCCTTGCATACCTTTTCCAATAGCAAGTATTGCGATTGTTTGGGAAAGTGCAGCAATTGCCGTCGCTAGACAAAAAAGCGTGGCACTTATGAAACAAAGCAGTGATTGTGAAAATCTCTGCACTAACCACGGGCCACTAAATAAACACGGTAAACAAATAGCGCTGAAAACCACTGCAGCGTGGTAGGCCGCTTGCACATCAATAGAAAACTCGCCCGCTATTTCAGGTAGCATAGCTGCCAAAACGGCAGTATCCAGCACGACTAGGATTGGGGATGTTCCTAAAAGAAGGAATAGCCGCCATTGGGAAATGTGATTCCTGGCAGCTACCTGAATTTCTTTCATACCTATTGATGCTGCCGGAAGGCCGACTTATATGCATCATCGGAAAGATGGAAAATTTCTAGCCCATTATCATTGTTCGCAGTGATGTTGTTGCAAGGATTTTCCCATCCAACTTGCAGGTGATCTCCCAGAGTTGAGTTGAGGAACCTAAATGTACGGGCCGGGAAGTAGCCTTAATCGTGCCTGACGACGCGGGACGCAAAAAACTTGTGGAATTGCTGATTCCGGCCACCGGCGCTCCCGCAGCTAATACGCCCGCAAATGACCCTATAGACTCACCAATAGCGGAATACAATCCTCCGTGCACAATACCAAAAGGTTGAAGCACCGCCGGTGTTATTTTAATTTCCGCACTTACTCCAGTACGGGAGATACTGGTGTACACGATGCCGAGGGTCGCATCCATCCCAGTATTGTTCGCATTCAATTCTGCTAAAGCTTCGTTTGAAAGTGGCCCTTGTTCAAGAGTGCGTACTAGCTGCTCAATATCCATAAAGGGCACTATACGCGGCGCACAGGGTACGATATGGAACCATGACTTCTATCGCTCAAATAGGCGTTGTAGGCCTTGCAGTAATGGGCTCCAGCATTGCTCGGAATTTCGCTCGTCGAGGCTACACCGTCGCGGTGTATAACCGCAGCTTTGCTAAAACCGAAGACTTTATTTCGAATTACGGCGATCAAGGAAACTTTATCCCCGCGGAAACTATCCAGGACTTTGTTGCCGCACTAGAGCGCCCACGTCGCGCATTGATTATGGTCCAAGCCGGAGCTGCTACCGATGCCGTAATCGAACAATTAGCCGACGCCATGGATGACGGCGATATTATTATCGACGGTGGCAATGCACTGTACACCGACACAATTCGCCGAGAAGCTGCCATGCGGGAACGCGGTTTGCACTTTGTTGGTGCTGGTATTTCCGGCGGTGAAGAAGGCGCCCTCAACGGTCCTTCGATTATGCCCGGCGGACCTGCAGAATCATATGCATCATTAGGCCCTATCCTGGAATCGATTTCCGCCAAGGTAGATGGAGTCCCATGTTGCACCCATATTGGCCCAGATGGAGCTGGCCACTTTGTGAAAATGGTGCACAATGGCATTGAATACGCCGATATGCAGGTTATTGGAGAGGCCTATCATCTACTCCGATATGCCGCTGGTATGACCCCCAGCGAAATCGCTGAAGTGTTCCGTGAATGGAACACCGGCGATTTGGATTCATATCTAGTTGGCATTACCGCTGAGGTGCTTTCACAGGTGGACGCGGAGACTGGTAAACCACTGATTGATGTAATCGTGGATTCCGCTGGGCAAAAGGGCACCGGCCGGTGGACCGTAAAATCTGCATTAGATCTTGGCATCCCAACCACTGGTATTGGTGAAGCTGTATTCGCTCGTGCGCTTTCTGGAGCTCGAACACAGCGAGCCGCCACAGTTGACATATTGCCTTCTGGAAAGCTCGAAGAGTTCACCGGTGATCGCACCCAATTTATTGAAGATGTTCGCCGTGCCCTCTACGCTTCCAAGCTCGTTGCATACGCCCAAGGTTTCGATCAAATTCAAGCCGGCTCCAAAGAACATAATTGGGATATTGACCCACGGGATCTCGCTACAATTTGGCGCGATGGCTGCATTATCCGGGCAAAGTTTTTAAACCGAATCGTTGATGCCTATAACACCAACTCTGAGGTGGAATCACTGTTGCTCGATCCATATTTTAAAGGCGAGCTTGAACAACTTATCGATTCCTGGCGTCGGGTAGTAATTGTGGCCACCGCCGCCGGTTTGCCGGTGCCAGTATTTACCTCATCATTGTCGTACTATGATAGCTTGCGTGCATCACGTCTCCCGGCCGCATTGATTCAAGGTCAACGCGACTTCTTTGGCGCACATACTTACGAACGCATTGATCGTCCGGGAAGTTTCCACACTTTGTGGAACGGCGATCGTAGTGAAATAGAGGTGTAAGGACCCTGTCATCAACGATGACTACATTTAAGGATTTGGGATTACCTGTATCGATCCTTCAGGAACTCCGAAGGCAAGGTTTTTCCAGTCCTTCCGCGATCCAGGTAGCCACAATTCCAGACGCGCTTACCGGCAGCGATATTCTCGCACAGGCCCCCACTGGTTCCGGTAAAACCTTGGCTTTTGCCCTGCCGATTTTGGCACACCTTGCTGGGGCACCATCGCGCCCGAGACATCCACGCTGCCTGGTCCTTACCCCTACCCGGGAATTAGCCTTACAAATCCACGAACGTATCGACGCCCTCGCTGCCGCTGTTGGATTGCGAACTTTGGCAGTTGTTGGTGGTGTAAGTATTCATCGCGATATTCGTTTTATGGCCACGCCAGTTGATGTGCTCATTGCCACTCCTGGACGAGCTATTGACCTTATGCGACAGCGCAGCTTGCATTTGGATGCCGTAGATATCTTGGTTATCGATGAATGCGATCAAATGACCGATGTCGGATTTCTACCACAGACTCGATCCATTCTAGACCAGCTTCCATCGGGGCAGCGCTTACTTTTTTCTGCAACTCTTGATTCCAATGTTGAAGCTTTGGCAGAAACGTATTTGCATTCTCCGGCAACACATACAGTCACCACCCCTACAACTACACCGCAACCTATGCGTCACCTCCAATTACATGTAGGTGACCGCGAAGCACATCGAGAAATCATTGCTCAAATAGCGGCACGGCCAGGCAAAACACTGATGTTTACGCGGACTCGGCACAGCGTAGATAGGCTCGTAAAGCGACTGCACAATCTTGGTATTTCAGCCACCGGTTTGCATGGTAATAAAGGACAAGTTTCCCGCACGGAAATACTCAATGCATTTACCCAAGGCCACGCCAATGTACTGATTGCTACCGATATTGCCGCCCGCGGAATCGATATTTCTGATATTTCGCTAGTGGTTCATATTCAACCGCCTGCCGACCCCACAGCATATATTCACCGCGCCGGTCGCACCGCCCGTGCTGGCGCAAGTGGCACTGTGGTCACACTGGTCACTGATAACGATATCCCCCAGGTTTCGCGAATGTTTCAGCAAGCCGGAATTACCCCAGAAATCGTCAGGGTCACCCCAAATTCCCGTCAATTGCGGGAACTTACCGGCGCACGACGCCCGCCTGGAAAGCCTATTGACACCCACAGGCCAAAAGCGCACAATACGCATCACCGAAAACCCCGTTCGTCCCGCCGTAGGAGCCGATAGCACTTCAAATTATGGACATCGCGTTAAGTATTATTTCTCTCCTCGGTTTTATAGCTTTAACCGCAGGAACTGGATTTTTTGTTGCGATCGAATTCGCTCTTACCGGCCTAGAACGATCCGTGATCGATAATCACGTCGCTTCGCACGGTGATGCTAAAGCTAAAGCAGTTCAAGCAGCTCATAATAATTTGTCGTTTGAACTTTCTGGAGCACAGCTTGGCATTACTATTACAACACTTGCCACTGGATTCCTTGCCGAACCAATTTTGGCCCAATATTTCACCCCGCTTTTGGAGTTTATCGGCCTTGGCCAATCCACCGCCCCGGCAGTGGCATTAGTGCTTGCACTTATCGTAGCTACTTTGCTTTCTATGGTTTATGGCGAGTTGGTGCCAAAAAATATGGCGATTACTGATCCACTACGTACTGCTCGTTTTACCGTCATTCCGGTGCGAATTTTTAATCGCTGTTTCGGCTGGTTTATTCGTGCACTGAATACCACGGCCAATGCAATGGTTCGAAAAATTGGCTTAGAACCAGCAGATGAATTAGCTTCTGCTCGGTCCGCCGAAGAGCTTGGTGCACTGGTAAGGAATTCCGCACAGCATGGTGCCATTACAGAGGCTCAAGCGGCTTTATTAGACCGATCATTGCAATTTGGCGAATCCACTGCAGAGGATTTTATGACGCCTCGCTCTACAATCGAATATTTATCGGTTGACGATACTGTTACGGACCTTTTGGAATTAGCGCAGCAAACCGGCAGGTCTAGGTTTCCCGTTGTTAAGGGCGACCTCGATGAAACGATTGGCGTAGTCCATGTAAAGGCCGCTTTTGGCGTTCCTCGTGACCGACGCTCTGAGGT
Organism: Corynebacterium freiburgense; assembly: GCF_030408815.1. NCBI lineage: Bacteria > Bacillati > Actinomycetota > Actinomycetes > Mycobacteriales > Corynebacteriaceae > Corynebacterium > Corynebacterium freiburgense. Next base: position 1,391,767 of record NZ_CP047355.1, on the reverse strand, counting down.
ATCAGTTGCAACATTGGCACGACCAGTACCAGTGGTTCCTCACAGTCTCGATGGCGATGCCGTGTTAAATGCGGTTCGTTCCGCAGGCCCACAAATTGTGCTCGTTGCTGATGAGTATGGTGGCACTGCTGGCTTAGTAACTATCGAGGATGTTGTTGAGGAGATCCTCGGCGAAGTCTATGACGAATACGATGACGCAGAAGCCGAACGTGATTTCCTTCAAATTGGTGCTAGCTGGGAAATTTCTGGTTTAGCACGGATCGATGATGTACGAGAGCGAACCGGATATGTTGCACCTGACGGACCCTATGAAACCTTCGGTGGGTTGATTATGGCTACGCTTGGTCGGATTCCTGTTGTAGGTGATAAAAAGCTTCTTCCACAAACCGAACGAGATGCATTGGATGAATTCGAGTCTGGCATTTCTGGGCGTTGGGTTGCAAGGGTAGCCATTATGGATGGACGTCGTATCGATCGAGCCATTCTTACCCCTATCTCTGATGAAGAAGCGAGTGAATTCAATGAGTGATTGGCCTGCGGTAGTTTTCGCCGTTGTTTTGCTCGCGGTTAATGCGTTTTTTGTTGGCGCGGAGTTTTCATTGATTTCTTCGCGCCGAGATCGGCTTGATGCCCTAATTGCACAAGGCAAACCACGCGCTAAAAAAGTGCTCTATGCTTCAGAACATCTTTCAATGATGTTGGCTGGTGCCCAGTTTGGCATTACGGTTGCATCACTGCTGTTGGGGAAAGTTGGAGAACCAGCTATAGCTCATATTATTGAAGGACCATTCCATGCGGCAGGATTACCAGATGCTCTTTTACATCCGTTGTCCTTTGCAATCGCCTTAGGGATTGTGACTTTTTTGCACATCTTATTAGGTGAAATGGTTCCCAAAAATATTGCTCTTGCAGGCCCAGAATCCGTGGCAATGTGGCTGGTACCAACCCATATGGTGTTTGTGAAAATAACTCGCCCATTAATTGTGGCAATGAATTGGATGGCTCGGATCACCCTTAAACTGTTTGGTATTGAGCAAAAAGATGAGCTCGATGCTTCTGTAAATCCTGAACAACTGGCCACGATGATTACTGAATCTCGTTCTGAGGGCCTCCTTGATGCAGAAGAACACGCCCGGCTTAATAAGGCTTTACGCTCAGAGCGACGATCCATTCAGGAAGTGCTTATTCCAAATGATCGTGTTCGGGTATTGCATTTTGATCGTGGGGTTTCGCTACAAGCTGTAGAGGCTGCGGTCCAGGAAACTGGTTTTTCGCGTTTTCCGGTTTCCGCTGGCGGAGACACATATATTGGTTATATTCACGTTAAAGATATGCTTGAGCGCATGGCTTCACCGGAAACCGGCGAACTCATTCCACGTTCGGCATTACGCCCCTTAACCACAGTCGATGGCACTGGGACCTTGGATGATGTTCTGCAATTAATGCACCGTAGAAATGCGCATATGGCTCAAGTACGACAACGTGGCGAGGTTATTGGAATTGTCACTTTAGAGGATTTAATTGAGGAATACGTAGGCACGGTGCGGGACTGGACCCATGAAGACGCTTAGTGTTTCCGAATGGCAGGAGCTTTTCGACGCCCACCGCCGCAATGCTGAAACCTTTACTGCAGCGCATTTGGCGCGGCGTCGCAAAGCCGAAATTCACCCCGTATACGATTTCCTATTCGATTACTACCCTATTTCTCCAGGTAAGCTTGCCCGGTGGCATCCGGGTCGAGGCATTGCGCTCGAAGGCGATCCCCCGCACTCCCACTGGCGAGACTATATTCGAACCGAGTCCGGCGTAACAGTGGATATCCATGCCTTCTGGAAGCGCCGTGGCACAACGATTGCCTATATTCGTTCACTGCTGGAAAAGACCCAAACTAACCCTACGCATTTCGATTGTTTTGGGCTTCATGAATGGGCCATGGTGTATCAAACTGAGAGTCCACGCCATAATTTGCCCCTTCGTCTGGGCGTCAAAGGAACAAATGATGTTGTGGAATCTCACCGTATCCGGTGCACCCATTATGATGCATTTCGGTTCTTTACCCCTGCTGCGCGCCCCTTAAATTTCCATGTATTACAGCGTGAAGATCAGCCTGAATTCGATCAAAGTGGCTGTTTACATGCGACAATGGATTTATATAAGTGGGCTGCAAAACTGGGACCTTTAGTGCCAGGAGAACTGTGGCTCAAGACTTTCGAACTTGCACGCGATGTTCGAATTCTAGATATGGAAGCGTCGCCATATGATTGTCGTGAATACGGCTTTCATATTGTTGCGATCGAAACTCCGGAAGGCAAAGCAGAGTACGTTCAACGGCAACGCCAACTCGCCGAACGTGCAGCACCATTGCGGCAGTTGCTCATTGACTTGTGCACAAAGCCTACAATATGAACCAACGCTTTTTGTCAGTTATCGCTTAGGAAGTAGGCTCGTGGCTCGGCACTCTAATGGTCTGAAAAACTACGCAATTGCGCCTAGTATCTTCGCGGCTGTCATTGTTCTCTCACTGATCCTTGTCGGCGGCGTGTGGTGGTTTATGAAGCGCGATCAAGCAAGCTTAGAACACCAGGGCGCAAACAGCACGTGTATTGAGGGTGAGGTCAAGTTGCCGGTGTCCAATGCGTCAACTGCCGTCCTCCAGCAATTTGTCACTGATTATGCTGCGAGCAAACCAATTGTCAAGGATCACTGCGTAAAAATTGAGTATGTGCAGGACATTGACGACGCCGCGCTCGTCTTTCTCTCTGGCGATGTTGAAGGCACCTTGGAAGCCGCAAAACGCTCGGCTACATCATCAACATGGCCCGTTGCACAGGCCGACCCTCTTGGTATTGCTTACGAAGTGGGTTCGCCAAAACCAAGTGGGAAATGGGATGCATTAAAAGATTCCGCCAGTATTTACGCACCAGCAAGTTTTGAGGGGAAGCTAGCGGCTGCATTTCTTGGAAATGTTCGCGGCAAGCCGTACCAAATTGTTACGGCTACCACCACACCGAAAGGGATGGAATTCTACCAGCCGGAGGACACGATCGCGGTGCCGATTTACGCCATTGCGCTCAATCCTGCGGGCAATATTAACGAGGACCAAACGCGTGCTGCCACTGATTTCGCCTCATTTGTAGAATCTGCGGAAAAGGCATCGTTTACCTTGGCCAAAGATGAGCTTATTACGCAAGCTCAGCAAGCAACAGTCGATGTCGAGGTCGAATTACCCACCGGCACAGATACCCTTGTACTTTTGGATACTTCCGAAAATATGCAGCAAACTTTTCCCGAAGGTGAAACATTTTTTGCTCAGACAATAAGGACCTTGGATCCTCTACTGCGTTCTGTTGGTCGCGAAGGCGGCAAGGTTGCACTATGGAATTACTCCTCACCACTAAGCCAAGGTGTTAATCGAGCTTGGCGCGCTAATGTTGAATTTAGTAAAAACGACAATGGCACCGCGAGTGTGGAAGCAATGCAAAAGTTTGGCACTGGTGGAACCCCCAAGACCCGTGAGGCACTAGAAGCAGCAATAAAAGCCGCAGCCGATCAAGCCCGTGAGAAAAATACCCCCGTACGCCTAGTACTGCTAACCACTGGTACTCAAGACGCGGAACCATCAACCCCATTTAGCGGCATGGATAATGTGATTCTGGATATTATCCACCTCGGCCAACAACCAGTAGATTCCGGAATCGCCGAATGGGCAACAACCCACGGTGGTTCTGCCACCACCGCCGGTTCAATCGCGGAACTAGAAACAGCACTCAATGCTTCTTTTGGAACTTCTTCCCCGATAGCTCCATAAGAGTATATGAGTTTTATACTTTATGAAGAGCGTTGTCTTCGGCGCTCTGCAAGTTCGTCCACTTCAGTATTTGGAATGGCACTAATACGCTCATATGGGAACGAGGAAATCGTCCCCGTAAGTTCCTTTACAATCCCTGGCACAGCGATTCCAAATACTCCCTGACCACCAGCGAGAAGATCAATTACTTCTTCATTTGAGCGGCACTGGTACACCGTTGTGCCATCAGAGACAAGTGTGATACCTACAAGGTCATTAACGCCAAGGTCTCGCAGCTTTTCCACTGCAAGCCGAATGTTTTGCAGTGAAATACCCGTATCCAACAGGCCTTTCACAATTTTCAAAACCAGGATGTCACGGAAAGAATACAAGCGTTGGGAGCCTGACCCTTTAGCAGATCGAATAGATGGGACCACAAGCTTCGTGCGGGCCCAGTAATCCAGTTGACGGTACGTTATTCCGGCGACCTGACATGCTGTAGGCACTCGGTATCCCACATGCTCATCGGGGCCAACATCAAAAAGTGCCTCTTGGATGCCCATAGGCTCATCGTTCATGTCTACTCCCTGTGAAGCTCGGTGATTATGAACGCAAGATTAAACCAGCCGGGCGGTTTTCCAACCACGACACGCCCAAAGTTTAAACCTTTACTTTAAGGTTAGCCTTTTTGTTCGTCGTCGTCATCTGAAAACAGATCTTTTTCAAAAACACCCATGCTTTCCATAAACTGTTCGAAATCTTCGTCCTTCAATATCTCAGTATCATCCAAGATGCTCGAAGGTTCAATATCTAAATAATCTTGCAGTTCGGAATCAGCCAAGAATACTGATGTCTGCGCAGCTACCTCTTCATCCACCATCACGGGAATATCCAGTAATCGAGCCAAGATTAACGCATCAGATGGCCGAGCATCGAGCTCCTGGCCACTTTCAGTAATGATTGAGGCAATAAAAACGCCTTCAAAATAACTGACGATATTTACTTGCGTGGCACCACGAGTTAACCGCGTCAAAGTTTCCGCCAGTAAATCATGCGCATTTGGACGTTTCGATTGATAGCCTGCATCACGCGCTTCTAAAAATTCGGCATCGATCGGAGAAATCCAAATTGGAATCACCCGATTCTTTTCTTTCCAACGCAAGAGCGCACAATGAAAGTTCTCTGGGCCAAGCGTATGCACACCGTGATAATCAACCTGTATAAACGTCATAAAAACTAGCCCAATTCCTCACGGAGAGCACTCTTCACCAATGATGCATGAAGTGAAACTACAAGTGCGGTCATTTGTTGCGATAATTCCTCGGCGCGCTGCCGGGAATCTCCCCCCTGAGAACGAGCAATAGGGGATGCTACTTGCCCAATAAGTCCGGCCTGCCTGCCGGCAGCCGTACGTAATGACTTAAGGTGGCGCTCATCAAAACCAAATTCCGATAGCGCTGCAGCCGTTTGCACTATGCGAACATCGTCAATTGTGAAATAGCCGGAAACATCTGGCTTAATTAGCCCAATTTTTAGCAACTGCTCCACATATTGTTCTTTTGCCCCGGCTTGGTCGGCAAGATCTTCCACACTAAGCCGAGTATCTCCCGGTGAGCGGAAGTTATCCGGGCTAATCAACGGAGTAGCTTTATTGGTGCGCATAATAGAGGTCACAGCGCCAGAATCCATTGCCTGGAGTTGCTCCCGGATCACCTTTAACGGCAGATAATTATCCCGCTGCGTTACCAAAATATAACGCAGCCGCTCAATATCTTCTTCGGTAAATCGACGGTACCCGGCTGAGGAGCGCTGAGGGGTAATCAAACCCTCTGTTTCCAAAAACCTGATCTTTGAGTGTGTAACATCCGGAAATTCGGCGCGTAGCTGTTCTAGTACCACACCAATGGACTTGGTTTTTACGGTTTTTACAGCCTGTACGGCCGCAGTTTTGCGGAGTGCAGTCACGGTTCTTAGTTACTCCTGTGTGAGCCGGGTAGCAACGTCAGTTTATTTAGCCTTAGGGCCTGCGAGGAAGACCAGACGGAATTTACCAATCTGCACTTCATCACCAGTAGAAAGAACTTCAGCGTTCTTAGGTTCACGGTTAACATAGGTGCCATTGAGGCTTCCCACATCTACCACTTCAAACTCTCCATGGTTCATGCGGAATTCCGCATGACGCCGCGATACAGTCACATCATCAAGGAAAATGTCAGCTTCGGGGTGGCGCCCAGCTGTTGTTGTTGGGCGGTCAAGAAGGAAACGAGAACCGGCATTCGGACCGCGCTTCACAACCAAGAGTGCGGCACCGACTGGTAAGTGATCGGCACCCACGGGTGCTGCTGGAGTTTGCCCAGTACCGGACTCCATCTCCTTCAGCAAGTCCGCACGAAAGACTGAAGTAGTCTCTACCTGCGGCTCAGGGATGCCGTTATTCTCGCTCATTATTCAACCTCCGGGTCGACGTCATCGCTGGATAAAATTCCAATGCTTATTATCATAGCGGTTACCTACCGCTACGAGTGCCCAACGTTACCTGAACATTGCAGATAACGAGCCAATAACAGACTTGCCTCCACCCGCCAATGGGTTATCGCCCACCATATAGGTCCATGTGGCGGACGGTCTTGCCAAGCCTTCATCGTCGAGATGAGCGCCCGCAGCATCGATACGAGCTGTTTGAAAAGTGGCTATAGCCTCATCAACCGCACGCTGCGCAAGCTCCTTAAATTCTGTGACAGCAATCCTGTGGAATTCATCAATAGGAGTTTCACGCGCAATCGCACGAAGGTGAATAGATTCACGCACATCATCAAGCAGCGCTAAATGCTCACTCCACCCCCGATCAAGGTGGAATAACATAATATCGCGGGCAGCTTGCTCCAATACAGGTTGTGGAATATCACGAATTGATGCCGCCCGCTCTGGGGCTCGCGCTGCTAATTCATCCCAAGCCTTCGGGGTATCCAAAAGGTTATTTCGGCGCTGATCAATAATAACCCGTTGATCGGCCAGTAATTTATTGTATTTCCATGTTTGCGCATGGATTTCCAATAATTGCCCTTCTGTGACACGTTGGCAGTGTTCAATAAAATCTTGCACCCGTTGTGCATCAATCCTGCCATCGGCAGCCGGATGCGCCGTAACTGACTCTCCTGCCCCACCAACAGCAACCACATCATCTTCAAGAGATACGAAAAACACACTGGTACCCGGATCTCCTTGGCGTCCGGCTCGGCCTCGCAATTGATTATCAAGGCGGGCTGTTCGATGCCGCCCTGTACCAATAACAGCCAATCCGCCTAATGCAACCACCGCTTCACGATCAGCTTCATCCGCACCACCTAACCGAATATCCGTACCACGACCCGCCATTTGGGTTGATACTGTGACCCGGCCTAGATCTCCGGCCTCGGCGATAATTCGAGCTTCTTCAGCATCATTTTTGGCATTTAAAACATTAACCTGAACACCATGTGAGCGCAGTCGTTGCGCCAGATCCTCAGATTCCGCAACATCATGTGTACCCACGAGCACCGGTCGCTGCACCGCATGCAACGCTAAAATCTCAGCAATTATCGCTTGTGTTTTATCCTCGGCAGTGGCATAGATGCGGTCCGCTTCATCGAAACGCTGCAAATCCTTATGCCGGTCAATTACAGAAACCCGAAGATCATAGAATTGCCGTAATTGATCTGTCGCTTCCACAGCAGTACCAGTCATGCCACATACTGTGGGATAGCGGCCCATCAGTGCTTGCAGAGTAATCGTATCTAGGATTCTCCCACCCTCGGTAACATCCAAACCTTCTTTCGCTTCCACCGCAGCTTGTAGACCATCTGGCCAACGCTGTAGGTCCGCAATCCTGCCTCGAGAAGCATCAATCAATGCAACCTTTCCATCACGCACAATATAGTGAACGTCGCGGATAAGAAGTTCCTGCGCATGCAATGCTAAATTCACTTGTACCAGCGTGGAGCCAACATGTTCGTCACCATACAAACTCGAAATGCCTAACGCCCGCTCAACAATGGCAGCACCGGCCTCAGTCAAAAAAACATTACGGCGGTCGTCATCAACGGTGTAGTGCAAACCTACTCGCAGTTTCTTTACAACCTCGACAATCTTGCCGGTTGGGGCCCGCCCTGGCTCGTTTCCAGCCAGCACAAGTGGCACTAAAGCTTCATCAACAAGCACTGAATCCGCCTCATCGACCAAAGCCACATCAGCACCGTGTTGAACCGCATCATCACGGGATGTAATGAGTTGGTCCCGTAGCACATCAAAACCAATTTCATGCACTGGGGCATACACCACATCACATTGGTATGCAGCACGACGTTGCTCTGGAGTCATTTTTTCGGTCACGCTGGCCACCGTCAAGCCAAAAAACTCTACCAATGGTCGCATCCATTCGGCATCACGGTCAGCCAAATAATCATTTACCGTAATTGCATGCACGGTTTTACCGGCTAAGGCATAACCTGTGGCTGCCATTGCACCAACAAGTGTCTTGCCTTCACCGGTGGCCATATGCACAACATCGCCTTCAAGCAGACGCAAAGCCGCCTGGTTTTGTACTGGAAATGGCACCAAACCAATTGTGCGTTCGGCCGCAACACTTAAGCACGCAAGAAATCCAGCGGGGTCACTCACCGCGAGTTCGCGGGCACGAGCGGCAAGCGCGGCGTCACTAAGCTCCGATAACTCCATGCGGAGGTTATCCGCGCGATCTACAATCGCCTTACTGCGCTTCTGGTTGCGGCCCTGTTGGCCGCCCAAAGCTTTCCAGAACCAGTCAAAACTCGCCACGTGCATGCCTCCTGAAATGTGATGTATGGCTATCCACAACCATAAACTAGGAACTAGCCACACAGTGCAGCCGAGAATACCTACAACCGATAAAGTGAGCTCCGAACAGTATTCGTATTTCCACAAGAAAGTTAGTATCGGTGCACTCCAAAAGCGTAAAACTGCCCAGTAGCAAAGGCCACATCATGGCCGGCACACTCGATCTACCTGACACCCAGCCACTGGCATGGGCAATGTTTTCACACTGCTTTACCGGAAACCGTTTTACTCCAGCCGCCGCCCGAGTCTCTAAAACACTCGCCGAGCACGGTATTGCCTGCCTGCGTTTTGATTTCCCCGGTCTTGGACAATCCGAAGGCAATTTTCACGAAACCACATTTAGTGAAAACGTCAACGATCTAATTTCCGCATACAACTGGTTAAGTGAACACTACGAAGCACCACGCCTACTGATTGGGCATTCACTCGGAGGCGCGGCCGCACTGAAATCCGCCCCGCAAATGCCAAACCTACGTGCAGTAGCAACCATCGGTGCCCCATTTGACCCGGCCCACGCTGTACTACATTTCGCCGACCGTATTGGCGAAGTAGATGAAAACGGTGAGGTCACGCTTACCCTCGCTGGCAGAGAAATCACAATTTCCCGAGAATTTTTGGAAGACCTGGCAGAAGTGAATCCAGAAGAATACATTGGCACACTGCGACGCCCCCTCTTGATTCTGCATTCTCCAACCGATCAAACGGTAGGCATTGATAATGCCCAGAAAATCTTCCTAGTCGCCCGTTACCCTAAGTCCCTTATTGCGCTAGACAATGTCGATCACTTATGCACACGCGCCGGGTCTGCACAACGCGCGGCACACCTAATCCGCACTTGGGTAGACCCATATCTACAACCACAAGGCCAACCATATGCAATGCCCCTGCGGAACCAATAAGCCCTACGCACAATGCTGCGGTATCTATCACGGCGGCATCCCGGCACCAACACCCGAGGCACTCATGCGCTCTCGCTACACGGCGTTTGTGCTTTTCGACGCCGCCTACCTTCACCGCACCCACGCCCCCGAAACACGTCCATCCCATTACGAACTTGATCGCAATATCCGATTTTTTGCACTCGAAATCCATGAAGCATTAGATAACTATGTGGAGTTTTCTGCCCACTACCTCCAAGACCGAATGCCAGGGACACCAACCCCTCACATACTCCGAGAACGATCAAAGTTTCGAAAAGAAGGAAACCGTTGGTTTTATGTAGACGGCATATTCAAAAACTAAGATAAGAATAAGAATCTGCACGCGGTGTGATTTTGCCCCTACAGTGAAAAGAGATACTTGTCTCACACCAATACCAGAAGGGCACCACAATGAACGCACAACGCATCGGTATAGTTTGGAACCCTTCAAAAACCACCAAGGAACATTTGGAAGCCGCACTACAAGCCAGTGCGGCAACCACAGGAATAAATCCAGCAGAAATCCTTTGGTTTGAAACGACCAAAGAAGACCCTGGACAAGGACCAGCCCAACAAGCTTTAGCTGCAGGTGCGAATATTATTCTCGCCATTGGTGGCGACGGCACAATACGTGCCGTCGCAGAACACCTTGCCGCAATGGAATCCGAAGCAGAACTCGGCATCATTCCATTAGGCACCGGCAATCTTCTTGCAAGAAACCTAAATATCCCCATTAATAATCTTGAACTAGCTATTGCCCATGCACTATCCAATGAGGCAGCACCAATCGATATCGGCTGGGCCGAAATATCGACCGCGGGAGGAATCGAACGGCATGCATTCGCTGTCATGGCCGGATTCGGAATCGACGCCCACATTATTAACGAGACAAGCGATGAACTCAAAGATAAAGCAGGCTGGCTTGCATATATTGAATCCCTAGGCCGAGCAGTTTCCGCCAGCGAAATCATCTCAATAAAACTCGGCATTAACGGCAAGAAACCTCATAAAGAGCACGCTCATACCATCATTATTGGCAATTGCGGGACACTTCAAAGCGGATTCAAACTCCTTCCCGACGCCAGTCTTACCGACGGTCAACTCGACCTCTTGGTACTTAGAGCCAAAGGCCTATTGGGTTGGCTTGACTCACTAAGAAACATGATTTGGGACAATGGCATTCGCCGGATTTTCAGGAAAGGTAACGACGCCCTCAGCAGCCGCAGCACCACTCACCAACGGGCAACCACTATTACGGCACGTCTTTCTGAACCCAGAATTTTCCAAGTAGACGGCGATGAACTAGGAAAAACCACTCAAATCACGATCACAATACAGCCAGGAGCGTTACGAATTCGCAGCTAAACCACACTTGCCGAACTTGCCCATGGCGCCCCTACATTAATGCAATTGACCTGGGGATTAGCCGCAATTAACGACAGTGATGTAACCTATAACAGTTGCGTGGAGGAACTAACCAAAACAACAACGGACTGTGGCGCAGCTTGGTAGCGCACTTGACTGGGGGTCAAGGGGTCGCAGGTTCAAATCCTGTCAGTCCGACCAAAATACATAAAAATCCAGCCTTCCACCTAGGCTGGATTTTTATGTATGAAGGCTTGTATCTATGCGGATCTGGCAGCACGCAGCAACTGTGCGCCAATATACAATCCTGCACCATAACTCGCATGTGCCCGTAAACTTCGAAACATCGCAACGCCAGGCTTTGGCGTCTTAGAAGCGGCAACACCAAGACCAAATGCAGGTTGCATAATAAACCACGGCGCCACTGTTGTGGATAGGCCAAGTAACACTGACAACCCCAACTTAGGGTTTTTTGACCACTGGGGTAATAAAAAATCAAACATTCCTGCAAAACCCATACCTATCAAGTAATGCGATGCAATCCCAACGGCACGTTCTGTTGGATACGCGGGTGCAGCAGCAATGGAATCATGCGCCAACTTGCCATCTTTTAAACCAATAACCCACCGTCCAACAAAATCTAGATTGAGCGGTGGCACATTAGTTGTTTGTCGAATCGCCTCAGCCGCAATATCCATTACCGCGGTAGCAACACCGCCGATAATAACTCCTCGCGCACATGTTGAAGCCAACGTACAAGAACCACTATTTTACATCGTTTCTCCTCGGCAAAGTCTCTGGGCAAGCTCGTATGCAACACGCAAATGACTATCACTTGCGGAGGGAAGTTATCATAAAATAAAGCTTATTAGCAATAATTTTCAATAAGCCTTAACAAAACTTTGACTGCACATCTCGTGGCAGGATAAAGCTCCAATCCTCAAAGTGACGAGCCCACGCGGTCAAAGATTGCATTCAAAGTGGGCGCCCCTAGATTTCATGACTTTTCTGTTGTGGACTTATTGCTAACATAAAAAAATACAAAGATGCACCAAGCGCCGACCATTCCAGAAAACTTACATCGCGAAAGATTTCAATGACAGATCCAAATCAACAAAACCACAACCCATACGCCTTCAATCCTGGTAGTCCCACTCCGACTGACACCTCAAACGAAGCCAAACAACCGCCAGTGGTTTTCGGTTCAACTCCGACAACGCCACAACAACCACAATTTTCTGAGCAGCCACAATCTCCGCAACAGCCTCAACCGGCTCAGCAACCTCACTTACTTCAGCCACCTCAGCCCACAAAGAAAAAGAAAACAGGACTTATTGTGGGGCTGATAGCCATTGCGGTGCTACTTATTTTCCTAGGCATTGCCATTCTCGGCGCGGCATACTACTTGATCAACTCGAAAACAAATACGCCCCGAGCAGCAATCAGTACCTCGCAAACGCAAAACAGCCGAGCTGTACCAAATACATCTGCATCGATAACGCCGGACCCTGTACTCACCGAAGCACCAACAACAAGAAATAGTGATGCTGGAACCCCCGGGGTAAAAAATGATGATAAAGATGCAGCATTACAAGCAGCGAAACAATACTCTGACTATTTGAACCTTTCCAAAAAGGAAATCTACAAAATTCTCATCAATCCAGAGGCAGAAAACTTCACTGAGCAAGCAGCGCAATATGCCGTAGATAATCTCCAAACTGATTGGAAGAAGAACGCATTGGAGCAAGCAAAAATCTATCAGAATGAACTTCACATGACGCCAGAGGAGATATACACACAACTTACTTCGGAATTCGGGGGTGGGTTCACCCCCGAAGAGGCACGCTATGCTGTAGATCATCTATAGACATTCTTGCAGAAATATGATTACATGAAATCTGCGTGAGGCCTAAAACACGTTACTTCAATCTTCGTTCTTAAAGAATCACGGGTTTATTTTCCTCACATTTTCCCCTTACTTCATGCGCTGCATATGTAGGGGGATTTTTTCAGGCCAATAATAGGATTAAGACATGAATACACCAGCAATTATCCGCAAAGGTTTTTTTATAATCAAAAACTTAAAGGAAGAGAGAACAACTCTGCCAGTAGCTTCCATGGCGGCCATTGAACTACTCAATTTAGGATTTATCGCGTCACCTCACGATTTAACGTTTTTATCCGTTGACGAACTGAAAGACCTGGTGAAACAAGCCGCCCGTCTTATTGGGGCGGATAGAACGTGGCAGCCACTTTACCCAGGCTTTCCCCAAGAAGTTCTTGAGACAGCGGAAAGGGAGTTATACATCAACGCAATATTCCACTACCTTAGTCAAGGTGAATGGCGGCCAGAATATAACAGTTCCCTGCCACGAAAACCACTGACACTCAATACTTGGCCAGAAAATCCGATTATCCTTCAACCACTCGAACCAACCGAAACAACAGTCATAGAAACCTGGGGAAAAACACTCGCACTATCTCAAACAGACCGAGAATTTTGCCACGACATTGTGCAATATTTAGAATCTGACATAACTCCTGCTTTTCGGAATACTACTTTTAAAAACGGCGAGAATTTCGCATTTGCTCTTCATGAAGTGCTTATAGCTAGTAACGACAACATCGACCATGCCTTGCAAACTGGAATTGATTGCGCAAGAAACATCGATGATGTTCTACGCTCAATACTCGCAGTATTTAGCGTCAATCAGGACCGAGCCCGTGATTTACTATGCACTAAAAAAGAACCGGTATCCTTACGCTCAATTCCGCGCTCTAGCAGGGCAATTGTAATCAGAGCTTTGAAAGCATACACAGAACCATACAATCTCGATTTACTAGCCCGCCGGCGTAAGATATGGCAAATCATTATGCGCAGGATTCACCCGTATGATGTACCAGGACATAATAATGTTCGCCAGCAATTAGATATTATCCATGCCAACAACAATTACCGTACAGTAAATTCCCTTATCGAGCAGTCACTCCACGACCGAAAATTAGAAATAGCATGCAAGCTCTTACAAGATGCACCAGGGAATTACGTCCGGAAAATCCACCATCTTTTGCGCTTGAGCAATCACTCCAATGAATCAATCCAACAAGCGAATATTTCACTGGTAGAAACTGGACTTCGAAATGTGGCACACCGAGTAAGACTCAGTACTCTTATCTCTGCCTACAACGGGTTGCTCAACCAAAACAGTGAAGTAGTCGTCACCGCATTGTCTGGCCGCGGAAACGTCATTCGCTACCGGTCACACCATGCACTCGATGAAACCCATATTGACGGTTGCCTGCAGGTACTCCGCAAAGCTATGGTCCGGCGGCTTAAGGAAACTACCCCGCCGGACGGCCCCGTAGCAATTGAAAATACGATACCTGTAGAACTTGTACGACGAAATGCGAGCTCATCTATACACGAATACAGTCGCGGAGAGCATATTGCCCTGAATTTCAACAGCAATTCGATTCTCCGGCTATTTGTCCACTGGTACGGAAACGATGTTGATTTAGGTGTAGTTTTTACAGATGAAAATATTAAAGAAACTTTAGCTTACGTTGACTATACCCGTCTGCGAGACAAGAAACTACGAAAATCTGTTACCCATTCAGGCGATATTGTAAGTGCACCTAAACCGGATGGCGCCTGTGAATTCATCGACATTACTGTTGGTAAAGAAGCGAAAAGGACGACACTAAAAACACCTCACAAGACCATACTTGATCATCTTCCCAATGCTCGATACGCAATTATTTCACTAATCTCCTATCGTGGAGGAACATTCGACAACATTGACAATGTAGTCGGAGTGATGGCCCGAAATCACGGTATGGCAGGCCAACTATTCGAGCCCCGAACCGTGACGACGGCTATGTCTGCAAACGCAAAATCCACAAACTGTATTCCATGTATTGTCGACCTAGTAGAGCGCACAATGATCTGGTTAGATGCCTCTACAGGCACCGCAGAAGGCATGTATTCTGCCCATGAATCGAAAGCAGTACTTACCGTACGCGCGGAACTTAGCGCATTGCAAAACTCCTTAACGGTTGGCGAACTAATGCAGCTTTGGGCACAGGCACACAATTCAGAAACCTCCCCACAGCATGCCCAGCAACAACAAGCAACACGGTTGCTTACAGAATGCTAGAAGGCTGAGCTTTCGCCTTTGGAACGTTTGAAGGGAACCGAATGTGCTTTGGTTCCCCTTTTCCTTGGCCATTAAGGTTGTAATTCGTCTACTTCCGTGCGAAAAGTTGCAGGTTCGATTGCTACGTCCTCAACTTGTGGTGTTGGTTGTTTAAGAGAACCAACAAGATGTTGGGTAAGCTCCGTTATCTCCGAATAGAGCTGGGTTAATCCCTCTCCACCGTTGAACATTGTAATCT
Source organism: Corynebacterium freiburgense (assembly GCF_030408815.1). Lineage (NCBI taxonomy): Bacteria > Bacillati > Actinomycetota > Actinomycetes > Mycobacteriales > Corynebacteriaceae > Corynebacterium > Corynebacterium freiburgense. Next base: position 1,376,449 of record NZ_CP047355.1, on the reverse strand, counting down.
TGCTTTCCGCAAGTGCAGAAGCAATATGTTTCGCAACTTCAGGCATTATTTCAATGATCTGGCTTTCCAAACCAATACGATCATGCGAAGCGAGTGCTTCATTAAGCATTTGCTGCGCTTTCGCTTCGGCCTGGGCTTGGATTGTGCGACGGCGCGCCTCTGCTTCAGCTGGCTTAATTACTTGGGAAATCAATTCAATTTCACGGAGTTTAGCTTCCTCAGCAGCCAATTCTTGTTTGCGCTGCGTCAACTCAAGTAGAGCTTCTGCCTCTGCGGTAGGTCCGGACTGTGCCGCCCTGGCGCGTTGCTTCGCAGTCTCCATAGTATTGGCAGACACCTGAAGGTCGGTTTCTTTTTGATACAACGACTTATCACGTGCAGCTTGCTGACGAGCCTTTTCAATTTCAGCATCGGCTTGTGCAGCAGAAACTTCTGCGAGTTTACGCACTCGACTTAATTCCGGTTGAGAAAGGTTATTGATGTGGTTGTTATGATCGCTAATTTCATTGATTTGGAAATTATCGATCTTTAGACCCATAGCAAGAAGTTTTGGCTCTGTAGCAGTCAAAACATCCATATTCAAAGAGTCTCGATCGCAAATAATATCTTCAACGCTCCGAGAACCTACTAGAGAACGAACTTCACCAGAAAAAACATCCGATGCAATCCGGTTCATATCTTGATCCGAGGTTCCAAGAAACCTAGACCCCGCTTCAGCGATACTTAATGGATTCGGATTTACCCGATACACAAACGTCGCCTCCACTTGCAGCGAAATGTTTTGAGCTGTTTGGGCATCCACAGTAACCCTGACGGATCGGGACCCAATGTGAAACCGATTGACCTTATGGACCAGTGGTACAACCAGCGCACCGCGCCCTACATAAACCTTAAAAGGCGTGTCTTTGCGCTGACGCAACCCGCCGGAAATAAGCAATGCTTCATTTGGCTTCGGGATAAAATAAAACATACCTCTCCTAACAATCCAACCACGTGCATAGATACCTTTAAAACCAGTTTCTAAATATCTCGTGAGCCTCTTATTTTTACGAGATACTAGAACATTAAATATACCGAAATGAAAGTTTTAGCCAAGCCCCCATTTAAGGTCATTCTAGACTGCACTAAGTATTCCGCAGTTCGATACCTATCAAACAAAAGGTGGCGTAACCATAAAGATCACGCCACCTTTTATCCACTCTATATCACCTGCGATTAATTCCTCTTCCGATACTTTTTCGTGGTGAGTTCCTGAAATTTTGGCGTGTCTCCGCTCGCATAGCGCTCCCAAGCGGCCTGGAATAATTCGTCATATGGGAGGATTGGCGGACACCAAGGCACTACAGAGAAGGCGTATTCAGAAAAGCGCACTAAGTAATACCGAGCTTTCCACTCTTCCATGCCCGGATTTGGATTGCTCGCTCGCCACCACGATCCCGGCAAAAAGGCACTTCTACCAGTCCGCGAACGAGTAGCTAAAATAATAAGGTCCTTTTGTGCCAATTCCGCTCGGGCTTCATCTAAATCCCGTTTGCGCCAATTATTCCAGCGCTTAATATTTACATCAGAGCATTCCACAAGACACAATACTTGGAGAAAATACACCGCTGCGTGCTCACTTAAACCCAACTCCTCTTGCACTTTCTTGACCGTTGTAGCTGCGGATACACGCGGATCAAATAAACAACCACTAGGGATTTCGGGACGCCGCAAACTTTCAATCACCCGATCAAAGCAACCCTCTTGAACAGCTCGTACAGCGTCCCCGTGAGCGTAAAGCCATGTAGTTTCGTCGTTTAGCAGCTCTCCCTGCAATGGAAGATCGGACACATGTTCAGAGCTGAAACCTATCCAATCAATATTCTTTATAGTTTCTAGTTGCTTCGCGTAAAAACCACGCAATGGGTCATTGCCTTGGGCCCTTGTGGCAAAATACAAAACAACGCCAGCAATCCTGCTGTAACCAGTACCGCCTTTTAATTCAATCTTACGAGGCAGCGGCCGTAGTGCACGCCAGATCGAAGGAACGACAACAGACTCATCATACTCATAACCCCAGTCAGTGAGTGTTAGCATATCTGATTCCTGCAGATCCACTTCAACCTGTGGTAAACAATGAGCAACTGCTGTAAATGCCGCTAAATCGCGGTCAAAAACCGCCGCTAGAAGCATTTCGATATAGTCATCTTTAATCCCTGAAAGCTGCTGTAAGGCAAATTTATGGGCCTTGGTAGACAGTTTGAGTTTTTTGCGAGCGGACTTTATGTGCTCTTTATCGAGGTAGTCAATATTGTAGCGACCTCGGTAGTCAAAATATGGCAAATCAAGCGCACCCGTGGTCACTCTCGCAAAACTTGGGTTATACCCGCCTGCTAGCAATACCCATGCAGCACTTTCTGTAAGTGCGGAATTTTCTGTTAGAGCACGGACAAACGGTTGCATTTCCGCTTTCCATAATTCAATGTCAATTTCGTTTTCGCATAATAATTCCTGGATCCACCGCCGGGCATCATTATCAGAGATCTTCATATCGATGTCATATGGAAGGCCCTCGCACCTGACGAAATTATTTACCGATGACTGTAATGAATCCGGCACCTCTCCTTGAATAAGAACTCTTAAATATTTATCTAAGCGACCTATGACTACTGCCTTTGATTCCTTATCTGGGACAAAAACTAGCCCCATTTGTGATTTGCCAAATTTCGCAGCAAGTTTGCCCCAGTCTAGATAAATTTGCCTCCATTTTGGAGCCATAAAACCAGATGCCAAAGAATCACTCAAAAGCGTAGCTAGTTCATGACGAATATGCGGCGTTGATAAAATACCTTTTGCCCAAACGATAAATGGCTTCTCTCTGCAAATAACCTGCAACCATAACCACTTTTTGGATCGGCGGCTTTGCTTCCCCTCAATTGCGTTTGTTAATTGTCCAAATTCACGTCCCGCTAGAGACGCATGATTTGTCGTGGCAATGAAATCGCCTCGATTCTTCTTTTCCACATAGTTATGGCTCTCGGCACTGTTGGCGTTAGCATCCGCGTTAGTTTCAGACTCCGCTGCGGTAAGCTCTTTTATTTTTCGCGTAAAGTACTTGCGATTAAACGCCATTATTTTCGCCAGTTTTATTGATTCAATCGCTCGATAGACTACGCTCGCACATAGTTCTTCATCTTTACAGTCAAGTATTTCGCCCACAACTTTCATTGCTTCTGATTCGGACTTACAGTTCAGATTTATTGTGTCGTAGGGACGTACATAAGCTTCTGATTTTGTTTCATGGCGAGATACTTTTAATTGCTTGCGATCAATAGCGCCAATGATTTGCTCGGCCTGCTGCACCGTAATTTTTCGCAAACGCTGGCTAGCAGTTTCGCTTCGAAGCGAAAGATTCGCCCAAGTAATCCAAGGCAATTGATGTAGCCAGTGTGACTCTCCACGGTGATCTAAAGTTGTAGCTAACGCTATAGAAGAGCCATTTTCTGTGGGTATATAAAGCCGACCATTGGTTCCAACTAACCAAATAACACCAGCCGCCTCAATCACACCAACCAATGGGTCTTGCGAAAAGAATTCCCTACCATCCCCAAGGATTATGCAGTATTGAGCATTTGGAACGTTATTATCTACTGATTCCGCAGCAATAAACACCAAATTTTGATTACTCGATGGTACGATACTAGTCTGCGGATTGTAAGAAGGACAAACCGCTACGTACGTAGATATATTTGGGTCTATCTTAAAGTTGCCATTTAATACTTGTTCAAAAACTGCTGGCGCCTGCGTGCCTACTACAGTTCCAGTTTCTGGGTTAATCTCTTGAACCCGCAAATTACTCGATGGAAATACGGTTTTATCAATCACCCACACTTTCCCAGATGCGTCGGAGAACATCCTTTTGAGACGATCGTGCTCATGTATAGATAGCTTGCTTTCTCCGTCAAGCAGTACCCCACCAGGCAAAATCCTGCCACCTTCAATAGGAAGCGAATCACACAATTTCACTGAGTCTTCAGCCAAGTAATAGTAATACCGTTCACTATCTACTTCGGTTACTACTGGCTCACCCTGCGACCACTCAGCCTTGACTTCACCATGCCGATTTGCGCTTGCCACTATAATGTTGCCGCTTGATTGCGTGTATGCGGAAAAACTAAGAGACTTTTCCAAACCAAATTTATGGGTCCCTATTGTTTGGTTTCCTTCAACCGCCGCAACTGATTGCTTAAAAAATGCAACCACACCAGGATAGCTTGGGTAGAATCTGAGCTGACCACCATAGGTATTGTTAGGACTAATAGTGCCTAACCATTCTTTTGTGTGTTTTTCTAACTCTGGCCAAGTGAACTCGGTAATTAAACCAGCACGAAGGTTGCAGATAAGAATTTCTTCTTCTGTAATATTCGTGAGCTCAAGGATATTTTTCGAAATATCAAGCGGAATATCAAAATTCCTGATTTTACTGATTGTGCGAGCGAAAGGTTCAAGTGAGGCTAGATATGGCTGCAAATTTAAATTCTGTAACTCTTCTCGTAGTTTATCCAGAATCAAGCCACCCAGTCGCAGTTTTTGCAACTTCCCTTCATAACCAGTAAGCAGTTGTTCTAACGTCTTATCGCCAACTATTCGCCGCCGCAAGCGATCATCTTCGAATGCGCGGTTGAGATCAACTACGGGTTTGTTCTTTATAAAATCAACAAGGAAATCCAATTGTGGATAAACCTCATATTTACCGTCGTCAAACTCTAATGTGACACCAACTTCCTGCAGCACAGCTAAGAACTCGAGGCTAATTTTAGCAAATGGCAGGGTCATTGTTTGGCCACTAAAGTAACTCCGATTTTCCAAAATAAAGGCACAAAGATCGGAACTTCGCTCGGCACACGATTCCATCTCTTCTAGAAGACCATGCACCCAAGGGACAATTCTATCCGGGGTCTTTCCAAGAACATCAAAGATCCCTGCAACGCGTAAAACTTCGACCCACTCCCTGATATTGATTCCAATAGGTCGAACTTTATATAAATCAAGAATCAAAGATGGATCGATGTCTTTGTTTTTACCGAGTGCTTTTCCAAGGTTCATTACAAAAGCCTTGGTAGCCTTTCTCATACCAGAAGTGCCCACAACCGAACGCGCGAACATTTCGGTCACTTCAGCTTGGCTATAGCCAGCGCTTTTACCTAGCTTTGTAAGGTCACGTACAAGCGTCGTATATGGTGCGCCGCCAGCTTGAACACGCGATACATTAAGGTTATAAAAAAATTCAAATGTTTCTTGTTCATTATCGAACCACATTTTGCATTGTGCCCCCAGAGCAGAGAGTTCTTTAGCGGCAACAAGACCTCGGCTACTAAATTCCAGGAATACCTGTCGGTGTCGTTCGGCATCTACTGGTAAACCATACGACCGTTCTACCTCTCGCGCACTTGAAAAATATCGCTGAGCGAATTTCGCATTACCAACGTTGTCATAGATTCTTGCTAATTCTTCCAACAGCGTAGGCAAGAAGTGAGGAGCTGAATTAGTCAGTTGTTTCACTAATTCTTGAAATCGCTCGGCTACTTTGTTCGGGGCGCCCTTCGCCATCTTTTTTGCCCACTCCAGATCTCCCACTATGTTTAATGCGTGGTGCGCATTTTCGGGGTCTTGGAGAATAGGCCAGGCAGGGAAACCAATTGCACGAACTAGTCCCACGCCGATAGGCTCAGAATGAAATGAGTCAAGCCCTAAAACTTCTTGCGTAAGTTTCTCCGCAAGCTCAAGCTTTTCAGGAACTATTCGTACAATTTTTCGATCTCCTAGTAATTCTGGGTTGGAACCAGAAAACGCGATCATTACTGCATCATCTTCGGATGCCATATCTGTCGGTACAATTCCGCCATGTCGAGTTGCAAACATTACGTCCATATTTTCATCCCTTTGGGTTTAGTTGGCATTATGCTGTTTTATTTGAAAGTGAACGCCCAGAATAGATAAATTCGCACATACGTAGTGCTTCAGACCAGGTAATCGGCCCGACTTCAGATGGTTTTATATAATCTCCATCCCGCAAAAAACGCACGCCATTTATTTCTGCTTCTTCGTCTGGATACCAGGCGTATACATCAAGTTGAATTGTGGTTTCTATTCCACTTTCTAAAATTGATAATGAAATATATTCCAATGTTGCTTGAAAACCAGCATTGCGGGAACGCCCCAGCAAAGCGCCTGCTTTTTCGTATTCAAAGCCTTCGTATTTGGCAAGCTGTTTTTTCAGGGTATCTTCATCATCTGGTTTCGTGTATAAATCGCGGAAAAGCTGATCTATTCCTTGATGTACGCCAAGCTCAATGGCGAACTCTTGCCATTCTTCAAGATCTTGGAGGATAGCCGGATGCGGGATTGAGAGTAACTTGCTTTCTTCAATCGACACTGTTGCGGTTTCTCCGTCCAAATCAATTATTTGAATCGCATTATCACTGGCGTCTCGCAGTAATCCAATGAGGCCTGTATCAGTTGATACTACGAGGTCACGCAGGAATTTTTGCCAAGAAGGATCTACCCATACTGCAGTAATAAGTTTGGTAGGTATTGGTAGGCTTTTTATAAACCAGTCCCGTAAAGTATCCAAGCATTGCACTTCATGCTGTTGCAAATAGACATGTAATGCTGAAACTTTTTCAAATTCTGGCGTCTTTTTTGCTTTTGCCGGGAGTGTTTTTAACACTCGCCCTTTGGCATTTCGTGCAATTATTTTTCCGTCTGTTATTTTTAGGCTGTAATCGCCTGCGGGTATCCAGTGTTCGGTATGTGTATCCATCTTTTACTCGTGTATTCGTCGGTTAATTATTTTGACTGTAGAGTGCAAGTGCTAATGCAGGTTGCATTTGACCTGCATTGCTACCCATCTGATTAAGTAGTTTTGCTGCAAATGGAGCGCCGATGTTTTCAAGTATTTGACCATCGTATTGAATTTGCGGCAGTCTTCGTCGTATATCTTGAACACCACCAAATACAATACGTGCTAGCCATGGATCGATAATTTCACTTACTTTTCTATGCGCACTGATTTCGCTATTATTTTCAGCTTCATTCAAACTGTATTTATTTTCCAGTGTTGGTACCGGCACTTCATCAAGCCCTGGGAATATTCGGCCACTGTATTCTTCAGGTAGTTCGAATTCTTTTATGGCTGGCCAAATACTTAAAACTGTGGTGTTACGTACAAGTACTGTGCATTGGATTTGATGGTCATTGCTGATATACCGTTGGCATGCTTCAACAAGGCTGGGCAGCGCAGTTTTTCTCGCAGCGTCCAGAAACTCAAGTGTTGTTGAAGGTTGTTCCGGTGTGGTCGCAATTGTTAGGTGCTTGAGGGTTATATCGATGATTTCCCCGTCAATAAGCGTAAATTCATCACTCATTGGGATTTGACGAATCATCTCTAGTGTGACCGTTTTTCCGAGTGCCGCGCGAACTCCTTTTCCCGCGCCAATACGCCCGTCGGCTGATGCTTTTCCACCAGTAATCATCAGTACTTTTTGCGCCAATTGCGCATGGCTGCAGTGAAGATCACCGAGTCGAATTGGTCCGTGCCACACTGTTTTGACGTCAGGTATTCCTCCGGGTGGGGTTTTTGTTACGGCGAAGACATCCCCTTGGCTAGTTGCAAGCACTACATTGACCCCGGCATAGCCTGATGCGGTAATGATTGGCTCAGCAAATAGTGGTATGAACCTTCCTGCGCCAACTCCGGATTCTGCATCAAGAGTTGTATAGGCTCGTCGGGATTGACCGATAGCTGCGCGGTCGGTTGGATCGCGGTCGAGTAGGTGACAAAGTAATGCCACATGAAATACGGTCCGCGTAGCGGCCATACGGCCGATTGGCTTTCCCATGCGCATGATTTGAGAGTGTGTTGCCAAACCGGTTAATGCGCGTTCGAGCCGTGGAAGTCCGCATACACGTGCGCTTTGTACGCAAGCGAGAAGTTGCGTATGCGTTTGGATACTTAACTGGCCAAGCCCGACACGGATAATATCTTCAACAATGGTACGGGCATTCTCCACAACCTGACCGATTTGAGCAGGTGGTGGAAGCTCTTTCGCCCAAGCCGCGCCGTTATTTTGAGTTGGGGGTTTCTCCTTTATATCCGAAGGCTTATTCGGAATTTCGGATACTGTGGCTTCTCCAACTGGCGACGCCACGCATACCGCACCGATATGCGCACATTTAGGTGACAGTAAACAGTCACACTGTAGGGCGTCGTCAAGCAAAGTAACACTCGCTTGGCCGAGGATGATAGTGAGCCCGTCTTTATTGGGGTGTATCTTCCACGAGTCTGACTCTGCAGCGAGTTTTTCTGCGCGTTTCAACAATCTGGGCGGCAATTTCGAAAGTGCTTCCGCTGCGATTGTTGGATCGAGTGGTGGAAGATTTGTCATGCCAGCACCTGCCCTACCCACCGGGCCAACTGCATTGGGGAAACACTGGCTACTCGCATACCTGCCGAGGCAACCGCCTCCGCGATCCCAACGTTGTAGACGGCTTTGCCAGTATCGTCAAGCGCGGCACAGCCAATCATTTTCACACCAGACTCCGCAAGCGCCCGGATTCCACCGGTGAGTTTTTCAATGGGGCCCCATTCTTCAAAATCGCTAACTAAAATAAGCACAGTTTTATTTGGGTTTGTTACTTGAGTTGCGGCGTAGCGAACCGCCTGCGCAATATTTGTCCCTCCCCCGACTTTAATTTCTAATAGTAGTTCGAGGGGGTCTTCAGCTAATCCAGATAGATCAATAACGCTGGTATCAAAGGTAATAAAACTTACCCGGAAGGTTCGCACACCGGTCAATATTGCCGCCGTCATTGCTGCGTAAATTGTTGAAGCCTCCATGGAGCCGGAGACATCAACCAATACAATAATGTGCCAAGGAGAAATGCGCTGTTCAGGGGCTCTAAAAATTGGTGTCACAGGTACTATTTGCGGGCGACCATGAAGCTCTACAACATTTTTTAAATTGCGCCGAATAGTCAATGGCATATCGAGCTTTGCGGCTTTTCGGCGGGTCGGTTTGGCAAAGGAAATTCCGGCGAGAATTGGTGTGAGTTGTTGCGCTAATTCTTTGGAAAGTTCATCAATAATCTTTTGCACAATCGGTCGAATTTGCCGCAATTTTGATGCTGGCAATGCCCCTTTGAGGTTCAATACTGTAGTAAGTAAATCCACAGAAGGCCGAACATTTTCAGTATTTAAAGTTGTAACTACTTCGCCGCGGCCTCGCTCGGCAGCCGCTCCGAAAATCTCTTGAAGATGATCTTCACCAAATAATGCCTGGATTTCTTCAGACCATTTTCGAACCCCAAGTTGGCTTGGACCATTTCCGCCTTTACGTACCCGCCCATCTGCTTCACCGGTGGTATCTGCACCAGGCCCACCATAGAGTTCATCAAGAGCACTAGCCATCCGCGCCGCACTATCCGAAAGTGTGTCCGGTTCCGCACCTAAAATCAGGCGCCAGCGCATAATCGGTGTAAACGCAATATCGGCAAGCCCCAAAGCTTCCAGACGTTGGCGCGCCGCAATATCAGCTTTTGCATTCGACTCGAGAACAAATGGATCAATTTCCAGATGCGTATCAATTCGACCGAGTTGGTCTTGTAGATGATCCAAAAAGCGCTCACGTTCAGCAGCGGAAACAGTGTCAAATGCTCCTCGTAGCGCGGGTAGCGCTACCACAAAATGGCTATCTTCCACATTGTTTACTCGCTGAATAATCGAATCCATTGCTGGGCTATCACACCAGACACCACGCGATGCACAAAGATAACCCACTAGCCGCAGCTGGAGAATTTTTCGGCTATCTGGATGCGTGGATTGGTCGATCCAACTACCAATAAACTCGGCGGTTTTCTCATGGTCAAGCTCGTCTGTTGCAAGCGCATCTAGCACTGCGTATGCTGCGCCTTGCATAAGTGGCGATCCGGATGTTTTTACTCTTCGTAATGCGGAAAGAATACTTACTTGGTGGGTATCTATCAGCCCCCCTGCCTGGCCTAATAGACGTGCATGCTGAGGATCATCTGAACCAGCAATTCCTTGAATTTCCCGAACCACCACAGCACCCAATTGCCTAGCCAATGCTCGACATTGTTCGAGTACTTCTTCGCTTAGCATTCTCGCCGCTGGTTCACGTTTTCCAGCAACACCTGTGCACACCTCAATCGCGGAAACAGCATCTGAAAAACCTAACCGATGTAAGACGTGCTTTCGCATTGCTTCTATGGCTTGGGATAGTTCTTCACCAGCACCAACACGGGCAGAATCCTGAATCACTTTCAATATGATTTGCGGGTCAACTTCATTACGTGCAAGCTGTTCGCCAAGGCGAGCACGCAATATCGTGCTGATCGCCTGTTCTAGGCTCACACCGGAAGCACCAACCGCCGCCAGCCCTGCAGCGGTACTCGCAGAAAACACACACGATGCGGTATAACTTCGGGTTTCCAAACCACGGTTTGAACCACTCGTACGATCCGTCACATAAGGAATATTGAGTACATCTAAACGCGTAAGTATCAAGTGTCGAGCAAAGTCTTTTCCGCCTTTAAACGGGTCGACTCGGCGCTGTACGCTCGGCTGCCGTTCCTTTGAAGGAAGGCCTAAAGCCTCAAGTTGTGTTCGAGTATGTGCCTCCAAAGCTGGTACTGGTGCATCAGCTGGCAATTCACCAAAACGTTCGCCGATAAATACATTTCGCATTGCTTCTGCAATACCACGTCCACGACCAGTAATATCACCCTGGGCAAATACAGTGGTTAATGCTTCAATCGCTTCACGACGCCCCGGTGCAGGCAATTGGCGAATACGTGCAAGGTCAATTGCAAACCGGCAAGCTTCTGCTACTTCACCTGTACCAGCTGGCTCTCCAGATTTCCGAGATGTCCTTGCAACATCTGTAATCATCGAATAAACAAGCGACTCAACATCCGTTGCAGTAGTGCACTCCCAAATCTTTTGCTGCCATTGCGGATCTCGAATACCTGAAGCGTACCCAGACCTAGAATCCAATTGTGAAAAGCTATAGCGCACTATTGAAGAAGCAACATCACGTACTTGGTGTGGACGTTTTGACTCACCATCCAAAAGACCAAGGCAATGGAAGGAGCCAACAACCACCAGGGTTTCTTGGTTAAGTTCCGCTAGACATGCACGCATATGAGCTTCACGTGCGGCAGTAAAAGCATCAATATCAGACTCCGAAAGTCTTGCCCCAATACCAACAGCTAGCGCAGCGCGGCGGACATTTCGCCATGGTTCACCAATCGAGCGCGCCTCAACTTTTGTATCCCAAGATTCCTGGCCTACAAGTTCACTGACATCCACTGATACGCCGGAATTATCTTGAGGTGCATTCACTTCAAAGCGGGCACCAACCGGTAAATCGATGCAGTGGATGGGGATCCCGCGCTGTCCCGCCCACCGAATAATCGCTAATTCTGGCGAGAAATCGGCGAATGGGTAAAACGCCATCCCTTGCGTTCCAAGTTCATGGTCCGAAATCGCTACAGCAATCGGCGCTTCGGTTTCTGGGTGCCATAACCAACGCAAGAGAGGCTGCAGATCTGCCGGGAGTTCCACAGCGATTGCCTGCGGTTGAAGTTCTTCTGCGGCTTCAATAACGGCCCGCGCGCAGGCTGGCGAGTGGTGGCGTACCCCAAAATATACGTGGTGGCCTGGGGCAGTCAGGGCGTCGAGAAGCTCGGTTGGGCTAGTGGACATCCTCGCGTGCCTCCCATAAGGTGCGCCATGTACCACTTTCATCATTGTGTGTGCGCCGCCGAATCACAGCATCCCAATATGCTTGAAGACGCCCCGCATCTTTATCATCGTCCTTACGTACCGCGCCCAAAAGATGCCCGGGGATGAGCTGCAATGCCGTTGGACCGTCTGGAAAATATGAAGTTGAAAGCGCAATAGAAGATGAAATCGCCACAGCCTCTGCGGTTGACATCACTGTGCCAGGTTTCTCTACCGCCCAACCCTCTGGCGTAATACCACCCCGCAAATCCCGGAAAATAGTAACCAATGCATCAACTACCACGGCATCCACCGATCCCGGCGCCTTGGCTTCCTCCAATACCTGCTTGGTTTTTGAGGTAACTAAAGAGATTTCTGCAGCCCGATCAGCAATTGGATCAATATGTTCAAAATTAAAACGACGCTTGAGTGCAGCGCTCATTTCACTGACACCTTTATCCCGCAAGTTTGCGGTAGCAATAACACAAAACCCCTGAATCGCAGCGACCGAATGCTCCCCTAACTCCGGAATCGCCATACGCCGTTCCGAAAGGATAGGCACAATAGAATCTTGAACCTCTGGCTGGCAACGCGTAATTTCTTCAATCCGCGCGACTTTGCCGGTAGTCATGGCCTGTAGCACTGGTGAAGGCACCAAAGCTTCTTCACTGGGACCATGAGCCAATAGCATTGCATAGTTCCAGCCATAACGCAGTTGATCCTCTGTAGTTCCAGCGCTACCTTGAACAGTCAACTCTGATGAACCACAAATAGCAGCTGAAAGTAATTCTGAAAGCATAGATTTGGCAGTGCCCGGTTCACCAACAAGCATTAGGGCACGTGAACCCGCCAGGGTAACCACACATCGCTCAATAAGCGCCTTATTACCAATGAATTTTGGAGAAATATCAAGCCGTTGCGGGAGCTCGGGAAATTCTTTGCGCTTAGCTGGTGTAAGCCGCAAACCTTTTTCTCCGCAAATAAACCGAACAACCGATTGTGGTGTAAGTAGCCAGCCAGGTGGTTTCGGGCCTTGATCAAACGCGGCTAGGAATGCGAGCTCATCGGCATAGCGGGCTTCTGGTAGTGCAACTTGATGGAATTCATTCACAACTACACAAGCTACAACAACAGCCACAACCATACAGCACACTTACTGTACAAGTTTTCGAACTTTGGAAAAAGTGCAGTAAGTGCAGCATTTTTAATTGCACCCGCGTTCCCATTCCGCTACCCCCTTTGACCACCCTGGCTGAAGTAGTAGGTACGGCATAGCTTGTCATCGCAGCATTATCGCAGCCATGGATGTATGCAGAAAGAAATGGACTTCTATTTTTTACGTCCAGTGAGAATAAACATTGTGTAGTCCCGTTGACCACCGTCCGGCAGTTCCTTCACTCCATTGAACGCCGTCTCAATTCGAAGCACTTCGAACCCATGTCCAGCTACGGTATCTGCAAAAGCTTCTCGCTGGAAGCCATGATGAAACACTTCTACATTGATACCTTTATGAAAGGATTCATTGCCTGCATCCAAATCAATGACACTCAACAGTCCACCTGGTTTTAGTTTTGCCGCAAGTTGCTCGAGTACAAAATCAATATTGTCCACGTGATGCAAAACCATGGATGTATACACAGCATCTAGGCTGCTATCCGATACTTGGTCTAAAGACTCAACCGTTGTATATCGATCAGACGGGGCTTTTTGCCGGTAAATTTCCAACATATTTTCGGCCGTATCATAGCCAATATACTGTTCGGAACGATCACCAAGCGCAAACGTGAGCGACCCAGTACCACAACCGAATTCAAGTACGGTGGAAAGCTTGCTGCTTCCCCAATGATTTTGCAGTAATTCAGCCAATGCCTTAGCACGCTGCAAACTTTGTGGGGTATCCCATGTTTTAGCTTGTTCATTGAAAAACATATTCATAGTGTAATCATTGAGACAAAATCAAGACGTGTAGAGGTTGAAACGTATCTCATACCGCTAATTCGTCCCATAAATCCTGCATAATCTGACGCTCCACCCGGATTCGGTGTTTTTCTGGGATATCCCATTCAATACTGCGGCGGGTGTGCACCGCCAACCTATGAGCAGCCTCATTTAACGGATGCCCACGGTGTCCCCGAACCCAATACACGCGAATCATCCCAGTTTGTAGCAGCTGTTGTACCACGGCATTATTGTGTTGGCGGCGTCGTAATAAAACCACCGCTTGTTTACTATCGGTATATGCATGAACTTTACGCCCAGGATGCCGCCTCACAATCCTTATAAGGGCGCGAACAAGCGCGGTATATTCTGCTTCCGTAATTTTTGTACCGCGATGGATTAGCGTACTGCCATAATCACCGTGATCAGAAACCCAACCAATCGATACGGTATGAGTCGTGGTATTTTTTGATGCGTCCGTTGCCAATCGCACCGCCGGCAATTGTGAAGCTATTGCATACATTAAGGTTTTCGGCGCAATCGGTACCGTAAATTTTCTTGGCTTCACTTTGGTCACGGACGCACGTACTTGCTTCTCCAGTAGTGCAAGCGAAGTATTGAGTGAATGCGTTGCAGAAGCGCGAAGTTGGAGCGGTAATGGTTTTTGAGTCCTACTGCTACGCCAGATAACTGTTTTATCTAGCGAAAGGTAGGAACTGAAAAACACCTCGACAGCACCATGAACCAGAGCGCCAGATCGGATGGCACGTTCCGCTTCAATATGGATTTCTTGCAGTGCTTCCTGCCGAGAATCTTTTGGTACGGTTCGGTGAATCACCCGAATCCAATTTCCATTGGGAGACTCGACTGCAACTACCAATACAAGGCAGCATGTATTACCAATGACTTTCTCTGCCACCCCATCAACCACGATCCAACTGACTATTCGCCGAGGCTTTCTCTGTGCAGCTGCAATGGCAGGGTTGTGTGCAGCATTCGGCACAACCATAACGTCCATCTTACGAGGTCAGATGATGCGTATAAGGCTTTTTGGAGAAATTCCCGGGTGCAAGAACAAATCCACCAGTCCTTTGGTACGCAATGAAAGTTACAAGAAATACTTTATTTTTGCTGCCGGAAAACCTTATTTTTTGGAATCAACAGTTCTTGATTTTCGTATTTTTCACCCCCTGGAAATCTCATAATTTGATTTGATACTCGACGAAACCCCATTGTTGCCTCTATAGTAAGGGCGTTAGCATCCAACCTACGAAAGGCACTTCATCTTATGGAACTAACATCAATCATTGAATTCCTTAAGCTCATCGGCTCCGTTTTCTCCCTGTTCAACCTGCTGAATGGCACCGAACTGAGCGCAGGCGACGCAGCACTGAGCGCCTAATAATTCTACCTTTCACAGAGGCTTTAAAGGTCCCTTGAATATTCAAGGGACCTTTTGGTTTTCAACCCATTACGTAAAATAGAGAAAGCTCTCCGGTTCACAGCCTTCTTATTATGATCTTTACAGATAATGAAGGTAAGGAACCGAACGGTAGTTTGTACACTACAGAGCAATAAATTTGCACTTGACTTTCGAGTCGAAGGGGGTGTCGTACGCTGTAGCAAACCGATGCTTACCTCGTGTTCTTACAAGGATGCCGCCACCCCCCTGTCGTGCTATTTCCTCCAGTTTCGCTTTTCCCGAACACGTACAGCAATACGTACCGGCGAACCCACGAAACCAAATGATTCACGGAATTTCCGTTCAAGGTATCGACGATACCCAGCATCAAGGAATCCAGTAGTAAACAAAACAATAACAGGTGGTTGGGTTGAAGCCTGAGTGGCAAATAGTACTCTGGGGACCCTTCCACCACGCATTGGAGGTGGATTCTGTGCAATCACACCGCGCAACCAATTATTCAGCTGTCCAGTAGATACTCGGGAATCCCAAGACTCTAGAGCCTCAATCATCGCGGGTTCTAGTTTTTGCAGTGCTCGACCGGTTTTAGCGGAAATATTAACTCGCCGCGCCCAAGAAATATGGGCTAGTTGTTGATCAATTTCGCGTTCGAGTAGGTCACGGCGATCTTCATCCACAAGATCCCATTTGTTGTAGGCAATCACGAGTGCCTTGCCGGCATCAACAATCATGCCAAGCACTTTTTGGTCTTGTTCACTAATATTTTCGGAGGCATCGATCAGAAAAATGCAAACCTCGGCGGCATCAATCGCACCGCGGGTCCGTAACGAAGCATAATACTCATGCCCAACCGCATTTTTCACTTTTTTACGCAGACCAGCAGTATCAATAAACTTCCATAGCTGCTGATCAAGCTGCACGAGTGAGTCGACAGGATCGACCGTAGTGCCAGCAACGTTATCAACTACAGAACGCTCCTCACCAGCTATTTTATTAAGTAGCGATGATTTACCAACGTTTGGTTTTCCTACAAGTGCAACACGTCTTGGACCTGATGTGATCGAGCTCGTTCGAGGTGTTTCAGGGAACGACGCCACCACCGTATCAAGAAGGTCTCCACCACCGCGCCCATGAAGTGCAGACACTGGATAGGGGTCGCCAAGCCCAAGTCCCCAAAATTCGGCCATATCTCCATACTGCGAATCAGAGTCAAACTTATTGGCCACTAGAATCACAGGGACTTCGGCCTTTTGTAGTCTGCGGGCCATAACCTGGTCTGTTTCAGTAATTCCTACAGTGGTGTCCACGACAAAAACAATTACATCGGCAGTAGCCATAGCGGTCTCTGCTTGCCGAGCAATCGCTGCATGGATTCCCTTGGCGTCCGGATCCCAACCACCTGTGTCCTGCACCCAGAATCGACGGCCATTCCAATCGGCAATATAGGACACTCGGTCACGAGTTACGCCAGGCACATCCTCCACCACGGCTTCGCGTCGCTGCAAAATGCGATTGACCAATGATGATTTACCAACATTTGGGCGGCCTACAATCGCTACGGTACATAAGGCCTCTTCAACGTGCTTCTCAATTCCAAAAGCACGTTCCAGTTCTTCCCAGTCATTATCGCCATAGGTTTCCCCAAAATCAGCTTCACCAAATTCAGTGTCATCGAATTCGGCTTCATCAAAATCTTCGGGTAAATAATCCCTGGTTGCATACCCACCACCAGCGACTTCAACTTCTTCTTCAATAAAGCCTTTGTCTGCGGAAATCTCCCCACCATGCGTATGGTAAACAAACTGAGTTTCTTCTTCATGGTTGTGCTGGCTCACTGTTGCGAATTCCTTTCCGCCGACGTTGCAGCTAGCTCAATAACGGTATTAATGACTTCTTGCAAACTTAATTCCGAAGTATCAAGGTGTATCGCATCATCGGCAGGCCGCAATGGTGATGCTGCGCGGCTGGAATCAAGGTCATCTCGACGTTCAATCTCTCGAAGAATAGTTAAATAATCGACGTCGCGCCCTGCCGCTGTATCTTGTCGATACCGACGGTCTGCTCGAACTTCTGCCGATGCAGTCATATAGATCTTTAATGGCGCCTCAGGAAAAACCACTGTCCCAATATCGCGTCCTTCAACCACACACCGTCCAGCTTTAAAAGCGAGATTGCGTTGGAGTGCAACAAGGTTCTTTCGTACTTCAGGGATCGCCGATACGGCCGAAACATGCGCTGTGACTTCGCTGCCGCGAATTTCATCGGAAACATCTAAACCATCAAGAAGTACCGATGTAGCAGATGGATCATGATGTATTTCAAATGGTATTTCAGTGGTTGCGTCAATCACGGCTGGCGTATCTGCGGGATCAATTCCTTTGCGCAAAATGTGCAGCGTAGCCACACGGTACATTGCACCAGTATCCAGGTATTGTGCATGTAGTTGTTGTGCAACAGCTCTGCATACTGTGGACTTTCCAGTTCCAGATGGGCCATCTACCGCAATAATCAGTCCGCCATTGGGCATATTTTCAATCACATTCCCACCGCCTTATACAGACTTGTAAGTTCTGCGTTATTAAGCGCGCGAATCGCGCCTGGGGTTTGCTCACCCAATTGCACCGTATGAATCTTTGTTCGCACTAGACGTTCTACTGGATATCCAGCTTCTTTAAGCATGCGGCGCACAATGTGTTTACGTCCTTCATGGAGTTCTACTCGGACAATTGACTTGCCTTGCCAAGTATCCACAACTTGCGCATAGTCAGCTTTTGCAAGTCCGTCTTCCAGCTCAATACCTTCCCTAAGCTTACGAACAAGAGCACGGTCCGCTTCGCCTACTACGGTGGCTAGATAAGTTTTTGCTACTTCGTATTTCGGATGCATAAGGCGGTTTGCCAGCTCACCGTCATTTGTGAGTAGCAAAAGTCCTTCGGTTGCGGCATCAAGCCGCCCCACATGGAAAAGACGCTGCCCAGCATCGAGTTTTTCCCCGACAATATCGCCCACGCAGGGACGACCCATATCATCGTGCATAGTGCACTGCACACCACGAGGCTTATTAAGCACAAAATAGACCATATCCTCGTTAATTCGCACGCGTGCACCGTCAACACGAACAATTGCGGTATTCGGGTCAATACGCATACCCTGAACGGTAACAACTTTGCCATTGACCTCAACGCGGCCGGCGTCGATAAGTTTTTCGGCCATTCGGCGAGATGCCACCCCAGCTTGGGCAAGCACTTTTTGGAGCCGCACACCTTCCCCTTCGGTGCGTTCCACATTGCGGTTTCGATCCACGTGTTGGTGGCGCGCAGGCTTGGCTTTTGAAACATAAATATCTGCTGCGCGTTGGCGATCCTTTTGGGGGCGCCGTTGTAGACGTTTATTCTTTTTTTCCGGTGTGCCGTCTCGGCGAGCGGGTGGAGTCACAGGCGTGTCCAATCTGTATATGGTTATGTAAATCGCCCTCCACCCTAACCCATCAATCCTGGTTGGATCAATATCCAGGGATTCTAATTTTTGCGGCAATTTGAGCGAACTCCGCTGCGGAGAATTCCCCTGCCCCTGCCGGTAAGCACCCTAATAGCGGCACTCTGGTCACACGTGGAAGCTCGGCAATATTAAGCATTGTGGCTAAATCAGGTTCTGCAGGCAATACACCACCAATCAGACCCAGAATCCGCAGTTTGCGCCTACGTGCAGCTTCTACGGTAAGTTCTGCCGCATTAAGTGAGCCAAGACCCAATGAAGTCACAATAACCACATCAGCATCAAGCTCTGCGGCAAGATCTGCAATGGTCCAGTCTTCGGCCATGCGTACTAATAGTCCTCCAGCGCCCTCAATAATAGGCGTTGTATTTCCGGTATTAAGTTCACGGATTTTCATAGCGACGTCACGGAGTTCAAGCTGCTCCATATTAGCCCTTTGAGCTGCTATATTCGGCGCCAATGGCTCAGGATACCGAATAAATTCTGTACCGAGTACTCCAGTAAGACGTTCGATCGTCACAATATCCCCGGATCCATCTGGCTCACCTGTCTGGATTGGCTTAATAGGCAATGCCTGCGGAATTCGCGCAACTAATGCCGCCGTTGCGATGGTTTTACCCACATCAGTATTAGTTCCAGTAACAATAATCATGTTCGGTCTTTCTTTTAAGCTAGTGCTGCTTTGACTGCGGCTATTACTCCGCGGCAAATCCTTGCTATTTCATCGGGCGTGCAAATAAACGGCGGCATGCAATAGATCAAACGGCCGAATGGTCGAAGCCACACGCCTTCCGCAATAGCCGCCGCAGTCGCAGCGGACATATCAACTGGGTGCTCCATTTCCACTACTCCAATTGCGCCAAGCACACGTACATCTCGAACGCCGATGTGATCTTGAAGCGGTTGGAGCCCTTGAACGAGCAATTGTTCAATCATTGCTACTTGTTGCCGCCACTCCCCTTGTCTCACGATTTCTAATGCTGCACTCGCTACAGCACAACCTAACGGGTTCGCCATAAATGTCGGTCCATGCATCAGGGCGCCGCCGCCGGTTGGCTTTTGAATCGCCTGAGCTACGGTTTCGGTTGTTAATGTAGCGGCAAGTGACATAAAGCCACCCGTAAGCGCTTTGCCCACACACATAATGTCCGCAGAAATATCTTCAGATGCGAATAGTTTTCCAGTGCGGCCAAACCCCGTGGCTATTTCGTCCACAATCAACAGCAAGCCGTGCCGATCACAAATTGCGCGAATACTATGTAGTAGTTCGAGATCATGAAACCGCATTCCGCC
This sequence comes from Corynebacterium freiburgense, assembly GCF_030408815.1. Lineage (NCBI taxonomy): Bacteria > Bacillati > Actinomycetota > Actinomycetes > Mycobacteriales > Corynebacteriaceae > Corynebacterium > Corynebacterium freiburgense. The sequence continues at coordinate 1,356,518 of NZ_CP047355.1, read as the reverse complement.
AGCGCCCTGCACAATAGGCTCAATAATTACTGCAGCATGTGAGGGGTCTATAAGCGCTTCAAATTCACTGAGATAGCGTTGAATTACTGATTGGTCGACACCTCTCGGTGGTGGAATTGGGGCAAAACTGTGTTGCGGAAGAATCCCAGCCCACAGTGAATGCATTCCACCATCTGGATCGCACACACTCATTGGGGCTAACGTATCGCCATGATAGCCACCGCGCCATGTGACAAATCGACAACGCTCACCATGGCCAATACCACGTTGATATTGCAGCGCCATTTTCATAGCAACTTCGACAGCAACTGAACCTGAATCAACAAAAAAGACTTTGGAAAAATGTGCTGGCACAAGATCAAGTAAGACCCTTGCTAATTGAACAGCAGGTTGGTGGGTTAAACCACCGAACATTACATGGCTCATTTTGCTAATTTGCTCGTGCGCGGCTGCAACAAGTTTTGGATGATTATGCCCGTGTGCCACCGCCCACCAACTACTCATAGCATCGATAAGTGGAGTGCCGCAGTGCGTTATTATGTATGCTCCTGCTGCCCGATCGATAAGACGCGGATCCATTGGCGCAGGAGTAGAACTATACGGATGCCATATATGGGCCTGGTCAAATGAAATTAATGCATTGGCTTCTTCTTCAGTCAACATTGTTCAACTATATAATAACCACATTAATTCCAAGCAAAAATCAAAAAATTAAACAACATTTACATTCGGTTTTCATTACATGTTAGCCGGGAATGCGCTTTACCCACCGTACCAAGCACTGTGTCGTTGCAAGTACAATGCCAACCCCGGAAATGCGCGGCATATTTCGACCCCAGCCCGTGGCAATTCCACCTCTTTGCTCGAAAAATCATAGTCTAAATCTGGAAAGTTTTCACAGGCCAAATCCCGAATCTTGGTATCTTCACCTCGATCAGTTACATAGAGCAACTGCTCACCACCACCATCAGACCACACTGTATCTAGCACTGATAGCGGCAGATCCATAATGGTGTTGATATTTTGCTGAATGCTTTTAACAAATTCAACTCCCTGCAAGACAATCCAACAACGGAAGTACAGGAAATTATCGTCAGAAATATAGCTATCCACTGTAAGTGTCGAATTTTTGCCGGTAATTTTATTGAAGGTGAGGATATAGAGTTCGGCTACCTCTCGGGTTTCTAAATTATATAGTTCAGAGCGAAGCACATGTTCAAATTCCAGCAAGTCGGCTTGCTGCCATGTATCTAATACTGCGCTGATCGTCTCAGTATGCAAATCTGGATTGTATGGCTTGGGGCGGGTTTGTTCAATCGTGGTCCAAAATTTTTTCATATCGGGCTCTCCTATCAACGGAATCGGTGTTTTTATTTTAGAAAACCAGGTGTAACTTCACCGCTAGAAGTTCCGTTCATTTTTTCGAAAACATGCTTTTACAACGTAATTGATCCACAAACTAGCAACCATGACTAGTACATCGTTTAGGTGAATTAAACGTTGATCGGGTAGAACTATATCCATGACTCTTGTTAAACGTAGTTCATCCGATATTGATGAACATTCACCAACTCCAAGTAACGTTACCCCCGGCATAGTTCCAGCCATGGTCGGCGTCGAAATGTGGGAACGTTTTAGTTTTTATGGGATGCAGGCCATACTGGTGTACTACCTATATTCAGCAACCACTGGTTTAGGTCTGGACAAAACCACAGCCACAGCATTGATGGGCACTTATGGTGCATCTGTGTATTTGTGCACTATCGCTGGCGGCTGGGTAGCTGACCGTCTCTTCGGCCCGGAACGCACACTGCTCGGAGGCGCAATAACACTTGTAGTCGGACATCTTGCGCTTTCACTGATTCCAGGTGGTTGGGGTGCCGCTATTGGATTATGCCTTATCGCTATTGGCTCGGGTTTTCTAAAGACAGCAGCAATTACGGTCCTTGGTGAAGCTTTTGCCCCAGACGCAGAGGCACAGCGTGATGCCGCATTCCAAGTGTTCTATATGGGCATCAATATAGGCGCACTGCTTGGGCCCATTCTTACCGGCTGGCTGTCACAGGTCTATGGATTCCATATTGGATTTGGGGCCGCCGCCCTTTTAATGATTATCGCACTATGCTATTACCTGGTCTTCCGTAAAAAATTCTTGGAACCCGAGATGTTGAAGCCTCGAAATCCATTGACTTCGAATATGCCTTTTATCATTGGCACCATTGTGTTATTGATACTTTGCGTAATTGCAGTATTGATTACCAATGGGAGTCTTGCACTGAGTACACTTTCAACCATCCTTTTGGTAACCACAATTACCTTTGCATTGGCCTTGTTCGTGCAAATGTTTACTTCCAAGACTGTCTCCAGTAAGGAAAAACGTCAGGTAGTTGCGTATATCCCTCTGTTTATTGCTTCCTGCGCGTTTTGGTCAATTTTGAATCAAACATATGGTGTTTTCGCAGTGTATTCGGATATTCGCCTGGACCGTACGATTGGTTCTTTCACTATTCCTGCGAGTTGGACACAATCACTAAATCCATTGTTTATTTTGGTTTTTTCCATTCCTTTAGCCCTGCTATGGACCAAGCTCCCCAAGTTTAATTCTCCAGCGAAAATGGGCATTGGCGTTATAATTTCTGGGTCTGGTTTGCTCGTTCTTTTACCATTTGCCGGTAGTGGCGAAGGCGCAACTCCGTTTTTAGTGCTTGCCGCAGCAACATTTGTCATTACCCTTGGCGAGTTGTTTGTTGGTCCAGTTGGAATGTCTGCTACAACTAAATATGCTCCTCGCGCATTTGCCACCCGCTTTTCTGCCTTATATTTTCTTTCGCTGGCTATTGGCACAGCAGCTGCCGGTGTGCTTTCAACTTTTTATAATCCAAATGATGCTACCCAAGAAACTTGGTATTTTTTGGGCTGCAGTATTACGGTCATGACGATTGGACTTGTGGTGTTTTTGTTTAATCGAAAAACACATAATTAATATATTGCTTTTCGACGCCACCCCAGTTTTGGCAACTCATGCAGCTTAAGGTAATTCTTCCTCAATCGAATCAATATCTGGAAGCAATGGCGCTAAATTGGGTAGTGCCTCTAAAGATTCAATTCCTAACTGCTCTAACAAAAGTTCGGTGGTCACATAATGGTGTGCGGGACCCGTTGCTTCATCTACTTCTACTTCGGCAATGAGCCCCCGGAGTAGAAGGGTACGCATAACCCCATCCACATTGACCCCTCTGACTGCAGATACTTGTGCTCGTGTGACTGGCTGCCGATACGCCACCACAGCGAGCGTTTCTAAAGCCGCTCTGGTAAGTCGTGTCTGAGTGCCATCGAGAAGGAAATGTTCCACGGCTTCCGCATTTTGTTTGCGGGTATAAAACCGCCAACCTTCATTGGTTTCACGGAGATCTATTCCGCTCCCACGATCAGTGAATTCTCCTGATATTTCCTGCAAGATCTCCTGCACATGAGGCTCTTCGGCTTGGACGGCTTTCGCAAGGGCCGCAGCCGATACAGGTGAGTCGATTACCAAAAGAATCGACTCAATCTGCGAACGCAATAAAGAGATAGCTCCATCCACGTTAACGTACTGACTCCACTGGTTGCCCCATTTCTGGTAGACCCCATTCAGACCAAGAACCATCGTAAACAACGAGGTTTTCATAGCCTGCTTCCGCCGCCGCAAGCGCCAGTACACACGCGGTTACACCAGACCCGCAAGTAAACGTAAGGTGCTGGGCGTCGTGAATCTGCGATGCAAAAGCACGTTTGAGGTCACTCACCGGTAGGAGTAGACCCTGGTCATCAAAGAGCGAGGTGTAGGGAATATTGACACTCCCTGGAATGTGTCCGCCATAAAGACCTTCTCGCGGCTCTGGCTCAACCCCCGCAAAGCGGCCCGCACTGCGAGCGTCGATAACTTCATGCCCACTACGCGCCAACGCCTGCTGCACACCGCGAATATCTGTAATCAGTTCAGGGCGCTCGTTTGCTTCGATACTGCCCTGAGTTTCTACTTCGGCGAGAGTCAGGATTCGCTCTATTGGGTGTCCGGCCTGAATCCACGCCGGTAAACCACCATTAAGCACAAACACATGTTTAATTCCTGCAATCCGAGCCAACCACCAAATCCGCGGAGCACACACCATCCCAAATCGGTCATAAACTACAACGGTCGTGTCTGCGTAGATACCTGCGCGGGCAAAAACCTCCTGCAAATTTTGCGGACACGTGTGCGGTAATAATGCTTGTGGGTCGGAAAACTCTGCCTCTAAATCCGCAAGTATTGCCCCAGGAATCCCCGCCGAAATCGACTTCGTTGGATTTCCCATTGAAGCACATAGCACCACAACATTATCGCGGCGGTAATTCTCCGCTAACCAAGAAACATCAACTACATAGCTCATGGTTTTCAAGCTTATCTACTCCCAGTTACTTGCAGCCACAACTTGAGGATCAACGTCTAGCCCGGTCCAGGCGATTCGCAATTCGCCAAGAGATTCTTCCTGATCAATCCCGATTGCCTGCGCCTTATACAACTCTAAAAGTGCAAGAAACCTACCAATAATCTCCATTGATAATTCACAATCCCGGGTGAGGTTTTGAAACGTTAACCAGGTATCTTTTCCCGCGAGTTTCAATACTGCCAAAAGCCGGCCTGCCTGCTCAGGCACCGATACTGGCTCTTGGTGCAAATGCGCTGTACCTACTTCGTCCGGAGGCTTTGGCCGGAATACAGTCGCGGCAAGTTCCGCAAAGCTTTCTGCAGTGTGGGTAATCTTTAATGGCGGCAAAAGCTCAATAAACTGCGGTTCAAGCGAAACCGCCCTAGGATATCGTCTTCGTGCTGCTAATTGCCACTGGGCAAACATATCAGCAACCTGTTTATACGCCTTATATTGCAATAATCTGGCAAAAAGAAGATCACGAGTTTCTAGTAGTTCTAGGTCTTCAATATCACTAATTTCACCGCGCGGAAGCAATCGAGCAGTTTTTAAATCGAGCAAGGTTGCCGCGATTAAAATAAATTCGGTGATTTCATCGAGGTTCGCGGTTTCCCCTAAGTTACGAGTGTAGGAAATAAACTCATCCGTTACCTCGGCTAATGCAACATCAGTAACATCCATTTTCTTTGCGGCAATAAGCTGCAAAAGCAAATCCAACGGACCCTCAAAATTTGATAATGCAAGGGTGAAACCCGTGATTTCAGGTTGGTTTGGGTCTTGATATTCCTCTGCCACGGTCGTCTACTTTTAGGCGGTCCGTTCCACCACTTCACGCGCTAAATCACGGTACTGCGCAGCTCCGGGAGAATTTGGAGCCCAGGTGATAATTGGCTCGCCCGCCACTGAAGTTTCAGGGAATCGCACCGTTCGAGTAATCACGGTATCGAACACTTGCTCACCAAATACTTCAACCACGCGCGACATTACCTCACGGGCATGGCTAGTTCGACGGTCAAACATAGTTACCAGTATGCCAACAATTTCCAGATTGAAATTCAGCCGGTCCTGCACTTTACTCACAGTGTCAGTTAAAAGTGCAAGGCCACGGAGTGAGAAATACTCACATTCCATTGGAATAATCACACCATGAGAACAAGTAAGCGCATTCACAGTGAGCAGGCCTAAGGAAGGCTGGCAATCTAAAATAATATAGTCATAGTCTCGCATTACTGGACGTAATGCACGCGCCAATGTTTGTTCACGCCCAACTTCATTTACTAACTGTATTTCGGCGGCAGAAAGATCGATATTCGCCGGAACCAAATCAAGGCCAGGAACATTTGTTCGATGAATAGCATTAAGAATCGAACTTTGGTTATCCACTAGAAGGTTGTAAACCGTTAAATCGAGTTCTTCATGTGGCACCCCCAATCCCGCAGAAAGCGCACCCTGCGGATCAAGGTCAACTAGAAGTACCCTGCGTCCGAGTTCAGCTAAACAAGCGCCGAGATTAATGGTGGACGTGGTTTTTCCTACGCCGCCTTTTTGGTTACACATGGAGATTATCTTGGCTGGTCCATGGCGATCCAAAGGCTTTGGTTCAGGAAGTTCACGAACCGGACGTCCCGTAAGACCTACTGCGGGTCCCTCCTGTGCAGTTGAGCCTTTAGCCCCTCGTACAGACAATATCAATCCCTCTTCCTTGACAGAATTGGTTAGTGCACTACCTTCATGCTCCAAAAAATAGAATACATTGATTCCATCGTCGCAGCGTGCATATTTTTGCCCGCGAGGCGACAACCCTTGAAGCTTGACTTCTCTCAACTTTTACGCACGGGGGTGTGCCGCACGCCATACTTGCCGTAGGTTTTCTGCAGACACATGAGTATAAATTTGCGTAGTTGTCACTGAAGAATGTCCGAGCAATTCTTGAACAACCCGCACATCCGCTCCTCCTTCGAGTAAATGAGTAGCGAAACTATGTCGAAGAGTATGCGGAGAAATATCTTTATCAATGCCTGCATTCGCGGCTGCCTGTTTTAATACGGCCCACGCGCTCTGCCGTGAAAGTGCGCCCCCACGCGAGTTTAAAAACAATGCGTGGCTTTGACCATTCGATAAACTTGGGCGCCCGCGAACTAGATATTCTTGAACCGCCTTTTGCGCAAACGAACCAACCGGAACAATCCGCTCTTTATTCCCTTTGCCTTTCACAATAAGGATGCCTTGTTCCGCAAGCTCACTAATATCATCCAGATACAAACCAAGAATTTCACTAATGCGCGCACCAGATGCATACAGCAATTCCAAGAGTGCACGGTCGCGCACACCTATCGGTGTTTCAGTTGAAATTGCCGCGAGCAGCGTCTCTACTTCAGCAGTAGTTAAAGTATCGGGCAGTGACCTACCAAGGTTTGGCGGAGATACTTCTGCGGCTACATCAATATCAAGTAGCCCTTCAGTAACTAGGAATTTATGTAATCCACGGGCCACCACTAATGCCCGCGCGCTTGAAGAAGCTGCCAATCCATCGCGTCGCAAATCAGCAATATATCGTTCTAAATCTGTCGAGCGAACTTCCGCAAAACTCGAAATGCCAGCCGATGTGAGCCATTCTAAATATCGCCGAATATCGCGTTGGTAATTGCTTATTGTGTTTGCGGACAACCCCCGCTCAACAGATAAGTGATGTAGCCAGGTATTGGTGGCTTCTTCTAATGCTGTCACAATCGCTTCATATCCGCACCCAAACCTGCGGCTTTTCGACGCCGCGCCAAGCTTTGTGGACGCAAAGTAAAAGGTTCATCGACACTACGGGGCGCACACCTGCCAGCCACAATATCCAATGCCACCATAATCCCTGCCAAGGCGATAGAGTTAACAATTTCACCGCGATGAATCATGCCGTGGGCTTTATCAATTGGAATCCACTCCAATTGCATATCAGCTTCTTCATCATCGGCTTCGGGACGTTTCACCGATTCCAAATCGCGGGCTAAATAAATCCGTACCGCTTCTTCACAAAAACCGGGTGAACACACCAAATCAGTTAACAGATGCCAGGTGTGTGCTTGTTGGCCAGCTTCCTCCATAAGCTCTCGTTGCGCACAAACCAATGGGTCTTCATCTGCCACGTCAAGAATGCCTGCGGGGAGTTCCCATAAGCGATCTTGAACACAATGACGGTATTGCCGCACCATCGCAATATTTTTACCGTCAAAAGCAACAATAGCCACAGCGCCGAAATGCTCAACGATTTCCCTATTGGATTCGTGGCCGCCTGGCATTACCAATCGGTCTCGGCGAACGGCGATAATCGGGGCGTCGAGAAGCACTTCTGAATGCGTAACTCGAAATATATGCTGGCCTGGTTCAGTCATGCTATCCACAATACTGCTCTAGCGAGGTGGCAATGGTGGTGCTGCACCATCCGTATCCTTAGCCGCACCATATGCCCCAGAGCTACCCTGGAGTTGCTCAAGCATTGCCAATATAACCGCCATTCGACCATAACTTTGGTTCACCGAATCAACGGTCGAAACATTGTCACGACCTTCGGGCTTTTCACGAATCCGCCCAATAACCCCAGAATCGGCAGCCGTGTGAATCCGCCCGGCAACAACTACCCCCGCACCCTGCGCATCAATACCCTGCGCAAATGACGCCAATGTCATTGGCCCGAACGAATCTTTGGAGCCGTCATCATCACCGGTGACCAATAATACTCCCTGCGCAGGTTGAATTGTCCCTTCCTCAAATGAAATAAAACCGGCGTTCTGTAATGCATCTAAAAACGCTTTTCTATCTTCAACCGATGCCAGCGGCTGACCGTCAACCTCACCGATGGCAAACCCTAAAGCCTCGCCCGTATGCATCCCTGGATCCAAAGTTCCTTCCGAAAGCTTCGCACCAGCTGGCAATGTATCGGTGACTATTCGTTTGAGTGCATCAGCAGCATCCTGCTTCACAAACTTTTTTTCTAGCTTCACAACGCCAGCATCGATCGCGCCGGCATGGCGAAGTAACCAATCGACATGTTCCAAATCTTCATTAGAAGCATCAGCTGTGGAAATCACGAGTACCGAGCGATCAACGAGGCGCCCGGCGACGGCACTTTCCGCGATACTTGCTATGTACTTATCTACAGTTTTTGCTTGTGCTTTATTAATATCAGCATCTTCCCTGGCCTTGTCCAAAAGGGCAACCGCATCTGCGTTTTCTTGATTACTTCCACCAGGCAAATTTGGACCCAAAACAAAAGTGCCAAATACCACACCACACGCAATACCCAGCATTAAGCCGGTGATTACAGAACTTTTTGACGACATCGTTGCTGCCCCTACTTAAACCAACCCTGAACAGTCAGGGCAATGTTATTCCACGTATTGATTAGATTCTGTGTAAACGAGCCATCGCCAGAAGTACCCGCAATAAGCAATACCACCGCAACCATGACCAAGGTTGCTAAAGCAGCCCAAATCCACGCGATATTCGCGCCGGAACGTACCGTATACAGCTCAATAATCGCCGCAGCATCCACCAATTTTGGACCAGCTTTTGTTCGGGTTAATAATGCCGATGGAGAAGCCTGCTTTGCATCTGCAAAAATACCCATAAGATCCAAAGGTGAGCCAACCGAAATTATCATTGACGCACCATGATAATCCGCCAATAACATGGCAAGATCAGTGGCCGAACGGCTCGCCGCAGGAAACGTCATAGCCCCCACTCCAAGATCTTGAATCCGCTCTAAACCTGCTGCATGACCATCCGGATCAGCAGGAAGAACTACTTGCGCCCCGCTACGCAACGCGTCCGCACCAATACCTGCCGGATTTCCAACAATTAAGTCTGGTTTATAGCCGAGTTCAACTAACGTATCAGCTCCCTCATCACAGCCAACCAATACCGGTGAAAACTCCCGAATAAAGTTACGCAAATCCCGTAATTGATTTCGGTGCCCTGGGCCTGGGCTTACTACAACAACTTTACGATCCGCAATTTCAACCCCCGCATCAGGAATACCGAGACCATCAATTAATAGCGGCACTTCCGAGTGGATAAATTGAATAGTGTTTCCAAAGAAAGCCTCCATATGGTCCAATAATTCCCGCTGCGCTTCTATAAAGCTTTCTTCCGCTTCTGCCGCAGAAATTACTACACCTGAAGCAACTAATTTATCCCCATGGAAAAGCTGCCCATCTTCAGTAATTCGAGCTTTTTTACCATCACGCAACTGGTCCCATATTTGCGCCCCAACACCTTCAACCAGCAATGTATCCACATCAGTTAACATTTGCGGACCAAAATTTGGATAGGCGCCAGTAGTGAAACGTGAAACATTGACTACGGCGGCTGGGCGGGCGTCGATAAGCCTCTGTGCTAATGCCCGAGTCATATCAGGCGCATCAACAATGGCAATATCACCAGAAGAAAGCCGCTTAAAGCCTTTACCATTGGTTGTGCAATCACGGACTACTCCGTGCAGGCCAGGCAAATCTGAGTTGCGGGAAAAAAGACTCATGCCGCCCATTGTGCAGCGCAACCTTCAAGTAAGGGTGGAGGCGCGCCCTAGACTGAGAATCTCTTACGCTCCGATTCAGCCATTTCCAATAACTCTGCCGCATGCGCACGGCCGCTATCCGTATCATCCATACCCGCAAGCATTCGGGCCAACTCATTGACACGTTCATCACCTTCAAGCTTGGCCAATCCAGAAGTAACGCTGGCATCCCCAACATTTTTAGCAACATGAAGATGCGCATCAGCGAAGGCCGCAACCTGCGGCAAATGCGTAACCACAATAACTTGATTATGCACCGATAACCTGGCTAATCGCCGGCCAATCTCAATAGCTGCACGGCCACCAACTCCAGCATCTACTTCATCAAAAACGAGCGTTGTCCCTGTTGAACCGGAAGACAAAATCACCTCCAATGCAAGCATGACACGAGATAATTCTCCTCCACTGGCCGACACCGCTATGGGGCGTGGTTCCGCCTCACTATGTGCTGCAAGTAAAAACTCAACCTCATCAATGCCAGCATTTGAAGGTTCAATTGTGCGTAGTTCAGCAATGAACTTCGTTTTTGGCATAGCAAGACCATGAAGTTCATCTGTGACCAACGAAGACAATTCTTTGGCAGCTTTTTTACGAGTATTGGATAACTTTTTGGCTGCTGCAAGCATTTTCTTTTCCGATGCTGCAACTTCCGCCTGTAATTGTTCTAAAGCTTCCCCGGAAACATCAATGGACTCAAGTTTGCGTTGTGCTTTATCCCGCCACTGCAATACACCATCAATATCTGGAGCGTATTTGCGAGTTAATTGTTTTAATTGCTGCTGCCGCTGCAACATGAATTCTAATTCCCCAGCGTCTGTGGGAAGATCGGAAAGAAAATGCCCTAGTTCCGCGGAAATATCACTCAGCGCCGATGTTAATTCTGCAAGCCGCTCCCCTAATTCCCGCAAACTGCTATCTTCGCTGGACACCAATGAAGCTTGTGCTCTTCCTAGCTGGTCAGAGGCAGAAATTTCATCACCGGAGAACTCAACATCACCATCAATAGCAGTCAATGCAATCGTTGCTTGCTCGCGTAGAGTATCTACGTCTTGGAGTCTTCGAATACTGGCAATCAAATCAGTATCTTCACCAGCAACTGGCTGAAGCTCATTGATTTCATCAATGGCGAATTGCAGCCGATCGATTTCCTGGGCGAGCTCTCTGCGACGCGAAGTGCGTTCAAAAAGGTCTTTTGAAAGTACCCGCCACTTCCGATAATGCTTTTGGTAGGTTTCCAGTAACCCGGGAATCTCCGAATTACTCCGGTCTAATGCCGCTAATTGCCGATCTGGGGCTAACAATCTCAGTTGATCGTTTTGGCCATGGATCGTTAATAATTCAACGCTGAATTCCTGCAATGTCGCTGCGGGAACCGACCGACCCCCAAGGTGTGCTTTAGAACGCCCAGAAGCGTTAACCACTCGGCTAGCTATAAGTTCGCCTTGCTCATCAGCCATGCCACCAGCAGATTCAACGATATTAATTACGGTCTGTTGGGCCTCATCCGGCAATTGTTCAATTAGAAACCTTCCTTCTACTACCGCATGATTTGCCCCAGTACGAACCTTCGAGGCATCAGCTCGGGTACCACCTAATAACCTTAGACCAGAAACAACCATTGTTTTACCCGCGCCAGTTTCCCCGGTAAGCACGGTAAAACCAGGATGCAATTCTGCACTCACCGCAGGGATGACGCCAAGGTTTTCAATGGAGATTTCTGCAAGCATAGCAACACTGTACCTTTCAAAGAAGCAAACAAACGTACTGGTAGGGCGTGTTGCGTACTAGTTTGGGCCGCGCCAGCCTTCCACTGGAAGACGGAACTTTGTAACCAACCGGTCAGTAAAAGTAAGAGTATCAAGCCGTACCCAGCGCACAGGACGTTCACCACGAACCACTTCCACACGGGAACCCGGCGGCATTGGTATTTTCCGGAAGCCATCCATAACAACTTCCGCTGGATTTGAACTCACCTTTGATTCCACAGCAACCGTAGAATGCGGGCTCACTACCAAAGGTCGGGAAAATAACGCGTGTGCATTATTAGGCACCACTAAAATTGCATCAAGCTCAGGCCATAACACCGGGCCACCAGCAGAAAATGCATATGCTGTAGACCCAGTAGGGGTAGAAATCAAAACACCGTCGCACCCAAACGTACTCACCGGCCTGGCATCGATTTCAAGGGTGGCGTCAAGAACACCACTGCGGTCTTGGTTTTCCACGCTCACTTCATTAAGCGCCCAGCCGCGTCCGAGTTCTTGTTTTTTATTATCAATAACACGGACTTCTACGGTCATGCGATCTTCAACACGATAATCACAGGCAATAACGCGTTTTATTGCTTCTTCTAGGGAATCGCTTTCCCATTCCGCAAGGAAACCTACATGCCCAAGATTAATTCCTAAAACTGGAACATCCGCAGATCGTGCAATATCGGCGGCACGCAAAAAAGTACCATCACCACCAAGCACCAAAACTAATTGCACACCAATAGCTGCTTCATACGAGTGACGGTATAAATCGAATCGTCCAAGTACTGGATGCTCGGCAACAGAACTGGCGTCTCGATAAACCAATACCCTAACGGCGATTCCGGCTTTGTCTAAAAGTTCGGCTGCAACTGCCGCCGAATCCACGTTTGAACGACGGCCAGTATGTGGAACGATGAGCACCTCACGTGGTGTCATTGCGGACCTTCTTTCACGGCTTGAACAATCATACGTTCAAGTTCTTCAGTACTCGGAGCATTCTTGCCACCGTCTTTGATCAACCAGAGAAAATATTCCACATTTCCACTTGGACCAGGCAATGGTGAAGCTACAACGCCTTTGAGGCTCAGCCCCAAGGTACCAGCAAACTCTGCTACTTCACGAGTCACTTTTGCACGCAATTCTGGGCTTCTTACAACCCCGCCAGAGCCCAAGCGATCTTTTCCAACTTCAAACTGAGGTTTGACCATAGGAAGGAGATCAGCACCCTCTGACATACATTCGACAATTGCAGGCAAAACCAAACGTAACGATATAAAAGACAGATCCCCTACCATAAAATCGCAGGGGCCTTGGGTCTGCTCCAATGTCAATGTGCGCACATTTGTACGATCAAGTACGTGCACTCGATCGTCGTTTTGCAGGCGCCACACTAGCTGCCCATAACCCACGTCAACAGCAATCACTTCGCGGGCGTCGTTACGCAATACAACATCGGTAAAACCTCCAGTTGAAGCACCTGCATCAAGCACCTTTTTGCCGCGAACTGAAAGACCCATCGGTGCAAATGCTGCCAAAGCGCCAAGAAGTTTATGTGCCCCGCGCGAGGCCCAATCTTCATCCGCACCTTCTGCAACACGAATAGAAGCCTGGTCATCCACAATAGTCGCAGGCTTCACCGCAAGGATGCCGCCAACAAACACCCTCCGATCACGAATCATTTCAACTGCTTGTTCACGAGAACGAGCTATTTTACGGCGCACCAATTCAGCATCAAGACGCCTCCTGGCAACCATATTCATTCCTTACTTCAGCGCCTTATGCACGATCTCATGTGCCTGGGATAAAATCTCTGCTTCAGCGGCAAGATCCGCTACTGGCTCACGTAATAAATTATGAACATACTTACGAACCTCTTCCGCGGTAACCAACTCATTATGCGGATCATGTGGCACGGCACTCACCACCAAACCTCCAATACCCTACGCGCATGCTCACTTATTCCGCGAACCTCTCGAACTTGATTTCCCTTATCGCTCAATCCCCAGACGGCCCCAACAACAGTTCTAAGTGCTTGGATTGCCGTAGATGATCCCACACCACCATCAAGCTCAACAATTCCGTCTGTGCACACTGCAGAAAAACCGCCTTGTGCTCCAGGGCGCAAGGTAGCTGAATCCTCCGCCAAATCCAACATCGACTCAGCCAAAAAAGTTGCCCGCTGTGATGCCGGGGCATTGACTACATCATAGAAGCCGCTTACCCCCGTAAGTACCTGAAACGCATCCATACCTGCAGCAACACCACCAGCAATATCTGTGTCCAATCGGTCACCAATAGCGAGTGGACGGCTGGCCGAAAGCAGGCTTGCTGCCACCTCAAACATCATAGGCTTAGGCTTGCCAGCTGCTTCCGGGACAATACCAGTCGCACTTACTACGGCTGCAACCATAGAACCATTACCCACTGCAAGCCCACGTTCCTGCGGTAACGTAGTATCAAGATTGCTGGCAAAATACGTCGCGCCTTTATGGATCGCCATCGAAGCTTCTGAAAGCTCTGCCCAACCGGTAGATGGATTATGCCCTTGTAGCACAGCTACAGGATTATCATCGGCAGAATCTACAACTACAAATCCTGCTTCTCTGGCGAGTTCGCGGAAAGAATCAGTACCCAAAATCAGCAGTTTGGCGCCGCTTGGAATCTTCCTTGAGGCGAGTTCAATAGCAGCTTGCGCCGAAGTAAGTACATGGTCAGGTGCCGTTGGCAACCCAATGTTCGTGAGTTGTTCCGCAACGACACTCGGAGCTTTCGAGGCATTGTTTGTAATGTAAAACAATGGCAGACCTGTGGATTGGACTCCCTTAATAGCGCCGGGAATAGGTCGACCACCTTCCCAAATCGTCCCATCAAGGTCTAAAAGAAGGCAGTCATATCCACTCGCTACAGTCATAACTACACAGTGTAGTGCAGCGAAGATGGCTGCATCGTAGCAAGGAGCCTAATGTTGAGTTTCTAGTTCTGCAATTCGATCTTTCGCATCCAGGAACCCGCCTACGTCAGCGTTTGCGGCGTGAGTAAACCATGTTTTCGCATCTTCATTACGTCCAGCCATCGCCAATGCATCAGCATATGCATAGAACAATCGTGATGCAGTCATGCCGGTGCGTGTTGGCTCAAAAAGCACACGTTGAAGTTCAGCAATGGCTGCATCGATATGACCCATATCTTGCCGTGCACCAGCGACCACAATAGCGAGTTCTACACGGCTATCCTCATCAAGCTTGGAAAGGTCTTCTGTTCGGATAATTTCCAATGCTTTTTCAGGTCGGCCTAAACCACGTTCGCAGTCAGCCATAACTGCTAATAGGCCCGGACCACCGCTCATACGCCGCGCTGCGCGAAGTTCAGAAAGCGCTTCCTTCCATTCACCTGCGTGGTAGGCAGCAATTCCACATGTTTCACGAACCACAGCTACTCGGCCCGCACGATCTTTAGCCGCGCGGGCATGGCGTAGCGCCAGTTGTGGATCTTCTTCCATAACTACTGCCGCCATCACCATATGACGACCTACCGTATCCGCATTGTCCTTGGATAAGCTTTTTAAATCCTGCAAGATACTTGGGTCAAGATCACGAGCAGTAATATCATCCGGCAGTGTTGGCGCATGCTGGCGCTTATTTAAACGTTCCTCGCGAAAACCTGGCCGGTGTGGTCCCCGAGTCCGATCGTCTTTTCGGCCAGCGCCCGCACGCTGCGAATGCCGACGCTCCCCCTGTCGCTCGAAGCGCCGCCCACCACCTTCACGGTCGCCGGAACGGTATTTACGGCGCTCATCACCCTGTTCTTCGTATCGACGCCCGCGCCCCCCACTATCCCCACGTTCCGTGCGGTAGCCACCACGGCGATCATCGTTTCGTTCCCCCCAAGAGCGATCACCACGATAACCACCACTATTGCGAGAACCCCGATAGCTTTGGGATTGTCCGCGTGAATCGGATCGACGTGGTCGGGAGTTATTCTCAGTCATGCGTGTGGATGGACCTTCCATATGGATTCTGCAGGCTTGTGTCTAAAGAGCACTCATTGGTTGTGAACCAATCAATTAATAGTAACGCGAGTTGGGCGTTCGTGTTGTGGGTATGGGTAAAGCCCAACCGTGGTGGTTGGGCTTTGTGGGTTGTGGTGTCGGCGGTGTCCTACTCTCCCACACACTTCCGTGTGCAGTACCATTGGCGCTGGTGGGCTTAGCTTCCGGGTTCGGGATGGGTCCGGGCGTTTCCCCGCCGCTGTTGCCACCGACTGGTTGGTGGGGTGGGTGTTGGTTGTTGATACTGTGTAGTGGACGCGTGGCGTGGTGTGGTGTGGTTGTGTTCGGTGGATTAGTACCAGTCACCTTGCATATTGCTATGTGTGCAGTTCTGGCCTATCGACCCCATAGTCTGTGGGGCACCTGTTGGTGAAACCTTATCTTAGAACGGGCTTCCCGCTTAGATGCTTTCAGCGGTTATCCCTTCCGTACGTAGCTAACCAGCGGTGCCACTGGCGTGACAACTGGCGCACTAGAGGTACGTCCGTCCCGGTCCTCTCGTACTAGGGACAGCCTTCTTCAAGTTTCTACGCGCGCGGCGGATAGAGACCGAACTGTCTCACGACGTTCTAAACCCAGCTCGCGTGCCGCTTTAATGGGCGAACAGCCCAACCCTTGGGACCTACTCCAGCCCCAGGATGCGACGAGCCGACATCGAGGTGCCAAACCATCCCGTCGATATGGACTCTTGGGGAAGATCAGCCTGTTATCCCCGGGGTACCTTTTATCCGTTGAGCGACACCGCTTCCACAAGCCGGTGCCGGATCACTAGTCCCTACTTTCGTACCTGCTCGACCTGTCAGTCTCACAGTCAAGCTTCCTTGTGCACTTACACTCGCCACCTGATTGCCAACCAGGCTGAGGAAACCTTTGGGCGCCTCCGTTACTGTTTGGGAGGCAACCGCCCCAGTTAAACTACCCACCAGGCACTGTCCCTGACCCGGATCACGGGCCGAGGTTTGAAGATACCCAATACGATCAGAGTGGTATTTCAACAACGACTCCTCCATCACTGGCGTGATGGGCTCATAGTCTCCCACCTATCCTACACAAACCGTATCGAATATCAATACCAAGCTATAGTGAAGGTCCCGGGGTCTTTTCGTCCTGCCGCGCGTAACGAGCATCTTTACTCGTAGTGCAATTTCGCCGGGTCTGTGGTTGAGACAGCAGGGAAGTCGTTACGCCATTCGTGCAGGTCGGAACTTACCCGACAAGGAATTTCGCTACCTTAGGATGGTTATAGTTACCACCGCCGTTTACTGGGGCTTAAATTCTCCGCTTCAACCCACCACACAGGTGGGTTTCACAGGTCCTCTTAACCTTCCAGCACCGGGCAGGCGTCAGTCCGTATACTTCGACTTGATCGTCTTCGCACGGACCTGTGTTTTTAGTAAACAGTCGCTTCCCTCTCTTCTCTGCGGCCCCGCGCAGCCTCACCACCGCAAGGGTGGGTCACCACGCGTGGCCCCCCTTCTCCCGAAGTTACGGGGGCATTTTGCCGAGTTCCTTAACCACAGTTCGCCCGATCGCCTGAGTATTCTCTACCTGACTACCTGTGTCGGTTTCGGGTACGGGCCGCACACACACTCACTAGAGGCTTTTCTCGGCAGCATAGGATCATCGACATCCCCACATACTGTGGGTACGCATCACGTCTCACCCTCCCAACCGTATTGGGGCAGTACCGGATTTCCCTGGCCTGCGGGCTACACGCTTACACCACAATCCAATCAGTGGCTCGACTACCTTCCTGCGTCACCCCATCGTTTGGCTACTACCAGATATTAGGCCCCACGCGAATACCACACCCACCATCATGCGAACACGTAACCGTGTCCGCGGCAGGCGCACTATCGGGTGGTTAGTCTCACTGATTCACCATGGGCGCATGTGCGCGGGTACGGGAATATCAACCCGTTGTCCATCGACTACGCCTGTCGGCCTCGCCTTAGGTCCCGACTCACCCTGGGAAGATTAGCTTGACCCAGGAACCCTTAGTCATTCGGCGGACGAGGTTCTCACTCGTCATTCGCTACTCATGCCTGCATTCTCACTCGCATAGCCTCCACCACTCGATTCCTCGGCAGCTTCACCGGCCACACGACGCTCCCCTACCCACCCACACAACACTGCATGGATGCCGCGGCTTCGGCGGTGTACTTGAGCCCCACTACATTGTCGGCGCAGAACCACTCGACCAGTGAGCTATTACGCACTCTTTCAAGGATGGCTGCTTCTAAGCCAACCTCCTGGTTGTCTTCGCGATCCCACATCCTTTTCCACTTAGTACACGCTTCGGGGCCTTAGCCGGCGATCTGGGCTGTTTCCCTCTCGACTACGAAGCTTATCCCCCGCAGTCTCACTGCCGTGCTCTAACATTACCGGCATTCGGAGTTTGGCTGGCATCGCTAAGATGTTGGTCCCGCTTAACCATCCAGTAGCTCTACCTCCGGCAAGAAACACACGACGCTGCACCTAAATGCATTTCGGGGAGAACCAGCTATCACGGAGTTTGATTGGCCTTTCACCCCTACCCACAACTCATCCCCTCAGTTTTCAACCTAAGTGGGTTCGCGCCTCCACAGCATCTTACTGCTGCTTCACACTGGCCATGGGTAGATCACCCCGCTTCGGGTCCAGGACATGCCACTACAACACCCTCATTAGGATTCGCTTTCGCTACGGCTCCCACACACACATGTTAACCTCGCGACATGCCGCTGACTCGCAGGCTCATTCTTCAAAAGGCACGCCATCACCCCCACCCCAAACACATGAGGCACAGGCTCTGACGGATTGTAAGCGCACGGTTTCAGGTACTCTTTCACTCCCCTCCCGGGGTACTTTTCACCATTCCCTCACGGTACTCAATCCGCTATCGGTCACACTGAGTATTCAGGCTTACCGGGTGGTCCCGGCAGATTCACAGCAGATTCCACGAGCCCGCTGCTACTCGGGACATCATCACACACACCACACACAGCTTTCAGGTACGGGACTCTCACCCACTCCGGCAGACCATTCCAAGCCACTTCCCCTAACCACGCGCAGCACGCCACAGGCACGGCAGCACCCGCAACAACAACATCCCACAACCCCACACACGCAACCCCTGCCGAGTATCACACGCATATGGTTTAGCCACCATCCGCTTTCGCTCGCCACTACTCACGGAATCACTATTGTTTTCTTCTCCTACGGGTACTGAGATGTTTCACTTCCCCGCGTAACCTCCACACCAGCTATCAAACCTTCACCAGCATGGCGACCGCACACAACCACGGCCAGGTTTCCCCATTCGGACACCCTCGGATCAACGCTCAATTGACAACTCCCCGAGGCTTATCGCAGCCTTTCACGTCCTTCATCGGCTCAGCATACCAAGGCATCCACCGTGCGCCCTTACAACACAACAAAACACACACAAAAAGAAAAAACGCTCGCGTCCACTATACAGTTCAACAAACAACACCCGAAACAACACAACAACACGTGTCACCCCAGACACCCAACAGCATGCCACACTCATCCATTACCAACCGGCCAACCAATCTGCCCCAACCACCTGCACGCAATCAATCACATGCCGTCCACCTGGAAACAACAAAACAAACCAGCCACACACCAACACGATGCGCAGCCACAAAAACAAAAAACAAAACTCCTTAGAAAGGAGGTGATCCAGCCGCACCTTCCGGTACGGCTACCTTGTTACGACTTCGTCCCAATCGCCAATCCCACCTTCGACCACTCCCTCCAGCAACAGCCGGTTAGGCCATGGGCTTCGGGTGTTACCAACTTTCATGACGTGACGGGCGGTGTGTACAAGGCCCGGGAACGTATTCACCGCAGCATTGCTGATCTGCGATTACTAGCGACTCCGACTTCATGGGGTCGAGTTGCAGACCCCAATCCGAACTGAGGCCGGCTTTCAAAGGGATTCGCTCCACCTCACGGTCTCGCAACCCACTGTACCGACCATTGTAGCATGTGTGAAGCCCTGGACATAAGGGGCATGATGATTTGACGTCATCCCCACCTTCCTCCGAGTTGACCCCGGCAGTCTCTCATGAGTCCCCACCATCACGTGCTGGCAACATAAGACAAGGGTTGCGCTCGTTGCGGGACTTAACCCAACATCTCACGACACGAGCTGACGACAACCATGCACCACCTGTATACAAGCCACAAGGGAAACACCATCTCTGGCGCGATCCTGCATATGTCAAGCCCAGGTAAGGTTCTTCGCGTTGCATCGAATTAATCCACATGCTCCGCCGCTTGTGCGGGCCCCCGTCAATTCCTTTGAGTTTTAGCCTTGCGGCCGTACTCCCCAGGCGGGGCGCTTAATGCGTTAGCTACGGCACAGAAGTCGTGGAAGACCCCCACACCTAGCGCCCACCGTTTACGGCATGGACTACCAGGGTATCTAATCCTGTTCGCTACCCATGCTTTCGCTCCTCAGCGTCAGTTACTGCCCAGAGACCTGCCTTCGCCATCGGTGTTCCTCCTGATATCTGCGCATTTCACCGCTACACCAGGAATTCCAGTCTCCCCTACAGCACTCAAGTTATGCCCGTATCGCCTGCACGCCCGGAGTTAAGCCCCGGAATTTCACAGACGACGCGACAAACCACCTACGAGCTCTTTACGCCCAGTAATTCCGGACAACGCTCGCACCCTACGTATTACCGCGGCTGCTGGCACGTAGTTAGCCGGTGCTTCTTCTACAGGTACCGTCACAAACACGCTTCGTCCCTGCCGAAAGAGGTTTACAACCCGAAGGCCTTCATCCCCCACGCGGCGTCGCTGCATCAGGCTTGCGCCCATTGTGCAATATTCCCCACTGCTGCCTCCCGTAGGAGTCTGGGCCGTATCTCAGTCCCAATGTGGCCGTACACCCTCTCAGGCCGGCTACCCGTCGACGCCTTGGTAGGCCATTACCCCACCAACAAGCTGATAGGCCGCAGGCTCATCCCGTACCGAAACAACTTTCCACCATGACACACTAAAGCATGGTCCTATCCAGTATTAGACCCAGTTTCCCAGGCTTATCCCAGAGTACGAGGCAGATCACCCACGTGTTACTCACCCGTTCGCCACTCGAGCACCCCGCAAGCAGGGCCTTTCCGTTCGACTTGCATGTGTTAAGCACGCCGCCAGCGTTCGTCCTGAGCCAGGATCAAACTCTCCACAAAAAAGAACAATCAGCTCAAACAATCATGAAAAGCCAACATCCCAACAAAAACAAACAACCAACAAAAACAATCAGTTGCCCAAAAAAACAAAAACAAAAAAACAGTCGAAAACCAAGTCCCAACCATCCACCATGACCAGCCACACGCCAGCTCACGAAGCATGAACCCCGCCAGCAACACACAACCAACCACAACAAACAGCCAAAACAAACCAATCAACCACAACAAACAAACATGGCACACTATCGAGTTCTCAAACAACACATTGCTAGAAATGAAATTCCAAGAAACTTGGACCCCGATTTCATAGCGTCGCTTAATCTTAGGGCTTTCGCCTTAAGAAGTCAACCACGTTGTTATCGCGGCGACTCACACAAGGTTACACGCAAGCTTAAAATTTTACAAACCTAGAGCTAGATCAGCATTTTCTACTGAAATGTAAGAAACCCTCTCCATTGCGCAAAGTGCATATAATGCGCAACAGAGGGGGTCGTCGAAAAGCAACTTGTTAGCGGATAAGCGCACCCGCAAAATTCTTTTTACCGCGCCGAAGAACTAACCACTTACCATGTAGTAAATCTTCAGCTGCGGGTTGCCAATCATCAGATTGGATTCGCACATTATTTACATACACGCCGCCCTCTTTAATGGAACGGCGAGCAGCTCCGCGAGAATCAGCGAGCCCAGCAGCAACAAATAGATCAACAATCGTGCGCGGTTGATCGGCTGCAATATCTGCAATCGTGGTTTCGGAAAGCGCACCCTGAAGGGTTTCTTCGTCTAGATCGTGAAGTTCAGCACGGCCAAATAATGCTTGAGCCGCGAGTTCCACAGCTTCGGTAGCGTCTGCGCCATGAACCAAAGTAGTTAGCTCACGAGCCAAACGTCGTTGTGCTTCCCGTTGGTGAGGGCGTTCAGCAACGGCAACTTCATATTCAGCAATTTCGTCTTGGGTGAGGAAGGTAAACCAGCGCAAGTAATCAATAACTACAGCATCACCGGCATTAATGAAGTATTGGTACCAGGAGTATGGGCTAGTGAGTTCAGGGTCCAACCAAAGTTTTCCACCGCCGGTAGATTTTCCAAACTTTTGGCCATCAGCATCAGTGACTAACGGCACCGTCAACGCATGAGTTTTTGCTTGGTCCATACGGCGATTGAGATCAACACCAGAAACAATATTGCCCCATTGATCACCACCACCAATTTGCAAAACGCAATCATATTCGCGCCGCAAATGCACCGAATCAAATGCCTGCAGAAGCATATATGAAAACTCGGTGTATGAAATACCATCACTTTCTAAACGACGTTTTACGGTATCTCTGTCCAGCATTGTGTTAAGCGAGAAATTTTTACCAATATCACGCAAAAACTCAATAACATTCATATTGCCGATCCAGTCGGCATTATTCACCATAATGGCACGCCCATCGGAATAATCAATAAACCGACGAATTTGTCCCTTTATCGCACTAACATTATTGGAAATTTCCGCTTCCGTAAGCATACTGCGCTCACCGACATCACGCGGGTCCCCAATCATTCCAGTAGCCCCACCGGCCAAAGTAATAGTGCGATGCCCCGCATCTTGAAAGCGCTTTAGCATAATAAGCGGAACCAAATGCCCTGCATGCAGTGAGGCACCGGTTGGGTCAAATCCACAATACAGCGTAATTGGTTTTTGGGTTGCTTCCCGCAGGGAATCCAAATCAGTGGACTGATTAATTAAGCCGCGCCAAGTCAGCTCGTCAATAATATTCATAACGATCCTTGTTTCATATGTCGTAATAGTGCTGGGAAATTAGGATTTCGGCCAAGTAATTGCTTCATCAATGAGCATCACTGGAATGCCGTCTTCAATGCGGTACGCAATTCCAAGGCGATCATTGACTAGCAATTGCTCAGCCTCCAAATATCGCAAAGGCCCTTTATCTTTCGGGCATGCCAGCACTTCCAACAATTGGGGATCGATACTCATAAGAAAGTATTGTAGCCCTTGATATTTTCAAGGTTTCCAGGACCTCTGTGTTTCCCAGAAAATAGCGAAAACAGCGAATACGAAAACTTCGCACTCGCTGCTCTATGCTTTACCGCTATTTCCGAACTGGCGTTTGAGCCCAAGTACGATGGTCGGCAGCGAGCTCGATAACACGTTCGCGTTGCTCTGCCACCCGCACCGGTGCAGTCCCGCCACGAGTAGCGCGCGAAACTACAGAACCTTGCACTGTCAGTACCTCGCGCACCTCTGGTCGAAGTTCCGGGTGCACTTGGGCAAGTTGTTCATCAGTAAGGTCTTCAAGGCTTACACCCAATGACTCAGCCAATCGAACACAAGCACCAGAAGCTTCGTGAGCAGTACGGAAAGGCACGCCTTGGTGAACCATCCATTCTGCAAGGTCAGTTGCCAAGGTGAAACCAGCTGGAGCAAGCTCCAACATACGTTGCGGGTGGAATGTCAGTGTAGAAACTAAACCGGTCATTGCCGGAACAACTAACCGCAATTGAGCAAAAGAGTCGACCAAAGGCTCTTTGTCTTCTTGAAGATCACGGTTATACGCCAATGGTTGAGCTTTAAGCGTTGCCAGAAGGCCTGCCAGGTTGCCAATAAGGCGTCCAGACTTACCGCGCGCAAGCTCAGCGACATCTGGGTTTTTCTTTTGCGGCATAATCGAGCTACCCGTAGACCAAGCATCAGATAAAGTGACGTATCCAAATTCTGGAGTACACCATACGATAATTTCTTCTGCCAGCCGCGAAATGTCTACAGCTATCTGTGCCAGTACAAACGCAGCCTCGGAGGCAAAATCACGGGAGCTTGTAGCATCGATAGAATTCTCCGCCGCCGCGGCAAACCCTAGTTCCTTGGCAATGGCATCGGGATCTAAACGCAGCGATGATCCCGCAAGCGCACCAGAACCATATGGGGAAACAGCCAAACGCTTATCTAAATCACGCAACCGATCAATGTCTCGGAGTAATGGGTGCGCGTGCGCCAAAAGTTGATGTGCAAGTAATACTGGCTGCGCAGCCTGAAAATGCGTTTTCCCAGGCATAATGGCATCAGGATGGGCCGCCGCCTGGGCAACTAATGCGTCGATAAGCTCAGTTAGGCCCAGTGCTGTCTCCCGAACAGCATCACGAACCCACATGCGAAACAGTGCGGCGACTTGATCATTTCGGGACCGCCCAGCACGCAGCCGTCCACCAATTTCCGGACCAACTATTTCAATGAGCCCACGTTCCATGGCACCATGAACATCTTCATCGGTTGGCAATGGCTGAAATTCGCCAGTTGCTACCGCTTCGCCAAGTTGTCTGAGTGCATCCAACATTGTGGCAAGGTCACTATCACTTAAAAGCCCTGCTTGATGCAGTACCTTCGCATGTGCTCGTGAAGCAAGTACATCATAGGGTGCAAGTACCCAGTCAAAATGGGTTGACACACTTAATGCAAACATGGCTTCGGAAGGGCCGCCAGCGAAGCGACCACCCCACAGTGCACCTTGATTAGTGCCATGGTGCTTCATTACTGCGCCTCACGATCTCGACGGCACGCAATCTTTGAGGAAAGGCCATGTAGCTCGACAAAGCCTCGAGCAAGCGTCTGATCGAATGTATCACCGGTGTCATAGGTGGCAAGGTTGAAATCGTAGAGGGAATGATCGCTTCTGCGCCCATTTACCACTACTTTGCCGGCGTGCAAAACAAGACGAATATCTCCGGTAACGTGTTCTTGGGTTGATTCAATAAACGCATCGAGAGAGCGTTTAAGCGGCGCAAACCACAAACCGTCGTATACTTCTTCGGACCAGCGGGCGTCGATAAGCCGCTTATAGCGCGCAAGTTCGCGTTCCATTGTGACGTCTTCCAACGCTTCATGTGCAGTAATCAATGTAATTGCGCCGGGAGCTTCATACACCTCGCGGGATTTAATGCCAACGAGACGATCCTCCACCATATCCAGACGACCGACGCCCTGCGCGCCAGCGCGTCGATTAAGCTCCTCGATTGCTTGCAGTACGGTGACAGGGCGGCCATCAATAGCCACCGGAACACCGCCCTTAAATGAAATAATCAATTCATCTGGCGCATTTCCTAAAGCCGGGTCCTCGGTATAGGCATACAAATCTTTGGTTGGCGGATTCCAAAGGTCTTCTAGGAAGCCAGTCTCAATAGCCCGGCCCCACACATTTTGGTCAATCGAAAACGGTGATTTTTTCGACTGCTCAATAGGAAGATTTACCTCTTCTGCAAATGCGATTGCTTTATCGCGAGTCCAAGCATAATCGCGAGCGGGGGCGATAATCTTTAGGTCTGGGTGGGTATCGGCAAAACCCACTTCAAACCGGACTTGGTCATTGCCTTTACCTGTGCAACCATGAGCAACGTGAGTTCCGCCAAATTCTTTTGCTGCAGCCACTAAGTGCTTTACAATCAACGGGCGAGAAATCGCCGAGACCAGCGGGTATTGCTTCATATACATGCCGTTTGCCTTGATGGTTGGCAAACAATATTCTTCCGCGAATTCGTCTTTTGCATCAACAACTATGGATTCCACGGCACCGCAATCTAGGGCACGTTGACGCACCGATTCCATATCCTCGCCGCCCTGGCCGAGGTCCAGTGACACTGCAACCACTTCCCCACCGGTCATTTTTGCCAGGTATGGGATTGCAACTGACGTATCAAGCCCACCAGAATATGCGAGCACAACGCGGTTAGTCATAAAAAGGTTCTCCTTGCGAACAGGTTTTTTATTCTTAGGTTGAATAGTATGAGCTTAGCGTAGCGCCCAAAGGGCGCGTTTTATGGACGCCCCACTACCGGCGTTGGAACATTTCTGCGAGTTCTGCACCATTTAATGGATCGCGTGCAAGCACGAAAATTGTATCGTCTCCAGCGATTGTTCCCACAACTTCCGGCAATTGGACTCGATCAATAAAACTTGCCAAATACTGTGCAGCACCAGGTGGAGTACGTAGGACCGCAATATTTGCTGAAGAATCTACACTTACTACAAGATCATCAAGCATTCTCCGGAGCTTTTCTCTCGGTCCCCGAAGTGTTTCCATTAATGCTGTTTCAACATTTCCAACCGCATAATATGCGCGCCCAGATTCTGGGCGAACTTTTTTTGCACCGAGTTCATCAAGATCGCGGGATAACGTTGCTTGAGTGATATCAATGCCATCATCAAGAAGTAATTCCGACAATTGCACTTGGCTTGAAACACGATACTGGGAAAGGATTTCAAGGATTCGAGCTTGACGTGCAGTCCGGCTTACAGGCTGGACTAACGAATTACCTTCAGGATTTGCGTGCAAAGAATCTTTTACCATTGTCTATGCTGTCACCTTGTCTGGCTGGTGTTCTAGAAGCCAAACGAGCAATGCCTTTTGAGCATGCAATCTATTTTCAGCTTCATCAAATACCACTGATTGCGGACCGTCAATAACGCTCGCAGAAACTTCCTTTCCTCGGTATGCCGGCAAGCAATGTAAAAATATGGCTGTTGGTTTAGCCATTGCCATAATTTCATCATTTACTTGATATGGGATAAATGGAGTTTCTCGATCTAAACCATCGTCTTCCATTCCCATTGATACCCAAGTATCTGTAATAACGATATCGGCATCTCGTACTTCTTCTATTGCATCCGTAACGACGACCCGCGCGCCAGTCTCGGCTGCACGGCGCTGCGCACGTTGCACAAACTGTTCCTTGGGTTGGAAACCATTTGGGGCGATAATTGAAATATCAATGCCAGCAGTTGAAAATGCAAGCAAATATGAATTCGCCATATTATTGTCGCCGTCACCTAGATATACAGCTTTTAACCCACGTAAACCCTGAGGCCCCTTTTCTGGGCAACAATGCTCGATGCATGTTTGCAAGTCAGCAAGCAACTGACACGGATGCAAATCATCTGAAAGTGCATTAATTATAGGCACAGTCGCGGTTTCGGCCATTTCTTCCAAATTGCTATGTGCAAATGTGCGCCAAACAATCGCCTCAACATATCGGCTCAAAACAGCGCCAGTATCTTGGTATGTCTCGCCTTTGCCTGTTTGTGTCTTACCTGCGTCGGCCACGATCGCGTGTCCGCCAAGTTGCGCGATGCCCGCTTCAAAGGAAAACCGAGTACGCGTGGAGGTTTTATCAAAAAGCACTGCGACACTAAGCGGTCCTTCAAATGGACGCCGTGATAACGGCTGTTGTTTAAGCTCTAGCGCTAATTGTAAAACCTCTGCTTGCTCCGAAGGAGTCAGATCATCATCCGCTAGAAAATGCCTTACCCTTGGTGTTTGGCTCATGTATTGGATCCTTCGCTTTCCTTGATCGCTAATGTTATTCGGCTCACACTTTCACGCAACTGTTCTTTTGAAATAGTTAATGGTGGCGTAAGCCGAAGCACGTTTTCGCTTGGTGCATTTAAAATCACCCCATGTTCAAGGCCATAAGCAACAACTTGCTTGGCAATTGGCTGTTGAAGAACAACACCAAACATGAGTCCTCTACCGCGCACCTCACGAACTGCCCTCAACTCTTCTAACAAACTGATGAGATACTCACCTTTTGTTCGCACTTCGGCATAAAACTCATCATCGAGAATATTCAGCACCGCTTTTGCCGCAGCGCACACTACTGGATTTCCTCCAAATGTGGTGCCGTGAGTTCCTGGGGTTAAAAGCTCTGCTGCTTGTCCATGCGCAATACATGCTCCAATCGGTAACCCACCAGCCAAACCTTTAGCCATTGTGACGACATCTGGGATGACACCGGCCTGGTAATGTGCGAAAAACTCACCGGTTCGACCAACCCCGGTTTGAACTTCATCCAAGATCATAAGGATTCCGTGTGCAGAGCACAGCTCGCGCACGCCTTGAAGAAACTCGTTAGTTGCGGGGATTACGCCGGTCTCGCCTTGAATCGGTTCGAAAATGATAGCAGCAGTATTGTGTGGGTTTACTGCAACGAGTTTTTGCAAATACTCCAGGTCATTCAATGGATAGTATTCCACTCCTGTCGGAAGTGGAGCAAAAGGTTCACGTTTTCCAGGTTGCCCTGTCAATGCCAGCGCCCCCATTGTTCGCCCATGGAATCCATCTACTGCCGCAAGTATCCGCTTGCGCCCTGTTAAACGCGCAATTTTAAATGCCGCT
Organism: Corynebacterium freiburgense; assembly: GCF_030408815.1. NCBI lineage: Bacteria > Bacillati > Actinomycetota > Actinomycetes > Mycobacteriales > Corynebacteriaceae > Corynebacterium > Corynebacterium freiburgense. The sequence goes on along the minus strand of NZ_CP047355.1, from coordinate 1,328,338 downwards.
TCATTTGCTTCCGCACCTGAATTGCAGAAATATACTCGGGTGTTTTGCGCTAGTTCCTCTTTTCCTCGCGCAAAACGCATAATCAGTTCATTTGCAACATCGAGAACAGGTTGGGATGCAAAAAGATTGGACACATGGCCTAATTGCGAGAGCTGGGTGCTCACGGCATCGACAATTGCTGGATGGGCGTGCCCCAGTGTATTAACTGCAATGCCCGCAAGCATATCTATATACTCACGGCCTTGATCATCATGCACGATTGCGCCAGAACCTTGAACAAGGGAAATTGCTGGTACGCCATAATTATTCATTAACTTAGTTGACCATTGCGAAAGCATGGAATTCATTATCCAGACACATCCTTCCGAAATACGGTCTCATCTGGATAATTCGAGCGGTGAAAATTATCTGGCAATACCATTGTGCCAATGCCACCTTCGGTCAAAAGCTCCAGTAACACAGAATGCGCTACCCGCCCATCAATAACATGTGCGGCAGATAAACCACCACGCACAGCGTGTACACATGCTTCCATTTTCGGGATCATTCCAGTATCAAGTGTGGAAAGCATAGATTCCAATTCGCCAACTTTAATGAGCGAAACCAAAGACGATCTATCCGGCCAATCCGTATATAAACCTTCCACATTGGTCAACATAACAAGGCGCTCTGCCCCCAATGCTTCCGCCAACGCTCCGGCCGCAGTATCAGCGTTGACGTTATACACCTGGCCGTCAATACCTGGGGCAATCGTCGATACCACCGGAATTCGGCCAGCATCAATAATATCCATAAGCGCAGATGGATTGACTTCAGTAATATCACCAACCAACCCAATATCCGTTGGCTCACCATTAATGGTGACAAATCGTTTTGTGGCAGTAAAAAGCCCGGCGTCTTCCCCTGAGGTCCCTACCGCATAGGGACCATGTGAGTTAATTAGTCCAACCAGATCGCGCCCAACTTGACCGAAAAGGACCATACGGACAATATCCATAACTTCGGGGGTTGTAACCCGGAAACCACCGCGAAATTCTCCCTCTAATCCCAGGCGATTCAGCATCGCTGAAATTTGCGGTCCACCACCATGAACTACAACCGGTTTTGCTCCAACAGTCCGAAGAAATACCATATCCGCAGCAAATGCGGCTTTTAGGCGCTCATCGGTCATGGCGTTTCCACCATATTTCACTACAACTATTTTATTACGAAAATATTGCAACCAAGGCAGTGCTTCTGCAAGCACATGAGCCCGAATTTCAGGGTTAATTCCTTGAAGAATATTAGTCATAGATTCACGCCTTTATGTTGTATACGCCGAATTAATTTCAACATACGAGTGAGAAAGATCAGTGGTTCGCACAGTTGCTATGCCTTGGCCTTTAAGCCCTAGATCGACAAGCACCTCGATATGTTCCCCAGAAAGATCTACTTCCCTTGCACCTGGCGCACCTGCCGAATGAAGACATACGGCCTCACCATTAAAAAACACACTAATATTTTCTGGATCCATATCAGCATCGGCCATTCCCACCGCCGCAAGTACGCGGCCCCAGTTTGGGTCCGAACCAAACATCGCACATTTAAATAGATTGTCTCGACCGATTGTCCGAGCAGCAGCAATTGCCATTTCGTTATTTGTTGTACCACGAACAGTAATTGCAACGCGTTTGGTCACGCCCTCAGCATCTGCCTGCATTTGTTGCGCTAAATCATGGCAAGCAATTCGGACTGCTTCTTTAAACTCTTCTTCTGTGGGAGTAATTCCAGAAGCACCCGATACTAACAACAGGACCGTGTCATTTGTAGAAGTTGATCCATCGATATCAAGAAGATCGAATGTTTCGGCGGTGGCAGCACGTAGCGCTTGATCTGCCATTTCAGCTGTCACTGCCGCATCCGTCGTAAGACAGACAAGCATTGTTGCTAGTGAAGGCGCCATCATTCCGGCACCTTTACCCATGCCACCGACAACCCAACCATCACCCTGAACTAGTGTTTCTTTGCTTACAGTATCGGTGGTCATAATCGCCGTAGCTGCAGCTTTGCCGTTATCTCCAAGCTGCTCAGCCAACATTGCTATTCCATTTTGGATTGTTGGCATTGGCATTCGTTCCCCAATAATTCCGGTAGAGCACACCGCAATGTCTTCTGCTGGGACCTTAAGAGCTGCCGCGGTTTGCTCAACCATCTGTTGTGCATCCGCATCCCCTTGCGATCCATTGCATGCATTCGCATTGCCAGAATTAAAAACAACGGCTTGTAGTTGCCCGTTCGCTACGGCATTTTTTGTAATCTTTACCGGCGATGCTACGACACGGTTGCGCGTAAACACACCAGCCGCGTGGTACAAGGGGCCATTGTTTTTTACTAAAGCCATATCAGGACGGCCAGATGCTTTAATTCCAGCAGTCAATCCCGCTGCAGTAAATCCAGCCGGGGCGGTGATACCGACGCTACTCATAAAAGCTCCTCAATGCGGTAAAAGAAAAAGAACTCACAGCAATCAATTAGGGTGCCAAACCGGTTTGTGGCAATCCAGCAGTCTCTGGATACCCAAGAGCGATATTCATACATTGAATTGCACCACCAGCAGTGCCTTTAGTGAGATTATCGATTACGCTGGTCATCAATAGTTTTCCGGCGTTCTCATCAATTTCTACTTGTATCTGGCACATATTTGACCCAATAATGTGTTGAGTTTGTGGTTGCAGTCCAGTGGCAAGAAGCTGCACAAATGGTTCGTTTGCAAAAAATTCTGTATACGCTTGGCGAACTTGTTGTTCAGTTACTCCAACACGAACCGGCGCAGTAGCAGTCGTAAGAATTCCACGCGTCATGGGAGCCAGTACCGGTGTAAAACTCACCTTTACAGTTTCGGTCGTATACTCAGACAGGTTTTGAATTATCTCCGGAACATGACGATGTTTTCCACCCGTATTGTATGCTTTCGCAGATCCAATAGTTTCCGCGCCCAACATTGCCACGCTTGCTTTTTTACCAGCTCCAGATACGCCAGTAATCGAAACTAATGCGATATCAGGAATGATTAATTCGTGGCAAATTGCAGGTAATAAAGCCAATGTTGCACCGGTGGGGAAACAACCAGGTGCAGCAATTCGGCGCGCATTTTGTATCTGTTGTCTATGCCCCGGCATTTCCGGTATCCCGTATGGCCATGAACCTGCATATTGCGAACCGTAGTATTTCTCCCAATCTTCTTCCTGGCGGAGCCTAAAGTCTGCTGCGCAGTCGATCACGAGCACATCATCATGCAATTGCTGCGAGATCTCTGCCGAATACCCATGCGGCAAGCCAAGGAACACAACATCATGCCCTGACAATGTTTCCGCATTGGTGGGTTCAATAATGCGGTTGGCCAACTCCGGCAAGTGCGGCATAAGTTCGGCAACAGATACCCCAGCTGTCGATGCTCCCGTAAGCGCACCAATTTCAAGGTCGCCCGAAATATACGCAGGATGCGAGAGTAATAAACGCAAAATCTCACCACCGGCATATCCGCTGGCTCCGGCAACAGCTACTTTAAGAGTCATGCCGAGAAGCATAACATTTATGCACAATCATGCAAGTTATGCATTTTTTCATTGAGGTTACAAACTCTAAACTTGCTTAAAGATTAGAGTCGTTGTGGCTCGATGCTTTTGGCCGCAATACCGGAGTGAATGGACGGGAAGTTTCCGGCAATGAGTCTGGGCTTGGTTTCCAGGCGTCAGGGTTGCTTTTCCGGAGAATATGGGCGACTTTTCGGCGTGTTCAAGCTAGTTTCTCCTGGGGTGTGGGCTGGTTTTCCAGTGGTTTGGCTGGTTTCTGGCGTGTTTGATAGGCTAACCCTATTGAACTAGTGATGTTTTCATCCCTACTGTCGCAGATTCCATAAAATCGCCTGAAAAACAGCCGAAAAAATGGAATCTGTGACAACACGCCCAACCAGCGCCCAAAAAAGACCGGCAAGCAGCCAACCAGACCAAGCACCTCTCGGCCAGCGCCCAACCAGACCAAGCTCCTCCCACCCAACCCTAACCAAATCCCAGGTCACCAGACGTACAAAACCCACCCCCGACCACCGAAATCTGGAACACCACAACCCCACAAGACCCAACACCCCCGCTAGCAACAATGGTTCTTTAAAATCTAGTCGAAGAACACAACCCCACCGTACGTCCGCCAACCATATAAGGCTCCCACCATCAACTAGCGGCCACTACCAGTGGGACCAGCTAGCATAGCTCAAATATTTTGCGTTACGGACAGTAGCGTAATGGATCCTTAGAATGTAACCTATGACACAGAATCTCGGCAGACCGCGGGACATAACGATGAATACGCGGATTCTACAAACAACTTTAAAACTCTTACAAGAGCATGGATATTCCGGCCTCCGCATCGATGAAATAGCTCATCAAAGCGGCATAGCAAAGACGACAATTTACCGACGCTGGCCAACGTTGGCGCACCTTGCCGTTGCGGCTTTAGATGAAGCCTTAGGAAGCCGGGAGGTTAGCATTCGAGGTGATCTTGTTACAGATATCGATCACGTTATCAATACATTTGCGGATTTATTTAGCGGCGATAACGCAACTTTGGTTGCTATTGGGTTAGACATTCACCGTCACAATGACGCCCAACTCAAAAGAATTTACCGTGAATCAATTGTCAATCCGATCAGAAACCAGATTATTAGCACCATTCAAAGCGCCAGTATTTCAGATGCACAGGCCGAAGACCTTACCGACGCCCTGATCGGCGGGTTGCTGTATCGCTCAGCGATACTTGGCGAAGCGATGGATCATAAGCAGATAAAACGTTTTATCCTCAGCATATTAGCTACCAATATCGAAGTGCTCCAAGCAAACGCTACTAGCTAATACCCGCACCATGATCGATCGGGCCGTTTCCGGTGCCAACATGGAGTGCACTGGCCCCTTCTAGCGCCGCCTGCAACCATGGTTTCACTAAGGCCAAAGCTTCATCCCAACGACCTGTTCTCACAAAAGCGGTTGCCATTGCCGAAGATAAAGAGCAACCAGTGCCATGAGTACAGCTGGTTTTCACTCGTGGAGATTCAAAAGGAAATACACCATCCCTATTAACTACAACATCCCGTACCGTATCCCCGTAGAGGTGACCACCTTTTACAAGAACCGCGAGGGAAGATCCGTCAATTATTCGCTTTGCCTGTAAAACCGCCAAATCTGATGTCTGGGCGACTTCCCCATCTATCAAGCGAGCAAGCTCAGGAATATTCGGCGTTATTAATACTTCTCGATGACCAGAACCAAGTTCATGGATAAACTCAATGAGCTGCGATTCTGCATCCTCCCTTAATAATGAATGCCCGGAGGTTGCGACCATCACTGGATCCAGTACGACCGGTACTTGAATACCGCTTAACCATTCTCGAACCACACGTATCGTTTCTAGATTTCCCAACATGCCGATCTTTACGGCGTCAATTTCAATATCGTCGCTTACTACTTCGAGTTGTTCCCGAATCCAATCGGGAGGCAACGGATGGACATGTCTGACACCATGAGTGTTTTGAGCAACTATCGATGTCACCACCCCCATTCCATAGCCTCCAAGTGCCATGATCGATTTTAAATCAGCGTGAATACCGGCCCCTCCCGACGGATCGGTACCAGCAATAGCAAGGATTCTGGGTCTCGCAACGATCATGTAGCCCATACTAACGAGTTTTAGTCACGAATACGACACTGCCGCCGCTCGACCTAAACGCAAGCAAACTTATCTAAATTGCACATTAATTTTGGGTTTCTAATATTTTTTGCAAATTCTATTCACTGCATCTTCTTATTTAACGCTACTCTCAGTGCCTAAAATTGGAAATTTCAGCTACTTGATGCGGTCGCAAATCTGATAGACAAATCGAGCATTCTAGTGGTAAATTCTAAACCAAAATCAGGACGATCGCACAGTGATTACAAGTCGGTAATAGGGTTTTATTCAAAATTGAACAGGAACTAGAAGCTTATAAGTCTCTGGCAAAGCATTGGCAAATGATATCACCCAAAGCCACATGCGCTGATGCTATCTATACAACAATAAGGAAAGCGTACATAGTATGAACTCTTGGCGTTCACATGAAAACTCCCCGCAAGAAAATACTGAATCTGAAAATACTGCCCCACCCACCACAGTATTTCCACCAGCGAATCCGCAGAACGGTTACGTTCCACAACCACAAGATGAAACTCGCGCAATACCTTTGTATACTCCGCAGTATTTTGGAAATAATATTCCATATGGTGCTCCACCGTCGAACACTGGCCAAAATTTGAACCCCCACCCCTATGGGGCATTTCATCAACCAGCAGCTCCATCAAATATCCCCGGGCATACCCAAGTCCACTACCAGCACCAACCATCTTTTATTCAGAATCAGAATTATGCAAATCCGAATATTTCACCAATACACGCTCAAATGTCTCCTGTGAATCCGGTTCCTTCACATAATGGCACTAAGTACGCATTGGCTATTATCGGATTCTTAGGCATTGTTGGCTTAATGTTTATTTTGGCACTTTGGGTTATTTTTTACCAACACAGTTCTAGAAATTCCGAGGCTTCCCAGACAACAACCACCATAGGCGAATCTGAAATACGCAGACCACCAGAACCAAATCCCTTACCCATTCCACCACAAAATCCAACTACCAATGAACCTCCAGTGACCATTGCCCAGGAAGAAGAAATCCGCCGCGCTGTTCAGAATTTCTTTCCACCGGAGATTGGTCAAAAAATTACTTTAGAATTGTGCCAACAGAATACGTTTTTACTCGACGAGAACTTCTATGAAATTGATTGCGCGGTTCCTTCTGGAATTACGTCCGATACAATTGATATTGTAGGTGTAATTACTGATCCAGAAGCAATTCGAATTCTGACCGAGGACTTCGAATATCCCAAGTGGAAATATATTAAGTCAGCTCCCGATCACGATTTCCATCTTATGCAGGAATATCCTTATGAAGAAGGCACATATATTACTTCCGCATATGATCATCACGGCGAGGATATTGCAATCTTATACATTGTATTTGCTGATGAACGCATTGCTTCTGATTACTTTGTCAAACTCGGATTGGCGCAATACGCCTAGGCAAAAACAAAGCTGGTCACTAATGCAAACAATGGCCCGTTCGAAGAATTTCAGCGTACGGGCCATTGTAGTTTTGCTAGCGCATTTCTGCCCCAAATGCTTTATGAGCTGCATCGGCAGCAGCTAGACGAGCAGTATTGCATTCTTCGTCTGTAAGCGTGCGGTCTTGAGCGCGGAATCGTAATGAAAATGCCAACGATTTCTTATTTTCACCGAGCGCATCAGAACGATATACATCAAACAACTCGACATGCTCGAGTAGTTCGCCAGCCCAGGCTGCAACGGCTTTACGCACAAATTCTGCCGGAATTGCTTCATCTACGACCAAAGCAAGATCTTGCAGTAATGCCGGGAATGCCGAAAGTACCGGCGCTGGCAAGCTTGGAGCAAATGGGAGCGCGGAAATATTGAGTTCCATAGCGCACGTGCGTGCTGGCAATCCCATACGTTCAAGCACTTGCGGGTGCAATTCACCGGCATAACCGACAATCTTTTCACCTACTTTAAGTGCTGCGCATCGCCCTGGGTGCCAAGGAAGGCATTCCGCATTTTCTACTTCAAGCTCCACATCTGCCGCCCTTGCTACAATTCGGGCTGATTCGATGGCTTCAGCGAAATCATATGCACTACCCTGCCCCCATGGTCCTTCAAGTTGCAGGTTCCCGCTGCCGACTGTAGCCACGTACAAAGGCTGCTCAGGCAGAGATTCTAACAGCTCAACGATGGTGTCAGCGTCTGGTCGGGAAGCTACAGATGGCATTGGGGAAACCCCATCACCCCGTGCAATAGCCACTTGCTGGAGACCAAAAAGTTGGACATGTTTTTGCCCGCGGGAAATATTACGTTTCAGTGCCTCCAACATGCTCGGTAATAGTGTAGTTCCCAAAATCGCATGGTCTGCCTCAAGCGGATTTTGCACAGTGACTACGCGGCGTCGATAATCATCGTCTGCTAAGCCCCAGATATCGAACACATCATTGGCAATAAACGGTGTAGGGAGGATTTCTGCATACCCGCTATAGGCCAATGCATGCCCAATAGCGCGGCGTCGTAATTGACTTTGTGAAAGCCCTCGGCCCGCAGGAGCCATTGGGACGATCGATGGGATGTCTTCCAAGCCCTCCAATCGAAGAACCTCTTCCACAAGGTCAGCGGACATGGTGAGGTCGCTACGCCACGTTGGTGGTGTCACCTCAAGTTTTGCACCACAGCTTGAGACTTCCACCGTGCAACCAACTTCTTCTAAACGCGAAACCACTGTCTCACGAGAGTACTCCACACCTGCAATATCGCTTGGGCGGGATACCGGCATAGTAATTGTTGGCATTTTTGGAACGTCGCCTATTAAGGTTTGCTCGGTCGAGATTGTGCCCCCTGCATATTCCACAAGGTACTTACACGCTAGATCCAGTGCTATCTGCACAATCGCAGGATCGACACCACGTTCAAAGCGTCGAGATGCTTCAGAGCTAAGCTTATGTCGACGAGACGTTCGAGCAACAGTAATGGGATCCCAGTTAGCTGCCTCGAAATATACATCCGTGGTAGTTTCAGAAATTTCCGAGGTGGAGCCACCCATTACACCAGCCAGAGACTGGATGCCAGTATCATCACAGATCACCACATCTTCGGAATGCAATGTGCGTTTCACATCGTCGAGGGTTACTAATGTTTCACCTTCACGAGCATTCCGCACCACAAGATTGCCCTGAATCTTTGCAGCATCGAATGCATGCATGGGTTGCCCAAGTAGCATCATTACATAATTTGTAATGTCTGTTGGCAGGTTTACTGGGCGCTGACCACACAGCATTAGTTCACGCTGCATCCAAAACGGAGTTTCCGCTGAAGCGTCAATCCCCGAAACTTTTCGAACCCCGAACCGACGTGCCTTGGTTTCTTCACGGAGCTCAACACCGAGCAACTCACCGGTAGCCGCAGGTACAGCAACACTCAATTGCGCAGGATCAGAAAATTGTAGATTAAACGCAGACGCGAGTTCTCTGGTCAATCCACGAGCAGACAACGCATAACCGCGGTCCGGCGTAATATTTACTTCAAAAACAGTGTCGGATAACCCAAGAATCTCACGCGCATCATCGCCTGGCTCACCAACCGAAGAATCCAAAGTAATAATCCCCGGATTTTGTTTATCGGTCATTCCTAGCTCCGCTGCTGAGCAAATCATGCCAGCAGACATACGGCCGTAGGTTTCCCGTGCTGAAATCGCGAAATTCCCAGGCAATACCGCACCAGGTAGCGAAACTACTACAGTGGAACCCTCGACAAAGTTTCGCGCACCACAAATAATCGATTGAAGTTCACCCGTACCGTTTGCCTGCCCGACATTAACCATGCAATGCCGAATAGGTTTTTTAAACTCGGTGAGTTCTTCAATACTTTCCACTCGGCCTAAGACCAATTTGCCAGTGGTTTCCGGAATTGGCGCATATCCTTCAGTTTCAAAACCAACACGAATAAAGCCAGCGTCGAGCTCTTCTGGGGTTACAGACCAGCCAGGATTTGTGTGACGAAGCAGCCCCGTCACCCAGTTCTGAGAGATGAACATTTTGGCGGATTTCTCCTTAGTTAACGGGGTTGATCTAGGAATGAATACCAAATGGCAAGGTAAAACGAACGTCGCCTTCGACCATGTCGCGCATATCGGATAGGCCATTACGGAATTGCAAGGTACGTTCTAGCCCCATGCCAAAAGCAAAGCCCGTATATTCTTCCGGGTCAATGCCTGCGGCTTGCAAAACATTCGGATTCACCATGCCGCAACCACCCCATTCAATCCAACCTGCACCACCTTTTTTATTTGGGAACCAAACATCCACTTCTGCCGAGGGCTCCGTAAAAGGAAAATAATTCGCCCGCATTCTGGTGTGCGTGTCTGGGCCGAATAGTGTTTTTGCCAGATGGTCAAGCGTACCGCGAAGATGCGCCATAGTTAGGCCCTTATCCACGGCCAAACCTTCGATTTGGTGGAATACCGGTGTATGTGTCGCATCAAGTTCATCAGTTCTAAATACGCGACCCGGGCAAGCAATATACATTGGTACATCGCGGGAAAGCATCGTTCGCATCTGCACCGGTGATGTATGGGTGCGCAGTACCTGCCGAGAACCAGATGGGGCAATATGGAACGTATCTTGAAGGGTCCGAGCTGGATGATCTGGCAAGAAATTTAAGGAATCAAAGTTAAAATACTCTGCTTCAACTTCTGGCCCCTCAGCAATTTCCCAGCCCATGCCGATAAAAATATCGGCGATTTGCTCGCTTAAAATGGTAATCGGGTGGAGAGCACCAACTTGAGTTTTCGTGGTCGGCAGCGAAACATCAACACGTTCTGCAACAAGAACTTCAGCATTTCGCTTTTCTTCCAGAAATGCTTTTACCTCAGCAAAACGCTTCTCCACTCGACCGCGCGCCATATTTACCAGGCGTCCCGCATCTTTACGTTGGTCTTTGGGCAGCGACCCGAGTGCACGGCGCGCTTGTGGAATCGGCGCATCATCACCGAGGTGGGCGCGGCGAGCTACCGCCAATTCCTCTAAATTTTCTGCAGCACCAAATGCTCGCTCCGCAGCTTCCGCCGCGCTATTAAGGCTCTCTTCGGTTAATTGGATCTCCGACACCGTATGTTTCGACCCTTCACATTATTTGAACAGTTTTCTAACCGCATTATCATAGCCGACGCGCATCCTCTTGCGAGTACTGAGCCTTTGCTGACTCATACATACATATCGATGCAGCAGTGGCTACATTTAAAGATTCCGCCCTTCCCCGTATTGGAATTCGAACACGGTAATCAGCTTTGGCAAGTAGGCTCTCCCCCAAACCATGAGCTTCATTACCAAACAACCATGCGGTTGGTTGGGTAAGCAACTCATCGGCATGATCAAGGTTGATTTCGCCATCAGCCGCGGTAGCCAGAATATTTAATCCACGTGTACGGAGTTTTGAAAGAACCATTTCAATATTCGATTCTCGAACTACTGGGACGTGAAATAACGAACCCGCAGATGCTCGAACAACTTTTGGGCTTTGGGGATCCACAGTATGGCCAGCAAACACCACCGCATCCGCACCAACAGCGTCAGCTACCCGAATCAGGGTACCCGCATTTCCCGGTTCGCTTGTTTCCACTGGTACACCCACTAACCTTGGCTTGCGGCCTAACCCTTGGTCAAGCGACCATAGCACCGGTGTGCATACCGCAAAGATACCTGGTGAGGTCACAGTATCCGCCAGTGAATTCGCGGCTGATTCTGAAATTGGATGAACGTAAATGTTCATATGTCCAGCGGCAATCACGAGGTCATAAAACTTCTCTGCCGCTTGTTCTGTAATAAAAACATCAGTGGCTGCACCTGTGGCAATTGCAGCATCTACTGCATTTTCCCCTTCAGCAAGAAAACGTTGCGCTTTCTTCCGTGCTGCACCACGACGAAGCTTTGACGCATTAACTACGCTCCGTGTGCGCTCCGTATAAGGGTTTTGAAAGTCCAAGTGCATAGTGCTAAGGCTAGCAGGGAGACTAATTAAGAACACGCTAGCGGCGCAGGCTGAGCATCGTATTGATACGGAGTCACTTTCGCAGAAATCATTACAAATTCAGCGATGAGCCACAACGCTAATGCCGTAAGAAAAATCAGACCAACCCCATAGCTCAGGGTAAAAAGTCCAACGATAAAAAATATAAACTGCACCAACGCCCGCCTAGGATAACCCAGGTAATAATTATGAGCCCCGAAGTACCCGGCGCAGACGCATAGCGCAACAGCCTTCCTCCAGGAATTTCCTGGGTTAGGCTCACCAAGTGGTACGCACTGTGCAATCGGAAGCGTTGGCATGTTTCCTCTCCATTTCAATGTATGGCTCAGGTGCTGCTAACGCTTACGTTAGTTTCATGCCTTGAGTGACACTAGCAAATAGTAGAAAATTTACCATCGCTTAATGTTGTTGTAATGCTCTGATGCGTACACCAGCTAAGTCCGCCAATAACCCCATCAGCTGTAATTACATCAACTATCGCGGCAGCGGGCGATTAAAACCATCCTTATCGTATGGCGAGGCACCCACAATAATCAGGATCATCTCTATAAATGTCCAAAGTGCAACCGCGAACATTGGCAAAATGCCAACAATAAATGGCGCCGTAAACACCCCAGCTATAAATGTTACAAGTTGGACTAAGCCTCGACGCGAGTATCCCAAATAGAAATTATGTATACCAAAGGGGCCGAACAAAAACGCTAGCAATGCAGCCGCAATCCAGCTTTTTTGCGAAGCCGCCATCACCATTGGCGTATTAAAACCGTACGAGGCAGGAAGATTGGCGAATTGTGGCGCATACTGTGGCATAGGCGTCTGTGGCATATTTGCCGCCATTGGGTCGGCGAATCCAGTATCAGGCTGCGTAAAAGGATTTGCTGCTGGTTGCGGATATGGGTTTGGTATTGGCAAACCGTCCTTATCGTAGCGAGTTTGCTCAAAAGGATTTGTCATAGTTCGCGGCTCATCTCCTAGAAATCAAAGACACCTACCATCGTACCTACGATTCTTGCATTGCAGGATGCCATGCATTGAGCATTGTACCCCGCCATAGAAAGAGATTGCGCAGCCTGCGAATACACAAAAGCTCCTAGCACCTACAAACATTTCTCAACAGGTTCGAAATATGTTTGATTGGTGTCAGGAGCTTTTGAATATTGCCGTGCAACTAGAGTGAATTAAGCAGCTTTTGGTGCGTTCACATCGGCCGGGAGGGCTGCTTTGGCAGCCTCGCAAATAGCGGAGAATGCTGCGAAGTCATTGACTGCCAGCTCAGCGAGGATCTTACGGTCAACTTCAATACCAGCAAGGCGCAGGCCTTGGATAAGACGGTTGTATGTAATGTCGTTCATACGTGCTGCAGCATTGATACGTTGGATCCACAGTTTACGGAATTCGCTCTTACGGGCGCGACGATCGCGGTAAGAGTATGTCATGGAGTGGAGCCATTGTTCCTTTGCCTTGCGGTAAAGGCGGGAACGCTGACCACGGTAACCCTTGGCAGATTTGAGGATTACGCGACGCTTCTTCTTTGCGTTGACTGACCGCTTGACACGTGCCACGGTGGTACTTCCTTAATTACATCTTTAACGGTTGGGTGGATTTACGGGCGTGGGCCGTATCTTACGCTTTGCCAAGCAGACGCTTGACGCGCTTGACGTCGGACTTTGCAACGTCAGTGGTGCCCTTAAGGCGACGAGTACGGGTCGAGGGCTTGCCCTCAAGGAGGTGGCGGCGATTAGCCATCTCGCGACGGAGTTTGCCGGAGCCGGTGACCTTCACGCGCTTTGCGGTGCCCTTGTGGGTCTTCTGCTTCATGAGATGAACGTCCTTGAAACTTGAAACTTATCAGGTATTTACTTCTTGCCTTTACGCAATGGGCCGATGACCATAGTCATATTGCGGCCGTCTTGCTTGGCTTTCGTCTCTACAACGCCGTATTCAGCGACGTCTTGCGCGAGTCGGTCCAGAAGGCGGAAACCGAGTTCTGGTCGTGATTGCTCACGTCCACGGAACATAATCGTGACCTTGACCTTGGAGCCTTTCTCCAAGAATCGGATCACATTACCCTTCTTCGTCTCATAATCGTGATCGTCGATCTTTGGACGAAGTTTCTGCTCCTTGACCACAGTCTGTTGCTGGTTCTTTCGAGCTTCACGCGCTTTTTGCGCGGCCTCATACTTGAACTTTCCGTAGTCCATGATCTTGCAGACCGGGGGCTTGGCATTTGGGGCGACCTCTACGAGGTCGAGGTCTGCGTCATACGCGAGCTTTCGGGCATCTTCAATTCGAACGATACCTACTTGCTCACCGCCCGGTCCTACGAGGCGAACCTCGGGGACACGGATACGCTCATTAATTCGAGCTTCAGCGCTGATGGGTACTCCTAAGTCGCAGCGGATGGATAATGTGTAATACCACACCGCAACTGGCAATCCCGTTCTTCCACGGCAAAAACCCGTCCTCTTTATACTCAAAGACGAACGGGAGATCTCCATGTATTGCCATTAATATTTTGGCAATATTTTTGTACCATTATCCTGCCTTACAGCGGCTTCTGGTGGGAGGGACCTCCACTTGCGGTCTTTACAAAACCTATAGGCACGTAAAGACGGTAGTGCCGATAAAGTAACACACCCTGAACATAAAAACAAAATTAAGCTCTCTTTGCCGACCTATACATCCCTATTAAAGGCGTACCACTTTCACTTATCGACACCCCAATCACACAACCGTTTCCAATTCCGCCGCCGTTGGCCACCCCCCTGCCCCCAAAACAAGTACAGAAATTTCAGGGGCATCTTGAAGATCTTTTTAGGCTCCGAACTGCACAAATGCACCTCTCACATCATTTATCGGTATCAAATTGATCTACTTAACATTTCACAATGTTTTCTTTTAGCTTTTTCCTTAAACTTGGGCAGCATGGACATCCCGAAGCCTGAGTCTTGGGCGAGTTTTCAGAACCTATCTGGACGCAACTCAGTGATTCCGATACCAGTTATCGGCCCCGCCGTTCCAGGTGTGTCACGACCACTCCGCGAGCCCTATATTCCAATGATCATCGCGCCGCCGACCCCAATACCTGCGCTTACTTTTCGCCAGCACGATACGATTCAGCACCGTAAACTTGCTACGCCGACACATGATCCGCTTCCTCAACCCCAACGGCCAGCTATTCCTCGAATCCCCTGGTGGGAAAACGAGCGCCCGCTTATCGCAGCATGTATCGCCATTGGTGCATCACTGGTTTTCTACAGCATCGCATTGCTCTTAGATAATGTTATTGACCTCAGAGATATTCCACCATTAGTTCGAGTCTTATTGGCAACGTTAATTGCTTGTATTTTTCTTTCAGCATCACTGTTGCTCCGTACGCGAAATCTTCACCCAGCGGCATATAGCAGTTGTTTAGTCGTGTCCGCTTCGATCTTCGCCATAGTGAGTCTAGTCTCCACATATTATTATTCCTGGTTACCAGAATGGCTTGGCGCAATATTATTACTTGTTTTAATTATTGGATTCTTTTTGCTCGCCAGAGCATGGGACACATATATCACTTTTGCGATCCTCATTCTTGTATTTTTTACAGCGACACTTAGTTTTCAATACAATTCAACGAGCTTTGAATTCTTCCCAGGCGCGCTTGTCGGATTACTCGCATTAGCTTTCACATTGACAAAAGAAATACCGAGTGAAACGGTGCGACAATTCTTCGGCTTTATTGCCTACACGGCTTTATCGCTCGGCGCAGTTGTCGGCGATGCCCAATATGATTCACATTCTGTAAGCCCCACTCTGCAGGCGTGTATTTGGGCGGCCACTCTTGTTGCGCTTCTTGTTTGCGTACATGTGAATAAGAATCTACGTGGCGAATTATTACTACACTCTGGTTTTCTAGCAATCGGCGTTCTTATCCTGAATTGGTGGACTCAATATACTTTCACGTTTGAACTGTGGATGGTATTTGGATGCATAATAATTTGGCTTGCATGCTCATATATCTTCCAATCTCAAAACACGCGTATTTCCCAACTCATAGCGCTGCTTGTACTACCTATCTCAGTAGTAGTTATTTCCATTAATTCAAATGAAAATACACTCCCGCCACGCGCTATGATTCCGTGGATTTTTCTTATCGTCTTCGCCGCCGTAGTTTTGTGGATTACGGAGCAATATCAGCACTGGTCAGTCTGGGCAGTGTGGTCATTGGTGTCACTGTATATGGTTTCTCCAATGCACAGTTCCGTATTTCTGAAGCGCCCGATTTGGCTTACATCTCACCACTCAGAAACCACAGCAATCCTACTTGCAGTGTTACTTGCAGTGTGCCTTTGGAGATGGCGTAGCATTGTGAAACTTCCACCAATCGCCGTATTTCTGCTTTGCATCTTGGGGCTCCACTATTCAATTCTCGCATTTGTAGCAACCACTACATATATTGGCGCAAAAATCCAGGTAGAGGCCGGTATGTGGTTAGGCTATTACCTCGGCCACGCATTAATCTCAATCTCATTTATCACGGTCTCAGGATGGCTGCTGCTTGGGAAAACTAGAATTCCGGCACGCGCATCTTTGGCAATCGGTCTCACATTTGCCATTACAGCGATTGCCAAGCTAGTTCTCTTTGATATGGGCACGCTTCCTGGGCTACCTCGAATCTTAGCGTGCATTATCTCTGGCGTTTTCCTTTTGTTTATTGCCACCAAGCGTTCACAGATGACCAACTCTCGTCTACCGCTCGTTCCTTCAACCCCGCCCCAAGTCCAAGTATCGCCCCAGTTCGATCACAATGATACAGAGGCTAGATAATGCAAAATCAGTCCCCTCAACATCAAAATAATTTTAATTCGCATATGCCTGCTACAACGTCGGAATCACAACAACAATCACCATGGTGGGCAAATGAAAAAACTATTATCCGAATCCTCGCGATCTTCGGCATTTTAATTACCATAGCTGGCGTTGGATACCTTGTATCTTTGGTATCCAAGTTTATTGTTTTTACACCACTTCTTCGGATTATTGGCGCCACGATTCTTGGCTCACTATTTCTTAGTTCCGCAGTTCTATTGGCTAAGCGGCAAGTTCCTATTATCATTAGCGGTGGGTTGCTGGCTACTTCCGGCTCTATCTATAGCTTAGTGCTGTATTCCTTGCTGTATATCTATTCTTGGTGGCCCTTATGGCTGGGTGCTATTTGCTTTGCCGTATTAGTTACAAGTCACTTCGCACTAGCGCGATTTTGGCACCAAATCATAACGTTGTTAATGCTCGCCGCTGTATTCGGCGGATTTAGTATTACATTTTCGAACTATGCAGCACACGAACTCTACTTTCCTTTCCCACCAGTGTGTGTAGGAATATTATTGCTTGCGAGTTCATTTAGGAAACCTGACTTTGATAACGCAAAGGTTTTTGGGGCTGCGGGCGTGTTGATTCTGCTGCATCTGGATACCAACTTGCCGTTTGAGTACTTCTATGAATTATGTGGTTTTATCACATCAATTTTCATTGCAATCTTTAGCCTTTGGGACACCACTACAAAAAGGTCTCTTTTTCACGGCTATTCGACCACTTTAGTTATTGCCATCCAAGTAATACTATGGCTTCCATTTCAGCAAAACTGGGTATATATTTCTTCATTCGTATTCTCCATTTTTTGGCTGGCACTGTCTTATTTTGCGCCTTCACCATTGAGAAGTGAAACGAAAATTATTTCACTTTCATTTGCTGCTTTCCCACTGCTCGTGTTGTATGTGACAGAGGCAAACGCTAGAAATCTCTGGATATTCTATATCGCATTTTTACTCGTACTCACCTGGTTAATGCGCAACTCTCGCAACCTCGCGCCTTGGGGTTGTTGGTTGTTTACTAGCACATTGGCATCATTTACCTTCGTTCCATATGCATTAACTCAGCAAGCTACAATTTTACAACCCTTTGATAATTTTATTTTTGCATGGTTTTTCTTTGCTTCACTTTTAATACTGTATTTCCTGTGGTTAAAGTCAACAATAATTTCGTCCGACCATACTAAAGTTCTTTTGGCGTTTTTCATGTATTACTGCACACTTAGTGTTGCAATGATCGGGAAATATGCCGGTGGGAACGCAGGCTGGTATGTAAGTCATATCCTTGCGTCATCAATTTGGCTTGTTATTGGAATTGCTTTCTTTTTGGCATGGCCAAAGTTGCAGCGGAAAACCCAAGTAGAGTTCGCAATACTATATCTTGGCGCAGCACTTTCAAAATTAATAATATTAGATGTAGAGATAATGCCAATTATTCTATATATCATCGAACTCGCATTTTTCGGTGCCGCATTTTTGGCCACTGCGTTTATTCGCAATAGCCAAACTTCGCAAAAAACAACGCAATCCGAAACAGTTCCACCCGCAGTTGATGAAAGTAAGGAATCTACCCTTACAACAACTCTTTAAGGAACTGCCCAGTGTAAGATTCCTTCACGTTGGCAACGGTTTCCGGGGTTCCAGAGGCAACTACAAGGCCTCCACCCGCACCGCCTTCCGGCCCCATATCCACAATCCAATCAGCGGCCTTAATAACGTCGAGGTTATGTTCGATAATAATGACGCTATTTCCTTTATCTACCAGGCCTTGGATTACCAGCATAAGTTTCCGGATGTCCTCAAAATGCAAGCCGGTTGTAGGTTCGTCGAGGATATATACGGTGCGCCCATTGGATCGTTTATGCAGTTCGGATGCAAGTTTGACGCGTTGAGCTTCTCCACCAGAAAGTGTTGTTGCTGATTGTCCTAACCGCACATATCCTAAACCTACTTCGACCAGGGTATTTAAGTATCGGTGAATCGAACTGATCGGAGCGAAAAATTCCGCCGCCTCGCTAATGGACATCTCCAATACTTGGGCAATATTTTTCCCTTTATAGAACACTTCCAAAGTTTCTCGGTTATAGCGTGCTCCGCCGCATACTTCACATGGCACATACACATCTGGTAGAAAGTTCATTTCGATCTTTAGAGTGCCATCACCGTGGCATGCTTCACAGCGCCCGCCTTTTACATTAAAAGAAAAACGTCCTGGCTTATATCCACGTACCTTTGCTTCAGTTGTCTCTGCAAACAAAGTTCGGATTTTATCGAACACGCCAGTGTATGTCGCTGGATTCGAGCGTGGTGTTCGGCCAATTGGTGATTGGTCTACTTGCACCAGTTTATCTAGATGCTCAATGCCTTCTACACGGGTTGCTTTACCTGGAACTTGCCGTGCCTTATTGAGTTTATTTGCCAGGATTTTTGCCAGAATTTGGTTAATAAGGGTGGATTTTCCTGATCCTGATACTCCGGTGACGCAACACAATACGCCGAGGGGAATTGTTACATCGATGTCACGGAGGTTGTTTTCGCGGGCGCCTAAGACTCGTAGTTCCCGCTCGGGGTTGGCGGGGCGTCGAGAATCAGGAACGCCGAGCACTTTACGGCCACTGAGGTAATCTCCCGTAATGGAATTTTTGCATTTTGCAATGCCTGATGGCTTACCTTGGTAAACCACTTCCCCACCAAATTCCCCAGCACGAGGACCGATATCCACTAGCCAGTCTGCGGCTTTAATAGTGTCTTCATCGTGTTCTACCACAATAAGGGTATTACCAATATCCCGTAGATGTTCCAGTGTTGCAATCAAGCGTTGGTTATCGCGTTGATGGAGGCCAATCGAGGGTTCATCTAATACATACAGCACGCCCGCAAGGCCGGAACCAATTTGGGTGGCTAATCGGATTCGTTGGGCTTCACCACCGGATAGGGTGCCCGCTGCACGGTCAAGCGAAAGATAGTTCAAACCTACATCAAGGAGGAATTTCAGACGGGCTTGTACTTCCTTTAAAACGGCACCTGCAATCATTGCCTCCCGGTGCCCGAGTTTCAGGGAATCCAGAAAGGCTGAAGCATCTTCAACTGACATTCGAGTCAAACCAGCGATGGATTGTTCACCATGGGTTTCGGAGGCCAACCGTACTGCAAGGATTTCTGGTTTGAGTCGGGAACCTTGGCAAGTAGGGCAAGCGACTTCACGCATATACCCTAAAAGACGTTCTTTTTGCGCATCGGAATCGGTGTTTTCTAGCCTTCGAGTCAGGCTTGGTAGCACACCCTCGAATGCAGAGTTCCAGGTGCGGGTCCGGCCATAACGGTTCGTGTACTTTACATTTACTTTGTGGCGAGACCCGTGCAGTACTGCTTTCCGCTGCGCTGCGGTGAGTTCGGAAAACGGAGTATTTACATCAAAGCCCATTACGGCAGCGAAACCAACAAGGAGTTTTTGATAGTAACCTTCCCCCGCTCCAGACATCCAGGGTTGAATTGCGTCAATAAGAGGAACATCGGGATCTGGAATTACTAAATCAAGGTCTACTTCCAGTTTGGTTCCCAGCCCGTCACAGGATGGGCAAGCACCGTAGGGTGAGTTAAAAGAAAACGAGCGTGGCTCAAGTTCATCAACACCTAATGCATGCCCATTTGGGCAAGCCAGTTTTTCGGAAAAACGCCGGGTTTTCATTGGGTGATCGTCTTCAAGGGAAACGAAATCTAACTCCACAACACCATCGGCTAGTTGCAATGCTGTTTCAATGGAATCGGTCAGACGTTGGCGTTGTGATTGTTTTACTTGAAGACGGTCAACCACGACTTCAATATCGTGTTTAATTTGTTTTTCCAGCGTCGGTGGGTTTGTTAATTGGTGCACTTCCCCATCAACACGCACCCTTGAATAACCTTGGGCCGCAAGGTTAGCAAATAGATCAACAAACTCACCTTTTCGGGTTCGCACTACTGGCGCCAGAACTTGGAATTTTAAGCCTTCTTCCATTTCCAAAATGCGGTCCACGATTTGCTGTGGGGTTTGCCGTTCAATTACAGCATCGCATTCTGGGCAGTGCGCTGTGCCAGCACGAGCATAGAGCAGACGCAGGTAATCATATACTTCAGTAATAGTGCCTACGGTCGATCGCGGATTTCGGTTGGTGGATTTTTGGTCGATGGATACCGCTGGTGAAAGACCTTCAATAAAGTCCACATCAGGTTTATCCATTTGGCCAAGAAATTGTCGCGCATAGGACGATAGGGACTCGACATACCGGCGCTGACCTTCGGCAAAAATCGTATCGAATGCTAACGATGATTTTCCGGAGCCGGATAGTCCGGTGAACACCACCATAGTGTCGCGCGGAATATCAATGTCCACACCTTTTAAATTATGTTCCCGTGCTCCTCGCACGATAAGGCGATCTGCCATTGATGCGGCACCCTTTCACTCGTTAGGCCAAAACACATTGAACATATCAATGAGGTGCGAGTTTAGCTACTCTGGGAAACATGGATACGCTAGCACTTCATCAAGTTTCAGTGTCTGAGATGGACAATAATTGCTATCTTCTCACGTGCGGCAAACAAGCGTTACTTATCGACGCCGCGGACGATGCTGCGCAGCTGCTTGCACTGGCCGAAGCACGTGGGGTGGAAATCACTCATGTAGTGACCACACACCGGCATGCTGATCATGTCCGAGCATTAGCAGAAGTATTGCAAGCTACCGGCGCTACTCATATTGCTTCGGCCCTGGACGCACCAGCATTGCCGTGCCCTGTGGACGTCGAAATGCATGATGGTGAAACCATAGACTTTGCGGGACATAAGTTCCCGGTGCGAATTCTACGTGGACATACTGAGGGAGGGTTAGCAATAATAACGAATATTGATGGGCAAACACATCTTTTTGTAGGTGATTCGCTATTTCCTGGTGGTGTTGGGAAAACCACGAACAAGGAAGATTTCAACCAATTACTCGATGATGTAATCGAGCGAATTTTCGCCGACTATCCTGACGATGCAATTGTGCACCCCGGCCATGGAAACGCTACTACATTGGGAGCTGAGCGCCCTCATCTTAAAGAATGGCGCCAACGAGGTTGGTAAACACGAGTTTGAATGCAAAAGGCGTACAGCGGAAACACTGAACTTTCCGTACACTCGGAAACACCTTATCCATGATGTTTTAAGGAGCTCTACAGTAATGATCCGTAAGCTTGCCCGCCCTATGTTGGCATCAGTGTATGTCGCAGACGGCGTGGATACACTTCTCAATACTGATGAACATGTCGAGGGCACACAGGCTGTTATCAATCACGCACGTACTGTTCTGCCTTATCAATATGCACGTCAGATTCCTCGCGACCCTGAGCTTGTTGCCCGTTCAGTTGGCGCTACAAAAGTAGCCGCAGGAACGTTATTGGCTCTAGGAAAATTCCCGCGGGTCTCGGCAGGGGTTCTCGCATTGGTATCCGTGCCAACTATTCTGGCGCGCCACGCATTCTGGGAAACACAAGACCCCGACGAGAAAAAAGCACGCCGCAGTGGTTTTACCACAAGCGTTGCACTATTAGGCGGATTGTTTATTGCCTCCGCAGATACTGCCGGTAAACCTGGTTTAAAGTGGCGCGCCTCCCGCGCCGCAAAAGATGCAAATAAAGCGATTCAACAAGCCTTGCCTACTCGTAGCGAAACCGAAAAATTAGCGGACTCCGCTCAAGAGACTGCATCTGCATTTGCTTCCAATGCGCGTTCTTTTCTTGAGGATGCCGCAGAAACGGTAAGCGATTACGCTGGCCAAGCCCGTGAATATGTAGATGATAATAAAGACGATTGGCTTGCCCGCGCCCAAGATAACGCAAAGGCTGCTCGTAGCCGCTTGGTCAAAGCAGCAGCTACAGCGCAAGCACGTGCCGATGAGCTTTCCCACCAAGCCGAAGCGTATGCTGGCCGGAAGTCAAAGAAACTGCAGAAATCAGCGCTTGCATATCAAAAGCGCGCAGATAAAGCGGTAGCACGAGCCCAGAAAAAGCTCAATAAAAAGTTCGACATTTAAAAGTTGTGCGAAGTTTTGGCAATCGTTTCCGCCGTGTTAGTGGCACAAAGTACCCTCAATAAGGCACACTAATGGGCCGACCCTTTCATTGGTCCCCCAGTATCAACAACAGAAAGTGCCACTCACATGGAGGATTCTGCCGCAGCGCACATAGCAGCCGAACAAACCTATGTAGATGCCTTATTTGCTCGACTCGATGCTGAAGTGCAACGCTCCAACGAGCGGCTCGCCGAGGTAATGTTACGGGTGGACCGGGCCAACCCCGATGCTGAAGCGCTTGTAGAACGCGAAATCGAATACCATGCACTTAATGCAAAACTCGATCGCCTCAACCTTGCACAACTTGGATTGGTATTTGGGCGAATTGATATTGCCGCCCAAACTCCCGAAAACCCAGCTCCGAATCGACCAGACTTAGATCGCCGATATATTGGCCGAATGGGGCTAGACGCCCGTGAAGAAAATTACCGCACACTTTTACTTGATTGGCGGGCGCCAATGGCACGCCCCTTTTATTTGGCAACAACCGCCAACCCTGAAGGCGTGGAAACTCGCCGCCACATCCGAACAAAAGGACGGAAAGTCGTTGGTATTGACGACGAATTTCTAAATGGTGCCCCTACCACCGAAGACCATGCCGATGTAAGCAGTGAAGCAGCACTTTTCCGCGCATTGGAAGCTGCTCGCACCGGTTATATGACCGATATCGTTGAAACAATCCAACGCGAACAAGACGAAATTATTCGTGACACCACCCGCGGCGTTATGGTGGTGGAAGGTGGCCCCGGCACCGGCAAAACTGCGGTAGCTCTTCATCGAGTCGCATATTTGCTCTACACTTGGCGAGATCTACTTGCTAAAACTGGTGTTCTTATTATCGGCCCAAATCGCACATTCCTTGACTATATTTCCCGCGTACTTCCAGAACTCGGGGAAACCGGCGTAGTACTCAGCACCATTGGTGACCTTTATCCAGGCGTCCAAGCAACCGCAGAAGAATCACTGCTCACCAGGGAAATCAAAGGCAGTGAAGAAATGGTGCATATTCTTGGTAATGCCGTCAAAGCCTATCAAACACTGCCTGAAGCACCCCTGACGATTACCGTAGATGGCATTCATGTGCGTATCGACGCCGCGCTAGTGAAGAAATCACGCACGCGTGCGCGCCGCTCCCGCCAACCGCACAATCGTGCGCGTGCCATATTCCGCGATCACATGCTTGAACAAATGGCACAGGCACTTGCTGAAACGATTGGAGCCGACCCTCTTGGAGGCAAAAACCTACTTTCTGGCGGCGATATAGCCCAACTCTATGAAGACCTTGCAGATGAAACACACGTTCAAGAATTAATTGATGCCTTCTGGCCGACGCTTGAACCCCGACAAGTTTTGCGGGAACTCCTTGAATCCGAAGATCGAATACAAGTTGCAGCTTCCGAATACGATGATGAAACACAACAGGCATTATTGCGGGAGAAAAACTCCGCCTGGGCCTCAAGTGATGCAGCCCTTCTTGATGAACTAGCCGTTTTTATTGGCATTGCGGATCCCGAGGAAGCCCAAGCTGAAGAAGACCGGAAGTGGCAAGAGCAAATCGCTGAAGCACAAGATGCCTTAGATATTCTAACTGGCTCCGCCTCCCAAGACCTTGATGATGGATTCGATGCCGAAATCCTTATGGCCCACGACGTAATCGATGCAGAAACGCTGGCAGCCCGCCAAAAAGTACGTGATATTCGATCGACTGCGGAACGCGCCCAGGCTGATTACACATGGGCATATGGCCATGTTGTAGTAGACGAAGCGCAGGAACTCTCCCCCATGGAATGGCGTATGGTTATGCGCCGTTGCCCCTCACGATGGATAACAATCGTAGGAGACACTGCACAAACCGGTTCACCAGCTGGTGTAGACACCTGGACAGAAACACTCGAGCCGTTTGTTAAGCAGCGTTTTCGCCGCCACCAACTCACCATTAATTACCGGACACCGCAAACCATAATGGATGAGGCCTCCAAACTACTTCCAATTATCGCACCCGAACAAACCCCTAGTACATCAATACGCACAACCGATGGCACCATAAACTTTTATCCTTCCGGAACCGATGCCAATGCAATTGCCAACACTTTGCAACAACAAAACCCCGACAGGCTGATCCAGATCATCTCAGCTGAAAATATACATAACATTAAAGGTCTGGAATTTGACCATGTAATCCTTGTGGAACCTGCAACCATCATCGAATCATCGACACAAGGATGGCAAGACCTCTATGTTGCCCTGACACGCGCAACGCAAAGTCTCACCATTATTGGAGCTATGCCCAACCCCGAAATAGTTGAGTTCCAATAATTACTTCAATGCCGCTGAATAGCAAAATGCTACCCAGCGGCATAATGAGTAATTCTCCAGATATTTAGTTCACAGTATGCACAATCATTACGTCGCACTGTGATTGACGCGCAACATCAGCTGGAACTGAACCAAGCAGACGACCAGTCAACGAGTTAATGCCACGGTTACCAACTACGAGCAGATCAGCTTGGTGCTCATTAACAATGCTCATAAGAGCTTCAACCGGGGTTCCTGACTTGATATAGGTTTCGATATTGGTTGCCCCAACCGCTTGTGCCGCTTCTTTAGCGGATTCAAGGTTTTTCAGAGCGGGGTCATCGCCGAGCACTGTTACGGAATCTTGACGCAGTGTCTTGGAAGCAGCCTCTTTATTTTCGTAGTACGCACAACCGATAATCAGTGTTGCGTCGAACGCAGCTGCGATTGCAGCAGCGCGCTTTACAGCAAGCATCGAAGACTTGGAGCCGTCGGTACCGACAACAATTTTGTTATATTCGCTCATTATGAACCTTCCCAATGGGTCTTGTAAGCCGTTAACATCCTAGCACCCGATATGGATTTTCAATCTGTATTGAGGGTTAAATACCGGCTTCCTTCATACCCCGCAGTTCTTTTTTCAGATCTGCTATTTCATCTCGAAGGCGTCCCGCGAGTTCAAACTTTAATTCGCGTGCTGCAGCACCCATTTGAGCGGTGAGTTCGTCAATGAGTTTTTGTACTTGATCCTGTGGCATATCGCTAACATCCGGACGTTCAACCACAGCAATATCACCATTTGCTGCAGTTGGCGCATCTTCATACACTTGATCGAGAATATCTGCGATTTTCTTGCGGAGCGGCTGTGGATCGATGCCGTGTTCTTCGTTATATGCAATCTGCCGTGCCCTGCGGCGTTCTGTTTCATCGATTGCTTGTTGCATGGAATCGGTGATTTTATCCGCATACATATGAACTTCGCCAGCAACATTCCGGGCAGCGCGACCAATAGTCTGAATAAGTGACCGGGTCGAGCGAAGGAATCCTTCTTTATCGGCGTCCAAAATTGCTACAAGTGATACTTCGGGTAAGTCCAGGCCTTCGCGTAGGAGATTAATACCCACTAATACGTCGTATTCCCCAAGACGCAGTTGGCGAAGTAACTCTACACGTTGCAAGGTATCAATATCAGAGTGAAGGTAACGAACTTTTACACCATGTTCAAGTAAATAGTCCGTAAGATCTTCCGCCATCTTTTTGGTCAATGTGGTAACCAAAATGCGCTCGTTTTTGTCAGTTCGAATTCGAATCTCCGAAATAAGATCATCAATTTGCCCTTTAGTGGGCTTTACCACCACTTTCGGGTCTACAAGCCCTGTTGGACGAATTACCTGCTCTACAAATTCTCCACCCGATGCTGCAATTTCATAGTCACCGGGAGTCGCAGACATATACACGCACTGGCCTTTTCGGTCATCAAACTCTTGCCACGTCAATGGTCGGTTATCCAGCGCTGAGGGTAGTCGGAATCCAAAATCTACAAGGTTTCGCTTTCTGGAAGCATCGCCTTCATACATACCGCCAATTTGCGGGACGGTTACATGCGACTCATCAATAATCGTTAGAAAATCTTCCGGAAAATAATCAATAAGCGTAGCTGGCGCCGAGCCTGCAGCGCGGCCGTCGATATGCCTTGAGTAGTTTTCAATGCCAGAGCAGAATCCTACTTGTTCGATCATTTCAAGATCGTATTCTGTGCGCATTCTCAACCGCTGGGCTTCAAGGAGTTTGCCCCGATTTTCTAAATCTTCAAGGCGTTCTGCGAGTTCGTCTTTTATGGCCGCGACGGCTTTTTCCATGCGCTCTGGCCCCGCAACATAATGTGTGGCGGGAAAGATTCGAACCTCTTCACTTTGGCGGATCACTTCACCTGTAAGTGGATGAATGTAGTACAAAGCGTCGATCTCATCACCGAAAAATTCAACTCGCACAGCAAGTTCTTCGTAGGCGGGGATAATATCCACAGTGTCACCCTTTACCCGGAAGGTACCGCGAGTGAACGCGACGTCGTTACGCCCATATTGGATATCCACAAGTAATCGTAAAAACCGATCGCGTTCCACCTCTTGCCCGGTATGGAGCACTACCGAACGGTCTAAATAGGATTGCGGGGTGCCCAGACCGTAAATACAGGAAACAGAACTCACCACAACCACATCTCGACGCGAAAGCAAATTTGAAGTAGCGGAGTGACGAAGGCGCTCAACATCCTCATTTATAGAGGAATCTTTTTCAATATAGGTATCCGTTTGCGCAATATAAGCCTCGGGTTGGTAGTAGTCGTAGTAGCTAACAAAATACTCAACCGCATTATTGGGTAGGAGTTGCTTTAGCTCATTGGCAAGCTGTGCTGCCAGGGTTTTATTGGGCGCCATTACCAATGTTGGGCGCTGTACCTGCTCAATAAGCCAGGCAGCCGTAGCGGATTTACCGGTACCCGTAGCGCCGAGGAGTACGATGTCCCGCTCCCCCCGATTGATTCGTTCCGCTAATTCTTTAATTGCTGTTGGTTGATCGCCCGCGGGCTGGTAATCAGACACAACTTCGAATTTTCCGTCGGTCCTTTCAATATCTCCGACGGGACGAAACTCAGAAACAGAAACTACAGGTTGTTCAGCAGCGAAAGCCATGACCCCTATGGTAGGCGAATCCGCCGCACAAGCTCATCGACTTGCGGCACTAAAGCCTCAATTTCGCCATTATTATCGATCACCATATCGGCCACAGCATTGCGTTCAGCATCAGTAAGTTGAGCACCTAATCGACGCCGTGCGTCATCCTCATCCAGGCCACGATACCTCACTAAACGATCAATACGCACTTCAGGTTCAGCATCCACTACCACCACAAAATCCATATCCTTATGTAACCCGTTGTCTACCAATAAGGGCATGTCATATACTATTTCGGCAAAACCTTGCGCCTCTGCATCGGCAAAACGGCGTTGTGTTTCAGCTGTGATTTTCGGGTGCGTAATAGCATTTAGCAGAGCAGTCGATTCTTCTGAACTAAAAGCCAATCGAGCCAGCTCACCACGGTGTAACGAACCGTCTTCCAAAAGGATTCCGCTACCAAAAGCTTTGACGAGCTCCGCAAGTGCAGGTTGGCCCGGTTCGACAATATCGCGGGCAATTTGATCCGCATCAATAATGCAGAATCCTTGCTTTTCCAAAAGTTTAGCTACCGTTGATTTTCCACTACCTATTCCGCCTGTGAGTCCGATTTTTCGTATCGCCATATTCTCCAACCTACAAGGAAAACCCGCGCTTGGTCGCTACTGCAAACGTGATTCTATAACCGCAGCCGTACCCAACCGCGCCATGTGAGAAATATGCCAAGTGCAATAGCGAATGGTGCCCCTGCAAAAAACAATGAGTGTATTTGCAACATCCCAAGCATCTGTACCACTACTACGATAAATATCGTCGCAGCAATACCCGCAAAGTACGAGCGTGTTTTCGTGGCCACCCATGCAACTGGTGCAGTTAACCACATTGCCAAAACCCCAAAGCCCATTATCTTTATAAGCAGTGGATCTAATCCGAATCCAAGCACCACACCGATACCAGCCAACGTTGCAGCTAAAAGAGCATGTACCCCCACTGACCAGACGAAAACAATAATGAATTTCGCCAAAGCAATATCACCTCGCGGTACGGTACCAGCAATCATTATAAGTACTGTCCGGTCCATAAATTCTCGGGCAAAAATCCATGTAGTGATCACCCCACAGGTCAAAAGACCACCACCGGTTGCGAGTTGTCCCGCAACTACCAGAAGCGCTGGCCAATCAATCGGGCCGTGAATACCAGCTTTAGCTAATAGTTGTTTATTTCCGGAAAGCAAACCGTAAGATACCATTGCAAACAGCGCTAAAAAGCCAATAAAGTATATTCCGGTCCCATATCGAACTACACTAGAGCGGTAGAATTTCAGAAGCTCAATGTTCAGCGCTGCAATCATCGTTATAAATCCTTTGGAAAAACTGGCGCTCCAGGTCCGGCGCTGCCGGATCTAACTGCCCAATGAGCCGCCCATAATGCAATACATGTATCTGGTCTGCGATCCTGGCAACTTCATCAAGATAGTGGCTGCACACTATAATGCCTGCACCGTATTTCGCTCTTTCAATCACAGCTCGCCGGACGGTGAGTATCCCCGCCGGATCCAATGCATTTGTTGGCTCGTCAAGCAATATCAGCCGAGGGTTATATTGAAATACTCGCGCCAATGCAACGCGTTGTTGTAACCCAGTAGAGAGTTGCTTCCAAGGTTTAGCCGAATGAGCTGCAAGCCCCCAATGGTCCATCGCCTGTCTGGTGTGTTCAGCCGAGTATTTTCCTGCGAGTAATGCTGCAATGTGTAGGTTTTCTTCGACAGTAAGTTCTGGATATCCCGCAGCATGCCCAATAAGAAATCCGATATTACCTGTTAGATATGGTTTCTCATATGTCACTGTCCCGAGACTTGGTTGACACACCCCCAAAATTAGTTTAAGTAATGTTGTTTTTCCCGCCCCATTAGGACCAACTAAAACAACAACCTTGCCAGCAGCCACCGAAAACGAAATATTACGCAACCCAGTAGGCTCATAAGACACATTTTCTAGAGTTAGCATGCGTCTTCCAATGCTGCGAGGATTTCTAAAAACGCTTCCTGAAAGTCAGTGTTCGGCGCCTGCGCCCACGTAAACAACCCTTCACTAAGCCCAGCAATAAAACCTGCAGCCACCACTCTAGACTGCATTGGAGATGCCCCACGCTGCCGTAACGCTCCCGCGATTACGTCAATTGTTGGTTCATTGTTTCGGCTTATGGCACTTGCGGAAATCCCCGAATCAACCAAAATACGCAGACGACGCTCTAATAATGGCGTATCGACGCCCCGTATAGCCTGCCGCACACCACGAATGCATGCGTCAAAAGGCGAACAATCTTGCGGTTGCTGCATTACCAACTCTGCAATAACTGGATCAAACGGATCCCCAAGAACAAGTTTTTCTTTTGTGGGAAAATGCCGAAATAACGTCACCCCGGCCACACCCGCAGCTTTGGCAATTTCCGCAGTGGTCACGGCGTCGTAACCGCGGAGTTGGAATAGCTCCAGCGCAGTTTCCTGGAGTCTTTGATGAGTCTGCGACCATACACCCATAACCAAAATGTTAGTGACTAACATTTTTCAGGTCAAGAAAAATCCCGGCACCCAATACCATGGCGCCGGGAATTCTTTTGGCTACAGATTATGCAATAACCTTGATGATGTCAGTGCTGAGATCAACATGATCTGCTGGGAAGCCCTCAACAGACTCAAACTTCGCATGGTTAGTTACCACAACTGGCGTGATCAACGGATAACCAGCTTCTTTAATAACCTCAGGATCGAAGGTAATGAGCTTATCGCCAGCCTTTACTTCTTGCTTGCGCTCAACATGTACCTCGAAGCCTCGGCCACCTAGCTGTACAGTATCCAAACCGACATGGATAAGCAGCTCAACACCAGACTCCAGCCGCAGCGCAACTGCATGGCCAGATTTTTGAACCAACATCACTTTCGCATCGGCTGGTGCAACCACTGTATTGCCAGTTGGCTCAATAGCAACACCCTTGCCTAAACGTTCACCAGCAAATACAGGATCAGGAACTTCAGTCAACGCAACAGCACGGCCCTCAAGCGGAGACGCAAGATTCACAAAAGTACCAGCCTCGATGGAGGTCTTTGCCGGGGCAGTTTTCACAGCAGTAGCTGCACCACCATCGGTCGCCGGAACAGCATTGGAAATCACAGCTGGTTCCGCTTCAGCTTGCTCAGCTTCACGAATTTCGGCCATCACCTTAGCCTTCTCTTCCTTCGTGCGGTAATCGAAGAAAATGACCAAGAAGAAGGAAGTAAAGAATGCAACAGCAATACCAATAGCGTATCCACCCACCGGATCCATTGCAGGGATGGTGAACAGCGAGGTGAAAACGAAAGCATGAGCCTTTACGTCAAACAGACCCATAACTACACCGCCAGCAAAACAGCCAGGCAGCAAACGCATATAGGACTTGCGGAAACGTAGCAATACACCGTACAGCGAAGGCTCGGAGATACCACCCAGCAAACCTGCCATCATGCCACCGAAGGACACCTGGCGCATTTGCCGGTTGCGTTCTTTAATTGCAAGGAAGAATACACCGGTAACAACACCGAAACATGCAAAGTTCCACGCACCCATCGGGCCCTGAATAAAATCATATCCAAGGGTTGCAATGTTTTGAATCATGATGGCGTTAAGCGGCCAGTGCAGACCCAGCGGGACCAAGAATGGGTATAGCAATGGAACAACTATCGCAAGAATTAGCGGGGAAACACCATTCACTGCGCTCAAGAAATCAGAAATACCATTACCAACACCAATGCCGAATGGCCCAAGAAGGAACGCAGTCGCGGGAATCAGGATCAGCAAGGAGAAGAATGGAACGAAGACCATATGAACTGAGGTAGGAATGACCTTCTTCAGCAGCTTTTCAAGCCAATACAATGCAATAGCGGCCAAAATCGGTGGGAATACCTGTCCACCATAATCACTGAGCACCATTGGAATGCCGAAAACATCCACAGTAAAAATCTCGGTACCAATTTCATTGGTGGTCTTTACAGTGTCCGGCAGCTCCTTCATTGCAAGGAACTCTGGTGTTAACAATGCTGCTGGAATTGCAGCACCAACCCATTCATTCGCACCAAGCTTGCGGGCCGCAGTTGCACCCACCATGACTGGCAGGAAGTAGAACACTGACCGCCACATTGCATGCATAAATTGGAATGTAGGTGGTTGTTGCTCAGCGCGGAATTCCTGTACGCCTGCCGTATCCAACAAAACCAGAATAGTAATAATCAGCGAAGCGCCAAGCAGCGCCCAAAGCACTGGACGGAAGGTATCTGAAAGAAACTCGAAGCAGTAATCGATCCAGCTATACTTTCCGCGAACTCCGCCATAATCTTTCTTGCCATTATCCGCGGCTGGGCGATCACCTTCACCCATACCTGGTTGCTGCATAATTCCCTGGTAGAATTCTGCAACTCCGCCACCCATGACCACCTGCAGACCAGTATTACCTTGTGGCACTACACCTAAGACATCAGGGTGGCCATCAAGAGCTTTTTGATCAACAAGATCTTGGTCAGCCAACTGGAAGCGCAACCGTGTTGCACAGTGAGTCAAACTCGTAATGTTCGCTGCGCCGCCCACCTTGTCAAGGATGAACTGCGACGTGGTCATTGTTTTAGATGCCACGAACACACCTTTCTTTTGAGAACCCCCCAAAAACATCAGCGCATTTCATGCGGACGCCACCTTCGGAAGGTTGCACTGGATATGATCCTCCGTCCGCCACTGTTCACGGCAAACCGAGGTTATTGCCGAACACTGGAGCAATGCCCAAATGTGCCCGCATCATTCGACTTATGACAACATCATATGCCCGTTCCCACGTTTCTCCAAGACCAATCGGGCAGACCCGGAGGAGAGATTCTTCACTCACCAGTGCAAATGATCCTGCCCCCAAAAGAAACACCTGCATGTCAGACCGCTTAACAAAATTTACAACAACACTAATGGTCATAGCTGGTGATCACCATTGGGAACCCACATCCACATAGAAAACCACATGTTGCACAATTTAAATATCATACATTTTGGAACGTACGCTCGGACAAATTAATGCCCACCACCGCATTTGGGACAAAAATTCTTCCGTTTCAGACTTGGAAATATTGTCGAAAAGCTAACAAAATTAAGAGCAATCCAACCCAATAAGAAGAAGAACAAACTTTCTAAGAACGCGCGATGTTAGGCGTTGAGTTTAGGATTTGATCCGTGAATCAACCCTTAATAGAAGCAACAACGCCGCATAAACAACAAACATCCAAAGTCCAGATATGCGCCGACATCCAGGCACATGCGAGTGGCAATCCACACACTCTTGTCGAATGGGGGCATCAGTACACCCTGTTGCACCATGAACACCACCAACACCCAATCGCGGGACTGATCACACAGGGCAACCTCCAAGCGATTTGGGTAGAACTCGTTCAAGCCTTCCCCTGCACTGGCCTATGGCCAGTGATAACTCCACAAACTGATGTGGTGAGAAATAACTCATTTCTTTCTGTTTACACCAGTTCGAAGCAATCCATCGTAAATACTACAGCAGAGTTTTTTCTCCGCCAGAGCAACGATGAAGATACACAGTGGTATGCTCCAGATTTCCAAGGGTTCCAAACACTCGCACAAGGAAATTCCACGTCGAAAGCGTGGCTTAGCACTCCGGAAATTTTCCCAGACGAAGCATTGCTTATAGTACCCACTCCCCGACCAGCAGACATCCCAGCAAGGCTCGGCTGGTTAGGGGGTACTAATTTCAATATCGGGCCCGCAGATATCTCATGCGTGCTCCGAAGCTGGGAAGAACGCTTTGGGGCAATCATTACACATCTGGGTACCGATACTTTAGTTGCTCAAGCCACACGACCACCAGCAGAGGAGGCTATTAATCCACTAGCTATTGAGCATTTTTTGTTCTGCCCCGATGTGGTCCACCAAGGCAGCGACACTCTCTGCGAATATCGCAACTTACTGCGCAAAGCCACAATCCGCGGCAGTAATAGCTGGTACTTTTGGTGGGACTGAAATTCAAAATAGAAGATCAGTCGTAAGTTAGTCCACTGCGAAAGAACTATTCCTTGTACTCTAAAATTACTTCTCAAACATGGCTCCTGAATACTGCACAAAAATTCGAAACCATCCCAATTGATATTCGCGCACCAAAACCTGGATCCCTTTCTCAACTTAGGCAATGGGGCATTTTGTATAACGAGGTGTACGCCGAAGAAACTGGTGAGCTAGTTGCCGCCTTGGTGCCAAAGGGCAATAATCTTGAGCAACTATGGCAACAGTTAGTCCTAAGTTTTCCACAGCACGGTTTGTGGCCAGTGGCAACCAATGGCCTCAATGGAGATATCAAACGCCCCTGGCAAAGCGGTGAACTTGATGGAAAACAACAAGCCCGCAGTGGTCCACTCCGATTCTTCCAACGCGAAAACTCCAAGTTTGCTGCATTGGCCACTGGTACTTCCAACGGTAATGTACACATGCTGAACCCACTGGAGCTGGGTCAAACATTTGCAGCTTTAGTAATTGTACCGGTAACGCGACCGGCCGATGCTCCGGCAGCCGTAGGTTGGACCGGTGCCATTAATTATGACTACTCCGGCGCGGACATTAGTACCGTATTGCGCAGTTGGGAAGATCGATATGGGGCCGTGCTCATGTCGCTCGACTTTGATTTTCTTACCCTTCAGGTCGCAAAACCACCCACACCAAACAGTGATGTAGACCTCCTGGCACAGGAACATGAACTCTTCTGCCCAGATAATATTCATCAAGGAATCCTTGATATTGAGGAATACAAACAAACCCTATATGAGTCACTGTGGGGTTTTTGGTGGGACTAGTATTCCCTGGTTGAGCCTGCCCCGAAAGTCAGGCTGGTCTTTTTTCCATAGTGTTTGGTGATCAGGTCGATTTGCATGCACCTGATGTAGCTGATCGTTGTCTATTTTCCCAGCGGTAGGACCCATGCTCCAGGTTAGTGGAGTCATTTTTAAGCACGTGGGCAGAAGGTGTCCGGGTTTGACGGGTGG
Source organism: Corynebacterium freiburgense (assembly GCF_030408815.1). Taxonomy (NCBI): domain Bacteria; kingdom Bacillati; phylum Actinomycetota; class Actinomycetes; order Mycobacteriales; family Corynebacteriaceae; genus Corynebacterium; species Corynebacterium freiburgense. The sequence continues at coordinate 1,293,657 of NZ_CP047355.1, read as the reverse complement.
GCCGGCTGGTTTCCCAGAGTTTTTGGAGTGGGTCGGCTGGTTTCCCGAGCCTTCAAGCCGCTTTCCCGGGTGTTTAATAGGCACACCCTATCGAACTAGTGATGTTTATATGCCGAGTGTCGCAGATTCCATAAAATCCGCCGAAAAAATGGAATCTGTGACAACACGCCCAACCAGCGTCTGAAAAGACCGACCAGAGCCCACCCAGCCCTAACCAAATCCCAGGTCAACAGAAGCACACAACCAAACTACCAGCCACAACTGCTCCAAAGCCCCCGTACAGTACATTCGAACAACTAAAAGCAAGTTCAGCTTCGCCAAACCACAAAGCGGCCTGACCAAACCACAAAGCAGCTTCTCCACCTCTAAATACGCAAAACGCCCAGCGTTCCTATTTCTAGGAATTCGCCTGGGCGTTTGTAGCGGATTACAGCTTAGTTACCAGCGAGTTTTTCGCGAAGTGCTGCGAGCTGCTCGTCAGAAGCCAGCGAACCGGAGGTTTCAGCAGCTTCTGGAGCGGCTGCTGGGGTTTCTGCATCTTCAGAGCTGTAGTTAGATGCAGCCGTTTCAGCGGCTTCATCGGCGGCTGCACGGTGACGCTCGATCTGTACGGTGTGCAGTTGGAAGCGGCGCTCGGACTCAGCATAACGAGCTTCCCATTCTTGACGTTGTGCGTCAAAGCCTTCGAGCCATTCGTTGGTCTCTGGGTCAAAGCCTTCAGGGAAGATGTAGTTGCCTTGTTCATCGTAAGAATCGGCCATGCCGTACTTGGATGGGTCGAATTCTTCGGTGTAGTCTTCGTCAGCTTGCTTGAGGGAGAGGGAGATGCGACGACGCTCAAGATCAATATCAATAACCTTGACCATTGCTTCTTCACCTACACCAACAACTTGGTCCGGTACCTCAACGTGGCGTTCCGCCAGCTCGGAGATATGGACGAGGCCTTCGATGCCTTCCTCCACGCGAACAAAAGCACCGAATGGGACGAGCTTGGTAACACGGCCCGGTACGATTTGACCCACGGCATGAGTGCGGGCAAATACGCGCCATGGATCTTCCATGGTTGCCTTAAGCGACAGTGATACGCGCTCACGGTCGAGATCAACATCGAGGACCTCAACGGTTACTTCATCACCAACGGTGACAACCTCAGATGGGTGATCGATGTGCTTCCAGGAAAGCTCAGAAACGTGCACGAGGCCGTCTACGCCGCCAAGGTCAACGAATGCACCAAAGTTGACAATGGAGGAAACAACGCCCTTGCGAACCTGACCTTTTTGCAATTGGTGCAGGAATTCGGAGCGGACCTCGGACTGGGTTTGTTCGAGCCATGCGCGGCGCGAAAGAACTACATTATTGCGGTTCTTGTCCAGTTCAATGATCTTTGCTTCGATCTCTTGGCCAATGTATGGGTCAAGGTCACGTACGCGACGCATTTCAACAAGAGAAGCAGGCAAGAAGCCACGAAGACCGATATCGAGGATGAGTCCACCCTTGACAACTTCAATAACGGTACCGGTGACTGGCTCGTCCTTCTCTTTGAGCTCCTCAATGGCACCCCAAGCACGCTCGTATTGTGCGCGCTTCTTGGACAGGATAAGGCGACCTTCCTTATCCTCCTTGGTCAGCACCAGTGCGTCGATTTCGTCGCCGACCTGGACTACCTCGCCCGGATCGACATCGTGCTTGATGGAAAGCTCGCGGGAGGGAATAACACCCTCAGTTTTATAGCCGATGTCGAGCAGTACCTCGTCGCGGTCAACCTTGACGACAGTACCTTCCACGATATCGCCATCGTTGAAGTATTTGATGGTTGCGTCGACTGCGGCGAGGAAATCCTCAGCGGTGCCGATGTCGTTGATGGCAACCTGAGGTGTATTGTTGGTGGGCATATAGAGTGCTCCGAATATGGATAGGAATAGAAAACGGACAGGAAGCGAGTCTCTCAAAACTACTGCTCAACACAACATTGCACAGGGTTTTGATCCCACACGCGGCCGCACCTCACCCTCCTATGTAAATGAAATGCAGCAGCATGCACAGACACGCTCTTACAAAGCTACAGCGTTTCCCCAGCTAAAGCAAATAGAATCGATGATTATGAGAAACTTCACCGGCCCTGTTCCAAATGATCAAGAATCTTCCAAAGCAAGCCGGTATTGGTGGGATCTCGACGCAACTAATTATCACTCCGAGCACACAAAGTATCTATCAAGTTTCTATTGGTGTCCGGAAATGCTTCATGAAAGTGATATTCGCTTGCTTGGCGACGTCCAGACCGCCAAAGTTATCGAAATAGGTTGCGGCTCTGCACCATGCTCCCGCTGGTTATTTGAAGATGGTGTGGGGTTTATTACCGCGTTCGATATTTCCAAAAATATGCTTATGCATGGGCGTAAACCACGAATTCCCCTGGTTCAAGCTGATGCTGTAGATATGCCGTATCTTGATAATTCTTTCGATGTGGCATTTTCTGCGTTTGGAGCTATTCCTTTTGTTTCCGATTCCGCTGCCCTTATGCGAGAAGTAGCCCGCATATTAAAACCTGGTGGTCGATTTATTTTTGCCGTAACTCACCCAATGCGTTGGATTTTTCCCGATAACCCCGGAGAAGGTGGACTCACCGTATTCACCAGCTATTTTAATAGGAATCCCTATATAGAACACGACTCCGAAACAAATAAAATCACCTATATCGAACACCACCGAACAATTGGTGACCGGGTCCGCGAACTTGTTCAAGCCGGTTTCATTCTCAAGGATATTATCGAACCGGAATGGCCCGAAGACCTCACCGAAGGATGGGGGCAATGGTCACCACTTCGCGGAAAACTCTTTCCAGGCACCGCGATCTTTGTTTCCGAACTTGCCCCCTAGAAACTCATGTCTCTTGGTGTTTACTGAGGTGCCCAATTCACACCAGGAGGCAATTCACCGAAACGATCTAACCTTCGTTGCTCTTTCACCCAGCTATACCGAGCAATAGCACGTCCAGAAGATTCTGCATTAGATTCACCTTCTTTTGTATAACGGAATGTAATGAAGATATCGCCTGATTCGCGTTTCACCTCAACAGGTGCGAAACCGAATGATTGATCCGTGGCACGCCCAATATACATTCCTTTATTGAACAGCATGACCTGGTGTGGAGAGGATCCCGTACCACGGTCAATTCGCAATACGATCCACGACATCTCCGCGCATGGATCGAAAGTATCTGTGGGGCTATTCATGCTCCAATTATTTTCAGTCGGATCCGTATTCAGCGGAAATGGTTTTGGCACAAGGTGAATATAGGACTCAAGTGCTTGCTGTCCGGTCATGTCCGCACATTCCTGGTCGGTCGCATCTGCTATTGGTGTAGCAGATTGTTGTTCCTCCGCAGTTGGAAGGGGCGTTTCGGTTCCAGCGACCGTATTTTCAACTGCGCTACTATCGGTGTTCTTCGGCACCGAATTAGAGGTCTGGACCACTTTACTTGCTGAAGTGTTGACAGCATTTTGCCCTGTTACTGGCTCGTCACAACCAGTGAGCATTAACGTTAGTGCAAAGGCAGTCGCCGCTATTTTTGTAATAGATATGTTCCGTGATGTCATTGGACTCAACTCCTGTTCGTATTTGTTTTCAAGTAACAGTTGTTTTGTCACCCTGCCCGGGAAACACTTTGGCCGGGCAGGCTAGTTATCAGGGAAAATACTCATAGGCATCAGTTCTTACATTCCATGGGAGAGGCCCATAATGCTCGAATCGGTTTTGTTCGTCATTCCAGCCGTAAACTGACGCCACAGCATTTGTACGTCCAGCTGTGGGTTGGTCCGGGAGACGAACATTAAAAACAACCTGCACTAGATCGCGTTTAATCCGTGTAACTGCTGGCCAGGATTCCAATGGTTCCTCAGTGGCTTGTCCAACATACTCCCCTTTATTAAAGAACATTATTTGAACAGGGGAAGAGCCTGTAGCACGATCAATTCGAAGCACAATCCAAGATAGCTCCTTGCATGGATCGTAAGTATCAGTTGGGCTGCTCATACTCCAACGGTTTTCAGGGCCAGCCGGTTGAGCGGGGAACGGCAAACCCACTTGGTCAACATACTTTTCCAAGGCTTGCTGTCCTGTTAGCGAGGCACACCCATCACGATTTTTTGCCACTGGTGCCGACTCCGAAGTAACTTTCGGCACTGTTTGCTCATTTCGGCTTTTTTCAGCAGTGCTAGTTGTCGAAGTGGCTGTTGATCCAGCGTCCGATTCCCTAGTTTCGGTTACCGAGACACTTGTAGGGGGACTGTTGGTGGTGGTTGTAGTTTGGCCGATCGCCGGAAATTCACAAGCAGCAAGCATAATGGCGAACGCAGATGCAGCTACTTTCGTGAGGATTCGTCCTTTCTGTACCATTTCAGATCAACTCCTTCTAATTATTCTGGCCCATGCAGTCTTGCCCAAAAGAACAAGGCCGCCGAAATATAATGAAGTTATTTCTAAAAACCGCTCGAGAGGAATTGCAACTTTCAATTAGGATATCGTGTAAAACAAACCATTTGTTACTACACTAAATTTCTAAAAGCGCGTTTTCTGCAACCTCACTAGTATTAGGAGTTAAATCCCCTGCAGAAATACTACACAGAATTAAAAATCGTTACCTGATCGTAACGATGTTGAGACGTTTTTGCACGTAACAGACTTAAACATGCATTAGATTTTTTTCCAATCCGCCCGCCACCCAATTCGACACTATTGCCGCAATTTAGAATGTAATTTTGAACTGCTATTAAATAACAGTCAAGCTTTAGAAGCTTGAATTAACTGGATGCCGCAAGATAGCTACCCACGGCGTCCAGAGTGCTTTTAGTGTGCAGCTTCGTCCCAGTTTTGACCATAGCCAGTGGATATTTCCAAAGGCACCGAAAGCGTAATCGCTTTATCCATCTCTCGTTCGAGAATGGCTTGGACCTTTTCCAATTCCCCAGGCGCTACTTCAACGACGAGTTCGTCATGCACCTGTAAAAGCACACGGGACCGCAAATCAGCCCTGGCGAACGCGGCGTCGACACGCAGCATGGCTACCTTAATAATGTCAGCCGCGGTTCCTTGAATAGGGGCGTTAAGGGCTGCACGCTCCGCGTTCTCACGCGCAACACGGTTATCTGACGTGAGCTCAGGAAGGTATCGACGCCGCCCAAATAACGTGGATGTATAGCCGTCATGGCGTGCTTGATCAACGACCTCATCAAGGTACTTCTTTACACCGCCAAACCGAGCAAAGTAATTTTCCATAATCCCCTTTGCTTCGCCTGCGGGAATGCCAAGCTGTTGCCCCAAACCAAACGCAGACAATCCATACACAAGGCCGTAGGACATGGCTTTCACACGACGACGCAATTCAGGGGTTACCTGATCAATGCCTACATCAAAAACCTTTGAACCCACATAATTATGCAGGTCCTCCCCTTTTCGATATGCCTCGACCAAACCCTCATCCGCAGACAGGTGAGCCATAACGCGCATTTCAATCTGTGAGTAGTCTGCCGTAAGCAAAGATTCAAATCCGTCACCGACCACAAACGCCGAACGAATTTTACGTCCGGCAGGCGTGCGTACCGGAATATTTTGAAGATTCGGATCAGTCGATGAAAGACGCCCCGTGGAAGCAACCGTTTGATTAAAAGTTGTGTGGATGCGACCATCTGGTTGTACTGCTTTAATCAAACCATCCAATGTGGTTTTCATTTTTTGATACTCACGGTGCGCCAATAAATGATCCAAAAACGGGTGCGGATAATTCACTGCTAACGCTTCAATTTCCTTGGCAGCAGTAGAATACCCAGTTTTTGTTTTCTTTGTTTTTGGCATTCCCAATGTTTCGAACAATACAACTTGCAATTGCTTTGGGCTCGAAAGATTCAGCGAAGGATCGTCTGCTAGTTCTCGTGCCGCAGACTCTTCTGCGGCGACCATATCAATAAATTGCTCCCGCTGCTCTTCCAGGCGTTGGACATCCACCGCAATGCCTGTAGCCTCCATACGGGCCAGTACCATTGCCAATGGAACTTCCAGATCATGATAGAGCTCGAAACCATTAATAGCCTGCAGCTCCGCAGTCAATGCCTCCGCCAAATCCAATATTGCAACCGCGCTATCGATCAAATCCCGCGCATTATCAGGGGCGTCTAAAAGCGACAACTGACCAGAATCTTGCTCATCAAGCTGACGTTGCAAATGCCGTTGAAGCACATCTTTTAATTCATAGGTTCGCTGACCTGGACGCAATAAATACGCCGCAATTGCAGTATCATGCACAACCCCCACCAATGAAAAACCACGGCCCGCCAACATATGGAATGCGGCCTTTGATCCATGGAGATACTTTGGAGAATCACTTTCCAACCATTCCGCAAGAACACGCTCTTGTGCTGGAGAAATCTCCGCTAAATCAACACTTACCCCTTGATATTGCTCATCAACTATCGCTAGGGCAAAAGCATCGCCTTCACCAGGCACACCCCGACCCCGAACAGCCAAAGCCAACGGTTGACCTTTGCGCTTTTCCAACCAAGCGTCAATTGGATCGAGAGCAATAACGATATCTGGTGCCTGAGAAGGCGCCTCCAATGGTGATTCACCGGTTTCAAGAACGCTCAAAACCCGCTCGCGTAGGTTCGTACCAAATTCGAGTTCATCGAACTTCTCTGCAATTTCAGAAATATTCGCGGAACGGAAGCCAAGTTCAGCTGGAACATAAGGCAAGGCTAAATCCTTGACCATTTCCGTTAACTTGCGATTCATCCGAACCTGATCAAGCCGCTCACGGAAGTTATTTCCCGCCATCCCTTTAATCTCATCGGCATGCTCAATAAGATTTTCGAGCGAGCCGTACTCAGTAATCCACTTTGTGGCAGTCTTTTCCCCAACTTTGGGAATATTCGGCAAATTATCTGAAGGGTCACCACGCAATGCGGCAAAATCAGGGTACTGCACTGGTGTCAATCCATACTTTTCTTGCACAGCCTGCGGAGTAAAACGATGCAAGACACTCACACCACGCATTGGATACAACACCGTAGTGGAATCATTTACCAGCTGAAACGAATCCCTATCGCCGGTCACAATAAATGTCTCAAAATCTTCAGCGGAAGCGGCTGTAGCCAACGTAGCAATAATGTCATCAGCCTCGAAATTCTCTACCTCTAAAGTAGTAATTCCCATCGTGGCCAAAACATCCTTAATCAAACCCACCTGACCACGAAACTCCTCAGGAGCCGCCTCCCGCTGCGCCTTATACTCCGGAAACAGATCGGTACGGAATGTCTTCCTGCCCACATCAAACGCCACCGCAATATGAGACGGCTTCTCATCCTTGAGCAGGGTCGTTAGCATCGACAAAAAACCGTACACAGCATTCGTATGCTGGCCCCCAGAAGTAGCAAAATTCTCCGCTGGCAGCGCGTAAAAAGCACGAAACGCCATCGAATGTCCATCAATAAGCATAAGGCGAGAGCGAGATTCAGTCACCCGCCCGATTCTAAACCACACGCACAACAACCGGGGACCCCCACAACAACTACACCTCGATTTCACCAATCCCAACACAATGCGCTAACATCATCAACGCACGCCCCAGTAGCCCAATTGGCAGAGGCAACGGATTCAAAACCCGTCCAGTGTGAGTTCGAGTCTCACCTGGGGCACAAAATCAAAACCCTTCCTGCCTTGGTTTCTGCCAGTTCAGGAGGGGTTTTTCTTTTTGGCAGCAAGCTCGGCATTCGGTGAATTTCAGCGGTTTTTGGCCTCAGTTGTCGTGAAATTGTCGTCAAATGCCCGAGGCCGCCGCCAAAGAGTCCGAGCAGCAGGTTTCACCATTGACGTCGCACTATAAAACAAAAAGCCCCTACCATCCACATATATGGAGGTATCGCTCAGCATGATTGACTGGATTAGAACGGTTTTCATCGTTTTGTTGCATTAAGAACTAGGCATAGTGAACGTTCACTGGAACGCAAAAGGCAAATCTGACGTTGCATGCAACACGTAGTTATTTTTTCCCAGTTCAGAGATAAACTAGATCACCCTCAATGTAAATCTGCCTTTTACCGTTTTGAAAACCCCTCAATTTTGTAGCACTTCCACCGAAAAATCAGTACTGATGTAGCTTCAGCCCCAGCTACTAAGGCAGATTTTACATGGAGCGCAACCGGTAATTGCATTTCCGCTGTTCACATCCCGAATTCCCAGTGCACAATTTATATTTGCCTACCCGAGCCCAGAAAACTACCAAGCCGAATATCACTTACACTCAAAAACCATTGTTCTTTACGGAATCCCCCAGTCGACCTGCCCTATTTCAGATTTCCAATCTTCAAACTTTTTATTTCAGTTTTATTGCCAATGCGCATCACTTTGTTCTTTTCCTTGACCCACGTACTTGCTGAGGTTTTCAATAAGGTTATAGATCTTAAAGTTCATATTCTTCGCGATCTTGGGTTAGTTGTGGTCCATGGACTCACGCCTTGGACAACTTCGCACCTATGGGTTCTTCGTCAAGGTTTAGGCCACGCCGAGAGAGCCCCGCACCTAATCTGCGGAATGTCCGCCTAAAACGATACGTCTTTACTATTGAGAGTTTTTCATTGCGTGAGGAGGGAATAATGCTGAAACATCCTGAGGATTGTTCAAAGGACCAATTGGACGTTCGGATCGTTGTGTTATTGGTTTTGGGGTTATTGCTCATTCAACTTGGTGTGTTGAGTGGCGGCTTTACATTGGCGTATGCAATACCTTTCGGGGTTATTACCTATGGTTTAATAATTTTGGCGCGGACACGTTCTCACCATTTCACTAGGAAATAGTCTGACTTTTTTGGGGAGATTCTGGTTCGGGGGTTACACCACCTCTTGGGATATTCGTGTTTCTGCTCACGTGCTTGGCCGCAGCCTCGATGTATGGTGGGGTTTCCGCGTAAAGTGAATTTTCGTTTCTTACTTACTCAACATTTAAAGGATTCTTCGTGAGCGAACACTCCCCTGTTGTGACCCGTTCTACGGGTAACCCCATCGAAGTGCTGGTGAATATTATTCGCGGTGGGCTGATTGCATTAGCTGAATTAGTTCCTGGCGTTTCCGGTGGCACCATTTCCCTGGTTGTTGGTATTTATGAGCGTGCCTTACATGCTGGTAATCAGCTGCTTGATGTTGCTAAGTCGATTGTTATTGATCGCGCTTCCGTCAATGGGAAGTTAAAGGCTATTGACTGGTGGCTTTTGATTCCAGTTGGTATAGGCATGGCTGCCACTGTGTTGGGTATGGCGGGGGTTATGCATGATTTTGTTGAAAATCATCCCGAGGTTTCCCGCGGTTTGTTTCTTGGTATGGTTGCGGTTTCTATCGTGGTTCCAATCAGCATGGTAGATAAGGTTGATTTACGGAAGAAGCTAGTTATTGCGGTGCCAATGTTTATTGGTGCTGCGGCGTTAACGTTTTGGGGTACTGGTTTTACGTCTGCGGAGCGTAATGACCCGTCAATGTTGATTATCTTTTGCGCTGCCGCTGTCGCCATTTGTGCATTGGTGCTCCCCGGAGTATCCGGTTCCTTTTTCTTATTGGCTGTTGGATTGTACGGTCCAGTGATCGGCGCAATTAAAGATCGCGATATTTCTGTGATTCTAGTGTTTGGTCTTGGCGCAGCTACAGGTTTGGTGCTGTTTATTAAGTTACTTGATTATCTAATGGTGAACCACCGGACAATTACATTGTTTACTATGGCTGGGTTAATGCTTGGTTCATTGCGGGCGCTTTGGCCTTGGCAATCTGCCAGCTCTGAGCTTTTGGCTCCTGGCGATAATATGGTGAAGATTTTTGGTTTTATAGCGCTTGGTGCCGTTATTGTTGCCGCAACAATCATTGCTGAAAAATATGCACCGAAACCTGCATAATTCTCTAATAGTCCCTGGATAGATTTATTTTCCCTTCCGTTTCTGGATTGCAAAGCATGCATATGTTACATTTATGCGCATGACTTTGCGTTCACGTTATCGAGCTCCATGGCTGGTTGCTGTCATGGTTGCGATCACCACGCTTGTAAGTGGTTGTGTGACCAATGTTGAAGGTGGTTTACCTGATGGTTGGCAGGATATTCGGCCTGCCGCTGTTCCGGAGATTCAAGCGATGGTGCCAAAGGAGATTGCCGATCGGGGCAAGATCGTGATTGGCACAAATCCGCCGTTTGCTCCTGCCGAGTTTAAGGACTCGCAAGGCAACATCATTGGTTTTGATATTGATTTGGCGCGGGCTGTTGCCTCGGTAATGGGCCTGGAGCTTGAGGTAAAGGATCAAGATTTTAGTTTGATTCTTCCCGCGGTTTCCGCTGGCACCGTTGATTTTGGTGCGAGTGGTTTTACCGACAATGAAGAACGGCGCAAAAACTACGACTTCGTTGATTATTTGAACGCTGGCATTCAGTGGGCGTCGCAACCTGGTAATTCTGTTGATCCAAACAATGCGTGCGGGTTGACAGTTGCCGTTCAGCGCACCACAGTTTCAGATACAGACGATGTTGCTGGCCGTAGCGAAGAATGTGTCGCCGCCGGCAAAGAGCCCATAGAAAAACTTGCCTACGACGCTTCTGACGCGGCTGCCACGGCAGCTATTTTGGGCCGCGCTGATGCGTTTTCAGCGGACTCCCCCGTTACCGCATGGGCTGTCGAACGCTCCGACGGTCGCATCGAACTTATTGGAGAGATTTTCGACGCCGCGTACTACGGCTGGCCCGTAAAAAAGAACTCTGGGCTGGGGCCAGCGCTCGCAGCCGCTTTGCAACATTTAATCGAAACTGGTGAATACGCACGAATTATGAAGCAATGGGGTTTGGAAGATGGCCTCGTTGAATCCGCCATGATTAACGGCGAATCCATCGTAGGAAAGGAAAATTCATGACCTCGCCAAACATACCAAAGCCGATCGAGGCGAAGTCCCTGCCCCATCCGGGACGTTGGATTACTGCCACTATTCTCTTGCTTTTGGCCATTTGGTTTATTATTTCGGCCAGCAATAATGAAGCATACGGCTGGTCAACGTATCGCGCCTATTTGTTCGATACTCGAGTAGCAAATGCAGCGCTCCACACGCTTGCACTCACCGTTCTAGCAATGCTGATTGGTGTCACCCTTGGCGCTATCCTTGCTGTACTCCGGATGTCTCCTAATCCAGTAATGCGTGCGGTGAGCTGGGCATATCTTTGGGTATTCCGCGGCACGCCAGTGTATGTGCAACTAGTATTTTGGGGTTTGGCTGGTTCAATCTATCAGAGCATTAATGTCGGATTCACCGAAATAGATCTCCAGGGAATTCTCAAGAATGCGTTTTTCCTCGCCGTTCTTGGTTTAGGTCTTAATGAATCCGCCTATATGGCCGAAATCGTGCGTGCTGGAATCCAAGCAATCCCTGAAGGGCAGACCGAGGCGTCGAAAGCCTTAGGCATGAGCTGGTGGCAAACGATGCGCCGCACGGTATTGCCTCAAGCAATGCGCATTATTATTCCACCAACTGGCAATGAACTGATCTCTATGTTGAAAACCACATCCTTGGTGGTGGCCGTGCCGTATTCTTTAGAGCTCTACGGACGTTCCATGGATATCGCCAATAGTTTGTTCGAACCCGTGCCAATGCTATTGGTCGCTGCAACTTGGTATTTGGTCATTACTTCCATTTTGATGGTTGGCCAGTTCTATTTGGAAAAGTACTTCTCCCGCGGCGCTTCCCGGCACCTCACTGCCCGACAATTGGCGGCACTCGCCGACGCAGAAGCCAAACCCCCAGCCAATGTGACCATTTCTGAGGATTCCTAACACCATGTCAACACTAATGATCGAAGCCCAACAAGTTTGCAAAAGCTTTGGCCAACTCGAAGTTCTTAAAGGCATTGACCTTGAGGTACCAAAAGGAACTGTCACGTGTCTTATTGGCCCATCAGGATCTGGAAAATCCACGTTTTTGCGGTGTGTAAACCACTTGGAAAAAATCTCCGCCGGACGCCTTTATGTTGATGGCGAACTTATTGGATATAAAGAACGCAATGGCACGCTCTATGAAATTTCCGAACGCGATGCCGCGCGCCAACGTGCCGACATTGGCATGGTTTTCCAGCAGTTCAACTTATTTCCACATCGTACAGTTTTAGAAAATATTATTGAAGCCCCGGTTCACGTAAAAAAACAACCGGTAGCTCAGACACAACAACGAGCAATGGAACTATTGGAAACCGTTGGCCTTGCGCATAAAGCTGACGCCTATCCACTGCAACTTTCAGGAGGCCAGCAGCAGCGTGTTGCCATTGCACGAGCAGTTGCAATGGATCCCAAACTTATGTTGTTTGATGAACCAACATCCGCCCTCGACCCCGAGCTGGTTGGTGAAGTCCTCAATGTTATGAAGGGCTTGGCCAAAGGTGGTATGACTATGTTGGTTGTTACCCACGAGATGGGCTTCGCTCGTGAAGTAAGCGACCAAGTGGTGTTTATGGATGGTGGTGCAGTCGTCGAAGCGGGTACGCCCGCCCAGGTGATTGATAACCCACAACATGAACGTACCCAAGCCTTTTTATCCAGCCTGCTTTAGCGTCTTACGCCAGCGCAGTGCAAACGATCCAATCAATGCCAGCAGGATCGTAACAACTATCGCAACTCCAAACGTCTGGGCGATGTTTTGTGCATTCACTGGCGTACTATCCGAGACCGCAAGAGACCCCATCAGAACCGAATGAGACAAGAGTGAATATGGCACCACCAAAGTAATTAGCAAAGATTTTTGCATGGCCGAATATGCGAAGATCGTTCCAAATAATGCAATTCCCACAGGCGCGGCGAACGACCGTAACCACATCGAGAAAATAGATTGCAAAGCCACCAGAGGGGCCGCCGCAACGGTTGCAAGTACCATCGCAAGAATAAACCCCATTGACGGAAAACCAGCAAGATGGAGCATTAGTTTTCCTGCGATTGCCGTGCCTAGTAGTAGCACGAAATTCATAGCAAAAATTGGCAGGCAAAGAACCAGAATTTTTGCGACCATAAAGTTAAAATAGTTCGAGGTCATTGTATGGACTTGGCTCCAGTTATTGCCTTGGTGCTCCATCCTCCAACCTGCAGCAACCAATACCGCCACCCCAACTGAGCAAAAGAATAAACCATAAAATATGGTTATTTGACTTTCCAAGCCTTCCCAGGTTTGAGAGATTAACGCACTATTTGCTGTGGTATTTCCAGTACCAATAACCACTGAAAGCAGGGGTAGAATGCACGTAACAACCCAGAGCTGCGCCCGCTTAAGTTTTAACAATTCAGCGTAAAACATTACCATTCCTTTACATCCATAAGTCGTGTAATCCCAGCGAATGCGATAATCCCAACCACGATAAATATGCAAATTGGTATCCAGGGAACAGGAATATAGACCGCTTCAGCTGTTTCTGTAAATGTTGCTGGGATAATTTGTGCGTAGTAGCTCCATGGAATGAACTTTACGGCGATGGAGTTCTGCGGGAGAAATAAACTAAAACCAGAAATAAACGCCCCGAGCACACCAATTCCCATGCCTAGAATTTGGTTATCAGTCCAGGCCGCCAGCACAATATGGAATGCGCAAAACCAAAGATTTACGGCAATAAGCGCAATGACATACCCAGCCCAATGCTGCAATCCGGTGACTGCACCAAGTTCACTTATGAAACCAAGCAGAAATAGTCCACCAACGGTCATGAAAGTTATCCCTGCAACAATTGGTGCCAAAGCAAGAAACTTTGCTCGACACAATGATCCTGGACTGATTCCTGAGGTTGCCGCAAAAATCCATCCGCTTGAAGTATGTTCGATATCAGTTTGACGGCTCGCCAAAACAGAAATCATGATCGGTAGTGTCAGCGCTAAAGCAAATGAAATTTGCAATATAAAACCCGGCCAATTTCCATTGCCTTCTCTAAAAAGAGATGGAACTACCAGAATTACACCAGCTGAAGCCGGGAAAAGACCCGAAAGGAACAGCCACATTCGACGCATTTTGAGCCATTCGAGTTGAACATTTGTAAGCGTCATTTCAAGCCTCCCTCTTCAGTAAGGTCCAGGAATACGTCTTCGAGGGTTTGATGGGCTCGTGCAAATTCAAAAACATCAATGTTTCGGGATACGAGACGAGCATTTAAGACAGGTGCCGCAGATTCAGCCACATTTGGAACTCGAATTGTTCCGTTGGGTAGCTGTTGAGCTTCCGGAACCATAGCGAGCACAGTTTCCGGTGCTGAAACGCGCAGGAGTAAATCAGGAATACTGCGCCCCATGAGTTCTTGCCGAGTACCTTGAAAAATGAGCTTCCCTCGCATAATAATGCCGAGAAGGTCAACCATTTTGTCTAGTTCATCGAGTAAATGGCTCGAAACAAAAATAGTGACACCCTGGTGTGCAAGTTTCAGCAGTAGGCTTCGGATTTCATCGATGCCGGCTGGATCAAGACCATTTGTTGGTTCATCCAGAATAAGTAGTTTCGGATTTCGGGCGAGCGCCATAGCAATTCCAAGACGCTGCTTCATACCGAGCGAATATTGTTTTACCAATTTATTTTGGTGTTTAGTTAAATGAACTGTCTCCAATGCACGATGAATGTTCTCACTTGGAAGGCCCAGAGCCCGCTGCATTATTTTCATATTTTCGGCCCCTGTCAAGTGTCCATATCCGGAAGGGGTCTCAATCATTGAACCAACCGAGTGAATTAGACGCTTGCTCGGCCTTTCAGTAATCTTTTCTCCAAGAACAAAAGCTTCGCCAGCATCAGGTCGGGATAAACCCAATAGCATTTTCATAGTGGTGGATTTTCCGGAACCATTCGGGCCGATAAAACCAAAGATTTTGCCTTCAGGGATTTTAAGGTCAACGGCGTCCACGGCTGGCGTCTTATTAAACCGTTTGGTTAAACCACGAGTTTCTATAGCGAGTTGTGTCATGGTTTATATCATTGCTGTTCAATGACGATTATTCGTCAATCTACAAGCTGATTTTTAGGCATCAACCCTAGGGCTGAGAGCTACTACTGAGAGAGCAAATCCTCACGGCTCACAAGACCAGTTCGGTATGCGAATAGCACAGCGTGCACACGATCTCGCGCTTCAAGTTTCATAAGAATATGCCGAACATGGGTCTTTACAGTCGCCAGACTGACTACATGTAATTCGGCTATTTCGGTATTGCTATACCCAAGGGCAATAAGTCGCAATACTTCAACTTCCCGAGGCGTTAATAATGCTGATTCAAATGACGCTTGTTTTGGCCTTGGAACAAAATCGGTGAGCAACTTTGCGGTAACACGCGGCGCCAACACGGCGTCGCCAGCTGCAACAACTCTTATTGCTTTGAGCAACTCCTCTGGCTCGGCATCCTTGAGCAAAAACCCGCTGGCTCCCGCCGCCAGTGCCTCAGTAACATATTCCCGGTCATCAAAGGTCGTCAGCATAATAACCTTTACATGCTGATCACGTCGAAGCAGTTCGGCCGCAGCGGTAATTCCGTCCATATTGGGCATTTGCACGTCCATTAGCACGACATCAACTGGTGGTTGCCCTGCAACTTCTGAACCGTCACCAGCTTGCCAAAGCACTTCAAGATCATCTTGAGAATTCACCAGCATAGCGAAACCAGAACGCACTAAAGGTTGATCATCAACAAGCCCCACGCGAATCATCGCGGAATCACCACCTGCACAATAAATCTTCCTTGACTTTGAGAAATACGAATTGAACCATCGACGGCGCGGACACGCTCCTGCAACCCGCGAAGTCCAGCACCCTCGGTCGCTTCCTTTGCAGTATCGTTTTCTGCCAGAATCTTTACAGCCTGTGAATTCGACTCGAATATCAGAGATCCACTCGGATGAGCGGAGTGCCGCAGCATATTTGTAAGCAATTCTTGTACTGCTCTAAATATGACAAAACCAGCTGCCGGGGAAACGTCTTTTGGAATTTCACCAGTAACGTGCAGCTGAAAGCCACTCGCACGAGCATCATCAATAAGCGCTGGAATGCCCGCAGTTGAGGGGGCGAGACGGGGCCGGGCGTCGTCACGCAATAAGGTAACTAAACCACGAACTTGCCGTAAAGCCTCGCGAGACGATTCTGAAATAGTCTCCAAAGTTTCCACCGCAATTTCTGGATTTTTTCTAGCAGCAAATCTTGCACCATCGGCCAGGGCAATCACCGAAGTTAAATTATGACCAACAATATCGTGTAGTTCTCTCGCAATATGCGTTCGCTCTAAAACTGCTGCAAGCTCAGCACGTTCCTTTATGGCAAGAATATCCTCATCACGGGTTCGCTTATGCAAACCCAAAAGCCACATAAAACCAATTGCTAGCCAGCAAGTGAAAATAAAAATAAATCCTTCATACAGATTCGTTACTCGAACAAAACTATGTCCAGAAAAACCAGCAAATGTCACGCTAATTAATGCCCAGACAAGCCAGATATTTCTACGCTTTGAAAAAGCCGCCGCCAAGTAAACGGCGTACAGCACTGGTGGCACAACCACCAGTGTTTTCCCAATATCAGATACAAAAATACAGCAGGTCAACGCACAGCACGCAATAAAAAGTGCCCGATCTTTCCCCCAAGGAAACACGAAAAGCCCGATTGTAATCATGCAGGCGAGCAAAATCCCCAACGGACCCGCTGGCTCCGTTTTCGCTATCGGGCTACCAAGAATCACGTCGGTCCAACAGACAAACGCCAATGCAACAAATACAACGAAACGCACAAACGACCCGAAATATTTCGCAACTATTCGCACGTATATACCCTAACGTGAGGAAATGAAAAGAAGCCTCATCCCTAGGGCTGATATTTAGCACCACTGGATTAAATATTACGTTCAGGCAGATTTAACGCCACACAAGCGCCACCCCCCTTGCATCTCGAAGGGCTCCATTTACCCAAGCCCCACAGTAAGTTAGGATTACCTTATGGGTGCTATTCTGTGGCACACTGCTACTACATCCTCTTGGATCATGCTGGTGCCAATGATGCTGTTGCTTTTAGCAATTTGCTTTGGCAAGGAAGCGTTCCGGGCCGATTATCCTTCGGATATCAGAGCGTGCATGCCCCCGGCTTCAAGCCGAGAAAAGCGAGCAGGGATTTTTTGGGGCGGGTTATTTCTTCTCAGCCTGCTGGCTGGCATGACGCTTTCAACTTGGCAATTTATTTCCAATGGCTCTGGCGGCTTTGGTGCAGCATATTGTGCAGCATTATTAGCTGGCGTTGTTTTTATTGTGTATGACCTGGTGATTGTGGATTGGCTTGTTATTTGCGCACTGAGACTACCCTGGGCAGTGGTTTCAGGTACTGAGCATTGTGCCGGGTGGTCAGATTATGGTTTTCATTTTAGAATTTTATTACAATGGAAGGTCTTAATCACTAATCTGGCGCTTCCGATAATTCCGGCGGCTATTGCTTATGGTGTATCGGTCATCATCTAGCGGACAGCAATGTAGTATTCAAAGAATTAAAGTGTGAGAATCCCGCGGAGAAGTGCCGATACTCCACCGGCGGTTGCTACTAAGAGTGAAAGTGTTCGGGCTTTTTGGCGTGGAATTTTTTCGGCGAATCGAATGCCTAACCAAATACCTATAAGCATGCCAATCATACTGACTGGCCAAATAAGGGTTTGCGTGGTTGCTAGCGATCCAGCACCCATAGTGATTTTCACAAGGAAGGATATGGCCGCCGCAACTACAAAGATTGGTTGCAAAGTGGCAGCGAAGGCACGTTGGTCCCATCGGGAGGCAACAGCGTAAATAGTGACCGCTGGTCCCGCAATTCCGGCAAGCGTGTTCATAAATCCGCCGAGGATTCCGGAAATAATTGCGGTTCCATTGTTTTGCATTGGTGGAATGAACTTTTGGCCAAATACTACGATGGCCAATGCGGCTAACAGGAGAGCTCCAACACTGATCTGCAATAGCGCTGCTGAGAAATTTTTTACCAGATATGCCGCTGGTATTGCACCCACAATAAGCACCGAGGAAATAAGCGAAAATTTTTTCCAATCGACATATTCGCGGACGGTAGCGGTAATCATAATAGCGTTTATACAGGCGAGTATATTGACTACGAGCACGCCTTCGACTGGACCGATAAGCAGGCTCAGGATTGGCACGGAAACAAGCCCCATGCCCATTCCGGACACTCGTTGGAGTAGTGAACCTGCGAGGACAGTACAGAAGACAATTAACAGTTCGGTCATGTACTTATTCACATAGTGGTATTGCGAAACTTTTCATTGAGTGCGGCGAGTACACAATCAGGAAGTAAGCCAGTTACATCCCCGCCATAACGAGCGACTTCTTTGCACAATGTCGAGGAAATATAACCAAATTTCGGATCGGTAAGTAGGAAAAAAGTGTCTACACCGGTGAGCCGCCGGTTCATTTGCGCCATTGGGAGTTCGTATTCATAGTCGATGCCGCTTCGGAGTCCTTTTACAAGGGCACGAATATTGTGAGTTGTGGTGTAATCGACTAGCAGGCCACTCCAAGAGTCGACGCGGACTCCGGGTATATGCGCGGTTGATTCAGTAATGAGTGCAACGCGTTCGGCGACACTAAAGAGCCCGGCTTTATTTGGGTTATGTGTCACTAGGACGGTGAGTTCGTCGAATTGCTCAGCGGCTCGAGAAATAATATCGATGTGTCCAAGTGTTACTGGATCAAATGATCCAGGACATACGGCATGACTAGGCATGATATACCGCCATATCCATTCGAGCGATTCCGTAGGTACGTTTTTTAAGTTTTTGCGTTGTGGGGGTAAAACACTCTGGCCAGTCGGTTTCTGGTGACTCAACGTGCCGCTCAACAACAACGGCCGCGCCGTCGACAAGCGTTGGAATGAGCGCCTCAAGCATTTCGCGGACCGCTGAATCCGCAAGTTCGTACGGTGGGTCAGCCAACACCATTGTGAAGTAATTACGTGGTGCGGACGCAAGGTAGGTGGAAGCTTTCTGCTCTACAATACTGACGTTTGGATGTTTTACGACGCCCACATTATGACGGATAACCTCAACGGCTTTACGGTCATTTTCCACCAATACAACCGCCTCTGCGCCGCGCGATGCAGCCTCTAACCCAAGCGCGCCTGAACCGGAAAACAAATCCAATACCTTGGCGCCCTGAAACCCAAACCGCACTTGCAGTGAAGAAAACAAACCTTCGCGCGCGCGATCGGAAGTTGGGCGAGTGCCCTCAGGTGGTACCTTGATTTTCCGACCGCGGGCTTCGCCAGAAATAATGCGAGTCATTTATGCTTTCCCTAATTCGAGAATGCGGTCACCACCATAAACATCAGCAAAATCGTCTAACAAGCGGGAAGTGACAACACCGGGGCCCGGGGCAATCACAGGTGCCTCAAGCTTGACGGTTTCAACAATAGCCAGCGTGTCACCAGCTGCAACAGTATCGCCTACTTCAACAACGAAGCGGACAATACCGGCGAACGGAGCGCAAATAATCATGCACATAGCTTAACGCACCAAAGACCTACACTTGGACCGCTAAGACTTTTCCAGGAATACTTGTTCATCTATATCCAGGTCACTAATAAGTTTCTCGGCAAGTGCGCGATTCCGTGATACTAATTGATGCGCATCCGCCGATGCTAGCCGTATGATTTCATAATCTTCTACAAGGCTTAGCAGTTTCACTCTGCGCTGTACCCCCGATTGCGCAGTACCTAGAACATCTCCCTCATGCCGATACTGTAGATCAATTTCAGCAACCCGAAAACCATCATCTACCTGAGCAATCGCCTGAAGTCGCTGAAACGACGGTGATGTAAGTTTTTGTTTGGTATGGAAAAAACACGTTGATTTAATACTTCCCCGCCCAATACGTCCGCGTAATTGATGGAGCTGTGAAACCCCAAAATGCTCCGCTTCGCGCACTAACATTACGGTCGCATTGGATACATCAACACCCACTTCAATTACTGTTGTGGCAACAAGCACATCAATATATCCGCGGGCAAAATCACGCATTACCCTTTCTTTAGCTTCCGGCGCCATTCGACCGTGAAGAATCGCTAATGTATGTGCGGTAAGAACATTATCGCTGAGATGCTGATAGGTTTCTAAAACACCACCTTCCCCCTCTATTCTCGGACACACAATATACCCCTGATGCCCCAGACTAAGCTCCTCGCGGATACGATTCCACATTCGCTGCACCCAAACTTTCTTTTCCTCCGGCACAACGAAGGTTTTTATTTTCCTTCTTCCGCCTGGCAATTCCCGCAATGTAGAAACACTTAAGTCACCAAAAACAGTCATTGCCACGGTTCGCGGAATAGGGGTAGCGGTCATAACAAGCACATGTGGCGTGGTGCCGTCTTTTCCCCGATTTCGCAGCGTATCGCGTTGTTCCACGCCAAATCGGTGCTGCTCATCAATAACCACTAATCCTAAATCAAAAAACTCCACCCCTTCCTGAATAAGCGCGTGGGTTCCCACAATAATATTGGCATCCCCGGAAACAATATCCAGCAATGCTTGCCGTTTTGCAGGTACCGGCATTGCCCCGGTCAGCGTAATAATATTCACCGGAATATCAAGTAATAAATTATTTAATGTGCGGGCATGTTGGGTGGCTAACACTTCCGTGGGAGCAAGAAGCACACATTGCCGTCCAGCATCAACTACCTGCAGCATTGCCGCAAGCGAAACTACTGTTTTCCCGGACCCAACCTCGCCCTGCAAAAGGCGATTCATTGGTGTGGTGGAACTAAGATCTTCAGAAATTTCGGCGACTACTTTGTGCTGGCCTTCGGTAAGGTCATAGGGCAACACTTCAAAAAGTTCTCGTTGAAAACCCCATATTGGTGGGCATGGTTGTGCCTTGCGCTGTTGCGTATCCGCACGCCGGAGAGCCATAACAATGGCCAGAGTTAGGGCCTCATTATATTTCAAACGCTGTGCAAAGATATTTGGACCGCGTGAATCTGGTTCATGTATGCCAAGAGTGGCTTCTGCCATCCCCATAAGTCCTGGCGGAATATAGTCAAGAGGTTCAGGTATTGGTGTTGTTTGAAGCACAATATGCATTGCTGCGAAAATCTGCCACGATGTAATTGTTCGTTTCGCCGGATAGATTGGGATCCAATGAAGCGAACACAAAGTATTCACTATTTCTTCTGGATTTGAATACGCATTAAACTCACTCATACCGCCAAAACCGGTAATACGCTTACCGCTGGCTCGTAAAGTGAAGTATGCTGGTTGGCCAAGCCGCGGCATATTTTTGTAGTAACCGAGTTTTCCGGACATAAATACCCGGTTACCTTTTTGCATTTGCGTACTTGGAATACCAGTATTAAAAAACGTCGCGGTAATAGTAATGGGACCATCAGCTACTTTAATTTCTGTAAGTGAGCGTTTCCCCTCCAATGGAATATGCTTTTTTTCAATAACATCTCCAATAATGGAGATATGATCGCCCTCGCGAACGCCTTGAAACCCCATAATAGAAATGTTTTTTGACCAGGTGCGAGGATAGTACTGCAATAATTCTTCACAGGTTGTAATCCCCAATTCATCCCTAATTCGCTGCGCTATTCCCCCAGGTAACACCGCTTGTAATGGATGTGTACCTGTCCACCCAAGCACTTATTCCACCCCAATTTCTATTGCATGTCCCATTCCGCTGGCTGGATAGACCACACAGTCTACGGTTGGATACTGGTGTGCGAGTGCTTCTAGCTGCACAGGCAGTGATGATAAAATTGTCACCAGTTCCCCACCAGCACTTAACATCTCTTGAAGAGCTGGTACAAGTTCATCCGCACTGTCGAGTGCTGCAGTACGCACTTCACTTGCCGCTTCTGACATTGCATACGCATCCACGGCAATAGCTTGGTCCGGATCATGTACTGCAATCGCAGCTATACCCTGAACTAATCCTGGACTGGGGACAATCATTAATGTGCGCTGGGCGGCGTGCGCAGCACGTTCTGCAGCAACCAGTGCTTTCCGCGACATTAATCCATTAGGCAAAAGGATAAGCTCATCGGCCGTGTGAGCCACCCCAATAAGGTCATAGAGCAGCCCCTTATGGGGATGAATCACCTTTGCACCAGCTTGTTCATACAACTCTGTGAGAGGTCCCTCAGGGACAACCGCAATAACGATCCGTTCAGATTCCAAATTTCGGGCTTCTGGTAGTACCTCAAGGTGCAATGATCGCACTGCGCCAACTGCGAAAATATACTCGATTAACTTGCCAGCTTGACGAGTATGTATATGTACTGTTGCTGCAGTTTCATGCTCCCTGGCCACCATAAGGCTATCGCCAAATTCGCGGACATTATCTATGGCAAGTTCGAATTGTGCCGGGGTGGAGCACGTGAAATGGAACATTACTTCCAAATAGGCGCTTTTCGACGCCTCAGGCTCAATCGTTGGAGCAATTCCCGGGCTTTGCTCAACTTCCGAAAGCAATGCTTCCAACAAAACAACTAACCCTTGTCCCCCAGCATCAACAACGCCAGCTTCCCGTAATACCTCCAGCTGACTTGGAGTTTCCTCTAAAGCACGCCGTGCTGCAACCACCGCCTGTTGGGAAACTTCCCAAAGATCAGCGGCAGAGGCAGCCTGTGCCGCTGCACGTAATACAGTAATCACAGTGCCTTCCACTGGAGCACTAATCGCTCGATCCACAAGATCAACTGCAGTCCGCAGGGCGTTTTGAACTTCTACCCCGGTAATTTCATCGCCAGCTGTTTGTGCGATTCCTCGCAATACTTGGCTTAACACCACCCCGGAATTTCCCCGCGCCCCCCGAACCGCACCAGCAGCAAGTGCATGCGCGACTTCCCGCGCCGAGCCAGTCATTCCATGTGCTTGAGCTATGGCGGCTTCCATCGTATGCGCCATATTAGAACCAGTATCCGAATCCGGGACTGGGAACACATTGAGAGCATTAATTTCAGCCCGGCGAAAACCCAGTTCCCGAGTAGCGCGCTCTGCCCAGCGCAGCAGCGCATTCCCATCAAGACTGGTTAAGTGTGCCATACAAAACGATGTTACAGTTGCCAGTTCACTGGTGTGGCCCCAAGCCCTTGAAGTAGCTCATTCGCACGACTAAACGGACGTGATCCAAAGAACCCGCGATATGCAGATAACGGCGAAGGGTGCGGTGAGCAAATACACGGGGTTTCCCCAAGGAATTTCTGGGTTGCTTGTGCATCCTTACCCCACAAAATTGCTACCAGCGGTGCATCACGTTCAGCAAGTTTACGAATTGCAAATTCCGTAACCGCTTCCCAACCAATATTTCGATGGGAGCCAGCTTTCCCAGGACTTACGGTAAGTACTCGGTTAAATAATGCAACACCTTGTCGCGCCCAAGCAGATAAATCACCATCTTCTGGCTTTGGTAGTTGCAGATCATTGGAATACTCTTCAAAAATATTCAAAAGGCTTTTTGGTAATGGGCGGACTCCCGGTGCGGTAGAAAACGCCAACCCCATCGCATGCCCAGGTGTTGGGTAAGGATCTTGCCCAACAATAAGAACCTTGATGTCATCAAATGGTTCATCAAACACCCGAAGAATGTTTTCCTGCGCTGGAAGACAGTTCGGTTCCTTAGCTACCAATGTGTCAATATTTGCGCGAACCGGAAATAAAACTTCTTCCCACTTTTGATCCACTAAAAACTCACCCAACCTGATTGATATTTTGGTGCTGCGCCGTCAACGGTAACACCACGTCCACGGTATACGGAGCCGATTGTACGAAAACCAGAAGGTGCTTCTTTTGCTGTGGTAGCGAGCAAGGTATGGTCTTCACCCCCACACAACACCCATTTCCAAGGATCCTCACCCAAAAACTTGCCCGCTTCCATCAAGAGAGTATCCGGCGCAATCTCCTTCGAAAAAAGATTGATCATTACCCGCGAATTGGCAGCTAAATGCGAGAGATCAACAATAAGACCATCTGAATTATCGGTCATACTTGTGGCCCCAGCAGCACGCGCTATCACGCCCCTACCTGGGTTTAATTCTGGAACCCTATGCGCTTGTACAAGTTCCGCTAACCCCTGGGGGTAATCAGTACCACATGCCTGCAAAAGCGCCAGACCAGCAGCGGAATACCCGATACGTCCAGCGGCTACCAAATGCTGACCAGGGCGTGCAGCATCAAGTGTTAATGGAGGTTGAGACCCCCCAAGTATTCCAAGCGCTGTTACGCTAACCACCAGGCAGTCACTTTCCGTAAGATCACCACCAATCAACTCAGCGTTATAAAGACTCGCCCGTTTTTGAATTCCGTGTGCGATTCCAGCGGCGATTTCTACTGAGGTATCTGCTGGCGCGGCAAGACCCAAAAGTGCTGCAATTGGCCGTGCGCCCATTGCTTCAATATCGGCAAAGTTCTGTACGATTGCTTTTTCGCCAATATTTTCTGGCGATGACCAATCCAATCGAAAGTGCCGTCCCTCGACAAGTACATCGGTAGTGGCCACAGTGCGGCTATTAGGTGCGGGCGCCGCGAGCACGGCGGCGTCGTCACCATTAATGCTGGATGGGGCGGCTGCAATAATGGAAGCAATCGCGGCACGTTCGCCGATTTCGCCGAGGGTCAACTTGGACATGATTCTCCACGTAAACTAGTGATACATGAGCGCCGAACAACCCTACCATCGTGGACCAATAATTATTGCCCTTATTCTTGCAGTATTGCTCGTCTTGGGGGTGCTATTCGGCGCCAAAATGGTGTATCAGCGCGCCGCGCAACAACCAGTACATATGAGCACTATTGACGCCCCCGACGCCGATCAATGCGCCCCACTGCTAGACGCCTTACCTGCAACGTTGCTTGGTCACCCGAGGGCCGAACTTGCCGACCCAGCCCCAGAAGGAGCCGCAGCATGGTCATCGAATTCCCAGGAACGAGTAACACTGCGCTGCGGGATTGGGCTGCCACTTCAATACACGGTGCTTTCTACGACCACCGAAGCCGCCGGTACCTCATGGCTACGTATTGCTGATGCAACTCCAGGATCTACCTTAGAAACATGGTATGCCGTCGATCGTTTTCCGATTGTGGCAGTCACTGCTGATAAGCAATCCCTTAAAGGGGCTGAAAACCCAGTTCAAGACCTAGAATCTGCCATGGCTGCACTAAGCCGCACAAAAGTAGATCCAAATCCTGCACCGCTGGTTGAACTGGAACGACAAGACGGCGAGTCCTGCAGTCAATTTATGAATGCCTTACCAAAAACACTCGGCGAATATACTCGTGCGAATGTTCCTCTAGAAGAATATATGGCCGCTTGGACGGCTGATGGCTTAGAGCCCGTAGTGCTGCGATGCGGAGTACAAGACCCGCCCGGATATCAACCAGGTGTTCAACTCCAACAAGTAAATAATATTCCTTGGTTTGAAGACACCACACTTGCACATGGCACCACAGCAAGCACATGGTACGCACTCGGACGTACCACAAACATTGCCGTATCAATGCCCAAGACCGCAGGAAATACGGTACTCGTTGACCTCGGCACTGCAATTGAACGAAATATTAACGAGCAAGCGCGCGCTCAATAAGAATGCTTAGGAGTTCCTCATAAGGAACTCCACTTGCCGCAAACACCTTCGGATACATAGAGATCGGAGTAAAGCCGGGCAGCGTATTAATTTCATTAAGCACGGGCCCATCACTGGTCACAAAGAAATCAACCCGAGCTAAGCCATCACAAGACAAAGCATGGAATGTTTCAATAGCCAATGATTGAATCAATTCTGTTGTTGCTTGGTCTAATGGCGCTGGAATCTGCGCACTAACCACATCATCCAGGTACTTTGTGTCAAAGCCATAAAAACCTTCATCCCCAGAATCTGTTCCCACTAATTGCGCTGGCACTGAAGCCACAACCCGACCATCGGGATATTGCAGCACACCGCATTCGACTTCAACACCGACGATTTCAGCTTCAATAATTACTTTTTCATCGTGTTTTGTCGCCAGCGAAATAGCAGCTGGTAGATCATCCCACGAGGTCACCCGCGAAATTCCGATAGATGATCCACCACGCGCTGGTTTTACAAATACTGGCAAACCCAGCATGGCTTTTTCGCTATCAGTAAGGTCAGTCCGCCCCCGCAATACCACTTCCCTACCTACTGGTAGACCTTCAGCGGCCATGAGTTTTTTAGCGAATTCTTTATCCACTCCACATGCGGAAGCCAACACCCCTGCGCCTACATATGGCACACCGGAAAGTTCAAACATGCCTTGAATCGTGCCGTCTTCCCCAAATCGCCCATGCAATACAGGAAAAACTACATCAACTTTTGCATATAGGCTTCCGTCTTTTACATAGCGTAATTCACCTTGACGTTCTGGAGTTACAGAAAGATGCAATTCCTCCTTCAACTCGACTTTTGGCATAACTCGGTTAGCAATTTGGAGCTTCTCTACATTCGATTCTCCAACTGTCCACACCCCATCAAGGGTAATGCCAACGGGGATTACTTCATATTTTTGCGGATCAATGTGGCCCATAACAGCGCCAGCAGAAACGCAGGAAACAGTATGTTCAGAGCTGCGGCCACCGTAAATAACGGCAACACGAATACGGTCGGTAGTCACAAGCACAGAATTCTACTCGGCTTTCTTAGAACGTCCCATCAAAGCGGCAATCATCTCATCAACATCTAGCCCTTGATGGCACACCCCATAGACCGCATAGGTTATTGGCATTTCCACGCCATATTCCCGCGCTAAATCAAATACCGACTGGGACGAAATTACCCCCTCTGCTACCTGGCCATGCGTAGCATGCTTTGCTTGTTCTAAAGAATCACCCCGACCCAACCGTTCCCCAAAACTTCTATTCCGCGATAACGGCGAAGAACACGTTGCCACCAAATCCCCCAAGCCAGCCAAACCAGCAAACGTGCGTTCGTCTGCCCCCAGGGCTACACCCAAGCGACTAATCTCGGCTAACCCGCGAGTAATAATGCTTGCAAGAGTGTTTTCCCCAAGCCCTTTTCCGGTTGCAATTCCGCAAGCTAGGGCAATCACATTTTTACAAGCGCCACCAATTTCACAGCCAATGACATCCGAATTTGTGTACGGGCGAAAATATGGCGCAGCGACGGCTTGTTGAATATCCTCTGCGCGGTGTTCATCGCTACAAGCAATTACTGTTGCTGCAGGTTGCTCCAACGCTATTTCACGAGCAAGATTTGGGCCAGAAAGTACTGCAATACGGTTTTGATTGGCTCCAGTCACCTCTGCAATTACTTCGCTCATCCGCATATGCGTACCTTTTTCTATACCTTTAGCAAGGCTTAAAAGCGTCGCGGATTCCGGAATATTCCACATGGCCAAATTTGCACGAAGCGTTTGGGATGGCACTGCTAGAACAATAATTTCTGCATCTCCAAGTGCTTTTTCAGCATCTGAGGTGACGGTAATATTTGGCGGCAGCGTAAGCCCAGGTAAGTAATCAGCGTTTTCTCTAGTAATCTGCATGGATCGCGCCGCTTCTTCTCGTCGCGCCCATAATCGAACGGGGTTTCCCGCATCCGCGAACACTTTTGCCAATGTAGTTCCCCAAGAACCTGCCCCCATAACGCTGACATTTACCATGTGAACTCCTTTCCAACCCCTAACAGTATCGGAACATGCCAGAATGAGGAATATGCAACAGTTCGACACCAGCCGAGATTCGAATCAAGCCATTCTTGGCCGCCACCAAATTCTCTACCGAAACCCCGGCAAAGCATTCGAACGCCCTATCCTTGCCGCTGGGGCGGTGCTCTGGCGCGGAACGCTGCCAAATCCTGAAATCGCAACTATCCATCGCCCACATTACAACGACTGGTCCCTACCCAAAGGTAAGGTCGACCCCGGCGAGGCACTCCCCGTCACCGCAGCTCGGGAAATCGAAGAAGAAACTGGATTTTCTGTGCAACTAGGGAAGCTTTTAGGAAACATAAGCTACCCAGTTGGAAACCACACCAAAGTGGTGTTTTATTGGACTGCACAAGTCCTTGATGGGGAATTCTCTACAAACAATGAAGTCGATGAGATCCGCTGGCTGCCAATTAAACAAGCACTGGAGCAGCTCAGCTATACTGACGACCGCAGCGTTGTAGAAAAAGCAGCAAAGCGTTTTGCTTACCCCACACAGTCTCGCCTCTTAGTTGTGCGCGCCGCCAAAACCGCCGAGCAGGTTGAATTGCTTATGCCACTGCTCGCTACTTACCGCCCAAACCGGATTATTGCGGCAACAGATCAATGCAGTATTGATACTGCCACCCCTATTGCTGAATATTTGGGCATCTCTTGTGAAGTTGACGAATACTTTGGCGAGTCCGGCTGGATAAGGTCTATGAAAACCGCTCAACAGAAAATCACCGAGATCATTGAACAACCTGGTGTAACCATTGTGGTATCCGATAAACGTACCATTCAAGATTCTATTGCTTGGATGTCCACGCAAGGTACCCTGCCCCTGGAAAAAGTTCCAGCAAAAAGAGCAAGCACCTGGGTACTGGGTTTCCATCAAGGCGCATTACACGGTGCAGATTATCTGGAGAGCCCAAAGCCAGTGCGAAAGCCAAAACCAACCCGCTAATCAAACGTCTTTTCTAAGGTGATAGCGCTTTGTTATTGCCTTTGGTTACGCTGCTGCCTGCATCCGGTTTCGTCGATCCTTCAAGGAGCTCACATATGTCTAGGATTTCTCCTGACCTCACCCTGCCCCAATCTTTCTTGAAACCGTTTCCTGATCCAAAAGATGTATTTGCTGGCAATGTAGAACTCGCAAGCACATACCTTCAACCTTTGGTTTCTGTAGACCTTTCGTTTATTGATACAGATTTACAAGGTTGGGTACACGTTGTATCACCTGTCGAACCATGTGAGGGATATGTTGGAGACGGAACCGAGGAATACCACAATTATTATTGCCGCCCAAACTGGATTGGTTTTCGCCTAGATGATCACAATCGTTATGAATTTCTTGCTGATTGGAAGTATTTCTTAGCGGCAAGCGATGATCCAAATATCGCTCAAGATCCTGAACTCAAACGCCATTACGAATATCGGCAGGATAGTTTTGCTCGGCACAAAGCAGCATTTGCGCAGCATGGACGGCTACTCGCTGTAGATAATAAATATCTGACTAAGGAAGAATTGCTTGCTGATCCAGAAGAGTTCTTTACTGACCTTGAAACCGATGCGGAGTTTGGAAACTGGGCAAGCGATGACGGATTCCCCCTAGAATTCGAAACTTCTGACGAAAACTGCTTTGTCTACCCGCTTACCGAGGACGGCCGTCGATTTATATATATCGGAGGCGTTAGTGGGTTTGCTTATGGCGACCGTTCAGCTGATTTTATTTTGTTATTCTTTGACCCCGTCACGCGGATTGCTTTGTTAACTTTTGATTGGACATAGCTTTCGATCAAATAAATTATCGACGCCCCGGCAAGCATTATGTTTCGCACATAACAGCAGTTCCGTGGGCGTCGATAATGAGTTTTATTATTTGGTCTTTGGCATAAAGCTTGCACGCCGTGCTTCAAAGCCTGCAATCGCTTCCTCATTGCGGAGAGTCAGGCTAATATCGTCGAGGCCTTCCATAAGCCGCCAGCGAGTGTAATCATCTACATCAAAAGCGAATGTATGATCGCCGGCGCGGAGGATTCGATTCTCTAAATCGACCTCAAGTTCAAGACCCGGTTCGGCTTCCATAAGTTTCCAAAGCAGCTCTACATCAGCTTCTTCGACTTGCGCGGCAAGCAGCCCGGCTTTGCCCGCATTACCGCGAAAAATATCGGCAAAACGCGGAGAAAATACAGCCTTAAAACCATAATCCATAAGCGCCCATACGGCATGCTCGCGGGAGGAACCGGTACCAAAATCCGGGCCCGCCACCAATACCGAACCATTACGGAACGCATCTTGGTTTAATACGAACTCAGGGTCGTTTCGCCAACCGGAAAACAGACCATCTTCGAATCCTGTTCGGGTTACCCGCTTCAGATACACAGCGGGAATGATCTGATCCGTATCCACGTTTGATCGTTTGAGTGGAACGCCAATGCCGGTATGGTTTGTAAACTTTTCCATAAGAAACTCCTAGTATTATGCGATTGGCGTTAAGTCTGCTGGTGAGGCTAGGTGACCGGCGATGGCTGTGGCAGCGGCAACCTGTGGTGAAACAAGGTGTGTCCGGCCGCCTTTGCCCTGCCGACCTTCGAAATTACGATTCGATGTTGAGGCGCTTCGCTCGCCGGGGGAAAGCTGGTCAGGGTTCATGCCCAAACACATTGAGCATCCGGGGCGACGCCATTCTGCCCCAGCGGATTCAAAAATGGTGTGGAGCCCTTCTGCCTCGGCTTGTTCGCGCACACGTGCGGAACCCGGAACAACCAACATGCGTACAGTATCGGCGATTTTCCGCCCCTCTAGTACAGCTGCAACCGCACGCATGTCTTCAATACGGCCATTTGTACAGGAACCCACAAAAACTGTATCAATGGCGATTTCACGCAACGGAGTTCCTGGTGTGAGGTCCATATACGCAAGTGCCTTTTCGGCCGCTGCGCGATCCGCATCGCCAGCAAAGTCTTCAGGATGCGGCACGCTGGCGGCAAGTGGCAAACCTTGTCCAGGATTTGTACCCCAGGTCACAAATGGTGTGAGTGCCGCGCCGTCGATTTCCACAACGGTATCAAATACAGCTCCATCATCAGTACGTAAACTCTTCCAATATGCAACTGCAGCGTCCCAATCCTCGCCTTGTGGCGCGTGATCACGACCCTTAAGATATTCAAAGGTAATTTCGTCTGGCGCAATCATGCCTGCGCGAGCGCCTGCCTCAATAGACATATTGCAAATAGTCATGCGGGCTTCCATTGAAAGTTTTTCAATTGCCTCACCGCGATATTCAATAATGTGCCCCTGACCACCGCCGGTGCCGATTTTCGCAATGATTGCCAGAATAAGGTCTTTAGCGGTTACACCATCAGCAAGCTCACCAGAAACATTAATCGCCATCGTTTTAAAGGGTTTTAGCGGCAGCGTTTGTGTAGCCATAACATGTTCGACTTCCGAAGTACCAATGCCAAACGCAATCGCCCCAAATGCCCCATGTGTAGCCGTATGGGAGTCACCGCAAACAACTGTGAGTCCCGGCTGGGTCAGACCTAATTGCGGCCCAACTACGTGGACAATGCCTTGCTCCGCATCGCCCATTGGGTGAATTCGCACGCCGAACTCTGCGCAATTTTTGCGTAATGTTTCAACTTGGGTGCGTGAAATAAGGTCTTTGATTTCCGTAATAGCGCCGGAAGCTATGCCTTCGGTTGGTACATTATGGTCTTCAGTAGCAATGGTTAAATCTGGCCTGCGAAGTTTACGTCCAGCCATGCGCAAACCATCAAATGCTTGTGGAGAAGTCACTTCATGCAGGAGATGAAGGTCAATATAAATGAGGTCCGGTTCCCCGTTCTCTCCTTGAACCACAATATGGTTGTTCCATACTTTTTCCGCCATTGTCAATGGTGCAGCGGTTTTGTCCATGGGGCTGGTCATGGATGTCACCTCGTTATTATGTCCGGACCCCGTGTGAAATTCTCACTATTTGGGATCAATGTTTCATTTTATGGGATAGTATAGCGAGTGATGCGAAGAAAAGGAAACGCAACCACCGCACAGACACGGAGGCACTACCCGACAAATCCCCCACACACTGGATTTCCCACACTTTGAGATGTTAATATCAACTCATGGGACAGATTCATGCCTCGGAACCAAGCAGCGGCATTAAAGTACTTGATCGCGCAGTACACATCCTTACTGCAATCGCCGAACAACCACGTTCCCTCTCCGAATTATGCGAAGCGACAGGCCTACCACGAGCCACAACACACCGCCTTGCAACCGCACTGGAAACCCATCGGCTCCTTACCCGAACTTCTGACGGCCGATGGAATATTGGCAGTGCACTTACCGCGCTCGGGGCTGGCACTTCAGACAAACTTGTCGACGCCGCCACCCCACTCATGGCGAACATTATGGAACTTACAGGTGAATCGGTCCAATTATATCGACTGACCGGAACCACACGTACCTGCATTGCGAGCTTAGAGCCTCCTTCCGGATTGCAAAACACGGTTCCAGTCGGTTCTCGCATCACTCTTACAGCCGGCTCGGCTGCCCGTGTTTTTATGGCATACGCACCTCCACAATTACGCGATGCAATTATGCCAAATGCCGCGTTTACCAACTATGACCTCGAACAAGTTCGGGTATTAAGCTACGCTGAATCAATTAGCGAACGAGAGGTTGGACTCGCCAGCGTATCCACACCAGTATTCGACCGTAGCGGACAAATTATCGCCGCTCTTTCAATATCCGGTCCCGCCGAGCGATTCGGGCAACACCCCGGCCAACGTTGGGCAACCGCGCTTATCGACGCCGCCGAAAAGCTCAGCGCACAGCTCTAGCCCAGCATCAAACGAAGTTCTACCATATCTCTATGGGAACGCTACTGCGCATAGCATATATTCGACTTGGGCTTCTTCTCTGCGGTTTAGGGTGTACAGTAGCCGTACTCTATGCTTCAAAAACACCAACATCATTCCCGCCAGATTCTTTACTTGCCTGCGCATACTTTAGTGTTGTAAATATTATTTGCCTACTGCTTGTGCGAAGGTACGTACGAACTACAGGGAAAAGTTGGGCACACTTTATAGGGTTTCAGCGAAACCGTATTAGCAAAGATTGTGCATGGGCAGTCCTTTGGTTTTTTGTACTATATATCCCGTTCTTTCTGTGTATTATGCTTATTCCGCTCGCCCTTTATGGGCCAACGGGATTTCCGTATTTGGAAACCGCATTCGTGCCGAGCCATCCTACTATTCTGCCAAAACCAGTCATGATCATCTTGGCTTTTACGGCTGCCCTAGTATTCCCCCTATTTAATGCACCAGCTGAAGAGGTCATTTACCGCGGGTTAATCCTAGAAAATACCGCACAACCAACGTTCATCGTCCTTACGATACAAGCAGCACTATTCGCAATCAATCATCTACTTTTTGCGCCAACCATGCTTGCTGCGGGAATCTATGCAATCGCGTTTTTCCTTTGGGGATTCGGAGCCGGCATTATCGTGAAAAAACAACAACGCCTTATGCCGATGATTATTTCCCACTTTTTAGTCAATGCGATTATGGCATTACCCGCTCTCACAATAATTTTCATTTAACTTTGTGGGCCAGATCGAAACAAAAAAGGTACCCGGGATAACACCAGATACCTTTTCGTTGTAACCTCCGCACTATCGATTGCGCGGCGATAACTTGTACCCCGTACGGGATTTGAACCCGTGTTACCGGCGTGAGAGGCCGGCGTCCTAGGCCGCTAGACGAACGGGGCCTGCGGTTGCTGTAGTTAACTTACACGAATGTTGGCCCAGCTAAAAATCCGCAGTTCAAAGACCGATTTTATAGGAATTGATATACAGAGAAACCCACTCCTTATCGCTAGGAGTGGGTTTCTAATTATCAGAGTACCCCGTACGGGATTCGAACCCGTGTTACCGGCGTGAAAGGCCAGCGTCCTAGGCCTCTAGACGAACGGGGCAAGGCCACTTGAAACCTGCACTTCGGATGATTTTAGATAGTGCAAGATAACTCAAAAAGCATTATCTCACATATTAACAGTCATCTCCAGTTGGAAATTATAGGGAGATCTTCGGGATGCCGTCCAGACCATAGCTGATCCAGCGTCAGTCGAAAGAAGTAAATAACAAGCTGCTGTTTTCAAGATAGGAAGTGATAAAACCCATTTCGGAAACTTTACTTTGTTTATCAATTAGGACATGGCTGACGATACCCAGTGATCAGTTGTAACGGAAGACACCATCTACTACCTCTTACTTAGAACAACGGTTTTGTAACCTGAGGTACCCCACTCACTTGTTCTGAAGTTGTGTACGTTGACTTAAATTGTGGAAGTTCTACTTTTTGGGTAGGAAAACTACGAGACTTTCAACACCACCTTGGTCAGTTTCTTCCACTTTGGCTGCAAAGATTCCGGATTCTATGTTGTAATCACTCACAAACAAATCACCGGTGCCCATAGATGTTCCAAACTCAGTGTTGAGCAACTCCAACTTGAAATATCCTGGGCTTTCCCGGTGCGTGGTTGAGAACAGTACCAGCTTGCCTGTTTTAGAAACCGTGGTCACTGCACCGAATTTATATGTATCAAATACAGGTTCCAGCTCTCCAGGACGCACAAACTTTTGCCCGCCTTTGTTTTGAAAAGCCAGCTCATACACAACTTCACCGTTAGCGTTAACAACAACACTCATAGGTGGCTTAATAGCTGTGTGAGCCGCACGTGGGTAGGTAATAGAGCCAATCGTATTTCCCCCTTCAGATCCAAGCATTGGTTCGATCGGATTGAAGGAGAGTTCGTCGAGAGTTTCAATCACGTCGCCCGACAAATCATACACTGCATACTGATTAGAATTTTTATAGTCTTCTTGTGTTAGAAAATAGTACTCAACCCATCCGTCTGTAAGTGGTGTCACCGATCCGCCCGTGCGCCGCGTCAAGGATGTTGTTCCATCTTTTGTGCTAATTATTCGTATATCGCTTACCAATACGGTGTTCGTACCACTCCATTGTGGATCACTTGCTAATTCCTCCGCTTTGAGTTCAACCAGGCACATCGCATTGGTGTTATCCGCCACTAACGTGCATTTCATTTGATCTGGCAAATCAGTAGCCCACTCTACGTGCTGATCTTTCACACCAACGAGCGAATGAAAGGATTGCTGAGTCTCGCTATAACGTTCTACTCGGAAGACATCTTGCCCATTCATACTGCCTAGCCAAGATATTGCGGCTCGTGATCCAGCAATTGGGAATGACGCAACAATCTCCCCCTTCCGCAAATCATACCCACGGATAATCGAGTCTTCTTCCGAAGAACAATAAACAACACCTTGATCTGTAATAGATGCGCAATTGAAAACTTCTACTTCGAAAGTTTTCTCAAATGTTTTTGTATTGTAAACCTCAAGTGTTGGTGACGCATCACCGCGCATCCCCTCCGAGCGGTTCGCCTGTACCGCCACATACGTTCTATCAGGGTCGGCACCCAATAGTTTCGCATCAGAAGCAGGAATCATAAGCTTTTCGACACCCTGTTCGTAACTGTCGTCTAAAAACTTGCGAGTTGAGCTCGGTTTCATGTTGGTGCCAGAATAGTGATACTCAAAAGGTACCCGCGATTCTTGCCAATAAAGCTGATACAGCTGAATAACAAGGAACACCACAACGAGCGCGAAGGCAGCCGAGGCGAAAAAAGTCCAACCAAGAATCTTCGCCACATTCGGAATCCGTCCCGAATGCTTGCCAATATTTCTTATCATGGCAAACCTCCTGCCGAGAAGCTTACTGGAACTGTCACCGTTTTATAACTACAACCGTTTTAAGAATTTCGTAGCCCCGTTAACATTACAAATGTGATTGCATCCCGCATTGTTTTGGAGTGTTTCAGGTTTATTAGTCCACCTGCCTTAAGGGTTCACCATTGATCCCTCGCCATTGGGTGGAGAGAATGGGAAGCCTGCAGAATTCCCAGCTTAAAGAGGTCGCACTATTGAGATGCTAAGGCTAAGCGCACTACGGCAAATAGATACAGTCAACTGCATGCTGGCACAGCAAAACCATCAAGATCTGCAATATTATTGACGAACACACCCATCACAACGGCCGATGTAATCAAATAACTTGATGCCGCTACCCCAGAGCACGGTCGCCAACCCAAAGCACTGTGACTATGCAATGGTCCCGAATTGGTCACCCTAACACTGAAGAACTGGACTGGTGAGGATGACACAATTCAAGCATTTATCCCACCAGGTCAACCGTGACAGAACAGCTATACGGAGTCTTTTCATGACCGTATACATAATGAATCACTCAGATGCATCTCACCGAGCGAATAAGCCGAGCAATACAAGAAAAATATGTTGATCAACTCTTAAATCAACCCGACCAAATTCCTAGACCGCTGCAGGGCCGGGCTGCTCTACGGTAGAAGTATGAAACTTCGACACGCTATTCTCGGTCTTTTAGCCCGATCCCCACAAAGTGGTTATGACTTGAGCCGAGCTTTTGCCAGTTCAGTGGTTCATTTTTGGCATGCAGATCAATCGCAAATCTATCGCACACTCGATCGCATGGAAGCCGATGGAGCTATATCAACGCAAACGATTATCCAGAATGGCCGCCCAAATCGGAGGATCCACAGTCTCACCGAAGCTGGCAAAGCCGAACTTGAAGCGTGGCTTGCCAGTCCATTAGAACCGCGTTTATCTAAAGACCCGCTGCTAGCACGAATTTTCTTTGCAGCTCCCCTTGGGCACGAAAAAGTAAATATGCTCCTCGGCGAAGCAGAAAATCACCTTCGTGCCGAATTAGCAGCTTTGAGGGCGATCGAGTTTGAGGTCGAAGATCTTGATACCACGCTCAAGCACGCCACACTTCGTTACGGAATCGACGAAATAGCATTAGGACTAAAAATGATTGAGCAAATTCGGGAGTCGATTGCGAACATGAAATAAGAGTGGAACCCACCACAACCAATACTTGCATAGTCCTATATTGGATATTTACACTATCGATATGGACACCTTTACTCTTCCTACAGCTACCGCGCGTGCACGCCTTTGGATTTTTGCAATCATTACTTGCGCATCTGGCTGGATTGGGCTCCTGGTCAACCGTGTTCTCGGTACCCCTGACTCAATGGAATCGCCGGCAGCACTTATCTGGATCTCAACACCCCTACTAGCTGGCGCTCTGCTAGCCATCACCGATAGATCTTTCCGGTCTACGTATGTCAAGTCTTGGGGTTTTGGCAAGTTGCGAGAATATGGAATCGCAATAGCAGCATTTCCCATTGCACTCTTTATCACCCTGGGAGCTGGATATGGTTTTGGTTGGCTGAGTCTGCTACAACTCGGTACGTATGTAGGCCCAATAATTGCCGCGATAGTCCCAACGATTGTGAAAAATGTGGCCGAGGAGGGCGCATGGCGGGGTTTCTTGGTACCCGCTCTCGTTGCACATCAATCTTCTGATATCAAAGTGTGGCTTATATCTGGGACAATCTGGGCGCTGTGGCATTTACCGTATTACGTGTACTTGCTTGACGAATCACTTATCCGAGCGGTATGGGACGTCCCTCCACTCATCTATGCCCTCACCGGCATTCTCATAATGGTGTGCTGGGCTCCGCTTTTTAGCGAACTTAGGATCCGTAGCGGGAGTATTTTGCCTGGTGTAATCGCCCACAGCATTGCTAACTTGAGTCAGATTCCCGTTTCACTTGGCGGTTTACCAATCAGACCGGGCAGAGAGCTTTTGGTCTCACCACTGATCGGTGTGATTCATCTCGGCGTCATTGTTGCCATCGGTGTGGCACTGTGGAAACAAAGAAACCCCAAGCTTCAAAGTTCATGAGGCTTGAGATCTTGTGGTACCCCGTACGGGATTTGAACCCGTGTTACCGGCGTGAGAGGCCGGCGTCCTAGGCCGCTAGACGAACGGGGCTTGCGGCTGCGAATTTCTTCGCTGCTGGCCTACCTGGACTCGAACCAAGAATGACGGTACCAGAAACCGTAGTGTTGCCAATTACACCATAGGCCATTGTTGTTTTTGCGGTGGTAGTATTCCCCGCTGCGCAACAGGGAATACTATAACCTTGCATTCATCCAAGTGACAAATCCCCAGGACAAATTGCACGATAACCCATACTAGACAAATGGTGTAGCTTGCCGCGCCGCACGAAGTCGAGCGAGTGTAGATGCTTTACCGAGCAATTCCATTGACTCAAACAGTGGCGGAGAAACCGCTTGCCCGGAGATACCAACTCGCAGCGCACCGAAGGCTTTTCGCGGTTTTAGTTCAAGATCTTCAATCAGCGCTTTATGGAGAGCAGCCTCAATTTTCGGGGTTGTCCATTCAGAGACATCTTCAAGCGCTGCAATGCCGACATCCAGAGATTGGATTGCGTCTTCCTTAAGATTCTTCCGGGCAGATTTTTCGTCCAGTACCAGTTCGGTATCGGGAACAATAAGGAAACGTACTAGATCCCAAGCATCCTCAAGCTTCTTAATTCTCGTTTGCACAAGATCAGCAACAATTTCAAACTTATCTTCGGGGTAATCTTTCGGGAAGTCATGGTAATGCTCAAGGTAGGCACGAAGCCGCTGCGTAAAATCGCTGAGTTCCAGTAGCCGAATATGATCAGCGTTAATTGCTTCGAGTTTCTTTTGATCAAAGCGTGCGGGATTGCTGAGTACTTCCGCAATATCAAAGTTTGCAATGAGCTCCGCGACGTCGAAAATATCTTTATCTTTGGCCAAGGACCAGCCCAATAATGCCAGGTAGTTCAGCATTCCTTCGGGAATAATTCCGGCATCACGGTGATGGAACAAATTCGATTGTGGGTCACGCTTAGAAAGTTTCTTATTGCCTTCGCCCATAACAAACGGCAAATGTGCGAACTGTGGTGTGTGCGTTGCAACCCCAATACGCTTGAGTGCCTCATAAAGTGCAAGCTGACGCGGAGTTGATGGTAGTAAGTCCTCTCCACGAAGTACGTGTGTAATACCCATTAATGCATCATCAACAGGATTCACAAGCGTGTACAAAGGCGCACCATTTGAGCGAGCTACAACAAAGTCTGGTTGCGTTTCTGACTTAAAAGAAATTTCGCCACGAACAAGATCGTTCCACGACCAATCTTGTTCTGGCATTCGAAGACGCCACACCGGCTTACGGCCTTCTGCCTCAAACGCCGCAACCTGTTCCTCAGTAAGGTTGCGATCATAATTATCGTATCCGAGTTTAGGGTCGCGACCAGCCGCAATATGGCGCTGCTCTACTTCCTCCGCCGTCGAATATGCTGGATACACTTCCCCGGCTTCAATTAACTTTTCTAACACTTCAGCGTAAATGTCCATGCGCTGACTTTGACGATACGGCGCATGTGGGCCACCGATTTCTACGCCCTCGTCCCAATCAATCCCCAACCATTGGAGAGAATCAATGATCGCTTGATAGGAATCTTCCGAATCCCGAGCAGCATCAGTATCTTCAATACGAAAAATAAGCTTGCCACCTGTACGCCGAGCGTAAGCCCAGTTAAATAATGCGGTACGTACCAAACCGACATGGGGGGTGCCTGTTGGAGAAGGACAAAATCGAACGCGAACATCAGACATGGTCAATTAGTTTACCGCGCGGGTGGATTTTTCATTCGCCTCAGGGTGGAGCTTGCAAATTCATGGCGTAGGATGGTCACTCATGTGTTCACGTCCATTAACAGCGCCCGATTTTTTACTTTCGCGTGCACATGGCTCGGTTCGCACTCAAGGTAGCGTGGCAACTTTTACCGACCCTTGGGATGCATCAGAAGCACTCAAACGTGGAACACACTCAATGATCGTTGGCGCACTCCCCTTCGACCTCACTGATCCCTGCGCCTTACACGTGCCTGCCGGAATCATTCGAACAAAAGGACCGTTGGAACCCCCCGCACATTATCGGCTCCAGCAACCAATCGAAGCCGAAATTATAAGCGATATTCCGCCGCGCAACGAACACTTGGAACGTGTCCGAGCTGCTGTGGAAACTATCCGGCGAACCCCTTTAGAAAAAGTGGTTCTAGCCCGAACAATGAATGTTTCTTTCCAGGACCAAGTAGATCCCCTGCTCATTGCCGCGAGGCTTATTGACTACTCTCCGGATCGAAACGGTTTTATCGTGGACCTTTCACCGGCAGGCGAAGGATTTGACGGAAAAAAACTCGTTGGCTCATCTCCAGAAATGCTCGTCCGCAGAATCGGCGACCAAATAACCACATACCCACTGGCAGGTTCCGCACCCCGAAGCGGAATTCACGAAGATGATCGCCTAGTTGCAAAACGACTCAAAGAAAGCATAAAAGACCTGAATGAACATCGCTTTGTAGTGGAGCATATTGCAGCTGCACTACAGCCCTTATGCTCAGAGCTCTCCATTCCTAAAGAACCAGAAATAACCTCCACTGCGGAAATGTGGCATTTAGCCACGCCCATCGCTGGCACTTTGAAAGATCCTCGCACCACAGCGCTCGATGTTGCGTTGCGGCTACACCCCACCCCCGCAATCTGCGGGACCCCAACCCCCATCGCTCAGGACCTTATTTTGCAAGTAGAAATTGATCGGGGATTCTATTCGGGCGCTGTCGGTTGGTGCGATGCATCTGGCGATGGAGAGTTTATGGTAGCCATACGATGTGCTGAAACAGATGGAAAGTTTGCCCGCGCCTGGGCAGGCGGAGGCATTGTGAGTAATTCAAATCCGGAATCTGAATTACGGGAAACAGACGCCAAAATGCGAACCATGTTGCGTGCGTTGGGCCTTTAAAATCCTTTCCAAAAGTTAGAGCGGCTCTCATTCCTTACCATTTGTGGGGTGAAGTGTTGCGGAGCTGGTTGCAAGTGAGTGTTGTCGCCAATTGTTGGGAGCATGGGCTGGTTTTCCGGGTGGGATGGCTGGTTTTCCGAGATTTTGCGCTGGTTTCAGGATCCGCAGGCCGCCTTTCCCGCGTGGAAGGTCTAGCCGTCTCCGCTTTCCTGGGGTGTGGGCTACTTTCCTAGGCGTTTGATAGGCCCGCCCTATCAAACAAGCGATGTTTACATGCCGAATGTCACAGATTCCATAAAACAAGCCCGTTCCAGTGGGATTTGTGACAACAGCTAATGTTGTACACAACCGTTGACCTGGGATTTGTCACAGATTCCATAAAACAGGCCTGTTCTGGTGGAATCTGTGACAGGATCCCTACCTATCGTGTCACAAATTCCATAAAAACAGCCGAAAAAATGGAATCTGTGACAACCCGCCCATGAAACCCCCAAACAACCCCCAACCAGCAGCCCAAAAAGACCAACCAGCGCCCAAAAGACCGACCAGCTCCAACCAAATCCCAGTTCACCAGACGTACGCAACCAAACTACCGGCCACAAAAGTCAGTCGATGAGCCCGATAAAACGAGCCCAGAAAATTGGAAGTAACTCCCTTTTTAACCACGACACATAAAAGAATCTGCGGTTAAACTTTCTATCGCTATAATCCGTACCGCAGACAAAGCCGCTGAAAACCCTGGTAGTAGTGTTCTATTGCTTTTTCATCTTGGCCGTTTTCAAGAAAGAAACTTGTGGGAACAATAAGTGAATCATAGATCTCTTGGTATCGCTGCCTTGAATCAGATTCATGATTTATGCACGCAACGATCTGCGGAGCTTTTGCATAATATTCTAAAACTTTTTGCTGCAAATACGGGTTTTCTTTCGCCAAACGGTCCCGGTGGAATCGGAGCGTTTCCAGTTCAATCCCATCGTCTTTAAATGCATCCCCTAGCGCAACCTCGCAGGCTGTGGTGAGAAAACATCCTTTGCGTACTGGTTCTGGTTCCGGTTCTGGTTCCGGCTCTGGATCTGGATCCATTTTTCCACTGCTAATAAAGAGAGCGCGGGCTTCCGCTTCTTGGCGATCTTTATACACCTCCGGCTCACCATTTCCCCCCAAAAGAATATACATTCGACCATTCTCTTCCCCGGTAATTACCCAAGGCGACCTATTATCGCCTCCCTGCGATTTAACCCCAATTAACATCACGCAAATCCTTCGAAGTCTTTAGTTTGCAGCAAATATGATTTGAGGTTACTGTTCCCCCCTACACTTGGCAAGCATTTACGCCGAATTATCCAAAATTAGGAGGAGACTACAAGCTGATAATGTTTTCTGAAACACCCCGCAAAAACGCTACTCCTGCCGGAGTTAGTGATATTTCCTTCTTTTTCTTTCCGGTTTTCACACCAGGCACTTCCTGGGCAACAAGAAAACCACTGTGTTCTAATCGTTGAATTGTTCGATATAGACCTCGCTCAGTTACTCGCCATGATGTTCGATTTTCCAGTGCCATTGCGATATCAGAAATTGTTATGCGCTCTTGGCTGGAGACGATGCTTAGGATCGCGGGCGTTAGCATTGACTTTTTATAGGTTTCCACCCACTGGTCGATTTTGCCCACGATCCATTCTTCAGTTTCGTTGGGTCGCTTCGTTGCCACTAATCTTCCCATCCGCGAGCCATGATCGCCCCAGCAAAGTGGATGAGTACACCAAGGCCCCACAAAGCACTCATGCATAGTGTTAAGCCGAACCACGGTGTTCCTAGAAGGAATTTGGCAATTTCCAGACCGCCTTCATTAAGCCCAATACGAAAGGTTTGGATTAAAGCATGAAGTTGAAACGATGTGGAAATAACTACAAAACTCAAAGCATTGACAAGCAATGGGCCAAAACGCAACTTTACAATTTCATGACGTTTCCTTAACAGCCAAACGACCATTCCAATAGCAATCAGCGCCAGAAGAAGCTGTTCAACGACACCGATCATGCCACCACGAAAAGCAATCCAGATATGAAGCATTACAACAGCTCCAACAAGTCCCACCATATAGGGCCACAAGATAGCTTTTGCATTAACAGTTTCCGGGATTTCAAGTGTTGTTCTCACACTTGTACTGTACCATAAGTACAGTTCCAATGTCTAGTACAAACCTGATCTTGCCTTTACGCTGCGTCAAGGTTTTATTGTTGCCTCATGGAACGAAATATCGGCGAAGTTGCAAAGCTCTTTGGTGTCACGGTACGCACCTTGCGCCATTGGGATGCTTTGGGCCTTGCAAGTCCA
This sequence comes from Corynebacterium freiburgense, assembly GCF_030408815.1. NCBI lineage: Bacteria > Bacillati > Actinomycetota > Actinomycetes > Mycobacteriales > Corynebacteriaceae > Corynebacterium > Corynebacterium freiburgense. The sequence continues at coordinate 1,250,796 of NZ_CP047355.1, read as the reverse complement.
AGCTTCCGGGACTGGAACGATTACCGCCTCTATATCGACGCAGATATCGAAAGAATCCAAAAAGTCATCGCGTATCGCGCCGTTGGATTCCCACTGGGTGAAATCAAAGAGATTATCGACGCCCCCGATACCGAGTCCATTACGCAACTACAGCGCCAACGCGTTGTACTGCAAAAACAACAACATCGCTTGGAACGTATGATCCAAGCCCTGGATATTCTTTTGGAGGAAACTATGAAGCCCAAACTAACAGATAAAGAAAAGCGCACCATTTTTGGTGATTTGTGGAGTCCCGAATATGAGGCAGAAGCCGAAGAACGTTGGGGCAACACTCCTGAGTGGCAACAATCTCAAGCCGTCCAAGCAACGATGGGTGCTGAGGATTGGATTCAGGTTCGTGACGAAACCAAAGCATTAGAGGCACGGCTCGCCGCAGCTATGAAAAACGGTGTAGCTCCTGGCACGCCAGAAGCTAACGCCTTAGCTGAAGAGCATTTTTCCAGCATTGCAAAATGGTTTGACATCACACATGCAAAGCATGTGCTTATAGCGCGTGGTTATACCGAAGATCCAAGGTTTCAACAACACTACGATTCCGTGCACCAAGGCCTAGCCGCGTGGCTCCGCAGCATTATTGAAGCAAACGCAGCTGAACACGGCGTCGATACGCAGAATGCGGAATGGCAGTAGCCACTATCCCCAAAATGGTGCCGCAATGGCCTTCCGCCTTACGGCAATGCGGATGCACCAAGCGATTGCCAGCAAGCTGAGTACTGACGCAATCACACTAGCTTCTACACCGAGTTCGCCACCGCTGAGTATCGTAGGTCCACTCGGTGAAGACATCAGCCAGCTTTCCTGCCCAAAGCTGCTTGGTGTGCCGCTGCCAAATACCGGACCTCGTACAAAATTCCAGGCAATATGCACGCCAATGACGAGCCATAATGATCGAAACAGGATATAGATCAAGCCAAAGAGGAAACCTGCTTCAATCGTAATTGTAAGGAATCCCCAAAGACCTACTTTCGGATTAGCCAAATGCGCTACACCGAACATTATTGCGGAAACCACGAGTGCTGCCCAGGTACCAAAAATCTGTTCCAAATATCGAAATAGCACTCCCCTATTAAGAATCTCGTCGGCAACCGCGGGCGCAATAGTGACCACAAAAAGCATTGCCCAAGGTAATTCACTACGGGCCCCATGAAACTCAATGCCACCGAACAAATACACCAAGCCAATAATCAGCGACATAAGCGAAGCACCAATCCCTAAGCCCAGTGCTGACATCGACAAAGGTCGGCGCAATTCGCAAGGATTCCGGCGCTCCAACCAGACAATAAGCCCATAACCAACAATTGCTGCGATCCGAACACCCGCAACTAAAAGCAGCATGATGGGAACATCTTCAGATACAAAATACGCCACCAGCCCTAAAACCCCTGTGGCTAGCCCCATGCACACATAAATTAGCACCAAGGCAGGAAGCCAAATCACCGCAGGATGAGTAATCTGCCAACGCCATGTGCGCATTGTGGCCAGTGCTTCTGGAGATCGTTCCACCGAATCCACAGGACGGCCATCAGACTCACGCAATTTAGGCAGACAAGGCGCTTTCATACCCCTATAGTAAAGAACGAAGTGCGTGCGAACACAGTGTTCAAAAGCTATCCCTACCAGGAAAAATAGATTGCACACTACGGGTAGCTAGTATGCGGGAGGTTCTTAGTTTTCTAGCTTCAATTCCCCATGTCCCCATAGTGGGGGTGCACACAATACTCCCACTACATGGGCCCCGTAGTACAAGAAGCACGAGAAGATATGAACTATGCCTTTTCCACGGGGTTACCCAAGCGACCAATGCCAGGGATTTCTACTTCAATAAAATCACCTGGGTGCATCGCTTCAGTACCAGCAGGTGAACCAGTGGACACAATATCGCCAGGCAATAAAGTCATGGAGGCAGTAATAAACTCAATAATCTCCCCAATATCCATAATCATTTGATTGGAATTGGAATCCTGCTTGGTTTCAGTGACACCATTGTGCGTGAGATGAGCCTTAATTGGAAGGTTCTTGGTATCGATGCTGTCCAAATCAGTTTCGATCCAAGGACCTAATGGAGCGAATGTATCAATGCCTTTTGCCCGCGCCCATTGACCATCAGAAAACTGTAAATCACGAGAGGAAACATCATTAATAATGGTGAAGCCACGCACCACGGTTTTCCAATCGGCCGCTTTGACATTTTTACATGGCTTACCAATCACCAAAGCAAGTTCACCTTCAAATTCCACATTGGTGGCAAACTCAGGGATTTTAATTGCAGCACCAGGACCAATAACTGCCGTTGGGGGCTTTAAAAACAGCGTTGGAGGCAAAGATTCGGCACTTTTTTGAAATACTTCCGCAACGTGATCAGCATAGTTACGTCCGATTGCCACAATCTTGCTTGGAAGCATTGGCGCAAGTAGACGAACCTCACCAAGCGACCACTCACGTCCTGTGTACTCAGGTTCCGTAAATGGAGTACCGGTAATCTCACGGCATTTCGCCGTTGCGTCATCCCCTTCGATGACGCAAAAACACATTCCCTCAGGGTGAGCAATTCGTCCAAAACGCATGTGACACATCCTACACACAAGATTCGGACTGCATTGCATTACACCTGCAAAGATTTTAAGGTATTCCCCCTAAATGAGGCGGCCAAAGCGAGATACAATTCCGCGCAGGCGAGGGCGTCGATAAGCGCATTATGACTGCGATAATTTGGCAATCCATAGCGCTGCCGGATACGTGGCAACCGAAGATCCTCTCCACGTGGATATGTACCCATGCGCTCCATATGCCGACGTTCAATTGCAAATGTATCTACAACTGGAACAATAAGATCCGCACCAAAATGTTTACGGCAGGCTGCCGATAGAAAACCTGTCTCCATTGCCGCCCAATGCACCAACATCACTCGGCCCTCTAAGGCACGCAAAAGATCAGCCACTGCTTCCTTGGCATCGATTCCCTGCTCAATATCATCATCGGTAAGGCGGTGTATAACCGCGGAATCACCAACCTCACTTCCACGAAGCACACGGTGTCCAGCGCCACCAAGCTGAATTTCACCGTGATCGATAGGCACCCATCCAATAGATAATAAATCGTGTTCCTGAGGCTTCAGCCCTGTTGTTTCAACATCAACCGCAAGCAACGGCAACTCTTTAATACTCGTAACCGGTGCGGGCGGACGGACCTTATAAAAATCCCCCAACGCACCCTGTGCCTTTCGACTTGCGCGATCCCGAGCAGAAAAACCAAACATTAGATATTCCTCACCGGATATTTAGTAGCTAGCGCACTCTGCATACCTTTAATAATTTGGAATGCATCCCGAAGGTGTTCGCGATCCAGTTTGCCGAGTTCTTTTGGATCAATATGGTAGTTTGGCTGCTCACCTTTACGCACCTGGTTTGCCTGTTGCTGCAGTGCAATCGTATTAAGGAAATCAAATGCATCACGAAGATCCTCAGCACCTCTGGAGGACACAGCCCCGTGACCAGCAGCTTGCGTAAGCCGTTCCCTCGTGCCCACAGCCTGAACCCCAGACGCTAAGGCGAACAAACGCGCCATTTGTACAATCGCCGCGGTCCCACCTTTTTTAACGTCCAAGGTATTTGCATATTCACCACTACGATCGACAACTAGGCCGCGGAAAAAGCCAAGTGGTGGTTCGCGGCGCGCGGCTAACGTTGCCAGATGCGCGTGCAGGCGCCCAGCATTCCTTGCTGTCTGAACTGCCGTGCGAACAACTTGGTCTGCAAATTGGGTTTCTCCATAAATACCGCGCATATCAAAAAAGACCTGTGCGTGTAGGAGGGCGTCTGGTTCTGGAGCGGTAATCCAAGTGTGGAAGGCATTATTCCAACCTGAAACAGTCATGCGCCACTCTGGATTACTGGCCATCATATCGCCCGGGCACAAAACCTGGCCGGCTGCATCAAGTCCCTTGCATACACGCTCAGAAAGCTCCGCGAAATAGGCGCCATGCTCAGCCTCGTTGTAATCATCGGAAAGAATGAGTGCGTTATCTTGATCGGATGCCAAGCCCATTCCCCGCCGCCCCTGCGACCCCAAAACCACAAATGCATATGGAACTGGTGGTGGACCAAGTTCTTCCTCAGCAAGAGTAAGAAGGCGTCGCGCCAATGCATCCGCCGCAACTGTAAGTAGATTAGTTACTTCTTCTGGCGACGCTCCACGCTCAATAAAGCGAATAGCTACTTCATGCGCAGATTCATATACCTGTTTGAGTTCTTCAGAGGTGGTTCGGCGGGCAAGGTCTGCAGTGAGGTAAATCGGATCATGACGCAGTAAGCGCATAATATCGGCGGAAGCAATGATTCCAACAAGTTTTTCATCATCCACCACTGGTAAATGATGAATACCCATTTCTGCCATAATGAGCATCGCCTCGAATGCAAGTGTGTCACTTCCAACGGCACGCGGATTCACAGTCATAATCGCCGTTACGGGGAGTGTCACATCCATGGCCCCTGCAACTACACGACCACGCATATCCCGGTCCGTAACTATGCCCTGAAGCTGGTTATCGGCACTCGTAACAAGCAGCGAAGATACATTCTTTTCCTGCATAAATGATGCCGATTGCTGGATGGTTGCCTCTGGAGAGATTGTTGCCGGGTTAGTAATCATAAACTCCCGCAGTTTGGTACGAAGTACCTCAGATGATGATTGTTGGCGCAGGCTATGCGCAGTAGCGCTCATTCGCGCCGATTGCCCAGAGAAAAACCGTGCGAACTCTGGGTGCTGTTTCGTGATTTCCACAAATGGAGCTCGGGGAATTAGCAACGCAAGCGTATCCTCCACTGCAACCATTGTGTATTTGCATGTTTCATCACCCATAAGTGTGGAGTATCCGAAAGAACGCCCAGCATCACGACGATCAAGCAAAACACCCTCAGAATCAAGCACATCAACCGCGCCAGAACGTATGAGATAGCTAAATTCATTGGATTCCCCATGCCCAATAACCGTTTCACCACGGCGAAAATACTTCATTGTCATCGTCCCTGGAAGACGGTCAAGTACGTCTTCAGGAAGCTGGGCATACGGGGCGCTACTAGCCAAAAAATCTCGGACCTCATCCAGTTCAATACTCATATTCGCAAACCATACATGGTGATTCGCCCCACATGCATGGATTTAGTGTAAGTATCAGCACTTTCTTGTCAGTGTGTACGAATTAGCTGCAGAAACATTGCTGGCCAAACACCATCGCATAAATACAGCAACTCCCGAGCCTGCTCGAACGGATCACCAGGAATTACCTCACTGTGACCACCTTGGAACCAAGATTGAACCGTGCGTAGTATCCACAGGCACACATTACCAAGAACAAACATGAATTTGCCCCCGAAATTTAGGCTGATCTTTTGTTCCATAATGCTAGAAGTGCGGTGCTGGGTTTTGGGGGTGGGTTGGCTGGTCGTCGCTGGTTTTTGGGGGTGGGTTGGCTGGTCGTTGGTTTTTGGGGTTCTTGAGTTGGTTTTCCAGTGCATCGGACGCTTTTTCAGAGGATTGAGCTAGTTTCCTGGGTGTTTGATAGGTTGACCCTATTAAACTAGATATACTTTCATCCTTACTGTCATAGATTCCATAAAATCGCCTGAAAAAATGGAATTTGTGACAGCAACCAACATTGCGCACAATCGTTGACCTGGGGTTTGTCGCAGATTCCATAAAAACAGCGAAAAAAATGGAATTCGTGACAGGTTCCCTACCTATCGTGTCGCAGATTCCATAAAATCGGCCGAAAATGGAATCTGTGACAACACGCCCAACCAGCGCCAGAAAAGACCGGCCGGTGGCCAAAAAGACTGAACACCTCCTGGCCAGCAGCCAACCAGACCAAGCACCTCCCAACCAAATCCCAGCTCACCACAAGCACACAACCAAACCACCAGCCAAAAACCAAACCACCAGCCAAAAACCAAGCCGCAAACCCCACAGGTCCCATAAAAACCGTTTGAACCGTACACCCCCAAACCCCACACAGCACAGCGCAGCGAAGCAGGCAGCACTGCACCGCACCATAAGGGATTTAATAACACCAAGGTAACAAAATGTTATAAACAACTTAACCCCGCTTTTATAGAAAATGTTTTCGCAATCTACCGTTTTGTGATCCTGACACACGAGCCCGCCTTCATGAACCAGAGCAGCAGAAAGACTCGAACGCTCTTCCACCTGTCTAATATGGCTAAATCTTTACGCAGATCCCCTACACACAAACACGAAATTTTTTTCGGATCAACACTTAAAAAGGGAACGTTTTCACAGAAAAAGTAGCAGATCTGTCGTATGTAACATTTTGGTAAAGCCTGTGATTCAATCACTCAATAAGCAGTGTTTTTAAAGGAGGTTACTAAGGAAAACCTCTTCAAACAAGCAATATTGCGGGCTACACTTCACGTATCGGCCTCATCATTTCGTAGTACCTTTTTGAGGAGGAAACGTGAAGATTGTCGATCTTTCACCAACCGAAGAAATCCTAGAATACACTAACTGGTCAAGGTTGTACCATGCATACGGAAGTGCGGAAGATACTCCAAAGCACTTACGGGCACTGCTTGGCGATGATGAACGGAGCATCGCACATGCTGTTGATCATCTGATTGTTGCTACAACACATCAAGGTTCCTACTATCCAGCTGCAGATCCGGCGGTATTGTTCGTTATTGCCGCACTTGATGAACTTGATCCTCAAAGTGTGTTCTATGAGACACTTCGCAGCGATCTCCTCAAATGGTTAAAATTTGCAGGTGAGAACTTTGCCCGCGAATCTACGATTACGGAAGAGGTAATTCCCAAGCTTCTCAATCTGGAATTTAGTTCCCCCACTGATTACATTGAGCTTACAAATGTGCTTGTCGCCTGGGTGAGCACACCACATACCCGAAAGTACCGTCGATTAGTTCGTAATCGTCTCATACTCGAACTCGATTCATGGCTAGGAAGCATTATCCGCTGGCCACTCATCGATGCGCTTGGGAAACTGGGCCATAGTGTGTCAAGGCACCTTGATGACCCCGATCCCATCGTTCGAGCATTCGCAGCGATTCATACTCATAATCGCAAGGGGACTCGTGAGCTAAATCATTCGCTTGCACATATCACTACATGGGACCCACATTATCCTGCAGAAGTATTGCAACCTTTGATCCGGGAGCTTTTGCGTAGAGCTAAAAGTATCGACGAAATTCTGCCCGCAGCTGTTGCTGTAATGCGGCATGGAAATTTCCGATGCTATGAATGGTTAGAACTTTTCATGTTCACATTTAAAGGCCAGACCAAATTTACCAGTACCCAGCGCGTAATGCTCAAAGCTTTGGCTGAAAACAACAGTGTTTGGAGTGGTGGTTTGGTGGATACGCTTCGCTATCGGCTCAGTGATCTTGGACTTCCAAGTGAACGTGAGCAGCTAAAAAAGTTGGGTATACGGATTTAATGGTTGATGGGTCACCTTCACCCCATCAATCTGATACCACCCTCAGATGGTTGATAGATCGACTCCGTAGTTGAGTTCCTCTGCGAAGTCCGGCAGTCCGTAACCGATGGTTTTCTTGTAGAAAGGAGAGACCTTCGCAGTCGGTGCCTTCTTCTTGTGCTTCGTGGTGTAGAGCATTCGTGCCCGCATCACCTCGAAGGAGTAACCGCGCCCTTCACGGTTCTTGTCCTTGGCCAGTCGGTTGATGGACTCCGTGTAAGCGTTGGTGACGGGCATGTCCGTCTCGAAGTAGGTCATGGTCTCTTCGCGCCAGTTTCCCACTGCCCTGACCAGATCGCTCCAGACTTCCTTTTGGCCCTTCGGGATGGTGGCTATCCACTCGTCCAGGGCGGCTTCTGCCTGGAGCCGTGTGGTGGCGTCCCAGATGCCGTAGAAGCGCTCCTTGTGCTCGTAGGCGGCCAGCAGTTGCGGGAACGCGCCTGTCCAGGTCTCCATGATGAGGCGCTCCCGGTCTGAGACTTCGTGAGCGCGTTTCAGCAGGATTTTCCGGTCTCCCTTGAGAGTCCGGCTCTGGGACGGTTTCAGCTCCTTTCTGAGGCCCTTGCGCACTCTCTCTAGGGCATCGTTGGCCATGCGCACCACATGGAACTTATCGACCACGATACGGGCCTGGGGCAGCACAGCCTTGACCGCTGCCCGGTAGGGGTTCCACATGTCCATGCTGACGATCTCGACCTTCTGCCGGTCTTTCAGCTTCATCAGGTAGTTGGTCACCACGTCCTGGCGGCGGGTGGCCAGCAGGTCGAGCAGGGTTCGCTCCTCAATGTTGGTCAGAATGCAGCGGTAGCGCTTGTTCAGGTATAGCTCGTCAATGCCCAGGATGCGGGGCGTCTCGAAGCGGTGCCAGCGCCCCAGGAACTCGGCGCGGGCGTTGAAGATGTCGCGCACCGTCTTCTCGTCCAGGCCGGTCTGTGCCGCCACAAAGGTGTAGGGGTGGTTGAAGGATTCCTTCTCCACGTACTCATGCAGCCGCAGTGTCATACGGAATCCGTCCACCATCTCCGGTAGCTGGGGCCTGAATGTTGTCTTGCAGGCCCGGCAGGTGTATCGGCGGCGGACCACCCAGAGAGTGACCCGTTTGCCGTGGATGGGCAGATCACGATAGGGAACGTCACGCTTGCCGAACCGTACGAACTCACCCTGCACGCCGCATTCCTCGCAGGCGATGGGATCGGGCACGTCCACCTGGAAGTGCATTTCGTCGTCGGTTGATTTGCAGCCCAGTACTTGGTATTGCGGCAGGTGAAGGATGTTGTCGGGAAGTTCGGTCATGGTGTTGTATAGGCGTAGGTGTCAGTCAGATCCATCCGACTCGGCATTGGTGTTTGCTTTTTTACCCAACAAGCTGCTGGAAACGAAAAGTAAGGCACCGAGGACAATTGCAATATCAGCCAGGTTGAAGGCCGGCCAATGCCAGTCTCGCCAATAGAAATCAAAGGAATCCACAACATAGCCGCGAAAGACCCGGTCAATCAGGTTACCCATGGCGCCACCGAGGATAAGACTGTAAGCGATGGCTTCTCCTTTATGACGATTTTCAAGGATCAGCTTGATCAGAAAAATCGAGACCACTACCGTGATTCCGATAAAAAAGTAGCGCTGCCAGCCTCCACCATTCGCAAAAAGACTGAATGCGGCACCGGTGTTCCATAGGTGCACCCAGTTAAAGAACGGGGTCACCGAAACATACTCGCCATAGGCCATTGATTGCTGCACCAGCCACTTTACAGCCTGATCAGACGCTGCCAGCAGGCCCGATATGGACAATAGGGCATACGGCGAGAGCTTTTTGCCAATAATGAGCATTATTTAACCCTTCAACGCCAAAATGCGTCTGGCACCGTTAAGTACAATGCCCCCCGCGATGGTGCCGATAATCAGATCCGGATAATTGGAACCGGTCCACGCGACCAGGGCGCCGGCGGTGATGACCCCCAGGTTGATCACCACGTCGTTGGCCGAGAATATCCAGCTTGCCTTCATGTGCGCCCCACCTTCCCGATGTTTGGATATGAGCAGCAGACAACTGGTATTGGCAATCAATGCGACGAATGCGATAGCCATCATCACCAGCGATTCAGGCTCACTACCGAATACAAAGCGTCTCACCACCTCTACGAGCACGCCCACAGCCAAGATCAGTTGCAGTACACCAGCAAGATGCGCGGCACGTACCTGCATTTTCACGCTATGTCCAACCGCATAAAGGGCAAGCCCGTACACCGCCGCATCGGCAAAATTGTCCAGGGATTCTCCAATCAGGCCGGTGGACCGGGCGATCAGACCGGCAGTCATTTCCACCACGAACAGAAGTGCATTGATGCCGAGCAACCAGCGCAGGGTCCCGGATTCTTGCTTAGCAGAAGCTGCCGAAAACTCGGCGGCCTTGATGGTCTCCGGATTTGCAGCGACGGTTTCCTGAAGCGAGGCGCCTAGCCCCAAGGTCTTCAGTTTCGAGGTGACGGGCTCGACCTCGCCGTCATGCACGACCTTCAGCCGGCGGTTCGACAAGTCGAAGGACAGCGCCCGAATCTCCTCAAAGCCGTTCAGGGCTAGGCGAATCATTCGTTCTTCTGATGGACAGTCCATCTTCGGCACGGCATAAACACTGACCCATCTCCCTGGCGCCTCGGAGGAGGCCTGTATATCGGTATCCGCTGCGGACGTTGCATCACCGCCACAGGCGCCACCACAGGATTTGCTCATGATACGACTCCACTTGAACAATGTTGTGGTACCATTTTAAACTATAAAGCTACTATAAGGTCAATAGAGTAAAGAATCCGTTGGGGAGGAGGCTGATGCGCATTGGTCAGTTGGCGCAGTTGGTAGGGGTCGAAACACAGACGATCCGCTTCTATGAACAGCAGGGCTTGTTGCCGCCGCCTGATCGGCAGGACAACGGTTACCGTGTCTATACCGAGAAGCATGGTGAGGGGCTGGCCTTCATCCGTCGCTGCAGAATCCTGGGCCTGTCACTGGCTGAGATTCACGAACTACAGAGCTATCAGGACGACCCTCATCAGCCTTGTACCGCCGTCAACACCTTGCTCGATGATCACATCTCTCATGTGCGGTCGCAGATAACCGCTCTGCAAGCGCTTGAGAAACAACTCGTTTCACTGAGAGCGAGTTGCAACGATGACCGGGAAGTTGAGGCGTGTGGGGTTCTTGCTGGAATTAGCGAAGGAAACATGCACCAGCAGTAGGTGAAGCATCAACCAGATAATCCGATGAGATGCCGGTCTGTCTCACTCTCATGCAAAGGTAAGATCAACCATTTAATCCGCTTACCCAAAAAGTTTCTCGCCCTGTAACTGAAAGGAGATCCATTACGAGCGCTACATGAACCCAACCAGCAATGCCCAAATCACCGGCTTCCCCACCAGTCTCCATGGCGAACTACCGGTGATTTGGGTTTTTACATGCGTAGTTTTCCTCGGAAGAAGCTCACCAGGAATTTACTTACTAAGCGCTGCTACAATCCGATCGCCAATTTCTTCGGTCCGAATTGGGGTATTTTTACGGGTAGCTACATCTCTAGCGATTGCTTGTTCAATGCGTAATGCATTGGTTTCATCATCGAGATGGCGCAGCATCATCGCTGCGGAAAGAATCGCTGCAGTTGGATCGGCTATACCTTTTCCGGCAATATCAGGTGCCGAGCCATGAACAGGTTCAAACATTGACGGATTCGTACCAGTAGCATCAATGTTTCCAGAGGCAGCCAGCCCAATTCCGCCGGTAACTGCCCCCGCAAGATCCGTTAAAATATCGCCGAACAGGTTGTCGGTCACAATGACATCGTAACGTTCGGGGTTAGTCACCATATAGATGGTCGCTGCATCGATGTGGTTGTATTCAACGGTTACTTCTGGATATTCTTTTGCGATTTCATTGACCGTACGTTGCCAAAGTCCACCAGCATAAACAAGTACGTTTGTCTTATGCACAAGTGTCAGGTGCTTACGGCGGCTTTGTGCTCGTTCAAAAGCGTCTCGCACTACTCGCTCTACCCCGTAACGAGTGTTTTGGCTGACCTCCGATGCAACTTCATATTTGGTTCCTTCTCGGAGCGTTCCACCATTTCCGCAGTACAAGCCCTCGGTACCTTCACGCACCACAATAAAATCAATTTCACCCGGATTGGCTAGCGGCGAAGTCGAGGTTGGGTAAAGTTTCGCAGGTCGCAGATTAACGTGGTGGTCAAGTGCGAACCGCATTTTCAGCAGCAGTCCGCGCTCAAGTACCCCCGGAGGGACTTCACCAGGGGCTCCGATTGCCCCCAAAAGAATCGCATCATGCTCGCGTAATGAGGCTAGGTCCGCATCGGTTAAGAGTTCGCCATTTCGAAGGTACCGACGTGCCCCGAGATCATAGTCGGTGGTTTCAATATCAGATCGCACTGCATATAAAACTTTAAGTGCCTCCGGGGTGACCTCAGGGCCGATGCCATCTCCACCAATCACAGCGAGTTTCATAATGCGGAATTCCTTTCTCACTACACGAACATGGGTAGTGTATCACCCACGGCGAGCACGTAAGAGATCGCGTACTTTTGCACCCGCACCGGTTACCCCTTCCCGAATAGCTGCATCTAATTGTGCGTCACTTAGCCCGGCACGAGCTTCCACCGTATACCGTGCAATGGCCCACCATTGTTCACCATTCAATACTCCACAAACCGCAGGACCATCCGATTTATTAAGCAGATTACATAAATGCAGTACTTGCGCCGGATCACCATCAGGGATATGTGCGGAAACTTGGACAGAGAACACGTCCCCTATATGAATATCTACTGGCGTGCCATCCATAGATAAACACAATGCTCCAGTCTCATTATCTTGTGGCAATTCAGCAACCCCGCGCTGTGCGAACCAATCTTCTATACGACCATAGGTCACTCGTGGCGCATCAGCTTCCCAGTCAACGCTGAATTCTCCTATTGATTCGCCTAAAACTTCACGCATTGCCAACACCCCCTTGCCCAGCGTATCGACGGCCGCGCGGGCTTGGCCAACCGTCAGCTCCCCCGCCGAAGGTACATACCAGCGCCCCATAACATTAGCGCCATCAACCACCATTATTGGTGCATTCCACTGCGCATTAAAGCCACTGGCCTGCGCCAATGCACGAATCTGTGCATCTGCAGCAAGCTCACCATCCCAGCGGTATACGAACTTATTATTAGAAAATTCAATTCCGTTTTCAGCGAGTACGTTATCCAGAAAACTAGTGTTCACTGTAACTACGGTACAGGTAGTGCGAGTAGAGACGCCCACAATGGTATAGCTATGATCGTTTTCCCAAGTTGGTATGAAAAAATGGGCTCTTTGGGTATCTTAATACCCTCAGAACCCATCGAACATAAAAATGATTAATCCAAGTCGAGTTGGAATGCTGTAGCTCCGATTTCGGCGGCAATATCTTCCACAAGCTCAGCCGGAACTTCAGAATCGACACGCAAAATCAACGTGGCACCCGTACCTTCGGAATCTTGCGATAAAGCTGCGGCCACAATATTAATGCCAGCAGCGCCGAGCTTCGTACCAACCTTGCCCAAGGCACCAGGAGCATCCTCATACTGCAGGAACAAATTACGGCCCTCAGCACGCATATCAAGGCCGCGTCCATTGATTCGGACGATCTTATCGACGCGCTCCAAACCAGTAAGCGCACCAACAACGCTTGCGGTCGCGCCGTCGCCAGCAATAACCTTGACCTCTACAACAGACCGGTGACTGACTGATTGTGGAACGGTTGAAGTTTTCACTCGTACGCCGCGTTCCTCCGCAATGCGTGGAGCATTTACAAACGTGACCGTCTCATCAAGAACTGCGGAGAACAAACCGCGCATTGCAGAAAGACCTAATGCACTGACTTCCTCGGTAGAAAGCTCACCGCGAGCTTCCACTTCAATCGCTGCCGGGAAGCCATCAAGAAGATGCCCAGCTACCAATCCAAGTTTACGCACTAATTCGAGCCACAGGGCGACTTCTTCACCGACCGCACCGCCAGAAATATTCACAGCATCTGCAACAAATTCTCCTGCCAGCGCCTTAAGAACAGACTCCGCAACATCAGTACCTGCACGATCTTGTGCCTCCACAGTCGAAGCACCGAGGTGAGGAGTAACTACAACCTCGGGGCGGCCGAATAATGGCGAATCGGTGCATGGCTCTGCGGCATAGACATCAAAACCGGCGCCACGAATTTGGCCTGAATCAATGGCATCTGCAAGTGCTTGCTCATCAACAAGTCCACCTCGAGCAGCATTGATAATGATCTGCCCCTTCTTTGCCTTGGACAGCAATTCAGCATCAAACATGCCAGCGGTTTCTTTGGTTTTTGGCAAGTGAATAGTGACAAAGTCAGAGCGAGACATAAGCTCTTCCAGTGAAACCAATTCCACGCCTAGTTGTGCAGCACGAGCCGGGTTGGCATAAGGATCGAATGCAATAATATTGGTCTCAAAAGCCGCCAGGCGCTGCGCAAACAACTGTCCGATATGACCGAAGCCGACAATACCTACAGCCTTACCGTAGATCTCGACACCACTAAAAGAAGAACGCTTCCATTCGCCATCACGCAAGGTTTTATCTGCTGCCGGAATCTGACGTGCCGTTGCAAGCAATAAGGAGATCGCATGCTCGCACGCCGAGTGAATATTCGACGTTGGGGCATTTGCCACCATCACACCGCGAGCTGTTGCGGTGGCAATATCAACATTATCCAAACCCACACCCGCGCGGCCGACAATCTTGAGTTTCGGTGCGGCTTCTAATACCTCTGCATCGACGGTGGTGGCGGATCGGACAAGTAAAGCGTCTGCATCTGCGACGGCCGCGAGAAGTTCCGGGCGGTTTGGGCCATCAACCCAACGCACCTCCACGGAATCTCCAAGCGCATCTACAGTGGATTGCGCTAATTTATCTGCAATGAGGACAACCGGAAGAGCGTTCTGGCTCACGGATCTGTGCTCCTTTAAAGGAAGTTGACTTCCGCAATAATGTTCGACACGACCGCGCCAAACATTAGAGCAGGCCCACGCCGACTCATTGGCGTGCGACTGGGAAACAGTCTAACCGTTTACCACCCAAAACTCACCATTACTTTAGAAAAACCCACCCATCTCACAGAGCAGATACGCTACTAAGCGTTTGCAAATGCATCTGGGCCTTCTTCACCACCCGCAAGATCGGATTCATCGACATCGCGTACCGCTTGGGTGCCCATGGCTTCCTCTACCATATTGAGCAATTTACGGCGTCGATCTGTAAAGAATTCGGTAGCACGTGCACTATGAAGTAGTTCTGGATCCAATAAATGGGATGCCAAGACGTGGTCAAATTCCGCATCCTCCATAAGCGACTTATTTTGGATACGTCCCAAATAGCGTGATGGCGAAGCATCCTCAATAAATATTTCTGTGCGCCGCCCCATTGGCGTAAGGTTTAGTACGCTTTCTGCCAAAACTGGATCGACTTCATATGCCGCGGGGAAAATCGAACAGAACTTTGCTCCGAGTTCGTCAAATGTCCAACAATCGAATGTTTTTCCAGTACGCCAATCTCGGGCACCACGACCCATAATCAGGGCAAAGATCCCGCGGTATACGCCAGTATCTGGAGTTGCGCTTAATAACCTCGATTCCATAAACACGGCGTTTTCCACAGTCGCTGGCACCGGGGCGTCGACATCCTTAATCCACGCAACTACCTCATCAACATCGCGCCCAGCACGCACGTCAACTGCCGGGGAGCCATAAAGTTCACCAAACACGCCGGCCCAGAACCACCGATTTAATCGATCCCATGCATGGGCATTGGCTAAATCTGACGCATCCAAAGCTGCAAGAATCACACCTAGCGGGATAATCTGCGCGGTAAAAGGCACGTGTTCCTTTAATAAAATGCAGCGCTGACGCAGGAAATCCGCTGCCTCTTCAAAACCTTTGCACATCGTCTCGGCTGCCGGAATATATGCGTCAAGATCAAGATCGAGAATATCTTCCCGTTGACCGTGAGCCTTGCCACGTTGATGAGTGACATAAAGGGCCACGGCGGTTAAGAATTCGGTCGGGCCAATACCCTCCAAAACCGGATGGGTATGCAAAACATCCCGAATCTTTGCCCAGTGTTCACTTAATTTGAAATCCGGATCCTGGGTTCCAAATACCGCGGTAAGTAATTCGAATACGTCCATTTGCACGCCAGCAGAGTTTGCTTTGGCAAAAATAGAACCCACGCCACCACGTGCAGTTTCCCTATCAAGCCGAATAACTGGGACAGAATAACCAGCAAGTGGCTTCATCACATGATTGTAAAACCGTTTAATGGTTTCACGATCCCCAACTGGACTATCAATAAGATCGAACAGCATATCCGTACCCTTGGGAAATAGCAGTACAGAAACTGGGAGCACCCCTGCTGCTATGGCCGATTCATGATCAAAAATACCCTCGGGGATTTTCGGCCCGAAATGCGACCGTACTTTACCGGTTTCATCGACTGAAAATACCGCTTCATCAGGCAAAATATCGGCAGAAACTGCTCGCGCAATATCGACGTAAAATGTTCGGCGAATTCGTTTTTGGCGCGGATCAACGGTATGCACTTCACCATCGCCCCGCAGTGATTGGTACAAGGTGGTGAGCCGTTGCTGCCCATCCAATAGCAATAAGCCTGGATCTACGCCCCTCTCCGGAGCTCCCGCAAGTGGACGTGGACGAAAACGCATTGGCTCGTTTCGAGTATCCAAAGCCATCAAACATCCAACTGGATACCCACGAAGAACCGTAACTATAAGCGAACGGATTCGGTCTACATCCCAGGAGTAATCACGTTGAAAATCAGGGAGTTGTAAATCCCCACGATCAATCCGGCTGAAAAGGTCTATTAGGTCATAGCTAGGGGTGGTAAACGCCATGTTTTGAGCCTACCCCCTAGTGTTCGATAACTTCATGATCGTAGTGTTTTGCAGACTCCAACTGAATTGTGGAATGTCCCACCCCCTGGGCCGCAAGAGTATCTGTGACTTGATCCAAAAGCGCACACTGATCAGTAAACTGCACATCAGTAACCACATGGCAGGTTACTAAGACATCTTCCCCAGTAACGCTCCAAATATGCAGATCATGAATACCGACCACACCCGGAATTTCTGCAATTGCATGCTCAATACGCTCGATATGTACTCCTGCTGGTGCAGCTTCCAGAAGAACATTGATTGCATTTTTAAACAACTTCCATGCCTGTGGAACGATAAAAAGTGCGATTAAGAGCGAAGCGACTGTATCTGCAATTACAAAACCAGTAAAGCGAATCACCAAACCAGCAATAATAACCGCTATCGAGCCCAACATATCTGTAAGCACGTGCAAATACGCACCACGGAGATTCATATTTTTATGGCTCTGACGCATTAGTACGAACGCGGAAATTCCATTTACCAATAAACCAATAACCGCAACAATAAGCATCATTCCGGTTTCCACTTCGTGCTGGTGCCCAATCCTAAGTACAGCTTCTACACCAATCCAGATAGCAATCAACCCCACAGTTGCCGCATTAAAGGCAGCTGCCAGAACTTCTGCTCGGCGATACCCATAGGTGGCGCGTTTCGACGCCCCTTTGCGGCCAATAAGCAATGCGAGCAGCGCAATAATCAATCCGGCAGAGTCCGAAAACATGTGCGCCGCGTCCGCAAGGAGCGCTAATGAACCGGAAAGAAAACCAGCGATCAGTTCCGCAAAAAATACTGTCGCCGTTAAGGAAATGACCCCCACGAGCGCCTTGAGTGAATTCGGGACATGAGCATGCGCATGCCCATGATGATGCTCATGTTCGAGATCTGATTTTCCATGGGAATGAACGTGGGTCATACTTGGGACCCTACGCCCGATTTTCAATAAAGGCAAGCTATTGAAAATAACAACGCTGAAACGATTCCAAACGCAATCAAGCCTCGACTAGGAAACCCAAATATCTGACGCAATTATATGCATTGGGCCTTTTGCCTATAAATACCGCTGTGAACTGGACAAACCTGCTGGGAATAAACCTTGCATGTTGTTGTTGAAACAATCGGAATTCCCCATTAAAGATTCTATGGGGTACGCTCGACTATAGTTAGTTGATACGTCAATATTCATGATTGGCGTTACACAAAAGGAGCAGCAATGCAATTTGGAGTCTTTACCATCGGTGATGTCACCACTGATCCAACTACTGGACGCACTCCAACCGAAGGTGAACGCATCCATGCCATGACTGAAATTGCCCTTAAGGCAGAAGAAGTAGGGCTCGATGTTTTTGCCACTGGTGAACATCACAACCCGCCATTTGTTCCGTCGTCTCCAACGACTCACCTGGCATATATCGCCGCAAAAACCGAAAAGCTTTTACTGTCCACGTCCACTACCCTCATCACCACCAATGACCCAGTAAAAATCGCTGAAGACTATGCTTTCTTGCAGCATCTTTCCGGCGGCCGTGTTGATCTTATGATGGGTCGCGGTAATACCGGTCCGGTCTACCCTTGGTTTGGTAAAGATATTCGCCAAGGCATTCCATTAGCTATTGAAAACTACCACTTGCTCCGCCGGTTGTGGCGTGAAGAGGTAGTGAATTGGGAAGGTAAGTTCCGTACGCCGCTTCAGGGCTACACCAATACCCCTGCACCACTTGACGACGTCCCACCATTCGTGTGGCACGGTTCCATCCGCTCCACCGAAATCGCTGAGCAAGCTGCTTTTTATGGTGATGGCTTCTTCCACAACAATATTTTCTGGAACAAAGAGCACACCGCACGCATGGTCAAGCTTTACCGCACCCGCTACGAGCAATACGGCCATGGCGCAGCTGACCAAGCGACCGTTGGTCTAGGTGGTCAGGTATTTATCGCGGATTCAGAAGCAGAAGCGAAGGCGACATTCCGTCCTTACTTTGACAATGCACCAGTGTATGGCCATGGCCCGTCCTTGGAAGAATTCACCTCCTATACCCCACTGACCGTCGGTACCGCCGAACAGGTTATTGAACGCACACTGCAATTCGCCGATTGGGTTGGCGACTATCAGCGTCAGCTCTTCCTGATCGATCACGCCGGCCTACCTACCGAAGTTGTCTTGGATCAAATCGAGCGCCTTGGTCGCGATGTTGTGCCTGAGCTGCGTCGTCGTTTTGAAGAGCGTCGCCCTGACCACGTTCCTAGCGATCCGCCAACCCATGCATCTCTTCGCGCAAACCCAGATCACCCTCACCACAAGGTAAAGCCAAATGCGTAATATCGTCGTAATCTCAGCTGGACTTTCAAATCCCTCTTCGACTCGCAACCTGAGCGATCAGCTGGCAAAGGCAACGACCACGGCCATCACTGCTCGAGGCGAAACCGTTGAGGTTTCTACAATCGAATTGCGTGATCTTGCGGTCGATATGGCGCAGGCCATGGCATCTGCTGGTGGTGTGACTACCACGGCACTTGCTAATGCTCAGGATCTGGTCGCTCAGGCCGATGGACTTATTGCGGTCACCCCTGTATTTACCGCTAGCTATTCCGGCCTATTCAAAATGTTCTTCGATTTGCTGGATAACCAAGCGCTTGATGGTAAACCAACGCTTATTGCGGCTACCGCTGGCACTGCGCGCCACTCGCTGGTGCTCGACCATGCGATCCGCCCGCTACTCGGGTATTTACGCGCGGCAATTGTTCCAACCGGTATTTTCGCAGCAACAGAAGATTTCGGTGGCAGTCATGCCGCTGAGCTCACTGACCGTATTCACCGTGCAGCCAAAGAGCTTGCCAACTTGGTGCTCGCTGAAGGCGGCACCGTGAAAGGCCTGGCAGAAGGCTTTGGCGGCAGCACTGCAAATACCGCCCCCACAACGCCGTTTGAAGAGTTGCTTCGTGGCCACGAGGGCTAAAACCATGCTTGTTGACGCCGCGACACCCCACCTCCCTAGTTAAAGTTACGGCGGCCAACATAAAACGCGCCATTGCTCAATTGCAGTGGCGCGTTTTTCTATATCAGCTTAGGCTGTTGCATCAAGTGGGTTTTTCACCCAAGACATAAGGTCACGCAGTTTTGCACCAGTCTCTTCGATTGGATGCGCTGCGATTTCAGCACGCTTACCTTCAAGTTCTTTATTGCCGCCTTCTACATTGGCGAGCAGTTGCTTTACAAAGGTACCGTCTTGAATGTCGGAAAGCACTTTCTTCATGCGTTCCTTTGCACTTTCATCGATGATCTGCGGTCCAGCAATATAACCACCGAATTCTGCGGTATCAGAAACTGAGTAATTCATATTGCCAATGCCGCCTTCCCAGACGAGATCAACAATTAGCTTCATTTCATGAAGGACCTCGAAGTATGCAAGTTCTGGAGAGTAACCAGCCTCGGTAAGGACTTCAAAGCCTGCCATCATTAAGTATTCCAAGCCACCACAGAGTACGGCTTGTTCACCAAAAAGGTCAGTCTCGGTTTCTTCTTTAAAGGTTGTAGGGATAACACCTGCACGTGCACCACCAATTGCCGCCGCATAGGACAATGCGAGTTCTTTGCCATTTCCAGTTGGGTCCTGCGCAACGGCGATCAGACACGGAACGCCCTTACCATCAACAAATTGACGACGAACCAGGTGGCCTGGCCCCTTTGGCGCCACCATACCAACGGTAATGTTCTTGGCCGGTTCAATAAGTCCAAAGTGAATATTCAGACCATGCCCAAAGAACAATGCATCACCATCATTGAGGTTTGGTGCGATGTCGTTAGCAAAGATCGTTGCCTGTGAGGTATCGGGGGCAAGCAACATGACCAGGTCTGCCCAAGCAGCTGCTTCCGCATTTGTCTTTACTTCAAAGCCGGCCTCACGAGCCTTATCTGCCGATTTTGAACCTTCGCGGAGACCGATCACAACTTCAACACCGGAATCACGCAAACATTGAGCATGAGCGTGACCTTGGGAGCCGTAACCAATAATGGCGACTTTACGGTCTTGGATAATAGACAGATCGGAATCTGCATCGTATAGCAGTTCAATAGCCATAAAGAATCTCTTACCTTTCGGTGTGTGGCGGCCTTACCGCCACAAAATGTATCACAATGTGGGAAACATCGTCCACTTGTTGGGACAAATAGTTAAGTTAAATAATTCGGCGCCATCGTTTTGGGACCACGGTTCAAAGCAATCAAGCCAGACTGCAAAAGCTCGCGGATACCAAACGGAGCAAGAACTTCTAGCAAAGCCTTTAGTTTGCCGGGACTACCGGTCGCTTCAATCACCACCGAATCCGGCGCCACATCAATAACGCGGGCGCGGAAGATATTCGCGGCGTCGACAACCTGTGGACGGTTCGTTGCATCAGCCGAAACCTTAACAAGCATTAGAGCCCGTGAAACAGAGTTTTCTTCTGGTAACCGAACAACCTTAAGCACCGGAACGATCTTATTGAGTTGTTTGGTGATCTGTTCGATATTGAGCTCGTCTGCATCCACGACAATGGTGATTCGATTTATACCATCGTTTTCTGTGGTAGCCGACGTGATCGAAACAATGCTGAAGGAACGGCGCGTAAACATACCTGCCACGCGGGAAATAATGCCTTCACTATCGTGGACCAAGACACTCAGCGTATGGCGAGTGACATCAGTTTCAGACATTAGATCATCTCCTTAGGAGCGTATTGCGCATCGACTGCCAAATCGATCGCGGCAGGATTCTCACCAGCGGAATCTTCATCAAACAATGGGCGCAAACCACGTGCATACTGGATATCGGAATTGGAGCTACCAGCAGAAACCATTGGCCATACCTGGGCATCCTCACCAACAATAAAATCAATAACCACTGGGCGGTCATTAATCTGCCGCGCCTTTTCAATGGTTGGAATCACGTCCTCCTCTTTGGTGACGCGGAACGCGGCACACCCAAGGGACTCAGCAAGCGCAACAAAATCCGGAAGATAGTTATCCTGCTCCCGCAATTTCGTATTCGAATAACGACCCTCATAAAACAGTGTTTGCCATTGGCGAACCATGCCCAAATTGCCGTTATTGATAACCGCAATTTTGATTGGGAAACCTTCAACGGCACAAGTGACAAGTTCTTGGTTGGTCATTTGGAAACAACCATCTCCATCAACTGCCCATACTTCTTTATCAGGGCAGGCGGCCTTAGCACCCATTGCGGCTGGCACTGCATACCCCATTGTTCCCAAACCACCGGAATTCAACCAAGTGCGTGGTTTTTCAAAGTCTATAAATTGCGCTGACCACATCTGGTGTTGTCCAACACCAGCACAATAGATCGCATCTGGCCCTACCTGCTTGGACAAAGTATTAATTACAAACTGGGGTGAGAGCTCACCACCATCCTGCGGATCCCACCCACGAGGGAATCGCTCCTTTAAACCATCGAGGTATGCCCGCCACGCGGAAACCGCAGGTGCATCCCCAATTTGAGCCTGATACACCTTGTGCAATGCAGTAAGAATCTCACCAGCATCACCCACGATCGGCACATCAGCTTTACGGATCTTTCCGATTTCCGCAGGGTCGATATCGGCATGGATTACCTTCGCTGCTGGGGCAAAAGATTTCACATCACCAGTCACACGGTCATCAAATCGCGCACCGATCGTAATCAGTAAGTCACTACGCTGCATCGCAGCAACGGCAGATACGGAACCATGCATCCCAGGCATACCAGCGTGCAGCGGATGCGAATCAGGAAACGCTCCGAGCGCCATTAATGTGGTTACCACAGGGATCCCCAAATACTCCGCAAGGTCTTTTAACTGCGCTGAGGCATTTGCTTTAATCACCCCACCGCCAATGTAGAACACTGGACGTTTCGCCTTTGAAATAAGGCGTACAGCCTCCTCGATCTGGCGGTTATGAGGCGTGGTTACTGGGCGGTATCCCGGTAAATTAATCTTTGGTGGCCAGATAAAATCCATTGGCGCGTTTTGAATATCTTTTGGAATATCCACGAGCACAGCACCTGGGCGGCCGGTAGAAGCGAGGTGAAATGCCTCTGCCAGCGCCGCTGGAATGTCATTCGGATCCGTAACCATAAAATTGTGTTTAGTAATCGGCATAGTAATGCCCCGGATATCCGCTTCTTGGAACGCATCTGTACCAAGAAGTGTGTGCCCAACCTGCCCGGTAATTGCTACGAGTGGGACCGAGTCAAGGTTTGCGTCAGCAATGGGTGTTACTAGGTTCGTAGCACCCGGCCCTGAAGTTGCGATACAGACACCAATTTTCCCAGACGCCTGCGCATATCCTGTGGCAGCGTGACCTGCTCCTTGCTCATGACGCACCAAAATATGACGAAGTTTGGTCGATGCATAGATTGGGTCATATAGGGGCAACACTGCACCGCCAGGAAGTCCGAATACTACATCGGTTCCCAATTCTTCTAACGAACGAACGATCGCCTGGGCGCCGGTCATTCGTTCTGGTTTGGCCGAGTTACGGCGATCCCGCGCAGCGGCAACCGAGGCGGGTGTTGGTTGTGGTCGAGGTGCCACGTTCACGACGTCGGGCTCCTTAGTGGGTTCACAGAGATCAATATTCACAAGGTTTTGGGCACATTGTAGTGAGCACCTGATATTTCCCAGCCACCGGGTGAGGAGGCTGCAAAACACCGAAGCCCTCGGTACGAACACCGTGATGGGTGTCCGCCGAGGGCGCTTGACGTTCGACGACAATAATAGCCGCTACGGCAAGCGCCGGTGGCTAATAATCACAAGTCGAAGGTTCGTCATGAGATTGCATAATACACATCGAAGTGAAATGCACATAGCCAGCACCCCTTTTCGGGATACCTATTCCACACTATGAAACGTTAGCCAGTTTATGCAGCATAGCACGTGTGAGTTCCCCGCAACCCAAATGCAAACAAGGAGCAGCCTAGCCCTAAGGTAGCTATGACCTGGGCCACTCACCCTGGCTAGGTACAGAATAACCTCACATAAGGCTCATGAAAACTTCGCATATTCCAGTAAAATATGCAGGTCTAGCTAACATTTTATAGCGAAGAGTCATCCCCCTCACATCACCCCCGCACTTCAGAGAGAACCGCTAGCCTAGATGCCATGCCCTTTGCGTATATCCTTTATTCAGCCTGGCGCTGGCTTCTGGACCCTGGAATTTCTTTAGCAATCTACTTAGTAATCGCATTCCTTATTCCCCGCATTGGACGTTTTGCAATCAGGTTTTTTACACGACGTGTTGACCTGGACGAGCAAGATTCCAAAACTCGGCTGGCATTAGTCGGTACTGCGGTGTACATGGCGCAGCTCGTGGCATATTTCTTCTTGATCGTCGCGGTCTTGAACTCGCTTGGCGTGCCGCTTGCGGGTGCTGCGATTCCCGCGACTGTCATTTCAGCCGCAGTTGGTCTTGGCGCACAAAGCATTATTGCGGACTTTCTGGCTGGTTTTTTTATCCTTTCAGAAAAACAATTTGGTGTTGGCGACTGGGTGGCGTTCCAAGGACCTGGAGTCAATATTGAAGGTGACGTAATTCAGATCACAATGCGCGCCACAAAAGTGCGAACCCTTCAAGGCGAAACAGTAATTATTCCCAATAGCACCGCTCGCGTTTGTGTCAACCACTCAAATATTTGGGCACGTGCAGTAGTTATTATCCCAGTACCACTTTTGGGATCCACATCCATTCATGAAGCAATTTCACGTTCCGAGCGAGCTGCTCGGCGGGCGCTTGCTCGGCCAGATATCGCTCCAGATGTCACTGGCGAACTCGATGTTCATCCGGCGGTGGGCATCTCTCAGCCAACTACGGTGGGTATGCCCTGGCTTGTTGAAATGCGCTTTATTGTGCAAGTAAACCCGGCTCGACAATGGGCTGTGGAACGTGCAATACGCACCTGCATTTTGGATGAGTTCTGGGAAGAATATGGCTCAGCAACGACTACTTCAGGCGCAGTCCGAAATAAACTCGAGCGCGAAGCCCCTGTAGTTTTAGAGCGCGTATTCACCAAAGAACCGAAAATTGATGTTCCGATCCCTTCACCCGACACTGCAACATTTTCTGCACCAAAGCGCAATAAAGAAGCGAGCCGGGATGATATTTCGGTAGAAAACCCAGAAAACGCTCCTATAGACGAGCAAGAATCAATGGAGCCAGAAGGCGTTTTCCGTACCGTCACTTACCCATCACGGTTTGCGCGGTTTTTCTCGTTTGGCGGCCGTGTTCGACCGTCCACTACTGGCCTTTTCGCGATTTTATTTGGTCTGTTTATTTTAAAGGGCTTTACTGTTGAAGCTGGAGAAGAGTGGGAGGACTCACGCGGATGGCTTGCCCCAACGGCAGCTACGAAGACCACCACCACTCCAAAAACATCGGAAACTCCAACCAGTGAAGAAAGCACCGTCACCCAAGAGACCCCAACAACGATAGTCTCGACCACCCCTACGCCTACAACTGCTTCCGTAACCCCTACAGAGCCTTCAACTCCGGCCACTTCCGTTGTTCCCGAGACGTCGACAAGCGTTGACGTGCCAGAGCCTCCATCTACAGTTGAGGTAACAACGCCGCCGCAAGAACAGCCAAGCGTTGACACCCCCACCGTACAACCCGAGAATTAAGAACAAATCCGAAGCACCCCTACAATAAGCCACATGAGTTCGAATCCGATGACCTTTCGTCCCGAACGAACCCACCTCCTGGCTGCAGGGGTGCTCTTTCTTATATGCCTGCTGGTATTCGGGGCAAAGCCCGAACTCCTTTTTTGGCTACCCTTCCTGCCATTGATATTTGTAATTTGGGTCCTAAGATCCGCAACTGTTATTCATGAGCATGGAATAGAAGTGCGCTATGCTTTCTCCAAAGGCCACACCATTGCCTGGGAAAATTTCGCCGGAATCGGTTTTAAACGCGCACAGGCATTCGCACGAACCACCGACGATTCGGAATTTTCTTTGCCTGGGATTAGCTTTAATTCACTACCAAAACTCGCTGAAGCTTCCAATGGGCGCATACCCGATGTGCTCACCGCAGGACGCGCTGCCGCTCATAATAAAGTCGTTGTAATCCAACGCGATGGTCGGCAAGTATTAAAGCCACGGGAAGACGCGGATCAAGCCGAACAGCCTTCCCAGCAGCCAGAACAGCCCAAAGACTGACCCTATTATCTCCCGAAAGCTCATACTGCATGATCCCCCTACGCTCAAAAGTCACCACTATCGGACGAAATGCTGCCGGCGCTCGCGCACTGTGGCGAGCAACCGGTATGACCGACACTGACTTTGGCAAACCAATTATCGCAATTGCCAATTCTTTTACTGAATTTGTACCCGGGCATGTTCATCTCCGGGATGTTGGCAAGATAGTAGCCAAAGCTATTGAGGAAGCCGGTGGTGTAGCAAAAGAATTTAATACCATTGCCGTAGACGACGGTATTGCTATGGGCCATGGCGGCATGTTGTACTCACTTCCCAGCCGGGAAATTATCGCCGATAGCGTCGAATACATGGTCAATGCGCATACCGCTGACGCCATAGTGTGTATTTCCAATTGCGATAAAATCACCCCAGGCATGCTGAATGCCGCCCTACGCCTTAATATCCCGGTGGTTTTTGTTTCAGGTGGGCCTATGGAAGCCGGAAAAGCAGTCGTTGTAGACGGTGTAGCCCACGCTCCCACTGATCTTGTTACCGCAATTTCCGCCTCCGCATCACAGGCAGTGTCTGACGCTGGACTCGATTCTGTTGAACGATCCGCATGCCCGACCTGCGGCTCATGCTCCGGTATGTTTACCGCAAACTCTATGAACTGCCTTACCGAAGCACTCGGACTTTCGCTTCCTGGCAATGGTTCAACACTTGCCACGCATCAAGCGCGTAAAGCGCTCTTTGAACGCGCTGGCGCGCTCATTGTTGAGCTATGCCGCCGCTACTACGGCGAAGGCGATGAATCTGTATTACCGCGAAATATTGCCACCCGCAAAGCATTTGATAATGCCATGGCACTCGATATGGCAATGGGCGGTTCTACCAATACGGTGCTACATATTTTGGCGGCAGCACAAGAAGGTGAAGTAGATTTCAACCTTGATGATATTGATGCGCTTTCCAGAAAAGTAGGGTGCCTTTCCAAGGTTTCACCAAACTCGGACTATCACATGGAAGATGTTCACCGCGCTGGTGGCATTCCAGCAATTCTTGGTGAGCTTAACCGTGGCGGATTATTACACACCGAAGTGCATTCCGTGCACTCTCCAACCCTGGAACAGTGGCTTAATGATTGGGATATTCGCGGCGGTAAAGCCACCGAAGAGGCAATCCGGCTTTTCCATGCCGCCCCTGGTGGTATGCGAACCACCCAGGCATTTTCCACAAATAATCAATGGGACAGCCTAGACACCGATCAAGAACACGGATGTATTCGTTCTGTAGCGCACGCATATACCACCGATGGTGGATTGGCAGTCCTGCGGGGAAACCTAGCCATTGATGGCGCGATCATTAAAGCAGCTGGCATTGATGAATCTTTCTGGCACTTCACCGGACCAGCTCGCGTGGTGGAAAGCCAGGAAGAAGCTGTTTCCGTAATTCTTAAACGTGAAATTCAACCAGGTGAAGTACTTGTAGTGCGCTATGAAGGGCCTTCAGGTGGCCCAGGTATGCAAGAAATGCTTCACCCAACGGCATTCCTTAAAGGCGCAGGCTTAGGCACTAAATGTGCGCTGGTTACTGATGGTCGCTTCTCTGGCGGCTCATCCGGCCTATCTATTGGCCATATCTCTCCAGAGGCAGCACACGGAGGCGTTATTGGACTTATCCAAGACGGCGATATTATTACGATCGATGTACATACGCGTGAACTTTCCGTTGCACTCACCGATAAAGAACTAGCTGAACGACGCGCTGCAATGGAAGCTAGTGAGCATCCGTGGCAACCGAAAAATCGTAATCGGAAGGTCACAAAAGCTCTGCAAGCATATGCAAAAATGGCAACATCTGCGGATAAAGGTGCGGTCCGTCAGATCTAATACAAGCAGATCTAAAGCAGAGGCCTGACCATAACAAAACCTGGTTGCTTTTAAGTGGGATAATCCACTGGCAACCAGGTTTTTCGCATCTGTATATGTAGCGATTAGTTAAACGGGTTCACTCCCGCACCAAACCACCACAGTGCTGCAGCACCCGCCAACCCTAAAAGGGCAAACACCCAGGAGCTAATCAGTGGACGACGAGCCCAACTGCGGCCAAAGTCTAGCGACAATCGTCCCGGCCCAGTAAATTGCAATCCAATCGAAATTGCCACAAAGATAATGCCAAGAATTACACCATCACCAATCCTGAGCAGGTTAAAAGCTTCACCATCGGTATCAATAAGATGTAATGCCTCGAAAGCCGTACCAGTGGTTGCAATCGCTGCGGCCACAGGAGTGACTAAACCAAGAAGTAGAAATACCCCGGCAGTAAGCAACATAGCTGGAATTGCTACTGCCAGTATTCCTGGTTGGAGGTAATTAGCATATTCCGCTTCCAGCCCGGCTAATCCAGTATCTCCGCCAAGTTGGAAGAAGGTTTTAACTGATAAAAAGATTAGGAAAAAGCCGAATACGGCACGAATAATAAAAATGCCGAAATCGATTGTGCCGCGCCGCGCATCCGCTTGCGGTGGCAGACTCTCTGCTGGCACAGCACTATGTTCCTCTGCTACCGCAACTGGGGCGCCTTGAGACACCACAGAATCACTTGGATTATTACGGAATTGCTCATCCGCAGTTACCTGACTATATGGCGGTAGCGTGGTTGTTTGCTCCGGTCGCGATTGGAAATCTGATCTGCCTTGCGCAGTATGAAGATCCTCTTCCCCTGGCTCCGGCAATGTAAAGCCCGGGTTTTGGCGCACTGAAGGTGCGTCAAACATTACCGTTGGCTCACCTGCTGGCGTTGCTGGGGAGTGCATAGCCTCTACTTTCGGATCATCACTTGGAGAGGTCTTTGCACCTTCTGCAGTAGCGCTCCGACTTGGAATAGGCTTTGGCTCCGCAGCTTGCGGTTCAAACACTGTTGTGGGCGCATCCGAGGGGTGCGCTGGGGTCTGTGGCGCCTGCACAAATTGTGGTGGAGCGACGGGAATATCTACATCTTCATCGAGGTGCTCCCGAGGATCAAATGTCACGGTAGGCGTCTGCTCCGAAAACGGCACCGGAGCCGGTTCTTCTTCAGGCGTCGGTGTTTGTTGAGGCGCCGCAGGAATTTTTTGGGGCGCTACTCGACCCGCCCGCGCATAGACATCTCCTTCTTTACGGGACGTAGGAACTTCCAAATTCTCTACTTCAGAATTTTCAGGTTCACGAGTGTTGTCGCTCATACCTGCAACAGTATGCGAGTTTGCCCTGTTCGTGGGTGAAATTCCTGTTCGGCGTGGCGTATATATACCCTTCCTTAGCTCAAGGCACTCCGCGCAGCAGTAACAACCGTGTCTGAAAGTCGCTGGAGAAGGGGCGATTCCAAACGCCAATGCTGCCAATATAATTCCACATCAGAAACACGGCTATCTAAGAGCACAAGTTCACCTGAATCCAATAAAGATTGCGCCTGAATATCAGGAACCAACGCCCAACCAAGCCCTACGCGAGCAGCTTCCAAAAAGCCCTCAGATGAGGGGATCTGTGAGATCCTACGTTGGGCCGGAAGCTCGCTTACCCGACCGTGGAGGTCTTCATTTTGCAACTTGTCATTCCGCCCATAACGCAACACCGGCATCGCTGCCCAATCAAGCGTTCGATCCTTGGTATAGGCATCACGTAATTGTGGCGTTGCGACGGCGCGGTACCGCATGAGCCCCAAAGGCTCAACGTCGCACCCGGACACAGGTTTGGATTCCCGCGTTACCGCCCCTAAGCAATCCCCTCTTCGGAGTAGTTGCAATGATTGTGATTCATCCTCAACCCATAATCTCAATGACGCCCCACCCCAGCGCGCGACATCCGCTAAGACGGGACGAAACCAAGTAGCCAAAGAATCAGCATTAATTGCAATACTCAGGGGCACTTCCGCTAACCTACCGCGCATTTGCGCATCAGTTTCGGCTTGTAATAACGCCATTCTTCGAGCAGCCTGCGCTAGCACTTCTCCCGCTTCCGTTGCGGTTGCTGGAACAGTACGCCTTACCAATACTCGGCCAGCTTGTGCCTCTAGTGCTTTTATCCGTTGGCTTACTGCCGACGGCGTGACAGCAAGGGAGTCCGCCGCTGCTTCAAAGCTACCTTCATCAAGGACCGCAAGAAGTGTGGCTAAATGCTTCAAGTTCATATTAGAGATTCTAACCCAACTTCAAAGTCATTAATTTTTACTTATGTAGAGTTTGGGTCACAATGTTGCATTATGAGCATTTTTATCAACGGTTTTCTAATGGGCTTGTCCCTTATTATCGCCATTGGCCCCCAGAATGCACTCTTAATCCGCCAGGGCATTGCGCGAGTCGGAGTCACCGCTGTGATAATCATTTGCTTACTTTCCGACGTCCTACTTATCCTCGGCGGTACCGCCGGCGTAGGTGTCCTCGTGGAACGCGCCCCAATAGTACTTATCGCCCTAAAATGGTTTGGGTTTTTCTATCTTCTTTACTTCGCTGCGAGTTGCTTTAAAGATGCTTGGAAACCTCGAACTTTACCCACCGATAGTGGTTCAAAACAGACAGAAATATCGCCTTCAAACTCTTTTGATCAAGTAGCGCCGGACCAATCTGCTACAAGTTCGAATGTAAAGGTAAAACAGCGGACCACGGTAAGCCAACAAAAAATCCAACCAGATTGGAAAAAACCAGCGCTTGCCGCGATCGTAATGACATGGCTTAACCCTGCAGCATATTTAGACACATTGGTAATGCTAGGCAACCTTGCAAATCAACATGGACTTACGGGCCGTTGGTATTTCGCTGCTGGCGCACTCGCTGCCAGTTTTATATGGTTCCCAACTATCGGTTATGGCGCAGCAAAACTTGCCACGCCATTATCAAATCCGCAAACCTGGCGTATTGTCAATGCAATAATCGGTGTAGTAATGATCGGAATCGCGGTCCGACTTATCCTGCATTAATACGCAGAATACTCCAGTAGGTGAAAGCTAATTTAACTGCACTTTTCCGCAATAAGCTTGTTCACCAATGCTGGATCGGCTTTACCACGAGTCGCCTTCATTACAGCACCTACAATTGCGCCAGCAACTTTCTTATTGCCTGCCTTGTACTTTTCTACAATGTCAGGATTCGCCGCAAGTGCTTCATCAACGGCTTTTTCAATAGCACCATCATCGCGGACTACTTCAAGTCCGCGAGCGGCTACAACATCGTCAATATCGCCTTCACCAGCAAGCACACCATCTACTGCTTGCCGAGCAAGTTTATTGGTGAGTTTGCCTTCATTAATCAGTGCAACTACACGAGCAACTTGGCTTGGGGTGATTTCCAATGCATCCAATTCCACCCCTGCCTGATTTGCCTTTTGCGCCAAATAAGACACCCACCACGAACGCGCTTCACCGGAGGTCGTGCCAGCCTCGACTGTTTGGATAATAAGCTCCAAGGCACCAGCATTTATTAAATCCCGCATTTCCGCATCAGAAAGATTCCATTCTTTTTGAATACGGGCTTTACGGATCCATGGCAGTTCAGGAAGAGTTGCACGGATTTCTTCAACCCACTCACGTGGTGCAATCACCGGCGGAAGATCTGGGTCATTAAAGTACCGATAATCTTCCGCAGTTTCCTTGACACGACCTGGTGTAGTCGTCCCATCAGTTTCCTGATAGTGGCGGGTTTCCTGAATAATCTCACCACCATCTTCTAAAACCTGAGCTTGACGTTGCATTTCAAAACGCACCGCCTGCTCCACAGACCTGAGTGAGTTAATGTTCTTTGTTTCGGTGCGGGTGCCAAATTCGGAAGCACCTTTACGTTTAAGCGACACATTGGAATCCACCCGCATCGATCCTTGATCCATGCGAGCATCCGAAACACCAAGAGCTTTCACCAAATCACGCAATGCCGAAACATAGGCACGCGCTACTTCCGGCGCACGCTCGCCAGCACCTTCGATTGGTTTGGTGACAATCTCAATAAGTGGAACTCCAGCTCGGTTGCAGTCCACTAATGAACTGTGTGCACCATGAATACGCCCATCAGCTCCACCAATATGTGTGAGTTTTCCGGTGTCTTCTTCCATGTGAGCACGTTCGATTTCCACACGCCATTCGGTACCATCATCCAGCACCACATCGAGGTATCCATCGAACGCAATCGGCTCGTCATACTGCGAAATTTGATAGTTTTTCGGCTGATCAGGATAGAAGTAATTCTTTCGAGCGAACCGAGAAGACTCCGCAATTGAGCAGTTTAAGGCGAGCCCGATTTTAATTGCCCACTCAACGCCTTTGGCATTAACCACTGGCAGCGCACCAGGAAGCCCAAGACTTACTGGATCGACGTTTGAATTAGGTTCTGCACCAAAATGCGCTGAACTTGCTGAAAACATTTTCGTTTCAGTAGCCAGTTCAACATGCACTTCCATGCCCATTACTGGTTCGAACTTTTCTAAAACTTCGTCATAATCCATAAGGTCAATAAACGCTGCAGTCATACCGACAAACTATACCGACTGCCTGCACCGCAAGTACCTTTAGCCCAGCATAAGGCGAAGCAATATGGGTGTGTAGAGCAATATTGAACACTATTTCACTAACACACCCATTGAGGCTAGTTACGCCTTTGCTGCTTCTTCGTCCTTATCCCACTTTTTGCGGGCTGCAACATAGGAAACAATACCTACCAAAGTGAACAGCAGGAGGAGCAACCACCACACATTGGCGGACTTGCTGCTGTTATTGGTATTAGCTGCCGTATTCGAGGTACCAGTACCTTCCGGTACACCAGTTGCCTGTGCAAAGTTTGGTGCAGCCTCGGACTCACCGGTATTTGCGAGGGCTAGCCGGAACTTGGCAGGTTTGGTGTCGCCTTCAGGAGCATTATGGCGGAGGGCTACGTATTGCTCACCAGCGAGGAAACCATTTGCCGTAGGCCCTTCGGTCTTGAGGTTTGCCCAACGAATTGGCTGGGTAGCAATATCGGCAACTGTTTCTGCATTGGCATTCAAACCAACATTGCCTTTATCACCAACATTGAGTTCCACTGGGTTAAACATTGGGCCAAAGACTTTCCACCCAACATTGTGGCCTTCGGCACCAGTAGGATCTGCTTGCATCTGCATTTGTAGACGCTGTCCGTCCTTGACAGGAACTTTGAACCAGTGGGTTTCACCTGGGGCTAGTTCTACATCGTAAGTACCTTCACTCACGCTTGGTGCAGCGGACTTATCAGTATCTGTTGGCAACTTACCAGTAGCTGTGCCAACAGTTACTTCACCAACTTCAGGCTTATCGGAAGCAGCTGGCATATTCGATTCATCTACCTGTGGCACGCCCCACAAGGAAAGCTCAACAGGCAGTTCTTGGTCTCCCACAAGTTCACCAGAACGCTTGAGAGACAGTGTGTACTCACCAGGCTTACACATGCTTGCCTTTTCAATCACTGGGGAAAGCAATGAGGCAGACTGTGTGAATGCAAAGTCATCCTGCACCTTGGCTTCTGTAACAGTAGCTTCACAGCTCTTTCCATCTGGGCTTGTAAGCGTTGGTGTCAAAGTAATGTCGGTTCCTCCACCAGTGGTGTTCTTCGCCGGCTCAGGAATCAGGAATCCAGCATTGAGCTGCTGGCCTTGCTCAAGGTTCACAGTCCAAGAAAGATCCTGGTCTTTTACTTCACCGCCGCTTTGGACAGTGGCAGGAAGGTTACCTTTATAAACCTCAGGAGCAGGTTGATCATCTTTAAGACCACCAAGTGCTGCTGCGGCTGCAGAACCACTGGATGATGGTTCCTCAGAAGCAGTTGTCGATTCTTTGCTTGAGGAAGGATCTTCACTACCGGTGGTTTCAGATGTGGAGGTTTCTTCCCCAGAGGTCTTTGAACTATCGGTCTTATTTGAGTCACCGCCGTTAGTCTTGGCTGCCAAAGACTCCAATAATGAATCGGCATCACTAGCGTCGGTGTATACGCCACCACTGACTTCAGCAACTTGCTGAAGCTGAGCACGCGCCTCGTCGTTGACATTAAAACCAACCACATTGATTACAAGTTCATCGCCAGAGCGGTCGCGAATTTCCTTTGCAACATCGGCAACTTGTGGAGGTGCACAGGTATCAATGCCATCCGAAACCAACACGATTTGGCGAGGTCCCGTGCTCTCAAGTTCTTTTTCCGCCTGTAATAAAGCTGGCCCAATAGGGGTATACCCGCTTGCCTGCAGCCCTTCTACCTGAGTGGCGATCTCTTCATGCGAACCACCCAACTTAACGAGCGTATGAACATCTTTACAGCCCGCTTCTTTTTCGGCGTCGGTATTGCCAGTGCCAATACCATAGGTCAATAATGCTAGCTTTTGATCTTTTGGTAACTGATTTACAAGACCAACGGTAGCTTGCTTCGCAGCGTCCATACGTACCTGCCCAGAAGCATCAGGCGCCCACATTGAGCCCGAGGCGTCGATAATCAACGCCGTATCTGGATACGTTCCTGCAGCCTCTGTGGCGGCTTCCGTAGTGGCCGTAGTCGCTGCCCAGGCCACCGGTGCCCCAGCCCCAAGCAGCGCACACGCCCCTAAAACTGCAATGGGACCAGAACGTTTCATTGTACTCAGTGGCCTCAAAAGATGGTGCCAAAACGTAGTTCTTGTATTCATACCATCCATTAGAAACAAATTCAGCGCTAAAACGCTACTCAATTTCCAAATTCTTAGGATTAGTTCAGGAACTTACTCAAAAGAGATAGCCAATTTAGGGGTAGTTCTACTTCAAATGTTAGCCGGCAGATTTTACGCTATCGCAAAACAAAAATGGCTGCTTCAAATCTAGTATCACCCTATATGGTTTTCCGCAATATATTTGACTTAGATATGTTTGCGTACAACCATTCGAAGTGCGTGGATTGCATGCCACCCCCGCCAGAAATCGAATCATGAGATTATCTTAATCGCAGCACAAAGCGTATACCCAGACCCCCGTAAATATAAGCAACCCAATACCAACACCAAACCCAATGACACTGCAATTCAGCAGCAGAAGTGCGAATACTTTGCCAGAATACTGCGACAACTATTTTAGAATCAATCCCCCCTACCATATATATTTCCTTGCTCCAAAACACCAGATAACGCAAAAAAGAGTACGCTGGAAAAATAACCAAAATCTAAAATATTGCCATCACAACACATAATAAATGATCTAATTCTCATAACTTTCTAATAATTAATTGGCACTCTTCACTGCATACACTGCTTGTGCTGTAATTTTGCAGAAAAGTACGCCCGCCACCCCTTTGGCAAGTGCCCCCATCCACAGAGCAGTACACCTTAAACTCGAATCCCGAAATACCGTAGAAACGATCAATACATGGAGATATTAGCCCTGGCCAAACCCAGACAACAATGAGTTTGCACGCATAGAAGCATGTGCACCCAAAAGGGTGTACCCGTCATCCCCTGCAAAGACCTAACGGATAATGCATGATGAAATGCCACGCCACATGATTGCTTTGCCCGAGTCATTCACGCGCCACCCCCCAATCTCACGTCCGAACAATATTGCTATTATCAACATAACCAAATAGCCAGGCCAGCGAGTATGCTTCCCCTACCGAACACAAAGCTAAAATTTGGCCATTTTGCAGACTATATTGATCCAGCCAAGAACCCTTTCTGGCTAAGTTCACATTAGCGCACTAGATGTGCCCTGATAACTAGCACCAAACACGGCAGGCGTGTGACGCTACCTTTTAAAGCCCACTACCCCCGCTTGGAGCTTTAAAAGTAAAAGGTCAGTCTCTTACACAGGCTCATTTGATTGCTTCATTCCAGTTGCTTGGATAGCTTTACGCATTTCAGCGCTAATTGCTGCGCGGCTTAATGGCACTTTGTCTCCCAAGCGATATAAACAACGCTTCACCGTTTCAAAAGGGCCATAACCAGCGCAAATATTCGCAATATATATGCGAAGCAACCATAGAAAAGCAGCATTGCTGCCCGGAGACATAGCAGCAATGCCTTTGGCTTCTACTTGGAACACTTTTGCCGAACACAACCCAAGTGACGCAAATTGTTCGATTACCCGACAGTGTCTGCCATAATCCACAGGCAACCTGTAGTTCGCCTCGATGTTTCTAGCTTTGCTAAATAGCATCCGCGCGCTCGCAATATCTCCGCAGTACCAGAAAATCCTACTAGCCTCCTCCAAAAAAACTGGTGCAAACTCGGGTCGGGTGCCGCATACCTGAGCCGTAAATTCTAAAAGTTCGTTTCGTGTTTGGCGACGCTTCACGCAAACACTCGTTCGCGCATTTTGAAGACTATGAATCAAGGGCAATACTTCGTGAAAGCACTCCGGGTTTTCCACCAATACGCACTCTGGAAATCCCAATGTATCCGGCGTACCCACCCCAACAGTCACCACGCCCTCTTGTGTACCACCAAGTGTTACGATATTGGCCCGCTCCGCCTGTACTAGACATTCGGGAACAAGTTTCACAACCGCCCTATGCCCACATACCGTAAAAATAGTGGCGGCAATGGGAGCGGTTTCTGGGGCAAATTCACGAACTAATGGAAGTATTTTTCCATTTTTTATTTGTAATGGTTCCAATTGCCCCATGTCCCCACTGTTCCAATACAACGATACGGCCAATTCAAATCCCAATGTAGCGATACCGCTTCCCGGATACGGCAAAGTATTATCAACTAACTCGAGGTAATCCCGCGTTTTTCGCTTCCACATTCGGATATAGAGTTGCTAGGAAATCAATGGGACACCTTGAAACCCCCTGTAGTTCATGCCAAAAATACTTTCTAAAAAGCGGCGATAGGTTTACTACCCCCTATGTGAACCCATCGTCGCTTTCAGCACTCCAATGCTTGGCACTAAATAATTATCGACGCCGCGTACGGTACTGCTCAGTAGTGAGCTCTTGGTATCCAGGAACATCACCCGCAATAATACGATCCCAAACTTCCCTGAATAACACACCATGAGGCACAAGCAGTGGTGTCCCTGCATACATCGGCCGAACTTGAGTGTCTTTCCACAATAAATAGAGCGGGGCTTTCCACGCCTCCATAGGGGTTACGTTTCGTCCTCCTGATAACCAAGCCCCAGGCACAAAACGCGTTCTACCCGCTTTTTGGCGTTTTGCCTCAATAATCAGTCCAGCATCAAGCAATTCATTGGAAGCGTTGGCAATATCCGAGGTTTTCCAGGAGTTCCATCGCCGAATATTTCGATCACTCGGATCCGCAAGAGAAAGAAGTTGTAAGTAATACCGCGCAGCTTGCGCTGATAACTTTAATTGTGAGCAGACTTCTTCCACCACCTCTGGTGCCGAAACCATTGGGTCCCACAGGCAACCTTCCACGGGCTTGTTGTGCTTTAAATCATCGATAAGTACATCGAGATATCCTTCCAGAAGTGGTCGTAATGCATCATTGCTAGTTGAGTAGGTATACCATTCAAACCGCTTATCGTCATACGCGGCACCG
The DNA here is from genome assembly GCF_030408815.1 of Corynebacterium freiburgense. NCBI lineage: Bacteria > Bacillati > Actinomycetota > Actinomycetes > Mycobacteriales > Corynebacteriaceae > Corynebacterium > Corynebacterium freiburgense. Next base: position 1,213,590 of record NZ_CP047355.1, on the reverse strand, counting down.
AACTCAATATCAGATAAGTAACCTCGTAATTCACCATCTGTCTGCAAGCTGTGCTCCAGTGCATCCCGAAGCTTTAGAAGTTTCTGGACGATATACTCTCTACGCGCAGCAGTACATTCCTCAGACTCAGCCGCCAAGAGCAACACTGCAATACAACCTCCCAATGTCGAGCAGGCATGAGAATGCTCTCGAAGAAAAGCGAATGGATCTTCTTCCAAGTTGCGCAGCAAATTCCCTAGATTGTGCGAAAAGTGCTTGGAAAACACAACCAACTCTGCGGGGCTGAGTCGCAGTGTTGTACTCGGACCGTATTGCTTCCAAGCCTCTACTACGCGTTGAGCATCCAAACCCTGCAATATATAGGAAACGGCATTTTCTTCAGGTACCGCAGCCTCAAGCATTTTTGCAATAATGTCGCTTCTATAATCAATTTCCAAGCAAAGACCTTTTGCTTCTTCAGCCGTGAACCCAAAGACATCTCTCTGTTCGGGTGAAAGTTGCGTTCCTCGACTCAACGCACCATGGAGAATCCCACCAAAGACATGCTTTACTGCTTGCGACGTAAGCCCAGTATTTTCCACAATAGTTTCCACGGCTGTTAGATCAAGGTCTCGGTTTGCTACCTGAGCCTCAATAGCATCTAGGCACGCTACAAACTCGTCTGCTGATAGTGGACAATAATCCTGGGGGACAACAGGAAAACCATCAACAGTAGTTTTATCTTTCAAACCCCAAACATATCGAATCTCATTATCATAATCATCCCAATCTTGGTCAATTACAAGACAACCATCGATCACTGTTTCAGCAGGCCAAAACTCATCAAACTTGTCATTTGTCTGCCCTAGGTTTACTTGCAGATACCGCCAGTCGGAGCAGAAAATTCCTTTCTGGGTTCCATCCTTAAAAAATTTCGCCAGTTCAATAACGTTTTTCTCGCCGACGAGCTTCCCCAAAAGTGGTGCACCTAATATCCCAATAATGTAGCGTTCGCGTCCCACAAGTTTTAGCCACGGAACTTCTTCAAAAAAATCGAAGTATTGTGTACTAACACCACCGGTGCTGCAGAATTCTGAAAGTAGGTCTACCAGACGATTCAACAAAGATACGTGCGGATACGAAAAGTTAGGGTGAAAATTATATAGAAGCGCCAAAGCTTCTAGCGAAAATTCTGGAAGCTCAATTGCTTTTATCGTTTGTCCAGTAAGGTTTGCGCAGCGTGAAAACTCAACAGCCAGTTCATGCATGCTTTCCGCCAAAGCCAGCACCGCTTTACACAACACTGAATCGGCACCTGGTAATTGTTGTTCGATAATACCTTGAGCCAACTCTTTATCGCCGTTTTCCACGGCGTCGATAACTGCATTTGCTTGTTCAGCTGAATAATTACGCATTGCAACACTCGCAGCAACACTTCGCGGGCGCAGCTGATGCCACGCCGACACCGGCAGTTGCGCTAACACAGCGCTTTCCCCCAAACTTTCTGCCCTAACCACCAATACATTTTCAGTGTCCGAATCGTAAAGATTGGCGTTTTGGCCCACGAACCAGAACCCACCACCTGGGCGCTGCAACGGGAACATTCCACTTTTTGCGGTCTTAAAGGTACCTAGCGGGCTGACACAAAAATACGTGCCATCTTCATTACGGAATTGTGCACTAAGGTGCACACCGTCAATTTGACCTAAAAGGCTTGAAATTGTTGTTTTATCAGCCGGAATAATCATACTGTGATCAGGGATAAACTCAGCGTTCTGTATTCCTGAAAAATCAAGTGCCATATCGAAGACTCCGAGCTTTTCCAAAATCTCCAAAGCCTCTCCCTTGAACACCGCAAGGTTTTTTCCATCCCAAATCCGGGTAAGATCCCCATCATTTACGCCACATGTAAAAGCTGGAATGCCTTTATGGTTGGTTGCTAACACAGTCCCCCGGCATCCTGGATGAACTAGCTTTCCAGGAACAATAAGTCCATCACTTGTAAGGCGCCCATCTTCTACCTGCAAAGAAAATTGGTCACCAGGAAATGAAGAAAATGGAAAAGCTTTTGTTTCCACCGCACCCAGCCATTGCGTAAAAATCCGCCAATCAGTGCGCGGTTCATACACTAACATCACGTTATTTTGTACAAACTGAACTCCAATAACGGTATATGCACCAGCAGGTAGCGATCCGCGAAAAACTACCTTTTCACCCTCTACGATTGAAATATCATTTCCGCAAACAATAGCTGCGCCCGGATAAGATTCATACACGGATACAGCATCATCATTGTTTTCGCTTTGCAGTGAACTTACTTCGGATTCAAATGCTGGCCAAGTAAGTTCAAAAAGCAACCCTGAACGCACAGCTTGTTGGAAGTTCGGGACAGCCTGGAAGGAAAACAAGCGCCGGATTTGATCGCCAACCATATTTGGCAATTCCGGTAACGCCAATTCACTAACTAGGTTCAGGACTTTTTGCGTTTCAGCAACACTGCCGAATGCTTGTTCAAGTTGGGAAATGTAGGTCGCAATTTTTCGTTTCAGAAGCTCCAAAGCACCGCTATTATTGTATATAACGTCGCAATAAGTTTTAATCTCCCAATGGTTTAACTCTTCAGCAAAACGCTCAGATAATTCGGAATTTTTTGCAATATAACTCAAATCACGGCGAAATTCTTTTGGTTCCTCACTTAGCCACAGATCCCACCGAATACGGCTCATCCATCGATGATTATGCAATGAACGAATCTCAACACCATATTCACACAAGGCATCGAGAATGCTTGGTGGCATATTTCCGAAATCAACCATAATAGTTGCGCCTGTAAGTTGACTGGAAGCGTTTTGTAGCTCACTTAGCAAAAGGCTTGTGCCTTGGATATACTCATCAGCGCGCAAATTACCAAGGACTTTTTCCAACCACTGACAATAGAGCGTTCTATCATTTCGAACTCGATCGAGTAATCCAATGGCCGTAAACGTAGAAAAGTATTTCTTTATATTAAAATTTTGTGGTTTTGCAAAAAATAGTTCCTCTGCTATTTCTGGATTATTCTGCAAATATTCCGGCAAGGTATGACGTAGAGCTTCCCAGAATTTGTGGGGAGCATTCTTTGTGGCTTGCAAATGCAGTAGCGCATCCATGATTTTTGTATCAATGACATCCTGCTTTAATCCTGCCGACTCCCCCAATTTACGCATATCACGCACCAAATACGCATACGGAGGATTTCCAGCTTCAACATAGCGGGCATGGATATCTAGGAGAAAAGCAAAAATATCAGCAGGTTCGCCAGTGTATTTAGATGCGTCTTTTACTTCTGCTTGTAGCTCCTTCGAGGTCAATATTCCTAAATCAGCGAATTCTTTAAGTACGGTTGCATGGTGCTCAATGTCAATTGGCAATGAATGAACCCGTTCTGCGGTCCTCGCTCGCTGGAAAAACTGCTTTGCCAATTTCTGTTTATTTGCATAGCCCGATATTCGAGACAGTTCATCAAGTAGCGGCGGAATAAGCTGCGGAACACTCGCACCTAGATCAGCGGTCAAGGCGTCGAAATGTTTTTTTACTTTATTTGGGTTGGCTTTTATTTGGCGACGCGCCCATTCCAAATCGCTCACCAGATTTAATACATTGCGAGTATGTTCTGGGTATTGCAAGATTGGCCATTCGGGAAATCCGGCGGCACGAATACGCGTAATACCCACAATCTTTTCTGGTTCAATACTGCCACCAAAGAATTGTGCAACCTGCCCGATCACTGGAACCAATTGTCGTGGCGTTAAACGAACAACCGTTTGATGACCAAGGTGAGTTGTAACCGCACACAAAGCATCAATTTTCCCGCGGTTAATATGTATATCTTCTGAAACTGGGAGCACTTCAAATTCGCGAATAGATTTCATTGATAGATTCCTCTTTAATAAAAATGGCGCCACACCGATTACAATGTGACGCCTTGCTACTAAACTTATCGACGTCGCGTTCGATAACGGTTGGTTGTTAGTGCTTCATAGCCGGGGGTGTCACCGGATTCATAGCGCTGCCATACATCTACATACAACTTCCCTAAGGGAACTGTGACGGGATTGCCTGGAATGATTGGCCGAACAACAGAATCAGCCCAGACGTAATAATGATGAATCTTCCAGGATTCCATGGGCCTACTACCGGCAATTCCCGACAACCACCCACCAGGAAGGAAACGCTTACGCCCAGTACCTGGTCGATCGGCTTCAATAATGAGTCCGTGTTCCAACAATTCCGCAGCTGCGGAATCAATATTCTTTTTGCGCCAACCGTTCCACAAACGAATGTTCTTATCGTCAGCATCCACCAAAGCTAGTAGTTGGAGATAGTAGCGAGCCGCGTCCTCTGAAATTTGAAGCTTTTCCATCGCCTTTTCAACAACTTCTGGCGCACTTACTAAAGGATCCCAAGCATGCTTATCAGTACTATAAACCGTTTGAAGATCTTCTATTAGAGCATCAAGATGACCTTCTAGGAGTAAACGCACGCCCTGTTGCTCAATATATGGCTGAAGCGCTGTTTCATATTCAACGCCCAATTGTACTTTTGCAAAAGCTTTTTGCAGTTTAGAGTTTTTAGCGTATTCATGCTGCGCAGTTTCTTTTAACCACATAAGTTTTTGGGCGATCTTTGGGCGGTGCGGATCATTTAACGGTCGATGGGAAGCGAGCCAAAGCAGAGCCGCCAAAAACGTATGATCACCGTTGAAATCGCCGATCTTTTTATAGGACAAAGAGGATGCCGGCATACTTACATTGAGTACACGATTTTGTGCTTCCCCAATTTTCGTATGCAGATATACAATCTCCTCATCGGTGAGCGGAATATCCGCTTCACCATACTCAGATTCCCAGACCTTTAAAACCGCACTAATATCCAAACCATTCGTTATATATGAGACAGGATCATCTTTCGGAACAGCACAGACTAAAGATTTTTCTATGATTTCTTGGAACGCTCGGCTTTGCGTATGCACCGATTTTGTTTGCAAAATCGAGAAACCAAGAACGGCCCTTTGCTCTTTAGACAGGAAATTTGCATCCCAATCATTTGGGTTCAGCTTTCCACCGTAAATATATTTTACAGCGCTTCGTGTAAGTGGAGTTGATAGAGCTAATGCTTCAACTGCATCCTCGCTAAGCTCACGAGAATCGAGGTTGTCTTCAATTGCCTGAAGAGCTTCCAATAATGGTGTTGCCTTCAATGCATCACATTGATTTTCTTTTATTTGCATGCCATCAACTGATTCACGGGCATCAGGAATCCAGAGAATGCGCTGCTCGACTCGCTGTGAAGCAATCCAGTTATAGCTTGTATCAATGACTAAACAACCCTCAACCACGGACCCCACGGGTAGGACATTTTTATTTTCACTATTTTTAGGAATATCCACCTTTCCAATTCGCCATCCAGAAGCGAATACACCGGCAGCAACTCCTGCCCGGAGCCATTGAATAAACTCCAGTACCGCCTCTTTACCTAATAGACGGGCAATATAAGGAGCCCCCATTCGTCCCAAAATATAGCGCTCATTTGAAGCAATATTAAGGCACAGTAGATTTTCAAGATTGTCTACTATTACATTCGTATCCTGGTTTTCCGAAAATCGTGCAAGTTCAGAAATCAGGTTTGCCACTGCATCCGGTGAACTTCGATAATGCTTTCCTACGAGGGTTTCCAAAACTTTGTAAGCACCTGGCGTTAATACAGGGACTGTCTGGTTCTTCTTAGAAATTTTCACCTGTTTGTCACGACGTTGCTGCTGGCGAATCAATTCTCCAAAGCTTGCGAATTTGGAAATCTGCCAGCGTACTCTCATCACTGAAGATGTGATTGCTTCAATCAGTACTGCGTTGTCGGTATTCAGATGGCGTTGCAGAGCTTTTTTAATGCTTTTAACTACGCTGTCTTCCACACGTGTAGACGCACCTAGATGCAGTAAAGCGAGGCTTAGTTCCTTCATAGCGAGACTGAGTTCCCGGAACACTGACCCCACCAGCAAGTCTTCACTGTACTCTTCAAGCAGGCTCGCATACACAATGCGGATAACCTCACGCGCATCCTGATCCGAGTAATTCCTCATTGCTAGGCTTGCGGATACGTCTCGCGGGACCAATTGATGCCAGCATTCTCGAGGCAGTCGCGCGATAGCTAACTTTGTCCCGCTAAGGTCATGAGGCGCATTAATTTCCGCCATGGATTCTGGATCAAATATCGAATCATCGGACCCAAACCAGACTCCGCCACCAGGGCGCTGCAAAACGGCAAGCGCCATTGAGGATTCGAAAGTTCCTAAACCACTTATCAATTGGTAACGCTTTTCCCCTAGCTGGAATGGGATTGAAACGTGCGAACCATTTATCGAACCAAATGGGCTTAATGCTGTAGTTGGTTGCATCGGAATAATAGTCGCGTCCTGCCAAGATATAGTCGCGTTAGTGAGGTCAATATCCAAACCCTCAATAACATTCGCTAAATCTAAATCTTCGAGTATCTTTTTGGCAGTGTACTCACAAAGCTGCACAGACTGCCCATCCCAATGTTTGAGGTTGCTATAAGAATACCGGCCTTTAATATATGCGCTGGAGCCATCTTGTTTTGTAGTAAATACATAACCTGAAGATTCAAATACGTTTTTATCACTAGTGGTAACTATCCCACCAGCGCCGAGCCGTCCTCCTGAAAGCGGTAAGGTGTATTCTCCGTCAGCTCCATAGTAGTAGTTCACGGTATCTGTAATCGAGGAACCAATCCAGTGTTCCTTTTGATTCCAATCATTTCGAGTCCGGAAACCAATTACCACTTCACCATCAACAAACATCGCCCTAGAAATAACTTCCCAACCTGCGGGCAATTCCCCCTGGAATACAATATCATCGCCATCAACGACCTCGATATAATCTCCGCAAGCAATTATCACCATCGGATATGAACCAAGAATCGTATAACTAGCCGTCTTAGCTTTCGTTTGTAAACGCTCTACTGCTTTCTCAAATGCAGGCCAAGTATATTCTACAAAACTACCGCGTTGAATGATTTTTTGAAAATGACTCACAGCATCGAAATCAAAAATAGCAGATATTTTTTCAGGTGCAAATTCTAGAATTTCTGGCTTGGCTAATGGCTTAACTAAATTGAGATATTTTTCAATTTCTTCATGATTACCTAACGCATCTTTTTTAAGTTCAAGTAAAGCATCAAATTTATCGTTAAGAATTGACCTGGTTCCCTCAAATTCTGTTAGAAGATCAAAATTCGCTACTATGTCCTCGCTGCTAAGCTCGCGGATTAATTGTTGCCGTAATTCTTCGTGTTGATAAAGGAAGGTCAAACCACGCCGATTTTCTTTAAATTGCTCTCTAGTCCACAAGCCCCATTGTGGTCGGGCAGCCCAGGAATACTCATCGACCTGTGCGGCATCTACTACTGCACCATATTCAAACAGTTCATCAAGAAGATTCAATGGTATATAGCGCGTTTGAGCGGTTATATATCCACCTCGAATTCGATCTCCTGCATAAGCAACCTCAGCTCTAATTTCTTTTTCTATATAAGCAAGATCATGACTAAGCCTATTTATTGTTTCAAGTGTCCACACTGCATGCTCGCCCAGCATCTCCCGAATTTCCGCAATTACTCCAGCATTATGAAGTATTTCAAAATACTTATTCGCCTCAATTTCATTCGGCTTTGTTTTACGCAGAATTTCGCGGGCATGTCTGTTTTCGCGGAGATATGTAATCAGAGATTTATCCAGCGCTTTCCAGAATCCTCCTGGGGCTGAAAATGTGCCATCAAGGGGCAAAAGTTTTTCTAAAAGTATTGTATCTACCTGTTCAGACTTATAGCCTGCAAGCTTTCCCAGTTTCCTTAAGTCACGGACCAAGAATGCATAGGGCGCTACCCCCGCTCGAATTCGGTCAATATTTATTTCTAAAATAAAGTCAAAGGCTTCTTGAGAGGTTTCAAAACGTGATGGAGCTGCATTGGCCTCTGCAGTGAGTTCTCGAGCTGATATGACTCCGGATACAGCAAATTCTAAAAGCGTAGATCGGTGCCGCTCATTATCAATGGGGAGGTCATATGCCCTTTCAATCATTCTCGCTTTACCAAAGTACTGCTTTGCATATTGAAAATTCTCTACTTGGTAGAAAATTCGAGCGAGTTCTTCAAGAAAGGTAGGTACAAAATGCGGGGCTGACGCGGAAAGTGTGGTGGTCAGGGCGTCGAAACGATCTTTTACTTTTTTGGCTTGGTTTCGGGCATTGCGCCTTGCCCATTCCAAATCTCCTACTAAGTTTAAGGCATGTTGAGCATTCGCTGGATCTTGAATGATTGGCCAAGCGGGGAAGCCAATTGCACGCTGGTAGATTGAACCTACTGTTTGTTCGGTTTCAAGTTCAATATCGAAAGTTTTTAGAGCAATCGTTTCCGCTTGCTTGAGTTTTTCGGGCACAAGGCGAACTATTGTCCGTTGAGCTCCTTGGAATTGCATTGCAAGGAGCTTAGATGCTTTTTCGGGGCATTGTTGAGAACTAGGGAGGATCCCACCCTGACTAAGAATTCCGTTTTCCATTAGTTTCCTTCCCCTTTAGTTTCAATTGTGCGGCCAGCATATATAAATTCGCTCATTCGTATACCTTCTGACCATGCAATTGGCCCCACTTCTTCCAATTTCATCGTCTTTTGTTGTTTTGTGAATGTTAATGTCCCAAGTGTTGCACCTTCACTGGGATCCCAAGCGTCAATATCGAGTGCTGCGGTAATTGTCTCGCCATGTTCAAAAACATCGACCGTTACCATTGCCATTGTGGCAACAAAGCCTCCACCTCTAGCTCTTCCAAGAAGATGCGCGTAACGATCGTATTTTCCATCTTGGTAAGCGTTTACTGCAGCTTTCTGACCATCTGAATCAGAGGGCTTTTGATACACATCCCTGAATAATTGGTCGAGTCCTTGGTGTACACCTAATTCAACTGCAAATTCCCGCCACTCTTCAAGTTCTTCCAGAATTGCTGGGTGTTGCAAAAGGACAGTCGCCTCATCTGTAAATGGTATTAATGTGGATTCACCATCAAGGTCAATTACTTGAATTCCCTGCTCATTTGTTGATCGTAGAAATCCCGTAATTTGTCCATCGCTTACAATCACATCATTAAGGTACTTTCGCCATGAAGGATCCGGCCATACAGCAATAATTACGCTCAGTGGCACCGGCAAGCCATGCAGAAACCACTTACGCACATATTCGAGGCATTGTTCCTCGTGCTGAGCAAGGAAAATTCTTAACCCCTCAAGCTGTTCATACTGCTGAAGCTTTTTTGCTTTTGCTGGAACCGTTTTTAAAACTCTACCTTTAGCATTTCGGGCAACAATTACACCATTATGTAATTTAAAGCTGTAGTCTCCAGCATCAATCCATTCTTTATTATCCTCAACCTCTGTTGTTTTTTGGTCAGTTACCACAATATAAACCTCTCAAGTTGGAAATAATCTCCAACAGCAAAGATAGCAACAGTGCCAAACAACCGGGTTGTCAAAGGGGTAATATTCGTACACCCGTACAGCAAAACGCCGCTTCTGCCCAGGGGTTCAAAAGCAGAAACGGCGTTACCAGTAGTTTGTGATAGATATGCCTATCCAAAAAGCGCCTGAGCTGTGCGGTAGCGGCCTTCCGGAACGGTCTTTAACGTTCCTACGGCTTCCTCAAGATCAATCAACCTAATGTGTTCACCACGGAGTGCTACGCACTTACCAAATTCGCCATTGTGGCACGCGCGAGCAGCGTGTACGCCGTAACGCGTGGCGAGCACGCGGTCATATGCAGTTGGTGTACCGCCACGTTGAATATGTCCGAGTGTAGTAGTTCGAACATCATGGCCTAGTCGTTGTTTGATTTCATCTCCGATAACTTGGCCGATCCCATTGAATGTTTGATGGCCAAATTGATCTACGCCACCTTCATCGAATTGCATTGTGCCTTCTTTTGGCAGCGCCCCTTCGGCAACCACGATAATTCCGTACTTCTCCCCCATTTGGAACCTACGTTCCATGGCTTTACTGATTTCCGAAATATCGAAAGGCACTTCTGGAATCACAATATAGTGGGCACCGCCTGCCATTCCTGCATGCAAAGCAATCCAACCTACATGACGACCCATTACTTCCACGATCATTACTCGGTTATGTGATTCTGCCGTGGTGTGGAGCCGGTCAATGGCGTCTGTTGCTACTGAAACGGCAGTATCAAAACCGAACGTGTAATCGGTTCCATTGACGTCATTATCGATCGTCTTTGGAACGCCCACAACTGGGATTCCATTATCGGAAAGCCATTTAGCACCTTTGAGTGTGCCTTCACCACCAATTGGGATTAGTGCATCAATTCCGGCATCTTCAAGATTCTCTTTGATCTGATCTAACCCCGCCTTAAAGCGGTCGGGGTGCAGTCGGCCAGTACCAAGGATAGTGCCGCCGCGAAGAAGAATTTTATCAATTCCCTCATCATCGTAGAGCTGGATTCGGCGATCCTCCATAAGCCCCACCCAGCCGTCTTCATAACCTACAACCGTCGAACCATACGAAGAGGCAGTACGGACAATACCTCGGATAACAGCATTAAGTCCCGGGCAGTCGCCGCCGGAGGTTAGTGTGGCAATACGCATGATTCCGATACTAGCCGTAACGCTTTGATTCTGCCCGATCGGAAGTGAATACGGTATACACCCTGTGGCGAACCCCTCACAGATTCACCATCTACCAAAATTCCAAAATTTCAGAATTTTTGTAATATAGAGCGCACAGTTACTTCCTATACGCATGAACGAATAGGCGGCAGGTCTATGAAAAAGCGATACCTTGCAATACTGTTTTCGCTCCTTATTGCTATCTCCTTAGGGCTTTTTAGCGTTGTTAGCATCGTGCGCGGCCAACTCAATCTCCGGCTTAGTACTGAACATATTGGCGATGCACAAATTGCGAATATGTTAGCTACCACTGCCCCACAAGGCGCCCGACAGCTCAGCGCAGTTTGCGTCACGCCAACTGAAGCACGCACCGGCGGTTTAGGTTTTTCAGCCCACTCAGCAGTAGACATTGGTTCCATTACCAAGACTTTTACAGCCGAGCTATTACGAAAATCCGATCGCCTAAACGAAGATTCCAAGATAGGTGATGCATTACTTCCACATGCAAATACAATTGCGGCGGCTTCTGGCAAAACTCTTGAAGAAACACAAACAGCAATCACTTCCAGTGCTCTTGCCAATACAACCCTTGGCGATTTGGCTCGACATACTTCCGGACTACCCAGAATTGGCGGAATACCTACCTATAGGATTATTGCTTCTTCAGTGTTTAATACCAACCCATATAGCGGTATTTCACGGGAGGATGTTATTTTCGCTTCACTCCATGTCTCATTGAAAGGCGCAGGTAGTGAGCAGTATTCCAATCTTGGAATTGCTCTTTTAGGCCAGATTCTTGCACTTGATGAACACACTACCTACGCGGATTTATTGCAAACAAAGATCTTAGACCCACTAGGCATGAAGAAAACTTCATTAGTTTCATTAAATAGTTCCTATGCTCCGGCAGACGGATATGATGCGATCGGGCGAATTTCAGCGACTTGGGAAATGGATGGCTATCAACCCGCCGGCGCATTGCGGTCTACTGCAACGGATATGGAACGTTGGATTCGGTACCTCAATGAGCATGGCACCCCCGATTACACATGGATAACTGAACCCGACGGCACCACATGGCATAATGGCGCTACCGGCGGTTTTACGTCAATATTGCTTATCGACGCCACCCGCCAATACGGTGTCTTCGTCGCGGGAAATACCACAGCTTCTGTAGATATTACCGGCATAGAATTGCTGCAAGAGTGCGCTAAATAGTGTGGTAGCACCTCATTAGCTTGCAAATTCTGTTAGCGTAGCGCTCGTGCCCGAACAATACGCAATTGAACCAGCATTAGCTCAGCGGTTAGCCGCCATTGAGAAACGACTCGATGCGCTCGAGGCAGCTACAGATCCAAAAATATTTAATGCTGCCATCAATAGCGGTGATTCTACTAGTGATGTGCAAGGTAATCTGCAATTTTCCGGGAATATCTCATTACCTATTGGCGACGCAACATACACATGGATGCAATCTGCTGATTCTCTTTCTGAAACTATTTGGGAGCAATCAATTGAAAGAATCGGGGCGATAGCACACCCTGTACGTGCGCAGATTCTGCAGCACCTGCTGCGTCGAAAAGCAACAGCTGCCGACCTTGTCTCAGCTAAAATCGCCACATCGGCTGGCACCGCGTACCACCACCTTTCCGCATTACAAGCAGCAGGTTGGGTGGAAAAACGTCACGGAACATTCGCAATCCCAGCAGCACGTATTATTCCCTTACTTTGCCTAATTACGTGCGGTCAAGATCACTAGCACCGTGCAAAATACAAAGTCCAAGGCAAATTACTCGCCTTGGACTATATTTGTAAATGTAACTAAGTGCGGTCTAGATACTAAAAAAGACTTTATCCATAACGCTGTAGCTTAACAGTACTGGGGTATCCCAAGACATTACAACGATGCCATCAATAAATGTTGAAGGATTCAAGAGCATTCCCATGCCCCGCCTAAATTCACCGAAAATATCGGTGCTGGAAATACCACCAGCAACAGGGACAGCTGTTTGATTAAGCACTGATTTAATCTCCTTTATATACAACAACGCTCTAGCCTTATATGGCAGACGGCCAGCAAGACAGCAGCTTGAGAAATTCGAAGTTACATAAAATTCTTAGCAGAAAACCGCTTCAGATGAATAGGTTTTCACAAAGATTACGTGGCTCCCTTAAAAAAATCGTAACAAACATGCTACCAACCCAGCATTAACCTTGATGAACTATATACAATCTCTAATCATCAGAAGATGTTACAGTTGATTTTTCCCTTTGCCCTGGTGGTGTCTTATGAAATCGCGATACCGCAATGAGCCCCAAAAATAGGATTACAGCTGCTGGAATCACCGAATTTCCCATTGCATTAGAAACACTCGTAGAGGCAACGCCAATTTGCATTGCCGCACCGATCACCGCTGCGCCGACTACGGCCCCTACCTGCCGCGTTGTATTGTAAACACCAGATGCTGCCCCCACTTGGGTGATTGGCAAGTCCCGCATAGCTGTGGCGGAATTCGGCGACCACACAAAACCATTGCCAAAACCAAGCAATACTATCGGCAATATAATCCACCACAAACCCACACCATCGCGCATAACCAAGGCTAATGAGACTACTGCGGCAGTCATACATACAAAACCAGTCACCGAAAGAATGCGCGGATTTAGCTTATCTGAAAGCCTGCCAACATATGGCGCAAGTACACCAGAGATCACTGCCATTGGCACTAATACAAATCCAGCTTTTTCCGCGCTTAAACCATGACCTTGTTGCAAGAAAATCATAATCGGCAGCATAATTCCAGAGATTGCAAAACCCATGGTCGCAATGGAGAACGCACCAATTGAAAAGTTTCTAATATGGAAAATTTCCAATGGAATAAGCGCCTCATTGCCACGTGTATTAGCGGTAGCTTGCATTCGAATAAATAGAGCAATAAGTAAAAGTCCAGTAATAAGTACGCCCCAAATCCATAGGGGCCAACCACGCTCCGGGCCTTCCTGCACTGCGAATACAATTCCGAACATTGCCAATATGGAAACCACTACACTCGCACCATCAATATTTCGTGCGGTGCGCGCCATTGTGGGAACCCAAAGGGAAACCATAATAAATGAAAGCACTCCTAGTGGCACATTAATAAAAAAGATCCACTGCCAACCAACACTATTGACAATCACTCCACCAAGAATCGGGCCGGCTAACGACGCCAACCCAGCAACCGCACCCCACACCCCCATCGCGGCACCACGACGATCACGAGCAAAAATTCGATTAATCACACTCATGGTTTGCGGTGCCATAATCGACGCCCCCAACCCTTGGAATGCTCGTGCGACAATTAATGTGTAAATATCCGGTGCTAGTCCACAGGCCAGGGAGCTCAATGTAAATACCGTCATTCCCACCAAATACACATTTCGTTGCCCAAATCGATCTCCCAAACGACCGGTAACCAAAAGTGGGACAGCAAAGGTCAATAGGTAAATTGACGTAACCCAAACAACTTGGTTCAAACTGGCGCTAAGATCCGCCTGAAATTGCGGCGTAGCCACTGCAACAACAGTTTGATCCAAAAGGATCATAAAGAATCCGATGCATAATGCGGCGAGTGCCCGCCAAGCCGATTGTTCGGGCAAGACTGAAGTGTTCACGCGGGCGATATTACCTACTTACCCCGTACACAACTACATTTCCCAGGATTGCTTACCGCGTTTTGTGGCAGGCAGGAAGTGTATCTTGTTTGGATTTTGCTGAATTTGAATACCTGTAATGAGATCCTTTTTCGTCTCCAATGTAATGTACCGACTCATATCTATCGACGCCGCGCACAGTACGAACCCACCAACCACCGGCATCACACGTAATTCAGGCATGCCAAACTTACTGATAATGCCTGCTATAAAGCGTGCTACCTTGGCTTTGCCAACAATCGGGCGCCGGGCAGCCGTGCTAAAACCACCACTATCAGTCCAAAGCACAGCGCCTTCTGAAAGTTCGCTAATAAATAAATTTAAATCACCGGACTGTAGCATACTTGCTAGTTCGGCTAATTTATTCTCGGAAGCAGTAGTGACCGGCTCCTCTCGAACTACTGATTCAAGATGCTGTTTGCTTCTTCGAATACGTTGACGGACACCCGCAGGAGTGATCCCGGTTATTTTGGCAATCTCTAAAGCCGGCATCCCCACGATTTCAGCCAGTACAAAAACGGCTCGGTTTATTGGGGATAAAAGTTGGATCAGGCGGAGAAGTGCAAGATTAATATCCAGATGTGTCAGCGCCTCATCCTCCGCGCTTGGAGCAACAATAACTTCCGGCAACCATGGACCAATATAGCTCTGACGTTCAGTTGCGCGGCGTCGACAATAATCAATCGCAATTCTGGAAACAACGGTTGTAAACCAAGCACTCTGGTTTATAATCTCCGCGTGTTCATCCCAGCGCAGTGCGGCTTCTTGAACAATATCTTCTGCATCTTGCCAATTACCACTTATTGCATGGGCAATTACCAAAAGCCGAGGACGTTCGTTTTCCCAATTATCTATCATATTTGGCGATAACCCCAATACGATTCCAGGCATTAATTGTAGTGACCATGGTTAAAATATCGCCTGCAGTTTTAGCGCCAAATACTTCTACAACTTCTTGAATCAATTCTGGCGAAACAGGACCTAGCGTGAGATCTGTAGCTGCGGTAGTAAAATCCAGCAACAATTGCTCTTTATGCGAGAAACCGCCCTTCTTTGGGTACATTTGAATCGAATCGATCCACGATTGCGAAAATCCTAACTTTTGTGCTTCTTTGGCGTGCATTGTAAAACAAAAATTGCAGTGATTTAAGGCTGAAGCACGCAATTGAATAAGCAACCTAAGCTTTTGGTCCAATGCCCTTGAAGCAAGTTCTAGTGCGCTCATCGCCGCATAAAGGCGTTTTGATGCTTTAATCATAAGGCAAGTTCCTTCCATTGGAACACAGTCGAGTTTTCAGGGAACACTCTCTAGACGTTTCATCGGAAGGAATTGTGACAAACCAGTGGTCAAGGGGTTTTTATCAGACGCAATCCCCTACCGGTTAAAAACACCGCCAAGACCATCCATACGCCAGCAAGCGCAATGGCCACCGTATAAATAGTCGTCTGAGTGAGTGCCGCGGTAACAATTGCCAATCCGAACGGACTAACCAAACTACCAATAGCTGAAAATAGCGAAAAGGCGCGGCCTCGAAGATTTTCTGCAACTGCTTCTGTAATCAAGGTCATTTGTAGCGGACCTAAAATACCACCAGCAACACCAGCTATTGCCATACCAAACAGTAATAACCACTGATTTTGCAGCATTGCTAGACAACCAAAACCAACCGTAAATCCAACCATACTTGCGGTCCAGATAAGTTTGCGATTTGTAGAGCCAATAGCAGCAACGAGCCCACCGCCAAGCATCATGCCGACTGCATACGACGAATGCACTATTCCCAGCATCGTTGGATTATTAACACTTTCAAAATGCGCCGGTATCAGCAACATAAGGTAAGGAGTAACCAAAATAGTTGAAACGAACACCAATACCACCAGCAGCCGAATTACAGGGATTTTTACTAACACCAGCCAACCCTTCATTCCTGAAACATCCTCCGCAGCTGCTGTTGGATCGGTTCGCAAGCGAAGCATTGACGTAAACATCGCCGCAATAAGAGAACAACCAGCGGTAATCCAAAGCACTTGATTGATTGGAAGACTGGCAAGTAATACACCGGATAATGCTGGTCCCACGAATATCGCGAGCCCCATAAGTGTTTGATTTAGACCATACAGAAAATCCAGCGACTTGCCTGAAGTAAAGGAAACATCGCCAGCTAAGGCCTCACGGGCGGCCATTCCTGGAACATCTCCAACAGCCCCAAAAATCCCAATGGCAATAAACCAGCCCAGGCTTAATCCTAACCAGTTATCGACCGCAATAAGCGCCAGTACGGATAGTCCGCTAATAATATCGGAAATTATACTGAGTGGTTTCCTGCCAAAAGTATCAATAATTTGGCCCCCAATAAGCGCGAAAATAACCGATGGAACCGCAATACACGTAGCAACTAAACCAGCCGCAGCCGGATCACCAGTTCGCTGTAGGACAAGCCACGGCCAAACAACCAACGCTACGCTATTGCCTAGAACAGATATTCCATTAGAGGCTAAATAAATCCATACTGTTTTCATAGTTCAAGCGCTTCTTTTACTCGGTTATTGATATGCACCAACACTGGCGGTAGACGATCAAGCATAAACTCCAGAATCCGCGGTGCTTCCGTATAGAGTGAATCATCCGGATTAAATTCGTCAAGATTCATCTTGGTGAACTCTATTGTGCCTTGCACGACCTCTTCGACCCGAGGGTCGTCGATTTCAGCATCCCATAAATCCATATACTGCTTATACCAATAGCGGTATTCTTGGTTTTTTAGAAATTTTAATTCTTGTGCCGTGACCTCACCCATAAGCTCTTCTGGAAATAACACGCTGGTTGCATGCCAAATATCGCGAATAATTTCAACGGCCTGCGGATTGTCGACTATTTTTTCCATTTCCGCGACTATTTTCTGCACATTTTGAGATATTCCAATGTTGGCTGCATTTTCAATCGCGTGAAGGTTGTGTTGCTGCTCTATAATCGCTTCGAGTTCTGCATCGAGGCGTTGAGCTACTCGATGCCTGACTTGCTCAAAAGCCTCACCATCAATGGTGTGCTCATGCATAACTTCCAAAATGTCCGGGAGTGTAAATCCGCTGTCAACAAGTGTTCGGATTCTTGCGAGACGTAAAGCATCTTCAGGTTCGTATACGCGCCGGTCAAGACTATCGCGCTTTGGCTCTGGCATAAGCCCAATATGATGATAGTGGCGGACCGTTCGCACAGTTACCTGCGCAAACGCCGCCACTTCACTGATTGATAACGTCATATTCCCAACGTTAAAGGCTGACGCTAGGTGAGCTCCAAATTATTGGAAGTATTCCAATCCAGGGGTGGTTTCTGGTAGTTCGAGTGCTGGTTGAATATCGGACTTTGGTACCAGCTCGAATTTTTCCATACCTTTTCGCACGTGTTCGGCTGCATCAATATTCAGCGGGCCGGAAGTCCACATGGCGTATGGCAGGTTAATAAAGCGATTTTCCTTTACTGCAGGAAGATCTTTTGTGACAGGGTTTTCCTTAAGGATTTTTACCTTTTCTTCAAACTCTTGACTTGGATATTCGACAAAGACGAATACATCAGGTGTTGTAGAGGTGAGGTGTTCCCATCCCACCTTTGTCCAGGTATCCTCGACATCTTCGGCACCGTTTTTACCACCGGCAGCCTCAATGATGGCTTGTGGAGCCCCGAATTTTCCGGATGTAAAGATGGTGTCAGATGCAGAGTCAAACACAAAAGCTACAGGCTTTTTATCGGGTTGCGGTGCAGACTTGAGAGCGTCAAGGCGAGTCTCTTGGTCTTTATTGACCTTTTCTGCTGTCTCTGTATTGCCGGTGATTGCCCCGATATTTGCAATATCTGTGGAGACCGCTGTCCAAGGGTCAACAATGCCACGTTTGGTCGATCCAGCTTGGCGGCAGGACTCGGTAAGAATATACGAATCAATGCCTTGGTCTTTGAGCGCATCTGGTGTGAGGTTTTTACCCTCATCGAAGCCGTAGTTCCAACCAGCTACAAAGATGTCTGGCTGTTTACTTACTACCTCTTCAATGGATGGATATTCTTTGGCCACATCGTCGAGGCCGTCTATAACATCTTTGCCGTATTTAGCACTCAGAATATCTGCATCGCGCTGGACAGAGCTCACATGTTTGATCTTGTCTTTCGCACCTGCTGAAAGAACAATCGAAATAATGTTTCCGTCATTGACGAATAGATTATCGGCTTTGGCAAAGGTGACCTGCTCTCCGCAGTTTTCAACGGTGACTCCATCGCCTGTTTGCGTTGCGCTCACTGTGCTACTTGCTGATGCACTGGTATTTGTGGTTGATGCATCACCGCAGCTTGCTAGAACAAGCGCAGTGCCTGCAAGAAGCGCCAAGGTGTATTTTTTCATGGTTTCTTCCTGACTAGAGTGAATCAATAATGAGGTGGGTGCGGGTAGCTTCCGGGAGGTTCGCTAAAAGTGCACGAACGTCGAATACTTTGCGGAGGTTTTCGGTATTGAGAACCTCCTCTGGTGTTCCGACCGCAAGCATCGTTCCTTCATGTAGCACAACAACTTGGTCAAAATGCGCTACAGCAAGGTCGAGGTCGTGAATCGTTGCGAGGATAGTTCGCCCTGATTCCCGTAACACTTTCAATAGGTGGAGTTGATGGTGAACATCAAGGTGATTGGTTGGTTCATCGAGAAGAATCAAATCGGTACCTTGGGCAAAGCCTCGCGCAAGGAGCGCACGGCGGCGCTGCCCACCAGAAAGCTGATCACAGGAACGATCGGCTAATTCATCAAGGCCGACGAGTTGTAGTGCATTGTGGATGATTTTCTGTTCGGCTTTTCCACCAAGCTGCCAGGATTTCAGGTGTGGAAGGCGACCTAAAGCAACCATTTCGGCAATAGTGAGGTCCCCTGGCGGGGATTCTTCTTGCCCAACAAGCGTCATGTTCTGGGCACGTTGACGTGGGCGCATTGCATGGACGTCCACGCCGTCGAGAAGTACTTTTCCTGCATGGAGCTTAGCAATACCTGCAATACCGCGGAGCAGTGTTGATTTTCCGGCACCATTAATTCCAACAAGTGCTGTCATTGTCCCCTGTTCAACACGGAAATTGATGTTTTGAACAATGGTGGTTCGACCGATGCCGCAAGCTACTTTTTCTATGGAGAACATTAGTTTTGCCCTCCAAAATGATAGCGGCCGCGGCCCATAAGTATCAGGAATAGTGGCGCTCCTAATACACCGGTCACAACACCAAGCGGAATTTCTTGCGGTGGAGCGGAAATACGTGCGATTACATCAACCCACAGCAAAAACAATGCACCCGTTGCCATAGCGATAGGCAAAAGTCGGCGATGCAGCGAACCCACCATCATGCGAGCAAGATGCGGGATAACCAAACCAACAAACCCAATGCCTCCGGCAACGGCAACCATTGCGCCCACAAGTAACGCTTGGATAAAAAACAGCACTTGACGCAGAACGCCTACTCGAACGCCAAGCGCAGCCGCAGTATCAGGTCCAGCCGCAAGGGCGTCAAGTTGATTTGAAATAAGCATCAAACCAACAGCAGCAATGACCACAATAATAAGCGGGAGCAAAAGTTTGTTCCATTGCGCACCCGCCACTGAACCGAGCATCCAAAACATTACGCCTTGCGCAGCCCGAGCATCCGGACCTTTAAAAACCAAGAAGCTCGCAAGCGCAGAAAACGCTGATGAAAGTACGACACCAGAAAGAATCAACCGTAATGGCGTAAGTCCACCCTGAGCCATAGTGATCCCGTATACCGTCGCGGTTGCCACCAGCGCACCAATTAATGCGCCTCCCGAAAGCGCGTACAAACCAAAACTGGAAAGCACGCCGAATGTCAGAACTGCGGTAGCACCAACGCTGGCACCTGCAGATACGCCGAGCAGATATGGATCAGCAAGAGGATTTCGCACAAGCGTTTGCATTGCTACGCCGGCGAGTGCCAGCCCTGCTCCTACGATAAGTGCCAGCAGCCCTCTGGGGGCACGTAATTCCCAAACAATTGAGTCAATTGCTTGATCTGGCCCATTGCCTCCCTGAAGATGAGCCTGCACTACCTCCCACACCTGAGCGCGAGAATAATCAACCGAACCGAAGGTTAATGAGATCACAAAACTCACAGCTATAATTGCAATGAGCAGCACAAATAATGCTGGTGTTGCCAACCTTCGGCCCACACCCGATAACGACACGTCGGCCAAAAACTCCTTCTACAATGCCCTGCTATCTCGGACGCGGAAATAGCAAAACTCAGCGATGAGCCGGCAGGTTTTCGGACTCGTTGGATCATCCCAACCCCCAAGCACCTTCCCAGCCGTATCCGACCAGTGGCATGTGCGCATATTTGCACACCTTGGGGGTAGTACCCAATCACCGCTGCGCGCCAGTTTCGGACTTTCACCGAAATTCCCTTGACCGGCTCACTGACAGTTTGAATTGTAACCCAGCAAAAGTTCAAAAACCCAAAATTTAGCAATTCAAGGTAGCTTTATAAGCATGAATACAGCCTTCAAAAATGCTTCCGAAGTTCAAACATCCGCTGTCGTTGCAACTGGCCTCATCGGCGGCTGGTTAACCGCCCGTGAAACTGGAGTTCGCCCAATCGGTGGCGTGATCCTTGGTGCCGCTGGCATTTGGGCAGCCCGTAGTTGGTATGCAAAAGGGGGACTTCCACTCGCACTCGGCCTCACCACCGCATACGTATCTGCGTTCGGCCTTTCACACCCCCTAGCGAAGAAAATTGGCGCATGGCCGGCAGTACTTACTGTCACTGCCGGTGTTGCTGGCGCTGCATACGCGCTTTCAGATACATACTGATCATTCATACTGATCGGTTTTGAACTGCTCCCCCGTTTATTGAGTTCTTTGACGGGCTTTTCAATGTGGGGAGTTTTTGTGGGCTTTGCGACTGGTTCTCTATGTGGGTTTTCTCTAGGTGGGTTTTCTATGTGAGGCCCGTGGGGTTATTGGGGTTGGGATTTGGTTGTGTACGTTCGGTGACCTGGGATTTGCTTGGCTCTGGATGAAAGCTGGTTGGTCTTTTCGGGTGCTGGTCGGTCCTTTCGGGTGCTGGTTGGTCCTTCTTGGGTGCTGGTTGGGCGTGTTGTCACAGATTCCATTTTTTCGGCTGTTTTTATGGAATTTGTGACACGATAGGTAGGGAACCTGTCACAGATTCCATTTTTTTCGCTGTTTTTATGGAATCTGCGACAAACCCCAGTTCAACGATTGTGCGCAATGTTGGTTGCTGTCACAAATTCCATTTTTTCAGGCGATTTTATGGAATCTGCGACAGTCAGCATGAAAACATCACTAGTTTGATAGGGCGCGCCTATTAAACACCCGGGAAAGCGGCTCGAAGGCTCGGGAAACCCTGGATTTCCAGCCAACCCGCCCCGAAAACCAGGCAGATTTCACATCATCCACAACCCACCAGAACATTTTCCCAGCTCGCACCACAAGACCAGGAGTCCACAACACAAATCTGCCGGCCTGAACCTTTCCCAGGCCAGTCTAGGCCTTCCCATGCTTGTTCCAGACTTTCCTAAAGTCTTCCCCAAGACCTTCCACGCCTGCCCCAATGCTCCCAGCCCACAGTCCCAGCCCACAGTTCCAGCCCACAGTTCCAGCCCACAGTTCCAGCCCACAGCTTAAACCGCAGCGCTCTAAAACCAACACCACTCCCAAGCAGCCTAGAGCAGGAAACCCGCCTAATTTTTCGGGGGCGAGTTCAGTTTCCACCCCCAAATTTGGGTTAGAATTTCCGCTACGAACGCTTCCGGAAAATACCTGTTCAGAAAGCTTTTTGCCACTGCATTTTCAAGCACTCATTATGATCACTACGACATAAACATTCTTGTAGGCCGCATTGTTGGTCTGATAGGAATGATTTCGGTCAGTGAAAAATACTTGCACAAGAAAGGACAGGGTAAATGTTGCGTAATCCCAATTCGCTGCGACAACGCAGTGATGAACGTATTCACCTGTCCTGCGTGCTTGTTTTGAATTAGCACAGACTTTACGAGCTCAAAGCCGCAGGACGCCTCACAGTCAGTTTTCTGGCGGGGGCGGTTTTTTGTGAGAAACCTGCGCCTCCCCCGCCTCCGTTTTGTTTTGAAAGGACAGGGGAAACCCATGGCTCGAAACCGACGCGCTAATCCCGCGTCCCGCATTGCGGAAATTGCCAAGCATAATCCGAAGGTTCATGTTTTCGCCTCTGAGGTGGAAGATTCTACTGTTGAACAGGCACGAGCCACCGCGAAACTCCCATTTGTGTATCCTCACGTTGCACTCATGCCCGATGCTCATACTGGTTTAGGTTCCTCGGTGGGCACAGTATTTGGCACTGAAGGTGCAGTGATTCCAGCTGCGGTTGGTGTGGATATCGGTTGCGGAATGATCGGTGTGCGAACACAATTTACGGCTGCTGATTTGGAAAACAAGGATCTGATCAAACTCCGCAATGCAATTGAACGTTCGATTCCGCTTTCGCCAGGTAATTACAATCACTGGCAATTGGAGCCTTCTGCGGATGAACGCTGCCGTGAGCTCGATGCCCTTGCCAAAGAAAACAATGTTGATTTATCCCACTCACCTAAATGGCGCCAGCAGCTTGGCTCCTTAGGTGGCGGTAATCACTTCATTGAATTATGTCTCGATGAAACCGACGCAGTGTGGATGTTTCTACATTCTGGTTCCCGTGGTGTTGGCAATAAGATTGCCCGCAAGCATATTGAGATTGCGCAGAAACAAATGGTAAAATGGTGGATTCCAATTCCAAATGCCGATCTCGCGTATTTCGTTGAGGGAACGCCAGAATTTGATGCCTATATTCGGGATCTTCATTGGGCACAGCACTTTGCGTTTTTAAATCGTGAAGAGATGATGGACCGTTTTTCTCGCTGCTTGTCCGCATTTATGGGCACACCAGTTGAGGAAATCGAACGCATTAACTGCCACCATAACTACACGGTGAAGGAACAGCACTTTGGCAAAAATGTTTGGTTAACTCGGAAAGGCGCAATCCGTGCAGATAAAGGCACAAAGGCGCTTATTCCAGGATCAATGGGTACGGCATCATATGTTGTTGAGGGGAAAGGATTTGCCCCTGCACTTAATTCAGCACCGCATGGGGCGGGGCGTCGTTACTCTCGCAGTGAGGCTCGGCGCCGCTTTACTGTGGACGATCTTGCCAACCGTATGGAGGGCATTGTGTATCGCCCAGGCGAAGCTTGGGTTGATGAAATTCCTGACGCATACAAGGATATTGACCAGGTCATGGCCGATTCCGAAGAATTGGTGGAGATTAAGCACAAGCTTCGCCAGGTTATGAATGTGAAGGGAACTTAAGTGTCACTGTGGTGCGGGCGTAGATATTGCTTACCGACGTCCGCGCCACCCAAGACCCAAGCTGTGGTTTAAGTATTCCCCATCTAAAGGCTCTCAATTGAAGCATACGTTCTAGATAATTCTGGTTTCGTGGTATCGGTTAGAACCATAAACGTGCCACGATCCCAAATTTCAATATCTAGCTGCTCATTTGAATAAAGAGAGAATACGTGTTCCCAGTTTTCTGGGGCTTCCGGATCAATATCGGCCGCTGGATTATGGATCCAAAAATCCAGGTTTCCGCCAACTCTTGCGATAATGTTTTTTGGGGCTAGCGATTGCTGAAAATCACTATATGCCTCATAGGCTGCATTATCTTTGGCAAAAAGAGTATTCACCGCATCCAGTGAACTTGTTGGCAAATCAAAACCGAAATGCGGAATAATTGGTACACCTTCTTCGAACGTAAGAAGATCTGGTTCGTAGGGCAACGTGGCAGGTTTTACATCTTCACTTGCTGGCACACAAACTACTTGATGCTCAATATTTCTGGCGTGTTCATCGTCCCCAGTAAAAATCAAAATATGGCTTGAGTTTGGTGCTACTAAATCCCATTGCCTAAATACGTGTTTCGACCAGTCTTCCATTGAAATTTGCGCAATAAAAGATAACGATTCACCACGAGAATCTTTTGGCCATGCAAATCCGCGCCAAATATCAGGCACACCGGCGAACTTGCTGGACCGAGGCGGCGTCTGGATATCTTCATCCATAACAGGCGTGTACCAAATGCAAGGTTTTATAAACCCACTCAGATCATTGATATAGGGCAGTAAAACGCCATTATTCAATTGCTTAAGTGCGCTAATGAGAGCTTGTTTTGTTGCAAACATGGAGAATAAATACCTTTGCTAGCTTGTTTCAACCCCAAGATAGGTATGTCGGAACTCAGCGTCATTGTTATGAGCTAAAAGTTGCAAATAGCCAGCATCCCAGAAGCACAAATGAAACTCGTCGTAGCTATTTACCAAAAGCAAGTTTTTCCATTGGCTAATATCCGATCCGGCACCATCATGTTGTGCATACTTAACGGCATCTTCGGCAGGATACTGCCCAATACCCGCATGCCATCCGCCAATACGTATAAATTCGTTAATTGCCCCAAAAGCCTCATCGAATTCTTCGTAGGTATCTAGGATCTCGTCATATTCATCTAGGTCTTCGTATTTTTCAAAGATTTGATCATAGATTTCGCTACTCCAATGAGGGATGTCCCAGCCAATTTCAGCTATTAGCGGTACCCCATTGTTTAGCGGAGAGTTCTTTCCAAACTCTTCAATGAATGAGGGAATGGCTGCTTCTAGTGGAGGTTGCGTTCGCTCCAGTGATGCACCTTCTGGAATGAGAATAAGTCGATGAGGCATGTTAAGCGCTGAAGAATCTGAGCCTACAAAGAGCAATAACAAACCTGTTGTGGGGAGTAACCGTAAAGGATCACTTTCTGGGAGACTGTCTATTTGCAATCCTTGTATATCAGCAAGATTTATTTGCAGGAAAAAAGAAAGTGGAGTGCCTGAGGAATTTAGTGGCCAAATGAACCCTTTGGGAATATCTGGATTTCCCCCAATCCGGCTGGCACCTAATGGAATTGTCGGATCTGAAGAGTCTACATAGGCTGGCCGAAAGACTGCACATGGTCGGGCTATTTGAGCAATCTCATCAATCAACCGATGCAGTACATCGAATTCCGGGTCTTGCAGAGCTTTTTTAAGTTCTTCAATGCTTTCAAACACGGTTCGTAGTCTACGAGGCTATAAAGCCCTAGCCCCACACCACCCCCAAAAGTAGAATATTTGCTACCGGTGGGGCGTTCCTAACGCTTATTCGAATGTTGCAGTGTCGATAACAAATCGGAATTGCACATCACCGGCTACTACCCGATCATATGCTGCATCAACTTCATGCACACCAATTTTCTCAATAACAGCACCGATGCCATGTTTAGCGCAAAAATCAAGCATTTCCTGGGTTTCTCTGATACCGCCAATATTTGAGCCTGTGAGTACTTTTCCACCCATAATCAGACTGCCAAAGGAAAGCTTTTGGCGCTCTGGCGGTAACCCCACAACTGCCATTACGCCATGTGGCTTTAAAAGCCGCAAATAACGATCAACATCAATATTGGCACTCACCGTATTAATAATCAGATCAAATTCACCGCGGTGTTCATTAAAAAATCCCTCTGCTGTTGTTGCTAGTGTCCGCTTTGCACCAAGTTTGGCTGCGGATTCAGCTTTTGCCAATGAGCGTGACAACACCGTCACCTCTGCACCCAAAGCTGCTGCGATCTGAACGCCCATATGACCTAGACCACCAAGGCCCAGTACAGCGACCTTTGATTCCGGCGTTACCTTCCATCGTGCAATCGGAGAATACGTTGTAATTCCAGCACATAACAATGGCGCAGCCTTATCAAAATCCAACTCATCCGGAATGCGGCATACAAAACGCTCGTTGACCACGATCTTTTGACTATAGCCCCCTTGCGTAATTGTGCCATCGACATCTTCTGAGTTATATGTGCCTACCGGCCCACGTAAACAGTTTTGTTCTTCCCCTAGGCGACACTGTTCGCAGGTACCACAGGAGTTTACTAAACACCCGACTCCAACTCGATCGCCAACCTTCCAAGCTGTAACCGAACTACCCACTTGGGAAACTACACCAGCGATTTCATGGCCTACCGTAAGTGGAAAATGTGCTTCACCCCATTCATTTCGAATGGTGTGAATATCACTATGGCAAATTCCGGCAGCCTTGATATCAATCACAACGTCATCGGGGCGGGGTTCCCGCCGTGGTATTTCCACTACTTCAAATGGAGAATCTGGACCTTGCTTTTGGAGTGCTTTTACAGTGATGCTCATACTTCGCACTGTATATACTCACAGCTAAGGCTGCATACTGGTATTGATTTTCAAATTGTTTTTCGAGCTTCTGCAGCACACAATACGATATAGATTTGTGCGTTTGCTCTTTTGGTCAGACGTTTTGGACCAGCATCATCGATGGCAATACTTCTTTGCATAATGGAAAGGAATTTTATGTTTCGAAATATCACCGCAGTGTTCGGTGGCGTAATCGGGGGTTCATTGTATGCAGCCGGTACAGCCACTGCTACTCCTATAACCGCAGAACCAGTCGGCGTAGCAGTGCCATCAAGTACTGACCTTATAAACACCGGAATCTTTGGTTCCACCCAAGTAGTCACTCCCGGTGGTTTGAATTTTGGTTTGCAGGTTATTACCGACCTTATTCCACTGGCAATCTATAGTGTTTTTGCCCAAGCTTTAGCATTCGTACCAATTGACCAAATCGCTCACTTATCATAATTTTTACGCATTAAAAATGGGGACTAGAAAAGTATTGTCTAGTCCCCATGTGTATTTTTGGGCTTAATTATTGCCCAGCCTCAAAGGCCGCACCCACCTTGTAGAGGCGGTCGTCGGCAAATGCAGGCGCCATGATTTGGAGTCCAACTGGGAGACCCGTATCAGGGGCAAGACCTGCTGGTAATGACATGCCGCACAGGCCTGCAAGATTGAGTGGCAAGGTGCAAAGGTCAAAATTGTACATTGCCAATGGGTCGGAGATTTTCTCGCCGAGCTTAAAGGCGGTTGTCGGTGTGGTTGGGGAAATAAGCACATCACAACGCTCATAGGCTGCGGCAAAATCTTGTGCGATGAGCGTACGAACCCGCTGTGCCTGCAGGTAGTAGGCGTCATAGTAACCAACAGATAGTGCGTATGTGCCAAGAATAATGCGGCGTTTTACTTCGGGGCCGAAACCAGCAGCACGGGTAAGGGCCATTACTTCATCGGCAGATTTCGAACCGTCATCACCCACGCGCAGCCCGTAGCGCATACCATCAAATCGAGCCAAATTGGAGGAAACTTCGCAAGGCAAGATTAGATAGTATGCTGCAAGCGCATCATCAAAATGTGGGCAGTCTACCTCTACAACTTCAGCGCCTTGCGATTCTAATTGGGCAACCGCCTTATGGAATTGCTCCAAGACACCAGGCTGGTAGCCATCACGATCAAATTGCTTGACCACACCAACGCGGACACCCCGTAAATCGCCGTTGGCACCTTCCTGAGCCGCAGCCACCACAGGCGCTACTGGACGATCAACGCTCGTGGCGTCGAAACGATCATGACCAGCAATAACCTCATGTAGCAATGCGGTATCAAGCACGGTGCGCGCCGTCGGCCCACCTTGGTCCAAGGAAGAGGCGCACGCAACCAAACCATAACGGGAAACCGTGCCATATGTTGGCTTTACGCCGACCGTATTGGTTAGCGCTGCTGGCTGGCGAATCGAACCACCAGTATCCGTACCAATGGCCAGTGGGGCTTGCCCAGACGCCAATGCCGCCGACGAACCACCACCAGAACCACCGGCTGTGCGTTCCAAATCCCAAGGATTGTGCGTCGGTCCATAGGCAGAGTTTTCGGTGGATGAACCCATAGCAAATTCATCCATATTTGTTTTGCCAAGGATAGGGATACCGGCTTCGCGAATCTTTCGCGTTACCGTTGCATCATAGGGCGCCATATAACCCTCAAGGATTTTGGAGGCGCAGGTGGTCGGGGCGTCGATAGTAGTGAACACATCTTTGAGGGCCAAAGGCACACCTGCCAGTGGCGATTGTGGTTGCTCACCTGCAGCTAAACGCGTATCGACGTCCCGGGCCGCCGCCAATGCTGCATCAGCACCGACGTGCAAAAATGCATGAATATCCTGGTCAATATCAGTGATGCGATCAAGGTGAGCCTGTGTGACCTCAACCGAAGAAACTTCACGCGAATGAATTTTCGCAGCCAATTCCGCCGCAGTGAGCTTAGTAAGCTCATGGGCCCCAGCAGCACCGACAATATATTTATCCATTGGTCACTCCCCCAAAATCTGTGGTACAACAAATCGCTGTTCAGCAACTTCTGGTGCTTGATCTAGCGCTTGCTCAGGTGTGAGTGTTTTCTCCACAATATCTTCACGCATAGTTGTGCGAATAGAGTGTGGATGGCTCATTGGCTCAACACCCTCAGCAGCAACTTGGCCAACAGCGCTTACATTGGCGATAATCCCGTCAATCTGCTCCGCAAATTGATCCAGCTCGTCATCCGTAAGCGCCAAACGGGCTAGTCGTGCAAGGTGAGCAACCTCATCGCGCGAAATTTCCGGCACGGTTGTGTCCTTCTGTTCATGTGGGGGTTCTACAATTCCATCAGCTTAACGCACTGCCCTGCCTTGCTCGGTAATTGGGCCATAATGAAACACCAATCAGATGCCGCAAATAATGAAATGACCTCGTGTAATTCACATAAAAAATGTGATTGGGAACTATTCTTATTTGTAATGCGTTCAAAATCATGAAAGTAGTTTCACCGAGTTCGGCAAAGCCCCCAAGGAGCGTACTCTACTATGTCCTACCTGATCCGCGTTGTTCTTCCAGACGTACCTGGCAGTCTCGGTCAGTTAGCAGACGCCTTTGGCATGGTGGAAGGCAATATTCAATCCGTGGATGTAGTACATAATTTCCCTGACGGAACCGTTATTGATGACATTGTAGTAACACTCCCTAAAACCAAACTCCCCGATAGTCTTATTACCGCTGCTCAACAGCTTCCCGGTGTTGAAGTGGATTCCATCCGCCCCTTTACTGGAACTATTGATCGCCGTGGGCAAATTGAAATGCTCGCCGCTGTGGCCACCCACCGGCGTGACGTATGCCGCGCAATGGAGGAACTGGTTGCTGTGATTCCTCGAACAATGACTTCTGGTTGGGGCATTGTCCTCGATGTTGCAGATGGATCAACCCGTGTGGCTGCCTCTCCTGCAGCTCCTGCCGACGATGGATCCTCACCCGCAATCCATATCGAATCCGCATGCGTATTAACCCCGGAACACGATCCTTGGGTTCCACCAGGTTGGGCAATGTTAGACTCCGCGCTGGCCGCGACCCCCATCGATGGAACCTCACTTGTTTTAGTTATTGGACGACCCGGCGGCCCAGATTTCCTTGCCAGCGAAGTAGAACACCTTGGCGATGTGGGGACGATCATTGGCTCGATATTAAATTAGCAGCCTCTCCACATTTTGCACTGACTGTGAGTAATATCAGAATTGTTTGAATCCAATAATCAGTGCAAAGGATAACCTTATGAAGGTTCTTGTTACAGGTGGGGCTGGCTTTATTGGCAGCACCGTTATTTCTCGACTTTTAGATAATGGGCATGACGCCGTTATTATTGACAATTTCAGCACCGGTCGCCGCGAATTTACCGAAGGTCGGACCACCTATGAAGGTGATTTTGCCGACCGCACACTCCTCGACAAAGTGTTTGATGAGCATCCCGATATCGATGCCGTTCTGCACTGTGCCGCACTGATTGTTGTTCCAGATTCGGTAACCGACCCCATTAACTACTACCGAAATAATGTTTCCAAAACCCTTGAGCTTATGGATTACCTTAATGAGCGCGGCTGTCACCGCATGCTGTTTTCCGGATCCGCATCAATCTACGCCCTTACCGAGGATTTCACCGTAGACGAAGACTGCCCCTTCGACCCCATGAGCCCCTATGCCCGTACTAAAGCAGTACTTGAAGGCATGATGTCCGATGTAGCATCCGCAACTGATCTACATATTATTTCCCTGCGCTACTTCAATCCCATCGGCGCCGACCCCCAGATGCGCACCGGTCTCCAACTCAAATCACCTTCCCACGCACTCGGCAAATTGATTGAGGCCCGCGAAACTGGAACACCCTTCAATATCACCGGTGTAGATTGGCCAACACGCGACGGCTCTGGCATTCGCGACTATATTCACGTTTGGGACCTGGCCGAAGCACACGTCAAGGCACTAGAAAAATTTGATGAAGTGCTTGGCGAGCAACACTACCTACCAATCAACCTCGGCACAGGTCAAGGCACAACGGTACGCGAACTGGTTGCAGCTTTCGACGCCGTGACCGGCGAAACCCTAGAAACTGTCGACGCCCCACCACGCCCAGGTGACGCGGCTGGCGTATACACCCGAAGCACCCGGGCAAAAGAACTCTTAGGCTGGGAAGCAAAACACACAATTGCTGAAGGGATCTCTGACACCCTGAAGTGGTTTGAAGTACGAGGCAGCATCCTAAAAGGCTTCTAGTTGCATCCTGAATAAACCACCTTCGCCGCTGCCAGTATCTTTTAACTACTACCAGATACTGCCAGCGGCAACTTTATGCACCTTAAGCAACTATGATGCTAGACCACTGCAAGTTCCAAATAATAGATGCTTAATAGTGGCGCTGTTAAGCATACATAAGCTGCCATACAATGAGCGCGGCCCACGTTTTTTAGTATGTGTGTTCATATGAATGTGCGTACTCCCCCAAACCCCGCGAATGGTTCGCAGCACCCTGTAATTTCCTATTCATTTGCCTGCTATACAAATAAAATAAGACAAGCAGTGCTAAAAGTGACACATCAATTACAAACCCAATAAACCCTAGTGCGGCAATTCGCCCCCGGAACAAGGTGGTTAATAATATAAAAAGCCCATAGGAAGTCATTGCAAGAAACGCCATGAGTTCCATGAATTTACTTTTCATTAAAAAGAGCACGGGCGCAACTATCCCACTGACCAGGGAAATAAACCACAAAGCGGTAAATAAAAACGGAAAACCACGGAAGAATTCTGTGGCCTCATTGCCATATCCTTGGGAAGAGAAATAACCTTCATGCAATCCAAGCGACATGGCAAAATCATATAACCCCATGAGATTAAGCAACACCATAAGTACAGCAAATATCACCCCAGGTAGCGGGATCTTCTGGTGCATAGCTACTCCTTGAAATTAAATCCAATTGTCTCCAGTATTTCTTCCGCTACTGTAACCGAACAAACCGAACAAATGTATGAAACACGCGCTTGACAAAACGAATTTCAGATTCGCGATAGGAGATTTCTTGCACGCTTTATGATATATCACCCATATCACAGAAAACACTTAGATTCCTCTTTGCCTTTTAGCCCCTTGCGAACCCAAGCCCAAAATAACCACACCTTAACCAGCCACCCCGAAGGTAAATGCAAATCTTTTTCAACCCCCTTGTACGCAATCTCTTTAAAACCCCATGCCAGACAATAACTCGCAGCTTTTCAAAGCCAAATGCAATGCTTCACACATAACCTAGAAATCTAGTGGACGACTGGTTACCTGGGGATTGTCGTTTAATACACCATCTTGTGCCCAATTGGTGTGTTTGGCGACAAAATTATGGCCCCAGAAGCCGTTCGGTGACGCTTTTTACACCAATTGCACACAAGACGGTGTTTTTGGCGACACCGCCGGATTTAACCATCGTGTGAGCTCAAAGTTTTTGGGGCTAAAGGGGCTTATGTGACAGTTGTAATTAAAATGTCACATAATCTATTTTGTTCGAACAAATTAATGGGACACTTGACAAAGAAAAATAAACCACACGCCCATGGGTGATCCCTGTTTTGGTTGGGCGTGCGGGGCTTTGATTATTTTGCTGGGACGGCCCCTTCTTTTGGTGTTTCCAGGGTTGCTCGTAAGATATCGTTTTGTTTTTCCACGTCAAGTTTGAATGCGAGGAATCCAATAATTACGCAGGCTATTGCCGGTAACCAGAGGTAGGTTACGTGAAGCATCGCAATGACCGAATCGGGTTGTGCCACGGTCTCACCGCCTCCGGTAGTAGAACTGATGTACCCTGAGGCGTCGAGCAGCCATCCGGTCATTGCGGTGCCTAAACCACCGCCAAGTTTGGTTCCTAACGATGTGCAGGAGAACATGAGGCCATCAATACGCTTGCCCGATTTCAAGAATGTATGTTCACTTGCTTCTGCGATAAGTGCAGTGAGTGTTCCTTGCAGTGGTGCAATACTGAGTGCAGCGATTGCTGTAAACACCAACATGAGTGGAACGTTAGCCATATAACCTGCAACAATAACGCCGATACGGGCAATGATCGCAACAATGTAGCCGACCAAGTTCACGTTATACATGTTGCCAACGCGAGCGACGATAAACGGCAACACAATCAACGCAATCATTTGCGGAATATTGATCGCAGATGCGAACGGCCCGAGAAGGTCCGGGTTCCCAAGGACGTACGTCATGAAGTAAATACCCATGCCGGTGAGCGCGCCATATAGCTGCATGGTGATAAACATCACCACCACAATCATGAAATATTTGTTTTTGAGCACTAGCCGCAGTGCCTGTGAAATGGGTAGTTTTTCTTCGTCTTTCTTCTTCCCCTCGGCAAGTTCCTCCGGGGAGAGTTCACGCACGGAATACGCCGAAAGAGAGTTTGCGATGAGACCTATTAAGGCGTAAATAATTGCGACCGTTCGCCAGCCTTCTGCACCGCCTCCCATGAACTGGACCGCTTGCACCGTCACTGCTTGAATTGCCAGGCTCGTACCGAACGCGAATACAAAACGGATCGAACCCATCTGCACACGCTCGTTAGTGTTCTTGGTAATCAACGCTGTTAACGCGGAATACGCAATGTTGTTCGCAGTGTAAAACACTGAATTCAGCAGGGTATATGCAATAAAGAACCACACATATTTTGCGGTCATGCCAAGACTTGGTGGGATTGCGAAAACAGCGACGATCATCGCCGCGCAACCGAAAAATGCCCCAAACATCCATGGGCGTGCCTTGCCCATTCTGGTCTGCGTTTTATCAAGAAGGAATCCGAATATAAAGTCGGAAAATCCATCGAAGAAACGTGACAACATCATGAGCGTGGCAACGACGCCAGCCTGCATCCCCATGGTATCGGTGAGGTAAATCATGACGAAGGCCGAAAGGAAGGCATAGACAACATTTCCGGCGATGTCGCCGCTACCGTAGCCCACTTTGTTGTACCACTTCAGGTACTTCCTTTCGGTGGCTTCTGTACTCATTGTTGGTCTCCTCTCTGTGAGAAAGGCGTGGTGGATTGAAGGGTTGAAATGAGGGTTATATTGCGTCGACGCTCTCGATCAGCAGTCGCAGACGCATTGCGAGTTTGGGATCGTTCACTCGGTAGCGTTCCAACAGTTCGGGACCACAACTGTTCGACCCGATGCCTGACATTGCGGCATCGACACAGACAACGGTTGAACCGCTCGGTTCCAGCTCAAAATCGTGGTGTTGTTTGGTGAGTTCTTCCTGCGTGTACGCGGAAACATTGAAGGAAAACGGTGAGGTGCTAGCAATGGTGATTGATTGCTGTTCCCCTTGTAGCGTTACGACGTCGCAATCGCTGCGCGAACCACTTTCCTGCGGGCGTGTATACAGTTCGGAAAGCGAACTAACTTTTGAGGAATACCACGCGTGCCTGCAGGAACGTCGCTTATCAATGTAGTTTTCGAACGGGCCAAGCCCGAAGTAGCGCACTGTTTGCACTTCCTGAGGCAGAAAAAACCTCATACCAAACCGCGGCAGATAGGGAAAATCAATATTGCGATGGCCAATGATATTTACATCAATCGCACCATCATTGTGAATAGTCCAAGCAATATCAAGGCGCATAATCGGTTGAATTGTTGGTGCTACCAATGCTGCTTGGGCGTGAACAATAACCCCATTTTCAATGGTTGAAACCGAACAAGAATACGCACGGGTTGTGGCTTGATGGTAGCGAGCACGACGCCACTGCACCTCTGCATGGCGATCATTATCAGTAGGCGCCCGCCAAATATTTATTTCACATGGACGCGTAAATACCTCGCGGCCACTCGCACTAGCTCGCGACCAAAGACCTGTTCGAATGTCGAATTCGTAGGCAAAGTTTTTACCGCTTACTGTAATGTGCGCGGGCCCCTCTGCCACCTCAATATGGTTCGTTGTGGGAGTATTTTCAAGCAAGCGCTGGACATACTTATTGCACGGCTGCGCAGTAGGGATCTCAATCTCATCGAAACCAAGCTCCTCACCTGCTGAAGCTAGCGGTCCATTATGTTTGCGGCGGTAGGTTAGCGTAATAAAACAGCGTCCTTGCTGCTGAGCTACCTCGCGCACAGATTCGGGTAATTCGATTGTCGTAGTCTTATGTGGATGTAGTGGTTGCGTTAGCGTAAGTTTTCCAGAATCAACCACTTCACCATCGATGGAAAGCCCAAATTCGATATCGGCATATGATGCAAAATCCAGGAAATCGAGTTCATTGCGCAGCGTAATTGTGTTTGCTTTTTGATCAATAGAAACCACTCGAGCCGGGCGCTGCACATTCCAAAGTTCGCGTAAACCTTGATGCGGCACCCGATCAGGGCTTACCAAACCATCGACGCAGAAGTTTCCGTCATGGACTGTTTCGCCGTGGTCGCCGCCATACAAATAGCGTGGATTTCCTTGCGCATCAGTACCATTAGCTACGGCATGGTCGCACCATTCCCATACAAAGCCACCGCACATACGAGGTTCATTAACAATAAGATCCCAGTATTCCTCTAAGTCACCAGGTCCATTTCCCATGGCGTGGCAATACTCAACTAGAATAAATGGCTTATCGGGCTCGGAATTTAAATACTCCTGTATTTCAATAAGTGAGGGGTACATCCGTGAATACAGGTCAATATTGGAGTAATCGTAACGGCGGTCTTGTGACCGGTAAAATGCAGATTCATAGTGAGTTACTCGTGTTGGGTCAAATTGTTTTATCCATTGCAATGCAATTTCAAAGGTCTTCCCGTACGCACATTCATTCCCTGCTGACCACGAAATCACGCTTGGGCGATTCTTTTCCCGTTGTATGCACAGCTCAACTCGGTCCATAGTTGGCTGGATCCACTCAGGATTGTTGGCAATCCGCTTATTCCATTGTTCGACCACATTTGGCCACGAATCGTCTTTTAGGAATTGGGTTTGCGTTCCGTGGCTTTCATTATCTGCTTCGGACATCACATAAAAGCCATACTCATCGCACATTTGATAGAAGCGAGGATCACTCGGATAATGCGCTGTCCGCACCGCATTTATATTCGCCTTATGCATCATATGCAGATCACGCCGCATATGTTCAATACCAACCGCTGGTCCGGTGATTGGATCTGAGTCATGCCTATTGACGCCGCGCAATGTTACAGGTTTGCCATTAACTTTAAGCACCGCGCCGTCGACAAGCACTTCTCGAATACCGATTCGCTCATAAATGGATTCTTGCGGGCAGGTTATTTTGAGGTTGTAAAGGTAAGGATCTTCAGCATTCCATAGGTGAGGATCCTTAATAGTAAGCGTTGCTTTGTGCGAAAAATTAGGATCATCCGCAAGCGAATCTAGCACCGCTTTCGAAATAATATTCCCACTATGATCGGAGATTTCTAATACGGTGTCTACATACTCATTATTGTATTTTCCCCGTACCTCGACTAATGCCTTGTTATCCTGCAATGTGGTGGTAAGAAAGTAATCAAACAGCACTGACTTGGGGCGCTGCAATAAGTAAACTTCCCGGAAAATCCCGGAAGTTCGGAATTTATCCTGGTCTTCCAGATATGTTCCATCGCACCACTTTAATACCAATACCGAAAGCTGATTAGTTCCATTGACCAGCGCCGATGTAATGTCGAACTCCGCGGTCGCGTGAGATACCTGACTGTAACCAATGTAGGTTCCATTAAGCCAAACATAGAAACAAGAATCGATTCCCTCAAACACCAAAGTGCAGGCTGGAGCATTGGAATCAATTTTGTATTCGAATTCCTTAATATATGCACCGGCAGGATTATCTTGAGGGACATACGGCGGATCCAAGGGAATCGGATATCGAACATTTGTATATTGGTGTGCGTCGTATCCTTGGAATTGCCATGTTCCAGGAACCTGTATTTCGCCGAACTCTGGCAAGTTATTGGCATTCCAAAAAGGCGGCACATCATATACAGATGTGTAGTAGCGGAAGCCCCAAGTTCCGTTCAATGATTGAAAGCGATCTGACTTCCCGCGATCCAGTGGATCGAAAGTAATTCCGGAGCTTGGAATATAGTAAGCGCGCGGCGGCAGAGTGTTCTCATGGAGGACTGACAGATTCTCATAGTGGCGGGGAACAAACATCGAAGTCATTCCAATCTTGAAACGAACGGACCGAAAACGGAACGAACGGAAGGGGCGAACCAAAGACAGTCAGAGAATATGTAGTTAACTGCCTGCCTTCGTAATGGCGACGTTAACATTATAACTCGATTTTTCTGGTTTTTGGAGGGTTTTTTCGTTTAATTTCCTGCTTTATTGCGTATTTAGCACAAAAATCCCGAAAAATGGCGGCGTTAACATAAATAGTGCACCCCCGATCGTGTGAAAGCGCCGTAATTTGGGAAACATTTCATTGCCCACTAAGCCCGCTGGGCGCCCACACGCCGGCGTCGGTGCCTTTGGTATCGTCGTGACATGGGCAAAGCGAAGGGCCGGACTAGAGCGGCATCAATTGACGACGTCGCGCGGCTCGCGGGAGTTTCACCGCAAACCGTTTCACGGGTTTCACGCGGTTCCGACAAGGTTCGTCCGGAAACAAAGGCCAAAGTACTTCAAGCCATGCAACAATTGGGCTACTCCCCAAACCATGCCGCCCGTGCGCTTCGTAGCGGATCCCTAAAACTTATTGGCGTCCTAACCCAACAAATAGAACGCACAGGCGAGTCATATACCACGAGTGGTGTACTTCAAGCCGCAAGTAAACTGGGCTACGCCGTCATTGTTTCCCAGGTCAAGCATCCCGAAGCCGACGAAGTGCACGATGCACTTATGCGACTTTCCCAACAACCTATCGACGCCCTTATAATCGTCCAATCCGGCAAGGCAACGTTCCAGCATCTCGGGCTACCCACTGGACTGCCCGTTGCCTCCTCAGATTCCGCCCTCGTTGGCTACTACCCCTCCGCCTCGGCCGATCAAATTCAAGGTGTTCGAGACGCCATTACACACCTTCTTGAACTCGGGCACAAAACGGTTCACCACATAACAGGACCAGCAGATTCACAGTCTGCGGCGATTCGCCTTGCTGCCTGGCACCGCAGATTAGAAGAATCGGGCATTCGACCACCCGAACCAATCCCTGGCGGTTGGAACCCCATTGACGGCTACCAAGCAGGCTTGAAATTAGCACAAAATCCTGAGGTAACCGCTGTCTTTTGCGCTAATGACGAAGTTGCACTTGGGTTTATTCGAGCTATGCATGAGCAAGGCCGCAAGGTCCCTGATGACGTCTCAGTTATCGGATTCGATGGTCTTCCCCTTGGCGAATATTCGTTCCCTCCCCTTACCACTATTCGCCAAAATTTCCACCGCGCAGGTGAGGCAATGATCGACCTTATTGCCGAACAACTTGCCGGCGGACCCCGCGATGGAAGCCGGCATATTGTCATCCCAACCGAACTGGTGATCCGAGAAAGCACTGCCCCACCGAAAAACACCTAGCTTTATCACGCAAAATCCCCGGCAAAGAGTAAACAATTCCGCAAACTTGCCGGGGTGTATTTTTTGTATTAAACCTCGCCGGTTTCTAGGAGTTTTATAAATCCGACTTCGTCGAGAATAGTGAGTCCGAGTTCTCGGGCTTTTGTTTCCTTCGAGCCAGCTTTTTCTCCAGCCACTACATAGTCGGTCTTTTTAGATACGGAACCAGAGGCTTTGCCACCACGGGCTACAATTGCTTCTTTTGCAGAATCGCGGGTAAAGCCTTCCAGAGATCCGGTTACCACTATCGTTTTTCCCGCGAGTGTTTGTTCTATTGCTTCCTTTTCGTCGTCGACCATTCGGACGCCTGCTGCAGCCCATTGGTCAACGATATTGCGGTGCCAATCAATTTCAAACCAATCTTTGAATGATTGGGCAATAATGCTGCCTACTCCGTCGGTTTCGGCGAGTTCTTCAACAGTTGCAGCACGCATGGCGTCGAGCGAGTTGTATCGTTGAGTGAGCGCTTGGGAGGCGTCGCGGCCTACATGTCGGATAGATAACCCAACAAGCACACGCCAAAGTTCTACGGTTTTTGAAGCTTCCAAGTTTTTCAGGAACTTTTTACCGTTTGCATTTACTTTGCCGGCCTTTGTTGTATACACATTGGATTTCAGTAAAGCTGTTTCATCGAGTTGGAATAGTTCGGATTCATCCGTGAGGATCCCGGATTCGATGAGGTCGGCGGCTCCTTTTTCACCGAGGGCTTCGATATCAAAGGCGCCGCGCCCTGCAAGGTGTGCGATGCGTCGTTTGAGTTGCCCAGGACAGGATTGGGTATTGCTGCATCGCCAGTCAACATCACCTTCTTTGGCCGGGGCGAGTTTTGTACCACATTCTGGACATAGTTCGGGGAATATATATTCACGTTCGGTTCCGTCCCGGAGTTCCACTACTGGGCCGAGGACTTCTGGGATGATTTCGCCAGCTTTGCGGATCACTACGGTATCGCCAATGAGTACGCCTTTGCGTTTCACCTCGGTGGGGTTGTGGAGTGTGGCCATTGCGACGGTTGATCCGGCGAGGAACACGGGTTCCATAACAGCCTGCGGGGTAACGCGTCCGGTGCGACCTACTTGGACTCGAATGTCTAGAAGTTTGGTGGTTACTTCTTCTGGCGGGTATTTGTAGGCGATTGCCCAACGTGGTGCTCGTGAGGTGGCTCCGAGTGCGCGTTGTTCGGACAGGTAATCGACCTTAATAACCAAGCCATCCATTTCATGTTCGGGGGCATGTCGGTTAGTTTCCCAGTATGCAACCTGTTTTTTGATTTCTTTTGCAGTGGTCACTACTTTTACGGCATCAGATACTGGAAGCCCCCAAGCTTTAAGGGCTTTATATGCTTCAGACAGGCTTTCAGGTGAAAAACCTTCGGATGCGCCAATGCCATGGCAGATTATGCGGAGTTTCCGTTTGCGAACGTCTTCAACGTTTTTTTGGCGTAATGATCCTGCGGCCGCATTTCGAGGGTTTGCAAATGGTTTGCCCCCTTCTTCGATGCGGCGAGCATTTACATCGCCAAAATCTTCTATTGAAATATATACTTCACCGCGGACCTCAAGTAGTGCCGGAACCGGGTATTGGGAATTTTCTTTAAGGTTATGCGGCAGCCCTGTGATAACCCGTGCGTTTTCGGTGACATCTTCACCAACGCGGCCGTCGCCACGCGTTGCGGCACGTGTGAGTTTGCCATTTTGATACACCAGGTCGAGGGAAAGACCATCGATTTTCAGTTCGGTTATATAGTGTGTCGCGGGTGTGCGGGCAATCCATTCCGAAAGCTCAGCATCATCAAAAACATTGTCGAGGCTAAGCATTCGCTCAAGGTGTTCAACATTTGCAAAGCTTGACGACGCCGCGGGAGGCGCGCCAACTTCCATGGTTGGGCTATCCGGGACTGCTAATTCCGGGTGAGCTGCTTCTAAGTCTTTGAGCTGCTGAAACAGTGCATCAAATTCTTCGTTGGAAATAATAGGCTCATGGTTATAATAAAGATCATTGTGGCGGCGGATTTGCTTGGCAAGGTCATCCCATTGGCGGCGAAGGTCGGACGGTATAGCAGTCATGAGAACCAAGTCTAATCAGTCGCATCGACACATCAATTTTCTTGAAAAACGCAGTTTCGAATTCACACTACATTGGTTCGACCAGATGTCTAAGGTAGGACTCATGGCGAACTTTGATACTTCCGCAATGCTCAGCTTCGATCTGGAAACTACTTCGGCGAATCCGAAAGAAGCCCGTATTGTCACCTCTGCAATGGTCCGAATTCAAGGTCGGAATGTGGAACCACAAGAACTTTTAGCCGATCCTGGGGTTGAAATCCCCGAAGAAGCCACAAAAGTACATGGAATTACCACCGAATATGCCCGTACACACGGTAAACCGCATCAGGAAGTATTAGAAGAAACTATTCGGCAAATCCAACGTGGTTGGGATGATGGATTGACCTTAATCGTCTTTAATGCGGCATATGATCTTTCGGTGCTTCGCAGCCTAACTGGTGATTTTCTAGTCACTGGGCCGGTCTATGATCCTTTTGTTATTGACCGGCAAAAGGACCCATACCGGAAAGGATCCCGAACCCTCGGCGCCCTCGCTGAATTCTATGGGGTGCGTTTAGATAATGCCCATGAGGCTACATCGGATGCGCTGGCTGCCGCCAGAATCGCCTGGAAACAAATTAAGCTCTGGCCCGATTTGGCCAAACTGGAACTCGATGAACTTATGGAGCGGCAATCAGTTTGGTACTACGAGCGCCAAGCGAGTTTCCAGCGGTATTTGCAAGGGCAGGGAAAAGATCCCAGCACCGTCAATACCGCGTGGCCAATGATGAGTTAAAACCTATAGGTCTCCTGCGTCTCGGGTAATCATTTCATCGATCACCCGAGCCATACGCAATGCAGACGCAGCGTCCATAAGTGAAGCAGTATCAAGGCTACTTTTAGTGTGGATATCTACTGTTTTGGCAAGTGTACTGCGATCAAATCCGAGTTTGTCCCATAACCTAGCCACAGCTTGCGCTTTGGCTCTGGGGTGCTCCAATGCTGTATCAATACTGTCACCAGCATGGGTAATACCAAGTCCAATACGACACCCATGGGCGATTGCATCTCCAAGCCCATCGAAATGCGCCGTGGTGTGCAGCATTCCCGGCGCGATACTTAACTCCGTAATGCCGCTAGTCTTTACAACCTGCCAGAGTGGAACATACTGTGTGGAATTCAGGCGAATAGTTACGTTTTCACTTAACCGTTCGACTACTTGATGTAAGCGTTGACCGAGTTCGATCTCTGGAATTGCAGGCAGGACATCAAAATCCGTGGCTCCAGGTAATGTGCCTTGGGCAAGTGCTGGCAATTTGGGTTCATCGATTTGCAATTCAAGGCGGCAATCAAATCGCCTGCTCAAATCTGCGCAATGATTTTGAATACCGTGGATAAAAGATTCGGTAATATCACGCAGAGCGCCCGTATCAGTGATAGCTCTATGGCCGTTTGACAGTTCTATTGACGCCGCAAGCGACCAAGGTCCCAAGACCTGAAACTTCAGGGCGTCCAGCCGAGGCCAAATGGCCTGGCAAGTATCCAGATCCGCTTCGAGGCGATCCCAGGTTCGCCATGTGGAACGCTGTGGCCGAGCGGTAAGCACCCATGTGCGGGCACGGGCGTCGATAGGCATGTCTTTCAGCATTGCCAAAGTTTGACCAAGAAGGCGAGAAGCAACTCCCCTAGCTGGGAGTTGCGGGACAAAAACCAAGCTGCATTCTCCGGAGATTATGTCTGCGGCAGTCGCAATGTCGGCGCCTGGCATGTCTCCTAAACCAAAGGCAACCACTAGTGTTCAGTCCCGCAGATCGTACCGGAGCCTAGCACAATATCACCACCACTATCGGGAAGATAAAGCACAGCTGCTTGGCCGCGGGCAACACCAGATAATGGTTGCTCAAGGGTTAGCGTCATCTCACTTTCCCGCACGTGCGCACGACATGGCACGATGCCGCCATGTGCACGAACTTGCACAATACAATCGAACTCACCATTCATTGCAGGATGGAGGAATTTCAGACGATCTGCATGAATTGTTGATACCGCAAGGCGTTCCCTGGGGCCCACGGTGACGGTGCCGGTCGCGGCGTCGATATCCGTAACATAGCGAGGTCTGCCATCAGCGGCAGGGTTCCGTAAATCTAAGCCCTTTCGCTGCCCGATTGTGAACTCATGTACGCCCCGGTGTTCACGCAGTGGAACGCCATCTTGATCAATAATCATGCCGGGGCGCATACCTATATGGCGGCCGAGGAACGCCTGGGTATTGCCATCAGGAATAAAGCAAATATCGTAAGAATCTGGTTTTGACGCCACAGAGAAACCAAGTTCTGCCGCCTCTTTACGAATATCTGGCTTAAGGGTATCGCCAACGGGGAACATGCAACGGGAAATTTCCTCGGCCCCAAGAACACCTAGAACATACGATTGATCTTTATCGGGGTCAATAGCACGCCGAAGGTACCCATCTCCACCGTCAACTGGTTGCACAAGGCGAGCGTAATGCCCGGTAGCTACCGCATCGAATCCAAGTGCTATCCCACGCTCAAGCAAGGCAGTAAACTTGATTTTTTCGTTGCAGCGGAGGCACGGATTCGGAGTTTCACCCGCCTCATAGGAGGAAATAAAGTCATCGATCACGTCCGCTTGAAAGCGTTCCGAAAAATCCCAAACATAAAAAGGAATGCCTAGGTGATCGCAGACCCGCCGGGCATCTGCAGAGTCCTCTAAAGAGCAGCAACCGCGGGAAGATTCCCGTACCGCCTGCGGATCTCTGGCGAGTGCAAGATGAACACCCACCACGTCATGACCAGCAGCAACGGCACGTGCCGCCGCTACCGCAGAGTCAACACCGCCGCTCATTGCCGCAAGTACCCGCATAATATTCCTCTCCTATAAATGTCAAGGCTTGAAGTCTAGTTTCTGTACGCAAGCCTGTCCATTTCGGTTTTTACGGACACGTTAGCCCCTCAAACAGTTAGTGTATTTTACACACTTTGTGGTAGGGTGTGCGCATGGCAACCCGAAATGAACGCCTCGATGAACTACCGGTAACTCACCAGCACCGCCGCATGCTTGGCATTGCCGGAATCGGTTGGGCTCTCGACGCCATGGACATCGGTCTTATCTCCTTTGTTATGGCTGCCCTCACCATCCACTGGCACCTTAGCCCCACCGAAATTTCACTTTTGGGTTCGATCGGTTTTCTGGGTATGGCCTTCGGCGCCACCCTTGGTGGACTCCTTGCAGACCGCTTTGGCCGCCGAAATATTTTTGCATTTTCAATGCTTGTCTACGGTATCGCGACCGGCGCATCTGCCCTTGCTACAAGCTTGATTATCTTGCTGATATTTCGGTTTATTGTAGGCATTGGACTCGGCGCCGAATTACCTGTTGCCTCCACCTATATTTCGGAATTTTCCCCCAGAAATGTTCGCGGTCGTATGGTTGTACTACTTGAAGCATTTTGGGCACTCGGCTGGATCCTTGCTGCCATAATCGGTACGACAATCGTCACCAGTAGCGAACAAGGGTGGCGTTGGGCGCTCGCACTGGGCACTATTCCGGCGCTATATTCCATGGTAATCCGTCGTGGCTTACCAGAATCAGTTCGATTCCTAGAACTCCGTGGCCGCCATAACGAAGCTGAAACAATAGTTCGGAAATTCGAACAATCTGCGGCGAAGCTTATTCCGAAAACTCAGCCACCCGCCAAAACCCCAGAACACACAGACATAGCAAGCCAGTCAATCTGGTCCCAACCACTACGTACACGAACTGCCGCACTTTGGACCATCTGGTTTT
This sequence comes from Corynebacterium freiburgense, assembly GCF_030408815.1. Classification (NCBI taxonomy): domain Bacteria; kingdom Bacillati; phylum Actinomycetota; class Actinomycetes; order Mycobacteriales; family Corynebacteriaceae; genus Corynebacterium; species Corynebacterium freiburgense. The sequence goes on along the minus strand of NZ_CP047355.1, from coordinate 1,169,466 downwards.
GTATTAACCTCTCCTATTACGGTGCATTTATTTGGATTCCCTCAATTTTGGTCGCCCAAGGTTTTGACCTTATCCGATCATTTCAATTCACATTGATTATTACTCTTGCGCAACTTCCCGGGTATGCCTGCGCCGCTTATTTCATCGAACATTGGGGGCGCCGCGCAACACTTACCACGTTCCTTATAGGCTCTGCCCTTGCTGCGGCATGTTATGGCATGGCCACAACACCAATAACTATTATTGCTGCTGGCTGTTTGCTTTCGTTTTTTAATCTCGGTGCGTGGGGCGCACTTTACGCTATTGGCCCCGAGCTATACCCCACCGCCCTGCGAGGTTCTGGAACTGGTGCCGCAGCTGGTTTTGGGCGGATCGCATCAATTATTGCTCCGCTCATTGTGCCGCCACTGTTGGTGTTTGGTGGTTCTCCGCTGCTATTTGCCCTGTTTGGTGTTTCGTTTTTAATTGCGGCATTTGCTTCTTGGTTACTGCCAGAACATAAGCAACAAGCACTCCATTAATGTAGGCTGGGATGCCATTAGTATTAGGCCATCCCAGCGATCCTGGCACGTTCAACTATTTGGACAATATTTGCACAAACATGATCGATATCGGCTTGGGTTGTGGTTCGACCAAGGGTAAAACGAATAGCACTTCGAGCATCCGGCTCGGCAACCCCTTGGGCAAGCAATACATCGCTTGGACGGTTTACACCATGCGAGCACGCCGAACCGGTGGAGCATTCAATGCCCGCGGCGTCGAAAAGCATAAGGAGGCTATCTCCTTCGGCACCCGGGAACGACACATATAGATGCCCTGGAAGTGCGTGTTCAGGAGTATGGACCAACACCTTATCCACATGCGAACAAATGTACTCGCGAAGGGTGTCCCGCAATGCTGCCAGTCGAACCGCTTCCGCTTCCATCTCCGAGCAAGCTTCCGAAAGTGCGGCTGCGGTAGCGACTGCACCTGCAACATCGACCGTGCCCGGGCGCACACCACGCTCTTGCCCACCACCAGTTAATACCGGTGTTAACGCTGGGGAACGGCGTGCCAGAAGAATCCCAACACCGCGCGGCCCTCCGAATTTATGTGCACTTGCCGCAAGGGTGGTCGCACCGCTGCCATGAAACGCTACCGGAATATGCCCAACGGCCTGGACGGCATCAATATGCACAGGAGTTCCGCCCGCTGCCGCAATTATTTCCTGGATTGGCTGTACCGCACCCGTTTCATTATTTGCCCACATACAACATGCAAGCGCAGCTGGCGTGGCTAATGGCTCCACGGACGAAACCACGCCCGTATGAGAAACCGGCAGCCAATCAATATCCGCATCAAGTGCACGCACGGTTTCCATTACAGCGGGATGCTCGATTGGTGTGGAAATAATGCGACGCAATGGCGAGGCAGCAAATAATCCACGAATCGCTAGATTGTCCGCTTCCGTGCCGGAGGCCGTAAAAATAACTTCAATGCGTTCACAATCCAAAAGCTCGGCTATTTGTTCGCGAGCTTCTTCAAGCGCACGGCGGGCTGCCCTCCCGGATTGGTATTGGCCCCCCGGATTTAACATTGACGACGCCGCCAGCCAAGCATCACGGGCAATATCCCGCATAGGTGTTGTGGCGGCGTGGTCTAAATAGGTCATCGACGTTTTAATTCCTCAACTACTTGTGGGACGATCTCATGGAGATCACCTACTACACCAAGATCAGCGATTTCGAAAATAGGTGCATCCTCATCATTATTAATCGCAATAATGGTTTTCGAGGTTTGCATTCCAGATTTATGCTGAATAGCCCCAGAAATTCCCAAACCAATATAAAGGTCCGGGGATACTGTTACACCGGTCTGCCCAATCTGGTAGGCACCCGGGTAGTAACCATTATCCACGGCATCGCGAGTAGCGCCAACGGCACCGCCAAGCGCATCAGCTAATGGCTCTGCAATTGTTTGGAAGCCTTCCGCAGAACCAATTCCGCGGCCACCAGCAATCACAATCTTTGCTTGGGTCAATTCTGGGCGATCGCTCTGTACTGCAGGAACAAAAGATGTAACAGTTACATCCTTTGTAGTTGTAGCGGGAAGTTCGAGTGATACGAGTTGGCCAGCTGCTGGTTGTGGGTTTGCTTCTTTGGCACCAGGACGCAATGTATAGATTGGGCTGGCACCACCCACTGCAGTTAGAACAGTTATTTCATCACCAAAGATAGACATCGTAGCGGTACGGTCAGCGTGAATGTCCACAACATTGCATAACACTCCGCTTGAGAGTCGAGCTGCAAGGCGTCCAGCAATTTCATTGCCTGTGGCGTGGGCTGCAAGAATAATCGGTGCGGGATTAGTCGATGCAAGCAAAGTAAGGGCATCCACGATTGGCAGAACCACGCGGCTTGCTACGGTATCGCTTTCTGCTGCAACGATTTGGTCAGCACCTAATTCGGTCAGTGCTGGCACTAACGCAGCGGCTGTGCCTGGGGTTCCTACAACCACTGCGGAAACAGCACCGAAAACTTTTGCTGCGGTAATGAGTTCACTGGTTACCGGGTCTAGTTCGCCGCCTGAGTGTTCCACCGCGATATATGCAAACGACATTGTCAATGGCTCCTAAATCAGTTTTTGGGCGGCGAGGAATTCAATAATACGCGCAGCGGAATCACTGCCCCGAATGATTTCACCCTGGGTGCGTTCCGGTCGGGTTTCCGCAGATTGCACCGCGGTTGCCGCGTGGGCTAAGCCAACCTGTTCAGCGGCCACACCAATATCGCTTAATGCAAGGTGGCGTATTTCGGCTTTCTTTGCGGCCATAAGGCCTTTGAAATTAGGGAATCGTGGCTTCCCAGATTTTTCCGTTACAGAAACTAACGCTGGCAGCGTGGATTGGATATGGTATTCGCCTTCATGAGATTCGCGAATAGCTGTTATTTCAGTTCCCTGGACTGCTATCTGGCGAACGTTCGTTAGCGCTGGTAGTTGTCGATACTCTGCAATCATGCCCGGCAGCGCACCAGTTGAGCCATCCGAAGAAGCATTACCCATAATAATGAGTTGTACATCTTCAATAGTATTAATTGCATTAGTAAGCGTCCAAGCGGTCCCGAGCGCATCGGAGCCTTTCAAAGCTGGGTCGGTAACAAGCACTGCATGGTCCGCACCCATGGCCAAAGCTTTTCGTAGCGCAGTTTCAGCCCGTTCTGGCCCTACACTGAGTGCAACTACTTTAAAACCTTCATGAGCTTCTTTAATTTGTAATGCTTGTTCGACGGCATATTCGTTAATTTCGTCGATAATCTCGTCTACACCTTCGCGGTGCAAAGTGAAATCCGGATTCAATGTCTTTGTTGACCATGTGTCCGGAACGTTTTTCACCAAAACCACAATTGTGGGCATAACGCTGGGCACCTTTCTGTTTGCACAAACGACTCATATCATAGTCACCGTGGGCGCAAACCGCACGACGAACTAAGGTTACACTTACCCACGTTCGCGAGGTTCGCAAATAAAACCGATACCTCGACTACCAATACGAGTACACACTACCGCCATTGCGCGCTCCCCTTGGAGTTTCCATTGGCGTCGCAAAACATCAGGATCAATGTCTAGCCCTCGAACCAAAATTTCCACACTGCCACAAGCATAGGAGCGCAATCGCTGTTTCAAACGTTTTAGCGGTACCTGCTCAAGTATTCGGAACCCAGAATAGCCTTGCGGAATACGATTGCCAGTCAGGTAGGCAATGCGCTCATCAAGCATCCATAGCCCCTCACGCTGCGCAAAATGCCGTACCAATCCGGCTCTAACGATGGCACCATCTGGGTCAATAAGAAAAGTTCCTGGCTCTCCTGCGCCAATATTGGAGGCGAAAGAATCGTCGATAACATCACTGTTTCCAGCCCGCACCACTATCGCTTCTCGACGCCTCCCTCGCCCCAGGCTCGCACTATAAAGGCAGGCTTCCTTCACCCCACCATCAACACTAACAACGCTTACAAGCCCATCCCACTCGGAAAAATCCAAACCAGGTGCACATTTCACTGCAATTTGGTGTTGTGACCATGTATTAAGAAGCTTTGAAAGTGGCGGAATAAGTTGCTCCGGATTGGTGATTCTTCGACCACCTTGTCGGCGCGCAGGGTCGGCAACAATAACATCAACGGCGGTGATTGCGGGAGCCAGGGCGTCGATACGCGCATACCGTCCTTGTGGGACATTATGGCGAGCCATAAGCAAACGGCTGTAATCAATATCAGCGCCGAAATACCCTATACCGGCTTCTGTCATCGCTAAACCTTCGGTACCGATCGAACATGTAACATCAAGCACACATCCAATTTCCGGAAAACTCCGCAACCGATCCGCTCGAACCCGCGCGACTGTCAATGGGGTCGCCTGTTGCGCCGAATCACGGCACATTAACCATGTATGTGGAAGCTTTGCCGCCGCACTTCGACGAGCCTGTATTAACTCTGCGACCGCACGGGAATACTCACCAAACTCTGCGCGAAGTTGTGCAGTATCAGAAATTAATGACGTCGCATCCAAAGGCAAATCAATCGCTGCAATCTCGTCCTGATGCGCGGCAAGAAAACGGACTTCTTGTGGGCTATAACTCACCCGAAACCTTTCTGTGTACACCCCCTGGGCGCAACCGGCGAGCAAAGAACCGCCCATCGATCTTATCCACTTGAATTGGTTGGTGGAATGCCCTGGTGAGATTCTCGCTCGTAAGTACCTGATCAATTAAACCTTGCGCCACTACCTTGCCTTCATCAAGCAACATGGCATGAGTAAAACCATCCGGAATCTCTTCGACATGGTGGGTAATCATTACGATTGCTGGGGCATCTGCATCCATAGCAAGGACACCTAAATACCCAACAAGGTCCTCACGTCCACCTAAATCCAACCCTGCTCCGGGCTCATCAAGAATCAATAATTCCGGATTGGTCATAAGTGCGCGGGCAACCAATACTCGTTTTCGCTCACCTTCACTCAGCGTCCCCCAAGTACGCTCACGAAGGTGCAATGCGCCTACTTGTTCGAGAATTTCATAGGCTTGGTCAAAATCCATTTCCTCATAGTCTTCACGCCATCGGCCAAGGATCGCATACCCCGCGGAAACCACCAAATCACCAACTAATTCATCTGCCGGAATCCTATTGCCCAACGCCGATGAAGACATGCCGATCATAGTGCGAAGGTCCCGCATATCGGTTTTTCCTACCCGCTCCCCCATAATGTAAGCAATACCACCTGAGGGATATTCTTCAGCCGCAGCCAGCCGAACAAGCGTGGTTTTTCCGGCTCCATTCGGGCCAATAATTACCCAACGCTCATCTAATTCCACCTGCCAATCGACGGGCCCCAAGAGGGTTTTTCCGCCTCGAACAAATGTTACGCCTCGGAAATCTACAAGAAGATCAGGATCAAAGTCATTCACATCTCTATCATGTCTCAACTCGGGTGACTTTTCACTGAAGAACTGTAGAAACCTTGTTACCTCCACTAGGCTGGCTAAGGACAGCTGACCACAGTTGGTCAGAGGATGTTAATTGAAAGCGAAGTGAGCAGTGACAGGAAGACTAGGAATTGATGACGTCCGCCCACAGGTTTCCGGGGGTGCACACCCCTCAAAGGCTGTTGTCGGGGAGGTTATCCCAGTTTTCGCCATGGTCTGGCGAGAAGGGCATGATGCACTCTCAGCGACGGTCAATATTAAAGGGCCGAAAACTTCATCTGTAGCGCCCACCACCCGCCGAATCACAATGCAACGCAGCGACCATGACGAAGATCAAGTGAATGCTATTTTCGTCCCGGACGTCCCCGGCGATTGGACAGTCCGCGTCGATGCATGGTCCGACCCAATGGCAACTTGGCGCCACGCCGTTTCGGCGAAAATTGAAGCAGGACAAGACGCAGAACAGCTAGCAAATGATTTAGAGCACGGCGCACGTTTATTTGAACGCGCCGCGCAGGGGGTGCCAAAGGCGCAACGACCGCGCCTCCTTGAAGTAGCAGAAACACTGCGCGGCAATGGTGATCTACGGGCACGCGTAGCACCAGGAATGTCGCGCGAAACTCTCCAACTTTTGGATCTTCACCCACTCCGAGAACTACTTACCCGTGGGAAAACCCGCAAAGTAAAAGTTGAACGGCGTAAAGCACTTGTGAGCTCTTGGTATGAGATGTTCCCCCGTTCCACTGGTGGCTGGGATGATCAAGGCAATCCAATTCATGGAACGTTCGCAACTGCAGCAGATGCCTTAGAGCGCGTTGCCCGTATGGGCTTTGATACGGTGTATCTCCCGCCAATTCACCCAATTGGTGAAGTCAACCGAAAAGGCCGCAATAATACTCTGGATCCAGCTCCCGAAGATGTTGGTTCTCCTTGGGCCATTGGTTCGAAAGACGGTGGACATGATGCCGTGCATCCGGCGCTTGGGACCTTAAAAGACTTTGATGCTTTTATGAAGCGAGCCAAGCAACTCAAATTGGAAGTTGCGCTTGATCTTGCACTGCAGTGCGCCCCTGACCACCCATGGGCGGCAAAGCACCCCGAATGGTTTACGGTATTACCGGATGGCACGATTGCATTTGCAGAAAATCCACCTAAGAAATACCAGGATATTTATCCTCTGAATTTTGATAATGATCCAGACAGCATCTATAAGGAAATTCTTCGCGTAGTGCTCTTTTGGGTAAAACGTGGCGTGAAGACATTCCGTGTGGATAATCCTCACACCAAGCCAGCAAATTTCTGGGAATGGTTAATAGCTACGGTGCATGAATCCCACCCCGATGTGATTTTCTTAGCTGAAGCATTTACTCGTCGCCCCCGTCTTTACGGCCTGGCAAAGCTTGGTTTCTCGCAAAGCTATACATACTTTACATGGCAAACATCCAAATATGAGCTGGAGAAATTCGGCAAAGAAATTGCGAATATGGCCGATGTTTCTCGTCCGAATTTGTTTGTAAACACCCCGGATATCTTGCATGCTTCTTTGCAGTACGGAGGCCGAGCTATGTTTGCCGCACGTGCTGTTTTGGCGGCAACAATGTCTCCATTATGGGGTGTATATTCCGGATTTGAGCTGTATGAGCACCAAGCCGTTGCACCAGGCAGCGAAGAATACCTCAATAGCGAAAAGTATGAGTTGCGCCCACGTGATTTTGATGGTGCACTCGAATCAGGCGATTCACTTGAGCCGTTTATTACAATGCTCAATAAGATTCGCAAGGAAAATCCCGCATTACAGCAATTGCGTAATCTGCATTTCCACAATGTGGACAATGACCAGGTTATGGCCTATTCAAAGGTCGATGCTCTTACCGGCAATGCCATTCTGGTGGTTGTGAATTTAGATACCAATAATGCGCAGGAAGCAACTGTGCACTTGGATCTAGCTGCATTGGGGCTAAGTGGTTCTGTTGGATTTGAGGTTCACGATCAAATTACTGGCGCTACCTACACATGGGGCGAGCATAATTATGTCCGCCTAGAACCTTGGAAAGATGTAGCACATATCTTTGTATTGCCTGAAGTTCCACCACAACGCAGGGAAAAGCTGGCTTGGCGTGTAGTTGACGAGTACCACGACTAGTCATACGCAGCTAGGGGTGATCGAGTTCACCTCTAGCTTCCCCCAAGCACTCGCATTGTTAGGTAGCGTCGAAGTATAGAGCGCTGCTTAAATTCATTGCGGGTGCTTTTACATTTTTAAGTCAACGTTTGTACATTTTGAAGGGTCCCCATATGTCTGACTCTAAGATCCCCAGTTCTCTTACTATTCCACGGGAGGATCTGAACCGTCTTCGTAATTGCCAGCATCATGACCCCCATGGTTTTTATGGCTGGCATGGCAATGTTATCCGCACCCGCAAACTTGGTGCCGAACAAGTTGAATTATTAATTGATAACACCGCCATCCCAATGACCCCAATTGGGGATGATATTTTTGCCGTCGAAGTTGAGGGGGAACCCCGCGACTACCGGTTACGTACCACCTGGCCAGGTTTTGAACCACGTGAATCTGCTGACCCTTATACTTTCCTGCCTACCCTGGGGGAAACCGATATCTACTTGATTTCTGAAGGACGCCATGAACGCCTTTGGGAAGTTCTTGGATCCCACCCGCGCACATACTCCACACAACTTGGCGAAGTCTCCGGCACCTCGTTCGCAGTGTGGGCACCAAACGCTATTGGCGTGGCCGTAGTCGGTGATTTTTGCGGTTGGAATGCCTCGCAATTCCCTATGCGCTCTCTGGGCAGCTCCGGCATTTGGGAGTTGTTTATTCCAGGCGTAGGTGAAGGGGAGGTGTATAAGTATGCGATTCAAACGCAAGAGGGACACCGACGTGATAAGGCTGACCCATTAGCACAGCTCGCCGAAACCCCACCTGCGACCGGTTCGGTAGTGACGTCGTCAAACTATCAGTGGAAAGATGCAGAGTGGCTAGAGCACCGCGCTAAGGCAAATATTCACAGCGAACCTATGAGCGTATACGAGGTGCATTTAGGTTCCTGGAAACAAGGTCTTAGCTACAGCGAATTAGCAACTGAACTCGTAGATTACGTCGCGGATATGGGTTATACGCACGTAGAATTCATGCCTGTTGCCGAACACCCATTTGGCGGCTCCTGGGGCTATCAAGTATCTGGGTACTACGCGCCAACTTCGCGCTGGGGTTCCCCAGACGAACTTCGCGCATTAATCGACGCATTCCACGCACGGGGTATTGGTGTGATTGTGGACTGGGTTCCCGCACACTTCCCCAAAGATGATTGGGCATTGGGGCGTTTCGACGGCCGCGCCCTCTACGAACACCCCGACCCCCGGCGTGGCGAGCAAAAAGACTGGGGCACATATGTATTCGATTTTGGACGCCATGAAGTACGCAATTTCCTAGTTGCAAATGCTCTGTATTGGTGTGAAGAATTCCATATCGACGGCCTTCGCGTCGATGCTGTTGCATCTATGCTCTACCTGGATTATTCCCGCAACCCCGGTGAATGGGAACCGAACCAGTATGGCAATAATCACCACCTTGAAGCCGTGCAATTCCTACAGGAAGTCAATGCCACCGTACAGCGCGAACACCCCGGCGTATTAACCATTGCCGAAGAATCCACATCATGGAGTGGAGTGACCGCCCCTACCGAAGACAATGGTCTTGGATTCTCCCTGAAATGGAATATGGGTTGGATGAATGACACCTTAGAATACATTTCTAAGGACCCCGTACACCGCGAATACCACCATAATGAAATTACATTCTCAATGGTGTACGCATATTCGGAAAAATTTGTGCTCCCAATCTCTCACGATGAGGTTGTACACGGTAAGGGTTCATTGTGGGCCCGCATGCCTGGCGATAGCTGGAATAAAGCCGCAGGACTGCGGACATACCTCACATTTATGTGGTCTCACCCTGGTAAGAACCTGCTATTCCAAGGGCAAGAATTTGGCCAGATCCAAGAATGGTCTGAAGCACGCTCGCTTGATTGGGGCGATATGGAAGGTTGGGAAGGTGAATACCACCTCGCAACCCAAAAGCTTGTTCGCCAACTCAATACAATCTATAAGGACTCCCCAGCACTTTATACCCAAGATGATTCACATAAGGGTTTTTCCTGGGCAAAGTCTGATGATGCAGCACATAATATTTTAGCGTTCCACCGATATGGCACAGAAGGTGAAATCATGTTGTGTGTCTTTAATTTTGGTGGCACATCACAGGAAGACTATCGCCTCGGTGTTCCAAAATCTGGCCGTTGGCATATGGTACTTAATACCGATGATGCTGAATATGAAGGTGCTGGAAACCCACTGCCGGAAACAGTTGAAACCAAAGACGAAGGTTGGGATGGTTACGAAGATTCCCTAGTACTACACCTGCCCGCAATGAGCGCACAGTGGTATGTCTTTGAGGAATAAATCCACTTCCTAAAAATTGTTTAATTGCCTGACCTCCTTGATGTGGCTCACTCAATACGGTGATCACATCAAGGAGGTCTATTTATGAAGAGTACAACGAAATTGCCATTCCAATAGTTACCATGAGGTTATTAAAACCATGATGTAAAATCGCCGCCCATAGTGAACCATGCCAACGGTAAAGAATCGCGCAACAAATACCCAATAAAAATGCCCACACAATAATCGGCGGAGTCATATGGACTAGTCCGAACAGCAGTGCACTTGCCAGAATAGAGACAATTGGAAGTTTAAAACGGTTATCCAGCCACCCCATAATGAATCGTCGAAAAACAACTTCCTCCCAAATGGGTCCCGCAATCACCACCAAAAAACCCATAAGAGCAATAATTAAAGGTGCATACTCGATTGGAACAAGCTCAAGACGATTATCCTGTTCCGCAGGCTCTACTTGGATCAAAGCACCGATCCCCGCCGCAATAATGAGCGAAATCCCTAACATAACGGGAATTTGCCACAGCAAATGCCAGCCTCGACGCCCCAACGGGACGAACCCAAAATCGGCGAGCGTCCAACCCCGATCGAAAAAACTCCAGATCGTCCAGCCACCGACCATAAGTGCTATTGAAACCCCTGCAATAGCTACCATTGTCGAGTGCATCAATGCGGCGCCAATAACACCAGCGACGCCAGCAATCGTCGGGGCAATAAACCCCAAACCAAACATGCGGGCAGCATCTGCCCCGGTAATTTCTCGCATTAGAAAAGTGCACTCGCCATCCGACTTCGAGCAGCCGTCACCCGCGGATCTCCGGCCTCAAATAATGCAAACAATTCAATCAGACGTTCGCGAACACGTTGCTTATCTTGCGCAAGCACACCAAGCAAACGATCGAATGCATCTTCCACATCTCCTGCCGCAATCTCCGCATCCGCAGCAGCAAATTGCTTATCGACGTCATTTGGATCCATATTTGCCGCCGCAATAACGTCATCTGTCGTTGAGGCAGCCGCAAGACGAGCCAGATAGATCGCATTTAACCGCGCAGTTTTCGCATCTGCATTCGCCGGTTCATGGGCGAGAATATCGTCATATACCGCAATGGCCGCAGCAAAGTCACCAATATTGAGAGCTTCGGTCGCGGCGTCGAAACGCGGATCGTTTGGCGCCTCATGATCAGCATTTGACGGTAACCCACTCAATTTGCCCGCTACCGCTTGGACTACTGCCGCCGTCCATTGCTGCAAAGCCTCCATTGGTTGTGCACCCTGAAAATCAGCGAGCGGACGACCATCAGCCAGTGCAAGTACCGTAGGCAATGCAGAAACACCGAAAGCCTGCGCAATCTCTGGAAAGTTATCCGCATCTACGTACGCAAAAATCCAATGCAAACTAGCTTGCGAAGCAAGCGTTGTTAAGTCCGCTTTCAGTTGCTCAGAATGCTCGCTGCGGGCAGAGCCTATCTGCACAACTACCGGAACCTGCAATGAGCGCCGAACAACTTCATGTTCAAAATTTTCGGGCGTCACCGCAATTGCAAATGCCACCCCCTCCGAAGAATTTTGCTGAGCTCGAGCCTCCGCACGAGCCTTAAGCTCACCAAGATCAATCGCCCCACCCACAAACCGGTCAGGAGTAGTCAATTTAACAAAGCCTTCCATTCAATGCTTTCGCAACACCACGATCGTAACAGCAAACGCAACGAAAAATGCCCGCTAGAGGTGCTGCTCTAATGAAGTAATTTTCTGCTCCAATTGATTCGAATATCCAGGCCGAATATCCGCCTTGAACACCAAGCTCACCCGAGGTGAAACTGCAACCACTGCTTCGGTTGCACGCCGGATCACATCCATAACCTCATCCCATTCTCCCTCAATCAGGGTAAACATGGCATTAGTTTCATGAGGAAGCCCAGAAGCTCGAACCACTCGCACAGCCTCAGCAACAGCCTCAGACATTTCCGCCTGTGCATTTGGGACCTCAGTGGGAGCTACAGAAAATGCAACAATCATGCTGACCAAGATACCCCGAGCATCCCCGCTGCCCCCACCTTGGTTCGAGGGCTAAACTAGTGAATATGAGCGATATTTCTAATATTGAAATCCCACACGAGTATGTGATCTGCCTTGACCATGTGGGGATTGCAGTGCCCGACCTCGACGCCGCCATTGAGTTCTACCGATCAAATTTTGGCTGGGTAAACCACCACCAGGAAACCAATGAAGAACAAGGTGTTGTGGAAGCCATGGTTGGGCCCAAAAACCTCACTGAGCGTGATGGCATGATTCAACTTCTTGCGCCCCTCAATGACGAATCCACCATTGCGAAATTCATTGATAAAAAAGGCCCTGGCCTCCAGCAAATGTGCGTTCGAACCAACAATATCGATGCACTAAGTGAACACCTTCGTGCTCAAGGGACCCGCCTGCTTTATCCAGAACCTAAGATTGGCACTGGTGGATCACGCATTAACTTTGTGCACCCTAAAGACGCAGGTGGTGTGCTCCTGGAAATCACCGAACCTGCCTAATACCTCTAAAACTCCGCCCAGCCCACACGTACCACTGGCTGCTGATACAGAGCACCCTATGCGTGGGCTGGGTTTGTGCTTGCATACGCCACCGCAGCACGAACTAACGGCGATCCCAACAAGGCGAATGCCAATGGCGCCGATCATCCGCATGATGTTCCGGCCACGCAACAATATGTGCAACCCCTGGCGGAATATTCTGATTACAACCAGGACACACATAAAACTTCTTTGCGGCAGCAGACCCCATACGGCGCACCATATATGGCTCACCAAAGGTCCATCGAGGACCCGGCTGAATTTGTGTACCAAAGTATGCCGCACCATCACGAGGCAAAGCCCGCGGCGCATTGCGTTCCTCTTTACGCTGTGGGCGCTTTGTTCGATTTCGACGAGGCATTAGAACAAACGTAATTCGTCAGTCTCGATCCCCCGCAATGCTTGATAATCCAAAGTGACACATCGAATGCCACGGTCTTCAGCTAAAGTCCTAGCCTGCGGTTTTATTTCCTGCGCTGCAAAAACACCCTGAACCGGACTTAAAAGTTCATCACGATTAAGCAAATCAAGATACCGGGATAGCTGCTCCACACCATCGATGCCGCCGCGGCGTTTAATTTCCACAGCTACAGTCGCCCCTGAAGCATCTCTACATAAGATATCCACCGGACCAATAGCAGTGGGATATTCGCGGCGAATTAAACTGTAGCCTTCACCTAATGTTTCAATATGCTCGGCTAAGAGCTCTTGGAGATGAGACTCCACACCGTCTTTAACTAAACCAGGATCTTCACCGAAGTCATAATAAAAATCAGAATGCACTGCCTCTATTGTGATCCGCAGCTGCTCGCCTTTTTTGTTCTCAACGATCCACATCCGGACACCAAGTGATTCCCCACCTTCACTTTTAATCTCCCGCTCATCAAGTGTGCAGGGTGGTGTCATCCAGTTCAATGGCTTGTATGCGCGGTCATCAGCGTGAATAGATACTGAGCCGTCCGCTTTGACCATTAATAATCGATCAGCCATTGGAAGATGAGCTTCTAAGCGGCCAACATAATCAACAGAACACCGGGCAATGACGAGACGCATTCCTCAACTGTAGCCCAAGGTTAATTAACGTTTCGCTTTTGGGTGAGATGACGGATAGCTTCCCGCGGATCTTGACGCTCCAAACGCTGGCTTGGAGCAGATTCCAACCAGGCTGTTAGTGCCATTTCACTGCGCGAATTCATCGCGACTTCATACTCCATATCCCCCACAAGAATGTGCGCAATCTTTGTACCTGGTTCCATAAATTCAGATTCTTGGGATGTGGGCATTCGGCTTCCAAGCAATTGCGCTAATTGCCGATCAATAACGATATTAGCCGCAGGTGACAATGATCGAAGCTTAAAATATTCGGCGGATGAACCGTTGTATCGAATCAATCCATGCCGCCAACCATGTGCCCCATCTGCAGGAACATTCCGTAAAATAACGTGAACCCCGCTACTGCGCAGCATGTAAAACCGCCACACGGCCAAGACAAACACCGTGAGCGCTATTAGCACTAGGCTATACCAGAAATATTCCATGCGCACATACCAACCAATCTGATACACAAAGCGAGCCCCAATACGCTTTGTCGTATTTTTGAATCATCATACCCCTTGTGCACAAGCAAGAATATTCTGATCTACCTGAAAAAATAGGTGATTGCCAAAGACCCAGCATATTGGGGGGCAGCAGAACCTATATGTATGGTTAGGTATACAAAGGGTCACCCGCATTTGCGGGTGACCCTTGCAAATTTTAAGGAAAGAACTGGCAAAACTGCCTGGGAAAAACCTTAAGCTTCCTTATCGCGACGTAATGCGCGTAGCTCTGCTTCGGCACGTGCTTTCGTTTCAGGATCATCTGACTGGAGCGCGGCCTCAGCCTCAGCGGCGTCGACCTCGTGAGCCCACACTGCATAGTGAGCCAGAATGGTTACCTTGTCCTTTGAAATTGAAAGGAAACCACCAGGTGTGGCAGCAACAAGCTTTTCGCCGTCCACAGGACGGATTACCACGACCCCATTCTCAGCGAGTTGGCCAAGCATGGGTTCGTGGCCGGGCAGCACGCCGATCTCACCTTCGGTGGTCTGAGCCGTCACGATAGTAGCCTTTCCAGACCACAACATACGCTCGACGGAGACCAGTTCAGCGGCGATTTCAGCCATGAGTTTCGCCCCTTTACTTTCCGGTCATCTTCTTATAGGCAGCCTCAACATCGTCCAAGCCACCCAGACCATTGAATGCCTGTTCTGGGTAGTGGTCAAAGTCGCCATTGCAGATGCGCTCAAAGGCTTCGATGGTGTGCTCCAAAGGAACATAAGAACCTGGAATACCGGTGAACTTTTCAGCAACGAAGAAGTTTTGGCCCAGGAAGCGCTCCAAGCGACGTGCACGCTGAACAGTGATCTTGTCCTCTTCAGACAATTCATCCATACCGAGGATGGCGATAATGTCTTGAAGTTCTTTGTTCTTCTGAAGGATATGGATCACACGCTGTGCAACATTGTAGTGACGCTCGCCAACAATACCTGGCTCGAGAATACGAGAGGTAGAGGTTAATGGGTTCACAGCAGGGTAAATACCCTTGGAGGCGATACCACGGTCAAGCTCAGTGGTAGCGTCCAGGTGCGCGAACGTCGTAGCCGGTGCAGGGTCGGTGTAGTCGTCTGCAGGGACGTACACTGCTTGCAGCGACGTAATGGACTTACCCTTGGTCGAGGTAATACGCTCCTGCAGGATACCCATCTCATCGGCCAGGGTTGGCTGGTAACCCACAGCTGACGGCATACGGCCGAGAAGGGTTGATACTTCGGAACCTGCCTGGGTAAAACGGAAGATATTGTCAATGAAGAGCAGCACGTCCTGGTGCTGAACATCACGGAAGTACTCCGCCATGGTCAAGCCAGACAGTGCGACGCGCATACGAACTCCTGGTGGCTCGTCCATCTGGCCGAATACTAGAGCGGTATCTTGAAGCACACCCATTTCTTCCATTTCCAGGAAGAGGTCAGTACCTTCACGAGTACGCTCACCAACACCAGCGAACACCGATGTGCCGGAGAATTCGCGTGCAATACGGGTAATCATTTCCTGGATAAGAACGGTTTTGCCCACACCAGCGCCACCGAACAAACCAATCTTGCCACCCTTTACGTATGGGGTGAGCAAATCAATGACCTTAATACCCGTTTCAAGGATTTCGGTTTTACCTTCGAGTTGATCGAATGGTGGCGGATCGCGGTGGATTCCCCACTGCTCACCGTCACGGCCCAGACCAGGCTGGTCAAGGCAGTCACCCAAAGCGTTAAATACGTGGCCCTTTACGACGTCGCCGACAGGAACGGAAATCGGCTGGCCAGAGTCGATAACTTGAGCGCCACGAACAAGACCATCGGTAGGCGCCATCGAAATGGCGCGTACGAGGTTATCGCCGAGGTGCTGGGCAACTTCAAGGGTAATGGTCTTGGCGACTGCTTCGAGGGTGACCTCGACAGTCAGTGCGTTAAAAAGGGCCGGCAGCTCGCCGCGCGGGAATTCCACGTCGACGACCGGACCAATGACACGCACGACACGGCCGGCGCCTACCGCCTGCTGTGCGTTCTGCTCATTGAGAGCTGTAGTCATAATCTAGTCACTTTCTCCGCTTTCGGCGAGCGCTCCGGCGCCACCGACGATCTCTGTGATTTCCTGGGTGATCTGTGCCTGGCGAGCCTGGTTAGCCACACGTGAAAGATCTTTCACCAGTGCGGTTGCATTGTCAGTAGCAGACTTCATTGCATTTCGGCGCGATGCTGATTCAGAGGCAGCTGCCTCAAGAAGCATTGCGTACAGGCTACGGGACACGTATTGCGGCAGCAGTGCGGCGAGCAAGGTATCTGCATCTGGTTCGAACTCGTAGTCCGGAGATACTTCACCTTTATCGTCGAGAATGCCGTCGCCCAATTCCATTTCATCAAGCTCAATAATTGGCTCGATGGGCAGGAGCTGGTGTGCACGTGCGGTCTGGGTCAGCATGGACTCAAACTCGGTGTACACAACGTGCAGTTGATCGAAGCCTTGAACCGACTCACCTTCTTCGACATTGAGGCCTTCACGGTACTTTGCAGTACCAGCAGAGCCTGCAATAAAGGCATCAATCAAGTGGCGGCGCAAATTATGCGTCTCACGGTAACCGGGGTCTTGGGAGAAGCCGGTCCATTGTCCAACGATGTCTTCACCGCGGAACTTGTAGTAACCAACTCCCTTATTTCCAGCTACATAGATAACAACCTCATAGCCTTTTTCCTCAAGGAGATTTTTTAGCTCGGTTGTTTTCTTGAAGACGTTGTAATTGTATCCACCAGCCATACCACGGTCGCTTGAGACCACCAGGATTGCGGCGCGGTTAGCGTTTTCACGCTCCCGAAGCATTGGGTGATCGAGGGAGCTTGCAGACGCCAAACGTTCAATCACATCGTGGATTTCATTGGCGTATGGAAGCGAGGCCTCGACCCGCGCCTGGGCCTTGGTGATTCGCGAGGTGGCGATCAGTTCTTGGGCCTTGGTGATCTTCTTTGTTGAATTGACCGATTTAATTCGGTTACGCAACTCGCGAAGACTTGCCATGAATCATCGCCTCCCTTCTTTTCCTTGGACGGTCATAGTGTTATTCACACTGCCCTACTTTTTGGCGGTCTTACGAGAAACCGTAATTTGGGCCTTCTTTAGCTCGCCTTCTTTCAACGGATCCACTTCTGGCTCGTTGATTACTGGCGTACCGTCCGTGGTCTGGAAGGAGTGCTTGAAGTCATTGGTGGCAGCTAGTAAGGCTTCCTGAGAATCCTCGGAGAATGCTGCACCACCAGCGATTTGCTCGTACACTCCAGCTGCGTTTGCGTGGAGGTACTCATGAAGCTCAGCTTCGAAACGACGAATGTCTTCGACGGGAACGGTGTCGAATTCACCTTCGCCAGCAAGCCAAATGGAGACCATTTGGTCTTCCACTGCCATTGGGCTGTTTTCTGGTTGCTTCAACAATTCCACAAGTCGCTGGCCGCGCTGCAGCTGTGCCTTGGATGCGGGATCCAGGTCAGATGCGAATGCCGCGAAGGCTTCAAGGTCACGGTAAGCGGCGAGGTCAAGACGCAAGGAGCCAGACACTTTCTTCATGCCCTTGGTCTGAGCGGCACCACCCACACGAGAAACGGAAACACCTACGTTAATTGCGGGACGAACACCCTGGTTAAACAGGTCGGATTCGAGGAATACCTGGCCGTCAGTAATAGAAATTACGTTGGTAGGAATAAAGGCGGAGACGTCATTTGCCTTGGTCTCAATGATCGGCAGTGCTGTCATGGAGCCAGCGCCCATGTCATCGGAAAGCTTTGCGGCACGTTCCAGCAAGCGGGAGTGCAGGTAGAAAACGTCACCTGGGTATGCTTCACGGCCTGGTGGGCGGCGTAGCAAGAGGGAGATCGCACGATAAGCTTCAGCTTGCTTGGTCAAGTCATCATAGATGACCAAAACGTGCTTGCCCTGGTACATCCAGTGCTGGCCAAGTGCAGCACCTGCGAATGGTGCAAGCCACTTAAAGCCAGCGGAATCGGATGCTGGAGCAGCCACAATGGTGGTGTATTCCAGGGCGCCGTGTTCTTCAAGGGTACGACGTACCGCTGCAATAGTGGAGCCCTTTTGACCAATTGCTACATAGATACAACGTACCTGCTTGGTCGAGTCGCCAGACTCCCAGTTTGCCTTCTGGTTCAAAATGGTGTCCAAGCAAACCGCGGTTTTACCGGTTTTGCGGTCACCAATGATCAGCTGGCGCTGACCGCGGCCGATGGGGGTCATGGCGTCGATAGCCTTAATGCCGGTTTGCATCGGCTCGCCCACTGGCTGGCGTTGCAGTACGGATGGTGCCTGCAATTCCAATACGCGGTCTTCTTCTTTTTCAATAGCTCCAAGGCCGTCAATTGGTTGGCCTAGGGGGTTAATTACGCGGCCGAGGAATGCATCTCCGACCGGGATGGACAGTACGTCGCCTGTCCGCTTGACTTCGTCGCCCTCTTTTAGAGTCTCGTAGTTACCCAGAACCACAACACCAACCTTGTCGGTGTCCAGGTTTTGCGCGACGCCAATGACGCCATTGGGGAACTCGAGGAGCTCATTCGCCATGACCGACGGGAGGCCCGAAACTTGGGCGATACCGTCAGCTGCCGAAATGACCAGGCCGACCTCCTCGCGGGAGGCCTCCGGGGAGTAGCTCGAGGTGTAGTTTGCAATCGCGCTACGGATCTCATCGGAGGAGATCGTCAGCTCCGCCATGTTCTTCCTGCTCTCGGTTGTTTCTTCCAGCAATTATTGTCTAGTGATATCAGTCGTGCCTTAGACAAGGTTGGCGCGCAACCGCTCGAGCTTGCCCGAGGTGCTGCCGTCAATTACCTCATCGCCGACTCGGACGACCATTCCACCGAGGAGGCTGGGATCGACCTCAGCGTGGATGCTCATCTTTCGACCATAAATACGGCCCAGTTTTTCAACCAGTGCCTGTTCCTGCGCCTTATCCAGCTGTACAGCACTCACCACATGTGCAACAGTTTTTCCTTCGAGGCCAGCAGCCAGGGAGGAAAGATGTGCCATATCATCAATGGGGTTACTGTCTGGACGACCAATGACCTGCAAGGCTAGGGCTTCAGTGATTGAACTGACTTTGCCATACAGCACTTTGGCCAGTAGCTCGCGTTTCGCGGCGGGGGTCGCATTGCGGTCCCCAAGCATCTGAGTGAGTTGCTTTTTGTCGTCCAAAATCCGGCCGAGTCGGAAAAGTTCATCTTCCACTTGTGCCAGCTGGTTCTGCTGCTCGGCTGCTCGGAGGAGGGCGCGGCGTCCCAACTCCACCAGGCCGGTGCGCAGTTCACGCGGGGTGGACCAGACCTGGGCCGCGGCAAATGTCAGGGCATCGAGGGTCACTTGTGTAACCTTCGTTCCAAAGACTGCCGTCACCAGGCCAGAGCGCTGCTCGGGGGTGGCTGAGGAGTCAGCCACCGCGACACGCAGGCCGCGGTCACCGTCGAGGACTTCGACGACGTCGAACAGTTCGGTACCAGTCTGTGCGGCGACTGCGACTGCATTGGTGCTTCCTGACAGTAGTGTGTCTAGGTGTTGCTTTGCGTTCGCTAGTGCTTCGCGGCTCGCTGCGTGCATGTCGCTCACTTTCCTGCGTTGTCCACGGTGTCGAGGTCGGACAGGAAGGAATCGATCGTGCCGGAGCGCTTCACATTATCGGAGAGCTGTTCCCCGAGCAGTCGCTCTGCCAGATTGATCGAGTTCTGCCCCATCTCGCGGCGCAGCTCTGCAACGACCTGCTCGCGCTGGGCGGCAAGCTGCTTTTCACCGGCTTCGATGATGCGGTTGCTTTCTTCGGTGGCCTGGGCCTTCATCTCTTCGATGATCTGCTTGCCCTTATCACGGGCTTCTTCGCGGATCTGTGCAGCCTCGGCGCGTGCTTCAGCAAGCTGAGCATTGTACTTCTCTAATGCTGCTTTGGCTTCTGCCTGTGCAGCTTCAGCTCGCTGAATGCCACCCTTAATCCGGTCCTCACGCTCAGTAAGGACTTCCTGGAACTTCGGAAGGACAACCTTCCAGAAGAGGATGCCGACGACGATGAGCGGAATGATGGACCAGACGAGGTCGTACGTGGCGGGCAGAAGCGGGTTAATTGGCTCTTCAAGAGGAAGAGTTTCCGCGTCTCCTGCCGCAAGGTAGTTAATGACGTTCGTCATGAGTCTCCAGCTTTCGTTGTCTTAAGTGAATTAGAGGATGAAGCCGGCGACCAGACCGATGAGGGCAAGAGCCTCAACGAAAGCGATACCCAGGAACATGGTGGTACGCAACTGGCCGGCCATTTCGGGCTGGCGAGCCATACCCTCAAGTGCCTTGCCGACGAGGATACCGATACCGAGGCCTGGGCCAATGGTTGCAAGGCCGTAACCGATGGTGTCGATGGAGCCGGAGATACCAGCGGCGTCCTGAGCGAGGATGACTTCATTCATGAGAGTGTCGTTCCCTTTCTAGCTGCCCATTCCCATTTTCGAGAAATTAGGCGAAATATTTTGGTGTGGATTTGTGGTTGACTGTGGTCCGCAATAAGCGGGCTGGGTCAGTGTTCGTCAGCGTGCAGCGACAATTCGATATACACGGCCGAAAGCAGAGCGAAAATATATGCCTGCAGGAAAATGACCAGAAGTTCGAAAAGCGTAAACGCAATCGCGGCAATGATGGTCACACCAGAGAGTGCTGTCCAGCCGTTCAACTGCCAGAAGAAGAAGTTCGTTGCAGAGAACAACAGCACGAGGATGATGTGGCCGGCGAGCATATTGGCCATAAGACGAAGTGTCAGAGTGGCCGGTCGCATAATGAACGTCGAGAAAAACTCGAGCGGTACCACCAGCAAGTGGAGTGCCGGTGGAAGATTCGGGATCACCACTGAAGACTTCACATACTTGAAAAAGCCGTAACGCTTGGTACCTGCGTAAATGAATGTCAAGTAGCCCAAAACCGCCAATGCTAGTGGCATACCCACGCGAGCATTAGGCGACACATTGAGTCCCGGAATGACCGAGGGCAAGTTCATTGCAAACACTAGGAAGAACATTGTGACCAAAACCGGCAAAAAGCGGCGGCCTTCTTTCTTACCTAGAATCTCTTCAGCAATATGCACTCGGACAAAATCAAGAGCGATCTCCGCGACGTTCTGGAGGCCAGAAGGAACCAATTTAGGGCTCCGCATTGCCACCACGAAGAATAGCGCCACGAGAACCGCCATTAGAAGGCGGACGAACATCAGACGGTCGATAGTGAACCAGCCGTTCGCAACGTCTGCGAACCACAAGGCATCCGGGAAAAATTCGTGTTCCAGGGAGGGTGAGTGGAATTCACCCCGCATGGACAGTGTTGTAACGCTCAGCGTTCTCTCCCGTGTTCGGGCCGCATAGGTTTCCCCATACGGTGCGATGGACGTCTGAAAAACTACCTGGACCGCCACGGACTCCGTCGCACATCATCGCAGCGGCCACTGGGGAAAGCGCCAAGCTATTTTCACAGGTTTCATAAATTTGTGTCTTAGCTAGGCACTGGTGCCCGCTCGATAGAATAACAGGTGAGTTTGGGTTTTTCCGAAGTATGGAGGGGGGTAACGGCTACCCCTTTGTATAGCACTTCATGTAAGTGCCCTGAGCTGCGCAAATTAATTTTTGTAAGGTATGTCACACAACAAGCCACATGCCCAAGTCGGGGGTAGTCTTTAGCTAACGTTTTCGGGCTGCACGTACGTTACTTTTGCAGTAATTACGCCCCAAACCTCACTTGCAAGCACTGCAACTAAAGCCAACAACGTTGTACTCAAGAGTGCCCATTTATGATAAAACCCAAGGTCCTGAATTAGATACAGAACGATAATCAACAACACTACTTTTGCTAGCCACCCTCCGAGCACCACGGCGCCGGTTGTTGTGGCAGAGGTATTCGATGTTACTAATACGCTGAGAACTGTCAGCAGCATAAAACCGCCACCAATTGCGGCCCCAATAAGCACACCCCAAACACCTGCTAGGTCCGCAATCCACCCCCAAAGTGCCAATGAAACCACACTAATGACCACCAGCGCATAAGTTCCAAACCTAAGTGCTCGCAAGAGTGGGCGGCGCGGGTCGTCGTATTCTGAAGGTGTTGCATTCACAACTGGGCATTCTACCGTGCGTGCGAAATTTGTCGGGGTTGGGTTGCTTCCGCTTTTCGACGCCGCGAATCCAACACCGGCCGCGCAGTGAGGGCAAGCGCAACAATCAGGCCAACCCCCACACCGATAAGAGCGTATGGCGCTGGGAAAACAGTAAATGCCACCGCACCGAATGCCACAACAGAAACCCAGGTGTAAAGCACTAAAACTACGCGACGGTGAGTATGGCCTAGTTCTAATAACCTGTGATGTAGGTGCATTTTATCCGCACTAAAAGGCGAACGTCCTTTTGAAACTCGGCGTACAACCGCCATTACGAGGTCAAGCACCGGTACAAAGATTGCGGCAACAACCACAATAAATGGCGACATAACGGCGATAATATCGGCGGTACCATAGAGGCTCATATTGATTTTTCCCGAAGCCGATGTTGATGCCGCCGCCAACAATAAGCCGATAAGCATCGAGCCAGAATCCCCCATAAAAATTCTTGATGGCTCGAAATTATGAGGTAAAAAGCCAAGGCACATTCCTACAAGTGCCGCAGCAATAATCGCAGGCGGATACGCTGATACCGTACCCCCTTGGTCATGTAATACCGTGAGTGAAAAGACCAGGATTGCCAATCCTGCAATCATGCCAAGACCAGCTGCGAGTCCGTCCAAACCATCAACAAAGTTCATGGCATTAATCAGCATGACCGTAAATATCGTTGTCAAGATTGTAGCCTGGACTTGATCTAATACTACGGTAGTTCCATCTCCAAAGGGCACATACAACAGCGTCCATGAAAGCCCGACTAGGCTCATCACTACGGCACCAAGCACCTGCCCAATAAGCTTGGTCAGAGCGTCGATTTCCAGCAGGTCATCCACAACGCCCACAAGTACAATCACAATCGCAGCCCACATCACGGCGTCCATTTCTGGCGTGATTGGTTTAAATCCGCGGGTAAGTGCTGGGAGTTGGTGGGCGAGCCATACCGCGCATGTAAAGCCCAAAAACATTGCTGCCCCGCCAAGCCGCGGCTTTGGTTGAGTGTGCACATCACGGTCACGGATAGCGGCCATCTGTCCACTTCGCGTTACCCAATGCCGGATAAGTCCGGTTGAAAGGTATGTTACGGTCGCTGCGGCAAGCAGCACTAGACCGAGTTCCCGCAATGGCACACCAGCAACACCCATATCAGCGCAACACATCCACTTCAATATTGAGGACTTCAGCAATACGTTCCGCAGGTATGGCCCCTTCGCGCAGTAGCTTTGGGCCCTGATCGGACAGATCGACAATGCTGGAGGCTAGACCAACGGGGCATTCTCCCCCATCGAGATAGACGGATGCACCCGCCCCTAATTGATTTTTGGCATCTTGCGCAGTGGTTGCCGGGGGTTGTCCAGAGATATTTGCACTCGATACTGCCATTGGACCAGTTTCGCGAAGAAGTTCGATAGCCACAGGGTGCAGCGGCATACGGAGCATAACTGTGCCTCGAGTATCACCGAGGTTCCAAGGCAAGCTCGGGGCTTGCGGCACCACGATCGATAATCCTCCTGGCCAAAATGCTTCTACTAAAGCTTTTGCTTGCGGCGTATAGTCTCGCACCAACCCTTGAATTGTGTCCCAACTGCCAACGAGTACCGGCACCGGCATATCTGGTCCGCGTTGTTTTGTCAGCAGGAGTTTTGCCACGGCGTCATTATCAAAGGCATCACAACCTAATCCGTAAAGGGTGTCGGTTGGCAGCACTACAAGGCGACCACCTTTCACCGCATTGACTGCCGCCTTGAGCCCTAATTCGCGGGATTCAGCGTCGGCGCAGTTATACATTCGGCTCACGTTTTATCTCCTGATGATTTGCTCTTGGTTCTACAGCTTACTCGCCGTAACAAAACGATCACGCCCAGCAAGGTCTTGGTGCTGGGTAATATTTTCAAAGCCACCGTGGGATTGAAACGCCTGCAAAACTTTCACACCAGTAGAGTCATCATGCTCAATTCCAGTGGCTCCGCCGGGGCGCAACAATCGGAAAATGTTTTCGATCATTGGGGAAATAATTGACATTCCATCCTCCCCACCGAAAACAGCCATAGCGGGATCATGACGAGTCTCCATATCCACCGCAGCATCGAGTGGAACATACGGAGGATTACTTACTACGAGATTGACCATTCCTGAATATTCCGCAAGTAACTCTGGATTGGTGGCATCACCGGCGAACAGTCTAACCTCAGAAGCATATGTAGCAATATTGCGCGCCGCCCAAGTATAGGCATCTGGCGAAAGCTCAACGGCAAAAATTTTGGCATCTGGCCGCTCAATGGCAATGCTTAATGCCAATGCACCACTTCCTGTGCATAGATCTATGACCATCGGTTTTTCGACGCCGCGAATCGCTTCAACTGCCCACAGTGCAAGGAGTTCGGTTTCTGGGCGTGGAATAAATACTCCAGGACCAACAGCTAGATCAAGGACTCCAAATGGTGCAGAACCAAGAATATATTGGAGTGGTTCACGTTGTGCCCTACGGAAAACAGCATGCCAGAATTCTTGAGGTAATTCCCCTTCTTTAAACAGCAACTCCATTGGCGAGCAGCCAAGAAAGTGAGCAGCAAGCAAGCGGGCGTCGACAATAGGCGACGCCACCCCAGCCTGAGCTAAGGTGGCGGCGGCCTTGGAAATCTGCTGCGTTAACGAAATCACTCAGCTTCCAAGCGGGCAGCGCGATCGGCGGCTTGCAAAGCGGTAAAGAGATCACCTAATTCGCCATTCAGTACGGTATCCAAATTATTGGATTTATATCCAATACGGTGATCACTAATCCGATTCTCTGGCCAATTGTATGTACGGATCCGCTCGGAGCGATCGAGTGTACGAATCTGTGCAGCTCGCCCCTCGGCGGCTTCGGCTTCTGCCGCTTCTTCAGCAAGCAATTGCAATCGAGCAGCAAGCACTTGCATCGCACGAGCCTTGTTCTGGATCTGCGAGCGCTCTTTTTGGCAGGTCACAATAATACCTGTGGGCAAGTGAGTAATACGCACTGCGGAGTCTGTGGTGTTTACGCCTTGTCCGCCTTTGCCGGATGCACGGTAAACATCTACACGAATATCTTTATCGTCGATCTCTACCGCGCCAACTTCATCAGGTTCTGGGTATACCAACACACCGGCTGCCGAAGTTTGAATACGGCCTTGAGATTCGGTCACGGGTACGCGTTGTACGCGGTGTACACCGCCTTCGAATTTAAAGACGCTCCAGGCACCATCACGGGATGGTTGCTTAGACCGGATCGACATGGTCATATCCTTAACGCCACCCAAATCAGATTCGGAAAGCCCAAGGATCTCAATGCTGAATCCGTTTTTCTCGGCATAACGCTGGTACATACGAGCTAACTCGCCAGCAAAGAGTGCGGCTTCTTCACCGCCCGCACCAGACTTAATTTCCATAACAATATCATCGGCATCGTGCGGATCACGTGGAGCAAGGAGATCAGCGAGCTGTTCTTCCAATTCCACTTCTTTTGCCGCAAGCTGCTCGACTTCGGCTATGAAATCATGGTCCTCATGGGCCATTTCCCGGGCATCAACCAGGTCTTCCCGCACCTGAGTTAACTCCGAATGAACCTTAATAATCGGCTGCAACTCTGAATACCGCTTGCCTACTTTTCGGGCGCGAGCAGCATCATTATGCAACTCAGGGTCACTGAGTTGAGCCTCCAAGCCGTGATATTCGGCAAGAATATCGTCTACAGCGGAAACCTGGTTTGCCATTAGGAGAAGTCCTCCTCCGTAACTCCAGCCATTGGTGCAGAAGAAGCTACCTGCATTAAGAACTCACCATTTGATTTGGTTTTCTTGAGTTGCTTAATAAGCAAATCGATAGCTTGCTGATTATCCAATGCGGAGAGAATCCGGCGCAACTTATGCATAATGCGGGCTTCCTCAGGAGCCAGCAACAGCTCATCTTTTCGAGTACCAGATGGGTTGACATCAACGGCTGGGAAGACACGACGTTCGGAAATCTTGCGGTCAAGCTTTAATTCCGCATTGCCTGTGCCCTTAAACTCTTCAAAGATCACAGTATCGCCAGCGGAACCCGTTTCCACCATTGCAGTAGCAATAATGGTGAGCGATCCGCCATTTTCAATATTGCGTGCAGCACCCAAGAAACGCTTTGGTGGGTACAGTGCATTGGAATCCACACCACCAGACAAGATGCGGCCGGACGCAGGGGAGCTGTTATTGTAGGCGCGCCCTAAGCGAGTAATGGAATCGAGCAAAACAACAACGTCTTGGCCTTGTTCCACTAACCGCTTTGCACGTTCAATAGCCAATTCGGCCACGGCAGTGTGTTCACTCGGTGGGCGGTCAAAGGTAGAAGCAATAACTTCGCCCTTGACATTGCGCTGCATATCGGTCACTTCTTCAGGGCGTTCATCCACCAAGACAACCATGAGGTAACACTCAGGGTTATTTGTTGCAATGGCATTGGCCACATTCTGCAAAATGGTGGTCTTACCGGCCTTTGGTGGCGACACAATCAGCGCACGCTGACCTTTACCAATAGGCATAATAAGGTCAATCACACGCGTGGTTAAGATCTTGGGATCTGTTTCCAGGCGCAGGCGCTGATTTGGATATAGCGGTGTCAGCTTGGCGAACTCTGGGCGGTGGCGGGCGTCTTCAACAGAAAGGCCATTAATTTGGTCGACGCGCTGCAACACATTGTATTTTTGTCGGTTGCGTCCAGTACCGTGTACCTGCTGTGGTCCCCCAACCTTAATTTGGCCAATAATGGCATCGCCACGGCGAAGCCCAAAACGGCGAATCATTTGCGAACTTACATACACATCAGCTGCGGCGGCTTGATAGCCACTGGTGCGCACAAATGCATTGCCGTTTTCCAGAACCTCTACAATGCCGGCGATTTGTTGTAAGACATCGTCTTCGCGCAACTCCTCATAGGGTTCACGGTCACGACGATTGCGCCCACGGTCACGGCGATTACGACGATTCCGGCGATCATCATCACGACCATAACGGTCTTGGCGATCGTCGTCACGGCCATAGCGGTCCTGACGTTCGCCCCGTTCAGCACGATCACCGCGGTCCGAACGCTCTTGGCGGTCCTGACGGTCGGGACGGTCAGTAGTTTGCTCGGCACGCTCGGAGCTTTCCGAGCGCTCTAAATAACGTTCCTGTTCAGTAGCTTCAGGGTGTTCTGCAACAACCGTGGTTTCTTCAGAAACATTTTGGTCACGTTGCGTTTCCCGCTCGCGACGCTCACGTTCGCGTTGATTTAAGCGAGCACGATTCCGGCGAGCCCGGCGCGCCTGAGAGCGAGACTCATGCCGCTCTTCAGCTTTTGCCTCACGTGCTTCCGCTTCGCGCTCCTCAGCAGTCACAGTGACTTTTTGGGGTTCTTCAGCCGCTGGGGCGTCGATAAGCGCTGGCGCAGCAGGCTCAGAATCCGCCTTGACTTCAGTGGTTACTCGCCGACGACGGCGCGTCGGTACAGCAATCACCTCCGTTGCTACCTCAGCTTCAACGTTTTCAGGTTTCGTATCAACAGCCTTCGCTGGTGCGGCTCCCCCAGCCTGGATAGCTTCAATCAATGCGCCCTTACGCATCGTTGAGATTCCCCGGATCCCCAAAGACTGCGCCATCCTGCGCAGTTCAGGCAGCCGAAGAGCAGCCAGGTTAGCGGTGGTGTCCGTATCGGTCACAGATGTCCTTTCGTAGCACAATCCGGCACTTCAAATAACCGATGTGCGTCTGTGGAATTCAGTTAGCCCCAAAAAATCCTCTTCTACAAGGGCCAATCTTGGTGGACGTACACAAAACTCATCATTGAGTAGGTACGGAACCCGACGGACATTAGGCCCCATTCAGACGGGAAAATAATGACGAAAACGGGCATGTATACAGCGCCGCAACCTCCCCTTGAACGGGCGACCTGTCGGTTCAACAACAGTGTACCCTATAAAGCCCGCTACATTGCTAATTGGGCGCTAAAGTAGTCTTCATGCTCAGCACGATGAACGACCTGCCACTGTCTATAACGCGCATTTTGCGTTATGGGGCCAGCGTCCACGGCGAAACGACCGTCACTACATGGGGGGTAGATGGTGCAGAAACCACGACATTCGCCGAAATCGGCGCCCGCGCAAGCGCACTTGCATTCGCATTGCGGGACGAACTCGGAATCACCGGGGATCAGCGTGTAGCTAGCTTTATGTATAACTGTGCAGAGCACCTGGAAACACTATTCGCCGTTACTTGCATGGGCGCAGTATTTAACCCAGTAAATAAACAGCTCATGGAAGACCAAATTCGGCACATAATTAATCACGCCGAAGACGAGGTCATTGTCGCCGATCCAGGACTAGCACAACAACTCTCCCGAATTATTTCTGAATGCCCTACCGTCCGTGCAGTTATTTTTACCGGCATTGGGGATCTCAGCTCCGCCATCGATTCCCTTCCCGCCACGGTAAAAGGTTATTCCTATGAGGCGCTTATCGACGGCCGTTCGACCAATTATCCGTGGGCAGAACTTCCCGAAAACTCCGCGGCGGCCATCGTATACTCCACTGGAACAACCGGTGCACCAAAAGGTGTTGCCTACTCACACCGCTCTATTTATCTGCATTCAATGAGCCTGCGCACCACCGACTCATTTGCAATTACACATGGTGAACCATTCCTTTGCTGTGTGCCCATCTACCACGTATTAAGTTGGGGCATACCGATTGCGGCGTTTATGTCAGGCACACCGCTGGTCTTCCCTGGACGAGACCTTTCCCCAGCATCACTAGCGACAATAATTGCGCAATCACATCCAAGAGTAGCTAATGGTGTGCCCACATTATGGATCTCATTAATGGTGCATTATTTAAGTAATCCGCCGGAACGCATGAGTCTTATCGAAATCTTTGTCGGCGGCTCCCCTGCCCCACCAATCCTGATCAAACTTTGGGAAGAACGCTACGGCGTGGATGTCATCCATATTTGGGGCATGACCGAAACCTCTCCGATTGGCACTGTGGCGCGGCCTCCATCCGGTGTTAGCGGTGAGGCTCGTTGGAATTATCGAATCAGCCAAGGGCGCTTCCCCGCATCCATTGAATACCGCGTAGTGAGCGACGGAGAAAATGTTACTGGAACCGATCGTAACCAGGGAGAAATTCAAGTACGCGGTAATTGGGTCACCGCTTCCTACTACCAATCACCCGCTGAACACAACGGTGGCACCGCACACATATTCAGAGGCAAAGACGTTGACGACGCCCCGGATAAATTCACTGCAGACGGATGGTTGCGCACCGGCGATGTTGGATCCATTACCAAGGATGGATTTTTAACCATCGAAGACCGCGCCAAAGACGTTATCCGCTCTGGCGGCGAGTGGATTTACTCTGTGCAACTTGAAAATCTTGTTATGGAAGCCGAACAGGTAGTTGAAGCAGCAGTTATTGGATTCCCCGACGATAAATGGGGCGAACGCCCACTTTCAGTTACTGTCCTCCACCAAGGAGTGCCAGCAAATCGCGATACCGCGGAAATGCTCCGTGATACCTTGCGTGAAAAACTCCCCGCCTGGATGTTGCCAGAATATTGGACCTTTGTGGAATCCATTGATAAAACCTCTGTGGACAAGTTTGACAAAAAGGACCTGCGTAAACATCTAGCCAACGGCGACTTCCGCGTAATAAAGCTCAAAGGACCGGGCGAAAAATAGCGTCCCTCTACCACACACTCCGCCGCATCTGCATGCCGCCCCGCCTTTCAATGTTTATCCACCTCCACTGCTTGTATCGCGGCAATAATGCCCAGCGGAAACCAAAACACGGTTGCAACGATCACCAGTAGAACATGATTATCAGGTTTCGAATTACTTACCGATATTTTCCACGAATTTTTCTGGATAAAATCCTCAGTTTCACGTAGCCTGAACATGTGAGTATCTCGTCTGCGCCCCAGCCCAGCGCGACCGAAACTGCAACTCCGGGAGGACTTCGAGATCGCTACGGACGAGTCGCGCAAGATCTACGCGTATCACTGACCGATCGCTGCAATCTCCGCTGCACCTATTGCATGCCAGCCGAAGGATTACCTTGGATTCCCACACCCGAACACTTAACAGTCACCGAATTACTGCGCCTCATCAAAATAAGTGTCACGCAACTAGGAATTCGAAAAGTGAGGTTTACCGGGGGCGAACCGCTGTTGCGAAAAAACCTTGCGGAAATCATTAAACACACGGCCGCCTTACGAGCCACAGACGGTTCTAAAATTTCAACGGCTATTACCACCAATGGCGTAAGTTTGGCCCGACACGCCCCTCAACTCGCGGATGCAGGCCTTGATCGGGTGAATATCTCCCTAGATTCTTTGGATCCAGAACGCTACACCCGCATTACCAGACGAAATCGTATCTCTGATGTGTTAGCCGGCATTGCGGCAGCACAACAATTTCAACTAACACCGATCAAAATCAACACTGTGGTAATGCCAGGTGTAAATGAACAAGATATCGTGCCGCTGACAGAATTCTGCCTTCGCAATAACCTAGAGCTTCGCTTTATTGAGCACATGCCACTTGGCCCCCGCGAAACCTGGGACCCTGCCACAATGGTGACCGCAACAGATATCCTCCAAGTGTTATCGAAACGATTCAAAATGTCACCGATGGAAACAGCCGACACTTCTGCACCCGCCGAACTTTGGCATGCCACGAGCACCAATGACCCCAAACTCAACGGAACCATCGGTGTCATTGCGGCAGTAACGCAACCGTTCTGCGGGAATTGCGACCGAACTCGATTGACCTCCGACGGCATGATTCGATCCTGCCTATTCAGCCACTCCGAAACGGACTTGAAATCGTTATTGCGGTCAGGCGCTTCGGATGCCGAAATAGCTCAAGCGTGGTCGATCACAATGTGGAATAAACCAGCTGGCCACGGGATCAACGACCCAGGCTTTCTGCAACCAAAACGCACCATGTCTGCCATTGGAGGTTAAAGCTCATGCGCTTATTGACAGTTCGTTTTTTCGCTGCCGCTGCAGATGCCGCAGGGACTCGGGAATCTACAATCGAAGTTCCTGATAGCGGCACCTTGGACGATGCACTGCAGATCATCGACACAACATACCCGCAAGTTGCAAAAATACGTTCACGATGCACAGTGTTTATTGATGATATGCGCACTAAAAACCTTGATATTAGCAACGCTCGCACCCTTGATATTTTGCCACCGTTTGCTGGCGGTTAAGCAGAATTACTCCATGTAAATGTTCCATCTGAAAAATACTGCTTTTTCCACACCGGCAATTGCTGTTTCACTTCATCGACTGCTTCTGCAATTGCAGCAAAAGATTCCTGCCGATGCGAGCTACTTACAGCCACAGCAAGAGCCGTTTCGCCAATGTTCAAATGTCCTATACGGTGGACAATTGCCACACCATGTAATTGATATTTATGTTGCACAGCATCCGCAATTTCTTGCACAATACGTTGGGCTGCTGGGTGCGCACTGTACTCCAAGCTCGTCACTCCTTGACCACTATCGTGATTTCGCACCCTCCCATCAAATGTGGCGATCGCACCCGCCCGATCATCGGCGACTTTAGCCAACAGTTCCGCAACGATAATCGGATCCTTTGTTATGCAACCATAATTCATGTGTTCCCAGCCTCTCACTCCAATGACTCAGCACACAATAATCGAAAGTGAACCATCAATGCTCCGGAGTTTTTCTGATCATTATGCCGCGATAATTAATCTCGCCACTAAAACTACACCGATCACTACCTTGCAAACTACTCAATCACTTGGCCACACACTAGCTGCAAATGCACATGCGAAAATAGCCGTACCGCCCTTTAACAACTCCGCTATGGATGGTTTTCTTGTTTACGCTAACGACTGCCAAGGCACTGGCCCCTGGACATTTCCAGTAAGTGGTGATGTTCCGGCAGGGGCAGAAGTGGCAACAGTACCCTCCGGTGGAGCACTCCGCATTATGACGGGCGCACCCGTACCTGAGCACGCGGGCCTCGCCGTAGTACCGGTCGAACATACCGATATTCCACGCGGCCCCAATCCGCTGCCTAACACAGTCACGATCTTTACCGCCCCCAAGGCTGGCGATCACATCCGCACACGCGGGGAAGATACACATGTTGGCGAACTCACCACGCCCCGAGGTACGCGTATCGACGCCGCGACCATGGCCTCACTAATATCTACCGGCAATACCGAAATACCAATCCACCGGCCAGTACGCGTGGCGATACTTGCTACCGGCGACGAGCTGGAACGCCAAATTCCCAACTCGAATAGCCCGATGCTCGCCGCACTGTGTGAAACTCACGGCGCAGAGGTAGAAATTTTACCCACAAGTGGCGACAATGCAGCAGAGTTTCGTGCAACAATCGACGCCGCGCACAATGTGGACTTAATTCTGACTACCGGGGGAATTTCCGCTGGCGCGTTCGATATTGTCAAAGAAGTGTTAGCTGATGATGTGTGGTTTAGCGGGGTTGCGGTACAACCAGGTAAACCACAGGGTGCAGGGACGATCAATGGCATCCCAATCCTCTGCCTGCCAGGTAATCCGGTAAGTGTGTTTGTGTCATTTCACCTGTTTGCCCTTCCACTGATACAAGCACTGAGCGGGCAAACTCCACTTCCGTTTCACCAACGTCCACAGCTCACCGCCATTGCTGACTGTGAATTTCGAGCGAATGGCAAACGAGATCGTTTTATCCCTGCGATCGTAAGCTACAATCCCGAACCGCATGTTCGGAGTTCACACCGAAACGGTTTAGGTAGCCATTTTGTCGCCTCACTCGCTGGCGTCAACGGCTTGGTCTATGTAGAACACGCGACCGATAACATTTCCATTGGTCAGCCCGTTCGAGTACTTCTTGTTTAGGATCCTCGCATGAAACTCACGCACCTTAATACTCAAGGCGACGCCCACATGGTGGATATTACGAACAAATCCACCACGGTACGGAGTGCCTCTGCCCAAGCCGAAATCGTATGCTCGACCACAATAATGAAAGCATTACAGGATGGTACGGTGCCCAAAGGCGACGTATTGGCTGTGGCCCGAATCGCTGGAATACAAGCCGCAAAACGAGTACCCGATCTCCTCCCATTGGCGCACACAATCGGCGTCCATGGTTGTGAAATATCGATCGATCTTCATGCGGACCACCTCACTATTGAAAGCACAGTACGAACAGCCGATCGCACGGGCGTGGAAATGGAAGCGCTGACTGCTGTGACTGTCGCTGCGCTGACTGTCATTGATATGGTGAAAGGCGTTGACCGCAGCGCATATATTCAGCATTGCTGGATTACACACAAGTCAGGTGGCCGTTCCGGAACATGGACACGAAACACCAACGCATGATTTACTCTGCGCCAACCGTTGATGTCATCATCCTTGCCGGTGGCCGCAGTTCAAGGATGGGCGGCAAAGACAAAGCGCAGCTAAGTATTGGTGGCGCACGTTTTATCGATCACGTTATCAACGGCCTACGTACCTACTGTGGAATCGCAACAATCGTGGTAGTCACGCCCCATGTATATCCATTGCCTCACGATATTCTTCGTACCTGTGAGAGACCAATGTTTGGTGGCCCAGTGGCTGGTATTGCCGCAGGAGCCAACATCCTTCGCACATCACCCGCACGTCGAGTGTTCGTTATCGCCGTGGACGCCCCTGCCTCGACCAAGCTGCTCCCACGTCTGCTGCATGCACTAACCACAGCCGACGTCGCGGCGGTTTCTAATCAAGACGGGTTCCTCGAGCCGTTATGTGCATTATGGGATAAAGCTGCGTTATTCGAGGCATTACGCACGCTTCCCGATGCCGCAAATACGCCTGCGAAGCACCTCATTCAGGCAGCTCGGACTGTGACCACTGTGCCTGGAACCGGAGACGAACAGGATTACGACACTCCGGAATCACTGAAATTATGGCACAAACTATCTAACTAACTTGGACGATCCCCATTTGACCGAGTTCGGTGCGAGTCATCGCATGATTAACAAATGTATAAGTTCCTGGTTCATCAAACACCATTTCAACAAACCCTCCTTGTGCTGGTAACAATGGCAGCACCTGCGCCCCCGTCCCCTCTGCCAATCCACGGCGCACAGAATAGTTTCCTTCGGTAAACACGGTGTCAAACAAACCACCGACCACATGAAAACTCAATGGTTGATCAGGGCCGATATTCATAATCCAGAACCGAATACGTTCACCTCTGCGAACGCGCAGTGGACGGTGCACATACTGGTCGGGGTAACCGTTGAACGCCGCGAGGTCATATTTGCCTGCAAATACCTGTTTGGGATGTACCCCGACGTTTTCATCACCCAAAAATACTTCCGTACCATTGAGAATGAACTCATGATCCACGTGATCAAGATCAGCCGGATCAATAATCAACGCCCCAGCCATACCATTAGCAATGTGCACACTCATCGGCATAGTCGCGCAGTGGTACATCCAAATTCCAGCACGGCGAGCTTTAAACCGGTACACCAGTTCTTCACCAGGCGCAACGTCTCGCATCACTTCGTCAGGGCTTACTTCACCGGCGTGGAAATCCAATGAATGCGGCATGGTGCCGTTATTCACCAATGTGATTTCAAAGGTGTCACCAACTCGCCCACGGAGCGTTGGTGCTGGACTTTGACCATTAAACAACCACTGTTTTTGTCTATGTCCAGGCGCTACTTCACGGACTTCTTCTGACACTTCAAGGCGAACTTTATGAACAGTTTCCGTCGGTGCTTCGGCAAGGACTGGATCAAACGCTGTAAAATCTGCGCCTGGATCTGCCATCCGTTGCGCCATCGAAGGAACTAGTTGTGCTTCCGAGGTATCCGTCTGAAAATCTCTATGCGTATGACCTTGCTCGGAACTATCTGAAACACGAATGTCCAACACCATTCCAAGTTCTCTGTGCCCCGCGACAGTACAATAGCCTTCAGTATTCTCTTGTATCACGCCAGCATCAAATCGAATTGTTTTTCCAGGAGACACAAAACCAGAATTCGCATTTCCAATCTGCAAATCGTGCTCCATATTGGAATGATTATTTAGTGTTACCACGAGGCGTGTTCCATTAGGAACCTCAATAGCATTCGGGGTATATGTAAACCCATTGATATCAACTGATATTTCTTGCATTGAATTTTCATTATCGGAAAACTGCGCCGAAGTGTCCAAGGGAATATTGAGCGGGTTCAAAACAATGACCAGAATAGTAATGACCGTAGCGATTGTCATACCGATCAAGGACCATTGAGTCCACCATTGAACAGTATCTTGCTCTGACTGTTTCATCATTACTACGTATGCTTTCTTGTCACAGTAAATTGCTTACATGCCGCGATAATTAAAACGGCAATATGTCCAAACAGCCCAAGCGCCATCAATAACATTCCCGGAAACAACGCCAATGGGTTCAGCAAAGAAATAAGCGTCAATATGCCGCCATAATTCAAAATGACCAGTCGCGCGGGGCCACCATATTCCGAAATGCCGCGCCCAAGCCGAACTGCACTGGGACCACGCCCAATCATTGCTGGCAATAAAAATAGCAATACGGAAAAAATGAGCTGCATAACACCCACTCCAAGCAAAGCCGGAAGAATATTATGAAAACTCACCCGCGGCGCAACCCCACATATCAACGCAATCGCATCAACAAACACCAAACCAAGAATCCAAATAATTGCAGTACATGCGCCGACGCTAGCGGTATCCCAATCAGCCTGATTAGGTGCACGCACCGCAGCCAGTAGTACAGGACCCATAACAAACGTCCCAGCCACAGCAACAAACAAGAATCCTATACCTGCCAAACGGCTTTCAGATAGGAGCATAACTAGAACACTGATTACGAGCATTCCGCTATGAACACCCAGCGCTCGTAGAGATTGTTGCTGTGCAGTGGTGGAGTATCGGGTTCTTGTGAGCATCGGTATCATCGTGATACTCGTCCCAAAGATAGTTGTCCACGCAAAACCCCATAACGCTACACGCGAATGCGCTGCAACAACGAGGCTCATATTCCATTGCAACAAATACCCTGCCATGATCAACGCCACGGCAACTGCCAAAAACAAAGCCGCCACCATATAAAACACAACAATGTTTGATAACACCGGAACTTTTGCTGAACGTTTGCTTCCACTCCATACGCGGTAAAGACTGGCCAAATGCCACAATGCCACACCGAAAATAACTATTACCGCCACAATTACCTGCGACGACCATGGTGATTGCATACCCCAAACAAATAATATAATGATCGATATGGTTACCAATACCATTTTCAATACTGCGCTGCGATATTGTTTCTTTTTGGAATGCGTGAGTACCTGCGCAAAATGGGTGGAGTAAGCAATGATGGCGTTAGCTAACACTCCCAAAGTAAAAACATGGATGTGATGCCACCAATCCTGGCTAAACACGAGTGTTACAGCACCAACAATGCTCCAAACGCCAATGATTACAGCAATCAATGTATGCCAGTAACTGCGCTTTTCAAAAATTGTTTGCATGTTCATTGCAACATCAACAATCACCAGGATTCTTGCTCTTACATATACAGCGAATTGATTCCACGGAACTAGGGATAGATCCGTAAATTACGGTAAGTGCACACTTCCATCATGCCCAACAAGCTGTTCTAAAATATGCGGCACCAATGGCCCAATAACTGAGACAACGTCTCGAACTCCCCCCTTTGAACCTGGCGAATTCACAATTATTGCCGCTTGTTCACCGCGCCCAGTCACCCCAACAAGTCCCCGCGATAGCCCCGCCAATGGCGTCTTCTCCAAACCTTTCATCAAGATTTGAGTGGCGATTCCAGGCAACTCCAGATCAACGAAGGGCCGAGTAGCCTCTGGTGTCAGATCACGCGTTGTTACTCCGGTACCGCCAACGGTGATAATCACTCTCGCCCCCGCATCTAGTGCAGACTGCAATGCAGCTTGAACATGTTCAATACCATCTGGAATTAGCACCACTTCCCCAACATCAATCCCGTACTCGGACAGCATTTTCCGGGCAAGTGGGCCAGAATGATCTTCCCGTTCCCCACTGCTGCAACGATCCGACACAGTAATCACAGCGCCTTTCACGCTTCCTTCGAGTGGTACAAGTTGCTTTTCCAAGGTTGGCACATCTGACATTTTCCGTTCTCCTTTCGTACTACCCCCATTTTTGGGTATAGCGAAATGTTCTGTGCTGATGATTCATCTCAAAACCGCATCAATCCCTATTTTATCTAGTTTTTTCCGTTTAAATAGAAACAAGAGGCGACTGCGCAGCCAGCAAGCTCACATTGATCCACTCCTATAAGGAGACCTACGAAAGGTGAAGCTTTCATGACCCCACTGAATACAGAAGGTCGGGTGTTACAAGGTTGGGACCCAGAGGATCCAACCTGCTGGGATTCTAAGATCGCTTGGCGCACCCTGATCATCTCGACGATTTCGCTCACCATTGGCTTCTGCGTGTGGTACCTCGTCTCAGCGATCGCACCAAAACTGAATGCTATTGGTTTTGACCTTTCAAAAGAGCAACTCTATTGGCTGGCTGCCGTCCCAGGACTTTCTGGCGGACTCTTCCGTTTGCTGTATATGTTTTTGCCGCCAATTTTGGGCACCCGCAAATTGGTAGGAATTTCCTCACTTTTGTTTGTGATCCCAATGGTTGGCTGGTTTTTTGCAGTACAAGACCCCACCACACCATATTGGTGGCTTATTTGCCTTGCACTCATGACCGGTGTTGGCGGCGGTTCATTTGCCGGATATATGCCCTCAACAGGTTATTTCTTCCCTAAATCAAAAGCAGGATCCGCATTAGGGCTCCAAGCTGGCATCGGCAATTTCGGCGTCTCACTCATTCAACTTCTCGGCCCATGGATCATGGGTTTCGGACTATTTGGCCTTGGCATGTTTGCACCACAACACACCTCCAACGGTGATATTTGGGTGCATAACGTGGCAGCTGTACTCGTTCCCTGGACACTAATTATGGCCGCCGTTGCATTTCTATGGCTAAAAGATGTTCCGATTA
Source organism: Corynebacterium freiburgense (assembly GCF_030408815.1). Lineage (NCBI taxonomy): Bacteria > Bacillati > Actinomycetota > Actinomycetes > Mycobacteriales > Corynebacteriaceae > Corynebacterium > Corynebacterium freiburgense. The sequence goes on along the minus strand of NZ_CP047355.1, from coordinate 1,131,119 downwards.
AAGCAAATATCCGCCAACAGATGGATATTTTTGGCAACAAGAATACGTGGATTCTCACGATTATTTACATCATGACGTTCGGGGCTTTTGCTGGATTTGCTGCACAATTCGGCCTGTTGGTGAATAACGTATTTGGTGCTGATTCTGACCTTGCCGCGCGTTTCGACGTCGCGACACTACCTGCCGGAGCAACCTTCGCGTTTCTCGGACCATTGATTGGTTCTGGCATTCGCGCTGCTTTCGGTGGACTTTGCGATCGCTATGGCGGCGCAATATTCACGTTTATTGGCGGTGTCGGCATGACCATTTCCACCATCGTGGCCGCACTATTTTTGAACCCCGAATCTCCATCCGACTTTTGGCCATTTTTGGTGGCCATGCTGGTGATGTTCTTTTTCACAGGCCTCGGTAACGCTGGCACATTTAAGCAAATGCCAATGATTTTGCCTAAACGTCAAGCTGGCGGCGTCATCGGCTGGACTTCAGCAATTGCTTCTTTTGGTCCTTTTATTGTCGGTGTTCTGCTTTCGCTCATGGCACCCACAACCTTCTTCTGGGGCTGTGTCGCGTATTTCATTTTCGCCACCGCTCTGACATGGATTTACTACGCCCGACCAAACGCCCCATTCCCTGGATAAAACCTACCCAATGAATTTTTTGAAAGGCTCACACCATGACTAATCACCCAAGTGATGCCTCCACTACAAACCCACTGCTCAAACTCGGCACCTTTCTACGCCGAGGTACATCTGGAGAAGGGTTACAACAGATTCACCTCCGTGGTGGACGCGACGCCGATGTCTTTTACCGCGATCGCTGGTCGTTTGACAAGGTAGTACGTTCCACACACGGCGTAAACTGCACTGGTTCATGCTCATGGAAAGTCTATGTCAAAGACGGTGTGATCACATGGGAGTCACAACAAACTGACTATCCCACCACCGGACCTGAAATGCCAGAATATGAACCCCGCGGCTGTCCACGTGGTGCCGCGTTTTCCTGGTATACATATTCCCCCACTCGTATTCGATACCCGTATGCCCGAGGAGTACTGGTGGACATGTACCGCGCAGCGAAACAGCGTCTCGGTGACCCTGTACTTGCGTGGCGGGACATCGTCGAAGATGAGATAAAAGCCAAAGCATATAAAAGTGCTCGTGGCAAAGGCGGCCTGATCCGCATTTCATATGAAGAAGCCCTCGAAATGGCTGCCGCAGCCCACGTCTACACTGTGCGGCAGTATGGACCAGACAGAATAGCCGGCTTCACTGTGATCCCGGCGATGTCCATGGTGAGTTATGGTGCAGGCTCTCGTTTCTTACAGCTCATTGGTGGAGTGAATCTCTCCTTCTACGATTGGTACGCAGACCTACCCCCTGCCTCGCCACAGGTGTTTGGTGATCAGACGGATGTGCCTGAAGCTGGTGACTGGTTTAATTCGGCATACCTCATCATGTGGGGATCAAACCTGCCACAGACACGTACGCCTGATGCTCACTTCATGGCAGAAGCACGTTATCACGGACAAAAAGTCGTAGTTGTGTCACCGGACTTCGCTGACAATACCAAATTTGCAGATGAGTGGCTGCGCATTAGCCCTGGTACTGACGGTGCACTTGCGTTCGCAATGGGTCATGTAATCCTCAAGGAATTCCATGTCAGCAAGAAAACGCCATATTTCCTAGATTACATGCGTAAATACACGGATTCCCCATTCCTCGTCACGCTTGATAGACATCCTGACGGGACTGTAACTGCCGGTAAATTCCTCACTGCCGCCGATATGGCTGGTGTCGATGACACACTGGCGCAAACGCCAAACGCAACACACCGATTGCTAGCAATGGAGGCTTCTGGAGAAGTTGTTGATCCTGGCGGCACCGTTGCTGACCGGTGGGGTGACGACGGCATCGGAAAGTGGAACCTTTCACTCAACAATGTCGACCCTGTAATGTCCATGGCAGACACCGGCACCCAATTCACTGAGGAAATCTCACTGCCGCGATTCGACTTACCTGGTGAGGCAGGTACACACGGCCCGGTGGGGGCAGGCGTCATCAAGCGTGGTGTGCCAGTGATGAAGGTAGGCAACCACGTAGTAACCACAGTGTACGATTTGTTGCTGGCAGCATACGGTGTGGAACGGGAAGAACTACATCTGCCTGGTCAATGGCCAACTTCATACGAAGATGCTACATGCCCTGGTACCCCTGCCTGGCAAGAGGAGCTTACTGGCGTGCCAATGCACGGCGCCATTCGAATCGGGCGGGAGTTCGCACAAAACGCCATAGATTCAAAAGGTCGCTCAATGATTGTCATGGGCGCAGGTGTCAATCACTTCTTTAACGCAGACACCATCTACAGGACGTTCCTTGCACTGACGTCGATGTGCGGCACGCAAGGAATTAATGGCGGCGGGTGGGCACACTATGTTGGGCAAGAAAAACTACGTCCGCAGACGGGATGGGCGCAATATACATTTGCATTGGACTGGAACCGCCCACCACGACAAATGATTTCCACCGGATTCTGGTACATCACCACCGATCAGTGGCGCTACGACCAGACACGGGCTGATCGCTTGGCCTCACCGCTCGGCGAAGGCAAGGTTAGCGATCGCATGGTAGCGGACACACTAGTCGAATCGGCGAAACGCGGTTGGATGCCATCGTATCCGCAATTTAACCGCAATAACCTCATCCTTAGTGCGGAGGCTGAAGGACTGGGAATTCCTGTACAAGAGCATATTGTCCAGCAATTGCAAAGTGGCGAACTTCAGTTTGCTTGTGAGGATCCCGATAATGTGGTGAACCACCCAAAAATCCTACTGAACTGGCGAACCAACCTGATGGGATCTTCGGCCAAAGGAACCGAGTTCTTTTTGCGACACATGCTTGGGGTAGATTCCGATGCCACCGCCGCCGAAGTATCGCCGGAGATGCGTCCTACATCCATCACGTGGCGAGATGCGGCACACGGCAAGCTCGACCTGATGATGACTTCGGACTTCCGTTCTACGTCGACGACACTTGTCAGCGACATTATCTTCCCAGCGGCAACATGGTATGAGAAACATGATCTTTCCTCCACAGACATGCACCCGTTTATCCACTCGTTCAATGCGGCGATCGATCCACCATGGGAGGCACGTACAGATTTTGAATTGTTCCAAGATCTTGCCGCACGTTTTAGCACAATGGCTGAAAGCTGGTTAGGTTCACAAACGGATATCGTTGCAGTCCCCTTGGCTCACGATTCCCCTGATGAGCTAAACAGCCCGCACGGAGTAGTTCCAAACATTGATACAGTCGGACTAATACCCGGCGTGACCATGCCAAAATTAGTGCCTGTAGTGCGGGAATACCACAAGACGGCTGAAAAGTTCAATACCATCGGCCCGCTTACGGCCAAGCTGGGGATGGCCACCAAAGGCATCACATATCATCCCGATCGTGAACTTGATGAGCTTGCACGTTCAAACGGACAGGCGGAAACCTCATCGGGATTACGAACGCTCATCGATACTGATCTGAAAGCTTGTGACATGGTGCTGCGGCTTTCCGGGACCTCAAATGGGCGATTGTCCTTACAAGGATTCCGACAGCTGGATATTCGTACAGGAAGCAATAAACCGACTGCTCATCTCGCGGAAGGCGATGAGGAACGTCGCATTACTTGGCGTGATGTATCTGAACGTCCGATTGGTGTGATCACGTCGCCGGAATGGTCGGGTTCTGAGCATGGAGGGCGTCGATACACAGCGTTTTCCATCAATATCGAACACGACAAACCATGGCATACCCTATCTGGCCGCATGCACTACTACCTTGACCATGATTGGATGCAGGAATATGGCGAATCGTTGCCAATTTTCCGACCACCAGTGGACTTACACCACCTCTATGGTGAGGCGGCACCCGGTGACCTTTCTGAAGAACACGGCACTGCAGAAGTCGCTGTGCGGTACCTGACGGTGCACAATAAGTGGGCAATCCACTCCCAATACTTTGACAACCTCCACATGTTGTCGTTGTCACGCGGTGGACAAGTGATCTGGATGTCTCATAAGGACGCCGAAAAGATCGGCGTGAGAGACAACGATTGGGTGGAAGCATATAACCGAAACGGCGTGGTGTCCGCACGCGCCGTAGTCTCACACCGCATGCCAGAGGGCACAGCATTTATGCACCACGCATCCGAACGCACTGTTGGCACGCCACTGAATGAACGCACTGGACGACGCGGTGGTACCCACAACTCTCTGACTCGAATCATGATCAAACCAACGCATCTTATTGGCGGGTACGGGCAATTGACCTATGCATTCAATTACATCGGCCCCACGGGTAATAACCGTGATGAGGTCACAAAAATTCGTCGTCGTTCTCAGGAGGTGCAGTACTGATGAAGGTCATGGCGCAAATCGCAATGGTGATGAACCTAGACAAGTGTATTGGTTGCCACACGTGTTCTGTCACGTGTAAACAAGCATGGACCAACCGTGAAGGTGTGGAATACGTCTGGTTCAACAATGTAGAAACACGCCCTGGTGTTGGTTATCCACGTGCTTGGGAAAACCAAGACAAATGGGAAGGTGGTTGGCAACGCACACGGGGCGGAAAGCTCAAGCCACGTTCCGGCGGGCGGCTACGCAAACTAGCCACCATTTTCCATAACCCTAATCTTCCGGATATTTCAGACTATTACGAACCGTGGACCTATGAGTACGACAAGCTGCTCAGCGCCCCTCAAGGACAGCAGACGCAACCCAGCGCCCGGCCACTAAACCAGCTCACCGGACAACCAATTAATAAAGTTGAATGGTCTTCGGCTTGGGACGATGACCTCGGCGGCTCCATGGAAACACTTTCGGAAGATCCCGTGCTGCACGAGATGAACCTGAAGGTAAAAACCGAAATCGAAGACGCCTTTATGTTCTATTTGCCGCGCATTTGCGAGCATTGTTTAAACCCGACATGCGTCGCTAGCTGCCCCTCAGGAGCAATGTATAAGCGCACTGAAGATGGCATTGTTCTGGTTGACCAAGATCGGTGTCGCGGGTGGCGCATGTGCGTTTCCGGTTGTCCATACAAGAAAGTATTTTTTAACCATAAATCCGGTAAAGCCGAGAAATGCACACTCTGTTATCCTCGACTGGAAGCAGGCCAACCAACAGTTTGTTCGGAAACCTGCGTGGGGCGTCTACGGTATCTGGGAGTTTTACTTTACGATGCCGATCGCGTTGCCGAAGCTGCCAGCATCCAGGATCCCAAAGACCTCTATCATGCGCAGCGTTCTATCTTGCTAAATCCTTTCGATCCAGAGGTTATCGCTGGCGCTGAACACGAAGGAATCCCAAGAGGATGGATTCAAGCAGCGCAGCAATCACCCGTATGGGATCTTATTTCCACTTATGAAGTTGCACTTCCCTTGCATCCAGAGTACCGGACTCTACCAATGGTTTGGTACATACCACCGCTCTCACCAGTGGTTGATCAAGTCACAGCGAGCGGAAACGATGGAGAAAACCATCGAATCTTATACACCGCAATTTCTACCATGCGGATCCCATTGGAGTATCTTGCCGGATTGTTTACCGCAGGCGATACGCGTCCAGTGGAACGTGTATTGCGGAGATTGGCCGCTATGAGGTCGTATATGCGTGACATTAATTTGGGACAACAGCCTCAAGAAGAAATCGCCGCCGCAGTTGGCTTAACCGGTGAAAAACTCCAAAAAATGCACCGGCTCCTTGCTATCGCGAAATACGACGATCGCTACGTTATTCCAACGACCCATACCGAAACGCCACGAGGCATTGCTGGCTTAGATGCCGCTATCGCCGATTTCCCAGGGCAACGAAATCTTACTATCGCCGCATTTCATGGGTTAGGTGAGGGCGCACCCGAAGCTTGCAAGAACGGTTTGATCAATTTGGCTTCTTGGCCGACCGGTACCCGCCCTGACGCAATGTTCCCGGATTCTAAGGCCGCGAAATGAATACGTTCTCAGCCCCTATTCCTATGAGCAGGAAACAGCGACAAATAGTACACATGGCGTGTTCTTTGTTTTTAGATTATCCGAGCCCTACACTGCTTCTGGCATTAGATGCGGTCGAACAGCAAATCGATTTTCTTCCGGATCTCGTTGCAAAAGAGCTCAAAAAATTCTGCGATCATATTCGCTTAGTCGGGATCCGGTCGCTAGCTGAACACTATGTAACTACCTTTGATCAGCGACGACGCTGTTCATTGTATTTATCATATTTCGCAGTTGGTGACACACGTCAACGTGGTGCAGCACTAGTAGCGTTTCAAGATGCCCTACGCGTCTTAGGTTTTGAACTCGCCCGCAACGAATTACCCGACCATCTGTGCGTAATCCTCGAGGCTTCCGCCCTAGCGGAATCTAAAGCCCATGCAACTTTGGTTGATATGTTGTCGGCTCACCGCGACGGGCTTGAAGTACTGCGCACAGCTTTAGAACAACTTGGGTCTCCATATGTGCATGTCATTCAGACCGTGTGCATGTCGTTACCCCAGATCGATCAGGAAACCGCAGACCATTACTACGATCTGATTCGTCAAGGTCCGCCCGCTGAGCTCGTTGGTATTGGTACCCCTCTCCCCTTTCCAACAACAATGAATTAAAGGAAGAAGAATGTCGAACCTTGAAACGTTTTTATGGGTAGCATTTCCGTGGCTAAGTTTTGCAGTATTTATTATCGGCACAGTTTGGCGATGGCACTACGATCAATTTGGATGGACTACAAAATCCTCACAAATTTATGAATCAAAACTTTTACGGCTGTCTTCTCCGGTTTTCCACTATGGAATGCTTGGAGTGATTGCAGGGCATGTAGTTGGACTCGCTATACCAAAATCTTGGACTTTAACGCTTGGCATTAGTCAACACGCATACCACTTTTTGGCAGCGTACATCGGCAGTCTTTTTGGCCTGGCAGCTGTCATTGGGTTAATCGGCTTACTATATCGCCGTTTTGTTGTACGAACCGTACATTTAGCAACAACTATTGGCGATAAAATTATGTATCTTTTGCTTAGCATTGCAATTGTTTTAGGATTTTATGCTACCGTAAGTACTCAAATATTTGGCACTGCAGAAGGGTATGACTATCGAGAAACAATATCTCCGTGGTTACGTAGTGTTTTTGCATTTCAGCCCCAGCCAGAATTAATGGCAGATGTACCATTGGCGTTTAAGCTTCATATAATCGCTGGACTGATGCTTATTATTGCTTGGCCATTTACCCGATTAGTGCATGTTTTTTCGGCACCAGTTGGATACTCGACTCGCCCCTACGTGGTGTACCGCTCCCGTAGTGCAACTATGGAAGATCACCGGCGAAAAGGGTGGGAACCTGTTCATACTCGCCCTACTGAAGCTCAACAAGCGCGCTCCTATGGCGCGTAAGGCATAAAGTAGGTGAATAACCGTCATGAGATTTATTCGATATTTCTCACTGATTATTGTCTGTAGTGTTGTTATTACCGCTTGCAGCACCAGTAAATCTTCACCACCGAATCCTCAACTTTTAGTTCTTGCTGCCGCATCCACTCGTGTTTTAAATAAAGAGCTAGCAGAGTTAAGTGATCAAGAATTGAATTTTGTTAATGCAGGCTCATCCACTCTCGTACAGCAACTCTCAGATGGTAGCCCTGGTGATGTTTTAATTACCGCCGATAAGCCAACAATGGATCGAGCCGTCGAATTGCAACTGGTAGAAACTCCTCAGCGAGTGGCAACGAATCATCTTGTGCTGATTACGCCAAAGGGTAATCCAGCAGGAATTACCGGAGCAGATGACTCATTACGAAAAGCTACTGTAGTTGCGTGCGATGTACAAGTTCCCTGTGGACGCGCTACTGAAAAATTCGTAGGTTCCCTTGTGCCTGGTTTACAGTTTCAGTCTCGGGAACACTCAGTTACCGACGTTGTCGGTAAAGTTATATCAAACCAAGCAGACGTAGGTTGGGTTTATAGTAGCGACGCCCTCGCCGCTGGGGACGCCGTAAAGGTTTTTGATATTCCAGGCGCGGATGAAGTTCCAAACGAATATTTGGCCGCAGTGGTAAAGAACTCAAAACACAGGGACCAAGCTCAAAGTTTTATAAAACTCCTTCAAGCTCAGTCGACAAAACCTATATGGAGCCAATATGGTTTCAGACCAACCGAGTAAACGCGTATAATGTCTTCTCAGCCCCTCCGTGAAGCAAAAACAGTGATGCCGAGTGTGGTATCAATCAGCGCACTGATAGCAATCGCCACTGTAGTTTTCCCGATTATCGCTTTATTTCTACGCGTGCCATGGTCACGTTTCGGCGAGATTATTACAGAACCCCAAACGATCGTACTCATACGAATAACAGTTTCGGCAGCGCTTATATCTTCGGCAATTACAGTTTTTCTGGGAATACCTCTGGCACTATGGCTGCAAAACATTCACCGCTCGATAAGCGTGGTTAGGTTTTTTGTATTTCTACCATTGGCCCTTCCACCTGTAGTCAGCGGTTTAGCTTTAACTGCCGCCTTCGGGCGCCGTGGCATTCTTGCACCTATATTGGACATCTTTGGAATTCAGATTGGTTTTGCATTTCCAGCAGTTGTGATTGCCCACGTGTTTATTTCCCTGCCGTTCGTTGTTGTTGCAACAGACCAGGCATTACGGCACATGGATAGAGAGATTATTACCAGTGCAGCAATGCTGGGACTTTCTCCCGTTCGATTAGTAATTCAACTTATATTGCCATCAATATATCCCGCTATCATTGCAGGTACCGCTTTAGCACTATGCCGTTCACTCGGTGAATTTGGCACTACACTAACATTCGCAGGATCATTACCTGGAGTGACACGAACTATGCCTTTGGGGATCTACTTAGAACGAGAAATTGATCCGGAACGTGCACTTATCTTGGCGTTTTTACTGATTGCATTTGCGGTATCAGTCCTGCTGGGGGCCGGTTTATTGGTACTCAAATTACGCACCAACTCTCCACTAACAGTAGTGCATGGAGTAGGAGAAGCATTTGATTCTTTCACACTTGGCGAACTGACAAATCCGCATTCGGGAGGTGCCGAGATCTTCGTTCAGCGAGGTCACCTTAAAGCGAGTTTTCCTAGGAACTCAACTACTGCAATCATCGGTCCTAATGGCGCGGGTAAAACAACACTCGCAAATTTAATCACCGGTAGAATTCACGGTGCAAACACGACAATTCGTGGTAAACCAGTCGACGGTAATGTACTAGTTCCCATGCATAAACGAGGCGTCGTAATGCTCTCCCAACGCCATGGACTGCCTCCCCATCTTACGGTTTATCGAGCAATCCATATGTTTGCAAGGTCACCGGAAATCACCAGACAGCTTATTCATGCAGCTGGATTGCAGCCTATCGCAAATATGAAAATTTCTGCACTTTCGGGTGGCCAAGCAGCCCAGGTTGCCTTGGTACGGGCACTCGCAACAAAACCCCAAACTCTCATTTTGGACGAACCATTTGCGGCACTAGATGTCACTGCGGCTCAACGTTGGCGGAATTTTCTCCGCACAAATTCTGGGAAAAGGACGATTATTATTATCTCGCATGACCCTGTGGAAATAGCCAGCCTCGCGAATTCCATTCTCGTGCTTGAGCAAGGTCGCACGGTGGCCCACAAAAAAATCGAGGAGCTTCTTGCCATTCCACCTAATAATTTTGTGGCGCAGCTGATCGGAGTACATAGACTCCAGGGAAATTTATATTCATTAAATTCCGATACCGCAGTCTTACAAGCTGGCGGTGAATATATTGTTGGCAAAATTCGTTTTTCGGAACACTTACAGCTAGGTACCCCTTGCTTAGCAATTGTAAATCCAGAGGCAACCACTGTTCGTTTAGACACAGGTGGTGAATCCGTTATTGAATCTGCACGAAATTTATGGAAAGGCACAATCACTGCCATTGAGACTTTTGGCAGCACCACGGAGTTGAACATTGATTCCTGCGGCACAACGCTTCGGGTTCCCATTACAACGGCATCAGCAACTCGGCTTCAACTTGAACCTGGATCAAATGTATTGCTTTCCACCAAAGCCATTGCTGTTTCAATTATCCCGGCTTGAAATTCATCAGACCTTAAGTGGACGGTATGTGCCTGACCACGATATTTCATGAGTACACTCAAAAGCGTGCCTACCGATTTCTCTTCACCTTCACCTGCGGCAAGGCTTGCAACTGATACGCTCCCTTTGTCGCGCATGCAACGTCTAGTGCTTGAAACCATTCGAGGCTTTGAGCATGGGGCAAAAGCGTCAGACATTGCCGCAAAGCTCGGGATGCATATTAACACGGTCCGAGGGCATCTGGACGAACTTAGCGATCTTCAGGCAATTGTCACAGAGCGTGAAAAAACTCACGGACGGGGCCGGCCATCGGTAATTTTTCATGCACGTATACCCTCTGGAAGCGAAGTTTTAAGCGAGCATGCCGCGCTAGTTCATGCATTAGTGGATCACCTCGGTGATCCACATGATCCCAAAGTTCAAGAAACTGCAACGGATATTGGGCGCGAATGGGCACGGAAAATAGAGCGGTCAGGCAAAACTTGGTCAACCCCAGAAGAAGCAGCTAAGGCGCTTACCCGTGCACTGCGCCAATTAGGCTTTGATCCTGGAACGCGCTTTACTCGCAATGAATGCACTGTAATTGATGTCCATGCTTGTCCGTTTATTACCAGTGATCACAGACCACCAAATCCACTTATATGTGCAATACATGAGGGATTTTTACATGAAGCATTGGGTCCATATGGCCAAGGTATTGCACATATCCAGCTTTTGCCCATGGCAAAACCGAATTGCTGCCAAGTGCTTTTAGAAACGCAAAAAGATCAGGATTAAGAAAGCACAGTCACTTCCACTGGACCCGCAATTGGGAGTTCCATAACCTGCAATCCTGCCTCCATTGCTTCCGTGCGGATGTGATCTGGCACAGGATCGACCGAAAGCACCATCGCAGTTGGTCCAGCACCCGAAAGATACGCGGCAAATCCACGGTTGCGCAGGCGGTTGACCCATTCTGCGGTCACTGGCAGAACATCTGCCCGATAAGGTTGGTGAAGTCTATCACGAGTACCTTCCCAAAGCAGTTCTGGGTGATGTTGCAGGGCAACAGTCATAACAGCACAACGTGACACATTAAATCGGGCATCAAGGTGGGTCACATCGGAAGGGAGTACTCGGCGTACCGCCTCCGTTGATGCATGAAAGTCCGGCACTAAAGCGAGTGCACGGATACTAGGGTGCACTGGGATGGATACTGCACGATACTGAGGTTGGGTACGTCCGTCCACGGGAATTTCAGTCCAGGACACCACGGCGCTTCCTAAGACCGAAGCCGCAGCATTGTCGGGGTGCCCCTCAAAGGCTGATGAAAGCTGCACGAGCTGGGCGTCGTCAAGCGGAAAACCAGCGAGCCCATTGGCCGCAGCAACACCCGCAACCGCCGCAGCTGCAGACGACCCAAGACCACGGGATTGCGGAATAGTATTATGACAAACCACGCGCACGCCAGGTACCTCGACGTCGGCAGCTTTTAGTGCAGAACGAAGAGCTTTGACCACAAGGTGGGAACCGTCGAGCGGGAGTTCGCCTGCACCTTCACCAAAAACCTCAACTTCTAAGCCTTGGTCGATTACCTCTACTTCAACTGTGTCATACAATCCAAGGGCTAGGCCGAGGGTATCAAAACCCGGACCCAGGTTCGCAGATGAAGCAGCAACCTTCACACTTACTTTCTGTCCGACGCGCAACGGGGTTGGCACAATAGTTCTCCTTTTATATTCGCCTTATACGGAAAATACGGGAATCACTCGCCCTCAAGGCGGATAACGCTAGTAACTTCCTTGACTGCATCAAGCTCCTGAAGCTTCTCGACCGTGCGTGCCAAGTCTGCTTCACGGGCAGCATGGGTTACCACTACTAGTCGCGCCGTTTCCCCTTTATCTTCCTGACGGACCGTACGTAAGGAAATATCATTGGCACTAAACAGTGCAGCTACTTCTGCAAGCACGCCGAGACGATCCACTACCTGCATATCTACATGGTATCGGGTTTGCACATCACCAAAATCTGCAATTGGCAAATTCGCATAGGTTGATTCACCGGGTGCGCGACCGCCATGCACCTTATTGCGTGCTGCACCTACAAGATCGCCAAGCACCGCAGAAGTTGTGGGGGCACCGCCCGCACCATTGCCGTAGAACATTAGCCGACCTGCTGCCTCTGCCTCTACAAAAATCGCATTAAACGACTTATTTACGCTTGCCAGTGGGTGATCACGCGGAATCAATGTTGGATGCACCCGAGCCGAAATAACTTCCTCACCTTGCGGATTAATAAAACGTTCACACAATGCAAGGAGCTTAATTGTGTATCCGGCAGCCTTGGCAGCCTGAATATCATCACTGGTGATTTTTGAAATACCCTCGCAATACACATCGTCTTTTGTGACACGTGTATGGAACGCCAGCGATGCCAAAATAGCGGCCTTGGAGGCGGCATCATGGCCATCAACATCCGCCGAAGGATCGGCTTCCGCATAGCCTAAATCAATGGCCTGCTGCACCATATCCTCATAGGAAGCACCGGTGGTTTCCATAGCGTCGAGAATAAAGTTCGTTGTGCCATTAACAATGCCAGCGACAGATACAACCTGATCCCCAGCCAATGAACGACGCAATGGACCCACCACCGGAATAGCGGCAGCAACCGCGGCTTCAAAATACAAATCGACGCCCGCCGCATCTGCGGCCTCTGCAAGCTCAGCGGAATGTGCGGCAACCAACGCCTTATTAGCTGTAACCACAGATTTTCCAGCACGCAACGCAGCCAGCACTACCTCACGCGGATACTCGATACCACCAATGACCTCAACCACAATATCTACGTCATCACGATGAATAAGTTCCATCGCATCATCGGTTAGTAATGACTGGTCAACGCCCGCACGGGGTTTTGAAAGATCCCCAACCGCAACGCCCCGAACCTCAAGTTTGCCGCCCACCCGATGTTCCAAGGAGTCCTTATTGGCCATTAAAATACGTAACACTTCGCGGCCAACAGTTCCCTGACCCAAAATAGCAATACCAACAGGTACATCGGGGCCTTTGCCAGGATTATAGGTTGTTTTCGTCATACTATGTCTCCCCGTGATCTCAAATCGCTATGGAAATTAGGTATGACAGGCAGTCTAGACCAAGCTGTCTGAATATGCCTCATTGGGGGTGCACAATGAACTACTCCTCGTTTGCTGGACTCTTTGCCTCGTTTTTATATGAGGTGGGCTTGGGTGGGCTGGGGCCTGGGGCCTTGTGAACTGTACGGGGTTTTGTTCAGGCGCTGGTTGGGCGCTGGTTGGGCGCTGGTTGATCTTTTGGGCGTGTTGTCACAGATTCCATTTTTTCGGCGGATTTTATGGAATCTGCGACACGATAGGTAGGGAACCCCAGGTCAACGATTGTGTGCAATGTTGGTTGCTGTCACGAATTCCATTTTTTCAGGCGATTTTATGGAATCTGCGACAGTAGGAATAAAAAAAATATCTAGTTCAATAGGGTGAGCCTATCAAACTGCAGGTAAAGCGGCTCGAAGGCTCGGGAAATCAGCTCAACCCCCGGGAAACCCTGGATTTTCAGCCGACCCGCCCCAAAATATCAGGCAGATCTGACACCCGACACCCCGAAATCAGGCAGATTTCACATCACCCACAACCCGCCACCACATTTCCCCAGCTCACACCCCAAGACCAGGAGCACACAACACAAATCTGCCTTTCCCAGTCCCTCCCGCGCCTCAAGGACTATAGAAAGAAAACCACCCTAACCCTTCGGGGGGGCAACTTCAAAAATCCCTATAATGAGACCGCGAAAAAGTCAGCAATTGTGTCGAACGGAATTACATCCACACGATCATATAAATCAATATGGCTGGCCCCAGACACAATAACAAGATCTTTAGGTCCGTTATAGTCCCGATACATCGTCTCACTCAATGACCTGGAATGAGCATGCTCACCCGCGAGTACTAACACGGGCCGTGGGATAAGATCGTCCAAATACCGCAACCCACCATAGGAAATATGAGATGGTGCACTGGTAATAGTAAACGCACCAGTAGCATGCGGATGACGTCCTCGATCGGTGGCGTAATACTCAAAAAACTCCTGCGTAATAGGATCGAATTCCCCATCGGGCATTTCCACCGGAAAACTTGGCGTGAGTGCAGGCCGATTTGTATCTACATCACGCCACCGTTGTTTCGCAATATCCTCCAATAATTGGCCACGCTCCTGTATCGTCATCGTATCTTCCCAGCCACAGCGACTAATCCGGCTCACGTCATATAACGACGCCGTGACAATTGCGCGAATACGAACATCTCCACGCGCAGCATTTAAAACAAACCCACCACTACCGCAAATCCCCACCGCACCAATGGATTCCCGGTCAATAAAATCCAGTGTGCCAAGAAAATCCACACCAGCACTAAAATCCTCAGCAAAAATCTCCGGAGATGTAATACTCCGAGGCGCCCCACCACTTTCCCCATTAAATGAAGGATCAAACGCCAGCGCAATAAACCCTCGAAGCGCCAATTGCTGCGCATACACTCCAGGACTTTGCTCCTTTACCCCGCCGTGGGGTGGACCTACGACAATCCCAGAATGCGTAACATCCAAATCAAGATCACGACGCCGATATAAGTCAGCCGCAATCTCAATGCCAAAACGATTCCGGAATTTCACCGGAATCCGCATAACCTCGTCTGAAAGGATAAAAGTGTAACCATCCGCTTGCATTGGCATAGGAATCATCTCCCAACTTCGCTTTCCCCAAGGCTAGCGAAAAGTAGCAATGCATAAACGCTATTCCACTTCGAGGCTCATAAGGTCCTCGATCGTTTCCCGTCGAACCATAAGCTTTGTGTTGCCATTGCGAACGGTGACTACCGGCGGGCGACCGAACATATTGTATCGGCTGCTCATTGGGTAGCAATATGCCCCTGTTGCTGCTAGTGCAATGAAATCGCCTGTGGCAATGTCATTGGGCAGCGCGGCGTTTTCTATTAAAATATCGCCAGCTTCACAATGGCTTCCCACAATGCGAGTATCGGTCAACGGCGCTTGTTGATCGTCTTCCCCGGAAAAACGGTTGACCAAACGTGCATCATATTCCGCCTGGTAGAGCGCCGTTCGGATATTGTCACTCATTCCTCCGTCTACGGCGATATAGCGCCGAGTGGAGTCATCGGTAATGTGCACGTCTTTGACGGTTCCCACTTCGTACACCGTCACCATTGATGGGGCAACTAGCGCGCGACCGGGCTCTACTAAGACTCTCGGCGCTACAAGGCCTAGATCGCGCGCCTTGGACGCAACCTTTTCCTGCAGCGCTGTCGCAATACCGGCAATATCGAGCGGGGACTGATCCTCTGTATACGGAACACCGTACCCGCCGCCTAAATCAAGGATGCCGAGTTCGGCGGCGGCCTCTGCAGGAAGTTCCTTATGCAGACGGGCCCATAAACCAAGTACTCGTTCGGCCGCTAGAGAAAATCCTTCCGCGTCAAATACTTGTGAACCAACATGGCAATGTAGACCCACAAGCCGCAGGTTTTCTGCTCGAACTGCGGCGATAGCTGCAGCAAAGGCGGAACCAGATGCCAGGGAAAAACCAAACTTTTGGTCTTCATGTGCGGTGGCTATGAATTCGTGGGTGTGTGCTTCAATGCCTGGTTTTACTCGAATAAGAACGTCTTGAATATATCCCTCTTGGGCAGCAACCAGGTCTAAAAGTTCGAGTTCCTGGGAAGAATCTATAACCACATGACCGACCCCGTTACGCACGCAGGTGCGTAAAAAGTCCACACCTTTGTTATTTCCATGTGCAGTAATCCGGGTGGCTGGAAATCCGGCGGCTAAAGCCACTTGCAATTCCCCTAAGGAAGCAACATCGAGGCATAAGCCTTCTTCATCTACCCAGCGTGCCACTGCTTTGGTGAGAAATGCTTTGGATGCATAATGCACGTTTTCGCCGCCACCAAATGCGAGCGCCATATCTCGGCATCGAGAACGAAAATCGTCTTCGTCCAGCACAAATACAGGGGTTCCGTATTCTTCTGCGATTTCTGGCAATGGCACACCAGCCACGGTCACCACGCCATCTTCTTGGCGGCAGGCATTTCGTGGCCAAACATGCGCGGGAAGATTATTAAAGTCGCTCATATATTCCCTGTAGTGATGGTCGGCATTGCGGAATCGGAGTTCATTGTACAAATCTGCTCGCGAAAACACATTCCAGCAGTGTGGCGCGGAAAAATACCGGATTACATTCGTTCTGGCGCGGAAACTCCCACAAGCCCTAGTGCATTGGCCAGTGTTTGCCGAGTCGCCTCAGCCAAGGAGAGGCGAGCCGCATGAAGTGGAGTAACTTCCTCATCGCGTTTCGGCAAGATAACGCAATTGTCATAGAAACGGTGGAAGGTTCCGGCGAGTTCTTCGGCATAGCGGGCGATCCGGTGTGGTTCACGGAGTTCGGCTGCTGCTTTCACTACAGCAGGAAATTCACCAAGTGTTCGAATAAGGTCGCCTTCGCGTTCATGTGTAAGCAAGGAAAGATCTGCTCCTTCCGTGGTTACCCCACGTTCGATTGCTTTCCGACCAATTGAACAAATACGTGCATGCCCGTATTGGACGTAGTACACCGGGTTGTCATTAGATTGCTTGGCCCAAAGATCAAGATCGATATCAAGGGAGGAATCAACCGAAGAACGAATCAACGCATACCGAGCTGCATCGACGCCAAGTGCTTCAACGAGGTCTTCGAGTGTAATAACGGTGCCAGCTCGCTTAGACATTTTCTTTATTTCGCCATTGGAAAGCAGATTGACCATTTGACCAATCATTACTTCTACCTGGTCCGGGTTGTGCCCTAGCGCGCTTGCCGCAGCTTTCAAACGCGCTATATACCCGTGGTGGTCAGCACCCAACATATAGATACAAAGGTTATGGCCGCGCTGGATCTTATCTTCGATATATGCGATATCTCCTGCGATATACGCGGCATTCCCATCAGATTTAATAACTACGCGGTCTTTATCATCACCAAATTCTGTTGACTTTAGCCACCAAGCACCATCGGCAAAATATAGATTTCCACTTGCCTTGAGCTCTTCGATTGCACGTTCAACGGCTCCGGATTCAAACAAGCTGTTCTCATGGAAAAATACATCGAAGTCAGTGTGGAATTCATGGAGTGATTGCTTGATCTGCGCAAACATCATTTCGACGCCGTGCTTACGGAAGGTTTCCTGCATAGTTTGCGGATCTTGCTGCAATACCTCTGGATGTTTTGCTACCACTGCTTGCGCAATATCCTGGATATAAGCTCCGCCATAACCGTCTTCTGGGGTTTCCTGCCCGAGCGCTGCCGCAACTAGCGAATGCGAGAAGCGATCGATTTGTGCCCCGTGGTCATTAAAATAGTATTCGCGTGTAACTTTCGCGCCGGTGGCGGCGAGAATGCGACCTAGGGAATCGCCAACAGCAGCCCAACGGGTACCACCAAGGTGGATTGGCCCAGTCGGATTTGCGGAGACAAATTCAAGATTTACTACTAGGTTTGCAAAAGCATCTGAACCACCATATTCGGCTCCTTGTGCAAGTATTTTTGCCACGATTTCGCCTTGTGCAGCAGCAGCTAACCGGAGGTTAATAAAACCTGGACCTGCAATTTCAGCACTATCAATTGCTGGTTCTTCTTGCAGGGCGTCAACAAGCCAAGTGGCAAGTTCACGCGGATTTACTCCAGCTTTTTTTGCCACTTGCAATGCCAGATTTGTAGCGTAATCGCCATGCTCTGGATTACGTGGTCGCTCCACTACAACCTGTTCGGGCAAGAGTGAGGCGTCGAGTTTTCGATCTTGAAATACCCGAGCTGCGGCGGAACGAATACATAAAGCTAAATCTGCAGGAGTCACGGGTGCAGATTCTAGCGGACGCAACGCAAAACACGGGAAACGAGTATTCCTCCGTATCAATACAGCACCATGGCAATACAACCCCTTTTTGCGTAAAGGTTGAATTTGGCCGATTTCCCTAAGACTCGGTTGGTTTTGCCCATTATTCGTTACATAAATGCCAACGCCGTAATCTTCCACCATTCACCAATTATGTGATTCTCATCACATTTAGATATATGTCAATCCATGTTTGTGTAGCAGATTTTAGTCAATACAATTCTTTTACTTCGGCGTACATGTCACTTACCAGCATCAACACAAGCGAAGCACTGGTGATAACAATTTACGAAACGCTTTTGTTGCGGAATAACCGCAGGTTAGGGCCACCTTATCCGACTTTGTAAGGGCACCTATAGCGGTAATATCGGCACTATCGAGCATGAGATTGGTATGACCTAACCCATGCTTTTCACCCATAATGCCCCAACAACCGTGAGGAGCAACCGTGCGTGTAGCGCTGTTTTCCACTTGCATCGGTGACGCAATGTTCCCGGATGTGGTCAAGGCCACCGCTATTATTCTCTCCCGACTCGGCCATGAAGTTGTGTTTCCGCCCGAACAAACTTGCTGTGGCCAAATGCATGTTAATACCGGCTACCAGCGGCAGGCTATTCCCCAAATCCGCAATTATGTAGATGCTTTTGCCGATCCTTCTATTGATTGTGTGGTTGCCCCTTCCGGCTCCTGCGCAGGGGCTGTGCGTGAACAGCACGAGCATGTTGCCTCCCGCTATGGCAACGCCGCGCTTGTCGACGGCGCTCGCACTGCCGCCGCAAAAACCTACGATCTCTCCGAGTTCTTGATCGATATTGCTGGCGTAGAAAATGTTGGCGCGTTTTTCCCGCACCGCGTCACTTATCACTCCACTTGCCACTCCCTTCGCTTCCTTAAGGTCGGCGACCGCCCATTACGCCTGCTACGCAATGTAGAGGGAATTGACCTCGTAGAGCTACCACATGCAGATGAATGCTGTGGGTTTGGTGGCACATTTTCCGTAAAGAACGCCGAAACTTCCGCCGCTATGGTTCACGATAAAGTACGCAATATTCGCGATACGCAAGCTGAATATGTCACCGCTGGCGATGCTTCTTGTCTTATGAATATTGGTGGCTCGCTCTCCCGCCAGCATGCCGGTGTTCGAGCAATCCACATGGCAGAAATCCTGGCCTCTACAAAGGCACACCCCTGGTCACCTGAGTCCGCTATCTACACCAAGGAGGTAATGCTGTGACCATTTCACTTGGCTCCCCCGCTATGCCACCTCGCGCGTCCAAAGAAGTTGGCAACCTCCGCGGCACTCGTTCCTTCCAGGCTGCCGCCCATGAAGATCTTTACAAAGCCACTCAGCGCCGCAATCTTCATAAAGCAACCCACACCATTCGTGGCAAGCGCGCCGCAGTTATTAATGAAATTGATGACTGGCAAGACCTCCGCGAAGCCGGTTCAGGCATTAAACGCGATGTTATGGCACGGATGCCCGAGCTATTAGAGCAGCTCGAAGCTTCAGTCACTGCTCGTGGCGGCCATGTGCACTGGGCACGCGATGCTAAGGAAGCGGGCGAGATTGTTACCCAGCTCGTCCAAGACACTGGTGAGACCAATGTTGTAAAGATTAAGTCCATGGCCACAATGGAAATTGGCTTAAATGAGCAACTCCGTGCTGCCGGTATTTCCGCGCGGGAAACAGACCTAGCAGAACTTATTGTTCAGCTCGGCCATGATAAACCTTCGCATATTTTGGTTCCTGCAATTCACCGCAACCGCGCCGAAATTCGCGATATTTTCATTAAAGAGATGCCCCATACAGACGAATCTCTTTCCACCGAACCTGCAGAACTTGCGGAATCTGCCCGTATTTTCCTTCGCGAGCAGTTTATGCAAGCCAAGGTCGCAGTTTCTGGGGCAAACTTTGGTGTCGCGGAAACCGGCACAATCGCCATTGTGGAATCTGAAGGCAATGGCCGTATGTGCCTTACCTTGCCTGAGACCCTGATCTCTGTCATGGGTATTGAAAAGATGCTTCCAACCTTTAAGGATTTTGAAGTCTTCTTGCAGCTCCTTCCGCGTTCCTCTACCGGTGAGCGCATGAACCCTTACACCTCCTTGTGGTCTGGTGTCACTGAAGGTGATGGGCCAAAGAATTTCCATTTGGTTTTGGTTGATAATGGCCGCACGGCAGCACTTGCTGATGAGATCGGCCGCGAAGCATTGAAATGTATTCGTTGCTCGGCGTGCTTGAATGTCTGCCCAGTCTACGAACGTGCAGGTGGACATGCCTACGGTTCTACGTACCCAGGCCCAATTGGCGCTATTCTTACACCGCAGCTTACTGGTATTGATTCTGCTCATGATCCCAATGCCTCACTGCCTTATGCTTCCTCATTGTGTGGTGCCTGCTATGAGGTTTGTCCTGTAAAGATCGATATCCCATCCGCATTGTTGGAATTGCGCCACCAAAAGATCGAAGGCCACAAGCCAAAGATCGAAGGTGTGCTTATGGGCATGGTTGGTATGGCATTTGGCCATGCAAAATTGTGGAATCTCGCCACCAAGTTGGTCCCGTTGGGCCGTATCCTTGGCGGTCGCAAAAAGAAGATCACCCACTTGCCAAGTTTCCTCGCCGGCTGGACAGATGTTCGAGACACTTCTGTGCCTCCAAAGAAGTCGTTCCGCCAGTGGTTTAACTCTGATGAGGCCAAGGAATTGCTTGCGCAGGCTCGTTCTGAAGGCATCCCTGGAGCAAGTGTGAAGGAGAACAAGTAATGACTATCAATCAGGCTGCCCGGGACGCCCGCAATGCGGATGCAAAAAAGGAGATCCTGGAGCGTATTCGTAACGCCCATCGGCTGGCTAAAACTCCTGCTGGCGGTTATGAGGTAACCCGCAAGTACAACGTGGAGTATGCCTTTACCGATGCGGAGCTTAAGGAAACCCTGATCGACCGTCTGCTCGATTACAAGGCGATTGTAAAGGAAGCCACCGAAGCTACGCTCGGTGAGACCATAGTTGAGCTTCTAGAGGAACGTGGCGCCAAGGATGTCCGTTATGCGGAAGGTCTTGATCCAGAGTTATTTACTGGGTTTACAGGCTCCGCCACACCTGATGATCGCACAACCGATCCACGTCTGTTGGACGCAGTCGATGTGGTGGTTACGGATTCACATGTCACCAGTGCGCAAACAGGTACGATCTGCCTGGAGTCGAACCCTACGAATGGTCGCCGCGCATTAACACTGGTTCCGGACTGCCATATCTGTATTGTTCGCAAGGATTCCATTGTGTATGGAGTTCCGGAAATGGTTGAACGTCTCAACCGTACGCTTCCAATCACTATGATTTCTGGCCCATCGGCGACATCGGATATTGAGCTCAACCGTGTCGAAGGTGTTCACGGACCTCGCACATTGATCGTGGTTATCGTCGACTAACCTTGCTGCTTTTCGACGCCCCGGGGGTGACGGGGCGTCGATTAGCATCACGGCCGAAGGAATGCTAAAGTTTTCCAGGTCAGCCTCCGTAGCTCAGGGGATAGAGCACTGGTTTCCGGTACCAGCGGTCGCACGTTCGAATCGTGTCGGGGGCACAACGAAAAAGCACCTACCAAAAATGGCAGGTGCTTTCGTTTTACAACTACACTGTGCGCTCGGGCATAAGAAGCCATGCTACGAGATAAATCACAAATTGCGGGCCTGGAAGCAGGAACGACAAAACAAACAATAGGCGGACGGCCGTTGAATTCCAGCCGTAGGTTTCTGCCACCCCGCCCAAGACACCAGCAATATAGCGATCACTAACACTACGCTGCAATGGGCGCTGCATATATGGGGTAACCGTCATTTGAGACACTCTCCTTTAGCGATTTTAAGGGGCTTTCCTCTCCTAGTATCGCCCCTGCAAAGGATCGCGCGCATCAGGGTTTACCCTTGTTTTTCCCCTAATATTCGTTCGAGAACGGGACGCAACGCTTGCATTTCCTCATCGGTGATTTTGTCGAAAAACAGTTCGCGGACACGTTCAACGTGTTCCGGAGCCGCCGATTCTAAGCGACGTCGTCCTTCCGCTGTAAGCTCCACAATCACCCCACGCCCATCATCGGAGCACTTCTGCTTAACCACAAGCCCACGGCGCTCCATACGCGTAATTTGATGCGAAGTGCGACTACGATCCCAATTTAAAGAAGCACATAAGTCCCGTAATCGAGTTTCTTTTTCATTACTTTCAGAAAGGTGCACTAAAACTGCAAATTCGGGCACCGAAATCCCATGCCCATCTTGCAGAGTCATATCCATGCCGCGATCGACATAGCGGACAGCAGCGAGGAGTAGCCTCCACAATTCCTGCTCTTGGTCGTTCAGCCATCTTGCGGTTGTCATACTTACCTAGAATAAACGTATTCGCTTCACTAATGAAATTGGCGCCATATATTCAATTGTGGGCAATTTTATGTATTCAATTTATATCAACTACCAGCATTTCTAAGAACTGATGTTGGAAATTCTTATATTGGCGAAAGCTATACATCGCACTCATTGATATCCATAGAATCGATTACTAAGCTTGCAATTTAGTCACTGATCGAGCGGTCAACATTCCGCCCAAAGGAGAACGCAATGACTTTATTCGACGGCACGTATTTTCTGGATCCGACTCATTCTCGAGTTGGATTCTGGGTGCGTCACGCAATGGTAACGAAAATGCGTGGAGAATTTCTTGACTATGAAAGCTATATCGTTCTTGGAGACGATTGCAAAATAGAAGCAATTATTGAAACTCCCAGTATTTCTACCAGTAATCCAGACCGGGATTATCACCTGCTCAATGACGATTTCTTCGAGACCGACAAATACCCCACAATTACTTTCTTTTCAACCGAAGTATCTTGGGTCCATAATTATAGGGCCTCAGTAACTGGGGATCTGACCATTAAAGGCGAAACGCATCCAGTTACTCTAGATGTCCATATTATCGGCGTAGCCGACGATCCAATGGGCGCTACACGTATGGGTTTTGAAGGATATCTCAAGATCAATCGGACAGACTTTAATATGACTTTTAATACCCCAATGGAATCCGGTGGATTGATGCTTGGCGAAGATGTCACCATTGAAATCGAGGGTTCTGCAATTCTACAAAGCCCAGGTACAAAAGCCCCTGATCTGCGAGAAAAGTTCGCCAAGAGAGAAACAAAAACTTTATCAAATGAAAAGTCGCCTAAGAAAAAGGATGAGCAGGAAGAATCCACTGAACAAACAAGCAAAAAAGCGAAAAATCCTTAGCGTTTCAGCTCCTCAATTGGGAGCATTTTCGCGCCAACGATGCGCAAATATCGGCTTTGATCACATGTGAGAATAAGTACCTGGTGCTGCTTGCCAATTTCCGTAAAAAGCGCGGACATACGACCAATTCTGCTCGAATCAGTACTACCAAGCGCATCATCAATAATGATCGGAACACCATCCTCCGAAACAAGTTGCGCAATAGCTAAACGTGTTAAAATCGAAAGCTGTTCCTGAGCTCCAACTGATAAAGCATCAATTTTTAGCGGAGTATTTTTTACTTGACGTTGCTCAATCTGCAGTTCTTGAGTCAATGTAAAACCAACATCATTTCCAAAAATTGGCTTTGCTAAATGCGTTAATGCGGCAACAAAAGGCTCTGCATATTTCTCCCGTGCAATTTCACGATGCTCTAATAGCGTAGTGCGCAAAAGTTGTACAGCCTCTGCCCGCCTTTGAACCGCTGCTAATTGGGTTTCTGCTCGCTGAACCGCTCCTTGAGCTTGTTCGGCCCGTTCTGCTATGCCAGCTACTTGGGCAATTCTCCCCTGCAGCTCGGCGAGTTCCTTTTCGGCATTGAGTTCTAGAATCCCGAGTTGCCGCAATTGTGCTCGTGCGCCATCAAGCACTCCAGCAGCTATTGAAGCATCATTGTCCATAGCCCGAGCCTCTTCATATGCAGTATGGGCAGCAATACGTCGTTGGCGCAGCTCATCCACATGTGCCTCCAAAGAAGCTAAAGGCTGCAGCAGTTCTTGATGCTCAGCTTCGTCCTGAGCTTGCAGCAACCTTTTTTCCACATCAGCTAGCCGTGCTTTATGCACTTCATAGTTGGAAAAAGCGTCTGATTCCACCCAGGCATCTAATTCTGATCTAATAAGCGCAACCTGTTTTTCCGCTGCCTCATAAGCGTTACGTGCGGTAGTCACATCCTCTTGAGCACGGCTCATTTCGGGCACTTCGGAGAAATCAAGATCACTCATGCTCGCAAGACGGGCTTGGATATGCTGCAAAGACTCCCCCTGCGGTAATAATGCTTCTAAGCGGAGCTTTGCTTCCGAAAGTTTTGTTTGATGGGCTTCGCCTTCTCGTTTGGCAGCCCGCGCTGCATCAAGGTCCTTACAATCAAGGCGCCGAAGGGTTTCTTCAAGTTTTCGGCGGGCTTCCGCTACCTCAACTTGGGCCACTTCCCCGTCACTGCCAGCACGTACAACCGCCGTAATATCACCAAAAACAAAGGTAGACTCCCCAACCACTTCAATATCTTGAGCCGAAGCAGCAACCTCAATTTCCTGGCCGTCGATAAGAATTTCGGTAGTCCGCGTGGCCGAAAGCGAAATTTTTGTTGCCACCGCAGCTTGCTTAATTTCAGCGCTTTGCACCGCAAATTGTGCACGTTCCACGGCTTCTATATCGGCTTGTGTAAGCAATCTATTCGGAAGTGCTTTCTGAAGCTGGAGCACCTCGTTTTCAGCCTCGACAAGCTTTGCAACCAGTGCCGTATCGCGTTGGAACTCCACCGATTTTTGGCTTAACTCTAGAGCCTTTTGTGCCTCTGCTAAAGCCTGTGAGGTCCGGGATGCGTCTTTTTGAGCCGCCGCAAATCTGCCCTTAAGCTGGTTTTTTTGCGCGGCAGCGTGTTCCGACTCCAAACGTAATTCTTCAGAGTTAGCCGCAAGTTGTGCCACCTGAACCTGAAGCCGCTGAATATGCTCACATTGTTGTTGCCGAGATAAAAGCTCCTTTTCTGCGAGCGTAAACTTTG
Organism: Corynebacterium freiburgense; assembly: GCF_030408815.1. Taxonomy (NCBI): domain Bacteria; kingdom Bacillati; phylum Actinomycetota; class Actinomycetes; order Mycobacteriales; family Corynebacteriaceae; genus Corynebacterium; species Corynebacterium freiburgense. The sequence goes on along the minus strand of NZ_CP047355.1, from coordinate 1,105,996 downwards.
CTTGCGCGGTTTCCAAAGATTCTTTCAAACGCGCAGTGTTTTCGCGTGCTGCTACCGCCTCCGCATTACGAGTTTCGGCTTCCGCAAGCTCCGCTTCCGCCAATGGACGACGCCCCTGCACCTGCTCAAGTTGCTCGCTTGCAGCACGGTGGCGATCAATATAATGCTCCAAATCCCGGTATTCACGTTCAGCCTGCGCACATTCTTTCTGTGCCTGCTCCAGCCGTGCACGGGCAGCTTTATACTCACCTGCAGGAATGCCGGTTTTCATAGTGAAGTAACGGGAATATTCCGCATCAATACGTCGCATAAGCGCAGAATCATCACTCGTATCTATCGTTTGATCCTGCTCCAAAGCATTTACCAAGGATGGAATACCCACAGCCTGCACATCAATATGTGTTTTGCCTTGGCGCATAAATAAAGCTTCAAATAGATTGTGATCTAAATGCTCGGAAATTATCTCTTCAAGTTTTTGATCCGCTTCCAATCCCATAAATTGCTCAAGTCGTGGCGCCGTAATGCGCAGGCGAGACGATTTCTTGCGCAGATAAGTCTTATCAATATGAAAGCGGTATGGACCAACCGTAGCCTCTAACTGAATCCTCGGCCCAATATCTTGGCCCACTGGCTGCAAACTACGAATAAATTGTGATTTACTGCCATGCCGAATATATAGCACCGTATGTAGTGCATCTAGAATCGTTGATTTTCCAGCTTCATTATCGCCCGAAATAACAACAACACCGGTCTCTGGTAAACCATCAAGCTTTAGATGCTCAATGCCACGAACATGCTCAATTTCAATGCTATGCAAAATCATGATGCAGCCTCCTGCGCAAAACGGAACAATAACCGCAATGCATCCGCAGCACGTTCATCTTCTTTATGCTCAAGCAATTCATGCATAGCATTGCGGGCATAACCAGTTACTTCCAGATTCAGCAATTCATCCGATGTGGGTTCCACCATCAGCGACATGAGCCGTTTGCGTTCAAAAAGGGCAGCAAATACCGGCTCACGCTGCTCTAAATTCCGCTCTAAATACCGTAGATCTTCAATTCCTAGTGTGCCTCGCAGTGCGTACTTCACTACGGTTCGAGATTTATCTGGATACGCGTCTAAAGCAGCTAAAAAAGAATCAATATCGGATCGCGAATTCACATCAAAGATAAGTGCCTCAAATGTCCATGCACCCACTGGCACTTCCCGCACATCAACGGTTGCCTCATCAACAGTAACCACCAATGCATTCCCAGAGTTACTTTCACCCCCACCCAGGCTCGCCCGATCATAAAAATCTGTTGTTTCAGGTGAACCTGAAAACCACACCTTACCTGAATCACCCACCTGCTCACTAGAATGCGTATCGCCTAATGCAAGGTAATCAATTTTCCGTTCACTCAGGGCTAATTCCACCACAGCAAGATCAATATTGGCATCACCACCACGAGATTCCGCTTGACCATGACCAACCCCGATCCGCACATGTCCCTCAGCTTGCGGCTCTAATCCAGCTAGCGAGGCAGCTACTAGATCAACCACTGAATGCTTACTGGTGAGCGGGGCACCCACCAATTCGACTCCTGGCAACACCACGAATGGATCATGAGTCTCAATAAGATGCACATTGGGTAATTCCGCTGCGTTACGCAACATACTATCGGCTGTCAGCGGATCATGATTACCCGGCAGTAAATACACGTCCACAGGTAGTTTCTTCAATACTTCTTGGGCACGCCCAAAGGTCCGCGGACTAAGGCTATTATGCTCAAACACATCACCAGCAACTACGATAAATTCGCAGTTGTACTCGACGGCAATTTCTCCAAGCCGGGAAATCGCCGCTAGCCGGTCTTGCTCGAATCGAGCTTGAGCTTCCCCATCTAAAAACCAACGGGTCATCCCTAACTGCCAATCCGAAGTATGCAAGAACGTAACTTTTTTCATACGTCTATCACTACTCTGTGCTCTAAACAGCCATTCATTTCTTTTGCATCCACAGCCTAATTTTGGGGTATGTATTACTCCCGGGTGAGGATCTCATACATGTCTTCAATATCGGCGACACCTCGCAATTCATCCACAGTGGTGTAGGAAATATGCCGAAAAGCTTTCCGCAGAGCATCTAAATCTGAATCATCAATCGCAGGAATTACCTCAGGATCTGGAAGCTCAGGCAATGGCTTACCACTCCAGAACATCGAACTATCTATAGTGCTTTTCTTTGCGGAAACCTCAGCCACTTGGCCAATGGCACGCTCGATATCTTGAAGATCCATGCCTCGTAGAGCAAAGATTCTTTCTGGGCTTTGTTCAATATAGTCCGCCGCAACCTGCGCCACCGCAATGGTGTGCTTGCACACCGTGGAATAGTCCGGGCAATCACAATAAGCAACGATCTCATTTGCTTGCTCCGCCAGGAGTGACCGCACTAATGCGTCAGGCAGTTTTCCTTGCCGAATCAGTTTTATCGCTTGTGGAAGTTCGGTAATAAGGTGGAAAAACTTTGTAATATCGTCGGCGCCTCGATGCGGCAGAATAATGGCAACATCAAATGGTTCGTTTTGTGAACCAGCAACACTACCGACAATGCGGCCTTTGAGAAAGCTCAACTCAACAACATTGCCGGAGCGCGCATACTTAAGCCCCCGCGAAACCCTCCCAGCATCTGCTTGCCCAGACAAGGCTTCCAAAAGGAAGCGCGCGGCAAAGCACCGCTTGTCCGAGATGTCCGTGCTGGATGCTTTTGGCTTTTCCACTTTGGTTACTCGACCAAAGTTAGCGTAAATAACATTGTCTACTACTGTGCGTTTGCCATTCACTGCACTTCCTCCCTTCCGCGGTAGCTCATGAGTTGCGCCAGTTCAGCAGGGCTTAGTTCCGTAATCCAGCCTTCGCCTTCGCCAATTACTTGGCCGGCGAGCCGAAGCTTACCTTCCAAAATATCCTGGATTGATTCCTCCAATGTTCCAATTGAAATCATTTTGTATACGCGCACATCTTTGCGCTGACCGATCCGAAATGCTCGGTCGGTTGCTTGGTTTTCCACGGCAGGGTTCCACCACCGGTCCATGTGCACCACCACATTCGCCGCTGTGAGATTGACTCCAGTGCCACCTGCCCGCAAGGAAAGCAACATAACAGGTGGTCCTTGATTACTATTGAATTCCTCAATCATACGATCTCGGCGGTTTTTAGAAACCTGGCCGTGAAGGAATGGCACTTGCGCACCAAGACGCTGCTCTAAGTGTTTTTGCAAGAGCAGGCCGAAAGCACGGTATTGGGTAAACACAAGCACCCGTTCTTGTTGTTCAAGTGCTTCATCCAGAATTCGCATAAGCTCCGCAATTTTCCCAGATCGATGCCTCCCACGGTCAACAAGGCTGGAATCATCTCCCAGATAATGTGCGGGGTGATTGCATATCTGTTTGATTTTGGTAATCGTGGCCAGGATTAAGCCTTTGCGCATTGCCCCTTCACGAGCAGCCAATTGCCCTTCGATATCTTCGACTAGAGCTTTATATAGAGCTGCTTGCTCTTCGGTGAGGTGTACGCGCAGAATGTGCTCATTTTTGTCTGGAAGATCATCAATAATGCTCGGGTCAGTTTTCAATCTGCGGAGGATAAACGGTGCGGTAAGTTGTCTGAGTCTAGCCGCCGCATCTTCGTCTTCTTCGCGCTCAATTGGTTTGGCAAAGTGATTTCGGAAAAAAGATGCATTACCTAAAATTCCGGGATTACAAAAATCCAGTATGGAGCGCAACTCCGAAAGGCGATTTTCAATTGGGGTACCGGTCAATGCAATCCGCTGACGTGCTGGCAGGCTTCGGGCCGCGCGTGCAGCCATTGTTGAAGAATTTTTAATATGCTGTGCTTCATCCAAAATGACGTGATCCCAATCAACTTTGCCAAGTAAGGAGAACTCCCTGGTTAAAACTCCATAGCTGGTAACAATAAGATCAGCGTTATTCACTTGCTGGATGAATTCATTATCTTGTTTTCTATCTGCTCCATAATGCACAGCTACCCGTAGTTCTGGGGTAAATTTTTGGGCTTCACGAACCCAGTTTCCTACAACGGAAGTTGGGCACACGACCAAAGTGGGGCCACGATCGGAAGATTCCTTTTCCACCTGCAATAAGGTGAGTATTTGCAGCGTTTTACCTAAGCCCATATCGTCGGCAAGAATTGCACCAAGGTTTTGGTTGCTCATCCAAACAAGCCAGTCCACACCACGGCGTTGATAGTGACGTAGCGTTGCATGCACATGCTCCGGGATTTCAATACGCTCTGGTGCTGGCACAACGTGCTCATCTTCTAAACCACCAGCCAAAGCAAGATGCCACGTACTTCCGGTAAAGTCCATCGGCATAGTTTCCGCATGAGTCATGGAAATTTCGCGGAGTTCGGCTAGGGTGATTTCACCAAATGCGGCATATTGATCCTCAAGGGCCTTCCGCTTCTGGTCGAGCTCTCGTTCCAGCTCTGGAACATTTGGGCGCTCTAGCTTTCGGGCAAGTTCCAATTCTTGCGCCAAGTTTTCAATTTCTTTTTCCAATCGCGCACGCGAAGTTTTGGCCAGCTCTTCCATATACCGAGTGACTTTGCGTAATGAATCGGTGTCGGCCATAACCCATTCATCTCGGAGTTTTACCAACCCACTTTTTGTAGCAATGAGTTGTTGCATTTCGGCATTTGAGAGTTCGACGCCCCCAATACTCATGCGCCAATTAAAGTTTACGACCTGCTCAAAACCCACTTTTACCTTGGTAGATCCTAGAACAGGATCGTTGGAAGGCTCAATATGAATACCAGCATCTAAAGAGTAGTTTGCCCATGATTTCGGCAGCATTACCAGAAATCCTTGAGCTCGTAATCGTGGGACATCGTTGCTTAAAAAGACCAGTAGTTCATCGGTGCTTAGATGCACATCCCAATCGCCGTCATCATCGTTTTGGGCAGCGCCGATAAGGGTTAGTGCATGTTCGCGTTGAGTTTCAAGTCCTTCCAATTGTGGTCGCTCTATCCGTAGCAGGTTCGAAATTTCAACGAGTTGTTCATGCTGCTGACGGAGTTGACGAAAAACCTCAGGATCGAATGCTAAATGATGAATAGGTAAAGGACTACCAGCACCGATTCGAGCACGAACCCTAATAGTCCAAATATCAAGTTCTTTAAGCTCGTGTTGTTCGGGGGATTCAACAATCACTACCAATTCGGTATGTTGCTGAGTTATTGAGTCTTTCCAATGGTTAATCGCATGCACGAATTTTGCACTACCTTTTCGCAGCGGTTGGCTACTTAAAAGGGCGCGCGAAAATTCGTGCCGAGCGCCATATAATGGGGCGTCGACAAGCTCCTGCAACAGTGCATTTGCAATCCAATGCGGAAGCTCTTCGGCCATGTCATACGCAATAGATGTACCACAATTAATACTGAGTACACCGGGGAGTGCATTGACCATTGCTGCTAACCAAGAGTATTCCCCGCGACCTTCTGCAAGTTGCCATTGCGGCCACCATTGGCCTTCATTCCAACGCACGCGCAGCATGACTCTCCCGGCGCGTACATACCGTTCCAATCCCCCATAAAGGCGGATTAGCCACAGAAGATCCGCAGAAATTGTTTCGCGTTGTTGTTTGGTTACTGCGGGCGAAACTTCTGTAAGTACTGATAATTGGCCCAGGACCTGCACTGCTTGCTCGGGTGTAAAAACCGCAGTGGGCATGGTTAACTCGATGAGTTTCCCCTTTGGCGTCTGCAATTTCGCACGCACAAGATTTCTAAAAGGCTTATTCCGCAAAAAAGCATCGATAAGCGGCGGAAATGTACCTTCCGGAACCTCTGCAGCAGACACAATTTTGTGCCCTTCAACCTGCTCAATCCAAAGGTGCAGGCCGCTATCTCGCCGCCATAAACCATGGACTAAATGCGTAACCATGTCTTCTTTTGTACCAGCCCACCCATAACACCCCCGTTACTTAAAGATTGTCTGATTCTCTAGCCAAACCTATGTGAGGCAAGATACATTTAGGCGGCTAAGGATACTTCATTCACATACACACTCATTCCCTTATACAAGGAGGACCGGTTGACGCAGCATACCTGGTTCATCGTAGCCATTGTCATCTACATGTTGGTGATGTTAGCAATCGGCTACTGGAGTTACCGTCAAACAGACGAATACGACGATTACATGCTCGCTGGCCGTGATCTTAACCCCTTTGTAGCAGCACTTTCTGCGGGCGCATCCGATATGTCCGGATGGCTTCTTATGGGCTTGCCGGGCGCACTTTTTGTAACCGGGTTTTCCGAACTATGGATTGCAGTCGGATTGCTTATTGGTTGTTGGGCAAACTGGAAGTGGGTGGCGCCAAGGCTGCGTTCTTACACCGAAATCGCCGAAAATTCCCTTACGCTTCCCTCCTTTATGGAAAACCGTCTCCACGATCGCTCCCGCGCACTACGCATTATTTCGTCAGTAGTGATCTTGGTGTTCTTTACTTTCTATGTTTCCTCTGGCATGGTTTCCGGCGGTAAATATTTCGAATCCACATTTAATGGTTCATATATCGACGGCATGCTCATTGTGGCAGCAGTGACGGTTGCCTACACCTTTATCGGAGGATTCCTTGCGGTGTCATACACCGACGCAGTACAGGGCATGATTATGTTCCTTTCACTGCTTATTGTTCCCCTAATGGCATGGATCTCACTCGATGATCCATCGTCGATTTGGACATGGGCTTCGTCAAATCCCTATGGGCCCCATCCCGAAGGCAACCCAAACTATTTCTCAATGATTTCGGGCGTTTCCTTAATGGTCATTATTTCGAATATGGCATGGGGACTTGGTTACTTTGGCCAACCACACATTATTGTGCGTTTTATGGCATTGCGCAGCCCACAAGAAGCACGCCGAGGAAGCATTATTGGCGTTGGCTGGATGTTCTTCTGTATCGCTGGAGCCGCCGCTGTAGCGCTTGTTGGAACCGCGTTTTTTGGGCAAAATGCGGAATATTCGGTTACCGACCAAAAATCCTTTGAAACAATCTTCCTTGATATGGGCCGCATCCTATTCCACCCACTGATTGCGGGCCTGGTATTGACCGCTGTGCTTGCAGCAATCATGTCCACGATTTCTTCACAGCTTCTGGTAGTTTCCTCCGCGCTCGTGGAGGACCTCTACACCATTGTAGTAAAGAAAAAGCCGAGCAGCCAGATATTAATTAACCTTTCCCGCACCGCCGTAGTCATGGTAGCGATTGTTGCAGCCATGCTCGCACTCAACCCCAATGATTCGATCCTAGGTTTAGTTGCATTTGCATGGGCCGGCTTTGGCTCCGCATTCGGACCACTAGTAATTGCCTCCCTCTACTGGCGACGCCTTAATACCAATGGTGCCATCGCAGGAATGGTTACTGGTGCGCTTGTATCCTTCTTCTGGGGACAATCCGCACTTGGCGACATTATGTATGAAATCGTCCCAGGGTTTGTGTGTGCAACAATTGCAATGGTTGCGGTTTCCTTGGCAACTAAACCACCCACTCAGCAAATCACCGAAGAATTCGATAAAGCTGCAGAACTCGCAAGGTAAAGATTTTTAATATCTCTTCTGCATAGGAACCATACAAGTGCCTCGTCACGTCATATGTGTATGAGGCACCTTCCTTTTGGTCGAATACTTATAGTTTTCACCGTTGTTGTTGCGTGCAGTTCATTAAGCCGCGACCCTGGCCCCACTATTCCGCTCCGGGTATTACTCCAACAAATACACACTGTGCCACAGCGTGCGAGCGTGCTCGGCTATCAGCGTGAAGCATTCGGCCCAGGATGGGAATCTAAAGGCCGGGGTTGCACTACCCGTGATATTGCCCTCCAGCAGGCACTCGGGGGCGTCGATAAGCATCAGTGCCCAATACGGCAAGGCACCGGCATTGACCCTTATTCTGGCATAACCATTGGAGTGACCACCGGCGCCGATATCGAACTTGACCATGTTTTTCCATTACGAGCAGCGTGGGATATGGGCGCGCATAATTGGAGCCTTAACCAGCGAAAAAACTTTGCAAACGATCCCCGTAATCTTATTGTTGCTAGCAAAAAGACCAATCAAGATAAATCTGATTCGCTGCCTTCTGAATGGATGCCACCGAAGCAAAATGCCCACTGTTGGTATGCACGGCGAGTGGCAGAAGTCACCGTCACCTGGCAGCTCGCCCTAACGCCCCATGATGTCGCCACCATGAAAAACGCATGCATTTTTCGCGAATCTATTCCCCTACCACTAAAGTGGCCCGTTGAACCTCACCGATTTTGAAAGGTACCAGCCTCAAGTGGACCAAATCATGTTTATTCTGCATGTACTTGCAGCAATCCTGTTCCTCGGCCCCGTAACAGTAGCGACCTCCACATTCCAAGTACGTGCACTCGAAGCACATAACGGTAACGACGCCGCGCGCGGCTCGGCCACCGTATTGCACAAGATCAGCAATACTTACGGTTTGCTTTCACTTCTTGTCCCCTTACTTGGGTTTGGTGTGCTGTTTTCGAATATGGCATACCTTAAAGAAGGCCGTATGCATGCCTCAATCACCATCACTATTATTGCGTGGGCCCTGTTGTTCTTCCTGATCCTACCCAAGCAAAAGAAAATGATGGCAGCTCTCGGGCTACTCGATAAAGAAGACATGCCTGACCAACCAGTTGAAATTGCGGACTGGGGTAAAGCAAAAAGCCAGCTCGCAATGTTCAGCGGTATTTTCGCGGCGCTTTGGGTTATTGTTGCCGTTTTAATGATGGTTTAGGCCCAGCAGCATTTTGTGAATTTTGCTCGGGACTAAGTAAAACAGCCCAGCGTTCAGGCTTCTGCGGCTGCTCAGAACCGCGGCGCCGCCTACGGCGTGGACGCTGGTACAACCTCCATTCCCCGGCACTTTCGCCAGGGTCAGCTTCAGTTCGGCGAATTGGCACCATCGATTTTGCCAGCGACTTCGCCGCATAGGATTGCATTTTTTCGAGCGGTCCTTGGCCGACCGCCTCACGCCAGAACACTCCAAGCGCCATAGCAAAAACAATCTGCACAATGCACCAAGAGATTGGATACTTGGAAACATCCACCAATGTTAAAAACAGCAAATGCAGTGTGTAGATAGTCAGTGTCATTGATCCGGCCCGTTCAAAGGGCACAAGCAGTAATTTCACTGCGCGTTCTGCAAGCAGAAAAAATGCCAATGCAAATGCTGCAAGTGAGCCAGAAAACACGATTGATGCAATGGTGTTTAGGTGTGGGCCATCTGCCACTTGCCACCACAGCGTTGTGGAGGGAACTTCACCACCTAAAACCAGCGAATCCATAACATAATCCGGTGTCATTCCCGGTGTGGCCGCAACAATGCGATCGAAACCACGAAATGTTTTGAGCAGCATATCCGAGGTTAATGCAGTCATTGCTGCAGTAATCCCGCTAAAAATAGCGACTTTAATCTGGATTTCTATTTTCATTAGATCCAGCCGCCCAATGGCCATGCCCAATAAGATAAACGCAATCCAAGTAATCGCCGGATACACACCAGTAAAGATCATTGTCATTGCAAAGGTGAATGGATCAATGAGCATGTCAATATAATTGGTGGCACTTTGCATTTCCAGCACCGACTCTGGGCGCTCAGCATACTGCTCCATCCCCATAACGATGTAGCGCAATAATGGACCAGCAATAGCCATACCGGCCGCCCAGATAAACAGCGTCCGAGCACGGAATCCTAAAAATGGAATTGCAAATAAAAAGAAAAACCCATAATACGGCAAAATATTAAACACCGTCAGTGGGAAAAAATTCAGACTTGTACCTAGGACAATTACAATTAATGCGCGAAAAAATACATTCCAACGATCTTGGCGCAATCTCCGTCCGGTATGCACATTCTGAAAACCACTAATAATTGCCAAGGATAATCCAGCAAGCGTGGCAAAGAGCGCTGCCGCATGACCCGCTAATAATTCATACGCCAAGGTCACCGATTGAGTATTGCTATCCCAGGCAGGAAGTGTATGCACGCCCATCATGCCAAATACGGCAAACCCACGGGCGGCATCAATACCGCGAATACGACGACGAGTTGCTGGCGCATTTGGCTGCTCTACTGGTTCACCACCATTCCAGATTTCCCGTGGCTCCCGCGGCCCTGGTTGTGGCCGAGCACCAATAGGAATATCGCCTTCTGGAACCAGTGGAATATTCTCAGGTGTTAACACAATGATGCCTCCTGACCGTGTGAACTAGACACTGGAGCCTCTACCTTTAAAGGTGCAACTGATTGAGCTGGGCGGACAGGATTCCCTTCCCAAATACTATCGGGCGGAATTTGGTCCTGCCGCAAAATCAAGGATGCTGGACCAATAGTGGAACGATCACCAATCACTGAACCTGGAAGCACGAAACTCGAAGGTCCAAGTGTTGCGCCCTCACCTACCACTACCGGTTCCAGTGACATTACCCGGTCGTGGAAAAGGTGTGTTTGAATCACCGCACCACTATTAACGGTGGAATTCTTTTTAAGCTCAATAAGATCAAACTCTGGAAGCCACCAAGTGTCACACCAGACATCTTTTCCTATTTTCGCGCCCATACACCGGGCCCAAAGATTGAAAAATGGCGTACCCAAACTTAAAAAGACCATTGTTGGAACAGCCAAATATTCATTGAAATTATCGGAAAGTTCGTTCCGCCATACAAATGATGAATGCAATTCTTTATTGCCAGGGCGGAATTTACCTACAATAAGCCACTTAACAATCACTGGGATATACGCAGACACAGAATATGCGAGAAGCACAATAGGGCCAGAAGCAGCAATAGCGAACAGTAGGCCGCGCAGCCCCCTGCCCATCTCCATATAAATTCCGGTCATACAAAAAATAATTGCAAGGTCAATCCAGAAAGAAATAAACAGTGGCAGAACCCGCAAAGATTCTACAAACGCGCGTGCCATGCGCAAGCGTATTGGCGGGCGGAATGTTCGCTCAGAATCCGCACCCAGCTTTTGCCTCGGTATTGAGCTTGCAGTACGGCCCAACCATGAAGATCCGGAAGAAGGGTGGTACGGGGCGGTAGATAATACCGCTAGCAGGGAACCATTTGGCATGTCTCGATCAATCCCCACAATGGCGGAATTTCCCACAAAACTTTGTTTGCCCACCGTTGAAGAACCAATATGTACCCATCCATTACCAAAACGCGGCGGAGAAGCCATGGCGTCATCCGCCAAAAAAGACCCATCTTCAATCCGTGTTAAGTGTGGAATAACAACGACTGTTGAAATTTCCACGTTTTTGCCTACCGTGGCCCCACACATACGCATCCACGCCGGTGTAAGCCAGGAAGCATAAATAAAATAGAAGGACTCAAGCGATTGAGCCATTAAACTCGTGGTAAGCCAAAGTGCCCAAGCTGTAAACGATTTCTGTGGATAGAACCCAGGTTGAATAACCACAGATAGAAGGCGAACCAAGCCAGCTATAAAACACAGCCACACGATTTGCTGCATAAGGACAAGCGGGATTGTCCACACAGCTAACTCCCAAAACACGTCCTGGTAAGACTGCATTTTCAAAATACCTGATTGTGTAGAAAACCAAGCTGCCCCCGGAATAAATGCAATAAGCGGCATAAAGTTCACTAAAAACATGCCCACTGAATACAGGGCCAAAGCCTCATACTTATACATAATTCCGAGATGTTGTTGCTCTTGCGGATTTTCTAATGGCCAATTCTGATTGGCGGAACCAATTTCCCGCATTGGCGCGCCGTCGTACATTTTGCCAGATTTAGCCACACCTTTTACATGTGTCCCAGGGAGGATTTCGGCGCCAGCACCAATGACCGCATTCGGCGAAACTGTAGAACGCATTCCGATGCGCGCATTATTGCCAACATTAATTGCACCTACATAAACATTGCTACCTTCAATCCAGTATCCGGTCATTTCAACTTCATTTTCAATGGAAACATTGTTACCAATGACCGTTAAACCAGTGACTGATAGTCCGGAATTAATCGCTGAACCAATACCAATTTTATTTCCAAATAGTCGGTACAACATTGGCGCATATGGAGTTCCATTCATCGCATCATGATGCTGATAGTTTACAAAACGCTCAGCAGCCCAAATACGTAAATGTTCTTTGCCGCCGCGTTTGTATACTCCTGGCTTAAGGTTGTAGTTGAGCGCTCGTACAACCATGGCGGAAATCATCATTTTCCCAAAAGGCGTATAGAACACAAGCCACGCAATAAACAATGGAATAAATGGCGGCCTAGTAACCCAAGCCGCATTGCCAGCAACCGATAAAATCCAAACAACCAATAAAGCACTTATTGAATATCGAATTCCCGTATATACGTTAATTGCAAAAATCCAAAGAGCTTGGAATAGTTTCCCAAATTTTGGCAATGGTTCCGGCATTGCTCGCTGCTCCGTTGTCCCACCAAGAGAAGCTAAATAAGACCCCATTGATTCCAAAGTTGGGTTTTTATAAAGCTCCCCGATATCGGCAGTAGGATACGTTTTACGCAATTCAGCAGCGAGTTTAGCAACGGCTACAGAAGACCCACCAAGGTCGAAAAAATTAGATGAATTATTGAGTGGAATCGGCCCAAGTTGATCTTTCCAAGCCTGCGCCAAATAGCGCAGATTTTCTGGAATATCCGAGTCTTCATCTTCACCGGCATCTGGCAATGGCCAAGGCAGTGCTTTTCGGTCAACTTTTCCAGAAGTCTTAGTTGGCATCTCTTCCAAAACACACAACACCGGGACGATACCCCCAGGCATCGTGGCCGCAAGTTCAGTGCGACATTGGGCAAGATCAATCGTTGTATTTTCTTCCGCAACAAGATACCCAACCAACACATCAGATCCAGCAGCAGTGGAATGCTTTTGCGCGGCCCCTATGCGCACATTTGTGCAAGCGGTGAGCTTGTCATCGATTTCCCCGAGCTCGAGGCGTCGTCCAGCAAACTTAATCTGATCATCCGCGCGACCCGCAAATACCAAACCTTCGCGTTCGGCCTTCACAAGATCACCCGTTCGATAAGCTCGTGACCAATTCATTGCGGGAAGGGGCGCATAAACCTGTGCATCTTTTTCCGGATCCAAGTACCGGCCCAGACCAACTCCGCCAATAATGAGCTGCCCAGTTTCGCCCCACTCAACCACTTCTTCTTGTTCATTCACCACAACTAATTGCCACCCTGGAACCGGACGTCCAATTCGAACTGGCGGTTCAGGAGTTACAAGATGACCGGAGGCAATGACAGTAGCTTCTGTGGGCCCGTATGTATTCCAAATTTCCCGACCAGGAGCATATAAGCGGTCAATAAGATCCTGAGGAAGTGCTTCACCCCCAAAAATGAGCAAACGGATTTTCGTAAGGTCTTCCACTGCCCAAAATGCGGCAAGAGTAGGAACAGTGGAAATCGCTGTAATCTCCTTTTGCACCAACCAACGCCCCAGAACATCACCAGATCGGACGGTATCGCGGTGCGCCGCAACCAGTGTGGCACCAGTCCGCCAAGCCAACCACATTTCCTCGCACGAAGCATCGAAAGCGACGGAAAGTCCGGCCATAACGCGATCGCTAGGACCTAACGGATCTTCCAACAAATACATCCGCTGTTCCGCATCGACAAGGGCTGCGGCAGCACGATGTGTAATCGCAACGCCTTTCGGTTTACCTGTTGAGCCTGAGGTAAAAATAATCCACGCATCATCTTCAAGGGTTGGCGCATTAAACTTATCGACGCCCCATTCGCGCGGTGGCGCCATGGGCGTTATTGATAACCCCTCCCCATAGACCGCAGCAACCTGGGCTTCCTCCCAAACTGTTTTGGCACGAGAATCCGGATCATCCCAATCAACGGGAACATATGCGGCTCCCGCAAAAATCGTCGATAGGATCGCAATATATAGGTCTGTACTCCCCGAAGGGACCCTAATACCTATCCGATCTCCGCGCCCAATGCCTAACTCGTGCAAGCGTTCGACCTCATGGGAGATTCGTAGCTCAACTTCCTGATACGTCAAAGCTTCAGTATCAGATTCAATACCAACGATATTTGGATGATTGGAAAAAGTTGTACATGCAATATCTACAAGTGTGCGCGGCTCCGGTTCGGCCTCCACACCAAAAATAGCCAATTGGCTATGATCAGGGATCGCGGCATAGGAAAACCCGCCTGATGACATCAAGACAACCTCATTTTCTTCAAGCACGATCAAAAATTAAAAAATATTAATATACCTGTAGAGTAAATAGATTTAACGTAGATTTTGGCTAATTGCACTGCTATAGTATAGCTAAAATACAGCCCTGGCAATAAGGAATGGGGGAAGGTGTGGAAAACACTCGATTGGCAGTATATCGAGCACTCGGGTTAGTACTTCTTCTTATACTCTTCCTACTTGCTGGCGCATATTTATTCTCGGAAAAAAATGATGGTGCCAACTTCAATGCTGCAGCTCCTTGCACTCAATGGGGTTTGGATAGCGACGACCCCCGCGCCCGACCCGGCAATTTAGCTTCGGAGGACCACCCCGCGATAGCTACAAAACCTGACGACGTACAACTCAATCAACATTTTGAGGCCGAGGGCGTGAAGGGGCGATACCACCTTTTTGCACGTAATATCGACTACTCCAAGCCTGTGGGCATCCTTATTCGCCTTCATGGAGATGGAGGCTTTGAATACTCGTACCCAAACAATTTGCCGAATTGCCTAGCTTCTGTTGCAGCCTCCTACAACATGATCATGCTTCAACCTGAAGCCCCCATGACTTCCAACAGCGATAAAGAACTCACCTGGTGGAAAGATATCCCCACGAAACGAAAATGGGTACTTTCACTAATCACCGAAAAGATTGAATCCATAAAGAATATTGATCGGACCAATATTTGGTGGATGGGATATTCAGGAGGTGCCGAATTTATTTCTTATGGAATTCTTAATCATCGAACTGATTTAGTTACTGGTGGCACCATAATGGTGGGCGGCGGTGGGGCCCCTCAAGAAACTCAATTGCGAGACCTTTATGACGAGCAGCGAATGCATGTTCCCCACTACTGGGTGGTAGGCACCAAAGACGACGGCACCGATCCGAAAACCCCCTTCAATGCTCGGCGCGCCGCGGCTAAAGGTGAAGAATTCTATCGTTCACATGGCTTTAGCCAAACACTTCGCACAGAGCTAGAGAACATAAACCACCTTAACTTGCCACAAGCAGCCGTGCTGGACAGCGCGCTCGAAGGAACCCTTGAGGCAAAAACATTCCCATTTCCAGAGGGCGACAACCCCCATGCACCCAGACCCGCTCCCGACATTGATCTATCCCAGTTTTTCGACAACACGGAGTCCCCAGAACTCAGTATTCAAGACAATTCCAATGAGCATCGCAAGAATCGTATGCAGTCACACGTCCGTGAATAATTACTCAATAATTAACTTAAATCACACTGGATTCAATTTTCTCAAATGTAACTCAAACACACTTGACTAACATAACTTGCATGAAATTTGTAGGTTTGTTCGATAATGAAACCAGCCCCAGGGGGCACCCTTTCGGGGGCGAGAATAGTATGATAAGCGACTAACGATGCTGGTCATTTCTTAGATAAATACCTAAGCAAAAATCAAAGTTAACTTAAATTCACATAAGCGTGTACCTTGCCGTTAGGTTAGCGTTCACTAAGTGAGCGTTTTCATACATTTCTCCCCTAGCCTTGGAGCACTCCTCGTGAAAAAGACCTATAGAATTCCCGCCGCTGCACTTGCTACTTCAATGGCCCTCAGTGGCCTGGTCGCAGTTTCCCCGGAATTTTTGCCGGCAGTAAGCCATGTTTCCCTAGCGCAAGCTCGTGCTCAGAACGATGATACGGTTCCGGATATCTACAACATTCAGAAGGCTCCGGATGCCGATAAATACGCCAATGAAATCAACACATATCTGCGGGTTTCTAAGGCTCGACATCTTTACCACACCGCTTCTTCTATTCAAAAATACGATGATTATGTCAATGCAACACGAGACATGCGCAACGCTGCTGATTATTCAGAAGCGGCTTGCTACGCCGCAAAGGGTCGCGTAGCGCTTGCCATACTCAAGGCTGAAGGCAACGAGGAAGCCCGCAAAATCGATATTTCCAAAGTTGGCTTTAATCCAGACACTACCGATAAAGCCACAACGATTTTGGG
The DNA here is from genome assembly GCF_030408815.1 of Corynebacterium freiburgense. Lineage (NCBI taxonomy): Bacteria > Bacillati > Actinomycetota > Actinomycetes > Mycobacteriales > Corynebacteriaceae > Corynebacterium > Corynebacterium freiburgense. The sequence goes on along the minus strand of NZ_CP047355.1, from coordinate 1,089,744 downwards.
TACCGCTACCGAATACGCTCGCAAAAAGGCCTTTTCCTCAGACGCCGATGCAAGTGACTGGAACCTGCGCCACAAATTCTTCAACGAGGGCTATGGGCGTATCAAGGACATCAATGATCTCCTCAAGCAAGGCAAAACCGATCCTACTGAAATTGATGCATTCTCCATCATCGATTGGACCATCCGAGCCGACTTTATTGCCCAAGCCGAACTGAAGGTCGAATACACTTTAGCCTCATTGCCTGGGATCAAAGTGTATGGCCCAACCACTCTTGAGCAACTTAATGTCGAAGCCGCCAAGACAGCTGCTCGCGAAACTGAAAAAGCTTTGGAAGCCGAATTCGGCCCAATCAATACCGCACCAGCACCAGCGGATCCAACCACCACCCAACCAGCACCAGCGGACCCTGGCGCTGCGGATTCAGCTGAAAAGAGCGCTGAAGAGGCCAAAAAAGCCGCAGAGGCTGCACAAAAAGCCGCCGATGAGGCAAAAGCTAGCGCTGATGCTGCGAAAAAAGATGCAGGGAAAGCAGCTGAGGTAGAAGCGGCTGTTCAGAAGGCAACTGAAGCTGCTAAAAAAGCCGAAGAAGCTGCTGCCCGATCGGAAGCAGCTGCGAAGAAAAGCGAAGAGGCTTCAAAGCAGGCAGAAGCTGATCGTATGAAAGCTGAGGAAGCCTCGAAGAAAGCAGAAGCTGATCTGAAGTCTGCCCAAGAAGCAAGGACCGCTGCAGAGGCTGCACAAAAAGCAGCCGAAGCTGCCAAGAAAGCCGCTGAGGACGCACTTAAGAAACCGCAAAGCAGCAAGCCCACCACAGATAAGAAGGAAGAGCCTAAAAAGGAAGAACCAAAGCGTAATGGGTTCTATAGCTTCTTAGAGAACATTTTGAGCTTCTCCACAATTGGTGTACTGCTAATTACTATTTTGAAGAGCCTTGGCTTTTTAGGCTAATAACGCCCGTACATCCGTATATATGCTGAAAGCTGTCTTGGTGGATTTATAACCAAATCCACCAAGACAGCTTATGTTTTACCTGATGTTAACGTGGCGTATATCCTGCCGCGCTAAGTCTTGAAATATGTGTGAACATCCCTCGCAATAATGCAATGACTATTGCGAGGGATCCCGCTTTTCTAGGCCCAATTCCCAAATACGCGGTACCACCAGCATAACTCAACAACTTCACATCAACAACATAAATAACTCTGTCACCTTTAATCACTCTCTTATCGCAGGTATACAGCTTTTTCATACCCCCTACCATGCACCCCCGGAGTTGATAAGAAGCAACTGTGCAAACAGGGCCTATATCTTGATATCAACTAGCAGTTAGCACATATGCCTCTAGTTAATCTACAAGAAATATCTGAAAGATCAAATTATCGCGCGCAATCTTTGACTGTTTGAGGTGGCCCTACCCCTACGTCATACCTGCCCCCCAAAGCTCTATTTTCGAGAGCCCCAATTGAATGGGTAACTGGCACCCAGAAATGAGAGACCGCCAGGTGCATGCCCATTCCTGGGCGTTTACACCTGGCGGTAAATTTAAGCGAGCGTTGTAGCCGCCTAATATTATGGTTTAGTCTTCACCACCATGGTGGCGATGACCTTGGCTGCCGCGATCTCCACGATCACGGTGGCGGAAACTGCGGTCTTCACGGTTGTAATCACGCTTGCGGAAGTTTCCACGATCGCGGTCACGGAACCCATCGCGTCCGTCGCGACCACGGCCACCTCGTTCGCCACGTCCACCACGGAATCCACGATCGTTGTCGCGATCGAATCGGCCACCTTTACGGTGGAAGGCTGGACGACCCTTTGGTGCACCTGGATCGGGCTCAATATGGATAAGTTGTCCGGAGATCCTGGTGTCCTCGAGCGCATCAAAGACTTCTTGTGGAAGGTCTTTTGGAAGCTCTACAAGTGTGTGATCTACAGCAATGCTAATGCGGCCGAAGTCACGTGAATTGAGGCCACCTTCATTAGCAAGCGCACCAACAATTGCACCTGGACGTACATGTTGGCGTTTGCCTACCGCGAGCCGATAAACGGTCATTTCCTTACCGGAGCGGTCGAAGCGGTCGCCACCACGATCTCGGTCAAAGCGATCTCCCCGATCCCGTTCAAAACGGTCCCGGTCACGTCCTCGGCGTTCGCCACGGTCGCGGCGTCGTTCTGGTGGTGGTTCCTTCATAAGGAATTCATTGCCGGCTTGGGCTTGCGTTGCCAATGCGGCTGCAATGTCTTCCAAAGGAACATCGTGTTCTTCCGAATATGCCTTTACAAGGTTTCGGAATACTGCAAGTTGGTTATCTTCGAGTGACTCCGTAATGGCATCCGCAAACTTGGCTTTGCGGGAGTCATTAACCTCGTCGACCGTCGGTAAATCCATTTCCACGAGTTTCGCATTTGTCGCACGTTCAATTGAGCGCAACATACGACGTTCGCGTGGGGTCACAAAAAGGATTGCTTCACCGGTGCGGCCCGCGCGGCCGGTTCGGCCAATGCGGTGAACATAGGATTCCGTGTCGTGTGGAATATCGTAGTTCAATACGTGGCTAATACGTTCTACGTCTAGGCCGCGCGCGGCAACATCAGTTGCTACCAGAATGTCTAAACGACCATCTTTGAGCTGATCAACAGTACGTTCGCGCTGGGCTTGGGCGATATCGCCATTAATGGCGGCTGCTGAGAAGCCACGGGCACGGAGCTTTTCGGCCAATTCTTCGGTTTCGTGCTTGGTGCGCACGAACATAATCATGGCCTCAAATTCAGTAACTTCAAGAATGCGGGTAAGGGCATCAAGTTTATTGCGGTGAGCTACTGAAAGGTACCGCTGTGAAATATTTGTATTTGTGCGGGTTTCGCTTTTAACGGTGATTTCTACCGGGTCAGTCAGGTACTGCTTAGACAGACGCCGAATTCCATTTGGCATAGTGGCAGAAAACAGCGCAACTTGTTTTTCATCCGGGGTATCGGCGAGGATGCGTTCCACATCTTCTTGGAAACCCATATTCAACATTTCATCGGCTTCATCAAGCACTAAGAAGCGCAGACCGGAAATATCTAGTGAGCCTTTTTCAAGGTGGTCGATAACACGACCAGGTGTTCCAACAACAATATGGGCACCGCGACGGAGACCCGAAAGTTGAATGCCATATGCTTGGCCGCCGTAAATCGGCAACACGTTCAATCGGCCAAGGTGATCGGCAAAAGATTGGAACGAGTCAGCTACTTGTAGCGCCAGTTCGCGTGTGGGGGCCAACACGAGAGCTTGCGGCGCACGTACCGCGGCGTCGATACGCGCGAGGATAGGAAGAGCGAACGCGGCGGTTTTACCCGTACCGGTCTGCGCCAAACCTACAACATCGCGGCCCTGCATCAGCACCGGGATAGTTTGAGATTGGATAGGGGACGGAGTTTCGAAGCCCACCTTCTGGATTGCGGAAAGAACTTCCGAGGGAAGACCCAGGTTTTCGAAACCTTGCGTGGAGCCGGTGTCCTCAGAAGTATTCGCATCCCTGATGTCTTCGGCAGCGTCAACTGCCCCATCCTGCGAAGTTTCCTGAGATTCCGACAAAATGACGTTGTCCGGCTCTTCTACGCCGCCGGTGACGTTATCGGTAATGCTCATTGCACGTCCACGTTACGCTATTGCACAACTAATCGTAAAACCAGTGTGACCAGCATCCTAACGTGACACAAAATGGCGAAACGCCACTCTTCATAAATGCATACGCTTATCGACGCCCGAAAAAATAACTGTTGTACACAAAGTCACGGTTCGGGGGTATCAACGTGGGTAGCCTTATCAAGGGCTTTTACATCAATTTCCGAGTATGCACCCAGCAAAGGGGCCTTAAGGATAATCTAAGTTGATCTTAAAAGGACACATGAATCCAAAAATACTCTTGGGGACGCAAAGGAAAACCGCGGATGGCCAACGAAAATGATCCAATTAATGATGAAGATCTTCGTGAATACTGCGAGAATATCCAACTCTTTATCAAAGGCGGATTAACCGTTGATGCAGCCGTAGCAAGACTGCAACGAATATATGGACCCAATCCCGAGCTGTCAGCAGCGGAAACCCTTGTCAAGCGGATGTTGAACCAGCATGGACTTGACGGTGACCTAAGCAAATTCATTACCCTCGTCGAAGAACGAGAAGAAGGTTCATCTTGGTATGTCGGACCAGACCTAAATATCGACACATACTGGCCGCCGGTTCGATTAAATGTATCTAAGGCTATCGGACAGGCTGTCGAATCAGTGGACAAAAGTTCTACAGCGATAATTCAATCGTTACGTCCGGCAAACGGTTCTGAATTTTTCAACCTTAAAGGCCTCGTGGTCGGATATGTGCAAAGCGGCAAAACTACGAATTTCATGTCTGTAATTGCCAAAGCAGCAGATGTTGGATATCGCCTTATTATTGTGCTTACGGGTATGACCGAAAACCTTCGAGTACAAACCCAGGCCAGGCTCGAGCAACAACTCATCCTCAATGACCACGGCAAATGGCACCGCCTCACAACCATTGACCACGATTTTTGGGGCGACGATAACCCGCAGCGTCTGAAAGATCCTGATACACGCTTCATAGCGGTCGTGAAGAAAAACACCACACGCCTCAAGGCACTAAACCGATGGATCGCTCAGGCCGGAATGCTCGGCGATAGTTGCCCAATTCTTGTGATCGATGACGAAGCAGACCAAGCAAGCATCGATGTTTCGCCACGGGCTAAAGGGCGCCGCTCTGCGATTAACCAACAGATCAGTGACCTCCTCGCCCACCGGAAAACTGTCTACATCGGCTATACCGCGACGCCATTCGCAAATGTATTGATTAACCCGAATAAGACTGACGATCTTTACCCGTCAAATTTCATCCACGTTCTCCCTGAGCCAGATGGATATTTTGGGGCTGAAGCGCTGTTTGGTAGAGATCCACTCGATGGTGAAGAGCGCTCTGAAATTCATGGTAGCGGCCACGACATGATCCGAATCATCGCTGATTCGGAAGTAGAGAAAATCAAGCCACCAACTAGCCGTAAAGCATCCCAGGATTGGTCCGCCGAAATTGGATTCGGCTTACGGGACGCAATCCGTTGGTTTATCATGGCGACCGCCGCACGCTGGATTCGCGGTGATAAAAATAAACACTCGTCAATGCTGGTGCACACTTCGATGCTTACAGAGCATCACTTGAATCTTGAGTACCTAATTACACAAGAAATCAATGAACTACGCTCCACAATTACTGCCAATAATATCCCCCCGGAATGGCTTGAACAGTGGGAAAGCGAGACCTCAGCAGTTACTGCCAGTGAATTCGATTTAGAACCTGTATCTTTCAACGAGATCAAGCCACGAATTCCAGAAGTTTTATCAAAGATTCGCGTCATCGTTGACAATGCGGAATCTGACGACCGGCTTATTTATACTGATGAAGAACCAGAAACAGTCATTGCAATTGGCGGTAACACACTTTCCCGCGGATTAACGCTTGAGGGATTAATCTCGTCGTACTTCGTACGGCAAGCCAGTGCCTTTGACACCTTATTACAGATGGGTCGCTGGTTTGGATTCCGTAATGGCTACCAAGATCTCCCACGTATTTGGATGCCCGCTGAACTCGCTTTGTGGTTCCGTGATTTGGCTTTAATTGAAACCGATCTTCGCCAGGAACTTGCCGTCTATGCGCGTGAAGGCTCGACCCCGATTCAAGTTCAAGCGAAAATCCGTAAACATCCCGCAATGATGATTACTGCACGAGCCAAAATGCAAGATTCTATCAATATGACCGCAAGCTTTTCTGGGCAACAAGTCCAGACAGTCCGATTCAAAGCTGGCGACAAAGAATGGCTGCAAAATAATCTCGACGCTACTTGGAATTTTGTTGAGTCTTTACAAAGCCACAATGTAATGCAAGAAAAGCTCGATAACGGAACGACCGTTTTCCGCAGTGCACCCACCGAAACCGTGCTTAAGTTCTTAAGTGAGTATGAATTTGATGACGATTTCCGATTAGGTTCACGTCGTGGTGCGCTAATTCGCGATTACATTCAAAACGAATTAAATGCCAAAACTCTAGGAAAATGGAATATTTCTTTCTTCGGGTTGGCAAGCGAAGCACAAGGCACTCGCGAAGTGGGACCGGGTCTTTTTGTACATAAAGTCCGACGTTCAAAACTTAAGAATGAGACCACAACAGATGCTCAAATTCGAGCACTGGCTCCTCCGCTGCATCGGTTAAACGATTTACCAGTTGATAATGAGACCCGACATCAGATCATCGCTGACGTCACCTCCAAAGTAAAGGAAAATCCCACAAGGCGTGACGCAGTAATTCGAGCCACTCATGACGATTATGCGGGTATTGGTACAGCCCACCTAGCCATTTACGTCATCAATAAAGATTCCAAAGCGCCAAATCCCCCAGCAACACCAAAACCTCTTTCACGACACTCAATTTCATTCGAGCGCGTTGATCTTAACGCAGTAGATGACGTTATCGGAATTGCAATCTTCTTCCCGACCTCTGCGAACCGCGAATCGGGTGTTGAGTATGTTTCTGCAGTAGAACCAGATGCCCAGATTTTGGAAGCCTATGAGGCTTTGGATGATGAGTATGCGAGCGCGGAAGCCAGTGATGGCAAGAAACTCGAGGATGAGTCTAGTGATCGAGCCTAAACCCATTCCGTCAGCGGAGCTTTTTCAAGCGCTGTTTGAGCGTGCGAGCTCTGGGGAGCGTTCTCCTTTTGCGCGGCTTATTATCCCTACTGGTGTAATTAGCGCACTCGGGCGGATATCAGCGTTTATCAATGATGAACGCTGCATTGGTTTGCAGATTCCAATGGATGAAGAAGTAGCCAGGAAATTCACCACAGATACTCGGAGCCCGAGTTTAACGCTTAGCCGTGATGAATACCGCAATCAGCCTTGCGCGTTATTAACGTTAAAGCAGCCTGCATTGCGCAGTGTGTTTGAAGTGTTTTGTGACGATTTTTTAGACAAGGCCGTAACAAATCCTGATCAGGCTGCGCTCACGGCGTCGGCATTGTTAAAGCGCTGGCGGGATCTTTTATCGCGGGCGACTACCAAGGTTTTGACCCCAGAGGAAGAAACTGGGCTCATTGCAGAATTGGAGTTGCTGGAGCAGCTATTAGAAGAGCGTGGGGAAATCGCTTTTTTGCGGTGGACCGGCTCAGATAAAGCCAGACACGATTTTCGCTTCGACGATTTAAGTATTGAATGTAAAGCGACTACCAACCGGAACGGCTTGTTTGTAGAAATTCATGGCGATGAGCAGTTAACACCAACCACTGATATCCCGCTTCGGCTCGTTGTGCGAAAATACGAGGCGACCCCTACCGGGGAAGTCACACTTCCTGGGATTGTGGATCGGATTGTGAAGCATCCACATGTTTCGGGGCCAGAGTTATTAAACCAACTCGCCGAGATTGGATATCTGCATACCGAAGAAACAAAGAACGAACTCAGACGATACAGATTCTGTGAGCAACACACATTTGATGTTGTGAACGAGTTCCCTAGGTTACTTCGTGTCGGAGCATCCGATCGAATCCAAAATATTAAATACACCATCGACCTCTCCTCCCCCTCCGAAATCCCCGGATATAGGAACGACTAGGAAAACATGCTTAACGTCTTTCACCACAAGGAACCTTTCGGTGATTCCGGAAGCACGTACGGTACTTCAACGAAAAAGGCACTTGGGCGTCCAAATTTGCATCGCTGGGAGATGTTCACCCGCGAAACTTTGCAGAATAGCTGGGATGCTCGGGACGTCGGTAGTCATACAGATGGAGTTACCTTCGCCATCGACTATGACATTCTTAATGAAGCAGCCGTCAAACAGCTCCGGGACTTCTTCGGCGAAGACCTCACCGGCGTTGAAGATTCACTTGGGGCTTTCCTCCAAAAAGATGAACTTCCGCTGATTGTTGTGTCTGACTGCGGCACCGGCGGTTTACAGGGCCCTACCTCCGCCGCAACCTATGTTGACTGCAAAGACGACTTTGTGTCATTTGTGCGAAATATCGGGCGGAGTTCAGATAAGGCCGTAGGCGGTGGAACATACGGTTTTGGCAAAGGCGTATTCTTCGATGCCAGCAAGATCAATACCGTATTGGTGTATACCCGCACTCGCAATGAGGAAGGCAAGCGAGTAAACCGCTTTATTGCCATGGCAATTAGCGAGGCCTTCCATATCGATGAGCTGAACTTTACCGGCCGTCACTGGTGGGGTGTGCAGGCAGACGGTATTGCTGGCGCGGACTTCGCCGAACCATTTACTGGCGACGATGCCGATCAGCTAGCAGCAGCGTTTGGTATGGATCGTTATTTTAATGAGCACCAGCAAACTGGTACTTCTATTGCCGTACTGGATCCGGCATTTGAGGCCCCCGAGGATTCCGATATGGATTCCAGCGCTGTGGCCGCGTTTAGCATGAATAATATTGCAAAAGCCCTGACAAAATGGGCTTGGCCACATATGGTTGTGCAACACAAGAATATGGACCCGATTTCATTCTTTGTAACCGATCGAGGCACTCCAGTTACCATTCCGGATCCAGATAAAGATCCTGGTCTTACCCATATTGTTCGCGCCTATAAGGAATTGGTAAAGCATCCTGAGCCGGAATTCCATGAGGTTTCTGATGATTGGTCCGGTAGTTCCCGGTATCGCATTCGGGATATTGCTTCAAAGCGCCCTGCCGAATACCTTGGCAAATTATGCCTCTATCGCTTGTCACGTATTCCGGAATCCAGCGAAATTACCGATAAAGTGTATGACCGCCATATCGCATTAATGCGTGGTCCTCGTATGGTTGTTGATTATTGGCAGGGCCCCAAGGGTGCGGTCGGTTCCGGGTATGGCGGGGTGTTTGTCGCGGCGTCGAAACTCGATGCGATTTTTGCCGCAAGCGAGCCGCCAGCCCACGATGAATGGAACCCGAAAACCGTTGACCTTTCAGACCCACGGTATTTCCAACCAGGCAAAACCACGCCGCGCCGCACAAACCCAGTCAAGGTAGCATTCGACCGTCTGCGCGACCATATCAAAGAGCTCACCCCCAGCCCGGTCAAGGTTGTACGATCCGTATCCAGCCCCGCGATTGTAAAGCTCTCCCAAGACCTTGGAAAGATTCTTTCCGACGGCACCGGGGGCCGAACCCCAAAGGTAAAGTCACCGTCCGCCACAAATCGCTCAGTAAAGAAAACCCCACGAGCAGGCATTACCACGTCCGCAAACTTTGAAACGATGGAAGCTACTACTCGTGGCATTGTGGCGGTTTTTAAAGTCAATGCCAAACTTAGTAAAGCAGCATCACTCACAGGTGCGACGCTGTCCGTGCATCCAGTTTCAGTTGTGGATGGAAAACGCTATACCAGGCGTGAACAGGGCATTTCCTTAGCTGTCCCGTTGGGATGGATTGATCCCTATGATCCGACCTTGGATTGGGAATCATTGGCGGCGAAAGCCGAAGCCCCAGAAATCACAGATGTCCAGATTACTGACGATAGTTGGGAAGGCTATATTGCACTTCTCCAACCAGATAACACCGCAATTATGCTCAATATCGGCACCGAAGTACACACCACCCTACTTCGACGTGACGAGCAGGAGGAAGACTAATGGCAAATCGCATCAGCCTTGGATTCCGCCAACCTTCGGCGGATTCAATCCGACTCGTCGACTACGAAATCCTTGTCGATGATGAACCCGTTGCCTATACCGAAGACGGTCCCGAAAGCACCTGGACCTACGAAACCCCCGTTGAAGCAACTATCACTATCGACGCCGATCTCCCCCGTGTACTTAAAGAAGCCGGTCTCCCCGATGATGACCCGCTCACTGACACTCCAGCTGCTCGTATTGGCGCCGCAATTGTGTGGAAATCCTCAAAAACCGGGCGGCATAATGCTACCGAAGTTCAAGAAGTTGTCAATGGCAAACAAACCCTCAAGGTCAAACTGCCAGGCACAGAACTCGGCGGCACCGTAAGCTTCCGTATTTCCGTAGTACTGCTTGAAAACCCCCGGGCAAACGAACCAACACTCGCGCCGAAATACCCAGGCAGTCGGCTTTGGGAGGCAACTGTTTCTGTAAACCTTGACAGCCCGGAAACTCAGTTCCCATTAAGTGCTGTCAATTTTAAAGAAGCCCGCATCGAACCGACCACCGCAATGTGGCGCCTTGAGGTTGACCGACATCTCCACCGCCACGCAAGCGCCGCAATTCGCCTCCTGCTTAATAACGCCCACCCCCGCGTAGAAAACTACCTAGCTGACCCACAGTCCTTGGACAGTAAAGACTTCCGAGCTTTTCTTAATTCAGATGTAGTAGGCCAGCTTATCGTTCACACCTTGTTGTTCGAACCCGATGAACTCGACCCGGAAATTATCGAACACGGAACTCTCGCAGAAAAGCTCGTATCCATACACACCGCGATCTTCGGTGAGCAAACCCTGCAAGAAACCAAAAACATCTACGAACAAACCCCTGGCGAAATCCACGCCCGAATCCAGGCATACTTCTTCCACTCTCAAAAGAGCAAGAAATGAATAAACCCAACGACGCATACTTTTACTACAAGCTTCTCGACCGCCCCCACGCCGTTGAGCTCGCCCGTCAAGCTATTTCAAAATCAATAGCACGCCTCCAAGAAAATAACGACGTCGCGCACCCTCTGGCGCACTTCGACGGCATCTGCTCCAACCCCGTCTCCGACGAGTACCTGCTAAAACTCCGCGATGGTGTCCGCCAAATTGCCCATAAACACGGGTATCCCAAAGGCGGCGATAAACAATCCATGAGCATATTCGACTATGAAGTAGGCAACTACCTCTATGAAAATATGCACCTCCTACCAACCCAAGCAGCCGACGAACTCGTCTGGAACTACTTCACACTTGTACTCCTCCCAGACGTAGCAAAATGGCGCTATCCCAATAAATCCCGAAACCCCGAATATGACGCATGGCTAGGCAAAAACCGTCGCAATATCTTCCGACGTGCCTGGTGGCGAAGCTTTACCTTCGGCTCAGAAATCAACGCAGTCCTCGGCGACAATGAATGCGCCTCAATCCTCGACCGCACAACCTTCGGAGGCAACCCTCGCATTGCCCAAGCCATTGCCAAGGAACACATCTCCCGATTCTCCGAATACGCCAATAACCCCTACTCACGCGTAGACAACCTCAATAACGTCATGGTGCACTTCGGCCGCTGGTCCGAAATCATCGACTTTGACACCCTCAACGACCAGCAACTTGAACAGCGAGTCAAAGAAATCTTCACCAAATACCTTGACTCAGTGGCCACCGAATCAACGGCTACAGAAGACTAGGGCTAGATAACGGTGGGCTTAACGAGCTAAGCTCCTCGATACAACGACCCCCAGCACAACCACACCCAAATCTGGTTGATCTGGGGGTTTTACCATTCTGTCTAGTGGACTAAGGGCGCTTAGTGGGCGCGCGATGAGCGTTCGATAGGGGGTACATCGTGTATATAGGGGGCTCCAGTAGCCCACAACCTAAATCTGCCTTAGATGTCAAATGTGCCTGAGGCAGATTTAACAACGGCTTTATCGCGAACTGGGAAAACGTCACCGTTAGACGCGATTCATGTCAAATCTGCCTTTTCACATAAGGCAGATCTACATTGCCCCCAATGTGACACGATTCAAGTAATTCTCTAATCTAATACCTAGCTAATTTTTATAAACCGATATCCGAGTTGAGGACCGCGGAACATGGCAACAGGTATTAAAACCATCAGTTTCTTTAATAATAAAGGTGGTGTCGGAAAAACAACCCTTTCCACCAATGTTGCGCACTATTTCTCGCAACGCGGCAAGCGGGTCCTCTATGTTGATTGTGATCCTCAGTGCAACGCCACGCAGCTCATGCTTACGAATGAGCAGTGCGAAGAAATTTATGGTGGAGCAAATAATGCAGATGAGGCTATACGCTCTTCACTCCGTAAAACCGTTTACTCGCTATTTGTGCCGATTCGCGAAGGCGAACCAAGCATTGATACCGCTATCAATCCGTATAGATCGAACCGCTTCCAAGTTGATGTTTTGCCAGGCCACCCCACGCTTTCCCAAATCGAAGACGTTATGAGTGAGGCTTGGTCCAATGCATTGAGCCGCAAAACTGGGGATTTCCGCCGGGTACATTGGGCCGGCCAGCTAGCTACCGCAATGGAAGATTCTGATTCTTACGATGTAATCTTTTTTGATGTCGGCCCAAGTCTGGGCCCGTTTAACCGCACGGTTCTGTTGGGGTGCGATTTCTTTGTCACCCCTACTTCCACCGATCTTTTTAGCTACCACGCTTTTGGGAACCTGTCCCGATGGTTTTCCGATTGGACCAGCGAATATAGTGAAATGTCGGAGGCGAACATGGCCCAGTGGGAGCGTTATTCCTTTGATGCTCATGAAAAGTTGCGACCACTTCGCCTGCACGGTCAAAATGGCCGCAATCTCCGATACCTGGGATACACGACCTTGGAATATAAGAAGCGTAAAAAGGATGGCCAGGAAATTCTCGTCGGTGCTTATGAGCTTTTCCGCGAAAAATTCAGCACAGAAGCCAATAGGATAGCGACGAGTTTAGGATCATATGAGGCAAATTATCTTCTTGGTCACGTTCCGCAAATGGCTTCGATGCCTGCTTTAGCTCAAGATGCACACAGCCCCATTGCTGGCCTTGAACATTCGGACGGACTCATCGGAAGTCAGAAAAACCAACGAAACAACTATGTCAGTGATATTCATAAGGTCGCGGCGAATATTTACCAACAAATGTTCTAGACGCCACACAAACTAATACAACCATGTTTAACACTAAAACTCGGATGCTCAAACCTAAGGCTTACCACCTTTAAGCATCCGTGTTTTCAGTATTGCCGCCTGTGTATATCAGCGCGGCTTACTTTGTAGTTCCCATTTGCGTTTCTGCTTTGTTCTAAGGATCAGAATCACAATCCCTAAAAAGATCGGCACAACAGTAAATAAAGCGGTCATAATAATTGAAGTAGCCATCGCAATAGGGTCTGCAGAATCATTCGTAATAGGATTTTGGCCACCAACAGCAATAGATACCTGGGCAAGGCTCATTAGAGTTCCAAAAGTAATAAGGATTAACCCTAAAATAATTGAGCCGATTCCTGGCTTTTGCACCATGGTTCCAGTCTGCTGTAGCGAAAGTGGATGCGCTTGCGGATCGGATTGTTGTCCACTGATATCAGATTGTTTATGGTCATTCATCTGCTATCTCCTTCGATGCTAGATATTTGCATTCAACATATCCAAAGGTATAGATATTCAAGGATATAGCAGATACTAATATATGATTTGCTTTACATAATTAAATTCCTCAAATTGTTATCACTTTGTCAATTACACCACCAACACACGTTTAGTGCATTGCACCGTCAAACCACCGCTACATTAAGGTGATCCCGGCAAGAAGCGTAAGCACAACGATAAGTGGAATGACCACGGTAACTACTGCAATGTCTTTATAGGATTGCCGGTGGGTCATGCCACACACAATAAGCATTGTAAGAATTGCACCGTTGTGCGGGAGCGAGTCAAAACTCACTGAGGCCATTGCGGTAATTCGATGTAGGACTTCAAGGCTTACATCCTGGTCAATTGCTGCTTGTTTCAGTTCCTCACCAAAGGCCTGCAATGTGATGGATAGTCCTCCCGATGAAGATCCAGTAATGCCAGAGATCACCCCCGCCGAGGCAGTGGATACCACCAAGACATTGTCACTTATAGAAAAAATGCCTTCACGTACTGCCGCGAAGACAGCGAGTGACGCCACTACTGCCCCATAGCCAACTTCAGAAGCTGTTGTGAATACTGGCAGAATAGCGTTTTTAGCACCATCAGAAAGGTCCGCAAAAAGTTCATTTGCCATTCGGAACTTCATAAGGAAAATAAGCAAAATAGCGGTAACCAGGCCCACAACCACGGACCAAACACTAACCACTTTGTCTAGTGTTACTCCACCGAATTTTTCTTCGGCCAAATAGCTGTAATCCATTTGTTTGGAAATTACATACAGAAAGAGGAAATTCATTCCTATCACTACGGCGATTGGCAGTAACCCTAGTAAGCCGCGTGCTGCGATATTTCCGCCAGATACTGGGTGGTGGATTTCGGTTTCTTTTGTGCCATCTAGATCTATGCCATCTTTATGGAATGTTGAGCGTAATGGTGTGTCATCCGCGCCTTCAGGAAGGAAAGTTTCCCCGGCTGTTTGGAGGCTACGAATTCGGTATTGGAGCCATGCCATTCCAAGGGCAAACATGGCTATTGCACCAATAATTCCGAGTATTGGGGCGGCATAGCTATTGGTTCCAAAGTATTGTGTGGGAATCACATTGTGAATTTGCGGGCTGCCTGGGAGCGCCGCGAGTGCAAAGGTAATCGTCCCCAGGCCCAGAGCTGCTGGCATCAGTCGTTTGGGAATCCCTGCTTCGCGGAATAGTTCGATTGCAATTGGAACGATTGTAAAAGCTACTACCCAAGCACTGACGCCGCCGTATGTTAATAAAGCGGTGGCAAGCACTGTTGAAAGCATTGCGCGTTTGGGGCCAAAGAGTTTGGTAATTCCCTGGGCCAGGTCTGTCGCGAGCCCAGCGGAGGTCATGAGTTTTCCAAAGATTGCCCCTGCTAGAAACAATGGGAAAAAGCTCACAATAAATTTACCGAGCGCCGGCATAAAGATTTGCGTATACGAGGCAAGCAACGGAGCCTGAGAAAATATTGCGGCAATAAACGCTGCGATAGGAGCAACAATCACTACGGAATGTCCGCGGTAGGCTAATGCCATTAAAACAATAAGAGATAGGATGATGCCGGTCAGTGGCAATACCATTGTGTCACTCCTAGGGTGTTGCTTTTTCAGTAGGCTTTCGAGCATGGACGCCGCACAAGACGCCAAGACTCGAATCCTCGAGTGCTCTCGGGACTTATTTAGCACCCATACATTCGCCGGGGTTTCATTAAAAGATATTGCGCAAGCTGCTGACGTAAGCCCGCCTTTAATCATTAAGCACTTTATTAATAAGGAAAATTTGTTTGAGAAAACATTAGATTTTACCCCATCAGCAGCTGCGTTGTTTTCTGGCCCATTTCATTCCCTTGGTGAAACTTCTATTCGGGAGACATTAACTGCTCCAGTCACCGCTTCGTATTCAATGATTCGCACATTGTCTATTACGGACGGTTCCGAGGGTTCTTTGAGCGCAATCGGTAAGCGAATTAAGGAAGATATCCTACAATCACTTACTAAACGTATTCAGCGAGAGGCTCCTTTTCCATTCCCTTCGCCGGAATTACGCGCCCAGGCAGCGGTCTCGTTACTTACCGGCGTTTCATTAATGCGAAGGGTCGGGGATACGGAGTTTACTCAATTTGATTCTGAGCAATTAGTCTCGTATTACTCGGTGCTTTTGCAGTCCATTATTGATGGTTCGAACGAACCGCCGCAATAATAACCCCAAAGTCTTTAGCACCATAACCAGCTTGAGCAAGTTGCTGGTAGCGTTCGGCCGCCTGGGCACCCATTTGGGTTTCCGTCCCGGTGGATTCTGCCGCTTGCATGGCAAGTCCAAGGTCTTTCACAATAAGGTCAGTTGCAAAGCCTGGTTGAAAATCATGGTTGGATGGCGACGCCGCGACAACACCCGGGACTGGGCAGTTTACGGTAAGCGCCCAACAAGCTCCGGTGGAATTGGATACAACATCATAGAATGCTTGTGCACTGAGTCCTAAACGTTCACCGAGGACCATTGCTTCCGCAATTACTATTTGTTGCACACCGAGAATCATATTATTACAGAGTTTGGCTGCTTCACCTGCGCCAACATCGCCGCAATGGGTAACGTTGCGGCCCATGACGTCGAAAAGCGGGGAGGCTTTTGCAATGTCCTCTTTGGCTCCTCCGACCATAAATGCGAGTGTTCCTGCGGCTGCCCCGACAACGCCACCGGAAACTGGGGCATCGATATAACGGTGGCCGTGTGCTTCGGCTAGGGTGGCATTTGTCTTTGCTTCTTCAACAGCGATAGTTGAGGAATCGATAAAAAGTGCGGGTTGTGTAAGAGCTTCGACGGCCTCGTTTATCACCTGGTTGACCAGCGCCCCATTGGGGAGCATGGTAAGGATTACATCGGCCCCAGTAACTGCTTCGCCAACATTTGTTCGAACTTGAACTCCGGCAGTTTTGGCGGCTTCCTGGGCGGCCGGAACAACGTCAAAACCTTGTACGGTATATCCAGCAGCTACGAGGTTAGCAGCCATTGGCCCGCCCATATTTCCTAAACCAATCACGGCAATTGTCTGGTTTGGCATTGTTCTTGCCTCCTTTAATGTATGACCGGCATTGTGAAATCTGCACCGGTGGCTTGCCCTATGGGCCAGCGGCTGGTCACAGTTTTTGTTTTGGTGTAGAAGCGGAAAGAGTCTGGTCCGTGTTGGTTAAGATCACCAAAACCGGAAGCCTTCCAACCACCGAAGGTATGGAATGCAATTGGCACTGGGATTGGCACGTTAATGCCAACCATTCCTACCTGCACCCGCTGCGCGAACTCACGTGCGGCAGCACCATTATTTGTAAAAATTGAAACACCATTGCCGTATTCATGTTCGTTTGGCAATGCGAGCGCTTCCTCAAAGGTTTCGGCGCGAACAATGGTGAGTACCGGCCCGAAAATTTCATCGGTATAGATACTCATATCACGGGTCACATGGTCAAAAAGGGTCGGTGCGATAAAGAACCCTCCACTAAGATCTTCACCCTCGAATGTATTGTCGGTCGCCCCTTGAGTACGGCCATCTATTACTAGTTCCGCTCCCGCGGCTTCGCCTTGCGCGATATAGTCGCGAACGCGCTCCAATGCTGATGCTGCAACAAGCGGGCCATAATCTGCGTCTGGGTCGAGTGAATGCCCTACTTTTAAGTTATGGATGCGGTTAATCAGTTTGTCGCGTAGTCGGTCTGCGGTTTCTTGTCCCACTGGTACTGCCACTGAAATGGCCATGCATCGTTCGCCTGCGGATCCATATGCGGCACCGACAAGGGCATCCGCAGCTTGGTCCAGGTCGGCGTCAGGCAAGATAAGCATATGGTTTTTCGCTCCACCGAAGCACTGTGCACGTTTTCCAGTCGCTGCGCAGCGCTCATAGATGTATTTTGCAATTGGCGTTGAGCCTACAAATCCGATTGCTTGCACAATATCTGATTCAAGAATGGCGTCTACTGCTGTTTTATCTCCATGGACTACATTGAGCACACTTGGCGGACCACCGGCTTCAATAAATAGTTCTGCTAATCGCACTGGCACGGAAGGATCACGCTCAGATGGTTTTAAAATAAATACATTTCCAGCGGCGAGTGCCGGACCTGCTTTCCATAATGGAATCATTGCCGGGAAATTAAAAGGGGTAATTCCAGCGACTACGCCCAGTGGTTGACGCATGGAATATACGTCCACACCGGTGGCTACAGAATCAGAGAATTCACCTTTTAAGAGGTGCGGCGCACTTAATGCGAATTCAATAACATCGAGTCCGCGAATAATATCGCCTTTTGCATCTTCAAATGTTTTACCGTGTTCGAGTGAGAGCGTGCGTGCGATTTCATCCATATGTTCTTGGATGAGCCGAATCCACTTCATAAGGATGCGAATGCGTTTTTGTGGGCTGGTTGCGGCCCACCCCTGCTGGGCGGTCGCGGCGTCGGCAATTATTTCCTGAACTTCTTCGGTGGATGCTAGATCTACATGGGCCTGGACCGCGCCAGTTGAGGGGTTCATAACTGCGGCGGTATTGCCGCTACGTCCGGGCCAGGCTTTGCCTTGAACAAAATGATGGATAGTCTTCACCATCACATACCTCCCTAAAATGTGATTGCAAACACGCTTACGTCTTTGCGGATCACCCTATTAGAAGTCCAGGCCCAATGCTTTAAAATATGTGATGGTGAACACTATTTACCCCATAAAGCTTTGGATATACAGTCTTTTTCCACCTACCTAAGGGGTGATTCACCACCCCAAACCAAAGGCACACAATGGATTACTACCGCAGCCCTGGCCACGGCTCCACAAGTTGTGGCAGCGGGATCACATTACCAAATTCATCTAATTGCGGTGGCCCCAGCCAGGCCACAACATCAGCCTGTTTATTCATTCGTATTGTTGCCAAAATTGCCGGGTCTTCGTACACCATTCGTTGTACTCGGGCAAGAAATTCCGGGGTATCTACCCCCAACCCACGCCATGCGGGGTCGTCGGCAGCCCAATAGTCGGTTTGTACCGGTTCCCGCATTTCCAGCTTTAGATCGACCGCCTCCTGCAGCAATTCGGCACGTTGTTCGACTGTAAGCAACATATAGCCATTCATCCAGTCTTGATATTTCCTAAATCTAGCCTCAAGTTCTTTACGAGAAATCTCTTCGCCCCATGCTATGCGGAGCATATCTTCCCCGCCTTCCGCCGCGAAGCTCCCAACTCCAAGCAGCTCCAGCAATGCTTCTCTACGTAAATCTCCGCTATGAGGCGGCAAAGCCACCCAAGCCACCCATCCGGGGGTAAGACGTTCAATGCTAACTACTTGCAGTTCTCCTTCTGAATTGAGTTGAGCACGCACAATATCGTCAACGGTAAACGGTATACCGTAGCCAGTAGTTCGCATGGCAAAGGTGCCGCCGCCTTCATCGGCCTGTATCGGTTCGGCCCAGCAGTGCTCGGAGGGAACAAAGAATCCAGCCGCGTCGGGTTCTTGGAGTAATGATTTAAAGAAAATCTTTACTCGCTGATCGGTGCTCATCTGTACTCCTAAGACGGGAAAGAGGAACAATTCGCGCCAAAAGTGGCGTAATGCAGGTCGGTGCGTAGGTATGGAACGTCAATCCCCCGTAGCGGTATCCACTCAGGCAGACACAATATCGACGCTACCAATTCTAGCCACGCATCACAGGAGCTACACGCTTTGAATTTCTCGCGTCAGTGTCTCTTTACCTAACAACCCCCACGCCATTAGCGCGGCAAATCCAACTAAGCCACAACTCAGGAATGCAATGCGATATCCCCAAGCGTCCACCATAAAACCAACCAGAATTGGACCTAGAATCGCTCCGAAATCTTGTGTCATTTGATAGAGCGCGAGCACCTTCCCTCCCGAACGCTGATTACCGATAATATCCGCCAAGGATGCTTGCTGCGCTGGATTCATAAACCCTGCACCGATTCCGGCAAGAATAGAAACTCCGAGTAGCACCCAAGCATGTTCGCTAAAACCAATGCATGCCGTAAACACGGTATTTATTGCAAGCCCGCCAAGTATCAATGGCCTCCTGCCAAGAGTGTCTGCCAAATTACCGGAAAACTGTAATGTAATAGCGTTTCCTACCGCATAGACCGCTAATGCAATTCCGGCGACCGCACCACCCCAGTCAAATATATAGGCCGCAAACAAAGGCAAAACCGCAATGCGGACCCCAAAGTTTGACCAACCAAATGCAAATCCGCTTAGCAATGCCGCAATATAAGTTGGGTTACGCAATGCTTCTCGACGCCGCATCGGCTGCTGATCCCCCGCAGCCTCCACTGTTTTTATACTTTGAGGATTTAATTTTACTGCTACAACAATTGTGGCTAGTACCAATGAAACCGCATAAATAATAAATGGAATTCGCATTCCTAGCCCCGATAAGCCAGCACCAATTACCGGCCCGATAACGGAACCAAAAAGAAATGCAGTCGCATAAATCGATGATGCCCTACCACGAATATCCGGCGGCGCAATGCGAACAATTAAACTCGTGGCAGAAACTGTAAACATTGTCGAGCCAATTCCACTGGCCGCACGCAATGCAAGAATATGCCAGTATTCTTGCGCAAATGCAATAAGTCCAGTCCCTATTGCCACTGTTAATAACCCAGTTAAATACACTTGCCGAGAGCCAAGAACATCTACAAGCCGACCAGACATTGGCGCAAACGCAAGGCGAGTTGCAGCAAATATGGAGACCACAGCGCTTGCCGCCCAAACTGACACATCAAAACTCTGCGCGAACTGCGGAATAATCGGCGCTACCAGGCCAAACCCTAGAGCGATAATAAATGCCCCCATCACTAAGATGCGGATTTCCTGTGGAATTGGGGTGCGTTTCACCGGAGTATTCACATTTTTTAGGCTATACCCCTGAAACTGAACTTGCCCCGAAAGCTTGACTGGTCTTTGCTCTATGGTGTTTGGGTTGTTGGGAGCGTGGCCCGAAGTTATCCGGGGCAGACATGGAAAAGCTTGGGAAAAAGTCTGAAGTAAGGCCTTGAGAATAAGCTTGAGGCAGCGTTGAAACAGGCACAGGAAGGCCTAGATGGGCCTGGGAAAGGCTCCGGCAGGCAGATTTGTGTTGTGGGCTCCTGGTTTGGGGGTGTGAGCTGGGGAAATGTTGTGATGGGTTGTGGGTGATGTGAAATCTGCCTTGTTTTCGGGCTGGGTGTGTCAGATCTGCCTGGTTTTCAGGTTGGTGGGGCTGGTTTCTGGTCGCCTAAGTTGCTTTCTAGGATGTTTGACCTAGCTTCCTGGGGGTTTGATAGGCACACCCTATTGAACTAGTGATGTTTTTATCCCAAGTGTCACAGATTCCATAAAATCGCCTGAAAAAATGGAATTTGTGACAGCAACCAACATTGCGCACAATCGGTGACCTGGGGTTTGTCGCAGATTCCATAAAAACAGCGAAAAAAAATGGAATCTGTGACAGGTTCCCTACCTATCGTGTCGCAGATTCCATAAAATCCGCCGAAAAAATGGAATCTGTGACAACACGCCCAAAAGATCAACTTGCGCCCAACCAGCGCCCAACCAGACCAAGCACCTCCCGACCAGAGCCCACCCAACCCCAACCAAATTCCAGGTCAACAGAAGCACACAACCAAACCACCACCACCCAATCAAAGGGCCCGGCAAACGGGGAACGGTTCAAAGGAACTCCTTGATATAAAGCCAGCCCACAGCACCCGGATCGAATTTATGTTCTAATTTTTTGCACCGTAGTTACCGCGGATTCCTATAGTGCAAAACATGATTACATTGCGCCACTTCACCAAGTCCATGCACACTACGCGTCATCATTCCCGCATGATTGACCAGATCCGCAGCAACCAAACCAAAACATTACAACGCGCTGCAAGCCTTATTGCTCACCCGCGTTCGCTGGCTCGTCGCACTCCTACTTGGCGGCCGCCATCCATCCATCTACCGAATACCTATTTCATGACCCATTCGGGATTGCACATAACGGTAAGCAGGTATCGGATTCATGCCCATGAGCGCGCCATACTACGTGCTTGGGATCCAACCACTTCCCTATTACACTCCCCCGCATTCGTACTGACATTACGAATATCCAGCCGTGATGGAAGCCGCGTCGACCCGTCTCTTGCCAGAGCATGGGTAGCGGCAATCCTCCCAAATGTTGTTAATGGGACTATTCACCAACAACGCGATTGCGCAACACCGACGTTTTGCATTGTCCTTGACGGTCGCTTCCACCCATTGCCTTCGCCAGCCGAACTATTTGCATCACAAATTGCGGCCTAGGGTGTGTCTTCTACTATGTCGAGGTCTTCATCCTCATCGTCATAGATTTCATCGAAGACTTCCTCCAGCTCAAGGTAATCTTCGTCTTCTTCATCATCGTCCGGGTCCTGATAATCATCGATAGGCACAAGTTGTGCTTCCCAGTCTGCTGCTTGTTCAGCAGCAAGCGCAAGTACATCGAAGAGCCGATCAAAGTCAGTAAAGGAGCCCAGTTCAAGGACTTCTTCCGAAGCTAGCTCTGCATCTCGGACTGCCGCCGCGATAAGCAAGTTTCGGTCGTCTTCGCTAAGGTCTTCATCCGCACCGGATTCCCAAAGTTCCACAATCGCTTGATCAACAAGGTCTTCATAGGATTCCCCACAAGCTGCGAATGTCACCATCGCCACTGGAACATCACCTTCGGATTCGACAAGCACTTGAATTTCGGAGTGCTGGCCAACTTCAGCGGTCACAAGATTGGGGTCTTCCCAGTCCTGGACAAATTCCAAGTCTGCGATACGCTCATCCGTTCCATCAAGAAGGTCACGGAGAACCGTCACCACTTGATCTGTGGCAACATGCCGGGCAACAGCGGAGACCGCGTCGTCGACAGAAAACGCTACTGAAACTAAGACAGCTTCGAAATCGTCATCGTCTTCATCGACATCGGCTGCTGCGATGTACACATTGGCTGCTGGCAGATCAGGATCAATTTCCACAAACTGGATTTCCACTTCCCGGGTAATTGGGACAAACATCGTGTCCCCTTTTACGCGGGACTCAATCCCGTCAGCATCTAGGGCTGAAGCAATATCCTCAAAGAAGCTCATGTCCGCTTCACCTTCCACTGTTGAGGGGTTTTCATACATACAAACCCTGCCGTGCCAAACGCAGGCTTAACACCACCCTATCCTTGAATGAAGAAAATTATTGAAAGTGTGCAATTAAAGCGGCTTCACGAACAGCTGGTTGTTGTTTTGGACACGATAAACACATCCCACAACCCGGTGAATGGAAAATCATGCAACACGACGCCCGGCGCGCCACCGTATGCACATCGCTAGGCTCCTCACCTGCATAAACGGCATCCATATTGGTTGGCGCAATCTGTCCATTACAAATATCTTGAAACCTTGGTTGGGGAATAGTAACTCCCGGCGCACCATGTGATAAGCCTTTCGATAATTCGCAAGCAATTTTGACACCACGGTAGGGATCAAATGCGTCATTGCCGGCATGCACCGCAGCGGAGACCAAAGCATCGGCCGCAACTGCCCATAACGGCGCAGGTTTAATACCAGCATTAGATACCAGGGCGTCGATAAGCGGGGCAATACTGTGCGCATACTGTTGCCCAGCCTCCTGCCAACCTCCATCACCTGAAACAATATCGGTGGAAAAACTACACCAATAATCGCCCGGCTGGATATGTAACTGCCCTTGGGAAAGGTCCAAACTTGGGGTTTTATAAAATTCCACCATGGCGGTTATAGCTGGGGCAACTATGGAATTATTCCAGGAAAACCACCATAATTGCCCTGCCCAACGCGGGTTCGAAAGTGGGAACATTTTTTCACACGCGACAAGGGCGTTATGTATACGGTGATCCTTGGCAAGCTCCGCCACAGAAACCTCGACCGCTCCTGCTTGCGGCATGACCGCTGCGGAAAAGCGCGGATATTCCGCAACCACCAATTGAAAAACGGAATGCATATCCACCTTTCGGGGTCAAAATTCTCTATAACCCACTGTAAGCACACCCAGGATTCTCTAAACTAGCACTATCCCCACTCCGGAGGTCGTACCATTGAAACCTGCCTGTTCTGCGCTCACCAAAACCCTCACTGGAATCGCTGCCGCCAGCGGAATTATCGCCGGAACTTATCTTGGAATCCAACGCTACCGAATTCAAAAAGTTGCTCCCGAATTACGTACCCCTAAGCTCTATAAACACCCAGCATTAGAAAGCATTAGGGTGTGGCGGCGCAGTTACCCCATCTATGCTGCAAACTATCAGCCACCACGCCGCAGCAATGTCGCCCTTGATGGCATTCATATCTCAAGCCAAAACATTCCAGGTTATGGTGGCGGCCCTGCCGTACCACTGCGTATCTATACCCCGGAAACAATCCGCCGCGACATTGCATTCCTATGGATACATGGCGGCGGCTTTGTATTAGGACAACCCGAAGCTGACGATGAAATCTGCGCGTATATTGCCCGCACTCTGGGCTGCAAAGTAATCAGCCCAGAATATCGGCTCGCTGGAACTGCTCCATTCCCAGCAGCGCTCCATGATTGCCACGCCACCTACACCTGGCTAACAGAAAACCCAGAATTCAAACATATTGTCGTTTCCGGACAGAGCGCTGGCGCGGGATTAGCAGCCTGCCTTACCCAAAAACTTTTGGATGAAAACACTCCACCCACCTACCAACTCCTCCTTGAGCCAATGCTCGATGACCGTACGCGGATTACCCCAAATCCAGGGCGAGGCCAATTTAATTGGCATCAAAGTTCAAATACTTTGGCATGGAATTGCTACCTTTCATACCTCACTCCACATGATGAAATCCCCGACTATGCGGTAGCTGCCCGCCGAATCGACCTTACTGGTATGCCACCAACGTTTATTGCCGTTGGTGACTTGGACTTATTTTATGAAGAAGCTTTAACATACGCGCGTCGATTAAAAGAACAACAAGTCTCTGTTGAGTCTATGATCCTTCCAGGCGCTTACCATGGGGTAACCATAGGGCACTATGAAACCCCATTAATGCAAGAACTTTGGGCAAAAATCTTCGCCGATATTACGCGGCACACCACCCCCAAAGACTCCGGACTACGCTAGGCCCTATGGTAAATGTGATCGACCGTGAAACAACACTGTGTATTTCCCTTGCTGCTCGCCCCTCAAACCACGGAGTTCGGTTTCATAATTGGCTATATGCCGAATTAGGTTTGAATTTTGTATATAAGGCAATTTCACCAAGCAATATTGAGCAAGCAGTGGCGGGAATCCGCGGTTTAAATATTCGGGGCGCTGGCG
The DNA here is from genome assembly GCF_030408815.1 of Corynebacterium freiburgense. Lineage (NCBI taxonomy): Bacteria > Bacillati > Actinomycetota > Actinomycetes > Mycobacteriales > Corynebacteriaceae > Corynebacterium > Corynebacterium freiburgense. The sequence continues at coordinate 1,065,047 of NZ_CP047355.1, read as the reverse complement.
TATCCATGCCATTTAAAGCCGCTGTAATTCCGCTTATTGACGAGCTACACCCTTCAGCGGAACGACTGCAATCCGTCAATACTATTGTTAATACTGACGGCCATTTGGTCGGATTGAATACGGACTATATTGCAGTATCAGAATTATTACGCCACCATGCCGTCGCCCCATCACTCAATGTTGCGGTTCGGGGCTCCGGTGGTATGGCTTCCGCAGTTGTGGCAGCCCTCGCTGATTATGGGATGTCAGGCACAGTGGTTGCCCGCAATACTGATACAGGTAGTGCATTAGCCCAACAATATGATTGGAAGTTTTCCCAAGATGTACCTGAAGACGCAAACATGCTGGTAAACGTAACACCTTTAGGTATGTTTGGCCCAGACCAGGATGTTCAAGCGTTTTCTAATGCACAAATCAGCCGAGCTTCCTGCGTATTTGATGTGGTAGCCTACCCGGTACGCACTCCCTTAATTATCGCTGCAGAGCGGCTTGAGGTACCTGTGATTCATGGTGGTGAAGTCATTGCGCTTCAAGCAGCAGAGCAATTCGCCGTGTATACAGGAGTGCGACCCACTGATGCCCAGGTAATTGCTGCTGAAGAATACGCCCAGCAGTAAAAACCAAGGACTGCAACCTTATATTGTTCAGGAGCTTATGTGACTTACCCGAATTATCCATCCCATAATTCGAAACTTCCAGTGACCGATGCGGAACATTCCAGCCCAGAAGCTTTAGAAGAGCGCGCTGGTGTTACTGGTCGGATGCTTTTAAAGGTGATCGATAAAGCCGTGCATATGCAATCCGGCGTTATCGAGAACTATGTCGACTGGCTACGTAATCGGAATCCTGATGCTTCTCCAGCAGAAATTCAAAAAAAGCTAGACGCACATTTTAAATATGTTGCCACCGGTACTGGCGCTAGCGTGGGTGCCGCTTCCGCTATTCCTGGCATTGGTTTTGTTACTGGCGCAGCCGCAATTGGCGTGGAATCTTTAGTATTTACCGACGCCGCCGCCGTATACACCATGGCATCTGCATACCTGCGCGGTATTGATATCCGAGACCCCGAACGTCGCCGAACACTCATTTTAGTTGTTGCAACGGGTGCTGCAGGCACAATGCTTGTCGACGCCGCTATCGGCGACCTTTCTCGCAAAAACGGCGCCTCCATTGCCGCAGCTTTATCGCGATATGGGACTCCCCAACTGAAGGATGTAAATAATCGACTCCTTTCAATGGCGTTGAAGCGCTTAGGTAAGAAGTTCCGTGGCATGTGGATTGGCAAAATCATGCCATTTGGCATTGGTGCCGCACTAGGTACCTGGGCTAACCGCAAGATTGCTTCGAAAGTAATTTCAAATACTGCGGAATCCCTGGGCCCGTTACCTGCCACATTCTCAACCCCAGCTCCAAAAAATGTTGAGGCTCCGAACCTTGCGGAGATCAATACACCCGATAAGTAAGTAAGTTCCACCGATATGCGTCAACTCTGGGCAATGCTGGCACCCCACTGGCGCATAGGCTTGTGGGCTCTCCTAGCAACTATTGGGGCAACACTCGCTGAGCTCGCCATCCCGCTATTTAGCGGCAATATTGTAGATATTGCAGTATCGCAACAAGGCATATATGTCTTCCCACAAATGAGTCCTTTGGCAAGTGCGGTCACAATACTGATAGTTACCGCGCTCGCCCGCTGGGGGTTTCAATTCCTCAGACGCTATACCGCTGGCAGACTCGCAATTGAAACGCAACATTCATTGCGAATCCAAATACTGCGCACCGTCCTGCACCTAGACGGCCCAACCCAAGATCGCCTGCGCACGGGCCAGGTAATTAGCCGATCGATTTCCGATATTCAATCCATTCAAGGATTGGTTGCAATGCTACCGCTTACGATCGGAAATCTACTCCAACTTATTGTCACGGCGATTATGATGCTGTATCTTTCGCCACTCCTCGCACTTGCTGGACTTATCTGGTTACCGGTTATTGCCTGGCTAGCTGGCCGATCAAAGGCCCCAGTAACCAGTGCCACCAAAGCAGCACAACAACAGGCCTCAGATCTTGCCACACACATTGAAGAAACAATTACTGGCATTCGAATTGTTCAAGGCCTTGCGCAAGAAGAGCGAGAAGAAAACACCATTGCTAAAAGCAGCGCATCTGTCTACCATGCCCGGATATTTGCTGCCAAAGTCACCGCCAAATTCCAGCCTTTGCTCGAACAATTACCCCAAGCTGCGCTTGTGTGCACCATTCTTCTTGGTGGTTGGATGGCTACCCAAAATATGGTGAGCGTGGGTATTTTTGTCACCTTTTCAATGTACGTTTCTCGCCTTACCGGCACGGTACGTATGTTGGGCAATATGGCTGTTCGTATTCAAAGCGGATTAGCCTCCGTTGAGCGGGTTCATGAAATATCTTCGCTAGAACCAGCCACAGATCACGGCGACACTAATATTCCTCAAGGTCCATTAACACTTGAGTTTCATCATGTTGATTTCCAATCCAAACTTCGCGGATTTCACCTTACAATCCCTGCGGGATCCACGGTCGTCGCGATAGGACCACCAGCCGGCGGGAAAACACTCGCAGTGCAATTAGCCGCACGTTTTTATGATCCAGATCAGGGGGAAATCCGAATCCAAGGGATCCCGCTACCGGAAATCCCCCGGGCACAATTACGGGACTCGCTCGCGGTAGTCTTCGATGAACCGTTCCTTTTTGAAGCTTCTGTACGCCAGAATCTCACTCTCGGCGAAACCATCCCTGAGGACGAGCTTTGGCGGGTACTACGCATTACGCAAGCGCAGGACTTTATCGCAGAACTCCCCCAAGGATTAGACACCATTATAGGGGAACGCGGTGTGACACTCTCCGGCGGACAACGACAACGGTTGGCGCTCGCACGCGCACTTTTGCGGCAACCCCGTATTTTACTTCTTGACGATGCAACATCCGCCATCGATGCAGAAACCGAATCCCGCATCTTCCAAGAGCTCGAAAACGAGTTCACTGATATGACGGTTTTTGCGATTACACATCGCACTTCAATGGTGCGCCTCGCCGATTACATAGCCGTTATTGAAGATGGCGCAGTAACCAGCCTGAAACACCGGGACACCTTTACCAACTCAGCAGAATTTCAAAAATTCATAGGCACTGAAGCCTTAAATACATATAAATATAGCGCTGCTAAACTAGAGCTCGAAACAGATTTTGATTCGATACAACTGCCAATAGATGACAATAAAAACACACTTGAAATAGGCGCATCCCCGCAACCCGTAGAAATTTCCAAACCATTTTCTTTGGCATTTATTTTGCGCCAAGTTTCGCTGCCGGTTGTGGCGCTGATCTGCCTATTATTAGGTGGAGTTGCCACTGATTTAGCACTTCCCACCTTAGTCCGATATACCGTTGACTCCGGCATTACCCAAGGCAATACCAGTATTTTTATATTGGTTGCGGTCACCGGTTTTGCCATTGTTTTAACCGCTTGGGGCATGAGTGTAATACGTACACAACTTGCCACACGTATTGGTGAACGTTTGTTGTATTCCCTGCGGGTGAAATCCTTTGGGCATCTTGTACGTTTGGATCTTGCTTACTTTGAGCGGACCCGTACTGGCAGCATCCTTACGCGGATGACTACAGATATTGATAACCTCAGCTCGTTTTTACAGCTCGGCGTCGCTCAAGCAATTGTTGCTTCCACGACTCTTATTGGCATTGCAGGCATGCTATTGATTACTTCCCCAAAACTTGCAATTGCAGCATTTGCAGCGATTCCAATTGTGGTTATTGCAACAGTGACATTTCGCCGAGTAACCGCGCCGCTATACACACGTGCCAGAGAAGAATTAAGCACTATTAATGCGGAATTCCATGAGTCTTTTTCCGGAATTCGCACCATCCAAATGCACAATGCAGAGCCAGAGCTCCTGCGACGTTTTGCTGCTAGTTGTAATGCGTACCGTTACACTCGGTTCCGCTCCCAATTGGCAGTGGCAATGTTCTTCCCTGGCATCAACGCCATTGCACAAATCACAAGAGCGACGGTTCTTGGTATTGGCGCCTCGATGGTACTCCACGGCAATATTTCGCCAGGGGTCTTAGTGGCGTTCTTACTCTATATGGGCCTGCTTTTTGACCCCATTCAAGAGCTTTCTCAACTCTATGACGCCTACCAACAAGCCAAGGTCAGCCTGCAACGCATAAGCGAACTCCTCGATGAAAAACCAAAAGTTCATTCCATAGGGGAAGAACCTGGCGCAGCAAACGCTATCCAAGGGCAAATCCAATTAGATTCGGTGACATTTTCGTACACGCACGCAGACGTACTAGAAGATATTGACCTTACAATCAAGCCAGGCAGTACTGTCGCACTCGTGGGGCATACCGGCGCGGGTAAATCCACATTGATTAAGCTGCTGGCACGGTTCTATGACCCTTCGTCCGGGACTATTCGGGCTTCTGGCACTAATATCGCGCAATTTCCACTCGATCAATGGCGCAGGAGTATTGGCATCGTTCCACAAGAACCCCATCTTTTTACTGGCACCATTGCAGAAAACATTGCTTATGGTAATCCGACAGCTAGTAGTGAAGAGATTATTGCCGCTGCCCGGCGTGTAGGTGCGCTCGCAATAATCGCCAAGATTCCGGATGGTTTTAATTTCCATATTGGTGAGCGCGGTCGTGGTCTATCCTCCGGACAACGGCAACTTATTGCACTTGCTCGTGCGGAACTTACATACCCCAAATTGGTGCTCTTTGATGAAGCAACCGCAACACTTGACCCCGCCACAGAAAAAATTGTGTTGGATGCTTCTCAAAAATTTACAATGCAACGAACGTCGATTATTGTCGCTCACCGCTTAGCTACAGCCGCGCGAGCCGACCGCATATTAGTGCTAAAACGTGGGCGTATTATCGAAGATGGTACCCACCAAGAATTGTTGGCACACAACGGCACCTACGCACACATGTGGGGTGTTGGGCGGTGAGAATAAAAAATTCCCACCAATTTGTTTGCCAACAATGCGACAAGCGGGGTAACAACACGTTAGCCTGTAGTGAATACTTACAGTGACAACACTGACGTAAGCGATGACACAAGGAAATGAGGCGAGCACCTGCCGTGAGCAGCGCTAGTACTTTCGGCCAGAATCAGTGGCTGGTTGACGAAATGTTCCAGCAATTCCAAGCCGATCCGAATTCGGTAGACAAGGAATGGCGTGAACTTTTTGAATCCCAGGGCGCACCCTCCGCCACCCCCGCTACTACCCCCGCGAAGGCCCAGGAACAAGCCTCGGCTGAAAAACCTGCCAAGGCTCCTGCCCCGACACCTAAAAAACCTTCTCCTGCTGCTGCACCTCAAGAGAATCCAGCAGCAAAAAATCTTCCCGAAATGCATCAGCCAGATGAGATTCGAGCAGCTCAAGAGGCGAAAAAGAAGGCTGCTTCCCCACTAAGCAAAATTGGCACAATGCCAAGTGCAAGTGAAAGCCCCTTAAAGGGTATGGCAAAGGCGATTGCTAAGAATATGGAGATTTCGCTTGAAGTCCCCACGGCAACGTCTGTGCGCGATATGCCAGCCCGACTTATGTTCGAAAACCGAGCGCTTATTAATGACCAATTGGCACGCGGTCGAGGCGGCAAGATTTCATTTACCCATATTTTGGGTTATGCACTGGTTAAAGCGGTTATGGCGCACCCAGTAATGAATAATGCTTACGCCGTTATTGACGGAAAGCCAACCCTTATTGTGCCGGAGCACATCAATTTGGGCTTAGCTATCGATATGACACAAAAGGATGGTTCTCGGGCGCTTGTTGTCGCTGCCATTCGAGAGTGTGAAAACTTATCATTCCCAGAGTTTGTCGAAGCATATGAAGATGTGGTCAAGCGTGGCCGTACCGGCAAACTCACTGGTAAGGATTTCTCGGGTGTCACCATTTCGCTGACAAACCCTGGTGGTATTGGTACCCGACATTCGGTGCCTCGTCTTACTAAGGGCCAAGGCGCAATTATTGGCGTTGGTTCTATGGATTATCCGGCCGAATTTGCGGGTGCTTCCGAGGACCGCATGGCGGAGCTGGGCGTCGGCAAGCTCGTTACAATTACCTCTACTTACGATCACCGCATTATCCAGGGCGCGGAATCCGGTGAGTTCCTGCGCACCATGAGCCAATTGCTTATCGACGACGCGTTCTGGGACGATATTTTCGAAGCCATGCGCGTTCCTTACACCCCGGTTCGGTGGGCACAGGATCTCCCAAATACCGGCGTGGATAAGAACACGCGTGTGATGCAACTTATTGAGGCATACCGCTCCCGCGGCCACCTTATCGCGGATATCAATCCGCTTCACTGGCACCAGCCTGGCATGCCAGTACCTGATCACCGCGACCTGGACATTGCAACACATGGTCTTACGCTCTGGGACCTGGACCGTACCTTCCATGTCGGCGGCTTTGCTGGCCGCGAAACCATGACCTTGCGCGAAGTGCTTTCTACACTACGTCGCGCCTACACCTTAAAGGTTGGTTCCGAATACACCCATATTTTGGACCGCGATGAGCGCACGTGGTTGCAGGACCGTCTTGAAAAAGGCATGGCTAAGCCAACCCCTGCAGAGCAAAAGTACATTCTGCAAAAGCTGAATGCCGCAGAAGCTTTCGAAAACTTCCTTCAGACCAAGTATGTTGGCCAGAAGCGATTCTCCCTTGAGGGCGCAGAATCTCTGATTCCACTTATGGATGCTGCAATCGATACCGCCGCTGGCCAGGGCCTCGATGAAGTAGTTATTGGTATGCCTCACCGTGGTCGCCTTAATGTACTGGCCAATATTGTAGGCAAGCCGCTACATACGATCTTTAATGAGTTCGAAGGCAATATGGACCCAGCACAAGCTGGTGGTTCTGGCGACGTTAAATATCACCTTGGTGCTGAAGGCCGCCATATTCAAATGTTTGGCGATGGTGAAATCAAAGTCACCCTTACCGCTAATCCTTCCCACCTTGAGGCCGTAAACCCGGTCATGGAAGGCATCGCCCGCGCAAAGCAAGACATTTTGGATAAGGGCCCCGACGGCTACACCGTTGTTCCTTTGCTCCTCCATGGCGATGCAGCGTTTGCAGGTTTGGGCATTGTTCCAGAAACCATTAACCTTGCTGCCCTGCGCGGCTATACCGTTGGCGGCACGATCCATATCGTGGTGAATAACCAAATTGGATTTACCACCACACCTGATTCCGGCCGCTCCAGCCACTATGCAACCGATATTGCGAAGGCTTTTGGTTGCCCGGTATTCCACGTCAATGGTGATGACCCAGAAGCCGTAGTATGGGTTGGCCAACTAGCCACCGAGTATCGACGCCGCTTTGGCAAAGATGTCTTTATCGACCTTGTTTGCTACCGACGCCGCGGCCACAATGAAGCTGACGACCCATCCATGACTCAGCCAAAGATGTACCACATCATCGAGCAAAAGGCCGGAGTTCGTGCACAATACACCGAAGACCTTCTCGGTCGTGGTGATCTGTCCAAGGAAGATGCCGAAGCAGTAGCACGTGACTTCCACGACCAGATGGAATCGGTATTTAACGAGGTTCGCCTCGCGGAAAAACAAGCCGCCGAAGCCCAAGTTGGCATTACTATGTCCCAAGCGCTACCGCACGGCTTGGATACCTCCGTTACCAAGGCCGATCTTATGGAAATTGGCCAGGCCTATGTCACTTTGCCTGAGGGCTTTACCATGCACCCACGTGTTGCACCGGTCGCCCAAAAGCGCGCAGAATCAATTCTGGAAGGTGGCATTGACTGGGGCTGGGGTGAACTCCTAGCATTCGGTACTTTGGCCAATGCTGGCAAGCTTGTTCGTCTAGCTGGTGAGGATTCCCGTCGCGGTACCTTTACCCAGCGCCACGCCGTAATGTATGACCCCAATACCGCCGAGGAATACAACCCGATCGATGAGCTAGCCCGGTCAAAGGGCGCTGGTAAGTTCCTGGTGTATAACTCCGCACTTACCGAATATGCCGGCATGGGCTTTGAATACGGTTACTCTGTAGGCAACCCCGACGCCGTAGTCGCATGGGAAGCCCAGTTCGGCGACTTCGCTAATGGCGCACAAACCATTATCGATGAATATGTCTCCTCCGGCGAAGCCAAATGGGGTCAGACATCCAGTGTGATTCTGCTGCTACCACACGGTTATGAAGGCATGGGCCCAGACCACTCCTCGGCACGTATCGAGCGTTACCTCCAACTCTGCGCCGAAGGTTCTATGACAGTGGCACAGCCATCCACACCGGCTAACCACTTCCATCTGCTGCGCCGCCATGCACTTTCTGACCTTAAGCGCCCAATGGTCATCTTTACCCCGAAGTCAATGCTGCGTCTGAAAGCAGCCGCCTCCCCGGTCGAAGACTTCACCGAGGTAAAGAAGTTCCGCTCCGTAATCAATGATCCACGGCTCGTTGACCGCGACGGCAATATCATTGGCGACGTCAATAAGGTCAAGAAGATCCTCCTGGTTTCCGGCAAGCTCTACTACGAGCTCGAAAAGCGCCGCGCAAAGGAGAAGCGCGAAGACGTAGCAATCGTACGCATTGAAATGCTCCACCCGATCCCATTTAACAGGCTCAAAGAAGCATTCGATTGCTACCCGAACGCTGAAGAGATCCGCTTCTGCCAAGACGAACCCGCCAACCAAGGACCATGGCCATTCCTGGGGCTCCACCTCCCAGAGCTCATCCCTGGAATGCTGCCTATGAAGCGCGTTTCCCGACGCGCCCAGTCCTCCACCTCTACTGGCATTGTGAAGGTTCACCACTTCGAGCAAGAACAACTGCTTAAAGCTGCATTCGAGGACTAATCAACCCCCCAAACGCCCCCGTTGTGGGTAGGGCTTCACTTCCCGTAAAGCCCTCTACCCACAACGGGGGTGTTACTTTTGAAAATTAGACCGGTTTTTGGTTGTAGACGGTTCGGGGTTTACGAGTGCTGTCTAATTTACCTGTTGTTTTGGGGTGGCGGGGCTGGTTGGAAGTGACTGATCTGGGTGGTTGACGCCGATTTCCATGCAGCCTGGCTGGGTTTCCTGGGGTTGGAGCTGCTTTCCCTGCGGTTTGATAGGCGCACCCTATCAAATTAGTGATGTTTTTATCTCTACTGTCGCAGATTCCATAAAATCGGCTGAAAAAATGGAATTTGTGACAGCAGCCAACATTGCGCACAAGCGTTGACCTGGGGTGTGTCGCAGATTCCATAAAAACAGCGAAAAAAATGGAATTCGTGACAGGTTCCCTACCTATCGTGTCGCAGATTCCATAAAATCGGCCGAAAAAATGGAATCTGTGACAACACGCCCAACCAGCACCCAAAAAGACTGAGCACCTCCTGGCCAGCAGCCCGAAAAGATTAAGCACCTCCACCCAACCCATATGCACCCCAACCAAATCCCAGGTAACCGGACGCACACAACCCAACCACCAGCCACAAATCCCACAACACCAGGCTAAAACCTTGCACAGTACAGTCCAATAAATGGGGAGCAGTCCACCCCTACCACACATCGGTGGTGTTGCGCCTTTTAAAGGGGCTGCATTGTGCGATTAGAAGCCTTTTTGGTTAATATATCGATCAACCACTGCGGAAACTGATTTTTCTTTCTCTACCTCTTCGGCCAGCTTCGCCATATCATTTGTACTAATAGTGCCACTAATATAGTTCAATACCAGTTTGTCATTGCGGTTGAGTACTTCATTGCGGAAAATCGGCACAATATTTTGGGGCAATTCGGGGCCTTCATAGTTTTCGCAGCCGAGCGCATTTGAAGGATCAGATGCGGCGAGTTTTCCTGGAAGCGAACCGACCATCGCCTTATATACTTTGTCCCGCCACTCACCATTATTTGAATCAATTTTTCCGGATTCGAGCGCTTTGCGATATTCAGCCGAGATTTCCTCCGCAAGTTTCGGATTTACTTCATAGAGGATTTCACCAGTACAACCCACAACGAGGTCCGCTGAGCGATTTCGAATACGCTCGACTTTGCGGACTTCTTTGTCACTTGAAAGCCGAATAAGAAACGCATTTCGTTCTTTTTTCTTAAATGCGTGTTGATAGAGCTCGCCAAGAATGAGTTGTTCATTGGACCGGTCTAGTACCGCGATTTCAATAGGCTTATAGTCAGGTTCGCGTTCGGGATGTTTGGGTTCATCGGTGCAGGCGATTAGCGTGGACGCTAGACCTAGTACGGCCAAGGTGGCCGGAAGAAATCGACGATGCATAAAGGTAAACCTTGGTCGGTGTGGAATATGGATAACGTATTCCACTCTACGCGGACGGCGTACACTAAAGCTGTTTTGTCCCCCTTCGGGAAAGGTTTTTCACGTTTATGGTCACGCCACGTAGAAATATTCGGAATTCTTCTCTCCCCCACCGCACAATAGAAAGTGTCATCGAGCGGTGTCGAGTCTACGTGGATGGGCATCGGCTGCCGGAGGAATTTACATATGCTGCAGCATTAGCTGAAGTGCGAAACCGCAATAATAGTTTTGTGTGGTTGGGCATGCTGGAACCCTCAGAGGAGCATATGAATAATGTGGCCGAGGCGTTTGGATTGCACGAACTGATTGTGGAGGATGCGGTTTCCGCACATCAACGCCCCAAAGTTGAGCGATACGACGACCAAGTATTTTTTGTTGTTCGGTCAGTAAAATACCAAGAACACGAATCTGTATCTGACGCCAAAGAGATTATTTCTACAGGTGAAGTGCAAATGATCGTCGGCAAAGATTTCATAATTACAATTCGGCACGGCGAGCACACAAAGATTGCCGGTTTACGCCAAAAAGTTGAGCAAGATCCAGAACAATGCGCATTAGGCCCCTCCGCCGTTGCATGGCGAATTGCCGATATCCTCGTGGATGAATACCTAAGTATTTCTACCCAATTGGGATATGACGTAGACGAGCTAGAAAGCGAGGTATTTACGCCAAATTCGCGCTTTGATATTGAGCAAATCTATATGATTAAACGAGAAATTCTGGAAATGCGCCATGCTATTGACCCACTAGCTCAAGCACTGCAGGCTTTGATTCAAAACCACAAAGACTTACTGCCAAAACCAATTCGCTCCTATTTTCGTGACGTTTTGGATCACGAACTTATTGTTGCTGACCGTGTCGCTGGCTACGACGAGCGTCTTTCGGCATTGATTGACGCGGGCGTCGCAAAGATTACATTGCAACAAAACAGCGATATGAGGAAAATTTCCGCCCTCGTTGGTATGGCCGCACTACCAACAATGATTGCGGGAATTTACGGCATGAATTTCAACTACATGCCAGAATTGCAATGGAAATATGCCTATTTTGTAGTGCTCGGCATCATGGTTGGCTCAGTACTTATTATGTGGTGGTCGCTCCGGAAGAATAATTGGCTTTAGCAATGGCATCTCGGGCTTCTCGCGCATGAGCAGGAGTGCACAATACGTCATAGCGCCCGGCAACTATATGGGTTGTTGTGGCAAAGTCTCGACGTCCGCGCGATGCTGCATATGGCACGGCGCTATATACCACCCCAAAAATAACTCCTAAACCAACACCGAGGACTAATGGTGATAGCCAATCATCACTAAATAAGCCCATAAGAATTCCAATAAATAGCCCTAGCCACGCGCCAGATGCAGCACCACCAAAAAGCACTCGCCCCCAACTTAATCGACCGACAACTTGTTCAACTTCCATTAGGTCAACGCCCACAATTGTGAGCTCAGCGACAGGGAAATCACCGCGGTCACTCAGCATATCTACAGCGGCTTGTGCCTCATCGTAGGTGGCAAAACTCCCCACCGGCCAGCCCTCCGGAAGAGGCCGCGACGAACGCTGAACGCCCTTGCCTGGGGTCGTCATAGTGCAGACTTCTCCTTCGAAATAAAAACCGATCAATCACTTAGATAACGTTCTTGAGCTGGACTAAGTTCCCAAAAATCCCTTGCCCACTGTAAGAGTGATTACACTTTACAAACATGAGCCCTGTGACACGAGTGTATGCCGGCAGGCTATCTGGCATGGTAGTGCGCGGACCGGACATGGAATCGATTGGAAGAGTCCGCGATGTAGTGGTTATTGTCCGACCAAACGGACAGACCTCTCGTGCCATAGGTTTGGTCGTGGAAATGGTAAATAAGCGCCGCATTTTCGTTCCCATGCTCCGCGTATCTGCTATCGAACCTCAGGAAATTACGCTTTCCTCTGGCCAAGTGAATATGCGCCCCTTCCAGCGCCGTATCGGCGAACTCACCATTATGAATGACCTTATTGGTTCTCGGGTTCAAACAGATGACCCAGAGATGGATCATCTTCATGCTCGGGCCGTAGAAATCGCCGATATTGAACTCGAGCGCACTCGCACCCGCGACTGGATTATTACCAAAGTTGCAGTTTTTGGGGAAAAACACACGTTTGGGCGGCGCGGAGATCTTCATGTAATTCCATGGGCTCATATTCATGGCATTACGGCCGCCGGTGTTGGCCAAACAAATGCCACGGCGGAACTTATTGCGCAATTTGAAGATATGCGTCCAGCAGACGTGGCAACAATGATGCATAATCTTTCGGCCGCACAACGTCAACGCGTTGCCGAAGAGCTTGATGATGAGCGACTTGCAGATATCCTGCAAGAGCTTCCAGAAGATCACCAGACTGAGGTTATTGAAAGCTTAAATATTGAGCGCGCCGCCGACGTTCTGGAAGAAATGGACCCCGATGATGCAGCAGACCTTCTTGGGGAACTTCCGGATGAAAAAGCCGATGTGCTTCTCGAACTAATGGACCCTGAAGAATCCGCCCCAGTGCGGCGTTTGATGGTATTTTCGCCAGACACTGTGGGGGCACTAATGACCCCAGAACCGTTGATTTTAACTCCCCAAACAACTGTCGCGGAAGCACTGGCAATGGCGCGGAATCCAGAGTTGCCCACATCTTTGTCCTCTCTGGTCTTTGTAGTACGGCCGCCAACAGCAACTCCGACTGGCACATATTTAGGGTGCGTACACTTACAGAAATTATTACGGGAACCCCCCAGTTCTCTTATTGGTGGAATTTTGGATCCTGACTTACCACCTCTTTATGCTGATGATAACCAGGAAACAGCTGCCCGCTATTTTGCCACATACAATCTAGTGTGCGGACCTGTGCTCGATGATGATAATCATCTTTTGGGCGCAGTAGCGGTTGATGACCTTCTTGACCATATGCTGCCAGAAAATTGGCGCGAGACTGGACTACGTCCGCATAGCACTACTCATCACATGCAATCCCAATTAACCAAGTAAAGGAGTTCCGCAGTGGCTGATTATGCACGCAGTGACTTGGATACCCCATTTGTTGGTTCGCGGCGAAAATTATTGCGACTTGATGGGGATACTGTTGGCGCTTTTGCAGAAAAGGTCGCGCGGTTTTTCGGCACAGGGGAATATTTATTCTGGCAGACCGTCTTTGTTTTGATTTGGGTTGCTCTAAATATTGGCGGATTTTGGTGGAATTGGGATCCGTATCCTTTTATCTTGCTAAACCTGGCGTTTTCCACCCAGGCTGCCTATGCGGCGCCCTTAATCTTATTGGCACAAAACCGCCAAGAAGACCGCGACAGAGTTACTCTTAATGAGGATCGGCGCCGTGCCGAACAAACCAAGGCTGATACCGAATTCTTAGCTCGTGAACTTGCCGGTGTACGTATCGCTTTAGGCGAGACAGTCACACGAGATTACTTGCGCCATGAACTCGAGGATTTGCGCACCTTATTGGACCGCATTGAAGCGAAGCTAGACGATGAATCAGCCGCCCGTATCGCCCGAGAACATCGGGAATTCGATCATTCACACGAATTAACGGAACCTACACAAGGTGATATTGCGCAAGAGCGCTAGTATCAGGAAGTGATGTCTACTCTCACTGAATCCGCTGTCCGCGGCGCACTGTCCCGCGTAGAGGACCCCGAAATTGGCCGCCCTATTACCGAGCTGGGCATGGTGAAATCTATATCGATTACCGGTGCCGATATTGCAATCGAGCTGTATTTAACTATTGCCGGTTGCCCAATGAAAACCACAATTACCACTAATGCACAGGCGGCAGTGGAAGAATTGGAGGGCGTTGACACCGTCACCGTGACCACTGATGTTATGAGTGATGAGCAACGGCGTGAACTGCGAACAAAACTTCGGGGCACTGCGGAACCAACTATTCCGTTCGCGGACCCTGATTCAACAACACGGGTGTTTGCGGTTGCCTCAGGCAAGGGGGGCGTCGGTAAGTCTTCAATGACGGTAAATCTAGCTGCAGCATTGGCGGCACGGGGCTTGAGCGTGGGCATCCTTGATGCGGATATTTATGGGCATTCCATTCCACATATGATGGGTTCAGATGATCGTCCAAGCAAGGTGGACGATATGATTATGCCGCCCATTGCACACGGCGTAAAAATGATTTCTATTGCGCAATTCACAGAAGGAAATGCGCCAGTTGTTTGGCGTGGTCCAATGCTTCACCGGGCGATTCAACAGTTCCTCTCGGAGGTTTTCTGGGGTGATTTAGATGTGCTCTTTATGGATTTACCCCCAGGCACCGGCGATATTGCTATTTCGGTGGCACAATTAGTACCCACTGCTGAATTGCTTATTGTAACTACTCCACAAGCGGCATCAGCCGAGGTTGCAGAGCGTGCCGGATCAATTAGTTTGCAAACTCGCCAACGCATTGCTGGTGTTATTGAAAATATGTCCGCAATGGTTTTGCCGGATGGTTCCACAATGGATGTATTTGGTTCTGGCGGCGGCGATATTGTGGCCAACCGGTTGCAGAATCTTACCGGTGCACCGGTTCCTCTATTAGGGAAGGTGCCATTGGATCCAAAGCTGCGTGAAGGTGGCGATAACGGTGTTCCAATTGCAATTGCAGATCCGGAATCTCCAACTGGTCAAGCGTTGCAAGCAATTGCAAACAAGCTGGCAGTGCGAAGTGAATCACTGATAGGCAGACAACTAAATTTAGGTGTGCAACGTTAAATTCTAGGGTAGAATTGCAGCAATCTCTTTAGGAGTTTTTATTGTGAGTTCACTGTTCGTTATTGTCTTTATCCTCGCCGTACTATTCGCGATTGTTGGCATTTTTGCCGCAATCAAAGCTTTGAAAAAACCCACTCAACCTGCATCGTTTATGCCAACCCGCGAAGATCCACTTGCCTCAACATCAGGCGCCGGCAATTTTGGGCCCCAAATTCTGGGGCCAGGTGCTGTAGTTACGCGAAATGGGCACGACTATGTTGTTCGTGGTTCTATTTCCTACCGCCAAGGACCTTATGTGTGGTGGTCGCATTTATTTGATAATGGTGAATGGCTTGGCGTGGAAGTTGATGAAGGCATTTTACAGCTTACGTGGTGGCGTAGCCGAAAAGATCTCTACGGCCTTACCGGCAGCAGTTCAGTAAGTGCTGATGGTTTGTCGTTTAATCATGAGGAAACTGGTTCCGCCGTTTACACTTCAGAAGGCACTACTGGAGTTGCACCTTCCGGGAATATGGAATTCCAGGATTATGCATCCGGATCCTTGCTGTTATCATTGGAAAACTATGATGGCGCAGGCTGGGAAGTCTCCACTGGGGAAACCATTGGCCAACATGAACTAACTGTCTATCCAGCGCCAACCAGTTAATGATTCATCAGATACACTGCCCAATCGCCGATGTTTCAGCGGCGGATCTCGGCTTGCTTCTCGACGGCCCGCTCCCCGATGTTCTTGCAAACCACAGGGTGGCTGGGCCTCAAGGCCACCTTGATCTTGGTGTGATTGGGGCTTCACATGTTGCAAGTATTACGCTTCAAGGAACACTGGTGTTTCGCGAAGAAATGTCGTGCAATGTTACTGGTCCCCTGCCAGAACACCGGGAATTTCCAGGATACGAATTCCGTAGCACTAGAGAAAGTGTATCTAATACAGAGCTTGCACAGTGGGCGGAATCACTCGATGATTCATGGCTTGTGGCTTATTTTCCAGGAGAAAGTCCGTATCACATTACGGCGCTGCGAGGCAGTTGGGATGCATCGCTCATACATTGGCAAACGCTTCATTTCTACCCCGAGGAGCAGACTATCGTGACTTCCCAAAGTAGGTACATAATATGAACCGCAAATACTGGGGCATTATTTCTTTAATCAGTTTCGGTTTATCTCTTGTCTTGTTTATGTCTTCCGCAGTGCTTGTGAATTCGCGACCGCTTATTGACGATAAAGCTCGCCGCTGCGAAGGAGGACCAGAAAAAACAATGAACCGCATTGTCGATCGGTCGTCCCCACAAGCACAAGCAATTGATCCTAAAACTGGCGTCATCTATCTGAAGTACCGCAATGAAATAATTACCATTACGCCAAAAGGTAATAACAACTGCGTTGTACAAACTGAAGATCTCACCAGATACAATACCGGTTTTTACACCTTCCTTGGCACTGGTTTTTCACCATCTTCGCCATCAAATTCATCAAATGGCTCCTCAGGTTCATCCAGTGGTGTGAAGTAAGAAAGTTCTCGTTATTATGTTGTACGAAATCGCCGCTACATTTGCATATTTTGCCCTTTCCATAGTTATTTTGGTTATCGGGTTTTTAGTGCTCGATCTTATTACCCCGGGCAGACTACGGCAGTTAGTATTTGTTAAACATCTTCCCAATGCAGCCCTTATTACTGGGGCACAACAGATTGCACTTGGAATTATTATTGTCTCGGCAATTTTGCATTCCTCTGCTGACCTTTTAACAGGTTTATTCGATGTTGCAGTCTTTGGCGGTATTGGTGTACTTATCCAAACCGGCGCGTTAGCCTGCATTGAGTTTTTAACACCGCATCGATTCCGTGATGTGATCGGCGATCCAAAACCTCGGGCTGGTGTTTTTGTTGCCGCTACTACAATAATTGTTATTTCTGTGATTAATGCAGCATGCATAACGTAGCAATATCCAAAAAGTGGCGCTGGTTTCTGCTTATTTCCGTAGGAATCTGCGCCGCTTCCGGTTTAGTCTATGAATTAGCACTGCTCACCCTTGCTACCAGCCTTAATGGTGGTGGTGTGGTAGAAACCTCTCTTATTGTTGCTGGCTATGTGGCCTCCCTTGGATTCGGGGCATTTTGTATTCAACCACTGCTTCGCTGGCCAGCACAAACGTTTCTTGCAGTAGAAACACTCCTTGGGTTAACCGGCGGTATTTCGGCCCTGGCACTCTATATTTTCTTTGCCACTGTTGGCCAGTCAGTATCCGCATTAGTTGTGGCTACCGCTTTAAGCGGAATCCTCGTTGGGGCCGAGGTCCCACTGCTTATGACACTGCTTCAACATGGCCGCACAGCAACCGCACAAGTTGCCGGCCAGCAGGTTGCTACATTAAATGCAGCAGACTATTTTGGGGCACTAATTGGCGGCCTTGCATGGCCGTTTCTTTTGCTTCCCACACTTGGTTTAGTTCGGGGAACACTCGCAGCTGGACTCCTTAATATTGGCGCCGCGTTATTTATTGCAGTAGTGCTGTTACGCCCACTCCTTTCGGTGCGTGCATTTTGGATTCAAACAACAAGCCTTATTATTGCTGCATTAGTGCTAATCGTTTTAGTGCTTCGGAGTGAAGGAATTGTAACTACCGCACGCCAGGCCTTGTATAGCGACCCAGTAGTCTTCGCTCAACAATCTGATTACCAAGACATCGTGATTACTCAATATGGTTCAGACCGGCGACTTTTTCTTAATGGTGGTTTGCAATATTCCAGCCGTGATGAGCACCGTTATACCGAATCTTTAGTACATCCTGCTGTTCCAGAAAAGGCGAAAAAAGCACTGATTATCGGGGGCGGTGATGGTCTCGCTGCACGAGATTTACTCCGCTACCCGGATATGCGAATCACTCAAGTTGAATTGGATCCTGCTGTTATTGAAATTGCGCGTAATCAATTGCGTGAAGATAATCTCGGGGCACTTGACGATCCTCGCGTAAATGTCATTATTGACGATGCTTTTACTTGGCTGCGGGCAGGCCATCACGAATCCTATGACACCGTTATTATTGATCTTCCTGACCCGGATTCGGCAACACTCGCCCGCTTATATTCCACCGAATTTTACGGTATGGCATTACGTACATTAACGCCTCATGGACGTCTTGTAGTTCAAGCCTCCAGCGCATACTCCACCCCTGAAGTATTTTGGCGTATCGACGCCACGCTACGAAACGCTGGGTGTAAACATACGGTCCCGTATCACACCCATGTACCAACATTTGGCGATTGGGGCTTTATCTTATGCGCCGAAAAAGCAACATTACGATCTGATGCTCCGGATTTACGCTACCTCAACCAAGAGGTACTCGATGCCGCAACCGTATTTGGCAAAGATAATCAACGTCTCACACTTGAGCCATCTACTCTTGAACATCCTCGAATCGTCGATGACCTGCGGAAAGGTTACCGCTAATTATGCACAAAGCCAAATTGGCTATGTAACATCAACCCACGAAAACCCACCTTTTGCTTGTCCAGTTGGCGTTGCAGTGGACTCTACATCGGATTGTGGTGAAGGTGCAGGTTTTTTGGGTCCTGCAGAAGGTGGGGCGTCAAGACGTAGCTCTTCTTTGCTAATAATGTTTTTTGGGTTAAATGCATCTAACACGCTATCGTCCCCATCCAACAGTGTTTTTGTGAGTACGGCCTTTGGCCCCATGCTTTTTAGCGCAGCGAGTTCAGCAATTGGCTTACTCAACTCATCAAACTCTGGCCCTATCTCTTTACTAAGATCCTTTTTAGCATTTTCAATTGCGTTCCTGGCTGCGTAAATAGCGGCTCGTACATCTTCAATAACGCGCGGAAGCCGCTCTGGTCCAATGACAATTAAACCAATAACAAACAGGAAGAGAATCTCTCCCCAACCGACATTGCTAAACACTCCCCCAGCCTACCGCAAGCGACTACGCCGTACAGCACGGTATATAACTTCAACGCGATCGAGCAACGTTTCGGGGTTACCGCTCATCTTCTCTTCCGCACCAGGCCCTTGTGGGCAGGAAGACGCAAGATCTGCTAACCGAGCTAAAAGATCCTGTGGCGCGCGAATATCTTCACTATCGGCACAAGTGCGAAGACGCTCCGAAGCCCGACGCTGATGTGCCACCTCGGCACGGCACTCCGGGCAGTGCACTAAATGGATACGCGCTCGGTGCATTGCACCTGGACTTAGCTCATGATCAACAAAAGCGGCGACAGCCTCGGCGCTTAGGTGCTCAACTGAAGCAAATTGCTTGGGTTGTTTACGCATCGTCACGCCTCCTTTTCCCACGAGGATACGCCGGAATGGAAATTATTGCGCCGCGACAAATTGTTCGGCGTCCGGATTCGCTTCTAAACTTGCACGTAA
Source organism: Corynebacterium freiburgense (assembly GCF_030408815.1). Lineage (NCBI taxonomy): Bacteria > Bacillati > Actinomycetota > Actinomycetes > Mycobacteriales > Corynebacteriaceae > Corynebacterium > Corynebacterium freiburgense. Next base: position 1,045,583 of record NZ_CP047355.1, on the reverse strand, counting down.
CTGGCTTCTACCTCGGTGAATACGACTACGGACTGTACCCATTTTCACACCAAGGGTATCTGCGATTTCGTCATAGGTCATGCCCACAACATCACACAACACCACTGCAACACGGAAGTCTGGACTCAATTCATCCAGTGCACGTTGCAAAGCAGGATCTAAATTGGCAAAGTGATATGCCTGTTCAGGAGTCATATCATTGCCTGGAACGCGATCATAATCCTCAGGCAAAGCTTCCATATGGATCTTATTGCGATGCCGAACCATATCTAAGAAGAGGTTCGTAGTAATACGGTGCAGCCAACCCTCAAAAGTTCCAGGTTTATAGTTTTTGAGCGAACGGAATACCCGCATAAAGGTTTCTTGGGTAAGGTCTTCCGCATCATGTTGGTTACCAGTCAACCGGAACGCTAAGCGATACACACTATCCGCATGTTCCTGGACCAACTCAGCCCAGGAAGGCATCTCCCCTTGACCAGCATCAAAAGCTGCAGTTCCAGACAATGATGCCTCAATATCGTCGGATGGGGACTCATCTGCGCGCGTGATCATGATTCGATTTTGCATTGTTGTACTAGTATAGCCCCTAATCTCCAATAAGACCACGCTGAGAGCTTGGATTCGTTTATATAACGTGACTTTAAAATGGATTGCCACTTGTCACGATAGGACACAACTCTACCACTAGTAACATTCCGGCGAGTACAACTGCAGGACCGAACGCGCGCGACATAAAATGACCTTTGTGACTGACACCGCTCTCGATACTCTCAACTCCTATATAACCTCGACCATTGAAGTACCTGCAGCACTCGCCGAAGCTCGACAAGATGCACAAGAATTCGGCGTCACCGTGCCAGACATCCTCACTGGTTCACTGTTGAGCACCCTCGCGGCAGGTGCCGCGACACCCGAAAATGCGGCAGCGATCGCAGTCACACCAGCCGCAGGCGTTGTAGGGCTCCACATCTTGCACGGGCTTGGAAAAGAAGGACACCTTACGTGTATCGACCCCGAAACCGAGCTACAAGCCCAAGCACGCACCACATTTCGCCACGCAGGCTACCGACCAAGTGCTGTGCGCTTCCTCCCCTCACGACCCCTCGAGGTAATGAATCGTCTTGCGGCAGACTCCTACAATTTTATCTACGGGGAAGTCCGCCCAACTGAACTCAAAGCATTCTTTAAAATTGCTTGGCCGCTTTTGGAAGAAGGTGGCGTACTAGTGCTTGCAGATTCTTTGCTTGATGGCACTCTTGCAGACGAAACCCGCAAAGACCGCGATACCTTGGCTGCCCGCGAAATCGACGAATATTTAAACCTTCTTGAAGACGCCGTGGTAAGCCGACTTCCTCTCGGCGCTGGAATGACCATTGTTTCAAAACGCCGAATTAGTCAAAACTCCGATGTAAGCTAGCCTCCACATAGCAAGGCTTACAACCAAAATGCTCTGCCAGATATACAACATCCAGCAGAGCATTTTTGCAGTGTACGAGGTTATAAGCCGACTACACTACTTCATTTTTGCCAACACAAACCACGCCACCAGGACTGATTTGGAAACGAGCTGCGTCCCGTTCATGATCAACGCCAATAAACTCGCCGTCAGAAACAACAACGTTTTTATCCAAAATGGCATGACGCACTACAGCGCCCTTGCCCACTCGGACACCAGGCATAAGCACTGAGCCCTCAACCGTTGCACCTTCTTCAATAATCACGTTATTAGAAAGCACAGAGTTACGGACAGTACCGGCAGAAATAATCGAACCAGATGCCACCATCGAAGATTGCGCTATGCCGCCCTGCACAAACTTTGCAGGAGGCAGATTGCCATCATCCGTGTTATGAATCGGCCAACGGCGGTTGTATAGGTTAAACACCGGATGAACGGAAATAAGGTCCATATGGGCTTCATAGAAGGCGTCGATAGTACCAACATCCCGCCAGTACCCTTTATCACGTTCAGTTTCCCCTGGGACAGCATTCTTGGAGAAATCATAAACATGCGCATCGTTTTTAGATACGAAATAAGGGATAATGTCTCCACCCATATCGTGCTCAGTGTCCTCGCGCTCAGCATCTTGCTTTAAAGCCTCAATAAGCGCTTTGGTTGTGAACACGTAGTTACCCATTGATGCATAGGTGACGTCTGGGTCATCTGGGGTTCCAGGTGGGTCAGCTGGCTTTTCCAAGAATTCGGTAATGTTTCCTTCGCTGTCTGATTGAATACAGCCGAATGCACTGGCCTCGGACCGCGGAATTCGAATACCTGCAACGGAAACAGACTTACCTGAAGCGATGTGCTCCTCAACCATTTGGCTTGGATCCATACGATAGACGTGGTCTGCACCAAATACGATGACGTACTCGGGGTCCTCGTCATAAATCAGGTTAAGAGACTGCAAAATGGCATCTGCGGAGCCAGTAAACCAACGTTTACCGAGCCGCTGCTGTGCCGGCACAGGGGTAATATACTGTCCAGCTAAACCGGACAATTGCCACGACTGGGAAATGTGGCGATCCAAAGAGTGAGACTTGTACTGGGTTAATACACAAATTTGCATATATCCGGCGTTCACCAGATTAGACAGTACGAAGTCAATGAGCCGGTAGGTTCCGCCAAAAGGCACGGCGGGTTTTGCGCGGTCCGCAGTGAGCGGAAACAGACGCTTACCCTCACCACCGGCAAGGACAATTGCTAAGACATGTGGTTGGCTCCTCACATATTCCAAACTATAACCTTTGACATATTCTTGCCGCGAAAGTGAGACAAACAACCCCGAAAATTATAGAAATCCCAGGTCACAATTAGCCCTTGTGACATACAACGCTATCCAGCTGGTCTCGTACCGGACACAATACCGGCGTTAAGGTAAAAGTTTGCCTGAATGAGCACATAAGTTTTCCTGCAAAACCCACGTTCACACGTCTACGCTCGGAATTATGCGAGTAGGAATGTTGACTAAGGAGTACCCGCCAGAAATTTACGGTGGTGCGGGTGTACACGTCGCGGAGTTAACGCGTTATATGCGAAAACTCGTTGAAGTAGATGTTCATTGCATGGGTAAACCACGTAACGAACCGAATGTATTTGCGCATGGAGTAGATCCAGTCTTGCAGGATGCTAATGGCGCATTGCAGACATTATCTACCGGGCTTCGAATGGCTCATGCTGCTAATAATGTTGATGTTGTCCATTCACACACCTGGTATTCAGGATTAGGAGGACATCTTGCAGGCAAACTGTATGGAATCCCTCACGTAGTTACGGCACATTCGCTGGAGCCGCACCGTCCATGGAAACGTGAACAACTTGGCGGCGGATATGACGTTTCAAGTTGGTCTGAGCAAAACGCAATGGAATATGCTGACGCAGTTATCGCAGTTTCTTCACGTATGAAGGACGCAGTACTCGATGCTTATCCACGTATTGAGCCAGAACGCGTACATGTGGTGCTCAATGGTATTGACACAGAGCTCTGGCAACCTCGGCCGATTTTCGACGCCGCGCCTGATTCGATCCTGCAAGAGCTCGGCGTCGACCCCTCCCGCCCAATTGTTGCTTTTGTTGGTCGTATTACACGCCAAAAAGGCGTTGGACACCTTGTAAAGGCAGCGAAACTTTTTGATCCAGAAATTCAACTTGTGCTCTGTGCAGGCGCTCCGGATACCCCAGAGATCGCCGCAGAAACCAAAGCACTTGTCGAAGAATTGCAAACCACGCATGACGGAATTTTCTGGGTGCAAGAAATGCTCCCCAAAGAAAAAGTCCAGGAAATATTGAGCGCTGCAAGTATTTTTGCTTGCCCATCCATCTATGAACCTCTAGGCATTGTCAATCTTGAGGCCATGGCATGTGGCACCGCCGTTATTGCTTCCGATGTTGGCGGCATTCCAGAGGTTGTGGTCAATGGAACGACCGGGACACTCGTTCACTATGACGAAGCTGACCCAGAAGGTTTTGAGCAAGGGCTTGCTTCTGCAATAAACACATTGGCTGCCAATCCTGAGCAAACCAAGCAATTTGGTGACGCTGGACGACGCCGCGCCATCGAAGATTTCTCCTGGGCTACCATCGCCGAACAAACGGTAGATATTTATCGATCTCTCATCTAGTTCGTGTACGGCACGAACTTGGGCAGTAGCTTAAAAGATAAGCTTATTCATATAGCAAACCTTCTGAGATATTGCCCACAATTCTTTCTTTTGCGCTAACGAACTATCTAAAGTAGGGGACAACTCAGGGTTTTCCCCGATGTTTTGAACGCTTCCGACAATTAAGCTTGCTCCTAGATCAATTTGCAGCAAGCTTTATATTTGAAGATTCGTAGATGCTATTGCGTTGATAAGGGGCATCAACCAAAAAGCATGCCAAGCTTTGTATTAAACTTTGCTGAAAAATAGACGTAACACCACGACCGTTGAACCATCCGCTTAGCAGCCAGGAGGATTGACATTGAATACGGCAGCTGTCGCAGGTTCCCCTAAGCCTCGACACAAAACAAAGAAGATGCTAGCCAACCGCGGCAAAATCCTGCTCGCGGCCCTCGCTTTGTTAGTGGTCGCTGCCCTGGGATGGTTCTGGATGGCACAGTCCAGCAGTGGTATTACAGTCACTTCGAGTGATTATAAGGTCCTTAAAACTCAAAAATATTCCAATAAAGTTGCAGTCACAGGCGCGGTGGCACCAGGGAAAACCGCAACCCTCTTTACCCATCTCAAAGGGCCAGTTTCTAAAGTTGACGTAAAAATTGGTGATCGCGTAAACGCTGAACAATTAATCGCACAAATTGATGTATCCGATGTCGAGCGTGAACTCAACCGCCAGATGGCCGAGCAGGCAAGTACAGAAGCTGGCAATCTCAATCAGGTGGAACAGGCACGCACTCAGCTAAACCAATATCAAGAAGCAATCAATAAAGGTTTAAACCCTGAAATAAATAGTGCACAAGCAGCTTTGCGTACAGCTGAAGACCAATACAATGAAGCTGTTAAAACTTTTGAAAATAAGCAAGCCGATAAGGACCTTGGCCGAGACCCATTAATTCGTGATCAAGGTATGGCCGTAGAAAATGCTCGCTCCCAAGTCCTTACCGCCGCGATTAATACCGTTCGCGCAGGTCTCGGTATTGCACAAATCCTTGGAGGTAATCCGAGCGGTAGTTCTCCAGGTAATGGTGGCAACCCCGGTGGTAACACTCCCGGCGGCGGTGCTGGTGATACAGGCGGGACGGGTACCGGCAATACAGCAGTAGGAGGCACTGGCAATCCTGGTGGTGGCGACACTCCGGGAACAGGCGGCCAAGGTTCACCTGGTAGTGGTGGGCTTGGCACAGGGTCAAGTTCCTTACTTAATGGTGCCGATGCCTTAAATCAGCTCAATAATGCTAACCAGAATCTAGCGTTGCAGGAACGAACATACATCGATAACCTCGCTAAAATCGACCAAGATCTGGCTGCAGCTCAACGCGCAATCGGTGGTGCCTTCGAAAGCAAAAAAGAAGCAGCAACAGCTTTAGAATCCACCATTCTTGCTTCCGACCACAAGGTACAAAGTTACGAACAGGCGGTAAACCACGCAGTTCGCGCAGCCGAAGCCGGACACGTAGTTACTGAACAAAGCGCCAACCAACTTCGCTACGATATTTCTTCATCTGAGATTCGAGCACCTTTTAATGGTGTAGTTACCAAGATCATGACCGAAGAAGGACAACCCGCAAATGGCGCGGTACTTGCTGTCGGTGATGACTCAACGTTGCTTATCCGCACTGAGGTAAAAGAAGTTGATGTTTCAAAAATCACTCCGGGTAAACCAGTAATTTTCACAACCTTAGCCACGGGAAATAAGAAATTCAGCGGACGTGTAACCTCCGTTTCCCCGGTCGGCACTAATGAGGCAGAGCAAGCAGCCCCGACTGCAGGAAGCAATGGAGCCGGTGGCGGCGGTGGTTCTGCGACGTCGTCAAGCAAAAAAGCCACATTCCCGGTAGAGATTGAAGTTGTTGGCGATCGCGACGGCCTGCTTATCGGTGGCTCAGCAAAGCTGCAGATTATTACTGACGAAATTCCGAATGTAATTACGGTTCCAAGAGATGCTATTTTCTCCACTGATGACGGCGCCAAGGCCGTGCTGGTAGCTGCGGAAAAGAACGGTTCCCGCATTATTGAGGAACGAAAAATCAAGATCAAAACTTCCAATGATGTGGAAGCTGTTATTGATAATGGATCACTAAAAGCAAACGACATTATTATTACCAAACCGGAAAACTACCGCAATATGGTTGGTAGCCCAATAGTTGTTGATGAAACGTCGTCAAGTTCTGAATCTTCTACAACCGAAAAAGGTGAGTAGATGCTTGACTATCAAATACAAGACAATGAGCGTCTTATTGAGATGCGCAATATTGTCAAAACGTTTAATATTGGCACTCCGGCCGAATTAACCGTAATTCCCGGATGCGACTTCGATGTGAATAAAGGTGAGTTTGTATCAATTGTCGGTGCATCTGGCTCTGGCAAATCCACACTAATGAATATTATTGGATTGCTTGATCGTCCCACTCAAGGAACCTATTTCTTTGGTGGCGAGAATATGCTTGATACAAACGACGATGAGTTAGCGCATTATCGCAGCCAGAACATTGGGTTTATTTTCCAAAACTTCAACCTTATTTCCAGAATTAGCGCACTCAAAAACGTTGAAATGCCAATGCTTTACGCCGGCTACTCAGCCCGCGAACGAAACGAGCGTGCAAAAGAATTACTAGAAATGGTTGATATGGGCGACCGTATGAACCATCAACCTAACGAATTATCTGGTGGCCAAAAACAACGTGTAGCAATTGCCCGTGCTTTAGCCAATAACCCTGACCTTTTACTCGCCGACGAACCCACCGGTGCACTTGATTCCGTCACCGGACGGTTAGTTATGGATATGTTCCATAAGCTCAATCAGGAACAGCATAAAACCATTGTTTTTATTACGCATAACCCTGAATTAGCTGCGGAAACTTCCCGCACTGTTGTAATGGTGGACGGTGTAATTACCAAAACGGAAATAAGCTCATGAGTTTTGCCGAATCAATTTCCCTAGCATTAACAAGTCTGCGCACTAATAAAATGCGCGCTTTGCTCACACTACTTGGTGTGATTATTGGTATCGCTGCGGTTATTACGATTCTTACACTTGGAAAGGCGCTAGAGAAACAAACTTCTGATAATTTGGCAAGCGTTGGTGTCAACGACTTCACTGTTCGCGTTCAACTCCGCGCAAATGAATCAGACGAAATAGAATATGGAAGCATTGACGAGATTGAGGCAGACAGCAAAATCGGTCCTGATCTCATCGACGATATGCGAACACGATTCGGTGACCAGATCGACGGTGTTGCTATTGGAGAATATTCGAGCCATAAAGGAAATGCCACCCTTGAAGGAGAAAAATCTACAACAACATTAATGGCAGTTAATGAAGAATACTTTGACCTTAAAGGCGTGAAAATCAAAGCTGGCCGGGCTTTTACGGAAGAAGATGTTTCTGGAGATCGGCAAGTTGCCGTGATTTCTCCGCAAACCCTCGAAGAAGTTTTTTATGGGGATTTGAATCAGGCACTTGGAGCCGAAATTGACTTTACAACTGCCACGGGTGAAGCCACCTCATTTGTCATTATTGGTGTGTATAAAGATGATGACAGTGGCGGCCTAATAACAGGAGGATACAACCCATCAACACTCTATGTGCCGTGGCCTTCGGAGCAACGTATCGCAGACGTAGACGATGCCTGGGACACCATAAGTGTGCGACCAAGTGCTGACCTTAATCCAGAACAATTTAAAAAATCACTCCAACAGTATTTTGACGACCAGTACGAAAATAACGAGGACTACACAGCTAAAGTCACCGATTTGAGTAAGCAGCTCGCCGAACTTAATACCTTACTTACAACAATGAAACTGGTGGTTTCCGCTATTGGCGGTATTTCATTGCTCGTTGGCGGTATTGGCGTAATGAATATTATGTTAGTGACGGTCACTGAACGCACTCGGGAAATTGGTATTCGAAAAGCACTAGGTGCTACTCGCCGGGATATACGAATTCAATTTATTGTTGAAGCGATGATTGTAGGGCTTATAGGTGGAATCTTTGGCGTTGTCCTTGGCTCTGCTTTTGGCATGCTCGGAGCATACTTTATGAAAACAGTGGTTACACCTCCTATCAGCGGAATTATTATCGCGTTATTGTTCTCTGTGGGTGTCGGTTTATTCTTTGGCTACTATCCAGCCAATAAAGCAGCGAAGTTACATCCGATCGATGCACTACGCCATGAGTAGGTAATCTGCACAAAAGCACAAATACACACAAGGTCTGCCGAATGTATACACTCGGCAGACCTTTCCATTGTTATTTGCCTGAGGCAGCTATTGTTCTTGCGTTCCGGCTATATTCACCATCCACTTCACACCGAACTTATCCACCAGGTTGCCAAAATGATCTCCCCATGGCGCTTTGGCAAGCGGCATAATAATTGAGCCACCTTCAGCGAGTGCCTCAAACCATTGGGTCACTTTTTCCAGTTCAGAGAGTTTTCCGCCTATTGCAAGCTCAATACTGGTGTCAGGGTGAAAATCTTGGCCAGCATCTGCTGCCATAAAGGTCCAACCATCTGGGGTCTCTAAGTGAGAGTGCATAATAAGGTTTTCTTGCTCTGGCGCTTCTGCTGCACCAAACTCACCAAATGTAACCATGTCGAGTTTTCCACCAAAAATACCTTGATAGAAATTCATAGCTTCTCGGGCAGAACTACGGAAGGTCAAATACGGATTAATCCAGGTTTGCATGGCTACGGCCACTCCTTACTAACGGCATACTTGCAATCAAGTGTTGCGCGCAATGAACTTTTAGCGAGTATAACAATCCCCCTTAACTGATACTTGTGATGTGCTGTTTTCACAAAACTTTTTAATCCTATCCACGCTAATGCCAGGTCCGGGTATTTTAATAGGTAAAACAGCTTGCATTGCACGGAAGGCAGTATCGGCATGAGCGAACATTATCGTCCAAAATTTCACCTTTCCCCTCCAATTGGTCGGCTCAATGATCCTAATGGTTTGTACTACGATAATGGAATTTTGCATGCGTACTTCCAGCACGATCCTCAATGGCCGATCGCTCAGAAACGCACAGGCTGGGGGCATGCCATCGCCAGATTAGATAGCGATTTTCAATCCTGGGAACACTTACCCGACGCCCTCTACCCCGCGGTTGATTACGATTCCCATGGATGCTATTCAGGTTGCGCGGTTCTAGTTGACGGTGAGCTGGAATTGTTCTATACGGGAAATGCAAAAACAGATGGCGTTCGGCGCGCTACACAAAACCTCGTGCGGGTCACAGATCGGCATGCAAAACACGGAGGCACACATGTCCGCTCCGCCGATAATCCCCTTATTGATGGGCCCGCACCCGGATTTACCGCACACTACCGTGATCCACAAGTGTTCTTACGGGATGGTCAATGGCTCATGCTGTTGGGAGCTCAACGAGTGGATGAATCTGGCGCGGTGGTATTGTATCGCTCAAATGATCGGCGATCCTGGGAATTTCTCGGAGAAATTACTTTCGATTGTTCAAATGCTATCTTGGGCAACGCACCAGATATGATACCCGGTGGTTACATGTGGGAATGCCCAAATCTCATTCGCATTTGGGATGAAGTAGACCAAATGGAAAAAGATGTATTGATCATACTTCCTCAAGGTTTAGAACAACATGGTTACCACTATGCCAATAATCACCAATGTGGTTATATCGTCGGGCAGCTTGATGGCACGGTATTTAGTGTTGAGCGGGGCTTTAGTGAGCTCGATTACGGCACCGAATTTTATGCGCCGCAGATAGTACATAATGCACCCGAACCTTGGCTTATGGGTTGGATGGGATTGCCAGATCAAGATAATCAACCCACTAAGGATGCTGGCTGGGTTCATGCATTAACCGTTGTTCGCCGGTTGCAATTAGCTGGTGGCGCTTTATTGCAGCAACCGTTTGGGGAGCATCAGCGCATTGCCGTATCGCGTGGCTCAAACTTGCGATTAATCGACACTGCGGGAGAGGAAATTTTACGGTTTTATATCGGCCAAGATCATATTGAGCTGAACCGTTCAGCGCAAACATATCACGAAGGCGGAGATATTCGCCGCGCGCCACTTTCAGGCACTGGCCCCGTAGACGTCCAACTTCTTATAGACGGATCATGCATTGAAGCATTTTTTGGAAAAGGCAACATTGCCATGTCCGTTCGGGCATTTAAAAACGTGGCATTCTCACATATTTTAGTGACTTAATTCACAATATTTACTCTTTGCAACGCTCGCCACTTCCGATAATGTTGGTTTTACCAACATAAACCAACATTGGGAGGATGCAGTGAACCATGCAGACGTCGCCCGCAGAATGCTTGAAGCGCTCGGCGGCGAATCGAATATTAAGGCGGCGGCGCATTGCGCTACGCGTATGAGGTTGGTGGTTGATGATGAAGCGCTCATCAACCAAAATGCCCTTGACGATGACCCCGATCTCAAAGGCACATTTTCCGCTGGCGGAATGTTTCAGATTATTGTCGGGCCTGGCGATGTGGATTTGGTCTATGAAGAATTCACCAAGCTTACTGGCAATAAGACTGTAAGCACGGAGGAATTAAAAAATGTTGCGGCTCAAGGCGGCAATCCAGTAAGTCGCGCCATTAAAGTACTGGCAGATATTTTTGTGCCGCTTATTCCAATTTTGGTCGGCGGCGGTCTGCTTATGGCCATTAATAATATTCTCACTGCCGAGAATCTTTTTGGCCCAAAACCCCTCGTTGAACAATTCCCCGTTATTACAGACTTCGCGGCAATGATTAACCTTCTTGCCGCTGCACCATTTGCGTTCTTACCTGTTCTTGTTGGTTTTACTGCTACAAAGCGTTTTGGTGGAAATGAATTCCTCGGCGCTGGTATTGCAATGGCAATGGTCTTCCCAAGTTTGATCAATGGCTACGAAGTAGCCGAAGCCATTGCGGAAAATAAAATGGAGTACTGGGACCTATTTGGTTTGCAGGTAGCGCAGGCTGGTTACCAAGGCACCGTTTTGCCCGTACTTTTGGTGGCGTGGATCCTTAGCCGCGTGGAAAAATTCCTGCATTCTAAGCTTTCTGGCACAGTGGATTTCCTGCTAACTCCAGTGCTTACATTATTGGTGACTGGCTTTGCGACCTTTATTGCCGTTGGTCCCGCAATGCGTTGGTTGGGTGATACTCTCGCTCATGGTTTGCAATCTATATACGATACTGCCGGACCTATTGGTGGTTTCCTCTTCGGTTTGGTGTACTCGCCTATCGTTATTACCGGCTTGCATCAATCGTTCCCACCAGTTGAATTGCAATTATTTGCCACGGGTGGCTCGTTTATTTTTGCCACTGCTTCAGTTGCCAATGTTGCACAAGGTGCCGCAACACTTGCGGTAGCAATGACCACTCGTGATGAAAAACTCCGTGGTCTAGCGAGCGCATCTGGTGTGTCTGCATGTTTTGGTATTACAGAGCCTGCGATTTTCGGTGTGAATCTTCGCCTTCGTTGGCCGTTCTATATTGGCATGGGTACCGCTGCAATCACTGGTGCCATGATCGCGCTATTTAAGGTTAAAGCTGTGGCATTGGGAGCAGCTGGCTTTATTGGATTTGTGTCCATTAAGGCAAGCGATATTCCAATGTTCTTTGTTTGTGTGTTTACTTCCTTTGTTATCTCTTTTGCTGCTTCCTTTGCATGGGCGTTGCACCTCCGGCGCAGGACCCCAGCCGTAGTTGCCGATAAAACAGTAGACGTCCCTTCAGCAAAACAAGCTGTTTCGGCGCCGGTCCAAGACTCTGAGGTTATTGCCGAACTCGCAAGCCCTTTACACGGTGAGTTAATTCCTCTTGCGGAGGTTTCTGATCCGATGTTTGCTGGCGGAAAACTTGGACCTGGTTTTGCGGTGATTCCAAGCAAAGGTGTGTTGTATGCCCCCGCTGATGGCCGCGTCAAGGTGGCATTCCCCACGGGTCACGCTGTGGCTTTAGCAACAAATGATGGTGTGGAGGTATTGATGCATATTGGTTTTGACACGGTAAAGATGGAAGGCGAAGGCTTTGAGCTCAAGGTCCAAAAGGGCGATATTGTCCGCAAGGGAGATGTACTTGTTGAGTTTGATATTGCAGCTATAGAAAAAGCAGGTTTGGACCCAACGACTCCGGTTGTAGTGTCAAATCACCGGAAACGTGGACCGGTTGAAATCATCGCTCCTGGAACTATTTCCGCAGGTGATCATGCTGCGAAAGTACACCCAAAGTTGCTTGCAAAAGCTGACTAGTCGTGCACTATTCCCCGAGGATGTCTATCCTCGGGGGCATGAGTGAAGTGCAAAGCCTTCCTTTGGAGCGCCACACAATTTTTCAGAATTCCTTAATGACCGCATTGCTCGATGGCATCTATGACGGGGAAATGTCGGTTAGTGAATTACTGAGCTACGGAAATTTCGGGATCGGGACTTTTGATGCCCTTGATGGGGAAATGGTGATTCTTGACGGCGTTTGCTACCAGCTTCGGGGTGATGGTAGCGCCCAGATTGCCGAGCTTTCGCAACGATCACCGTATGCTGTGGCCACGAATTTTGTGCCCCGAATTACTGCACACTCACCAGTAGGTTTTACGCGCGACCAGATCTCAAAGTTTATTGATCAGCTTTTGCCAAGCAAAAATTATATGTATGCATTGCGTATTTCGGGTACCTTCCGCAGTGTCACCGTCCGCACGGTCACGAAACAACAAAAGCCGTATCCACCAATGCTTGAGGCCGTTGAAAGTGATGCAGAATTAACATTTCATAATATTGCGGGGGTGATGGTGGGGTTTAGAACCCCTGTATATGAGAAGGGCATTTCGGTACCAGGATGCCATGTGCATTTTATCGACTCACACCACACAACCGGCGGGCATGTTTTAGATTTCACGATCGATGAAGCCAATATCGCGATTTGCCCGGGCACAGACCTGCAGCTACGTCTTCCGCTTTCGCAGGATTTTTCTAACGCAAACCTGGACCCCACCGATCTAGACGATCAACTCCACGCCACAGAAGTCAAGGGTTAATATCATGCATCATCCGGAACTTCATGCAACTGCCGAACAAGGCATCTTAAACGCACCTGCGGGTATTTTGCGCAGCGCAGATGCTTGGCATTTGTTCCACCAATACCAGCCGAGTATCGACGCCCCCGCCCGCTGGGCTCACCAAGTATCTTCAGCCGCCCCCTATGATTGGGATATTTGTGATGATGTGCTTGCACCAATCGGGGATGAAACTCGACTACGTGCGGGTTCAGTTATTAGTGACAATGATGAGCTCGATCTATTTTTCACGTCAGTAGTTGGGGAACGCTCAAGCGTGCACGTGGCGTCGATACGCAATATTGCCGAAACCCTAGAAGAAGTATCTAATGATGCCCTCCATTTAGATGAGCACGTAGTGCGCCACGGCGAAATCCTTGGTGACACCGATAAATACACCGACTTCCGCTCCCCTTGCGTTATTGCCAAAGACGATGGTTGGCTCATGCTGTGTGTCACCGGGCCCAGTGAGCACCCCACCCTAGTAATTGCGGAATCCTTAGACCGCAGAACTTGGAATGTCCAAGGGCCGCTTACATTCCGAGGCACTACTAATATCGAAACCGAAACTCGGCTAGTAGCACCTCGCATTATTCGCCTGCGCGACGAGCTTTCCCCAAACGCTGATGAAGTATTCGATATCCTTATCGTCACACTCGAACGCGATGGCATCGACCACTCCGGGTACCTTGTTGGGGCCCTCCATGGAACTACTTTCCACGTCCGCACCCCGTTCCAGCGCCTCGACTTTGGCCACGACTTTACCCGCCCCCGCAATACAAATACCCTCGACCGCACCACCTACGGACGCGCCGCCCTTTTCGGCCTTATGAACGGTATCGGTCGATACGACGACCCCACAACCCACCCCAGCTTAACCACCGAACAATGGGCCAACTGCCTAAGCATTCCCCGCCTCACCACTCTTGAAGGCGGACTTCTCTTCCAAACCCCCGCGTTCGGACTCCCAAGCGCAGTTGCAGAATCCGACTATGCCCGCATGTGGACAGGACTCTTCGAAGCCAATGACGGCGAAGTGACCGTCACGCTTTACAATCCCGATGACAGTATCGCCGCCGTGATCCGCCACTCCGGTGACCACCTCGCCCTCGACAGATCTATGAACCCCCACCACCACGGCTCCCCTGTCGCCCGCGCCGAACTAATAGCCGCCGACACCGACGCCCTTACAATCCTTATCGACGGCTCAACAGTAGAAGTCTTTGCAGACGGAGGCATGGCCACTATGGCCAGCAGAATCTACTTCAACAACATCTGCTCACACCTGGAAATCGAAGCCACCGGCGGCGCCGAACTCCACCAATGCTATGAAGTCAAAGGAACCAAACTATAGCGGGAAACTCAAAAATGCCCTTTGGGCGCGGCTAGGTATCTGCGCTATACAGGGCTTTTGCATGCAAGCCGCGTGATTACAGCGCGGGCGGTTACTTCCATTTGCTTTGGCAGCGCAGCAATACGTTCCGCAAGCACGTCTGGATGGATGTGCCGGGCGGATGGGCTCATGCCAATTTGGTGAGCAATGGATTCTTGATCGAGGATCATATTGAATTCCACAGATTCAGGGTCACCTATTGGGACAAGGTGCCCTGCGGCCTGTTCGATCATGCGGTCAACTTTTCCGCGCTCGACGTCGATAATCCCAAGCGGTTCACGCAGCTGCGCAAGGTGGCCGGCGTCGTCAGTAAGCACTACTACCTGGCCGCCCGGTTTAAGCACGCGAGCGAATTCGGCCGCATTTCTTGGGGCGAAAACCACAGTAATAACGTCGATAGAATTATCGCGCAGCGGAAGCCTTGCCCACGCATCAGCAACTACAGCGCCGGCGCGCGGATGGCATCGAGCTAAGTGCTCAGCGGCGGGAACGGAAACATCAATGCCGACGCCGCGAGCACCAGCGACATCATCTAGCGTATGGGAAAGATAATAGCCAGTGCCAGCGCCAACCTCGCAAATCACCGGGTGGATATCATCAGTAATTGACGCGTCATCCAATGCGTGATGCACATGATTCGACACAGCCTCAACAAAAGGCCCATAATGTCCGCGGGAAAGAAAATATTCGCGGGATTGAATCATGGTCGCATCATCACCGGTATAACGCAGCCCAGACCCACCTACGAGTGTGACATAGCCTTCGTCCGCAATAGGATACTTATTGCCCGATGTTGAGATCAGTACGCCATTGCCCATAGAAAGTGCTGTGCCATCTATTGGATCAGCGAGAACATCAAGAACATCGGTCAACATATTTTCGAGCTCCTTACATAGTAAAAATTACCAAGGCACATGTGAAATGGTAACGCGAACTCGACAATAACAGGTACCCCAAAATTTAGGCGTGAAAAATACTCTTGTATGTACGTAAGGTATTTTACAAAAGACTACTACTGAGCTGCAGCAACCAATAGTGCGCCTAGTTCGGCAGCCTCTTCCTTATTAAGCTCCACCACAAGGCGGCCGCCGCCATCTGTGGGGATCCTCATAACGATCTTCCGGCCTTCTTCTGCCGCTTCCATCGGCCCGTTTCCGGTCCTAGGCTTCATCGCTGCCATCGGTGCCCCAACTCCAAACATTACTCAGGTTATTAATTGGTTTCTTCCAAGTCTAACCCTTTTATGCCCTGTTGTTTTAGCAAGTAAGCAATTACCTCATCAACTTGGTCTTGCCGATAGCCTCTCGGGACCACTTCAAAGCGCAGAGCATCAAAATCACCCCTATCAATTGCCGCACGATTGTGCGACTTAATTTCATTCGCTGGGGGCAGCGGCGGCAACGCCTCGCCTCGCCCGAACAATGCGGCGAATACAAAGGTAAGGATAATAACAATAGCCAAAACCCCTACCAAAAATAGCAACCAGAGTAGCATATACTTCCTATCTACCGTGGGCCGCAACAACAAAGTTCACAGCATCATCAACAGAATCTGTAAGGTGAAACAGATCCATATCTTTAGCTGAAATCATGCCTTCACCAACGAGTTGCTCACGAATCCAATCCACAAGCGGTCCCCAAAATTCCGTGCCAATCAGCACGATCGGATAGTTTGTAATTTTGCCAGTTTGCACCATACATAGCGCTTCGAACAGTTCATCGAGGGTACCAAAACCGCCAGGCAAACAAATAAATGCCTGAGAATACTTCAGGAACATAGTCTTGCGCACAAAGAAGTAGCGGAAATTTAAGCCCAGATCGACCCAATCATTAAGATGCTGCTCATGTGGTAATTCAATCCCCAATCCAATGGAAAGCCCTTCAGCTTCCACCGCTCCCCGATTCGGCGCTTCCATAAGCCCCGGACCGCCACCAGTAATCACCGCATATCCAGCCTGAACTAATTTATGACCTAAATCCACCCCCTGCTCATAAAATGGGTGTCCTTCCCGAATTCGTGCAGAACCAAAAACCGTAACGGCTTCGGGAATTTCAGCCAATGCACCAAACCCATTGACAAATTCACTTTGAATTCGCAATACACGCCAAGGATCTGTGTGCAACCAATCAGCATCATGCACTCCATCGAGGAGCCTTTGGTCGGTTGTGGTTTCTTCTGGGCGCGTTGAAAGCACCGGGCCACGCATATGGCGGACTCGCTTTTTTATCATCATATAATTTCCTATCAGATATAATACTATTATGTTGTTAAATACTGATGCAGCGTTTCCGATACTTCAGTAATCATGCTCACCGGACACTGCTCGTCTCGCTTATGGCAATATGCGGGGTCGCCTGGACCGAAATTCACGGCAGGAATTCCGAGTTCGGAAAACCTAGACACATCGGTCCAACCATACTTTGCACGGAACTTTCCTCCGGTAGCCGACACGAGTTCCGCTGCGGCTGGTTGTTGCAAACCAGGAAGCGCACCACCCACAGCATCATCGATATGATACGAAACACCTTCTGGCAGGTCGAGTACTTCAAGCATGTGGGACAGCGCTTGGTCTACACTACGGGACGGCGAAAACCTGAAATTCACAAACAACCAAGCTTCATCGGGGATGGTATTTGTTGCTACCCCAGACTCACAGTGCACAATATTGAGTCCTTCCCGATATATACAGCCATCAATGTTTTCCTCTTTTGCTTGATAGTTTGCGATCCGGGAAATCACCGGCGCGAGCTTATGCATAGCGTTTTCCCCCATCCATGCGCGGGCGGAATGTGCACGCACACCGGTAGCGGTAATTTTTAGACGTATGCTTCCTTGGCAGCCAGCTTCAATGATTGCACCGGAAGGTTCACCAAGAATCGCCACATCACCTTTGAGCCATTCCGGGTATTGTTTGGCAATATGCCCTAGGCCATTAAATTCATCGGCTACTTCTTCGCCCTCATAACAGATAAGGGTAATGTCACGCCGGAGCTCAGAGGATTGCGCGAGTGTTGCAAGGGCATGTAGAAATACCGCATCACCACTTTTCATATCTACCGTCCCACAACCGAACAAAATATCGCCTTCTCGTCGAGTGGGAACATTATCAGCGATCGGCACTGTGTCTAGATGCCCAGCAAGGATTACTCGGCTTGGCAAACCACGATGTGTGCGTGCAAGCACATTATTGTGAAACCGCAATACTTCTATTCCAGGAATGGCGCGTAAGGCAGTTTCAACAGCGTCTGCAATGGGGCCTTCATCGTGCGAAGGACTAGGAATATCCACCAATGCGGTAGTGAGTTCTACGGGGTCGGCTGCAAGATCTAAAAAAGTCACGCACCCAACTCTAGCCACCTAATCGCGGGTGGTGGTCACCCCGCACAGTACGATAAAGGTATGACGATTCAGGGTTTGCAAGGTATGGGCGCACACGCTGTAGGTATTGCGAATATTGCCATGGATGGCACAGTTCTCGATACTTGGTTCCCCCACCCAGAGCTGTCATCTGGGATCAACCAGACCGGCACAGTTCGTCTTGGGGCCCAGGATTTATCCCCAAAGATGCTCTCCTTGGTCAAGTTAGACGAAGATCGCATGGTCGAACAGGTAGCCGTAAAGACATCTATCGCTTCCTTGGCTAAACCAGCTATCGACGCCCACGATGCCTACCTACGGCTGCATCTGCTATCGCACCGACTAGTTCGCCCGCACGAGATCAATGTTGAGGGCATTATGGACCGGCTCGCCACCGTCGTATGGACTAATAAAGGCCCATGCTTGCCAGATAATTTTGAGTTTGTCCGCACTTCTCTACGATCACGCGGCCTGATCCATGTCTATGGAATTGATCGGCTTCCCCGAATGGTCGACTATGTAGTACCTACTGGAGTCCATATTGCGGAAGCTGAACGGGTACGCCTAGGCGCATACCTCTCCCCTGGAACTTCCGTAATGCGAGAAGGTTTTGTTTCCTATAATTCCGGCACCCTCGGTCCTGCGAAAGTAGAGGGCCGGTTATCTTCTGGCGTAGTTATTGGCGAAGGTACAAAAATCGGATTATCAGCCACAATCATGTGCGAGCGCACTCCGGATGGCGGCCGCACACCTCTTATTGTTGGCGAAAACTGTCGGTTTGGCGTCAGCTCGGGCGTTATTGGTATTTCGCTCGGCGATGGCTGCCAAATCGGAAATAATGTCATTGTTGAACCCACAACGCTGCTGTATTTCGCACAACGAGATGAACTGGCCCCTGCAGCACAAATCGCAGGCCAAAACAATTGGCGTCTAGGACTCGAACCATACCGCCATGAAATCGTTGCCCGACGTCCCTGACCAAAAGAAGTAATACACAAATCATGGAGAGCTCGCCACGCCGGATGAACTGCTCACTACTTGTTAGATTCTCTGACTGGTGTGGTCTTTGAGGCCGGCCTTGAGGATCCATTAAAGCCAGAGTGTCTATTGAGACCCTTGTGGTTTTGGTGCCGGGGATTCCGGTAGGTTGGCATGTCGAAGGGCTGGGTTTGGGCTGCGGCTGTGGGGTTTGTGGCTTGGTTTTGTAGCGGGGTTTGGCCCAGCTTTATAGCCGGTGGTTTGGTTGTGTGCTCAGTCTTTTTGGCCACCGGCCGGTCTTTTCTGGCGCTGGTTGGTCTTTTTGGGTGCTGGTTGGGCGTGTTGTCACAGATTCCATTTTTTCGGCCGATTTTATGGAATCTGCGACACGATAGGTAGGGAACCTGTCACGAATTCCATTTTTTTCGCTGTTTTTATGGAATCTGCGACAAACCCAAGGTCAACGATTGTGCGCAATGTTGGTTGCTGTCACAAATTCCATTTTTTCAAGCTGTTTTATGGAATCTGCGACAGTAGGGATAGAAACATCACTAGTTTGATAGGGTGCGCCTATTAAACCCCTGGAAACCAACTCGAAGACCCTGGAAATCAGCCGCCCCACTCCAAAAACTCGGGAAAAGCAGCCAACCCGCCCCGAAAATCAGGCAGATTTCACATCACCCACAACCCACCACCGCATTCCCCCAGCTCACACCCCCAAACCAAAAGCCCACAACACAAATCTGCCTTCCGTCGCCCACAACATACGTCAAATCTTCCTATTCCAGGCTTATTCCAGGCCCATTCCAGGCCTATTCCAGACTGACTCCATGTCTCACCCAGGCTTTCCCAAGCTTCAACCCAAGCCCACCCGCGCCAACAACCAGCTACTTCAAGCCCACCCGCGCCAACAACTAGCTGCTTCAAGCCCACCCGCACCATCACCCCGAATAGCCCCAAAACACCCTAGAACAAAAACCCGGTCTAACTTTTGGGAACGGGCCCAGAATTACCCCCGGATTATGGTTTTCCAGGTTGATAAACCTTAAAAATCAACACTCTCGGGGGCAAATGAAGAGTTTCTTGGGCCTCCGTAGCTCTATTTCAGTGATTTCAATATAGGGTATTCCCCATGACAAACGTGGATACTCCAGACACAAAGTTGGGGTCTGGCCTAAAAACACGCCACCTCACGATGATGGGGCTCGGCTCAGCTATTGGCGCTGGCCTCTTCTTAGGCACTGGCGTTGGTATTCGAGCTGCTGGCCCTTCTGTCCTTTTGGCTTATATGCTCGCCGGCGCGGTGATTGTGTGCATTATGCAAATGCTTGGTGAAATGGCAGCAGCGCGCCCTGCTTCTGGTTCGTTTTCAACCTATGCAGAAATGGCATTTGGGCGTTGGGCTGGCTTCTCCTTGGGCTGGCTCTACTGGTTTATGTTGACCATGGTGCTTGGTGCTGAAATGACCGGCGCGGCAGCACTAATGGGTAAATGGTTTGGGGTAGAGCCATGGATTCCTGCATTAATTTGTGTTGCGTTTTTTGCCGCTGTAAATCTTGCCCAAGTTGGCGGTTTCGGTGAATTCGAGTTCTGGTTCGCTTTTATCAAAGTTGCTGTAATTATTATTTTCCTAGTGATTGGCACGCTGCTAATTTTCGGTCTACTACCAGGCTCTGAGTATGTTGGCACCACGAATTTCTTGGGTGAAGCAGGTTTTATGCCGAATGGTATTTCCGGATGGGCAGCGGGTCTTTTGGCCGTTGCATTCGCATTCGGCGGTATTGAGATCGTTACAATTGCCGCTGCGGAATCTGATAATCCTAAAACCGCTATTGCCACCGCTGTTCGCTCCGTAATTTGGCGCATTTCGGTGTTTTATCTTGGCGCTGTGTTGATTATTACTTTCCTTTTGCCATATTCGCAGATTGATGGCGCAAAGTCCGCTGCGGAATCACCATTTACAATTATTCTAGGAAAGGCGAATATTCCGGGCATTGTCGGGATTATGGAGGCGGTTATTGTATTGGCGTTATTATCCGCATTTAACGCACAGATTTACGCCACTTCACGCTTGTGCTATTCCCTAGCTCAGCGTGGCGACGCCCCGGCTATGTTTGGCACTACGAATAAAAACGGCGTCCCAATTAATGCGGTATTGCTTTCTATGGTGTTCGCATTTGCATCAGTTGGTTTGCAGTATTGGAATCCAGAGGGGCTGTTAGATTTCCTTCTCAATGCTGTTGGTGGCTGTTTGGTGGTTATGTGGATTGCCATTGGTCTGAGTTACATTAAATTGCGGCCTGAATTGGCTCAAGAAAAAGATGTTCCAGTGCGCATGTGGGGTTGGCCGTGGTTGCCATGGTTAACGGTAGCCAGCTTAGTGGGGCTTATTATTCTTATGCTTTCTGACGAAGGCTCGCGTAGCCAGATTACTTCCGTAACGGTGATTTGCGTTGTACTGATCGGACTTTCGTTGATTCCGCGGCGTCGAAACGCTAATGCTCACGACGAAGTAGTGCACACACAAAAAGACGTGCGGTAGTTTATTATCCATGACTTCAGCTACCGGCATTGGCCTTGCAACATACGCCGAAAATGGCGACGTTCTCGATTGTTGGTTCCCCGAACCTATCCTCGGAGATAACGTCGCCACCTCAGGCACCGAACACATCAAAGATTCCGGCGAATACGCCTATTTAAGCGCCCTTGAGGGCGAGGATGAACTCCGCAAAACACGTCGTGTGCTTATCCGCACAAGCATTGCATCGCTTAGCGACGCCCCGATCGATGCGCACGATGCTTACCTGCGGCTTCATCTCCTTTCCCACCGCCTTATTCAGCCCCATGGGGCAAATCTCGATGGTGTGTTTGGCTTACTGACCAACGTTGTTTGGACCAACCACGGCCCATGCTCCGTCCAAGGATTCG
This sequence comes from Corynebacterium freiburgense, assembly GCF_030408815.1. Lineage (NCBI taxonomy): Bacteria > Bacillati > Actinomycetota > Actinomycetes > Mycobacteriales > Corynebacteriaceae > Corynebacterium > Corynebacterium freiburgense. Next base: position 1,023,742 of record NZ_CP047355.1, on the reverse strand, counting down.
AACGCACACGGGCTGCGCTACAAACTCGTGGCCCCGTCACTGTGTACTCCATCGATAAATTCCCCCGCATGGTCGACTACGTCACCCCCGCTGGTGTGCGCATTGGCGACGCCGACCGGGTCCGCCTTGGCGCTCACCTCGCTGAAGGCACCACTGTAATGCACGAGGGATTTGTAAACTTTAATGCCGGCACTCTGGGCTCCTCAATGGTAGAGGGACGTATTTCCGGGGGTGTTGTAATTGCCGATGGCACTGATATCGGCGGCGGCGCATCCATTATGGGAACCCTTTCTGGTGGCGGGAAAGAAGTAATCTCCGTTGGAAAACGGTGTCTTCTTGGTGCCAATTCAGGCTTGGGAATCTCGCTTGGCAATGACTGTGTAATCGAAGCTGGCTTGTATGTAACTGCCGGTTCAAAAGTAACCGTCTTTGGCGAAGTAGCCTCGGCCCTGGGCAAAAACAATGGCTACGCCGTAAAAGCAATTGAGCTTTCTGGCGCCAATAATGTTTTGTTCCGCCGCAACTCAATTACCGGCGCAATCGAAGCGACCGCCTGGAAATCTGAGGCCGTAGAACTCAACGCCGACCTCCACGCTAACTAAACCCCCCGAGCTGGACCCACCTGCATTCCGCAGCCTTTTAGCCCTGCCCCCTCGCTTGGCAGGGCTTTTACGCTCGCAATACTTCCAGTATTTACATCGCGATTGCGTGACTATTTCTTCACTTCTGGCATTTCTCGGTACCAGTACGCGCGTCCAGGTACTGGATCGCCAAGAAGTTCGGTCACGGTGGTGAATTTGTAGCCTTTCGCAGCGAGGCGTTCGATGATGCATGGCACGGCGTCGACAGACGTTGAGTGAACATCATGAAGAAGAATGATTGCCCCCGGATGGGCCTCAGTAGCGATGCGCTCGCACACAAGTGCGCTATTTCTGTCGGCCCAGTCGCGCGGGTCTATCGACCACAAAACCCCGGCCATACCAAGCCGTTCCATTTGCGCATATGTTACTTCGTCTGCCGCACCGTATGGCGGGCGAGCTGTTTTGGGGCGGCTTCCCGTGACCCCATATATGAGTTCGCTTGTGTCGTGCCACTCCGCATATACCTCCGCCGGGGAAAGCGTGGTCATTTCATAATGATGCATGCTGTGGTTACCAACTTCATGGCCCTCAAGCACCATTCTGCGGATTACACGTTCATCACCGGGAATACTTGACCCCAGAAGATAAAAAGTACTTTTCACGCCATAGCCCCGCAGAATATCGAGAAGTTTTGGCGTATATGGGCCCGGACCATCGTCAAAAGTTAGTGCAACACAATTATCTTTGGAGCAATTGAGTTCATGGTGTATCGAGCTAGTTTTTGAAGGCCGGTCAGTTTGCAAACCCACACTTGAGGGGCCTGTACTTGCCTCGGCCGATGGCACGGACCAAGCAATAATTGCAATTACACCGAGAATTGCAATACAAGCAATTTTAAAGGAGACAATTTTTTGCGATTCCAGCACGTCATAAAAACAGTTATTCATGCCTAAAACTGTATGTTGATACGCCATATTTTGTAAATGCACACCACAAAACGATGTTTGAGAACATACCCTTAAACTACCCCCGAAACATTTATTGTTTATTTACTATTGCGTTAATAGCCTATCTATTACGATCCCCGCCATTCCTCTGAACGGCTTGAAAGGATATAAGTTTTCTGCACCCGCCAAGTACATAAAGTGACGTTTCTTACATTTTGTTTTTAACGATAGTGTCCACCCCAGAATTTATTTAAGAAACTTTTATCACAGCTCGATTTTTTCAATTGCAGACGATCGCCTTGCAAAGATCACTTCTGGCATCGAGAAAGCTGACTAACGACGGGTTCAGCGATACGCCAAGAAAATAGCCGTTCCGCAAGCCACTCGGTGCAAGTGATGGAAGAAAATATTCAGATTCATAATGCCGTGGAAAATGCCGATTCCCCATAGAGTTTGTTCATAAGTTGCCACCAACAGGCAGCGGTAAAGGAAATTTGGGTTATTTCCTGAGCCGATATGCGTGCCCAGGTTGGGTTTCACCAAGAAGTTCGGTAACAGTGACAAATTGGTAATCTTGCGCACTGAGGTTTTCGATAACGCAGGGCACAGCGTCGACACTCGTGGAATGGATATCGTGCAGCAGAATGATTGCGCCGGGGTGGGTGTCGTGAATAATGCGCTGGCACACCGTTTCGCTATCTTTGTCGGCCCAGTCACGAGGGTCTACCGACCAGAGGATACTGGACATGCCAAGCCGACCCATTTGCTCATAGGTGGTGTTATTTGCGGCACCGTATGGGGGCCGGGCGATTGTGGGATAGTACCCGGTGACATTATGAATCATCGTACCGGCCCGCCACCATTCCAAATAAGTGTCCAGTGGTGAAAGGTATGTCATCTCATAGTGGCTGAAGCTATGGTTTCCCACCTCGTGCCCGTCGCGCATCATTCTGCGCACTACCCGCTCATCACCTGGCACTTTCGCGCCGATCAGGAAGAACGTTGCTTTGATTTGGTGATCGCGTAGAATGTCTAGCAATTTCGGCGTGTAATACCCAGGCCCATCATCAAACGTAAGGGCGATACAGCGTTCGGTATTGCAATCGGGCGCGGGACGCGATGGCAGGGGCATAGTGGGCGGTGTGGCATGAGCCATTGGGGCAAACCACAGAAGAATCACGACGACACTATATAGTGTGGCACCGCGAAGAATATGGCTCATTCCTACAACTTTATGTTGACGCACCCGCCTTTGCAAACATTCGCAGTGAAATATTAGGTTTGCGAAATAACTCGATGACCGCGGAAAGTCCACAGTTTATTTACCATGAAATTAATTGGCATTGCCACGATAATGGCAATCATATTTGCCCAGTAAATGCGGGTTCTAAAGCCTGTGGAATCATCCAAAATGTCTGAAGGTAATGCAATAGGTGATTCCGGGTTCATTAACGCGGTGGTCACCAATAGGGTCACTGCAAAAGCCCCAAGGCCGGTGAACAGGAACGGGAAAAAGCCGCGTATCCAGCTGCGTTGTCGGCTTCCGCGGAAAGTCCACATCCGGTTGAGTTGGTAATTCCAAGTATTGGCCACTAAAAACGCAATAGTGACCATAATGTGGTACCAGCGAATGTGGAATGGTGAGCCCAGCAGATTCAACACCGGGTCTACACTGGAAATATTAAAACCATGGTAGGCAATCCGCTTAACAATGGCCAGAACCACCATATTGACCAGAACGCCGGAACCACCAACAACACCAAATTTTATGAATTGCTTCATGCTATTGAGGTATTTATTGGTGTGACTCAATGCTTACTCCGTAAAAAAACTGTGCGGACTGACTGCTTAATCTTACTCCGGCTCAGTGTCATTTCACGCTATTACAAGTTCTTTTTTACGCTTTTGATACCCGGATATATTGCCCAGAATTATTTTGATTGTGCTGGTCAGCACGCGAAAGAAAAACCTAACGTGTCTTCGCACACATTTCGCTCAATTACTGGGACTTGGAGGCTTCTGCCAAGCGTTTTGCGGCGGCGTCGATACGCTCATCGGAGGCGGTAAGCGCTACCCGAACATGCTGGACACCGCGTGGACCATAAAAATCCCCTGGCGCCACAAGAATGCCGTGCTCAGCAAACCAGTCTACGGTGATGCGACACGGCTCACCGCGAGTCACCCACAAATACAGACCGGCCTCAGATTCATCAATGGTAAATCCGGCGCCACTAAGCGCGCGCATTAATGTGACACGGCGTTGGGCATAGCGTAGTTTCTGGGCAGCCTCTTGGTTATCATCCTGCAAAGCCGCAATCATCGCTGCTTGAATTGGGCCAGGAACCATAAGTCCAGCATGCTTACGAACCTCTAAAAGCTCCGCAATAAGTTTCGGATCTCCGGCGAGGAATCCAGCGCGATACGAAGCCAAGTTCGAAGTTTTTGAAAGGGAATGAATAGCCAAAAGGTTTGTATGGTCACCATCGCAAACCCGCGGATCCAGAATGGAAAGCGGTTCTTCCTCTCCCCAGCCAAGCCCTAAGTAGCACTCATCAGAAGCCAAAATAACATCGCGTTCCTGTGCCCAGGATACGACTTTGCGCAAGTGTTCAATCCCAAGCACCTTCCCTGTCGGATTTGCCGGGGAATTAATAAACATCAATGTTGGACGGGCAGGACCAATTTGCGTTAATGAATCCGCACGCTGTGGGGTAGCCCCGGAAAGCAGCGCAGACACTTCATATGTTGGGTAAGCAACTTCTGGAATAACCACCGTGTGACCAGTCCCAATACCTAAGAGTTTTGGTAACCAGGCGATGGCTTCCTTTGTCCCTATCACCGGCAAAACTGAATGAATATCCAGGCCAGAAACATGGTAACGGCGCTCCAAAGATGCCACAATCGCGGACCGCAGCTCCATCGTGCCAACGGTTTGAGGATACCCAGGGGCAGCCGCTGCCTCCGCTAGTGCTAATTGAATGCCTGGGGCTACCTCATCAACCGGAGTACCGACCGAAAGATTAACTATGCCATCAGGATGTTCCATTGCTTTTGCTTTCGCTTCCGCAAGGCTATCCCAAGGGAAGTCTGGCAATTGTGCAGGTGTGCGGTCAGGCATGGTTACTATTCCTCGGTACTTCTTTCGGTCAATGGGGTGATTAGGCCTGAGGTGGTAGACCCGCTACCAGCGGTGGGTCAAAATCCTGTGGGCCAAGCTTCGCCGCACCACCTGGTGAACCCAAATCATCAAAAAATGCTGCGTTTGCGTCGTTATATTCGATCCATTCATCAGGAACATCATCTTCATAGAAAATGGCTTCGACTGGGCACACTGGTTCGCAGGCGCCGCAATCCACACATTCGTCTGGGTGAATATAAAGGGAACGCTTGCCTTCATAGATGCAGTCGACAGGGCATTCTTCGACGCAGGCTTTATCCATGACGTCAACGCAGGGCTGTGCGATTGTGTAGGTCATCGGTGAACGGAAACTCCAAAACTAAGAAAACGGCCAGGGAGAGGTGAGTGCTTCCCCATGTATTGTGTCACTTCGCCCGCATAAGCGGCCAACCGCCGCCAATAACACCGGCAAACAAAAGAAGCATACTCCTTGCATTCTCCCCCACAAGAATATCCCCGGAAAAAGACACCCAAAATGTAAGTAGAAAGAATCCCCCTATCCAGGTAAACAGTGGGATCGCGGCATAGATAATTCGTCGGGTCCATAACAATGCCGTGCGGGTTAGCACACCAGTAAAGAAAAACGCGATAGGAATGGTATATGGAACAGCAATAGCTTTGCCACCAATATGAATCCAGGTACCCAAATACACGATTTCCAGCAGTACCGATATCAATGCGCCAAGACTTAACCAGGCTAATCCCCAAAATACTTCAGCTTTGGAAAAGTTCACCAGGATAAGCCTTCCATAGGGCATTGCGCAAGTGTTAACGGGGTACCCCAGCCGTACTGAAAATGCTCATAGCGCATAAGTGGCTGGGCGATTAGATTACTTAATGCGAACACCAGTGGGGCAGCATCAATATTGGAGGTACGTGCGAAAGCAGCTAAGGGGTTTACCGCGCTTACACTGCCATTGGCCACCCACAGTTGGGTTGCGTGAGCCTCAAAGGCTCGTACCTTGGCTGCATATGCGGCGTCGGAAAGCGCAATCCGCACATCCACATCCTGTTGCCGCGCAAGCTCATGATCGGCCCGCCGCCAAACCTGCGGAATTTCTTCAATTGCGGCCAAACCACGTTCGAAATCATTAGCGCCTGTTACAGCCCAAAGCACACGTTGTACAGAAGTACCGGCCACTGCAGCATGGGTAATTTCATGGGCACGGATATGGTCTGGGTGCCCATATCCCCCATCGGGCCCATAAGTAATAACCAAATGTGGACGCAAACGCTCCAAAATCTCTTTAAGCTGGTGGACCGCGGCTTCTCCAGAATGCACAAAAGCGCCGGGGCGATCGTTTGCGGGATCTCCAATCATGCCAGAATCCCGCCAGCAAGCCACGCCACCAAGAAATTCCCCACGTACACCAAGATGATCAAGTGAGTTTGCAAGCTCATGAATCCGAAAGCCCCCGAGCTGATCGGTACGCACTAACCCCTGATAGGGTTCGCCAATAACTTCACCTTGTTCTCCGAGAGTGCAGGTCACAACCGTCACTTCAGCGCCACGTGCGCTTAGAGTTGCTAATGTCCCACCGGTCCATATCGCTTCATCATCAGGATGGGCATGTACCGCAACAACACGCGCACCAACAAGATCACTCATCACTTCTCCTCCAGGTAGCCGCAGTGGCCAATGCGCCCGCAGGTTGGTGCATTGGCCACTGTTCCAAGGCTGGGTTTGGACCTACAATACCAACCCCAAGTACCTCAATTCGGGTGTCTTCAATCAGGGGTATGCCCAAAACTTGCTGCGAATAGAAGTTTGAACCATCAATATATTTCCCACTTGCCAACGCGGAAAGCAGTTCTTTATCAAAATCATGATCGCATGCACCGGCAAGATTTCCTGCCCGTTCCGCCGTGGGCAAACACATATACCTACTCGCAGATGTGATTGAAGACTGCGTAGTCCGCTGCCAAGATACCACTGCATCCACTCTGCCTTCTGGTAATAATCTGCCAGTAATTTCCTCAAAATCACTTAGGACCACTTCGGCATTCATATCCTTGCCGCGCAACATGTCCACGATGCTCGCAGCAGCCGAGGCCGCTGCATCATCAGCAGGATCGGCAGCTATCCGCACCCGCTTAGGCAATTCCTCTGCACCCATGCTCGGCGTAAAGTCTGGCACTGCTAACTCAGTTCGACGCCCCGCTGCGATCTCCGCAATAAGCTTCGCATCAATTTGCTTGGCGACGCCCCGTCGAAGTTCCGGCGTATTCAATGTACTTGCATTAAACGTAAGTTCGAGACGAGACTCTCGTTGAAATATTCGTAATTGGGTTTTCGGCATAAGCTCAAATACCGAAACTCCCACTTCAGATGGAGTAACATCAAGGAATCCCACCTGACCACTACGGACCATTTGCCGCCCTTGGTTCGCTGACCTTATTTCCCGGAAAATCAATGTTTCCGTTACCGCAGGCTTTTTCCCCCAATACCGGTCATTTCGAGTCAACGTAACCACTCCCCGATTTCGATCCACTGTGCGCACCATATAACGCCCTGCAGAAGCTGGAACTACATCTTCCAAGACCTGGTCAAATGAATCCGTACCCGTGCCAAATAAATGACTTGGCACCAAATTATTGAAGAGTAATTTCCAATCGGCTACTTTGCGGCGGAAATCCACATCGACAGTTTTGCCACTATTGGATGTTCGGATTTGCATAACCGATTCATAGCCAGCGGGATCAATAACCCCAGGTGTAGTTACCATATTGCGCCACAAGTACCGAAAATCCGCACCGGTAATTGGAGTGCCGTCACTCCACTGGGCTTCTTTGCGGATAATATACCGCACTGATTGCGCAACCCCAGGCTCCGTGACCGGTACTTCCTCGGCTTTTTCCAAAACCGCAGTATCCATTTCCCCCTGAACAAAAGTACTTGGAAGAACCAGGCTCGCTAGCGACTGCACGAACGCACTATCATCCGAAACCAAATGTGGATTTAAGCCATTTTTAATTGGATCAATCCCGATTTCTAGAGTGTTCGCAGTATTATTTTTCGGCTCAGCCGCCTGCTTTTGTTCTTCCCCCGGCTCAGCCACTGGTGGTGGCCCTGGCGAAGCCGCGCAACCAGCAAGCATAATGCAGGCTAACAACGAGACAAAAGGGAGGCGATTCACCCCTCCCTTTTTACCAGCATTACATACGCAAACGCTTACTTATTTCGTTGCTTCTCTCGGGAACGAGCACGCGCACGGTCCGTAGCATTAAGAAGAACTTTACGTACACGGATTGTTTCTGGCGTTACTTCAACACATTCATCCTGACCACAGAACTCCATAGCTTCATCAAGCGAAAGATTCCGTGCCTTAGCCAAAGTCACTGTAGCTTCAGATGTGGCGGAGCGCATATTAGTGAGCTTCTTCTCACGAGTGATATTGATATCCATATCTTCATCACGATTATTTGCGCCAACGACCATGCCTTCATAGGCTTCAGTGCCAGGCTCCACAAAGAAGCTGCCACGATCAGCCAATTGCTGCAGTGCATATGCTGTAATCTGTCCAGATCGGTCCGCAACCAACGATCCCGTAGCGCGATCTTTAATATCGCCAGCCCACGGCTCGTACCCTTCGGAGTAATGGTTCGCAATACCCGTTCCACGGGTTTCAGTCATAAAGGTAGTGCGGAAACCAATCAAACCACGGGCAGGGATTTTAAATTCCATACGAACCCAATCCCCACCAGAGTTATCCATAGAAACCATTTGGCCTTTACGTACAGCCATGAGCTGGGTGACTGCACCCTGGTATTCGGACGGGACGTCGATAACCACATGTTCAAAAGGCTCGTAAATCTTGCCATCAATAGTCTTGGGCACAACCTGAGGTTTTCCGACTGTTAATTCAAAACCTTCACGGCGCATAGTTTCAACCAAGACCGAAAGTGCCATTTCACCACGGCCCTGAACCTCCCAAGCGTCCGGACGTTCGGTAGGCAAAACCCTAATAGACACATTGCCAATCAATTCTTGATCCAGCCGTGCTTTCACCACACGAGCGGTGAGTTTATCCCCGCCACCACGGCCAGCTAATGGTGATGTATTCACACCAATGGTCATAGAAATGGCTGGTTCATCCACCGTAATACGAGGTAGAGCCACTGGATTATTTACATCTGCAAGAGTATCGCCGATCATAATTTCATCGATGCCAGAAATGGCGGCGATATCGCCAGCAATTACTTCGTCGGTTGGTACACGGGTCACACCAACAGTGCGTAAAAGTTCGGCAATCTTTGCGGTTTTGGTGTGGGGGTTACCATCAGAATCGTAATGAATCCAGGCGACCTGTTGACCTTTACGCAACCGCCCAGCATGGACGCGTACCAAGCCGATTCGGCCCAAGAATGAGGAAGAATCAAGATTGGTCACATGAGCCTGTAATGGGGCGTCGAGTTCTGCCGTTGGCTCCGGCAACACCTTATACAGCACATCAAAAAGCTCTTGCAAGTCTGACGCATCTGGAATATTGCCATTACCTGGGTTTTTCGTGGAAGCTTTGCCTTCCCTGCCGGATGCATACAGTACAGGCAAGTCCAAAAGATTTTCTGCAGCATCTGCTGCCTCAGGGTCTTCCAAGGAAGAAGCAAGTTCAAGAAGCAGATCGTGGGATTCTTCTACCACTTCATCAATTCGAGCGTCCGGGCGATCGGTCTTATTTACGGCGATAATCACTGGCATTTTTGCCGCCAAGGCCTTACCCAAAACAAAACGTGTTTGAGGTAGTGGGCCTTCGGAGGCATCAACAAGGAGCACAACTCCATCAACCATGGAAAGCGCACGCTCCACTTCCCCGCCAAAATCGGCGTGGCCGGGAGTGTCAATCACATTAATAATAAGGTCCTGACCGCTTTTACCAGCACCTTTACGGCGGATTGCGGTGTTTTTGGCGAGGATGGTAATGCCCTTCTCGCGTTCGAGGTCGCCCGAATCCATAATACGGTCGGTAACTTCCCCGTGATCCCCAAAGACACCGGACTGCTCCAGCATCGCATTTACAAGGGTGGTTTTTCCGTGATCAACGTGTGCGACAATAGCAACATTGCGGAATTCTGTTTGGGTCACTAGTGGCTTACTCCTGCCAAAATTGTGCGGATTTTTTATCGGTTACTGAATGTACCCCGCTACCCCCAGGGTAGGCGAATATTTTAATACTGGCGTAACACTGCCCACAGCATGTACGACTTGTTCTATAGCGACACACACGGGTGGTGTATATATGTTCATTCCACTAAGGTTTGTGACTGAAGTAAATTCAAGTTAACTAAAGTGACTAATGAGAAGGTCTTTGTGAAACTAGGTTCGAAGCGTCTAGCGGCAATTCTGACTGCTCTTGGTATTGCATTTGCATCGCCAGCACCGGCTTTTGCCAGCCCACCGTCGATTCCCCTCTCGTTTGACCACCTTGGGCGTCCATCCGCTGGCACGCTCGACCATATTCGTGGACTTGCGGACGCACCATGGCTTCCCGGCCCTGCGAGGGACACACTTCACTCGGCTATTATTTTTTTCGAAGGTTCAGGCGGGGGTGGCGTCCCATTGCCTGAGGATGCACCAAATTTCTCTCAATTTATTTGGCCCACCACGGCGGATCGCTGTATTAGTGGGCAGCACCGATCAACTGGCACCATGATCGCCGTCCCAGGCCCTGCCCCACTCCCCGTCCCTGGAGTTCCTGAAACCCAAGCCGCATTTATATTTACCGCCCTTGGCACTGGACCTGCTGATCAGAACCATTCTGGAATGACCATCCATTGGATGAATATAAATAATCTCCGTTTCGGCGCGACTCCGCTCACCGCCCAAGGCATTAATGCTGAAGGTCCAGCAACAGTAAGCGGTATTGCCAACACCGGACGCGGCACCGTAGTAGCAATCGCCATTGGTGGGGTTTCCACCGAAGGTCACCAATGCAATTTCATCCCCACAGCAGGAATGTTCACCGTCTAAGGATCAACCATGGCAGATTTGCACCCAGTAAAATGTGAAACCTTTGATACCACCACAAATGTGAACACGGACCCGAAAGGGTTCCACCGCCACGTGGATACTTTCAAAGAGACCGATTTCGGCCTCTATATGGCTCGCGGTGCAGATCACCCAAGATTTGGTTATTTGGAATCCTGGCTAATCCCTGATTTAAAACTTCGGGTGAGTATTTTTCATTTCCGCAAAGGCGCTGAAGAAGAACAAGATTTTTATGTTGATGTTGTAGATATCACCCATAAAGACGGCATTTGGCAAACACGTGATCTTTATATCGACCTTATCTGCAATATTGGCAAACCAGTCGATGTTTGGGACATTGATGAGCTTTCAGCCGCGACCGCTGCAGGAATTCTCCCAGCTGAAGATGCAGAAAAAGCGATTGAAGCAACACTTGCCGCAGTAGAAGGCATTACCCGTCACAGCGATAATATTTCCTTATGGCTTTCTTCGCGTGGCATCAACCTTACGTGGGCAGAAAGCGTTAAACTTTCTACAATTGAGTGACATGCAAGCAACGATCTACCACAATCCAGCGTGCTCCAAGTCCCGAGCAGCCCTCGATTTCCTTCGCGAACACGATATCGAACTGACAGTGATTGAATATCTGAAAAATGCCCCCACCAAAGAATCACTTACTGCCCTACTTAAATCTGCAAATCTTCAAGCCCATCAAGCCATTCGAACCAATGAGCCAATCTATACAGAACTTGGGTTGTCACAAGAAACCCCGGAAGAAAAACTCATTGCCACAATGGTTGCCCACCCAATCCTTATCGAACGTCCGATCGTAGTTACGAAAAAGGGCGCACGAATCGCCCGCCCAACTGCGGTTATAGAAGAAATCCTGTAAGTCCCCCCATTTCGCACAAAAAGATAGCCAGTTATACTGTTAACCCGAATTCCCAATTCCCCTAAAGGCAGTGCCAATGAAATTTAAGCGTCTCGTAGCCGCCCTCGCCATTTTTGGCAGTATTACCACCGCAACCCCAGCCGCCCATGCAGTTGTTGGCGGAAGGCCAGGAGGAACTGCCTCCCGTGTTATTTTGGGCGACATGAGTTGCAGCGGCACTCTGATTAGTCCTACATGGGTCTTATCCGCAAAACACTGTGTAGGAAATGGCGATGCTAATTCAATTTCAGTCAACAATGAGATTCGCCACGCAACGAATGTGTATATGCATCCGACCGTTGAGTTAGCAGTGATCGAATTAAACGCCCCTGTTGGCGCCGCACCAACTGCAATTTCTGGCGCCCATTTGTATCCGGGGACCGTCGGTGTGGTTGAAGGTTGGGGCGGTGTTGCACAGCATCACTTCCTACAACCACAAGCCGCAGATGCCACTGTGCAGCGTCGCGTGTTTAATGTTCCAGGCGCTACCCCGGACCAAAACCTCATTGAAGCTTGGGTAAACCGTGGGCGCATTACACATGGTGATTCCGGCGGGCCCTTTATAGTAAATGGCCAGCTCGCAGGTGTTACTGCTTACTCCAATCAGGGTAACGACCCAGCCGGCACCGTCGCCTGGTATGTACCGGTTGCAGAACATCTCGATTGGATTCAACGCCAAACTGGTATTCCTGTTCCTGGCCAAATCGGTGGACCAGCACCACTTGTCGACGCCGTGCAACACCCAACTCAGGCACCTGCAGTTGGCCCGGTTTTAGGAAGCTCCTATATCGATTCCTTAATTAACTACCCACTTGGAAGTAGTTAATTCATATACAAAAAGGACCCGCGTTTGCGGGTCCTTTTTGTATATCTTGGCGTTTAGAAGCCAACTCCGAGTTCGATTCCTAGACCAGGGACTGATTCAATCAGATCGCGGGTATAGTCTTGCTTCGGGTTTTCAAACACTTCATCGGTAGTGCCGGTTTCCACAACCTGACCTTGCTTCATTACTACAACGTCGTCAGCGGTTTGACGCACCACCGCAAGGTCGTGAGTAATAAACAGGTAACTTAACTCCAGTTCTTCTTGCAGATTCGAAAGCAATTGCAGAATCTGGTTTTGCACCAACACATCCAATGCCGATACTGCTTCATCCAAGACCACAACTTCTGGATCCAATGCCAATGCTCGTGCCACCGCAATACGTTGCCGCTGACCGCCCGAAAGCTCATTAGGGTACCTGCGCATTGCAGAACGCGGCATAGCAACCATATCCAGTAATTCCGCTACCCGTTTTTCTCGCTCGGCACGGTTGCCTACTTTGTGCACCTTTAAAGGCTCTTCAATACAGCGGAAAATCGAATAGGTGGGATCCAAGGACCCATAAGGATTTTGGAATACCACCTGCAGTTTCCGGCGCATTGCAAAAAGATCAGCTTGGCTTAGTTTTGAAAGGTCTGTGCCTTTGTAAAACACTTTCCCTTCCGTTGGGTCTAGAAGGTTCAACACAATATTGGCTACAGTGGATTTGCCAGAACCAGACTCACCTACTAATGCCAAGGTAGTGCCACGCCGTAATGTAAATGACACATTATCCACGGCCTTAAAGTGCTTTTTCACACCTTTTGCCCCACGAATATCGAACACTTTAGTGAGATTTTCTACGCGGATAACTTCCTCGTGAAATTCTTCTGACGTGGAGGTCAGCAATTCTTTCGATTCGATTCCTTGTTCCTTTGCGGATCGAATACGTGCCGATGCCAACGATGGTGCAGCTTTCACTAACCGTTGCGTATATGGGTGTTGAGGATCCCGCAAAATATCAAGCGATGGACCAGATTCAACAATACGTCCACGATGCATAACCACAAGGTGAGAAGCCCGTTCCGCAGCTAGACCAAGGTCGTGGGTAATAAACAATACCGCCGTGCCCAGTTCCTCGGTGAGCTCTTGCAGGTGATCCAGGATTCGGCGTTGCACCGTTACATCTAACGCGGATGTTGGTTCGTCTGCAATAAGGAGCTTAGGCTTGGCAGCTAATCCAATACCAATCAATGCACGTTGCCTCATACCGCCAGAAAATTCATGCGGATATTGTTTTGCGCGACGTTCAGCGTCAGGCAAACCAGCATTTTCTAAAAGTTCGGCTACGCGTTTATCCGCCTCGCTCTTGGGAACTACATTATTTGCACGCAAGGATTCTTTTACTTGGGTGCCAATTCGCCACACCGGGTTAAGGTTGCTCATTGGGTCTTGAGGAACCAAACCTATTTTCGAACCCCGGTACTCTTGCATTTGTTTTTCGGAAAGCTTAGTGATGTCTTTTCCTTCAAACAAAATTTGCCCACCAGTGACTCTGCCGGTGCCGGGCAGCAAACCAATAATCGACATCGCAGCGGTCGACTTACCAGACCCGGATTCGCCCACAATTGCGACGGATTGTCCAGGATAAATCGTCATATTAATGCCGCGGACTGCATCGACTGTTCCAGTAGATGAGGTGAAGGAGATTTTCAGATCCTTCAATTCAAGCAATGGTTGCATTTCTTGCATGATTATCGCTTCCTTGATTTTGGATCTAGCGCGTCACGGACCACATCACCCATCATGATGAAGCTCAAAACTGTAGCAGCCAAAGCCATGGCCGGGTAGAACAGCACCATTGGTTGCGTGCGTAAGGAAGTTTGTGCATTCGAAATATCTCCACCCCAGGACACAATAGTGGTAGGCAACCCAATACCTAGGAAGGACAGGGTAGCCTCAGCCACAATAAACGTGCCTAATGCCACGGTAGCGTACACAATAATTGGGGCCGCAGCGTTGGGCAGAATATGCGTCAAAAGAATTTTCGTTTTCGACGCCCCAACCGCGCGGGCGGCCGTAACATATTCCTCGTTTTTAACGCTTAAGACCGCTCCACGAGTAATACGAGCAATATTGGTCCAACCAAAAAGACCAAGCACAATAACCACGGTGAAAATCGTGCGGTGCTCTTTAAAAAGCTGCATCACCACAATTGCTGCCAGTACGAACGGTATAGCGTAAAACACGTCGGTGACACGGGAGAGGATGGCGTCGATAATGCCACCGAAGTAACCCGCAAGCGAGCCAAACACAACGCCGATAAATACAACAAGCAGTGTAGTAAGCACACCAACAGTAACTGAAGCGCGGGCACCATAGATCGTGCGGGCGTAAATATCACATCCCTGTCGATCAAACCCAAAGGGATGCCCTGACGAAGGGTCGTCCAACGAGCGGGAAAGCTCACATAACCGCGGATCAGTATTAGTAAATAGTTGCGGAACTAAAGCCAGAAGAATGGCAATCACAATAAGGGTTGCAGCGCACCAAAACAGTGGACGCTTACGGAGATACCGCCACGCTTCACCCCACACTGATGTAGGGGCGGATTCATCGGCCACAGCATCGACCGCGCCGAGACCGGTCTCATCTGTTTCAGCAATAAACCGTTCCTGTCCAGGATAAATTTTCTTATCAGGCATAGCGAATCCTCGGATCTAGAATTGCGTAAACCATATCCACCACTAAGTTCGCAAAGATATACACCACAACAAGCGCGGTGGTAAATGAGACGATTGTGGTTGGCTCACCCTTAAGAATTGCTTGATACATAGTGCCGCCCACACCATTAATTCCAAAAATACCTTCGGTCACAATAGCGCCGGCCATTAAGGTACCAAGGTCAGCACCAAGATAGGTCGCCACAGGAATAAGCGAATTGCGGAGGACATGTCGCCGCAACACCGAACCATTGGAAAGTCCCTTGGCACGAGCGGTTCGAACATAATCTGCAGAAAGATTCTCACTTACAGACTGTCGAGTAAGCCGCAAAACATAGGCAAATGATACGGCACCAAGCACTATCGCCGGCATAAGTAATGACGTAAATGAAACATTCGAGCCAACGGTTACTGGGAGCAATTTCCACTTCACACCAACGAGGAATTGGAAAACAAAACCGATTACAAATGAAGGAACAGCAATAACAAACAGGGACATTACCAATACCGTGGAATCGAAAATTCCACCGCGACGGATTCCGGCAAAGAAACCGAAGGCTACTCCTAGGACGCCTTCAAATACCAATGCCATTGTGGCAAGTTTGATGGTTACCGGAAAGGCATTTGCCATCGCTTCAGATACCGGGCGCCCCGAGAAAGTGGTGCCGAAATCTAGGAAGAAAATTCCTTTGACGTACAGCAAATACTGAATAATAAATGGCTGATCCAAATTATATTGGGCGCGAATTCTAGCCGCTGCGGCTTCACTGAGTCCGCGATCTCCGCCAAGCGCCTGGACCGGATCACCTGGCATTAAAAATACAAGGGCGTAAATAAGTAGCGTTGCCCCAAAAAATACGGGAATTGTTTGAAGCAATCGGCGCCCTACATAGCGCAACATAGTGGGAAATCCTAAAAATGAACGTTACAAAAAGAATACGAGTAGACACCGAATGCCCTGGTGCAAATTGTGCGACCAGGGCAACGGCATTATTAGGTATTCACGGCATTACTTCTTAGTAATGGCGTGCAGTTCAGGCTTGGATTTCCAGTTGAACTTCACATTTTCTACATTTTCGGACCAGCCCGCAGTCACATTGGAGTACCAAGTTGGAATAGCTGGCAAATCCTTAAGTAGAACTTCCTGTGCTTCATTGTAGATCTTGGTGGATTCTTCAACGGAATCAGCACCAGCAGCCTTCTTAAACAGTGCATCTACTTCAGCATTGGAGTAGTCACCATCATTGGAGCTTCCACCGGTGGCATAAAGCGGCACAAGGAAGTTGCCAAGGCCAGGGTAATCACCTTGCCAGCCGGTACGGAATGCAGAACCGATAGTGCGGTTAGTAATATCATCGCGGAATGACTTGAAGTCTGGGTATGGTGCGCCAACGGCTTCAATGCCCAATACATTTTTAATAGAGTTCACTACCGCGTCTACCCAAGGCTGGTGGCCACCATCAGCATTGTAAGCAAGGGAGAATTCGCCAGTGAACTTATTCATGGCGTCGGCTTTTGCCCACAGTTCTTTTGCTTTTTCAGGGTTGTATTCCAGGACTTCTTCACCTTTAAGGGAATCGGTGTGTCCATCGATAACTGGGGAGGTGAAATCTGTTGCAGGGGTGCGGGTACCTTGGAAGATCTTTTCAGTGATCTCCTTACGGTTAATTGCCAATGAAATTGCCTCGCGGCGGAGTTTTCCTTCTTCACCAGAGAAATGTTCCAGCTTTTCTGGAATGGTAAAGGATTGGAATACGGCAGCTGGCTGGTTTACCCAACGGTCACCAAGTTCTTCTTGGTAGTTAGCAAATGCGCTTTCTGGAACCGTATCCAGGACGTCCAAGTTGCCAGCCAACAAATCCGCATAGGCGGCATCTAGTTTTGGATAGAAGACGAACTTTACACCATCGTTTTGAACTTGGCGATCACCCTTATACTCGCCATTCGGTTCCAGTGTGATGTCTTGGTTGTGGTTCCATTCGCTGACCTTAAATGGACCATTACCAACTGGCTTTTCGCCAAAGGCTTCCATGTCTTCAAAAGCCACATCAGGCAATGGGAAAAATGCAGAATATCCCAAGCGTAGTGGGAAATCTGCCTCAGGCTGGGTAAGTTCAATGGTGAAGGTTTTATCATCAATAACCTTCAGACCTTCAAGAGGTTTGCCTTCTTCAAAGCCTTTGATTGATTCAAAGAAATGGGCATTATTCCAGGAGTTTTCAACCGCGTAATTCCAAGCTTTTACAAAGTTATCAGCTTTTACTTGGGTTCCATCAGAGAATTTCTGATCGTCTTTGAGCGTGACTTTATAGGTTTTTTCGCCCTCAAGTTCAACAGACTTTGCAACCTCGTTATGGATTTTTCCATCAGAGTCATAGTAGGACAATCCAGCAAAGATAACGTCAATAACGTTACCGCCACCCGTTTCATTTGTGTTTGCGGGATGCAGCGGATTTTGCGGTTCACTGCCATAGACAGTGATGTAATTTGCGCCACCAGTCGCACCACCGGAGCCACTGTCATTTGAGCAAGCAGCAAGACCGAATGTAAGAGCGGTTGCGGCGGTTACCGCGAGCGTCTTTTTCCAAGCCATGTTGAAACCTCCTAGAAATTCTGGGTTCTTCGTATCCTAACTGTGAGCTAAGTCAAAACATGAATCCGCTTACATAGAGTTAACATTTGCTTCATTTAAACATCCAGCATGAAAAGCGCGCGACCTTGGCAAATTGCACTAAAGCAAAGCGCACAATAGGAATTACACCCCCTCCCCTGCCCTTACCCCCTTTTTTACCCCTTTATTAGCTTGATGGCTTAAAGGCATCATTTCAAGCTATAAACACACAACCTGGGCTGTGCTGCTTCTCAAATATAGGGAAGCAGCACAGCCCAGGCATGTGTTGTGTAATCGTAGAGACCTTAGTTGACCACTGGAGCCATAAAGGCAAGTACGTTTGTTTGCAGGAAGATAAGGCAGCAAACCACGAGTAGAAGCACGAAGGACCAGCCAACTACTGCCTTGAAGATATCGGATTCCCGACCTTCCATCTGCACTGCAGTAGCTGCAATAGCCAAGGACTGAGGCGAGATCATCTTACCTACAACACCACCGGTGGTATTGGCGGCAAGCATAAGGTCTGGGTTAAGTCCAGCATGTTCTGCAGCTGTAACCTGCATCTTGCCAAATAGAGCGTTGGCAGAGGTGTCGGAGCCGGTAACTGCGGTACCAATCCAGCCAAGAGTTGGTGCAAGGAAAGCGTATACCGCGCCAAGAGAAGCAACGTATTGACCAATTGCAATCGTTTGGCCAGAGTAGTTCATCACATATGCCAAGCCGAGGACGAGCACAATGGTTACTGCTGACCAGCGCATGCGGTACCAGGTTCCGGTGAATTCATTCCATACCTGAACCGGGCTAAGAGAGTATTTGCCGTTTTCGTTGTAAATCATGTACGTGATTGCAACGATAAGGCCAGAAATTAAGAGCAGTGTTCCTGGATTAAACAGCAGGTCGAGATCGTAAGCGGTCTTAACTGGCTTCCCAGAAGCGGTCACCAGGCGATCCTTGAGCAATGGCCAATCAATGGTGATAGTTGCTGTTTTGAGCAAGCCCTTTACGGTTTCGCTGAGGTTGGCAATACCGAATACAACGGTCACTACAAAGTATGGCATAAGTGCCATCCAAACTCGGCCTACTGGAAGTTCTTCGTTGACGGCTGCTGGCGGCAAGTCCATACGCTTGCGCATTTCATCGATGCCACGTGGCTCCCAGAAACGGAGGAAAAGGAAAGCCGCACCAAGTGAGACGATACAGGCCACGACGTCGGTAAGCTGGTATGCAAAGTAGTTTGAGGTTGCCCACTGTGCGATTGCAAATGAAATACCAATAACGAATGCTGGGATCCATGCCTCACGGACACCCCGCATACCATCGAGGATAAACAGCAGGATTGCAGGTACGAATACTGCAATCAATGGTGCCTGATGACCTACGATTGCAGCAATGTTTTGGGTCTGCTCCAATGTACGATCCGACACATTACCTGCGGTAGTAATTGGAATAGCCACAGCACCGAATGCCACGGGAGCGGTGTTAGCGAGAAGTACCACAGTAGCGGCCTTGAGTGGCTTTACACCAAGCGCCAGAATCATGGTTGCGGTAATGGCAACCGGCGCACCGAAACCAGCGAGAGCCTCAAGAAGACCACCGAAACAGAATGCGATCAAGATGGCTTGGATGCGAACATCACCATCACCTAACTTGTCAAAGGTACGGCGGAGGTCTTCAAAACGGCCTGAAGCTACGGTGATCTGGTAGAACCAGATCGCCATAACGATTACCCAAACGATTGGGAAAAAGCCAAATACACCACCACGAAGCACCGACATAAAGGCAAGTTCGCCAGGCATATTAAATCCGGCGATTGCAACGATCATTGCGGTGAGGGTGGCCACAGCTGCGGATACATGGGCGCGAGCTTTTACACCAATCAGCATTACAAAAAATGCCAAGAGTGGAATACACGCCACAAGGGCGGAAAGACCAAGGCTCCCGCCAACTGAGTCAGTCACAGCGGTAAAAGTGTTCACTGCAACTCCTTACACGGTATTGATGGGTCGATTGAAATACGAAAACTGCTCAATGAACGAAACCAGCATAGAGCATGGAATTCTGTTGACTATTGTTATACAAACCACGTCCGATGAAAAATATCGGCTCCCGCACACGTTTTACGCAAACTATAAGTAGGCATGGTGAAATCCCCCCATTAAACACCCCCATATCTATGTTCGAACTGTATTAGTTACATAATGCTGGAAAAACAATATCCCTGCTCAAAGGTGCTAACTGGCGCGTTTCCTCAGTTAGGGAACACCACACACTTTCCACAATTTCCGCTCGCGCTCGCGGCAATATGTCTAGCGGTTTGGGGAGAATAAAAACATCGCAACGTACATTCCATCCGGGTTCATTTGCCGCTGGCGCCGTAAATTCACCGAAATATTCGAGTGTGTCTGGGTCGATCAGTAGTCCGAGTTCTTCTTGTATTTCCCGGCAGGCAGTGTGCCGAGGATCTTCTCCAGTTTCAACTTTTCCGCCGGGCAGCATAAATGCATGTGTTCCTTGTTTTCGCACGCTCAAAACATCACCAGCCGCATTACGGAGCACCATTGCCGCGATACGTATTTCCTTCACCGAACGATCATGTCAACTGGTACAAAATTTGCAAAATGTTCGTCTTCCTGCGCCGCCCACATATCCCAGTATTCTGCAAAGCCTGGGTCACGCCGTAACGCACGCGCTTTTCGAACTTCTACAGGCGCCTGCACAACAATGGTCAATACATCATCACCAGCGGCGCGTATCGACGCCGCAGTCACCGCTCCTACCCCTTCAATAATGAGGTCACCACGGGGTACATCAACCCATGTTCCAGCGATATTATGTTCCCAATCCCATCGCTGGAACCTTCGTTCTGTAATAACGGAAGGGACAGCAGCTCGCCCAGCGGCTAAACCATCCCACCCTGGATAAAAATCATCGAGATGCACTACTGGCCAATCGAGGTGCTTCCCAAGAGCATGAGCCAGTGTTGTTTTTCCTGATCCCGAACGGCCGTCAATAAGAATGATCACATCAGGCACCCAAAAAACGGAATGAACCCACAGCAATTGAAACACCAAGTGAGCAAACCGCGACCCCAATACAAATCAGTAGTGCCGCGGCGTCGATACGCGAAAGCCGAGATACCCGCGCCCACGTACGCTCGCTGGAACCAAAACCCCTGGCTTCCATTGCCGTTGCCAATGCAGCACCACGCCGCAACGCCAACACTAATAAACCAAACACCATAGTAAACGCGTATCGAATGCGGCTCTGATCCGCGATACCTCGCGCACGGCGCGCACGGCCCATTGCGTCCCAATCCTGACGGAATAGACTCACAAGCCGCACACCGGCAACGGCTCCAACCACAAAACGAGCAGGTAGACGCAAAATCTGCGCCAGGCCATCGCCTAAATCTGTGGGATCTATCTTTGCAGTAAGTACAACAACAGGAATGCCCACAGCGAGGACACGCACCATAATTGCTAGCGCAAGCTCAAGCGAATTATCGGTCACCCGTGCGAAAAGAAACGAGAAATATTCATGCCCCTCCGGGCGCCCATACAGTGCCATAGAGATCCCCGAAATCGGGGCTGCTAAAAATACTGGAATACTTCGGCGTGCAAGGACTATAAGATTCACTCCGGCTAGTGGCGCCAATATAATCGTCCACACCAGTGACACACCCGCCGAGACAACATCAACACTCAATAGCAGTGGGGTTGTCACAATAATCAACCCTAAAATCCTGGTCACCGGATTCATAGTGCAACCTCATAATCGCCAAGTGCCTGTAGAAAAAGCTCATCATGCGAAATTGAACAAATGCTAATACCGTCTTCTGTTAAGTCCCGAAGAATTTGTACAAGCTCCATAAAAGTACGGCGATCCTGCCCAAAGGTCGGCTCATCAAGAATCAATACTTCCGGCGAAGCTACCAATGCAGTAGCAACCGATAACCTGCGCTTTTGTCCACCCGAAAGGGTAAAAGGATTTGCCTGAGCAAGATGTTCCAAACGTAGCCGGTGCAATAACTCCTCAATGCGATTGTCTGCATTGACCCCCATCACCTTTGGACCAATCTGCAATTCTTCCCATACATTACGTGCCACAAACTGATGTTCAGGATCTTGGAACACATATCCAATTCTTCGAGCAAGCTCACGAGATTTCCAGGTATATGGCGGTGATGCAAAGCCCTTAATCGTTCCACCTAGAGGGCGAAGCAAACCAGCCAAAGTCAAAGCCAATGTAGTCTTACCCACCCCATTCGGACCGGTAATTACCGTCGACGTGCCCTGACGCAATGCAAGATTCCGAGGTTCTCCAATCGGTGAAGAATAACCAGTAATTAAATCCTGGGCAACCAAAACTTTAGTATCTGATTGCCGTCGTTCTAGCTTGGGCATCGGAGTATTAGGAAGCCACACCCCAGGTAAATCAAGCGACTCTAAAATCTCGGGAGGACCATCAGCAACCACGCCACCATCCCCCAAGACGATCACCCGATCAATAACATCCAACCACTGTGCAACACGATGCTCGACCACAATAAGTGTTGCACCTGTTTCTGTAATTGCCTGTTGCACAGCATGGACAACTTCCTCAACGCCGTTTGGATCTAAATTCGCCGTCGGTTCATCAAGCAAAATTAAGCCCGCATGCATTGCCAATACTCCAGCCAATGCTAAGCGTTGTTTTTGCCCTCCGGAAAGCCGCGCCGTCGGGTAATCCAATGGCACACCCAGCCCTACGGCATGAAGCGCAAACTCCACGCGTGGCCAAATCTCACATTTGGGCACACGGAGATTTTCACACCCAAAGGCGATATCGTCACCAACCCGACTTGAAATTACTTGAGAATCAGGATTTTGCAACACCATGCCAACGGGGCCGGGTTCAATAGATATCTCCCCGGCGCGTTCACCGTCATCATGGTCCCCAAGCACACCAGCAAGTGCAGCTAAAAGCGTTGACTTTCCGGAGCCAGATTCACCGAGTAAAAGCACTCTTTCACCAGGCCGAATCCGAAAACTTACGTTTTGCAATACAGGGTCTTTCCGCCCAGCATGACGCCAACCGAAATCTTTTGCTACAACTTCACTGCCTGCCATTACACTAAATGCTGCCTTTCTCGGCCTGCTGCAAAACGATCCAATGCTCCTGTGGCGGCTAATGCCCTCACAAGAATAAACGCCAAAATGCCAGCAAGGAATACCCCAGACAACGATGAAGACGCTAAATAAATAGCATTAAAAATAGCCCCCTTGGCATAATTCGCGCTTGTAACAAGTTCAAGGCACCAACCCCCCAGAGCCGCTCCCACACCTGCCAGTGCCGCCACAACGATGCCGAATCGCCGGTAACCGAATACAAAAAACACCAATTCCGCCCCAAGCCCTTGGGCAATACCCGAATACAACGTTTCAATTCCCCATTGATTGCCAATGAGTGCTGAAACTGTTGCCGCCACAACTTCCACAAAGATTGCGGCACCAGGTTTACGGATAATCAATCCGCCTAAAACGCCGCCAAGAAGCCACACCCCATTTGCAACACCCCCCAAACCGGGGGTAAAAGCATCTGCTGCGGTATACCAGGCATAGCCAATGGAATTCCAAACCCAAAAAATTAAGCCGCAAGCCACCCCTAAAACAGCAGCAACAACAATATCTACAACACGCCAATGCGTAGCCATTACCTGCATCCTTCCTCCGCCGGCGTTACCCGGTTCAGGTTCAAACGGTTCGTCGTATACGTCTCAGCCCAAAAGAAATTTGGACACCCGCGCTGCACCTACTATACGTTGCCCACAACCAGGGCTACTCTTAAGGTATGAGCAATCACAACAGTAACATCCATACCTTTAGTTACGCTGCCATGCTCATCGTCGCCGCTACACTTACCGCCTGTGAACCTTCCTCAATCCCGCAACCAAATCCGAACACACAAGCAGGCTCCCCAGAGCCAAGCACACCGCCACGCTCCCATGCCAAACGCACCAATTCCCCCAGTTGCTCTGCTCAACAACTCACTGCCGAAACCTCCGACAGTGAAGGCGCTGCGGGAAGCATGTTCCACACCGTAACGTTTACCAATACTGCAGACACCGAATGTTCACTCATTGGATACCCCGGCGTATCTCTTGTAGATGCAAAAGACAACCAGCTTGGCGCTCCTGCCGACCGTGAATCCGGTGACCCTGGAACACCAGTCACGCTATTACCAGGCGGCCAGGCCTCTTTTACACTACGAATTCAAAATGCACTGGCATACGATCCGAAAACCTGCTCTGCCACCGACACCGCAACTCACCTGAAAATCTACCCGCCGGAAGAACATGCTTCCATTCTTCTCCCCTTTCAAGCCACTACCTGCACTAATCCAGACATCGCCATTTTAAAAGTTAGCGGCGTTAGGGCAGGATAGTGACCTAGAAGGATGCTCAATTAATCAGTAGCAGACAATGATGCCATAAATAACTGCTGATCAATGCAGATACCAGCACATTGACCTTCACCTACACCAGCAGCAACAAATCCTAAGGGGGCGAAAGCATCCCGGTTCATTGAGCAATCTCCCACTGCATACACCCCGGGCACACTGCTCTGGTGCTGTGCATCAACCATGATCGTCTTCCAATCTTCGCTTATCTCACATCCGAGGCTTTCAGCGAAGCGATTACTTTGCACAGCATCAGGACGATAAAAGATTCGATTCCGCACAACAGTTTCGCCATTTTCAAGATGCAATAGTAATTCTGGCTCAGCCCCTGAAATACGAATTACAGGAGTGTCTACCGTGATCAAATCATCTGCTTCTACTTCTATTCCTTGTGTAAACACTATGACGTCTTGGCTAAAACGGTCGAGCAAATATCGAGCAATAAACACATCAAGTGGCCTGGAAACCAGTACCCCGATCGTAGCGTCGGTTGATTCAAATCCATGACAGTACGAGCAGTGATACACACCATTACCCCAGCGTTCGGAAAGCCCTGATAAACCACCAAGCTGATCATGTTGACCGGTGGCAAGGAGAAGGTACTTTGCAGTCGCAGTCCTCCCATTAAATGTAATCTCAAAATTACCCAACTCACCTGTAATGCGTTCCACAGTAGCTGTCCTACGTTCAATACCTGGATACTCGTTTAATTCAGCCCGTCCAAGACGCAAGAAATCATGTGGAGAAATACCATCCCGGGTAAGGTACATATGCATTTCAGGAGCAGGCGCATTTCGCGGGTCGGACGAATCAACTAGCAAAACGTGCCGCTGTTGACGCCCTAAGACCAATGCAGCCGATAAGCCAGCCGGACCCCCACCAATGATTGCTACATCAAATACTGTCATCTCAATGCCTTTCTAGTTCGATAGTTTGATCAGCCCAAGCGCAAACCTCAGGTTCATGGCTCACCGCCAACACGGCCATGCCTGTTTGGCAAAGGCTATCCACTTCGGCAAGGACTATATCCCGCGTCTCAGAATCGAGAGCGGATGTCGCTTCATCAAGAAACAACACTGATGGTTTTTGCAAAACAGCGGCTGCAATAAGCACACGCTGCCGCTGACCACCAGAAAGTTCTCGTGGTTTACGGTCAATATATTGTTCGATCCGTAATCGGTGAAGAATCGACATATCTTCTGTGCGAGCCCGATGACGCAACAATCGGCCAATCTTCACAGCAGGATTCAAGCTCAATGCCGCGTCCTGAGGCACCCAACCTATCTGCTGACGTTGCGTCAAGCTACGCTGCCAGAGTTGGGGTGGTAACTGATCACCTTGAAGGAATACCGAGCCACTATCTGGCCTATGGAGACCAAGCATGGCACGCAATAATGTGGTTTTTCCACACCCAGAAGGACCCGAAATCGCAATCACCTCGCCTGCGTGAAGTTTCAGATTTAGCGGATTCGTCCGAGGTACATCTCCATGCCCAGCAAGTAAGTCACAGACTTCAAACACCACAGTTTGACCATCTTGATTACCAGAACGTGTGTTTCTTACTGCGCCTGGTTTATATCCCAAATATACGATTCTATCTGCGAACGCTTGGGCAAATTGCTCGTCATGCGTGATTACTAATACCGACGTAGACTTCAATGCACTGAGAACTGACCCGACTTTGGAGAGCACTTTCGAATCTAAACCAGCCGTTGGTTCGTCGAAAATCACAATCTCGGGGGATGAGATAAGTCCACGAATAATTGCTGCTCTACGCCGCTGTCCACCAGAAAGTTGACTTGGTAATGCGTCGATCAGATGCTCGATTTCAAGCGCTGTTGCAAGCGGCATTGGATCCGCTTTAGTGCGCTCCGCAAATAATTGCCGCAATGTCATATGCGGAGTAAGCGAAGATCCAGGGTCTTGGTCAATATAAGAAATTCGCTGTCGGAATTGCCGCAATGCGCCACCAGAAAGCTTAAGCGGCGAATGCTCAAGCACAGATATTTCACCGCTTGACACCACTAGTCCACTCGGACATTCTCCAAGTAATAGTTTGGCAATAGTGCTTTTCCCAACTCCAGATTCGCCCATAAGCGCCACTGTTTCACCAGGTCTCACTTCAAGGTGAAAGTCATCGAATAAACACCGACCTGTAGTGGTCTTTACGCCAAGGTTTTTCGCTGAAATCATAAGGAATCCCCCTGATCCAGCAATACACTTGGCGGTACTGTTAATGCGATAATCGCTAACGCTGGTGCAGCAACACCCCATGGATTCAAGGTCACACCACTCAGACCTGAATGAATCAATGTTGCCCACGTATCATCACCATTGCCACCACCAAGAAATGATGCCGTAGCCGTGAGATACACAGTTGCGATAAACCGTAACGACATATCAGTGCCTATTGGCCGTGCCAGCACTGGCAAAACCTCATGAAGCAAAATATCCTGCCATCGCTGCCCAGAGCATAACGCAGTTTCAATAAATCCCGCAGCTAAGACCCGCTGCAATATTGATTCAAAGAAACGGCTCGAAAAAGGAAGCGAAAGCAAGACACTGCCAAACACCAACCAACCAGGAGACAACCCAGTTGAGGCAGCAATGGCAAGCATAAGAATAATCGGCGGGATGACCAGCAATGCATCAAGGAACATTCGGAATCCTGGCTTTGCATAGCGCACCGCAAGAGTACCAAGCAATAACCCTGTTGCAGTGGACAATACTGCGGAGATCAAAGGGACAACTACCAAAATGGCATTGCCCGCAAGCATACGGGCTGCTATGTCGCGACCAAGACGGTCTGTGCCAAAAATGTGCTCGGCAGAAGCAGGTTCGAATAAACCACCTATCGGTTCCTGGGGATTTGGCAACTCAAGCACGCCCGCAACCATAGGCCCCGCAAGTGCTAAAACAATTGCAACCGACCACACTGACCACATCACGCCACGGATCATTTTGCCACCACCAACCTCCGCTTCTGTTGGTCTGCAATTGCAAAACCTACAAGCGTAATCGCCGCAATCACAGTGGTCAGTGACGCCACTGCTTCGGTTTCCCGTTGAGAAACTAATCCTGTAAGCAATCCACCAATACCGGGATAACCGACCACAGATTCAATAACGACCGCTCCCGAAATTAGGTACGGCACAACTGCAGCAACAAGTTGCGCAATGGGGGCAGCAGCAACTGGCAACATATGTTTCCAAATCACCCGCCAAGGGTGAATGCCGGCCAGCCGGGCCGCCTGCACATGCGGCAGGTTAGCGACGTCGATAATGACTGAACACACCATTCGCAATAACCAACTACCTGCAGCAATGCCCAATGCTAGTGCGGGTATCACCAAGATGATTGGAGTTTCCAGTGGTGTACTACCTGGGCGTACAAGGGAAACCTGAGGCACAAGTTGCCATTGCACCGCAAGTAAAATCACTAAGAGCGTTGCCACCGCAAAATCCGGAATTGCAATAAATGTTTGAGCAACACCTTGGGCAACTCGAGAGTTGCGCACTCCAGCAAATACCCCGCCTGCCACGCCGATACATAGCACCAATGGCACAGCAACAGCAGCAAGGATTGCGGTATTACGTGCAGCTGGTAACGCTAACTCCACAACTGGCTTTCCAGAAACAAGCACATTCCCCAAGTCGCCCCGAAAGATGCGTACTAGCCATTCGGCAAGTCGTTCCCACACAGGTCGATCAAGACCCAGCTCTGTACGCCGAACCGATAATTGTTCAGCGTTCGCTGGGCCCAAGGACTGGGTTGCAGCATCGCCGGGCAGAAAATCCATAATTAAATAGATTGACACCGCAGCCAGAAACAGGGTAACGACACCACGGACCACGTGCCGCACAATGAACATCACTGAGCAACAAATACAGGTGCTCCTTGCGACATAATCACATCAGGAGTCCCCTTAACTCGACCATGCAGCGTATCCTGTACACCCCACAACACCGTTCCACCGTCTTTTGCATAGGTTTCAGCCAGCTCATTAACGAGCTTGGTACGCTCAGCGTCATCAACTGTGGCACCAATCTTGGCGAGTTTTGCATCCCACTCCGCGTTCTTGCCCCAACCGGACAAATTGAACGTACCGTTGGTTCCGGAAGTAAATTGCAACCCATATTCGGTTGGGAAATTCTGCAGGTACGTAGCAAACAACGGCAACTTCATGAGACCTGGAATATCACTGTAGTAGCTGGACGCATCACGCTCATCAACTTTGACACTCACACCTGCTTCCTTTAACTGCTCAGCAATAAGGTGTGCGGCATCATTCATTCCTGGGCTAACGTCTGCGGTTGTTAGCGTCAGCTCCTTCACATTCGCTTCTGCAAACAACTTCTTGGCTTTTTCGACGTCGCGCTTAGCTGCGAGGTTCTTGGGGTAGCTTTCCATGCCTTTACCCGGAACATCATCACCGGGTTTTCCGTGTCCATCGAAAATTGCTTTGGATAGTTTTTCACGATCGATTGCAAGTTTGAATGCTTGACGAGCATGCACATCATCAAAGGGCGCAACAGAGGTATTTAAAAACAGCCCCAGATTCTTGGAATCAGAAGGACCATAGGTCCAGATTTCAGCACTGTCTCCCAATGTCTTTGCCGCCACAACCGGCAAATCCAAAGCCAAATCAACTTCACCTGAGTTGACTGCACGAATACGCGCATCTGCATCTGCAATAACCCGAACCTCTAGTGTGTCAGAAATTCGCTTTTCAGCTGGGAAATGCTCATTGGCCTTAAACGACCAGCCATCAGCTGCGGAACCGTTTTCCAGTACATATGGCCCAGAACCAATACCTTTAGCGGGATCCCCGCCTTTAAATACCAAGCTAGACTTTGCCAACACACTTTCCACAAAGTCTGCTCGAGGCTGCTGCAGCGTAAACACCACAGTATTGTCATCTTTTGCGCTGCTCTTCTTTATATCAATGCTCGCTATCGTTGCACCGAGCATTTGGGAATCAGCCGTAAACTTGAATGAAGCTAACACATCCTCAGCGGTCACCGGAGAACCATCCGAAAACTTAGCTCCATCCCGCAATTTCACGGTCCACTCGGTAGCATCTTTATTCGGTTCAGCTGAAGCTGCCAGTTGCATGACTGGCCCTGTTGCACCAGTGACTACCAATGACTCAAATAGTGCATAAATGCCAGCCCAGGTTGCCGTACTCGATGCCGCTGAGGGATCTAACTGGTCACCAGGACTTCCGATAGCAGCAACTCGGAGTGCATTCTTTTTCTCCTCTGTGCCCGATGCATCACCCTGGGTACTCTCAGGTTGCGAACATGCTGCAAAGACCGGTGCAGCCGCAGCGACCGTAGCGCCAACTGCAAGTAACTTCATAAATTGACGACGCTTCATGGAAAACAGAACCCTTTCACGCAGCACTCCAAAAAACTGCAACAACGAGCACAGCAACTTTTTGATGATGACAAAACAATTTTTAACCTCATTGCGAGGTAATCAGCTCATGTAAGATTGGTTAGCCTAAACTAATTTACTACACTTTTGCCGAGAACTTGCCTACTGCCGGGATTCTACTATATTGAAACATATTTCCAATAAGCTTGACGCTAACCATAGGGAAATTGGCCCGCAATACATAAGGAAGGATTACATAATGTTCCAAGCTTGCCCATCACATGCAACGCAATTAGCGGTTAGGTCGAGCGCATTGACACCCCGGCGCACACCTTTACATATAAACCTTGACCATCCACATACCTGGCATACTCAGTGGGAAATCTAACGGGTTTAGACTCTTTCAATAGGGCTGTAAAACACTAATTGGGTAAGATACATCACAAAATAATTTTAAGGGCTAAGGGTGGAGCGCACCCTAGCCTGTCAATGTCACAAATTCCATTTTTTCGGGCGATTTTCGGGCGATTTTATGGAATCTGTGACAGATGCCTGGTGAATGGTTGCGCACTATATTATTTTTTGTCGCAAAATCTTGTTTTAGCGGATTTTATGGAATTTGTGACAAGTGTGCGCAACCTACCCAATTTCTATGACGTCGCCAGCCTTTTTAGCATAATGGACTTCGAAAATCCCGAACTAGGCTTCCTTAAAGATGTTATTTTGTCAGCAAACCTATGGGCATGGCTCTTTTAGCTTGTCAGCCCGCCTGGGATCCGCAACCACGTACTTTCGATCAAATAGCTACTCACACTGTTCGAAGAATGAGTTCACTACTGTGATGTCATCTGATTCTTTAGATGAGGTACATGTCAATGGATAACAAAGGACCAGACTATCGTTCCGCCCTTCGCTTAATACGAGACCATATGGATGGTCATTGGTTTCGTCTTACCCTTGCTGCAATTCTGGCTTTTTGTAGTGCGATCTGCGAAGTCTTAATAGCTTCCATCATTTGGCACGTGTTATCAACGGTTCTGCAACGTGATGCAATTATTACCGTTGAGATTGGTCAAATAGTGTTTATTTGCACAATACTCTCACTTGTACTAATCATTTTTCAGCAAGTATTTTTTGGGCTTTCAACTGCCGTATCGCATTTGGTGGCATTTGATGTGATTGCTGCTATTCGTAAACATCTTGGCAAGGTGTGGATTTCCACACCCGTGGGAAAACTCTCCAGCAAACATTCAGCAACTGCAAAAACCACAGCTATTGATCATTGTGAACGCTTGGAGATTTTCATTGCCCACGCGGTTCCTGAATCTGTGGCATCTATTGGCGTGTGGCTCATGGTTACTGTGTGGTTGTGTGTGATAAATCCTTGGCTTACGCTCGCCACTATTTCACTGGTACCAATCGCTTTCCTTACGATGCTCCACGCAATGCGTTCAAATAGTCATCGCATGGGCGATTGGGTAAGTGCGAATACAGCCATGAACGCTGCAATTATTGATTTCCTTACCGCTCTCCCCGTTGTACGAACGTTTAATCGCGTTGGCGACTCCCATGAACGAACTGCCCAAGCAATACGAAACAACGCAGAGCTACAAAGTAATTGGGGGCGAGCATTTGTTACATGGGGATCCCCGTTTTCCACATTCATTGTTTCAGGCTTGACAGTCATTGTCCCTGTCGGCGTCTTGTTGTATCAGTCAGGCAATGTATCTGCCGTTGACTTAGTGCTGTTTTTTATTGTTGGGCCTTTTTATACACTGCCACTAGTGAAAGTGTTTTATCGGCTCGTGGTGTTGCCAATTCTTGCCAACGGCGCTCAACAAATAGCCGCAATTCTTTCAGAATCAACACCGCAGAATAATAATCGTGAGCCTTTTCAAAGCACCAATCCAGACATCGAATTCATCAGTGTTTCATTCGAATACGAACCGGGCCAGAAAGTATTAGACGATATTTCGTTTACAATGCCGCATGGTACCACCACTGCACTCGTTGGACCGTCTGGTTCTGGAAAATCTACGTTGGCAGAATTGCTCATGCGTTTTCATACCCCTACAGAGGGAAGCATTCACATAGACGGCCGCGATATCGCAACATTGAGCGACGTCGATATGTACCAAAATATTGCGACCGTATTTCAGCGCCCGTTACTTCATGCTGGCACCATTCGAGAAAATCTTACGTTGGCACGCCCTGAAGCAACCACGCAAGAATGTGCGGAGGCATTGGAGGCTGCGGCATTGACTGATGTTATCGCTGCATTAGAGCAAGGACTCGATACACAACTTGGACAGGGTGGCGATGGTCTCTCTGGTGGGCAAAAACAACGCCTGGCTATTGCGCGTGCCTTCCTGGCGGATCGACCAGTAATCATCCTGGATGAACCCACCGCAGCAACAGATGCCGATACTGAAGTGCTTCTGCAGCAAAGTATGACTGAATTATTACGCGGCAAAACCAATCTAATTATCGCCCACCGATTACGCACGATTATTCACGCGGACCAGATTCTTGTGCTTGATCGAGGGCGAATTGCCGAGCGCGGTACTCACAATGAACTTCTAGCTGCTGAAGGAATATACGCCCGAATGTGGTCAGATCACATCTCTGCCGGTGAAATTGCACTACGCGGAACAGGGGAATAGTAATGACTACCTGGCAATTACTATGGAGGCTTTCTGGCTCCGCCCGAAACACAACATTTGGAGGCGTGATACTTCGTCTCCTGCAGTCTTTGTTCCTTGGTCTTGCTTATAGTGCCGCACTGATTGTGGTGATTCGGCTCGTTTCGTATGAAGAAATCACTTCTGCTGATGTCCGTGCAATTTGCATCTTGTGCGTTATGTCGCTTGTGGGGCAACTCACCTGTGGTTACTTTGCTTCACGATGCTCGTGGCTCGGCGCATATCAAGCTGTCGCTGAAATGCGGTTAGCACTGCTAGATCATATTCGTAACGTCCCAATCGCGGATATTAGTAAAACGCGCCGCGGTGACTTAGCAAATCTCCTCACGATTGATCTTCAAGCCGTTGAGGATTTTCTAAGTGAGAGTTTTCCGCGTTTAGGGCAAGCAATAGGTCTGCCACTGGCAGTTTCCATCAGTATCGGATTCCAAGATCCAGTGCTTGGTTTTTCCATTGCGGCAAGCATTATCGCCGCAATTCCTGTTGCTTCATGGTCGGGTAAACGCATTGGCGAACTCAGTGACGAACGGCAACAAACACAAGCCACCGCGACGTCGCAAATGATTGATACCTTCACTGGAATGCCCGTTCTTCGGGTGCTCTCCACGAAGGAAGCAGTTCGACATTATTTTGAACAGGCTGTGGAAAAATTCCGGCGCATCAGTATTGTGATGGTGCATCGAATTGTCATCCCTTCGGTCACAACATCACTTGTTGTATTCCTCGGGGTTCCCTTTGTATTAGGGGTTGTCGGTTGGCGTTCATTACCAAATCAAGAATTTGTACTCTCCGCAGTAATTCTGCTACTTGTCCTCAACGTCTATCAACCCCTCATTGGTGTGATCGGAACTGCAGAAAGTTGGCGGCTTTGCGAGGCTTCGTTGCGCCGCATCGATAAAGTATTACAAATTTCAACGCAGCCGCAGTCACAAACAAATGCACGGAAAATCCAAGACTACTCAATTCAATTAGATAATGTTTGCTATACGTACCCGGATGGCACTCAGGCATTAAAAGATATTTCGTTTACCGTTCAATCAGGCGATATGCTTGCCATCGTCGGGCTTTCGGGCGCTGGCAAAAGTACGGTGCTCCACCTTATCAGCAGACTCAACGACGCCACGGATGGCACTATCCGCATTGGCGGCGTTGATATCCGCGAAATTCCACAAGAACAATTGTTTGATCTCATCAGTGTTGTTTTTCAGGAAGTGCACTTGTTTCCTGGTACCGTCGCGGAAAATATTGCGATCGCAAAACCTTCTGCCACTATTGAGGAGATCATTGCTGCAGCCAAAGCGGCATACGCACATGAGTTTATTCAGGAGCTTCCACGCGGCTACGAAACAATTATCGGCGAAGACGGAGCTGGACTATCTGGCGGGCAACGACAACGGCTGTCTATTGCCAGGGCGCTTCTCAAAGACGCGCCAATCGTGCTTCTTGATGAAGCAACCTCCGCCGTGGATCCCGGCGCCGAACTCGCCATTAACAAGGGACTTTCCGCGCTTCTGACTGGTCGAACCGTCATTGTAGTGGCGCACCAACTCGCCACTATCACTGCGGCAAATCAAATCTTGGTGATGGATCATGGCTCGGTGGCGGAAGTGGGAACTCACACGGAATTATTGGCACAGCGAGGTGTTTACACGCACTTGTGGGAACGCTTGTCCAAAGCCAGGAAGTGGCAGCTTTAGGTTCATCGTTTCAATAGTTTCCAGAGTTTTGCGGCCGCATACAAGCCCACGCCATAACTGGCGTGGGCACGAAGACTGCCAATACGTGCCGAATCTGGATTCGGCAGCTTGTTTGCGGCAACACCAATCCCAAATGCTGGTTGCATCAATAACCATGGCGCGGCAGTAGTCATTAACCCCGCGGTAAACGCGGTACTGAACGTTGGATTATCAACCCATTGAGGTTTCGTTGCAATCAGCATTCCGGCAAAGCCGATTCCAATACCGTAATGCGCCGCCCAACCTAAAAGACGTTCATTCGGAATTGGTTCTGCTTGCATGATTGACGGATGTTTGATTACTCCTCTCGGCATATGCCCGATCCAGCGGCCAACAAGGTCAAGGTTTAACGGTTGCAATCCATACTTACGTTTGACCAGTTCTGCGGTGACATCCATGACCACAGTCGCCCCTACGCCAATAGCAATTGCATCTGAAATAAACGTTCTCGATCGAACCAAAGCAGCATCCCTCCTATAGATCACATGTACAGCTTTAGTGCGAACCTACAGAACCTGGAGACTTATTGCAAACTTTTTTCAATAGTTATTTTCGGTGCCACCAGCACTGGTGCCACGTCTTACAATCGGTGACGCAGCACCGCATAACTCAATGCAAACCGTGGTGCCACAACACCGCGCTGATCAGCCAACCGACTAATCGCACCAATTTGCGCATCCAGCTCAGCATGATTACCGGCAAGCAAATCTCGCTGTAATGATGATGTAGATTCAGGTGGCATTGCCGCTGCAAATTCCATCGTTCGATCAACAATGTCGTTCGGCATTTCTACCCCGCCAGCTTGTGCAACAAGTGCAATTTCTTCCACGAATGAGCGAAACTCTCGTGCCAGGACCTCATCAGCAAGCAAGGTTCCCAGCGGTTCAGCAGTCAACGCCCCCAACGCACTCAACGAAGAAACAAACATCGCTTTCGACCACACATCCAACCAGATATTCGAATGCACATGTGCCGCGATACCGGTAACTTCCAGCCATGATGCCAATTCGGTCAGCCGATCGTCCTTGTCCCCGGACCATGACCCAAATGTCAGCGATAATGGGCCGCCATGAAATTCCACCACGCCAGGCCCAGCATGGTGCAGAAATCCACGTACAACACCCGGCCACACTCGACGCCTATCGCCCACAATCTTCGCCGCGATTTCTGGCGCCTCGACTGAATTTTGCAACGGTACAACGATCGCATGTTCCGAGACACCAGCTAAAGATTCGAATGCATTAGTGCCATCCAATGCTTTCGTTGCCACCAAAATAACGTCGCAACTACCTACGTCCGCCAAGTGGCGAAACGCTGGCACTGGAATGCGGCGCGTGTCCCCCGGGACGTCGATAAGCGTTACACCAGATTGTTGAATTACGCGCAACGTTTCGCCGCGTGCTACCACCGCAACATCGGCCCCTGCCTGCGCCAACGCACCCGCAAAGTAGCCGCCGACCGCACCTGCACCAATAATCACAATTCTCATAGCATCAGTGTAACCGCCACCACATTTCCCACATGAAGCGAACATATGCATGAATGAAATTGTTGATATATGCGCCTAGCATGAAATTTATGTCTCCCACACAACCGTACCTTGTGGATATTCCAGTTATTTCACAGCAATTCAATGTAGATCCAAAAGTGGGACTTTCCGCTGCGTCCGCAACAACCCGGTTATCGGAATATGGCCCCAACGAGTTGCGCGCAAAGAAGCAAGTGCCATTGTGGCGGAAAATACTCAAACAATTCCAAGATCCTTTGGTGTACCTGCTGTTTGTGGCGATGGGCATCGCGGTCGCCGCTTGGTGGGCCGAAGGAGCCTCGGGATTGCCGGTGGACACAATTGTGATCGGTGCGATTGTAGTTGCGAATGCCGCGTTGGGATTCAGCCAGGAATCGAAAGCAGAATCGGCTGTTGCCGCATTGGCGGCGATGACGGCAGCTACCTCCACGGTGCTGCGCGACGGCCGGCAAGCACAAATACCATCCTCCGAACTTGTGCCAGGTGACGTGCTGTTATTAGCGGAAGGTGATGCTGTGGGTGCCGACGCCCGGCTCGTCACTGCTACTGGGCTCACAGTGCAGGAGGCTTCCCTCACCGGCGAGTCCGAGGCGAGTGTCAAAGACCCCGCAACACTCGATGGGACCGTGCCGCTTGGTGACCGTTCGAACATGGTGTTTAAAGGGACCGCAGTTGTCCAAGGCGTGGGTAGTGCAATTGTCACCAGCACTGGCATGCAAACTGAAATGGGATTAATCGCCGATATGCTCGACCGTGCCGAACAGGATGAAAGCCCGCTAGAGCGAGAAATTACTCGGGTTTCCAAACTCCTTGGAGTTCTTGTTGTCATTATCGCCCTCATCGTGATGGCAACATTGGCGCTGATCAATGGGGTGCATAGCGCCGAAGATTTGGTGAATATCCTCCTGCTAGGTGTATCACTGGCGGTGGCCGCGGTGCCTGAAGGATTACCAGCGATTCTCTCGCTAGTTCTTGCTATTGGTGTGCAACACCTTGCGCGGAATAACGCAATTATGAAAAATCTGCACTCGGTGGAAACACTTGGCGCAGCTAGTGTCATATGTTCGGATAAAACGGGAACGTTGACTCGAAATGAAATGACCATTCAACGAGTCTTGACGGACGCCGGCGAGGTAACCCTGTCTGGCATTGGTTACGATCCGCGCGCTGGCGGCGTCGAAAAGGGAGACGAATCAGCGCTGCAACTCGCGCGCGACGTCGTATATGCAGGCGCAGTGGCAAACAATGCGCAGCTTGATCCGGATGGCATTATCGGAGACCCCACCGAAGCCGCATTCTTGGTCGCATGGCCAAAACTCGCGGACAACCGCAAGCCAGAGGCGGAACAACGAACCGCGGAAATCCCGTTTTCCTCAGATCGAAAAATGATGTCCGTCATGGCAGGCAAACGGGTATTCGCCAAAGGAGCTCCCGATGTGTTGATCGAACGCTGCACCCGCGTGCTCACGATTACCGGCCCAGCCATGCTCGACCAAACACGCCGTCAAGCATGGGCACAAACAGTCGAACAACTATCCGCGCAAGGGTACCGCACGCTCGGTGTGGCTATCGGCGAATCAATCAATAACACCATCGTCGAAGAAAACCTCGTATTTCTTGGCGTCGTAGCGATTATCGACCCACCGAGAGAACAGGCGAAACCTGCACTTCAACAAGCACATGATGCGGGGATCCGCACCTTGATGATCACCGGCGACCACCCCGCGACCGCACACACGATCGCCACAGAACTTGGTCTTACTACTACTGGACGTGCACTCTCCGGCCAGCAACTCGACCAACTGAACGAAAAAGGATTCGATCAAGCAGTTCAAGAAATTGATGTATATGCGCGCGTTACCCCGGCCCACAAGCTTCGCATCGTCGATACTCTGCAAGAGCATGGCGCAGTAGTCGCGATGACTGGAGACGGTGTCAATGACGCACCTGCCCTGAAAAGCGCGGACATTGGCGTAGCGATGGGGATCACCGGCACCGAGGTCACTAAAGAAGCTGCCACCATGATCCTGGCAGACGATAACTACGCCACCATCGTCACCGCTGTCCGTCAAGGTCGCGGGATTTTCGATAACATCACGAAATTCCTTCGCTACCTGCTCAGTTCCAATATGGGCGAAGTAACCACCGTCTTCTTCGGCGTCGTTTTAACCAGTTGGATCGGGCTAAATCACCCCGAACATTCTGAAATCGCACTGCCGCTCCTTGCCACGCAAATTCTTTGGATCAACCTCGTCACCGATTCGGGTCCAGCGCTGGCCATGGGCGTTGACCCAACAGACGAAGACATTATGAAACGTCCACCCCGGGACCCCAAGAAACCGATCATCGATTCGGATATGTGGAAACGAGTGTTGTTTATCGGCACAATCATGGGAGCCGCAACACTGCTTACGATCGATATTTTTCTCCCCGGCGGCCTCATTGAAGGTACCGATTCCCTCGATACTGCCCGCACCGCCGGGTTCACCACCTTGGTATTCGCACAGCTTTTCAATGCTTTGAATGCTCGTTCGACGTACCGGTCGGCGTTTCACCACGCATTCAATAACCGTTGGCTCTGGGCGTCAATTGTATTGGGAGTTCTGCTGCAATTCGCTGTTGTTCATATCCCATTCCTACAAACGGCCTTTGGTACCACTCCACTGACGCCGCAGCATTGGATCGTTGCCTTCGCAATGGCATCAACCGTCCTATGGGCTGAAGAACTCGTAAAAATTATTCGCAGGAGCACCGGGAATCATCAACCAGCTCAGTACCATCACCAGCACTGAGCTTGTACACTTTTAACAGCTATTATTCCCAACCCCTTGGAGTTTCCTGATGCCTGGCGGACTTGCAGCACTACTAGACGACGTCGCTCTCATCGCGAAAGCTGCAGCCGCTAGCGTTGACGACGTCGCGGCCGCTGCGGGTCGCACCAGCGTCAAGGCCGCGGGCGTCGTCGTCGATGATGCAGCAGTAACACCACAGTATGTGCAAGGCGTCACCCCGGCCCGTGAACTTCCAATCATTTGGAGGATTGCCAAAGGCTCGTTATTTAATAAACTCATCATTATTTTACCGATAGCACTACTGCTAAGCTCGCTCGCCCCCTGGCTACTCACACCCATACTGATGATTGGCGGCGCCTATTTGTGTTTTGAGGGTGCGGAAAAGGTCATTGAAAAATTCTTCGGCCACGAAGAAAAAGAAGAAACCGCCATTGAAGCCGGTCCAGATGCAGAAAACAAACTGGTCAAGGGTGCTATTACCACCGATTTGATCCTGAGCGCTGAAATCATGGTGATTTCCCTCAATGAAATCGCAGCCGAGTCACTGGCGATGCGCGCAGCGGTGTTGGTGACCGTTGCGTTTGGCATTACAGCCTTGGTCTATGGTGCTGTCGCACTCTTGGTGAAGATGGATGATGTTGGGCTCAAGCTTGCCGCCCGCCCTTCGGCCGGATCCCAAAAACTTGGACGCGGCCTGGTTGCGGCCATGCCGAAACTACTTACGATTATCGCCATTATCGGCACCTTCGCCATGTTGTGGGTTGGTGGGCATATTCTCCTCGTAGGTGTGGCCGAACTCGGCTGGCATGCACCATACGATTTTGTTCACCATATGGAGGGGTATGTGGAGCATTTGGGGGGATTTGCCACCTGGGTTGTTAATACCTTCTTTTCCCTGATAGCTGGGGCAATTGTAGGCAGCGTTATTGCTGGCTTACTTCATGCGGTAAAGCGTCATTAATCCGAGACCTACTGTGCACTTCTCATGCATTAGACTCGTATTCGATGCTTTCCCAAACTCACCCCGACTAAGGACCGCAGCACGATGACGCAAGATACGCTGAGTTCACCGAGTACAGTCTCGGAAAACAAAAGCGGCTCGGATTTTTGGTGGCACGCAACATTCGGTGCGCTATTAGCAATAGCGTTTATTACCTTCGGATTGTGGGCCTACGGATCAATTGAGCAAAGCACACATTATTGGGTGCTCGGCGTCACCATCGTATTTGGCCTGTTTATGGCCTTTAATATTGGCGGTAACGACGTCGCGAATTCATTTGGCACCAGTGTTGGCGCAAAAACACTGACCATGAAACAGGCCTTAGTCATTGCAGCTATTTTCGAGGTTGGTGGTGCGGTCCTTGCCGGAGGCGAGGTCACGGAAACAGTGCGCAAAGGCATTGTTGACCTTGATGGTGTTGACCTCCAACCCATGGATTTTGTGTTTATCATGATGGCGGCCCTACTCGGCGCTGCATTGTGGCTCCTTATTGCCACGCAGATGGGCTGGCCAGTATCAACAACACATTCGATTATTGGCGGAATCGTTGGTGCTGCGGTCACCATTGGTTTACGCACTGGCACTGGCGGTTGGTCGATTGTTCAATGGGACCAAATCGGCGAAATCGCATTGTCATGGATACTCTCGCCGCTATTAGGCGGAATTGTTGCCTATTTCCTGTTCCTCGCAATTCAACGCGGAATTCTTGTATATAACGAACGTGCAGATGAGCAACTTCAACTCATCCGCAAAGAACGGCTCGAACACAAAAAACGCCATAAAGCATCATTCGAACGACTCAGCGAAATGCAGCAGCTTGCGTACACCACGGCCATGGTGCGCGACGCAGAAGTTTCACGACGCCAAGGCTTTGATCGCGCCGAACTAGAAAGCGATTACTTCCGCGAGTTATACGAGCTCGACGCACGCGAACAAAACATCAATGCGTATCGCGCACTGCAGCTTTGGGTTCCGCTCTTGGCCGCCATTGGCGCCATGATGATCACGGCAATGATGCTGTTCAAAGGGCTGAAAAACCTACACCTCAATATCGATAATGTTGGCAATATCATGATTATCGGCATGATTGGCGCAGGTGTTTGGATGGCGGTACGAGTATTCGCGCGCACCATTAGGAATCTGGAACTCGGACGCGCAACATTTCTCATGTTCAGTTGGATGCAGGTATTTACCGCTGCGGCATTTGCGTTCTCCCATGGATCGAACGATATTGCGAATGCAGTAGGGCCGATTGCTGCGATTCTCGACGTCCTTCACACCGGCACAATCAATGCAAAAGCAGCCGTCCCCACTCCCCTCCTCATCTGTTGCGGAATCGCACTTGTGTCCGGATTGTGGTTCATCGGCCGAAAAGTCATCACCACCGTTGGTACTGGACTCACACGAATCCACCCTGCCAGCGGTTTCGCCGCAGAACTCGCCGCCGCCACAGTGGTCATGGGGGCATCTGTGGTGGGCCTTCCGGTTTCTTCAACACACATTCTTATCGGGGCCGTGCTTGGCGTCGGCATGGTGACTCGCTCAGCGAACTGGAGTTTGATGCGTCCGATTGCACTAGCTTGGGTGATTACCATTCCGGCAGCTGCAGGTATCGGCGCGATTGGCGTGATCGTACTACGAGCTATATTCGGGTAAGTATGATCGAATGGCATGTTCTCCGATATACATCGACTCCTGGATTCAATCGAACGCCAGCTCGGAGAACTGCGCGCGCAGGTACAGCAACTTGAACAGGCGCAGGGCGTATCGACGCCGCGACACACACCCGAGGCGCCGCCGCCTACCGATGTTCACGCAAAGGCACCACTAGCAGCCAAAATTTCCCTATTTACCTCTCGATTCCGTGGTCGAACTGACGTCTATGCCTACAAATGGCAACATAGCGAGCGGAAAGGTTGGAGTCCTGCCACCCCATTCCGCGGCTCCGAGGAATACCTTCCCCTCACCGACAACGTGATCGACCAACATTTGCGTGGAAATCAATTCATCGGTGTGTATCCGATGTTGCCGGATGACTCAACCCATTTTTTAGCCTGCGATTTCGACGACGCACTGTGGCGCCAAAACGCCCGAGCATACGCTGACGCCTGCGCCGCACGGGGCGTCGATAATCTCGTTGAGATTTCTTCCTCCGGAGCTGGCGCGCACGTGTGGATTTTCTTCGAGGAACCAGTTCCTGCCCGTCAAGCACGCGCGCTGGGATTTCAATTATTGCGGGAGGCTATGGCGCAAGAACCCAATATGGACTTCACAAGCTATGACCGCTTCTTCCCAGCTCAAGACACACTTCCGATACGTTCAAAAGGACGTGGTCGGCTAGGAAACCTTATCGCGCTCCCACTCCAAGGTACGCACCGCCGCCAAGGCACGACGGTGTTTGTAGATCCGAATACCTGGCAGCCGTATGACGATCAATTTTCAGCATTATCTGCCGTCAAGCCACTCGATATCCAGTCGGTAGTTTTTGATGAACCGATTATCGGCCCAGCAAGCGAACTCACCGTTCCAAAACCACGCAAATCGGAACTACACACCACCGCGACCGTTGATATCAGCGTCGATTCGCACCTTCGTGTCCCCTTGGATGGTTTGCCCGCATCGATCATCGCCAGCCTGAAGCATCTCGCCTGCTTATCAAACCCGGAATTTTATCGCAGACAAGCGCAGCGATTTAGCACGTTCCGAATCCCCCGACTCATCATCAGATTTCACCAGGAAAACAACATATTACAACTGCCCCGCGGATTGACCGACGAAGTCATTGAACTACTGGAAACCGCAGGTGCCACGGTGCACACTAAACGGCAGCGCGCCCGGCAGCGGCTGCAACTTGAATTTACAGGTAAACTGCGACCACCCCAGCAACGAGCACTCCGAGACACAACGCCACATCGAACTGGTGTCATTGTGGCACCCCCAGGTTTTGGGAAAACTGTACTTGGATGCTCAATGATCGCCCACCGTAACGTGCCAACGGCGGTATTGGTGAATCGGAAAGAATTGGTTGATCAATGGCGCACCAGCCTTAGTGAATTTCTCGGCTGTACACCCGGCCAATTAGGAGCTGGAAAACGCAAACTGACCGGAGAAATCGACATCATTATGATGCAAAGCATTTCTCATCGTGATGCAAACACTAGCGTCCTTGATGATTATGATCATATCGTCGTGGATGAATGCCATTCGATCGCCTCTCCCGCCACTGAAGCAGCCATCACCGACGCACGGGCACCATATTGGCTCGGCCTGACCGCCACGCCGTTTCGCGCAGATCACATGGATGAACTCATCACCATGCAACTGGGCCCCATCCGACATCAAGCAATACATGAACGCGTCGCCCAACGCGAAATAGTACTCCGCACCACGAACTTCATTACCGAAGAACCCGCCACCGATGGCGCCTCCATGAACGCTATTTACAGTGAACTCACCACTGATACTGACCGTAATGCACTCATCATTGCTGATATTTGTTCAGCGGCAACTGAAGGAAGAACGTCGCTGGTGCTCAGTAATCGAATTGAACATCTACACCTGTTACAAGAGCTTCTGCAACAACAAGTAACCACACCCATATTCTTATTGCACGGCCAATTACCACCACAAGAACGAAGTTCCACGTTAGAAACTCTCCGTAAACTCGAAGGACCGTTTATCCTCCTCGCTATTGATAAAGTGGCTGGTGAAGGTTTTGATCTGCCACAATTAAACACACTATTTCTCACTATTCCAGTGTCGTTTAAAGGAAGAATCATTCAGCAAATTGGTCGGGTAACTCGAAGTGACCATCCTGCACTCGTATACGACTATGTGGATGAACAAGTTCCATGGCTACACCGAATGGCGCAACGTCGACGACGCATCATTGCTAAGGAAGGCTTTACACCGCGCCATGACACGCTAAAGTAGTAACGCTGGCGCCACGAACGCGGCGTCGAAACCGTGATTTTCAAGGAGAACTATGCGTACCCTGCTCTGTATCCCCGTGGCCGCATGCGCCCTCGTTGCCTGCGGAACCTCAGATACAGAACGAACGACAGTTCCAATGGTAACTACCTCAGTGAAAAGCCAAGGGACCATCACCCAGGCGCACATTCCACCCGCCCCAGAACCCGAACATGAGTTTCGGATGGTGCCGAATGAAAACTTTATCCTCGATGGCACCCATATATTCGAATTTAATTCCGGCGGGCCAGAGAACGGATACTGCCAAGTTCTAGCCGATACATTCCTTTGCTCCGGCACCCCAAACGAACACGCGCCCGAAGAAATTGATCGTGCGGCAAACCAGGTGCAAGTCAGCCCAGAGGGACTGCAACATTTCATTGGCGATCGACTCGAAACAAGCGCGCAGCCGGTAATGCTACAACCGGGCGAATTTACCGAGATCGGCGGTATTCGCTGCTCAATGATGAGTCCGGAAAAATTGATTTGCAGCGGACCTGGGGGCACCATCAGCATCCAAGGACCAGAACATACGGTCAATATCGAAGGAGGTCTCCCTTAAGCCAGGAGCAACAAACTCGTTGCCATCACCGCCATACCCAATACCAAACCATATACAGCGACGTGATGCTCCCCGGTAGCTTGCGCAGTTGGCAATAACTCATCCAATGAAACAAACACCATCACGCCAGCAACTCCTGCAAGTGCAATCCCCATGGATACTGGCCCAACAAGTGCCATGAGCAGCGCGAATCCCACTAGAGCACCCGCTGGTTCCGCGAGTCCAGAAAGAAACGACCACAACAGCGCTTTTCGCCGCGAACCCGTTGCCTCGCGCAGAGGAACAGCCACAGCCACCCCTTCCGGAATATTATGAATCGCAATGGCCACCGCGATCGGGACCGCAATAGTTGGGTCTTCGAGAGCGGTGATAAACGTGGCGAATCCTTCAGGAAAATTATGCAACGCAATTGCGATCGCAGTCATAATGCTC
Organism: Corynebacterium freiburgense; assembly: GCF_030408815.1. NCBI lineage: Bacteria > Bacillati > Actinomycetota > Actinomycetes > Mycobacteriales > Corynebacteriaceae > Corynebacterium > Corynebacterium freiburgense. The sequence goes on along the minus strand of NZ_CP047355.1, from coordinate 979,467 downwards.
ATACGCATCAGGTGGCGCTTCGATGGTGGCGCGCCGAGTACCACCGGTTCGTGAGGGTTCACCCGCTCTGGAACGAGACGATCAATAATCGCAATTACTGCAATACCGCCGAAAAATGCCGCCACCGCAGTTGCCGCCCCCGCTGAGTTCATCCCCTCGGGGAGTAACTCAACTAACGAAACATAGAGCATCACGCCTGCCGAAAATCCGAGCGATCCAGCGAGAAACCGATTCCCCGGCGTACGCCACAGCACGCTCAACAAGCCGCCGATTCCGGTGGATAATCCCGCCAACAACGTGAGCGAAAAAGCGAACCAAAAACCAGGAGCCATGACCCCATTTTAATATCGAACTAAATATCGATGTTCGAAATTGCAATTACCATTTCCGGCATGAACCTCCGGCGCGGCTATCCGCCACCGGATCCACAATGAGCTTCGGAAACAGACGAACGAACACAATCATGCCCACGAGTTCGACGAGCGTTTGAGTCACCACCACTGCAACAGCAAGGTTCAACGTGGCTGGCAAGGCCAGCACCAATGGCAATACAACCAGTGAATTCCTTGTAGAACAGGAAAACGCCAACGCCCTACGCTCGCCCGCACCAAATGAACCTAATCTACTGACGACTAATGCCGCCGCTGGCATTACCACGAGAAACGCGCAATAACTCGGTATTACGCGCATAATCGACGCCAATTGCGAAGCCACCACCTCGGCGTGAGATGCGACAACAAAAAACAACGTCAGCATCATGAACGGGACCATCAGTTGTTCAGTCACCCTTTGAAGAGACATTGCTGCCTTAGTATGACTAACACGTTGCGTCAACATCGATAGCCCTAACGGAATGACAATCAGGGCTACTAAGGCGTACGCAAACGGTCGCCATTCCACCACATTCATTACCGAAGCCGCGCCCATCAACGCCAGATACACAGGCAAGAAAAGGAATTGCAGCAACAATAACAATGGTGTTGCCGCAAGAATCTTTTGCCAATGGCCACCTGCTAATCGCGTAAATACCATGACGTAATCTACGCATGGAGTCAGCAACACAAATAGCACACCAATGAGCAGCGCGGCGTCGTCAGCAATGTGCCGGGTGAGTACGTACACAACACACGGAACCACAACAAAGTTCAGGAATAACAAACTTGCAAGAAATCGGATATCAGTGAACGATTCCAATATTCTGCGAAATGGCACTGCCATAAACGTTGCATACAGCAACATCATCAATGAAGGTTGAACACCATAATCGAACCATGCACCAGGGAACCATAATCCAGCGACAGCGCCGCTGAACATCGCACCAAGATACAAGGGCACCTGGTAGTGGTCACACCATTCAACAATCCGCTTCACCATCGATCGTGTAATTAATCGTAATTTACCAAGGTCCACGCATTGATATAGTCATCAACCACATTTCCGTGCCAACACTCTGTGCGCTCGTTCCAGGTTAACCATTGTTGATGCTCGCTATTGAGGTTTTCATAGATCGTGGCATCGAGCATTAATGGGTGGTCAGCGTGCGTTGCCGACGCCTGTGCTGCAAGCGCCGCGGAACGATTAATGACCTCCCCGCTATACACCACGTTATTGCGCTCTCTACATAACGTCGCTGGACGGTTCATAATAATGTCACCCCATGCAATACCAAAACCAACTTCGATTGGAGAAAGCTCCCGGTATTGCAATTCCCTATTCAAAATAATCACCATTGAATGCGCAACTTTCACGCAGCGAAATACCCGGTCAATATCCTCCCGCAGTGGGGCACGAAACACCGCCCAAATATTATCTCCCACTACATTCACGTCTTGGCAATGATGCTCCCCGGAAAACACGGCCATCACTTCGCCCACAAAGGCACTATAGAGTTTTGCTAGTGATGTCCGATCCATGACTAGAGGCAAATCTTGGGAATTCCGAATATCCGCAAACACCACAACGGCACGAGCAGCGACACCCTTATAAAAGGTCAAACAATTCGGTGTCGGCAACGTATCAAGTTCCGGAAACTCTAATTCAGTCTGATCCAATATCATGCGCATCCGCTCCGCGCCATGAATAAAATTGTGTGCTTTAAACTCTGGTTCCACGTGACGTACCCCTTGCCATTTCAAGACTGCTCCACCCCCAATGTACGCCCACCCCTGGAGCACCAAGCAGATCGACGTGCTCGCCTACAATCGTTCGGGCACATAAATAGTCAATGCTGTTCTCACGTGACTAGCTTTCCCATCTGATGGTTGCGCTGCCCGGACCGCAAAAATACCATTGATCACTGTTGGTGAATCAATCAAAGGATTGTGCATAGTCGTCCGACGATTCACACCTCCGTTCATACCGTACGGCACGCCAGCATGAGTCTTCCCGCCTTCAGTCGTCATAATTGTCGTGCCTTTTTCGGAATCGTAAATCCAGTGTTTTCCGGTATCAAGATCTTCGAACAACACGAGCCTTCCGTCCTCTGACACTGACACAATCGTTTCATTCGGTGCCATATAGAAGTACTTATCAGTGTTCTTTACATTCAGAAAATATCTGCTCAAATCAACATTTCGTAACTGAAATCCTTGATACATCCCCTGGCCTTCATTGTTCGGCCCCAACATATCCGTAAGCTTCTGTTGCTCCCGGAATGCCTGCTGTTCTTCGTTTGTAGGCTGCTCCTCCGCCCAACCATCTTCCAGCGGAATAGTATGGTTGTTCGTCTCGTGACTATGCGTTACTTGCCCGGTCTTTGCATCGAGAATATCGATTCTTGCTTTCGGGTTGAAGTCACTATTTTCTTCCAAAACTTCTTCACAAAATACTTTCGACCTGCTCGAGATATACGCACACTCAGGGAATATATCGTATTCCTTTTCCCAGAAAATTTGGCCATCGTTCACCGCCGCCAGCGATAAGACAATTAACGCGCCCCTTACCTTAGGCATCAGGACAATGTCGTTTCCATCAACCGTGCCATAGTATTGGGTGATTCCTTCAACGATTTCACGAGGGTACTCGGCAACTCGCTCCCCAGTTTTCACATCCAACGCGAAAATCCCCGGTTCCTGCCGAAATGAGCAATACACCAAATCATTAGCTGAAGCGTCACTACAAACAAATACTTCGTGGCTGTATTTCTGCTCCAAGGTTGACGTATCGTACGCCTCCAAGAATGCCGTACCACTATCACCCGAATCTGCTAGCTCCATTTTTATTGCCACAACAGTAGTTGTATCTTTGTCCGCCCCTAAAAATAACGCATCATTGCCCTCAATCTTGATGGGTTTATTTCCTGCGCTATACCCATTCTTTAAAAATCCTCCCGTATCGTCTGGACGAATCGAAGCCCCAGCAAGATCCACTGCTGGCTTATGTAGCATGGGCTGATTCATCAGTGCATTCTCGCCATTCTTCACAAATTACAAGGTTTTCCTTCAATTAGTTACTTCGACCATAGTATTACGCTGATAAAACATTTGTGCGCGTTTTATATTTCTGTTACCGAGTTTTATTTCCATTAGCCACCCACGTTTACCGCGGCTGCCCCCACTTCACAAGCGAATGTAACGATAAACAGCACACTTTTTTGCAACAATGATCGTATGAAGCACATTATTTGGGACATGGGAGGCACACTCTTCGATACCTATCCAGAGGTAGACGGAGTTTTGTGCGCGGCATCATTTGGCGATACTTCAACCAAACACCTGCGCTATGTGGCTTCATTGACCCGGCGGTCTATCGGTCATGCAATCGAAACACTCGCCCGGGAACAGCACATAGACCCAGCCGTTCTTGAACACGCGTACGCCAATCTGAAAAACAAATGGCAGCACGACCCCGCACCACTCACCGATGGCGCCAAAGAAGTTATGGCACGGGTAACCGAACGTGGCGGCCTCAACCTCGTGGTAACCCACCGCGATCGAACAAGTGCCACACATCTACTGGAAGCACGTGGACTCCATGTGGATGACATGGTGTGCGCACCCGATGGTCTCGACCGTAAACCCAGCCCAGCCATGCACTTGCTACTGGTCAAGCGGCATAATCTCAACCCACACGAGGTTTTGTGTATCGGCGATCGACCCATTGATGTCATGGCCGCACGCGCCGCCGATATGGCTCCAGCACTGCTCATTCGGCCGGGCACATCGGTGACGTTGCCTAACGACGCCCCGGGCGCGCTCGTCGTCGCTAGTCTCCGTGATCTACTCCCGCTGTTGGGGTAACACACGTCACCACTGCGGGCCCATCTCGTGTGAAGGTCGTAGCTAGCGCCAAAAATCGATGCTCCGCAGTTCAATTGGATGCTCACCCGATGTAATCCGAATGTGCTCAATGACGCCATCCGCAACCCAATCCGGAAGTGGAATTCGCACAGTGCCGAGCTGATATATTCCATTGTCTATTTCACTCGACCGATTGATCAGCGCAGGATCTGTTGCAGGGATTTCGTGCACGAATTCTTGACCACCGATCAATCGCAAGGTGATAGTCACCGGAGTACCTTCACCCGGATATGTACCCGATGGCGACACCTGGACAGCCATGCCGTGAGTACCTGCAATATCAACATCAACATGTGCATCAGTGAAGTAATTCACCGGAGTGACAATTTGTACATAACCTTCCTCAGGCATCGGGCAAGAATTATCAATTTCAACTGGACTCATTGGGTCTGGATTCACGCATAATCCTTGGCTCTTCTGACCTTCTGCCGTAAATTGTTCCGCACCCAAACTCGTCGTTTCACCGGGCGTGTGTGCTAACCAACGAGCGGGAACATCAGCCACCATTGCTGGAAGTGGCTTATCGGAAGTCAGTGGCAGGTCAGTGTCCATGCCACGAAGAGTTGCATTGAGCCAATCGATTGCGAGCGTACTGAAAATACGTTCGTGTTCCGCAGCATCGGGGCAGTCTCGCTCATCGCAACCGATTCGATCATCAGTTTTAGCTTCCGACGCCGCGCGATTGATATACATATGCCCAAGCCCAGGCACCGAAACCACTGAAGCTGCATGCTGCCGATGCTCAGAGAGATAATGCCCAATCCAAAGGTTCGCCGACGCCCCGACGTCAGCATCCGCTTCGCCAACGAGCGCTAAGTACGGCACATCGTCTCCAGCGGGGGTGATGTGCTCCAAATCAACAGTGTCATACGCCGGACCATAAGCGAACACTGATTTGACCTTGTCAGAACCGAACAATTCAATGGCTGGCGTTGTCACCGTCCCCGACCGGGAGTGCACGACCAGCCCAACATTATTGAGGTCAACCGGTTGCGCGAACTGCGCTCCCAGCGTATTCGTCCCATCGGTGGAATCTGAGCGCAACACCTCAACAAACTTGCCGATCACCTCTTTCCACATGGCATTTTGGTCGTATGGATCGTTCACATCGGTGCCTACAAACACTCCGCCCAAATCCGGAATGACTACTGTATAGCCTTGTTCGGCGAGCTCCTCTCCGAAATACGTCATCCCCCGATCGAACCGATATTCACTGGCTCCATCCGGGCACGGGTATGCGAATGAAGCATCATCACAATTTGGCGCCCGTAAATGACTGACCACGACAAGTAGAGTCGGTGCCTGCGCATTCTTCGGTGTCACCACAACACCGCGCAATGGAGCGCTATAGTCTCCGCTGCTCACATTGCCGAAATCGACGTCGATAATAGTTGCGGTTTTTGCATCATTCTCAGTCACCATTCGCTCGGCGAGTTTTCGATCGTTTGACGCATGGGGACCATCGGCAACTAGAGCGTCAGAGGCACTTGACGTCAATTGAGACTCCGGAGTTTGCGCGTCTTGCTGACCTCCGCATGCGGCAACTACCAAGGAAACGACAGCCAGTATCGAAGCTAAAGATTTTCGATACCCTGTTTGATTTACTGACATTCGCACTCCTTGTATACGCCGGGGCACCAATTGTTTATTTAGGATGTTGTTTGCCACGCAAATCCGTTGCAAACTCCTCGCAGACTATGTTAATTTAAAGCCATCATGATCAGCCCGTAGCTCTCAATTGCGCGGGTTGATTTTCTTTCTAAGGAGGCCAATGACTGATTAGATGAAGTCTTGGCTCACGGTGGGTGAACAAATTCAACTGCTGATGGACCGCGGAGTTTCCATTGATGATGAACAACGTGCCGCTACCGTTCTTAAAGCAATTGGATACTACCGGCTCACAGGATACCTCTACCCTTTTCTCCAATCAGAGCAATATCAAGATGCCGAAGGACACACTCAGCTGCGAATACTGAACCAGTATCAACCCGGCACCACACTCCAACACGCCGAAGATATTATCGATTTCGATCGGCAGTTACGCATGCACATTCTGGAAGGCATTGAGCGAATCGAAATAGCCGCCCGCATGCGAATTGGATACATCCTAGGTTGCAACGATCCGTATGCACACGAACGCGACGTGAATTTCATTGAGAAATTCACAACACAGCACACAGATACGCGGTGGCCAGCCCCAAGCAAGCACGTGATGTGGCTCCAGGGCGTCAATAAGCGGAAAGAAGACGCAGACGAACGTCTCGTCAAACAATTCGAAGACAACGGTGATAATCGAATTCCCATTTGGGTTCTGTGCGAGATTTTGGAATTAGGCCAGCTTTCAAACCTGTATCGGAATCTCACCCAAGAACTTGCAGATGAAATCGCCAACTCTTTCGGAGTGCCAACGAAGTATCTGATGGCCAGTTGGCTCGCCAGCCTCAATTACGCGCGAAACCTCACCGCCCACCACGCACGCCTGTTCAATCGCAAACTGCAGAACGCACCCGCACGTCCGAAACTCGGACAAGTTCCGCCGCTAGATCACCTGCGCAAACTACACACCGCAAAAAGTAATTTCGGTACATACAATGTCCTCGCGGTAATCGCATACATGTTGCCGCTTATCGACCCGAACAACGAATGGGCGTCACGAACATGCGCACTATTGCGAGGCTTTCCCAATTCACAATTCGTGTCAGTGGAATCACTGGGAGTTCCGCAGGATTGGGAGAGCTATGAACTTTGGCAGCCGTATCTTCAATAACCATCTTCGATAGGCACCGGTCTTGTTTTTCTCTTGAATGCGTGCGCACATCTAACCTACAGGCCTACCATCAACCACAGCGACGTCGATACCCTCACCCTTGTCTCGGGAACCCGATCCATCGCGGGACTCGTAGCGTGTAATCGACATACTCTTGGCCGAACGTGTTTTTTAATGCCCGTTCTTCTGTTGGAATCTGATAGCGGTCCATTATCGCGAGAAACCATCCAACTGGAATCACGGCCAACAAGGATTGTCGGCAGAATGCGTGTGCGGTGAGCAACCCGGCTAATCCAAGGTACATTGGGTTTCGAGTCAACCGAAGCACGCCAGAATTTACAAGCGAATCACTTCGTTCCGGGCACACCGGGTCCAACGTTGTTCCCGCAACCAGAAAACTACGTACAGCAGCGCCAATCAAGCCTATGGAAACACCCGCTACCGCAACTGCCGCAAATCTATTCGAATAAGAAATCTTATTTTTCGATGCAGGTAACAATCGTTGCGAGCACGCTGCCATCAGCACCACCGCCACCGGAGGAATACGCATACATCAATTATACATACCTCAACGCGATGCGCTGCGTGATCGATCTACCGTGCAAGAAGCGCACGCCCGGAAGCAACCGTTACATCGACCAAGCGTGCGCCTCGAATTGTTTCACCGAACAGCTTATTGAGCTGGCACTGTCCCCTCCTCCGTTGGTGTTGTCGTAGCTGCACGCAGGATATCGTTCTGCTTTTCGACGTCCAGCTTGAACGCCAGGAACCCAATAATCACACAGGCGATCGCCGGTAACCAGAGATACGTGACGTGAAGCATCGCAATGACCGAATCGGGTTGTGCCACGGTCTCACCGCCTCCGGTAGTAGAACTGATGTACCCTGAGGCGTCGAGCAGCCATCCGGTCATTGCGGTGCCTAAACCACCGCCAAGTTTGGTTCCCAACGATGTGCAGGAGAACATGAGGCCATCAATACGCTTGCCCGATTTCAAGAATGTATGTTCACTTGCTTCTGCGATAAGTGCAGTGAGTGTTCCTTGCAGTGGTGCAATACTGAGTGCAGCGATTGCTGTAAACACCAACATGAGTGGAACGTTAGCCATATAACCTGCAACAATAACGCCGATACGGGCAATGATCGCAACAATGTAGCCGACCAAGTTCACGTTATACATGTTGCCAACGCGAGCGACGATAAACGGCAACACAATCAACGCAATCATTTGCGGAATATTGATCGCAGATGCGAACGGCCCGAGAAGGTCCGGGTTCCCAAGGACGTACGTCATGAAGTAAATACCCATGCCGGTGAGCGCGCCATATAGCTGCATGGTGATAAACATCAGCACCACAATCATGAAATATTTGTTTTTGAGCACTAGCCGCAATGCCTGTGAAATGGGTAATTTGTCTTCGTCTTTCTTCTTCCCCTCGGCAAGTTCCTCCGGGGAGAGTTCACGCACGGAATACGCCGAAAGAGAGTTTGAGATGAGACCTATTAAGGCGTAAATAATTGCGACTGTTCGCCAGCCTTCTGCACCGCCTCCCATGAACTGGACTGCTTGCACTGTCACCGCTTGAATTGCCAGGCTCGTACCGAACGCGAATACAAAACGGATCGAACCCATCTGCACACGCTCGTTGGTGTTCTTGGTAATCAACGCTGTTAACGCGGAATACGCAATATTGTTCGCAGTGTAAAACACTGAATTCAGCAGGGTATATGCAATAAAGAACCACACATATTTTGCGGTCATTCCAAGACTTGGTGGGATTGCGAAAACAGCGACGATCATCGCCGCACAACCGAAAAATGCCCCAAACATCCATGGGCGTGCCTTGCCCATTCTGGTCTGCGTTTTATCAAGAAGGAATCCGAATATAAAGTCGGAAAATCCATCAAAGAAGCGTGACAACATCATGAGCGTGGCAACGACGCCAGCCTGCATCCCCATGGTGTCGGTGAGGTAAATCATGACGAAGGCCGAAAGGAAGGCATAGACAACATTTCCTGCTATGTCGCCGCTACCGTAGCCCACTTTGTTGTACCACTTCAGGTACTTCCTTTCGGTGGCTTCTGTACTCATTGTTGGTCTCCTCTCTGTGAGAAAGGCGTGGTGGATTGAAGGGTTGAAATGAGGGTTATATTGCGTCGACGCTCTCGATCAGCAGTCGCAGACGCATTGCGAGTTTGGGATCGTTCACTCGGTAGCGTTCCAACAGTTCGGGACCACAACTGTTCGACCCGATGCCTGACATTGCGGCATCGACACAGACAACGGTTGAACCGCTCGGTTCCAGCTCAAAATCGTGGTGTTGTTTGGTGAGTTCTTCCTGCGTGTACGCGGAAACATTGAAGGAAAACGGTGAGGTGCTGGCAGCAGTGAATGACAGCTGATTTCCTCGTAACGTAACGACGTCGCAATCGCTGCGCGAACCACTTTCCTGCGGGCGTGTATACGTTTCGGAAAGGGAACTCACGTTTGATGAATACCAGCCGCGCCTGCAGGAACGTCGCTTATCGATGTAATTTTCAAACGGGCCGAGTCCGAAGTACCGCACTGCATGGTCCTCTTCCGCCAAGAAGAAACGCATGCCAAACCGGGGCAAGTAGGGAAATTCAAGATCACGTTGACCAGAGATATCGAGGTCGACCGCACCGTCGTTATGAATAGTCCATGTCACATGAAGCCGCATGATCGGTTGAATTGTCGGCGCTACTAACGCCACTTGCGCATGAACAATCGTCCTATTCCCGATCGTTGAAACCGAACAGCTATACGCACGAGTTGTTGCTTGGTGGTAACGGGCGCGGCGCCATTGCACCTCAGCGTGACGATCATTGTCTGTCGGCGCGCGCCAAATATTAATCTCGGAAGGGCGTGTGAATACTTCCTTGTTGTCAACGCACACCCGCGTCAGAAGACCTGTTCGCGTATCAAACTCGTAATTGAAATTGGCTCCGTTCACGATAATGCGCCCCGGAAGCTCAGCGACGTCGATACGCTCATCGACAGTAGTGTTTTCCAACAAACGTTTGACATAGGTGTTGCAACGGTCTGCCATTGGGATCTCAATCTCATCAAAGCCGAGCTCATCACCTGCAGAAACTAGCGCTTCGCCACGTTTGCGGTGGTATGTGAGCGTCAAAAAACAGCGCCCTTGCCGCTTTGCGATGTTGCGCACAGATTCGGGTAATTCAACCCGTATCGTCTTATGTGCGCTCAATGGATGCGGTAGAACAAGGTTTCCTGAATCCACAAGCTCACCATCAAGAGTGAGTTCGAATTCAATGTCGGCGTACGTGGTGAACTCAAGGAAATCAAGCTGGTTGCGCAGCGTAATTGTGTTCGATTTTTGGTCGAATGCAACCACACGTGCTGGTCGCTGAACATTCCAAAGTTCTCGTAAACCTTGATGTGGGACACGATCAGGATTCACCAGACCGTCCACACAGAAGTTCCCATCGTGTACCGTTTCACCATGGTCTCCGCCATACAAATATCGGGGATTGCCTTCCGCATCACGACCATCGGTGATGGCATGATCGCACCATTCCCACACGAATCCGCCACACATTCGCGGATCCGCCAGAATCAGATCCCAATATTCCTCTAAATCACCAGGCCCATTGCCCATCGCATGGCAATACTCCACCAGTATGAACGGCTTGTCCGGGCAGTCGTTCAAGTAATCGTGGATCTCATTGAGTGACGGATACATCCGCGAGTACAGATCGATATTGGAGTAATCGTAGCGGCGATCTCGTGACCGGTAGTACGCAGACTCGTAGTGGGTTACTCGCGTCGGATCAAATTGCTTTATCCACGCCAACGCGAGTTCAAATGTCGTACCGAATGCACATTCGTTTCCAGCCGACCAGGAAATCACACTTGGGCGATTCTTTTCTCGCTGTACGCAGAGCTCAACCCTGTCCATTGTTGGTTGTATCCACTCGGGATTGTTTGCGATTCGCTCATTCCAATGCTCAACCACGTTTGGCCACGAATCATCCTTGAGAAATTGAGTTTGCGTCCCGTGGCTTTCATTGTCTGCCTCGGACATCACGTAAAAACCGTACTCATCGCACATTTGGTAAAACCGAGGATCACTGGGATAGTGCGCCGTTCGAATCGCATTGATGTTCGCTTTGCGCATCATCCGCAAGTCACGCCGCATATGTTCGATATCAACGCTGGGTCCAGTGACCGGATCAGAATCATGCCTATTGACGCCGCGCAACGTCACAGGTTTGCCGTTCACCTTCAGGACTGCGCCGTCGACAAAAACTTCACGAACACCAATTCGCTCGTGGATTGTCTCGTGCGGACACGTGATCGTGAGGTTATAGAGGTAAGGATCCTCAGCGTTCCACAGATGGGGTTGCCGGATAGTAAGCGTTGCTGTGTGCGAAAAGTTAGGATCATTCGTGGATTCATCTAGCACCGCATTCGAAATAACATTCCCACATTGATCCGTTATTTCTAGCAGCGTATGTACGGGTGCTTTATTGAACAGACCCCGCACCTCAACGAATGCCTCGTCATTACGCAACGTAGTAGTAATAAAATAGTCAAACAACACCTCGGCGGGGCGTTGCAACAGATACACGTCCCTAAAAATGCCGGTGGTGCGGAATTTATCCTGGTCTTCCAGATACGTCCCATCGCACCATTTCAGCACTAATACCGCAAGTCGGTTCGTACCATCGACCAGTGACGATGTGATATCGAACTCTGCGGATGCATGGGATACCTGGCTGTAACCAATATAGGACCCGTTGATCCACACATAGAAACAAGAATCGATACCTTCGAATACGAGGCTGCACACTGGCGCATTCGAATCGGTTTCATATTCGAATTCTGTAACGTACGCTCCGGCCGGATTATCGTGCGGCACATACGGCGGATCCAATGGAATCGGGTACCGAACATTTGTATATTGATGCGCGTCGTATCCCTGAAACTGCCACGTTCCCGGTACTTCAATCTGACCGAACTCAGACACGCCCTCCCAGTCCCAGAACGGCGGAACGTCATAGACGGACGAGTAGTAGCGGAAGCTCCAGGTTCCGTTCAGTGACTGGAAACGATCCGACCCTTCCCGGTCCATCGGATCGAATGCATGTCCGGAACTCGGGATGTAGTAAGCCCGCGGCGGCAGCGTGTTTTCATGGAGGACTGACAGATTCTCGTAATGACGGGGTACAAACATCGAAGTCATTCCAATCTCGAAACGAACGAACCGAAAAGGGTTGGCGATTATGCAGTTATGAGCCGCACCTACGCGATGGCGACGTTAACATTTTAACCCCAAACTAAACCGCCATGGAAGACCTGATTTGATATTTTCCTGCATTTTCCTTCGAATCATCGCAAACAACCAGAATGATGGCGACGTTATGATTTCGCAGTCACCCCCAAATGTGTCACCGCGGCAGGATTAGAGGCACCTCGCCACACCCGAACACCCCCGCACCTTTGGTATCGTCGTGGCATGGGCAAAGTAACGAGCCGAACCAAAGCGGCATCCATTGCCGACGTCGCGCGGCTCGCAGGCGTATCACCGCAAACGGTTTCGCGTGTCTCACGGGGTTCTGAGAAAGTACGTGCGGAAACGAAAGCCAAAGTGCTTGAAGCCATGAAACAATTGGGCTATTCCCCCAACCATGCAGCGCGCGCACTCCGCAGCGGTTCCCTGAAGCTGATCGGCGTCCTCACGCAACAAGTCGAACGCACTGGCGAATCACATACAACGAGTGGCGTGCTTGAAGCCGCCGCCAAACTCGGCTATGCCGTCATCGTTTCCCAGGTCAAACACCCGGAAGCTGATGAAGTTCACGACGCACTCATGCAACTTTCCCAACAACCTATCGACGCCCTGGTCATCGTCCAATCAGGCAAGGCAACGTATGAGCACCTCGGGCTTCCCGCTGGACTTCCAGTTGCCTCCTCAGATTCCGCACTTGTTGGCTATTACCCCTCCGCTTCCGCAGATCAAATTCAAGGTGTCCGGGAAGCGGTTGCCCATCTCCTGAAACTTGGCCATCGAACAGTTCACCACATTGCTGGCCCGGCAGATTCACAATCAGCTGCGATCCGTCTCGCCGCTTGGCGCCGCAAACTGGAAGAATCCGGCATTCGACCGCCTGATCCAATCCCTGGCGGCTGGGATCCCATCGATGGCTACCGCGCAGGTCTTGAACTCGCCAACAACCCCGAAGTAACCGCCGTATTCTGCGCGAACGACGAGGTTGCACTTGGATTCATCCGAGCCATGCACGAACAAGGCCGCAAGGTTCCAGATGATGTTTCCGTGATTGGATTCGATGGCATACCCCTCGGCGAATACTCATTCCCACCCCTTACTACCGTTCGACAAGATTTTCGTCGTACCGGCAGCGCCATGATCGATCTCATTGCAGAGCAACTCGGCGGAGGTCCTCGCGATGGCAGCCGACACATCGTCATCCCCACCGAACTTGTCATCCGTGAGAGTACTGCACCACCCCAAGTGGCTAACGCAACCAATTAATTTTGCAGCCATTACTACCAACCTTGTAGGCATATCTGGTCGGGCTAACTTCCTATTGTGCAAAAGGGGCAAAGCAGCACCACAAACCGATATCCCGCCACAAGCACCGTAAATCAAGGAGAATAACAGTGTGAGGAAACGTTCCGCTCTGGCACTCATCAGTGCAATCGTCCTGGTTGTCAGTGCAGGAGCGTTCTATTTTCTATTCCGCACACCAAACGAACCGTCACCCAGCGCACCCATTCGTGGCATTACTTTAGATTCGATCGAGCATTTTGATACAACGCTTTCGCTTTTACGAATGAGCACCAAAAAACTCACAGTACGTCTGGTATTAGACGCCGAGAATGACCTAGAACATTATAAAAACGCGGTCGAACAGCTTGCCCCCTACGCGTCTATTATGGTTCAAATCGCCGATTCCGAGGAAATGCCAACATCAAACGTGGCAGACATACAACACAGAACCCAAACTGCATTAGAGACTTTCGGAGACAACGTTTCGCTTTGGGAGATAGGCAATGAACTCAATGGATCATGGGTCGGAACCTCACCTCATCAGATAAACGAAAAAGCCGTGGCCGCTTATCGAATCATCCATGACGCCGGGAAGCCCACTGCTCTTACATTGAACTATTGGTCAACACCCGATTGTTACGAATACGACTGGGAATCCACAATTTCCTATGCGGAACATCTTCCCGAAGAGCTCAAACACACCGATTATGTTTTCCTCTCGGTCTATGAAACTGCATGTAATCCACCGCAACACCCCTCCGCTCAACAATTAGCCGAAATGCTCCACTCATTAGCATCGATTTTTCCTCATGCGCTTCTCGGTATAGGAGAAATTGGCATCCAAAACTCCAGCGATGGAATCAACACCCAAAACACTCTTGTTGCAAAACAAAACGTCGCCTCGCACTATTACGGGATGCACAATGAACTCAAGCATCGAGTGGGGCCTCGCTTTTGTGGCGGCTATTTCTGGTGGTACTTCTACGAAGACGCAGTGCTACCAGAGTCGCAACACCGCCGTGAGTCACTTTGGCCGACACTACAAAAACTTACTTCTGAACTCTAGTTTTCCCCTAAGTTCAAAAATAATTTCGCGCTCCACCAGAAATTCGCACCCATCAATTCTGCAGAATGAATGCGGATTTCTTGATGCTCCTTTATCTGAACAACAGGACCATGTGTATGCACAAACCGGTGGGCTGGAACACCTCCAACCTCCCTAGGCAGCACCTTGTGTTTCCCGCTGGCCTCCCAGTTGCCTCCTCAGATTCCGCACTTGTTGGCTATTACCAGCTGCGAACCATCTCGCTGCTTCCGCGTTTGTCACAGATTCCACGAAGATACCGCGTTTTTTATGGATTTTGTGACAAGAAATTAAATCATGCACAATGATTCACCAGGCATCTGTCGCAGATTCCATAAAACAGGCCTGTTCTGGTGGAATCTGTGACAGGATCCCTACCTATCGTGTCACAAAATTCCATTTTTTTTCTGCCACAATGGTTGTATGAAGCACATTATTTGGGATATGGGCGGTACTCTTTTCAACACTTATCCTGAGGTGGATGGTGTGTTATCAACAACGGCCTTTGGCGATACCTCTACCGAGCATTTACGCTATGTCGCTTCATTGACGCGGCGCTCAATTGGCCATGCGATTGCTACCTTGTCTTCCGAACAAAATATTGATCCTTCTGTTTTCGAAGATGCTTACGCAAAACTCAAGGAACGCTGGCGCTATCAACCAGCACCGGTCACCGATGGAGCACGCGAAGTAATGGCGCGCGTGCAACAACTCGGCGGATGTAATTTCATAGCAACTCACCGTGACCGCACAAGTGCTACAGATCTGCTTCGTGCGCATGAGCTTGAAGTTGACGATATGGTGTGCGCCCCCGACGGCGTCGAACGTAAGCCCGCACCAGCTATGAATTTACTGCTTGTAGAGCGCCACAGCCTTAACCCTGCGGAAGTACTGTGCGTAGGTGACCGTCCCATCGACGTCCAAGCAGCCCGCGCCGCCGGCATGGCCGCGGCATTGCTGGTCCGACCAGGCACCTCTGTAACATTGCCTGACGACGCCCCGGGCGCATTGGTCATCGCTAGCCTTAGGGATTTACTTCCCTTACTGGGATAAAATTACTTTGGCTTTACCGTGATTACAGAATGCTCCCGGAATATCTGCCAAAAACCCTGCTCAGTTTTCCGCAGCATTAGTGTGACAATCACCTGATATTTCGCACGTTTTTTTGGCGCACGTGCCACAATAACGAACCCCAAATCGCCTTGTTGCTGCGATACTAAAAACTCCGCCTCATCAAGAATTGGTGCCGTCCCAGACGCTTTACGCTCCCGGAAAAATTCTAGGCTCTGTTCGTAGTCAAACTCAATCGTTTTGCGGTCCGGTTGCACCATTATATTTTGCAGATCAGGTGCGTAAAGTTTGGATAATTCCTCGGTCCGATAATTACTACCTGCGTCAATGAGTTGCTGCACAACCTGGACAAGTTCATTATTTAGGGTCATATTCCCGATCATATTCTTTTTCTCTTTGATCCGAACCCCAAATTACCCATGCCCTACCCAAAGCACTACACATTAAGGAAAATTAGCCCGTGAGAAAGCAGTTTGCTCTAGCACTTATCGGCGTAATAGTGCTTTTTGCAGGTATAGCCGGTGTGGGAATGTTCTACTTCCTATCCAGCACACCAGACAAACCGTCGCTTCAACCCCCCATTCGCGGCATTACTTTAACTTCGATTGAGCATTTAGATACGACCATTTCGCTTTTACAAGCCAGCCCCGAAAAAACTCACAGTACGGATGGTGATAGACGCTGAGAATGATCTGGATAGCTATAAAGACGCAGCCGAACGGATTGCCCCATACGCGTTTATTATGGTCCAAATCGCCGATTCCGAAGAAATGGCAACCTTAAGTGTGGCGGATATTCAACACAGAACCCAAACGATGCTGGAGTCTTTTGGAGATAAGGTTTCGCTCTGGGAAATAGGTAATGAGCTTAATGGCTCGTGGGTCGGCACCTCGCCTCAACACATAAATAAACAAGCCGTGGCAGCATATCGAATCATCCATAACGCGGGAAAACCCACGGCACTTACATTGAACTATTGGTCAACACACGATTGCTACGAATACGATTGGGAATCCACCATCCCCTATGCCGAAAATCTCCCAGAAGAACTTACACACGCAGATTATGTTTTTCTTTCAATCTATGAAACTGCATGTGATCCCCCACAACAACCTACTGCTGCCCAATTAGCCGATACATTCCATGTATTAGCGTCGATTTTTCCTCACGCGCTCCTCGGCATAGGAGAAATCGGCATCCAAAATTCCAGCGACGGAATCCGTACCCAAAACACTCTTTCCGCAAAGCAACGCGTCGCTTCCTACTATTACGGCATGCATAATGAGCTCAACCATCGAGTAGGGTCTCGTTTTTGTGGCGGCTATTTCTGGTGGTACTTCTACGAAGACGCAGTACTACCTGAATCACAACACCGCCATGATTCGCTTTGGCCGACCCTACAAAAACTCGCTTCCGAACTCTAATCTCCTTACAATTTCGAAAATAATTTCGCATTAACCCCAGAAATCCACACCGCG
The DNA here is from genome assembly GCF_030408815.1 of Corynebacterium freiburgense. Classification (NCBI taxonomy): domain Bacteria; kingdom Bacillati; phylum Actinomycetota; class Actinomycetes; order Mycobacteriales; family Corynebacteriaceae; genus Corynebacterium; species Corynebacterium freiburgense. The sequence continues at coordinate 962,209 of NZ_CP047355.1, read as the reverse complement.
CAATTCCACCGGATCACCAGCAGATGTAATCCGCAGATTGCTTATCACGCCCTCGCCTACCCACTCCGGCAACGGCACCCGCACAGTACCCAAAACATATGTTCCATTTTCATCTACCGTATTCCGATTAATTAGAACAGGATCCCGATCAGATATTTCATGGCTAAACTCGCGACCATCCTGCAACTGCAATGCCACCGTTACAGCTGTTCCTGGGCTTTTATAGCTCCCCGAAGGCGACATATGCACCGCCATTCCCCGAGCACCGGACACATTAATATCGGCCGCGGCGTCGATAAGGTAATTCACCGGAGTAAGAATCTGAACAACCCCCAACTCTGGCATAGCGCACGCATTTTCGATTGGCGTAGGGTTCATTGGATCAGGGTTAATACAGATTTTCGACGCCCCTTCCGTCACGCCATAAAAATCCTCCGCCGTTACTTGAGCTACAGCTTTCTGCGTATGCGCCAACCACCGGGCCGGAATACCTGCAACTTCAGTGGGCAGCGGCTGATTCGAGCTCACCGGCAATTCGGAATCTGCACCGGTCATAGTTGCTTGAAGCCAATCAGACGCCAGCGACGACATGACCCGCTCATGTTCGGCAGCATCCAAACAGCCCCGCTCTTCACACCCAATTCGATCATCTTTTCCAGCCTCTGATGCCGCGCGATTCACAAACATGTGCCCTAAACCAGGAAGCGAAACCACAGCTGCCGAAGTCGCACGAGGTTGCGACAAATAGTGCCCAATCCACAAATTTGCCGAAGGTCCTACATCATGATCATCTTCCCCAACCACAGCCAAATATGGAATGTCTGCGGGGGCAGCAGTGACAGTATCTAGCTCAAAAGTGTCATATGAAGGACCATACGCAAACACAGATTTGATACTTTCCTGACCAAATAATTCAATCGCCGGTTGCACCATCATCCCCGAACGCGAATGCAACACCAACCCTACAGACCCAAAATCTACAGGTTGCGGAAACTCAAACCCAAAGTTTTTCACCCCGGAATGCTCGGAATCCTCCTTTAGTGCTTCAATAAACCTCCCCACAACGTTTTTCCACATTGTGTTCTGATCGTAAGGATCCTGAATTCCAGAGCCAATAAATACACCCCCTAGGTCTGGAATTACCACCGTAAACCCTCGTTCGGCCAAATGTTCCCCCAAGTAGGACATTCCACGATCAAATCGGAGTTCGCTTACACCCGGCGCGCAAGGATAGGAAAAACTATCATCCATACAATTAGGGGCACGCAAATGGCTAACAACCACAAACGGCGTTGGCGCATTTGCTTGCGTAGGAGTAATCACAAGTCCGCGCAGTGGAGCACGAAATTCGCCTGCTGAAACATTTCCGAAATCTACCTCGATAATCCTTGCGGTTCCGGCCGCATTATCTACCGAATGCAGATCCGCAAGAGGTCTATTCTCAGGTGCTTTCGGCCCATCTGGTATAGGCGACATCTCCGGCTGAGACACCGCTGCATCTGAACTCGATACCCGTTCACTGGTTGGACCATTAAGTATCGAACAGCCTTGTAGTCCAAGAGCTACAACCAAAGCCAACACAAGGCGCCGAGGCATCTTTTCTCCTTGCACATAGGGGCAAAATAATTCTCACCTAAATAAGAAGCCGCTAACCCTAGATCATGATATTGACCACGAACAACCAACTACCTACGAGGGAAAACATATTTGAAGACTGTGTAGATAATATCTCAGGGATTAGTTTGGATCGGACAAGAGTTTTTCTTCTGGCCGCTTGCCCATTGGACAGGCAGATGTTGCTCTTACAGGGCTGTAAAAGGCAGATCTGACATTGCCCACAATATGCTCGAAGGTTTCCGCAGTTCATAGGCGGGAAAGATAGCGCTCAATGCAAATCTGCCTCAGGCAGATTTCACACGGCCGCTAAGCGGCACACGCATTCGCTTTAAACACGCCGCAACTTAATGGGGCTATCCTCCATCCCCGCGGAGAATAGCCCCACAACCTCATAGCAATTATTTGGACTTTTATACGTTGAACTTGAATTCCACCACATCCCCATCCGCCATTACATAGTCTTTGCCTTCTTGGCGGACTTTTCCGGCGGCTTTGGCTTCAGCCATGGATCCGGCTGCGACCAAGTCGTCAAAGGAAACAACCTCGGCTTTAATAAATCCTCGCTCAAAGTCAGTGTGGATGACTCCGGCAGCTTTGGGGGCAGTATCACCTTTGTGGATAGTCCAGGCGCGGGCTTCTTTCGGGCCTGCGGTTAAGTAAGTCTGCAGTCCGAGTGTTGCAAAACCTGCGTGAGCTAGGGAGTGGAGTCCGGGTTCTGTTTGACCTACTGATTCCAGGAGTTCGGCAGCCTCTTCTTCGTCGAGTTCTAGCAACTCGGTTTCGGTTTTGGCATCAAGGAAGACACAGTCAGCCGGTGCCACCAAGCTGCGGAGTTCAGCCTTGCGGTCTTCGTCAAGCAAAACTTCCTCATCAGAATTAAAAACGTAGAGGAACGGTTTTGCGGTCATTAGGTGTAGTTCGCGCACGAGTGCGAGGTCTATTTCACCGTTTCGTGCCGCGGTGTACAGAGTTCGTCCGTCCTCTAAGATGGCGAGAGCCTGTTTGGTGGCAGCAACCACTTCAACAAGTTCTTTGTCTTTTTTCGCTTCCTTTTCCAACCGTGGAAGTGCTTTTTCTACGGTTTGCAGATCAGCCAAGATTAATTCAGTATTGATCACTTCAATGTCGGAACTGGGGTTTACTTCGCCATGTTCGTGGATAATGTTTTCGTCTGCAAATGCGCGGACTACTTGGCAGATAGCGTCAGCATCTCGAATATTGGAGAGGAATGCGTTTCCTCGGCCTTTTCCTTCAGAAGCGCCTTTGACTATGCCTGCAATATCCACAAATGTAACGGTCGCCGGAAGGATTCGTTCGGATCCGAATATTTCAGCGAGCTTCTTGAGTCGTTCGTCTGGGAGTTCTACGATTCCAACGTTTGGTTCGATCGTCGCAAAGGGATAATTTGCGGCAAGAACATCATTGCGGGTTAGGGCATTAAATAGAGTGGATTTGCCAACATTGGGCAGTCCTACGATTCCAAGAGTAAGGCTCACGATATTTGATCCTATCAACCAGTCCTTTTTCCAACTAAGCTCAAGTTATGAATAGCCGTGTGCCTTCGGGTCCACCTGGGCCAATTCAGGACCTGATTTCTTCATTGAATGGTGGGGAGCCCAACCCACAGGTTGATGTGCAGCGTTCGTCAATATTTCCGGGTATGCAAGTATTGCGAAAGTATCAGCGGGGCTGGTTGCGTTTTGATGTTTTGGCAGGAATTACGGTTGCTGCCTACTTAGTACCGCAGGTCATGGCGTACGCCACGATTGCTGGATTGCCGCCGGTAATTGGACTTTGGGCGGCGATAGTTCCGCTGATTCTTTATTCAATTTTCGGTTCGTCCCGAACTATTTCTGTGGGCCCTGAGTCCACAACCTCACTCATGACTGCCGCTGGCATTGCGGCATTGGCTGGACCTAATGCTTCCCCTGAGCTTACTGCGCAATTAGCAGCACTATTGGCAGTTTCTGTGGGGGTTGTGTCTTTAGTGGGGTTCCTCGCGCGGCTCGGATTTATTTCGGAATTTCTTTCTAAGCCGGTATTAATTGGCTATCTGGCCGGAGTCGCAGTACTCATGATTTTGAGTCAGCTGGATACCATTACCAAGATTTCTGCATCAGGTAGTAACGATCTTGCCGCAACATGGGATTTAGTGCACCGCCTCGATGAGATTCATGCTCCTACTTTCTGGTTGGCACTTGGGTGCATCGTCGCATTGATTGTAATTTTCCGGTTTTTCCCATACTGGCCTGCACCGTTAATTGTGATTGTTTGTTCTACTTTGATTGTGTGGCTCACAGGTTTGGATGAACAGGGCGTGAAGGTAATTGGGGATTTGCCTCGGGGATTGCCTGGATTGGGTTTTCCACCCTTGGGTGATATTCAATTTGTGGCGCTATTTAATGCTGCGATTGGTATTACTGTGGTGGCGTATTCGGATAATATGCTGACCGCACGGGCATTTCGGCAGCGCCATGAACCGCGTATTAATGCGAATCAAGAATGTCTGGCGCTTGGGGTGATCAATCTTGGCGCGGGCGTTACCGGTGGTTTCCCGGTTAGTTCGAGTGGTAGTCGTACAGTACTTGCACGGGTAATGCACGCAAAAACGCAAGTGTATTCACTGGTTGCAGCACTTACGGTGCTTTTGACGCTATTTGTATTAGCGCCAGCGTTATCGCATTTTCCTGCGGCCACGCTAGGGGCAATTGTTATTGTGGCGGCGGTAAAGCTCATTCAGCCAAGTGAATGGCTCCGAATCGCACGTTTTAGAACAAGTGAACTGATTCTTGCCGCTTCAACCACAGTTGCGGTAGTTTCGCTTGGTGTTTTGGAGGGCATTGCGATTGCGGTTGCATTGAGCATTATTGATTTGCTGCGTCGGCTTACTAAACCAAATGATGGGGTCCTGGGGTATGTGGAGGGTGTAGCTGGCATGCATAACGTTGAGGACTACGACGTCACAAAGCAAGTACCTGGGCTGCTTGTTTACCGTTATGATTCGCCGCTGTTTTTCGCAAACGCTGACGATTTTATTACGCGCGCATCATCGGCTATCGACGCCGCGCAAACGCGGGTGCGGTGGTTTTTGCTTAATGCTGAGGCGAATGTAGAGATTGATTTAACCGCGATTGATGCTTTAGATGAGTTTCGTAAGCAATTGGAGTCCCGGGGGATCATATTTGCGATGGCACGAGTAAAAAGCGAAACATATCGCCAGTTTTTAGACGCGGGTTTTGCAGAAAAAATAGGTGTACATCGAATATTTCCCACCCTGCCGGCGGGAGTGCAGGGCTATGCAGATTGGGTACATGAACAGCGAAAACAAGAATCAGGACGGTAGCATCCCCAGACCACATTCCAATATGTGGAACATTGTGCTAATATTTGCCCACACAGTGGGACGGTTCTTCAGAATTTGCTGAGCAAATAAAGTGACATTCTGTAAGCCACCTGCCCGCATCTAATATCGAAAGACCTTCACTCTCGACGGAAAGGCCGGCCATGGCTGAATCACCCCGCCGCGAAGTATTTTCAACCCGCATAGCATTCCTGCTAGCCGCGATTGGCTCAGCGGTTGGCCTTGGAAATATTTGGCGCTTCCCGTACGTCGCCTATGACAATGGCGGCGGCGCGTTCCTTGTCCCTTATATGGTTGCGCTCCTCACCGCAGGCATTCCGCTACTATTTCTGGATTACACCCTTGGGCACCGCTATCGCGGTTCCGCACCACTGGTATTCCGGCGCATTAAGTCCTGGGCCGAGCCAATCGGCTGGGTTCAAGTGGGTATCGCATTTTTTATTACTATCTACTATGCGGCGGTGATTGCGTGGGCGGCTCTCTATACAGTTAAATCATTCAACCTCGCCTGGGGCGAAAAACCAGAAGAATACTTCTTTGCCGACTTTCTACAGGTTGATGCAGAAACCACATTTTCCTTTAGCATTGTCGGCCAAATTGCTATTGCATTGGGGCTTGTCTGGGTCCTTGCGATTGTGGTGCTGGCCATGGGTGTTGATGAAGGTATTGGCAAAGTTTCCAAAATCTTTATGCCGATCCTAACCGTACTGTTTATTATCGTCGTAGTTCAAGCACTATTCCTGCCTGGCGCCGCAACCGGCCTGAATGCATTTTTCACTCCAGAATGGAGCACGCTCAGCAACCCGAGTGTATGGGTAGCGGCATATGGCCAAATTTTCTTCTCACTTTCTGTGGGCTTTGGCATTATGCTGACCTATTCTTCCTACCTAAAGCCACGCACGAACCTCACTGGCACTGGCCTGGTGACCGCATTTGCAAACTCCTCGTTTGAAGTTTTGGCGGGTATCGGTGTGTTTGCAGCATTGGGCTTTATGGCTACCCAGCAAGGCGTTGCAGTTAATGAGGTTGCCAGCTCCGGTATCGGTCTTGCCTTTATTGCATTCCCTGCGATTATTAATGAAATGCCACTTGGGCCAGTATTTGGCACATTATTCTTTGGTAGTTTGACCATTGCTGGTTTTACTTCGCTCTTCTCCTTGTTTGAAGTAGTAGTTTCTGCTGCTAAGGATAAATTTGGCAAGCCACGCAAAAATACTGCCGTTGGCGTTGGCGTGATTATGGCTCTGATTTCATTGGCACTGTTTTCTACTACCTCCAGCTTGGTCACACTGGACATTATGGATAAGTTCACCAACCAGATCGGCATTGTAGCAATTGCGCTGATTACTGTTGTGGTAGTGGACTGGGTACTCCGCCGAGTTGAAGAATTTGCACTCCACTTAAATGCAGTTTCTTCGTTTAAAGTTGGAAATATTTGGCGTATTTGCGTAGTAAATATCACCACAATTGTTTTGGGCTATACATTGATCCAAGAGCTTATTACCTTGATTAATGAGCCATATGAAGGCTATAGCGCAGCGCAACTTGGCTGGTATGGCTGGGGCGTACTCTTTGCCATTGTGCTTGCCTCGTTATTGATGTCCATTATTCCGTGGCAAGGTAACCTTTCATTGGTTGGACCACCCGGATCGGACTTCGGTGTGGATCCCGATGCTTCTCGCAGCATTGGTCAACCCCGGAAGTACTCACCTCAACGTGCTGCTGGTTTCGCCGCAGAGCAGTACAAAGATACAAATGGCCTGAGTTAACGCACATCGACCATAAGAAAGGAAATGCAATGACTGGTGTCGCAATTATGATGATGGTCCTGTTTATGGTCATTATCTGGGGTGGTTTGCTGGTAAGCATCCTGGCCTTGCGCCGTAACCCAGATGAAATGTCAGGTGTGCTTGGGAATTCCGAATATGCAACTGATGATGTTCTGATCTCCCACGAAGAACACCACTAGACACACCTAATGAACTTTGAAGCCTCCTCCGGGAGGCTTTCTTATGTTAATGGCAAGATGGGAATTGTGAACGAAAATGACTTCCGAGGTGAGGCCACCCAGACGTTTCAAGAACTAGAAGGTCATGATGCAATCGACCGTTTTGAGGTCATAGCCGATGGCATTAAAACCTTCGCTTGGTGGTGCCTACGGCTGCTGGTCATTGCGGCGGCATCGTGGGTGACTTGGTACGTCATGAGTAAATTCTGGCGGGGCCTACTCCCAATTTTTCTCGCCCTTATTTTGACGTCCGTGCTGTGGGGGCCTACAGGTTGGATGCAACGCCGAGGTGTTCCGCCAGCACTTTCCGCAATTATTACAATGCTTGGGGCGCTGGCATTTTTCGGCGGCCTTATTGGCTTGATTGCACCGAGTATTGTGAATCAATCTCAAACATTGTTTTATCAAGCATTCGAGGGAGTGCAGCGCCTCCAATTATGGTTGCAGGGACCACCGCTTAATATCAATAGTGATGACCTCAATGGATGGTTTTCCGACGCCGCAACCTGGCTTCAACAACAATCTGGCACTATTGCTGGAGAGCTCTTCGCCGGTATTAGTGTGGCATCGTCAGTACTGGTCACCCTGGGCATTATGCTGGTGCTTACATTCTTTTTCCTTAAGGACGGCCCCCGGTTTATGCCGTGGTTGCGTTCGGTGACTGGACGTCGAGTTGGCTGGCATCTCACCGAATTATTTACCCGAGCTTGGATTACGTTAGCTGGTTTTATTCGGGCCCAGGCAGTTGTTTCATTTGTCGACGCCGTGTGCATCGGCATTGGGTTGGTACTGCTCGGCGTTCCCATGGCCTTAGCGCTTGGCACCCTTACATTTATTGCTGGCTTTATTCCGATTGTCGGCGCCGTTGTTGCGGGCGCTTTGGCCGTAATGATTGCCTTTGTATCCCACGGGCCAACAACCGCGTTCCTAGTATTCGGTTTAGTGATCCTGGTGCAACAGCTTGAAGGAAATATCCTGCAACCAGTGGTGCAGTCACGCGCCATGAACCTCCACCCCGTTGTGATTCTGCTTTCCGTCACTCTCGGCGGAAGCTTATTCGGCATTGTAGGCGCATTCCTTGCGGTACCTACAGCAGCAATGCTCGCTGTTCTACTGCGCTACCTTAGTGACCTCGTTGCACTGCGCTCTGGAGAAAAAACTGCTGCGGAAATCGAATTCGCCACATTGGTTGGATCATTAACCGCCCAAGAGGGTGAAGAAGCAGGCCGGAAAATGCGCGCGGCTCGCCGAGAAGGCTCGCTCACCCCCAGCTTATCCAGGCTTCAAGACATCCTACATGTATTTCGTTCGTGATAACGGTAGAATAACGCCCCGTGACTCAACGTAATCGATCTTCCGCTGCTCGCCTCCCCGCCGCCGCCCGCTTCGGGGTTCCCGTTTGGTCAGCAGCCTCGATTGTGTTCGCCTCACTAGTCACTGGCGCATTGTTGAGCCTGAATTTTAAAGAAATGGGTGCCGCATTCTTATGGTGCTTTGCTGCAGGCAGTATTGCTGCGGTTCTCTTAGTGGAACCGCGTGGGCTGTTTCTTACCGCAGCGCAGCTTCCACTGGCCTTTGGCATCGCCATGCCACTTACAGCCTGGGCAGTCGGCCGAACTTTACCTGGCGCTGATAATGCGGTTTCAAGCGCTGAGATTATTACCGCGGTTTACCCCTTGATGGAACACTTCCCCTTTTTAATGTCCGTCACACTCATTTGTGTAGCCCTGGCCTTTTTACGATGGCTCATAGCTCGCGCAGCCCGAAGCCGCGCGATACGCACTACAGCAGTGAAACAACAACAAGTGCGACGAGTCAACCAGCAAAACGCTGCACAAGCAACACGGGCACGCTCCGCAGTACGGACACATCGCGCCCGAGGAGCACGCGCCTCACAGGTCACTGTCCAAGAACTTATGCAGCAACGTCGCGCAAATTCCCGTCACGACGATCTCTACCGCTAACCTGGACACCCACCCTGGCGAGGTGGGGGCGTCAATTAGCGTTTCGCACGATCTGCTGGCCGCAAAGCGCGTGGTAGAGAGAACACCAGTTTCTCCGCTGCGGTAGTCACTTCCTCAACATCGGTATAGCCGTATTCAGCCAGCATTTTCAGCACATCTTGCACCAAAATTTCCGGCACCGAAGCACCCGAAGTAATGCCAATAGTGGACACACCTTCAAGCCAGGCAGGATCAACCTGAGAGGCATAATCCACCAAATAACTCGCGTTTGCGCCGCCCTGGAGAGCAACTTCAACAAGACGCTTGGAATTGGAGGAATTTTGCGAACCCACAACAATCACTAGCTCGCACCGCTCTGCAATTGCTTTCACGGCTACCTGCCGGTTTTGGGTGGCGTAGCAAATATCGTCGCTTGGGGGGTCAATCAGGTGTGGGAATTTCGCCTTTAGCAGGCGCACAATCTCCATGGTTTCATCCACCGACAATGTGGTTTGCGATAACCAAACAAGTTTTTCATTATCGGGGAATTCGAGGGTTTCCACGGATTCCACACCATCAACAAGATGCACTACATCCGGGGCTTCCCCAGCCGTGCCCTCAACCTCTTCATGACCCTCATGTCCAATTAGGAGGATTTGATAGCCATCTCGCGCAAAGCGCTTCACCTCATTATGAACCTTGGTAACAAGCGGACAGGTAGCATCAAGCGTTTTCAAGGAAAGGGACCGAGCTTCTTCATGGACGGCGGGGCTGACGCCATGCGCAGAGAAGACAAGATGGGAACCTTCAGGTACTTCAGTGGTTTCATCAACAAAGATGGCGCCACGCTCCGCAAGGGTGTCAACCACATAGCGGTTATGAACGATTTCCTTCCGCACATACACAGGCGCACCATATTTTTCGAGTGCGCGTTCCACAGTTTCAACGGCGCGATCCACGCCGGCGCAATAGCCACGGGGTGCGGCTAACAAAATTTTCTTAGGTGCGGTCATGCGATACAGAGTAACGAACTCCGCCTACAATGGTTGCGTTCACCCATGAAGAAAGTGAGTTTTTCAAGGTGGCTAATACTGCTGAGCACCCGTGGCCAGTCCGCGAAGTGAATTCTAAAGTCAAGTCGTGGATTGAACGACTCGGGCATATTTGGGTTGAAGGGCAACTCACCCAGGTCAATATGAAACCGTCGTGGAAGTTATCGTATTTAACGCTCCGCGATACTCAGGCCGAAGCAAGTGTGCAGGTAACTTGCCCAACAACCCTGCTGCGCGAGACGTCGTTACGCGATGGTGACCGCGTAGTGGTGTACGCCAAACCTGCTTTTTACGTGGGGCGTGGATCGTTTTCGCTGTGGGCTACGGAGATTCGCCCAGTAGGAATCGGTGAGCTGCTCGCTCGAATAGAACAATTGCGCAAAAAACTCGCCGCCGAAGGGCTTTTCGACGCCGCGCGCAAACGACCACTCCCCTACCTACCGCGATGCATTGGCCTGATTACCGGCAGAGGATCCGCCGCCGAACGCGACGTCCTTAGTGTTGCCCACGATCGATGGCCGGAAGTTCGCTTTGAAGTAATAAACACCGCAGTACAAGGCGCAGGAACCGTACCAGAAGTTATAGCCGCACTCCAACAACTCGATGCAAACCCCGAGGTAGACGTTATAATTATTGCCCGCGGCGGCGGCTCCGTAGAAGACCTACTCCCCTTCTCCGAAGAAGCACTCCAACGAGCCGTATCCGCCGCAACCACCCCCGTAGTCTCTGCAATCGGACATGAGCCCGATAATCCCGTACTCGATAATGTGGCCGATCTACGGGCAGCAACACCGACCGACGCTGCAAAACGGGTGGTGCCAGACGTCGTTATGGAGCGTGCCCTTATCCAAGAACTCCGCGGACGTTCCGCAGCTGCCCTTCGTGGATGGGTCCAGCGAGAAATGCAAGGATTAGCAAACATACGCAGCCGACCAGTACTCGCCGACCCCTACACCCCGATTCACCGCCGCCAAGAAGAAATCGACCACGCTATTCGGCTCATGCGCCGAGACATCACACAACTCCTCCGTCACGCAGACACGGAAATCACAGCACTACGAGCCAGGGTATCCACCCTAGGTCCCTCAGCTACCCTCGCAAGGGGGTATGCAATCGTGCAAGTAGGAACCCCCGGAGAAGTAGTCACCACAATTACACAAACCCCACCCGGCAGCCAACTAAGAATCCGCATTAGCGACGGCTCAATCACCGCCGCAACTATGGGCACCCAACAATCAAACTAAAAGGAACACACATGAACACAATCGGATCAGGAACTCCCCAAGAATTCACACCCGTTGCACAACTTTCCTACGAAGCTGCGCGAGACGAACTCATTGAAACAGTAAAAATCCTGGAGCTTGGGCAAATGAGTCTAGATGAATCACTCGCCTACTGGGAACGCGGAGAAGCCCTTGCAAAACGCTGTGAAGAACACCTCGCCGGAGCCCGCGCCCGAGTCGAAGAAGCGATCGGACGCGCAGAAACTCAGGAACAGTAGGTCGGGTGTTTTGGGGGTGAGTGTTTTGGGAGCGGTGGGCCGGGTTTAGTTGCCGGGTGGGCCGGAAACCAGCAAGAGATGAGCCAGAAACTAACTAGTCGTAGCAATTGGCTGAGCGGCGATAGTCGCCTTTGCTAGTTCCTGAAACTCCTGGTCACCGGCAGTGCCTGCAATAATAAAACGCGCGTCACCATTATCAGCTACCCAGATAGCATCGCCAGAACCATCTGCTGGTTCAAAATGGCGGAATGACAAGCCCTCCACCATCACCGGATCCACCTCAATAGTCTCTTCCTTCATTACTTTCAAAGCACTATCCACCGGCTCACCAGTCTGAGTCAACTGCAAATACGCCCCACTAGCAGTAACCCAACCAACCACCGGAGCAGGCTTCTGATCCACACTCGTTCGACGTGCCGAATTAGAAACCCAACCCTCCGGAACCTCAGGCATTCGAACTGGAAAATTCATGGCCCGAGCCTCAAGACTCAAAACTTGTTTCGCGTCGACAGCACGAACAGGGCCATTCTCCGGAGCCCCCGGATTAAACGAACACAAACCAGTGAAGCCCACAGACAGCAACATCAGCACCAGCATGACCATCAAGGTCATCGAAATGTCTTTCCAGTCCTGAAAAATACGAGGTTTATTCTCAGCCACCCGAATAGTATGACAGAACACAACATCCACCCGAACTAGCGGTTATGACCCAAAACGGAAAACACAGAGGAACTGTACTTTTTGGCTGACTTATGGTGCCGACTTTAGGGAACTGTTGTTACTGGTACGACTTTTGCGGTTTTTGGGGTTGTGGTAGCGCGGATTCCGCTGGGCCGGCTTGGCGAGGGGCTTGTTTTGGCTTGGGTTTGTGACTTGGGTTTGGTTGTGTGCGCCTGGTGACCTGGTCCTTTCGGGTGCTGTTTGGGCGTGTTGTCACAGATTCCATTTTTTCGGCGGATTTTATGGAATCTGCGACACGATAGGTAGGGAACCTGTCACAGATTCCATTTTTTTCGCTGTTTTTATGGAATCTGCGACAAACCCCAGGTCAACGATTGTGCGCAATGTTGGTTGCTGTCACAAATTCCATTTTTTCAGGCGATTTTATGGAATCTGTGACAGTAGGTATGAAAACATCACTAGTTCAATAGGGTGCGCCTATCAAACCCCTGGAAATCAACTCGAAGACCCTGGAAATCAGCCGCCCCACTCCAAAAACTCGGGAAAAGCAGCCTACTAACCCGAAAATCAGGCAGATTTCACATCACCCACAACCCACCACCGCATTTCCCCAGCTCACACCCCAAGACCAGAAGCCTACAACACAAATCTGCCTGTTTAGACCTACTTCAGACTTTCCGAGACCTTGCCCAGGCCCCTTCCGCGCCCACATGTCCACACACGCCCCAATCCCTACCCCACGCACCAAACGCAAAAAATAATCAATAACCCTCCCACACTCAAAAAAGCTAACGCCTACTGGCGCACCTATCAGAGTAAGGAGTCGGGGTGCACAACTGGCCCCATGAGCAATAAGCTCATTTGCCTCAGATAAACAGTATCGCGCCCCTATTGCCCCCAATTAGCCCCTAGTAGCCCGTTCATTGATTTTGAATGTGCCGTTTGTAGCGCGAGGAACACCCTGAATTTGGGTTTGTCTGGGGGAAATGTTTAAAGGCGCCCCAATTTGGGTGGAAAAAGCGGGGCATTTTGGTGGGGACTAATGCAACAATGGAACACGCAGGCTTATGCCGGACGCATGTTCGGGTATACCGCAATATGAATAAATGAACCCGCCCTTTTCAGGAGGCTGCCAGTTATGAATACACCACACCCCGAGGCCCCAGACCGTAACCTTGCTATGGAACTGGTCCGCGTGACAGAAGCTGCTGCACTTGCATGTGGCCGTTGGGTTGGTCGAGGCATGAAGAATGAAGGTGATGGTGCTGCCGTTGACGCTATGCGCAAATTGATCAATTCAGTAAATATGCATGGTGTTGTGGTTATTGGCGAAGGCGAAAAAGATGAAGCACCAATGCTTTATAACGGTGAGGAAGTTGGCACCGGTGAGGGCGCCGAGGTTGATATTGCTGTTGACCCGGTTGATGGCACTACATTGATGGCGGAGGGTCGCCCAAACGCTATTTCTGTTTTGGCCGCCGCCGAACGTGGATCCATGTATGATCCATCGGCTGTGTTTTATATGAATAAGATTGCTGTAGGCCCTGAAGCAGCAGGTAGCATCGATATTGAGGCGCCAGTTGCTCATAATATTAACGCAGTGGCTAAGGCAAAAGGCATTGGCGCTTCTGATGTTACGGTTGTGGTACTTGATCGCCCTCGGCACGAGGGATTAATTACTGATATTCGTCGCGCTGGCGCAAAGGTCCGTTTGATTCGCGATGGTGACGTCGCGGGTGCCGTTGCCGCCGCTCAGGACACAAACTCAGTGGATATTATGATGGGCATTGGCGGCACCCCTGAGGGCATTATTACGGCATGCGCAATGAAGTGTATGGGTGGAGAAATTCAAGGAAAGTTGTACCCTCGTAATGATGCGGAGATCCAAAAAGCGCTTGATGCTGGACATGAACTTGATCGCGTGTTGACCACAGATGACCTCGTGTCTTCGAATAATTGCTATTTTGTTGCCACTGGTGTGACAAATGGTGACATGCTACGAGGCGTTAGTTATCGAAAGAACGGGGCAACCACACGCTCCTTGGTCATGCGTTCGAAGTCGGGAACCGTGCGCTATATCGAGTCGGTCCATAAATTGGCAAAATTGCAGGAATATTCGATTGTGGATTACACCCGCAAATAACCCCCATGTATGATCTAGCTCACTAGTAAGTGGGTAGAACGGCACCGACCACACGGTGCCGTTTCTTTTTAGGCATACTAGTTGCAGTGCCGTGGTACCCGCGGCGTTTTCCTTGAACTTGCAACATAGAAGGTGGACTATATGACCGAGCAGGAATTCCGCATTGAGCACGACACCATGGGTGAAGTAAAAGTTCCGGTCAATGCTCTGTGGCGCGCCCAAACGCAGCGCGCCGTCGAGAATTTCCCAATTTCTGGCCGTGGACTGGAAACCGCGCAGATCCGCGCTATGGGCTTGCTCAAGGCTGCCTGCGCTCAGGTGAATAAGGATCGTGGTTTACTGCCAGCAGAAAAGGCAGACGCCATTATTGCCGCCGCTAAAGAAATTGCAGATGGCAAGCACAACGGTGAATTCCCCATTGACGTGTTCCAGACCGGCTCCGGCACCTCTTCGAACATGAACACCAATGAGGTTATTGCTTCTATCGCTAAGGCCAATGGTGTTGAGGTTCATCCAAACGATGATGTCAATATGGGGCAGTCTTCAAATGACACCTTCCCTACCGCAACACATGTTGCTGCTACGGAAGCCGCTGTAAAGGATCTCATTCCAGGATTGAAGGTACTGCACACTTCCCTGCTTGCTAAGGCTAAGGAATGGAGCAGTGTTGTAAAGTCGGGCCGCACCCACCTTATGGATGCCGTACCGGTAACGCTCGGCCAGGAATTCGCTGGCTACGCCCGCCAAATCGAAGCTGGTATCGAACGCGTTGAAGCTACCCTGCCACGTCTTGGTGAACTTCCAATCGGTGGCACCGCCGTAGGTACGGGTCTAAATACTCCAGCAGACTTTGGCCCGAAAGTTGTTGCGGAACTCGTAAAACTTACGGATGTGAAAGAGCTTCGCGAATGTGAGAACCACTTTGAAGCTCAAGCAAACCGTGATGGGCTCGTAGAATTCTCTGGCGCTATGCGAACAATCGCTGTTTCGCTTAATAAGATTGCCAATGATATCCGCTGGATGGGCTCCGGGCCACTGACTGGTCTTGCGGAAATCCACCTTCCAGACCTGCAGCCAGGCTCATCGATTATGCCCGGCAAAGTGAATCCTGTGCTCTGTGAAACCGCCACCCAGGTTGCTGCACAGGTTGTAGGCAATGACGCTGCTGTGGTTTTTGGCGGCGCACAGGGCGCCTTCGAACTCAATGTATTTATCCCAGTAATGGCGCGCAATGTTCTTGAATCCGCGAAATTGCTTGCAAATACTTCACGGGTATTCGCGGAGAAACTGGTTGACGGCATTGAGCCAAATGTTGAGCGTATGAAGACTCTCGCTGAGTCTTCCCCATCTATTGTGACCCCACTAAACTCCGCAATTGGTTATGAGAATGCAGCAAAGGTAGCAAAGACGGCGCTAAAGGAAGGCAAGACCATCCGCCAGACCGTAATTGATATGGGCTTTGTGGACGGCAAGACTCTCACCGAGGAAGAACTTGATAAGCGCCTCGATGTACTGGCCATGTGCAATACAGACCGCGATAAGTAAGTAACAAATACCCCCAGATACAGCCACTTTAGGCGCATCTGGGGGTATTTTGTTGTTTGGGGGTTATCTGCATTCCCCTACAAGCTGTTTCGAGCGAAATAGGTAGTCAGAGAGCAAAAGTCTTGCGTGTTCTACATCGTCGCGTTGGAGGGCCGCGAGGATGCTTCGATTGCCTTCAATAAACGGTTTATGCACAGCTTTCCAGTCGGCTTGGGAAAGGAAAAGTAACCGGGCTTGGGTTAAAACAATCCTCGTCTGTTCGCTTAGACGTTCGCACCCAACAAGGTCGACAATTGCTTGATGGAAATCCGTATTAGCGGCACCCGCTTTAGCCCAGTCTCCGCGCGCACCGGCGCGTTCAGCCTCATCGCAAGCGTTTTTCATTGAATATAAGCATTGGGCCGTAATGTGTGGATCGCGGTGAACATGGTCGAGAGCCCCAAGCTCCACGAATCGTCGAAAAGCATAGATATCGTCGCAGTCTTCTGTAATAGTGCGAACAAATACACCCCGATTCGGCAGGTGCTCTACAAGCCCATCGCGTGCGAGGAGGCGGAATGCCTCACGCAAAGTATTACGAGATACCCCCATTTGGCTGGCTAAGGCGATCTCAGCAAGCTGTGTGCCGGGGCGTAATTCACCCATGTGGATGCGGTTTGAAAGTAGTCGCACTAATTGTTCAACCGTTGCTTTTCCCATAGTTATGTAGATTAATCGCTCAAAACAGTGATCTGCTAAACATTACTTGTGTATTGTGCTGCTAGACACACAAAAATTATACTTGAAAGCATTGTTCAACAACTTCATACACGCTGCCCTGATCGATTCAGGCAGCTATTCCAATCATTTCAATGACGAACGTCGATATACAAAGGACAACCATGGCCGAAAAAACTTTGGGGCAAGCAGCGGCTTCAGCAACCACGCGGAGTGCGCTTTTAGGCGCTATATTTCTTATGGCTACCAGCGCCATTGGCCCAGGGTTTCTTACCCAAACAGCAACGTTTACAAACAAACTTGGGGCAGCATTCGCGTTTGCAATTCTGGCTTCCATTATTTTGGATATCGCCATTCAGCTCAATGTTTGGCGCGTTATTGGTATTTCTGGGATGCGTGCCCAGGAGCTCAGCAATCAAGTACTTCCAGGTCTAGGCTGGGTGCTGGCCATCTGTATTGCCGTAGGCGGTGTGGTATTTAATATTGGCAATATCGCAGGCGCCGGACTAGGCACAAACGCATTTTTAGGCGCAAACGTCCAGGCTGGAGGCGTAATTACCGCCTTATTGGCAATTGCCATTTTCTTATTTAAGCGGCTTGGTGGAGCCCTGGATAAGCTGCTGGTAGTCCTTGGCATGGTCATGATGCTGCTGACCCTATATGTTGCCATTGTGTCTCAACCACCCGTTGGTGATGCTCTGAAAAACACAGTCTTGCCAGAAACTATTGACTGGGTCACCATTACCACCTTGGTTGGCGGTACTGTGGGCGGTTATATCACCTATGCTGGTGCGCACCGCATGTTGGATTCTGGACGTGTGGGTGTTGAATATGTTCGCAATGTAGCGGTTTCTTCCGTTACGGGCATTTTACTTACCGGCGTAATGCGCGTGGTGCTTTTCCTAGCGGTACTTGGTGTGGTTGCTGGTGGCGTTTCGTTGGCTGGAGAAAATCCTGCTGGTGAAGCTTTCCAGGCTGCAGCTGGTGAAATCGGTTTGCGGTTCTTTGGCATTGTGCTTTGGGCAGCAGCCTTAAGTTCGATTATTGGTGCGAGCTATACTTCGGCTACATTTTTGGTTTCTAACTCATCAGATAAACGTGCGCTCCAAAATTGGGTGACCATAGGCTTCATCTGTATTTCCGCATTTTTGTTCGTAATTATGGGAACCGCTCCTAAACAGCTCTTAGTATTCGCTGGTGCTTTCAATGGGTTGGTTCTTCCCATAGGGTTTACCTTAATGATGTACATTGCAACGTTCCGCCAAAAGGATCTTTTGCATGGCTATAAGTACCCTGCTTGGTTATTGATTATTGGCTGGCTGGCAACATTAGTTGCATGGTGGCTGGCATGGACGGCTTTCTCAGGCGTATTTAGCCTGCTTAGTGCCGCTTAACCCACCGATAAGAACGCTAGGAGTGAATAATGCACATTGATTTGAATTCCGATCTCGGTGAAAGCTTCGGCTCATGGACAATGGGAAGTGATTCCCAACTGCTTGCTTTAGTAAGCAGCGCAAATGTCGCTTGTGGTTTTCATGCTGGCGATCCTCTAGTAATGCGCCGTACATGCGCCAAGGCGCGAGCGCACGGAGTTCGGATCGGTGCTCACCCCGGCTACCGTGATGTTGCTGGGTTTGGCCGGCGCAATATGGATTACGACGCCGCGACCCTTACCGCCGAAACCATCTACCAGGTTGGCGCGCTTCAGGCCGCCGCACATTCCGTTGGCGCAGTGGTTGAATATGTAAAACCACATGGTGCACTGTATAACCGCATCGCTCGCGATAAGACCCAAGCAATGGCGGTAATTGAAGGCATTTTGCCATTCCGCCTACCACTTATGGGCCTGGCCGGGTCACCTATTTTGCAATGGGCTGAAGAATCCGGGCTTCGCACTATCGCCGAGGCCTTCGCAGATCGACTCTATATGCCAGATGGTTCACTTTCACCAAGGTCTCAAGTTGGTTCTGTACTGGATGCCGAACAATCAGTTGATCAAGCCGTCCGTATCGCCTCAGGCAAGCCGGTCACAACGGCCACGGGCGATGAGATTATTATTCAAGCGTCTTCGATTTGTGTACATGGTGATAATCCACATGCCTTGGATGTTGTTCGCCAAATTATTGCTGGCTTAGAACATAGTGGGGTTGGGGTTTCCAGTGGACATTAAACCTTGTGGAGATGCAGCACTCCTATTGGATATTCAAAACTCCGATGTTGCGGACGCTGGCATCTCCATTTTGGCCGGTGTTATGAACGTGCACCAACAGATCCGAGATATGAATATCCCTGGAGTGGTAGATATTGTTCCGGCAGGCGCAACGGTTGTGGTTTCCCTGGACACCGCGCTATGCACTCCAAAACAAGCCACCCAATACCTTCAAGATGTAACGATCTCCGCCGGAACCCTGGAATCCGGACGTGAAGTAGTGATTCCGGTGGTGTATCAGGGGCCCGATTTGGAAGTAGTTGCAGATGCAACTGGTTTGCGTGTGCGCGACGTTATTCAGCAACACTCTGAAATGCCATGGCTTGCGGCATTTGGTGGTTTCGCCCCGGGATTTATGTATTTGGTACCACAGCAACCCCTATGGAATATTCCGCGCCGCAGCCAGCCACGCCCACAAATCCCCGTTGGTGCCGTTGGTCTAGCTGGTGAGTTTTCCGGAGTGTACCCGCAAGCTTCTCCGGGTGGCTGGCAGTTACTCGGCATTACACCATTGCAAATGTGGGATACTTCCCGCGCCCAGCCATCCTATATCGCACCTGGTGACACGGTTATTTTTAAGGAGCAACATGCTTGAGATTGTGGCACCGGGGCCACTGGCACTATTCCAGGATCGGGGTCGCCCAGGTTTTGCCAATACCGGGGTAAGCCCTTCAGGTTGCTTTGACAGGTTAAGCGCTGCGCGCGCCAATCATGCCGTGGGTAATGCCCCAGAAGCCCCAGTAATAGAAATTTTGATCGGCGGATTTCAAGCGAAGGTTCTTGCGGATACGACCGGCATTTTTACCGGTACGGCCGCACCAATCACAATTACTACATCACAGGGGAAGCGGCACGAGAGCTATACCAATACCCTGCTGGATTTACATGCCGGCGACATTGTGTCATTGGGCTATTCTTCCTATGGTTTGCGTGCATATTTCGCACTCCGCGGAGGTTTTGACGTTCCCCTGACTCTTGGCAGTGCATCTACCGACGTGCTAAGTAATCTTGGACCTGCCCCCATAAAAGCTGGGGATCTCATTCGAACCAGTAATTTTGCTGTTGGCGAGCATTGGTGGCCAAAAATCCGGCAATTACCTCCACTATGGCGGCCAAAGCGCCACGAGGAACTCACTGTTATTTTGGGCCCGCGTTCGGACTGGTTTTATGCTGCCACAGTCCTCGATTTCCTTGCCCAGGATTTTCAGGTATCCCCCGAATCGAATCGAATCGGTTTGCGCCTAAAGGCTTCTCGACCATTGGAGCGATCCCGAAAAGACGAGTTGCTTAGCGAAGGCATGGTCCGCGGTTCGATTCAGGTTCCCCCCAGCGGCGACCCCGTGGTATTTGGTCCCGACCATCCCGTCACCGGCGGATACCCTGTTATTGCGGTACTCACCTCGCGTTCCTGTGACCGCGCAGCACAACTCGGCGCTGGCGATACAGTGCGCTTTCGACTTGCTTAACGACGCCGCGATACCCCACCCTTTCCATTCCGCCGCTGCTGCTTGGCCTTAGCTTTCTCCCTTGCACTCCGCTTTGGAGCGGACTGCCGGGAAGAGCGCGGCGTCCGCCCACGGGTAATCCCCACAAAATCTTGGATTTCGTCTCGATCCTTTTCCTTTGGCCACACCACTCCAATTTCAGTAGGCACCCCAGACTGATATGGCCGATGCGCAATCATTTTATGATTCATACTGCGCAATAATGGCTGCGGGGCAAGAACTACACCAACATTTGCCGCAACAACTTGCACTGCCTCCCGCACCTTAGCCACATCAACCGTTTTATCAGGCTGATATAGGCAGTTCTCCCCCACTATATCCTCGTACGAAATCTCCTCTAATAGCGTTAATTCACTATCCTTAGGTACTCCAATCCCTGGCTGCTCTTGATAAAGCCGCACCACATGGTATTGATCGGTAATCCGCGGATCCGGAAGCCGCACCAAAGCAATATCCGCCTCACCCGCGAACAAAGCTTCGATTGAATCATCACAACCGAAGACACGATCGATTTGGTGGTTGGTTTGCTCAGCAAATCGACGAAACCACTTATCCGGCGCTGTGCCATGAATGTATGCAATGGTCAGGCTCATGGAAAGAATGTTACCGTTATACCTGTGACCAAAGCATCGAACGCAATGAAACCCCAGACCGCGGCCAAAAAACTTGGTATCTATCTACCCGCGACTCCGGAGTCTTTTCAAAACACACCACTCAGCCATACCGAATTTGTAGAACTTCAATCCAATCCACCCGAGTGGTTAGCAGAACTCCGCCGCACCGGACCACACCCACGCCCTGTGGTTGCTCAAAAACTTGGTATTACTATTGCCGCACTCAAGCGCAATGATATGGATAAACCGCTCACCACTACGGAGATCAAGGCCCTATTGGCCGATCAACCAGATTGGCTTCGCGCAGCTCGAACCCAATTAGCTGAAGAACGCCAAAACAAATCTCAGTAATTAGTATTGTATCGGCGCCAGCGTGCGAACATTCGCCTTATAAATGAACACCTAGGAACTATTGGAAATACTCTAGAAAATCCACACTTGTTGATTCGGCAATGAAATGTAAAGATTAATATTGTGCGCCATCTAAATCTAGGCGAGTCGAAGGTCAACGCCGAATGCTCCCCGAATTTGTGAAATCAAATTCAGATTCCACCGAAAATCCGAAGGTGATGCTGCCATTGTCGAACGCACGCCAGGATGGTCCGGGTGAGTCACGTTGTAATGTTTACCCCGCAATTCCACCTCAAATCCACGCTGTTCCAATAACTCCTTCATCTCCTTAGCAGTTGTTGGTGCAGCAATTCGCCGATCCACTTTTGGCGCCACGCGTTTACGCGGCATATCCATTGGCGAAGGTTTCCGCACCGCAGCTTTTGCTTTATCACGAGCCGCTTCAACTAAATCCGACTCTGGACCCCCGTATGGAAACACCCCTAAAATGCAGGTGCCATCTTCAGAAACAATGACCGAATGATCTGCTACTACAAATTGATAACGCCCCTGCTCTGCAGGCCGAGGTCTGCAACCTGCAATTGCACTACGTAATTGTTCTTCCGAAAGGCCAAAACGCTCCATAGCGGCCCGAGCGCCAGGCAGCATTTTTGCTTGCGACATTTTCGCTGCGGTCGGGGCGTCGCCAATCTGCGTTCCTAATGCGGAACGCAATTGATCTTTTGCTTGCCCAATATCCAGTGTTTGTAATGCAGTAGGAACTTTTTGCGGTAAGGCCTTCGGGGTGGGCATAGGAACGGTTGGTGCTTCCTCCACCGAAACATGCCGAGGCTCTGGTATTGGCGTTGAATCCGCCTCTTTTGGAGCAATATCGTCGTTATTTTCACACTGCTCGGGTGTTCGCTCCGTATACCACCAAACAATTCCCCCAACAACCAATGCTGCATTGAGTTGTATAAATAACACCCAATAGATGGGGACTCCCAAAACCAATAGCCACGTAGAAATAAAAACAATACCAAGAAACGCTAGTGCTGCTAATTGCGCCAAGCGTCGCATGGACATATTTGACTCCCTCCGCGCATTCCATTTGAAATGGTTTATACGGTGTAGTAAAGCACATTTGTCAAGACATTTACAGACATTTGGTCATACTAAAAACCTCGTATTGCACAACACATCATACTTTTTCGCTGAGAAAATTTTAGCAACTCATCCAGAAATACACTATGCCCGACACAGAAAATTCAAGCCCCGACAAGGATTTCTCCAAGCCGGGGCTTATGGTGTTGCCAGAAGTTGCTGAATCTACATCAGTTTCCAATCTTCTAAACCGTCATACAGCGGGAACTGCTCAGCCAATGCAGAAACCCGAGCACGCAGTGCCGAAACATCCGCGCCTTTACCCGCCGCCAATGCGGTACCAATAATATCTGCGACCTCAGTAAACGCCGCGGTATCAAAACCACGAGTGGCAAGAGCAGGCGTACCAATACGCAAACCTGAAGTCACCATTGGTGGGCGAGGATCATTCGGCACAGCATTCCGGTTCACCGTAATACCAACCGCATGTAAAAGATCCTCGGCTTCTTGGCCATTCATTTCAGAATTTCGTAGATCCGCAAGCACTAAATGCACATCAGTGCCACCAGTAAGCACATCGATACCTGCCGCCTGGCAATCTTGCGCCATTAAACGCTCTGCAAGAATACGAGCCCCCTCCAAAGTGCGCTCTTGACGCAACCGGAACTCTTCAGTACCAGCAATCTTTAATGCAACCGCCTTCGCAGCAATAGCATGCATTAAAGGACCACCCTGCTGGCCAGGGAAAACAGCAGAATTAATCTTCTTTGCCCACGCCTCGGTAGAAAGAATAAGTCCAGAACGCGGGCCACCAAGCGTCTTATGTACTGTTGTGGAAACCACATCCGCATAAGGCACCGGGGAAGGATGTAAGCCAGCCGCAACCAAGCCAGCAAAGTGGGCCATATCCACCCAGAGTTTTGCGCCAACTTCATCGGCGATCTCGCGAAACGCAGCAAAATCTAAATGACGTGGATACGCAGACCAGCCAGCAATAATCACATCAGGCTTTTCCACCAATGCCTGTTCGCGGACTTGGTCCATGTCCACGCGCATGCTTTCCGAATCAACGCCGTATGCCGCGACGTCGTAAAGCTTGCCGGAGAAATTGAGTTTCATTCCGTGCGTAAGGTGACCACCATGAGCCAACGACAAACCCATAATTTTTTCGCCAGGGTTTGCTAATGCCATAAGGACTGCCGCATTTGCTTGCGCACCAGCATGAGGCTGGACATTGGCGGCTTCTGCACCAAATAGGTCCTTTGCGCGCGCAATGGCAAGATTTTCCACAATGTCAACGTCTTCGCAGCCACCGTAATAACGACGGCCTGGGTAGCCCTCAGCATACTTATTTGTAAGCACCGAACCCTGCGCTTGCAATACCGCACGAGGCACAAAATTCTCTGATGCGATCATTTCCAACGTATTGCGCTGACGAGACAGCTCGCCGGCCATGGCCTGAGCCACCTCCGGATCCAACTGCGTCAAAGACTGATAACGGATATCGTTTGTGGCATCGGTCATGGTAGTACCGTAGAACCTTTCAAAGTCAGTCGATCCACAAGACCTCGCGGAATCGACAGTAAAGAATGCCTGCCTATTGTAGCTAGAAATTCTTTGCGTACATACTGACCGGGAAATGGGCAGGCCAACCCCAAATTCGTCAGCATGAGCGGACATTGGCACAATAGAAAATATGGTCCGCCCCAATGTGGTCAGCCCCTACCTAGACTTCAACCGCGCCCAATGGCGTCGCCTGCGACAATCCATGCCGCAGGTCCTTACCGAAGCCGAACTCGACAAACTCCGAGGCATCGGCGAAAACATCGACCTTGATGAAGTCGCCGAAGTTTACCTTCCGCTTAGCCGCCTGATCCACCTACAAATCAACGCCCGCCAAGAATTAATGAAAGCCACCGAAACCTTTCTCGGTTCGCGCACCCCTGATGTGCCATTCATCATTGGAATCGCTGGCTCCGTCGCCGTAGGGAAATCCACCACCGCCCGAGTCCTCCAAGTACTACTCCAACGCTGGGACACCCACCCAAGAGTAGACCTGGTAACCACCGATGGTTTCCTCTACCCTGCCGCCGAACTTCATAAGCGGAAAATCATGAACCGCAAAGGATACCCCGAAAGCTACGACCAACGCGCACTCTTACGCTTTGTTACCGAGGTAAAAGCCGGACGCCCCTCCTGCACCGCGCCCGTATACTCACACACACTCTACGACCGAGTACCCGGAGAATACATCACCGTGCGGCAGCCCGACATTTTGATCCTCGAAGGGCTCAACGTACTACAAACCGGGCCAACACTCATGGTCAGCGATTTATTCGACTTCTCTGTCTATGTTGACGCACGCACTGATGATATAGAACGCTGGTATATCGAGCGATTCCTCCAACTCCGCAGCACCGCATTCTCCGCCCCCGACGCGCACTTCTCCCACTACGCCCAGCTTGACGACGCCCAGGCACGCGCCCTTGCACGCGAGATCTGGCAATCCGTCAACCTGCCAAACCTGGTGGAAAACATTCTGCCTACCCGCGTGCGAGCCTCCTTGGTTCTTTTCAAAGATGCAAACCACCAGGTAGAACGAGTACGAATGCGAAATATTTAACGCGGCTGTTACCGCAGCAGTTAAGCAGTTTTTACCTGCGCGCTGAGGGGGGCTAGGTTAGTGGATTCTTGGGATTGACGTGGCCGGTGTGTCTAGTGTGACTTTTGGGGCTCGTGGGGTTGTGGTAGCGCGGATTCCGCTGTTCCAGCCTGGTGAGCTGGTCCTTTCGGGTGCTAGTTGGGCGCTGGTTGGGCGCGTTGTCACAGATTCCATTTTTTCGGCCGATTTTATGGAATCTGTGACACGATAGGTAGGGAACCTGTCACAGATTCCATCTTTTTCGGCTGTTTTTATGGAATCTGCGACACACCCCAGGTCAACGATTGTGCGCAATGTTGGCTGCTGTCACAAATTCCATTTTTTCAGGCGATTTTATGGAATCTGCGACAGTGGGGATAAAAACATCACCAGTTCAATAGGTTGATCCTATTAAACGCCCGGGAAAGCGGCTCGAAGGCTTGGGAAACCAACCAACTCACCCAGGAAACCAACTCACCCCCTCCCGGGAAGCCCTGGATTTTCTGCCGACCCACCCCCAACAAGGCAGATTTCACATCACCCACAACCCATCACCACGTTTCCCCAGCTCACACCCCAAGACCAGAAGCCCACAACACAAATCTGCCTGCTTCAGGCCTCTCTAGGCCTAACCCCGTCCCTAACCCAGTGCCTACCCCGCCCCAACCCAAGCCTGTGCCAGAACTTTCAATGGGACATTTCCTCTATTTTCCCATCCCTGCCCCGCCGCGAAGCCACTAGCACTTAGTTAGCGGTTCGCGTGGCTTGTAATTTGGTTATACACGCTCAAGTGTGAGTGAGCGCCACCAGTTGACTACTGGTTCGAGGTGGGTGAAGTTTACGTGGTCAATGTCTTTGCCGTATTCGGCGATCATATTGCGATCGTTTTCGTTGGGGCTGGGTTTGCGTTTGATCATTTGGTTGACTGACCATAAGACGCTTCGGTGTTTGGTGCTTAGTTGGGAGTGTGTGAGTCTTCCGGGGAGGTAAAAGCGAGGGACGTCGGCTGCTAGGTTGCCTAGTGCTGTGCCGGCGGCGTCTCGGGTTTTTGCGTAGTCGGGCAGGGACATCCCTACAACCACAAGGGCACTTGCGTACGCGCGTACTAGTTGGGGATTTTCTTTTACCCAGGAGACGCCTTTATTTACAGGCCCGTAGTTTGGTGAACAAATTATTAGGGGCGCTGGTGCGGAAGCGAGTTCGGTTTCCAGAGTTTCGGTGTTTTCAAGAGCTCGTATTCTTCCGCCGGTGCGTTTAGCCAGTTCATCGGCGTATTGTTGGGTGGATCCGTAAACAGATTCTACGAGTATGTGTGGTGAGATCATTTTCCAAAACGGCGGTGTCGTGAAGAGTAATCACGCAGTGCGCGTAAAAAGTCGATTCGGCGGAATGCCGGCCAGTATGTGTCAGTAAACCATATTTCTGAGTATGCTGCTTGCCAGAGTAAGAATCCGGAGAGGCGTTGTTCCCCTGAGGTCCGGATTACCAGGTCTGGGTCTGGCTGCCCAGAAGTATACAGGTGGGAAGAAATAGACTCCACCGAGATTTCTTCGCTGATTGTTTCGGCATTGTGCCCTTGAGCGCCTAGGTCGTGGATCAGTTCTTTCACGGCGTCGACAATTTCTTGGCGTCCGCCGTAGCCTACAGCAACATTTACGGTAATCCCGGTGTGGTTTTTGGTGGTTTCGGCTGCAGTGCGGAGACGTTCGGAGATGCGTTTGGGCAGCAGGTCAAGGTGGCCCACTAAGCGAACTTGGCAATTAGTAATGGGGTCCGCAAGCTCCACTACAACATCACCAATAATGTCAAAGAGGAGTTCTAATTCTTCGCTATTTCTACCTAGATTTTCGGTAGAAAGTAGGTAAATTGTAACCAATTCGATATCGGTTTCGGCACACCAGCGGACCATTTCGCCGATTTTTTTGGCGCCAACGCGGTGTCCATGGCTAACATCTGCAAACCCGGCTTCGCGCGCCCAGCGTCGATTTCCGTCACACATAATGGCAACATGCTTCGGATGCTTGGCCCCCGCAAGCTCGCGGCGGAGAAGTTTCTCGTACACGGGGTACAGCAGCTTCGGCAGATAATTCACGGTACTAGTGTATGTGCGCACCGCGCGACGTGCACGCGCGGTATTGGGCGGGTAATGGGGGTGCTGTTAGAACCATTGTTTGCGATTGTCCACGACCATGCCTTCGGCCTTCATGGCGTTATCGATCGCTTCTTGATCAAAGACGTCAATGCCGTGAGCTTCGGCGAATTCGCGGCGGCGGGCCATACGTTTGATTCGGCGAGTAAGCGCCCAGCCAATAAACAGGACAGCCGCTAAAAGTAACACGATAATTAACAGGCCTACTGGTGAGGCTTTACCGAATTCTGGGCCGAGGGGGCCACCGCGCTCTGCTTGCGCCAAAATGAACTCCACCATGTACGCAGTCTCCTTTTATGACTCAGTGTTCTCCACTGAGATTCCGGCAAATAGATCGTTTTCTGGATACGAGGTCGAGACCCTTGTTGCAGCCAGTTCGAACTCTTCTGTTGGCCATAGCTTACGCTGCACCTCTACCGGTGTCCCAAAGAAGGCACCCGCCGGGTCTATCTGGGTGGCATGGGCGCGCAGGGCGTCGTCACGCTGTTCGAAATAATCGGCGCATGGAACTTGAGTGGTTACCCGGGCCATAATATCTGCTCGGTGTGCCTGCCAGCGCTCTAAGAGAGGGCCATATGGGCTCGGTTTTCCCTCACGGAGCAAAACATCGTGGAAAAGTTGCATGCGTTGGCGAATAAAACCGTGGGTGTAGTAAAGCTTCAGCGGTGTCCAGGGCTTCCCGATTTCGGGCGCAT
This sequence comes from Corynebacterium freiburgense, assembly GCF_030408815.1. Classification (NCBI taxonomy): domain Bacteria; kingdom Bacillati; phylum Actinomycetota; class Actinomycetes; order Mycobacteriales; family Corynebacteriaceae; genus Corynebacterium; species Corynebacterium freiburgense. The sequence goes on along the minus strand of NZ_CP047355.1, from coordinate 934,394 downwards.
AGTCGGGGTTGCCAGCCTCGTCCCAAGCTTTCATTGAAGTCGCATGGACTTTCAAATGGTCGGGATGCGGATAACCGCCGTTTTCATCGTAGGTGACAATAACGTGGGGGCGGAATTTGCGAATGACCTTTACAAGATCACGGACCACTGTGTCATCGTCTTCCAGGGCAAAGCAGCCGGGTGGAAGCGGCGGGAGCGGATCGCCTTGCGGCAATCCAGAGTCTATATAGCCTAACCAGTGGTGCTGAGCGCCAAGTGCGGCAATTGCGCGCGCCATTTCCTCTCGCCTGATTTCGGGAATCCGTTCAGCATTTCCGGGGCTGTCCATGGCGGGATTGAGGATATCGCCACGCTCTCCTCCAGTACAGGTAACAATCATTGCCTCATGCCCTTCGGCCACGTAGCGGGCGGTGGTTGCTGCCCCTTTGCTTGCTTCGTCGTCAGGGTGGGCATGAATTGCCATGAGGCGCAGAGTGCTCACAAAAACACGCTCCTTTGTGGGTTTGGTAAAGCTCCCTCAATATCCTATGTCACTTGTGGGCGTTACTATAGAACCATCCAGCTGGAGCGCATATGCAAAGGAAAACACATGTCCGAAAGCCTTCGTGCCAACCGGTACGCAACCGACCCTAAAAAAGGCACCCTAAGTGGCAAGATCATTGCTATTGGTGCGGTTATTTTCGCGGTTGTGGCCGTGGTGGTCATAGTACAGTATTTTCAAAAAATTAATGGCGCAACGGTCACTGCTTCCCAGGCTGGATTCGAGCGTATCGACGACCGCACGCTCAAGATTTCCGTAGATGTTACGCGCAAAAATATAGATGAACCCAGCTATTGCATTGTTACAGCTTTAAACTATGACAAGGCTGAAGTTGGACGCCGCGAATTCCGTATTGAACCAGGTGGAAACCAAACTGAGCGTTTCCAAGTAAATATTCCAACACGGGACTTACCGGTTGCTGGAACGGTATATGGTTGTCATACAAACGTGCCCTCGTATCTCACAGAGGGCTCTTAAGCAAGCATTGTGCTAAGCTTTGCGCGAAGAAGACTGCCCCGCAAGATTCTGTACACATTCTAGGTGTGCTTTCGCGGGGCGTTGCACTGTGACCACCAACGGTCTGACATAACGGTCGCTAGACGAAGAGGTTTTACACACACCATGGCTGAGATCCAGAAGCAATACATTACGCCGGAAACCAAGAAAAAGCTGGAGGAAGAGCTTAACGCACTTATCGCCCACCGTCCGGTCGTTGCCGCTGAAATCAATGAGCGCCGTGAAGAAGGCGACCTCAAAGAAAACGCTGGCTATGACGCCGCCCGCGAAATGCAGGACCAGGAAGAAGCCCGCATTAAGCAAATCTCGGAAATTCTGGCGAACTCCACCACCGAACGTGCTGGGCTTGAGGAGGGTGTCGCTCATGTCGGTTCCGTAGTGCATGTGTACTACAACGGCGATAGCAATCAGAAAGAAACATTCCTTATTGGTACTCGTGCCGCCGCCTCCGATAATAAGGATCTAGAAACCTATTCGGAGCACGCTCCGCTTGGCGCCGCTATCCTCGGTGCCCGTGAAGGTGAAACCCGCGAATACACCGCACCAAATGGCACCGTGATTTCCGTGACTGTAGTGTCCGCTGAGCCTTACAATTCTGATAAGGCAGCAACTCTTCGCTCAAGCTAAGCTTTACCACAGCTCGAAGTGTCTGCCGTCCACCAAAAAGTGTGGGCGGCATTCTTTGTGTGCCTACCCCTGTCCCTGCCCAATTCCCAAGGAACTTATACATCCATGCGCTTATATGCCACCGCAACCATTACCGCTCTATGTGTCACATTGCTATGCGCTTGCGCAAACCCGCCAGGTGAAATTGATTCAGACCGTCGAATAGACACCGCACACGATGTAGCCGCTCCCACTACAACCAAGAAAACTGGAACAAGCACAGCCTCAAAAACTGGTGCAAGCAGCCCGATCAATACAAGTACACCAGCCACCTCCACAACGATCCCAGCCACCACATCTGGTGTAACCAGCGGAACTACCAGCATGATGGTGCATGCCTCACGAGGCATTCCTGGAGTAATCGATTGCGTTGGAAGCCCTACCAAACGGCCCGAAACACTTTCCCTTTCTTGCTCACACACCGGTGACAAATTAAAAAACATAACCTGGGAAACCTGGAATGAAACCGGCGCCAAAGGAACCGCTATTCGGGAAACTCGCGTCTGCGGAGGCAAGGTGTGCAAAGACAAAGACGCGAAGGGGCAAACCACGGAAACAGAAGTCAAAGTTGAACTTTCCGCCCCCACAATGACATCACAAGGACCTGCCTTCACATTAATCACGGTCAATGGTGCAAGTATTGTGCTGTAGCTTTTTCGCGATATAAACACAATATGGCCCCGCACCCAAGGTTTTTGCTTCTGGGTGCGGGGCCATTGGTATGCCCTTTCAGGCGTTTGGTTAGTTGCCCCGGAAATAACTCAGCAGGCGAAGAATTTCGGTATAAAGCCAGACCAAGGTCACAGCCAAACCAAGAGCAACTCCCCACGCCATACGAGCTGGCGCACCAGCGCGAACAAGTTGATCAGCGGCGTCGAAATCCTGCAGGAAACTAAACGCTGCAAGACCAATACATACTAGGGAGAAAATAATGGCTAACGGGCCACCATTGGTCAGTGGGTTCATACCAGTAAAGAAAAACAGCGCCATATTGCCCAACGCGAGAACAAGAACGCCCATAAGGCAGGCGGTCATAATGCGCTGGAATTTAGGTGTTACCTTGACAGCACCTGTCTTATACACATAGAGCATACCCAGGAATACACCGACGGTACCAAGCACTGCTTGCCCAATCATGGTGCCAGCATCTGCGCCCTTACCAACCAAGAATCCGGAGAAAAGCAGCGAAATACCGCCTACAAATAAACCTTCGAAAAAGGCATAGATAAGGGTGATTGCTGCAGAGCCGTATTTTTTACCAAATGTGCCGATTAGAACAGTAACCAAACCGCCAATGGCGCCAACAATCGTCAAAACCATTGCCAGGACTGGGCTGATAAACATGGCAATACCAAAGTTAATAACCGCCATAACAATAATGACGCCCAGCGTAATGCCAGTTTTTGAGATAACGTCATCAACGGTCATGGGGCGCTCTGAAGTAACGGCTCCCGCGGAAGGGTACTGGGAGTAAGGGTCCGCTGGGTAGCCCTGGAATTGGTTCTGGACGGCCCGTTGCTTAGTGCCCGCCAGGGAACTGAATACAGGGTTACTACTACGCACTTGAAGTCCCTGTTCCTTTCTTGGGTCATGGGGAAAATGCTTACAACCCAATCAACGCACATTCGCGTGATTTAGTTCCCAGCAACCCTATATTCCCTTTTGGTACTCTCGTGGAGTCACCCCCTGAACACACTTAAAAGCCCTGCTAAAAGCGCTATGAGTGCCATAACCTACCGCAATTCCAACATCCTTTGGGCGCTGCCCATTACGGAGGAGTTCGCGTGCCCGTTCCATCTTTTTCGCTAATACTTCTGAAGTGCCAAGGTTACGATCAGCACGATATTCGGCAGCAATATCGGACAGTGAAGGGGAATCCCGGAACATTAATCGGCCCGGCAGTGGGTAGATCACCGAACCGGACGCGACGTCGATACGCGTCCTGCTGCTGGCAGTAAGCGTGGCGGTATCCCCAGCCGCCATAAAACGGCAGAAATCGCCATCTACCAGGGTCGCTGCACCTTGCTGCACCCACCATACGGTATCGCAATCACTCGCGAAAACCGTATAGGATTCGCAGCGCGGCGGCGGCCCCACTTCGCCCATGCCCACCGCACCAGCGGTAAACGCCGAAGGAGGATGCCCAGTATGGCGCCGAAATGCGCGGGTAAGGCTACTGGTTGCAGAAAAACCAACAAGGTTGGCTGCCACCGCAACGGAAAAATCCATGCTTAGTAATTCTGCTGCGGCAGCAACGCGCACACCGGCCCGCCATTCACTAAACGATAAACCAGTACCAGAAATAAACTGGCGCTGGATTGTCCGCGAGCTTACACCCAAGCGTTCCGCAAACCCTTCAAGCGGTGTCTGATCGGCAGTATTTTCGAATAGAACCTCAGCCACTCGACGAGCCTCTAGTGCGGTGGGCATTGGCGGCGGCGCGGCAGGAGCAGCACACAAGCCCGCCAGCGCTTCCGGCAACTGATAATGAGGATTCCCCACAGCAAGCGAAAATTCCCTAAGCATTACGGGCTCCCAATCAAGACCGAAAAATACCTTGCGGGGATGTAATGATCGCGCGGATTCCGCGGGTAATGGCAGTACGACGCCCTGCTCGTCAACGATCGTTGCCGCGCTAGCATACAATGCTTCCCCCGCACGCACATGAATAAGTTCAGCCCCCGTTCGAATGTTCGCCGTGCCTTCTTGGCACCAGAACAGTGTTGGCTGCGGGAATACAGACATAAACAACCTCGAACATATTAGGTAACGCTAACCTCAATGAGTATAGCGGATGATGGGTGCCCAAACGCAAGAGTCATTCGGTCCGCTGCAATACTTTTTGCTCCTTGCCACGAATCTGCTGTCGCACCAGCTCACCCGTTAATGCATCAAACAGCAAATTTGCACCCCAGAATTTACGCCACTTGGGAATTACCATTTCAATATCGATACAACCGCCATCAACAGAACCTCGTTTGGTCAGTTCAAATGTTTTAAATGTTAGGGCGCCGCGGCCAACTGTTCCTATCGACGCCACATTGACTTGAGCTTCCTTCGAAATTACAAACGTCGCCGGGTCCAGCTGTAGCCATTGCATCCACGTCACACCACGCAATGGGAATGTACGTACTACCTGCTCATTGTTAAAAGTTCCTTTTAGAACAACATTTCCACCCTCACGTACAGCATGCAGCACCGTCCCCTCCCCTGGAATTTCACACTCCCATTCACGGGTAACAAGATCAGTTCCCGATACCACGCGTTCATTCCGCAATACCTTTTTGGTACCCACATCCAAGTATGTCAGCGTGCGAACCCCTTCACTGGCAAAGTTCGAGCGGTCATATCGCATCAATATCTCATGCGGAAACGTCGTCTCCGTGCGATCGATATATTCCACAAGTAATGGGCCATTCGGTGCGTACATTGCCAACTCTGGCTGCTTTGGCGGAGGCGGTGTCTCATGCACCAACAAACCTTTATGAAACACCAAATCAATGTCGGTTGTATTATCAATTTGCTCAAGAGGATTCGAATGCAAAAGCAAAGCATCTGCGCGCTTACCTTCTGCAATAACCCCGCGTTCAGAAAGCCCCAACAGTTCTGCCGCATTACTGGTGGCAGCACATAATACATCTTGCTCGCTCATGCCCGCCTCGACCATATAACGCAGTTCATCATGCAGTGAAGTGGCAGGCATTGCCCCCACAGTGCTATCCGTACCAGCAACGATGCGTACCCCAGAAGCATATGCATGTGCCAGGTTTGCCCGCGCATGTTCAAGATAAAGTTCACCATCGGGGCCTGATATTAACGAGGTAATTAGCAGGGTAGGCACAAGCCGCGCTCCGCTATCTGCCCAGAGTTTCACCATTTCCTCATGTGCAATACCGTGCTCAAGTACCCCATGTTCGATGCTGTCAACCCCTGCCCGTAAGAGCGTTTCAACATCGGCCTCCTCATGCGTGTGTGCACTCACCCGCAATCCCAAGGCGTGCGCTTCCGCTACCACAGCAATCATGGCTTCTTCAGAAAGCTGTTGTAGCGGAATACGGTCAACACCGTACACGCCTCCCTGGTAGACAATCTTGATATGGTCTACCCCCTCCCCGTGCAGTTTTCGAATAGCTTGCACAGCCTGCGCCGGAGATTCGATGGAATATGCAATCTGTCCGCTAAGCCAGGGATTATCTTGAGCTACAGTCACCGCCGGGTGTCCACCGGCAGCCGTAAGTGCGGGACCCGCAACAAGCATATTCGGACCTCGAAACGGATCCGCCTCAGCCCATTTGCGTAATTGCAACGCCAAGCGTAGTGGATCCGCCATACACCGAATGGTAGTTACACCTGCCTCCAATACGTCCCGCAAAGCCGACTTTAACACCGTATTTGTTCGGTACCAGGCAGAAAACCTACCGCGTGTGTGAAGGTAGTCTAGGTGCACGTGGGCGTCGATAAGCCCAGGCATTAGCGTCTTACCTTTGGCTTCGATCACAAATGCGTCTGGCGCATCAATATGTTCCTGGCTAATACGCGCAAACCGCCCCTGGGAAATAAGAACATTGACGCCCTCGAGCTCTGCCCCATCACCAGTAATCACATGTACGTTCCGTAGCAAATATGTACCTTGTATTTGAGCTTGCTTCACCATAAGATGCCACCTCGGTTTATTGCCTTTAGCGCCTATGTACGTGCTAAATCAAATTTTATCCATCTCATAAAACAGCTAGCAATAGCTTCCAATACCCAAAAAGCCCGAAACGATAAAAACCTTAGCTGGCAGTCATTGCGCACATAGCTAAGGTTTTTTATGTGCCCCCAGTCGGACTCGAACCGACACTGGGCGGATTTTAAGTCCGCTGCCTCTGCCAATTGGGCTATGGGGGCCGTGTGGGTGAAACACCCTTGAGTAGTTTAGCGTATAGAAGCCGATTGGTCCGAAAGCCCAGCAACAAGGCCATCTAGAATGTCTTTTTCCGAGACCAAAATCGATGAAACCCCAGCATGTTTCTCAATCATGTCCAGGATTCCCTGCACCACCACACTACCCCCACTAATGACGTCCGCACGGCCCGGATGTATGACTGGGTTTGCGGCACGCTGTTCGGTGGTTTCCGCAACAAGCTGACGGGCAAGGATCCGCAGGGCGTCGATACGCAATTCTGAGCAATGAATAACTTGGGAATTATATTCCTCTAACCCCAATGCCAAGGCCGCGAGCGTAGTAAATGTGCCAGCACAACCAACAAACACACGAGCCTGATCCACTGGAACTAATTCACACACTTCTGCGATGCGATCCATAACGAAATCCTGAGCGATTTCAATTTCGGTTTCCGTTGGTGGATTGCTGCGCATAATCCGCTCAGTCACCCGCACACATCCCATTTGTGCACTATGAGCGCCAAGGATAGTACCGTCGTATTGCCCAACTATAAACTCCGTAGAGCCACCCCCAAGGTCAATAACGCAAAATGGCCCTTCCTCAGGTGAAAGATCAATTACAGCGCCCCGAAACGATAATGCGGCTTCCTCTTGGCCACTAATCACCTCGGCGCTATAGCCCGGCTTCAGGCGTCCCAATACCTGCCCCGTCATACGGAAAAACTCGTCTTTGTTTTCCGCATCACGGGTTGCAGATGTAGCCACCATTCGGAAATCCGAAACCCCGTACTCCAGCATTAGATCCGCATATGTTTCCAAAACGGCGCGAGTGCGTGCAATTGCGGCGACAGAGAGCCTACCCGTGGCGTCTACACCTTCCCCTAAACGCACTATCTCCATTGTGCGCACTAATTCCGTGGCCTTGCCTTCTACAACCTCACTAATCAGCAAGCGCAAAGAATTCGTGCCACAATCAATCGCCGCAAAGCGAACCACTATTTCACCTCCGCATTCGAAAAATCAAAGTTTGCTAAATCTATACCTAATTCCGCACAGGTTGGCCAATCTTCCGGAACTGCAGTGCCGCGCAGCTTTCCGTGATCCGCGGCCATGGCTACCGCCTCTGCACCCAAACGGAAATGCTGCGGACCTTCCGCAAGCGCATATGCGATAAGCACATGCAAGCACTTCACCCGATCGGGCATACCACCACCGGAGAATTCGGTACCTAGATCCTCAATAGCATTGCGCTTAGCCAGAAAATACTCATGCGCTTGCTGATAATCCGCCTGCAGATCGGCATCATTAGCCAAACGTTCGGTCATCCACTTCATAACATGTGCCACCTCAAGACGCGAAGCCTCTGAGGTAAGACGCGGATCAGTTAAATAGTACAAGGTTGGAAATGGCGTCCCATCCTCTAAGCGAGGCGCGGTTTTCACTACCCCAGGTGCCCCATCTGGACAACGATACGAAACCTCTAATACACCACGCGGCTGCCGCCCCAACTGCTCCGCAATTTGCGCAATATCAGCAGGGTCTAAAGCGTTATTCATCTGTACCACTCTTTTCAACTACGAAAAATAAAGAGTGTACTGCATATACGCAAATCAATGAATCTGAAAATGATGCTCAAGTGCTATGGGATAGGTTCCTCGACAGGCGGTTGTGTCGGAGAAATCGGAAGTTGGTTCGAATTTGCGGCTGGCGGCTCAGGCTTTTCCAGGCCAATTCGAAGGTCTGATTCCGTCAATGAAATAGCTTCCCAAAGCACGTCATACCACGGCTCATCTGAGACATCTTGGACCGCGTTTTGCCCAGTTGAAGAATCGGCTTTTAGCTCCGGGCTAATAATACGAAACGCGGTTTCACCAGGCTCAATTACACCGAGGCGAATCCGAGCCTGTTCCTTAATAAATTCCTCAGACTCGTATTTTTCTAACTCTGCAAGTAGCGCTTGTTTTTCCGCTTCCTTAGCCTCAATACTGGCTTGTACTCGAGCAATATCACTGCGCTGCTGAAAATAATTTCGCAACGGCATGCCAATCATTACCAGAACCACAATGGACACCGCGATTAGCACACCAATTTCAACCGCACCCAAGCGAATTCGCTTTGATTGCGATTGCGTTGGGCGTTGCTCTCGCTGAGCATCACGGCGTTGATACGAATCATTTTTCGTGCGGCGATCATATTGCGATCGCGGGGTTCGCACAGGCTTAGGTGTCGCAGTGGTTCCACTGCGACGATACGTAACTGGTTGCACCCTGCGCGCTGTTCGGTCCATAGGGTCTCAATCCTAGCGTTGTGCACTACCAAAACTGGGTTGCCACGACGAAAACCGTATGGAAAGCAACGTTTACCCTGGTCTTTAAAAAATCGAATACGTAAAAAGTATGCCGGCATAGCAAAACACCCCGATGCGTAGATCGGGGTGTTGAGCAGGTTACGTGTTTAGCCTTGGAAACGTGGGAATGCACCACGGCCAGCGTATACGGCGGCCTCGCCAAGAATTTGTTCGATGCGCAGGAGTTGGTTGTACTTAGCTACGCGCTCGGAACGAGCAGGAGCACCAGTCTTAATCTGGCCGCAGTTTAAGGCTACTGCAAGGTCAGCAATTGTGGTGTCTTCAGTTTCACCGGAACGGTGGGACATCATGCAGCGGTAGCCATTGCGATGAGCAAGCTCCACGGCGTCGAAAGTTTCGGTAAGGGTACCGATCTGGTTTACCTTGACCAGCAGCGCATTGGCAGCCTTCTTTGCAATGCCTTCCTTTAGGCGAGCCGGGTTGGTGACAAAGAAATCATCGCCAACAATTTGCACCTTGTCGCCAATGGCTTCGGTTAGTGCGGTGTAGCCTTCCCAATCATCTTCCTGCAATGGGTCTTCAATGGAAACGATTGGGTATTCTTCGATCAGCTTCTTATAAACCTCGATCATTTCTTCAGCGGTGTGCTCGCCGCCTTCGAAGTGGTACTTGCCGTCCTTATAAAACTCAGAGGAAGCTACGTCGAGGGCAAGGGCAATATCCTCGCCAACTTTAAAGCCGGCCTTTTCAATTGCCTCAACGATAAGGTCAAGTGCTGCCTTGGTGGACTCAACGGAAGGAGCAAAACCACCTTCATCACCGAGACCGGTGGAAAGACCCTTGGACTTAATAACGGCCTTCAAGGAGTGATAGACCTCTGCACCCATGCGGAGTGCTTCGGAGAAGCTTTCGGCACCGATTGGGGCGATCATAAATTCTTGAACGTCAACACCGGAGTCCGCGTGTGCACCGCCATTGACAATATTCATCATTGGCACAGGCAGCAGGTGCGCGTTTGGCCCACCAATATAACGGAACAGTTCCAGGCCAGCGGAATCGGCAGCGGCTTTTGCAGCTGCCATGGAAACACCAAGGATGGCATTGGCACCAAGGCGGGACTTATTATCGGTGCCATCGAGTTCGATCATTTTTTGGTCAATAAGGCGCTGGTCATCAGCTTCCAAACCAGCAAGGGCATCGGCGATTTCCTCGTTCACATTTTCTACTGCCTTGAGGACGCCTTTGCCAAGGTAACGGTCACCGCCATCACGCAGCTCGTGAGCTTCGTGCACACCGGTCGATGCACCTGAAGGAACACCAGCGACTCCGTGGCCGCCATCATCGAGGAACACCTCACATTCGACGGTGGGATTGCCGCGGGAATCCATAATTTCGCGAGCGAACACGTGCATGATTTCAGCCACAGTGGCCTCCTAAGCCAATTGACGAATAATGTGAATTTATCTGTGCGGAAATGTCACCGCTACCACTACAGTCTTCCATCAACAATGCCCGATCGGAAACAAACGGACATGAGATTGATGCCACACTTTTGGGAGCTGCACCGAAACCGCACTCAATTAACAATTGTGGCACGAAATTATTTTTTATGACGGGCTGGGCGCGGAACACACCCGACCGAGGACATACCCAAAGGCAGTCCCACGCACCCAGTGTTCCCGCACCTATACGGGCGGTTGCCGCAGCGCATATGCACCAGCCGCATCCCGAACATCAATCAAATATTTCTCCGAATAATTGTACGAACGGATTGCATCGGCCCACCCCTCGGGGGTACTAAGGTCACGCCCATTTGCACATAAGAGATTTGCTGCCCCCAAAGCGGCATCATCGATTTGCTGCGGATTAGGGCTTCCATCACCATCCGCATCTCGGCCATAGCGCTTCCAGGATTCTGGAATAAATTGCATTGGGCCCACTGCCCGATCAAATTGCGAATCACCATCTAAGGCACCTTGATCAGTATCACCGATTTCAGCAAAACCCGGGGATCCATCGAGTGGCACACCAATAATCGAAGGCGTAGCAACACCCATTTCATTTAAGCTACTGCCACCAAATAATTGACCGGAATATGTGCCATGTCGAGTCTCCACAAACCCAATACCCGCCAATGTATTCCAACGCAGGTGGCATTGCGGCCAGCTTTCGGCAGCAATAAGTTCGGCATTGCCATAGGCTTGGAGCGCTGCCGCAGATATTCCAGTATCGGCGGCAATTGGCTCCGCCCAATACCCGAGTTTTTCGGATGTACGTCCGGGGCCATGCACATCGATTGAAGGTACGGTTTCACCGCCAGCGGGCGGGACGTCGGCAGGCACAGGACGCAATTGCCGAATCGGCGCCGAGCCGTCTAAAAATGTCAATGACCAGCCAACAAAAGAAATCACCATAATCGCAGCAAGTACGGCAGCACAGCCCCAACCAAATACTCGACTTACTTCGTTTTGCCTGCTTGCCACGCGCGCTCCTGCACATCCATAGGGACTATCCCCGTCGAACCATCAAAAAGATAGGGTGCGCGGGACCGCATTTTTTCCACGAATGCTTCCGCGACATCATATACATCAAACTCATCAGCGATTTCAGCATGAAAGAGTACCTGAAGAAGAATATCGGCAAGCTCATCGCGCATCTCATTAGGGTCCGCATCAGCCACCGCCTCCACAAACTCGGCGACTTCCTCATGCAAATACGGCAGCAATGAGTTATGCGTCTGATCTCGTTCCCAAGCACCCCGCACCACTGCGGCATGCATAACGGACACGGCTTCGTCAATGCTTGTCGACGTCCCGCATCTCAATATTTGCTCACCGGCTACGATACGCTCAACCACCTCTGGATGAAAAAGATCAGAAGTAATCAATAATGCTGCATGTTCACCGGGTTGAATTCCAAGTTGTTCCCCTGCATCTCGCACCTGGTTGGGCACCTCAGAAGTATACGCAAACCTCCCGTTATACTGGGCTAATACATCAATGGGGAATAAAGTTGGATGCTTCGAATCCAAGAGGAAAACCGGCATGCGGCGATTCTACATGCATTCATACTTGGGAAATTAGTTGGTGAGCACCTAGGGTTACTCTTTGTGACTACTACAACGGCCGATCACAAAGTACGCGTCTGGACACTCGTTTCCCTTATTATCGGCTCCACTATTGGAACCGGAATCTTCGCCCTGCCACAAAACGCAGGATCAGTGGCCGGCCCCGGCGCCATGCTTATCGGCTGGTGCATCGCTGGCGTAGGAATGCTCTCAATTGCCTTTGTATTCCAGATTCTGGCCGTGCGAAAACCCAATTTAGACTCCGGCGTATACTCCTATGTTCGCGCCGGACTTGGCGACTTCGTAGGATTCGCCTCTGCCTGGGGTTACTGGCTCGGCAGCGTCATCGCCCAAGTAGGCTACGCTACACTCTTCTTCTCTACCCTCGGCTACTACGTCCCCATTTTCTCCTCAGAAAACCGCTGGACCTCCGCAATTGCCGTATCCATCCTCACCTGGCTTATCTTTGCTGGACTCACTCGCGGTGTCCGCGAAGCCGCCATAATGAACGTAGTAACCACAGTGGCAAAACTCCTGCCCATCCTGGTTTTTATCGTCCTCGTAGCATTCCTTGGTTTTAGCTGGGAGCGCTTCACCTTCGACCTCTGGGCCGAAGGCAGTGATATCGGCAGCGTTATGGACCAAATCAAAGGCATGATGCTCTTTACCGTATGGGCATTTATTGGCGTCGAAGGCGCCAGCGTCTACTCAAAACAAGCACGCACACGGCGCGATGTCGGGCGCGCTACCGTCATCGGCTTCGCCATGGTCTTGGCATTACTTGTCACCGTAGCCACACTCTCCTACGGCGTACTTACCCAAGAAGAACTCGCCGCTCTACCAGATAACTCCATGGCAAGCGTCCTTGAAGCAGTAGTAGGCCCATGGGGAGGCGCCCTTATTTCCTTCGGCCTCTGCCTCTCCGTGCTTGGCGCATATGTCTCTTGGCAAATGCTCTGCGCCGAACCAATCGCCCTTATGGCCTACGACGGCCTACTCCCCCGCAAACTCGGCAAAATCAATGCTGCAGGGGCACCCGTATTTGCGCAGCTCGTTTCCACAATAGTGATACAAATCTCCGTAATTATCTTCTTTGTGAACGAAACAACCTATGTATCAATGGTGCAACTCGCCACCATGATGTACATGCTCCCCTACATTTTCTCCGCCTTCTACCTGGTACTCCTTACCACCCGCGGACGCGGAGTAACCCACCCACACGCCGGAACCCGCTTCGATGACTCCGGACCCGAAATTTCTACTACAGATAACCGACGCCATCTTCTCGTCGGAGCAATAGCAACTATCTACTCCCTCTGGCTCTTCTACGCTGCCGACCCCACCTACCTCCTATTCGGCGCCCTCCTTGTAGTCCCCGGATTCATCCCCTACATCTGGACACGCATGCGGGCAGGCGAAAAAATCTTTAACGCCTTCGAATGGGTCGTAGTAGGTCTTATCGTCCTTGGCGCACTGACCGCCATCTACGGCCTAGCAACCGGCACACTAAGCCTGTAAACAAGATTCACCACAGTTTATTGGGTTAGGCCTGGGCAGGGGCTGGGTTAGGCCTCGGTTAGGCCTGGGCAGGGGTTGGGTTAGGCCTCGGTCGAGGCTGGAACAGGCAGATTTGTGTTGCGGGCTTCTGGTCTTGGGGTGTGAACTGGGGAAACGTGGTGATGGGTTGTGGGTGATGTGAAATCTGCCTTGTTGGGGGTGGGGTGGGTCAGATCTGCCTGATATTCGGGCGGGTTGGCTGATTTTTGGGGCGTTTGGGTCGATTTACCTGGAGTTTGGCCGGCTTCTCGGGCGTTTAATAGGCCCACCCTATTGAACTAGTGATGTTTTTATACCGAATGTCACAGATTCCATAAAACAAACCCGTTCCAGTGGAATTTGTGACACCAGCCAATGTTGCACACAATCGTTGACCTGGGGTTTGTCGCAGATTCCATAAAAACAACGAAAAAAATGGAATCTGTGACAGGATCCCTACCTATCGTGTCACAAATTCCATAAAAACAGCCGAAAAAATGGAATCTGTGACAACCCGCCCAAGCAGCACCCAAAAAAGACCAAGCAACCCCGATCAAATCTCAAGCAAAGCCAAGGTCACCGGACGTACACAACCAAACCACCGGCCAAAACCCAGCCCTTCGCCAGGTTGACCCAGTGAAATCCGGACCACCACAATCCCACAAGCCCCAAAAACCACAGCAGCAATGTCTCGACATTCAACCAGGCCCAGCCACGTCGTAGATTCGAAACCGGAAAGTTTTTGTACCAGGTTTACTCTTGGTTAGCAGCCCTTAGCGTAATCGGTATTTCCGACGGCGGGCAGCTCTACGATCTTCGTCATCAGTTTCCAATTGGTTAAATGTTCGACCTGCAGTGTTGGAACGCCGAAGAGCATTGGTTTCAGTTGCTGGCGCGGGCGTCGTAACGCTAGTGGTGTTTTGACGTGGTGAGCCATCTACATTTATCGGCACCAAATCAAACATTGTTGCGATAAAATCTGCGATCCATTGGAGGAGTTCCATGTCGCGCAGTTGCGGGTCAGTAACATTTCGGCCAGCCTTGGGGAATGGCAACTGAATGGCCTGAGCGGCAGGCCGATACGTAGCCCCGGCGAACATTCGTTTGAGCCTGATTTGTTTAGAATCGGGAAGTTCAACGGGGTGCACTTTGATTCGGGTTCCCTGAACACCAATGTCGGTAAGGTTGGCCGCGCGCATCAGGTGCCGCACGCGGGCAACAGCGAACATTCTTTCTACTTCGACCGGAATCGCACCATAGCGATCGAGTATTTCTTCGGCTACTAGGCGGAGTTCGGACTCATCAGTTGAAGCGGCGATTTTACGGTAGATTTCCAGACGCAATCGCTCGGCATTGATATAGCCATCAGGGATGTGGGCGTCCACAGGCAGGTCGACGCGGATTTCTTTTGGCTCCTTATCGGTGGCATCAACAATTTTGCCATCAGCGAGCGCCCGGAATGCCTCGACCGCCTCCCCCACAAGCCGAACATAGAGATCAAAACCGACTCCAGCGATATGGCCTGATTGCTCTGCGCCAAGCACATTTCCAGCACCACGCATTTCAAGATCTTTCATTGCCACTGCCATACCAGCACCAAGATCGTTATTTTGTGCGATTGCGGCAAGACGATCGTAGGAGGTTTCTGTAAGGGTTTCGCCTTTGGGATATAGGAAATATGCATAGCCGCGTTCCCGGGAGCGCCCTACCCTGCCGCGGAGTTGATGAAGCTGCGAAAGTCCCATATGGTGGGCGTTTTCTACAATAAGCGTATTGGCATTAGCAATATCTAGACCAGTTTCCACAATGGTTGTACACACCAGCACGTCATATTCACGGTCCCAGAACCCTTGCACTGTCTGCTCAAGAAGATCTTCGCTCATTTGTCCGTGCGCAACTACAATTCTGGCTTCTGGGACGAGTTCGCGGAGCTGCTGTGCACGTTTTTCAATGGAAGCAACTTTATTGTGCACATAGAACACTTGTCCGTCTCGGAGGAGCTCCCGGCGGATTGATGCAGCCACCTGCTTATCCTCCTGTGCACCAACATATGTAAGCACTGGGTGGCGGTCTTCGGGCGGGGTGAGGATCGTGGACATTTCACGGATTCCAGCCATTGACATTTCCAGTGTGCGCGGAATTGGAGTCGCTGACATGGTAAGCACATCAACATGGGTGCGCAGCGCTTTAATATGCTCTTTGTGTTCTACGCCGAATCGTTGTTCTTCATCAACAACCACTAAACCAAGATTTTTCCACTGAACACCAGTTTGAATAAGGCGGTGAGTTCCAATTACTACATCTACAGAACCATCCGCCAAACCGGCAATCACTTCCTTCGCTTCTTTTGTCGGCGTAAAGCGGGATAATCCTTTGATAACTACAGGAAAACCGTCCATACGCTGCTGGAATGTTGATAGGTGCTGCTGTGCTAATAGTGTGGTCGGCACTAATACGGCCACTTGTTTGCCATCTTGGACAGCTTTAAAGGCGGCACGTACGGCCACTTCAGTTTTTCCGTAACCAACGTCACCTACGATTACACGATCCATTGGAACAGGGCGTTCCATATCGGATTTTACGGCTTCGATTGCGGCCATTTGGTCTTCGGTTTCCACAAATGGGAAATTATCTTCCATTTCCCGCTGCCACGGATTATCCATCGAAAATGCGTGCCCCGGCGCGGATTGCCGTTTGGCATACAGTTCGATGAGCTCTCCGGCGATTTCACGTACTGCAGTGCGGGCTTTACGTTTTGTATTTTTCCAATCGGACCCACCCATTTTGCTAAGGGCAGGCTTTTCGCCACCAACATACCGGGATAATAAATCCAGGCTTTCCATTGGAACATAGAGTTGATCTCCCGGCTGTCCGCGTTTCGACGCCGCATACTCCAAGACAACATATTCCCTGCGGGAAGTGCCGTCACCAGTGGTAATGGTACGTTCCATCATTTTAATAAAGCGGCCAATGCCATGTGTTTCATGGACCACTAGATCACCGGGCGTCAGTGCGAGTGGGTCGACTTTATGGCGGCGACGTGCGGGGCGTCGTTTAGCACCTGCAATATCGCCAACCCGGTTACCGGTGAGGTCTGTTTCAGTAATAACAATTAGCGGCATAGCCGCGGCGTCGCGGTGCTTTCGAATCTTTGGAAAGACTAATCCTGCATGGGACATCGCCTGATAGAGAGTCACTTCTCCGGGGCTTGGCTCCCATGCGGGCGTGGCTACCTTTGTGGGAATTCCCTGCTCCGCAAACCGCTCAACCATACGTTTGATTGCACCCGCCGCGGGGGCAATAAAAGCTGCGCGGCCACCATCGCGCGTGTGCGCTAGTAAAGCGTGCATCATTGCTTCGATTTTCGGCAGGTCTCCACGTGGCGCAGGGCCTGGCTCAAAGTCAAGCGGTAATGTGTCGGCGTCATCTGCTGCGAACATTCCTTCGGGCGCAAAAGTCCACCAAGGCTGGCCGAATTTTTGAGCGGAAATTTGCAGTGATTCAAAGGAACGGTAGCTACTTGGGGAAAGATCAAGCCCCTCAGCAGCGAGCGGACCACTAGCCCCCATCGCTGCCGCTTCCCAGCCTGCAGCAAGGAATTCCGCGTCGGTTGCTGCTAAATCCGCAATCCTTGTTCGTATCTTCTCCGGATCCATTAATAGGATATGTGTTCGGTCTGGGAATAACTCTGAGACCGCAACCATGGGAGCATCACTTAGCGCTGGAATAAGGGCTTCCATTCCATCTGCGGGTGTACCTTCTGCCAGTTTGGAAAGCAATTCCACCAATGCAGGGTTTCCAGGATGCTGCACAGCAAGCTGCGCGGCACGTCCCCGAATCGAAGAATCGATCAGAAGTTCGCGGCACGGATAAATTGGCACCTCAGGAATTTCAATTTCTGCAACGGCCCGTTGATCAGCCACGGAAAAAGGACGAATTTCCGCAATTTCATCGCCCCAAAACTCAAGTCGAACCGGCAGTTCGGCGGTCGTCGGAAAGATATCTATAATTCCGCCACGAGTTGCGAATTCGCCGCGCTTTGCCACCATATCCACACGCTGATATCCCCGAAATACAAATTCACGGATTAAATCTTCGAATTCATACTCGGCACCTTGAGCCAGCACATACGGGGACCGATCCTGGTGTAATACAGGTTGGCAAAACGCGCGGGCCGCCATTACTACAACCTGTAAGTTCGGTAGGTTCGCCAAGACTTCTGCCCGTCTACCAACGGTATCTACGCCGGGGCTCATACGTTCGTGAGGCAGGGTTTCCCACGATGGAAACCAGGCAACTTTTTCCCCCAGCATTGCTTTGAGTTCGGCGGTAATATCTTCGGCTTCTCGGCCGGTGGCAGCAACCACAAGCAACGGCGCATGGTGCGCTAACGTTGCAATCGCCCACGGGCGGACTTGATGCACACCAGAAAGGTGCAATATTGGTTCGCCAATATGGTTGACCATGCCTTTAAGTTTTGGGTCTGTGGCTGCAACTTTTAATAATCCTGCCAGCATTGGAGCCTGTGTCTCCATTAGTTTTGTTCCTCCGCACCAGAACTGGCTTCAATCGTTGGGTTGGCTTTCATACCTGCCAACCCATTCCAACTTAGGTTCACAATATGCGCGGCTACTTCTTCTTTCGAAGGTGTGCGCTCATCTAGCCACCATTGTGCGGTCATAGAGACCATGCCTACGAGTGCTTGCGCATATAAGGTTGCAAATGCAGGATCAAGACCTGTTCTCACAAATGCTTGCCCAAGGATATGGGATACCTGGGTAACAGCATCATTAAGCATTGTCGAATAACTGTGCTCCCCGCCTGGGGTTACGTCACGCACTAGAATTTGGAAGCCATCTGTGTGCTCTTCCACATAGGTGAGAAGCGCAAGCACAGCACATTCCACGCGTTGCCGCGAATGTCCCCGCGCTAGGGAATTGGTTATAAGACCTTCCAACCGCACCATTTCCCGGTCAACCACAACCGCGTACAGGCCTTCTTTACCCCCAAAATGTTCGTATACGACGGGTTTGCTCACCCCGGCGCGCGCCGCGATTTCCTCGACGCTTGCGCCTTCAAAGCCACGCTCAGCAAACACTGATCTACCAATTGTAATGAGCTGCTCGCGTCGCTCTTTGCCCGTCATGCGCTGTCTACCCATGCGTACCACCTTAGAGCACCGCTCAAGACAATACACGCACAGGTCAGGCCCCCAATATGCAAACAAACAACAATCAAGGTATAGTAATCACCCGAACGCGTAAGGCGCTGATGATTATCGACGCCGCGCATAGTTCAATGCCCCATGGTGTAATTGGCAACACTCTGGTTTTTGGTACCAGCTTTCTAGGTTCGAGTCCTGGTGGGGCAGCATAGAGAAATAACCGCCAACCCGCAAAGTCAATGCAGGTGGGCGGTTATATTTTTTTATTACGTCACTGTAGCTCCAGCTGATGCCCCTGCTGGGACTCCTGCGGATTCTTCCTTGGGCTTTTTATTAACGACGTCCCGGTTCGTCACCCCTGCCACACCATGTGTGGCATTGCCATTGATCTTTAGCTGTGCCTCGATTTTGTCCAACCGGGCTGGAATTTCAGCTACTGCTTGGGCCATCTCGATTAACAGTTTTTCATTACGATCAAGCCGGGCAGGAACTTCCGCCACCACTTTGGCCATTTCAGGGATGAGCTTGAGTTTGCTCACTACGTAGTCAACAAATGTACGGCCCTCAGTTTGCACCCAACCAGAGAATTTTGGTTTTCCATCTGACCATTCAGGTCCAACAAATTGATCTAATAACCAACGAGTCATACGTTCCATGCGGGTTTTCTCCTCACCTTCAGAGCCTTCGGAATGTCCAGTGTTACTTGGGGTGCCATAGAAAAGGGCGTGTAGCTGTTCTCTGGTACCACGGAAAGCATTGATATCAACACCCGAATTTCCGCCGCGCCAGCTTCCAAATCGCGCTTCTGAGCTAAATTGCCACAACGCCGGCTTTTGTTTGCCCAATGGGTAATTCCATTGCCTGTGGCTATTTCCTGGATAGATATTTTTTGGCGGGCCCGGAGCATTTTTCCCATATGCTGCCACCCAAAATGCACCAAATTCATGGCTATCTGGCTCACCCGGCGAAATTTTATGCTCCCAATAGGGAACATATGAATAACACCCGATAACTCTCACTCCAGCTTCTTCAAACCTCCGTTTACATTCTCGAATATGGTCCACATGGATACCTGCGGGAGTCTCCACATCAATCCACATTGGGCGTTGCTGGTTTCCCATGACCTCAAGTGACGCTTGTACCTGAGCAGCGATACTCCGACCCTCACTTGGATTTCGCAAGTAGTGGTATGCCGCTGTAATCAGGCCGGCACCCTCAGCATCTCGTAAATGTGATTGATAGCGTTGATCGCGGTGTGTGCCATCTGTAGTGCGGATAATGGCAAAATCCAAACCAGCTTCTTTCGCTGCAAGCGTTAGACTCATTCCGGCTTGGTGTTCAGATACATCGACGCCAAAGATTGTCATTGAATCTCCTTCTGGTGCTGAGTTTTCGCCTGGATGCGGGCATCCCGCAAGCCAACGAGCTGGGTCGATTCGCCTTCCTCCGTATCCTCGTTCCCATACGGTGAGGTGCAAATGTGGCCCGGTAGATGTTCCGTTGCTGCCTACATATCCAATGAGTTGTCCTGCGGTGACTTTCGACCCAACTTTAAGACCCGTGGCAAAGGCATTCCACATATGTCCGTATTCGGTACAGCCTCCACCTTCACTTGCGGGATGGTCAATAACAATCCATTGTCCATATCCTTGGGCCGCGCCAATATGGATAACAGTGCCTCCTGCACAGGCATAAAAGGGTGTGCCGTCGGGTGCAGCAAAGTCGAGCCCATAGTGGAAGCCTCCCCAGCGTGGACCCCAGCCGGAGGATATTGTGTACGAGTCTTTTTTCATTGGATATTGTCTGGGCATAAGCGATCCCTTCAATGTCATTTGCCGCACCATATATGCGCTGTTTCTGCACAGTGGTCGGCGCCTGATGGTTCCCAAACCAATGCCGTTTTCCTTGTTGTTTTCACATAGGAATGGTGGTGGTTGTAATTGGTTTGGATTTTGGTTGCTTGAGTATAAGCTCGGCACCCCCTTAAAACATCTCACAAGCTGCGCACGTGGTGTTTAAGCTTTCGTGCCTCATGTTTTATATTTCCACTTCGAAATATGAGCACTATAGATGTTGGGTAGTGTTTCTATATCAATTAAGGCGGGCTTTTAGAGCATTTGCTATCCAGAGCCTTAGCCACTGCGAATCATAATTTTATAGTGCGCACTACCTGTCTAATGCGGCGGCCCGGTTTTCCTCTGTTTTTTGGTTATTTTTCCAGCATGCCTGTTTCGCAAATTGCGTGCTCTTACGCGTTTTGGCCAGGCCGCGGATTTACTACACTTGGCGGAGTGGAAACCCTTACATTCCTGCACAATTTCGATTGGGCGTCACTCAAACATGCTTACGGTTCGGCCGATGACGCATTAATGTATTTACAAAACTTACTAGGTGAAAATCCGAAAAATATTGAGGATTCAATAGATTATTTGTGGGATGCGATTATGCACCAAGGCACGTTCTATTCTGCAACGGTGCCGGTAGTTCGTGTATTACTGCATGCACTCGCACACAAAGAGCTTGCCGACGCCGCAGTCGATCAGGTAATCGACTGGCTTGGGGAAGTTGCCAATCGTGTAAGAAATCGCCCGGACGGTTCTCAGATTGCGGACGCCATATCCTATTTTGCAACCCTTGGTATTGATCTAAGCAATCAGTTCGACGCACAATATGATTCCCAGTGCATAGAATTAGCAGAATACGCTACCCAAACTCTCTTACAATACCCAGCAAACACTCATGCTATTACCGAGTGGGCTCTATTGATTCCCCCAGCTCAGCGCATGCACGAGGTTCAAACACTAGTGGCACATACGCTTACTCGAGCTACAACCCGCGTCGCACGTATTGAAGCGCTTATGGACTACCACGAAGTCGGTGGAGATATCAGCTCCTATCTCGACGATTCTGATATTGCGGTGCGTGCAAGCGCAGCCTTATTGCTTTTCGACGACCGCGCAACCCAGGTTCTTATTGAAGCTATCTGTGGCACGGAAGACCCTCGCGAGTGGTTTCCTGATATCCGTCCAGCCCAATACAACGATTCGGCAGGTGTAAGGGACAAGCTTATTCATACACTTGTACAACGAAATATACCTATAGACGATATTGTGCCGGTTGCCATGCATGTACTTTCGCAGCCATATCTGACGGACGAGCAAGTTGGCCCGTTACTGTGTGTTACCTTGGGGCTTTCACTACAGGAATATTGGCGGTTAAGCGCACCACCACAAAAGCTTCCGGTGCTTTCACCAAATGCCCGTAAGGTGCTTGGTGTATATGCGGAAAATGATTGTGTTTGGAACCCGCACGATGGCAATCATTTGCATGTACGCAGACAACTTGGGTTGCCGCATGATCGTCAGACCTTATACAGAATGATTGAGCAGAATCCGCCAATTTTATGAGGATACAAGCGCGGTAGGTTCTGAGGCGGTTGCTCCGCTCTTTGCAAATGATTGCGGCGTTTTAGCCGCTTGCATCCCTAAAAGGATAATTACCACTTCAGCAATTTCGTGGATCAGTACCACACTTGTAAGACCAAGGATCCCAAAGAGCGCGAGTGGGAAAAGCCCAAGAATAATCAATAATGCTAAAGCAATATTGGTGACCATAATGGCTCGACCGCGGCGGGCATGTGCCAAGGCTTTTGGAAAGAGTCGCAAGTCGGTTCCGGTAAATGCAATATCAGCAGATTCCACTGCTGCAGCCGTACCGGTGGCACCCATTGCAATACCGATTGTGGCGGCCGCCAGGGCGGGGGCATCATTTGTTCCATCGCCAAGCATTGCTGTGGGTTGTTGCGCCCGCAATTCGGTAATTCGTTCAGCTTTTGTAGCGGGAAGTTGTTCAGCGTATACAGTGGTGATCCCCGCTTGTGCGGCAAGTGTTTGTGCGGTTTCTTTGTGGTCACCAGTAAGCATGACAGTGGTCAATCCCTGCTGATGCAGTGTTGAAATAACTTCCGATACTTCGGGTCGAAGTTCGTCACGGATACCAAGCAATCCGGCGACTGTATTTTCGATTTCCACGACAATAACGACCATTCCTTGTGTAGTCATGGAATGAATCTGATGTTCCAGTTCAGTAGATTCGATCCAGCGTGGACTACCTACGCGAACCTTCTGACGGTTCACCAGACCTTGGAGCCCAAAGCCAGAAAGCTCGACCACCTGGTCAGCCAATGGGATACGGCCAACCTGGGCCACCACAGCGTCGGCAAGCGGATGTTTACTTTGAATTTCTAACGCGGCAGCCGCCTCACAAACTTGTTCGCGGCTAAAGCCGGGGCACGTATGTACGGAAACTACTTCGGGACGGTTTTGGGTAAGCGTGCCTGTCTTATCAAAAACAACTGTGCGAATCGTGCCGAATTCTTCAAATGCAGCGCCCGATTTAAAAACCACACCAAGCTTGCTTGCAGCACCGATAGCAGAAATTACTGTTACCGGAACAGCAAGAGCTAATGCGCATGGTGACGCGGCTACAAGAACCACCAATGCACGTTCGATCCATAATTCAGGTTGCCCAATAACAAAACCAAATCCCGCAATAGCACAAGCTACTACCAGGATAATTGGAACGAGAGGCGCAGCGATTCTATCAGCAAGACGGGCTCGAGTACCTTTATTCGCCTGTGCTTGCTCAACTAAATGGACGATTTGGGTCAAGGAATTATCCTCACCTCGGGCGGTGGCACGAACCGTAATAACTCCAGCACCATTGATTGCGCCAGCAAGTATCGGCGAATTAGGTTCCACTTCAATCGGAATTGATTCGCCAGTAAGTGCGGAATTATTTACTGATGTTTTTCCGGTAACTACTACCCCATCAGTTGGAATCCGCTCACCTGCACCAATAACCAGGATTTCCCCTTCCACAATGTCTTTTACTGGGATTTCCTGTTGTTTACCAAGTCGGATTACCTGCGCAGTATCGGGAATTAAAGCAAGCAATGACGATAAACTACGGCGTGCCCGCCGCATTGCTCGTTCTTCGAGCGTTTCTGAAATTGAGAAAAGAAATGCTAATGCTGCCGCCTCACCCACATGGCCTAAAAATACCGCACCTACTGCAGCGATAGTCATAAGTAAACCAATACCTAAGCGCCGCAGCCCACGTTGACGGACGAGACGTCGTAACGCCTTTGGCACAAACGTGTAGGCGCCAACCAATAGCGCAACACCGTATATCCAAATAGGCCATTCCCCCAGCCCCAGCCATTCAATAAGTGCACCAGGCAACCATAGCGCACCAGAAATTATTGAACAGAGGAAACCTACATCGCGCCAAAGAGACGGAGCCTTCTCAGAAGAGATCGAAGACTGCTGCCCATTTGTCTCGTCGATACTGCAGCAACAACCATCACTCATGAAACACACCTAATCCCACAGCCAAGAAAATCGCAATAACTACTCATTCTTCTACAACGATAATCTTTGTGCACAAGTACATCGACACACAACTAAAATTACACCCCCGCTATGGCACTTGTTCTACATCGCAAATACTGATGCGACAACCTTTAACGCAAGCAGAACATCAATTGAGCCTTCGCATTTTAGTTCTATCAATCGAACCTCGATACCATTACCCCAGGATACGGCCGATTCCCATATCCGACCACTGTAGAGTTTTAATATATTTTGTGTGCGAATTAATATATTTCGGGAGACGGAATATCCTAGTCCCAAATAAGAAATAGCACATCGTAGCCATCAGGAATCAAAGGAATATCCGAATAGGATTGCACCATACGCGGCGTTGCTTTTATAACGCCGCTACTCTCCAAGGTTTGATAATCAACCCGGTTTTCAATTTCCTCCGGTGAGGCTGTTGTGCAAAATGCAATATGATCACCGCAAACTGGATCATCCGGATTAAGTTCTTGGGTATCAGGATGAAGCGTTACTCGTACCCATGCAATATCGGAATCCTGCTGCCGCACGCTTATACGGTCAAACAACTCTGCTAACGGTGGGCGCCCAAATTCCCACTGGTTTGGGGCAATGGAATCTTCAATCGAATTGTCCTGAAAAAACGCTTCAAGGGTGAGCATAGGCAAGACGCCATCCGCAGCTTGTTCCGCAATTTCTCCGTACGTCATCATGCGTGAACCCTTATCTTTGTTACTACTCGGACTGGCATCCTAATTACGACCATACGGTACACGAAACCACTGAAAACCCAGGCCACAACTATGTTTTACACTTTTAAAAATTCAGGTTTTACTGATGAATTCTTCTTCATTTTCAGGAAATACTTGGCAGTATTGGCCTATCTAATAGCGTTTTTCGAACTATCCTTTTGCCTATGGAGATACCTCACGATGCGATCGATTCGCACGTTTTCTTAGCTGACATGGTCGATGATCCATATTATCCGCAATTCCTGGTAGCCAAAGGTCAGGAAATCCTTTTGGATGTTTGCCGCACCATTGAGTCATTGCAACCGAAAAACCTTGATGAGCTTTATACAATAACGCATCAAGCTACCGAGCAGTTCAATGATTTGGATGAAGAATTGTCAGCCCATGATAGTGAAATTGAAACGGTTGCCCGTGAGAATATCGCCTCTGACATGTTATTTATTGCTAACGCATTCGGGTTTGAAGCTGATATTGAAGAACTAGTCGCGCCGCGCGATTGGTAGCGATTGGTAGTTTTACATCCTTGTAAAGAATTGGAGTTTATCTATGTCACATGCAGATTCTGCAGTTATTATCTTAGCGGCGGGCGCTGGCACTCGTATGAAGTCAGCAATTCCTAAAATGCTGCATAAGGTTGTTGGGCGTACCATGTTGGGCCACGCTTTACATGCCGCAGCGGGGGTACAGCCTGCTCATTTAATTACGGTTGTTGGTCATGGCCGTGACCAGGTTATTCCAGCCATTGAAGGCACTGATGTTTCTTCTTATGGAGTTTCGAGTGTTCGCATAGCAGTTCAAGAGGAACAAAACGGCACTGGTCATGCTGTGGCTTGCGGTCTAGAGCAATTGCCTGCAGATTTTACGGGAACCGTATTGGTCACTACCTCCGATGTACCAATGTTAAATTCCGACACACTTGAAGCTTTACTTGCAGAGCATGATCAAAAACCTCGAGCTGCTGTAACGGTGCTTACCGCCGGGGTGGAAAACCCCACTGGCTATGGGCGTATTGTGCGCAGCGCCGACGGCGAGGTATTGCGCATTGTTGAGGAAAAAGACGCCAATGAGGACGAACGCGCTATTCAGGAAATCAATTCCGGTGTATATGCGTTCGACGCCACACTGCTTCGCCATGCGGTGACACAATTAGATACCGATAATGCCCAAGGCGAGTTTTACCTTACCGACGTGG
This sequence comes from Corynebacterium freiburgense, assembly GCF_030408815.1. Classification (NCBI taxonomy): domain Bacteria; kingdom Bacillati; phylum Actinomycetota; class Actinomycetes; order Mycobacteriales; family Corynebacteriaceae; genus Corynebacterium; species Corynebacterium freiburgense. The sequence continues at coordinate 908,369 of NZ_CP047355.1, read as the reverse complement.
TGCGTATTGCACGCGATCATGATCGTATTGTTCGTGGACATAAGCTTGACGACGCCGCGCTCGTCGCTGGTGTAAATGATCGAGTACAGCTCGCCGCAATGAACGCTGAAATGAATCGGCGAATCTGCGAGCAGCATATGCGTGGCGGCGCAACCATTATTGACCCGAATTCCACTTTTATTGACGTCGATGTTGTAATCGGTCAGGATGTTACGATTCTCCCCGGTACACAACTTCAGGGCACTACGGTAATAGCCAATAACTGTACGATTGGCCCGGACACCACACTAACCAATATGACAATCCACGAGGGTGCAAATGTAGTACGCGCACACGGCTCAGATTCAATCATTGGTGCGAATGCCTCCGTGGGTCCCTTTACATTTATTCGCCCCGGCACTGTGGTGGGTGAAGATGGCAAGCTTGGTGGTTTTGTGGAAACCAAAAAAGCTGTTATCGGTCGCGGCTCCAAAGTTCCTCACCTCACCTATGTGGGGGATGCAACCATTGGCGAATACTCCAATATTGGAGCATCATCAGTTTTCGTCAATTACGACGGTGTTCATAAACATCACACAACTATTGGAAGCCATGTGCGAACGGGTTCTGACACGATGTTTATTGCACCAGTGAATGTCGGTGATGGTGCTTACTCCGGAGCAGGTACAGTAATCAGAGAAGATGTTCCCCCGGGGGCACTCGTGGTTTCCGGAGGACAACAGCGCAATATTGAAGGCTGGGTTCAGCGCAAGCGCCCTGGAACCCCGGCCGCCGAAGCAGCAGCCCGCGCCCTGGGTGAAGCGGAGGCACCGAACACGGAAGGTTAGAGCAGACCGAACATGACTGCCAACTGGATTGATAACCAAAAGAACCTCATGCTTTTTTCGGGACGCGCACACCCGGAATTAAGTGAGGCTGTGGCAAAGGAGCTCGGCACCGACCTGACTCCTATGACTGCCCGCGATTTTGCTAATGGCGAGATCTTTGTACGCTTCGAAGAATCCGTCCGTGGTTGCGATGCATTCGTCTTGCAATCCCACACCCAACCATTGAATAAGTGGTTGATGGAGCAATTGCTTATGATCGACGCACTCAAGCGTGGTTCCGCAAAGCGTATTACCGCCATCCTGCCGTTCTATCCGTATGCACGTCAGGATAAAAAGCATCGCGGACGCGAGCCCATTTCCGCACGTCTAGTGGCAGATTTGCTCTATACTGCTGGCGCCGATCGTATTGTTTCCGTAGACCTGCATACCGATCAAATTCAGGGCTTCTTTGACGGCCCTGTCGATCATATGCACGCTATGCCGATCCTTACGGACTACATCAAATCTAAATACGAACTCAATAATATTTGTGTAGTTTCCCCCGATGCTGGCCGCGTAAAGGTTGCAGAAAAATGGGCCAATACGCTTGGCGACGCCCCCTTGGCTTTTGTGCATAAAACGCGCAGTGTTGATGTGGCCAATCAGATCGTTGCCAACCGGGTAGTCGGTGATGTTTCCGGCAAAACCTGTGTGCTTTTGGATGACATGATCGATACTGGTGGCACGATTGCTGGCGCCGTTGGTGTACTTCGAGACGCCGGTGCGGCGGACGTCATTATTGCGTGTACTCACGGAGTATTTTCTGGCCCCGCCCGCGAACGTCTTTCCGAATGTGGCGCTAAGGAAGTAATTACCACTGATACGCTCCCCCAATCCACTGAAGGCTGGGAAAACCTCACGGTTCTTTCGATTGCCCCACTGCTTGCAAAAACCATTCATGAAATTTTTGAAAATGGTTCAGTGACTGATCTTTTTGAAGGCCAGGCATAACATTTTCGCTTAAACCCTGCACCTAGTAGTTTCGTGTTTTTGAGTTCCACTACTGTGTGTGTGCGGGGTTTTGTATGCTGCGTATTCCGCGAGTTACCGCAACTATGGGTTTAGTGCCGCACTATGTTACAGTGTTCGAGTCTCGGCGAGGGCTATTACGGTAGCCGTTATCGACGCGATGTATTCTTCTTACCTGCGAAGACTCGACCAAGACGCTCGGGTTTTGCCGCAGGCTTTATTGTTTCTGTGGCTACTCAACTTTCACCTTTGTTACACCACAGGAGAACATTTTTACTATGTCCCAGACATTGAATCTTGCTGCAACACTTCGCACTGAACTAGGCAAAGGCTCTGCTCGTCGTGCTCGCCGCGCTGGCCTGATTCCAGTTGTTATCTACGGTAAAGGCTTTGAGCCTGCCCATATTACTGTTGATCGCCTTGAATTCACCGCAATTGTGCGTAACCACGGCCTCAACGCTGTTGTGACTGTTGATATTGAAGGCAAAAAGCAACTTGCCATGTTGAAGTCCGTTGACCAAAACGTTCTAACCTTGGAAATTGATCACGCTGACCTCCTTGCTATTCACCGTGGTGAAAAGGTTGAGGTTGAGGTTCCTGTGGTCTACACCGGTGAGCCTGCACCTGGCACTATGGTGATTCAAGATGCAGACACCATCCGCGTGGAGGCAGACGTTCTCTCCATTCCGGAAGAAATCTCCGTTTCCGTTGAGGGCCTTGAGGTTGGTTCTCAGATCACCGCTGGCGATGTTGCGCTCCCAGGCGACGTGACCCTGGCCGACGAGGCTGATCTGCTGCTCATCAATGTCGTGTATCCTGAAACTGCTGACGAGCCTGCAGAAGGTTCTGAGGCAACTGAGGAAGGCGAAGAGACCGCCTCCGAGTAAACTCTTTAAGATTACAAATAACTCCCCACTGAGAGTGCGTAGTTTGTTCTCTCAGGGGGAGTTTTTCGACGCCCCGCAGCGCGTATATGTGGCTGCCGTGGTCACTGTGTGTAAAGGAACAATGGTTGTGGCTAACAATGAACAGCAAACAGCACCATTTCTAGTGGTTGGGTTAGGTAATCCGGGTCCACGATATGAGGCGACCCGCCATAACGTTGGTTTTATGGTGCTCGATGAACTCGCCGAGCGTACCTCACCAGTGCCCGCAACATTTTCCACACACAAGAAATCAAATGCACTGATTGTAGAAACACATTTCAATGGTGCAAAAGTGATTTTGGCGAAGCCACGAAGCTTTATGAACCTTTCAGGCGGACCAATTCAAGCCCTTGCCCAGTTTTTTAAAGTACCAATACACCAAATTGTGGTTGTTCATGATGAATTAGACCTTGATTTTGGTGTAGTACGTCTTAAGCAAGGTGGTGGAGAAAACGGCCACAATGGGTTGAAATCTACATCAAAATCATTAGGCAGCCGCGATTACCTTCGGGTCCGAATTGGTGTTGGGCGTCCCCCTGGACGCCAAGACCCAGCAGATTATGTGCTACGCCCCTTTTCAGTTGGGGAAGCAGCAGATCTTGGGGCAATTTGCGCAAATGCAGCAGATGGCATCGAACTTTTGGTCACACGAGGCCTTGCTTTGGCCCAAAATGAGATTCATAGCCGATAATCGGGTCACCACTTTCGCGCTTTTTCAAGCGCTTTTGCAAGTGCTTTATCGTCGAGTTCTAAAGCATGGTTTTTGCGGAGTCGGTGAAGCACCACAGGACAGGTTTTACAGCGTTTTTTAGAACGACAGCATTTCTTTTTTCCACCTTTTTCCACCCGCTTCCGCAGCTTCACCATGTTCATAAGCAAAGCCTAACCTGACAAGCAAAGCGAAAGCCAGTTTTGACACTCAATCACCCTCCCCCACCCCAGAACTATGCTGTACGGAATTTATAGACTAAGCTGTCTGTCATGACAAATTTATGGGATCTTGCCCACACCCTACGCACTCAACATCGCTATATAGACCTCACACATGCATTCCATGCAGGCCAACCCCGCTTTCACCTTCTACCCGATGAAGAGCGGAAAACACTTTTTACCGTAGAAGAACACGGATTCGCCATTACGCAGTATAGTTTTGTTGGTCAATGGGGCACCCATATTGACCCACCTGTCCATTTTGTGGCCGGGGCTCGAACCTTAGATGATATTAGCGTTGACCAGATGATCTTGCCTTTAGTTGTCCTTGATTTCTCCCGAGAGGCATCTGAAAACGCTGACTTCACGCCGTCGATAAGCGATATTGAGCAATGGGAAACTGCATATACCCGCATTCCCGAAGGCGCGTTCGTTGCACTGCGCACAGACTGGTCACATAGATGGCCAAATCCCGATGCCATGGCAAACAAAGATGCGGATGGCATTGCGCATTATCCAGGATGGAATACCGAAATTGTGGAATGGCTAATTGAGCAGCGCAATATTACCGCCATTGGCCACGAAACTACCGACACTGACCAGGGAATTGTCGTATCAGGCGGCGCATTGCCTACCGAACTTTTATTGCTTGAGAAAGACCGTTGGCAGATTGAACTTTTAGCAAACCTTGATCAGGTACCGGCTACTGGCGCATTGATTGTGGCAACATGGCCCAAGCCGCAGCATGGAACCGGCTTCCCCGCTCGGGCATTTGCAGTTCTGCCGTAGAAAATAAATCAGGGTAATCCCTGAAGCACGTGTATGTTTCTCCGGCTACACTGCGAATTATGAGCTCGTTGAAAGTACTCACCATACAGGATCATATAAACCCATAGAAGAGTCTGTATGAGAAACCCCATCCAACGAGCATTCAATATCTGCTTAGCACTCTTATGCGTGCTCTTTACCCTTACACCGCCCGATGCAATGGCGGTGACAAAGCAGGATTATAACGATGCAATCGAGGCAATTGGCGCGCCCGGAATTGCTGTTATCGAATTTAATAGCGATGGGATTACAAAAGAAACGTATATTGGAAAAGACGGCAATGGATACCTCCTTGGCGAAGACACACCGTTTGTATGGGGGGCACTATCTAAATCATTAACTGCCGCTGCAGCGATACAACTTTCAGAAGAAGGCTACCTTGACCTAGAAAGTCCGATCACACAATATCTTCCTGAACTGCTGGGCAGCACATTAGATGCACAAAAAACAACAGTGCTTCAATTGATCCACCACACTTCGGGTTTGCCAGCAAATATTATTCCCGGGGTGGCCACAAATGAGGAACTTCTCCAACGGCTTCAGAATTTTAAAGATATTCAAAATCCCGGCCAATACCAATATTCAAATACCGGTTATTCCCTGCTCCAGGAAATTCTTTCCCGTGCGGCAGGCACAAACTTTGCCGATATTATCCAAGAAAAAGTTGGGAAGCCAAGTGGAAGTTCCCCGATTATTAGCGACCAGGAAACCTTTAATATTCGTGTACCCCAAGGTCACCAGCCATTCTTTGGTACCCATCGGGCCGCACCGGTAGAAACTTGGCCTAATGCTTTTGGATCAGTTTTCCTTTCTGGAACAAGCAAACAGTTTGCGTTATATGCACGCTGGCAATTGCAACAACACATTCACCATAACTCTCCCAGTACAATTCCCCGTACCCGAGTTTCCCAAAACCATGAATACGGCGCTGGGCTCAATTATAAACAACGCAAAACCAAAAACAGTAAAACAATTGAATATGTATATCACTCAGGAAGTGTGTGGGGATATACGTCCTATATTGGATTTACCCCAGAAACCAACCGTGGACTGGTTGTATTTACCAATGAACTCGGCTTACGAACACAATATAATGAACGGCGCAGAAATGGTGCTAATGCGTTTATTGCAAAATATTTTGAGCTAGAGGATTATACGCAAGCTTCGCTTATTCCCACCGATATCCTTATACTGAGCGCGCAAAGCTTAGTGCTTGCCGTTCTTGCCATTATCACATTGTATTTTGCCCGAAAACCTCTACGTACAACGGCGCCAAAAAGCTCACAACAAGCGTTTTTACGAACAAGCATTCCACTAATCCTTGGTATTGCTAGTGCATTACTTGTATATTATGGCGGACCCAAAGCTTTTGGCCATGAGCTTTCAGAAGTTGAAGTTGGGGCACCCGACATAGCCTTGCTTTTCCATCTTATTATTTTAGAAATCCATATTCTTACCGCGGTCATTGTATATAAAGAAATTCGAAGAACATATAAAGGTACGGGAAAACCACATATGCCCCATTTATAATGCAGATTACTATGTTCGGCTACACTGCATTTTATGTTTAAGCTCAACGCTATCCCGAATTCGCTGTCTCTTCCTACTGAACTATGCCCACCTGACATAGCCAATGATGTAATTTATGTGTGCTGGCAAGAGATTATCCAAGGTGATGATGATTTTTCTTACCTCATTACGGAAGAATTTGAAGAGTTCACCGATGAACAAGCCGAACAAATAGCGGAGATTATAGTTCAAGCCAGATTGCAGCAACAAGCATCATTTGGGGAAGTGACCACCAACCTTGCTCGTGCTTTTGCGCAACTTGAACAACAACAAGTACTTACTGACCAAATGTGCGAGCACACAGTGCAGGAAGGCCATTCGGAACTGACCGCAGCTGCGCAAGAAACCCCGGATACCTGGCAAGGAATCGCGTTTATCCCAGGGTTTTCCGTGCAAAACTTTGCAGAAAAAGCAGCGGAGTTTACTGAGGCGCAAGTACAAGAGCACGCACCAACCCCAGAAACCTTTGTCCTTGGATTTGCCACGGTACTATCGCCGGAAGAAACCACCCTGCCGGACACTAAAGCAGACGCTCTATATATACAGCGTTCCGCGGAGCTTATGAAAAACAGTATTATCCCTACGCTGGAGCGTTATGGCATTAGCGTGGAATGGTCCGGCGATGTAGAAGACCTTGCTATCCTGCACAATGCAGAATTCTACGAGCCAATTTAAGCCACATGGACTTCTACACGCCGGTACAAAATGCTATTTAGAGCTCATTAAGTTGCTTACGCTCTGGCACTACTGCCGGGCGGGCTCCAGCAATTTCCTCCACAATACGGATTACTTGGTTTGAGTATCCGTATTCATTGTCGTACCACACATAGAGTACAAGGTGCTTGCCTTGCGCAATTGTAGCCAGGCCATCCACAATGCCGGCGCGGGTAGTTCCAACAAAATCCGTAGAAACAACCTCCGGGGAGTGAATATAATCAATTTGCTGGCGTAGCACGGAGTTTAAAGAAACTTCCCGCAGATAGGTGTTTACTTCATCGCGGGTTACTTCTTTTTCCAGCGTAAGGTTGAGTACCGCCATAGAAACGTCCGGGGTGGGTACACGGATTGCATTACCCGTAAGTTTGCCTTCAAATTCCGGCAGCGCTTTGGAAACTGCTTTTGCCGCACCTGTTTCAGTAAGCACCATATTGAGTGTGGCGGCGCGGCCACGGCGCTGGCCCTTGTGGAAATTATCAATTAGGTTTTGATCATTAGTAAATGAATGCACAGTTTCCACATGGCCGAATTCCACACCCCAACGATCATTAATCGCCTTAAGCACTGGGGTAATGGCATTGGTGGTGCATGATGCTGCGGAAAGAATTTGGTCGCTTTCTTCAATCACACCATGGTTGATGCCGTACACAATATTTTTCAGGTCACCTTTACCTGGTGCGGTTAGCAGTACTTTAGCTACGCCCTTAGATTTAAGGTGTTGTTCCAAGCCTGCGCGATCCCGCCAGCGGCCGGTATTGTCCACCACAATGGCATCATTAATTCCGTAGGCAGTGTAATCCACGGTAGCTGGATCGGAGGAATAAATCACCTGAATAGGTGTTCCATTTGCCCAGATAATATCGTTATCGCGGTCCACACTAATAGTGCCGCGGAAAGCACCATGGACAGAATCACGGCGAAGCAGAGATGCGCGCTTTACAATATCGTCTTCACCATTTTTCCGAACTACTACAGCACGCAACCGGCAACCAGTATCAACAGACTGATGTTCGATAAGAATACGGGCGAGCAAACGTCCGATTCGGCCGAAACCATACAGCACGACATCAGTAGGTTTTGTTTCGCTTGCCGTACCGATTACCGACGCCAACTCGCGGTCAAGGAAAGCACGAAGCTCGCCGCCTTCTTCATCAAAACGCGCCGCAAGTTGCCCAAGGTCAATCGACGCCGTGCCAAGATCCATCTGTACTAATTCCTGCAAGATCGGCAGAGTTTTCGCCAGCGGCAGTTCTTGGTCAGTAATCCGCCGTGCATAGCGATGCGACTTAATCACATCAATGTCCGTGCAGTGTATAAGCAATCGGCCATATACGGAGGTGACCACATTGTGTTCGCGGTGCAGCTTGCCGATCAACGGGATCATCTGTTCGGCCAGTGCGATCCGCTCGTTCCAATCATTGGTTACCGGGGTAGTCATGGGTGTGGATTCCTCCGTTAAAATTTGGGTTTGCCAATGCCACGCTTTGTTGGCACACAGTCAAAGCTACCGGCTCAATCATGGTTTTTCTGGACTTTCCCACCCCCGATATCAAACACCCAAAAACCCCAGGAATCACCAGCACACTCATATAAAATCCCCACCCCAACGGGGGTAAAAGTTATATTTTCTTTATGTGACTATCGGCTGCCCATAAGCCGTTCTACAATTACCGCGGCAGGTGCCTCCACAATTGATGACACCCCACAACCAGCCCACGCCGCCGCATATTCAGGAGCAGCAGCCCGCAATGGCCCCATCATAGAATTCACGTGCGGATACACGGCTGGCGCATCCATATGATTCGCCATAAATTTCGTCTCCACACCGCGCGCCACCCGACCCGAAAATGCCCGCGTAGTAGCCGTACGCACAGCACCTTTAATAAGCTCTCGTTGCCACGCTCCAGTGCCGGCTTCATTAGCAAGCAAAAATGCCGTCCCACACGCAATGGCTTGCACTCCCGGCCACGACAATGGCTCAGCATTTATAATCCCTCCCGCCGCCACCAAAGGAACTTCCGGCATTTGCTCAACTAATTCCCGTAATGGCACTTCAGAGGGTGTTTCTTCCGTAGTAAACGTTGCTCGATGCCCACCCGCTTCCGGGCCCTGTACCACCAGCGTATCGACGCCCCTGCCCACTGCCTCCCGCGCCGCATCAACGTTTGTAACACTTCCCCATACTTCAATCCCCGCTGCTTGAAGGCGGTGAATTTCCGCAGTACTTGGCAGCCCAAACGTTACCGAAACGACTACTGGCCCCCACCCTTCCGCGGCCGCTTTATAAATAAGTTCGAGCTTTTCGTCCCAACCATCGGCTACATCAACAGTTCGAAAATCTCCCGGATGGACACCAGCTCGTTCAAACTCCTTATCGAGTTTGCGAACATATTCCTCCACAGGGGCCAAATCCTTTGGCACTTTCTGGGGCGCAAACAAATTCACCCCATACGGCCCCCTTGTAGCACGCATATTCTCCGCTAAGCGCTGCGAACTTATATACCCCGCAGCCAAAAACCCAAATCCACCTGCCGCAGATACAGCATTTACCAACTCAGGGGTAGAAGGACCACCCGCCATTGGGGCAGCAATTACAGGAACACGCAAAGTATCAATAACGCCCATGCCCATATGTGTACCAGAAAGCTTTACCGGCCAACCGTTCGTATTAGAACGCCAATTCATGAAGCACACGAGCCTGTTGAACACTGTTGATATTTTTGCCCCATGACTTCTGATATAGAACTTCTGCCACACTAACAACAAGCTCTGAATGAATTTCTTTCCCGTGACCCACTCCGCTATCTCCTTGCCGAAGATTTTGGCACCGGAAAAACCATTACCGCTTGCCTATACCTCAAAGAACTCATTGATAGCGGCAGGTGCCAAGGCGCTTCGCGGCACGCAGAGAGCAAACACTTTAAAATCTAAAAGAATCCCACTGGGACCTTGCAATTATTGACCAAGCAGACCTACTCACCACCAAGACCTCCGACAATTTACTACTCCTTACAGCAACCCCCAAAGCCTATGGGCACAGGGAATACCGGACACTACTTTCACTGCTCGACCAAGACTACTTTGACAAGACGCCTCAAGATGCGCAGCCCAACACTGATGGATACATGCCCAGCCTTAGAAAAGAAGACCTCCGCACAAATAATGGCAAGCCACTATTTCCAGAACACCAATTCCACACAGTGACATACTCGCTTTCGCCCCGCCACCAGCGCCTATGCCAACAAATACGCAACGTTACCTCCAGCCCAAACACCATTCAGGCAAAACTAGAAAATGCCGTCACCTTTATCAGCCCTGACTTCTATGATTATGACAAACCGGACCGTGATCCGGAACTTCCACATAACGCAGAAGATCACAAATGGCAGTCATTGCAATTAATACTAGACGACTATATGAAAACTCAAAAACCCGAAAACGAACCCACCAAAATAATCATTTACACAAACTTTCATAGCACGGGAGATTATTTAAAACAGAAACTATGTGCCTACTTTGGAAATAATGAATCAGTTGAAAAAGTAGAAACTTCCGAAATAAGGAACGAAACCGTTGGATTCGCCGCATCGCACAGCAGCGCAAATGCCATATCTGGAACTTTGTAGCAACCAGCACAATTGAAGAAGATGTCTTTATAGAAATTTTTAACAAACTCGACTCGGTAGAACCTGAATACCACGAGAAACTTCTATACGCTTTAGGAGCACCCGAAGCATTCAATGGATATTCACTAGACAATCTTTTAATGTCCGCTATCCAATTTGCTGACTCGGCGAAAGTTAAACAACAAATACATTCCATAATCCAAGCCAGCATAGATAAACATTTAGCACAAATAAAACAACGCCCATAATGTGAACAACCACCAATAGGCAAAAATCAAGCATTCAAACTAAAGCGGGCAATGCTCCTACTTGATGCAGACGCTCACCATTTGTCACTTTCTGCATCCGGAAAGATTTCCGCAAACTCCTCCGAATAGGTGAAAAACACACCATACTCATGATCATTGACATTATATACATCAATGTTCCCAGGCGCATACACAAAACTCCGCCCACCACGCAGATACCGTTCATAAATCTCCCCAATACCAACTTCATTAACGATATAACCCGAAAACATCTGCCACACCCCCTCAGGAAAACCCGGCTCATCGGTCACCACTAAAACAAAATTACCAAACCTGCCTTTGCTGAAAATATCTTCAATCAAAAACACCTCCCCCACCGGCTTCACCACGTCAAACACACCAAACCTAGCCGTAGGAATACCAAAAAACTCCAAAAACGGATCAGGCGTCCTATCTGACGCCCGCGCCTCCTCCAACCACGGAGACGCATTCGCCATCACAAAAAACTCTTCAAGTTTTCGAAGCACCATCAAATACATCCGCAATGCATCATCAGCATTCACCATCGCACACAGGCGATGAAAACGCCGCTCAAACTCATCCCGTGGCAAATCAACAGTCCCCTTCACACAATCATCAAGCGACAAAACTTCCTCTCCCCAAACCGCGCACCGCTCACAAATACATAAACAAAACTAAAATATTTTACACAGGTTTACTAAAACCAATTACTCGAAACGAGCAGACCGCGGAAATAAACCTACAAACTCTTTTGTATAGGTAGCAAACGCACCAAACTCATTGTCATGTATATTATCTTCATCAATATTCCCAGGCGAATACACGTAGCTCCGAGTACCACGCAACCACCGTTCATCAAGGGCTTCGAACCCGTCATTGTGGATCATATAATATGAGAATGCTGACCGAACCCCCTCAGGAAAACCCGGCTCGTCGGTCACCACCAAATCAAAATCATCAAACCTGCTAATACTGAAAATTTCCTCGATCAAAAACTCCTCCCCCACCGGCTTCACCACTTCACACACACCAAACCTCGTCAGCGTTCCCCCTAATAAAGGAGGAACATAAGGAATACACGGCTCATTCGAAGTCCACGCCACCTCCAACCACGGTGACCCATCCGCCATTGTAAAAAACTGCTCACTCCGACGACTCACCATTAAATACATCCCCAACGCATCATCAGCATTCACCATCGCACACAGGCGATGAAAACACCGGCGAAACTCATCCAGCGGCAAGTCCACTAGCGCTTGTACAAAACGATCTCGCATCAAGCTTTCCTACCCTTCCAATTCACAAACTATTATCGCGCACCAAAACCGAAAACATGTTCAAAAATTGGTGCGGCTTAACCTCACGGCGAATCCACCACCATAACAACCACAGACCTTGCAACAACGACTACCAAATACGCGGCACATAAAACAGCCAACGATATACCTGTTTATAGTCGCTATCAGTACTAGTGGTATACATTTGCGCTTCCTTTAACAAATCGGTGCACGTTAAGTAGCTACCGATGCTCTTTTTAATAGCATTACGAGTATCTTTTCTGTTTGGGCATGCTGTGTAGTCGGTAATCAGTACTACCGGCTGTTTATCCGTGTTCGCGGCATACCGAAGCAGCTTTTGCTCCGCGTGGAATGAACACCCCATCACTCGCTTCCTCGCGTAAGACGAAAGGTTCTTTAAATCCTCCGCATCTCGAACCTTATTCACCGGCCATGCCACATTTTCAAATCAAATAATCGTGCCTTTGAAATTATCAATATACTTTACTAAATCGTCCAATCATCCACTGTCCCGGAAGCATAACAATCTCGACTTCCAATGTCATTATTGTTGCTATATTAAAACCACGCTCTTTCTGCCCCACATACATTTGTCTATTAGCCTCTACCACAAGATCATCGAATCCTTTTATCACTTGTTCAATAGCACTTTGAAACTTCTCATTGCACCTCTGTAGCCCGAAATAGTCAGTCCACGTCAAAGGATTAGGCACATACTGCGAGGACACCACAACACCACTAGCAACATCCACACACGTCTTCGCAATACGACGCCCCCGCAGATCAAGGCCTAAACGATCCCATCAACTCAACTGCACCCACAGCAGAATACCGAAACCCCTCTAACGAACCAGCAGACCCCACAACCCACGGTGCACACGCATGGTGAAGCCAACTACTCGAAACGAGCAGACCGCGGAAATATATCTACAAACTCCTCCGAATTCGTATCAAACACTCCAAACTCATTGTGATATATATTATCTTCATCAATATTCCCAGGCGCATACACACAACTCCGCGCACCACGCAAATACCGCTCATAAATCTCATTAATTTCGATTCTATGCTCCAAATAATCCGAATACACTGGTCGAACCGCATTAGCAAAATCAGGCTCATCGGTCACCACCAAAGCAAAATCACCAAACCTGCTAGTCCTGAAAATGTCCTCGATCAAAAACTCCTCCCCCACCGGCTTCACCACCTCGCATACACCAGACTTGCTCTTAGGAAAACCCACCGACCACAGGTGCTCCAGAAACCAATCAGGCTTCTCATCTAATACCCACACATCCTTCAACCACGGTGACGCATCAACCATTGCAAAAAACTCTTCCCCCTGACCACACAGCATCAAATACATCCCCAACGCATCATCAGCATTCACCATCGCACACAGGCGATGAAAACACCGACGAAACTCATCCAGCGGCAAATCCACCATCACAATAGCCACACACCTTCCAACCACTAATGCCAATCACGAGGAACAAAAAACCGCCAACGAAATACTTTTTTCGCGTGATTGACGGGATCCATCAACTCTTCTTTCAATGCATCTATACAGGTCAAATACCTACCAATACTCTTGTAGATACCATGTGTACTGTCTCTATCATTTGGACATGCTCGGAGTTCAGGAAGCAATGCTACCGACTGCTTCCCCTCGTTCGAGGCATACCGAAGCAGCTTTTGCTCCGCGTGGAATGGCCGCCGCATTATACGCTCCCTCACGTAAGACGAAAGGCCTTTTAAATCCTCCGCATCTCGAACCTTATCCACCAGCCATGGCACATCTTCAGACCGAATAATCGTCCCTGTAATATCTTTCGGCACGTCCGTTAGTTTGTCTGCAGCTCCTGAAGCATGAAAAATCTCTCCATCTAATGTCACCATGGTAGCAATGTTGTAATAATTTGATCCCCCATATTTTTCGACGAGTTCCTTGAATTCTTTTTCTGCTTGAAGAATGGCATTATAAAGCTCCTCTTTGCACCGCTGTAGCCCGAAATAGTCAGTCCACGTCAAAGGATTAGGCACATACTGCTGCGCCCCACCCGGGCTGGGAACAACCCCTAAAGGGTCTTGAGAGGTATAAACACCGGCGTACGGGTCATAAAACCGAAACCGGTTATACACCCATCCAGATTCCGAATCCACATATTGCCCAGCAAACAACAGCGGAGAAGCAACCCCATCCCAATCACGCACCCCAAACACCGACTGCCGAACCTGACCCGCAACCTCACCTGACACGACGTCGATAAGCTCTTGGGGCGCACCTGCAAGATCAGCAACCAACGCATAAAATACCGCATCCACCTGTGTTTGTGACCACCCCCGCACCCCATCCCCGGCGTGCGCCTTGCGATCTAGCTGCCCGACCACCTCACCGGAAACAGGATCATGCACCCAAAACCGCGCAACCACCCCATCCTCAGCACCACCGGCAGTAGTGACCTCCCCTACCAAAGCATCGCCAATATAGGCGAAAAACTGCGAGGACACCACAACACCACTAGCAACATCCACACACGTCTTCGCAATACGACGCCCCCGCGGATCATATGTATACCGCCAATACACGTTTTTGGCATCCGAGGACGAAAACTCCGATACCAACCCAGACGAGCCCAAATACCGGAACTGCTGTACCAATGGCGGCAACGAGACACGCTTAACCACAATCTTGGTCACACGCCCCAACGCATCATAGGTGTAATACCGCCGCCCCGCCTTGCGAACACACGTACCCTGATATTCCATCCGCGAAGCAAGCCGACCACCACCCCGAAAATCCCCAACGCCAAACGACCCCATCGACTCAACTGCACCCGCAGCAGAATACCGAAACTCCTCTAGCGAATCAGCAGACCCCACAACCTGCGGTGCGCGATGCAACCTGGTAATACGACCAACAGCATCGAGGTCAATTGTTGCCTTACCGCGAAGATGATCGACAATTTCTTCGACTGCACTATCACCACGCCAACCCCAAGTTCTACCCGCAATAACTGGAAGTTCATTAATGCTGGAACCACTATCGGACGGAATTTTTCGAACAAGATCCCGAACCCGACGACCTCGCTGATCCACAGCAATATCCCGAACCACCTCGAAAGCTTAGTGCGCTGGTCGTCCGGAAGTGGCTATATTTGTTCACCTAACATAGCCAGTTAGCTACTTTGCTACCCTAAAACCCCAGGTAAAAAATGTAGCAATGTAGCTAATTGGCTGGGTTTGGAAAAAGTTGCAGCCAGTTCCGGACCACCTGGGGTTTTTGCGCAGGCAATATCAGCAAGCAATATCAAGCAGTAAAAGGCACTTACTCGCAAACTCAACCATGCGATCTAACTTGGCTACCTGTCCTCGCATATCGGCGACTTTTCAGTGTGGTTTGTTTTGCGTTAGCTCTCGCCTTGTTGGTGGCCTATTGTTATAGGGGTTATTCACGGGAAGGAAGTTCATGTCCACTGTTGCTGCTGAGGCTGGTCGTCGTCGTACATTTGCTGTGATTGCGCACCCGGATGCTGGTAAGTCCACATTGACGGAGGCACTGGCATTGCATGCTCATGTGATTGCTGAGGCTGGTGCTGTGCATGGCAAGGCTGGGCGGAAGGCAACGGTTTCGGACTGGATGGAAATGGAGAAGGACCGCGGTATTTCTATCGCTTCGTCCGCTCTGCAGTTCGAGTATGCCCCGGAGGGGCACCAGGGCGAACCATTTATGATCAACCTTGTGGATACGCCAGGTCACGCCGACTTCTCCGAGGATACGTATCGTGTGCTTACTGCGGTTGATGCTGCCGTTATGCTTATCGACGGCGCGAAAGGCTTAGAGCCGCAAACATTAAAGCTTTTCCGTGTGTGTAAAGCTCGTGGTTTGCCCATTATTACTGTGGTAAATAAGTGGGATCGCCCCGGCAAGGCCCCACTGGAACTTGTGGATGAAATTGTCGCCGAGATCGGATTGCAGCCAACGCCACTTTTCTGGCCTGTTGGGGAGGCCGGTGATTTCCGTGGCTTAGCGCGCCTTAATGCCGATGGCGAAGCCGCAGAATATATTCACTTTATTCGAACAGCTGGTGGATCAACGATTGCACCGGAGGAGCATTATTCCCCAGAAGAAGCATTAGAAAAAGAGGATGGTGCATGGGAAACCGCTCTTGAGGAAGCCGAACTTTTGGCTGCCGATGGTGCAATCCATGATCAAGAATTATTTTTGGAGTGCACTACTTCCCCATTGATTTTTGCGTCTGCAATGTTGAATTTCGGCGTCCACCAGATTTTAGATACTCTTTGCGAACTCGCACCATCACCTGCGGCACGTACCAGCGATGCTGAGGTGGTCGCGGCGTCGACAAGCGCAATTGATGAGGTTCGCACACCGGAAGACGAATTTTCGGGTGTGGTTTTTAAGGTGCAGGCGGGTATGGATAAGAATCACCGCGACTCTTTAGCGTTTATGCGCGTGGTCAGCGGCGAGTTCGACCGCGGCATGCAGGTAACCCATGCGCAGTCCGGGCGGAGCTTTTCCACAAAGTACGCACTCACCGTATTTGGGCGCACACGTTCGACTGTCGAATCGGCATTCCCTGGCGATATTGTTGGCCTTGTGAACGCTGGTTCGCTCGCACCTGGAGACACCATTTATGCAGGCAAAAAGGTGCAATTCCCACCCATGCCGCAATTCGCACCGGAGCATTTCCGCACCCTACGAGCAAAGAGTTTGGGCAAGTATAAGCAGTTTCGAAAAGCACTGGATCAGCTGGCCGCTGAGGGCGTTGTCCAGATTTTGCGTAACGACGCCCGCGGTGATGCCGCACCAGTTATGGCTGCGGTGGGTCCTATGCAATTCGAAGTAATGCAAGCCCGAATGGAAAATGAATACAATGTAGAAACTATTGCCGAACCGGTGCCATATTCGGTAGCACGTCGCACCACTGCCGCTACCGCGCCGGAGCTTGCAAGGCAACGCGGTGTGGAAATTTTTACCCGCACCGACGGCGAACTAATCGCACTTTTTGGCGATAAGTGGCGTCTGCAATTTATTGAGAAGGAACACCCTGAGTTTGAGCTAGAACCGCTTGTTGCGGATTAACCGTAAAAAGTTTCCAACGCCACGCAATCACCAGGCCGACCATAACCCACGCCGTGCCGCAGAGTAACCAATGCACTGGGCTTTCTAAAATTGGCATATATAAACCAATAAGCCCAGATAAATGGAAACCTGCGTGCACGCCGATAGCAGGCCAGGTGGAATTTGTAATCAAGCGAGTTACACCTGCTGTAAAAGCAAAACCAAGCGGAATCGCAAGATAGATAAAACGTTCAACTAGGTTTTCTTGCCCTCCATTGGAGAACAGATGCAGCACCGTAAAAATCAAAGTGCTCCAAAACAATCCATGCCACGGATTCCGCAATGAAGAAATCAACCAGCCACGCCACACAATTTCTTCTGGAATCCCCTGGTAAAACACCCCCAGCCCAAAGGTAAGCAGTATTGATAACCACCAAGTATCCCCGCGCACTGCAACCTCATTATCTTGCACACCCACTGCTACAACTACCCAGGAAACAATCACTTGAATAATAAATGCGATTACTACCATCGCCGCACACCAGATCAATCCGCGTTTTTCAATACGCATTCCCAGTGAAGCAACTGGCAACCGATCCCAACGGGTAATTAGAAACCTTGCACCAAAATAGGCAACACATGAAGATATTGCATAAATTGCAATTGCTGCAATAGCGGCGGCCAACATTCCAGCATTACCACCACCAAAGAGTTCACCCTGAAATAGCGGCCGCAATGAACCGATAACCGAAAAAATCGCCGGAGCAAATACCGCAAGCACTGTAAGACAGATTGCGGCGAGCAAGCGAAGGAAAATCCCCAATGGTGTTATATTTTGAGTTTTCATAGTGCCATTGTTGAACCAGCTCAAAGGGAATACTAGTGCCCATAGTCACGAGTTATCTGTGAGTATTATCATTCCCGCTATGCCCAATATGGGAGCGCTCGCTAAAGTGCAATGCCAACCTTGTTCGATCCGGCATTCCGGTTTTCCGTAAGAGTGTGGATACATGGTTTTTTATTGTGCCCTCAGCGAGAAATAGTGTGGACGCAATTTCTTTATTAGATAATCCCCTCCCCACAAGGACTGCAACGGAGCGCTCCGAAGGCGTCAAACATTCATATGGGCCAGGCACCGATAGAAGGTCTGCAATGCGGGGATCTATAAAGGTTGATCCACCGTATATGGTTTCAATGATCTGCGTTAATTTCTCGGGCGAGACATCTTTCAATAGAAACCCAGCAGCACCTGCAGCAAATGCCCGACGCACAATATCCGGCTCGTCAAAAGTAGTAAGAATTGCCACTGGGATCGAAGGCCAATGACGCCGAATTTCCGCCACAAGTTGCGGGCCGTCCATCCCTGGCATAACGGCGTCAGTAAGCACAATATCGATCGGTTGTGAATCCAGCACTGTTAAAGCCTCATCCCCAGAACCGCACACGGCGCACACCTCGATCGAAGGTGAATACGCAAGAAGAAGCGATAGACCGCGGCGCAGTAATTGTTGATCGTCCACAATCATTGTGCGAATTGGCCGCATTTCACCCTACTTTCAAAAACTGGTGCTTCCCCAAGTGTAGCCAGCATATTGCCAAGTGCTTTGTCTATTACAACGGCAATCGAATCTGCAACCGGAAACCTTTCGCATATGGTTCCGCAACCACAACTCCACCGAGTTTTTCCGCACGCGTGCGCAGTGATCGGATGCCGTAGCCATCACTTACCGTCGCATGCTCCACTGGTGTTTCCGAAAAATCAACCACACTAAACTCCAAATGTGTTGGCGAATACTCAAGCTGAAAATGTATTTGCTCGGGATCGCCGTGGCGCAGCGCATTGGAAAGCCCCTCCCGAGCCGTAATATGTATAAGCTCACCAATTTCTTGGGAAAATTGTGCGTTATTATCCGGAGTTTCAATATGAAAATCCAATCCAGTCCCGCGAAATGCGCGCGCCAATGCTTGTAAAGTATCGCGGAATTGCTCTACCGTTTTGGGAGTTTTGAGTTCCGGTGGATCGAGGGCACGCACCCAACGCCGCAAATCAGTAAGCGCTGTTGAAGCCAGCGTTCGCGCTTGTTCCACTTCATCCCAGGCTGCCGCACTATCAATAGCATTAATATTTTTTGCAACATCCAGGGACATTGACATTGCTACCAGCTGCTGGCCAAGACCATCATGGAGTTTGCGGGCAGCCGCAGTGCGCTCTTCACTTACGGCAAGTTCCGCTGTCTTTTGGCGCTCTTTTTCTAGTGAAATAACCACATATACAAGAAGGAAACACATAGATTGAAAGAGCAAAATACGTATAGAGTTAATAATTGTATTCCATAGTGGATTCTCCAAGGCGATGTATAAAAACACAATCGAAATAAAATATGCGACATAGCAATAAAACGCTGCGCGAAACCCATAACTGAGTACAAGCACACCGAAACTCCCAGCTACCAGCACCGCCGCGATTGGATCGTCAAGAACAATAGAAAGTACGCAGCCTAGTACGGCAATGGGAAGCGCTAGAAACCGTTGTTTGGTCTTCCGCCAATAGTGCACAAGGATCACAATGAACACAATTAAAGTCAACCCAGCACCAAATCGGTAAAGCGCTAAATCAAACTGATCCGGCACGAAAAACGGCCATACTAAAAGGTATGCAATGGATATTGCAATCAGTACAGCTAAATAAAACGTCGGGGTTTCCTTTTTTAACGTGTTCATTGTGCGCACGCGAATACGTTACAGCCTGCTATCTAGCCACTGCACAAGGTGCTGATACACCTCTTCCTTATTGGTTTCATTAAAAATTTCATGGCGGGCACCCGGGTAAACGTGCGTGACCACATCAAGCCCACGGCGTCGATAGGCTGCCGCAACATCATTAACGGCATTGATTCCACCAACAGGATCGAGTTCGCCAGACGCAATATAGACCGGCAATACAACCGGAAGATCGAAATACTGTTCGCACTGCTTAACGGCGCCAAGGAAATCTGCAAAAAAGCGGTTTGTTGCGGCGAAACCACAATCTGGATCCGCCATATATGCATCCACTTCAGCATGATCGCGAGATAGCCAATCGAAGTCTGTACGCTGCTCGAACCCCTTATTAAAACCAGCGAACACCAGGCTAGTAAGGAGTTTGCCGGGTTCTTTTGGAGATTTCATGCTCAAAAGATTCGCTAGATTTAGCCCGATTTGCCCAACAAGCCCAGCCCACGTGCCGGTGCCAATAATTGCAGCGCCGCGTAGCTCATCTCCATAGCGGAAAATATAGTCGCGGGTAAGAAAACTACCCATTGAATGCCCGACAAGGAATTGAGGCTTTTCTGGAAAGCGCTCGGCGGCATATCGACCAACTGTCTGAATATCCGCAATGACCGCATCCCAACCATGCTCATCAGCGAAATACCCGCGCGGTACCCCCTTGGTATTTCCATGACCACGGTGATCATGGGCAACAACCGCATATCCATGTTCATTAAGATATTCAGCCAAGGCATTATAACGACGCCCATGCTCCACCATGCCGTGCGCAATTCGTACAACCCCACGAGGGCTATCTACCGGCCAGGTATAGACACACAATTGCACATCCCCCGAAGGGATATGGGTAGTTTCCATTGTTCCTCCTCTATCAAACCTGCCACCAGCCTACATTTGCTTGAGCAGCACAAGCATTCTTAAATTGATGAGCGCTTTCGAGCCACCTACTGTAAGCACTTATGTTTGATACGCCCGCCATAATGACTGGCTTTACCGCCACCTTTGTTCTTATTGCAACAATTGGGGCACAATCAACCTATGTTTTGCGCCAAGGGATTTTGCGTCAATACGCAATAACTGCCGCATTTTGGTGCATTCTTATCGACGTCCTGTTTATTGCGGCAGGCATTGCTGGTATCGGTTTGCTAATCCACCAAATCCCCTGGCTACTTAGTGCACTCCGAGTTTTAGGTGCCGCATATCTCTGTCTCCTTGCTTGGCAATCAATCCAAAAAGCACGCAACCCTGCAGTGTTTTCGCAAGTACGCAATGGGCAAATAAAAACCCGGCAGAAAGTTACCCGAGAAATTCTTGGAATAACATTGCTGAACGCGCAAATGTATATCGATCTTGTTCTTATTTCCACCCTCGCAAGCGCTTTCGGTTATCCGGGTCAGTGGTGGTACTACCTTGGAGCAATTGCTGCCAGTGCCGCGTGGTTTTCTGGTCTTGCATTTGCAGGTGCCGCGCTCACACCGTTATTCCAGTCCAAACGAGCTTGGCAAATCTTGGAAAGCGCCACCGCATTAGTGATGATTTTTGTCGCCTGGCACCTTATTGAACCATTGGTTTTTGTTCCATAACCCGTGACCAGTCCAAGGGTGCTTTGCTATTTTTGTGGCATGTTCAATGCACACACCAAAATTACCGCAAAAGCACCAGGCAACCTGGGAATACTCACCACTTGGGGCTTACCCCACCGACTTATTAGCTCCGATGCGAATATGCCTATTGGGGCACTTATTACTCAAGGAAATCTCGCCGAGCTATATGTAAAATTCTTGCAGGATTTTCATACCACCGGTCTATGGCCAGTATGCACAAATGAGCCAGACGACCCTTGGTTGACTACTCGTCCTCCGGTACAGCCATTCGCCCCATCTCCTCCCCCGTTCCAAGGTCTTTTTCGAGCCAGGCCGGAAAAATCCCCACCGGAAGTACTCTTGTGCCCCGGACTTATCCCACCAGAAGCGCTATTACTGGTTCCAGTTCGTCGACCAGCTGATGTCCCCGCCGTTATAGGTTGGCTGGGCTCGGTAAACCAAAATCTGTTTGGAAATGATATTTCTGGATGTTTACGCAGTTGGGAAGACCGCTATGGTGCAGTCCTTGTCACTATAGGAGCGGATAAATTTGAGCTCATGATTACGCACCCGCCAAAAACTGCACAGCAAGCGCGGGAAATAGCGGAAGAAATCTACACTGTGTGCCCGGATATGGTGGCTCAGGGAGCGCATACTATCGAACTACTACAAGCCTTAGTGGAAGATTCTGACACTTGGTATTTTTGGTGGGATTAACGTAGCAAACAAAATGCAATCGGCATATGCGGTATTTGATTTGAAAATTCCCCATGGTTCATGCATGCGCAAATACTGTGGATACACAAAGATTATTCCCGGTAAAAATAAACCATATAGTTTTTAGAGGCGACCGCAATCTTGCAGATACTACGCCATAGGATTGCATGAAAATCGCTGCCCTAGGGTTTTACCTGCCCAAAACGGTGGTTTCTAAGTGTGCCCAGATATCTGCCTGCAATGCAAGATTTGCAGATGTAAACAAGTCCGAACGCTGAACAGCAACGCAATGATTAATAGTGAAGCGATAAGGCAACGCGAAGAATTATTTATAGTAGGTTGCGTCATTTTCATTTCCATTACGGGTACCATAGGTATTTGTGCAACATTCGAACCCAACAAACGTTAAAGAAGTCGCCCATGATGGTCTTATCGCACAAGCGGGCGTCGATAATGCATACGCCCAATTGATTGGTGCCCGACGTAGCGCCGATTTCGACGCTGACGGTGCGGCTACAGGGGTTGCTGGCGCCACACATAGGGTGCGGTATTTTGGTGCTGGGAAAGACCTTACGCTACCGGCAAAAAAGATCGCTTCTGTCCGCGATGGCACGTGGACCTGGGATGATCCAATAGCAGAAGCCTTTGGCGCGGAATTTAATATTCCGGAATTTAGCGGTGAGCTCGCTGGTTCAATAGAGCTTGAGCAAGCTGCCCGCACGCTTCATGATAATGCCCCATTGGTTCGCGCGCCCCGCGCTGATGGCACCACCGATATCCTTATTGTCATGGCGGAACTTCCGCTTTTAGAGCCTCAAGTATGTATTCGAAGCGCAATACCGCGGCTTACTCCCGATATTGATATTCAGCGAGCGCTTACTGGCTTTGCCGCCATGCGGGAATTGCCTATTGCAATTACAGAATGGGATGCAGAAATCGCTGGTGAAAAACTTATTATCCGCAATGGACAACTTATAGATATTGTTTCAGATATCAGTATCGACGATGTTCGCGCAGATGCCATTTTCCTTTCCGCTGAATATCAATTCCGCGCCGATTCGCTGCTCCCAAATTGTCAGGGACAACTCCAACCAGATCGGTCAACAGCGCTGCTACACGCCACAAATGTCCCGCAAATGGTAATGAGTGCACAACCAATTGCGGTAATTACAGATACGCAGTGGACTTGGGCATGGGCTGATCCTTCCCTTTCGGATCTAGCGGCTGGTCAGCGCCTACGAAATTTCGGGGCCCAACATGGGATTCCAGCTCTTGTGCAACCTACCCTGCCAATTGAATCTGCTTGGCAGCTTAATCTTCCTGAGGTTGCCAAACCGATCTTAGGTTTCTGGACCCATATTGTGGTGCCCTTTGGGACAGATCGTTGGGCCATGGTGCTGGTGCGCGATGCCACATTGGACCTACCGCCTGCTACGCAAAAGAGCGTTGAAGGTATTTTGCGAACCAAGATTGACCCAGCATTGGATCGCACCCGTTGTGCCACCGCATATGCCACAGCACGAGCAATTCATCAGACCACAAATGACTTTAAGGTCATTTTCCACACCCCTGATGGTGAAGTGGAGTGGAGCCGGTACTAAACTATTGCCTACGTTCTCAGGGCGGGGTGTAATTCCCCACCGGCGGTAGTGCCATTTTTGGCGAGCCCGCGAGCGCCACCTGCAAAAGGTGGGTCAGCAGATTGTGGTGAGATCCCACAGCCGACGGTAACAGTCCGGATGAAAGAGAGCTGTAGGTATAGAGCATTATGCCTGCGTTTCAAAGCCCCGAGGATTCATGTGTGTCCCGTTTCTTCTTTTTATCAAGGAGATTCCTTGTGAATCCTTTTACTCAGTTACTAGATGCCACCTTGGTTATTGGCGGCGTCCCAATTCTTTGGCGTGAGATTATTGGCAACCTATTTGGTCTTGCTTCTGCTATTGGAGGTATGAAGCGAGTAGTTTGGGCTTGGCCAGTAGGTATTCTTGGAAATCTTTTACTATTTACCGTATTTCTCGGCGGTGTGTTCCATACTCCTCAGGATTTGGATTTATATGGGCAAGCCGGCCGGCAAGTAATGTTCCTCCTAGTAAGCCTCTATGGCTGGATAACATGGGCGGCTGCAAAACAACGCGGCATTCAGGAATGTAAAGATACCAATCCTTCACGGTCTATTATTTCCGAACCGCACGAGGATATTGCCGCAGTACAACCCCATTGGGCAACCACTCGCGAGCGCGTGGGAATGCTGGTATTTGCACTCGCAGGCACCGCGTTTTTCGCTTGGGTTTTCGCTTCCCTCGGTTCTTGGGGACCGCTTGCAGATGCCTGGATTTTCACTGGTTCCATCCTGGCGACCTATGGCATGGCGCGCGGCTGGACGGAATTTTGGTTGGTATGGATCGGCGTAGATATTGTTGGCGTTCCGCTCTTACTTTCGGCTGGCTACTACCCCTCCGCGGTACTGTACATTGTGTACGGCGCATTTGTGATTTGGGGCTTTACGGTATGGCTTAAGATCCAAGCAAAAACGCGACAGGACTCCACTCAAGAACCCTGCCGCGTGTAACCATTACCTTCCAAGCAGCGTGCGGTAGTGCTGGGCGTCGACCTCCGCAATAGTCGCCGGGGTAAACGTCGGATTACGGTCCTTATCAATCAAAACCGCGCGCACTCCCTCCGCGAAATTCGGTTCCCTGCGCAGTGCCGAGCCAATAGTAAACTCATTATCAAGGCCCTTTCGCACAGTTTCCGCATAACGATTGGCCGCAAAAAGCTCCACCGCTGCCACTATCGACGCCGGGTTCGCCGCGCTCACCAATTGCTCCACCATAGCCACAAATTCACGATTCTCACACTGGGCAAGCGCCTGTTCGATTTCTGCCCAGGTTTCAAATCCGAAACATTGCTCGATCTCATCGATATATTGCGCCAACTCGGATTCCGTATCGACGTCCCGTGCGTACCGCTCCAGGGCTTCGTCCAAAGATTCGGCCACCACCATGGCAATAAAATCCTGCACATCCGAACTGTGAATATAATCCGTAGCCATGCCCGACCAGATCATATCTGCCGGGCTAAGCCGCCACCCCGTAACCCCAAGGAACGTAGCCAATGCTGGGCTTGGTCTGCCTAATGTGCCAACCATCCGTTGCATCATCCAACTAACCCCAACATCAGGAATAAAACCTATAACCATCTCCGGCATCGCTGCGTACGCCTTTTCGGTTACCACCCGATGCGAACCATGCAGTGAAATGCCAAGTCCGCCACCCATTGCAACACCATCAATTACCGCAATATATGGCTTTGGAAAATTCGCAATATCATTATTCATCTCATATTCGGCATTGAAGAACTGATCTCCGGCATCGTGTTCTCCAGCAATATCTTCATCGCGTACGGTTCGCACATCCCCACCCGCACAAAATGCCCGATCAGAAGCTGAATACACAACCACACGGTGCACAGACTCATCATCGATCCAGCGGTCCAACGCCACCGTGATAGTGTCCACCATTTCCGGGTTTAGAGAATTCAATGCACGCGGACGATTCAGTTCTAACATCCCCGTAGAATTACGAACAAAAGCATTGACTAGGTTTTCAGTTGGTCGACTACTCATGGGCCTAGTGTCCCACAACACAACCAAGCCCGCTACCGAATGTACATCACAACTATGTTCGCCTACCCCTTTTACCAGGGGATAGGCGAACAAAACTACTTACTTCTTTTTGGATTTTTTAGACTTCTTTTTGGTAGCCACAAGATGTTCAGCAACATCCGGAACATACCGGAAATCCGAACGAGGTGGGCGCTCATAATCATGGCTTGACTTCGGACGTTGCGGAATCTCCGGCAACGGCCGATCAATCTTTTCATATGGAATTGTGGACAAAAGATGACTAATCACATTAATACGTGAACGCTTCTTATCCTCAGATTCCACCGTGTACCACGGTGATGATGGAATATCAGTGTGGATAAACATCTCATCCTTCGCCCGGGAGTAATCCTCCCACCGAGTAATCGACTGCAAATCCATAGGAGAAAGCTTCCAGCGCCGCAATGGATCCTCCAACCGAGAATTAAAACGCCGAACCTGCTCTTCATCCGATACAGAGAACCAATACTTTCGCAGCAAAATGCCATCTTCTACCAAAAGCCGCTCAAAAATAGGGGCCTGATGCAAGAACCTGCGATATTCCTGAGATGTACAAAAACCCATCACACGTTCCACACCAGCACGGTTATACCACGAGCGATCAAAAATCACGATCTCCCCAGCAGTAGGCAATTTCTCCACATAACGCTGGAAATACCACTGTCCGCGTTCCCTCGAAGTAGGCGCTGGCAATGCCTCAATACGACACGTCCTTGGATTTAAGTATTGGGTAATTCGCTTAATTGCAGAACCTTTACCAGCGGCATCACGGCCCTCCATAATAATGACGATCCGCGCACCAGTTTCCACAACCCACTGTTGCATATCAACTAGTTCTGCCTGAAGACGCTTGAGCTCTTCTTCATAGGCAACTTTTGAAAGTTTTGGCAGCTTTTTTGAGTCCTTTTTACCCATGCTCAACAGCCTACTACCCCATGATGACTACTCGACACGAAACTCAGCCATTTGATCCCAATGCGTCTTCCCAGGAATCAATGTATTAATAATCGTCGGTGTTTTTTCAAGTAATTTCGGCATATCCACACAGGCCTGCTGAAAGTGCTCCGAACCAACATGGGCCTCCGCGGCGTCGTCAAGGAAACCCTCAACGAGCACAAATACATTGTCTTCATCCACCGAGCGATACCAATCAAAAAACAAACAGCCCGGCTCTGCACGTGTAGCCTCAGTAAACGCCGCTACCTGTTGCGGAAAAGTCTCCACAAATTCAGGGCGAACGTGAAATTTCACATTAATCAGAATCATGCGACACAGCCTACCGAAACTTCACCCCTCGATTAATGCGTCACTAATCCGCTTACGAAACTCCTGATGCCGCGCTGGAAGCTGCAACCCAACCGGCCGAAGCGCCTCCGCATCCCACGCCAAATTATACAGCAAACGTGATGTATAAGCAGTCACAAAACCACTATCAAGCAGGAACGATACACACGCACCATAGCTATCCCCCCACTGCTCCACCGACGTAATATCTGCAAAAAATGTATCCCGCACTTCCTCCAATGTATCCACCACCCGGTCCTGACGGGTAATCCGGTATCGATGCGCTAATTGTCGATCCGTCACTACAACTGAGCCAATACGCGAGGAAATAAACTCCTCAATGGTCGCAGCGAGCCCCAATAACGCAGCAGTATGTGCAGCTTCCGTAGTCCAACGCGGTAAAGAACCCCCGGCACGTGAAGCCTGGCGAAACCTATTCACTATCCCCAATCGCGACACACTCGACGGCACCGCAAGACACAAAAAACCAACCATATAGCCAGCATCCACAAATGTGCGCGCCTCATGTAGCACTGCCTGGGGATTTGCAAACGTGTTCTCAATTATGACATTGCAGCGATGTTGCCGAGCATGCTCAATAATCGTATTGCACCAAGCACCGACTGGACCATTGCTCAATACATCAAACCGCAACGGTGCCACCTTCGAAATCTCTAAAACCGCAGGATGTAGCTGGCGCAGAATATCCGAATCAACGACCACGGCCCCGCCCAATGCCCGCCGATAATGCTCCACCAACATACTTTTCCCAGAACCCGGTTGGCCACCAATAAACATTGCACTCGGCCGAGACATACGCGGCTGGTTATACACAAAATGCTGCACTAACCGATCACCAATGCGAACAATATCCGAATCACACACTGGAAAATCGGCAGCAGTCAATTTGTTAGCGGGTTTCGCCACCGCCAAGTCCCCCGATCGACGCTAATTCCTCAGTGGCATTCCTAGCCACCCGAAGAAGCCCTTCTACATCAGTTACATCAATATCGCGGTGAATCTGTTCCAATTGCGCTATCCGAACCTCGTACTGTAATTCCGTATCTCGGTGATCAACATACAAGATCCTACGCAAATACGCTGCCTTAAGTGTTGACAATGCATCATGCATCGCGTCATATGCAGCAAACGCATCAATGCTTGGTGAGGCCAAAGCAAGCACATCAAATGAATCACTAGGGTAAGACTTTTGCAATGTTTGAGGCATTCTATTCCTCCCCAAAGGTGAGGTTCATCAATATCTTTCCAATAGGTCCGGTCCCTATATAGGACCTTTACAGGTTTTAAGTTGGGTCTAAAGTATTGTCGCCGGAAGCCTATCAAAGCATACCCACGATCTACCACCCGAAAAAGTGCAGGCCACAGGATTTCTACGACGAAATTGAGGTGTGTGCGGGCGCGCGATTGAAGAAACTGCCAGATGTGCAAACTCCACGTTCTACAGCTATAAGCGTGGTAGGCACCATTATACGAAGCAACGTTCGATAGCATATGTTGTGCACATGTCGTTTCTTTTTGCGTACGCAAATCAGAGAAGGACCAGCGGCTTTACTGCGATAAGAAATCGATCTGATGCACGAAAGCTGCCATGGGATTTATAGCCGCACCCAACGGAATCAAAGCAAGGGCACGAAATTGGCGATCACTAAAATAATACAATTCACAGATCTGAAAGATCGGCCAATATTTAGCAAAATAACAATCAGATAACAGAATCTCCAGGTGTAGTTTGTTGGCGATTCAACCACCCCCAAACCACTGCCCAAGCCAACTTTGATGCAAGGAGGCGCGGACAAGTGCCCGAATGCTGGAACTCTGTGGGGCGGAAAGCTGGGATGGGAAAGCTGGGACGGGAGAGCTGGGATGGGAAAGCTGGGAAAGGCAGATTTATGTTGTGGCCGATCCGGTGTTTAGAGTCGTATTGGGCGCTGACCGGTCTTTTCGGGCGCTGGTTGGGCGTGTTGTCACAGATTCCATTTTTTCGGCGGATTTTATGGAATTTGTGACACGATAGGTAGGGAACCTGTCACAGATTCCATTTTTTCGGCTGTTTTTATGGAATCTGCGACAAACCCCAGGTCAACGATTGTGTGCAATGTTGGTTGCTGTCACAGATTCCATTTTTTCGGCTGTTTTTATGGAATCTGCGACAGTAGGGATGAAAACATCACTAGTTTGATAAGGTGCGCCTATTAAACACTCGGGAAAGCGGCTCGAAGGCTCGGGAAACCAGCCAACTCACCCCGGAAACCAGCTCAAACCCCCGGGAAGCCCTGGATTTTCTGCCGACCCACCCGGAAAACAGGCAGATTTCACATCACCCACAACCCACCACAACATTTCCCCAGGTCACACCCCAAGACCAGGAGCCCACAACACAAATCTGCCTTTCCCGGGCCCGTCTAGGCCTTCCTCAAGCCAGCCCAACCCCGCCCCAAGCTCTTCTAAACCATCACCAGCCCTCCCGTACCCCAAAACACCATAGAAAAAGAAACCAACCTCCCCCCCCGAGGACAAATTCACGCAGTCTGCCCCCAGCACAGGCATCCAATATAAGCCCCCCAGCCACAAGCACTCAACGTAAGCACAAAAGCTACAACTTTAAGGCAAGGATTGACTGCTCCTCTAGTTAAAGTTACATTGCATTCGCTTAACCTTCGAGCTGTTCGCCGAGTTCCATCCATTGAAGTTCATAGGCTTCTATATCTTCCCTAATCAGTGAGCTTTCTGTGCTGAGCTCAGTGAGTGCTTGAATGTCGGTTGCAGATGCTGCCATGCGCTGATCAATATCGGCAAGCTGGTCTCGGAGTTTCTCCATTTTCCGTTCAAGTGCTTTCATTTCTTTTTCCAACCGGCGCCTCGTTGCCGCATCCGGGCCCGCTGCGTTACCAGAGCTCCGGCCCGCTGCGTTACCAGAGCTCCGGCCCGCCGTACTACCTGTCCCAAACTCAGCCGTGCTACCCGAGTTACCCAACCCGCCGCCCACAGTCGAGCCGCCCACAGTCGAGCCGCCCACAGTCGAGCCGCCCACAGCCGAGCCGCCCACAGTCGAGCCGCCCACAGCCGAGCCGCCAGGAACACCAGACTTGCTGGCATTGAGCGGGCGGGTTTCTTTTGGCATGGTTTTGCGGCGTTGGAGGTATTCGTCAATGCCGCCGGGAAGGTTGGTGAGTTTGCCGTCGCCGAACAACGCCCACGTGGAGTCGCAGATTCGTTCGATGAGGTAACGGTCGTGCGAGATAACTACAAGTGTGCCTGGCCAGTTATCTAGGAGGGATTCAAGTTCTTGAAGGGTATCTATATCCAGGTCATTGGTAGGTTCGTCCAGGAGCAGGACATTGGGTTCGGCCATAAGGACTCGGGTGAGTTGGAGGCGTCGGCGTTCACCTCCGGAAAGGTCTCGGATTGGGGTCCGTTGGCGTTTTGCGCTAAATCCAAGGCGTTCGGCAAGTTGGGATGCCGTGAGTTCTTTTTTGCCAAAGTGAACGTAGTTGGCAACGGATTCCACGGCGTCAAGGAGGCGCATTGTGGGATCGAGGTCGTCGAGTTCTTGGCGGAGCCAACCGAGCGCTACAGTTTTGCCTTGAATCCGGCGGCCAGCGGTGAGGGGGTGTTCGCCGGCGAGGGTTTTCAGGAGGGTGGTTTTGCCGGAACCATTGACTCCAACAAGGCCGATTCGTTCGCCGGGTGCGAGGCGCCAGGTGGTGTTGTGGAGGAGGTCTCGGCCATCTGGGGTTTGCATCGAGGCGTCTTCGAGTTCGATAACAAGTTTGCCTTGGCGACGTTTGGAAAACGCCATGAGTTCTACGGTATCGCGAGGTGCCGGAACATTTGCAATGAGTGCTTCAGCGGCTTCGATGCGATAGCGGGGTTTCGAAGTGCGGGCAGGTGCCCCGCGCCGTAACCAGGCGAGTTCTTTGCGCGCTAGGTTTTGGCGGCGTTGTTCCATGGCATCGGCTTGGCGGGCGCGTTCGGCGCGGGCGAAGGTCCAGTCGTTATAGCCGCCTTCATAGGTGTCTACTTGGCCGTCGTGGACTTCCCAGGTCCGGGTTGCCACGGTGTCAAGGAACCAACGGTCGTGAGTTACCACAATGAGTGCGGCTTTTTGTGCGACAAGGTAATCAGCAAGCCACTGTACACCTTCGATATCAAGGTGGTTTGTTGGTTCATCGAGGATTAGAATATCCAGTTCCTGGACTAATGCGGCGGCGAGGTTGGCGCGGCGTCGTTCTCCGCCGGAGAGTTCGCCTACACGTGTGTCAAGCCCAAGGTCGATTATGCCGAGGCCGTAAAGCACTTCGCGGATATTTGGATTTGATGCCCATTGGTAGGTTTCGACGCCCAGCGGGCCAAGCACAATACCGGCGACGGTGGCTTCTGGGTCTAGGTCCGCGGATTGTGTGATCATTGCCATTCGAAGGCCATTCACATGTGAAACCCTGCCCTCATCTGGTGTTTCAATGCCTGCCAGCACCTTTAATAGGGTTGATTTTCCGCCACCATTTAAACCAACAACGCCAATACGGTCACCTGTCTGTACACCCAAACTTACGTTTGCTAGGAGTGTTTTTAAACCAAATGACTTTGAAACATTTTCTAAGTTGACCAAGTTTGCCATGTTTGTCCTTGTATAACTACGCCATCGGCTGGCCCTGTAGCGGTGGTAACAGCCGAAGCTACCCCATCATCGATAAGTGCGTCAGCCACCTGGTGTGCGTGTTCCATATCTGCGCATATAAATGCGCATGTTGGCCCCGAACCAGACACGATTCCTGCAAGTGCACCAGCGGCTTTTCCGGCGGCTAAGGTTCGCCGCAATTCCGGCAATAAGCTTAATGCAGCTGGTTGTAAATCATTTGCTAGGGCTTGTGCCAAGCGCTGCGGATCGGCGGTTATTGGACCGATCGGTAATTCATGGTCGTGACCAATACGAGGCATTGTGCGTTCTTGACGCAATTGATCAAGTTTTTGAAATACCGTTGGAGTTGAAAGCCCTTTCGAGTTCATTGCTAGCACCCAATGATGCGTCCCGCGATGCATTACTGAGGTGAGTTGTTCCCCACGACCAGTACCCAATTGCACACCGCCAACCAATGCAAATGGCACATCTGAACCCAGTGTGGCGGCAAGGCTAAGCATTTCATTCCGGCCAATTGCCCCATAGGCCGGGGCAAGCATACGCTCCATAGCGCATAGAGCTGCTGCCGCATCCGCAGAACCACCCGCCATACCACCAGCAACAGGAATGCCTTTTCGAATCGAGATTTCTACTTCTGGGAATTCCGTAAATCCTCGGTCCCGATATGCCGCTACCAGTAATTCCACAGCCTTCCAAGCAAGATTTGTTTGGTCGGTGGGAACGGTTCGAGGGCCCTGGACGGAAAGACCTCGTACTCCCCCACCAGCACCTACGGCGGTTAATGAAAGCTCATCCGAAAGTGAAAGTGACTCATAGATCGTTGTGAGATCGTGGTACCCATCCGGCCGGAGATCACCAACCTGGAGGTATAGATTCACTTTCCCATGAGCCGTAGCAACTACGTTTTCGAGAAACTCAGGCATGAGTGTGCTCCCTTAAAATTTCGGCAAGCCGAACAAAATCTGCAATATCAAGTTTTTCTCCGCGGAGTTGAGGATCAATATTGGCCGCTTGTAATGCGGTCTCCGCTGCTGCCGCCGAACCAAACACTCCTGTGAGCGCAGCACGGAGGGTTTTTCGGCGCTGGGCGAACGCGGCGTCGATAAGTGTAAATACAGCTGGGCGTAATGCGACGGGATACGGGTCAGTGCGATCAATGGCCACTAAACCTGATTCAATCTTTGGTGCTGGCCAGAACACATTTTTGCCTATGGCGCCGGCACGCCGTACGGAACCGTAGAATGCTGCCTTGACACTCGGAACACCGTAAATTTTTGATCCAGGTTTTGCAGCAAGACGATCAGCCACTTCAGCTTGGACCATAACTAAGACTCGGCGAATAGAAGGGAATTCGGCAAGCATATGCAGCAGTACCGGCACCGAAACATTATATGGCAGGTTCGCTACAAGCGCCGTTGGTTGAGTCCTAAGATCACTTTGGTGGATCTCTAACGCGTCGCGCACTATCACCCGAAGTTTGTCGGTATGCATCGGTGCCCGCCAAGCAATGGTGTGCGGCAGTTCCGCTGCTAGCCGTGGGTCGATTTCCACAACGGTGACACTCGCTGCCGTGTCCAACAGCGCGAGTGTAAGGGAGCCTAACCCTGGCCCTACTTCAATAACATGGTCTTGCGCACCAATTTCCGCAGCGGCAACGATTCGCCGCACGGTATTTGGATCATGGACAAAGTTTTGGCCAAGTTTTTTAGTAGGGGTAACGTCAAGTTTTTCCGCCAACTGGCGGATTTCTACGGGTCCCAGCAGTGCTGCCTGCGCGTCCTCATTGTGCATAGTGCATATGAATCTACCGCAGACAGCCTAGGAAAAGTTAACGCAAACCAAGCTTTGAGGTACAAGCAGGCCAGGCACCCCAACCTTGCATTTGCTGAAGTTTTTCCGCAACTGCAATTTGTTCTTCGCGGCTTGCTTGGTAAGCCATTGGTGCATACTGTCCGCCACCTGCGGCAAGCCATGAGCTTGGAGTGAATTGTAGGCCACCGGAGAAACCGTTGCCGGTATTAATGTGCCAATTGCCACCCGCCTCACATTGGGCGAGCGCATCCCAAACGGAGCCACCAGAGACACTTGGTGCGGATGGCTTTGGTTTGGTGCCTCGTTTAATGGTTGCTGGTGTGGAAGGCGCCAATTCCTTTTCTTCCACAATGTCATCGGCGACGCGCTGACCATTGACAAAGCGTAAATCACGGGTGACTTCTTTTTCACCAACAGTAGCGGCGGTAATAAGTTTTTCTTCACCTTGGAAGGTGTTTGCGTCATCAATATAGGTTGCTGGCGCTTCAAATGCGACTTTTTCGGTGACGCGTTCAATATGAACACGGTCAACGCGAATGTCCATGCCAACGGTAACTGGGGTGTCAAGGGCGGGCGTAACGACGTCGTCCTTACCTAGGTCTACCCCACGACGCTTCAGCACATCAGAAACGGTATTGGCAGCGATATTGGTGTAGGTTGTAGCACCCTCACCATCGGTAACGGTAATGATCTTCGGCTTAGTTACGCCAAGCTTCAAACCTTCCGTAGGGATCTTTTTTTGCCGATCAAAGGTGAGTAGGTCAGCATCGGTAACATCGCCGATTTCCCGCACAAGTTCATCAACGGTAAGTGCGGTGGAAGTGATGTTTTTGGTTTGGCCATCAATAGTGACAGCAACAGGCTTGGCGGTACGGACCACAATGGTCGCACCATCGCGGAGTTTTTCATCAGGTTTTGGGTCAATGCGATCTTTGGAGTCATACTCCACGCCCGCCCGTTGTAATGCCTCGCCAACAGTTTCTGACATGGTGGCAAGCGCAATGCTTTCCCCATTGACATCAACGTTAACGTCCTTCTTTTCGATGACGGCCAACCCGCCACTCACCAGAAGGGTAGCGAGCATACCGCCAGTGGCGACACGAAGCGGTACCGAGTGTGCCGAATTAATGCGGTGCAAAGCCGACTGTTGAGAGGTTTTCACGAATTTACCTTAGGTCTAGGTGTGTCAATCAAAAAGTCCAATAAAAGTCACAGTACGATAACTTTCCATTGTTGTCGAGGTAAATTGCAAACTGTTCGAATCATGCGTCACAGAAATTGACAACCGTTAACAGAAGTTGCAGTTTTTCGTGGCGTCGGTCACACCCTAAAGTGTGTATCGAAAAAGCTACACACAATATAAAAATGCCCCTTATTGTGGGCGCCCCACCCACTCAAAACCTTAGACAGGATTAACAATACCATAAACTTTATCAAAAGTTTGCATAAGTTCTTCGGCAAATTCCGTGGGCTGCTGGCCGCGAATCTCAGCTAAACAATAGGCAGTGTGCCCCACAATGGCTGGTTCATTGCGCCCACCCCGAAATGGTTCAGGCGTCATATAAGGCGCATCTGTTTCAATTAATAGCTGACCAGCAGGCGTTTTTCGAGCAATTTCACGCAACTCTTCATTACGCCGGAATGTTACATTGCCTGCAAAGGACAAAATATATCCACGTGCTATCGCTTCCTCCGCTACTGCCAGCGGCGAAGAAAAACAGTGCAAGATTGTGGTACGAGGAGTCGGTGCATCCGCAAGTACCCGCAAGAGCTCATTATCTGCCTCCCGATTATGAATCATCAGGGCTTTCCCGCTAGCCACCGCCAGGTCAATATGCCAGCGCAGTGCCTCTTCTTGCACATCCAGTGGTGCACAAGTATCTGATTTACCGATCCAGTATGTATCAAGCCCAGTCTCACCAATTGCCACGCATGCTGGGTCCGCAGCCATTGCTGTAAGGCGGGCGCGCGCGGCGTCATCAAGCTCATTGGCCCGAGTTGGATGAATCGCGCACGCAGCAAACACGCGTTCATTTGACTGGGCGGCCGCTAAGGCGAGTTCAGCCTCAGCAAGCCCATCACCTACAGTGCAGAGCTTTTCGACGCCCGCGGCCACCGCGCGTTCGACAATAGCTTCTACTTCATCGGGAGTTCGCGCCCCGCAAGATGCCAAATGTGTGTGCGCATCGACAATGCCGGGCAAGCGCGGTGCAGGAACAGGAGATGGCCGTGACTTCTTTTTACCCATAACCGCACAGTGTAGGTCACCCCAGGTGAATCACGCCCGTCCGCAGGTCAGTCATATCAAGGAGGGTATGTTTACCACCAATACGTCCCCACCCTGTGCGAGTGCCTCCAACGCCACCGAACGGCATATTAATATCCCAAAATCCATTGGAATCATTTACGATTACTTGGCCCGTACGGATATTCTCTACAAATCGATATGCACGCGCCATATCCTTAGTAAATACCGCACCCTGTAAGCCGAGTGCGTCTTGGTTTGCGAGCCGTAAAAGATCGTCATCATCTTGGCCAACGATAATCGGCACCACTGGGCCAAAAGTTTCATCCGTACTGAGCAAGCTATCTTCCGCAACATTATCCACTACGGTGAACTCGTAATAGAGATCAGTTGGGAAATATGTGCTCCGCCCACCACCAACAATAAAATCAAACCCACGTTCACGAGCCTCATAAAGATGCGCATCAACCTTATTCGCGGTCCGTTGATTATTCATCGGGCCCAATGTAGTTGCGGTATCGAACGGATCACCTAATATCGCTTCTTGGGACGCCTTTTTTATTGCAGCCACAAAATCTTTATGGACCGCCCGATGTACCAATACCCGACCAGTCGCACAGCAGACCTGGCCAGCATTATAGTAAGCCCCTTGCACCGCAGCCTTTGCAGCAGCGTCGAGGTCTGCGTCGTCGAGAACGACCACTGGGCCATTGCCGGACGCCTCAATAACCGAGCGTTTTAGGCCAGCAGTCCGAATGATTTGCTCGGCGGTAGCCGAAGAACCAATAAAACCAATTGCATCAATTCCCGGATGGGACACCAACTTGCTACCAAACTCACCATCACCAGGAAGAATATTGACTAACCCTGGCGGAAGTCCCGCCTGCGCAAGCACATCAACCATAGCGAGCAATGTGAGAGCGGTATGCGTAGGGGGCTTCACTACCAATGCATTCCCCGTAGCTAACCCTGGTGCAGCAAATTCCGAAAACATTAGTACTGGGAAATTCCACGGAATAATAATTGCCCATGTACCAACGGCTTGGTGGAAGGTCCACATGCGCTTCTTTGGATCATTTGACGGCAACGTTTCCCCATGCAGACGCACCGCATCCTCCGCATGCAAATGGAACAATTGAGCGGTTTCATCAATATCCGCATAGGACTCCGTAATTGGTTTCCCTTGCTCCAATGTAAGAAGATAGGAAAGCTCATCACGGCGCTGCGAAATCGAGTCGCCAATCCTATGCAAAATCTCCGCCCGTTGCCATACACCAATATCGCGCCAAGCGCGTTGCGCACTACGGGCACTTTCAATCGCGCGATGAAGATCCGGCATTCCCGGTTGCGCTACTGCAGCGATCACTTCCCCGGTGACTGGGCTTACAACATTGGTGGTGAGCCCATCGGTAGCATCACAATATTCCCCCTGGATATAAAGTTGCGTATGTGTCGGAATAATATTTTTGGGATTTTGTATATTCATTGGTCCGCTCCTTTTCGCCCACCCTATAGAAGACCTTGAACACTTGGCTAGGCTTATGCCATAAAAATATTGCGGACTGCCAAAATTTTAGAATGTATATAGGTTTCCAGGATTCACTAAAGGCAAATTCTTATTTCTTATTAAAAAATATTTCAGTATTGACGCAATGATCCCCACATTGCCATGATAAACACAACACTAAAGGAGAATAACCCATGCCGACCCCTACTTACGGCCATTCAATACGCCATGACCAGGCAATGCTCAATGAATCACTTGCTCAAGCAAGTTCCACGCCCTTCTGGCTGGACACTCCTGATCGGCCCGAACCGAGACCAGCATTGCAACACGACCTTATGGCAGACCTCCTTATTATCGGTGGTGGCTTCTGCGGGCTATGGACCGCACTTATTGCAAAAGAACGGCACCCAGAATGGAATATTATTCTGCTTGAACAACAACGAATAGCATGGGCGGCGAGTGGCCGCAATGGTGGTTTTTGTGAATCTAGTTTGACCCATGGAGATGAGAATGGCGAACTCCACTACCCAGATGAATTGCCAATAATACACAAACTAGCAGATCAAAATTTCGCCGAAATAGCGGCAACAATTGAACGCTATAATATTGATGCGGAATGGGAAACCGGCGGAATTATGGTAGTGGCAACAGAACCCCATCAAGAACATGAACTCCGTGCATCCGCAGATCAATCCGCAGACGCACATGTGCTGGATATGACAAAACCACACGGCTATGGCGCATCACCCGTGTACCGTGCTGGGGTAACACACCATAAGGGATACGCCTATGTACATCCCGCAAAACTAGCATGGGGCCTTGCTCAAGCAGCCGAGGATCTAGGCGTACAAATTTTTGAAAATACGGAGGTTACTGAGCTTTCAAACTCTTCCTGGCTGGCACAATTGACGCGCACGAGCAAACCAATAACGGCACACACCCCAGAAGGCACAGTCACGGCACAACGGGTTGCATTGGCAACAAATGTTTTCCCATCACTATTGCGTAGGTTACGGCTTTTTACGGTGCCTATCTATGACTATGCCCTTATGACAGAACCATTAACCCAAGAGCAACTCCAAGCCATTGATTGGACCCGCCGAAATGGGATTACGGATTCTGGCCGAGAATTTCATTATTACCGCAAAACAAGCGATAACCGCATCCTATTTGGCGGTTGGGACGCCGTATACCACTGGGGCCGCAAAGTACAACCTTCCCAAGACCAACGGCACGAAACCTTTCTTCTACTTGCTGATCATTTCTTCACCACATTCCCAGCACTTCAAGGTATTCGATTTACTCATGCATGGGGCGGGGCGATCGATATGTCCACCCAGCTCATGGCGTTTCACGGCAAAACCCGAAGCGGCAATATTGCCTATAGCGCTGGCTATACAGGTTTAGGTGTAGGTGCGACCAGGTTCGGCGCCTCCGTTATGTTGGACCTTTTGGAAGGCTCCACCACACAACGTACCGAATTAACAATGACACAGCGATTGCCCATACCAATTCCCCCAGAGCCTATCGCCTATCCGCTTATTCATACGATTCGCCGTGCAGTGGCCCGATCTGATCGACGGGGAAAAGACAGTCTACTCTTAAAACTCATGGGGCTTTTTAAAGTAGGTTTCGATTCCTAATCGCCGCCTCTCATACAACCAAGTATTTGGTTGTTATTTTGCTAAGTGCAGCACCACCGGCCAGTTTGTGCCCCTGCCCGGCTTTGTATGATCCCAGTGATTTACATTGATCCATTCACCATTATGAATGTGTTGCGCTTGAGATTCTGTAAATGCCGCTGGCCAAGCCACATCATAGGCTGAACCGTTGCTATGGTCACCGATATACCATTCACTGTCTCCCACTGCACGAAATTCCAGATCATAGGTTTCACCGGCATTGAGGGTAACTGTTTCGGAAAGTGGAATATCGTACCAAGTGTAAGAACCAATATCGTTTTTCGCCGTAGCATCGGTCCTGAAATTTGCCTCCGGCTGTTCGATAGTACCTTCAGCCAAAATTTCGTCGTTGCGGCGAATACTCCACGCAAGTTCCCCAGGTTTCGAAGCCGCTGCAGCAACAGAAAAACCGGTGGCATGTTTGCTTGTCGACGGCGCGAATCGCTCTCGCACCGCATGAGTTGCGGTAATTGTACTCATTCGATCCGGCACCACACTGCCTGATTCCATATCGAACACGCCTTGCACGTGGCCATCGGCGAATGTGAGTTCCATTATCGGTGAAAAGAGATTATCCCCAGAACCTTCCTTTGTTACATCCTTCCAGGTATATGACATCCCAGTTTCGCTAGCTTTACGGTAGCCAATAACCGTCGCCCAGTCTGTAGTATCCAACCAGCGAGCAGGTTTGCCGTTATCACGATGCGTCAGCGAATGATCCGTGCTTATGAAATTTTCCGCAGGATTGGCATCAATATTTTCAGCGAAAATATGATAAAGCTCTCCAGCTACAAGCGGCTGCTCCATAGTTTCAAATACCAGTTTGGGCATTATCGGACCACGCGCTTGTGGTTTGCCATTAACGAGGTGTGGTTCAAAGTATGTCACCGCAAGCGGTTCGGCCTGCAAATTCGGTACATGCGCAGATGATCCATCATCTGGGAATATACTGATTTTAATTTTGCCACCCGTACCTTTGGAATAGTTTGTACCCGTTGGCCAGTAGAGCCGTACTGCTTCCAAATTTCCACTGTGGAGAGCCCGAAAGCGGTTTGACACTACTCGCGTATTGTCTTCAATAATCCCTGTGACAGTATTGCCAAGGATCGTATGAGTAAATACACCTGGACCATAAAGCCGCGAAAATTCTTCCGAATTAAGACGGAAACCTTGTTCGGTTGCCGGAATAATCTTATCCGTGTTTTCTTGGGCATATGCCGCCCCTTGCCCACTACATACAAGTGTGGCAGCAATACAAAAATACACGAACTTTCGATTCTTAAATTTAGGGCGTTTCAAGTCTTTGACCAGGCTTAACATAAAAGTAGCATATCAGCAGCAATGTACTGGTGGGGCCATATTTACATTGGCGTGTTATTGGGGGCAATACCTTCGGCAGCAACCAGTGAATCACCCCCTTATTGCCAGCCATTTCAATTAGGGCCACCCCCGTTCCTAATAATTATAGGCTTTAAGTGTTAGGCTTGCCTTGCTTTTACATTGCTATTGATTGCGAGGATCGGTATGAAACTCACACCGCGCGACTTTATTAATGTCGGTATTTTTTCCGCTCTGTATTTTATTGTCACATTTGCCTGCGGCATGATTGGTTTTGCTGGACCTGCTTTTATGTTTGTAGGCTGGTTTATTGGCATAATGCTCGGCGGCATAATCATTACGCTGTATATCATTCGTACCCCAAAGATCGGCGCACTGGCACTGCTGTACACAATTATCGGCATCCTTTTTACTATTACCGGGCATTTTGCGCTTACCATTCTCGCGGGTGCAGCATTCGGATTCATTGCCGATCTATTTCTTTGTGCTGACCGCACGAAATTAGCTTCCCGAATCCCAATTGCATACGCGTTTGTTTGCTTAATCATGATTATCCCATTGCTCCCAATTGTGATGAATGCTGATGCCTACTTTGCCGAAATAAGCACCACAATGGGTGACGAATACACCTCCGCTATGCGCGCTTTATTCCAACCATGGGTTATTGGCGTTTGGGCAATTGCAGTGGTTCTTTTGGGATATTTCGGTGGCCTGCTTGGCGTTCGAGTAAGCCGTAAACACTTTACTCGCGCAGGGCTGGCATGAGCCCCGATCCACGAACAGCATTGATTACGCTGATCGGGTTTAATTGCCTGGCATTAAGTTATGGCCCGCTCCCCGTAATCATTACCATCGCCGTAATCACCTTTGCACTCTTCACATTCATTAAAAGGATAAAAGCAGCAATTATCTTTGGTTTAATTTTCGCACTATTTCTGGGCGCTTTTCTAGTGCTTAAAAACTTCGGCGGTATTACCGGAACCCTTGGCTTTATGTTTTTTTGGTTTACCAGATTTACCGTAAGCATCGGTATAGGTGTGTATACCGTCATGATTATTCAATCAGGAAAACTCATCGCTGCTTTACGGTCAATCCATACCCCACAATGGCTTGTAATCCCCATTGCAGTTGTAATGCGAATGTTTCCAATAATTGCGCAGGAAGCACAAGCAATTCGGGAAGCAATGCTACTCCGTGGGCTTCAACCAGGATTTATCGGCACGCTAACTCACCCGCTTCAACATGGGGAACTTGTAATCGTCCCCTTAATTTCCACAGTCGTACGAGCTGGTGATGAACTTGCAGCTGCAGCATTAGTACGTGGTTTAGGTAGCGACATTAAACCAACAAGTATCACACCACTCAAATTCGGACCTCTCGATATCTTCTTATTACTGATATTGATCGCACTAACACTCCTAACATTTGGAGTGCTCCCATGATTCACGCAAACGACCTTTCCTTCGAATACACCGCCGGGGTGCTGCAAAACCTTACCCATCGCGGCGTCGAAAATCTCTCGTTTACATGTGCCCCTGGCACCATAACACTATTGGCTGGGCCATCTGGTTCCGGCAAAAGTACCGTTATTAAATTATTGAATGGCTTAGCGCCGCATTTTCACGAAGGCAAACTTCAAGGTTCGCTTGAAATCAATGGATTTACTCCAAGTGAACACCCATTGCACACATCTAGTAAACATTGCGCCACTGTTTTTCAAAACCCGCGGACACAATTCTTTACCGATACCGTAATTACCGAACTTGCTTTCGGCCTAGAGAATCTCGGAATTCCTGGCGAAGAAATCCAGCAGCACATCGATACCGTTTCCGAAGAAACAAATATTAGTTCGTTGCTACACCGCAAGCTTCACGGACTATCCGGAGGTCAACTTCAACAAGTTGCCTACGCTACCGCACTTATGCCCAATACCGATGTCATGCTTTTTGACGAGCCCACATCAAATCTCTCAGATGATGGGATCGAAATGCTTCGAGGCACCATCGCAAAACTCAAAAAAACCGGACATACCATTGTGCTGGCAGAACATAGGCTGCACCCATTCCGGAACATGGTAGATCAAGTGCTGTATATCCGGGATGGTCGTATTGCTCAAACTTTTACGGGCAATGAATTTTTCCAATTAGACACAAAAACTCGCCACAGTTTGGGTCTTCGGGAGCTAAAAACACCGAAGCTTGGTAGTATCCCTAGACTGCCAACACATGCCGAACCAAGTGGATCCGAAGGATTGGAAATATCAAATCTCCAATACACGGTGAATGAAACGCGTGTACTAAATATTGAACACTTGTACTTCCCGGCAGGAAAAATTTGCGCACTTATGGGCCCAAACGGTGTTGGGAAAACTACTTTCGGAAGAATTTTGTGCGGGCTAGCCCAACCGGACCGAAACACAGGAGCACAAATCACACTTGATGGTACGGTTCTTTCCGCAAAACAACGCGTCGCCGAAAGCTATATTGTGATGCAAGATGTCGGGCGTCAATTATTCGCAGAAACTGTTGCATCAGAAGTAACTTTGGGAATTCGCCACCATGTAGATACCGAATCCCTCTTAGCGGACATGGATCTAGCATCCCTGGCGGATCGCCATCCTCATTCACTTTCGGGAGGACAGCGACAGCGCCTGGTAATTGCCACTGCAATGGCTCATCGAAAACGCGTTTATGTATTTGATGAACCCACGTCAGGTGTGGGAATCGAACACTTAGAAGCAATTTCCAAGCAATTCCGATCGTTGGCTGATGCTGGCGCAGTGATCATTGTGATTACTCATGATGCCGAGCTCGTTCAAGCGTGCGCCGACTATTTGCACATTCTTCAACCAAAGGAGGACATGCACTCATGAATGATAAAAACTTAGACCAAGTGGTTGCTGAATCAAAACAAAAACGCAAAGATGGCGATATTGCCTTAAAACGCCTACTGCGACCAGTGCGAACTCAACTTATGATCGGCAGATTTGTTGCATTGTGCTCTGCAGCATTAGCTATTGCACCATATGTTGCCTTGGTTGAACTTGGCAGACTGCTACTCGACGCCCAGAATGCTGGAGTGGCCCCCGACAAGGCAGCGGTACAAGATTTGATCTGGTGGCTGATTGCTACATTTATCGGGCAACTCACACTACTATTTATCGCCCTTGCCATTACCCACTTTGCAGATAATATTCTTGTTCGAAATCTGCGCCAGCAGATTATTGATCGAGTTGCTCGCGCCCCATTGTCCTGGTTTAGTGACACAACATCCGGGCGAGTTCGGAAAGCTGTACAAGATGACACACGGACGCTGCACCAATTAGTCGCACACGCTCCGGTAGAAATAACCGTTGCGGTTGTGGTTCCTATTTCGCTGCTGTGTTATGCAATATACATTGATTGGCGCCTTGGACTACTCGCTATTGGTACCTTGCCTCTTTACCTACTTGTGCAGTTGTATTCCATGAAAGATATGGGTGTAAAAACCGCAGAAATGGACAACTACCTCGGCGAAGTATCATCAACTGCAGTTGAATTTGCAGACGGCATTGAAGTTGTTAAGGCGTTTAATACTGTTGGTGAATCCCACCAACGATATCAAAACGCCACATCGCAGTTCCATAAGTTCTATCTAGCCTGGGTATCCCCTCTGCTGCGGATGTCTGCCCTTTCTGAAGCAACAATTAGCGTTCCAATTCTGGTACTTGTCAATATCGCTGGTGGCGCTGCGCTTGTACATGCTGGGTATATCTCCCCTGTGGATATTATGA
Source organism: Corynebacterium freiburgense (assembly GCF_030408815.1). Taxonomy (NCBI): domain Bacteria; kingdom Bacillati; phylum Actinomycetota; class Actinomycetes; order Mycobacteriales; family Corynebacteriaceae; genus Corynebacterium; species Corynebacterium freiburgense. The sequence continues at coordinate 864,258 of NZ_CP047355.1, read as the reverse complement.
CAACCACCCTTATTTCATTGGTACTACCCGCAACCATTCTTATTATTGGCACTACGACCTGGTCATATCAGCTTGCTGGAAATTCTGCACTCCGCATTGTTGAGTTTATCGATGGCCCAGAACTACCAAACACTGATCTGGACATTGAAGTTCCTGAAACTACTATCGAATTTAATGGTGTTTCATTTGCATATGGTGATCATCAAGTACTCAAAGATATTCACCTCACCTTGCCACCAGGGAGCATCACTGCACTCATTGGCCCTTCTGGCTCTGGCAAATCCACGTTGGCTACAATGCTCGCCCGATTCCAAGATCCAAAAACTGGTTCGATCACTATTGGTGGCGTGAATATTCAGGATCTGCCCACTGAAAAGCTGTACAACCTTGTGTCTTTTGTACTGCAAAACCCACAATTGCCAGAGATTAGTATTCGGGACAATATCACCCTTGCCGCACCCGATGCTACTGATGAACAAATCCTTGAAGCAGCTCTCAATGCCCAAATCTTGCAGGATATCGAGGCGCTGCCCAAAGGTTGGGAAACGATTGTTGGCGATGATGCCGAACTTTCCGGCGGGCAGAAACAACGCATTGCCATTGCTAGGGCATTGCTTGCCGATACCCCAATATTAATCCTCGACGAGGCCACCGCAGCCACGGATCCTGATTGTGAGGCTGAAATTCAAGCCGCCCTCAACCGTCTGGTGCAGGGACGAACAGTTCTTGTTATTGGACATAAACCAGAAACCATTATTGGAGCTGACCAAGTAGTTCTTTTGCGTGATGGCCGAATCACCGATTTTCTACAAGGCGTTGAAGTTACCGCTGAAGCCATTCATAACCTTATGGAGGTGCACTCATGATCCGCTCAGTACTTGAAGATCCTTTCCTGCTCCGTAAATGTCAACGGTTTATGGATTCAGAGGGGGTAATGCATCAACGTAAATCAGCAGCCAATGCGTTTTTATCTGGGACTTTTGACGGCCTAGGAATGCTTACGCTTATTCCAATCGCTGCATGTTTAGTCACAAACGAACCTCAGTTTGGTTTATCCATTCCAGGATGGTTAATAACGCTTGCCGCACTCGCGCTACTTGGCGGAGTATTCCGCTACTTTGCGGCTCGGCATAGTTATTCTTCTGCATTGAACTTTATGAAAGATTGCCACAATAAAATTGGCGTCTCCCTGGCTACGCTGCCTCTAGGCTGGTTCCGCAGCGAGCGAACAGGTGAATTATCTCGACTAGTTACCCATGGGCTTATGAGCTCTGGTCAAGCACTGGCGCATATGATCAACTTGCTATTTAGCAATCTGGCCACACTTGTGGTTATTTTGATTGGTTCGTGGATTTGGGACCCTCGTCTCGGACTAACTCTTACAATTCTCGCGCCATTCGCGGCAATAATCATGTTATTTGCCCAAAGTTTAAAACGCCGCTTCGCCGATGCCGTGGTTCCCTCTGAACAGGAACTTTCTCACCGCATAGTGGAGTTTGCCACCTGCCAACCGGCGATTCGAGCTGCTGGCCGAGCAAAGCATTTCCAACCATTAGAAAATGCGTTAAAAATAAACGGGCAGGCCATGCTAAAAGAACTTTGGCTTTCCATGATCCCACTAATGCTCAATGGAATTGTGGTTCAGTTCTTCGTAGTGTCCATTATTACCGTAATTTCATTCGCAGCTCTTGACGGCTCATTCAGTGCTATTGAAACAATTGTTTTTATCGGTCTCACGCTACGCTTTACACAAAATCTAAATGAGTTTGGACAACTTATAATCGGCGTTGATAGTGCCCGGCCTCCTCTGGAGGAAATGTCGGAGATTACCGACGCCCCGACCCTCCCCGAACCCAAACAGCCACTCGAAGGCGATGGTAGTGGCCGCATCGAATTCTCAGACGTTACTTTTGGCTACCATCCAGAAAAGCCTGTTTTGCGGAATATTTCATTTTCAGCTGAACCCCACCAAGTCACGGCAATTGTGGGACCTTCAGGCTCAGGTAAAACCACAATCGCTCGCCTTGTAAGCCGATTCTGGGATGTGGAACACGGAACGGTAAGCGTTGATGGAATAGATATTCGGCAACTTGGGACCGAGGCACTAATGTCCAGGTTATCCATGGTCTTTCAGGACGTATACCTGTTCGACGACACCTTGGCCGCAAATATTCGCGTTGGCAACCCAAATGCCACCGACGCTGAACTTCTTGAGGCCGCAACACTCGCGGGCGTCGATAAGATCGCAGAGCATTTACCTAATGGTTGGGATACCAAAGTCGGCGAGGGCGGTCGTTCCCTATCTGGCGGCGAACGTCAACGCGTATCCGTGGCTCGAGCCTTGCTAAAAAACGCGCCAATCGTACTCTTTGATGAGGCGACATCAGCGCTCGACGCAGAAAACGAACGCAATATTCTTGCCGCAATGGAGCGACTCCGTGCACAATCAACATTCCTTGTAATCGCACACAAGCTCGATACTGTTCGCACGGCCGATAAAATTATCGTCCTGGACGATAACGGACACATTGTCGAACAAGGCGCCCATGAGGAACTCTATGAAGCCAACGGTCCTTACCGGAATTTCTGGAACCGTAGGCTCGCCGCCACTGGTTGGAGCCTCACAGCAAAGTAAGATCACATCCATGACCACCGTAGGGCGCAAAACCGGGCCGAAACCACGTTTCCACATCGAAGATGTGATCACTACAGCTCTTAGCCTCGGCTTGGACACCTTTACGCTTTCCGACGTCGCGCGAGCGCTTAAGGTGTCCACGCCCTCCCTTTATAGAGTCGTCTCAACCCGGGAGGAACTCGTACACCTGTGCCTTAGACACGCAGCGAAAGAACTCCAGCTCCCACCAGAGACACAATCATGGCAAGATCAACTCCGCTTCTATGTCGACGAACTTTGGTCCTTTGCCGAACGACACCCCGGCACCACAAAAGCAATCGTTGATACCCCTGGCGCCCATATCCATGTTCAACAATACTTCGAAGATTTTGGCAAATCACTGACAAAGGCAGGCTTCCCCGGAAACACAAATGTAATCGACTTTACACTCGATTTCCTCGGGGATATTACCCTTATGACCCATATCCAAGTCACAACATTCCGCGCCTCCACCGAGCACGGCATCACAGGATTCGAACAGGCCAAACAAATCTTCGACGCCGCCGCTAAAGAAACCGGCGGCGCCACCCACTTCCCACCAAATGAAGCTTGGATTGAACGCGGATACCTCGAACGTAAAGTCGAATTTATTATCCGTGGACTCGAAGCGAAACTCGCACCAGAATTCTAAAACATCCTACTGAACCGGAGCCCACTCCGGACCAGTTTCACCAAGCTCCGAAGGCAGTTTGGCAATAAGCGGCTTAGGCTTTGCAAGCACAGTGCCGGGCGCGACGTCGATACGCTGCCAAATTGCCTGCGCCTGCGCATAATCCCCAGTAATTACCGGATATGCGCGCCCCTCCGCCGGAACGCCAACACCAACTGGCGATACCGGCATATCATCAACAACCTGCCGAATCTCCGGGAACCCCGACCAATCACCAGCACGCCCAAGTGTTTCATGAACCTTTTGCGCAGTAAACGGCAAATACGGAGTAAGCAACGTATTGCAATCACTAACCACCTGCAACGCAGTCCACAACACTGTAGCCAACCGGTCACGCTGCGCCTCATCCTTGGCAAGTTTCCATGGCTCCTGCTCCGCAATATACGCATTGACCTCCCCAACCACATGCATAATATGCGAAATGCCTGCCTTAAACCTGGAATGCGATAGTGCCTCACCTACCACACCAAATGCCTGCTCCGCCAAATCCAAAATACGACGATCCGAATCCGTAAACACACCCGGTTGCGGCACCTCACCAAAATTCTTAAATGCCATAGAAACCGTGCGGTTCACCAAATTGCCCCAACCATTAGCCAGCTCATTATTTACCCGGCGAACAAACTCTTCCCACGTAAAATCCGTATCACTATTCTCCGGGCCGGCAACAGCAATAAAATACCGCAATGGATCCGGGCCAAACTCACGCAAGAAATCCTTTACATAAATCACCACACCCTTAGACGAAGAAAACTTCGAACCAGACATAGTGAGATACTCTGAAGATACAACCTCTGTAGGCAACTGCAAATCCCCGAACTCACCCGGATTGCCACCGCGGGAACCTAAACCGCGATAACCTAAGAGCTCAGCGGGCCAAATCTGGGAATGGAACGTGATATTGTCCTTGCCCATAAAATAAAACGAATCGGCAGATGGGTCACACCAAAACTTCCGCCAGGCCTCCGGGTTGCCGCTACGGAATGCCCACTCTATTGAAGCCGATAGATAGCCAACAACAGCATCAAACCAGACATACAGCTTTTTGGCGTTATTATCCTGCCAGCCATCGATTGGGATTGGCACACCCCAATCAATATCCCTGGTCATTGCGCGGGGACGAATATCCTTTAACAAGTTCAATGAAAACTTCAGCACATTCGGGCGCCAATCCTCACGCTGTTGCAACCAGTTAGCGAGTGCCTCCGCAAGTGCCGGCAAATCCAAAAGGAAATGCTCGGTTTCCACAAACTGTGGGGTTTCGCCGTTGATTTTAGAAACCGGGTTAATCAGATCTGAGGGATCAAGCTGATTACCACAATTGTCACACTGATCCCCACGAGCACCACCAGCACCACAAATTGGGCAAGTGCCCTCAATATACCGATCCGGCAACGTACGGCCCGTCGAAGGGGAAATCGCCCCAAGCGTAGTTTCTTTCACCATATAACCATTCGCATACAAACCACGGAATAGTTCCTGGACCACCGCATAATGGTTGCGTGTAGTAGTGCGAGTAAATAAATCATATGAAAGACCAAGGCCCGCAAGATCCTCCACAATTTGGGCGTTATACCGATCCGCCAACTCCTGGACCGAAACTCCCTCCTTCTCCGCCTGCACCAACAACGGAGTTCCATGCTCATCCGTGCCCGAAATCATTAGCACATCAGCTCCTGACATTCGCTGAAAACGCGAAAACACATCAGAAGGAACACCAAAACCCGCCACATGACCAATATGGCGAGGACCATTGGCATAAGGCCAAGCAACCGCAGTGAGCACAGACTTTGTCATGCATTCCACCTTAATTTATAGAAACGCAAATACGCGAAGCGAAGCGACGAAACCTCACTGTATACCTATTGGTTAGCACTACTGCCCCCTAGTGAGATACGGGGCTTTTGCTGTGGGGCTTTTGCTGTGGGGCTCGATGACTTAGACATTGCCTAGGTTGAATACGTAACCCTTGGTAGCTTTGGCACTGCTTTTTAGTCCAACTGGCCAGGAAGAACAGGATCGTTTTGGGCAGATGATACAAAAAGGGCAAGTTTTTTAAAAACCCTTCCATTTTGTACCAGTTGGGTTTTTCTGACCTGGGGTTTTAGAAACGGCAATGATACAAAAAGGGCAACTTTTTGAAAAAGTTGCCCTTTTTATATCACCTGCTGGAGTAACCACATTTCAGAGGCGTCTTTCAAAAGCATCCCCCACTCTGACACCAGACCGTCAACCCCGGACTACCTCGAACAAAAACAATCTCCCACCGGGCAAATTCAAACCCCCTGAAACTAATGCTCATGCATCAGTCCAGGGGGAGTACTTTCAGGGCACTACGTGCTTCCGGCCAACAGGCACCCTTCAAGCTCAAGCCCTTCAAGCTCAAGCCCTCCAAGCTCAGTTACTTTGTCTTCTGGGCTCCAGCACCGGTTCCTACTGTTTTAGGTGTGGGGTGTTCGGTGATATTCCGGCTTTCGGTTTTTGGAGCTGCTTTCCCAGCTGCCTTCCCTCCTGGTTTTTTCCTGCGGGGTTGATGGTTGTGGAGGCGTGCTTTTCGGGCTGCAGCGGCTTTGCGGCGTGCTTCGTGCTCAGCATGGATACGTCGTTCGCGAGCGAGTTTCATGGCCCACTTTTGTTGGGATTTGTGGTCGAGGTAGAGCGGGTCGTCGGAGAGCCCGCGCGCTAACGCAACCATGAGACCAATAATGACAAGTAGGAATGGGCTAGCTGCGATAATGGTAACGCTTTGGAGATTACTTAGTGAGTCTCCTCCTCCAGAAACAAGGAGGGTAATGCCAATGGCTGCGGTAAGTAGACCCCAGACGGCTACTACCCAACGGTCGGCGTCGAGTCGTCCGTGTTGGCTCATGGATCCCATAACGGTCGCTGCCGAGTCTGCAGAGGTGATAAAGAATGTTGCGAGCAGAATCATTGCAACGATGGCTGCGATCCAGCCTCCGGGGAGGGAATAGAGCAGGTCAAAGAGTTGTCGTTTAGCATCGCCTTCACCCCAGATTGATTTATTTTCTTGTTCGAGGTGAATTGCAGTACCGCCAAAGATTGCAAACCAAACCACTGAAACAGCTGCGGGTACAACCATAACGCCTACAACGAATTCACGGATTGTGCGTCCACGGGAAATACGGGCAAGGAACATGCCTACGAATGGGCTCCAGGAAATCCACCAGGCCCAGTAGAAAATGGTCCAGCTAGCGAGCCATGGCCCTGCGGTACCGTCTGCTGAGTCGGCGGTACGGGCTGCCATTTCAAAGAAGTTTTGGAGGTAGTTGCCAACCGCTGTGGGCACCATATTGAGCAATGCAACTGTAGGCCCCATAACAAATACAAAGATGGCCAAGACTGCAGCAAGCACCATATTGGCGTTGGAGATATATTGAATTCCTCGACCTACTCCGGACATGGCGGAAAAGATAAAAGCCAAGGTCAGGATGCCTACAATCACAACCAGTGTGCGGATGGAGGGATTGCTCACTAAGCCTGTGCGATCAAGACCAGCACCGATTTGAAGTGCACCCAAGCCAAGTGAAGCGGCAGTACCGAATACGGTTGCAATGACGGCGAAGGCGTCGATAAAGCGGCCGGTGATCCCATCGGCCGCACGGGGCCCAATGAGTGGAATAAACGCGGAGCTTAAAAGCTGCTTTCGGCCAATTCGGAAGGTGGAGTAAGCAATGGAAAGTCCGACGATTGCATAGATTGCCCATGGATGAAGCGTCCAGTGGAAGAGTGTAGACGCAAATGCCATGCCAACTTCATTGGGCTGGTGCTCCGGCACACCATTGCGGTAGAACGTGAGGGGTTCCGTGGTGCCGTAAAACATCAAACCAATACCCATCCCGGCCGCGAACATCATTGCGATCCAGGAGAAGGTGGAAAATTCTGGGGCTTCGTCGTCTCTGCCTAATCTAATGTGCCCGAATCTACTGGCCGCGATTGCAACAATGTAAAAAACGAACACGGTGCCGAACAGCACAAAGGCCCAGCCAAAGTTCTGCACAATAAAGGCAAGCGCACCCGAGGCAAACTCCGAAAACGCCTCTGGCCAGCTTAAACCCCAAACAACAATAGCTGCTACTACAGCCATTGCGGGTATTACCACCAGCCAATTTATGCCGGCTTCGCTGGATTCACCCTCAAGCACCACTTCTGGCTCTTCAGGAAGATGGGTGACGGGATTATCAAGCATCGCGGCGAGCTGCTGCGTCGCCGACATTTCGCTTGTCGACGCCGCGGCAGGCCCGGCGCCTGCTTGGCTCCCGTCTACATGGGTTGTTTCAGAGGTAGTCATGCCTCCAGCTTGAAGGCCCCTACCAGCAGATTTCAAGCTGCACGCTTCATATCTGCCACCAAAACATGTTGATGTTACCCATTCGTAACGCAAGAAGGTGCCAGTATATTTACACCTTTTGCATCACACGATCACAAAACTATAACAATTTAGTATCGAGCGGCTACATACGCGTCATATAGCTCCTTCTTGCTCACTCCGTGTCGCGCCGCTAACTCCGAGCACACAGCCTTTAAGCGTTCCCCTGCAGCCACTCGATCAGCTACTTCAAAAAGAAGAGACTCAATATCCACTACAGGTCCGGTAGCCCCCTCAAGGACAACGGTTATCTCGCCTTTTACTCCATCACGAGCCCATACCAATAATTCTGCTAGCGAACCTCGCCGAACTTCTTCAAACATTTTTGTGAGCTCACGGGCAATGGCCGCTCGGCGATTGGGCCCCAAGATTTCTACTGCCTGTTCAAGAGTATCGACCAGCCTATGTGGGGATTCGAAAAAACAGACGGCTCGTTGTTCGGAGCGTAATGATTCCAACCATCCGCGGCGCGCCCCATCTTTACGGGGTGCAAACCCCTCAAAGCAAAACCGGCCTACAGGTAACCCGGAAAGCGCAAGCGCCGTGGGTACGGCGGATGGGCCCGGGAAGCACGTAACTGGCACGCCCTGTGCGTGCGCGGCGTCGATAAGCGCAAAACCGGGGTCGGAAACGCTGGGCATGCCAGCATCAGTAACAATAACGACGGTCCCGGAGGTTGCTGCCTCCAGAAGCTGCGTGATGCGTGATTGTTCATTGTGGTCAAAATTTGAAACAACGCGGCCGGTAATCTCCACCCCCAAAGCCGACGCCAAATTCCGCGTTCGGCGCGTATCCTCGGCCGCAATCACGTTCGCTTCCGCCAAAGCTTGACGCAGGCGAGGCGAGGCATCGTGAATATTTCCAAGGGGCGTCGCGGCAATAATAATGCCCCGCGGAAGCGGCTCAAGGTGTGTTTGAAGATGAGTGTTCATGCACCACACCCTACAATCAACAGAGTGATTGACAGCCAGCAACGCACCCGCCGCGCCCGCAGTGCACCCCGAACTCGCCGCAAGCGGAAGCAAGCATATAACGAGCTTCTCGCCTCGCTGATTGTAGGGGTCCTCGCATTTGCCACACGTTTTATCGGACTTGGGCAAGCAACCAGCAGCAATACCCCTGTTTTCGATGAAAAGCACTATGTGCCACAAGCATGGGACATGGTAGTAACCGCCACCGATCCAATTACTGGCGGCATCGAATCAAACCCTGGCTTCGGACTGGTTGTCCACCCACCACTGGCAAAACAGCTTATTGCTATAGGGGAATTTATTTTCGGATACACCCCTCTTGGCTGGCGGGTCATGACAGCACTTTTTGGCACCCTTACTGTACTGCTCATTATGGGACTGGCAAAGCGCCTTACACATTCCTCCACTATTGGGCTGCTTGCTGGGATTATTGCAACCTGTGATGGTGTGCTGCTGGTTTCATCACGATTCGGCATGCTGGATATTTTCCAAGTCTTCTTTATTGTTGCGGCAACATATTGCTTGGTCCGTGACCACCAACAAATGAAACATCACATCGAAGCATGGCAGCCCCACACCCCCACTGAAAAATTCAAATTCGGGTGGCGGTGGTGGCGGTTCGCCATGGGCATAAGCCTTGGATGTGCGCTCTCTGTAAAGTGGTCCGGGCTCTACTACATGGCCTTTTTCGGTGTTCTATGCGTGGCACTTGACTGGATGCTGCGGCGCCAACACCAACGCAAAGGCCTAGCCAATACTCTTACATTCGATGCCTTCCCGGCATTTGCATCAATCGTCTTACTGCCAATCGCCCTTTATATATGGAGTTGGCGCGCCTGGTTTGCCTCCGAAACCGGCGTATACCGACATGCCGCCAGCGACGGAACCATACCGGAAGACTCGCCACTTATGTTGCTGCCTGAAGCACTCGCCGGTTGGATTCATTACCACCAATCTGTACTCACATTCCACGCCTCACTCACCACATCCAGTGGCAATAACCACCCATGGGAATCAAAACCATGGTCATGGCTGGTGGCAAGCCGCCCCGTGCTTTATCTATCCGCCACCGACACCCCCTGTGGCGACACCGAATGTCGAACCGCCATATATCTATTTGGCACACCCGCAATCTGGTGGCTTACTGTGCCACTATTGTGCTGGGCAACCTGGCGATTTTTTATTCACCGTGAACGGCTCATGAGCATACCAATCATCGCCTTTCTAGCAGGGTTTGTCCCATGGGTACTCGCCTACGACCGCCAAATGTACTTCTTCTATGCGGTAGCCCTTGCACCATTTACTATCGTGTTACTTGCCTGGGCATTGGGACTCGCAGCCCGCAGTGGTCCCAAAGGCAAATGGGCCGCCGCCGCATATGCGGCACTCATCGTTGGCCAATTCATTTACTTCTCCCCCATTCTCTACGGCTTCCAAATCCCCAATGCCTGGTACGACCAACTCATGTGGCTGCCAAGCTGGAGATAACGCAATAACAATACTGATTCGTGCAACTAGTTGTTATTGCGGAGCATGGATACTTAAAACCTCCTCACCTTGTTCAAAAACTTGCGCTGAGGCGGTATCAAGATACAAGCGCACTTCAAGGCGTTCCCCTTGGGGACCAATGACCTCGTAAATATATTCAGTATTGGTCAGGTGCACTTGTTGAGTTTTCGCAAATTCCAACCATGGACGCTGCGCCCGAAACTCTAAGCAATGTTGATGCAGTTCATACATCCACCAGCCTTCTGCTGCAAGGCCCTCCGGATATTGCGGGAACACTGGGCGCACTGCATCATCCCCACCGATACGCTCTTCTTTTACTCCGCGAAAAGCCTGTTCATCGCCATAATAGATACTTGGGTTACCGGAAACAGTGGCTACAATACATAAGGCCAAAGCCGCACCCGCATCACCAATTTGCGAAGCAATCCGAGTAACATCATGATTTCCCACAAAAGTCATTGGGGAAAATACAAGGTCATTATTGCGCTGTAAGCACCAATCCAATTCAAAGAAATTCCGGTCACGGATAGAACTCCAGATGGCCTTCCAAAGCTCGTATTGGGTCACAGCATCAAGGCCAGATTCAGATACATAGGCGTTGTAATCACCGTGAATCATTTCGCCAACAAACCACGCCGATGGGTGGTTTGCACGCACTGGTGGTAGCACCCGTGCCCAGGTCTGTGGGGCCATGGCATAGGCGGCGTCTAGACGCCAACCAGATATCCCTTTATCCAACCAAAAACTCAAAACTTCGCTAATGTATTCGCATACTTCTGAATTTGTATGGTCTAACTCAAGCAAATCCTTGTGCCCCTCAAACACCGAGCCGGAAAGCAACCCACGCCGCGCTAATTCATGTTCAGCAGCCACATGGTTAAACACTCCATCCAAAACGACGCCCAGTCCCCGCGAGCGCGCAGCCCGAATAAACCGTTCAAAATCCGCCAAGGTGCCTAAACGTGGATCGATCTCAAAATGATCAATAGTGTCATACCCATGGGTTTTCGATGCAAAAATCGGACCAAGCTGAATGGTATTTATATGCATATTTGCCGCATAATCCAACCAACCCTCCAGGTATTCAAAAAAGTTTTTCGATGGATCATTAGGGGCGGGACGCGTACTTTGAGCTGGGCGAATTTCTGCGTCAATAAAACCTAATGGATAGAGATGCCAGCAAAGATACATTGTGTTTCCTTAGTGGTGTTTCGGGAGTATCTTTCCGCTAGTGAGTCTGAGTCACTAACTATTAATGACTCTAACTCACTAACCCACTATTCTGTCAATATGCCATGCGAGACAACCCCTCACGGCCGCCGCCGCCTTAACCCCGAAACCCGCAAAGCCACCATTATGAAATGCGCAATGGAGCGGTTTAGCCAGTCACCCTACGAGCAAACATCAATTGCCCAAATCGCTTCCGATGCAGAAGCCTCCGTGGCGCTCGTCCATAAATACTTTGGCACCAAAGCCGAACTATATACAGCTACGCTAGATAGCACATTTGCCGAGCTCCTCCGGCGCCAACAACAAGCAGATGACCCCCAACAAAGCGCACGAGAACGTGTTCGAATAATGCTGCTTGTTTATATTGATCTTGTGGCTGAACTGCCAATCGAATGGGCGAAAATATTTGTAAGTCCGGGCGCCGAGCCAGCACTTGCCACACAAACCCGAATGCACTACCACCAACAAGAAGTGACAACAATAGCCGAGCTTATCGGCGGTATTCACTGGTACCGCGATGAAGCCGCCCTTCACGGGTACCTTGGCTTCCTTCAAGCCGCCACCTACGCATGGTTGGAAGCTGGGCGCCAAAAGGACCACAAACACGCACTTATCGACGCCACTCTTGGCGCACTCCAAGGAGCCCTCGGCGACTGGCGACAATAAACTCCCCCTATTGTCCACGTTCAGGCATACATGCTACTTTGGCTGATACATGAACAAAATAACTCTGGGGGGAAATATGAAAACACCACTGACCAGGAATGACATCCTAGAAATCAAAAACTATCGCGGCGCTGCTCGCACAAAACTCTACCGAGGAATCCAGCGCGGGATCTACACCGTTCTCGCCCCCGGAATAGTCACACCGACCAAAACATTTGAGCCTCTTCCCCACTGGGAACAACACAAACTGCGAGCCCTAGCAGTTGGAGCAAATCGAACGCGCATTATCGCTGGCATATCGGCAGCAAACCAATGGGGAATGTGGACTAATATCACCCCTAGGCAGCCCGTAGAGTTCTACACGCAAAAAGATATCCCAGCCAGGCAATTTAACTATGGTCAACGGCTGCGAGGATACTTGCCACACAGCCATATATGTATCGGCCAACATATTAGCGCAACCACAATTCCCCGAACAATCATTGACGTAGCCAGATACCACTCCTACGAAACGTGCTTTATGGCAGCTACCTGGGCGATCCGCAATCAAGCATGCACTAAAACAGATATTCGAAATTCACTGACGCCATCACTAAAGATAGACACCACGATTGAAGACATATTGGAAAAAGTTGACCCAATCGTGGAATCCCCACCGGAAGCTTACTTATTCGCCCAATCTCACAAATACGGGCACTTTACACTCGTTCCACAAGAACCCGCAGTAGATCGAATGCATACAATCCGTCGCGCAGACTTTCGGATCCGAAACACCCGCTACCTTGTAGAGATATCAGGTACCAGTAAATTTGGCAGGACACACAAAGAACAAACCATTAATTTCCAGCAAGAAATCGAACGCCATTACGCTTTGACCAATAACGGATACCACATTTTAAGCTATACGGCTGCCGATGTATTTTCAGGTCGCGCGTATAACGACATCGTTTTCCGGCTCCAAGAGCCCGAGTTTTAGTGAGTCCAGCCAAGCCCCAACGGTCTTGCACATCCTGCATGGTAGGGGCGTCGAAAAGCAAAAATATGGCAAGCACCCTTGCTATAAAATCATACTGGTACAAAATGGAGGGGTTTCTTTAAAAGTTGCCCTTTTTGTATCATTCGACGCTCGAAAGGCCCAGGTGAAAGTTCGGCCGATGGTACAAAATGGAGGGGTTTTTTAAAAAGTTGCCCTTTTTGTATCGTTTGCCCAGGTCAGCCGTGCCTGAACGCCTCCGTGCCTGAACGCCTCCGTGCCTGAACACCTCCGTGCCTGAACATCCCCGCGACGAAAGCTCACGACGAAGTTCACGCAGTGGGTTGGGCAGTCACAGTTTTCCAGGCGCGGCTAATTGTGGCGAAACCAATGCAATGAAGCCAGGTGGAAAGCATCAAAAGAACACTAATAAAAAGGAGGAATAACCCAAGAATGTCTTGTGTGCTAGCAAACCCAAGGACAACTTCGCGAGTCGCAAAGCCAAATGAGAACGCCCAAAGGGCACCGTAGACCGGCAGAAGCCCCGAGGTAGCGGAGGGCCGCCACGTGGCAAAAAAGAGCCCAAAAGCCAGTGCGAGCCTAACTGCAGCAGCATCTACAAGGAGACTGGCTGCTTGTTCATCTTCGGCGGCAAGGTGGCTGGTTTGACCAAGAAGAATAATCGCCCACCCGATATAAGCGCACCCCAAAATACTCAAACCTACCCGGGAAAACGCAAGGCCTACCGCGTGCGTAGTTGCAATATGTCGGCGTTGGGGTTCGATTCCAGCGAGGATAGCTTCGGAGAGATCCGGCGGCGTACCGACGTCCGCGACCCGACCGCCCGAACCAAAGCGCAATGCACCGCAAAGAAGCTCGATTTTCTCCGCATAAGCTTGACATTCGGCGCAGCCAGACACATGGGCATCCACAATATCGTCTGGTACGCCGGTTTGTTCACCGTCGCACCGCGCAGACAAAGCCGCCTGCACTTGCGAACATTCGATCACCTGTTTAGCACTCCGTCAATACTCGCTCTACCACTACCAAACACCACAATAATAAATAGCGCGGCAACAAGGAGAAGCGTGTATTCGAATCCGTTTTCAGATATAAAGAGCCCGTGATCGAGGTGCACAAAATACAGTGCCGCCGACATAAGCAGTGCCATTGCTCCTGCGATAAAAGTGCACAAAAAACCAACGACGAGCAAGGAGCCGCCAATGAGTTCGGCAAGTGTGACGATCCATGTAGACAGCTCCGGCTGCGGCACACCTAGTGCGCTAAACTGACCGGTATTTTCTTCGAGTCCTAAAATGAACATACGATTCCAGCCATGCGCAATAAAGATAATGCCGAGTACGAGCCGCAAAAAGAGCAGCGCTCCATCCCTGACAACCGGTTTATCCATGCAGACGAGGTTACCCGCTTCACACCAATAACGGAGTAGCGAAACTTCAACACCCCTATTACGGCACACCTAACTGGGGCTTTGGCGATAAAAAACCCACATTTCAAGCCCACTTACATACAGTGGTTACCCCTGAAATAGAGTACTAATTTAGGCGATTATTTGTGCGCATAATCTCAAATTTAAACCAGTTTGCCTGGATAAACACCGAGGCTGTCACGATTAAGCAAACATTACACCCGAGAACAAAATTGCGAAAAAAGTCTAATTATAAGCGACGTACTTTCCATTGCTCCCCTAACACAAATAGAAAACAACCTTATTGCACCTAATGCTTTTCCGCGTATCGACGCCCCACCTGTGCAATGCCGCAGATAGCCGCATGCTACAGCTGGGTGGGCGTCGAAAAGAAATTTGCAGCCCCGAAAAATGGTGCCCGACGCCTTTTGGCATAAAACGATAACGTGGACTGCGAAGAGAGGATGAAGCATTGCAAAACCTAACCATTTCACAACAGTTTCTGTTGTGTGCTGTCAACGCTAAAGGAAAACTACCGAGTACACATACAAACCCATGGTTATGCTTTGTATTCAGTGCACTGATGGATATGCATCTTGCTGAATGTGTGGATTTTGATGAGTCGAAAAAATCACAAATCACAATTACGGCGCCATTACCGGAAAAACTCCGCCACTTAACCCCCGCCTACAATGACATTGCGGAAAAAGCCCCAATAAGAATCACAAAATTAATTGAGCAATACACTCTGGGGCTAAGTGCAACCCAACGCACAAACCTATTTGAATCCATAGGAAATAGCCTGGTGCGCGCCAATGTGGCAACCACCGAAACTAGCGGATTTCTTAGAAAAACTGACGGCTTTGTCCCCGCCCCAAACGCTGTCGAATATATTATCAATAAAATTCGCACGCAGCTCAGCACTGGCAATAGCGCTGAACAGGCGGATGAGGAAACCGTTGTTATGGCCGCACTATTGAAAAATAGCCAATTACTGCAAAGCTACTTCGCCAAACCAGAACGCAAACAAATCGAACAAGCATTAAAAGATTTTGCAGAAACGCAGTCTGGATCATTGCTTAAGAAAACAGTACGGCATATAGATTCGCTTCTTGCAACAATCTTCCTTGCCAGCGCAACAGCAGCTGGTAGCTCTACATAATCTGCAGCGGCGGGGTACTGGCCCGAGGCATTGAGGATTGGCTAAGCACACTCGGTAATTACGTTTGGTGGGTATCGTGCTTTTTATACGAGGTTTTCGCCCGTAACCAGCCAGTTCTTATCCCCTCGGAGCACCCACAATGTCTGTTACTACATCACGATCATTGCTTTCTCAAGGCAATACCGCTGCCCTTGAAGCATTACGCGCCGCGCTTGGGGCCGACACAGTAAGCACCCGCGAGCTTGATCGCATGGCGCTTGCTGTTGACGCCTCCCACTATTTACACACACCAGATGCAGTTATGCGTGCCAAATCTCCCACCGATATTGGCATTGCAATGCGAATAGCCGCAGAAATGAACTGGCCATTAACATTTCGAGGTGGCGGCACCAGCCTTTCTGGTCAGGCACTATCCGAAGGGCTCACCGTCGACGTTCGACGCCACTTTCGAGGCATGGAAGTCCTAGACAACGGAAAACGTGTTCGAGTGCAGCCGGGACTTACAATTAGCCAGGTCAATGCCACTCTGGCACGCTATGGAACAAAACTCGGGCCGGACCCGGCGTCTTCAATAGCGTGCACGATCGGTGGGATGATTGCCAATAATTCCTCCGGCATGACTTGCGGCACTACGGCGAATGCGTATCGCACAATCGATTCTATGACCATAGTGCTCCCAAGTGGCACGGTAATTAATACTGCCGCACCTAACGCCGACGAGGTACTCCGCTCCAATGAGCCAGCACTCGTCGAAGTGCTTGAACGTTTGCGCGACACTTTACGCGGCGACGCATACCGCGCCGATATCGAACGCCGTTACGCGATTAAAAACACAATGGGCTACGGCATTAATTCCTTTTTAGACTTTGATACACCAGCGAAAATCCTTGAACATCTTATGATTGGATCCGAAGGAACCCTGGGATTTGTTGCCGAAGCTGTGTTCAATACCGTACCGGTCCCAAAGCGCACGGCCACCGGGCTACTTATGTTCGATTCCCTTGATGCTGCCACCAATGCATTACCCACACTTGTACATTCCGGCGCCGATGTTGTAGAACTTATCGACGCCGCGTCCATCCAAGCAATGGGCGAAGATGCGGCGAACGTACTCCCCAAGGGTTTTCAAGTGAATCAACATGCTTCCCTATTGGTGGAATATCAGGCCATGGATGATGATGGCATTGCCGAACGAATAACCGCAGGCAAATCTGCATTTGAGCAATTAGGCGGGTTGGCCACAGCGCCGGAACTTACAAACTCCCCAGATCGGCGCGCACAAATGTGGGTTATGCGCAATGGGCTCTACACCAAAATTATGCGAAATCGGCCCAAAGGAACGATGGCATTACTTGAGGATATTGCCGTCCCAATGGAACAACTTGGCGGAGTATGTACCGAACTCCAGGAGCTTTTTGTCAAACATAATTATGATGGCGCGGTTATTTTCGGACACGCCAAAAATGGCAATATTCATTTCCTAGTGACAGAAGATTTTGCTGGGCCTGCGTCCCTTAACCGTTATGACGCTTTTACCGAAGATATGGTTGATCTTGTATTACGCGAGGAAGGAACCCTCAAGGCCGAGCATGGTACCGGGCGAATTATGTCTCCATTTGTACGCCGTCAATATGGTGACGATCTTTACCAGGCAATGGTGGATATTAAAGATGCCTGCGATCCAAAGCGAATACTCAACCCCGGAACGATTATTACCGACGACCCAGAGCTTCACCTTAAGCACATTAAACCAACCGAATCTGTCCGCGAGATTATCGATGATTGTGTCGAATGTGGTTATTGCGAACCGGTGTGCCCATCCCAGCACCTCACTACTACCCCAAGACAGCGGATTGTAATCCAGCGAGCCATCGCTGCCTGCGAAGCAACAGGTGCTTATGACCTTGCCGAACGCCTTAAGGAACAGGAAGTTTATGACGTCACACAAACATGTGCGGTAGATGGTATGTGCCTTACAGCCTGCCCGGTGAAAATCAATACCGGTGATCTCATTCGAGAAAAACGGCGTGAGACACAATCCAAAACACTAGATAAAGGTTGGAAAATAGCCGCTGAGCATTGGGGAAAGGTCTTGCGCGGGGCGTCGATAGGCATGAGCATGACCCATGCGGCGCCTACACCACCATTGCGCACTGCGCTTGGGCTTGCTCGAAAAGTAGCCGGTGAAGATATCGTGCCCACATTGACATCCGAACTGCCTGGCGGAGGAAAAATTCGAACTCCGAAACCAACAAAACACCCAGATGCGATTTTTATGCCTGCATGTGTTGGCACCATGTTTGGAACCGAGCATGCGTGCGGAAAAGGCGTAGCTGATGCAGTGCGCGACCTAGCCCAATACGCTGGGTTGCAACTCAGCACTCCAAGCGGTATCCAGGACCTTTGCTGTGGAACCCCATGGAAATCTAAGGGTCTGGCGCAGGGCTATGATGTTATGAAAAACAAACTCACCGAATGGATTGTCGAGCACACGCAGCAGGGCGCAATCCCCCTGATTTGTGACAATGTTTCCTGTACGGAAGGCATAATTGTTGCACTTAGAAACGCTGGGATAGAAAATATACGCGTTTTAGACGCCACCGAATGGGTAGCCGAGCATATTGCGCCTTTATTGCCTCCGCTCCCCAAAGCCCGGCGCGCTGCGGTACATCCCACATGTTCTTCAACCCACCTTGGCGTTAATAATGCTCTTATGATGCTTGCTGGCCTGGTCGCAGAAGAAGCAACCATACCGGATGGTTGGCGTTGCTGTGCATTTGCCGGTGACCGTGGCCTATTACACGAGGAACTCACGGCCACCTCAACCCGAGACGAAGCCCGCTCCGTAGCACATATGAATGCTGATCTCTTTCTTTCCTGCAATCGCACATGTGAACTAGGGCTTACTCGCGCTACCGGACATACATATGTTCATGTACTGGAAGAGCTGGCAGCACGAGTCGCAGATAGGATCGGGCAACATTAAGGCCTGTTATTTAGAAGGGGCTAGTGGGACAGCTGGCCCTTTTGAATATCATGTTCAAACTGTGGTTCTGGATCCGTACCAGGAGCATCTGCATCTTGTGCCCTGCTCCATGAGGGGCGCGCAATAAATGAAGTTTTATCTCGCAAGTGATCACTATATTCCTGTTCCACTACTCCAGCGCCGGAGGATTCCCCATAGGAATGAATCACCTTATTGTTCCCCACATATAGCGCTGCATGGTACACATTGCCAAAATATGTCCCAGTATTAGCATCCTTGCCCTCCGGCTTTTGTTCGGAAAGGAAAATAATGTCACCTGGTTCAAGCCCTTGGTTTCCATCAGCAACCCAAAGGTCTCCGTGAGTATGGAACCAACGAGCCAGTTTATGCGCCTGCCATAGATCCATATTGGGGTCAGTAGCCGCACCATTATCACCAAAATCTACCCAGGGCCCTACCGTTTTATTGGTATCGGACACATAGGTTGTGTGCTGGTAGTCCCAGCCTTTTAGCACCATTCCTACAAATGACGAACACGTCACACCATAGGGCTTGCTAGATTTCTGGTGAACAATTTCATTTGTAGTAACTGGCGATGGTTTTTGGGCATTCCATTTCAAATCAGTCCCAGCATCAATAAAGGTTTGTGCGCGGGTTATGGCGCTGTCCGCGGCAGCTTTATCTACTGGATTTGTCGGGCTGTTAGGAATATCTTTTGGCACTGCCCATTTACCATCTACTAGTGGAACAGCAATATCCCCCTCGGTACCTTCAGGTTTACGGTTTTCTACTGTAAATGTCATTCCGGCATTGTCATTAGGCTCAACATGATCTTCTGTCACCACCGTTCCGGAAAGCCCTGGGGTGGTTTTTAGATCCTTAACGTTTTCGAGTGTGGTTACGCCGCTTGTTTCGGTAGCGGCTCCAGGCTCAGCAATGGCTAACGGCGCAACCATAACCGATACCGAAACAAAAAGAGCAGCACACAGCCCAACGGCAGGCGAAAGTTTCTTCACAGTCCGAATTCCTTACTATCGGTGTCTAGTAAAAGTTCGATGATGTTGATTTTTCGGCTCGAAAAAGCCTTATCCCCAGATGAGGACGATATTTATATCGCACTCGACCCGACGGTATCAGATGTGCATTCAGGCCGCACGCCCCTTAAAATTCAAATTCCCCATAAATCTAGTGTTTGCCCACTGCAAAAATCCGCCCCTCCACTCATATGAACCTCATATCAGCCCTTTGTGGTTTCACTTATTTTCGCTGGAAACTACGGAAAATTACCATCTTTATACTTATCGACGTCCACCCCACCAACGCCCCATAAAAGCCCACCTTTTGTGCGTTACATAAACAAGAATGAATCACACCAATAAGTGGGTAATGTGTTTTTCCTACTTCGGACGAATAATACTCCAAGCCGCCAGCACGACTAGCGCACCAGCAATTGCGCTCGCCCAAGTGCTTATGTCATATAAACCTTGCTGAAAATTCTCATGCAGAAAATACGATCCCAGTGCGCCACCAACCACAGATCCCAAAATCCCCAAAAGACTAGTCACAATACAACCGCCACCTTGCCTGCCCGGCATAATAAATTTAGCGATTGATCCAGCTATAAAACCAAAAATAATCCAAGCAATAAAACTCATTGTTCCACCACGATCCTCAATACCTTATTGCGCTAAGCGCTTTAAGACGCCAAGCGCCGAAGCTCCATACCCTCCACCAAACAAAATTGCGTGAACTAAGAGTGGTGGAAGCTGATACCAGGAAACTCGTTCACGCCAGCCTTTCGCTAATGGATACTCCTTGGTATAGGCGGCAAACACCGCGTCCCCAAACCCGCCAAAAAGCAACATCATTGCTAGGTCGACCTCACGGTGAGCATAATAAGCGGCAGGATCAATCAGCCAGCTTCTCCCCAATCGATCAATCATTCGATTGCCGCCCCAAAGATCACCATGCACTAATGCAGGTGCCTCTTCCGGACCGCAAAGCTCAGCTGCCCGTGGCACTAGGGCATCAAAAAGCGCAGCGGCATCACCACTAATAACCTTTGCCCCAATTGCACGGTCTAACAGTGGTTTTACTCTGCGTTCCACATAAAATTCAGGCCAAGAATCCGCTGGAGTCAAATCTACTTCCACCGAGCCAATATATCCGGACTCATCACCCTTTAGTCCCCCAAAATAAGGTTGCTCCAACCGATGCAAACACGCTAAACCCCTACCGAACTCAGCTTCGGATTCTATGGTAGGGCGCCCCTCTTCAATCCACTCCAAAAGCAACCCGCGTGACGACGCCGCGATCACACGAGGCACCCCCAAATACTTAGGTGCATTTGCCCGCAAGGCTTCCAACCCCCGAGCCTCACGTTCAAACATTTGATGATTTGGCCGCGGATGGGTCTTAAGAAAGAATGTCCCATCCGGGCCTTCCAAACGGAATGCTTTTGCAATATCGCCGCCACGCACCGCCATTACCTGCGTGACCCGTATGTCTTGAATTAATTCCTCGGGAAGGTCTTGGTGCATACCCTCGACGTTAGCAAAAGTACATCACGTGCAGCTTTTTATTAAAAGCAAAAAATCCTTACATCCAGTGCTCCAGATATGGAACTGCAATTACTTTTTGTGGTGGAGCGATAATGTCAAGGAACCATTCCCAAATATCCGAAGAAAGCAAAAACATGCTCTTTCCTTTCTATAAGCACTGTTCAATGCAAATATTTCTTGCGGAAGTCCTGTTTGGAACTTCCGCATTCTCAGCATCGGACGAGAGCAAACTTAACAAAAGCCCCGAAAACTTGGGCCAATAATATTGGCTACTCAGTGACAAGGATTTCTTTATGAGCGCTTCCCAAAAACCTTCTCATATCACTCCCGAACTGCGCGCAGCACTCGAACACGGGGTTGAAGAAACGGCAACTCTTTCGGAAATTTTAGCCATCGACCAACTAGCACTATTTACAAGTATTTTTCCTAATGCACCGGAAGCGCTTGTTGCCACAGTTCAGGCAAGCACTCACCTAGGTATTGCCGCAAAAATGCGCACCATAGGCGCGGCGATTCAAACTCACCTGCCTGAGAACGAAATAGCAAAAATAGCCGAACACACTTCAGACACTGTCCGCGGATGGGCTTGCTTTGCAATCGCGCAAGACTCACTAAATCAGACCCCAAAGACTCTGTTACCTAAATTAAAAGTAGCGGCAGACGATCCTCACTTTGGAGTCAGAGAATGGGCTTGGATGGCAGCTCGACCCACGCTAACTTCACAATTAGATTCAAGCATTGAAATCCTTGCTACTTGGACTTCTGATTCCTCGGAACGCATCCGCCGCTTTGCCAGCGAATCCCTTCGGCCGCGCGGCGTTTGGTCCAAACATATTTCCGAACTCAAGGAAAAACCTGAGCTTGGACTACCAATTCTTGAACCACTTCGCGCCGACCCCTCCAAATATGTCCAGGACTCCGTGTCGAATTGGATAAACGATGCCGCGAAATCCCGCCCCGACTGGGCAATTCAGCTTGCGCACCGCTGGGAAGCAGAAAGCCCTGTGACGGAAACTCGGCGAATTATCAAGCGCGGGCTACGTTCTATTAACCGCAATTAGTTTCGACGCCGCGCCCGCCCGGAACGTCGAAAAGCATGCGCAAAACCTATCTTGACCTGCAAAAATAATTAAAAAAATCCTTGCATCTTCATTGCTACTTAGGTAGAATAAGTATTAACAATATCGGCAGGGATTTTCGGGAGGGTGTGAACACACCACATGCACACAGTGGCGTATGCGATTGAATCCGCGAGTGATTCACTTGCGCTTCAACAGCGTGCCGCAAACCGGCTAATCCTACAATTGCAGCTCGATGCCTATGCGGAATTAGAAGATGTTGACTGCTTGGACCAACATATAGCCCGCATTGCTACCAGAATTGGAATATCGGCATATACACAGGAACAATGGACCCTTTTTATTGATTTCCTCCACCGCTGGCTGCCCCTCTTCCGCACGCACATAATTACGAAAGCTCACTTACAATTCAAGCATTACCGCAAACTCCTCAATGTGCTGAGCACTGTGGATTGCCTTCTCCCCGAAGACGCGGACTACGCCGAAATTATGGACGCAATCGACCACTTTCTTGTGGAACGCACCACCGCAACAAGGGATAATCAAGCCACGCCTACTCCAGCAATGCTGTCCCGAGCGCTAAAAAAATTCTTAGAAGGGCTCCACATTAGTGCTGCAACACAACAAAACGAACACTATTGCGAGGTGAGCTTCCGACCAACAAACGTTCCTGGGCTTTCTACAATGAGCTGGACCGGCCCATCTGAAGCCATACTCACCATAGAACGGGCAATTCGAAACTTTGCCAATACCCACGACCTGAGCTTTGCTAAAGCCTGCGAAACGTATCTCACCGAGCATCCGCACCACGAACAACGAACCACAATAACGCTACTCGGATTCGCTGAAACGCCGCCGAGCCCAATACCAACGTATATTGTTGGGGCGGGCGAACTAACTGAAGAGCAACAAAAAATACTTCGCAATACGCGAATGTACTACCACTGCGTAGATGACGTAACAAACACCCTTGGTAAAGACTACGCACCTACACTTGCACAACACACCTTTGTAAAATTGCGCGATGGAACCTGCAGATTCCCTGGCTGCACACGAGATGCAATCGACTGCCAAACCGATCACGTAATCAACTATGCCGACGGCGGATGGACAGCAACCGGTAATCTCCAAAGTCTGTGCCAACACCACCACAATATGAAAACGGACCGTAGAGTCCACGCAACAATGGATCCGTATGGAATAGTCACCTGGCACTTCCCTAACGGTGAAACCATAACTACTGAACCCACCGGGAAGCTCGCCGGTACTTTTAGTACCCCCAAAGCAATCACCACTCGCTGGGGTAATCATCCACTTATAAAATCACAAGCACCTCCGGCAAATAATGGATTGGGATATTGGGGATACACCCTCGAACAAAGACTCGCTAGAAATAAACGAAAAAGCGATAAAGACCCGCCAAAGTCGGCTAAATAAGCCCCACCATAGCGATCCGTGGGGCTCATAGGCATGCCCTAAAAGTATTGACAGCTTAAGAAAGAGCCAGTTACGATAAAACCAATCGACAGTCGGTCGGTAGTTACAAGCGAAGAGAAAAACATGAAGGCTCCGCGTATATCAAAACCCGCCCCGGAACGGCGCACAGAAATTCTCGACGTCGCACGTCAGCTGTTTATTACAAAGGGCTTCCAGAAGACATCTATCGAAGACATTCTTAAGAAAGTCGGCATTGCGCGAGGCACGCTGTATTATCATTTTTCGTCCAAAGAGGAAATCCTCCGCGCCCTTATTAGTCGCGTAACAGAGCAAATAGTCGAAAACGCCACTGAAATAGCGCAACAAGACAGACCAGCCGTATATAAGTTCCTTGCTGTTATTAGTTCGTCCAGAATACAAGACACAGAAGGCGAACTCACTGAACAATTGCACGCCCCAGGCAATGCCAGTTTTCATATTTTGTCAATTACTGAAACCGTAAAACATCTTACGCCCATCCTCACCAAAATCGTCGAACAGGGAATCGAGGAAGGTACATTTCATACACAGTATCCACGGGAAACAATCGAGATTTTGCTCACTAGCTCAGGCATGCTTCTCGATGAAGGAATATTCACCGATGAAGCAGCAGAAATTCCGCGTCGCACAGCCGGGATTATTCACGCCGCAGAGGTGCTTCTCGGTTGTGAACCTGGCACACTCCAACCAATTATGGAAGCCCCGCCATGCTAACCAGACTCCTTAAAGCAGACCTAGCTCGTGGTATGGCAGTAGCCATTACATTGGCGGCATTAATTGCACTTGCGTCTACATTGATGTCCGCCAGCACGGCCCTTATAGTTAACACCGTTGCTGCCACAAATCAGCTTTCACAACGGGCAAAAGTACCTGATCTTATTCAAATGCATGCAGGTGAAGCAGATGTGGAGGCAGTTGAAGATTGGGCTGCGGAACATCATCAAGTCACCGAATACGAAGTCATCAAAACACTGCCCATTCCCCGCCATGAATTTTGGATCAATGGCGCTCACCAGGCAGATTCCTACCAAGAACCAGCATTTGTAACCGCACCACAACGTATTGATTTGCTGCTCGGGGATAACGGCAAACCTTTAACTCCTGAGCCGGGTGAAGTGGCGCTTCCAGTTCATTACTTGGCGGTTGGAATGGCCAATGTTGGGGACACAATCGTAGTCAAAGACGGCGATTGGAGCACCGAACTTACAGTTGTTGGTTTTATCCGAGATGCACAAATGAACGCTGCGATGATTCCTTCCAAGCGCCTTGTAGTGCATCCAAAGGACTTTACAGAACTAGAACAACACATAGCAGACCGTGAATATTTGTTTGAGTTTGCCCTGGAAGAAGGCGCTCGACCTGGCACTATTATTAATGAATACAAAGCAGCAGGCTTGCCCAGCAGGGGTATTTATGTGGATGCTTCCATGCTGCAGCTTATGAATGCAGTAAGCACCATGCTTATTGCTGCCGTGGCCTTAATCGTTGCACTTGTATTAGTTGTGGTTGCGGTGCTAGCTCTCAGGTATACCGTCCTTGCGGCAATTGAAGCGGATTTACCTCGCATTGCAGTATTAAAGGCGATTGGTGCACCTCAAAATAAGATTCGCAGGCTTTATCTGCTGAAATACCTTGCATTAGCAATTACTGGTGCTGTTGTTGGTTATGTGCTTGGGTTGCCACTTGCCAAAGCTTTGGGTGCACCAACGTTATTGTATTTAGGTGATCCACCTGTGACTATTTGGAGCATTGGGCTTCCGATTGTCATGGTTATTATGCTCGCTGGTTCGATTATTGGGTTTACGTGGATTGCATTAGGCAAAGTGGGAAGAATTTCCGCTATTGAAGCGCTGCGCAGTGGCACGAGTGGTTCATTAGGTAAACGACGCCTCCGCTGGAACCTAACGAGCGTTCGACGCCTTCCCGTGCAACAGTGGTTGGGAGTACGTGAAGCATTACGGCCATCAAATGCGCTTTTGCTTGGTGTTTTAGCATTGTGCACATTAACAATGGCACTGCCAATCAATGTAGCCACAACACTAGAGAATCCACGGATCGCAACATACCTTGGCTCTGGGCAAGCAGATTTACGTATCGATGTTCGAGCAGGAACACAAGATCTCAAGGCTGTGGAGGACTATATTTCTGCCGACGAACGCATAAGTAAATTTACGTCCATTGTTCGCCGCGAACACAAAATGGAAACGGCCAGCGGAGAATGGGAATCAGTGCTTATCGATATTGGTAACCATGAAGCATTTCCAATGAATTACATTGCGGGGAATGCACCAAAATCCGCTAATGAGATTTCCTTGTCCTATAACCAGGCCGAAGCAACGCAGGCACAGGTGGGTTCGAAAGTTTCGGTGCGCACCACTGAAGGAGATAAAGAGTTTACCGTCACCGGCGTGTACCAGGACATTACCAATAATGGACTGACTGCAAAGGCAATGTTTGACGACGCCGCGCCCGCTCTATGGCAGTTAGTTTACGCTGATGCCGCCAACAAGGATCAGGAACAAGTTATTGCCGAGGACTTGCGCCAAAAGTTTCCTGGGGTTCAGGTCACGGGTGTTAGCGAATATGCCTCCCAATTTTTCGGAGCTACAAGTTCACAAATTCGTATTATTGCTGCGCTTGCGTGTGCGATTGCCCTCGGGTTAGCGTTTCTGATTACCGTACTGTTTACAGTGCTTGTGCTTTCACGGGAACGGCTTCACATTGGAATTCTCAAGGCCCTAGGGTGCACCAATAAAGCGGTAAGTGGTCAGTATTTGACTCGCTTTGGTCTGCTCACATTTATTGGAATTTTGCTTGGATTAGCGCTTACATTCACACTCGGGGAAAGTTCGCTCGGGTTGGTTTTGGGTTCACGTGGGGCACCAAATGTTGAGTTACTACCCGATCCGTTGCTCACCGGTGTAGGAGTCCCAGCAGCGCTATTTATCACCGTTATTTCGGCAGTTGCAATTGCCCTAAGAAGAATTCGCGCCTTTGGCATAACAACGTTATAAGGAATCCTGACAATGAATATTTTGAGCACTCGTAAGCTTACAAAGAAATATGATGTCACCGTATTGGACTCCATAGACCTTGATATTGAGCGAGGACAATTTGTTGCCATTATGGGCCCATCAGGCTCTGGAAAGTCAACGTTGCTCCATAGTTTAAGTGGCATGGATCGTCCAAGCTCAGGGTCGGTATTTTTGGAAGACACGGACATTACCAAACTCAATGAAAAACAATTATCTGCCCTGCGGCTTACCCACTATGGTTTTGTATTTCAGCAAGCGCACTTAATGACCACACTGTGCCTTTTAGACAATATTGTGCTTCCTGGTTTTCTGGCGAATATTCGCCCCCGATCCGAAGTAGAAGCCACAGGCAGAACCTTAATGGATCGCATGGGCATTGGGGACCTCGCCAAAAGTGATGTTACGGAAGTTTCGGGTGGCCAATTGCAACGAGCGGGCATCTGTCGGGCCCTTATTAATGAGCCTCGTATCGTATTTGCAGATGAGCCTACAGGCGCATTGAATTCCGCAACAGCAGCCCAGATTCTTGATCTCCTTGGAGAAATCCATGAAGCAGGAACCACGCTGGTCGTCGTCACGCATGACACACATGTAGCAGCTCGCGCCGACCGCGTATTACTGCTGGTGGATGGCCGTATTGTTGAAGACCTTGATCTTGGCCGATATCGTCCCGAGGACGCCTCCACAAGGTTTTCCACAGTAACCGAGGCACTGCGGCGCAATTCCGTGTAATAAAAATTTGGTTGAAGGCTTCCTCATGCTACAAGGCGACGGAAAAACGGGAAGTGAGCCACGTTCTGCTCCCCTATTATTCGCGCATAAAAGTTGTTCATTTCCCAGCGCTTGTAGTCAGCCATAGCGTGATTGAAGTTCGGCTCGGAGGTCACGGAAATACCGAGCTTGATAAGCTCTGAGGAATCGTTTTACGATCCAGCTCGGAAACAGTTTGTGCCGAAGTTGTACGGCTTCTACGAAAGTGACTTGGCTTCTGCCATTTTCTTTTGGGGCAAAGGTTCCATGCCATGTGCCAGTCAGGGTTGGTGAATCCATTTGAAATTCCCAGATTCGAGGTTCTTCCCGGCGAGTGGTACAAAAATGTATAGATTTTCCCTTCTTGGGAATCTCAATAAACCGTTGTTCATCAACAATCGTGCACGCAGATAGATCACTACGCCATTGCCAGTGCTTTAGGTCGGTAACAACCTGCCAAATCTGCTGCGGAGGCAAACCTGAAGCACTCAAAGGCAAGCTCGACTCGGATAAGATTGCCTCCCGGTTGCTTACCCCCTTTTGTCCTATAACCCCAAAAGTGAGCCGCAAGCAAAGAAAAATGGGACTCACGCGAAAATATATCAACGTGAGTGGAACTGTAGACATGGAAAACCGCTTAGCCTTCGCCAAGCGGAATCCCTGGTGGAGCTAAGGGGAATCGAACCCCTGACCTTCTCGATGCGAACGAGACGCGCTACCAACTGCGCCATAGCCCCAACGCACATTATTGTACGCTGTGCGTCTAGCTCACGCGACGTGGGGTGGGGTATTCGTAGTCGTCATCCGTGTAATAGTCAGAAGCGTTCACTTGCTCCAGGTATTCGAAGTCTGGGCTATCGTCGTCTACTTCAAGGACAACGGCACCTGGACGCCGCAGGCGCGCAGGAATACCCAGTTCTTCATCATGGGCATTGCGCACTCCAAGACGGGCGCGACGCAATTGCCGAATTCGACGATCGCGCAACTCATTCTCTGCTCGAACCTGCTGGCGGAGCACAAAGAGGTAAATGCAAAGAAGTCCAGCCGCACTACTTGGGGCAATCCAGGCAAGTCCACCGACAATTGCTCCGATAATCAGTGTGATTACAAGCGCAGCGATAAGAATCATTAAGGTTCGTTGACGGCGCTGGTAGCGGGTGGAACGGTTGGCCGCATCTGCGACTGGGTCATAGCCGCCCCGACCGCGACGTCGTTCAGCAAATTCCCGATCCTCATCGGTGAGTTCGAGCTCTTGTTCCTCCTGGGCATAGGCCTCTGTTTCGTCGAATTCATCGATTGGTTCGTCTTCGTCCGCTGCGGGGTGTAAATAGTCCGCTGGCGAAGTGTATGCCTCGTCATAGCCATAGGGTTCGTCACCGAGTTCGATCAGTTGGACCGGCTCATAGTCTGGCTCTTCGGGCTCGGAATGATCTACTGTACTGACTGAGACCTTGGGCTCGTCTTCGAAAATAATTTCGGGTTCTTGTTCGGTTTCTTCGACGATTTCTTCTTCTGGCTGTTCCCGCCGAGGAAGTCGAGGGCGTCGTCGTTGAGCAATATCTCCACTGCCACCCTCGTATACAACGCGGGTGTCTTCGAATGCGTCACCAGCGTGGCTAATTGGTTTTTGGCTACGCAGCACCAAAGGTGCAAGCACGAAAAGCCAAACCGCCACGATAAGTCCGATCACCAATCCTCCGGACACGCGCGTACCCCTTCCATCTGTTCACATCAGTCACTTGAGTTACCTGTTAACCCTAGCTATGAACACGAAAAGTTCAGCGATGCCACGCCGGTTTTTTCCCTATAAAAGTCATCGGTTTTGAAGCATACGATCGAATAAGAATAGTCCTGTGGAAACCCTGAAAAGTACTTATTTTACCAGTTCAAAGCAGGTTTTTTATCACAGGATTCGACCGGATTTACGCAACCTATTTACGGTCGTTTGTGTGAAATCATCTTGAGTGATGGCAACCAGGTAATGATCCCTCCATTCGCCATGAATGTGAATATTGCGTCTCAAAAACCCTTCAATTCTGCAACCACACTTTTCGAGAACTTTCCCCGAAGCGATATTTTCTGGCAAATAGGTCGCCGTAATTCGATGCACACCAACTCGCGTAAACGCATGGTCAATTCCCAAAGCCACCGCGGCCGTCGCAACGCCTCGCCCCGTTACAGAAGAATGCACCCAATACCCAATCCAGCAATCACTCACTGCTCCATGCTGGATATTGCCCAAGGTTACCTGCCCAATAAAGTTTCCATCTAAGAGGATCGCAAGCGGCAAAATATACCCAGTATCAGCAGCCGACCGTAAAGACAGCACCATACCCAACCACGAACTTACAGAATGTGCAGCCTTCCAAGTGGATTCGATCGTAGGCTCCACAGGTTGCAGAATGTGCTGGTCGCTTAGCCGCTGGGACCTCCAGGCTTTGCCATCGCCCATTTGCAAAGGACGCAACTGTACCGTGCTGCCATCAAGCAACGTAACAATCGGCGTGGCCTCCGGCCACCCCGGATGCCGGGGATGACGATCCTTCGAAGGATCAACGGGACGGAGCCTACCTCCAAACAGTGCGTTTAGCATTTATCCAGTCTGAGAAAGAAAAATAACGTCTACTTCGTCGCCAGGCCGAATTTCTTCAATGTCTTCCGGAATCCGAATCATAGCGTTTGCCTCCCCCATACCGGCAAGGAGATGCGCAGGAGCACCCGTAGCTCCACCAAGCCCCTCAACCAAATAATCCTGAGTTTCCGCATCGCGCATTAAACGAGCACGAATTAAGCCCCTGCGTCCTTTACGGGAAATAACTTGGTTTAATGCACGAGCTCGAATAATTCTGCGGGTAGCATTACGCTTCCCTAATGACATCCGAATCAGCGGGCGCACGAAAGTTTCAAAAATAACCAGGGCGGATACCGGATTACTAGGAAGCAAAAACACCGGTATTCCTTCTTCTCCTATCAGCCCAAAACCCTGCACTGAACCAGGGTGCATAGCCACCCGAGTAATATCGATATCTCCCATTTCGGCTAATACTTTTCGGATTTGTTCGCTACTTGAACCACCAACTGCGCCGGAAATAACAATGATTTCACTGCGAAGAAGCTGTCCTTCCAAGATTTCCCGCAAGCGCCTAGGCTCCCCGGCTGCAATGCCTACTCGGTGGACATCTGCCCCTGCTTCCCTACCGGCTGCCGCAAGCGCATATGAGTTCACATCAAAGACTTGCCCCAGGCCGGGATCCCGATCAATATCAACAAGCTCATGACCAACAGAAAGAATAGCTACCCGAGGCCGCGGATATACTAGAACCTTCGATCGACCCACCGCAGCCAAAAGGCCAATATGTGCGGGGCTTAGAATCGCCCCTGGAGTTACGGCGACATCGCCAGGTTGGATATCGTCACCAGCACGGCGAACAAATTCCCCAGATCGTACTGGGCGTTGGGCTACCACGCGACGGGATCCTCGATCCGACCATTCGAGCGGTAGTACTGCATCGGCTAAGGCAGGAAGCGGAGCACCTGTGTGTACTCGCACTGCCTGTTTTGGCTGTAAGCGCAATGGTTGCTGAGAACCCGCTGCCACTTCACCCACTACGGGAAGAGACACATCATGCAGTGCTGGCCTCGCTTCTTCTTCGACGGCCCGTTTGAGCAGTGGGCGTTCCCCACCAACATCAACCGCACGTACCGCATAACCATCGATGGCAGCTTGCGAAAACCCTGGCAAAGGCTGTGTGGCCTGCACTTCTTCAGCGCACATTAAACCGAGCGCTTCAGAGATTGCGATTCGCACTGGTTCTGGGGTGACAGCGGCGCGGGTAACCAACACCAATTGCTCCTCAACAGAACGCATGTGCTCCTCCTCATTGGGCAAAACCTTTATGGTTTACAAGGTTATACCGCGGTCCCGAAGCATCTTTGCAATGGCACGCTGCAAACCTGGGCCATACGTTGGATGATCCAAACCAAAATCTACACAGGCACGAATATAGCCACCAGGATTGCCCAGGTCATGGCGCTTTCCATGATGCACGAGAATATGCACTGGATGGCCTTCTTGGATAAGTAATTCAATAGCATCGGTGAGTTGCAATTCCCCACCTTTGCCCGGAGTGATACGGCGCAGGGCGTCGAAAATTGCACGGTCAAGGAGGTAACGGCCAGTCGCAACAAAGGTCGAAGGGGCATCTTGAGGATCAGGTTTTTCCACCATGCCGGTCACTCGTTTTACATCATCCTGACCGATTTCCTCAATTTCGAACACACCATAGTTGCATACCTCATCTAGTGGAACTTCAAAGGCGCATAGAACGCTACCACCGAATTCCTGGCGCACCTGTGCCATGCGTTCCATTACACCAGTAGGCAGCACGAGATCATCAGGAAGCATTACGGCGAAAACATCCTCATTATCATCGAGCACACTTTCGGCAAGCCCTACCGCGTGCCCCAATCCCAATGGGCGGGTTTGCTCCACTGGAACCGCCTGGATCAAATCCGCAGCATGACGCACTTTCCTTAGTTGTTCTTCTTTGCCGCGCTCCCCCAAGGTCTCTTCAAGTTCAATATTGCGTTCGAAATGGGCAAGCACTCCTTGCTTCCGTGGCGCAGTAATCACCGCAAACCGTGTGGCCCCCAAACTTGCAGCTTCTTCCGCAATGATTTCAATACCGGGCGTGTCTACAACTGGTAACAACTCCTTAGGCACTGTTTTCGTCGCCGGCAAAAAGCGGGTCCCCAGACCAGCAGCTGGCACTACAACGGTCTTCACCGCATATTTATGATCACTAATGGAGAGGGTCATGGCTTTCAGCCTACCGACCTATTCTCCACAACGAACTACATACGCACGAATTCTGGGCGTGTTTTAACTATCGTCAAACACATGGTTAAGGCAATATTACGACATCAGCTACTTAAAAAGCGTGCCCAACAAGTAGCGGATCCGCTCCCCCTTATCGAGGGAATCTGCAGCCACATACAACAACACAGCATAACAACAGTCGCAGCGTACGCACCCACCGAAACCGAACCTGGTGGCGGTCGCATGCTTCTCGACGCCCTGCGCGAAGTAACGCCCACACTCTACCTTCCGGCAACCACATCCCAACACCAAATGGTATGGGGAGAATACCTGGGTCCAGACTCGCTTACCATTGGAGCTTTTCATATTCCCGAACCAAGTAATGCAACTCACCCTAGCAGCATTTTAGCTACCTGCGGACTCGTACTTGTCCCCGGATTAGCGTGCACCCCAACAGGCATTCGCCTCGGCCGTGGCGGCGGGTTCTATGACCGCGCCCTCAGTGGGATTAATCGAGCCAGGACCTGCATTGCTGTAGTGCTTCACCCCTGGGAAGTACTGGACGAAATTCCATTCGAACCACACGATATAGTTATGGATTTAATTTTCACTGCTGAGGGAACCATTTCATGCCAAAAAGATGTCTAAGATCATATGAAGCTTTCCCTACCTCAGCTAGTAACACCAGGCTGGCGAAGAGCGCGGGACATTCGACGCATACTCGCGTTTGTACTGTTGATTGCCGCATTTGCCTTAACAATTCACAGCGTTACTGATAGCAATTCAAAGGTATTAATCGCTACTCAAGATATTCCTGCAGGCACCGAAATAACTGCGGAGAACCTTTCAATAGAATCTGTTCCAGAAATTCTCAAACCCGAAGGAGCGTTTCAATCATCTGATGAAATTGTGGGACGCATTGTGGTCACTACGATTCGGAAAAAAGAAGTCATTACCCCTTCAAGAATCTTAGGATCTGAGCTTACAAGCGAATTAGTGAGCAGTAACACAATGACTTCCGAAAATGATCCACCAACAATGGTTCCAGTAGTAGTTGCAGATTCCACAATTATTCCTTTGTTACATCACGGTGATACAGTTAATATCGTTTCCCAAGGTCAAGGAGACACAGAGCCGAAAGTAATTGCTGCAGGTGGGCGGGTAGTTTCTCCCGGAATTTCAAGTAAAGGTGAAACTCAAAAAAATAACACGACTATTCTGATTGCCTTGCCACAATCTGCAGCACATAGTGTTGCTGGTGCATCATTAAATAGTCCTTTAACGGTCGTAATTACGGGGCCGAGAGCAAACAAATCATCAATAAGAATGGACCAACAACCGTAACATCAGCTATGGTTATTCGTGTCCGCAAGGAAGCATTCTCAATTCGATAATCATCTGAGATATTCCTTAGCAAGTTTTAATATTTTGGCCTCAAACCCTTTAGGAGACAATTATGCTACAGGGCTTTAAAGATTTTATCCTGCGCGGTAACGTGATCGATCTCGCAGTTGCTGTTGTAATCGGCTCTGCATTTACCGCAATCGTTACTGCATTTACCGATAATTTGATCAATCCTATGATCGCTTCTGTCGGTTCTGTTGATGCATCTGGTCTTGGTTTTTATATTCGCTCCGGTGACCAGGCCACCTTTATGGACTTTGGCGCAGTTATTACAGCTGCGATCAACTTCCTTATTATTGCCGCTGTTGTGTACTTCGTCCTGGTTCTCCCAATGAACAAGCTCAAGGCTATCCAGGAGGCACGCAAGGGCGTCGAAGCCGATGAGGAAACACCAGCATCTATTGAAGCTGAACTGCTTACCGAAATCCGCGACCTTCTGCAAAAAGGCCGCACTGTCTAATTCAGTGCAATAGAAACCCCGTCACACTATTGCGGTGTGAACGGGGTTTTTCCATGAACTCTCGAGTTATTTTCCCCAGTGCGGCGGCATTTCATTGCGCCAGTATTCTTCGGGGATCGTTTCTGCCCAGTGCCCGTTAGGACGGTCTGGGCTGCGATCAATATCGGGGTTATCGCATTCACGCCGCACCCTGCGGCGTTGTTTGCGTACTATTTTTTCATTATCCACGGCGCAATTGATCGATCACATGATTGACCAGAGGCCCAAGCGTTGCCATTCCGTCACGAATAGCTGCACGGGATGACGCCAGGTTTACAATCACCGTGGAACCAGACACTCCAGCAATCCCACGTGAAGTACACGCATCAACAGCACCGCAGGCAAGTCCGGAAGAGCGTAAGGCTTGTGCAATGCCAGGCAAAATCATATCGAGTACTGAGCGAGTGGCATCTGGTGCTTTATCGCGAGGACCAACCCCTGTTGCACCAACGGTAATAACTAGATCTGCACCACCCACTACTGCAGTTTCAATTGCTTGGCGAATCTCAACCCGAGTGGATTCGACACTGACCACCGCATCAACAGTAAAACCATCTTCATGAAGCAGCTCTGTTACCAAACGATCGGTGTCTTCGCTGCTGGAATACAAATCATCATGTATCAATACAACGAGTGCACGGCGAGGTGAATGCGATGCTTGAGCATGTTCCTCTGCCCTGAGCACTTCAGGGTCGGGATCATTTATGTCTGATAGCGAAGAAATCACGTGGTTCATAGCTGGACTCTTTTCTTAACTCGAGGTTCTACTGTTCAGGAAGCGTGACTTGAACTTCCCGCGTCTCCTTGGATTCGGGGTTCATTACTTTCAGTGTGACAGTTTCGCCGAAATCTAGGGCACGAATCGCAGCAATAATTGCATCAGTTTCGCCGATTCGACGATCGCCAACCTGAACAACCAAATCTCCACTGCTAAGACCAGCCTTCTCAGCAGGGGAATCCGGCTCAACTTTGGCAATCAGTGCACCAGGTCCCGGGTACCGTTGATCCAGACGAACACCAATCCTTGGATGATCAATTTTACCTTTTTTAATCAACTGATCGGCATATCTACTCGCCTGATTTGCAGGAATGGAAAAGCCCAAACCAATCGAACCTTGAGTCTCGCTATAGATAATCGAATTCACGCCAATAAGTTGGCCTTGCATATTCACCAATGGACCACCGGAGTTGCCGGGATTAATGGAAGCATCGGTTTGAATTGCATCAATAAATACTTCTGCGCCGTCATCTGCACCAATACGCACCGGTCGGTGTAGTGCTGAAACAATACCAGCGGTAACGGTTGCAGTCAGACCGTGTGGTGCACCTACTGCAAGCACAGATTCACCTACAACAACTTCATCGGAGTCACCAAAAGTGACTACGGGAAGATCCTTAACGTCACGGATTTTAATAACTGCAATATCAGTCTCTACGTCACCCGCCACTAAATCTGCCTCATAAATGGAGCCATCATTGAGCAAAACCTCAATTTTGCCACCATCTTTTGCCAATTCAACGACGTGATTATTGGTCAATACATGGCCATCGGAAGAAATAATCGACCCCGATCCCGTGCCACCCTCGTTTGCACTTGCAACATAAATGGATACCACGGTTGGCAATACACTTTTAGCTACTTCTGAAACGTCCCCAGGCTCCGTAAGACCACTTCGCTTTGCGGGAGCTTCGCCTAAGGCGCTAATCGACTCCCCGACCGAATTCTGCTGCCCAGACAGTACGACGCCCGTCACACCGCCCGCACCTATAGCAGCAACAAGCATGAGTGCAGCAAGGGTTCCTAGACCGACACTACGTTTTTGTTTTTTCGGGGGTTCTTGTGGAGTGACCACTCCAGCTGCTTGCATCCCTGGGATAGGAACTGCTGGCGCCTCAACTTCTTCCTCGGACGTGGGAGTCGGTGGCGTCGATACGCTTTCTGGTTGGGGTGCACCCGCAACACCACTACCACCAATTTGCGGTGGAACCTTTTCCGATGGCGCTTGAGCCAGCGGGGATTTCCACATTGGCTGAGATTCTTGCGTATTAGTTTCGCCGGAAGGTGCAATTGGCGCCGTGGCGTTGTGGGCAATTCTATTGCGTGAATATGGGTTTTCCGGAACGGTTGCTGGTGGGTTCGCCTGGTTAAAATTCATACCTGGCCCGGGCTGCTGCACAAATGCGGTAGTTGGTGCCGCACTTGGTGGTAAATGAGCGCCCGAAGGCATCTTTGGCGGAACAGAAGGCGTTGGCGGTATACCCGGAGAAATTGGTGGCTCGGAAGATTCCGCAGATTCTGAAGGAGTTGCTTCATCAGAGCCCCATGTTGGTGCCGCTGTCCAATCTGGCACCGGCACATACTCGGGGTTTTTGTCTTGTTGAAGTTGTGGCCTTGCTAGAGACTCAGTGACTTCGTTCCCAGTCTGCGAAGCCACTTCATTATCGTCTGCTAGGTCATCAGCTGCGAGTTCAGGTTCACCTGGAGATTCGCTATCCCGTACGACTTCAGATTGGTCTAGATTGTCGTTGTCTTCAGCATCTTTCTTTGCAAATTTAGAATCGTTTGCGTCAGTCATTATGAACCTTTCAACTGGGGCTACGCTTCAACAAGCCTATGACAACGCTACCAAGACAATCAGAGTACGGAAAGCCTCCTTTAGCTCTTCGCCTGTGAACTTTTCTCCCACAATTGTGCGAAGAAGTCCTTTCGGCTCCCGTGTCCGCGAGGAGAATTCGTGTGCTCTTCAGCCTTGCTTTCCTCGCCGTGTATTCCGTCATGCTCGATAGCATCGCCAGCATCACCACGTGACCCAGGCAACGTTACACGCATTAACGCACCACCATCGTCAGATTCTTCTGCAACGATCGTTCCGGCGTGTCGCACAATCACTTGTTTTACAATTGCCAACCCCAAACCAGAACCTGGCATGGAGCGCGCCTGAATAGAACGATAGAAGCGCTCAAACACTTTCTCACGGTCTTCTACTGGAATTCCCGGTCCGGAGTCCGCAAAAGTTAATTCAACCGTGCTATCGGTCAATTGGCGCATTGCAATTCGTACAACACCGTTTGGCGGTGACCATTTCGCCGCATTATCCATAAGGTTCAGTGTTGCCCTGCCCAAAGCGAATGGATCACCATACATATTCCACGAGAACGTATCCATTTCAAAGGTTACGTCCGGTCGACGACGTTTCACTCGTTCGAGTGACGTTTCCATACATTCACCTAAATCGAGTGGCTCTACCACTTGTTGTGGACCGTCTTCGCGGGCAAGGTCAACAAGATCCCCAATAAGTGTTGACATTTCGTCAATTTGAGCGATTACATCCCGCTCAAGATCTCGCCGATCTGATTCTGAAATTGAAGCACCGTTCGACGAATTCACCATCATGAGTAACTCAATATTGGTGCGCAAACTCGTCAGTGGAGTTTTTAGTTCGTGACCGGCATCCGCAACTAATTCAGTTTGCCGTATGCGGGAAGCCTGCAACGCAGCCAGCATTTCATTAAAGCTGCGTGTCAATTGTGCTAACTCATCATTACCCTGTACCGAAATTGGGCGTAAATCATCAGTTTTCGCAACATAATTCACCGCATGTTGAAGCCTACTCACTGGTTTCAAACCAGCAGAAGCAGCACCGATACCGGTGCCTAGTGCCGCGAGAACTCCTACAGCACCCATTAATGCCAAAGCCACACCTAAAGAACGCGTAAGTTCGTGCATGCTTTGTAAATCTTGCGCCAAAATAACAGTCGCCCCGGCTTTATTGTTTTTAGCCAAGATGCGCTCCACACCACTTGTGCGGATCGTCATTTCTTTTTTACCGGTGAGCACATCGAATTCATCAAGAATTTGAATGCGATCGCCAACGCCCGTTGGTGAGCCTGGAGGTACATAGGTCACCTTAATATCCGGGTTATAAGACTTAAATGCTGTGATTTCGGATTCTGGGCTAATCACAAAATTGGGGTCAAAGCTCTTGTACAACAAGGAGGTTGCTTTTTCCTCAAGTCCTTTATCCACGGAACTACTCAATGAGGAGCTCACGGTAAAAAACGCAACAATCGTCACTGCCACGACGGCAATCGCCACCATGATCGCGGTAACTAAAGCAAGCCGGACACGTAGCGAAAGACGTCTAGATGACGACAACCCGCCTAAATGAGCGGGTGTCTGTGAACCGTCTTCCACTGTTGGGTATTCACCGGAAGACGGCGTACGGAGAATCACGGTGCGGTCTCCCGCAGAACATACCCAACACCACGAACGGTATGAATCAGGCGAGGCTCACCTTCGGCTTCGGTCTTACGGCGTAGGTAACCAATATAGACTTCGAGGGCATTTCCCGAGGTTGGGAAGTCATATCCCCATACCTCTTCCAGAATATGTGAACGGCTGAGCACCCGACGTGGATTTGCCATAAGCAATTCCAATAATGCGAACTCGGTGCGAGTAAGGCTAATTGGGCGGGACCCACGAGTAACGTCACGGGTATCTGGGTTTAGGCGAAGATCCTCAAAAGCCAATTCAGTGCTGGTATTGGTGCCAATACCTTCAGCAGCGGCCCGACGAAGCAACGAGCGAACACGTGCAAGTAGCTCCTCCAGTGCGAATGGCTTTGGAAGATAGTCATCAGCGCCAGCATCAAGTCCAGCTACACGGTCAGAGACACCATCACGCGCAGTGAGCACAAGAATTGGTCGATCATCACCGGTGGATCGAAGACTACGGCAAACCTCTAGCCCATCCATTCGGGGCATCATTACATCCAAAATGACCAAATCTGGTTGGTCACGCTCAATCGCTTCCAAGGCTGCTGCACCGTCATCAGCAAGGGTGACATCATATCCATTGAAGCTCAGCGAACGCCGCAGCGATTCGCGAACAGCTTGCTCGTCATCTACTACAAGAATCTTCATACCCACTATTTTGCACATGTTCCCCTGCAAAGTGCTGATTTGCACCCGAAGAAATGATAAGAAAACTCACCCATTTGAACAAATAGCCCCAGCACACACCGAAAGTTTGGCAATAAAATATCGTTTCTCAGACTCCCCCATTATTGTGTATAAAACACAATTTTCTTAGTTGATGATAGATCAGCACGTCATTCTCAGGATCAAAATTCCTCTTTGAATAACCTCATTCAAATAGCAAAAGCCTGCGTTTTACATATAGGCATTCATCCCCCGTATTGCACTATCCAAATACTACAAAACGCCCGACCTTTTATGGTCGAGCGTCTCGTGCTGTTATCGCTTCCAGGAATACCTGGAGCGTTGCGTCCCAGTTTCCGGTTTACCGGCTGGTGAACGGCAGGAGTGCCATTTCACGGGCATTCTTGACTGCTGCAGCAACCTGGCGCTGCTGCTGCGGGGTCAAGCCAGTGACACGACGGGAACGGATCTTACCGCGGTCAGAGATAAACAAGCGAAGAGTTTTCTGGTCTTTG
The DNA here is from genome assembly GCF_030408815.1 of Corynebacterium freiburgense. Taxonomy (NCBI): domain Bacteria; kingdom Bacillati; phylum Actinomycetota; class Actinomycetes; order Mycobacteriales; family Corynebacteriaceae; genus Corynebacterium; species Corynebacterium freiburgense. Next base: position 824,522 of record NZ_CP047355.1, on the reverse strand, counting down.
TAGTCGACCTTGTCAATGCCTGCATCTTTCAGCGGGTTTTTCTTTGGGCGGCGGGATTGTTCCATCCGCACCTTTTTCATATTTGCGCGCTTCATCACAACTCCCTTTACCAGCTGGACTTACGAACGCCGGGCAGCTCACCACGGTGAGCCATCTCGCGGACGCGGACACGGGACAAACCGAACTTGCGGAGGTAACCGCGTGGACGACCATCAGCAGCGTCACGGTTGCGGACGCGTACCGGGGAGGCGTCGCGTGGCTGGCGGTTCAGTTCGAACTGAGCCTCCATGCGATCTTCATCAGAGGTGTTCGGGTTTTTAATGATTGCCTTGAGCTCATTACGGCGCTCCGCATAGCGGGCGACGATTTCCTTGCGCTGCTCGTTCTTGGCGATCTTAGACTTCTTAGCCATGAATTATCGCTCCTCGCGGAATTCGACGTGCTTGCGGGCGATTGGATCGTACTTCTTTAGAGTCATACGGTCCGGGTTATTGCGCTTGTTCTTGCGGGTCACATAGGTGTAGCCAGTGCCTGCAGTGGACTTCAGCTTAATAATTGGACGAATATCATTACGTGCCATTGTTTAGACCTTCTCTCCACGAGCACGGATCTTTGCAACAACGGACTCAATGCCGTCACGGTCAATAACCTTAAGACCCTTGGTGGATACAGTCAGAGTGATGGTACGGCCCTCAGAGGGCAAGTAAAACCGACGACGCTGTACGTTGGGATTCCAACGACGGTTGGTGCGTCGGTGCGAGTGCGAGACAGACTTGCCGAAACCCGGCTTGCGTCCCGTAACCTGGCAAATAGCCGACATGGACTTTTCTTTCTCCTAGCCGCCCACATCAAATTCAAGGCCGCAGCCGCACCAAACTTTATTGTTCGGGGCGCGGCCATGCCAGCTGACGGGGCGAAAACGAATACTTCGACAACAGCAAGGGAAAACCCTACCTGTTTTCCTACGATTTTCCTAATTGCCCGCTCACACCAATGGTGAGCCAACCCGGCAATAACTAATCACCCTTATATATTAGCGGTCCAGCCAAACGTATGATTATTCTCGCTTGGCATCGTGTCGTGCACAGCTTTTGCCTTGAGCGTGGTGTAACCACTACGCTTGAACAGTCGAACATGTTCCGCCTGGAAAGGTGAAAATCACCACACACAGGGTGGGGCGGCACTTCTTTTACCAGTATTTTCGCACAAGCTGGCTAGAATCCGTCCTCGGGATTTCGAGTTTCGGCGGTCTACGTTGTAGGATTCTGCGATGCGTATGTGACTGTATTTTTTACTAGTCATTTGGCGTGTCTTGATTGGTCCTCGTTGCCCCTTAGGCGGCTTCGTGGCTTGCGGGCACCTTCGGTTTTGGAGGGATTCCCCGACCGACAGCGCCCAGCACGCCGAGAAGCACATGTACTTGATCTATTAGGGATGAGAATGAAGAAGGATATCCACCCCGACTACCACCCGGTGGTCTTTCAGGATGCGGGTACGGGTCACCAGTTCCTAACCCGTTCCACCGCGAAAAGCAATCGCACCGTACAGTGGGAAGACGGCAACGAGTACCCGCTGATCGTTGTTGATGTTACAAGCGAATCGCACCCATTCTGGACCGGCGCTCAGCGTCTTATGGACACAGCTGGCCGCGTCGAGAAGTTCCAGCGTCGTTACGGCAACCGTACTCGCCGCGCAAAGAAAGCTTAAGGAGGGAATATCAGATGGCAGTTCCAAAGCGTCGTATGTCCCGAGCTAATACCCGCTCGCGTCGCTCCCAATGGAAGGCTAATAATGTTGCCCTCCAAGAGGTAAAGATTGACGGCCGCACCCACTTGATCCCACGCCGCTTGGTAAAAGCTGCGCAGCTGGGCCTAGTTGAGGTAGAGCAGTTTTAATCTCACCTAAATATCTTTAATGCGGTGGTTTACGCCACCGCATTTTTGCATATATTGTCCCTTAGGGCTCCTATTGTGCGATACATTTAAGTTCGTGTTGCATGTGTCTTTAATTGAGCTTGCGGAGCAGGCGCCTCGTTGTGGGGACATTCCGACATTTCGTGGGGTATTGGCTGAGGCTGCGGATTTAGCGCGTAACGCTGCGGTTCATGCTAGTGATGCAACCGATATTGCTAGTTGGTATTCATCATTATTGCGGGGCGCCTTTGCGTCTCCTGCGGTGGCTTCATGCGTTGGCAATGCTGAGCTGATTTTAACTGGCCCTGCCGGCCGTAATGATGCGCTTCCTGGCTCACCACTTACCTGGCTTACGGTAATACCAAATGAGTCGAGCGTTCCCAATATGGGACCTCTCCTTGAGGTTTTGCATAGTGTTGGGGTGATTTTGGTGTATCCGCCATGGCCAGCGTTTACGCAAAAGCAATGGGAGGCGCGTATTGCAGAAGCAGGCGCCCACGCCGATGGAGCAGCATTGGGCTGGCTCTATGATGCGGGCGGCTGGTTTAGCGATGCCGTCGTAGCCCAAACGAATGGTGTCCAGGAAGCACTATGGCAAGAAGTACTGAGGCATCGTCCGCCAAGTGTTCGAGTTTCGGGCGGGTTGCCGGATCGTGATATCGAGATTGATCTGGCAAGGAATTTACTGCATCCGGTGACTCGGATTACACGTTGGGCCGGCTTGGTTTCTGGTTATTCGGGGACGTATACGCGCCAGCGTTTGGAGCATGCCCGCCAGGCTGGGGTTTTATCCTTGGAGGAGACTACATTGCTTGCCGAGGCTTGGCGTGCTGGCCATGCATTACGCTTGCAGCGTTGGCTAATGGGGTTGGGTCAACACACTGAATTTCTTGCAGATATGCCACCACTGCAGCGTTCTACATTTGGGGCATCGTGCCGCGCAGTCTCGGATGTTACGCGTGCAGTGGCAGCTCGACATGGTTTTGAGCTGGGATCAGCGTAGTATCGTTCGGAAGTGCGTTCAGCAATTTTTGGAAGGGAGTGTGAGGCGCCTCGATGGCTGGAGCAGTTGGCCGCCCGCGAAAGCAAAGCCCTAGGCGCCGTGGTGATACCGCCCGGGATGAAATTCTCGACGCCGCCGCCGAGTTATTCACCACTCGTGGTTTTGCCACTACTTCCACACACCAGATTGCGGAAGCGGTTGGGATTCGTCAGGCGTCGTTGTATTATCACTTTCCCTCTAAAACGGAGATTTTTCTTACCCTGTTAAATTCCACTGTTGCACCCTCCACGGAGCTTGCAGAGCGCTTAATGTCTTCTGATGCCGATGCCCCGCTACAGCTATGGGCACTGGTCGCATCGGAATCTCGGCTTTTATTGTCTACGCGTTGGAATGTTGGACGGTTGTATCAGCTACCTATTGCGAATTCCACTGATTTTGCGGAGTTTCACCAGCAACGCCGCGCCTTAAAGCAAACCTATCGCGATCTTGCGGCCACACTTACCAGCGCTGCGGATCCCCGCCTGGATTTACCGTTTTTGATAGCACAATCCGTAATTGAGATGCGCCCAAATGATGGTACTGTGCCGGTGCCGCTACAAACAGGCATGCTTCCGGACACCTCCATTATGCTTGCCGACGCCGCACTTACCGTGCTTGGAGCAAACCTTCCGGAACAGCGGGTCGAGCACTGTTTGGAACTCATCGGTACGGTGTAACTTATACCCCCGGTTCTTTACCGTCGGGAATATAACCCGTCTGTAGTGCACTGATTATCGTGACGGTCAAAAATATCTTGGAGGTCTATGTATGTGTCGTGCAACTACGTGCCCTGAATGTCATAAAACCACTTGGTCTGGCTGCGGCCGCCACATCGACCAAGTGATGGCAACTGTCCCGGAATCCCAGCGATGCCATCACAAGCCCACAAGCACCGCAGAAGCCCAAGCAACACAACGATCTGGTGGTTTTTTCCGCCGTCTTTTCGGAGGTAATTAGTCCTATGACCCGCACTATTATCGTCGGCGGTGTTGCCGGCGGCATGTCCACCGCTACTCGTCTTCGCCGGAATGACGAATCCCGCGAAATCATTGTCTTTGAACGCTCCGGTTATGTTTCCTTTGCCAATTGTGGATTGCCATATCACCTAGGTGAGGTTATTCCTGATCGGGGTTCGTTGCTTTTGCAAACACCGGAAGCTTTGAAAACTCGTTTTAATATTGATGCCTATGTAAACCATGAGGTCATCAGTGTTTCTCCTGCCACCCACGAGGTTGTAGTTCGTAACCTTTCCACTGGTGAAGAGTCCACCTGGGAATATGACACTCTCGTATTGGCTCCTGGTGCTCGCCCACGAGTTCCGGAGATCCCGGGCATTGAGCGTGGTCTTTCGCTTCGTACAGTTGAGGACCTGGACCGTATAAAGGCCCAAGTTGATGGCCTAGTGGCTGGCCAGGGCACCTCAGCCCCGAGCGCCGTCGTTATTGGTGGTGGATTTATTGGTGTGGAGGTCGCCGAAAACCTTGCCCACCGTGGCCTTAGCGTCACATTGGTCGAAGCAGCCCCGCAGATCATGGTGCAATTGGATCCGGAAATGGCGATCCGGGTACTACAAACCCTCGAAGCCAATGGGGTGCGCGTCCTTACAAACGCAAAGATTTCCGCAATTCATCCCGAAACCATTGAGGTTGAGCGTGGTTCCCAGAAAGAAACTCTCCCCGCCGATCTTGTAATCACCGCCATTGGCGTTGTTCCAGATTCTCACCTTGCCGAAACCGCTGGCCTTACCCGTGACGCGCGAGGTTTTATCGTGGTAAATGCCTCGTGCCGGACCAGCGATCCAGATATTTATGCCCTTGGTGATGCTGTGGCAAAGCGCGACTTTATTACCGAATCGCCGATTCCCCTTCCGCTTGCCCAAAACGCCAACCGCCACGGCCGCATTATTGCCGATATTCTTACTGGGCGCGACACCACCACAAAGCCCGTATTGGGCACCGCCATTCTTGGTGTATTTGGCACCGTCGCCGCCACTACTGGTTGGACTGAAACCCAATTACGTTCCAAGGGTCGCCCTTACCGCGCGATTCATACGCATCCCATGCAGCACGCGGGATACTACCCAGGCGCCCAGAGCATGGCATTAAAACTCCTTGTAGACCCCAAAACAGACGCTATCCTTGGCGCACAGGGCGTCGGCGGTGAGGGCGTGGATAAGCGTATCGACGTCCTGGCCACCGCCATTACCGGCGGCATTACCGCCAGCCAACTCGCCGACCTTGAACTCGCATATGCCCCACAATTTGGCTCAGCGAAGGATCCTGTAGCCCTTCTTGGCATGATTGCCGAAAATCGGGCACACGGCGATAAAGCTGTCCAATGGCACGAACTCCACACCCTTATGGAAGTAGATCGTATTCCCCTAATAGATGTTCGAACCTCTGGTGAAATAGCCACCGAACCTATCCCCGGAGCACTGAGCTACACCCTTGATGAACTCCGCGCCAATATCGATACGATCCGCGAGCTCGCCACTGATGGAAAAGTGATTGTCTCCTGTCGCGTAGGCCAACGCGGACACACCGCAGCCCGCATCCTTTCAAGCCACGGCATTGAAGCCTACAATCTCGACGGCGGCTACCTCACCTGGAAAGACGGCCACACCGCCACCGAGTACGCAGCACTCCCCTAACTGCCCAACACCTCCGATAACGCCAAAACCCGATGCGCCTGACTAATTAAAGGCGCATCAACCATTTCACCCTCCAATTGAAATGCCCCTGGATACTTCTGCGACTCCGCCACAACCTTCCGCGCCCACTCCACAGCCTGTGGTTCTGGGCGATACGCCTCATGCACCACATCCACCTGGTTTGGATGAATACACGCACTACCTGCAAAGCCTGAACGAGCGGCGTCGATAGCCTCATCCTTCATACCTCGAAGATTCCGGAAATCCGCATGCACTGCATCAATGCTAAACTTTCCAGCCGCACTAGCATGCATATGCATAAGCGCACGAGTCAGCCGCATAGTATCCCGATATCCACCAGGCCGATCAGCAGGCGCCCCCTCATCACTTTGGAACCGAGAGTGCGTGCCCCCTAATAACACCGTCAAATCTTCTGCACCCCAAAATAGCCCCACCACGTTTGGATGCTCGGCAATTTCCGCAAGATGAACAACCGCCTGCGGCGTCTCGATCATCGCAATAACCTGCAAACCTTTCAATTCAACCGGAATCTCGCGAACCACCTTGGGCAGCATTACCAAGCGATATGGCGTCTCCCTCACTAATGCCACATCCTCGGCAAAACCTGGATCCCGGGGACCACAGACTCGAACTATTGTCCGCTTTGGATCTAGATTGGCAGATCGAATATTGTTTCGGGCGATATCGCGGTCACCGCTACCAGCCCCGTCCTCCAAATCTAAAATCACCATATCGGCTTTCGCTGCAGCCTTAGCAAAAATCTCCGGACGATTGGCAGGCGCAAACAAAATCGCAGGACCAATAATCAAATGGTGAAAAGAAGAATTCATAACCTAAATTATGCCCCAATGTGAAAGCCCCCAGACGATATAAAAGCCAGAAGTGAAGCTTGCTAAAGGTGAAACAAAAGTGATCCGTGAGGTAGATGTGATGGATAATATATGGTGGTAACGGCAAAAAACCTGGCCATACCAGAAACTACTATTTAGCAGGAATTTTGGGCGCGTGGTTGTCGGGATTTAGCTGGTTTTACCGGGTCTTTGAGCTAGCTTCCTAGGGTGTGGGCTGGTTTTCGGGGTGTGGGCTGGTTTCCGGGGTGTGGGCTGGTTTTCCGAGCCTTCGAGCCGCATTCCCTGCGGTTTGATAGGCCCACCCTATCGAACTAGTGATGTTTTCATGTCGAGTGTCGCAGATTCCATAAAATCGGCTGAAAAAATGGAATTTGTGACAGCAAGCCATGTTGCGCACAAGCGTTGACCTGGGGTTTGTCGCAGATTCCATAAAAACAGCGAAAAAAATGGAATTCGTGACAGGTTCCCTACCTATCGTGTCGCAGATTCCATAAAATCCGCCGAAAAAATGGAATCTGTGACAACACGCCCAACCAGCGCCTGAAAAGACCGACCAGCGCCCAACCGGCGCCCAAAAAGACCGACCACCTCCCAACCACCCCCCCAAAAAAAGCCCTCACCTATTGCAATTAATTTTGCATCAAAGTGAGAGCTTTGGCTTCCCCAGTATTAATGGGTTTGGATATTAATGGGTTTGGATGTAGGTGACGTGGGTTTCTACGTATTCCATAAGGCCATGCTTGCCGTCAGCTCCGCCGATACCGGAATTACGACGTCCGGCATGGAAACCCTGCATCGCTTCGAAGTGTTCGCGGTTAATATAGGTTTCGCCATAAAGCAGCTCGCGGGATGCTTTGAGTGCTTTATTTAGGTCATTAGTGAATATGGAACTGGTGAGCCCATATTGGGAGGCATTGGCAATTGCAATTGCTTCGTCCAGGTTTTGTACTTTCACAACCGGGAGTACCGGACCGAAGATTTCCTCTTTGGCAATTTCCATATCTGCAGTAGCGCCGGAAAGTACGGTTGGCTGGTAGAAGTTGCCATTGCCTTTGTCGGTTGCTCGGCCGCCGCCGGTTTCGATTCGGCATCCTGCCGCTACGGCTTTTTCGATCATTTCGTCGAGTTTGTCCATGGCCCCTGCCGTAATTAATGGGCCCATATCCAGTTCAACGATTTGTGATGGGTCTCCGTATTTGGTGCCTTCCATTTTTGCTACGAGTTTTTGGAGCAATTCGTCATGAACGGCTTCTTCAACAAGGACAACTTCGGCGCAGTTGCACACTTGGCCGGTATTGATTACGCGTGAGTTCCAGATTGCGTCTGCGGCAAGTTCAAGGTCGGCATCGGCAAGGACGATTGCGGGTGCTTTGCCGCCAAGTTCAAGGTTTACTCGGGTGAGGTTTTTACCTGCGGCTTCCATAATGCGCTTACCGACGCCCACAGAGCCGGTCATAGAGACTAAGTCTACGTCAGGGTGCGTAGTTAGGGCTTCACCTACAACGCTGCCGGATCCACCAACCATATTAAATACACCTGCAGGGATGCCTACTTCTTCAACGAGTTTGCAGAATTCGAAGGCGTTAATTGGGGTTTCTACACTCGGCTTAATCACAATGGTGTTACCAGTGAGCAGCGCAGGTGCCATTTTCCGAGCAATAAGGAAAAATGGGAAGTTCCACGGTAGAATGCCTGCTACTACACCAAGTGGTTGGTATGTAAGCATAATGGTTTCGCCTGGGCGATCGGATGGGATGATTTCGCCCTCAATGCGGCGTGCCCAACCGGCCATATAGTCGAAGTAGTCTGCGGTAAATTGGACTTCCACTTCTGCGAGACCACGAACTTTGCCTTGTTCTTCGACCAGGTAATTAGCAAAACGGTCAACATGCTCACGAAGTTTTGCGGCGAGTGCAGTGAGGTATCCCGCACGCTCAGTATTGGTCAGGGCGGCCCAGGCTGGTTGCGCTTTGCGTGCGGCGGCTACCGCTTTATCGACGCTCGCGACATCGGTCTCCGGCACTTTAGCTAAAAGTTCTCCGGTGGATGGATTGGTGACGTCCATAGTTTCGGCACTGGGGACAAATTTCCCATCAATAAAGTTTTCGTAGATATTCATGTTGTACCTTTCTTGCTCGTTGATTCGCGAGCAATAAGTTCTGGAATTAAAATAGTTTGGGTTGGTGATTCACCATCAAGAATTTTAGTCAGTGCGGTAAGCGCTGCGGTGCCTAATTCCTGAAAATCTTGAGTTACGCTGGTAAGACTCGGCCAGGTCCACTCACTCAGGGGGGTGTTATCAAATCCTGTCACCATTACTTGATCGGGCACAATAATGCCTGCTTCATGGCAAGCCCGTAGTACACCTACAGCAATATTGTCATTACAGGCAAGAATGGCATCCGGTTTGCCCGATTCAAGGGTAGTATGTGTTGCGGCATAGCCAGAAGCGGCGGACCAACCACCCCCTGCAACAACTCGACCACGTACACCCCGCTCCTTACAAAGCTGTTCGAATGCGGTGGCACGGACCACCGCGTCGTCCCAACTCATACCACCAGCAATGTGGCAAAGTGTCTGTGCGCCCTGCGCAATAACATGCTCAACAAGCAATCGCATTCCCACAAGCTGGTCTACTGCAACGACCGCCGTATGTGCTGTTGCGGGCTGGCCAGTAAGTACAAGGCAACTTGGCAACGTAGCAGCTTGTTTTGCCAATGCGGACAGCACATCAGCATCAGTGAGCCAGCACAATATACCCAGCCACCCGCTGGTCTGCGAGCTGACCCAATGCCACACCGTACCGACTAGGATCAGAGGCGGTGGCTACACAAAGGTAATAATTTTGTTCTCGCGCAGCATGTTCCACAGCCCGAAACGCTGAAGACATACCAAAATCAACATCACCAGTAATAAAAATTCCCAGGGCGCGAGATTGCCCGACAGCAAGGGTGCGCACGGCTAGATTCGGACGGTACCCCAAGGTATTAATCACCTGGGATACCTTTTCACGCGTGCTTTCACTCACCGCGCTGGAACCATTAACCACTCGAGATACCGTTTGTAACGACACGCCTGCAGATGCCGCCACATCCTGACATCAGCCCCTCCGCGCCATGACTACACAACCCCTTTCTTATTGGTCAAGCGGCATTAATGTACAGATTGCATCGAGCATTTCTGACACACCGAAACCATCAGCACTTTACCGGTAAGACGTCGCACAAAGAATGTTGTGGGCCAGGTCGGGTCGGTGCGATCGACAATGGCGGCGGTCGCGGCGTCGTCAAGCAAAACGGTGGCGCCTTCAGCGATCTGCAACACTAGCCCCACGCCCTTTACCAAATTCAAGCGAGCCACAGTGAGTGGTGTAGCGAAGTGGGTAGAGAAACCGCCGCGGAAGTACTCGTGGGTGGCGGCGGGGAAGGAAGTTGCCTCCAGGCATGCAGCAATGTCTTGGTTGGTCTTTTTTGGGCGCTGGTTGGGTGTGTTGTCACAGATTCCATTTTTTCGGCGGATTTTATGGAATCTGCGACACGATAGGTAGGGAACCTGTCACGAATTCCATTTTTTTCGCTGTTTTTATGGAATCTGCGACAAACCCCAGGTCAACGCTTGTGCGCAACATGGCTTGCTGTCACAAATTCCATTTTTTCAGCCGATTTTATGGAATCTGCGACACTCGACATGAAAACATCACTAGTTCGATAGGGTGAGCCTATTAAACCGCACGTAAAGCCCAGCCCACACCCCCGGAAACCAGCCAGTACCCCCGGAAACCAGCCAGTACCCCCGGAAACCAGCCAGTACCCCCGGAAACCAACTCCAACCCGAGGTAAAGCAGCTTAAAAACCAGCCTCGGGCTAAGGCAAAAAGCCCCAGCCTATTGGCATTAATGTGCGAAATGGCGGGCACCAGTGAGGTACATGGTCACTCCAGCTTGTTCAGCTGCCGCAATTACTTCAGCATCCCGAATCGAACCACCAGGCTGCACTACCGCCGTAACCCCAGCCTCAGCTAAAACTTCAAACCCATCCGCGAACGGGAAGAATGCATCTGATGCAGCAACCGAACCCTTGGCACGTTCTACCTGATCACCTAGAGTATTAGCACGTTTTACGGCTAATTTTGCCGCATCAACTCGGTTTACTTGTCCCATACCAACGCCAACAGTTGCACCATCTTTCGCAAGCAAGATCGCATTCGATTTCACTGCACGAACTGCGCGCCAAGCAAACTCAAGTTCAGCGAGTGCATCAGCTTCAAGGGCGGGACCAGCAACAAGTGTCCAATGTTCGGGATTATCCCCTTCAGCATCCACAAGATCACGTTCCTGTAACAGCAAACCACCGGAAATTTCGCGGATTTCCAACCCAGCACGCTGCGGAGCAGCTGCTTGTAGCACACGAATGTTTTTCTTTTGGGCAAGGATCTCTACGGCACCTTCTTCATACGAAGGCGCAATAATTACTTCAGTAAAGATCTCTGCAACTTGGCTAGCCATAGCTTTGGTTACTTCCCGGTTCGCCGCAATAACACCACCGAAAGCCGAGACTGGATCGCAAGCATGTGCTGCGCGGTGCGCGGCAGCAATTGAGTCATCTGACACTGCAATGCCACATGGATTTGCGTGTTTAATAATGGCCACACAAGGGCGCTCATGATCCCAGGCCGCACGCCATGCCGCTTCAGAATCGGTGTAGTTGTTGTAGCTCATTTCCTTGCCATGCAATTGTGTTGCTCGAGCAAGACCTTGGCGCTGGGCATCAAGGTGAGCACCAAGCTGGGCATCAAGGTGAGCACCAAGCTGAGCATCAATATAGAGCGCCGCACTTTGGTGTGGGTTTTCCCCATACCTCAGTGTGTTTGCACGCTCGTATGTTGCGCCAATCCATTCGGGGAATGGCTCATCTGAATTGTAAGTCTGTTCCCCCAACCAGGTTGCTACGGTGACATCGTATGAAGCAGTGTGCCGGAATGCTTCAACGGCAAGTTGCACCCGTTGCTCTCTAGTAAATCCGCCTTCAGCGATAGCTTGTTCGATTGCGCCGTAGTGTTTTGGATTGACCACAATGGCAACCGAGGGGTGGTTTTTCGCAGCGGCACGAACCATAGATGGGCCACCAATATCAATCTGCTCAACACAAGCATCGAAGTCTGCGCCTGAAGCTACAGTTTCCGCAAATGGATAAAGGTTCACCACTACCAGCTGAAATGGCTCGACCTGAAGTTCGGAAAGCTGCTGTAAGTGATCTGGTTTACGAGTATCAGCAAGAATCCCAGCATGGACCCGTGGATGAAGGGTCTTTACCCGGCCTTCAAGGCACTCCGGGAAACCAGTGAGTTGTTCCACCGGTGTGACTTGGATACCAAGGTTTGCAATGGTTGCAGCTGTAGAGCCGGTAGATACGATTTCCACACCTGCCGCGTCTAAAGCTCGGGCAAGATCTTCAAGACCAGTCTTGTCATACACACTAATGAGTGCTCGTTTGATTGGTTTCCGGTCATTGCTCATGGCTTCGCGGGCCTTTCATATTAAAAAAGTTTTTAAGGATGGAGTTGCGGATTCGAAAGCACAGAAACAATGAGTGTGCGTTCTTGTTGCTTAATGCGCTCATGCAGAGTTGCTTCAGTGTCTTCGGGAAAAACCGAAACGGGGACTTGCGCAATAATTGGGCCCGTATCAACGCCTTCATCGACAATATGTACGGTTGCTCCAGTGACTTTTACACCGTAGGCCAGTGCATCCCGCACAGCATGGGCTCCGGGAAATGCGGGCAATAATGCCGGGTGGGTATTAATGATTTTCCCTGGAAAACGCTGCAAAAACGGTGCTCCAAGAATTTTCATAAACCCTGCAGAAATCACAAGTTGGGGTTGGAACTCCGCGACCGCTTCCGCGAGCTTGACGTTCCATTGTTCACGGCTTGTACACTGCGCCAGTGCAATAGTCCGAGCAGGGATACCAGCTGTGACGGCACGCGCGACCGCTTCGCACTCTTGGTCGGTCACTACGCCAGTTACTGTGTAGTGCTCCCCTTGCGCATTAATAATTGCTTGCAGGAGGGTACCAGTGCCTGAAGCAAGGACTACCACGGGCATTGGTGTGTGTTGGTTGGTCACCTGGAAGAGTTTAGCGCTCTCTGGTTGCGTCATCGGAATCGGCGGGGGCAGCCCCTTCGATATCGTGCGTATCGACGTCCCGTTCGTCAGTGTTTTCGGTATCAGCTTCGGGTGTTTCCTCAGTTTGTTCTGGTTCCTGTTCCTCTTGTTCTTCCTCTTGTTCTTCCTTTTCTTCTTGTGGTTCTTCCTTTGGTTCCTCTTCTTCAGGTTCGTCTTCGTCTTCACCTTTGGGACCAAGAACTCGGTGAACCATAACGGCAAGCACACCAGTTCCTGACACAAATACAAATGCCAAGAGCGAAGTCAACCATACAAGCGAACCAATATGGGCGAATACACCTAATTCGCCGCCAGCCAGATACATTGCAATGGCAGTAAAGAGAATAAGGAATCCTCCGGCTGCAATAAATTCTGCAATGGGGTGTTCTGATTCGCCCATACGTCGGTAGGCCATAATCGCCGCGAGTGCCAGCGGAATAATAAGGAATACCCATGCCCATGGAACAACGCTTGCTGGAACCGCTGCGAATAATGGCACTGGGGGCAATGGGATAAGGTGCGCGCTAAACAGTGATATCGAGGCATCGCCAATATGGAATTCAGAACCAAGTAGTACAGCCGCCGCAAATAAGGCAGCATTAAGCAGGTAGAGCAGGCTTATTCCAATAAGTGCCGCGATCCCACCGGCGGTTGGAAAGTTTTGGAAAAGATCTCGCAGTGACTCCCAATGAAAGGCCATAGATATAAGGACTGTTATTAGTCCTATATATGTAAGCCACCGCAGATACTGCAACGCATATAGCGCGGCGTCGACAAGCATGCCGGGTACCGCAATACGCCGAGCCAATGCCCGCCATAACCGAGGCCCCATGCCTATGCCTACTACACAAAGGTGCATAAGTAAGGTGCGCACAATCGCATCCCCGAGCGACGGCGGCTGCACTGGAAGTACAGAAGAGGCGTCATACAACATCGCGGTTGCGGTAAGTGTAAGAAGCAATGGGATGCCCAGCGCCCACAGAATGGTTAATTGCAGCTCCACCATACTGACCCGGTCTTTTACTGAGCGGTACATTCGGCGAGCCAGTAACCAACCGAACACCAGAGCGGGACCCAATGGCAGGATCCCAACAGTAGCTTCTAATCCCGATACCGGAACGAGATTCAGCACCAGCCATGCTTGAGCCACAGTTGCCGGCAAAGCAACAAGGGATGTGTTCGTAAATATCAGTCCCGCAAGCGCAAAACCGACCAAAAAAAGTACCGTTATAGCTACCGGAACCAGAATTGTGACCAAAGTCGCTTTTGCACGATCTTTTAGTTGCGGCGGGGCCTTCTGCGCCTCCGGCATTGGAGGGGTTGTTGCACGTGCAGCACGACGAGTTGTCCGCAACCTAGAATTACGGCCACTGCCCCGCGTTTTAGGGCTTCGGCGGTCACGTTGCTGTGGGCTATTCTTTCTATTCATCGATGCTTACTTTGCCACTGTTTAGGTCCATTCTGGGGGACCCACCCCCAACACCCCCAGGGCACCTGATATCTAGTTAAATTACGCGCCGTTAGTCACATGCGTAACTTTAGTAACGTCTTGGGTTGCCCCTTGTGTAACGAACCGTTATCATCGGAATCTGTTAGTAACGGAATGGTCACAAATTGCGATTGTGGCTAATGCGACAGGGAGAAATCTAGATGAACACGACTCATCGGCGGTCGGGTAGGTCTGGCGGCGCACACCGCAAGCAGACCGTATCCGCCGGCACTAAGAGCCGGGTCGCGATGGTCGCAATGGCGACCGGCGCAGTCTCCACCGCAGGTGTTGGCGGCGCTGCAGCAGCCCACGCTACTCAGCCGGAAACGGTGACCCATACGCCTGAGTACCAACTCACCTCGGATGCCGCCCTCGGCTCCAGCGATGCAGCACCACAGGTGCTTGCCATTGCAGAATTCAAGCCAGTGGCAAACCTTGCGGATCAGCTCAATAAGGCCGTTCAATTTAATGCTGAACGTGTCGCTGCAGATGAGGCAGCCCGCGCACCACAAACTGCACTACCCGCAGTTGGCTCTTTCACTTCACCATTTGGCCCACGTTGGGGAACATTCCACAATGGCATTGACATTGCCAATGCTGTAGGAACCCCAATCAACGCCGTCATGGATGGCACCGTGATCGACTCCGGACCAGCTTCTGGTTACGGGCAGTGGATCCGAATCCGCCACGATGACGGCGCTATTTCTGTCTACGGCCATATGGAAACCCTTGATGTTTCCGTAGGTGAGCGAGTTGTAGCTGGCCAAAAGATCGCCGGCATGGGCAACCGTGGATTCTCCACCGGCCCACACTTGCACTTTGAGATCCACCCAGATGGCCAAAGCGCTGTTGACCCTGTGCCGTGGCTTGCGGCACGTGGCATCAACGTCTAAACCTTCCTGACAAAACCGGCTTCCGCGCCTAAAAACGTCGGAAGCCGGTTTTGCGCGCCTTTAATAAGCTAGGCCTTAAAGAACACCCCTGGACGATATTCCGTCCGTGAGGCGTCCTCTAAGGCTGCAATGCTGCCACATCTAAAGCTTTTCCATTGGCACACCGCCACTGACAATGAGCCGCACCTTACCAGCAGACCCAAAATCTATAGTGGCAGTTGCAACGGCGCCTGCACCAAAGGTCTCAACTACAGTGCCAAGCCCGTATTTTTCGTGGTTTACACGGTCTCCCACGGCAAGCACCAAGCTTTTTCCGGGGGCTTTCTTAGCCTTAGGCACGCCCCGAGGCACGGTGCGAGGTGCACTTCGATAAGAAGATTGCCCCCAATCCAAAGGTGCCCAATCATCTTCCCCAAAACCGTTGTACTGGGGTTCTTCCCGACGCCACTCCACTAGCTTCTCAGGAATTTCTTGCAAAAACCGGGACGGCGGATTTGTCATCGCCTCGCCCCAAGAACTACGCACCATCGCACGTGTGAGGTACAGGCACTGCCGGGCCCGGGTAATGCCCACATATGCCAAACGACGCTCTTCCGCTAGCTCATTCATATCCGAAAACGCGCGCATATGCGGGAATTGGCCGTCCTCCCAGCCCGTTAAAAATACCACCGGGAATTCCAGGCCCTTTGCGGTATGCAGGGTCATAAGCGTTACGACGCCCTGCCCATCATCGGGAATCTGGTCAGCATCCGCCACCAGAGACACCCGCTCCAAAAACGCCTGCAGACTCCCTGGTGATAATTCCCCTTCCGTGAGTTCCTCCTGGTAAGCAAGACGATTTGCAGCCTCTGAGCTAAACTCCCGGGCCACGGATACCAATTCATTCAAGTTATCTAGGCGGGCACCGTCCTGTGGGTCACGAGACTTTTCCAACTCGGCTTGATATCCCGTCATATCCAATACCGCACGGATCAATCCCGCAATATCCGGCAACCCCGTAGTCTCATCAACTAATTCAGTAGATTGCTCCCGCAGCCCCGCTAAGGTTTCCACAAAGCGTGCCACCGCGTTTCGGCCCCGCGCACCAAGCATATCGACGTCGCCGGCCGCGGCGTCGATAAGCGCCTGCCAGTAGCCAATACGTTGCTGATCAGCATAAAGACCAATAATCGCCTGAGCCTTATCCCCGATGCCACGGCGCGGAGTATTAATAATCCGCTGCACTGACATCACATCATCCGGGTTCAGTACAGCCCGCAAATAGGCCAGAATATCGCGGATTTCTTTGCGCTCATAAAATCGCGTGCCCCCCACAACTTTATAGGGAATACCCGTTCGAATAAATACATCTTCGAGGGCGCGGGATGAGTTATTTGTTCGATACATTATGGCGATATCAGAAAACGCCAACCCAGCATCAACTAAAGTATCAATCTCATTGGCAATAAACCGCGCTTCATCATGCTCGTTATCTGCAACATAGCCAATAATTGGCTGTCCTTCCCCCAAGGCAGTCCATAAACTCTTTTTCCGCCGCCCTTGATTCTTTTCAATCACTGCATTTGCAGCAGAAAGAATCGTCTGCGTGGAACGATAATTCTGCTCCAAAAGTATCGTATGTGCCTGGGGATAATCCCGTTCAAATTCCTCAATATTACGAATCGTGGCACCGCGAAATGCATAAATCGACTGATCAGCATCACCAACAACACACAATTCGCTTGGCGGCACCTCGGAATCAGGGCTTCCTACAAGGGTAGAAACCAATACATATTGCGCATGGTTGGTGTCTTGGTATTCATCTACAAGCACATGCCGGAACCGCCGCCGATAATGCTTTACCACCTCAGGATGCCGCCGGAAAATACCAACAACTTCCCCAATTAAATCATCAAAATCAACCGCATTTGCCCTACGCAAACGCTGCTGATACTCCCGAAACACCTGGGCAACCACCCGATCCCACGGTTGTTTTGTTTGATCTGCCTGCTGCTGCGCATCATCCGGACCCAATAACTCATTTTTAAAATTAGAAATCGCCGATACCAAACCACGAGCCGAAAACTTCTTGGCGTCCAAATCAAAATCTTTAATAATCATTGAGATCAGGCGCTTTGAATCATCCGAATCATAGATAGTGAAATTAGTATTGAGCCCCTCCACCAACTTTGCATGCTGACGCAAAATCCGCACACACGTGGAGTGAAACGTAGACACCCACATCCGCTCCGCCACCGGCCCCACCAAATCAGCCACCCGATCACGCATTTCTGCAGCAGCCTTATTAGTGAAAGTAATGGCCAAAATCTGCCCCGGCTGCACCCGACGATGCCCAAGTAAAAATGCAATGCGACGAGTAAGTACCGCTGTCTTACCCGACCCGGCACCCGCAACAATCAATAATGGGCTACCAATATGCTCTACCGCAGCACGTTGCTGCGGATTTAAACCAGCCAACACATCCGGACCAGTCCCAATAAACGCCTGGGCGGGCTGCATGGAAGAAGTACTTGTATTGCTAGGGACTTCGGCTTTTTGAGCAGGAAACGGGGAAGAATCTAAATTCGTCATAGTGCTTCCAAATTACCCCACCGCAACATGGCAAAATGTTCGATATGAGTGAAGCACAAGCCACCGCTGGGGAAGACTTTGCAATCCGCATGCCTTCCGGCACTGACGATCCCCTTTCTGATGCTGAAATCCAACAATACCGAGAAGAAATCAACCGACTCGACCGACTCATACTCGATGCCGTAAAACGCCGCACCAAAATTTCCAAAGCAATTGGCAAAACCCGCATGGGATCTGGAGGTACCCGGTTAGTACACACCCGAGAAGTAGCGATTATCAACCAATTCCGCGAAGAACTCGGCCCCGAAGGCCCCGCCCTAGCTAATGCCCTCCTCCGACTTGGACGCGGCCGCCTCGGCTAGCCCTGCGCCACCCCACGAGACAGCAGCTATCAAGCCCCCTATCACGGGGAGTTTATTTAGAAAACTATATATCCTAGGCAAATCGCATGCCTTGATTATTGATGTTCAGCTACCTCCTGAAGCAAAGTAATGTTTATTGTCTCTGCAATCGAATTCGAATCTTTATAAGTAAGAGAACGGAAATATACTCACTGTAACTAAAATATGAAATCCGAATTTCACTTTACATACGATCCGGATGCAGATGCAGCTTATCTAACTCTGGTTGCCACAAATAATTTTCCTGAAAAGTAAATTTCTGGAATTACAACCTCCGGTATGGATGGGGAAACTTGTGTCTTGAAATCCGAGGTCAGTGATGACGTATTCGCTATACCGGTTCGGGCTGCTTTCGGGTTTGTGTCTGTCTGGCAGATTGCGCTATCAGCTATTTACATTCCTGCACCCCGCCTCCGCGATCAACTGCGGAGGCTTTAACGTTTCCCACCGCCGGCATAGCAGACATAGTAGCGAACACAACATTCATATTATTGCTACGCTTAAGATGCGTAAGGCTCATGCACTTTTAAGCTAACTATTCGCTACCATATGTTCTAAAGACGCTCTGGAAGGCTTCTATTATGGCGAACCGCACTTACCTTTACGCCGAACGCCCACACGAAGACGGCAATTCTAGGATTTTCTCCATCGGTGAATTTTCATCCGGAATCCCTCTCGCATACCGGCTACTTTGCAGTGCGAATACCGAGCGAGTTCCATCAAAGATCTTTGATGATCACCCAAATGACGAAACCGGCGAAATCATCGGCCCAGGTGCTTTCCGCGGATCATTCCCAGAAGGCCGGGAAATACTCCTGCAATTTATGGAGCGCCTTGCAGACACCAATAGCAAAAACCTCCACCTGCCAGAAGACACACTGGCAGAAGAGTTCGCCAGCACCCGTAAAGAACTCTTCCACGAACGCCTACTCGGCTGCACACATTTCTGGCTCGAACCATTAGAAGTCCTTGCACTCGGCGACAATATTCCTGACGAACTAGAGTCCCTAGCAGCGGCAATCCCACAAACGGAATCCGAGATCAACTACGTACTAGACATGTGGGAATCCGGTGATTTTGAACCCTACAATTCCGCACAGGAATACTTCTACTCCCTGGGATTTGGTTCATGGAGCGATATTCTCTACTTCCAATTCCAAAACCCAGACAACTAGATGTAACTATTACATCGGCAAAGCAATAAATTTAGGTTCCAAATACTCATGGATACCTTCAAACCCACCCTCACGCCCCACACCGGATTCCTTCACCCCACCAAAAGGCGCGGCAGGATCAGAAAGCACACCACGATTCACCGCAACCATACCGGCTTCAATCTGTTCGGCGACCATGAGGGCGTCAGGCAATGGTCCAAAAACATATGCAGCTAAACCGAATGGGGTTTCATTTGCGCGGTAAATAGCTTCATCAATGCTGGAAATCTTAGTTACACTCACTACTGGACCGAAGATTTCCTGCTTATGGATAAGAGATGATTCCGGCGCACTCATAAGTACCGCACCGGGATACCAATATCCAGAATCAAACTCATTTCCTAAGTCTGGAATTGGGCCAGCCCACACCAAGCGTCCTCCGCGAGCAACCGCGTCATCCACCAAAGTACGTACGGTTTCTACCTGGTCCGCACCAGAAAGCGGACCAAAGGTTACGCCTTCATACCAACCCGGACCAAGCGTAAACTTTGCCATTTCTTCGGCTACTTTATCGGCAAATTCTTCTGCAATAGATTCATGAACAAGGAATCTATTCGCAGCAATGCACACCTGGCCAGCACCACGCATTTTCGCCACTGCAATTTCACGGGCAGCAAGATCCAGGTCCGCGCCTTCCAAAACTATATATGGAGCATTCCCACCCATTTCCAGGCTTGTACGGATTGAATGTTTTGCTGCTTTCATCGCAAGTTTTTGCCCAACCAATGTAGACCCAGTGAATGTGAGTTTGCGTAGGCCTGGGGCGTCGAGAAGCGATGAAATGCGGGAAGCATGAGCAGATGGAAGCACACTTAATACGCCTTCAGGCAGGCCCGCCTCCTGCAAAAGTTTAGCCAAATAAAGCATGGTCAGAGGGGTTTTCGAGGCCGGTTTTGCAATCACAGTGCAACCTGCAGCAAGCGCCGGGCCAATTTTGCGGGTGCCCATTGCCAGCGGGAAGTTCCATGGGGTGATGGCTAAGACAGGACCGACCGGCTCTTGACGAACAAGTATTCGTCCAGTTCCTGAGGGGTTGGTTCGGTAATCACCGCGAATACGCACAGCTTCTTCCGCGAACCAGCGGAAAAATTCAGCACCATACGCCACCTCCGCCCGAGAATCCGGCAGGGCGCGCCCAAGCTCTAGGGTTTGCAGGAGCGCTAATTCTTCCGAGTGTTCGTGAATTAATTCGAAGGTCCGGTAGAGGATTTCAGAACGCGTACGAGGAGGCGTGTCCGCCCATTGCTTTTGCGCGGATAGCGCGGCGCGTAAAGCGGACTGGGCGTCGTCAGTAGTTGCCGAAGCAACCTGTGTGAGTTCGAAACCAGTTGCGGGATTGTGGACGCTTAAAGTGCCGCCGTCGGAAGCCGCAGTCCAGCGTCCCGCTAAGAACAAATCTTTGGGCACGGACTCGATAAGTGCATGAATGTGGGATTGCTCTGCCATGCAACCCACAGTAGGTGTTCTCGGACTAGTGTGGGGAAGGAAGTAACGCTCATATCAAGAAATACACAAGGAGACAGCATGGCTGCTGATATCACCGCCACCGAACAGTGGAAGGCACTTAAAGCGCATCACAACGAGCTCAGCGAAACTACACTTCGCACAATGTTTGCCGCCGATGCCGAACGCGCAAACAAACTTACTTTCGACGCCGCTGGGCTTCATGTAGATCTTTCAAAGAACCTGATCAACGATAAGACAGTCGAACTTCTTATTGATCTAGCCAAAGCCGCAAAACTCCAAGAGCGCACCGAATCCATGTTCAATGGCGAGCATATTAACAACACCGAGGATCGGGCCGTTCTTCACACCGCCTTGCGGTTACCTGTAGAGCGTGATTTACAGGTTGATGGCCAAGATATTGCCGCTGATGTACATGAAGTACTTGGCCGCATGCGTGATTTCGCTCACGCTCTTCGCTCCGGTGATTGGTTAGGCCATACCGGGCGCACAATCAAAACGGTAGTGAATATTGGTATCGGTGGTTCCGATCTTGGCCCAGCCATGGCCGTTCTAGCATTACGCCACTACGCCACCGCGGGCATTTCCGCGCGGTTTGTGTCCAATGTGGACCCTGCGGATATTGTGGCCAAACTTGAGGATCTAGACCCAGCTTCCACCCTCTTTATCGTTGCTTCAAAGACGTTTACCACTCAGGAAACGCTGGCGAACGCACATGCAGCAAAACGCTGGCTTTTAGAGGCTTTCGATGGCGATGAAAGCGCCGTTGCTAAGCACTTTGTGGCGGTTTCAACCAATGCTGAAAAAGTGGCTGAATTCGGCATTGATACCAATAATATGTTCGGTTTCTGGGACTGGGTTGGCGGCCGTTACTCCGTCGATTCCGCTATTGGCCTTTCCCTAATGTCTGTGATTGGCCCCATGGACTTTATGCGATTCCTCTCCGGATTCCATGCCATGGATGAGCACTTCCGCACCACACCACTAGAACAAAATATCCCAGTACTCATGGGTTTGCTGGGTGTTTGGTATGGAGATTTCTATGGTGCCGCCACCCACGCAGTGCTTCCCTACTCCCAAGACCTGGCGCGCTTCCCTGCCTACCTGCAACAACTAACTATGGAATCCAATGGCAAGTCTGTCCGCCATGACGGCACTTCAGTACATTGCGATACCGGCGAAATCTATTGGGGCGAACCAGGCACCAATGGCCAACACGCGTTCTACCAGTTAATGCATCAGGGCACCCGGATCGTGCCCGCCGATTTTATTGGCTTTGCCCGCCCGAAAACAGATTTGCCAACTGCCGATGGCACCGGCAGTATGCATGACCTACTAATGAGTAATTTCTTTGCCCAGACCAAGGTCCTCGCTTTTGGTAAAAACGCCGCCGAAATTTCCGCTGAGGGCGTTCCAGTCGAACTAGTAACCCATAAGGTTATGCCCGGCAACCGCCCAACCACGACGATTCTTGCAGAGGAACTCACCCCCGCGATCCTCGGCGCACTAATCGCGTTATATGAGCACATCACCTTTGTCCAAGGCGTAATTTGGGACATCAATTCCTTCGACCAATGGGGTGTGGAATTAGGCAAAAAACAAGCCGGCGATTTGCTGCCTGCAGTGACTGGCGCTGAAGCCCCCGATTCCGGTGATTCCTCCACCGACAACCTAATCACCTGGTACCGCGATAAGAAATAACACCCCCACATCGCGTTTCGACGCCCCTACCGCACAACATTGCAAAATGCTTGCGGTGGGGGTTTTGACATATTGAGGTGGTGCGTTGGAGTGCGTTAGATCTGCCTGATGCTCTGGGCTGGTGGGCTGGTTTTCAGGGCTTCCCGGGGGGTTACGTTGGTTTCCTGGGGTGTTTGAGCCGGCTTCCCGAGCTTTTTGAGCCGCTTTCCCTGCAGTTTGAGCTGTTCCAGCCGCTTTCCCTGCGGTTTGATAGGCTAGCCCTATTGAACTAGTGATGTTTTCATACTGAGTGTCGCAGATTCCATAAAATCGCCTGAAAAAATGGAATTCGTGACAGCAACCAACATTGCACACAAGCGTTGACCTGGGGTTTGTCGCAGATTCCATTAAAACAGCGAAAAAAATGGAATTCGTGACAGGTTCCCTACCTATCGTGTCGCAGATTCCATAAAAACAGCCGAAAAAATGGAATCTGTGACAACACGCCCAACCAGCACCCAAAAAGGCCGTTCAGCGCCCACCCTGCCATTGGGGGTAATTTAGGGCGCGAAGCAATCTTTGACGCATCCAAGTATCTATTTGTTTTCCGCCCCCACAATCACAGAAGCACAAATATTTAACTACGCCACAAATTAATAGCGCACTTCATATTAGGAGAGCATTTTTGTCTCGACCATTTGTTCCATTCCCCAATATATAATTACGCAATTTAGTTACCCGCAATCCAATTGTGCGCATTTGGATTACACTCTTGATATATAATCGTTGAAACTCCAACAAGTTTGTTCAATGACGATAATTCGCATATGTGATAATTCCGGCCATTAAAACACACATGCTAGACTAAGGAAACCCAAATAAAGCCACGAAAACCAGTTAAGGCAAGTCTGCAATGTCTGAATCAAAATTTCGAACTGTAGAGAAATTAACAAGTAAACCTGCCCGGGAAACTGTTATTGACCTTCCGGAAAATGGTGCCCTTGCCACATACTCCTCAACTGTCGAAGTTTCCTCTTCTAGCAGCGAATATGGCCAAGATTGTGAACCCAATCAGAGCACGCACCATATTACCGGGGCATCGCGCGAGCCAGCCATTGGTTCGATGGCCGCATTCCAAACAATGTCATCGTTTTACCGCAATGAAAAAGGCAAGCAGCGCGGAACTACATTACTCCAAGCTCTTTTATTCTGCGCAACTTTTTTCATATTCTCGGCAAATTTCCAAACCCTTGGAATGTTTTTTGGAGGAGCCGAGCCAAATCCTCCGTTTGCAATAACAATCACTATTTTAGCCTTGTTTATTGCCATATCCGCATACCTAAAATCAACGGCTACGCGCGCGGAGTCGAAAATAAAAACTACACTGGGTAAACTGCGCCCAAATAATCAATATACAGCGCGCCCCGAGCATCCAGAACACTATGTGAAGAATGCGGCGCAGTATATTGTGACATTTAGCAAAATTGACTCCACATTGAAATTATTGCAGCACAGCTTAATCTATGTATTAACTGTACTTGCCGCAATCTGGACAGTTTTTGCTATTCATATTTCAGTAAGTCGCTTTGAGTCTATTGCCTTTGCAATTACATGTTTACTTGTTGCCGGCATTATTCAAATTATTTTGCGGATGGACTTCTTCGGCTATGACGAGGACGTAAAGAAGCTTCTTCGCACTATTGAAAATGATTCAAAATACTCTGCGGTGCTTCACTGGGCGCGTATCCCTGCCGAAGACCAAGAACAACGCAAAGTAGTGCAAATTTCCCATGCGGAATTTGAAGAACTTCCACCCGCTATTTCATTGAATCTTTTGCGCCTCATCCTTATGTATGGCCTTGCAGCGTTTTTTACCGGCCTGCTTAATATGGTGTTTGCAGAACGATTCTTGAGCAAACCAATTTCGGATGTCTTTACATTGACAGTGATTACTTCTGTTCTTTCGCTGCCGATCATTGTGTCCAGCTATAAACGGCTTCGCTTCCCCCTTGAATTACGGAAACGTTATCTACTACACCAACGCCTACTGCTTATTATCGTTCTCGTTGGCGCATTTATGGTGTTTGCTTCTCCGGTATTTGCAATGTCTGAGGTTCTTGCCAATCAGTACGGTGTAGAACCACCTATTGGGCTCATGCTTGCACAGGTTGGGATCACTGCAATCATTCCATTTTGCCTTGCTGTTTTGGAAAGCACACGGTTTGCCCATGCAGCAAATAAAATCCTCCGCGGAACTCTTACACCGTATACATCGCTAGTGACTTTGCCATGGCGAGCCGACCGCCCAATCCGGCTAAGTACCATTCCTCGAGGCTTTGCTCAAGATATTCTGGATATTAAAAAGCAGCTCAGCGCGCATATCGTGGATAAAGAAGCGACAATGCGCCCACTGATTACCTAGCGGTAGATACGAGCACTGGGGTTGGAATTTCTTCCAACCCCAGTTGTTCTACCCGACTGTTATTCCTCCTTGGGCCTATAGAATACCGCCTTGAGAAGAAACAATCGCTTTCCCAAAGGGGAAGCACGTTACTGGAATCATTTTAATATTGGCTATAGCCAAGGGAATACCAATAATTGTTAATGCTTGAGCAAAAGCGGTGGCAATGTGCCCCATAGCTAACCAAATTCCCGCCACTACGAACCAAATAACATTGGAGATGCCTGCAAGCGGTTTGGTACCGGGCGTCGATACTACTTCCCTACCGAATGGCCACAGTGCATAATTTGCCATCCGAAATGATGCAACTCCAGCAGGAATAGTTACAATAAAAATACAGGAAAACAGACCGAATATAATGTAGCCTGCGGCAAGCCAAATTCCTCCGGTAATTAACCAAAGGATATTTAAAATAAGTCGCATATTCCCTCTTGCCTTTCTGGTTAGGTTTTCACCTTTACATTACGCCGGGCAAACAACACGAACTTTTACTTTGGCTGGCAATTCGGTGTCATTATCACCTTTGTGCACACCTTCGCCCTCGATATTCCACGTTTCACCTTCACGAATAACCATTGCCTGCGCCTGGAAACGCTCATCGATCTTAACGTCAAGCGTAGTTGTCTTAATTTCTAAATTTGTTAGAGAAGGCATCCCATCAGGATCGCTGATATGCGCATCGATTTCCGCGTGATTTTCAATGCCGCCCTCAATCTTGAGACCTTGTGGCGGATCAACATAGTCACTGATACATACCACCGGCGTAAATTGTTCCTCAATTACTTTGCCATCAACTTCAACTTTCACCTCTCCAGGGGCAGTTTCATTCATTACTGAAGTTGGTGAAGTTTCCGAGCCTTTATCCACCGCTGGTGTTGAAGATGTTGAGCTTGTAGAAATTGCAGACGCAGATTCAACACCAGACTGTGCTTGACCAAATTCAGGCTCACCGTTATCACAGGCCACTAAACCACACACCACCACTGGCACCATTGAAAAAATCGCGATTTTCTTCATACTTCTACCTCCTGCTTAGTAACTCTCGAGCCCCAGAGTACTCACCTTGGGCGACCCCAGCTATAGCAAAACTGAATAGTATAAAGTGTTACGAGTGCTTCAACGGCGAACTTCAGGTTTAAATAACCCTAAATTTATTGCGCTCCTTGCAATTATTTTGACGGCGCTTAATTTAAGAGCTGCTGTAACTGCGCTTCCACCACTTATTCCCCGCATCCAAGAAGCGCTAGGTATTTCTGCCACGTCTATTGGCATCCTCGGTATGATCCCCACTGCAATGTTCGCCATGAGTGCATTTACGACGCCCTGGCTCCTCCGCAAGCACTCACTCCATGCCGTGCTTATATCGGCCATGGTCCTTACTGCAAGCGGCCAAATCTTACGTGTCCTGGGGCCCTCATTCCCCATGCTTATTACTGGCAGTATTATCACATTGTTCGCCATTGGTGCGACGAACGCCCTAATCCCTATAGCCATTCGAGTACATTTTCCATTACGTATTTCCGGGCTTTCCACCACATATATGTTCGCAATGCAGGTTGGAATGTCTACCGCACCACTGTTTGCCGAACCTATCGCCGCCGCCACTAGTTGGCAGTTCTCCTTGGCTTCCTGGGCATTCCTCGCCATCCTCGGCGCCCTGGCATGGTTACCACTATTCCACGCCAGCTCTCGCACCTCACCTACTCCCAACACCAAGCGCCAAAAACTCGCCGTATGGCGGACTCCAGTCGGGCTTGGAATGGCCATCATGTTCGGCTGCACCAGCCTGGTCACATATTCATTAATGATGTTTATCCCCCGCATCTACGTCGATGCCGGCGCAGACCTGCAATTCGGCGCCACAATGCTCGCTTGGTGGTCCGCCCTAGGATTACTCCTGGCATTTGTGGGACCTTGGGTCGTCGCACGTTTTAACGATCCCTTCCCAATTGTCCTGGTATTTATCGCGCTGTTCCTTATTGGCAATGCTGGCATGGCCTGGGATGCTATGTCCGCACCCTGGCTTTGGATCACCCTTTCCGCACTAGGCCCTTGCAGCTTCCCCATTGCCCTTACCCTTATTAATCTCCGCGCCAAAACTATCGACGGCGCGACCGCACTGTCTGCATTTGGGCAAGGCGCTGGCTACACCACGGCCTGTATCGGCCCTCTAGGATTCGGTCTTTTATACGACTACACCGGCGACTGGTTCGGACCCACAATATTTACCTCTACCAGCTTGCTTTTTGTCGCACTAGGTAGCTGGTTTGCCACTCGAAACATCCATGTAGAAGATCAACTACCGCATGTTATTTCGAAAGCTACTGAGCGAACATCGGTTTTGGCTGGCAATTCGGACACCACCAGATAATTCGCTCCAATTCATCGATCTCGCCACCCAAATCGGGCCCGCCCAACGAACCTTGAGCAATAAGGGCCCCACACCGGCGACATGGGCGTCGAAACCTTCTAAACACATATGCGTTCGAACCGTGTTTACGTATGCCGGTGCTCGTACGTATTGGCGATTTTCGGTTTGCCCACATTAACTTTCGTGTCACCTCAAGCACATGGTCTAAATCCACCTGCGATACCGGAGTCGCCGGATGCACCCCACACAAAAAACAAATTTCCATTCGATATTCATTCCCCACACCAGCAAGATTCCGCTGATCCAGCAGTGCTGTACCGATCGGCCGCATAGGCTTTTCCGCTATACGACGCCGCGCTTCCACAGCGTCCCAATGCTCTGCAAGCACATCCGGACCAAGGTGCGCAATACGGTCGTGGTACTGCGAAAAATCAAACACACGTACAAACCCAAGCTCGAACCCCACGAGTTCGATGCCGTGATCGAATTGCAATACCACTCGCGCCTTAAATCCAGGCTTACGCCAGCGCTCCCCAATCCGATGCACCGACCACGACCCCTCCATTTTCAAATGCGTGTGCAAAACAGTTTGATCGAATCGCATAAACAAATGCTTGCCATACGGCCAAACCCTTTCCAATTGCAAGCCATTAAAAGATACGTTTGCATACTGCGGCACCCTGAACTGGGTTCGCTCAACCGTTTTATTGACAAGTGGCTGCAAGCGCTCGGAAAGCTGCAATACGGAATCACCTTCAGGCATACAGCCCATCTTAGGCCGCACAACTTAACACCAGTGGGGGTAACTAAATAGCCGAACCCACCCCCGTCAGTGTACTTTTATCTGTGCCTAGTATCACTATTTTTATTTTTAGCGGCGTTCAGAGCTCAAGGGTTACTTTTTCATTCAAACTAAGAAAAACTCATTTTATAGCAGGTTTTCAGCACATATAGCACCTATACTATTAGGCACTGTAGCGCTTTGAATTCAAGGCGAACAATATATTAGCCCACCATAGAAAAATGTTGTTTCCCCAGGTCAAAACATCGCAACGGGGGTAGCGTCTCTATAGTGCAAAATATGTCTTGACCTGCGATAACCCTTGTTTTAGCAGGTGTTCCCCCATATACTGGGAGTTACATCAACAAGTTCGGGCGGGAGGTGAACACAATGACGGCGCAAATAGCACCCTTCTATGAAATTCACGCCAGCGATAATCCGCTTGGCTTAGATTCAGTTGAAGAAAATAAATTTATGCTGCGGCGGTTTCTTCGCCTAGCCAAAGATATTGATATTGCCGCCGATGAATTCAACTCCCTGGCCACAAAACTTTCCGCCCGCCTAGGAACATGGCGCGAAGGAAAAGTAAAGAATATCCTTGCCGCCTGCCACCGTCTCCACACACAACTCCCCCAATTTCGGGACCACGCCTTGAAATTCGGTCATATTGACTATGCCATGTTGACCGCAATCGACCATATTTTAGTGGAGATCCCGGACAATCCAGAACCAGAATTCCTCGCGGCCCTAGACACCCATCTGGTTAAGCTTTTCACCCCAACCACCACGCATGAAGCCCTGCCCACCATTGGGTTTATTCGTCGTCGGGTCAAGCGCTTTTTACGCACCCACCAGGTAACGGTCCACGACGCCCACAAAGAACCACAACACTGGCTTATATTTGCACCACACTCCACCGCTGGCACCACACTGCTTACCGCCGAACTCGACAGTATCGACGCCCTCACAATCGCCGACCACATTCATACTTTCGCCCGTAAACATCACTGCAGCGAAGCAGATGCACTTGTCCGCATCATAAATGGCGAACAACATCAATGCAGCCGACGTCATATCACTTTTGGCATTGGCAAATTCCAGCCACACCAACAACTCATCACCGAACACCTCCACGGCGCCGAAGACCTTACACCAACCCAACAAGCCATCCTGGCTAAACAACCCACCGAATACAAAGACGCCACAAACATCGCAACACTACGCCAAGCACACCACGACCCAACCCTAGATTTACGCCTCCTGGTCATACTCCGCGACGGCACGTGCCGCTTCCCCGGCTGCAATACTGACGCCGCAACCTGTGACATCGACCACGTAATCAACTTCGAAGCGGGCGGATGGACCACACTCTCCAACCTCCAATGCCTATGCCGCCACCATCACAATGCCAAAACTGACCGACGTATCCAGGCAACAATGAACACTCAAGGACACGTCACCTGGTATCACGCAGATGGCACGCTCATCGCAACTACAACACCCCAAGGACTCCTACCAAATATCACCGGCACCCAACAAGGAATAGACACAAGACATTCCAAAAAATCACCGGCACATGACAACACAAACCAACCAATACGAAACGGCCTGGGCAGATGGGGATCAACCCTGCGTCAGCAAATCCAACGAGCCCGAAAACATCGAGCCCGAAGACCCAAACCAAAAAACCCAATAACCCTACAACCATCCACAGAACACGAACTCAACCCGCCGTTCTAAAAACGAACGCCCTGCGGGCTGATTCGCGCACCCAACTCCCGAAACTGCAAAAGATACGGCGAAACCAACACCCCCTCACCATTCACTTTTGCAATAACATCCCCAGAAACAGCCAACGCAGCAGCAATATGTCCAAGGTCATCCTCGGAAATAATCGTCAAGTTCTTACCACCCCGAGTAAGGAAACCCACCAAACGACCATCAGCCAAAATAACACGCGCACCCGCAGCACGACTCAAATTCGACACCGGCCACGGCAACGCAGCGCCATACGGATTCGCAGGATCAGCAGCAGCAATCACGTGTACTTTCGGCTCAGCACTAACGCGGTCCTCCCAGCCACGCAAGCGGTCAACCACCGCAGAAGTAGAAAACTGAGAAGCCCCAAGACCATCCACAAGATATCCACGAATCGCCCGGCCACGCTCCTCGAATGTACTTAATACGCGATACGCCAGCGCGAAACCACCGACCAAGTTTTCATTAACGACGCTCCCACGGGTAACTACCCCATAGCGCCCCAACCAAATATCAGCCAATGCTTTACCACGAGCAGTCGGTTCCATTGAGGATCGAGATACCGAAGACCATCGCCCGACCAATGCAGGCGGAACCTGTACACGCGTGCGAGAGGGTCGTCGAGAAGCACGATGAGCAACACGGCCACCAGAACCAAGGTAGGCGCGTACCGCCTGGAACCCATCAGGAGCGATTAAGCCCGCCTCGAACAAGGAAAACATGGCGGTTTGAAGATCCCCCGGAGAAGCCTGAACATAGGATCGAATTTCGGGATAGAGGTAAGCGCCACCATTCGAAAGGAAATCCACTATTTTTTGTTCCAATGGACCAAGCTCAGGTAAATCATCGAGAGGTTCGAGGAATGGTGCGGCGTCGTCCGCAGGTAGGAGCATAATCCAAGGGTCTCGAGTACCAGCCTTGCCAGCACCAACCACAAAAACTTCGCCATTGATCGTTAGTTCGTCAAGCCACGCGGGATTGTAGTTTGCCACCCGAGACGGAAGTACCAGCGATTCCCACGCGCTAGCTGGAAGCCTTATACCGGCTAATTGTTCGATTGCAGAATAGACACCATCAATGCCAGACAATGTGGGGGTATCCCCCAATGGTGCAACCTGCTGCCAATCCAGGAGGAAACGAGCAAACGCCTCATGAGACACCGGAGACACTGCCGCACGAGCTGCATTCAAACTCCGCAATCGTAGCCGCCGCAGCACCTTGGGATCGCAAAATTGTTCGTCTGACGATGTGTAGTGGCCAGGTAATACATCCAAGGTTTGCAACACACTGTGTGCCATCGCAATCGGAATGCCAAACGCTCCAGCCAACGCCTCCAAAGTAAAAGGCAAATTCGTGCGAATCCATCGACCGAGCAATTGTTCTAAAGCATCGGTGATTATGGTGTTTGAAGCCGCCACCCCAGCTGGCACCGGAATCCCCAAACCATCCCGGAGGAGCGCGGCGTCGTGAACCAATGCAATATGTTCAATACCGGCTATGCGCACCCGCATTATCTGATGGGTTAGTGATCGTACGGCATCTGGATATGAGGTGTATAGATCCAGTTCAGAAACCGGAAGTGGGCCCAGGATTCGGAGCGTATCCTCAAGTTCAGCGGGCGTGCGGGCATAATGATGCCTGCGAAGTTCCGCTTCCACTGCCGCAATTGCATCAAGGTCTAGTAAATCCCTAAGCTCAATATTGCCCAATAATTTCGCCATTAAAGACGGATCAAGTGCCAACGCCGCCGCACGTTTTTCTGCAAGTGGAGTGTCGCCTTCATACATAAAAGCGCCCGTGTAATGGAACAATAACGAAGACGCAAATGGGCTTGGTTGATCCACCGTAACTTCAACGATTCGAACCCGGCGCGCCGCAATATCATGCAAAAGTGATAGGAAAGCAGGCAGGTCATACACATCCTGCAAGCACTCGCGAATAGTTTCTAAAATAATCGGAAAGTTTGGGTATTTCCGCGCCACCTCCAATAATTGCGACGCCCGCTGTCGCTGCTGCCAAAGCGGAGAGCGCTGGCCAGGCTTTTTCCTGGGCATTAATAATGCACGTGCGGCACATTCGCGGAACCGTGAAGCAAAAAGGGCAGAATTGCTCACTTCCCGGGGCACAATGTCTTCCGCTTCATGAGGATCAATTTGGAATATCCCCGCACCTGGATCAATATCGGAGTCTGGGACGCGCAGAATGATTCCATCATCGCCCGCGACTATCTGGGCGTCGAAATCAAATTTAGTGCCAATGACTAATGCCCAAGCAGCATTAACTGGTCGGCCATATGGGGAATGCAGGATCACCCGCCAATCGCCAAGCTCATCGCGGAAACGCTCAACCAAGAGGGTTCGTTCATCAGGAATAATGCCGGTAGATTCACGCTGCTCATCTAGGTACTGTTTAATACTTGCTTGTGCGAATTCCCCGAGGTCAGCGCTGTACTTTGGATTACGCCGAAAAGCCCCAATAGCTTTACCAAGTTCGGCGGGCCGACCCTGCTGATCTCCAAGCCAGAATGGTAACCGCCCAGTATGGCCCGGCGCAGGAGTAACAAGGACCTGATCACGGGTGATTTCCGCGACCTGCCAGCTGGAAGCTCCAAGGGTAAAAATATCTCCAACGCGGGTTTCATAAACCATTTCTTCGTCGAGTTCGCCTACTCTCCGGGCTCCCTCATCACCGCCAAGGAGAAACACACCAAATAGTCCGCGATCTGGGATGGTTCCACCATTGGTCACTGCTACACGTTGCGCACCTGGGCGTGCTCGTAAGGTTCCACTAATGCGGTCAAAATCCACACGGGGACGAAGTTCAGCAAATTCAGTGCTTGGGTACGAACCACTTACCAAGTCGATTACAGTATCGAATGCTTCACGGGGTAATTCGCGGTATGGGTAAGATTTTCGCACCGTAGCGAACCAATCATCGACATTGAGTTCGGTCATTGCGGCAGCCGCTACAGTTTGCTGAGCCAATACATCCAAGGGGTTGCTAGGTATGGAAAGTTCTTCAATACTCCCATTACGCATCTGCTGCACTACTACTGCACTTTGTACAAGGTCCGCATTGTGCGTTGGATAGATTCTGCCTATCGACGTCGCACCCACAGCGTGTCCGGCACGCCCAACGCGCTGCAAACCTGCGGCTACACTCGGTGGGGATTCCACTTGAATAACCAGATCCACAGCACCCATATCAATACCTAATTCCAGGGAAGATGTGGCTACTACACACCGGATTTCGCCGGCTTTTAGGAGCTGCTCAGTAAGGGCTCGTTCGTCTTTACTTACGGAACCATGGTGAGCCCGCGCAATTTCGGATTCATCGATTTCATTTAAACGCGCGGTCAAGCGTTCTGCGGCCCTTCGGGAATTTACAAATAATAATGTCGATCGTGCCGACATAACTTGGGCATAGATATCTTCTTCGAATTGTTCCCCATAGTGCACATGCAGGTTCCAGAGTTTTTCAGCCGGCGGCGCAATAATGGATGTGTTCGGACCTAGGAAATCCGCAACGCGTTCAAGTGGTCGAACTGTGGCAGAAAGCCCAATGCGTTGAAATGTGGTCATTGTGGCTAGTCGTTCCAGGCTTAATGCAAGATGCGTACCGCGTTTCGTCCCGGCAAGTGCGTGTATTTCGTCGATAATTACGGTTTCCACTTCACTTAGAATCGCGGCAGCTTTTGAAGTGAGCATGAGATAGAGCGATTCCGGGGTAGTAATAAGGATGTCTGGGGGGTTGCGTACAAGGCGACTTCGTTCCGCTGAAGTGGTATCTCCTGATCGCACACCCACCGTAATATCGGGTACGGGTAAGCCTAGGCGTTCCGCGGTCATGGCGATACCGTGTAGTGGTGCCCGAAGATTGGTTTCCACATCCACACCAAGGGCTTTAAGCGGGGAGATATAGAGGACTTTTACCTTGGAGCGCGGGGCGTCGACAAGCGAATTAAGGGACCATAAAAACGCCGCAAGAGTTTTACCAGAGCCGGTGGGTGCAACCACTAACGCATTGCGGCCTTGGCTAATGTGTTCCCATGCTTCGGCCTGCACACGGGTGGGTTGTGCGAACACATTGCGGAACCATTCGGCCACCTGCGGACAAAAACGCTCCAAAATAACCTCTGGCATGCCTACCATCCAACCAGAAGGCTAGACTAAAACACATGACTGCACACTTTGAAGACGCGAACCTGACCCGACGACTCGCACAAGGTACTGGTGAAATCCTTAAGGGCGTGCGCAATGTCGGTCTACTTCGCAGCACACACCTCGGTGATGCTGGTGATGAACTCGCACAGAACTGGATTGCTCGAGTATTGGCCCAACACCGTCCGGACGATGGTTTCCTCTCCGAAGAAGCAGCTGATAACCCAGCCCGTCTTGAAAAAGATCGCGTATGGATTATCGATCCCCTGGACGGCACCAAAGAATTTGCCACTGGCCGCCAAGACTGGGCCGTACACATTGCGCTTATTGAACACGGCACCCCAATCCATGCCGCTGTTGGGCTCCCTGACCTTGGTGTTGTGTTCCATTCTTCCGACGCGAAGGCTGTGATGGGACCACTAGCGCGGAAAATCATGATTTCCCATAACCGCCCACCAAAGGTTGCAAACCACATTGCAGAAAAGCTTGGATTTGAAACTGTGTCCATGGGTTCAGCGGGCGCTAAAGCAATGCATGTTCTGCTTGGTGATGCCGACGCTTATGTGCACGCCGGTGGCCAATATGAATGGGATTCTGCAGCTCCCGTTGGGGTGTGCCGGGCCGCTGGATTGCACTGTTCGCGTCTCGACGGCAGCGAAATCACCTATAATAATAAAGACACCTACCTGCCCGACGTGCTGATTTGCCGTCCGGAACTCGCCGAGGAAATCCTTAGCATTGCCGCCGATTTCCATGCAGCCAACGGCAGCTACTAGAACACACCATGAACGCGGAACAGCAAATCATTGAGATTCTTGCATGTCTCCGCGTTCCTGCCGAGATGCGGGCACCACAGCGCGAACGCATTCTACAAACCGATGGCATTGCCGCCTTATGTTCCGCGCTTAACGACGCCGACCTCGCCGCCGCCCGGAAGGAAGCACAACGTAATCTACTCCAATGGCAGGCAAATGGGTATTCGATAGTTCCAATTGTTGCAGCCGAGTATCCGAAACTGCTTTTGGATTTATTAAAGCCACCCCCACTGTTATTTATTGAAGGCAAAGCATTTCCCTACGGGCCGATTGTAAGCATTGTGGGAGCGAAAAACCCTTCGCCGCTGGACATTCAAGCCGCAAAAGACATTACAAAACTCCTAGCTCAAGATGGCATCCCCATTGTTTCTGGATTCACCACAGACACTGATCTGGCAGTCCACCGAGCTACGCTTGACGCCAAGGGCCACCCAATCGCCATTATGCCATCTGGTCTCGATGACTGGTCACCAAAGAAAAACGCCGGATTGCGGCGCCGTATCCAACGCAATGGGACCATCTGCTCACGCTTTTATCCAGACCAAGAAAAAACCGAACACACCTATGGAATGCCTGAAATTGTCGCAGCCGGTATAAGTAGTACCACCATTATTATTAATTGCGATGAATATTCCAGTGTTCGTGTTCAAGCCCGCGCCGCCCGAGAACATTCCCGCGGACTCATCCTTACACCTGGAGTAGCCCGCAACACCACATGGGGACGGTTGCTAGCCCAACACAATCTAGTATCTATAGCCGAAAATCCTCGACATGCAGCAGAACTCGCACAAACATTATGCAAGCAAACACCACGATAATTTCCGAAATCTATACACAACTACCGCAATACGGGAATGCCGATTTCGCCCAAAGCCAACAAAAATATCTTAAATGTTCTGAACCACTGCTGGGGCTTCGAGTACCCGAACAACGAAACCTTATTCGCCGCATAGTACAGACACACGCTCCCGCCGGACTGTCCCTTGCTGAACTTCTCGCAACCGCCCGTAAACTTTGGGATGGCGCCACACACCGCGAATATCGTCGCAGTGCCTTAATGCTTTTGCTCCTTCCTAAACATGCCAAGCTTCTCGACGCCACCGCTATGCCAACAATCGAGCACTTTATTCGCACTGCAGCCTGGTGGGACCTTGTTGATGAATGCGTCCACACCCATAACTACATTCGACAAAACTCTCATAAAGAATTCGAGCGAATGATTCAGTGGGCTCAAGATCCGGATATTTGGATTCGTCGCTACGCCATACTCTGCCAGCTTCAGGCAAAAGAAAACACCGACACTGACCTATTAAGCGGAGTGATCGTCCCCAACCTGCAGGAAACCGAATTTTTTATTGCGAAAGCAATAGGCTGGGCCTTGCGTGACTATGCCCGCACAAATCCTCAGTGGGTGCGGGCATTCCTTGCTCAACATCCCGAAATCCAACCACTCTCCCGCCGGGAAGCAACGAAACATCTCAATGCAACGACGGAAGA
Organism: Corynebacterium freiburgense; assembly: GCF_030408815.1. Lineage (NCBI taxonomy): Bacteria > Bacillati > Actinomycetota > Actinomycetes > Mycobacteriales > Corynebacteriaceae > Corynebacterium > Corynebacterium freiburgense. The sequence continues at coordinate 788,328 of NZ_CP047355.1, read as the reverse complement.
GTAGCGTTATGAATTAGGCAAGGGTCACTGTACAGACAATGTCATTGGTAGGTTGAAGCGCTAATGAAGAAACCTGCTTTTTATTGGTAGCAACCACTGGGGTGATCAAACTACATCCGTGGTCTGTAAGCACGGTGGCGTCGACACGCAGTATCACATCACCTGCAGAGACCGTATCACCGCGGGCTACCATGCTGGTAAAACCTTGACCTTGAAGGGATACGGTATCCAATCCAACATGCACAAGCAGTTCCAACCCTTGTTCGGTTTTCATTGCAAAGGCATGCAAGGTGGGAAAGATCGATACAATTGTGCCATTCGCAGGAGCACACACCTGGAAAATACCCGTCGTGGTTTCCGGCACCACTGCAAAACCCTCACCCACAATACCTTGGGAAAATACCGGGTCAGGAACATCCGTAATCGGAACGACCTGGCCTGCGCAAGGGCGTTGCAAATGTACTTTCTTCTTTCCAAAACCAAACATGAGACAAACTTCCTTTTAAATTGTTTGCTCAATGTCTGATTTACCGAGCTGGCGGGCTGCTTCATCAAACACAAATTGAACACTTGGGCCAATGACTACCTGCACGCTCTTTTGAGAAGGACGGATCACTCCAGCAACACCAGCTTTTTTGATTTTCGATTCGCTGACTTTTACATAATCATGGATGGTCACGCGTAAACGAGTTGCACAGTAGTCCAGCGTATCAACATTATCTTTACCACCTAGGCCTTCAATAATCGTGCGTGCCACCTCGGCCATATCCGCGTCTCCGGATAATTCGGCGCCCGCATCTGTCTCATCTTCATCCTCTCGACCAAGGGTTTTAAGGTTGAGTTTGTCAATAAGGAAATAGAAGATTCCGAAGTACACGCCAAAGTACACAACGCCAAGTACCAATAGCATCCACCATTGCTGTGCCAATGGGTTTTGCGAAGAAAGGACCATATCAATAACACCAGCGGAGAACCCAAAGCCCGCGGTCCATTCCATTGATGCCGCAATAAACAGTGAAATACCAGTGAGCAATGCATGCACCACATACAACAATGGGGCAACAAACATAAACGAGAATTCCAAAGGCTCAGTAACACCCGTCAGGAATGAAGATAGCGCGCCTGCCAACATAAGCGAACCGACAACTTTCCTGCGAGAAGGCTTCGCGCGAAGATACATTGCCAAGGCAGCGCCTGGAAGACCAAACATCATCACAGGGAAGAAGCCACCTTGGTAGCGCCCAACAACACCTTCCACCGTGCACTTTCCATCAGCCCAAATGCCAGGACAATCAGCAGCACTTGTAGCAGCGGCAGCAGCGGAAATAGTCTTGCCACCCTCTAAGAATTTGCCAATATCATTAATGCCCAAAACATCAAACCAGAAAATTGAATTCAATGCGTGGTGTAAACCAGTAGGAATTAATAACCGGTTAGCCACACCATAAATACCTGCGCCAAGCGCACCCATACCCTGAATCCATTGGCCGAAGGTGAAAAGATAGTAATAGAGGAATGGCCACACAAAATACAGCACACCAGCAAGAACAATGGACAATAATGCCGTCATAATTGGTACCAACCGACGCCCAGAGAAAAATGCCAAGGCATCCGGCAGGCGCGTTGTATGGAACTTGTTATATGCCCAAGCTGCTAATAAACCGGTAGCAATACCAATAAGCACGTTTTTATCGCCGACAGCGGCCCAACCTTGCGACGCCCACTCAATCGCCGCATCACCTTCAAGGTTTTCATAATCCACCCCCTGATAACCTGCCACTGCCTTTGGGCCAATCAATGCGGTTACTGTGCTAAACCCGATAAATCCCGAAAGCGCAGCGGCACCATTGGAATCTTTTGCTAACCCGAATGCGATTGCAATAGCAAAAATAACACCAAGATGGTCAAGTACTGCCGCACCAGAACTAATCAATATCGAAGCAAAAAGATTGCCACTACCCCAGCCTTCAGGATCAAGCTGATAACCAATACCCATTAAAAGTGCTGCAACAGGCAGTACCGCAACAACGCCCATCAGCGCTTTACCTAGCCGCTGCAGGCTCGTCATTACTGCGGATTTCACGACAATGTTCCTTTCATAATGCTTGCTCTTGCCGCCATCCATGAAGGAAAACAGCAAGAAACGCCACTTCACCTTCAGTGGCACGCGATAATGTTGAAGCTCCCAAAATGTGCCGGATTATTTCTTCACTAAGAACATAATCAGCAAACATTTCTCGGCGAATAGCGCGGCCAGCAGCATTCGTGCGAAAACGGCCGGATCGAATGCGCTTATTCAAACGAGTGAGTTCAAGAACAAGGCCATCTGTAGGCTCTAGCCCCAGGCGTTTTCGCACCAGGGAAACCAAATCAGCCACGGCATTTGCTGTTGCTAGTGGCTGTTTTACAGTCACCCCGGAACGGGCTGCTTTTAAGTGAAGGGCAATATAGACGGCTTCGTCGACCGGCAGACTAACATCATCAAGATTCGCATTAATGTAGCTCACGATGAGTTCTGCCGCATTGAACTCTGCGGGAAATACCGCTCGGACTTCGTTTAATAATGAGGACTCAATGGTTTCCCCACGCCCCACACGCTCTACAGCAAATGAAAGATGCTCTGCAAGAACCACATATACCGATGGATGTAGTTCTCCTAAAAGCTCTACTGCAAAATCAATAGCTGCAGAAATGGTTTCTAAAATTCGGGGATCAATAACACCCAAGAGCTCTAAATATTGTGCTTTATCCGAGCTGAGTTCGATGTACTGCCTGTGAGTGGGATCTACGGTAACAATGTCTCCAGGTTTCCGCCCAAAACCAATACCCTTCCCCACCATGACGCGCTCATCAACATGATCGCGAGCAAGCACAGCATTGTTGCTGAGCACACGCACAATGCGAAGATCAGGCGCAACCATAGCTACAACACTCCTTGGGGAGATGGAAACACAGCCCTATTGCGAGAATAAGCCTGCGTTTTGGCTTGGCGGTAATGCCTGATCGTGTCAGTAACACCCACTGTGGTAATACAAACCTGAGTTTATAATTTGAATCACGCAGAGCAAAGAATGTGTATCAGAACACATTGATTCCAAAATGTGCAGCCGGTTTGAGCAGGGCAAACAGAAAGTCCCCCGAAATGTTATAGCTACATTCGGGGGTGTTATATGGGCTTTAATTCCATATAGGGAGAAGAAACGGGCATCACGCTTACGCTTTTCTTAGGATTGCCCGATGGGCCTTACGGAAGCTGCATAAACGTGGCGTGGATATGCCCGTCGTCACCGCGTTCATGTTGCACTACAAGATCAACAAGCTCAGCTAAGCCAGCGTCACACACTTCAACCAATGTGGCGGGTCGAATCTTTGTTTCACCATCAATTGGAATGGCGTCTTCCAATTCCCCCACATCTTCCAATGAGTCCCAAATCAACATGTACTCATTGCAGTAGAAGTAAATTTTGCCGTCTTCACGGGAAGGGATCACACAAAGATGAACTCCATCACTCTGGCGTTCGTCTGCGCCCTCATCCCTGTGAACAAAAAATACAGTGCGTAAACTATTTTCCATTACCGTTTCCACTTCATGTGAAGATCTCTTGCGCAAAATTCTACGGGATAGCATCCTTATGGGTGCCCATTCCCAGGCAGTCCGTTTTCAGGGTGCTGCTTCTGAAACACGTGTTCACCTGCCAGATTTATTTCCCAAAACCATCACAAAGAAAACTCCCTTTAAGACACTTTTGGGCGAGTTGTTAAGATTTTTGTAGGGTAATTTAAAAAATAAACACCCACACATTCACGGTAGCACTATTTGCTACGAATGAAGCTCTTTGAAGCACAATAAAATCCTATTTGTAACAATTACGTCCTTACAAATTCACGAACACATTGCTCAAAAAGCCCTAACACTCTGTGGTTTAGAAGTGATTCCTTATCCGTAACCTCACACTAGAATACTTGCACATAACCCCAAGCTCCAAGTCGCACAACCATTTGGTCAACCGGCGATTTGCCGCAATGGTTAGACTATGTGACATGAACGCCCCTACCCCGTACGAGGATTTGCTCCATAAGATCTTGGCGGAAGGCTGCCGGAAAGACGACCGCACCGGCACCGGAACAACAAGCTTGTTCGCCCAACAAATGCGCTTTGATCTGCAGGAATTTTTTCCGCTGATTACCACAAAGAAAGTGCATTTTAAGTCGGTTGTTGGGGAGTTATTGTGGTTCCTTCGTGGGGATTCCAATATCCAATACCTACACGATAATGGCATTAGCATTTGGGATGAGTGGGCTTCCCCAGAGGGGGAATTGGGGCCAGTTTATGGTGTCCAGTGGCGCAGTTGGCCAACACCAGATGGGCAGCACATCGACCAAATTAGCAATTCTTTGCGACTCCTCCAGAAGGATCCAGATTCCCGGCGAAATATAGTCTCTGCATGGAATGTATCGGAATTACATAATATGGCGCTGCCGCCATGTCATTTGCTATTCCAGCTGTATGTTGGCCAAGGTAAATTGTCGTGTCAGTTGTATCAACGGAGCGCCGATATGTTTTTAGGTGTGCCGTTTAATATCGCTTCCTATTCGTTGTTAACGCATATGTTTGCACAGCAAGCCGGGCTGGAAGTGGGAGAATTTATTTGGACTGGTGGCGATTGCCATATTTATGACAACCACCGCGAACAGGTAGCATTACAGCTTTCTCGTATGGCTCGGCCATATCCACAACTCAAGCTTAATAAGGCTGAATCAATGTTTGATTATCAGCTTAGCGATATTGAACTCATTGGATACGACCCACACCCGGCCATTCGTGGCGAGGTAGCTGTTTAAATGCTAAAAGCAATTTGGGCAGAAAACCTCGACGGCATTATTGGCCATGCAAATACCATCCCCTGGGATGTTCCCGAAGACCTTGCGCACTTCAAACAAACAACCCTTGGCGAACCAATAATTATGGGCCGAAACACCTGGGAATCCCTCCCTTTTAAACCACTCCCCGGTCGCCGAAATTACGTACTAAGTACCCGCAGCGAAGGCACCTGGTCTACGGGCGCGACCGTCGTAAAGCAACTGCCCAAACATGGATGGATTATTGGCGGAGGCAGGGTATACGCCAACACCCTCGACATCGTTCAAACAATTGAGCGCACGCTTATCGACGCCCCCGTCGCCGCCGATAAACATACCGTTTACGCCCCCAAAATCCCCGCCGAATTCAAATGCATATCCGAAAGCGAATGGCGGGAATCCAAGACGGGGGTACGGTACAAATTTCAGACCTGGCAGCGCGCGGAATGATTCTTAGGCGACGCACGTTACAACTATCATGAGCAAAGATCACATCACCCTCTACACCACCTCCTGGTGCCCGCACTGCGTTCGTCTAAAGAACTCCCTTGATCGAAGCGGCACTCCCTATACCAATATCGACGTCGAACAAGACGAAGCCGCGGCCGAATGGGTGAAATCCGTAAATAACGGCAATCGTGTCGTGCCCACCGTCGAATACTCTGATGGCACCCACGCCACCAACCCACCAGCCGCAGACGTTCGCCAAAAACTCGCCGAACTTAGCGGCTAAGCTGCGCTACTCCGCACCAGGTAGATATCCATAATCCAGCCATATTGCTTGCGTAGCTCCTCCTTAAGCTCTGCAAGCTCATGGCCGATCTCCGCAATGCGTCCATGACGAATTACCTGGTGCTCCATCCCTAAATAAGCCCCCCACCATAACTCCGCATCGGGGTCCTTACTCGCTAGCCAACCAGCACCTCCATCCAACATCACCACACAATTGTTCTGGTCTTCCCGAATGCTAAACCGACGGGCAGTGGTAATAATAATTTCCCCACCAATAGTATTAAGAGTAATTCCGTGCGCCGCCGTTAATGCCTGAATCGCAGTAATCCCCGGAATAACACGAGTTTCTACCTCAATACCAAGCTGGCCAATAATTCGAAGCGTGGAATCATAAAGGGAAGGATCACCCCACACCAAAATCGCTGCAGCTTCACCCTCCTCAGTATGTTCAATAAGCGCATGTTCAAGCAATGCAGCGCGCTCATCGAGCCATCGGCGAACCTCCCCAATATATTGTTCAGGGTTTCGATCACGCGGGGGATCCGGCATAAGCACCAGCGGTATATCAGGAGCATGGTTAGCCAAAATCTCGCGCCGTAACGCCAATAACGCATCCTTCGACTCCCCCTTATCAAACGCCAATACAACCCCAACATCCCGAAGCGCATCGACCGCCTCCAGCGTTACATGTTGCGGACTCCCCGCCCCGATGCCAATCACAAACAACCTGCGCATATTACAAACCTGGACCTTCCACGAAAAAAGCCTGCCGCAATGCAGGCAGGCCTTTATTCTAACGCGCGAAATTAATCGTCATCTTCGCCAAAAATATCCACGCGGTCAGTAGGTGTAAGGTGCCCCGAAAGATCAGCAAAGTTACGCGCCACACTACGCTGCATAAAAAGATCGCAAGCCTGAGACAACCGCTTTGCGTCATACATATTCAAACGCAGCAACTGAGTGGTGGACTGACCATCTTCAGAAATCTCCTCGACGGAAAGATACTCAAAACCATTCGAGTCAACTAACTTAGTGATGATCTTACGAGCGTCAACATCAGTAAACGTAGGCTTTAATTCCGCCATGTGATACCTCCAAAATGGAAAAACAATGTCCCCCAAGTGTATGCGCTCGCCCATAGGCAGCGGGCCAAAATCCCTATATTGGGGTAAACACGCTGTACAGGCAACATCACATGGATAATTCGACGCAAAATAAAGCGCCCCAGAGAGGAATCGAACCTCCGACACCGGCTTTAGGAGAGCCGTGCTCTATCCACTGAGCTACTAGGGCTTGGGCTTGTTCATATACGAAGCGAGCCGCCGATAGAAATAGTAGCTCAAGGCATGGGCTACCCCAAACCGTCCACTGTTGCTAATGTGAAAATTGTCAATCTATGTTGTCCTTGTGGTTATTTTGTGCTGTTTTGCAAGATAGCCAAGGCAACAAACCTTTGAGGAGCACTATGATTTCCCGCCGGAATTTCTTAAAATCAACGGCCTATACCCTTGCCGCAGGCACAATTGGAGCCGCCGCTGTGCAGCAATCGGCAACCGCAAACGCCGCCCCTATTCTCGGCACGGTGATCGATTTTTCCGCTCATGTTCCTAACGCAAGCGCCATTCGCGAAGCTGGACATATGGGGGCCATTCGGTATGTTTCGGAGCGCCGCCCAGGCGCGGAGTGGATGCTCGGCAAACCAGTCACTCTTAATGAGACAAGGGCAATGGCCACAGAGCATCTACATACGGCCAGTGTCTATCAATTCGGCAAAGCAGAAACGGCGGATTGGAAAGCAGGGGCGGCAGGTGCGCTCACCCATGCGCCGCAAGCAATCGCTTTGCATTTCGCGGCCGGAGGACCAACTCAGCGGCCGATTTATGTGGCAATTGACGATAACCCCACCCGGGACCAGTATGTTAACCAAATCCGCCCCTATCTTGAGAGTTTTAAAAACGCTCTAGCTGCGGCGAGTTTGCAAATGGGTGTGTATGGCAATTACAGCACAATTGAATGGGCCATTAATGATGGACTCGGAGAATTTTATTGGCAGCACGATTGGGGTTCGCAAGGCAAATTGCACCCGCGGGCACATGTTCACCAAAAGGCCGGTTATCGGGCACATATCGATGGTGTCGAAGTGGATATTAATAATGTATATGCCGCCGATTGGGGCCAGTGGCTACCGGGGAATATCGTGGTCCCCCCAAATACCGACGATGCGCCAAATGCAAATAATAATGCGAGTACAGACTCAATATCCACACTTATTAGGGCACTTGGAACATCGTCTTCGTAGCCTACTAATCTAGGGTGATGTCTCCGGCCTCAAGGGTACTGCTTTGGGGTCGTTGAGGCTTGGGGGTTTTGCGCTCTTTCAACGCTTTGGCACGCCGGAATTCTTTATCCTCAGCACGGGCGGCAGCTTCTTGCTTGGCTTTATCATCTGGGTTTTCAACTTTGGGCTGTTTGGGAATAGCACCAGCAAGGATTGGGAAAAGCAAGACTGTAATAGCGCCGGACGCAACTAGTATGGAGCCGAGCGCGGCGTCGATAAGCTCGCGGGAGAGCGCAATTTCAGTAACCGCAACAATAATTGGAAGGCCGGTCGCGGAATATAAACCCAGCTGTAATTGCTCCCCCACAGTGCGCAAACCTGAGCCGGTATTAAGGAAACGTTCGGCAAGAAAAATAGGCAGGCCACGAGCAATTAAAATAACAACGACACAAAATAGCACAATCATTGGTGCGCGAATAACTTCGGTAACCTCGATGGCCATTCCAGAGGTAATAAAAAAGACGGGAATTAGTAGGCCATAACCCATGACATCAAGGCGGGCCTCAACGGTTTTCCGTGACCGTACCGGCACTAATGCACGCAAAATTAAACCCGCAGCAAACGCGCCTAAAACAACATCTAATTCAAATACAGCAGCAAGCGCCATAAGCACCGTAAGAAGCGCAATCACCGCACGCATAACGGTTTGTGCGGTATGGCTGGCACCGTCACGAACCGCAGGACCAATCCACGGTGCAATAATCGCAACAGTACGAGGCACAAACGCAATAATCAATGCGCCACCCATAAACACCAATAACACGATAAGGGTCAGCCATGTACTGCGGGTGGAAAGCAGTAACGCCATTGTAAAAATCGGCCCCAGCTCACCAACCGCCCCATGCACAAGGACTCCCCTGCTTACTGGTTCAGATACGCCCGCCGTTTTTATAACCGGCAATAATGTACCCATTGCAGTTGATGTCACTGCAACCGCAATAACGACGGCCGCGAGGCTATCGCCCCAAAACAGCACCAGCGCCGCACAAAACGCAAAAATCGCACTGAATACCCACGTTCCAGCAGCAAACTTGCCTTGGCGTCCACGCATAGAATCCGGATTAATTTCCCAGCCCGCGAGTAAAAACAACATGCCCAAGCCAAGCTCCCGCAACATGGCATTACTTTCATCAGCATGCGCAAGACCTAAAACCTGAGGCCCAATAAGCACACCAAGCATGAGCAAAAACACCACCGCTGGGATTTTCTTACGCACAAGATAACTCAGCAGTGGTGAGGTTAGCGCTGCTATGGAAATCCACATCATTGAGATAATGGCTTCCGGCGGAACCGAGGCTCCGGCAGCGAGAACCAAAGGTTCGGGCATTATTCCTCCATAAGACCGGCGACTTGTAGTTCCACTAAGTCTGTCAGGTCTTCGGCGGTACCAGAAATAGCCACGGCAACCACGAAATCATCGCCGTAGGAAACGGATGAATGCAATGTTAGGTCATTTGACCAACCCCACTTTGTGCCGATAACACCCGGCAAAATCGCGGTGCCAAAATTCTGCTTATAACCATCTGCGGCTACCGCATCGGATTCTTTCATGGCCCGTAAGATTGGGTCATTGCGATTTCTGCGGAGTTTCTGAGATACAAACGAAACCACATCATATGTAGACGTGACACTATACCCCCAGGTATCACGTGATTTTGTGGAAATTAACCCATATTCTTTTGCAGTAGTATCTATAGACTCAGGATATTTTTCAAAAAGCTTTTCGGCAATTTTATCGTCGGAGCTGCGGATCATTTCCAACGCATCAGCACGATCCTTTAATTCCCCGTGTTCTAACACATATTCGGCGATATACAATTTAATAAGGCTCAATGCAGGACGTGCAAAGCGTTCCGTCGCACTGCCCGTGTGAAAACCGTCATGCATACGGAAAACCGTTACCTGGGAGCCTGTTGTATTTTCTACAAAAGTGTCAACCTCACCCTGTTGCAAAGGTTGTGTCCCATCCTGGTAAATACCAGCACTGCTCAGCTCCGCTTGCCCAAGCGCTGGCTGTGCCCCTCCATAGACGGCAGCAAACGGCATGGCAACGAATGCTACCAAAGCGACAACCACTGGGGCCGCCGTCACAGCTCGAGAATTCATGAAGAAAATAATAGCCCCGACCCCGGCCGTACGTGCGGCGAAGGGGTGGAGCTACCGAAAAAGGGGGATAGAATTTTTCGTTCTAGTGATCGACTGGGGCTTCGACGCCGACGCCGGTAAGCGAACGAACTTCCATCTCGGCCTGGAGGTCATCCAAATTGTCTGGGGATCCTAAGAAGGTTCCAATAATGCCCGCAATAAAGGCTGCTGGGATCGAGACAATACCCGGATTTGCGAGCGGGAAGAGTGCGAAGTCAACATTCGGGAACATTGCATTTGGAGCACCGGAAACCGCTGGGGAGAAAATAATCAGACCCAAAGCCATAATTAAGCCGGTGTACATCGCAGAAACCGCACCAGCGGTATTGAATTTCTTCCAGTAGAGGGAGAACAAAATCGTTGGCAGGTTAGCGGAAGCGGCGATAGCAAACGCCAGTGCCACCAGGAACGCAACATTTTGCCCCATCGCAAGAATACCCAGGATAATGGCCAAAATACCGATAACCACTACGGTGATCCGAGAAACCCGAACCTGCTCTTCTTCTGTAGATTTACCGCTACGAATAATCGAGTGGTAGATATCATGAGCCACAGAAGCGGAAGCGGTAATGGCCAGACCTGCGACCACAGCCAACACGGTAGCAAACGCCACTGCGGAAATAATAGCCATAAAGATGGATCCACCGAGTTCAAGAGCAAGCAGCGGTGCAGCGGCATTCGCGCCACCTGGTGCTGCGAGAATACGGTCTGGACCAACAAAAGCGGCAGCCGCGTAACCGAGGACAAGGGTCATAAGGTAGAACGCACCAATAAGGATAATCGCCCAGGTCACAGACTTACGAGCTTCCTTAGCGGTAGGAACCGTATAGAAGCGCATAAGCACGTGTGGCAGACCTGCGGTACCCAATACTAGGGCGAGGCCAAGGGAAACAAAGTCCAGCTTTGTAAGGTCGTTTTTGCCATATTTCAGGCCTGGCTCCAAGATTTCGCGTGCATCATATCCAGCCTTTTGGAGGGTTTCCGAGCTGGCATGCATATTTACGGCCTGCTCCAATAGTTCGGAGAAGCTACCTTTTACGAACCATAGGATCATTAGCGTCATAACACCCACGCCACCGACCAAAAGAACAGCCTTGATCATTTGCACATATGTGGTGCCTTTCATGCCACCAAGCAGAACATACAAGATCATAATGACGCCCACAACCGCCACAACAATAGCCTGAGAGCTCTTGTCGTGGATATCCAAAAGTACCGAAACCAAAGAGCCCGCTCCGGCCATTTGTGCGATTAGGTAGAAAAGGGAGACAGCGAGGGTACCAAAGGCCGCTGCAAGTCGCACAGGCTTCTGCCGAAGTCGGAAAGACAATACGTCCGCCATAGTGAAACGACCGGTGTTTCGCAGCGGCTCCGCAACCAAAAGAAGAGCCACCAACCAAGCCACGAAGAAACCGATGGAGTACAGGAAGCCGTCATAACCGGAGAGTGCTACGGCGCCCACAATACCCAGGAAGGATGCTGCGGAAAGGTAGTCACCCGCGATGGCCAAACCATTTTGCGTACCGGAGAAGGATGCGCCACCGGTATAGAAATCTGAAGCTTCCGAGGTGGATTTACCTACCCTCATTACAATCGCCATCGTTACCACGATAAAAGCAACGAATACCGCAATATTCAGGATTGGGTTTCCCGCAGAGGATTCTTGCGCTACGACAAGTGCGTTTTGCATGGATTAACCTTCCATTTCTTGCCGGATTGCAGCGGCGCGAGGCTCAATCTGCTTATTGGCAAATTTGATATACCACCAGGTAATAATGAACGTGGTGACAAACTGGGCAAGTCCAAGCAGGATTCCAACGTTAATGGAACCAAAGACCACCTTGCCCATTGTGTCGCCCATGTAGGTTGCCATCAACACGTATGCGATGTACCAAACAAAGAAGGCCGCGCTCATTGGGAAGGTAAAAGACCGGAATGTCTTTTTCAGCTCAATAAATTGAGGGGCCTCCTGCATGGCACGGAATTCTGCCGCCGTAGGTTCACGACGTCCCGAGTGTGCCTGAGGGTTGGCGCTCACTGGATGATCGCCTCGCTTTCTGCATTGTCGTCAAATGGATGAAGTAGTGGCGTACAGAAAACTATTTTCAAGTTTCCTGCAATCGTCACTACATTCGTTGCTGAAGCCAAGTTACCCAGCTCACATTGCAATTTGGAAGTGGAATAGAGACGTCTGATCAATTCTCGCTAAGCTTTTACCCCCGAAATCCCCGTAACCAGCATGTAAAGATTTCACTCATTCACCCCCGAAACCACACAATCTTTACATCTGCAAAGTTTGCAAATTTTGTTTGTGGCACAGTTCACCCTCTTATTAGGAGTGCTCAATAATATAGGGAGTGCACAATGCCTTTTCAGTTAGCGTTGATTCAACCGACGCAATTGCCAAAAACCTTCAATGATTGCGGCGCCACATGCCCCTACAACAAGACCTCGCAACAATAACCCATGGTCTTCTGGGTGCAGCAAGAAAAAGTTCGCTAGCCATGGTGTTGAAAACAGCACAATATAAAAACTCACAGACGTTAGCAGCAAAAGAGCTTTCCACCAGGTATATGGTCGCGCCACAATCCCCAATACCCATAAAGCCATTACCAACAATGCGGCAAGCGCTGCCGTACCAACCTGCATTTTGAGCTCTTCAGGAGCAGCTGCACCTGGATATAACCAAAGCCACATGCCCGCAGTAAAAGTCCCAATAGTAATTCCAGAGGGCACCGCAAAACGCAGCACTCTAGGAACAAAATTAGGTCGTGCCCGTTCGTAGTTTGGGGCAAGTGAAAGGATAAAAGCTGGAATGCCAATGGTAAACCATGCGGTTACCGTCACATGGATTGCTTGGAATGGGAATTTAATCCCAACTATCGCAAAAATTAGCGCCATTAATACGGAATAGACGGTTTTTGTAAGAAAGAGATTTGCTACCCGCTCAATATTGCCAATAACGCGTCGTCCTTCCGCTACCACATGGGGTAAAGATGCAAATCGATTATCCAAAATGACCACCTGGGCAACAGAACGTGTGGCCGGGGATCCAGATCCCATGGAAACACCAATATTGGCGTCTTTTAAGGCAAGCACATCGTTCACACCATCACCAGTCATGGCTACTGTATGCCCGTTTTCTTGCAAAGCCCGAACCATTTCTCGTTTTTGTTCGGGAGTCACTCGCCCAAATACAGTGTGCTGTTCAATGGCCTGCCGAAATGCTTCAGGATCTTCAGGAAGTTGCCGTGCATCAACCACCGAACCACAAAGACCAAGTTCACGAGCCACCGCGCCTACCGACGCCGCATTATCGCCGGAGATAACCTTTACATCAACGTCTTCCTGCCGGAAGAAATCAAGAGTATCTAGCGCATCATCACGGATTTTCTGACGCAATACAACAAGTGCTGCAGGTGTTCGATTTTCATCGCAAAGCATAAGCACGCGCAAACCTTGGGCTGCCAGAGCTTCGGCCGCTTCGGCATCACTGCGGCTTACCAAAACATCCGGGGCACCCAAATACCAACGCCCGTGCGACTCTAAGTTCACAGATGCAAATTTCTTTGCGGAATCAAAGGCATCAAAACTAATTACTTCAAAAGGCTCAGCATCCACTGTTGCAACCGCTTGCAATGTATCGTTTGGGCGGTTTTCTACAGCCACAAAGGAGGCTAAAATCCGCGCAATTGGGGCGTCGATAAGCTCCTTTATTTCTGCTAGCTCCATGCGGTTTTCAGTTAATGTGCCCGTTTTATCCACGCACACCACATCGACACGAGCTAGACCTTCAATCGCCGGCAATTCATTAACCAGTGCTTTTCGACGCCCCAACCGTACAACGCCCACACCAAAGGCAATGGAGGTCATAAGCACCAGACCCTCTGGAAGCATAGGAACCAGCGCGGCAACCATTGCCAAAATTGATTCTCGTAGTGGTTCTCCAGTCCGCGATAATTGCGTCCACACGGTAAGTAAACCGGTAGGAATTAATAGCCAAGTAATAGTTCGAAGAATCTGGTCAATCCCCGCCTGCAAGTGCGAATCGGTTAATTGGAATTTCCCAGCCTCTGCCACGAGTTTCGCAGCATAAGCATCTTCACTAATCGCGGTTGCCTGATACGTGCCGGCGCCTGCTACAACATAAGATCCAGACCATACTTGATCGCCAATGTTTTTGAGGATCGGTTCGGACTCCCCCGTTAGCATGGATTCATCCACCATAAGCCCATCAGCCGATCGGACTTCCCCATCAACAACCAGCTGATCTCCCGAACCAAGTTCAATAAGGTCATCTAATACCAATGCATCACGCAGGATTTCCTGGGCCTGGCCATCTCGAATCACTGTGGGTAATGATTCCCCGAGGATCGTAAGTTTATCCAGTGTTCGCTTTGCCCGCAGTTCTTGAATAATGCCAATAGCGGAATTGGCAATAATTAATGTACCGAACGCACTATTAATCCACGATCCGAGCGAAAGCACAATAAACAGCAGCACCCCCAAAATCGCATTAATCCGTGTAAAAACGTTCGTGCGAATAATGGTGCCCACGCTACGTCCGGTGCGACGTGGCTGGCGATTCACTAACCCCGCCTGTACCCGATCAGCAACTTCTTGAGCAGTCAGGCCAAAAGGTGAGGTATACGTCATACCAGAAGATAATAGCGACGAATGACCTCACCGGTTATTGTTATTGCCCTTTAAATACTGGAGAGCGTTTTTCTGCACGAGCCGAGCGGGCTTCTGCGGCGTCATCACTAGACCAGCAAAGGTCATAAAGCTGCTGCTGATTTGGGCGCAATGTAAAGCCAAATCCCTCATCATTAAGCACACCTTTTAATTGCCGCAATGCCAATGGTGCATAGCCTGCAATTCGTTGTGCATATGCCCATGCGTCATCTGCGTCTCCACGTAAATTCGCAAACCCTACAGCGGCTGCGGTATCAGCATCGACTTTTTCTGCAGCCAATAACACGGATCGGGCAACAGAACCACCGAGCATGGATACTGCACGCCGTATAGTCCAATTGTCCAGAGCGAAACCCAGTTCAGCAGGTGGCACCCGGAACCAACCACCGTCACCAACAACACGAAGGTCACACGCCAATGCGAGCTGAGTGCCAGCACCAACAGCGGGGCCCTGGACGTCGGCAATCACAGGCACTGGGCACTCCAAAATACTGCGCAACATCCGGTGAAGTGCACCATGGAAGTCATCCCCATACACTCCGCCCTTAAGATCAGCGCCGGCACAAAATGCGGATCCCCTTCCACGAATAAGCACCGCACGTATATCGGGTGACTCCACTGCATCAATTGCATCCGCCACTTCCGAGCACACCTTTGTAGTTAGTGAATTTCGGTGTGGGTCACGGTCCAACACAATAGTTAGCAAATGCCCGTCTCGTTGTTGAATAATCATTCGGGAAACTCCATTGGATCGGGGCCAATTCGTCCGGAATCCAGGGCGCTTAACTCCGCTATTTCGGCTTCCGTAAGTTGGAAATCAAAAATATTCAGATTTTCCGCAATGCGATCATTATGTGCAGACTTTGGCAATGGCACTAAACCTTGTTGAATGTGCCACCGAAGGATCACCTGTGCCGGGGTCTTCCCATGTACTTGTGCAATACGCACCGTGGTTGGCTCCGCAAGGATCTTTCCCTGCCCTAATGGAGACCAAGATTCTGTAATAATTCCCAATTCCTTATCGAGTTTCTGCAATTCAAATTGTGGGAACCCGGGATGCAATTCGATCTGGTTCACAGCAGGAACCACACCCGTTTTTTCAATGAGTTCAATAAGGGCCGCTGGGTAAAAATTACACACCCCAATAGACTGCACAGTCCCCAATCCCTGAATATGTGCCATTCCCTCAAATGCCGAAATATATTGCTGCTGCTTTGGACATGGCCAATGCAATAAATAAAGATCAATATAATCTAACCCTAAACGGGCCAGTGATTGTTGGAACGCAACTTCCGGTTCATGGTGTTGGTTGTTCCACAATTTCGTCACAATAAACAGTTCGTCGCGGGTAGCGTCCCCAGCAGCGATAGCATCCCTGACTGCTCGCCCGACTTCTTCTTCATTGCCATAAATCGCGGCAGTATCAATATGACGATAGCCAAGCTCAATGGCTTTACGAACAGCCGGATAACACTGCTCATCAACGAGCTGCCAGGTCCCAAACCCAAGTTGCGGCATTGGGGTGCCATCATTGAGTGTGATTGAAGGAATATTCATGTCCCCCATTAAACACGGATGAACTGCTCTCCGTTTGTTGGACTGGATTGTGCTGGGGTTTGTGGTTTGGCCTGGTTTTGTGGTTTTGTTGTGTGCGTCCGGCGGCCTGGGATTTGGTAGGGGTTGGGTGGGAGGTGCTCAGTCTTTTCGGGCGCAGGTCGGTCTTTTTGGGTCTGGTTGGTCCTTCCTGGGGGTCTGGTTGGGCGCTGGTTGGGCGTGTTGTCACAGATTCCATTTTTTCGGCTGTTTTTATGGAATCTGCGACACGATAGGTAGGGAACCTGTCACAGATTCCATTTTTTTCGCTGTTTTTATGGAATCTGCGACAAACCCCAGGTCAACGATTGTGTGCAATGTTGCTTGCTGTCGCAAATTCCATTTTTTCAGGCGATTTTATGGAATCTGCGACAGTAGGGATGAAAACATATCTAGTTCAATAGGGTGCGCCTATCAAACCGCAGGGAATGCGGCTCGAAGGCTCGGAAAGCCAGCCCACACCCCAGGAAACCAGCTCAAACCCCCGGAAAGCCCTGAAAAACCAGCCGACCCGCCCCAAAATATCAGGCAGATCTGACACCCGACACCCCGAAATCAGGCAGATTTCACATCACCCACAACCCACCACCACATTTCCCCAGGCCATAGGGCCAGTCCCACTGGAGACAAGATAAAAGTGCCTTTTCATCAAACGCACCCCAGGAAAGTTCACGCATCACCCCCATTGTGTTGGAAACCCCAGTTTCATATTCCGCAACACGTTAGATTCTGTGTATGACTCGTACCGGTGCCCACGACCTTATCCGCCAAGTTCTCGACCACGATTCTTTTGTAAGTTGGGATACTCCACCCGAATACGGAGACATCTCCGAGCAATACCAGCAAGCATTGAAAAAAGCACGCGAAAAAAGCGGAGTCGATGAAGCTGTAATCACTGGTGAAGGCACTGTCGGTGGCACCCGAGTGGCATTTGTATTAAGTGAATTTGCGTTCCTCGGCGGATCGATTGGCGCAGCTACAGCACGACGCATTATTGCCGGAATCCACCGCGCCACCGACCAAGGACTCCCTCTGCTTATCTCCCCGTCCTCTGGGGGCACGCGAATGCAAGAAGGTACCCCCGCTTTCGCACTTATGGTCTCAATCACAACGGCAGTGTATCGACACAAAGATGCGCACTTACCGTTCTTGGTTTATCTCCGGAACCCAACAACCGGTGGGGTACTTGCCTCCTGGGGGTCTGCGGGACATTTTACTTTTGCAGAACCCGACGCACTCCTTGGGTTCCTGGGGCCCCGCGTCGTCGAACTCACCACCGGCATTCCAATGCCCGATGGTGTCCAAACCGGTGAAAACCTAGCTCAACATGGGGTTATAGACGGCGTTATTTCACCAACCCAGCTACGGGAAGCTGTACGAAAAATTATCGACGTCCTTCGCCCAAGCCAGCAATATACCGAACCAAGCGCCCCTTCCGTTCCGGACCCTACATCCATTAAGGGGCCATGGAATGCCATTGAGTGCACCCGCCGTATAGATCGACCAGGAGTGCGAGAACTGAAAGCCGCACTTGCCAAACATTGGATCGAACTTTCCGGCACCGGTGAGGGCCGCCGCTCCCCAGCCGTTACCGTCGCATTAACTCGCCTAGGAAATCGACCAGTAGTTCTTATTGGCCAGGACCGCCACAATCAGCCACCGCACGCAAAAACCGAGCTTGGGCCTGCAGCTCTCCGCTTTGCCCGACGTGGAATTCAACTCGCACATGAGTTGCAGCTACCGCTTATCAGCATTATTGACACACCCGGCGCCGAGCTTTCCCAAGCCGCCGAAGAAAACGGGATGGCTGGTTCCATTGCACGTACGCTTGGGGAGCTTGTCGACGTCGACGTCCCCACCATATCCGTTATCCTCGGCCAAGGCTGTGGTGGCGCTGCTTTAGCCATGTTGCCATCAGATCGCGTCCTGGCGGCAGAAAATGCTTGGCTATCACCATTACCCCCAGAAGGGGCTTCGGCCATTATCTATCGCGATACCAATCACGCCGCCCAAATGATGGAAGAACAAGGAGTCGGCGCACCCGCACTACTCGATGCTGGCATTGTTGACGGTCTTATTTCCGAGCATGGCGATGCAGCCGAGCACCCAACGGAATTTATTGAAAATGTTATCGCCCATATAAATCACACGCTCTGGCAATTGGAAAACAACCCACAACGCGTGGGACGCGAGCAACGTTTCCGGCACTATGAGGCACTTCCCGCACGTCTGATCTAGTGTTATGAGTCATGAACGACCATGACTACGGCGCTTTAACGGATTCCGAGATTTTCGACGCCCATATCGGCGGCAAACTTAGCACCACTTCACGCCGACCCTTGGAAACCGTCCGCGACCTATCCCTCGCCTATACCCCAGGTGTCGCCCGCGTATGCGAAGCGATTGCCGATGATGCATCCTTAATTCGGGATTACACCTGGGTCGGCAAAACCGTCGCCATTGTTTCTGATGGCACAGCCGTACTTGGACTCGGCAATATTGGTGCCAAGGCCGCTCTTCCCGTTATGGAAGGCAAAGCCCAATTATTCGGAAGGTTCGCAAACCTTAACGCGGTTCCGATCGTTCTGAACACCACGGACGTCGATACGATTGTAGAGACGATTACCGCTATGGCACCAAGCTTTGGTGGCATTAATCTTGAGGATATTTCTGCGCCCCGGTGTTTTGAAATCGAACGGCGCCTTAACGATGCGCTTGATATTCCGGTTATGCACGATGACCAGCACGGCACCGCCATTGTTATTCTGGCAGCACTACAAAATGCGTGTTCGCTACTTGGCCGCGAACTCGGGGATTTACGGGTCGTCATTTCCGGCGCTGGCGCCGCCGGTGTGGCCTGCACAAAAATTCTCATTGGTGCAGGTGTTCGGGATATCACTGTGCTTGATTCCCGTGGCATAATTCATAAGGGACGCACCCCACTAAACGCTATTAAACAAGAACTTGCGGAGCTTACAAACCCGCGCGGAATCGTGGGCGGCGTTACCGAAGCCCTTGAAGGTGCCGATACGTTTATCGGTCTTTCCCGTGGCCATATTCGTGAAAAAGAACTCCAACATATGGCCCCTAAACCGATTCTATTTTCGCTAGCAAACCCAGATCCCGAAATCGAACCAGCTCTCGCCGCAAAATACGGCGCCGTCGTTGCCACTGGCCGCAGCGACCTACCAAACCAAATTAATAATGTCCTCGCATTTCCAGGTATTTTCCATGGAGCAATGGCTGCTGGCGCAACCTCGATTACTACACAAATGAAACTCGCGGCATCCCGTGCCATTGCAGAGATCGCCGCAGTAAACCTTGATGCCGAACACGTAGTCCCTTCCCCATTAAATCCTCACGTGGCGCATGCAGTTAGTGAAGCCGTACAAGCAGCTGCGAAAATACGATAGAAAGGAGCATAAGCAATGGTGCTTGGATCATTTCACTCCCCCAAAATACTCACCGAACTCGCTGAACATCGGCAATGGTGGGAGTATGAAGGCTGGGAATGGAATTACGCTCCGGAAACAGCTGAACAAATACACGAATTCGCACCGGGCGTTGTGCTTACCCAACAACCACAACATACCCCCAGCCACAGCACCTTGTACTTCACAATCGATGGATCGCCGATCATGTGGTTGAGTTCCACGGACTATAGTAAAGATCCGCTATTTCCACATAGCGAACACCAAGCCGAGCTTGCAGAACTCGATAAAAAGGTAGGTCTGCGGAGCTTTGATATTGCAAGTTTATTTGGTCTTGAAGCTACCCACCCGCAAGCAATCGGGCTGACCATGGGATCTCAAGAAATTCGAGACCAAAGCTATATTCGTGATCGGCCACACTATTTTATTACCAGTGAAGATTTTACTGGCGAGCATCATATTGAAGCGAAATTTCAATACACACACACGGTATTGAAGTGATCTACACTCGCACCAATCGCACCGCCGAACTTCGCCATATTGGAATTAGTATTGATGGACAGTTGGCGCTGGTCAGTTGCATGCACCCAATCTGGCGCAATAGATAGCATGTGCGCCTGAGAGCCAGCTGGTGAGTTTTCCTTTGAAAGCGCGTTTGCCACTTCGGGATGGGGTGGTTTTTCTGAGGGTGCAGACCGCTTTTTCAGGGTGTGGGCTGGTGCTCCAGGGTGTGGACTGGTGTTGATCTGGCCGTCTCTGCTTTTCAGGGTGTGGGCTGGGCTTTCCCAAGCCTTTGAGCCGCTTTTCCTGCGGTTTAATAGGCTCACCCTATTGAACTAGTGATGTTTTCATCCCTACTGTCGCAGATTCCATAAAATCCGCTGAAAAAATGGAATTTGTGACAGCAACCAACATTGCGCACAATCGTTGACCTGGGGTGTGTCGCAGATTCCATTAAAACAGCGAAAAAAATGGAATCTGTGACAGGTTCCCTACCTATCGTGTCGCAGATTCCATAAAATCGCCCGAAAATCCGCCGAAAAAATGGAATCTGTGACAACACGCCCAACCAGCACCCAAAAAAGTCCGGCCAGCAGCCCGAAAAGACCAACCAGCGTCCAAGCAGCCCCCCCCAACCAAACCACCAGCAAGCTCCACTAGGTGCAAATACTGCACCTTGATTTTGGGCAAGCTACATCGCCACAACAACTCAAGGTGCAGTACTTTCAATGCCAAAAGCGGCTTTTGCTTTAAAAAGCACTAACCGACATTCAGAAGGTCAATCACAAAGACCAGGGTCCGACCAGATAGAGGATGTCCACCACCAGCAGGACCATATGCCGCCTCTGGTGGAATTGTTAGCTGCCTGCGACCACCAACCTTCATGCCAGGAATACCTTCCTGCCAACCTGCAATTAGTCCGTGCAGCGGGAATTCGATGGATTGACCACGATCCCAGGAGGAATCGAACTCTTCACCAGTTTCAAAATCCACGCCAACGTAGTGGACCTCCACCATGCCACCCGGCTGAGCTTCGGGTCCGTCACCTTCAACAATGTCTACAATGACAACATCTTCTGGTGCAGGGCCCGGTTGGACCTCAATCTGGGGTTTTTCCATGAGGGAATACTCCTTAGTTGTACGTGCAAAGCGAATAACCAAAACCAATAAAAAGCTGGAATTGATCACACATATCCGCTAATTATACGCGGATTGCGATCAGTTCCAGCCTTAGAAAACTCGCTACCGTTGCTTAGCGCTGGTCGCGAGGCACAAATGGACGCAGGGTTTCACCAGTGTAAAGCTGGCGTGGACGGTAGATCTTTGAAGTTGGATCTTCAATGAGCTCACGGTACTGAGCAATCCAGCCTGGTAGACGGCCCATAGCGAAGAGGACGGTAAAGAAGTCCGTTGGGAATCCCATTGCGCGGTAGATAAGGCCAGTATAGAAGTCAACGTTTGGATACAGGCGACGGCTAATAAAGTAATCGTCAGCCAGCGCAATTTCCTCAAGGTTCATGGCGAGTTCGAGGGTGTCATCTCCGCCGAGCTTTTCAATGACCTCATGTGCAGTCTTCTTAATAATGGCTGCGCGAGGATCGTAGTTCTTGTATACGCGGTGACCAAAGCCCATTAGGCGAACGCCAGGTTCCTTGTTCTTCACGCGGTTCATAAAGTCAGTGGCGTCACCACCATTAGCCTTGATTTCATCAAGCATTTCCAAAACAGCTTGGTTTGCGCCACCATGTAGCGGGCCGGAAAGCGCATTGATACCAGCAGCCACTGCCACAAACATATTTGCTTGCGAGGAAGCAACCATGCGAACGGTGGAAGTAGAACAGTTTTGCTCGTGATCGGCGTGCAGGATAAGCAACTGATCAAGGGCTTTGACTAGTAGCGGATCAACCTCGTATGGCTCGGTTGGGAAGCCGAACATCATGCGGAGGAAGTTCTCCCGAGCATTGAGCGAGTTATCTGGGTACATATATGGCTCACCATTGCGTGCACGGTGAGCATATGCCGCCAGCATTGGGACCTTGGCCATAAGTCGGACGGTGGCCTTTTCCAGGTGCTCTGGATTCAGCGGATTCAAGGAATCCTGGTAGTAGGTTGAAAGAATATTCAGGGATGAAGCGAGCACAGCCATTGGGTGTGCATTACGTGGGAACACGCTAAATTGCGCCTTGAAATCCTCATCCAGGAGGGTGTGGTGGCGAACGTCGTCATTGAACTTCAGAAGCTGTTCCTGGGTTGGAAGCTCACCTTTGATAAGGAGGTAAGAAACCTCGTTAAAGGTGGCGTGCTCGGCAAGATCTTCAATGGCGTAACCACGGTAGCGGAGGATGCCTTTATCACCATCAATATAGGTGATCTTGGACTCGGTGGAACCGGTGCTCACATAGCCGGGGTCATAGGTGACAAGGCCGGTTTCGCTCAACAATTTACCCAGGGCAATACCATCATTACCTTCGGCAGCTTTGAGGATGTCCATTTCGAACTCACCACCGGGGTAGTGAAGTATCGCCTTATCCTTGTTATCAGTAGCCACTATTTACCTTTCGAACGTAGGTTTCAAGGCCCTTACCCAGCGTTTGCGCCAACCGCCGATCCATTACCTCTGGGCGAGATCCCCGTATGGTTCAGATAAAGACACACGCATTTCACACCTGGCGGGCATGCCTACAACCTATACCGGTATTGCTGTTTTAGCCACACGGTTGTGCTTGAATTAGCGAACCTTTACAGCGCGCTGGAGCCATAAAAGAAAGACTCACAAAATGAACACCCTTCCAATAATGCGCCTCATATATTTGACAAAAAATGAAGTAAAAAACCACTTTGCGGTACCGTTTTTGCACGATAACCCAGTTCATAGCCCTAGAAAAAAGAGAGTGTCACAGAATTTTCCAAACTCTGTGACACAGAATACAAAGCACCTTCATCACCTGTGGTGCCACTACTGCAAATAAAAGAAGTTCAAAAAAGTAAATCTTTGCAAGATTTACTTTTTACCCTCACCACCTACCCCCGCTACACCCCAAGATGCTTCCCAATGCTCTCCGGGTTGGAGGTATATCAACCCAACACCGGTACGTAACGCATTTGGTGGGCATGTCATTGGCTCAATAGCTACTGCCCTGCCGCGCCCTGGGAAATCAGGTGCCGTATACACCTGGACCCAACCAAACGATCCGTCAAACCAAAGTTTCGAACCAGTATTACGAGAGTTCATTACAGAACACTCGATCTTTGCGGCTTTGGCTACAGTAAATGCATCATCAAGCCACGTCCCAGCCAACGGCCGATTCTGTAAGTCAAATTGGGTTCCTGCCACAGAAGCCAGTGGACCACACGGTAGGTTTCGATCAGGGTCTAACGGAAGCCGTTCGCTGGCTGGTACATGGAGGGTACAGTCATTAAGCGGCGCATCTTGGGCGTTAATGTATGTGTGCACACCAATTCCAAAAGGAATATGGTGGCGGGACATATTAGTTACCCGGGTTGTACAGGCAAGGCCGTCGTCACTGAGTTGATAATGGTTTTCAAACTTCATTCGCCAGGGCCACCCAGATTGAGGCTCTAACATATATTCCAGGTGAGCCGAATCTGGTGTAGCAGCTTTTACCTCCCATTCTGCATTTCCAATAAATCCGTGAATCGCGTTATTTCGTTCAGGTTCATTGATTGGTAACCGGTAGATGTGTCCACGGTGGGAGAAGATTCCGTCTGCGGTTCGGTTGGGCCACGGTCCGAGCATTACTCCGCAGGCGAGTGGCGCGGGGGTTCCTGCCGCATATGTATCAGTCAGGTTTTTCCCACCTAATGTAAGACCACGTATGCCACCACCAAGGCTTGTGATCCAGGCATGATATCTCCCACTTTTGAGGGCAATGTCAGCAGTCATATTCCCAGGGTACGCCGAATCGATGCGTAGGGGACTAAAGTAGTGGGCACCCTTTGTACGCTCACAGAAAGTGTCTTCGCTTCGACATGTCCGAGTTCCCCTCTCTCCCACAAGAACTTCTTCCCGTCGATGGCCGCTTCGGCTGTGGCCCGTCCAAAGTTCGCGCCGCACAGGTGCAAGCCATCGTTGATGGACAGTCCACAATTATGGGCACATCTCACCGTCAACCTGCGGTAAAGAATGTTGTTGGATCGATCCGTGAAGGTCTCAGCAATCTATTCCAACTTCCTGATGGTTATGAGATTATTTTGTCATTGGGTGGCGCCACCGCGTTCTGGGATTCTGCAACCTTCGGGTTAATCGAAAATAAGTCCGGGCATCTTTCATTTGGTGAATTTTCAGGCAAATTCGCTTCGGCGGCGAAAAAAGCACCATGGCTCGCCGAACCCACAATCGTTTCCGCAGAACCAGGCGACGCCCCCGCACCACAGGCGATGGAGGGCTGTGATCTCCTTGGCTGGGCTCATAATGAAACTTCCACCGGCGCTATGGCTGAAGTAATTCGCCCGGATGGCGACGCCCTGGTGGCTATCGACGCTACATCAGGTGCAGGTGGTCTGCCGGTAGATATTTCCCAAACCGATGTGTACTACTTCTCTCCGCAGAAATGTTTTGCTTCAGATGGTGGTTTATGGTTTGCCGCTATGAGCCCAGCTGCGATTGATCGCATCGCCAAGATTCATGCATCTGATCGTTTTATCCCAGCGTTTTTAAGCTTGCAAACAGCCGTGGATAATTCCCGCAAGAATCAGACCTATAACACTCCAGCTGTAAGCACCCTTCTGCTTATGGATAATCAAGTCCAGTGGATGAACGCCAATGGTGGCCTAGCCGGCATGGTGGAGCGCACCACCGCGTCGTCGAAAAGCTTGTATACCTGGGCCGATGCCCGTCCTGAAGCTTCCTGCTATGTCACCGACCCCGCAAAACGTTCCCTCGTGGTAGGCACCATCGATTTCGCAGACACTATCGACGCCGCGAAAATCGCCAAGACCCTGCGTGCTAACGGCATCGTCGATGTGGAGCCTTACCGCAAGCTTGGCCGCAACCAACTGCGCATTGGTATGTTCCCTGCCATCGACTCCGCCGACATCGTCACGCTCACCAAAGCAATCGATTATATTCTCGATTCCGGCATCGCCGCAGCCGACTAATACCTCCCTAATGTGTGCGAAAGTGCCTGTTCTAGCATTGGATGCCGGAATGGGTACTTCGCCTTTTCCAATACCTTTGGAATCGCTTTGCAGGAACTTAGTGCAAGTTCCTGTGCACCCTGCTCACCTAGCAATAGTTTCGGCGCAAATTTTGGGGTTGGGGCAATACTTGGACGGCGTGTAATACTGCCAAGTGTTCGCGCAAAAGTCTTTTGCTGCACCGGATTTGGGGATACTGCATTCACCGGTCCAGAAATCGCACTATTAAGCGAAACGAAGCAATAGGTTCGAATAAGATCCTCAATGCCTATCCAGGGCAGCCACATGTCACCGCCCGCCAATGGCCCACCCAAACCGGCAAAATACAACGGCAATTGTGCACCCAAAATGCCGCCCCGCGCCGAAAGCACCAGTCCGGTTCTCACCCGAACAACCCGCACCCCAAACTTTTCAGCTTCGCTTGCTTCACGTTCCCAGTCTTTACATACATGGGCAAGAAAATCATCCCCAGGCTCAGCGTCTTCCGAAACATTTTCGACGTCGCGCCCATACCACCCCGTCGCCGAAGCCGATACCAGGGTTCGAGGACCACCTTGATCAATAACGGTACGCATCGCCTCTACTAAAGTGCGCGTCGAGTCGATACGCGAATGGTAGACCCGATCTTTATGCTCCTCAGTAAACCTGCCAGCGATTGGGGCGCCCGCAAGATGAATAACAATATCCACTCCTATGAGTTCATTTGCATCAAGAAACCCATTTGCTGGATCCCAAACAATTTCCTCCTGCGCACCGCTAGATTTCCGAACTAGCCGCCGAACCTTATGGCCCATTGAACGTAATAGTGCGGAAAGCTCCGTCCCCACCAATCCGGTCACGCCAGAAATTGCAAAGGTTTTCTGATCCCTTTCCGAGACATATTCCCGCATAAAATCTTGGAACTCTAGATCCGCTTCGGTTTGTTCCGTGCGATACGCAAACATCCGTCGAAGTTGAGCATTCACACCCTGTTCAGTAAGCGCTTGCAAACGTTCCGGAAGCGCACGAACGATAAATTCCAGTGGCATTTCATAGCTCACTTTATCGCGAACAATAGTTTTATTTTCCTTAGTGTTTTCAAATTCATGTTCGTGAATCCATGAGCGCATTGGTCCAGATCGCATCTCATCAACAAATCGTTCATGAGGTTGAAGAACCGTGTGCTCTGCCACCCACCGTGCACCTAGATTTTTATGCGATAGCGCCTGTGCCCACGGTGGTCCCATTACAAATTCCGTCTGTGAACCAGGTGAAAACCCGGCTGTGGGCTCTTTCACCACAGTGGCCGCCCAATCAGGCGTTAAGCGCACTACGGTACCTGGAGATTCGTAATAGTTATGCACATCACTCAATGGGTAATCAAACACTGCTTCGTTATAAAAGTGGAATGCCATTGTTTCTCCTAATATTTTGCTGATACGACCATGCCAAAATCTATAACACTGACATGGTGGCAAGTTTATTGAATTTCCTGACTTGCAAAATCGATTACGGGTTTGACGGCGATTTAGCCCACAGGTAGCAAGAAATTCGCGTTATTGTGGATACATCTACCCCAAGTGGGTGTATCACAACGTTGCTATTACGAGCCTTTGAGGAGAATCATGCGCGAGCTGCACCTTGTCGCACACGAGTCAAACGCCACATCTCTGGTGTTGTGTGCTGAGGATTCCGGCGAGCAATTCTTCCTTGCCGTAGACGATTCGCTATTAGAAATCCTTACCGCCCCAACCCCACAAACATTTGAACCACAGGAAGCTACACCAGAACCAGTCGAAGAGCCAGACGACAGCCCACCTCCCGAACCGCCAATCGAACAAATCCCCGTTCCACAACAGGACCCAGAACAACACCGCTCGGGCCCACTTACAATGCGACCCCGCGAGATCCAAGAGCGTATCCGCGGCGGGGCGTCGATAAGCGAAATAGCAGAAGCCATCGGCGTGCGCGAATCCCGAATCGAGCCTTTTGCCCACCCCATTCTTTTAGAGCGATCACGCATGGCCGAACTGGCAAAACGCGCCCTCCCCGTGCGTGATGATGGTCCAGCCTCGCTCACACTATGGGAAATCTTGGCGACCGCATTTGCTGCGCGCGAAATAGACCTGACTACTTCCAAGTGGGATTCCTACCGAGATGCCTCCGGGCAATGGGTCGTTCGCGTGAGTTGGCAATCCGGCATATCCGAAAACACTGCCGAATGGTCGTATCACCCCAAAGGCACCGCAGCCTCCCCCACCGTTGTCGCCCGAAACGCTAGTGCAGCAGACCTTATCGATCCTCAGTTCTCACGACCAGTCCGCAGCCTCCCACATTTTGACGTACCCACCACCAACGAGCAGACCGCTCCGATCCCAATCGTGAATGAGGAACCCCAACAGCACGGCGATGGAATCCTCGAAAGCGACGAGAAAATACGGCCGCAACCAGCGAAAACGCCGGAGCCTAAGCGACGTCGAAAAGCAGTAACACCACATTGGGAAGACGTGCTCCTCGGGGTGCGCACCAACACCAAGCGCCCCAGGAGCTGACGCATGCCCGCACCCCACCAGGCAGTAGTGACCATCTGGTTCGTTACCGCCGCCAACCCCGCGCGCGTACTCGCCGCCGAACCAAAAGCCGACCGGGGCTTCGGTCGGAAATATCTTGCACAACTGAACCCGCGGTGGCCGATCACGATTTTCGGACAGTTCCCCTTGAACCGATCCGCCAAAACCTCCCGCGGTGAGTACTATATCGGCGGTTACCCAGGTGTCACCGTGGTACAAACAATCCTCGATCAAGCTCACGAACTTTCGAACCTCAGTCCGAGACTATTAAAGTCTCTCCCCGCCACCGACATCTACGTCTTCGCCGTAAATGAACACACTGGCCTCGGCGGCATTGCCCACTGGCGCGCCGGACAACTCAAACGCGCCCTCTGCGCACGCCGCACTCGCGTCTACGAAGACTTCGGGGTTCCTGAACCGTTCGAAGAACCGCTGTGGGGCGGCGAGGGGCACGGAATCGAACTGCCATTCCACCCGCACGATTTGGTGAAGGCGGCGCAGCAGGGCTGGCTTGGCATTACTGACGACGGCCCGGACATCAACGTGGTTGCATACGCTATCGATGGGCGACCCGAACCGCGCATGATTCCTCCGGTAAAACCCCAGGCCATGGACCTGGAAACGTTAGTGACGCAGTCCAGCACCAAACTGGGGTTCTCATCCACAGACCCCGATTACGACGACTACGAGCTCCCCGAAAACACCCCACCCAACGAGCTCAGCCGATGGCTCGCAATCGCAAGTGAGTTCAGAACGCGCAAAACCCGAGAACTCCGCAAAACCCTCAAAGCCAAAGCCGAAGACCTCCGCTGGCGTATCCGCCACATCGACCGGCCGAAGTAGGGCCGCTGGGGCGTTGATGTTTGGGCGGTGGTGGCTGCGTGGACCCTGTGGCTATTGCGCCAAATGGTGCTGTTGTTATGCCAGGGACTTCTGGGGTCCAGTTACCGTTGCCTTTGGCGTGCACACAGCTTGGGGATCGATTGAAAATAGTGCTCGATCAATAATTAATGTCGCTTTTTACACCATGTTGTGCCCAATTTGTGCCCAATTGGTGTATTTGGCGACAAAATTTTGGCCTCAGAAGGGGTTCGGTGTCGCTTTTTACACCAATTGTCCACAAGATGGTGTTTTTGGCGACAATACCCAGGTAACCAATTGTACGCAATTCAATACTTCTCGACGGCGTGCACGTCAGCAACCCCGAAAGTGCAGGCAGTTGCAGGCGTGGCGTCGAAAAGCTAGGGTCATGAGCGCTGGGTCGTGATAGATCCATAAATGATGTCGCTTTTTACACCAATTGTCCACAACATGGTGTTTTTGGCGACAAAACCCAGGTAACCAATTGTATACAATTCAAAGCTGCGAGACTGCGCGCGCGTCAGTAACTCCAAAACTGCAGGCAGCAGCGGGCGCGGCGTCGAAAAGCAAACATCAAGGGGCGGGGGACGATGACGAACTTATAAATAATGTCGCCTAGCCCCCGCCAGCCACCATACACAACGGTGGGGTTGCGCTAGGTCGAGCGCCACTCGGCGTAGTTGTGCCCGTAACGATTGAGGCGCCGCACCACGTCACTGTATGCGATCCCGGCGAACACCTGTTTGGCAGAGTAGGACCAGACTGTGTAGCCAGCGGTGACTAGCGCGTCAAGCCGCTCCGTAGCCTTCTTTAGATTGAACTCTTGTTCGTCCACAGTTGCGCCATACTTTCCAGCGCCAGAGACTTCGATCAGAATTTTGGTGTTTTCAATTTCGAAATCCGGCCTGCGCAACACCCCGCGAGCATCCTTCACAGACACCTGCGGCAACACACTGAACAAATTTTCTTTTCGAACCTGCGCCAAGAAATACGCCTCGGCTGGGGATTCAACCCTTTCATCAGCAGCGTCGATAATACGCAAGAATGTTTTATCACCCTGCGCGGCTAGCCGAAGTTCTTCGCGCGTTACCTCCCCATTTGCCAGCAACCCACAGACCGCGATGAAGCATTCTTCGAACGTATGAAAGCGAACCAAATCAAGCGCAGTTCGCGCCCGTGACGTCAGCCAAACTTCGCCAATGTTTTCGATCTCAGCGCGCTGCAAGCGGGCGCGCAACCGTCGCCCAAAATGCGGAGCGTC
Organism: Corynebacterium freiburgense; assembly: GCF_030408815.1. NCBI lineage: Bacteria > Bacillati > Actinomycetota > Actinomycetes > Mycobacteriales > Corynebacteriaceae > Corynebacterium > Corynebacterium freiburgense. The sequence goes on along the minus strand of NZ_CP047355.1, from coordinate 758,205 downwards.
TTTGCGGCTACGCACGAGGTAGTATTCGACAGGCCGCGGCGTAAACACCATATTCCACATCCTCCAAAGTACGGCCGCAGAATGCCCACCAATAATTCGAACACCCTTTCCTCCAACAGCAAGTGCTTTCAATTCGTGTTGCGACCATGGAGGCAACCCTGCGAAGTACTCAGCGTCAACATACGTGCCAGGCGCGAGTCGCTGATGGACGTCGTCCCGCGCACTACGTTGTAGTTGTCTCGCCCTAGATTTCACATTTGCAGATGCGCGTACCAATGTTTTACCAGTCAGGCTATTCCCCCGCTTCATATCCGCTAGTCTAACACATCTTCGCTGGCCAGACTACATTTACTGCAGTTATTATATTGCTCAAATTTCCCAAAGCGTACAGTGATGTGTCGATCAATGTTTAAACAAAACTTCTTAACATCGGCGCTATATTGGACTATATGGACGCCACGAGATTATCACCAAAAACTGCCTGGTCCCAAGCCCTCGGAATGACATTTGTTGCATGGATTGTGTTGGGTGTGGGCTGTTTTAATGTCGGCACAGCTTGGGTTTTTCGGCAATGGGGAGATAGTGTCCAGGGCGCTTTTATACTGGGGCTTTTGTTTTGTGTTGGTGCGGTAATTCTCATTGGGATTGTATTTGCTTTACGACGCCGCGAAGGTGAAGATTTTACAGCGCTAGGGCTCCGCACAAAAGCAGGAACAAAAGTTTGGATAATCGCAATTATTTTCGGTTTGTTGTGGGCTTCGATGACATACCTTCGCGGCGCCGATCCTTTCGAATGGACTTGGCAACGCCCGATCATGATGTTGCTTGGCCCAGTGTTAGCGTTCGGCGAAGAAATTACGTTCCGTGGTTTTATTCTCAACCGCCTACACCGCGCCAATGTTTCCAAGTGGATCCAAGTGCTGTTCACCGGTCTAACCATGGCCACCTATCACAGTTTCATTGCCTGGACTTTCTTTCCGGAAGCATTCATATTTTCGGCAATTGTGTTCAGTGTGCTTTCAATTCTTTATATTGCTGGCAATCGCAGTCTGCTGCCGCCGCTCGTGGCGCATTCACTCGTGCACGTCCTCGGCGACCCCGAACTGATGCGCGGAATCCTGGTGGTACTCACGTTGGTCCACTAACTTCATGCTTGTCGACGCCGCCACAGCACCAGCAATGCGGCCGCCACCACGCCCTGGCACAACGCACCGATGTACCAGGCCTGCGGCCCCTGTTGGTTATAGGCAAACACCAACGGCAGTAGACCATTGCACAGGTGCATTCCGCCGTGTGTTCCCGCTGCATACCAGGGATTATCGGTGAGAAGAACGACCGCACCAGCTAGCAGTCCCATGCTTAGAGGTAAGACCAAATATTCGACACGCTGCCACATGTTCTGCTGTCCGCCTTGAGAAAGCAGGTGAATGATGGTGAACGCAGCAGTCGTCCATGCGACGGTAAACCAGGGCCGGGCTTTGGTGAGGGAAAATAACCAGCCTCGGTAGATCAGCTCCTCTGGAATGCCTTGCAGGATAAACGACATACTGATGATGAACACGACGCTCAACACAATCATGGACCTGCTCATCCCACTAATTTCCTGCACGCTGGTGCCGTTTTCGGCGAGAGCTGACAGTATCAACGCGCTGATAACGGTAGGAACCGCGACAATGGCGGTGCCACCAAGCAAACCAGGGAGCATCTGCCGGAAATTGCTAAAGCCTGTGCTAGCAAATGGTTTTCGCTCAACGTGCTTCATCCAGAGCAACACCAAGATCCAACACACAGCAAGCGTAATCACCGGCGCCAGTATGTTCCCCACCAACCCGAGTGTGCTTTCACTTCGCATCACTGGCAACGCCATAAGCGGAACACGAAGGAAATTGCCAACGAGCAATATCAACAGGGCCACCACCGCACGTAATAACAATCCCCACCAGCGAAGGGTAATGCGTGGTTGGTGAGTATTCGAAGAAATCAACGATGTAGTCATATCGCGAGAATATTTCTGCGTGAAGCACGCGCGATAGTGTCTCAAGGCACATTTTTCGAGACAAAAAATCATGACCCCGGTCATGGGTCACCAGCACTACTCTGGAATTGTGACCCGTCATTGCATCGCACGAAACAGCGAGCCAGGTGGCCTTGAATCGCCACACGCGTTAGCCCGTGAAGCTCGCCCATTTTTGCGGTTCTTTATCTTTGCAGGGCTGCTTCTTTCCGCACTAACGATCGCTTGGCCCGTTCCTTGGTTTGCCGCAGCTCAGATCGCCTGTTTCCCCCTGCTACTGAGCGCATGGACGTTGTGGGTTCGCGCCGTCGATAATCAGCGACCATTGCGATTACCCTCCTGGTTGCTAGCTACCGCGCTGATGGCGGGCTCTATTTTAAGCAGTAATTCCGTGGGCATTTTCTTTATCTGGGTGGCCGCAACTGTGCTCTACATGTGCGTATCACGCACCGCAAGTTTGATGGTGTGCGCAGTTTTCGCTTTATTCATCGGCGTTGTCCATATTTCCTCCGGCGCACCAGCACGCGCCATCTTCATAGAAACATTATTCGCATTATCCGCCGGCGCGGTCAGCATAGCGCTGGCCGTGTTTTTACAACGGTACGCTCGAGAATCCGCAGAAAAACAACGTACGCTGCACCAGCTGAAGCTCGCAAACGAACAACTACGCGATCTGACACTTGCTCAGGAACGAAGCCGAATCGCCGCAGCTCTCCATGACGCGCTCGGACACAGGCTTACATCCGTGAGCATGTCACTAGAATTTGCGGAACGTTCCTGGGATAGCACACCCGAGCGAGCGAAGGAAGAAGTTGTGCACGCAAAGGAAAGCGTTATCGACGCCCTCGACGAAATGCGCACCGTCGTTCGCGCCATCCATCCCGTGCAACTTGAATCTGGTGGTTTTGTAGACACCTTGCGCAAAATCGGTGATTCTTTCGCCTCGACGGGCCTTGATGTACAGGTGCATGCCCCCTCGGAATTACAACTCGACCATGAAGTCGAACGCGTATTACTCGCCGCTACCCAAGAAGCGCTGACTAATACAGTCCGGCACTCCGGGGCAGACCGCGTGGTCATAGAGTTCACCGAGGATGGCACCCTGTCGTTCGCTGACAACGGTACTGGCAATACTGCCCCATCCCTTGGTTTCGGACTGCGCTCCTTGCACGAACGCGTAGCCGAACTCGGCGGACATGTTGAAGTGGTAGATCACGGCGGCATTGAGAATGGCTTTTTGTTGAAAATTTCGGTACCGGTAGGTGTTGCATGACCAAACGAATCATCCTGGTAGATGACCATGCTTTAATGCTCCGCGGACTTTCGCTTATCTTCGAAACCATCGACGGATGCGATGTGGTTGCCACAACCACCGATGGCCGGGAAGTATCCAAGCTAATAAACGAACACCAGCCCGATGTAGTGGTAACAGACGCGGTCATGCCTGGCTTTGACGGTCTCGCCGTGGTCACCGAATGCGCACGCCTCCACCCAGAGGTGCCGGTGCTCGTACTCACCACCTTCGACGATGCTTCCCTGGTGCGCTCGCTTATCGACGCCGGGGCCGCTGGCTATTTACTCAAAGACGTCTCCGCAGAACACTTATTCGAGGCAATTCAAGCGGCCGCTGAAGGCGGAATTGTCCTCGATCCCCGCATCGCGCGAATCGTACATAGACGCAATTCTGGCACTTCAAAAGTACGTGGCATTATGACGCTCACCCGGGCAGAACGCGCTGTAGCCGAGCTGGTCGCGCAGGGGGCGAACAACAAGCAGATCGCGGCGCAACTCTTCCTCGCCGAGGGAACGGTGAAGAATCATGTGTCTCATCTATTACGAAAACTCGATGCCGCCGACCGCACCGTCCTCGCCTTGAAACTCGCAAAATCATTCGGTTATTTAAATGGCGGACCTGGACACGGCGCGTGAGGAACTCAGCGTCATTCCGGCGCCATGGACTTCATCCGCTCATAGAACGCAATTGCGGCGGCAGTGGCAAGATTCAGCGAATCAGTCCCCTCACTCATGGGAATACATGCTCGAATATCTGTGGCTCGCATCGCGTGCTCAGTTAACCCCGGGCCCTCGGCACCTACAAGCAACCCCACCGGTTTGTTCGATACAGGAGTCAGCGCTTCGGACAGCGTTGTTTTGGTGTTCGGGGTAAGCGAGACCAAGTGGAATCCGCGTCCTTTCAGCAGTTCAAGACTACGCTGCCAGGTCGTTGTTGTGCCGCCCAGGTGTGCGAATGGTAAGCGAAGAACATGCCCCATGGAAACTCTAACCACTCGGCGATACAACGGATCCGCACACCCAGCACCGAACAAAATTGCGTCAACACCCAGGCCGGCGGCATTGCGAAACAACGCACCAACGTTCTCATGATTTCCGACCCCTTCGAGGATCACAACAGTGTTCGCACGTTCAATTACTTCTTCGACACTTAACGACGGCGCGCGGTCCGCCGCTGCTACCAGCCCTCGGTGCATATCAAACCCAGCGACCTTGGCTAATGTTTCCCGAGTTACCTCATACACCGGAACCCCAGGATCACCGTAGGTTTCGAGGAAGCTCTCGAGCTTTGCGCCAAAACCTACGATCATTCGAACAGGAAAACGCGATTCGAGGAGCCGCGAGATTACAAGTGGCCCCTCCCCTATGACCAAGCCCTTGCCACCAGGCAGATCAGACCGTAAGTTCGAGTGATTCAAGTTCCGAATATCGTCGAGCCGCGGGTCTGTAGGGTCAGATAGAAAGATTGATTCCACAGAGCTGAAGCTTAATACAATCTCCCCCTATGACGACGCCGAAACGCCGGTCGTAGATTCTAACACTTCCGTACCTTATATCGCTTTTGCGCCCCCACTAACCAATTGCACACAATTCAATACTTCTCGACGGCGCGCACGTCAGCAACCCAAAAAGCACAGGCAGAGGTGGGCGCGGCGTCGAAAAGCTAGAGTCGCGAGCGCCAGAACTTGATGATCATATAACCAATGTCGCTTTTTACACCATGTTGTGCCCAATTGGTGTTTTTGGCGACAAAATTTTGGCTCCAGAATGGGTCCGGTGTCGCTTTTTACACCAATCGCGCACAAGATGGTGTTTTCGGTGACAAAACCCAGGTAACTAATTGTACGCAATTCAAAGCCCCTCAACCGAAGCCGAAGGATTGAGGGGCTAGTTACGCAATGTGTTTAGTTCAGCACGGTAAGCAATGGGTCGACAGCAAAGTAAATCATGAACAGTACTGAAATGAGCCACAGCAACCAGTGGACTTGCTTCGCCCTACCCGCGGCGGTTTGCATAAGCACATAGGCCACGAAACCGACGCCGATGCCGTTGGCAATCGAATAGGTGAACGGCATGATAACGATCATCAGGAACGCGGGCAGCGCGATGTGGAACTTGGTGAAGTCGATGTCTTTAATCTGGCCCATCATGAGTGCGCCAACAACTACGAGGACAGGAGCGGCCGCTTCAATCGGAACCACTGCATACAGTGGTGTGAGGAACATAGCGGCGATAAATAGCAAACCTGTAATCACGTTAGCCAAGCCAGTGCGCGCGCCGTCGGCAATGCCAGCGGCGGAGTCAATATACACGGTGTTCGATGATGCAGACACCGCGCCACCGACGATTGCACCAGCGCCTTCGACGACCAGTGCGCTCTTCATATTTGGAAGATTGCCCTCTTCATCCACGAGACCAGCCTGCTTACCAAGGGCGGTCATCGTGCCCATAGCGTCGAAGAAGTTAGCTAACACCAGGGTGAAGAGCAACAACGCGGCAGCAAGGGCGCCAATCCGGCCGAATGCACCAAAAAGATCCACCGCACCTACGAGCGAAAGATCGGGCAAACCACCGATAGAGTTCGGCAACTCAGGAACCGCAAGCGACCAGCCAACCGGAACCGGCTTGCCGTCCACGAATGAAGGTCCAGCGCCAGTCAACGCCTCAACGATCATGGCGATAATCGTGGTCACTACGATGCCGATAAATAGGCCGCCGCGAACGTTACGCGCAACCAGCACGCCACAAATGATCAAACCGATCACAAATACGAATGTGGGCCAGGAACTAATGGATCCATTAATGCCTAGCCCTACTGGAACTGTTGTTCCCGCCGAGTCTGGGATGCGACGCACAAAACCAGCGTCCACCAGGCCAATCAACGAAATAAACAACCCAATACCCACGCCCATCGCGGCTTTCAGTTCGCTTGGGATGGCGTTAAATACCGCAACGCGGAAGCCAGAAATAGCGAGGGCGACAATCACCAGGCCGTCGAGGACAACAAGTCCCATTGCTTCTGGCCATGTCAAGCCTTCCGCACGCACGAACGTCACTGCCACCAGGGTGTTAATGCCCAGGCCAGTGGCAATACCGAATGGATAGCGGGCAAGAAGCCCGAAAGCGATGGTCATCACACCGGCAGCCAGGGCAGTCACTGCCGCAACTTGGGGCACTCCCAGCGCGTTACCGTTCATGTCTTCGACGGTGCCAATGATCAGCGGGTTGAGGATAATGATGTAGGCCATGGCGAAAAAGGTCACCACACCTGCTCGAATCTCAGTTCCAACGGTGGATCCGCGTTCTGAGATATGGAAGAAACGATCGAGTGATCCCGATGGTTTTGCTACGCGATTGCTCGCAGTCATAGCTCTGTTCTCCGTAGGCTCAATAAAGAATGAGGGGCCACGGTTACAATGTCATTGCAAGTAGGGTTCCGGCAAATGGAACCGAATTACCTCCCACATGTATAGCTTCCATGACTCGCATCCTTTTAATTGATAACCACGATTCTTTTACCCATTTACTTGGGGATTTAGTATGGCGCGCCGTCGGAATTCGGCCAAAAATTGTGCCAAATAATTCTCCCGAACTTGATACCTCTACAATCGCCGAGGCGGATCTTATTGTTGTCTCTCCTGGCCCTGGTCATCCTGGCAATCCGGAAGACATCGGCGGCTCCGCACTCGCGATCGCGCAAACAGAAACTCCAGTCATTGGCGTTTGTCTTGGACATCAAGCAATTGCATTGGCAGCAGGCGCTGTGGTGGATCGCGCACAAATGCCAATGCACGGCCTCCATAGCAAGGTTTTACACAATGAAAAAGGTGTGTTTGCGGGTATACCTTCCCCAATGAATGTTGTGCGTTATCACTCATTAGATGTCTCTTCGCCAACGCACCGACTCGAAGTATTGGCATATGCCGAAGACGGCACCATCATGGCGCTGCGACGGCTGGATGCGCCGCAATGGGGCGTGCAATTCCATCCGGAATCAATCGGCACTACGCACGGTGTTCGACTGATGCAAAATTTGATCGAGGCAACCGGATGTTTGAAGGACACCACAACATGGGTGCGCCACGCCATCGATCCCGTCGATTTTCCTGCGTTAGCACGGTATTGGTCCACCCAATATCCGCACCTGGTTTGGCTCGATAGCGAGGTCAGCCTGCTTGCCGTGGGCAGAACAACCGTTCATCCATCCCAAATTCCGCAGGGCCGCTTGCGGGCGGATAGCTGTTCGGCTGGCGTGGATTTTATCCCCGGCGCACTTGGCGCCTTGACGTATGAGGCATCCGGAGGATGGGATGGCGCGACTTCGAATCAAATTGCGGACCACGAACGTTTTATCGTTCCCGAGATTGTGGTGCAACGCGATCACCAAGGGACGTACTTGCTCACCAAAGATGGCAGTGATGCGCAACTCCCAGATCTACCACCGGCGATAGAAGTCCCCCAACCACCCCCACACTCCCCCATTCAAATGTTCGATACCCCCGAGGAGTATCACGCAAAGGTGGCCGCTTGTCAGGACTTTATCCGACGCGGCGAAAGCTACGAACTATGCCTGACCACCGCGGCGTCGACACGCACAGATATGCGACCGATTGATCTCTACCTGAGGCTGCGAAATCTCGCCCCAGCGCCGATGGCGGGCTATCTCCAGCACCCTGATGTTGCAGTGCTTTCTGCCTCGCCAGAGCGGTTTTTGTCGGTGCGCGGCGGGGTTGTCACCGCCTCACCAATCAAGGGGACTCGCCCTCGAGGTCGTAATGACACAGAGGATCTACAGCTCGTGGAAGAACTCGCTGCCAGCGAAAAAGACCGCGCGGAAAACATTATGATTGCGGACCTGCTGCGAAATGACCTTTCACGAACATGCATTCCTGGAACGATTGAGGTCCCAGAGTTATGTGTTGTGCATACCTTTGCGCGCGTGCATCAATTGGTTTCCACGATTACGGGTCGGCTGCCGTATGGGACACCAGGTTTTCGGGCCGCGTTGTCGGCGTTCCCCGGCGGCTCGATGACGGGCGCTCCAAAACAACGTTCGATGGATATCTTGGCGGATATTGAAGGGCGCCCGCGCGGTTACTACTCGGGGTGTCTCGGTTATGTGTCCGCAAACGGGGATTGTGATTTTAGTATTTTAATTCGCACGGCGGTACACAAAGACGGCGTTTTGTCCTATGGTGCTGGTGGGGCAGTTACCCTGCTCAGCGACCCCGAAGAAGAGTACAACGAGGTGGTAGTGAAGATGCTGCCATTTCGGTTGTTGCTCGGAGAGGAATCATGAGAGCCACGAGCTTTCGGCTTGTCGACGGCCGCGTCCGCAACCTCACCGGCCACCTTCAACGTTTACGACTCGACGAAAAGCAACTCGCAAAAGTCCGCACAACACTTCGCAATGCCGGTCCTGGCACTTATAACCCGATTATTCGAGCCACTGGTTCCTCTGTGGAGGTTGATATCCGGCCCGATCGACCCATAAAACCCCAAATCGTCCTTGATGCCCACCCTCACCAGGACCAGCGCCTTATCCCCACCGTCAAAGGCCCAGACTTAGGCTGGTTGGCCACCCGCATGGATATTTCTCGACGCCGCGGCTGCGATGAAGGTTTACTCGCCCATAACTGCAAACTTATTGAAGCGATTCATTCCGCCATTATCGTATTCCACAACAACACGGTCTTATGGAGTGTCCACGCACGTGCCCTCCCATCAACGACCGCAGCTCAAATTCTTCCCCTTCTGCAAGCACATGGTTACCAATTAAAACCTGTAAATGGCTATGCCATGCACCAACTCCGTGACGGCGAACTTTGGTTAGCAAATGCGTTTTCCGGCATTCGATGCGTTTCCGCATGGATGGAATACGGCGCACTCGAACCAGCACACACTGGTTTTGCGCCAGATATTGCTGAAGCGAATACGTGGTTATGGGAGCAAGCAGAAGAAGTGTAGTTCCCCTACACCTCGATAGTTTTCTCGTCGTCGAACGCAATTGCTATTGGCTGACCAAGAATATCCGCTGGTGGAGTGTCGGTATGTGCCCCACACCCATATCCCGAGTGAACGATTCTTCCATCTGCCGAATACTCATTCACGCACACCCCAAAGCGGGGCCCTACCGGCTCACCCACCGGCAAATAGAATGCACAATCGGCGCACTGCAATTTGGACCTAGTTGCGAACTCACTCGATGGCCCAAATTTTCCTTGCTGCCAGCGGCTCCGGGCATCATCCAATCCTTGCCGGGTCAATTGCTTCGCCGAACAACTGCCGGGCACTTTTACAGTGTGGGGGCCTTCAATATCCGCTAATCGAGGATCGTTACTTCGCGGTGGTAAATCATCATTTGGGCCCAAATCCCCTGGCTGAACGCGATCAATATACGGAACCCATTCCGGTGCCCGGAGCGCACCCTCACCCGGCAATAAGGCCAACTCATTTACGGTAATACGCCGTGTTCCTGGCGCGCAGGCCAAAACGACTTGCCATTCCCATCCCCGATACCCTTGCATCTTCGTTGCAAAATGATGGGTTACAAGATGTTTTCCACTACTAATAGCGCGAAGATGTTCGCCAATTTCCCCTTCGCCAAAATCTTCTAAAGCAGTGCGGGCTACTGCAATTGCTTTGGAATCTAAAAGGAAGTTGCGTCGACTACGAGATGGCACGTCGTTCATTATCACCCATATACGGCATGATAGTGTTCATGGCCCTCCGTTTTAGGTTTCTTTGTTCCACTGTCTATGCTCTCGGCGCGCTGAGCGCCTGCACCACCGAAGCCTCCCCACCGTCCGAACAACTCAACCTTGAAATTGTGGCCACACACCCATTTGATGATCGGTACTTTACGCAAGGCCTCGAAATGGTTGGCGATCAGCTTTTGATTGGTACCGGTCTGGAGGGGGAAAGCCGGATTCTGTACCGCACACTCCATGGCACCGAATCGCAGAGTAAAGACTTGGACCCAGAATATTTTGGTGAGGGAGTTACTCGCACCGAAAACGCCGTGTGGCAACTCACATGGCGACATGGAACGGCCATAAAGCGCGACGTCGATACGCTCGAGGAAACTGGACGCGCAACCTACTCCGGCGAAGGTTGGGGTTTATGCTCGTTTCCAGATCGCCTCATTATGTCCGATGGCACTTCCCAATTGCGCGAACTCGACCCGGAAACTTTTGTGGAACTCCACCGCGTCCAAGTCACACATAATGGCGAACCTATTGACGCCCTAAACGAACTCGAATGCGTAGACGATTCCATCTATGCAAACCGCTTCCTCACCAATGAAATCGTGCGTATCGACGCCACCACCGGCACCGTTACCGGCACCATAGACGCCTCCGGCATCGACAGCGGCGCCGCACCCGACCGGAACAATGTTCTTAATGGCATTGCGCATATCCCCGGAACCGATCGCTTCTATATCACCGGAAAGCGTTGGCCAAAACTCTTCGAAGTGCGTTTCCAACCAGCACGATAAACTCTCAAACATGGCTACGAAACGGAACCGCGCAAACCTTCAGCAATTTATTATCCTCATTATCGCAGTAGTGCTAGTTGTAGCGGCTTCCATCGGATTCCAAACATGGTGGAATAACCGTCCTGGTACCCAGCCTCACGATGTCACGCTGAAAGCAACCAGTGGCGGTCAAGAAATCACCGTCCCACCCTTTAGCGTTTGTGAAATCGGCACCACTTGTGAAGGTGAAGAAGTCCCCGAGCTAAAACTCCAAGACTCCCTCCATATCACATTGCCAAAAGAGATTTATGATCACGATTGGCGACTACTAAAAATCTATGACGATCCCGAAGCAAACCATGAAGAGTTCTACACCGGACACGAAAAAACCGAAGTCGACATCGCAGCAACCACCGACGCCGGCGCAAAACTTACCGTCGTAGAAGTATCCACCGCTCTTATTGGCACCAACCCCAATGGGGAAGAATCCCCCTACGCGGTTGTCTGGTCCATCAAACTCAACCAGGAGTAACCCAAAGGGGCTACCGAGTACTCGGTAGCCCCTTTACCGCTATACGAGCGCTGATTGCCTAGGCATCAAGCTCCTTGGCGACAGCCCTCAAAATCTCCGCAACCTGCTTACCAGACTTACGGTCCGGAAACCTCCCGGCCCGCAAATCAGGCTGCACCTTTTGCTCCAAAATAGTCACCATATCCAAAATCATGCCGTGTAACTGCTCAGGCTTGTACTTATGGTGTGGCTTGCGGGAAACACGGGGTTGCTCCAGGATTTTCACGCGAAGTGCCTGAGGCCCTTTTCGGCCCGCTGCGAAATCAAACTCGATTCGCTGGCCAGGATAAAGCTCCGTCACACCCTCAGGGAGAACCTGCTTACTAACAAAGCAATCCTCCTCGCCAGGATTTGTAACAAACCCAAAGCCCCGTTCGGCGTCATACCACTTCACTTTTCCGATCGGCATGTCCTATTCACCGCTTCCCAAGTAACTAATGAACGACGGGATAAACCGCCAGGCAATAAGCCTTCCCACCGACAAGGAAGGCAGACAGATAACTATACCCGCCAGTACAACGCTGCGGGGAGAGCGAAAATTTCCGCGACGTCGAAAAGCTTTTGTAGACACATTAATCAATGTCACACTATTCTTTTTGGCGACGCTTGAACTGGGGTTTTGCAAACTAAAACGATAAAGAGCAGACCTATTTTCGCGTTTTACGTGACACATTCGTTATAAACCGCTACGGTCTATGTCAGGCACAACAAGATGAGACGCATATGGTCCCTCCCGCCAAACCCTGTCTGGGGACCTAACGTAATCATTTTGTGCTTTATGTGCTTGTACGTATCACGACAATTTCATTGCAGACAGGGGTGGGGAACCCACTATTGGTGATTTGCTAAAAAGTCACCTTGGGGTGAAGCCACAGCAACACAGTGGCCGGGCGCTTTCCTTCTCAGCCCGAACCCGACAGCTAACTTCGCAGGCGGAACAACGAGAGGATTTATTTTTCAATGGCCCGACATGCAGCCCGCACTTCGCACCCGTTTGCCAAGCTTGCCGCAACTACCGCAGCGTTTGGCACCGCAGCCACATTGATGGCACCGCCAGCTGCCGCTGCCCCAGACTCCGACTGGGACCGCCTTGCACAATGTGAATCAGGCGGCAACTGGGCAATCAACACCGGCAATGGCTATCACGGTGGCCTCCAGTTCTCACCATCAACCTGGAACGCTTACGGTGGCCAGCAGTTCGCAACGTACGCATTCCAAGCCTCCCGCGAACAACAAATCGCGGTTGCCGAAAAAGTACTCGCTGGTCAAGGTTGGGGAGCATGGCCTTCCTGTTCATCACGCCTCGGCCTGAGCGCTGGTCCGACACCTCGTGATCACGTTGGCGCAGCCGCCGCCCCCATTGCCGCCCCCGCTGTACACGCAGATCCAGTAGCGCAATTCATGGCAAATCCGACCAAAGCTGTCTACGAAGCAATCAAACAAGCTCTTCAAAACGCAGGCATTCCAATGCCTGCAGCTATTAACGATGCCTACTACGCGCACTTCGGATAACTCCTAGGCCACCCCCTTTTCAGGGGTACGATATCCAAACTTCTTATAATGCCGCTTTTCCTCTTGGGAAGGCGGCATTTTTGCATTCGTACTTTTGCCCCCATGCAGCACATTCAGCGACTCAAAGCGCATTACAAAACTGGAAGTTTGCAAAGAAATTTGCAAACTTGTTAATGATCTAAGCCTGAGATTTTCGCCCGATATCTCAAAAGTGTGACAAGTTGGCGAAGATCATGTGTAATGTCTCACAACGTCACCAAAGCGTGATGCAGCTTTCAGATCAATAAAGCGTTCTGCAGCACGCTCCCCGAATAGCCTGCCGAGAGAGGTAGACATGACTGACCCCACACGTGCCAAGCACGTTCCCACCCCAGAGGAATTCCTCGAAGTCTCAAAGAGCGACGAATTCGCCGAACTTCGTGGCACTTTCCGCCGCTTCGCATTCCCGATGAGCGTGGCGTTCCTTGCCTGGTACCTCGGGTACATCGTTACAGCCACGTTCGCTGTAGATTTTGTGCAACAACCCGTCTGGGGTGCCATCAACGTAGGAATGGTTATGGGCCTCGCCCAATTCGCAACAGCTGGCCTTGTTACCTGGGCTTATGTTCGATTCGCCGATAACAAACTTGATCCTGCCACCGCCGCAATCCGCGACAAGATGGAGTCCCCTCGATGAACCTCTCAAACCAGACACTTGCCAGCGCGGCCGTCGAAACTGGCAACCCGATTCTCAATATTTCAATCTTCGTTCTCTTTATTGTGGCCACTATGGCCATCGTGATTCGTGCTACCCGGCAGACCTCCCAAAAAGGTTCAGACTTCTACACCGGTGGCGGATCCTTTAATGGTTGGCAAAATGGTCTAGCCATCTCCGGCGATTACTTGTCTGCAGCGGCATTCCTAGGAGTCACTGGCGCCATCGCCCTCTACGGCTATGATGGATTCCTCTATTCAGTGGGCTTCCTTATCGCTCTTTTGGTCGCACTCGTGCTGGTAGCAGAGCCACTGCGAAATACCGGTAAATTCACTATGGCGGACGTACTTTCATTCCGCCTTAAGCAACGTCCAGTACGCACTGCAGCCGCTATTTCCACACTTACAATTTCTCTTTTCTATCTAATCGCACAAATGGCTGGTGCAGGTGGTCTCGTGGCACTGCTCCTAGGCATTTCCGGTAAAGGCGCGCAATCTGCAGTTGTAGCAGTCGTAGGTATTCTTATGATCGCCTACGTCCTTATCGGTGGTATGAAAGGCACCACCTACGTACAAATGATCAAAGCCGTTCTATTGGTTGGCGGTTCTCTAATTATTTCACTCCTGGCGTTCTGGGCAATCGGTGGCGGCTTTAACGCAGTCCTCGAAGCAGCTGTAGCCAACCACCCACAGGGTGATGCCGTTCTTAATCCGGGCATGAAGTACGGAAAGAGCACCTTAACCAAACTCGACTTTATCTCCCTTGGTATGGCACTGGTATTTGGTACCTCCGGTCTGCCACACGTACTTATGCGCTTCTACACTGTGCCTACCGCACGTGAAGCACGCCGCTCCGTAACCTGGACCATCGCAATCGTTGCACTCTTCTTCCTGCTCACTGTTGTTATGGGTTACGCTGCTGCAGCACTTGTTGGCCCAGAACAGATTCAAAACGCACCAGGTGGAGTAAACTCCGCTGTGCTCCTGCTTTCTTCTAAGGTCGGCGGCACAATCTTTATGGCATGTATCTCAGCCGTTGCCTTCGCAACAATCCTCGCAGTAGTAGCAGGCCTAGCGATTACCGCTTCCGCATCAGTAGCACACGACCTGTACAACTCTGTATTCCGAAACGGCGAAGCAACAGAAGAAGAACAGGTCCGGGTTTCTCGCATCACCGTAGTAGTTATCGGCATCCTCGCAATCGTCCTAGGCATTGGCGCAATGGGCCAAAACATTGCCTTCCTGGTCGCCCTCGCCTTCGGCATCGCAGCCTCCGCTAACCTACCTACCATCTTGTTCTCCCTCTACTGGAAGAAGTTCAACACCACAGGTGCTCTATTCTCCATCTATGGTGGCCTGCTTACCTCAATCATCCTGATCATCTTCTCCCCAGCAGTATCCGGTTCACCAACCGCAATGGTTCCATCAGCCGACTGGGCATGGTTCCCACTTACAAACCCATCCATTATCGCAATCCCAGCTGGCTTTATCCTGGGCATTATCGGTACTTTCATTGGAAAGCCTGATAACTTCGAAAAGAAAGCCGCCGAAATGGAAGTTCGCTCCCTTACCGGCGTCGGTGTGGAAAAAGCAGTTTCCCACTAGTTCCAGTCTCGATCAAAGGCCTTATGCCGCAGAAGCGTGTATAAGGCCTTTTGGCTATGCAAGGTTAGCCGTAAAAGGTGTGGAAGACATGCACGGTATGGAAGACATGCACGGCTCCGATCCAACACACCCACAATTTGGCGCGGAGGTTTGGCATTCCCAAACCGATCACAGTGGGTACTGAGAAGACCAAACCTTCCCCCCTCAGATCTCGCAACTCCCATACAGACAATAAACACGTTTGCAGGAATGAATTGTGTTGGGGTTGGAGCGAGCTTGGCTTTTTCGGAGAGCCTTGTGGTTGGCCTTAAGGAGTCGTTGGGGCTGATGTAGTTTTTGGTGCTTGTGTGATTATAGTGTCACAGATGTCGCTGGGAGTGGCTTGCTTTGCGGTTTGTTTGCAGCCGGCGGTTTGGTTGTGCGCGTCCGGTGGCCTGGGATTTGGTTGGGGGTTGGTGGGAGATGCCTAGTCTTTTCGGGCGCTGGCCGGTCTTTTCGGGCGCTGGTTGGGCGTGTTGTCACAGATTCCATTTTTTTCGGCGGATTTTATGGAATTTGTGACACGATAGGTAGGGAACCTGTCACAGATTCCATTTTTTTCGCTGTTTTTATGGAATCTGCGACAAACCCCAGGTCAACGATTGTGCGCAATGTTGGTTGCTGTCACAAATTCCATTTTTTCGGGCGATTTTATGGAATCTGCGACAGTTGGCATAAAAACATCACCAGTTCAATAGGGTCAGCCTATCAAACTGCAGGGAAAGCGGCTCAAAGGCTCGTAAAGCCAACGTAAACCCCTGGGAATCCCTGGTTTTCAGCCCCACCAACCTGAAAATCAGGCAGATCTAACACACCCCACCACCCAACAAAGGCAGATTTCACATCACCCACAACCCGCCACCGCATTTCCCCAGCTCACACCCCCAAACCAGGAGCCCACAACACAAATCTGCCTGCTTCTAGCGCTTCTTCCCTATTCCAGGCATTTCTCAGACGACTCCCCCGAGCTTCCCACGATCTTCCACACCCCAGCCCACTCCAGAAACACATCGAACCTCTAAAACCCTCACTTCAAGGTTCCGCAGGAAGAAAGTTCCACAAGAAGAAGGTTTTAGAGGTTCAGCGCTATTGTGTGTTAGGGCTTATTGGTGTTGGTATAGGGGTGTACGTAGCCGAGTTTTTCGGCTGGGAGTGGGAATGGAGTTTCATCGCCGTATGGGCTTGAGGCTCCAGCGACTTTGGAGATAAGTTCGGTTACTACGTGTCCGTCTCCTGGGGCATGGTCGGGCCAGCCCGGATCGACGTAGCCTTTCTTTTGCATATTAGCCATGTGCTTATTCTTTCAAATCGGGGGCAGAAAAGTCATCTCTTCTATGGTTAGACTCGTGTCCATTATGTCTAAGAGTGTTGATTTGCCAGAAGAGTTTGGTTCGTTTCGGGATTGGCTGATGTCACTGGATAATGCCGCCTTAGAGGAACTGTTTGAGCTTCGCCCAGATGTTTTACATCCACCACCTCCCAGTTTTGGGGTTTTAGCTGCTCGTTTACAATTGTGGCAGTCTCTTGCACTGGCACTTTCGCAATTGAATGCGGTGGATCTTTTGGTTTTGGAAGCGGCAGCAGATTTGGGTGGAGAGTTGACCCCGGTGGATGCCCCCGCTGTGGTGTCGTGGGTTTTAGAATGTGTAAATGGTTCACGTTTTGAACCTCCGCAGGATAAGGATCTTAATGAGGCGATTCGAAAGCTACGGGCACTGGCTCTGATCTTTGGCTCTAAAAAGCGTTTTCGGGTGGTGTCGGAGGTGATGGCAACGTTACCTATAGATTGGCAACTATTACCGGAGCCTGGAGTGCCTTCTCCTTCGTATTCAGAGGCGCAGGAGTTTATTGAGCATGCGGATTCTCGGTGCCGCAAGATTTTAGAAACGTTACTGGATTCGGGTGGTTCTGGGATCACAAAGGATGCAGATGAAGATGCTGATCCTCAGCGTCCTATTCCGATATTATTGGCGGCGGGGTTATTGCTCCGGGTGGATTCGCGAACTGTTCGTTTAGCGCCAGTGACTCGGCGGGTGTTATGGGATTTAGGTCCTTTGGATATTCCGTTTGTGCCGCCATTCCCGGATATAAGTTCGGATGATCAACAGTTTGATCAAGCAGATCGTGGGGCGACTGCAGCGGGCCTCGAAGTAGTCCGACATATGGGGGAATTGATTTCCGTTTTGGGGGATTCGCCAGTGGCGTGTTTACGGGATGGTTCGATCGGGGTTCGTAGTGTTCAGCGCTTGTCAAAAGAGCTAGATATTAGCCAATTTGAAGTGTGTCGATTGGTGTGTTTGGGAGTTACTGCGGGTCTATTAGACACCGGAATTCCTGAGCTCGCTACTGAGGGCACAGAGCTCAAACCCGTATTAGCACCTACGGTCGATGCCGATGCCTGGCTTGCAACAGATCTTCATGTTCGTTGGGCCATGCTGATCCAAGCTTGGTCTGGATCGTACTTCGGTGCGTGGTGCGTGGTTCGTCCGGTGAATTTGTTGCATGTAAATACATTCCTGCCTGCGCTACGGAAAACGAAGCAATTATTACTCTCGCAATTTGTTCGAGCGGGGAAAATGTCGCTTGATCAGGCATTAAGTATGGCTGGTTTTTATGCGCCTTTAGATGCTAGCAATATGCAGTATCCAAAAGAGGTTTTAGATGAGGCAGTGTGGTTGGGTGTGCTTGATGCGGATTTTTCCCCAACGCATATGGCTAAAGCACTTATCGAGGACCCCGCACAACTGGAGAAAGCAACGGCTTTAGCAACCCCTGCGACTGTGGATTATTTTATCGCTCAAGGGGATATGACAATTTTGGTGCCAGGTCCTTTAGAGCCAGTGATCCAGCGCAAACTTGAACTTTTGGCGGATCTTGAATCCCCCGGGTTGGCGAGTGTGTATCGGATTTCAGAAGGATCTTTGCAACGAGCATTAGATGCTGGTCTCGGCGCAGAGGACATTGCGTCGTTTTTGCGGGATTACATTAAAGGTGAAGTGCCGCAGGCAATTTCATATCTTTTGGCAGATTTAGGACGCCAGCATGGTGATCTTCGAGGTGGGAAAGCACTGAGCTATGTGCGGTGTCAGGATACTGATTTGCTAGAGCATGCGGTGTCTGTAACTCCAGAGCTACGGCTTATAGCACCAACTGTAGCTATTTCGCATTTGTCTCTGGGCTCTATTTTGGAGAGTTTGCAACGTGGTGGCTTCCGGCCAGTAGCTGAGGATGCACATGGTTTCACTATTGATATGCGCCCTAGCCCAACTCGATTGATATCTGGTACTACGGTACAATTAGCGCCGGAGCTACCAAAGATTGATGCAGCTGAGGTAATCGCTGAGCTTCGGCAAAATACAAATAAGGCGACCACTGAGAATTCTTCGCCCAATATTCTATCTACGCTGCAGGCAGCTGTACGTTCGAAGCGGAGGGTGACCCTGGGGTTCGTCGATAAGCATGGTGTGGCATCTGTACGGGTGGTGCAACCTATGTCAGTGACCGGCGGTCAGCTTGATGCATTGGAGCCTTTGACGGGGGCAATACATCGCTACCAGTTGCATCGCATTACGAGTGTAATTGTGGATAATTAGGGAGTTGAATTGTGCAAATGGTAGGAGGCCTAAGGTGTCCTTTGGAGATGGACCACTTATTGTCCAATCCGATAAAACTGTCTTGCTAGAGGTGGATCATCCGCTTGGCGACGAAGCCCGCGCCGCCCTAGCTCCCTTCGCCGAGCTCGAACGCGCACCCGAACATGTGCATACCTATCGGATTACTCCCCTAGCATTGTGGAACGCCCGCGCAGCTGGCCACGACGCAGAACAAGTAGTCGATGTATTAGAGCGTTATTCGCGCTTTCCGGTTCCACAACCATTGCTTATCGACGTCGCCGAAACTATGGCACGCTATGGACGCGTACGTTTACACAAACACCCCGCCCACGGGTTGATCTTGGAATCCAGTGAAACCGCCATTCTGACTGAAATTACCTTGCATAAGAAAATCAAACCTATGTTGGGGCAGGTAATTGATTCGGAAACCGTAGTAGTGCACCCATCAGAACGTGGACGGCTTAAGCAAGAGTTATTTAAAATCGGCTGGCCAGCCGAGGACTTAGCCGGATATGTTGATGGTGAGGCCCATCCAATTGCGCTTTCGCAAGACCAAGAAACCTGGGAGCTTCGGGATTATCAGCGACGCGCGGCAGACTCCTTTTGGCAGGGCGGCTCTGGAGTTGTGGTGCTTCCATGTGGTGCCGGAAAAACTATGGTTGGGGCGGCAGCGATGGCAAAAGCCCAAACCACCACTCTGATTTTGGTAACCAATACGGTTGCTGGGCGGCAATGGCGCTCGGAATTACTTCGCCGCACTTCACTAACCGAAGATGAAATCGGCGAATACTCTGGTGAAAAGAAGGAAATCCGTCCAGTAACTATTGCCACCTATCAGGTAATGGTGCGGAAAACCAAGGGCGAATATCGGGCGCTTGAACTCTTTGATAATCACGATTGGGGCCTGATTATCTATGATGAAGTCCACCTCCTGCCCGCGCCGGTTTTCCGTATGACCTCTGATTTGCAGTCCCGACGCCGCCTTGGACTTACCGCCACATTAATCCGTGAAGATGGCTGTGAGGGCGATGTGTTTTCCTTAATCGGGCCGAAGCGTTATGACGCTCCCTGGAAGGACCTGGAAAACCAAGGGTTTATTGCTACTGCGGATTGCGTGGAAATCCGCACCACTATGACCGATGCGGAACGTCGAGCCTATTCACTTGCCGATTCCCGCGAACACTACCGGCTTGCCGCCTGCGCGGCCACGAAAATGCCTGTGGTGCGGAAGCTTTTGGAAATGCACGCTGGACAACCCACCCTTATTATTGGCGCGTATTTGGACCAATTAGAACAAATAGGCACTGAGCTTGGAGTTCCGGTCATTGAAGGGAAAACCCCAACCAGACTCCGGGAAAAACTCTTTAGTGCATTTCGACGCGGCGAGATAAATGTCTTGGTAGTAAGTAAAGTGGCAAACTTTTCTATTGACCTCCCGGAAGCCGCAGTGGCCATCCAAGTTTCCGGAACCTTTGGATCGCGGCAAGAAGAAGCGCAACGCCTTGGCCGATTGCTGCGTCCCAAGGCTGATGGTGGTCAAGCACATTTCTATTCCGTGGTGAGTCGGGATACTAAAGACACATTGTATGCCGCACACCGACAACGCTTTCTTGCCGAACAGGGTTACGCATACCGAATCCTCGACGCAATAGATATCCTCCGACCCATGAAAGAAAACTAATGTCAGCTTTTAGTTTTACCGTTGACACCACACACGCCAAAACCCATAATGAGTTTCTCAAAGACCAAAAACGCCTCCAGATTTCCGCACTGGTGTTTGGTATCGTGCAGCTCCTTGTGGCCGCAGCGTTTCTATGGTTTACCAATCAGGCAACATGGGCCTGGCTGCTTTCAATTGGACTCGCGGTTACCGCCCTGGTGAGCTTTAGCATGATCGCTATTATTCCGAAAAAAATAGGCACGCCCCAACATATGTATGACACCTATGAGCTTGTGCCAGCAATAATCGCCAAAATAAACCCCCGCGATATGGTACTGCTCGCGCTTGTCGACGCCCGCGTCGACAACACCAAAGGCAGCCCGGCCCCCGCACTTGCCGCTCGCACGATCACAAATCTGGTCGGGCATTCACGAACCGTTGGCGAACGCGTGCCAGCGGTGGCCGTTGCGGGCCGTCGTAATATGAAAAACACTGGCTTTTGGGATGAAATCTCCCCTATGCCAATCGCCTGGGGAACGCCGCTACCGGAAACGATTAAACAGGCCAGCAAGGCTATCCCCCAGCAACAATGGCAAACGCTCGCTAAGCACGCCGCGCGTATCGACGACGTGCTGGCCACCCCCCTCAATTTACTGCGGCTCTAATGACAGTTACTGGTAATACCCAGCTTGCAAAGCATTACCCTAAACCATGACTCCAGGGTGGAACGCAAACCAATCTTTGGAGCAAACACCACATCAGAAGGGTTTGAGCCACCACCAAAAATATTCCAAAGCGCCGTAATAGTAGCGATCTCCGCAGGCTTTTCTGGAGGATTATTCGGGTGATATCCAAAATCAAGTTCCCGATGTAACTCCTCCGTTGGCGGATCAATCACCGAAAACGCATCCGAAGCCGCACTAGTCGATTTGCTGTCTGGCGGGATTAGCCAAACTTCTTGTAACCCCGTGACCTCATTGCCAAATACTTCAACATCGAGAGTCACGGCGTCGGCACGCTTATGAGACGTTGCAGCTGCCTGCCAAGGTTTTGGCGCGCGTACACGGACTTGATACAAGCCATCCGGGGCGTCTGTAAAGAAATACCTACCATTGGTATCGGTCTCAACCGTGGAAATAACCTTATCCCCACTGAGTAACTCGACCCGAACCTTCGCTGCGGGCCGCTCCGTTACCTGACGTCGCGAATCGCCATTGGCATCAAAAAACACGTCCCCCGCAAAGCTATACGTTAATGCCGCGCCCATATTAACCGACTTCGACGAAGCTGATACCTGAAACGGTTCACTTAACCGCCCACCGTCGGCACGCCGGGTTGCGTGATTATCGGCACCGTCTGCCGAAAAATTAAAGCCATCGGGAGCCCGGTACAGCAATTGATACTCCCCAACAGGCAAATGCTTAAAAGTAAATTTTCCGTTTTTAGCCGAAGTCTTTTTAACAGCCCAAGGCTCTTCAATCGGCTTCATTTGGCCGTCAGGAGACTCCTTGCGAAGCAACTGAACTTCAACTTCAGGGACCGAGCCCGTAGCGTCTGTATCCTCGCGAACGCCATCACCGTCGGTCTCAAACCAAATAGCGCCAAACACCTTACCAACTGTAGGCACAAACATTGGCGCTGGAATATCCACGGTACTACCAGCAGCAAACTCGACGACCTGAGAATATGCGTATTTAAACTCTGGATTCTCAGGAGCAAAACCACTGGTTCCTTCAGGCGCAGGATTCGTTTTACCCCAATCAGAATGCGCAGGAGATAAGACATAGCCCTCAGGAATAACCACGCGAGCTACATACTTACCAAACGGCACATCAGAAAACTCAAAAACACCAGACTCATTCGAATGTGCCACAATAACACCCGTAGGGCTCGGGGCAGCACCATCAACAACGGGCAGTAGTTCTACCGCAGTCCCGGCCAAAAAAGCATCAATATCCTTGTGGAACTTCCCATCGCCATCATTATCAAGCTCAAGCTTGCTCGACCAGGAAACACAACAAGAAGCATCCGCAGGTTCAGCAACCGCCACAATAGAAGAAGATAAACCTACCGACGAGACCGTCAACGACAACGCAGCAATTGCAGCAATAGCAGCCCTACGAAAGGTGTTGGACATTACGTACAGCCCCTTTCCAAAGCCTAAGAAAACTAAATGACTGGACAAAGAATCCTATTAAAACCAATCGTATAGGACGCAGAACCGCTAGCAAATTAGACAACCATGCCGCACGGCGAAGGGTGCACCCAAAACCGTCAATATAACGCAATCGTTACCTAAAATCTTGGCAAAACCGCAGGCAAAAAGCATTATATAAAGAAACAATAAAGATTCCCCCGATAGGTGAATTCACACCAAAATCCCCGCCCCTGGATCGATAAAATCCATGTGAAATTTTAAGCATATATTAGCTCGGTACGTAAAAAGCCCAACCGTGGTGGTTGGGCTTTGTGGGTTGTGGTGTCGGCGGTGTCCTACTCTCCCACACACTTCCGTGTGCAGTACCATTGGCGCTGGTGGGCTTAGCTTCCGGGTTCGGGATGGGTCCGGGCGTTTCCCCGCCGCTGTTGCCACCGACTGGTTGGTGGGGTGGGTGTTGGTTGTTGATACTGTGTAGTGGACGCGTGGCGTGGTGTGGTGTGGTTGTGTTCGGTGGATTAGTACCAGTCACCTTGCATATTGCTATGTGTGCAGTTCTGGCCTATCGACCCCATAGTCTGTGGGGCACCTGTTGGTGAAACCTTATCTTAGAACGGGCTTCCCGCTTAGATGCTTTCAGCGGTTATCCCTTCCGTACGTAGCTAACCAGCGGTGCCACTGGCGTGACAACTGGCGCACTAGAGGTACGTCCGTCCCGGTCCTCTCGTACTAGGGACAGCCTTCTTCAAGTTTCTACGCGCGCGGCGGATAGAGACCGAACTGTCTCACGACGTTCTAAACCCAGCTCGCGTGCCGCTTTAATGGGCGAACAGCCCAACCCTTGGGACCTACTCCAGCCCCAGGATGCGACGAGCCGACATCGAGGTGCCAAACCATCCCGTCGATATGGACTCTTGGGGAAGATCAGCCTGTTATCCCCGGGGTACCTTTTATCCGTTGAGCGACACCGCTTCCACAAGCCGGTGCCGGATCACTAGTCCCTACTTTCGTACCTGCTCGACCTGTCAGTCTCACAGTCAAGCTTCCTTGTGCACTTACACTCGCCACCTGATTGCCAACCAGGCTGAGGAAACCTTTGGGCGCCTCCGTTACTGTTTGGGAGGCAACCGCCCCAGTTAAACTACCCACCAGGCACTGTCCCTGACCCGGATCACGGGCCGAGGTTTGAAGATACCCAATACGATCAGAGTGGTATTTCAACAACGACTCCTCCATCACTGGCGTGATGGGCTCATAGTCTCCCACCTATCCTACACAAACCGTATCGAATATCAATACCAAGCTATAGTGAAGGTCCCGGGGTCTTTTCGTCCTGCCGCGCGTAACGAGCATCTTTACTCGTAGTGCAATTTCGCCGGGTCTGTGGTTGAGACAGCAGGGAAGTCGTTACGCCATTCGTGCAGGTCGGAACTTACCCGACAAGGAATTTCGCTACCTTAGGATGGTTATAGTTACCACCGCCGTTTACTGGGGCTTAAATTCTCCGCTTCAACCCACCACACAGGTGGGTTTCACAGGTCCTCTTAACCTTCCAGCACCGGGCAGGCGTCAGTCCGTATACTTCGACTTGATCGTCTTCGCACGGACCTGTGTTTTTAGTAAACAGTCGCTTCCCTCTCTTCTCTGCGGCCCCGCGCAGCCTCACCACCGCAAGGGTGGGTCACCACGCGTGGCCCCCCTTCTCCCGAAGTTACGGGGGCATTTTGCCGAGTTCCTTAACCACAGTTCGCCCGATCGCCTGAGTATTCTCTACCTGACTACCTGTGTCGGTTTCGGGTACGGGCCGCACACACACTCACTAGAGGCTTTTCTCGGCAGCATAGGATCATCGACATCCCCACATACTGTGGGTACGCATCACGTCTCACCCTCCCAACCGTATTGGGGCAGTACCGGATTTCCCTGGCCTGCGGGCTACACGCTTACACCACAATCCAATCAGTGGCTCGACTACCTTCCTGCGTCACCCCATCGTTTGGCTACTACCAGATATTAGGCCCCACGCGAATACCACACCCACCATCATGCGAACACGTAACCGTGTCCGCGGCAGGCGCACTATCGGGTGGTTAGTCTCACTGATTCACCATGGGCGCATGTGCGCGGGTACGGGAATATCAACCCGTTGTCCATCGACTACGCCTGTCGGCCTCGCCTTAGGTCCCGACTCACCCTGGGAAGATTAGCTTGACCCAGGAACCCTTAGTCATTCGGCGGACGAGGTTCTCACTCGTCATTCGCTACTCATGCCTGCATTCTCACTCGCATAGCCTCCACCACTCGATTCCTCGGCAGCTTCACCGGCCACACGACGCTCCCCTACCCACCCACACAACACTGCATGGATGCCGCGGCTTCGGCGGTGTACTTGAGCCCCACTACATTGTCGGCGCAGAACCACTCGACCAGTGAGCTATTACGCACTCTTTCAAGGATGGCTGCTTCTAAGCCAACCTCCTGGTTGTCTTCGCGATCCCACATCCTTTTCCACTTAGTACACGCTTCGGGGCCTTAGCCGGCGATCTGGGCTGTTTCCCTCTCGACTACGAAGCTTATCCCCCGCAGTCTCACTGCCGTGCTCTAACATTACCGGCATTCGGAGTTTGGCTGGCATCGCTAAGATGTTGGTCCCGCTTAACCATCCAGTAGCTCTACCTCCGGCAAGAAACACACGACGCTGCACCTAAATGCATTTCGGGGAGAACCAGCTATCACGGAGTTTGATTGGCCTTTCACCCCTACCCACAACTCATCCCCTCAGTTTTCAACCTAAGTGGGTTCGCGCCTCCACAGCATCTTACTGCTGCTTCACACTGGCCATGGGTAGATCACCCCGCTTCGGGTCCAGGACATGCCACTACAACACCCTCATTAGGATTCGCTTTCGCTACGGCTCCCACACACACATGTTAACCTCGCGACATGCCGCTGACTCGCAGGCTCATTCTTCAAAAGGCACGCCATCACCCCCACCCCAAACACATGAGGCACAGGCTCTGACGGATTGTAAGCGCACGGTTTCAGGTACTCTTTCACTCCCCTCCCGGGGTACTTTTCACCATTCCCTCACGGTACTCAATCCGCTATCGGTCACACTGAGTATTCAGGCTTACCGGGTGGTCCCGGCAGATTCACAGCAGATTCCACGAGCCCGCTGCTACTCGGGACATCATCACACACACCACACACAGCTTTCAGGTACGGGACTCTCACCCACTCCGGCAGACCATTCCAAGCCACTTCCCCTAACCACGCGCAGCACGCCACAGGCACGGCAGCACCCGCAACAACAACATCCCACAACCCCACACACGCAACCCCTGCCGAGTATCACACGCATATGGTTTAGCCACCATCCGCTTTCGCTCGCCACTACTCACGGAATCACTATTGTTTTCTTCTCCTACGGGTACTGAGATGTTTCACTTCCCCGCGTAACCTCCACACCAGCTATCAAACCTTCACCAGCATGGCGACCGCACACAACCACGGCCAGGTTTCCCCATTCGGACACCCTCGGATCAACGCTCAATTGACAACTCCCCGAGGCTTATCGCAGCCTTTCACGTCCTTCATCGGCTCAGCATACCAAGGCATCCACCGTGCGCCCTTACAACACAACAAAACACACACAAAAAGAAAAAACGCTCGCGTCCACTATACAGTTCAACAAACAACACCCGAAACAACACAACAACACGTGTCACCCCAGACACCCAACAGCATGCCACACTCATCCATTACCAACCGGCCAACCAATCTGCCCCAACCACCTGCACGCAATCAATCACATGCCGTCCACCTGGAAACAACAAAACAAACCAGCCACACACCAACACGATGCGCAGCCACAAAAACAAAAAACAAAACTCCTTAGAAAGGAGGTGATCCAGCCGCACCTTCCGGTACGGCTACCTTGTTACGACTTCGTCCCAATCGCCAATCCCACCTTCGACCACTCCCTCCAGCAACAGCCGGTTAGGCCATGGGCTTCGGGTGTTACCAACTTTCATGACGTGACGGGCGGTGTGTACAAGGCCCGGGAACGTATTCACCGCAGCATTGCTGATCTGCGATTACTAGCGACTCCGACTTCATGGGGTCGAGTTGCAGACCCCAATCCGAACTGAGGCCGGCTTTCAAAGGGATTCGCTCCACCTCACGGTCTCGCAACCCACTGTACCGACCATTGTAGCATGTGTGAAGCCCTGGACATAAGGGGCATGATGATTTGACGTCATCCCCACCTTCCTCCGAGTTGACCCCGGCAGTCTCTCATGAGTCCCCACCATCACGTGCTGGCAACATAAGACAAGGGTTGCGCTCGTTGCGGGACTTAACCCAACATCTCACGACACGAGCTGACGACAACCATGCACCACCTGTATACAAGCCACAAGGGAAACACCATCTCTGGCGCGATCCTGCATATGTCAAGCCCAGGTAAGGTTCTTCGCGTTGCATCGAATTAATCCACATGCTCCGCCGCTTGTGCGGGCCCCCGTCAATTCCTTTGAGTTTTAGCCTTGCGGCCGTACTCCCCAGGCGGGGCGCTTAATGCGTTAGCTACGGCACAGAAGTCGTGGAAGACCCCCACACCTAGCGCCCACCGTTTACGGCATGGACTACCAGGGTATCTAATCCTGTTCGCTACCCATGCTTTCGCTCCTCAGCGTCAGTTACTGCCCAGAGACCTGCCTTCGCCATCGGTGTTCCTCCTGATATCTGCGCATTTCACCGCTACACCAGGAATTCCAGTCTCCCCTACAGCACTCAAGTTATGCCCGTATCGCCTGCACGCCCGGAGTTAAGCCCCGGAATTTCACAGACGACGCGACAAACCACCTACGAGCTCTTTACGCCCAGTAATTCCGGACAACGCTCGCACCCTACGTATTACCGCGGCTGCTGGCACGTAGTTAGCCGGTGCTTCTTCTACAGGTACCGTCACAAACACGCTTCGTCCCTGCCGAAAGAGGTTTACAACCCGAAGGCCTTCATCCCCCACGCGGCGTCGCTGCATCAGGCTTGCGCCCATTGTGCAATATTCCCCACTGCTGCCTCCCGTAGGAGTCTGGGCCGTATCTCAGTCCCAATGTGGCCGTACACCCTCTCAGGCCGGCTACCCGTCGACGCCTTGGTAGGCCATTACCCCACCAACAAGCTGATAGGCCGCAGGCTCATCCCGTACCGAAACAACTTTCCACCATGACACACTAAAGCATGGTCCTATCCAGTATTAGACCCAGTTTCCCAGGCTTATCCCAGAGTACGAGGCAGATCACCCACGTGTTACTCACCCGTTCGCCACTCGAGCACCCCGCAAGCAGGGCCTTTCCGTTCGACTTGCATGTGTTAAGCACGCCGCCAGCGTTCGTCCTGAGCCAGGATCAAACTCTCCACAAAAAAGAACAATCAGCTCAAACAATCATGAAAAGCCAACATCCCAACAAAAACAAACAACCAACAAAAACAATCAGTTGCCCAAAAAAACAAAAAACAAAAAAACAGTCGAAAACCAAGTCCCAACCATCCACCATGACCAGCCACACGCCAGCTCACGAAGCATGAACCCCGCCAGCAACACACAACCAACCACAACAAACAGCCAAAACAAACCAATCAACCACAACAAACAAACATGGCACACTATCGAGTTCTCAAACAACACATTCCACTTTAAGAGCGGACCCGCAACATTACTTAACTCATTAGAAGATTGTCAAGTAGATGTTTTAGGATTATCAGCCGACTGATTGTTTTACCAACAAACATCTGCCGCGCTGACTCATAAAACCTTACACACGGCAATGATTTTCCACAAATCACCTGCTTAACACCTAAAAAGATTTTGTGCTTTACGACGTAACTAGCTGCCAAAACTCTACGTTTGTAACAACATAGAGACTTCTCAGGCACAAATGTTCCACCGAGCATAGAAGTTTGTTCCAAAGCTTCGTAGCATGGAATGTGTCCCTGGTGTTTTAAACACCAACTCCCCATGCTCTTTTAAGGAGTCAAAATGTCTAACAAGAGCACCCCTCACATTAATCCGCACGGAGTCGAGATTGCTGAGACCGTTCTCATGCCCGGGGATCCACTTCGCGCAAAGTTTATCGCTGAGAATTACCTGGAAAATCCGGTCCAGTTCAATGAAGTCCGAAATATTCTTGGATTTACAGGAACGTTCCAAGGCACACCTGTATCAGTAATGGGTAGCGGCATGGGAATGCCTTCCATCTCCATCTACGCATGGGAATTGATCCACGAATTCGGCGTTAAAAAGATAATTCGAATCGGTTCTTGCGGATCCCTTCAAGAGAATCTCGATCTTTATGACATTGTTGTTGCGCAATCCGCATCAACCGATTCAAATTTCCTCTCGCAGTACAATCTTCCAGGAACCTATGCCCCCACTGGTTCATGGAAACTCATTTCTGCCTTGATCGAACAGGCAAAGCTTCAAGGAGTAACGCCTCATGTAGGCAATATACTCTCCAGCGATATTTTCTACAATGCCGATGAAACCGCGAATGCCCGATGGGCACGTATGGGCGTACTGGGCGTCGAAATGGAAACCGCTGCGCTATACGCAATCGCTGCCTACTCCGGCATCGATGCACTCGGACTCTTTACCGTGTCCGACAATATTATTACCGGCGAGAAAACCACCGCTGAAGAGCGCCAAACAGCGTTCACCACGATGATGGAACTCGCGCTTCCACTGGCAGGCGTGTAGATCATGTCTAGCGCCACAGCTCAACAAGCTAAGAATCCCAAAGCGGCCGTACCAATACTGCTTTTCAGCTTTGTGTTCTGTTTGGTTATCGACAATGGATTTAAGTTCATGTCGCAACCAATCGCTGATGATCTGGGCCTTTCTGTCACAGAGGTAAGCCTCCAAGCTACACTTGCGGGCATTGTTATTGGTATTGGCGCAGTTGTCTACGCCGCAATGGCCGATGCCATAAATATCAAAAAGCTAATGCTCGTAGGCATTGCCTTTATTACGGTAGGTTCGCTGCTGGGTTTCTTTTTCAGCTCCTCTTGGTATGCCGTTCTCACTGGAAGGCTTATTCAAACAAGCGGTCTAGCCGCAGCCGAGACTTTGTACGTTATTTACGTTACAAAATATCTCTCGCGTGAAGATCAGAAAACGTATTTAGGCTTTTCGACGAGCGCGTTTCAACTCGCCCTACTTATCGGAACGTTAACAAGTGGTTACGTTGCAACCTATATTTCTTGGACAGCAATGTTCCTGATACCACTGCTTATGCTTCTCACCGTTCCGGCGATTATAAAGCAAATACCCCCAGAAGAAGCCACTCAAAGCAATTTGGATATATTTGGCTTATTCCTTATTACAGTAATCGCCACTTCAACGATGCTGTATATGCAGGATTTTAACTACTGGTATCTAGTCCCAGTTATTGCTGGCATTGCATTGTTTGTGTGGCATATTAATACAAATCCAAAAGCGCTTGTTGCACCGGAGTTTTTTAAGAATGGCCGATATGTCTGGGCGATTATTCTGGTCTTAATTATCTATTCAGTGCAACTAGGGTACATTTTATTCTTGTTCCCCTATGCAATGAGCGACCTCCAGGGAATGACACTAGATCAAGCTTCACTTATGGTTGCACCAGGATATGCGTGTGCCGCAATTGTCGGCGCATTGTCAGGTTTTATTGGACGGTATATGTCATCTCGGGTGACTATTTTTTCCGCGCTCGCAGGCATAATTATATCGCTTGCAATAGCAGCGTTTTTCCTTGAATCTGGGCGCATACCGCTTATCATTTCCGTGATTGTCTTTGCATCAAGCTTTGCACTGCTTTATGCCCCACTAGTATCAACAGCGATTCAAAACATTCCAGCAGAAAAGTCTGGTGTTGCGATTGGTTTCTATAACCTTACAATTAATATCGCAATTCCTGTTGGTATTGCATACACCGCAAAATTAATAGACCTCAAATTGTCTACATTTGCGGCGCTCACGGGAGCAGAATCCGAAGTGGGGATTCAGTATGCGACAGTACTTTGGATTATCACATGCATAGCTTTAGCTGGGGCAGTCATCTATGTCCTTGCAGATCGAACTATGGCAATAAAGGAGCGATCGATAGCCACCACATAACCTACTCCGTTCTGACCAAACAGCCCGCCATCCGTTTTCTGGTAAGCGGGCTTTTATATTATTAGCTTCGGTTTCGGAAGCTTTTACAAGACACAGGACTCCTCTCCGATATAAAATGAGGATATCTATCATTTCTTGTACAGCTAAATCAACCTAAACTTTTTAATCCCTGATTGATCATTGAATCAATATGCATCTCCATCAAGGACTACCACTATGGAAGTAAAAGAATATAGCCTAAAATCAACCATTATTTTTTACGTTATTGCATCATTGCTTTTCTGGATTCTAGCAATTCCGCTATGGCTTGTCGATGAACAAACTAAGTTTTTAATAATTTTGCCTCTATTGCTGCTTGCGATGTTCACCCCCACCGTTGCCGCGGTTTTCGTCGCGCGTTATTTGCATAAGGTCGCCTGGAAACAGGTACCGAGTTTTCTCAACATCACAATTCGCCAACCTTATAAAAAGACAGTTGTGTGGATTTTGGTGAGCATGGCACTAGCCATTCTGATTCCCGTAATCTCTAGCTTTATTGCTGCAGCATTTGGCTGGTTCCGGCTCGATCTGCTGAACTTCTCAGCATTTGAAAGCAATCTGCAAGCGCTATCAAAAGAGTCCGATCAACCCGCCTTGCCGGTTAAGGTATTGCTTTTAATCCAAATAGCCTCAATTCCATTTAGCGGCTTATTTAATAGCTTTTTTGCTGCTGGTGAAGAGATTGGTTGGCGTGGTTATCTTCTTCCTGCATTACAAAAATATGGGGTTTGGCCTGCACTTTTAATCAGCGGAGCATTATGGGGTCTTTGGCATAGTCCAGTTATCTTGATTGGATACAATTTCAATCGAACTGATTGGGTAGGCGTCGCAGTAATGACTATTGGTTGCATGTTTTTGGGTGTAATTATCGGCTTTACCCAGATTTTTAGCGGAAATATTTGGCCTGCAGCAATTTTCCACGGTACTTTTAATGCAGCCGCTGGACTTCCCATACTTCTTGGCCATATTGATCAAGAACCTGACCCTATTAAATTCTTGGCACTAGGGTATCCCGGTTGGATCACTGCCTTAATTATATTAGTATTTTTTATTCCACTCTATATGAGGCATGTACGTCAGCATGCATCTCAAACCGGCGACTAGCATTGTCTAGCAATAGCGGATGAGACCTCAGTTGAGGTCTCATCCGCTAAATGTTGTTCTACCTTCGATGTTTATTGCGATTCGCAACGACCATCCGCAAAAACTCGTATTCCATTTCCAGTAGCATTACAGGATCGCGCAGCCGCGGATTCTGATGCAAGAATAGCGGTAATTGCCCCTGCAGCTGTGGGACCGATCCCGGCTTTGTGCGTCAATATTCCTGCGGGGCCTGCAAACCCTACATCTAATGATTCCGAATGTTCTGCGGCATTAATAATGCAACTATCTATTAAGATCGCTGGTGGATTAAATTGGTACCCGTTTACGCCTCCGCACGTTCCAGGAGTGTTAAATTCGCTCCGCAATTGTTGAGCTTTGGTCTCAATGTCTGAGATTCCGCCACCAGTACCGACAAGTTCCCAACCTGATGATTTCAAGCCAATGGCATAGTCTCTCACTATTTTCTGATCAACAGCGTTATCAGCTGAAGCGGCCCCGTAGTCAAATGTCGCGTTTGACATATCAATGTACTTTTCCAAAGCTCTCAAAGTACTTTTTTCATAGTCACCCAGGTGAGAAGCATCCAATAGTTTCTCAATATCTTCTGGGCTAAGCTCCAGGTATCCAGCTTCTTCCGCAGCTTGTTTGATTACGTCAACATTATTCGTTATTTCCGTATCTAGATCTGCTGCACCAGCAATTGCGTTTGAAAAAATGAGTCCTGCAAAAAGAGCGGCAGAGATCTTAAACGCCCGCATACTGCACCTTCCTTTTGGGAAAATTCGGCCAATCCAAGAACTTGTACAAGCTTTTCTTTTTTGAGCCTACGTATCCCAAAGGGCGCTGTCTACACTTCATTTTAAGGGTAATTTAATCGTTATATTACAGCACTTTAGTTTTAAAATTGTTATACATTAACGATATGGAAAGTTATAAAACAGCATTTCCCAAGGTCATCATTTCAAAACCAAAAGCACGTAACACATAATCGCCGACTATGTAATATCCACATCTTTAAGGTTTCAATTATTGGAATGCCCACAATAGTTATGGAAGCAGCTCTGCAAGTTGTGCAAAATATTGATATTGCTTCCACGCCTCGCGATCCCCCACAACATAGAGTCGGCGTTTCGCACGGCTAACAGCAACATTAATTAGGTTTACTGACGACGCCGCCCACTTTTTCGCTCCATTTCGTGCAGGATCTCCTCCCAACACAAAAAATACAATGTTGGCTTCTCGTCCTTGAGCGGTGTGAATGGTTCCAGCTCGTAAGCCTGGGTATTTGCGTGAGAATTTTTCTAACCACTTGGCAAGCTCACGAAATGGAGTTATGGCGATAATGTCTGTGGTTGGGATACCTTGGTCAAGCAATAACTGTAAGCCATTTTGAAATCGTTCGAGTTGGCGTTGTTGGATATGCGTGCCTGGGTTCGTTGCTGGTTCATCACACCAAAAGCTTTTTGGTAGCTGCTTGTTTTCGGATGCTTCATGAACACCATGAACCATAATTCCGTCATACGCAACCTCATTGCAAAATTGAAACATTGGATTGCTGCAACGTCTATGCACTCTTAGTGGCATGGAAACCCAGATTGGGTCACTGTCTTCATTTAGGGTGGTGCCGTAGCGTGATACGCGATCAGCAAGTGTCTGCACGGATGCGTTAGGAGGTATCCATAAAGAGGGCACCTTACATGCGTCAATGATTCCACGTTGCATTGCCGCTGGCAGAGTCACCACCGGCTGGAGCTGCAACGGATCACCAACCGCTACTACTCGTTTTGATCTCCAAATAGCCCCAAGTGCGTGTTGTGGAGCCGCTTGGCCAGCTTCGTCTATAAAAAGCCACCCTATTGACTCTTCAGTTAGACACTGGAACATCGATCCGCAAGACGCAAAGGTCGTTGAAATAACTGGCACAACCAAAAAGAGGACTTGCCAGGCAGCAAGCGTTTTCTGGGGGCTTAAATCTGCAGGTGCGCTTCCTTTTACGATGTCACAGACTGCGCGCAAGTTTGTGAGCATCCGTCCAGCGTTATTTGCAATGAAATCGTGGTGCAATTGCAATGCCGCCAGAAAAAGCTCCGAACGAGCAATCTCTAATTCTTTATTGAGCCAAGGAGCGTAGAGTTCTTGTTGGTCACCTTGCCACTGTTCGTCTGGATAATTCTGTAGAAAACGCGCTTTATCATTCGAACATTCGTTGGCTAGCTCGTCGTGTTCCTGCAGGCTTTGGTTAAAAGCATCTTGCGCGGCTAAACGTTGTTCCTCACACTTGTTCTCTGTAGCTCGTAGTTGCGATTCTTCGTCCTGATATTGCCGGAGTGTTTCTTCAGCTTGGGTAAGCGCTGCGGATATTTCCGCAAGCGCAGCTCTCCATGTTTTTCGTTGGCCCCCTAGGTCAAGCCAAGTCTCTAGTAATCCTGGTTTGAGGTTTAGTTGGCGTTCATATTGGGCTTTGGTAAGCGCATAGTGTTCTTCGGATTGTTTTCGCACCACCGCTATTTCATGCAATTTCTGGCGTATTTCTTCCAATTGCAATTGGGTACTGGTAAGTAGTTGGGAAGCCTGTAGGAGCTTTTCTTGGATAGCTACAAGTTGGATTCTTCGCTGATTTGCTGATTCGCATTCCGCTTTAAGCTTTTCGACGCGCCGCTGGGCTCGGCGAAAATTTCGTCGGCTTTCGTCCCAATTTGGGATCGGTTCCTTACCTTGGTACCAGGCTTCTAAGCGACCCTTCATATCAGGTATTTTCGGACCGCTTTTTACTTGCTTCGGCGTGCTCCAAAATAAATCAATAAATTTCTTGCGTTTCG
Source organism: Corynebacterium freiburgense (assembly GCF_030408815.1). Taxonomy (NCBI): domain Bacteria; kingdom Bacillati; phylum Actinomycetota; class Actinomycetes; order Mycobacteriales; family Corynebacteriaceae; genus Corynebacterium; species Corynebacterium freiburgense. The sequence goes on along the minus strand of NZ_CP047355.1, from coordinate 723,449 downwards.
CTCGATTTCCTAACACCGCGGCATTATTTGCGGACGCTACAACCATCTCATAACCAGTAATTTCAGGCTTCAGCGCAAATACACTTCGCTTGTAACCTTGTTCTGTCGACCAGGTGAGTTTATCTGGAACAAAGCCGTCACCGGGGCGTCGTAAAGCGGCTAATTGCTGGGCTCGTTGAACAACGTTTGCGGCAATAATATCCCGCAGCATTGTGGTTTTTCCGGTACCCGGAGGACCATTTACGCCAACGAATTTTTGTGCAGCTTCAGCAGGATCCAATATCTTGTTCACCGCAAACTGCTGGCTTAATGCTAGCGAATGCTCTGGTCGCGCCGGCCAACGCCCCAATGGAATGTGACTTGGAGTCACGGAGGAAAGCACAACGTTTCGATCTTTACGCAAATCTATTCGATTGCCTGTTTGGGCGGTATCCTGTTCAGATAGATAGATGCCGCAAGCAGATTGAGAGTCGATATTTTGGCGGCTTACTCGCGCTAAATCATCTAGAAAAAAGCTATTAAGAAAATCTCGTTGAAGATTCGCTTCCTCGGTATGTGGATTCACTAGATAGCTTTTAATAATAAAATAATCGCTGAAGATTTCCGCTAGATCCCGAACTCCCGAAATAGATTGGGCAATATCCAAAAGCGTTGTCAGATCATCCCAGCGCAAGGTTTTTGAACCCTCATCGCACGTTACTTCAGCTTGCAAACCCTGCTCCGCAAAATCATCTACTTTCATTGAAAATCTATGTTTTGCTTCACTAAATCCTTCTACCCAATCAGAATTCCCAAAACCAACTGTGCGCAAACTACCAACAGCCCAGAGCGCAGAAGAAAGTTCGGCAGTTCCTTTAATGATTTCGCCACATTCATTAAGCATTAGTGCCGCACACGCACTATTTCCAGCTACTTTTTCCTCATATCCCCCTTCACGTAAGCGAAATAATGTTCGAAGATAATTATGGGTTGATTGGAGCGGGTATATACCTGCAAAGATTACATGCCGCCACACTCGTTTCTTTCCCTTTTGCGCTTTCGGCGGCTGTAGATATTCCCAAGGCAATCGGCCCCCAGGACGAAGTCGGACAACTTGCTCATCAAATGGAGATTGCCTGCTAGCTTTTTGAATCCGCGGTAGCGGCTGCGGATTCAATAGCTCTAATGCTCTCCAACATTGGACAATATGACTCCAACCAGAAGAAACCATACCCCTATTGTTCTCGGTAAAAAACCAAAAAATCAATGGTTTTATGTTTCTTTTTACATTGAGAGTAAAAATAATGGCAGCGATTACTGATACCAGCTAGTTATAGCGCTCTTTGCAAGTAGATCATGTCAACCAATTGGACACCACATTCAAAAATTGGGTGGTCATAGTTGTCCGTAAAAAAGTCTTTCACTACATGCGACCTGATAAAATCACATTTTTCATAAAAGCCGAGTGTTTGAGGGCTTTCACCAGTGCCAACCTGTAATACAGAAAATTGGTTCTGGTATCTCTTGGCTACAAATTCAATAAGCGCCCTACCATACCCATTGCCCTGAAACTCGGGGACGGTCGCCAGATTTTTAATTTCCAGAATCCCACCACCTTCATCAGTAACCACGCACTCTGCCTTAACCCCGTTATCGTCTAAAACGAACATGGTTCCTCGACCGAGATACTTATCGATCATATTTTCTTGCTCATCGGCGAGAAGCAGCAGTTCCAAAAACTGTTTCTTATTTTCAGTGACTTCCAGTATCTTCATGTGTTTCCTCGCCACTATTACACGGATATTGCACGCAATCAGTTTATGGCTTCTAAGACCCTAGACTCCTGCATCCAACCGCCAGTTCCCCCAGAATCCTAGTAACAGCAACTTTCCATTGAGCACATCTGATACAAAATGGCAATGTTTTTTAAAAACTTGCCCTTTTTGTATCACCTGCGGTTATGAAAACTCTCCTCTAGCTCCCAACAACCAACCCCACCCGATAGCTACATCCGACATCCACTCAAGCTCGGCCCCTCACTGCCGACCCTCTAGGACAGCCATCCCCCGGACCACTGCCTACCCTCTAGGACACCCCCCAAAAAACCACCGCCGACCCTCTAGCATCGCCGCCCCCAACCAGCAATCATTCACGCAGTAAAGAAAAAGTACCAAACCTGAAAATCTATCTCTCAGGTTTGGCACTTCTAGTGGAGCTGCCGGGAATTGAACCCGGGTCCTTCGTCATCTTGCCAGGACTTCTCCGTGCGCAGTTCGCACGTGATCTCTACTCGGCCCTCCGGATCAGACGAACATGTCCGGATGATAGGCCCAGTTGTCGGTGAAAGTCCCGCCACATCCCGTCAACACAATGTGGCAGCAAGTCCTTTAGTCGATGCCAGACTCTAGGCCAAGGACGAAACCTAGGCTGACAGACATGCAGTCGCTGGATTAGGCAGCGAGTGCATAGTCGCGCTGAGTATTCTCTGCGCTTATTTTGTGCCACGACGCTTAACGGTGGTCTCTAGCCTGCACCGGCACGCTTCCCCTGGCTTAATGTACGGAGTCGAAACCTAAATCAGCCCCTCACATTTCTTTCGGCGGGATTGTGCCTTCCGAAAGAGCTTCACCATTGTAAACCAATTGTGTTTATATCCGCAAGCTTTTGCTTTTTGACGCCCACCCCCACTCTTATCAGTTAGTTCGGCGTATCGTCGCTTTCATCCCATGATTGTCGGTTTTTCGGGAACGTTTATGGTCCCGGTACGCAATTAGGCCTATAACCACCCCCACTACCAATGGCATCCAAAGATTCGAATTATCCAAAGCCCACACTGTCCATGCTGGAAGCTTCGGCAAATGAATATTCGGCCATGGTATGGCTGGCAGATGAAACGCTGGCCAGGGAATATTCGGCACATTAATAGTGGGGAGCAAGCCAACCAATTGTTTTAAAAGCGGGACAAATATAAGAGCAAGTATTGCCCACCCAACTTTCCCGAGCCCACCAAGTAGCGGATAGAGCAGGCGCTTAATTGGAGTTTGTTCCATTTCTTGATAGCGCTGCGCGGCCGGTGAACCTTTTGGAGGTTCCAGGAACACCACACCTTCAGTGGTGCACAGCTTTATTTCAATGATTTCACTAAATGGATTTGCCTGGATAACACCGTAGTTTTTGGTCCGTTTCGGACGCATTGGACTAAAAACTTCGGGTTTGCATTTGGCCCCTAATACAAAGCGAACATTGGACGGGCGTTCGAAGCGTGCGGTAGGGGTGGCGTCGACAAGCACTAAGACGCTGCGCTTACCGCCGGCGATGGCTCGTTGGCCAATACCCTTCCATTTGATTGTGTGAAGTATGGAAATAGTTTTGGAGGGTTCTGGAAACCCGGGGTCAAATTCGCATAGTTTTTCGAACCCGGCCTCGATCACTTGAATGTGGCCGAGGACCGGGTGCGTTATTTCCCACACCCAAGCAGGGTGCTCACTCATCCACGTATTCCTTTAACGCGGCGCCCTAATTCGCGGGTAACGTCGCGTTCTGCGGCACGTCGTTTTAGGTCTTGTCGCTTGTCATATTTTTGTTTGCCTTGACCTAATCCGAGTTCGACTTTAAGCCGGCCGTTTTTAAAATACAGTTTGAGCGGTATAAGGGTTCGGTTTCCATCCCGCACTTTGCCTATAATCGCATCGATTTCGCGCCTATGTAGCAATAACTTTCGGCTGCGGCGTGGGCTGTGGTTCATCCACGAACCATGCGAATATTCGGGTATATGCAGGTGACGTAACCAAATCTCACCATCGTCAATGGTTGCGAAGGCATCGTTGAGTGTTACTTTGCCTTCACGGAGTGCTTTAATTTCCGTTCCTACGAGCGCCACACCGCACTCATAGGTCTCTAGTATTTGATAATCGTGTCTTGCTCTGCGGTTGGTAGCGATAACCGGGTTATCCACCGCCTTCTTCTTTTTCTTAGCCATAGCGAAATTAAGCTTACAGCTATTTGCGGACGTACATCCGCAATGTCACCTGTGCAGTGATCGCCGCAAATATAATGCCGACGATCGCAACAATCGGTGAAACCACCCAAATATCCGCCGCAGTAATAGGCGCAATCAGTTTCGATTCATAAAGTCCCGTAAGCGCCCGATCTAGAACAAACTTTTTACCAGCGATAAGACCTACCATGGCAAGAACCGAACCAAACAAGGCAGCCATTACTGCTTCCATAACAAAGGGTGCTTGGGTATACCAGCGAGATGCTCCGACCATGCGCATAATGGAAATTTCTTCGCGCCGAGCAAAGGCAGCAATTTGAACCATATTTGCAATAAGGAAAATGGCTGCAATTGCTTGAATTGCGGCAATTAAAAAGGTGGCGTTTCGTACTGCATCAAGGTTTCCGGTTGCCGAACGTAGGTCATCAACTTGATCAATAACATCGGCGACCTGGGGCATTTCTCGCACTGGGTCCAGCGGTGATGGATTAAGCGGGTCTGCAAGGCGTACATGCAATGCAGCAGGGAGGGCATCTTTACTAGTAGAAGCGACCAGCAATGGATCCGAATCTTGGAATACCTCTACAAAGCGTTCATAGGATTGGTCCCGGGAACGGAAGGTCACACTTTCAATACCATTTGCGCCATCAAGCTTATCCCGCACTTCTTTACACGGCTGCGATGAGCAATCTGGATCATTCGCCGATATTTCTTCATTAAGCTGCACCATGACTTCTACACGATCAAGGTAGATTTCCTTGGTACGCTCCGTCATTCCGGTAACTAGGAAACCTGTTGCAAGCAACGCCAATGAAATCGCTGTTGTAATAATCAATGCCACAGTCATGGTCAGATTGCGGCCTAAACCTTGAAAGGCTTCACGCAGGACAAAACCGATCTTCATAAGTCTGGATTCCTTTTCTACTAGCGGCCTACGCCATACACGCCGTGAGCATCGTCGCGAACAAGCTTGCCAAGATTAAGTTCAATCACTCGCTTGCGCATTGCATCCACCGCAGCCGCATTGTGTGTGGACATCACCACAGTGGTTCCAGTGCGGTTAATTCGATTTAACAGAACCATAATGTCATTGGCGGTCTCTGGATCGAGGTTTCCGGTCGGCTCGTCAGCAAGTAACACAAGTGGCCGGTTTACAAAGGCCCGAGCAATAGCTACTCGTTGCTGCTCACCGCCGGAAAGTTCGCCTGGTGTCCTATTTGCTTTACCTTCAAGCCCTACAAGTTCCAAGGTTTCTGGGACAAGCTTATCGATGATATTTCGTTTTTTGCCGATCACTTCAAGGGCAAAGGCAACATTATCGTAAACCGTTTTTTTGGGAAGCAAGCGAAAGTCTTGGAACACGTATCCGATTCGCTGACGGAGTTTATTTACCTGGGAACCACGCAACTTATTAACGTGAAACTCCCCCACATGGATATCACCCGAGCTAACTTTTTGCTCACGCAGCATAAGCTCTAAAAAGGTTGATTTGCCAGATCCGGAAGGGCCAATAAGAAATACAAACTCACCACGATCAATGCTGAGTGAGATATTGTCTAGAGCTGGCCGTGTGGAGGTTTTGTAAATTTTAGTAACACTATCGAAGGTGATCACTCAATCCACAGTAGTTCACACCTGTCACATGATCTAGTGCGTTCAGGTAATTCTCAGAAAACCTATACGGGCACTGCAAAGCTTGGCTACTCCGCCTAGCGTTGAGCGTTCACTTGCGAATATTCCTTTTGCACTTGTCCTGAGCTCGCAGAGGCATCTGATTCGCGCTTATGCTTTTTGCCGAGCAGTAATAAATGCACACTTACAGCGATCCCAATAACACCCAGAATTACCGCGACAACCGGTTTACTGGACATATACGCAGAAAAACCTAGACCAATCCAGAGGATGGCAAGTGTGCGGATTTTATCCGCAAGAGTAAGTGCACCAGATTCATAACGTTGGAGGTACCCACCAAAAATTGAATGCTCATACAGATAGTGGTGTAAACGCTCAGAACTCCGCGCAAAACAAAACGCGGCAAAAAGTAAAAATGGTGTTGTTGGCAGGAGCGGAAGGACAACTCCGACTGCCCCGAGACCTAGGGAGAGTAAGCCAAGGACCTTGAGAAGGATTTTCATACCAGACACTGTAGTAGGTAAGCCTAAGGCAATTCCAATAGTTTCCTACGCTTCCGTCTGAGACATCCGCCAACGAATGCCTGCTTCAAGGAAGGCATCAATTTCACCATCAAGGACTTTTGCTGGGTCATTGACCTCAAATTGGTTACGGTGATCTTTCACCATCTGGTAGGGGTGCAATACATAGGATCGCATTTGATTACCCCATGAAGCATTACCACCCGCACCGAGTGCATCCATTTCCGCACGTTCTTCTTGGCGTTTGCGCTCCAAAAGCTTTGCTTGCAGAACCCGCATTGCTGACGCCCGGTTTTGGATTTGTGATTTCTCATTTTGGCAGGTCACCACGATCCCAGTAGGGATATGTGTAATACGAACTGCGGAGTCTGTTGTATTTACCGATTGCCCACCTGGCCCCGATGAACGGTATACATCGACACGAATATCGGAGTCCGGGACGTCGATATGATCTGTGGTTTCCACCACCGGCAATACCTCAATTTCCGCAAACGAGGTTTGGCGCCGCGCCTGGTTATCAAATGGGCTAATGCGCACCAGGCGATGCGCCCCCTGCTCCACCGAAAGCGTGCCATATGTATATTCGCCATGCACAACAAAGGTTGCGGATTTAATGCCAGCTTCTTCCGCGTAGGAAATATCGTAAATATCAACATTGCGCCCAGACTTTTCCGCCCAGCGAATATACATTCGCATAAGCATTTCAGCCCAGTCTGCAGCATCGACCCCGCCAGCGCCGGAGCGAATATTAATCACCGCTTCCCGGGCGTCGTACTCCCCAGACAGCATTGTTTTAACTTCCAAGGATTGAATATCCGCACACAACTCGGCGAATTCTTCATCCACCTGTTCGGTCCCCTCACCTTCTTCTTCGGCAAGTTCGTACATAATTGGCAGGTCATCAAGGCGTTGGCGTAGCTCCTGCAGTTTCCTAAGGTTGCCCTGCACCGTGGAAAGCTCACTGGTTACTTGCTGCGCGTTTTCCGGGTCGTCCCAAAGCGAGGGATCGGAAGCCCGCGCCTCCAATTCGCGCACCCGTTCCGACATCTCCTGCGGGTCCATAATTTTTTCAATAGTGGTAAGCGTCGCAGAAAGGGCCGAAAGTTCAGCAGCAAGATCTTGTCGCATAGCGATCAAGTTTAGCCGACCCCACACACCCGAGCATCTTGCGTAACGACGCCGCGCCCACCACCAGGCTACTTCCGCCTAGCAATCCGAAAATGCACGGTCAACATGGCAATCAAGGTGAGTCCCGAAAGGGTAAGACACACCATCGTACAAAGCTGATGAAAAAATACCTGCTCATTCATAGTTGGTGACACCCACACCGCCCACGGAAGCGTCACACCAATAACTGTCCCATAGGTAATTCCTGCCGCACTCCCCCATTTCCGCCGGCCATTCCACGTCCCTGCAGAAACAACAATCACACATGCCACAGCCAATAGGAAAAACAATATGATCATTGGCCCGTCACCCAAACCTAAAACAATGCCCCAAAACGGAAACAACATCCATAGCCCAGGTCCGATAAATAGCCCAGCCCAAAATAAAGAAGAACTGCGGATTCCATTTTCCCAACATATGCCCTGATGCATACAGCACATCTCCCCGATTGCGGGTACTGCAAGGCAGCCAACCATAAAAACCAGAAAGAACACTGCGGACAACATAAGATGAGCGTACCTAAGTTCTATAAGATCTATTTCATTGCCCAGGCTATACCATTCCAGCGCACAAAGTCTGGCGTGACAATGCAAAATAGAACCTATGCAAAACTCACAAAATCTCGAAGAGATGATCGGAACAATTACCAAAACCTTTGTTATTGCACATGAGGCGGATACCGATGAGCATCTCGCACAAGCTTTAGTATTTAACGCCGGACGGCTCGCTTGGCGTATGCGCGAAACCGGAATTACCACTCAACGAAAAACCAATATTAGTGACGTGGTTACAGAAGCAGACCACGCCGCGGAACAATTTATTTCTGGCGCATTATTGGCACTGCGTCCAAATGATGGTGTTTTAGGGGAAGAGGGTGCTTCGCGGCCTGCTGAAACCGGCCGTATATGGGTAATCGACCCTATTGATGGCACGTACAATTTCGCTTCCGGCAGCGACTATTTCTGCTCCGCCCTAGCCCTACAGGACAACGGCGAATTACGCTTCGGCGCAGTACACCGGCCTACAATGGGCTATACTTGGTTTGGCGGAAAACACATCCCAACCACGCGTGATTCGCAAAAACTAGCGCCATTACAGGACACTCCATTAAGCGAAGTTTCCCTGGGGTCATATCTTCACCCTTCGTATATGAATTCGCTTTCTGCTACTTGGATCAATGTTGCGAAACACGCAGCCACGGTACGAATGCTCGGCGCTGGCAGTATTGATTTAGCAAGTGTGGCCGATGGAACCCTAGGGGCGTGGATGCAACACTCGGCCCCAGCATGGGATTGGCTGCCCGGCAAGGCCTTAATCGAAGGCGCGGGCGGACGCTGCGAAACAGCCGATGCTGGTGGCGTAACCTGGCATATTGCTGGGAACACACGCGCGGTTGCAGAAATACTGGACGCGTTACACTAAAACAATGCATAAAGACCTCGTCATAGCGCTACAACTTGCCGATCTGGCGGACAGCATTACCCTCCCCCGGTTCGAAGCCAGCGATTTGAAAGTGGATTCGAAACCGGATATGACACCGGTTTCTGATGCCGATCTTGCCTGCGAAGAAGCACTTCGAATACTCATTAATGAACTAGCCCCCGAAGATGAAATTCTTGGCGAGGAATTCGGTGGAAGCACCTCCGCAGGCCGCCAATGGGTAATCGATCCAATCGACGGCACCAAAAACTATGTTCGAGGCGTTCCCGTATGGGCGACACTTATCGCACTGCTTATCGACGGCCGCCCGGTCTTAGGCGTTATATCAGCCCCAGCGCTCGGACGGCGCTGGTGGGCAGTTGAAGGTGAAGGAGCTTGGCGCTCGGTATTTGGCGGCGAACCAAAGCGTTTGGGGGTGTCCGCAATTTCCAAACTCGAAGATGCATCCGTTTCCTTCTCGTCCCTCGACGGTTGGCGTGATCTTAATCTTCGCGATAATTTCTTTAGCCTCTCCGATATCACCTGGCGGCTCCGCGGCTTCGGCGATTTTTACTCCTATTGCCTCGTGGCCGAAGGCGCCGTCGACATTGCAGCAGAACCAGAAGTTAGCCTTTGGGATCTCGCACCTCTAGCTATCCTGGTCACCGAGGCAGGCGGCCGTTTTACTTCCCTTGAAGGTATCGACGGCCCCCACGGTGGCAATGCACTCGCCACTAACGGGCTTATACATGAAGAGACACGGAAAATACTGACCGAGGGCCGATAGAATTCCAAAGGTACTATCGCTTAGCCCGTTCCCACGCCAATAGAAATAGTTGTCCCATTGGCATCGGAGGCGGGCACCCTGGGATAATCGGCTGCACATCCTGGCCAGCCAATAGCGAATATAGTTTCGCCTTGTGCTGTTCCATACCCACATAGTGATCATGGCTTTCAAGCCACGGTCCGGGGATACCCCATTTACGCCGAGCATCTGGGCGCGCCAATGGGGCCAAATATGCATCTAGCTCACGTGCTAATACTGCCAGGTAACCGGGCTGCCAACCATTCCAATAGCAAATATTCTCATCATTTGGATCAGTAAGCGCCAGCAACTGCAGGTAATAGCGTGCGGCATCAATCCCAACCTGCAGATCATGAGCTACAGCTTCCACCACAGTAGGGGCAGAAACCAGCGGATCATAAGGGTGCCCGCTCGGGCTACCATACGGACGAGATGCCTCAAGCAATGCAAGATTTAGAACACCCTTTCGTAACATTTCTAAAGTGAGGGCATCTAAGTCCAGTAATGAATTATCCGCAATTACTTCATCAAAACCTAGATTGAAATCTTCCGGGAATTCGTAGTTTTGTTTGTGGATATGGCGCTGTACCTCTCGCAATTGCCTGGCTATAAACGCACGTTCAGGATCATCAGTTCTACGCCACGATAAAAGAAGCAGCAATGCCCCGATGAATTGGGCGCTTATTTCGTCTACTTCAATCTGCTTCCATAATTGCGCACAGGTTTTCGCACTAAAAAACCGCAAAAGTTCCGCATACTCATAATCACTCAAATGGAGTTGCGGCTCGCCAAACTTACTCCGCCAAGCATTGATACAGAATTCGATTCGCCTTCCGTATTGTATTGACTGGTCTGGATTTTCAGAGTCGATAAGTTCAACTAAAATCTCCGCGTAATCAATAAACGGTCGCTCCCCTAGCTGGGCAATTGCAATATTTCGCAATTCGCCATTGAGCGGCTTGCCACCTAAAAGCCAACGGGCTGCCGCCGGAGTCCAACATGTCCCAGCACTCAACATTTCAATTTCTTTTTCGAGTTTTTCAAAGTCGGGTTCCTTGCGCTCTTCCAATGCTTCCAATCCCGCCAAGAACTCCGCCCGAGGCAACCCAAATTCTTCCAAAACTTCTTGCGCTTCCACAGCCACTGAAGGGGCCAACACCTGGGCACTCAAATGTTGAGATTCCAACACAATACAATCCCCAATCACACTTGGCGCCTGTAAATCATGCAATGGCACAACAACGTGAGCTAATCCACCACTCAACACACCAGCATTTGTGACAGCCCGTAAAAACCCAGCAAGTTCGAACACAATTTCCCGACGTAACAGGGGTGCACTAAGCAAACTTAAAAGCAATCGCTCTCGCCCAATAAAATAGAAAATTGGCGCAAAAAATAGGGAGTCATCAATCTCACTCGGATGGTGTAATACCCGTGCAAGTGTCTCAAGAGCGATCCTGACCTGGTCTCCACTGAATTGGCCAGTATCCGCACCATAAAGGTAGCCAATAAGGTCATTGGAAATATCTCGCAATTCCGGAAACGAACATACTTCCACGAAATCGGCGGCATTCCCGGTGCCTCCCCTTAAACTTTCAAATCGCTGCGCCAAGGCCGCAATATCCGCAGCCGTATGTACGATTGCAATCGCCAGCTCTTGTGGCATCGCACCAAACTGTTCATTGATCACACGAAGCACCTGGGAATCCGAATTGGTATTCATACTCGTAGTGAATTCAACCGTGTTATCCCCATAACGCCACCATTGCTTTCCTGGTTGCATTACGCTACCCACTTTGCGACCTGGCTCTGGAACTAATGCGCTCAGCAGACGAGCTGCCTGCTCGGCCGTACAATGGCGCAGTTTCTCGCTAGCACCTTCGTTTCTTGGGCGCATATGATGCCAACCAGCTAGTGGCAGGTTCGAAGACATATACATTGCTTCGCCATGCGCGTTAAAGCTTTTCATCAACGGTACGTCAGCAGCGGCGTCGAAAAGCTCTGAACCATTGGTAAGCCAAAAACCACCACCTGGACGAGCGAGCACGGCGCACACATCATATGCACTATGAAATACGCCAAATGGAGAAACAATAGTAGTGCCGCTATCCGTTTTGAATACGATATTAATGTGTCGATCACCAACCCGCCCCATAGGGCTCGGCGCCGTTTCAAACGCAATGGGAATTACTGTGGAGTGATTCGGCCTAAACCGAACATTTGGCCAATTAAATGCCTCTCCAACAGCGTTTTTAACCCACGAATAGACGCCAAGGCATTCGAGAACCTCTTGGAGTGTGGCGCTGCGCCCCAGGTTTTCCGCGCGGAATCCTTCCCGTATAGCCCACACCGCAAAACCGTTCCCCTCGAGAGGAATGTATGCAATGTCCCCATTGACCAAAACCTGCCCGCCAGCATGCCACACCGCTGGCTCCCGTTGTTCTCCCGAGCGCAATATGCCCACACCGGTCAGCCGAGAATCTCCAAAAGGAAACGAATATCTTTCCGCATTGTGGAATCCGCCTGAGACTTCCTCCAGCTCACCACCATCCAGCAAGCCAGCAAGGAAGACTGAGTCATAGCTCATACATACGGCTACATCATCACCTACCATCCGCAACGATGCTATATCCCAAAATGCAAAGGAATAATCCACATGATGAAGTACAGCGTCACCGGACACGAATTCGGCCTCATTGTGTGAGATCACAGCAAGCGCGGGCCATGATTCACACAGCTGTGGAATATCACCTTCAGAATCTGACAAACGTTCAATACAACGTTCTAAACCTTGCCAGCCCAATTCCGCCGCCAGACCGAACCGAAGGGCTGCCGCTAACTCCAGTGGGGCGTCGAAACGCAAAATGCGTTCCATTGCCTCTGGCGCAAACTCCCATAATTCCGGCGCCGCGAGATTAGCAATCCTATTCTGATAAAGGCTTGCCAGACCAGGAACACTCCCCTTATACCGCTCCCGATCATGCGCAGTGGAGCGTAAATATTCCGCCAATAATTCGCGAGTGCCATCGAATGCCAACAGCGTATCAACATTACGTTGCAAATCTAATACCGAAATAGTCGAATGCAACCACGAACCCAATTTCGAATGTTCGCGCAAATGTTTTAAATTGCTGCGGGAATAATTCTCCGGAAAACTTTTACACCAGCGATACAAACTATATGTAAAATCTGCCCGCCCCTGTTCGAATTCAGTAACGTCCCAATCCACCGCAGTAGCGCATAAAGCGTTTATTAGTTCGAGAGACATAGTGCCGAAAGGGACCTGGCGCGGAATTATCAAACCATCGAACCCATCACGCGCTTCCTCGATTGCCGCAATCAATTGAGGATGATAATCCTGCAGGTCATCGGCTACCCTCGCTAATAAAGCAACGATCCGACGAGCCAATACCCTAGGCTCGCACGCTGAAGTAGCCAATGGATACTGCAACTCAATCCGACGCAAAAAATCCTCCACCAAAGCCTCCCAGCAGCAAAAGTATCAATGCTTCTAGTTAAGCAAACAGAAGTGCACAACTGGGGGACAAATCGGATTGCCACAATAAAATAGAACTAATTATTAAGGAAAACTATTTACAAGATGGCAGGGCGCTGGACTAGCAATGAATTTAGACTCAATATTACGGTTTATTTGAGTTATTGACCCCTGAGGCTAGTGAGAAACATGAGGCACTGTCGCAAAATACACCAATTGGACACAAGATGGTGTAAAAAGCGTCACCGAAGCCCCTCAGAAGCCATAGTTTTGTCGCTAAATACACCAATTGGGCACAAGATGGTGTATTCGGCGACAAGCCCCAGGTCAGCGATTGTGCACTATCTACCGGCATGCCCACCCCACCAATAAACAAGAAAATCAGCCAGCGCCTTACCGCGTTGTATGCTTTCGCATCGCGGAGGCGTTGGCTGATTTTCCGGAACTTAATTACCCTAGTTGATTTCCACGAGGGCTTGGCCGCCTTGGACGGCGTCGCCTACATCCACATGGATTGCTTGGACGGTTCCGGCGGAAGGCGCAGTGATTTCGGTTTCCATCTTCATGGCTTCAAGGATGAGCAGTACTTGGCCTGCTTCAATTTCTTGGCCTTCTTCCACAAGGATCTTAAAAACAGATCCAGCCAGTGGTGCCACCACAGCATTGGCGGATACACCTTGGACACTGGCGGTTGCTGGTTCGGAATCGTATTGGCTTCCACCGAAAACGATACTGCCGAGTTGGCGCTGCTCTTCTTCGACCTCGACATCAACGCTGTAGGCGATGCCGTTAACTGTCACTTTGAGCTTCATGACTTCTCCTTACAGGTGACGGGAGCGGGATTGAACTGCTTGACGACCTTGGGCTGCCCAAGTGCGATGGCGGCTAAAGTGTACTGCTTTTACGCGGCCTTTATTGCCAAGGTATGCAGACACTGCCGCGGAGATAGCCAGAAGGACGTCTTCAGGGATTTCTTGTTCTGAACGCTTTTTCAGTTCCGCGAGTTCGGCTTCAACGTGGTCGAGCCGAAGTTGCAGTTGTTGAACCAGTTTGAGGAGTTCAGGGTTTTCCATTGTTTACACCGGTCCTAGGCCATGCTTCTTCGCTGGGCGGGTAACGCGCTTATTGGTCAGGACCTCAAGTGCCATCGCTACTTCGTGGCGGGTAGCTGCTGGGTCGATAATATCGTCAACGAGCCCGCGAGAAGCTGCCATAAATGGTGTAGAGAAGGTGTCCTTATAGAGCTGGATCAACTCTTCTCGTTTTGCTTCTTTATCTTCGGCAGCTTCGATTTCACGGCGGAACACCACATTGACAGCGCCATCGGCACCCATCACCGCAATTTCGGCGGTTGGCCAGGCGAAAACGCGGTCAGCGCCAAGATCCTTGGAGCACATTGCAAGATATGCGCCACCATAAGATTTCCGTAGTACTACCGTAATCTTTGGAACGGAGGCGGAGGAATATGCGTAAAGCATTTTCGCACCATGGCGAATAATACCGCCATGTTCTTGCGCCACACCAGGCATAAAGCCTGGAACATCCACCAAGGTGATCAGTGGGATATTAAAGGCATTGCAGAAACGGATAAACTGGCTGCCTTTATCCGAGGAGTTAATATCCAGAACACCGGACATTACATTTGGCTGGTTGGCAATAATGCCAACGGTGCGGCCAATGAGGCGGCCAAAGCCAACGACCAGGTTGCGGGCGTAGCCGGCTTGCACTTCCAGGAAGTCACCGTGATCTACCAGGCGCTGAATAACCTCGCGGACATCGTAGCCTTTTTTGCCTTCCACAGGAACGATATCCCGCATGGCTGGGTCCGGCTCCACATACTCGTCCGGGGCAACGATTGGTGGTTCTTCCGTATTGTTTTGCGGCAAGAAGCTAAGGAGTTTTTGGGCAATAAGTATTGCCTGCTCATCATCTTCTGCCACGAAGTGAATATTGCCGGCTTTGGTCATATGGGCATCGGCACCACCGAGGGCTTCGGAGGTTACTTCCTCACCGGTTACAGACTTAATTACGCCCGGACCAGTAATAAACATCTGGGCCTGACGGGTTTGGATAATAAAGTCAGTAAGCGCAGGTGAATATGCGGCGCCACCTGCACAAGGGCCGGCAATAATGGAAATTTGGGGCACCAAACCGGACAAAAGTACGTTTTGGTAGAAAACTTTGCCATATCCGGAGAGGGAGTCAATACCCTCTTGGACACGAGCTCCACCGGAGTCGTTAATAAATACAAAGGGGGTACCGGTGGTAGCGGAGGCTTCCATCATTGCGGCAACTTTATTGGATTGGGTTTCACCTGCGGAACCACCCATAACCGTAAAGTCTTGGGAAGCAATATGGACGGGGCGTCCAAAAACAGCACCAGAGCCGGTGACCACACCATCAGCGGGTGCTTCAGCCTTATCCATGCCAAAGTGAGTGGTGCGATGTTTAGCAAACATGCCTGTTTCTTGGAATGTGCCTTCATCCACCAGAGCGGCAATGCGCTCACGAGCAGTGAGTTTCCCGCGCTCATGTTGCTTTTCGAGTTTTGCCTCGCCACCGCCGAGTTCAACAGTGGTGCGTGCTTCTTGGAGCGCCTCAAGGCGTTCTTGCATGCTGGCTTCGTGTGCCATAAGTGTTCTCAGTCTCCTTAGGCCGGTTCGACCTTAACGGTCTGCGTGCGGCCACCCACAGTGACCTTGTAATTAATAGGTTCGCGGACTGCATTTGCAGCACCCGAAGCTGCAGCTTTCTCCTTTTCCAGCTGCTCGGCAGTCTTGCCCACATTTTTTGGCCCTTCGGGGCGGGTCTTTAAAAAGCCGGGGGCAACACCTGGGAAGAGTGCAACAGTAAGCACATCTTCATCGGAGCCATCAAAGCCTTCCAAACTAGCGGCTTCTTCGCGGAGTTTATCCCATTCTGGTGCCAGTAAATCAGCCGGGCGAACAGTAATAGATTCCTTCTTGGTTTGTGCTTCGGCTTGTTGAATAAGCTCCGGGTTGCGCTCACCAATACATTCGCCATAATAGCCAAGCATAAGGTCGGCGAATTCAGCGGTCATCACCTTGTAGCGGCCCATAAGCACATTAAATACGGCTTGGGTACCTACAATTTGGGAAGATGGCGTTACAAGTGGCGGATAACCTGCATCTTTACGTACAACTGGTACTTCCCGCATCACATCATCGATACGGTCACCTGCGCCTTGTGCACGCAGCTGCGACTCCATATTGGAAAGCATGCCGCCGGGGATTTGGGAAAGGAAAATATCCGTATCCACTAAAGTTTTTGATTCAAACTCAGCATACTTCGGGCGAATGGCTTTGAAATGATCGCGGATTTTAATGAGCAAATCCATATCAAGGCCGGTTTCATACCCAGTGCCTTCAAGCATTTCCACAAGAGATTCGGTTGGGTTATGCCCAGGCCCAAGGGACATGGAAGAAATAGCCGAATCAACCACATCGGCGCCAGCTTCAATAGCCTTCATAAGGGTAACCAGTGTGACACCTGTAGTGGAGTGGCAGTGCACATTGATTTGGGTATCTTCACCGTAGGTTTCTTTAATGCCGCGAACAATATCGTAGGCGGGTTGTGGCTTTAATAGGGCGGCCATGTCTTTCAAAGCAATGGAATCTGCACCCATATCAAGCAGGCGACCTGCTTGTTGGATATAGCCCTCAACCGTATGCAATGGGGAAACCGTATAACAAATGGTACCTTGTGCATGCTTACCAACCTTTTTCACGGCCTGCATGGCGTGTTCAAGGTTGCGGTCATCATTGAGGGCGTCAAAAACACGGAATACATCCATGCCGTTTTCGGCGGATTTTTCTACGAATTTATCAACCACCATATCCTCGTAGTGGCGGTAGCCAAGGAGGTTTTGCCCGCGAAGTAGCATTTGCAGGCGACTATTCGGCATGAGTTTGCGGAACGTCCGTAACCGTTCCCATGGGTCTTCATTGAGGAATCGAATACAGGAATCGAAAGTAGCGCCACCCCAGCACTCAACGCTCCAATAGCCTGCTTGATCGATTTCCTCACAGATACCGACCATGTCTTCAAGGGCCATACGAGTGGCCATCAGGCTTTGGTGCGCATCGCGCAAGGCGACTTCTGTTACGCCAATTTTTCGTGGACTCATACCCTCAAATCTATTGCAAACAAGAACACAATGCATTTCAAGAAACCAACACAACCATGCCCGATTCACCCCATGAAAAGCCCGTTTTATGCCCGACCAAAAAAATTTCCCCTTTTCAGGACTATTTGCGAGCTATTTTGCGTTACAGAGAGCAGACCCAAGAAACGCAACTGTTCCCCGAATTTAGTGAAAAAGATCGCACTAAGAAAGGCTTGAGATGACCTCAAAAAGGCGCATTATCATCGGAGCTCTTGTCGCTTCTGTAGTCGTTGTTGTTGGAATCGGGTTGGCCGTATTTAAGCCATGGCTGTTGTTTGTTAATACCGAAGTCAATGACACCGTTCCCAGCGTCAGCGCCCAGGCGAACTCCTCTTCACCAGGCGATTCAAAAGAAAACGGTAGCGCTCCAAGCGGACCAACGATCGTTGCTGAAGGGGAATTTATTTCCCATGAGCACACCACTACAGGTACCGCTCGTATTTACCAACTGCCCGAGGGCAACTACCAACTTGCGCTCGAAAACCTGGACACTTCAAATGGACCCGATGTAAGGGTCTGGCTCTCTCAAGGCCCCGTAATTGAGGGCACCGCTGGATGGACCACCGCTGGCGAACACCCCCACCTTGATGTTGCACCTATTAAAGGTAACCGAGGTACCCAGGTCTATGACCTCCCTGCGGACTTTAACCCCGCAGACTGGCCAACTGTGGACTTATGGTGCGAAGATTTCTCCGTCTCCTTCGGCGCTGCCGCTCTCAAAGCTCTCTAAGTTGCTTTTCGACGCCCTGCCTTCCGGACATGCCCGGTTCAAGGCAGGGTTTTTTGATTGTCTGTGTTTTCCACTACAGATGGGCATACCCAAGAACCACCAAAACAAACGCCACAATAACGCCTGTAGTTTTGGTTACTGTCTCTTGGTTTTCCCGCGCCCATACAAATCCCCTGCCCAAAAATCCCTCCGGATGACGGCGTATATACCCAACCGCAATCGCACATAGTGCCGGAAGACTTAACGCTAAGGTTGCATAGAGAAACAATGTGATATAGCGAGTAAATACGGTAAACCCACCCGCTGATAATAATAAAAGCCCTCCGTAGAATGGTGCTGAAGTCAGTGATTGCACTGCCCCTAGAATTACACCCATAAGCACGGTTTTTATCGATGGTGTCCGCAACGGCACCAGTATTTTTTCCACCAATCCATTCGATTCCCCACCGCGAAACGCCATTACCAATACAAAGACACCGGTAATAATTAATAACCATCCAAATATTGGTGAATACACGAGTGATTGAACCGTATCCCCGATGGCGTCGAAAAACACCAAGCACAATACGGAAACTGCGAATACGCCTAACCAGTCCCCAGCGACTAATAGCGAAGCCGTACGACCATACTTCTTTGGTAGCACCACCCCAATGCCCACAATTACGCCAATTAGCAGTGCATTCACGGAATCAATGAGTGCGAATGTGAGCACTGAGAGCATTAATTCGACCTTTCTTTACTGCGGCCCGAATCGATTCATCCAAACGAGGCCACGAAATACATGTGCTGCCGTCTATATTCGGAACTCGAGATTTCGAACCCTAAGTAAACAGCGTCCGCACACAGTATTCCGTTACACGCAGCACAACTTGAGATACTACGTTTACATACAGCGCCTGGATGCAGCTCTTAAGTAAATTTAATGGACTGAAATGACTCTCACGCTCACAATTGGTGCCTGAACTTCCTTGGAAAAATGCCCGGAAATTGCACGTTGAACGTCCTCAACGGTCCCTCGAATGCTCGTTCCTTTTTCCAGTGAAACCTCAACTGTGATTTTGTGCTCATCTTCTTGAATAAGCACGCCGAAGCGCGCATTAGATGTATTTCCCTGCCTCAACCTGGCATCAAGTGTCCGCAGCGCTGTTCCCACACTGGCTTGGATACCACGGACACCCGGGACTGCTTCAACCAAATCCACAATGTCGGTGGCCCTGAGTTGTATAGGTTTATTCGTCATGTAGATCCTCAATATGAATATCGATCTCTAACTCATATAACCCAAGCTGCTCTGCACACGCTGTTGCAATAGCATTTCGCACATTTTGTGCAACTGCTTGATAATCCGGGCAGGTAACTCGGACCGAAATATAGCAAACTAAGCGTTCTGGTAAGCCACGTTCAAAGAACGCTTGGTTTTCCTCATTAGTAATAATGTCACTATGGAGCGCTAGCGCCCCTTCAATAGAATCCACACTTACACGAACTAAATTTCGTAATGTCAATTCAGAGATGGAATACGGCCCGAACGCTGTTGGGGGCATTTGCACTTGGCGCCCGTATTTTACTTCCGAACGCACGGCCTCTTGAATCGCCGTGATTACCCGCGACGATAACTGGACCGATTCATCACCATTTCGCTCGAGTTCAGTCCACTCATCGTTCACTTTTCGTAGCAGGTCAAGGTACTCTTGAGAAGTATCTTCGTCGAATACTTTTTCTACATCGGCCATTCCCGTCACCTCCAATCCTTCATGCGGTCAATGATCGCAGAACGCGCACGCGCAATCCGCCCTCTGACGGTTGTTTCGGAAGCTCCAACGATCGAGGCGATTTCACGGTAGTTTTGGCCGTCGATTTCATACAGTACCCAGCACGCCCGATTCCGAGGTTCAATAGTCTGAAGTATTTCTGCAAGCGCTTCCAATTGCGCATTTACAACGGCGGTCCGAGCCGGATCACTGACATGACTTGTGGTGTGTTGCGGCTGAGTGTTGTTCTGTGCTGATACTTCAAGAGACTGCACCTCCGCGCTCTCCGTTGCCCTTCGAGCACGTTTCCGCACAACATCAATGGCCGCTCGTGAAGTTATTTGCGAAACCCAAACAGAAAAAGCATTTGGGTCTTCGAGCAGATGTATGCGCCTCCATGCCGTCATCAGCGACTCTTGAACTACATCTTCTGCATCCATTCGATCATGGATAATCATATAGGCGATTCGAAATAATCGAGCCTGGTGGATATTGATTAATTCGCAAAAGGCAACATCATCGCCATCCTGCGATCGCACGACTAGCTGACGCTGTTTTTCTGTATGTAAGGCCATATAATTCCTAGCGGGGTTCTGATCGCGCTGCTACCTGCGACCCAACCTTGAGCCGCTTAGACGTTGATCCACTGCCAGAACCCAATTTCACCTGAAGGTCAAGTCGCTGCGGCAGCACACCGAGCGATGCTTGAATAGCATTGGCAAGACCAGCACGAGTATGGCGAACAACCCAATCAACCTGGGAATCTTCCGCAACGGTAATTTCGGCTTGTAACCAAGGAGCACGAGCGCTACCGCCAAAGTATACCGATGAATCTAAAACCCCCGGATAATTATCAACAATCTCTTGTAATGCTCGTTCAAATACTTTTGGCTCAATTGATGCAAGCAATTGATCTTGATCATCGGTGATCTGTATATTGCTCGTCGCGGGAGATTTAGGTATCTGACCCCAAAGCACCACTACACCAAACACTAGGCAAAACACCGAGACAGCGAATGCCACCGGCAGAATCCAAGGTTGATTCATCGCTGCAAACTCAGAAAATGTTTGATGCCCATCTGGAAGAAATTGCTCTCCTTGCGGCCATGTTTCATTCAATGATGTTGAGGCAGTGGCGATCCATGCACCAGCGATCAATAAGAGTAAACCGCCAATAGCCAAGGCAAAGCGATTACGGCCCCGAGAAATTGTACGCATTGAGAGTTCCTCTCTATTTCGTAGTCATTAGCGAACTTGTTGAACGCGAATCTGTGGACGAACCGGGCGTACTGGGCGGAAGCGTTCAATTGTGTCATTGACCACTGCAATAGCACGTTGCTTGACCGAGTCAATAGCATCAATCGGCGTAGCAATAGAAACCCTCAGTTTACGGCCCCTGAAAGCGACACGGACCTTACTTACGCCATCGACTAACTCAACCCGGCGCTGGACCTGACGGGCAAAATCCCTACGAGACATCGCGGTTTTTCCTGGCAAATCATCAGTGCATACTTCGCGGTTTGCTGGATCACCCGGAATCAGAGCACACAGCAGCAAGCACAAACCGAGCAGTGCAAGTGCTACAGCAATAGCGGCAATCCCAATATCATTGAGTCGAATACTTGCAAGCCATTGCATTGTTTCTGCGACCTGTGATGGCCAAAAGTGGTTTATCAACTTCCCACCAAAAATCCATGCGCCTAAGCCACCAATAACAAGAGCGAATAGCGCTAGGACAATGGCTGGAATAGTTCGTGGTGGACGTAGTATCAATGTATCGGGGCTGCTCATAATAACTCCCGCCGTTCTGCTACTGCACCGTGTAACCACGACACCTTTACATCCATGTGCCCGACTTGAAAGCCGGTGAGTTCCAATACTCGCGATTCCACATGCGTGCGAACACGATCCAGGATCGAAACCAAATTCATTGGAAACCCAATGCCAATGTTCATTCGAACAACGACTGTATTTCCGTAAATTTCCACGTCTACATCAGGTGACGTTTCAAAATCTCGGTGCGATCCAATACCAAGGAAACCACCAGATCCGGAACCTATCCCTGGTACTTCAAATGCGGCCTGCTGGGCAATTTTAGAAATCACTTTCTCCCGGACATTGGTATGCCCGCGAGTTTCTAAGTGGCGTTTCCCAACAGTCAGTTCACTTGTAGAGGTCATTGCTTACCCCTTCCACAAGTTATTGGCCCCGCGAATTTCAATGCGTCCTTCTGCAATAAGCCCAATGGCGAATCCTATAAGCGCAAACAAACCAACCAGTAAAAATTGGCCAAAGGTTCCAAACGCAAATACGGCACCAAGAAGCAGACCAATAAGTAATGCAAACTGCGAAGTTTTCATAAGAACTCCTTTAAGAAAAATGCCTACGTTGTGCCTTTATAAAAGGCACAATTGTTTTACAGGGCTTCAGTTATTGGAGCTCGGTATCGCGCTTTTGCTGAGCATCATCATCGTCTTGTGGAACATGAACATCAACCACATCGATATTGACTTCAATGACCTCAAGTCCGGTTGCAGACTCAACCTGCTCAATAACATTGCGACGAATTGCATTCCCAACCTCGACGATTGAATACCCGTACTCGATAACAATCGTGCAGTCAATCGCGGTTTGAACTTCACCTTTTTCCACGCTAATGCCGCCAGCAACATTCGTTTGCGCGTTTGGGATTCGCTCACTTACTGCGGAAAACGCACGACGCGCCGCATTGCCCATGTCATACACTCCAGGCACTTCCCGGGTAGCAATTCCGGCAACCTTTGCAACGACCGTGTCTGAAAGTGTGGTCACTCCACGCTCGGTTTGCAGCGGCCCCTGCAGTTTCTTGGCATGGTCGCCTTGACGTGCATCCTGCTTGTCAGCTTCACGGTCCCGTTGTACACCGGTCTGTGGGATCACATTGTCACTCATAATCTTTTCCTTTGCTCGAAGCATCAACATTCGCTGACGCGTTTGAAAGCGGACAAAGGTAAGACGTGATCAACGCACAAACCCTCACGTGAAATTTTAGTGATTTGAATCACATAAGTATTTTGTTTACTCCGTCTTTAGAGAAAAACATAAAGAAGACTCATTGTTACCACCGCTCCGACCAGGTAATTCAGCCAGAGAAATACCCGCCAGGCACGATTGACTTCTTCGCATGTGCAATCAGTAATATTCCAGAAGCGCAGCGCATTAGCCACATACCCAAGCCCCGCAACCCCAACAATCCAACCAGGTGAAGGCAAGAAAAATAGTAGTAGCGCAGTAAGAAGATACGCTACAGCGGACAATCGCGTTATAGTGCGGGCTCCAAAGGCTGTGACGATCGACGAAAGACCACCCTCACGATCAGCCTTTACATCCTGTACCGCTCCCAGGGCATGGCTGGCCATGCCCCAAAGGAAAAATGCGACGACGGCCACCCAAAAATAACCAGGTACCGGCAATTCCCCTTCCCGAATTGTGGCACCAATGATAGCCGGTGTGACAAAGTGAGCGGAAGACGTTACGGAATCAAGGACGGGGCGCTCCTTAAAACGTAGCTTTGGAGCAGAGTACGCCACCACGGCAGCAATAGATATGAACAGCCAAAACACCGACTGTGCAGTGCCCGTAATACTCATTACGGCAATAAAAGGCAGCGTCGTTAGCACGGAAGCCCATAACAGGGGCGCATGCATTGACTTTGGTAGTACTGCCCCTTCAACACCACCTTTGCGGGGATTACGAATATCAGACTCATAGTCGAAGACATCATTGATGCCATACATGGCAATGTTGTACGGGATTAGGAAAAATACCACGCCAACCCAAAACAACCAGTCGATCCGGTTGCCAACAAACAAATAAGCCACGCCAAAAGAAAAGGCAGTGTTCACCCAACTAATAGGACGTGAAGCGGCAAGAATACTACGAAAGATACTCATCGCTTTCCGCCTAGCCATAATGCGGGGATAACTAGAGCGGCGAAAATGACATAAAAGAAGTCTTCTACCGGCACTAACCCCAATTGAAGACCCAGGTGTTGCTCCTCACCGTAACCAACAAGCTCCGCCAGAATCATAAGGTTGTCAAAGATAGCGGTAAGCACCAATAGGACAGCCATAACTACACCTGTAACCATCCACTGTCGAGGGCTTGTGTGGCGTCGCCACCAGGCAATCGCTAGAGCTATACAAAGGAAAGGGGTACTGATAAGCAGGTACGTCATGTGCTCACCTGCCTGACGGGGGCGTCGAAAAGCAAACGTGCGCTAGACGTAAAGTTCATGGTCAGATAGGTAAGGAAAAACAGGAAGATCGGCTCCTCCAGAGGCAACTCTGGCGCCAATTCAATGCCAGTCATATAAGGCGAATTCCCACGATAGAAGGATCCCGTGGCAATTCCCAAAGCATCCCACACCAGAAATGCGCCGACCATAATCAGACTGATACAACAAGCGCGGCGGAAGTCTTGGAAAAAGTGAGTCCCCAGCGCAAGTCGCAAAGCACCATGCACCCCAGAGCCACCAGCAAAATACTTAGATATATAAAGGCCATGTGCTTACCTCCAGCGAAACACACGGATAGGAAATGCGTTGGCGTAACCGAGCAAACCACGTGCCGCCAATCGCCTATGTGGAGGGTGCCTGCGCCAAGCACGCAGAATAGTATGCATTCCTCTACGAAAACGCCGGAGCATTTGCCTGGTTCCATACAGTGCCCGAGGATCCATATCAAGAGTCAGATCGGGTTGAAACCATACCGTTTCATCAGACCTCACCTCGAAGGAAATCTGCATATCTTCATGCGATTCAGTATCCGAAGAATCAACCTCATCTCGAATCTCCTGCCACCATGAAGCACGCACCGAATAATTGGTCCCAAACAGTGGGTAATGCCCTAACGCTAAGCCAACGCTGCGCCGATAAGCGCCCAAATATATAGAGCTAGCTATATCCCCCAACCACCCAGGCACCTCAAACCGTGCGACCCCAGTAACGCCAATAACACGGCGCCCAGCAGAAAGATCCGCAGCAGCCCAGGCGGCACGAAGCTTAGAAATATAATCAGAAGGGGCAACCACATCCGCATCAATGCGAGCAAGAATCTCGCAAGAAGCCGCATCGAAACCAGCTCGGGTCGCCCAAGTAATGCCGCGGCGCTCCTCGCTGACTACGCGCGCACCTGCAGCTATGGCAACCTCTACGGTGTTATCAGTAGAAGCATTATCCACAACAGTGACTTCGTCCGGAGGTGTGTGCTGCGCCGCCAATGATTTAAGGCAGCGCCGAAGTAAAGCTGCATCATTAAAACAAGGAATAACAACGCTAATCGAGTGCAACGACGGCTGACCAGCCGCATCCCATTTCGAACACCGACGCCCCTCTAATGTATCTAAGGAAAGATCCGTCTTATTGTTCATAGTTACCCTCGGGCGGTCCGTCCTGCAGGCTGCTAACACCACGCTAACAGAAAACGCACCCGCGCTTATCGACGCCGCGGAAAGCTGCCGCAGCCTACATATTTCGGCCTCCCGGCAAAATTACATCTAAGCGTGACAACCGCAGCTTGCTATAATTATATTTTCTACCGGAAGAGAACCATTGGCGTTTAACGAGGTAATGCATGAGCGCTGATCTTTACTACAGCCCATATACACCTTGAGCGTTTTACCCCTAAAAACTAAAGACTTTTGCGCAGGCATTGCAATTGCAGAAAGGAGCGCTTTTATGTCATCCACGGCTCTGTTATTGACGCCACGTAAAATCGGCTGGGGTTTAACTGCATTAAGCTATATTTTGCCAGGATTTTTCTGGTGGAACACTGAAGGCTACGAATGGACCCATGCTGTCTATGTGGCGATAATTCTGCTATCCGTAGTGGTCAATATAATATTTGCGATCAAGTTTAAATATTATGACCTTTGGGCCGGAGCACTATTTTCACTTACATCACTATTCACCATTTTCTGGTGGCACGCACCGTTTTTCTCAGTGAGTTGATCAGAATGCCTATAGCTAACCCCTCGTTTATTATCCGCTACGCCCGAACACTTGGTTGGGGACTCACCGCCCTGGCATACCTTTTGGCATTTGCTTGGCTCAACCAACTATTTGGGCCCGCATCCCGAGAAACCACCACCATCATGTGGGCCTTGATTTACGGGATAATCATTATCACCGCCGCTATTTTACGGCTAAGCGTGGTATCCAAATGCCACGACCTAGTGTTTGCCGGGATACTTGCGTTTTACTCCACAATAATTCTCGGATTCGGCGGTGACATTATCAGGCCGCTGCTCCCCTAGCGCGTGGCGTCCGCTACCCCCTAGCGCGTGGCGTCCGCTAATACACCCAGGAAATACCAACACCCTTTTGCGCCAAAATGGGACCCTCTGTCAAGCTACACAATTGCGGCGATATGTTCGACATATAATAATCGGTTGACTTTGAGTTCAAACTTTACTTCAGTGCCCGATGGCAGCCGCAATTGTTTATCCACCAACCACCCAGAGTCCACCTTTCCCGCAGCACAAAAAGGCGATTCAGATTATTAACACTTTCTGCAGCATTATAAACCTGACACTCTGAATCACTTTATATTTCAGTGAAAGTATCTTCGAAAAAATAAAAAGTTCGAAATAGTGTGCGATATAGCCATACAGGAAACACCATTCCACCCGACTATGAAACACATCCGCCCTACATATTGCTAAAAATAAAGCAATAAACACCCCTGAAGATTGATTCCACAGCAACACTAGACACGAAACAAAACTACTGCTTACCTGGATAGCGGAGTTATATTACCTCCAATCTAAGCCATCTTCACCTAAAGAAATCGTCCTTTTTAAGGAGAAAATTCATGAAGATCAAAAAACTTCTCACTACAGGGTATAAATCTGGGTAAAGATATATGTACCTGCGATGAAGAATTCGTGAATAAATTGCGAAGCCTTCGTGGCGAATATCCGTCGGAGAAAGATCGTCGTGCTCGAACATATCTCGAGGCGGCGATATTTGGAACCCCTCGCTATCACGACTGCTACTAATATTGTAGCCATCCGGAAGTATACCAAGCGGAACCAATAAGTAAGACCAGGCAAAGCCAAAGCACCCGCTGCAGCCCCCTCCAATGAAAACGGCCGTCATACGCTGCGTAGGGCCAGCTGCGGGCGCGGCAACCTTAAAGGTTGCAACTAAGCCACAAATTACCCACAATTACTACCATTTAACAAATAATAATTTCGATCAGCACAATACATTGATAAAATTAGCATACTGACGGACAACAAAATTAATCTAAAAGCACTTCCCATTGGCCAATAAAAATCAGGTGAGACTATTGCACAAGTCTGTAACAGCACGTAAAGTCGGATGGTCCTTGACGTTCCTAAGTTATATCGCTGCGGGAATTATTTGGGAGATCACCGACATGCAAATTTTATGGCTAGGAGATATATTTTTAGGCGTGATTATTATCAGCGTAGTTTTTAATATTTTCTTCGCAATAAAGTCTAAATACCATGATTTGTGGGCCGCCGCCGTGATATCACTAATTTCGTTACCAACCTTATTTATGTGGGCAGTGCCCTTTTTTTCCGAACATAATTGAAAGTGGTGAACTACACAATGCAATTAACACATTCGAAAACACTTATACGTTACGCCAGGCCAATAGGTTGGGGACTTACGGCAATTGCATTTCTCCCAGCCGCAGCCTGGCGCTTTGAGTTTTTTGGCCCAGCACGCTCAGTCTATACATTAATGTGGTTAATGATATTATGTGTTGTAATCATTACATTCTGCATCATCCTGCTAGCAAACAAGAGCAAATGCCACGACCTAATTCTTGCAGGACTTATAGCCTTTAATGCCCCACTAATAATGATAGTGCTGCCCAACTATTTCAATTAATTTAACCGTCACAAAAGTTCATTACAGATTTTTGGGGACAATGTGCCCAAAAAAATAAAACTTAATGATTAGGCGATTTCCACCAACGTAAGCGTAAGAATTCTCGATAGTCAACCTCAAAATTTGTCTGTTGTAAGGTTCATATTATACAACTAAATAGTTGCATAAATCCGTATAGCTTCACATTCTTCGATTTTAATCTTTTTATAAAAATTATTTAAAGCTACTATCGGTCATAAATAGTTACCTAGAGACGTTACAACATGCAGAATTATTGCGTCTGTGAATAACACTAATTGCAAGATAGAACCTTACTACTGACTAGAAATAGGCAAGATTTTACCCCCTTTTTTCAACTGCCCATAAAGTCGTTACGTCCCTCACCTTCCTAATCTACATAACAGCAGAAATATCCGGAATCACATTAGCAGTTTTCTTGATACTATGATCAATGGCCAAAAACTCCGAAATTCATTGCGAGAAGACAACCAGCTTCAACAAACTCTAATAAAGTCAACGCAACGATCACGCTCCAGCTTGTTGGCGATGAATCATAGAAAAGAAATCCCCTTTACAACTACCGTGAACCAGATCAGACGCATTAAGACAGTGAGTCACGTGAGCCTGAATCCACATCACGTGACAATTCTAATCTAACGCTTACTTTTTTAATTGAAATATATTTCAATATGATCAGAAGTTGAATAGTTATTCAAACTCAAAAATGGTACTTGGAAATGTTCGAAGGTTATTCAATCGCAAAAAATCAGCATATAAGAACTCCTGCCCCGCAAAATCATTAATTCCCCTGGCCAGTATTCTACGGAGGATTACCATTTGTTAAAGCACACAAACACAAGTAACGAGTATGTGCATGCGACACAGCGAATATCCCTGGAAATAAAAAGTGAGCGTCGTAAGCTGCCTTGAATCGGCGCTCGCTCTGTACTAAAACCAAATCTCGGGGGCATATGAACTAATATAGTATAAAACTCATAATAATACGAAGGAGTGATTCATGTGTTTATTACACCACGAAAAATTGGTTGGTGCTTAACGATACCAAGTTACATCTTGGCCTTTTTATACTGGTCAAACCTAAATGGCCCCACATGGCTCCATTACGTGAATATAGTTGGAATTCTAATATGCTTTCTAGCAATCGTATTTCTTGCCATAAAATTTAAGTGCTACGACCTTTGGGCCGCCGCATTATTCTCATCCACTTCATTACTTGTTGTTGTTGGATGGGCTGCCCCGTATTTCTCCGCAAAGTGATACTAATGATTCAAAACAACAAGGCAATTTTTATCCACCACGCTCGACCAATAGGCTGGGGGCTCACGCTCTTCTCTTTGGTTCCTGCCAGTGCATGGGCTTTGCATCCACTCTGGCTTCCAGGCGAAAACTACACAGCACTGTGGTTTTTGATCTTTTGTGTAGTAGCAATCTCCGCCACTATTTTAACGCTAAGTGTGAAATCAAAAAGCCACGATCTGATTATCGCCGGTATACTAACCTTCTATTCTCCACTCTTGATTTTCTTCATAGTCCCTCCTTTAGCGCCCTTATTCTACTGATTTACAACCGCGATTTTAAATGTAAGAATGAGGTTCCCCATGTTTTTACAGCACGCAAAATCGGCTGGTTTTTGACATTCCTAAGCTATATCGCTGCAAGAATTATTTGGGAAATTGCGGACATGGAAGTTACTTGACTAAGTAACATTTTTTAGCGTAGTTTTTCAATGTATTCTTTGCAATCAGGCCAAAATCCTATGACCTATAGGCAGCAACTATCTTCTCATTGATTTCATTACCAACGTTATTTATGTGGTCAATCCCATTTTTCTCAGAACACCATTAAAAGCTCTGGATTAAAGGATATAGCAAACATTTTCTAGATGCTAAACTCCTGATATTAGCACATACAATCTACATATTAATATGACGCACTGCAGCTGTTAAAGTTTGCCTTTGGAAGAAATAAGTCCATTGCAGATTTTCAGGTCTGAACAAGTTTGGCGTTTTCCAATACCGCATAGAGTTGCAGACTCGCCAACAATCCCTGATATCACAGACACGATGCGCAGCTACACAAGTTAGTAAGTTAATGAGTGAGGTTCCGCATCCACCCTCCTTTGATAGACCCCCCATTGAATTGAACACTAGTTCGCAAAAGGAGTTTTCTGTGAGGATTGGGATACAACGCTAATGCGCATCCGTAAATCACCTCACGGAGCCACAGTATTCCAGGCGTTCTACCTCACCTCAAATTTCGCGGAAACAATGCAAAGCTTGTGCATTGTTCTCGCAGTATTCGCGGCGACACAAAGTCCGGTGTGGGTTGGGGTGATTGGCGCCACCGCATATCTTCCCGGGGTCATTGTAAGTTTGTTGTTCCGTTCGCTTGCCGACGCCCCGGGCGCTGAACGACGCCTCGCAACTTCGAATTCTCTTTTGGTTGCGGGTGCCATTGTCTTAAATACTTAGCCCTTCACACCCGATCTACCTGACCATCTTTGTTATTTCCCAATCATCTTTGAGTATTGTCAAAGCATTTAATAAAGGCTACGCAGGACGTATCATTCGCATACATTTTCCAAGTTCCGACGGCTCCAAGATCCTCCAGAGAGCCACATCGCTTGGCATTTTCGGCGGCCTTGCTGGCGCTGGCACTACCGGCTTAGTCACCGACTCATTGGGCATAACCTGGTGTTTTACTTTCTCTGCCGCCCTCTACATACTTTCGCTTGTCTTTGCAAAACTTTCGTTATCCCGGTCTTCAAATGATCTGAAGCCCACAACAACATCACCGAAACCAAACCCTCACCAAGGAAGTCCCAAGCATCTCACTCGATTAATGACCCTCGTACTCGTGTTCTCCGTGCCAAGCAGTGCTTTTCTCCCTTATCTCAACACGCTCATTGTCCCTCTTGCAGATTCCCTCCAATCAACCGCGAATGCAAATAGTGCTTCCTTGGTGTCCGTTTTAACCCTCGCCACATCGGCCGCTGGTATCTTCGCTGGAGCCATTCTGGGAACTGACCGCCTTCCCCTGCCGATCACGCTCAACACCGCGCTCCCTCTTGCCGCAATCAGCTCTTTCGGGCTGGCTTTTATCACCTCCCCCTACACGGCAATCACCTTAATCTTTTTCGCCTCTCTCTTTGGAACTGCCCACGTACTGACCATGCAAGTTTTGACCAACCAAGCGCCACCAGCGGACCAAGTCGCGAGCTTCACCCTCCTACGCAATGCATTCGCTGGCTTATCCAAAGCTGGGGCGTCAATTATCGCAGGTAGTATCGTTGCCACCGGTGATTTGTCCCTCGCTTGGCATATCGCATCAGTCATCCTCGTTGCTGCAAGTACAACTTGGTTATTGTTTGTCCGCTCACACGATCTTAAAGCAAATCACTAGCACTGATTTACTAAACATACCGGCCAACATGTGGGAACGGGACGTCGATAAGCTATGAAATAGTCCGCCCCCTCGCAAGCTACATAGTGCCAAAGAAGTATTTACTCGAGCTTTTTCTTTTAATATCCTTTGCGAATGCGGCGCGAAAGTGCAGTAAGTGCCCGCGGCACAATGAACGAACGGAAATTCAATGGGCCAAATACTTGGGGCTAAAAAGCGACTGGTTAATATCACCCCTCCGCGGTTTTATTGAAACTGAGCCGCAAGCACCGAGGGGCTTATATTAAAAGATATTGCCAAATTAACCGGGGTGCGACCTTTTGCTTTTACTTGTCCCCCTTTGCACTGCCACCAAGGAACGCACACCAAGCAGATAGCCGTGAAATGCTTAGGGAAGGTCTGGGCAAAGTCTGGGAAGGACGCTGACACCTGGCAGAGGTAATCTGAGTTTACATAACCTCGCGGCCTTATAACATTGCGCGCATTTTAATTTTTCCCTGTAAGGCGTTGGAATACGGCTATTGCATGCCGCTACCCACAAAATCCAGAAATCGCCTAGTTTAGCTGCTGCACAACTGGTACAAAAAGGGCATGTTTTTAAAAAACCTGTCTATTTTGTATCAACCGAAGATTTTTGACCTTGGGTTTTGCCGCCACCCCTGGTACAAAAAGGGCATGTTTTTAAAAAACATTCCTATTTTGTATCACTCCCCCGCCTAGTAATACTTAAAAGAAGCACCCCGAAACACCTGTACCCAGAAACTATCTCGCTTTATACCGAACGCCAACCGACGTGCAGGTGTCCCCCACTCAGCGAACCTCATCTTCCCACAAGGCAGTGTATGCGGACCAAGGTATGCGGTCTGGTGTCATTGTAACTTGTTCACCATTTCGGATTTTGCGGTCTTCTTCGCGAGCGTGAGGGGAGATAATATCGATCACCACTTCAGCAACTCGCTTTACATCGCTGTCATTTACACGTGCACTGAGTGTTCTGATTCTACGCTCACCTACTGGAGTGTCTGGGTGTTCAAGCGCCCACTGCTCAAAGAGGTAAGGTTCCGCATCTCCATCATGAAATTGAGGCTGTATATCGCTTCCAAAATGGGCACTGAGCTCTTTTAGAATCCAGGCTTCATCTTTGGGGAGAATCAACATTGTTACCAGTGATTTCAACTCCATAGCCTTCGTTACCCTTCCAATGGAGAAAACCCTCGTGCTAGGTTTCTCTAGCACGAGGGTTTTACGTGGTAGCGGGGGCAGGATTCGAACCTACGACCTCTGGGTTATGAGCCCAGCGAGCTACCGAGCTGCTCCACCCCGCGTTGGGTGATTATTCACCGTTGCCGTATTTCTTGGCAACGATGAACTACTTTACACACGTTACTAAACCTGCGCAAATTTCACCTTTGAGCTGGCATTTTACTGGTTTGCTTGGAAGTCCTTTACGGCTTTATCAAGTTCGTCCAGTGCTTTGCCGTATTCCTCAAAGCTACCGTTTTTCGCCTGTTCGAGTTTCTGCAAGGCTTTGTTAATTGCTTCTACTCGTGATGCTTGGTCGCCCGAGGTTTGAGACGACGGTTTGTCGCTACTTGGTTTATCCGTATTGGTCTTATCTGCTTCTTTTTCTGGGTCTTTGGTTTCTCCTGCCGTTACTTCGGATTCTGCCAGGTCACTAGCCTCTTTTGGATCGATCCCCACTTGGCTAAGTGCTTCTGCGATTGTTGGCGCATAGCCCACTTTGCCGTCATAGGAGACGAGCACTCGCAGTAGCTTAGGGAATGCAGAGGTTTGGCCTTTGCGCTGTGAATAGATTGGCTCCACATAGAGGATTTCACTATCTCCAACGGGCAGAGTCAGGAGGTTACCGTTTTTAATGTCATTAGTAGCTTCCCAAAGACTGCGGTCACGGGCGATTTGGTCGGAAGACATCATAGTGTCTTGAGCCTGCTTGGGACCTTGGGTTTGGGTATTCGTCGGCAAGACTCGAACAGTGATGCGACCGTAGTTGTCTGGGTCGGAGCTTACGGACATATGGGCCGCCAAGAATTCACGCTTAAGGCCACGGAATGGGGTAATGAGCTGGAAACTTGGTTTTCCAGTTTCCGGGTCTGCGGCTACAACATAATAAGGCGGTTGGTTGGGGGTACGCTCGTCGTCGGTTTTTTCTTTGGAGTTGGGGTCTCCTGGAACCGACCAGAAAGCGTCGTTGGTAAAGAAGACACCAGCGTCATCAACGTGGTAGCGGGAAATCATTTCTCGCTGAACTTTGAACATATCCTCTGGATAGCGGAGGTGTTCCATCAGGTCTGCAGAAATATCGCTTTTTGGTTTTACTGTATCTGGGAAAACACCACGCCAGGCCTTTAGTACGGGATCTTCGGTGTCGAATTCATAGAGTTCCACCGTGCCGTCGTAGGCATCCACAACTGCTTTCACAGAGTTGCGAATATAGCCAACTTCTTCGTTGACGATCGGGGTTTGCAATTGACCGTTGACGGTCTGGGCGTCGGTAATTGCCTGGTTAAGGTTGGTCCTTGAGGCATAAGGCAGGCTATCAAGGGTGGTGTAGCCATCAACGATCCATTTAATGCGGCCGTCGATCACGGCTGGGTAGGTGGTGTTGTCGGTTTCTAGCCAGGGGGCGACCTTTTCTACGCGAGTACGTGGGTCACGCTGGTAGATGATTTTCGAATCTTCGCCAATACGGTCCGAGAGCATCATATTGAGCTCTTGGTAGCGCAGTGCGAATGCCACCCGGTTCATAAACCCGGAAATATCTACGCCGCCACTACCGTCATAGGTGAAGTTAGAACCGTCGGTATCGTATTCTACGGGGTCGCTTCCTGCAGCACCGACAATGGCGTAATCCTCAAGTGGTGCCACATTGGAAATCACTGGACCATAGTAAACGCGCGGTTGGTCAACCTTAATGCCAAGCTTTTCGGCGCGTTCTTTATCGCTTTGAGCCTGCAGGTCAGACACGGTGTACACGGGATAGCCACCACGAGTTGAGCCTACATCTCGGGCAACCTCATCTACTTTATTGGCCGGAGCGGCAACAATGCCATTGCCATGGGTATATACGGTATGGCGGTTAATCCAGTTCTTTTGGTTTTCGCTTAAAGACTGCGGATCAAGCTCACGAGCTGCAACAACATAATCGCGGAGTTCCCCATCCACGGTATAGCGGTCCACATTAAGGTTTTTGGGGAATCCATAGAAATTCTTTAGTTGCTGTTGCTGGGTAAACGTTGCCGAAAGAATCTCTGGATCAAGCAGACGAATATTCGAAAGTGTAGCCGCATCGTTGGCTACTTGGTCGCGGACTTCTTTGGCATCCTTGCTTTTATCTGCACCCCAGTTTTTTACGTAATTTACCTTGTCATTGGTAATACCGTAAGCAAAGCGTGTGGCCTGAATATTTCGGGAAATAAATTCAGCTTCTTTGGAGGCACGGTTTGGTTTTACGGAGAATTCCTCCACCATAAGCGGCCAACCATTGCCTAGAACCAGGGAGCTCAGCACCATAAGTCCGGTGGCCAGTGCCGGGATACGCAAATCTTTTAGGACTACTGCGGAGAAAAACGCCAGTGCGACCACAACCGCAATCACCATAAGAATGATTTTTGCGGGAAGTTCGGCGTGAATAGCAGTAAAGCCTGCGCCGGTAAAAATATCGTTTTTTACATTCAGTAGGTCAAAGCGGTCAAGCCAGTAAGTTATTACTTTTACCAGCATCCATAGGCCTGCGGTCACAGCGAGTTGGATGCGAGCGGCATTGGAAATATGGCCTTTTTGGCCGAGGGCTTGGTTGCCTACGCGAATACTTCCAAAGGCATAGTGGCCTACAAGCGCGATAAGAAACGCCACAACTAAGAGTGCGGAAACGGATCCGGTAACAAGGCGCAAAAATGGCAGCGTAAAGGCATAAAACCCATAATCCATATTGAATTGCGGGTCGGCTTGCCCAAATTCACTTCCATGCAGAAACATTTGCACGGTTCGCCAATTGCTCTGACCTACTAGTCCAGCAAGCACTCCTATAGTGAGCGGCAGGAATAGCAAGGCTTTGCGGAGGCTCGCTTCAACGCCAGCTCGGAATGCCACGATCGGATGATCTGGATCAAGACCAAATAAGTGTTCAGGTCTATTTCGAATCACCAGGTAGCCCGCGAACCATGAAATGGCGCCGGCGATAGCGGCAAAGACAAGGAATAAAATAATCCTGGTAAAGAGGACTTTGGTAAATACCCCACGGAATTGAACTTCACCAAACCATAACCAGTCTGTGTAGTATCCAACGAGCCATGGGACAATAAACACCAACAGGAACACTGTGGCGATAAGGAAACTGATCACACGTGGTGGTCGCTTCACGGGTGGTGTAAGGCTAGTAGCCAACTCCAACTCCTTTTGGGGTTATGGTGCCGAGTATCCTTACTACTTTACGCAGTTACGCTAAGGCAAGGAATTTAACGGTCATGTCCAAGCTGACAATCCAGGCTCTCAATAAGGCTATGCTTGAGGCCGTCGATTTTATTCACGCCGAGGGTTGGGATGCGCACCCCACTCTCTTTGCGCTGGTCCCCAGCGAATTGCTTATCGACGCCCTGCCCGCTGAGGATGACGCCCCGCTTACGCTGGTGGTCCAAGACGACCTTCCGGAAAACCTCGGTGGTGGCACAGACGAACTCGGGGATTTTATTTCCCGTCTGGCATGGCCAGAACAGGTCGCAGGTGTGATTCTAGCGCAAGAAATCCAATTCGCTGTACCCGATTCACCGGATGCCCCTCGTCCCGCTCGTTTGTTCTCGGGAGTCCTGCGCGGTGGCATTGATCAAACGCTCTTACAAATTCGGCCGTCTGAAGAGGAATTGGACAAGCCGTTTGCGGATGACCACGTGGAACTTCGCGGCGGTACAGGTGTGGCTCCTGGGGTAATCACCGCGCTGCGATACACACTTGGCGAGGGTGAACTGTAGATTTAAGGTACAAGAGTTGATTTCAATCTTGCACAACCAGGAGAAATAAAGTGTTGCACAATCGCTTGTGGGTTTCAGTGCTAGCAATAGGCACCTTGGCCTGCACTCTTACCGGTTGCTCACCTGAGGAAAACCCAACACAACAAACTCCAACCACAAGTGCTGTTACCTCGACAACATCAGCTGAAAGCACCACCTCAAGCACGCCTGCAACTTCCACCACCGAGACGTCGACAAGCAGCGCAAAAAAGACCGGAATGGAAGAGAAATCCGTAAAGGAAGCCTACGATCTTTTCCAATCGCTGGCGCCGAAATCGCTTTTTGAACAGTTGGAAAGCTGCATGCCTGGCGGAGTAGATAAATCTATGCAATGCTCCGGCACGGAAGTCGGGCAATTCCAGTTTTTTGAATCCGAAAATAAAGCAGTGACCACGACCCAACTACTAACAGAGCTGGATTCCTCCCGCATTGTCGAACGCGATGACGACAAACTTATCGGCTGGTCATCATTGGGTTCCACCGCTGTTATTACCGTGGTAGACACTAAACGCGGTTTGGTTATGCAGCAGATGATGAGCGCCGATAAGCAGGAGCCCAAAGATCGAATCATTGAACTTGGACTCCTAAAGAATCAAGAGCAGGTTGAAACCTCAGAGCCTTCCGAATAGTTTTTCAATTGCTGGATCGCCTGGTCCAAGTCTGTGATTTTCAGCACAACCATATCGCCGGTATCTCGGCTGACAGCTTCCGCGCAATTCGCCTCCGGAGCAAGAAATACCTCCGCCCCTAAATCCCGCGCCGAGCGAACTTTATGCGCAATACCGCCAATCGGGCCAACTTTGCCATCCTCCGCAATTGTGCCCGTACCAGCCACAAACTTGCCACCGCCCAAATCGCCAGGGCTGAGCTTATCTACCACTGCCAGGGTAAACATTAGACCCGCGCTAGGACCACCAACCTCCTCCAGATTATATTTCACGCGCACTCCATCGGCTGGTTGCACCATCATAGTGACACCAAGCAATGGCACATTTTTATCTTCTGGATGTTCACCAAGTTTAATTTCTTTGGTGATTTCCTCCCCGCGCTCACCTTCCTTCGCCTGTGAATCCTTCCGAATACCCACTTCAACGGTATCCCCAGGCTTATGCTCTTGAACGAACGCACGTACTAAAGCTGGTTTATCCACAGGAATTTTATTAATACTGGTAATTACATCACCAGATTCGATTTCTTTTGCGGCAGCTGAATCTTTGGAAACATCGGCAACGGAAACCTCAATTGGACGATTTAAATATTGCATTGCTGCCAATGTGGCGGTGGAACCAGACGTTGAAAACGCAATAGAGTTTTGCTCCCGCACCTCTTCCTCAGTGAGCTCCGGTGGGAAAATATGCTCGATTGGCACGAGGGTGTCATCCGTGGTCAACCATCGGACCAGCGCTTGGGAAAGCGACATTCCATGGCGTACCGAGACTGTAGTCATATTTAAATTGCCATGCACATCATCGGTTTCAGTACCTTTAATGTCCACTACTTGGACACCATCGACATCACCCAAAGTGTTAAAACTTGGGCCTGGCCCCTCCGCAGCATATGGAACCGTTAATGGAATATCCGTTCCCGGAATGTGGTCGGAGACAACCAAAGTAGTAAACGCAGCGACTGGTAGCGCGCCCCAAAGGAAAGTACGAAGGAGTTTCACAGGGCACTACCCTACCGTGTTCGCTAACAGCGTCCCTAAGATACATAGTTTCCATAGCTCAAGCACGGTACGTTGGAAACCATGAATAGCAACGGCTTCGGTTTTAACCCAAATAACGATGACGATGACGAAGATCGCCGCAACAACCAGAATCCGTTTAGCATCTTCGGATTCGGTAGCAATGGTTTTCAAGGCTTCCACGCCAGTAGCTCCGGTTCCGGTGCAGGGGACGGTGGCCTCGGCGATATTTTGAACCAGTTTGGCCAAATGCTTTCTGGCTTTGGTTCAAGTTTTGCCAATCAGGAACCCGGTAGCCCGGTGAACTATGAAATAGCCGAACGAACAGCCGAACGAAGTATTGGTAATGTTCCGGCTCTTAAAGAATCCGACCGGGCAGCCATTGATGAGGCAGTAAAACTAGTAGAACTCTGGCTCGATGATGCCACGATCCTGCCAACCTCAAATAGCCGGGTGGAAACCTGGAACGCATTAGACTGGCTTCGACAAACCCTACCGATGTGGAAACGCATGGTTACACCGGTTGCCCAACGGATGAATGAATCCCAGTTAGATAATGTCCCTGAGGAAGCTCGGGAAATGCTCAATGCAGCAGCAAGTATGATGCAACAAATGTCCAGTATGCAAGTGGGCATTGAGTTAGGCCGTGACCTGGGCGAACTAGCAACCCAAGCACTATCTGGCTCGGACTTCGGTGTCCCAGTATCCCCCACCGGAGTGATCGCCATTTTGCCGGGACATATGGCAAAGATGACTAAGGATCTTCCGGTACCTCCGCAGGACGCCATGGTGTACCTGTGCGCATTGGAGGCGGCCCGCCAGCGACTATTTAAACACGTGCCATGGCTTACCGAACGTCTTATCGCTTCAGTAGAAGAATATGCTGCCGGGTTAGAAATGGATTCCTCCCATGTGGAAGACGCCTTACGGAATATCAACCTCGAAGGTGATTTCACCCAAATTCAAGATGCAATGTCCCAGCTTCAGGACTTTGATTTTTCCCCACGTATTACTTCCCGCAATGCGGGTGCCACTTCACGGTTAGAAACCTTGCTTGCGCTTATCGAAGGTTGGGTGGAGTACGTAGTTACGGAAGCACTTAGTGAACGTATCCCGTCAACCATTGCCATGAATCAGGCTTGGCGACACCGCCGCGCCACCGGTGGATCGGCAGAACAGGCGTTTTCAAAAGTTGTGGGAATCGAATTTAGTGCACCAAAAGTCAGTGAGGCTTTGGAGTTGTGGCGTCGCGTTACGGTAGCAGTTGGCGCCCAGCGTCGCGACAAGATTTGGGATCACCCTGATTTCCTTCCAGTGGCATCCGACCTAGAAAATAGTGCCGAATTCATTGATGGGCTCCTCGCCGAAGGCGACGATTTCGATCCGATTGCCGAAATCGATGCCTTAGAAAAAATGCTCGCAGAGGAAGCCGATAAGAAGGACGACACCGCCACAAAGAATGATGGTGAAAATAACGACGAAGACCCTAAGGACGACGATACAAAATCATAGGTCCTAGCAGCCTCAACCCACCGTCATAGTGATTTGTAATCACTTAAGGTCGTCGGTGCGATATATGCGCTGTGCAACGAAGCGGAGCGGATAGGTAATCACCACGGGAAGCAACACCCACACGGGCCAGAAATAGTGAAATCCTTCACTCATAGCGACAATGGCCCAGATCATCGCACAAATGACAAAGGAGCTGGCAGTGACATAGAACGGAGTGCTGTACACATGAATCATAACTTTATTGTGTGATGCAGCCATCTCCTTTTGTTGCTCTTTTGCACGAATAAGCGACCATGGTTCTTCCAGGTCCACAATAAATGCGCGAGCTGCCAGTGGAGTGCCAGCGTTAGCGATTCCTTCAAGCCGACGATCCAGGTCATGTACATCAATCCAACCATTGGCAAAGGCGGTTTGAACTATTTTGGTGGCTTCAGCATGAGCAGTAAGATCCCTGGCAGATTGTGATTCAGGCACTGGTTGCGGGACGCTCATCTAAATCCTCCTGGTTACTCACATTGTGCGACTACTCACCACCATACCGTTGGTAAGCCTCCAGGAATCCTTTCGCGCGTTCAGCATGCGGCGCCCGGTCCGCCCACGACCAGAATTCCTTGGTGTGACCACCACTGACAAAGGTGTGGACAAGTTCATGCACAATGACCGCCGCTAGCACGTAGTCCGGCACGGTTTGCAGACGATCAGAAATGCGGATATCACCAGTTGCCGGAGTGCAAGAGCCCCAGCGTTTCTTTTGGTTTGCCACCCAGCGGATACTACGGAATTTTGCCCGCCCTTCGAGGAGTTCCGCATTAAGCTTTTCGGCGAGCTCGGCGAGCTGGGCGTCGACACGCGGTGTGCGGCGCTGCAACCTAGCCACCACGCGGGCCACAATCTCAGCCTCCTCAGCAGCACCCAATGATGCAGGCACCCGAACCTGAATCCGGCCATCGACAAACTGCGCCTGCACACTACGCCGACGCCGCGCCGACCTAATAACCTCAACCTCAGGGGTAGCCATAACAACACATTGTATTTACACTCAAATCATGCACGGGGAGGACAATACAATTCAGCTTTCATCAGCCACCCAACTACATATTCGCCCAGGCCCAGCTATACAATTCGGCACCGACCCACACCACGCAGGCATTTTCGACGCCCTCACCCCCACCAATGTCAAAAGCGTCGCGCTCGCACTTCTTACCGCCCGCAACCCCGTACCCCTCAACACCATAACCGTCGGCCTTACAGCAGCAGGACTCACTAAAACCGCAGCACAAAGCCTTATCCAGGACCTACTCAACTATCGAATCCTCCAACCCAAGCCACCACACCAAACCATAATCATCCTGGGAAACAACCCACTAGCACGCCACACCACCAACACCCTCCAAAACAGCGGACTCACCATCCGCCAACCCATCCCCGAAGAACACACCAAAGACTTCCTCGACCGAATCCAATACGAAAAACCCACCCCCATAATCGCCATCCAACAACCCATCAATATCGCTGAACACCTCAAACACCCAAACCAAACCTGGATACCAGCCACCATCACCGACGGCCAAGGACACATCGGCCCCCTCCACATCAAAGGACAAGGCCCCTGCCCCATGTGCTACGAACTCCACCAAACCCAACAAGACCCACACCGGAACAAGCTCCAACCTTGGGAAACCCCACCCCCACCAAACCAAATCCTCCTCCAAACTACCGCCGCACGCATAGCCACATGCGCACTCACACTCCTAGAGCAACACGAGGAGCCACCAGGAACCCCACCCCTCCAACTCACACCAGGCGAAATCCAAACCATTAACCCCTACGCAAACCATATCCAACGTACCTACATCCAAATCCACCCCACATGCCCGATCTGCTGGGAACGCGAAACGAGCAAATAGTGGTTTGGGGGTGGTGGTTTGGGGGTGGTCGGGTATCTGTTCGTGCGGCTGATCGTGTAGTGGTCGGAGTGCTGGCTGAGCTGCTATTCGGGGGCTGTCACAGATTCCATTTTTTCGGCTGTTTTTATGGAATTTGTGACACGATAGGTAGGGAACCTGTCACAGATTCCATTTTTTTCACTGTTTTTATGGAATCTGCGACAAACCCCAGGTCAACGCTTGTGCGCAACATGGCTTGCTGTCACAAATTCCATTTTTTTCAGCCGATTTTATGGAATCTGTGACAGTGGGGATGAAAACATCACTAGTTTAATAGGGTAGGCCTATGAAACACCGGGTCAAGCGGTCCAGAGGCTCGAGAAACCAACCCGCCGCCCCGAAAATCAGGCAGATTTGACACGCCCCACCACCCAACAAGGCAGATTTCACATCACCCACAACCTATTACCGCATTTTCCCAGCTCAAACCCCCAAACCGGGAGCCCACAACACAAATCTGCCTTTCTGAAGCCTGGCCAAGCCACCCAGCCCGTCCCAGCCCCGGCCCACAGAGGAAAAATTCAGAAGAGAGTTTAGATGCTCCCGGCTACACCATCTTGTGGCAATCAAATGCAAACATGAAAGGTCGCCACTACAAGTGCCACCCAATTAAAGATGAACCAAAACCTCACCAGTTTTTAAAGTCCACCATAACCGCGCTGGCTATTTCTGGATCTGATTCAAGACCTTTAGTATTTCCGCGCCATAGCGCTCAACTTTTATGGGGCCGATTCCAGAAATATCAAGAAGCTCAACCTCTGTTTTGGGGAGCCGCTCGGCGATTGAGGTGAGGGTGGCGTCGGAAAACACTA
Source organism: Corynebacterium freiburgense (assembly GCF_030408815.1). Lineage (NCBI taxonomy): Bacteria > Bacillati > Actinomycetota > Actinomycetes > Mycobacteriales > Corynebacteriaceae > Corynebacterium > Corynebacterium freiburgense. The sequence continues at coordinate 681,462 of NZ_CP047355.1, read as the reverse complement.
CGAATGCGGGGACATTTTCTTCGCGTGCTTTTTCGCTTCGCCACACCCTTAAGGCGTCGAATGTTTGAGCGTCTGCTTCACTGGGGCAATCTTCGCAGCGACCAAGGACTTTTTCGGCATTGGTTTCGAGCGGCATCCCGCATGAACGGCATTTTTTCGTTCGGTTTTTACGCGGAGCAGAAATAAGTTCAGTTTCTGGGGCTATCCCATCGAGGAATCGGCTGCGTGTTCGGTTTTTGCGTCCGCCTTCTTGTCGGGCTAAGGCCCAGGAACAGTGGAGAATTTCCCGCGCTCGGGTGATACCTACATAGAACAGGCGTCGTTCTTCCTCGATATTTTCATCGCCAGCTTTTATGGCATGGGTGATGGGGAGGGTGCCGTCAACAAGTCCTACGAGGAAGACTGCATCCCATTCGAGCCCTTTGGCGGCGTGGAGTGATGCAAGGGTAACGCCTTTAACTGTGGGTGGATGCTTTGCTTCGGCGCGTTCTTTCAGTTGCTGGAGAGCACCGTGGATATCTAGGTCTGGGGTGGCCTGACCAAGTTCATCAATGAGTTCGACAAGGGCATTGAGAGATTGCCAGCGTTCGCGTGCTTGTGCACCGGTGGGTTCGGTAGGGGTAAGCCCCATTGGGGCAAGGATGGCGCGAGCCACTCGGTGAAGTTCGGGACCGACTGCTTCTTCAGGGAAGGTGTTGGCTGCGGCGGCTCGAACGAGTTGGGTAATAGCCTGGCGAATTTCCGGCCGCTGGTAGAAACCTTCGCCGCCGCGGACCTGGTAGACAATGCCAGCGTCGGCTAAGGCCTGTTCAAAAACAGCGGATTGGGCGTTAATGCGATAGAGAATGGCGATTTCGGAAGGATCAACCCCGTTGTTGATTAAGGTAAGGATTTTTCCAGCAATTTCCCTGGCTTCTGTGGGTTCGTCATTGTAACTATGAAATTGTGGTCGAGGGCCAGCGGGGCGCATGCCTTGAAGTTCAAGTCTTGTTCCGGCTACACGTCCGCGGGCTTGACCAATTACGGTATTAGCCAGGTCGGTGATTTGGGGGGTTGAGCGATAGTCCCTTTGCAGTCGGGTAATTACTGCGTTCGGGTAGGTGCGCGAAAATTCGAGGAGGTAGTGGGGGGTTGCGCCAGTAAATGAATAGATAGTTTGGTTGGCGTCGCCAACTACGGTGAGGTCGTCGCGGTCACCAAGCCATGCGTGAAGCACTCGTTGCTGGAGTGGGGTGACGTCTTGGTATTCATCAACCACAAAACTGCGGTATTGGGCGCGGAATTCTTCGGCGACAGCCGGAGAATTTTCAAGTGCACCGGCAGTGTGGATAAGAAGGTCGTCAAAGTCCAGGAGAATGCCTTCAGGTGTAGTTTTTGCCTGTTCATACCTGCGATAAATTTCGGCAATTCGTTCGGAATCTAATGGAATATTTCGTCCGGATTCGGATACCCGTTTGGCATATTCGGTGGCGTCGATAAGGGAGGCTTTGGCCCATTCAATCTCACTTAGAACATCCCGCACCGTCTCTACTGTAGATTCCACACCGATACTGCGAACGGCACGGCCTACCAGGGGGAATTTATTGTCAATCAGCTTCCAGGGCAGATCACCTGCGATTTGTGGCCAAAAATAGCTGAGTTGTCGGCGGGCTGCGGCGTGAAATGTGCGGGCTTGGACACCGCCAATGCCCATAAGGTTCAGTCGGTGGCGCATTTCACCAGCGGCGCGGGCGGTAAATGTAACGGCAAGGACCCGATTCGGGCCAACAAAACCAGAGGAAATAAGGTGGGCGATTCGGTAGGTAATGGTCCTGGTTTTGCCAGTTCCGGCACCGGCAAGAATACACACGGGGCCACGCGGCGCGGTGGCGGCAATGCGTTGGTCTTCGTCAAGGTCGTGAAGGTTCATTATGTGGTGTTTGCCCAGTCTTGAATCATGCGGTGTGCCAGCGAGCCTTCGGGTGCGAGCGGAAGTGTGCTGTGGTGGATATCTGCCCTGGTAATCCAACGAATTTCGGCGAGTTCACCATCGCATTCGCCAATGGCGGTGTCGTCAGAGGTGGTAGCGCGAACTCCAAACATTAAGGAACTGGAGGTTGGCCAGGGCTGGCTTGCTACATACACAATATCGGAGACTCGGCGCCCAGCCTCTTCCCACACCTCGCGAGCGAAGGCTTGTTCCATTGTTTCGCCTGGGGCAATATAGCCTGCAATAAGGGAAAAGTAGGAGCGACGGATATTGCGGCCCACAAGTAATCGGGGTTCAACACTGTGTTCAATTAAACCAATGACGGCAGGATCGATACGCGGAAAATATTCTCGCCCGCGCGTTCCAAAAGCGCGAGTGTTGTCAGCAGACCATGTGATTTTTTCACCAGTAAGCGGGTCAAATTCAAATGCTTCACGGTGGCGAACAAGTGCCACTGCTTGGCTAATAAGAAAGCCAAATTCAGTATTAAAAAATGCACGCGGCTCCACGGTTTGGACACCAGGTTCGGCAGTGAGGGTGTGGGGTGTAGCAGGGAGGCGAGCGGCGGTGTGGGAGGCGTCGATACGCACTGTAAAGAGGGCGTGTGGAGCGCTGTCCCATAGTGGGCTGCCGTTGGGTGTGGTGTAAATATGGTCGGCGGGGTCGATAAGGATATATCGGGTCATAGCTCGCGCACTTCGTCGTTGAAGACGCGGCGCACATAGAGCAGGCGATCGCCAGGCTCTACGATTTCGGCCTCTGGTGAGTCGATACGGTATAGCTCACCGGAGCGCACCACACCAAGCACAATATCGGCGAGGTGACGTGGGTTGGCACCGACCTCATCTTCCCGCACTACGCGTTCGGCGATAGAGAAGCCTTCATCTGGGGAGAGAAGATCTTCCATCATTTCCACCACGGATGGGGTGACGGTGGCTAAACCTAACATTCGGCCAGCGGTTTCAGAGGAGATTACTACGCTATCGGCCCCGGATTGTTTGAGTAGGTGGAGGTTTTCTGATTCCCGCACACTAGCCACAATCGTTGCACTGGGGGCGATTTCTCGTACAGAAAGGGTGACCAGGACAGCCGTATCGTCCATATTTGGGGCAACTACAACGGCACGAGCACGGGTAACACCAGCCAGTTTAAGCACGTCGGCTTTTGTCGCAGATCCTTGCACGGTAACAAGCCCCTGGCTAGAGGCAAGGTCAAGGGCTTGGGTATCGGTGTCTACTACAACGATTTGGCTGGGTGGGGTGCCATCGGCAAGAAGTGCGGCCACAGCAGATCGGCCTTTGGTTCCATACCCAACAACGACGGTATGATTGCGCATCTTTTTCCTCCAACGCTGGATTTGCAGCGCCCTTCGGGTTTCTTCGGTCAGTACGGAAAGGGTGGTACCGACCAGTAAGATCAGGAACGCGATACGAACCGGGGTGATAATCGTAATATTGATAAGGCGGGCGTGCTGTGTCACCGGGGTAATATCACCGTATCCAGTGGTGGATAGTGATACTGCAGCATAATAGACGGCGTCGATAAAAGTAAGGTCTTCGCTATAGCCGTCTTTGTCAAAATACACAATGAGAGAAATTGCCGCCATAAGCAATAGCGCATACACCACACGGCGGGCAATAAGCGCCCACGGACTATAGGTTCCCTGCTCTGGGATACGAATAATATTGAGTAGCGCATGGTCAGGCAGATCATCAAGCTCAAGCTCTGCCCCAAACCGCTTCCGGAATGTTTCACGCATGCTGCCTACTCCTTTCTCTCCGCTAATAGGGAAACGACCTTAACCATAATGCTTACTCAAGCATCGCTTCCAATTCCTTTAATTGTGGCAGGTAATCCGGTTCAAACGTGTGATTCCACCCAACGTAGTGGAATGCGGCGCGTACCAGGCTGGGGTCAATGCCCCGTAATTGGGCCCATGCATGCCGATATACCGCAAGCTGTACCATAGCGGCGCGCATATCCTTGCCTTTGGGCGGACCGCCGGTTTTCCAGTCCACCACAATCCAACCACCTTGCGTATCGACGTCGCGGAAAACGGCGTCCATACGTCCGCGCACAATATGCCGGCCCACCGAAACTTCAAATGGGTGCTCGATAAACGCTGGAGTGGTATCTGCCCATGGGCTTTCCAAGAACTTCTGTTTTAAATGCTCCAGTTCGCTAGTGGCGATATCCTGATCTTCCTTATTAAATAGCTGCTCTTCATCCCAGAGTGCCTGTAACCCATACCGATCTTCAATCCATTGGTGTAGCGCTGTGCCTCGTTTCGCATACGCATTTGGTTTAAATGGGACCGGCCGGCGGATTCGCTGCGCATAATGCTCTGGGTTTTGCTTAAGTGCCACCATATCGCTGGCAGTAAGTTCACGGGCGATTTCAACTTCTAATACTGGTGCGGCTAAGCGTTGTTGCTCCTCAATTAAAGCTGAAACTTCACGTTCCCATAAGGTCTCTATATCCCCCTCCATATTCGGTGGATCCGGTTGTTCCAATGCGTCCTTTACCAAAGCCGCCCCACGCAATACCGCATCCTCATTTACCGTAAATGCCGACGCCGGGAACACCCCCTGGAGTTGCTCTGGTTCCGCAATATCTTCTGCATCGAAGCCCTCGAACCAATGCACCACCGCATTTGGCGCCTGCTGACGCAATAACTCCAATCCGACATAGGGCGCACCGGTCGTGCCTGTTTCCGAAACCATAGAACCAGTCACATACAACACTCGCTCTGAACGAGTAAGTGCCACATAGAACAACCTGGTAGTTTCTTCAAACAGGCCGGTTTTAAATTCCTCTTTATGGGCCTGGATTGCTTCCTCTAATTCTTTTCTATTTTCTGCAAAACCAATATCAAGAACCGGCGCACCTCCCCTACCATCACCGGTATCCGCATCACCACGCAATGTGGATGGAATCTCCGCCACCTGAGTTACCCAGGTATCAACCTTGGCACGTTTGGTCACATCATCCTCGTAAGTGGTATTTGCGGCATGCAATACACTCACTACATCCCACTCCAAGCCCTTTGCTGAATGCGCCGTAAGGATCTGCACCCGATCCGCTCTCACTTGGACTTCACCACGAGTAAGGCCTTTATCTTTAGCTTTAGCTAATTGGAAATACGCCAGCAGCCCTTTCAGTGTTGCCCCTGGTATCAAAGCATATGCATGAACTTCCTCTGCTAGCCGGTCTAAATGCACCGTTCCTGCGGCCCCATCCGCATTCGGGTCCTGGCGGGCAAGAACTTCAGTACGAATTCCTAATACGCGTTCAATATCAGCAAAAAGATCCGGCAGTGGTTGGCTTAAACTCCGAGTGCGAATATGACGCAACTCGGCCGCAACCTCCATAAGCCGCTCATAGCCTTCCGGGGTATATTTCTCCTGCTCTCCCAAATCCGCAACAGCATCTGCCAAGCCAACCTGGGCTTCCGGCTCCGCCCGAACCGTTTCTGCCACAATCTGATGCAATCGCTCCAAGGGGTCTGATGCTGGCTCTGGCCGATCCTCCTTTGCCCGCCCGGCAAGATTAGCGACCCGCTCCCCCAATGCCAAGAGATCTTTCGCCCCCAAGCCGACATGCGGGCCAGCTAAAATCCGCAGCGCCGAGGCTGTATCCAGCGGATTCACCAGCATCGACGCAAACGCAATCATATCCGCAACCTCAGGCACATCGAGTAGGCCCGAAAGACTTACCACCTCCACTGGAATACCACGTGCCTGAAGCTGCGCCGCCATCGATGCACTATGGCGATTTTTGCGCACCAATACCGCACCAGTAAATTTTTTACCTTCAGCTTTACGTTCACGGTATTCTCGCGCAAGCTGGTCCGCCACCCATGATTGCTCATTGTGGAAAGTATCAAACCAACCAAGATGTACTTTCCCTGGCTTCGCGTTTGGGCGAGGAGACAACGGCTGGACGGTTCGATCCGGAGCATTAGCCGGGCCAAGTACTGTAGATGCCACTGCATTGGCAAGCTCCAATACTTCCGGAGGATTCCGCCAACTTGTGGTTAATTCCATTTTCGGGGCATTCTGGCACCGCCCATCAGGCGTTATTGTTTGAAAATCTTCAACAAAGCGCGCCAAATTTGCTGCCGTTGCACCACGCCAGCCATAGATAGATTGCATTGGGTCACCGACGGCAGTCACAGTGAGATCCGGGTCAATTGATACTGGATCTTGCCCGCCAAAAAGGCTGCGTAATAGTTCTCGCTGGGCGTGGCTTGTGTCTTGGTATTCATCCAGCATAACCACACGGAAACGACGCCTCAGGGTTTCCCTTACCCGTGGACAATCCCTTGCAAGCCGAGCCGCCATAGACATTTGTTCCCCAAAGGTCACAACATTACGCCGAGAAAGCTCTTCCTTTAACGCTCGCACCAACGGCAAAAACTCAAGCCTAAGCTGTTGGCGATCATAGATATTCTGAGTAGTTTTAGAAAACACATCCCGCTGCCGTGGTGCCTTAGGCAATTCATGAAATAACCGCAATAACGGCTCGGTTTCTTCATAAATACTTTCCAGGGTGACCATATGGTTATCAATACTGCCGGTGAGCTGCAATAACGTATCAGCAACCGAAGCAGGACTCGAGGTGGTATTCAGCGAGCCACCATAATCACGTACTAAATCCCACGCAATTTGAAATAGCTCTGTTTGCGTAATAACCCGTGCTGAAGGTTCTACCGGCAGCAATAAGCCAAATTCCCCCACCACACGACCAGCAAACGAGTCATAGGTTGCTACCGTTGGGGTAATCGCCTGTAGGTTTGCGGCAAGTTTGCCGGTTGGATCAATATCGCGCAGCGCATCAATACCTGCGAGCACCCCAAGCCTGCCGCGAATACGCTGTGAAAGCTGCTGGGCGGCTTTTCGGGTAAACGTTAAGCCAAGTACTTGTTCGGGGGTAGCAAAACCATTAGCAACTAGCCATACCACTCGTGCCGCCATGGTCTCGGTTTTTCCGGCACCTGCGCCCGCAACCACAAGCATTGGTCCGGGCGGCGCTCCAATAACAGCGCCTTGCTGCTCAGTTGGTGGGAATTCCTGGCCAAGTGCAATAGAAAGGTCTTGTGGGGAAATACGATTAGACATGGGTGGTCATCCGCCCTTCTGGTTGCACTGGACATACTGAACGTAGATTGCAATTTGCGCAGGTTTCATTGATGCGTGCGGTGAGTTCAGGGCCACGTATTTCCATAGCGAGTTCAGGAAGACGTGCAGCCAGCGCATCAAGCTCTTCGGGTTCCAATGCCACCTGTGTGCGGGTAGGAACATTCTTTTGATCTGGCGCCGGAAACACCAATACTCCTCCGCCCACTGGTGCCGGGGTTTCCCCAGCGCGCGCACCACGAACTTTATCGTCATCTACGACGCCGCGTGAGAGCGCCAATTGGTATGCCGCGAGTTGCGCATGGTCATGCATAGTTTTTTCGGGCGGCATAGTCTTCCCGGTTTTAAGGTCCACAACAACTAGAGATTCGCCATCTCGTTCGAGGCGATCCATGCGCCCTTTGATCATCACTTGCTGGCCATCACTCGTGCGGCCAATTGTCACCAATAATGGCATTTCTACGCCGACTTGAGTAAAAACACTCCGGCTTGTTTTCAACCATAAGTTTGTACGGTCAATAAGATGATTCCATTCTGACAGTGTCGATGCCTGCTTCCATTCCGGCTCATTCACAATTTTCTGGTATGCCTCAGTAACTATTTGTTTTGCCTGTTCAGTATTAACGCCACGGGCTACTGCCTCAGCAAAAGCATGGACGAGGGTACCTCGCAATAAATGAATTGGAGTGTCTTCCTCAGTTTCTAAATTGCCCAATACCGCCTTGAGAGGGCAATGTTCAATCGCTTCTATACGCGAAGGAGAGAGTCGAGCCGGACTTTCCTGATCGTGCAGCTTTGCATTAATTGGTGTGCGTACACCCCACCATTCTTCCGGGCGGGCACCATAAATCCCAGCATCGGCTAAACGTGCTAATTGGCGGGCTGCTTGTCGACGCCGCCGTGGGCGCTCCGCATCATCACACACCACGCGCCGCAGCTCCGCAATCAATGATGCAATTGAAAGCCTGCCAATGTGCTGCTCGTCCATTGATGCGGATTCACCTGCATCACCAATGGCAGTGACCTCTACACCAAGTGTTTCTAAAAACCGCGAAGGCTCCAAAACTTCATTTGATTCTGGGCTTGCTACTGCACTGACCAGGAGGTTGTATTTTGCGCGAGAACAAGCCAAATGGAATAGGCGCTCTTCTTCCCGTAGGCGCTCCACCGCTCGACTAATTGGTTGGTTAGGATCAATATTCTCATCGAGGAGGTCAATAAATTCCTCCTGCCCAAAAAGCGAGCCAGTCTCCCCCAAAGACGGCCACACTCCCTCCTGGACACCAACAACACAAACAGTATGCCAGTGCCTGCCACCAGTAGCGTGAGCGGTAAGAAGCTGTACCGCATCGGGTTCACCACCACGGCGGTCTCGTTTTCCAGTGGGTAATTGTTGTTCTTCAATGTGCCGGATAAAGCTCGCTAGTGAAGCCTGGGGGAAACGCTCGATATAGTCGCCCGCGGCGTCGAAAAGCGACATTACGGCGTCTAAATCTCTATCTGCCTGAGAACCGCCCGGCCCGCCGCGCAAACTCCGTGCCGCAAAGCTATCCGAAAGCCCTGTGGCCTCCCATAACACCCATAACACCTGTTCAATGGAATCATTGCGGGCCTCGTAACCAGCGGCCAACACCGAACGAATGCGCTCCAACACCGCAAGTTCCCGCTCCGTTAACCGCTGCAATACATCCAAATCCCCTGGTTCGCGGGTTGGCAACACCACATCCGCAAGCACATCCAATGCACGCCGATGCCCGCCTAGGGCAAGTTCCCCATGCCGCAAGCCTCGTAATAATCTCCGCAGGGTCACCGGATCCGCCCCACCAACCGGGCCGAGCACAAGTTCTTCTAACTCTTCATGGGTGAGATCCCTTGAAAGTGCGTGCACGGCCAAAATCAATGCTGCAACAATTCGCTGCTCTGATAACACCACGTCTGTGGGGTCAATATGCACTGGCACCCCTGCCGCCAATAACCCTCGGCGCACCGCCCCAATCTGCCCAGCAGAACGCACAATCACCGCCTGATCACGCCACGACACACCATCGAATAAATGCGCGCGACGAAGGGTATCGGCGACAAGTGCGATTTGGGTTCCAGGATGTTCCGCAATTACCGCACGAACATTCGGTTGGAATAGTGGTTCAGGCAGCCGCAATTCATAATCAACCGGTGTACGCATAAGGAAATCAGGTCTGGCACCGCGGAAACGGAATACCGATTGCTCAGGGTCCCCCGCCAAAACCACAAGCTTTGCGCCTTGGTACGCGGTGGAAATAAGTTCCGCCGCCCGAGGATCTAAATGTTGGGCATCGTCAATAATCACTACTTGGAGTTGGCGGTGTACATCCGCTAAAACCTCCGGGTGCAATTGCAAGGTATCCAGAGCCGCAGTGACTAACTCAGATGCATTAAAACTCCGAATACCAGCCAATTCCATCGTCTGTTCGTATTCCCGAAGAAATGTTCCCGCAGCCGACCATAATGGCCGCTGATATTCTTGCCCTAAGCGTTCCAAATCCTCCGGTGAAACACCACGCTCCACCGCTCGCAAAAGAAAATCGCGCAGCCCCCGCGCAAACCCCACAAATCCTAATGCATCACGGTTTTCTGTGGGCCAGGGGCCACCACCGTGTTCAATATGTCCAAGTAATAATTCGCGAATTACCGCATCTTGCTCAGCGCCAGTAATGAGCTTGGCATCATGCATGACCTTTTGAATAATCGAAAACGCAAACGAGTGCACGGAGCGCACAACAGGACCCTCCGAAGCAAATCCCAAATGCGCACACTGGTCAGCAATATCACCACGCAACGATGCCCCGGTCTCCTTCGAATGCGCAATCACCGCGATTTTCGACGGCCGCACCCCACGGCGTACGCACTCCACCACGGTATCCACAACAATACGGCTTACCCCAGAAGCCGCAGGGCCAGTAACCCGCCAACGACCACCAGTATCCACAATGCGCACAGCCTCCGGATGAGGCTCACGAATCTCCGCGGCACTACTTGCAATAAGACGTACCTCAGGAAACGGAATATCCCGAAACCGGTGGGCTGGCTCAAATGTACTCATGACCTACAGTGTGACAGACCCACCAAACAACACCCACGGCATGGGGGTGCACTACCAGCGTTTTAAAAACCTTGCACTAAGTATTTCACTAGATTTTCCATATTGGTTCGGGTTTCCGGCTTTGCACTCGGATGCAGTGTATGCACAAATAGCCGATACAATGTTGCCCGAAGCACCAATTGGGGAATATCCGGTATATGAGCAAACCTACGAATCACACCATAATCCACTGCACCGGCAATCATCCCATCAACCATTACCTGGACAGCGGTATACCCATGAGGGCGTGACACGGGAACAATATCCGTAACCACCGGCACATTCGTACCCTTATACAACGTGGTCGCTAGCATATCCGCGTGACCAACCTGGCGGCGGGCATGTAACTCTGTAAGATGCGGCGTGATTTCAGCAGCCAGGTGCAATGCCGCGAGCTGTTCTTCCTTTGGTGTAGCCGTAATATCGAGCCCAGACTCCAGAACACCTGCGGGGTTTGCCGACCATGCTGCACGATCTGCTACCGCAAAAAGATCATTATCACTCCACGGCGCACGAACGTTCGCAACGGCACAATCAGGTACAGGGACCTCCGCAAGCGCGTCTGCAAGCCGTAGAGCCGCACATACGGTCTCATCTACGCGTTGCGCACTGTGCCCTTCAGCGTATGCAGATGCCCGCCAACCGCTCACCACAAGCCGTCCATCGGTAGCACGCACCGGGCGGACCATTCGGACGCCCTCGGCGTGAATTGTTTCCCGCACCTTAGCAGACCAAGAAGCCTGCACTGGGTCCACGACCTGGGCTAGCACGGTTTGCTGCACCAAGATACCGTAGTCCCATTCTTGTCCCAGTACTTCGGCTGGGCCATTGCCTACATGGAAAGCACTGCGAACTCGTTCGGGAATTAAACTCATGGCGGACATTTTAATCACGCATCCACCAAGCTGTAATACCACCTTCGAGCGAAGTGACATCCAGAAAACCTGCTTCTTCCAGCAGAACTGCCGCTACCCGAGAGCGTGCGCCAGCCGCACAATACACCGCGACAGGTTGCCTACGGTCAAGTAGTGCAACACTGGAAAAATCATGGTTACGCAGCGCAGATAATGGAGCAAACACAGGTTCGCCAATCACTCCACCGCGCCATTCATGCGGTTCCCGAACATCAATCAAGGTAATACCAGAATCCACAAGGTCGCCCCACTGCTCGATGCTAAGGGTACGCACCCCTGTTGGCGGCTCCGGCTCACATACTTCGGCTGCCAAAGCGCTATGGCGAAGCGCTTCACTTTCCGGAGATCGTTCAAAACCTAACACTCGAAATTCGGCTTTTTGGCTGTCCCACACTCCAATACGCCCAATTAATGGCTCGCCAATACCGGTAAGAAATTTAATGGTCTCCGTGGCCATCATTGTGCCAATTACCCCTGGTAATACTCCAAATACACCAGCTTCTGCACATGAAGCAGCTTGCGACGGCGGCTCTGGATAAATATCACGCAATGTAAAGCCTTGGGCAAATACGGAAATCTGACCTTCAAACTGATAAATCGACCCCCATACAACCGGGATTTCTAAATCCGCGCAATAATCAGAAATTAAATATCGCGTGGCAAAATTATCGGTGCCATCAATCACCACATCAAATTCAGAAAGAATCTCCCGAATATTGCTGACATTAAGATCATATTCATATGGAATAACCTTAATATCCGGGTTTAATGCATGCACCCATTGTGCAGCCGAAGCGGCTTTTACTTGCCCAAGTGCCGGCATAGAGTGAATAACCTGCCGCTGCAAATTGGAGAGCTCGACCACATCGCCGTCGATAATCCCCAGTGTGCCCACCCCGGCTGCGGCTAAATACTGAATCACTGGAGAGCCTAACCCACCGGCCCCTACGCACAATACGCGAGCATTTAATAATTTTTGCTGCCCTTCAACACCAACCCCGGGAAGCACTAAATGGCGAGCATAGCGCCGAGAATTAGCCTGCGTGAGGGAACGGCCATGGGTTTGTGGAGCAGGTTGCGTTGTCATCCGGATAGACCTCCTCAGGGTTAATCCCGTGTAACTCGGAGTTATTCACACTCAACGTCTGCTGCATCATAATTGGTGCTAATTCACCATCCTTCGCGCATGGCTGGTGAGAGGAAAAACCAATCCCATGCCCAACCTCATGATTGACCATATACTGCCGGTACGAACCTAAATCCCCTTCAAAGGGAATCGCGCCACGTACCCAACGAGACTCATTTAAAATCACACGATTGCCTGCTGAGGTGAAGCAACTAGTCTCCATCTTAATATCAAAACCACAGTTCGTGTGGGTTGTTTCCGCAGATGCCAATTGAATACGCAAGTCCGGTTCCTCATCTGGACCAATATGACGGAAACCAAACTTTGGGTCCCCAATCCAACCCTTTGGATTAGATAATGTAGCGTCTATCAACGCCGCGAAACTATCATCACCGCCATAGGTGCTGGTATCAATACCATCTTCAATTTCAACCACATATGTATAGGTTTTTTCCAAACCTTGACCCACCTGCTCACCAGGGTTACCTACCAGCCGAAAAGTACCAAGGCCAGCCTCCGCATACGGTGCACCCGCCGGAAGATCTCCCGTTGCAAGCTGCGGTTTTGGGGTATTTGCCGGGTTCGGGCCGGAACCACGTCCAGGTGGACTCGAAGTCACAATCGAAGTAGCTGCTGTTTTATTTGCGGTAGTTGTTGTTTGCCCATCAGTGTTCGCGCCTACAAGGACGTCTACAAACACCCAAATGGTAATAACGAACAAAACTGGAATCGCATATGCACGCCACCCGAATTCACGGGCAAAACGCACGAGTAATGGTTCCGCATCTGGGCGGCGCTGCCTAGAAATGGCTTACTCCCTTAACGTTGAACGAGCCTGCAAAATGATCTGCCATGGGGTTACAATGGGCAATTTTCCCGCGAATACATCGGGATGTTCCAAGCCATATAAAGCAATGGCTTGAAACACTAAACATGGTTATCCAGCAAAACCGACTTGACGTTGCGTTGTGGTACCAATCTCCACATACGCAATACGACTATTGCGCACAACATACTGGCGGCCTTTGTCATCGGTGAGTTGCAGTGAACCTGCATCATCTGCCAATGCGGTTTTAACCAATTGCACTACCTCGTCTTGGGTTTGATTGGAAGACACTACGAGTTCTCGTGCGCTATCGCTAAAACCAATTTTGATGTCCATTAACTCCACTCTTTCTTGAAAGTGTGCATATGCGGATAAAAGCTATCTCAAAACTAGACCCCACATTTAGGTGTGTAAACCTCAATGGTGACTCTTCAAGCTTTCATAGTTTGCCTATGCAGTACTCATGCTATGTGCTTCCGGCAAGAAAGCCGTGCACTGACGCGCCCTGAATCTGGGGCCCTGCACCATCATAGACACCAGACAACTAGTATCAATGACGTGTCTGCTCAAGTTCAAGGTACCTCAAGTTCAATTGGCCCCACCTTTGCGGAACTCGGCGTAGCTGTCGAAATTACGGACGCACTAGCTACCGCAGGGATTATAAATACATTTGCCATTCAGGAACTCACGCTGCCAGTTGCGCTGGATGGAGGCGATATTATTGGCCAAGCGCGAACAGGCATGGGCAAAACCCTAGGCTTTGGCGTCCCACTACTCGATCGCGTTTTCGACGCCGCAGATATTGAGGAAATAGATGGAACACCCCGCGCATTAGTGGTGGTTCCTACTCGCGAACTCGCTATCCAAGTCGGGGAAGATCTTGGCCTTGCAGCTAAAAATCTGCCGCTAAAAATCCTTACCATTTATGGGGGCAGGCCTTATGAAGAACAGATCAAAGCGCTTCGAAATGGCACAGATATTGTTGTGGGCACCCCTGGTCGGCTCATTGATTTATATCAGCGTGGCGACCTTACCCTAGATAAGGTCGCCATTCTCGTCCTAGATGAAGCTGATGAAATGCTTGATTTGGGTTTCCTCCCCGATATTGAGAAATTACTAAAAGCCCTTACCCATAAACACCAAACAATGCTGTTTTCAGCTACTATGCCTGGGCCTATTCTCACATTGGCCCGTAGTTTTTTGGATAAGCCAATGCACATTCGTGCGGAGGAACCAGACGCTGGGCAGACTCATTCCACTACGCGTCAAGTGGTCTTTCAGGCACACCGTATGGATAAAACGGCGATTACGGCTCGGGTACTTCAAGCTCAAGGACGAGGACGAACCATTATTTTTACTCGGACAAAACGAACCGCAGCCCAAGTGGCTGAGGAATTAGCAATGTGTGGCTTTACCGTTGGCGCAGTTCATGGCGATATGGGCCAAGTAGCCAGGGAAAAATCCTTAACAGCGTTCCGCGATGGCACGATCGATATTTTGGTTGCCACCGATGTTGCTGCACGCGGCATCGATGTTACGGATGTCACGCATGTGATTAATTATCAAACCCCTGATGATGAAATGACCTATGTGCATCGCATTGGGCGTACTGGACGGGCTGGACAGTCTGGTACCGCTGTTACGTTGGTGGGCTTTGATGAACTGCCGAAATGGCAGATTATTAATACTGAGTTAGGGCTCGATCAACCTCATCCGCCGCAGTGGTTTTCTACCTCCCCTGAGCTTTTCCAAGCCCTAGACATCCCCGAATCCGCAACAGGCAATGTCGGACCACCCCGCAAAGTTTTTGGCGGCGTTGGGGCTATTCGAGCACCACACCGCGTATCTAAAACACGTGCTTCATCCCGTAAGTCTTCACATAGCTCTTCCCGGCGGCGTCGATGAACCGAAATCTTATTGCCGCAGCCGCAATTGTTACCTGCACGTTCCTGGGCGTCGGCACTGTTTGGTATAACGCCCCTGCACGCCATACTGTTTATGCTCCCGCCGAGCAAGAATTTACCGCCGCCCCAACCTTATCCACTCCACCACGGCAACTCAGCGAAGCCTGGACTCACCCCGACACCTGGGGTGGAGTCCGCCCAGTGCTTATCGACGGCGTGATCGCCACCGCAGACGGCGGCAAAGTCACCGGCCTCAACCCCACCACGGGTGAAACTCTTTGGAGCTATAGCAGAAACCTTGATGTGTGCTCCCTGGCAGCCTCATTCCATTCCATCGTCGCCACATACCGCAATGCTGCAGGCTGCGGAGACGTCACCGCACTTTCCTCCACCACCGGCAAATACCACGCCACCCGAAGCTCCGAAGCCCCCACCGATGTCTGGCCAATAAGCTCCCACGACGCCGTGGGAACCTACAACCATGAACGCTTAGAACTCTGGCGCAGCGACCTAGTACGCACCGTAGAATACGGCGATAAACCCATTAAAGCCGAACCAAACCTCCAACCCCACGAAGACTGCACTATACAAAGCGCTGGCACCCGAAAAGACCTTGTAGCCGTGGTAGAAACCTGCCCCGAAGCGATGCTACGCTACCAAAAACGAGTCCCCGAAGACTCCCGCGAACCGAAAATCACCCGCGATATTGCCATCCCCGGGACTGATGCCCAACTCGTAGCCATCGGACAAACTGGCGCCGCCGTCTATGTAGCAAAACCAACGCCAAGAATTCTGTCCTTTGTATCTGAGCATCCCCTAGTTTTTGAGGTTCCTCCGGCATCCCAACCTGACTCCCGCGATATGGCGGATTTACCGCACCATATGACATGGTTCGACGGAAACCGACTTTACTTGTTTAAACCTGAGGATCTCAGTATTACTCACAGCTTTGACAACGCACTCGGCACTGGGACCGCCGTAGGAGACCGCCTACTCTTTCCCACAAAAGAGGGTATTGCTGTAGCCGATTGGAAAACCGGTGAAATCGAATACACGATCCCCATAGATAGGGGCTCCCACAATGGCCATGTCTCACTTGCCTTAGTGGGGGACACCATTGTGGAAAAGCGAGGCGAACAGTTAGTCGGACTACGCTAAACCTCATAGTTGGCCGTAGCCCACGCTACGGCCGACCGACTAAACAACTGACTCAATCCAAACACTCCAAGCAGCAATACCGGCACACCTAAATACCATTGCCCAGCTGTAGCAATGTAATAAGCCAGCGGCAATAAAAAGATATTCCACATCACTACAGGACCACGCCCCCAACGTCTACCCCGTGCCATCATCCAGCCACCAAATCCCACGGCACCGAACACAATAACCAAAAAAATCGGGGTGGCGAAGATTAGGTAAAGGCTCTCCGGATTTTCCTGCCAAATCCTGCCGATATCCTGGTGAAATAGCAGAAAAACCGCAAAGCCCATCCCCACAAGAGCTTCAGCAAAGCTCACCCAGCCAGCTCGTTGCACAGTTAATGGCGGCAAATGTTGCGATTTAGTCACAGTTAACGACTCTACCTACTTAAAACCTTAGTATCACCCTAAGAGAACACACCCTCATGTACCCCCTTGCAAGCTTGTTCCGAATTGACGAAGCAGAAAACACCACACTCACCCCCGAATCAAAGCGATTCCCACAGGTCACTTCATATTGGTTGTGCACGATCAAAATAACTTTCGGCAACAATAGAGCACCCAATCTAAGTGTAGGTTGCATCCCCCTTGCGTGAGTTCTGTCACATTTTCAACCTAAACTCTAGCCAAGAAACTCGTAGCGTGCCATTATTTTGCAGTAGCCGGAGACGTCATACGATTCCATTTTCGGACTCTTACAGCGTCTTCATCCCCCCAAGATTTACCCGATCTCAAGAGGATACATAAGTAGGCCTTGCGAGTATCACTGATGCAGCGTAATTTTAAGCTGAGAACAACCTGACACGAGAAGGAGAACAAACATGGATTGGCGCCACAAGGCAGTGTGCCGCGATGAAGACCCCGAGCTCTTCTTCCCGGTCGGCAACTCGGGCCCCGCACTCGCACAAATAGCAACCGCTAAGGTTGTGTGCAATCGTTGCCCCGTTACTTCCCAATGCCTCGCATGGGCTTTGGAATCCGGCCAGGATGCTGGCGTTTGGGGCGGCATGAGCGAAGACGAACGCCGTGCACTCAAGCGCCGTAAGAACCGTGGTCGTACCCGCACCCGCGCGACAGTCTAAAAATTTCATCCCACGCCTTGTTCCGACTACAGTGGTGAGAAGTTTTACACCAACTTTTTCAAGGAGATACACATGAGCAAGCGTGGCCGTAAGCGCAAGGACCGCCGCAAGGGCAAGGCAAACCACGGAAAACGACCAAACTCCTAGTATTTTCTCAGGAGCTATAAACCGCCACTCTTTTAATAGATGTGGCGGTTTTTGCATATCAGGCAGATTTACATCGCACCCAACTCGACCGAAATTGAAGCATGAAGTTCAAGTTTGTGAGTTCCCCGAGAATCCATCCGGGGTCTTGCACGGAACCAAGATTCGCAGCGCCTCATATTCCACGTATTACGCGCATTCCAAAGGCACAAAAAGGCAGATTTAACAATCGGCGATATTTTGTGCACTATTTCTGCAGGTCAGAAAAAACTGGCGTTAAATCTGCCTGAGGCAGATTTACATCGTGCACAACCAACCAACAATGAAGGCACGAAGCTAAAGCCTCTGGGTCCCACACCCACCCCCCACGCCAAGACCTCACCTAAGCCTTCACCACACCAAAAGCTCCGCCCTTACCTTCGGCGCTGTTCAATTCGAATAGCCACGGTGATTCGTTCTCTAAGTTGCACTGGTGCGTGCACTCCACAACAGCGTTTCATTAGAGAACGTACTTCCTGCTCAATCCCGAGCGCTTGGAAGCAAGCGGGGCATGCGAGGACTTTTTCTTTGAGCCGTTGTGCTTCGGCTTCTTCCATATGTCCGTCTAGCAGTTCGAAGAGTGCTTGGTAGGCGTCTTCGCATCCGCAAAAGCATTCATGATCGTCTTTCATGTTTGTTTTGCCTTCCGATTATTGCCGGCTTTTTGGGCGTTCTAACCCAATGCCGTGTTCCTGGGCCACATCTTTCAACATTGCGCGGAGTTGTTTTCTTCCACGGTGGAGTCGGCTCATAACGGTGCCGAGTGGTGTGTCCATGATTTCGGCGATTTCTTTGTAGGCGAGCCCTTCTACATCTGCGTAGTAGACGACCATTCGGTAGTCTTCCGGGAGGTCATTCAGCGCCTCGGTGATTCGGGAGTTTGGCAGCAGTTTCAGTGCTTCGACTTCGGCGGATTCCAATCCTGTTGATAGGTGTGTGGAGGTTTGCAGGAGTTGGTGATCTGTGATTTCCTCGGTCGGTAGCTGCGAGGGTTGGCGTTGGGCTTTGCGGTAGGAATTGATATAGAGGTTGGTCATAATGCGGTACAACCAGGCTTTAAGGTTGGTGCCTGGCTGAAAGCTATCGAATGCTTGGTATGCCCGCATATAGGTTTCTTGCACGAGGTCTTCTGCGTCGGCGGGGTTGCGGGTCATTCGTAGTGCACCGCCGTAGAGCTGGTCGAGCAGTGGCAGCGCTTCAGCTTCGAACCGAGCGGAGGATTGTTCCGTCATGAGTTTCGATTTTAGGGGGTATATGGTGGTTTTATGGCAAAGAAGAAGTCCCGTGCGGCGGCCACTGCGGCTCTCCAAGTGCTTGTCGACGCCGCGGTACCCCATAAGGTTTACAGCTTTGCCGCTGGCGAAGGGGATTATGGCGCTCATGCAGCCAATGAGCTGGGGCTTCAATTGAAAATCAGTTCCAATCAAGTTTTTAAAACACTAGTGATTGATCTCACAGCTGCGAAGGGTCCCAAGCGGGACTTAGCAGTGGCGGTGATCCCCGTTTCAGGTTCGTTAAGTCTCAAAAAAGCGGCGGCGGCTTTTGGGGTTTCAAAAGTGGTTATGGCGCAACCCAGTGATGCGCAGCGATCTTCTGGCTATATTCCTGGTGGTATTTCACCAATTGGCCAAAAGCGTGCCTTGCCTACGGTAATCGATGTTTCGGCGTTGGAATTTGCGGAAGTATTTGTTTCTGGCGGTAAGCGTGGATTGGATATTGCGATATCGCCAGAAGATCTAGCTGTGGTGACTCATGCACGGTTCGGGGAATTGCAAGCCTAGAATAAAGAATTGGATTGTAGGAGTTCTGGGTAATCATTTGCCACATTGCCTACGGCACTATTTGCGGGTCGGGCTTGAAGTTGGATGCTCGTAGGTTGCATAGTTTCGATTGTTGGCTCATTCAGCCACGTGTTCGCTTGCTCTGGGGCAAGTAACAGCGGAGCCCGATGGTGAAGCCATTCCAAGGCAGGAGGCGCCGCGGTTGTGACCATAGTGGCTTCACCATTCCGGTACAGTCCGGCGGTCCATAGAAGTTGATGAGTGGAAACATAGTACGGGATGCCGCCGTGCCATTCGTAGTAGCCGTCCATGGGGATAAGGATTCGTGAATTACGAAATGCCCAGGCAAATGATGGTTTTTCAGCGAGGGTTTCAGCTCGCGCATTAAAGAGTGTGGTGCGACCACTGAAGCCCCATCGTGCAGGCTGGAGAGTCTCGTTAATAATTGCAATGGTGTGCGTGGGGGCAATGTTGTAGCGCGGAGCAGGTGTGCCATGTGGGGCAGCTACTGGACGGCCAAGCAGGGTGGTCGCGGCGTCGAGAAGCGTTTCGGAGGTGGTAAAGAGAACAAAGCGTCCGCACATAACCTCTATCATGGTCTATGTGAGTGATCTAACAGCCGCCGCCGCGCCATTATGGGAGGCGCCTACGCCAGCCGGGCCTATTTCGTGGACGCAGGAGGTGCCGGGTTCGAAATCAATTACTAATCGAGCGCTCATCCTTGCGGCGCTTGCCGACACCCCTTCAACCTTGGTTGGTGCCCTCCGCAGCCGTGACACCGACCTTATGATGGATGCGATTGCAGCACTCGGCGCCAATGTGGACATCAATGGAACAACAGTACGGATTTCTCCACGTGAGCTGCGTGGCGGGCGCGTTGAATGCGGGCTAGCGGGAACAGTTATGCGGTTTGTACCGCCGCTGGCAGCCTTAGCCTCTGGAATCGTTGAATTCGACGGTGACGAGCAAGCCCGAAGCCGACCAATGCACACTATGCTCAATGCTCTCCGTGATTTAGGAATAGAAATTACGGGCGAATCCCTGCCGTTTTCCCTGGTTGGCGGAACAATTACCGGCAATGAGGTCACTATTGACGCTTCGGCATCTTCGCAATTTGTTTCGGGATTGCTACTTGCTGGTGCGCGATATCCGAACGGATTGACGGTGCGCCATAGGGGCGCGAAAGTCCCTAGCACGCCACACATAGATATGACGCTGGATATGCTGCGGCTCGCCGGAGTAACCACACGCACAAGCGACAACACAGTTTGGACAGTAGCCCCCGGAACGATCGCCGGACGAACATGGCATATTGAGCCGGATCTTTCCAATGCCACCCCATTCCTAGCAGCCGCAGCCGCAACGGGCGGGACAATGCGCATCCCACACTGGCCGGAAACAACAACTCAACCGGGGGACGCCATGCGAGATATCCTCGCAACTATGGGCTGTACCGTTTCCTATAACTACGGTGTACTTGCTGTTACCGGACCAAACACTGCATTACACGGCGTAGATTTAGATCTCTCCGATATTGGCGAACTCACCCCCACAATCGCGGCCCTGGCCGCACTTGCGCAAAGCCCATCTACACTTCGCGGAATCGCACATCTACGCGGGCATGAAACAGACCGATTGGCTGCCCTCGCCGCAGAAATTAATAATCTGGGCGGATTATGTACGGAACTTCCAGACGGCCTACATATTGAACCCGCACCACTTCGTGGCGGTATTTGGCGCAGCTACGCTGATCATCGAATGGCAACAGCTGGGGCGATTATTGGACTTACTATTCCTGGTGTAAAGGTAGAAAATATTGCAACAACCGCGAAAACGCTGCCTGGATTTGCAGCTATGTGGGAGGCTATGACGAGTGGCTAGGCGATCCTGGGATGAATCCGATGTCCGTATCCGACCTGGAAAAGGTTCCCGCCCCCGCACCAAAGACAGACCTTCGCACGAAAATGCGAAAGTAGGCATGGTTATAACCAAAGACCGAGGCCGCTGGGGAGTAGTCCTTGATGGCGAGGAACATCCAGTAGTGTGTATGCGCGCACGTGAACTGGGCCGAACCCCCATTGTGGTTGGGGATCGTGTAGCGGTTGTCGGTGATACTTCCGGAAAGCCAGGCACCCTTGCCCGTATAGTTAGACTCGAAGAACGAACAAGTGTTCTTAGGCGGACAGCAGATGACACAGATCCCTATGAACGCATTGTTGTGGGCAATGCGGAACAATTGCTTATTGTCTCCGCGGTAGCCGACCCTCCCCCAAGATCCGGTTTTGTAGAACGCGCACTCATTGCCGCATTTGCCGGAGGGGTAAAACCAATTATTTGTTTGACTAAATCCGATTTGGGGGACCCTGCCGAATTCGCATCTGAATTCGCAGACCTCGATGTTCCTGTGGTGATTTGCGGGATCAAGGACCCCCTCCAGAACATCGAAAAAGTTGTAGAAGGACATATTACAGCTCTTATTGGACACTCCGGTGTAGGCAAATCAACGCTGGTCAATAGGCTTGTACCAGATGCAGAGCGTGCCACTGGCGAAGTTTCCGGAGTAGGAAAAGGCCGCCACACCTCAACACAATCAGTTGCACTTAGGCTGCCGCATGGCGGCTGGATTATTGATACCCCAGGCATTCGTTCATTCGGCCTGGCACATATCGAACCAGATACAATCATTAATGTGTTCGATGATCTTGCTGCCGCAGTACAAACCTGTGATCGAGGCTGCAATCATATAGATGACCCCGGTTGCGGCCTAGATACCCTCACCGGAACATCCGCCCGGCGCGCCACCGCCGTACGCACCTTGCTCACCGCCTTAAATACCAATGAGGACTGGGAGTAATCATGGGCTGGTGGGTAGGTAGCGGACATTCACGCAGCCACGACAGCTCCGGCCAAGGCCTTAGCGAACGCAAGCTTATCGACGCCCACCACGACCGCGTCACACCAGAGCCTCCAGCATTACCAGCGCTCCAACGCGGCCCCATGACAGAAACCCCGCTAAACCGACTTGCCCTTATTTCTGTCCTTGCTGGTGTAGTCACCGGATTACTCGTTGCTGCCCTAAACTACGCCATAGTAATTACCGAACGCCTTGTCTACGGCACTGATCATTTACATACACTCGACCCAGGATCTGCGGTATCCCCCACTCGGCTCGCCATAACCCTGATATTCCTGGGGATCATTAACTCCTGGGCATGGTACCTACTCGGAAAATTCGGACGCCCCATGGTTTCCGTACCCGGCGCAATGCGCGGCCGGCCAATGCCTACTTTGGAAACCCTACTAAGCGTATTTATCCAAGTCACTTCCGTGGCCGCCGGCGCACCTGTAGGCCGAGAAAACGCGCCCCGATTGGCCGGAGGACTTTCCGCCGCCAGCATAAGTTCATGGTTTCACTTGGATATTCATTCCCGGCGCATTGTGGTTGCCTCAGCCGCAGGTGCAGGCCTTGCTGCCTCTTTCCATCTCCCTCTCGCCGGAGCACTATTCACCCTTGAATTGTTGCTTGTAGAAATGTCTACCCGAACCGTAGTCACCGCCATGCTTACCTCCGCAACGGCAGTGGCAACCACAGGTCTTTTTATAGATCCACACCCGATCTACCACACAGTTCCTCTTACTGAAGACTTCCACAATGTTATTGCCGCAATCATCGTAGGATTTATTGCCGGAATGGCAGGGCACTGGTTTGGTATTGCAGCACGTGCAGCCGCCGCAGCACGCCCCTTAGATTGGAAAATACTCTGGCAAATGCCCCTGGCATTCATTGCAGTTGCTGCCACCGCCTACTTTATTCCAGGAGTCAGCGCGAATGGGCGCTGGGCAGCCGACACGATTTTTACCATAGGTTTACCGCTAGTAACACTGCTTATTTTAGGTGTGGCACGAGTACTTATGGTGCTTGTATGTTTCCGTGTAGGGACCGTTGGAGGAACCCTTACCCCAGCGTTTTCATTAGGGGCAATTATCGGCGCAATTATTGGTACAGCAATCGACCCACTCTTCCCACAAGTCCCGTTAGGTGCCTGCGCACTTATGGGCGCCGCCGCATTTCTATCCACCACAATGGCTGCCCCAATGTTTGGAATGATAGCTGCGATTGAATTCACCGATATGCAGGCACAAGGTTATCTCCCAATGTTTGTTGCAGTGGTTGCTGCGGCCCTCGCCGTACGAATTTGGGGTCTAATTACAAATAAGGAACAACGCGTCCAGCCCTTTACATCCGCAGCATGGACTGGCGAACCCACACCAACACGTCCAGCACCCAGGTAGAGCTAGTCACTGACGTTTCAGGAAATTAGTAATTCTTACCTGTCTTTATCCTCTGATTGAGTTTCGCAATACACGATATCTTGCGCACCCAAAAATGTGTAGCGCAATGAAACTGAAATAATCCTGTAATAATTTGTTATTTTAGAATAAACCCAATGATAAAATCGATTCCGTAACAATAATTGGTTTTATTTTTTAATTCACTGCCCACTTAGCCCCTTTAAGGCGTTTTAGGAACTTATACAGTGGTGTACTGTTGGATTTTATTTAGTTTTTGATCATAAAGAATAGGAGTTAATTGTGATCAAAAAACTTACTCTTTCACTATCGACCTGCTGCATGATCTTTGCAGCGCTCGTATCAATACCAATCACATCCGCCCAAGAAACGGATGAATCCGAGGTCACTGCCGTAACTGAACCCAAAACCAACGATGCGAACATCACTGAGTTCGATACTGCTCCCATTCCGGCATCTGACGTCACCGAAGATACCGATATTGACACTGCTGCCGCCACTCTCAGGCAGTACATTGTGCAGGAATCGAATGGTCAGCCTCGATTTAATTCCGCTAAAGCAAAACAAGACAATGCCTCAGAATATTTGATAAGCACTGGTGAAGAATTCAATAAAATCGCCGAATACCATGAAAAGAACTCGGAATTTACCCAAGAACTAGGTATCCCGATTCATGGCAACTGGTGCGGTCCTGGACATAGTGGCCCAGGCGCACCTATTGACACCCTTGATAGGCTTTGTCAAACACACGATCGTTGCTATGGCAATCGTGGATATTTTGCATGTTCTTGTGACCGTGAGCTTGTTCAGGCTATCCGAACCAGTCGTTTTAGTGGAGCAGCTGAAAAAGCCAAAGCTGTAGCAATCGCTACATATTTCAGTACCGCTCCCTGCAATCCTTTTGCATAACCAGAGGTGATTTATATGAGCAGGATGAAGAAACTGAAATGGGCCGAATGGGCATCACTTCTTATTTCATTAGGCACAATCGTTTTCCCATACCTTTTTATGAGCCTTTTCCCTAATGGGCTGTTAGATTATTTCCTTTTCTCCATCCCGCTCGGAATCATAGCGATTGTGCTCGCAATTATTGGCCGAAACCCATTTCTTGCAATGTTGGGCTGTGTTGCCATTGCCGCACCATTCGTAGGCGTATTCCTTTTAACAATCGTCGGACTATTCGTCCAACTCATTACTTTCGGACACATCTCACCCGAAGATTGGTTGTTTACCCCACGCTATGCCCACTGGCATTGAGATCTCAGCTAATCCCAACATGAGCCCGTGCAATTCATCAACATAGCAAAGGCGAATAGTATGAGTATTTTCCAGAAGTGCAAGAAACTCAACTGGGCGGGGTGGGTTTCAATACTCATTTCAATATTCGCCATTGCCTTTCCATACCTGTTCCCAGGTGTGTATCCCCAAGGCATAGGTGTCTACTATCAAATCACCATCCCAATTGGAATCCTAGCGGGCATATTTGCTGCTATTGCGCGTAATTCTTGGCTAGGAATTCTTGCGTTCTTTGCGGCGTTTTCACCCATTTTTACAATCTGGTTGAGTTTCGCAGCCGCACTATTCCTCTACATCATTACATTCGGCAATTTCCCAACCGAATATTTAATCTAGGCCCTGAGCACCAAAAACTCACCCACTTTTATGCCCATCTCCCAGAAAGGAGATGGGCAATTCGCAATACATTTCGGTATTCAGCTAGCCATACTGGATCATCCCAATTACGGCGGGTAATTTCTTTTTCAAAATCCGTAATTGACCAGGATTGCAATTCCCATTCGTCTTCAACTATCCGGAGGGTTCCATCGTCGCTCCGATATAGCGTGACATTCCTCCCAGGGCCAATATTTTCGAATGATTTCACATGCTCAGCCTCGGTAATTTCGGCCCCTTGTGCGATCCAGGCGTCGCCGCGTATTACGGAATTGGATGTAACTTTCGCATTATCAAAAAGGCTAATGCTGCCGCTTAACCATGCATTTCCCCCAACGAAGGCTTCTCCGCTTACAAACACGTCGTCGGCAAGGCAGGCATTATCCTGAATTTTTGCATTGCCTGTTATTCGGCATCGCCCAACGATTTCGGCGGCGTCGCAAATGTGGGCGTTTCCATCGACGATTACGGAATCATCCAGGATTACGTGACCAGCCACGCGGGCGTTGTCTTTTATTAACGCGTCTGCACGAAGTTCGGCATTGTCGTGCAGCCAGGCGGTTCCGGAAATTCGTGGTTCGCCGCTGCTAGTAAAGCCGCTTTGTACCCATCCGCCGAGGTCACCTTTACGGACACCTTGTTCAGGGATATCGCGGGTGGCACGAATACGAAAAAGCACTTCCGGCGAAAGTCCCACTACTTTCCGCAGGTTTGTTAGCTCATAGCTCAAACCAATGTGTGAAGATTCTCGGGTTTCGGACCAAGATTTAATAGTGGAACGAATAACCGTAAGCCAGGGTTTCCAAATGTGTTGGTTCTCCCAGCTCATTACTTCGCACTTAAATTCTTTCCATTTCCTAAACCGCCAATAACCAAGCGTAATTTCCGGAGAGTTATCGTACTGGCGTAGCACCATCAGGGTGTCGCCTTGCGGGCCAAATGGCGAAACCATAAGACAATGCGAGGTATGGCTAATATTTGCTGCACCACCGATATATCCAATCGGTGGAATATGCGCTCCCCCAAATACATGGGCGTTTTCGCAAATATGCACTTCCCCGTGGGCTTCCACGTCCTCGACCTTGGCGCGACCAGAAACCGAAACCATATCTCCCACTGCACTTCGTCCGAGGATTTGGCTGCGATCAATAATGCTTGCTTGCCCGAATATTCGTGCCATTCCGGTTACCAGCGCACGCCCGCCAATAATTGCGGATTCGGTGATTTGTGCATGTCCAGTAATGTGTGCGCATTCATATACATTGGCGTCCCCACTTACTTGAGCATAGCCGGACACTCTAGCATTTCCGGAAACTCTGGCTTGGCCAAATACCCGAGCATGTCCTCGAATTCGGGCTGTTCCCCGGACCACAGCATGGCCGGAAACAATGGCGGTATTGCTGACGCGCGCGTCGTCGATAAGCATCGCCTCATTTCCAAGCCATGCCTGTCCGGAAAGGCGGGGCTTGCCGCGTGATGTTGTTGCCGAGCTGACCCAGCCGCCGCGCTCCCCTTTGCGAACGCCGTGCAATGGTAGGTTTTCCAGTGCTTGAATTCTAAACACACGCACACCGTAGGCTGTCATCTGCGATTCACTGGTGAGTTTAAAACTAGCTGACACGCTGCCTGCCTTTCTGCCGGGGTTCCGTACCAGCTAAACACGGCAAAGGCCCGAGCTTCATGCATTGCCCGGACCTTAAAGGACGTCGTTAGCAAACTCCCTACTTCTTCTTACGGCGCACCAAGAAGATACCAATCACCACAGCGATCACCGCAAACGCAATCACACCAAATACCGACGCCCCGGTATTTGCCAGCACACTCGGCTTTCGCACTGTTTCCGCATGTTGCACTGGCTTTTCGACGCCCTGATTCGACGGCATTGCAGTACCGCTTGGCGCTGCAACACTTTCCTGAGGAGCGCCACCAGAAGCTAACCCACCCAAAAGAGGGATACCTAGTAGCCACCAAGGCAAATTCGAACTCGATGATACTGGCGGCGTATCTGAGCGCGAATACGAATTAGTCACCGTAACCACCTGCCCCGCCGATACTGGACCAGACACCGCCACATTCCAGTCCAAACCATCAACCTTGGCTTCCCGTTCATTCACACTACAGGTATAGCCCTCTGGAACTTCGCCAGATATTACGGCTGTGCCAGCCTGCACATGTTCGATAGTGCCTGTAATATCCGGTGATCCCGACTTTGTGCAACGATAATCAAACTGGAATTCCTGTGGGACCTTGATATTCGGTTCAGCCTGGACAATCTTTTTCAATGTAAAGGTGCCAGCCTGCGGAATTATCCGCGAATACACATTAGTAATCGTGATCTGTTCACCGATCCGAACTTTGCCAGGGTTTTGTATTTCCAATATTGCTTCAGGAATATCTGCATTTAATTCCGTAACCGTGCAAGTAAAACCTTCCGGAATTTTCGCTGATTCTCGCGGGGTATTTGGCACAACATCTTTTAACTTATCGGCAAATACATCAGTTGTGCCTTCTTTTTCACACCGATACGAAAAATCAAATGTACTTGGCACCAAAATACCTGGTTCAGCTTCTACCCGCTTCACTAATGTAAACGTCCCGGAAGGCCCATAATCCTGTACATAGGTATTTACAAACGTAAAGGTATGGCCATTATTTGGAATAATGAACTTTTGCGGATCAGGTTTTTGTAAAATATATCCGGCTGGCGGCGTGGAATCCTGCTCCGTTACAGTACATTCTTTGCCAACCTCAATATTGCCTATTCCAGTTTCTTTATTTACTTCCACACGAACCTGACGGTCAGCTTCGCCTTCACACTGCACTAAGAAATCAAATCCAGTCGGCGCATTTACTGGGGCTCCGGAGATCTTTTTTAGTATTTTCACCGGTGCTTTTTCGCTCGTTACTTTTTCGATCGTGTTTTTTAGAATGATCTCGGTGGACGTAAGATCCTGAATTATAAAGGTATTACTGGGATGGAACTCTGGCACTTTCCAAACCATGCCCTCGACCCGCGGCAGTAATTCTGTAAGTACTACAGATGTTCCTTTTGGCAATTGGCCCTCGAGTTCACCTTTCAGTTCGCCACCGCCGACAGACTTCAAAGCGATTTCAGCCTCACCACCAGTGTGTTCATTATTTAAAGTTCCCGGCGCAGTATATTCTCCGCCATTGAGCCGAAAATCACCGGCGCGTGCTCCATTTGGAAACGTGTATTTCACTTTAATAACGTAATCAGCATTAATAAATCGGTCAGCAGCAACGTTTTCTGGGTTCTGGAATTGTTTCACCACGTGAATGCCACCAAACCCTGGTGCCAGCGTTATCTTTCCATTGGCACGTTCACCACAATGCACCGACCCCATAACCGTTTCACCAGATCCGCCAAGAAGT
Organism: Corynebacterium freiburgense; assembly: GCF_030408815.1. NCBI lineage: Bacteria > Bacillati > Actinomycetota > Actinomycetes > Mycobacteriales > Corynebacteriaceae > Corynebacterium > Corynebacterium freiburgense. The sequence goes on along the minus strand of NZ_CP047355.1, from coordinate 652,847 downwards.
GAAATTGAATTATGGTACTCCCGACCACAAGCATGTCCTCTGAATTCCGAACGCAGTGGTGTACGGAGACCAATCAAGTAATTAGCATCAGGACGGAATGGTCCAGTAAGCCGGATCCGCGCGCTTCCTTCTGGAGTAAATTCCACCTGCATTTCGAAACCATCTGCAAGGGAATTTCCTGGTTTTGCCAAGCCTCGAGATTCCGTGGATGTTGCCGAGATAGACTCTACAAGCGCCCAATTTCGCAAAATTCGTTCATGCTGCTCGCCTACTGGAAATTCTTGAAATGCGTCTCCGAGTTTATCCTCAAACTCAATTGTTTGCGGAGTAACACCATCGAATGTGACACCGAGTTTATTGGCAATATCCTCACCATGAAATCGTACGCTCCATGGAATTTCCGTATGAGAATCCTCGATCGGAGTGCTTACTTTATCAAATACCTGAGGTTCGTATGCGCGTAGTTGACCAGCAATACCGAGTGGAATCTGAACCAATGCAGGAACGGAGTTGACGGAGAAATCAAATTCAGTGTTTTTGGAGGCTTCTTTTGCTTTTGCTAGAAACCATAGTTCTCCCGGTGCACGGTCTTCAGCTAAACGAGCACGCTGCTCTAGGTCATCATTGAATGTGCAAGTAATCGCTTGCGCAGTAGGAGTACAACGGCCTACCGGTTCCCCTTCGTAGGCATGAAAGTGAAGATCGAAATCTTGTTGCGCATAGGCCTCAAATTCCGGCGGGATATTTACGGTTATCGTATCGCCTTGCCGAATCGTGGAGGCCTCTAAAGCAGTGAAACCAATAGTGACACGAACGACGTCATCTACCGATATTTGCGCTTGCTCCCCCTCGAGATGTTCTTTTCCATTTGCATCAGATTTCACCGCGCGCGTCGAGTTTACTTCAACACGTACAGGTTCCCCGGCATGTGCCAAAGGAACAACGAGCGCGAACATCAGTGCGATGACCCCTAAGGCGGTGGCCACCGCCCTCGCGCCCATTTTCAACTGCATCATGAGTGCTGCCTTCCGTAATCCATGGGCCATTCTATCGCCCCTAAAGTCCTCAATATGCCATGCTGACACTTCTCCTACAAGGACCTCAGATTATCTACCCCCAAACGGTACTTTTCATTAAAAAATGTAAAACCTGCAGGTGAGGGCATACACAGAACTTACGGAAAGCTTATTGGCAGCTCAGGCTGTTATGCTTTGCGCAACCTTTTTACGTCGACCAAGATAGGAATTTACGACGTCCTGTACGCCAGGGCGGATCGACTTCAAAAGCTGTAACCCTGGCTTAAGGCCACGGCGCTTACCAAACTCGTCTACACCGATATGAAGCTGCGACTCCACCTCAGGATGGTCCGTAAACGCCCGATTCGAACGTACTTCCGGTGCATTGTGTGGGGATGCTACTAAGAAATGATTTGGCAATGTCAGCTTTAAGAGTGTCCGTTGCACCTTTAAAAACTGCTTGGGGAACGAATCGATGTTGTATGGGAGATCAAATTCCTCAGCAAGAGCTTGCACCTTTTTGCCAATTTCCGCCAACCGGTTTGAAGGCATATCAGGATATAGATGATGCTCGATCTGATAATTCAAATTGCCAGAAAGAATGGTCAGTAGTTTTCCACCCTTAAAGTTTGCAGAACCCAGCATTTGACGCAAATACCACTCTGCATGAGTTTCGGTATGGAACTGCTCCTTAGTAAATGTTTCTGCTTCATCTGGGAAGTGACCACAGAAAATTACCGCATATGCCCATACACTACGGATCCAGTTTGCGGCGGCATTTGCTTTGACAGTATTCAGATAATTCGGGCCAGTCAGTGCTGGGAAAAGTACGTAATCTTTCAATACCTGATTGCCGGATTTCCGTACTGCTTCCCAGAATCGCGGCGCGGTTTCCTCCCATGTTTGTTTACCGGCAAAATAGCGGCCAAGTTCCACATCATAGAAGGCGATTGCCCACTGAAAAAGGGAAGCTAGGACAACATTTGTAACTGGTTGGAAGGCGTGAGCAGGAGTCCACTTCCGATCGCGGGTTACACGCAAAATCCCGTATCCGACATCGTTGTCCATGCCAATAATATTGGTGTACTTATGGTGGACGAAATTATGGGAGTGCATCCACTGGGAACTAGGACATGTCATATCCCATTCCCACGTCGTTGAATGGATCTCTGGATCATTCATCCAGTCCCACTGACCGTGAATCACATTGTGGCCAATTTCCATGTTTTCAAGAATTTTCGAAAGCGCGAGCATACCGCTTCCAGCCCAGAAACAGGCTTTCTTATGGCTAAAAAGCAGTGTAGCTCTGCCTGCCACTTCAAGACCTCGCTGAAACCGAATAAGGTTCTTAATATATGCGACATCCCGCTCGCCAAGTGAAGATTCGACTTCTTCTTTAATGGCATCCAGCCTACGGCCGATTTCCTCAATGTCTTCATCTGTTAAATGCGAATATGCGCGAATATTATCAATTGCCATTGTTTCCTCCTAAAGACTAATTCGAACATCCCCTGCAGCCACACAAACGCATGTGCGGATACGCGCTCCTGGGCTATGGGTTTCTCCGGTACGAAGATCGTGTGCATGTCCATCTTCCAATGGACGAACACACGTCTGGCATATCCCCATCCGGCATCCAAATGGCAGCTGCACTCCAGCGGATTCCCCGGCTTCCAGAATTGTGGTCGCACCGTCTACTTTGATCTCAGCGCGATCACCAAAACGCACAACACCACCCGTGGCATCAGACGCACGATCTAACGTAAACCGCTCTGTCCGAATATCAGGCCACTGGGCTTCCAGTGCATCAAGCATCTCCGCAGGTCCGCAAGCATAGATCTCTCGCTCATCAACATCCGGTACTAATGCTTGAATGTCCGCAATACTAAGACGTCCCTGTTCACTGGTTACCTGCAAATGTACGGGAATAGGTAGTGCATCTAGAACTTCTTTAAATAACACACTATTGCGATGCCGTACCGAATGCACGAGTACCACATCCCCCAACTGGTTACGGTCAACCAAAGTACGCAGCATTCCAATAATTGGGGTGATTCCGGTCCCCGCGGAAATAAACAAGAGCTTCTCCGGAACGGGATCTGTTAAATGAAAATCCCCCGCTGGCGCCGCAAGTCGTACCATCATTCCAGGAGTTGCAGTACCGACAAGATGGTTGGAAAGTTTACCGCGCTCGACGGCACGAACTGTCACCGTAAGTACGTCACCCTGTGGTTGTGGCGCACAGGTAAGCGAATAGCTACGCCAGGTGTAGCGGCCGTCGATAGGCACGCCAATGCCAATATATTGCCCTGCATGAAAGTCAACAGGAACACCCCATCCACAGCGAATACTCAAGCTAACAGTATCCGGAGTTGGGCGCTCCACATGTTCGATTCGACCGCGCAATTCACGGGCCGACCATAGCGGATTAATTAGTTGGGTGTAGTCGTCCGGCAAAAGCGGGCTCGTAAAACGACGAAGTACACCCCGAAGGGTTCTCAAGCCGTCGCGTGGGAGGGCTGGTGCCACGTAAGGCTCCTATCATGTACGAAATTTACGATACCGTAGCTTACGCACACGTAGGTTAATTTGTAAATAAACGCACTAAGCATCGGTTAGAACAAAGCAACCAACAGCGGCAACTCAATTGGGTCGTACCAAGCCATAAGGTTATCTAATGCGTCGCCAACCTGAAGCTCTGCGTCCTCATCCCCGAGGTCCGCGGCGTCGATAAGTTCGATTGCGCGCGCAGTAGCCGCCTCGTTCTCTTCAATATCAACATGTATAGCCGCAACCTGATCCAGGCCAATCTGAGCAGGTGAAAGCTTAACTACCGACTCCCCCATCTCCGGCTCCAAAACGACCTGAGCATCCGGAACTTCCACCGACACAACCACACGCCTGTGCGGAAAAGCATCCACGCCAATCTGCAATAACCTAATCGACGCCCGCGCGGCATCATCAAATGCGGAATGCGCGATCTCATCCTCATCCCCAGAAATATAAAAATCACGCAAAGCGGGGGTAACCGCAAACCCCCACCCCGAACGTACATTTAACACCCCTGCATCATGCAACTCACCCAACATAGGGAATGTCGCCGGAATATATACCCTCACTAGAACTCGCCCTCGATACCAAACAACCCCATAATCTCCACAACAGCCCTATCAAACTGCTGGTAATACACCCCAATCAAACCACTATCAACAGCGGCACGAACATTCAGAATCTCCGAATCTACAAGCACACAATCCCGGCGATCCAACTCCACAACATCCGCCGCAAACTGAAACGACTCCAAATCTGGCTTTACCAGACCAGTATCCTTAGCCAGTACAACAGCATCAACCACCCCATCGGCATGCAATGCCTGCATAGCCTGCACCTTCTCTGGATCTTCCTCATTCGAAAGAATCACCGTGCCAACACCGTGCGCCTTCGCCGCCGCCAATAGCTGCCGCCACCTGCGCTGATCCTCATCCGAACCATCAAGCACGCCAACATACTCCACAATCAAACCACGCACGCTCTTCGAACTCCTTTACAAAAACAGCGCTACAACACTAAAAAACATGCACCCGCATACACCAGCACACACGCATGCCCGCACAAAAACATGACATAGTAAAACTATCCCGAAAGCCCACAAAAGTCACCGTGCGCAATATAAAACACCAAAATCCCGGGGGAAAACCAAACAATGCTCACACCAATACCAGGATTCAACCACCTAAAAACCTGGAAACCCACCCCACAACAGCCAACACTTCAAACAACACCAGAAAAGAAAACACCGCAAAAACCTGCAAAGGCGCGCTTGCTCAACCAACACGCAGTCCACCACATCATCAACACCGCACTCGAAGTAGCCACCGGCATCAAACCCATCAATATACTGACCAACGAGCGCTACCATCCCTCTGTACTGCGGCACATCACAGCACGCCGACGCTACCAACAGCGAGGCCCCGCCACCATCACATCAATGCACGCGCACCAACAAAACCCAACCACGCTTAATATCAGCGGCGCCTGCCAACTCGCCGGAAAAACTTATGCTTATGCCGCGAAAATCCAATTCACTAGTTCTGGGAAACTCAAACTCGCTGCCTTGCGGATTTTATAGAAGCGTGAAGCCTGTTGGGTTCTGGAGCTTGTTGGGTTCTGGAGCCTGTTGGGTTCTGGAGCCTGTTGGGTTCTGGAGCTTGTTGGGTTCTGGAGCTTGTTGCTTCAAGGGGCGAGTGTGTTTGAGCTGGGCGTTTTCGCCTCGTGATACAAAATCCGGGTGTTTCAGAAAACTTCCTAATTTTGTAGGACCTAATGCCCGAAAGCCCTTAGCTAAACTTCCTGCCCATAAACCCGTGATCTTGAACGAGCCAACATACTCCCCGGTTCTGAAATGTTCCCCGGATGCTGTGCTGTACAAGTACAGGCTTTGGGGCTGAGGCTTGTGACACCCTGTGATTAATGTGAGTTTTGTGGCCGGTGGTTTGGTTGTGTGCTTGTGGTGGGCTGGGATTTGCTTAGGGCTGGGTGTTCTTTTTGGGCGCTGGCTGGGCGCTGGCTGAGCTGCTATTCGGAGGCTGTCACAGATTCCATTTTTCCGGCTGTTTTTATGGAATCTGCGACAATCGGGATAAAAACATCACTAGTTTGATAGGGTGCGCCTATCAAACCGCAGGGAAAGCGGCTCGAAGGCCCAGGAAACCAGCCCAACCCCAGGAAACCAGCCAAACCACTGGAAAACCAGCCAACTCACCCCGAAAACCAGCCAACCCGCCCGAAGCCCTCATATAAAACAAGCCCAGTCACCTAAAGACCAGCCCGTCAGGCGCGTCCAAACCAACACCCCACCTTGGAATTCCCCATCACAGCCTCGCCAAATTACGCGCTGGCCAGCGTGTAAGAAATCTAAGGTAGAGCACAAAGCACCCTCCCATCCAACGCTTTGTTATTTAGGGTTATTTAGGTTGGAAGGCAAGGGTGCTTGTGTGTTTGGTAGTTATACCTCGGCCGGGCCGCTGAATCGTAGGTCGCGTGGGTTGCGTGGGCGCACGTTGCCTAGATCTTCAGCATCTACTTTTCCGTCATTATTCACGTCTGCAGTGCCAGCAGCTTCCATTTGAGTGAGGAATTGTTTGCGTAGCAAGAAGAGTTCCCGAACGGTTTCTTCTTTGATGCCGTCTTTCATGGCGTTGAACATGTCACCGCCTTCTTTTTGATATTCCACCAGTGGATCTCGCTGTGCCATGGCACGGAGACCAATGCCTTCTTTGAGATATTCCATCTCGTAAAGGTGCTCGCGCCATTTTTGGTCGACCACGTTAAGGATTACCATGCGCTCGATTGCTCGCATTTGGCTATCGCCACCAATGAGTGCAACTTGTGATTCAAGAGCTTCGTATTGCTCGTGTGCGTCTTTGGTGAGGGCATCATGGAGGTCGTCTGCGCTGAGTTCTCCAGGACTGCCGTATTCCGAGCCATTCAGTAGGTCTTGCCAGGTCATAGAAGGCCCGTACAGGCCTTCGAGGGCGTTCCACAGGGTATCCAAATCCCAGTCTTCTACATAACCAGTTTCTGTTGCGCCTGCGATATATGCATCGATGGTTTCATCGATCATGTTTTTTACTTGCTCGCCAACGTCGCGACCATCAAGAATTTCGCGTCGCTCCCGGTAGATTACCTTGCGCTGCTCGTTCATTACCTCGTCATATTTCAGAACATTTTTGCGCATTTCAAAGTTCTGATTTTCCACCGAGGTTTGAGCACCTTTAATGGCGTTGGAGACCATCTTTGCTTCAATCGGCACATCGTCTGGAACATTCAGACGATTCATCATATTTTCCATTGATTGACCGGAGAAGCGGACCATGATTTCGTCGCGCATAGAAAGGTAGAAACGGGTTGTTCCTGGGTCACCTTGGCGTCCAGAACGTCCACGAAGCTGGTTATCAATACGGCGTGATTCATGGCGTTCCGTGCCAAGCACATAGAGTCCACCTGCCTCTCGAACTTTTTCGGCAAGTTCGGCGGAACGTTTTTTCATTTTGGTGATTTCTTCATCCCAGGCTGCTTCGTACTCCTCAGGGGTTTCCACTGGGTCGAGGCCTTTTGCACGCAGGTTAAGGTCAGCAAGGATGTCTGGGTTTCCGCCAAGCACGATGTCGGTACCGCGACCAGCCATATTGGTGGCTACAGTCACTGCCCCAGGCAAGCCGGCTTGCGCCACGATTTCAGCTTCTTTGTCGTGGTATTTGGCGTTGAGTACGTGATGCTTAATGCCACGACGCTGCAAGAGCTGGGAAAGATACTCCGAGCGTTCTACAGACGTGGTGCCTACCAGGATTGGTTGGCCAGCTGCGGAGCGCTCAGCGATATCGTCGGCAACGGCTGCGAATTTTGCTTCTTCGGTTTTGTAAACCAAGTCTGTAAGGTCTTCGCGTTGGTTTGGCCGATTAGTTGGAATCGGCACAACATCAAGTTTGTAAATTTGGTGCAGCTCGGAAGCTTCGGTTTCGGCTGTACCGGTCATACCTGCGAGTTTTTTGTACAGACGGAAGTAGTTTTGCAAAGTAATGGTGGCCAGTGTCTGGTTTTCGTTTTTAATTTCCACCCCTTCCTTCGCTTCGATAGCTTGGTGCATGCCATCGTTATAGCGGCGACCAGGAAGAACGCGGCCAGTGAATTCGTCAACGATCATTACTTCGCCATTGCGCACAATATAGTCTTTATCGCGGGAAAACAGCTCTTTAGCTTTAATCGCGTTGTTCAGGTAACTCACAAGCTGTGAGTGTTCTGGCGCATAAAGATTATCTATGCCAAGTTGATCCTCCACATATTCCACGCCTTTTTCTTTGACGCCGATAGTGCGTTTACGCTCATCGATTTCGTAGTGGAGATCACGGGTCATGCGTGGCACAATCATTGCGAATGCTGAGTACCATTCGGATGAACCATCGGCGGGGCCGGAGATAATCAGTGGGGTACGCGCTTCGTCGATAAGAATAGAGTCCACTTCGTCGACGATGGCGTAATTGTGGTCGCGTTGCACCAGTTCGTCGATTGAACGTGCCATATTGTCGCGCAGGTAATCGAACCCAAATTCATTATTGGTGCCATAGGTGATGTCGGCGTTATATGCGCGGCGTCGCATATCCGGGGTCATTTCAGAAAGGATCACATCGGTGGTTAGCCCCAAGAAACGGTGTACACGACCCATCCATTCGGCGTCGCGCTTGGCCAGGTAGTCATTAACAGTAACTACGTGTACGCCTTTGCCTTCCAGAGCGTTGAGGTATGCAGGGAGTACACAGGTCAGGGTTTTACCTTCACCGGTGCGCATCTCAGCAACATTGCCAAAGTGGAGAGCAGCACCACCCATAATCTGTACTGGATAGTGTTTTTGGCCAAGTACACGCCACGATGCTTCGCGGGCAACGGCAAAGGCTTCCAGCAGAATATCGTCTAGGTCTTCGCCGTGAGCCAGACGTTCCTTGAATTCCTCCGTCTGGTTTTTTAGCTGCGTATCGCTCATCCCTGAGTACTGGGATTCCAGATCCAAAACAGCATCGGCGATGCGCTGGAGACGTTTGATGGCGCGGCCTTCACCAAGTCGCAGGATTTTGGACAGTCCAAACACGGGCAAAAGTCCTTACAAAAATTGAGGGTTTTATCAACAGTCCCGGCTATTCTACTCTGTCGCTAAGAATGCAGCGAACCCGCCTCCATAAGGAGGCGGGTTGCAGGAATGAGGTAGGCCTTAAGCTTCGGTAGCGAGGCTAATGAGGCCATAATCAAAGGCGTGACGACGATACACCACAGATGGACGGCCCGTTTCTTCATTTACAAATAGGTAGAAATCGTGGCCCACAAGCTCCATTTCACTCAACGCATCATCTACGCTCATTGGAGTTGCAGGGTGTTCCTTCGTACGGACGATTTGGCCAGGCATTGCATCGCTAACGGCGTCTGCATAGGGGTCCTCATCGTATTGGCCTTTGGCCTCTACCTTGGGGGCAACCTCAGTGACTAACTCAGCCGCTAATTCACCTGTGCTCATTGGTGCGCGGTGCCCTGAGCGGCTGATCTTCCGGCGAGCCTTCACTTTCCGTAAGGAGCGTTCCATGCGAGCGAGCGCAGTTTCCAATGCAGCATAGAAACTATCTTCTTTGGCCTCGGCGCGGGCAATATGCCCCTTACCGGTTGCTGTGATTTGGATCTTATCGCTTTCATCAGCACGGCGCGGATTTGGCTCATGCTGAAGCTCAACATGGAAAAAAGTGAGGGTTGGATCGAGATGCTCGATCTTGGCAAGTTTCTTTTGCACTCGCTCAGCGAAATGCTCAGGAACTTCCACGTTTCGTCCGGTGATACTCACCTGAGTTTCGGGGCGCAGAACGTTGCTTTCAGCAGGTCTGGTCACGTGCTCTTACCTCCCGGTATCGGCCACCGCATGTTGTGAGTGGGATTACTCAGAACATCCAACGGTGAACTGCACCTTCAGAATACATCTGGTCATAACCATCGCGCCACGAGTTATGCCGAACATACAACCAACACACCCGTGACCTGCACACCCGCGCTACGCAGCACAGATGCTGAGGCTTCCCCCGTTGCCCCCGTAGTAACAACATCATCGATAAGGAGGACTTTTTGGGGAATTTTCCGCACTGGTCGCAAGTTGATTCCGTGGGCTAGATTCGCTCTTCGCTGGGCGGGTGTAAGTCCCACAGAATCCCGCACATTGCTCCCATGTTCTAGACACGCGAGCACCGGAAAATTCGTGGCATTGCAAATGTGCGTTACGGGGTCTCCGCCGCGCAATCGTGCGTTTCGACGCCGCGTAGGTGCAGGCACTAAAACTAAGTCTCGGGGCAGCTCGCCTCGGGCGATAAGGTAATGAATTGCCGCTTGAATTACTGCCCCAATTTCCTTACGGATATCTGTTCTCCCGCGTTCTTTCATTGCCAAAATTACTTGTCTGTGCACGCCGGAATATGGCGCCAGAGCCCATACTGGAGCGAGTGGATCAACGGGCGTCGATACGCGCATTGGTAGTTGGCGTAGTTTTGTTCGACATTCCGCACATAGCCGCGAACCAGCAGCACCACAACCGGCGCAAGATTGCGGCAGTAATAATTCAATCAATTAGCCACAACCGGTGCGGCTCGGGTGCCTTGTAGCGCTGGTACTTCTCGCCAAAATGCAGAACCTTCAGCAGAGGTAGGAAGCCTAAGTACCGCACGGGAATCCGTGATGTAAATTGTGTTTGCGCTGGCCGCAATTGCAACCACTGGCGCAGTAACATTGCCTGCCGGAAGTGAAGATAATGCTGAACCATCAACCTCGATACGCCAGACCGGAGCATCAGAACTCGCGGTACCAACCAATAATGAGTCGTCCTGCTGCCAATCAAGGGTGAGGGCGGTGTCACCAAGTGTGGGCGCGACCTCAATCACATCGACTATTTTTCGCTCACCTGCACTAGGCCGGACCACGGTCCCCACATAGACACGGCCTCCCATAATTGCAGCAACACGGACACCCGAGCGAGAAAGTCGCAAAACGCTAATAGGATCTTCGGCTTGATCAAACTCCGAAGTGTCAACCTCTACTTTTGCGACCTCACCAGTGGTGGTAGAGCGCGCAACGCGAATCACCTGCTTTCCATCAGACACTGTCCACAGGGCAGCACCATCATGTTCGAAGGTTGGCCGAGTGAGAGACCGAGCTTCTAATGCCTCTGTACTTCCACCACCTTGACGCGATAATTCAAGTTTAGAACGGCGATTCTCACCTTCCCCACGGGCGATAACCGCTGCTGTAACCCCGCCCGCTGCAGACACATCCGCTGACTCAATTGAACCGGAAGACCCAAACTTCCCATTTACCGGAACCGCGCGGGAAGCATCAACCGTATACAGTGAACCACTACTCAGCGCATAGAGCGGCACCACCGCACCAGCGGCAGCATTCGGATTAAATTCCGCCACATCATCGACATTGAGTTCGGGAACATTCGAACCGTCGATTGTGACCTGATATGGAGCATTGACACCCGCTGAAGCGAGTGTCCACGTTAGTTGTGCATGGAATTGATGGCGGTCTTGTTCATCCAAATCACTCAGCCCAGTAAATGTGTATTTTCCTTCGTGTTTTCCGGCAAATGCCGCATCCTTTGGCGCTTTTGTAACCACACCTTGGGCCAATGGCCCTTGCGGTCCTTCCATCAATAATGAGATAAGCGCGGTATCTAGACTCGCCTGTCCGTTGTACACCCAGCGGCGATCTCGAACCAAGAATTTCTCCGTTGGATCAAAGAAAAATAGGTGATATGGCTGATAGTTTTTCCGCATTTCGGCGCGCTCCATAATTACGCCGGCAGGAAGTCCGGAAATACGCCATTCACCTTCTTCTCTATTGAGCTCAATAACGGTTTCATAGTCGCCGTGGTCGGGACGGTATACCCCACCTGGACCAAGCGCCCCCACAACAGTGCCGCGAACCACATAGGAAATAGCATCTTGAGAAGCCCCTGGCTTTGCATTTAAATCAATGCGATCCAAGATCATTGTGGTGGATTGGTCATCCCATTCATCCGCCATCTGCTTAGTTAAAAATGCGCGGGCCCCTTGATGCCGCTGTGTTGGAACCGCCGAGGCAGCAAAAAAATCGCGCAATAAAAGGTCCGGTTCTCTCCCAGCAACTGGGCCAGTAGCTGCGGTACTTGTTGGTGCGGCTGTAAATGATCGCAACACTTGAGGGGAGGATTCCCCCGGCACCGTAGTGCAGGATGCCAGCAATGCTGCCGCACTGATTATGGCGAGCAGCCTCATACACTAACCTCCTTGGACGGTGTGCTTTGAGTTTTATCGATCGGTGCTGGTAATTCCAGTGGAATTGGGCTTTCCTTATAGGGCTGTTTCGGTTCCCGTGGCAGGGTGAGCCGGAATCTGGAACCGCGACCTGGTTCGCCCACGGCGTCGAGAGTTCCACCGTGAAGTAGTGCGTCTTCGTGGGCGATTGCCAACCCCAACCCAGTGCCACCGGAATGCCGGACACGGGCGGGGTCAGCACGCCAGAAACGATTAAATACCAGCTCTTCTTGGCCAGGTTTCAAACCAACACCATGATCTGTTACGGCAATGCCCACGGCGTCTTCAGTGGCCACCACATCTACTTCTACGGGATTCCCTTCACTGTGGTCGATAGCATTTGCCAAAAGGTTGCGGAGGATACGCTCAATGCGCCGGGAATCAACAGTTACAGGCACTGGACCTTCTGGTTGCCGGAATGTAACCGTAACGCCGAGTTTTTCAGCTAGGTGATGCACTTGTTTCCAGGCGGCGGCTACGCATGTCTTAATGTCCGTTTGGCTTTCAGAAAGATCCGCCACGCCAGCATCATGCCGGGAAATTTCCAATAGATCATTAAGCAGAGATTCGAATCGGTCCAATTCACGAACCATTAGCTGGCTTGCCCGTTGTGTATACGGGTCCAATGAATCTGAATTATCAGCAATCATATCCGCAGCCATACGCACCGTAGTTAGCGGGGTACGTAGCTCATGGGACACATCGGAAGTAAATTGCCGTTGCAGATTCCCATATTCCTCCAGTTGGTGAATCTGCTTGGAAAGGTTCTCCGCCATAGTGTTAAAGCTGACCGCAAGGCGGGCCATTTCATCTTCGCCTTCCACCACCATGCGTTCACGTAAATGCCCAGCCGAAAAACGCTGCGCAATACGGCTAGCAGAACGCACTGGTGCGGTGACTTGTTGGGTAAGTAACCAAGCAATACCCACAATAAGCACAACTAAGACAATCCCACCTGCGGAAAGGAGACCACGCATTAGTGCTAGCGTGGATTCTTCGGCTTCCAGCGGCATTACAAGGTACACCTGTAAACCGGGAATATCAGAATCCGTAGGGGAACCCACAATAAGTGCCTTATATGGGTCACCATCAACCCGATTAATTGTGGCGAACTGGAAGGACACTTGCCCTTCACTAACAAAGTGTCGGAGTTGTTTTGGTATTTGATACCCCTCTGGGGAGGTGATATTGGAACCATCATCCACAAGGAGTACGGGTTCAAAAACTGTAGACGGGTCAGCGGCGGCACCATTACGGTTGGCCAATGATGCACGAGCTGAATTTACTCGGGTTTGGAGTGAGTTCGAGGTGTCGGTGGCTGCGATCTGTTGTTCTACTGCAATGCGGGCGCGGTCGATTTCAGAGCTAGCGATTTCAAGCTTGGCATCAACTAAACGCTGCGCAACAACATTCACCATAAAAAGGCCAAGCACGGCCACTACCAAGACGCTAGCGGCCAAAATTGAGCCAATGACACGCACTTGTAGCGAAGTGCGCCATAACTCTACTGCTTGGTGGCGGAGCAGGAAAAACTTCCGCCGAACATCGGCAACCACGATCTACCTACTATTCACCAAATCCTGTCTTATAGCCCACTCCACGCACCGTAAGGATAATTTGCGGATTTTCCGGATCCTTTTCAATTTTGGCGCGTAAGCGCTGCACATGCACATTGACCAAACGAGTATCAGAGGCGTGACGGTAACCCCACACTTTTTCCAATAACTCCTCCCGAGTAAATACCTGCCTAGGCTTACTTGCAAGTTCTAATAATAAATCAAACTCCAGCGGAGTGAGTTGGATCTCTTCCCCACCACGAGTGACCACATGTCCGGGCACATCTACCGTAAGGTCGCCGATTTCAATGACTTCCGCAGGACTATCTTCAGTGCGACGCAGCCGGGCGCGAATACGAGCAACGAGCTCCTTTGGTTTAAATGGTTTGTTTACGTAATCATCAGCACCAGATTCTAAACCAAGTACTACATCGACGGTATCGGTCTTGGCGGTAAGCATGACAATTGGCACGCTGGAAGTCTGCCGGATCGTGCGGCAAATATCGATGCCGTTCATTCCAGGAAGCATAAGGTCCAGCAAGATAAGGTCTGGCTGAACCCGTTCAGCGGTTGCCACAGCTTCCGCCCCGTCCATTACCGCGACAATATTAAAACCTTCTGACTCCAAAATTATAGAGAGCATTTCGGAGATTGCAGGGTCATCATCGACGACAAGAATGGTAGCGTTCATGGCTCCTATAGTTGCACACTACATTCCAAAACGGTGGAGGATCACCTCTGCTACGTCCCCCGCGTCGGCATTATGCGGGGCAATAAGCCAATCTGAAGCCCACTGACGCTTAGCCAAACGACGGTATGCATCAGCTGTTCGAGCCTGCAATCCATTATCCAACTCATATGCGTCACGACGCCGCGACGCATCCTGCCCGGCGCGCAGTTTAGCACGCTCACCTGCAACGGAGACCGGCGTATCCAAAAGCACTTGAAGATCAGGCAACGGTAATCCAAGGGTCGTAAACTCGAGTTCGTAGACCCAATCAATCACCGAATCATCGTTCAAACGGGCTGCCGAATATGCGGCATTTGAGGCAACATAACGATCTAATAGCAATACGCTATTTGCTGAGCACAATTCGTCTTTAGCGCCGAATCGATCCAATGCAAACATAGTTGCCATTCCATAAACGCTATCTGTAAGGTCACCCATCTGCCCATGCAGCGCTCTGGCCGCCAATTGCGCATGGATTGAGTCAGCGTAACGCGGAAACGCTATAACGTGGGCGTCGATACGCTGCTGTAAGGCGCTGACCAGCGTGTTCTTACCTGCGCCATCGATGCCTTCAATTGCAATAATCATTAGTAGCGGTAGTGCTCCGGCTTATAGGGGCCAGCGACATCCACGCCAATATACTCAGCCTGTTCTTTTGTAAGCTCAGTGAGCGTTCCGCCCAAAGCTTCGACATGTATGCGGGCAACCTTTTCATCGAGAATCTTTGGAAGGCGATACACCTCATTACGGTACTTTTCGCCGTTACAGAACAACTCAATCTGTGCAATGGTTTGGTCAGCAAATGAGGTAGACATCACAAAACTGGGGTGTCCCGTGGCATTGCCAAGGTTAAGCAAACGCCCTTCGGAGAGCACGATAATCGAGCGCCCATTCGGGAGAGTAAATTCATCCACCTGGGGTTTAATATTTACCCGGGAAACATCATCTCGGTGATTGAGCGAATGCATATCAATCTCGTTATCAAAGTGGCCGATATTGCCCAACACCGCATGATCCTTCATCTTGAGCATGTGGTCAAAGGAAATAATGCCTAAATTGCCCGTCGCGGTAATCACAATATCGGCGTCCTCGATGGCTTGATCCACGGTAACTACAGGGAAACCATCCATCAGAGCCTGTAGCGCATTAATCGGGTCAGCCTCGGTGACCTTTACGCGGGCCCCCTGGCCAGCCATCGCCTCTGCACAACCTTTACCCACATCACCATATCCGCAGATCAAGACGTTCTTTCCGCCCATAAGCATATCGGTGGCACGGTTAATCCCGTCAATCAAGGAATGCCGCGTCCCATACTTATTATCGAACTTGGATTTGGTAACAGCATCATTGACATTCATTGCAGGGAATGGCAATACTCCCTGCTCAGCGAAATGATACAAACGATGCACACCTGTTGTGGTTTCCTCGGTTACACCTTTGACTGCTTTTCCGATTCGTGTCCACCGCGAAGCATCTCGTTCCAAGGATGCACGCAACATGCCCAGGAAAGCGATGTACTCATCGGAATCTCCCTCGGATTCTGGTGGCACAAGACCTGCAGCCTCAAATTCAGTTCCGCGAATTACGGCCATCGTGGCGTCACCACCATCATCAAGGATCATATTGGGCAGGATTTCATTGCCTTGCTCATCACTACCCCAATCAAAAATTTGGTCGAGGCACCACCAATATTCGTCGAGGGTCTCACCCTTCCACGCAAATACGGGCACACCTTGAGGGTCTTCCGGAGTCCCGGAGCCAACTACAACAGCAGCCGCAGCCTCATCCTGAGTGGAAAAAATATTGCACGACGCCCAGCGCACTTGAGCACCCAAAGCAGTCAGCGTTTCAATAAGCACAGCGGTTTGCACAGTCATATGGATAGAACCAGCAATACGGGCCCCGCGCAATGGTTGCTCTTCCGCATACTCGCGACGCAACTCCATAAGGCCTGGCATTTCATATTCCGCAAGACGAATCTGATGTCGGCCAGCCTCGGCCAGTGTGAGATCAGCGACCTTAAACATGTGTAAGTGTGCTCCTGAGGCGTTGAGAAAACATTCCTCCACCACTGTAGCGATTCCAACAGATTTCTAAGGAAGTGGGTAAGGAGTGAAAGCTGTGACTACCATGCGACCAAAATCACAATGTTAGCTAAGTCACACTTTATGGATGGCGGTCAATTAAGCGCCTCCAAATAGACATCAAGGTCATCTTCGACATCTGACTGTTCCAGCACTTCAGCAGCAGCGGCATTCAGTTCCTCACCACCGTAACCTGAGAGTTCGCGAATAAACGGGTATTCATCTACAACATCACCCGCAGAATACGGAGCACCAGCCCAAATCGCAGCAATGGTCGCAGCACACAAACCATTTCGCTCATCATCTGCGGAAACATTGGTCCCGCCCAATACTAATTTGCAAGCATCTTCGATTGCCTCGACGATGTCTTCATTGTCCAAGCCTGAAAGCTCATCCAAAAACTCAACATTGACGTCTTCTGCGAAGATTTTCATATCCCAGGCACCCATGGCATTCCCCTACTTTGATGAAAGGTATTGAGGTCGATTCGCTGGCCGTGCTAGTCTCAGCGCTGTTACCAGCTTGTTACCTGTCAATGTAGTTGAGGAGAGTCGCCGTTGAAAGCGGAGACCCAAAGCTTTCTTGCCTTCGTCGCTGCGGGGTGCTTTGCCGCAGCGGTTATAGGCATTCTTGTGTGGAAGTTTTCTGAGGCCACGCCACGAGAAACTGTGGCTGGCATGCAGCACACCACATCTTCCTCTCAATCCCAACTCTCCTACTTCTCAGCACCTGTACCAGCTTCGACGATGCCTTCAGCACCGTCCATAACAGATTTGCCTCCGATTATTGCCGCCCTTCGCGGCGATCCTTTTCTAGCCCCCAATGCGCACATTTCTACCGGGACGGCAAACACACCAACACGTTTGTACCGTCCACAACCAGATAATGTGAGTACCACAACAGCAATGACTGTTGTTTCAACTACATCAAGCAAGCCAAGCACAGCGGTGCGCCCCGAGCCGACCGCTCAAAACAATCCACCACAGCAGGTCATTCCAAATACTGTTGCACCTCAACAAACATCAGCTCCTTCACGTCCTGATGTTCCACAGCAACCTGAAGACCCACGACCTGCTCCCACCCCAGACAATCCCCCGGTAACTACGGAAGCTCCGCAACCACAGCCTCCTGCACCGGCGCCCCCGCCTGCCCCAGAGCCGCCAAGCACCGAGACACCTACTCCGGAACCTCCAAGTACTGAAACACCCACTTCGGAAACTCCGAAGCCAGATCTACCAAAACCAGATCTACCTAAACCGGATCTACCAAGGCCTCCGGAGCCGACTACTGAACCAAGCCCTGAGCCATCAGAGCCACCTGCTCCAAGCCCGACAGAGCCCGAGCCAACGCCACCTGCACCGGAACCAATTCCACGGCCTACACCTCCTCGGCCAGGTCCAATACCTGAACCTCCGGCACCAAGTCCAACTGAAGAGCCAAGTCCAGCTCCGACCACAACGGAGAACCCTGCTCCACCACAGCTGCCACCGGCACCTCCAGAATTGCCACCAGGGCCTCCGGAGGTTACCGAGCAGCCTGAGGTGCCATCGCCTACAGAACAACCGCCTGCAACATCAGATGCTCAAGAACCCCCTGCCCAACCAGACCAACCGGAGCCGAGTCCTTCGGAAACAGTTGAGCATGAGGTCATTATTGAGGATGAAGATGCTGCGGTGTTCGTGGCACAGCCTAAACCCGCACCTACCGGATTATTCGCACTTCTAGAGCATATAATTCCATCAAAACCCTCAGACAAAGCTGAAGAGAAATCCACAGACAAGGAAAAATCAAAGAGCGAGGAATCTAGTTCAGAGTCAACGGACGAGAAAGATACTCGAAAACAAAAAGAAGATAAAGAACGTGCACGAAGGGAAGAAGAACCCCAAGAACCGTTTACACCAGAAACTATCTAATTTTTATTGGTGGATATAAAATACCCGGCAAGGAGTTCCTTGCCGGGTATTTTTACGTATCTACACACTGGCGACAAATACTTGATTTGATGGCTCTATACCTTGTATAGAAACACTCTTATTCCATTGAGCCGGCACCCATAAAGCCTCTGTCGGCATAAGGATCTTATCTTCGATTACAAGTTTCCCGCTGGTACAAAGTAAAATTGTGGGGCCTTGGATTTCAAGAGCTTTTTCTTCTCCAGCCACCAATTGAGCCGATGCCAGTGTAAATTCATCAGTTGGTACTGGATAATGCACCCATCCGTGTTTAATTTCTGTTTGGAGTTTAATATTTCGTAAGCTTTGGAATTTAAGTACTTTTACTAACTCTGGAACATCAACGTATTTTGAAGTTAAACCACCACGTAAAACATTGTCACAATTAGCCATTATCTCTACACCCATACCACGCACATATGCATGTAATTGGCCAGCGTCTAAGTATATTGCTTCACCAGGTTGCAGTGTGAGTTTATTAAGTAATAATGCACCTAAAACCCCAACGTCTCCAGGATAAATATTCGCAATTTCAATAAGGTTTTTACATGCTTCCTCAATCCAGCCATGCTCAGAGGTGCCAGCAATATGCGCCCGTGCTTTATCTACTAACGCCCCAATAAGTTCGTTTCGTGCAGCTGTCGGGATAGTGATCCAGGTGGTAAATAGCGCACGTAGGTTAGCTTCCTCGTCCGCTGGGGCACCGATAAGCATCGTGCGGTAGCGTTCCAACTCCGGGCAGGCTAGCGCATCGAATAATATTGCGGTTTCTGCAAGAGGCCGGAATCCAGCCATCGCCTCAAATTCCGTAAGGGCAACAATAAGTTCCGGTTTATGGTTATCGTCTTTGTAGTTTCGCGTCGGGTCCTGGATCGCAATACCCGCTTGGTTTTCCCGAGCAAATCCTTCGATTGCTTGTTCACGCGATGGGTGTGCTTGAAGACTTAACGGCTCATTCGCCGCGAGTATTTTCAGCAAAAAAGGTAGATTTTCACCGTATTGCTTTAGTACTCGCGGCCCCAACATGCTTTCTGGGTCTTCGGCAATGCAATCAATAAGTGGTTTGCCATTGAGTAGCGAGGATCCTCCTGGATGGGCACCAAACCAAAGTTCTGCTTCAGGTGAGGCACTTGGCTGTTCACCTCGTAATTTTGCGATTGCTGTGCGAGAGCCCCAAGGGTAGGCGCGAATAACGCCAGAGAGCAATTCCACGAAGTTCCGTCCTATTCATGAAGTTCGAAAACGGCTGCGGCTAGGGCACGAACAATGAGTCGAGCGGCCGTCGCCAAGCGACCTAATTGAGTATCTGGGCAGTGTTGCGCGTAGGTCGCGGTAGCAAATGCAACCGAAGGGGCATGGTCAACACCCCACATAACAACCTTTAAGCGTAGCATCGAGCCTTCTGAGTCCAAGAATGGATCATGGAATAGATCGCCGCTATCAGGAACTCGTTCACTCACGGATTCCATTACGGTAGCGTCGGCGGCAAAGCACGGTATTCCATTACGCTGCCATACTCGGGCAATAACTTCGGCTGCGGCCTGAAATTCTGGAGTTGAGGTATGTATTACACAGGCGTCGGCAACCGCTGTACGAAGTTGCCTGGCTGGATTCATATCGGTGTCACGCTCGGGACTTAAGGCCAAAAGATCTTCATCGATGGCATTGGCAACTCGTTCGAGTTCTTCTGCTACCAGGTGCTTATCAAAGGCAAGCGATTGCAGTATTGCGAATAGTGCGTATGCTAACCGAATTGGATTCTGCTCTGGCCCTGCGGTTGGCGGTACCGGAATATAAGGTGCCGGGCTTTCGTCGCGCAAATAACTCGACCCTTGGACCAAAATAGTTCTCGCCCCTCGGCGCATAGCTTCACTCATAGCAGCTGTTGCACGTTCTTCTACACGCAAGGAACCATCAGTGGCCACCAGTAGGATATCCAAAGGGCCAGTGTAGAGGGGCAGTTCGGCTGTAACTACCACTGGGCATGGAGATTGAAGAGTGCTGAGCACTAGCCGTGCTACCGCAGCATCTTCGGCACTTTCAGAAAGTAGAATAACGCTGCGGGCCATCATGCCTTCAAGGTCAGCGAGTTCACCTGCCTCGATGTATTGCGCCAGTGCCCGAACATGAGCACCGGTGTGCGCGACGTCGAAAAACCGCACAATTTCCGGATCGTAACGTGAGCCATCCGAGTAGGAGAGGTCCATACCGTCCCACACTAGTGAAAAATCAAGCCCGAATAATCGCCAAGATTTCGGCTACCAATGAATCCACTTCATCCTGAGAGGGAGCCTCAACATTTAGCCTGAGTAATGGTTCAGTATTGGATGCGCGCACATTAAACCATGCTGGTGTACCAACCAGCTCGACAGTGACACCATCTAAGTGGTCCACATGTTCCGTACGGTGAGCAAATGCATCAAGCACGGCTTGGGTGCGCTCAGCTTGAGCTTGTGCGGACGCAAGCCGAGAGTTAATTTCTCCAGATGCCACGTATGGGCTGTAGCGCTCCATAAGTTTCGAAAGCGGCTGCTCCTGCCCACCCAACGCCGCGAGGACATGCATTGCAGCAAGCATGCCGGAATCAGCATTAAAAAATTCGGTGAAATAGTAATGCGCAGAATGTTCACCACCGAATACTGCCCCAGTTTCGGCCATTTGTGCCTTAATAAAAGAGTGCCCAACGCGGGTGCGTACAGCTGTCCCGCCGTGAGCAATGATTGTTTCGGGGACAAATTTTGAAGTAATGAGATTATGAATAATCGTTGCACCGGGATACTGCGCTAAATAGCGCTCTGCCACAATCGCACAAATCGCCGATGGACTTACTGGTGCCCCGGTTTCATCAACCACAAAACAGCGGTCAGCATCGCCATCGAACGCTAGCCCGATATCTGCCCCGGTTTCGACTACAAACTGTTGTAGATCTACAAGGTTTTTAGGTTCCAGCGGATTAGCTTCATGGTTTGGAAAATTCCCATCAAGCTCAAAATAGAGCGGCTCGATCGCTATTGGTAGCCCCTGTAATACCGCCGGAACGGTCAATCCACCCATACCATTGCCAGCATCTACAGCAACCTTTAAGGGCCGGATATTGCGTAGGTCTACCAACCCACGGAGAAATTCGCCATAGCTTTGTAGTACGTCGCGGTCTTCTATTGTGCCGGTGCGCCCATCCCAGAGTGGGACGCCGTTTACTAAATCGTCGATAATTGTTTTGAGTCCAGATTCTTGCCCGACTGGTCGCGCGCCTGCTCGGCACATTTTTATACCGTTATATTCGGCAGGGTTATGGCTCGCGGTAAACATAGCGCCGGGGCACTCTAATACACCTGACGCATAATAGAGTTCATCAGTTGAGGTCAGACCTAGGGCAATAACATCAAGCCCTTGTGAGGCTGCACCTGAGGCAAACGCAGCGGACAGCTCTGGGGAACTATCACGCATATCGTGTCCGACCACAATCACGCCTGCTCCCTCGGTGCGCATGAGCCGCCCAAATGCCGCACCTGTGTCTCGCATGAATTCTGCGTCGAAACCATTACCTACTATTCCGCGAACATCATAGGCCTTAATTACAGCTTCAACGGATTCACGGGTTCGCATAGAGCACTCCTTGGGTAAGCGAAAAGCACTACCTGTGCATTCTACGCACGAGTGTTTGAGCGTGCCTTAGTCTTCGGTGTTGGGTACGACAAAAAGGTGGCCTTTCCGATGAATCGGAGGTGTTTTCGGCCGGTGCACTGGGTGATTTGTACCAGTGGTTTTCCGTGCGGAACGTTCTTGTCTGCGCACTCGTGAGGTTGGGTTTCCGTGGTGTTCATCGAATTCCTGCAGGATGAGTCCGCTGGCATTACGCCCTGCCTCGCGGACAGCCTTTGCGAGGGCGGTGAGATCATCGTCGGCATCATCATGCTCAATATCGTCAACTCGCAGCATTTCCCAACCAAGTGGAGCGGTAATGCTTGCGGCGTGGGCTTCGCAAAGATCCCAACTATGAGGTTCACTGTTTGGGGCTAATGGCCCCACAACTGCAGTGGATTCGGAATATGCATAGGTGAGGGTGGCTACAGCAGGTTTGCCGCAGCCGGGGCGGGAACAGCGTCGGAAATTGCTCACAAAAGCAGAGTCTAGACCTAAAGCAGAACTTTAGGTAGCCCGCCACCCCGTTTCCCACCAGAATTAATTCCGGCGTGCCCAACTGGTTTCTTAGGCTGAGATGAATAGAGTATTGGATTATGCGGAAAACAAGTTCCAGGGATCGCCATGGGCGCGGGGTGCGTGGCCCACTGTTTCCACGTTCCATTCCGCGATACCGCACACGAAGTGAGCGTTTCGACGCCCTGGTCCTTGATGCATACGCTCCGTTACAGCAACGCTATACACAGGCTTTAGCCAACTTAGATATTGCTATTGACCTGGTTCCTCGAATGCGGCTACACGGTGTGCAATTCTTAAGCGACGAAGTATTTGCAGATGGCCCCGTCCCTCTTGGCCGCGTTATTCCCGCTGGAATCAATACTCGGGGCGTACCAACCAGACCGCGCATTGTGTTATTTCGAACCCCAATTGAGCAACGCAGCCGCACACTTGAAGAGCGCCGCAATCTTATTCACACTGCACTTACTGCCTTGGTGGCGAACCATTTAAATATATCCCCACAAGATATTGATCCCTCGTATCATTGGTAATACATGTTTTGGCCCCGATTACCGCTAGAAAGTAACCGGGGCCAAAACTAACTACTAATTACAGGGTTAGACATTAACCTATCTGACGCTTAAGGCGACGGCGTTCTCGTTCAGAAAGGCCGCCCCATATACCGAAACGCTCGTCATGTTCCAGTGCGTACTCTAGGCATTCGTCCCGCACAGCACATGCTTGGCAGATACGTTTTGCTTCGCGAGTGGATCCCCCCTTTTCTGGGAAGAATGCTTCTGGGTCAGTCTGAGCGCAGAGTGCTTGTTCCTGCCACTCCTGCTCCACAAAGCCAAACAACTCGTCCAAAGTAAGGGCCGAGCTATCCACACTGCCCGTGGCGTCGCGGAGAGTTGCGTCGCTAGCGAAATCTTCCACGCTATGCTCCTCAGTTTCTCCGTTGATTAATTTCCATGCCGCACTAAATAAACGGCGTGAAGATGAACAGTTGTGATTACACATTGCTTCCGATGCGATCGTCAACCCGCCGTAAAAGATGTGTGATTTTCAAGGTATTTCTGTTTCACTTCTTCACCAACAGTCACTTGCGCCACATAATGACAATAGAGGGGGTAAACAGCGGGGGTACTACATATAGTGCCTCAGGGGCTTAAATAACAATATGTACCACCACCACTACACACAGGCCCCTTTAAGCATCGGATGAGAAGCGAATCCCATTATCTGGGATAATTACCCCCGGCCACACCCGCATGCCTTTGCCTAATTCGCACCGTGCACCAATATGCGCACCCTCCCCAATTACGCAATCGGCAATACGTGCATTGGCCCCAATACGAACGCCAGAAGCAATAATCGAATTCTCAATCACCGCACCAGGTTCAATTGTTACACCGTCAAATACCACGGTGGCATCGAGCCGACATCCAGCTCCAATTTCGGTTCCTCGGCCCACAACTGTGCCACCAAGAAGCAGCACACCATCCTTCACACCCGCGGTTTCATCAACAATGCTTTCGCCCGTCTGTCCCACTAAAAGTGGCGAATACGCAATGCCTCGAACTAGGTCAGAAGAGCCGCGAACAAAATCATTAGGCGTCCCCATATCGCGCCAATATGCATGGTCTACATGACCATAAACTCGGCGCCCTTCCTCCAGGAACTTAGGAAAGGTTTCGCGCTCTACACTTACCGCCCTACCTGCAGGGATACATTCGATGAGTTCGCGGCGGAATACATAACATCCAGCATTAATCTGATCAGTGGGAGGATCTTCAGTTTTTTCCAAGAACGCTTGTACCCGCCCCTCCCTATCCGTTGGCACACAACCAAATGCACGTGGGTCTGGTACTCGAACAAGATGCATGGTTACATCCGCTTCCTTAGAAACATGCGTTTCTAAGATCGCCGTGAGATCCGTGCCACCAAGCACATCCCCATTAAATACCATTACGGTGTCATGCCGAAGCATATCGAACACGTTTCTGATTCCACCGCCGGTACCGAGGGCTTCCTCCTCCACCACATATTCGATTTCAAGGCCAAATTTCGAACCGTCCCCGAAATACTCCTCAAAAACCTCAGCTTTAAACGATGTTCCTAACACCACGTGAGTAATCCCGGCTGCCTTAATACGAGCCAAGAGGTGTGAAAGAAAAGGCACACCAGCGGTGGGCAACATGGGCTTAGGTGTGGATACCGTAAGGGGGCGTAGACGAGTCCCCTTTCCACCGACGAGAATAACGGCATCTGTATTGCTCGCCACTGATGTGATTTCATTCATCGCTAGGTGGTTACCTTTCAACTCTAAGTTCACTTTCGAATTTTCGTAGCTCCCACAACTACGGCAGCGCGGACTCGCAAACCAAGCCACAGCGCGGCGCGTAATGGAGCTTGCCAGATTCCTGGATGCCGGTCAGCCTGGAACCGGTATGCGCTATCGTGGTGCGCTGGCAGCATAATTTCCGGGTGTTCGCCCGCAGCATGGCCTTTTGCATGCATAATCTGCGCGGAAGGACAAAAGATATTGCTATATCCGGCGCGACTAAAGCGGTCCCCCAGATCCACATCTTCCATATACATAAAGTAGCGTTCATCAAATCCGCCAATGGCGTCAAACGCATCCCAGCGAAGCAATAAACATGAACCTGAAAGCCATCCAGCTGGCCGTTCACGGGTCATATCTGCATTATCTTTATAGGACTTGGACCATGGATTATTTGGCCAAATAGTGCCAAAAAGTGCATGCCCAATACCATTACGAAGTGTTGGTACAGCGCGTGCAGAGGGATATGCTGACCCATCAGGTTCACGGATATAAGGCCCAATTGCCGCAGCTTGCGGGTGACGGTGTGCACACTCAATCATTGCGTCAATGGCACCGGGATCAAACACGACATCTGGGTTACTGACCACAAAGAATTCGGTGTCTATTTCGCCCGCGTTTCGACGCCCCGCCAATGCGCGCGCCGCGACATTGATAGCACTTCCATACCCAATATTTCCACCGGTAGGCAGGAATTCGATGGTATCCCTGGCTGCTGCTTCCGGGATACCATCTGTAGAGCCATTATCTGCCATAACAATATGTGTCGGCCTATGAGTGGCGTGTGGTACGGACTCTAAAAAATCTTTGAGGTACTTGCCAGGCGAGTACGTTACGGTAATAACGGCTATTGGAGTGTTCACAGCCACTAGATTCTAGCCGTAGTCGCACGTGCTACACCCGTTTGCCACGCAGGTAAGGGCTGGAAACCCGCAGCCTTCCATGATGAAGTATCGAGCACAGACCAAGCAGGCCGTGGGGCTGGCCTGGGAAATTGCTCAGAAGCACATGGCAAGACCCTGGACGGATCAGCCCCGGCACATTCAAAAACCTCTCGCGCCACATCCCACCAGGAAGCTTGCCCCTCCCCCACCGCGTGAAGAATTCCCTCCGGCTGTTGTACAACCACATCCCAGAGTCCACGTGCTAGATCGATGGCATAGGTTGGGCTCCCGATCTGATCATTCACCACCTGGATATCACGTTGCTGTGCAGCTAATTCCAGCATGGTGGATACAAAACACGAATGCATTGGCAATGTCCGCCCGCTATATACCCAAGCGGTACGAATAACTGCGGCGTGCGATGCTGTAGTGAGTACCGCTTGCTCACCGACCAGTTTTGTTGCGCCATATACAGAAGCCGGTGCGGTCGGGTCGTCGATACGCAGTGGATGTTGAAAATTCCCACCAAATACATAATCTGTGCTCAGTTGCACAATGTAGGGTCCACGTTGAGCTAGGTAACGTGGTGCATGTCCATTAATGGCCATTGCTTGGCCTTGATTTTCCTCCGCCTGATCAACCGCCGTGTAGGCTGCTGCATTGATAATTACGTCTACATCCAGCGCCGGATGTGCGGCGACAGCAGTCGGATCCGTAATATCAAGTTCAGTCCGCGTAAGGTAATGGACTTGAGCATCTGGAGGTTGTGTGAGACGTAACGCGGCGGCAACTTGGCCGCCTCCACCCACCACCGCAACCCTCATGGCTTAGACTCCTTGAATTAGAAATAAAAACAAGGACCATCGTAACTTTGGGAGTTTCTCAGTGACCGACCGGTACCGTACCGTCCGCGACATCCAGGCCGCACCATCAGCACCCGCGGCATTCCGGCAAGCAGGCCCACGCGCCGTACGTGTACTCCTGGCATTGATGTCCACGTTGGTCCTTGTGTTTTCCGGAATGGGGTATTTCCTGGTTGGGGCATTAAGCCAAACCGTATCCGGTACTGGCAATCTAGGTCTTGGCGACGGTGAAGGCAGCCGACCTGGCCAAGCAAAAGATGGTGCTACAGATATCCTTCTTGTGGGTTCCGATTCCCGCTCTGATGCCCAAGGCAATGCTCTCACTCCAGACGAAATCGCTATGCTTCGCGCTGGTGATGAACCGAATGATAATACTGACACTATTATGCTGATTCGCGTGCCCAATGACGGCACCTCTGCTACAGCCATTTCTATTCCTCGTGATACTTATATTCGCGACGATGAATTTGGCAATATGAAGATTAATGGCGTGTATGGAAACCATAAGGCCAAGCGCCTTGGGGAATTAATCGAAGACGGCGTAAGCAATGAAGCAACTCGTGAAAACCAAGCAAAAGACGCCGGGCGCCGCGCATTAAGCGAGGCTGTTTCCGACCTCACTGGTGTAACCGTTGACCATTACGCTGAAGTTGGCCTCCTGGGATTTGTATTGCTTACCGACGCCGTCGGCGGCGTCGACGTCTGCCTCAACGATGCCACGTACGATGAATTCTCCGGTGCCGATTTCCCCGCTGGACGCCAAACCCTAAATGGCCCCGATGCGCTATCCTTTGTGCGCCAGCGACACGGACTTCCTCGCGGAGACCTTGACCGCATTGTGCGCCAGCAGGTATTTATGGCTTCATTGGTCAATAAAGTCCTTTCTTCTGGCACATTATCCTCCCCAGGCAAGCTAAATGAGCTTTCTACCGCCGTCGGCCGAAGCGTCACTATCGATGAAAATTGGGATATCACCCAATTTGGTTTGCAGCTCCAAAACCTTGCGGGCGGCAATGTGCACTTTGAAACCATCCCCGTTACCAGTATCGACGGTGTGGGCGATTATGGCGAATCCGTAGTCACGGTGGATACCAAACAAGTGCACACCTTCTTTGAGCAATTGCTCAAACCAAAAGATCAGCGCGCTGAAATGGGTAACACCCCGCCTAGCTCTTCTGAAACTCCGGCACCTGAAGACCCAGCAAAACCACAACATAGTGCCAATATCTATGTATTAAATGCCGGTGGTGTTTCCGGCGAAGGCGCCCGAGTAGGCAATCATCTCACCGAATTGGGCTACAACATTGTGGAAGTAACCAACGCCCCTGAAGGTTTATACACCGATTCCCGAGTACTCTCAGCCAATGCCAATGACCCTGCCGCCCGCGAACTTGCGAAGCTCCTTGGTGATGTCCCGATCGGCGTTTCTCCATCCTTAGAGCCCGGTGAACTCGCGGTTGTAGTGCACACAGATTATCGCGGACCTTCTTCCCAGGAAACCACGCAAGAAACCAGCTCGCAGCAAACTTCTGTTGGGCAACCTGGTTCACCAGTAGATGAAGAAAGCGCCTCACCAAAGTTTAATGCTGGCGGCGACGGCCCCCGTTGTGTGAACTAGGGTACTTCTTCGCATACGCTAGGCCGCATGGAACTGCTACGTCATCTATTAGACGCCCAAGCCACCACGCCTAGACTTACTGTGTATAACGAAACTACTGGTGCCCGCCTTGATTTTTCCGCAATCACGCTGGATAACTGGGCTGCCAAAGTGGCAAATATGCTGGTAGAAGAGTTTGATCTTAGCCCTGGCGAAAGCATTCGAATAGATCTTCCTGCCGGATGGCAAACTGTAGTTTTAGTGCTGGGTGC
This sequence comes from Corynebacterium freiburgense, assembly GCF_030408815.1. Classification (NCBI taxonomy): domain Bacteria; kingdom Bacillati; phylum Actinomycetota; class Actinomycetes; order Mycobacteriales; family Corynebacteriaceae; genus Corynebacterium; species Corynebacterium freiburgense. The sequence continues at coordinate 624,532 of NZ_CP047355.1, read as the reverse complement.
ATTAGCGGCAGGCATTGAACCGAAATTCTCGGGCGAGGGTGACGTGCTTTTCACTGCCCCCGATCGCCTGGCTGATTTAGAAGGATGGATTGCGCTTGTAAGCGACGATCCATTTGGCCGCGGCATTGCAGAAACGGGTGGGGAGGTTCCACCCGGAATTATTGATTTCGGCCCCACTGTTCGTCTTTATGGTGATGTATTTGATGCCCCCACGCCGGCCCTTCCAGATATAGTCCCCACATCCCTGCCGGCAAAGGTTCGCACCCTCGCAACAGGATGGACCGATGCACAAAGTTTTGCAGCTCAGGTGCTGGAACCGCTTGCCGCTGGCGGTTCTACAGTGATTGTAACTGGGCTTGCCGACGCCACGCGCCTTGCAGCCATTGCAAAGGCTGAGCGAGTCACCCTGCCATTGCATTCTTAGCACCCAAAAAGGATTGCGCAATTTACCCCCGAGTTGGGTTAAATAGCCCACATAGTAACCATATGAGTGATTCGGGTTACTACATTAGGGGGGACGTGAATTTCTTCTGTCGATTGCGTCAGAAAAACCAAACGAGAAGGAAGTATCCCTATGAAGCGCATTGCAGCGGCAACTATTTCACTGCTTGCCTCCGCCGCCCTCTTTGTCGGATGTAGCTCCGACACCGGCAGTACCACAGGCAGCAGCTCCCAAGCCGCCGACGAGGCTTCGGGCGCACGTGGACCCATTACATTCGCAATGGGTAAAAACGACACCGATAAGCTCAAGCCGATCATCGAAAAGTGGAACTCCGAACACCCCGACGAGCAAGTAACGCTCAAGGAACTCGCCGGTGAATCAGACGACCAACGTGAAACCCTCGTCCAATCCCTCCAAGCAAAGAGCACAGACTATGACGTCATGGCTTTGGACATAATTTGGACTGCGGACTTTGCCGCCAATCAATGGCTTGCTCCACTCACTGGTGATCTTGAGGTAGACACCTCCAAGCTTCTCCAACCAACTGTGGAATCCGCAACCTATAACGGCACCCTTTATGCAGTTCCGCAAAACACCAATGGCCAATTGCTATTCCGCAATACAGAACTTGCACCAAATAAGCCAAATAATTTCACAGAACTGGCTGATTCCTGCAAGGATCTCCCTGAAGAAAAGGAATGCCTCACCCTCCAACTCAAACAATATGAAGGCCTTGCGGTAAACACCGTTGGCTTTATTGAAGGTTGGGGTGGTCACGTTGTTGAATCAGACGGTAAGACTCCTGCTGTGGACTCCCCAGAGGCTAAAGAAGGTATGCAAGCCATGGTGGATGCCTATAAGCAAGGTGTGATTTCCAAGTCTTCTACGGGCGCTACCGAAGAAGAAACCAATAATGCATTTGTTGGTGGGGAAACTGCCTACGCCATTAACTGGCCATATATGTTTGATAATGCTGGGGAATCAAACTCCGCCGTTGCAGGTAAATTCGAAGTTCAGCCACTAGTAGGCAAAGACGGTGTTGGTGTTTCCACACTTGGTGGCTACAACAATGGAATTAACGTAAATTCCAAGCACAAGGCCACTGCTCGGGACTTTATTACCTTCATTATCAATGAGGAAAACCAAACTTCCTTCGCTGATGCTTCATTCCCGCCAGTATTGGCATCGATTTATGAAGACCAAAGCTTGGTTGATAAGTACCCATACCTGCCAGCGCTCAAAGAATCCTTGGAAAACGCCGCTCCACGCCCTGTGAGCCCCTTCTACCCAGCTATTTCTAAGGCCATTCAAGATAATGCCTATGCTGCATTAACCACCGATAAAAGCGTCGATGATGCTGCAGCAGATATGAAAGCAGCTATTTCCAACGCCGCAAAGTAATGAAATATTACTAAGAGGGGAGAGCATTGAACGCTCTCCCCTCTCTGCTTTTGTTTTTGCACACAACCTAAACTGACACCAATTGTGAGGAACACTGTGACCAAAAAACCCACGCGCGCAGTCATTCTCTTAATTACTCCGACCCTAGCGGTGCTTTCGGTAGTTATTGGCTATCCAATTTTGCGCGCTATCTGGCTGTCCTTCCAAGCGGATAAACGCCTCGATCCGGAAACCGGCATTTTTATTGAAGGTGGTTTCGCAGGAATTGAACACTATTGGTATTGGCTTTCACAACGATGTATGGGTGCCGATGGCACCATTGGCACGTGCCCTCCCGGAGTGCTGGCCACGGATTTCTGGCCAGCGGTCCGCATTACATTGTTTTTTGCCATTGTGACCGTGGCATTGGAGACGATCCTTGGCATGTGGATGGCAATGGTCATGAATAAGGAATTTAAAGGGCGTGCTTTTTTACGAGCCGCCGTATTGATTCCTTGGGCCATTCCCACTGCGGTCACCGCAAAACTGTGGCAGTTTATTTTCGCGGATCGGGGAATTGTTAATGCCTTATTAGGCACTCATATCCATTGGACAACGGATCCTTGGGCAGCCCGCGTTGCGGTAATTATTGCTGACGTTTGGAAAACCACCCCCTTTATGGCCTTACTCATTTTGGCTGGTCTCCAAATGATCCCGAATGAGCTTTATGAAGCCGCGCGCGTTGATGGTGCTTCCCGATGGCAGATTTTTACAAAAATCACCATGCCATTAGTAAAACCTGCGCTCATGGTCGCAGTGTTATTCCGAACCTTGGACGCATTACGGATGTATGACCTACCAGTCATTATGATTTCCAGTTCTTCGAATTCTCCAACAGCAACCATTTCACAACTCGTGGTAGAAGATATGCGACAGAATAACTTTAATTCAGCTTCCGCGCTTTCCACTTTGGTATTTTTGCTGATCTTTACAGTCGCATTTATTATGATCCGATTCTTTGGCGCTGATGTGTCTGGCCGCGCCGCCCGTAAGGAAGGTGCTACACGATGAAAACAGTCCGCACATATGCTGGTGTTGTCCTGATCCTTATTTGGGGTTTGGCACCATTTTATTGGATGCTGATCACCGCATTACGGGATAAGAAATACACGTTCGATACCACCCCTTGGCCAACCCACGTTACATTAGAAAACTTTTACGACGCCCTCTCCACCAGCGAAGGCAATAATTTCTTACGCGCCATCGGAAATTCCCTACTTGTTGGCGCCCTCACAACATTCCTTGCAGTTCTTGTCGGGGTCTTTACCGCCTATGCATTGGCTCGCCTGGATTTCCGCGGCAAGGGTTTTGTGACCGGTATTGTTTTGGGCGCTTCTATGTTCCCAGGCATTGCATTAGTCACTCCACTGTTTCAGCTTTTTGGCGATCTCGGCTGGATTGGCACCTATCGCGCATTGATTATTCCAAATATTTCCTTTGCATTGCCGCTTACTATTTACACATTGGTATCGTTTTTCCGCCAGCTTCCATGGGAATTAGAAGAAGCGGCGCGTGTCGACGGCGCGACGCGCGGCCAAGCATTCCGGCTTGTGCTCCTCCCACTTGCCGCCCCTGCCTTATTTACCACCGCAATCTTGGCTTTTATTGCCACCTGGAATGAATTCATGCTGGCTAAGCAGCTTTCTTCCACATCGACCGAACCGGTTACTGTAGCAATTGCCAGGTTCTCAGGCCCGAGCTCATTTGAATTCCCCTACGCATCTATTATGGCGGCGGGATCTTTGGTAACCATCCCGCTGGTCATTATGGTCCTTATTTTCCAGCGAAGAATTGTTGCCGGGCTCACAGCCGGTGGCGTAAAAGCCTAATTGGTAGTATGTTCACATGGACCCCGAAGACCCTACCCGCGAAACCAGGAGAAAACTCCAACGTGATGCCCTCACCGGATTTCTCTCCTTTTTTGCCTTGGTCTCCGTAATCCAAGCCGTGCTCAATCTTTTTGCCCCAGAACCCGCAATTTGGCCAGCAGCGCTCGCACTAATCCTAGTGATACTTACCATAATTAGTTGGCGCAGCAGCTAAAAATAGGCCAGCTGCTTTTTGGGGCTACTCCACGATGCTAACTTCAGCTTTAATATCCTCAAAGGAGGATTCGTGGATTTTCTTATATTTGCTGGCACACCATTACTTATTTTCTTAATTGGAAAGCGATACGGACTCATCACCGCCGGAATAGTTGGCATCATTGCAACTATACCAATATGCTTTTATTATCAAGCATGGAATATTCATCCGCTGATTTTCTGGCTCGTACTTTACATTGCCGCAATATCTATTCTTAATGCAATTTTGGTGCGATCAGGCGCAATAGAAGTCGCCCACTATCACCTAATTCGAAAATTCCCAGCCCCCGAGAAGCACGTCTTCTTTGCCATGGCCTACTTGTATCTCATCACCACATTCACCGGTAATGGATACCTTGTGTATTCCGCATTCCCATCGATTTACCAGATATACAATCAGCCACTTCAGAAACCCGACTTAGCTAATAAATTTTATGCCCTCAGTCTTCCAGCCCAAGCTGGCGCCCTTACATCACCGATGTCAATTCTTCCGCTAAGCCTAGTATCGACCATCCTAGCAAGTGAACGTCCATTCCTACCAAGCATGTATCTCGCCTTTTGCGGCACAATTATATTTTTTACAATAATGTTTTCTCTGGCCGAAATAAAACCCAGAGTTAATGAACCAATGGTTGTCCTCGATCCTATATTTATACACCTTGAAACTAATCCCTTAAGTCATAGAACCAGCGATCAACGATATAGGTCAAAGAATGCTAATTGGGTTCTAATTACCTATTGTTTTGGGACGATAGCGACGTTAACCATAACAATACAAGCTTATTTGAATCCGATCACAGTTTACAATACAACAATTACACCACTTACTGCAGCAACTCTGGCTACACTTGCACTCACATTGCTACTTGGATTAGTAAGCCAAGTATCTGTTACCAGTTTGCATAAATCTCCCGTGGCAAAATTAGGTTTATCTTCATTTTTTGGAACACTAGCGTTTACAACGGTGCCCAATGCCATCATAGTTAAAAACTTCGATAGCATTTATGAGTCACTGCATAGTGTTCTATACGCATCATTTGTCACACCACTTGGGCCCCTAATATGGTTTTTCTTATTACCAGGAATCTTAGGGGAATGGCTAGCATCCCTTTAAAGTTTAAGTTTGTGAATTAACAATTTTTAATTAAGCTAGATTTTTTAAAGGTAAATACATGAATTTGCTTCTTTTTGCAGTTACCACACTAATCGTTCTAATAGTTTGGAGACGCTATGGAATCAGCATTGGCTGCCTAACGTGTAGCTTCATTATCATACTCCCATATTATGTGATCCCTAAATGGAGTTTTGAGTCCTCGACAGCAATTACCATAGCATTAATGACTGCGTTTTGGAGCATTAATATAGCGCTTATTAATTCTGGCACAATGACGATGACGCGCCAAGTTTTCCTTAGGAAATTCGCCACCATACAAACATCACGAACTTTACAAGCGCTATATACTTTTGCTGTGACTTTTCTGACCGGTAATGGTTACCTCATGCATTCTACACTCCCCTTAATACATAAAAACTCCAGTAAACAACTAGGGCCGGACATCTTAAAATACCAGGTAAAAAGACTAAATGTCGCCACACAACTTGGCGCTTACCTCTCACCACTATCTCCACTGGCTTTAATCTTTGCACCAATTGTATTAACAAATGACAACGCAGCTTTTCGGACAGTTACGCTACTAAACTGGTTTATTATAGCCACGTATTTTACTTTGCTTACCGCCTTGGTTTTCAATAAATTTATCCCCCAATCAGAATCAGGTTTTATTTTCAAGCCATTATTTAGCCACATCGAAAAACCATTAAACTTTGCTTCTTTCTATGAATATGAACGCAAGAGCGCCCGCAATAAACTGCTATTATCGGTTTATATTGGCGGAACTGTTTTAGCGTTGAGTAGCATAATATGGGCACCATATGTGCCTATCGCGAATCAATACGCTTTTAGAAACTGCTTATTAGTTTCCGCTAGCGTGCTAACAGTTACAGCTGCTTTGCTAACTCTTTTCTCGAGAAAGGGTAATCTATACTCATTTTTGGTGGATAATAAAGAATTAAACTTTTTACTATATGCAAAAATTATATGTTACTGTTTTTTCATTTTGATCGTCGAGTTTATCGCTGATACTTTTTTTCAAAAAGATTTTCGCAAATTGCTGGATTTCTTTCTTTTTGATCGTAGCTCGTTATATACGATACTGGATTACTTTATCAATGGGGCTTAATCTTTCACCAGTTTTCGCATATTCAAACCAAACTAAAATATTTTTCACCGTGACTACGTATTCCAGCTGGCAGTATTGTCTTATACTTTATGACCTATATGGTCACGGTTTGCACTACACTGCTAAGCGTCAAGTAGGTACTCACGCATATAAGGCAAAGTAAAACCAAGGTACCCATATTTTGGGACCACAATAAGTTCCCGTGCTAAAAGGTTTGCGCGGCGTACTGATAGGGCGTTGGGTTTTACCCCGAGTGCTTTAGCAAGTGCACCGGTTGGTACGGGATCATTTCCTTCCATAAGGTTTGCCATCGCTTTCAGCATATTGACTTCACTATCGGGGACACCGGCAAGAGCAGGGCGGTGTACTTGCGTGCCCATGCGTTTAATAATCTGTGGGTGGGCTTGCCGTACATCGTGAAGCGTGATCTCGTCTCGCTGTTCCAGGCTGGCATATGTCCAAATCAGTGACCCCACAAGCTGAATGAGATATGGATAGCCTTGGGAAATGCTTGCAGCTGCTTCGGCTGCTTCTTCGGTAATCTCCTTTCCGCTATCAATGACTGTTTGGACTATTACATGTCGGGCTTCTTCGTGAGTTACTGGTAGCAGCTCTACTCGCTCTGCGCGACGTAGAAACGTAGTGCCATCATGCTGGAGTAGATTATTGATCCCTAGAGGCAGCCCTGCGGCTACAAATGCAATATCGTATTCATCACGGATTAAGTCTTGGACCGCAGTTGCTAGCTGGTGCATAAGTTCGGGCTCAACACTCTGCACTTCGTCTACGGTAATAAGCACTCCGGCTTCGTGTTGCCCTACCAGGCTGGCCAGCTCTCGGAATTTGGAAATAAGTGTAGGTACGGGCTTTTGCCCGGTTTCTACAGACGTAGAAACTGAACCGATTCCGGCGATTGATGCACCAGTGATTGTGCGGGTCGTTTGATCCTCTCCAAGAGCAGTCAATGCCTCAGGAATCGTCGATTGAATAAGCTGCTCTATAAGGTGGTTGTCGGGGTAGGCACGAAGTACTACCCACCCAGCTTGGCGGGCAGCATCTTCTACCTCATTCAGAAAGACAGTTTTCCCAATCCCACGACTACCAGAGACGAGCATTGCCCGGTAAGGGCTACCTATGCCTTCGACGAGTCCGATTTGAAAATCTCGGAGCGATTCTTGGCGGCCAGCTAAATATAGTGGGGAAACCCCGAAGCTTGGGCGGAAGGGATTTCGTTGGGCCATTCCAACTCCTTTCGCAATGGAGTAGATCTTATAGAACTCCACCCAAGGCTTAGAACTTATAGATCTCTCTGAATTAAATTGAACTCTTCAATAGTGGCCAATGATTCTAATGCAGATGCTGTATCCATAATAGACATCGCAAAGCCGTTCTGAATGAGCACATAGTCACCCACTTGGGCTTCTGGTAAATAAGCCAAGCAACAGGTGCGTTCTTGCCCAGCAATATCGAGCCTTGCGGAGGGCAGCGGTCCGTCTGTAATTTCGAGTATTTTAGCGGGGATTCCTAGGCACATTCCACGGTCCTTACATTCATTTGGCCTTCTGGCGCGGAACTACACGGCAAACACGGATCGGCTGCACGGATTGCGGCTTCTGGATCGAAACGCAATAGCATTTCCGCAAGCCAAGGTTCATTTTGCGCAGTTGGGGTGAGGATTTGGCAGGCCGTAAGCACACCATCAACCGCAGTATAAACATGGGCGAGGATCCCACGGGGGCCGTCGATAAGCCCCACGCCGGTGCCATCGCACAGTGTTCCAGGCGTTTCCCAAGGGCCACTATAATCCGCGGCTAATAGCACCTTTATTTGGTCGAGCGCATGGTTGATTTGGTGAGCTTGCGCGGCTATGGGATGCATATCGCCGAATTGTGCTAGCGGCCCCACCCGGTAGGGCTCGCCTTGGTAGGTGGGTTGTGGTGCGGGCTCACCGCGGTGCTTTTCCATGACCAACTCAGGCCACTGTTCAATAGGGGCCCCGGTACTTAACTTGGAACCTAGTGGATCAAACTTATCTTCGGTTTCCAGGCGGAGCGAAAGCCCCGAATAAGCATCATCCCATTCCAATTCTGGTACGGTGATCGGCTCTGGAATTGCAAGTTTTGAAATAGTCGCTGGGCGCACCCCACCAGGAAGAGCGACATCAGGAAAATGCCCTGGGCACCCTGCCATAGTGAGCACTTCTTTGGCGAACTTTTTCAACTCTATAGCCTTGTCTGGGCTATGCGAAAAAATCTTCGGGGCTACCGCATCGAGTACGGAACCATAATGCAGCAGGCGGCGTAGGTTTTGGGCTGCTGGTGGCGGCGAAACATCAAAAAGCATATCGAGGGCACGTATGCCCGCTAAGTGGTGCGTTACCGGACAAATCCCGCACAGGCGTTTGACTATATCGGGGACCTCAATAACCTTGCGCCCAAGCAACATAGAATCCAAGCGAGGTAATGCGGACAGGTCGAACCTAGGGCCGTTTTCTGTAACCACGATCCGGGCTTCGAATGGGTCAAGAAAGTGATCGAGCCGCAAGGTTGTGCTCATCTTCCTGCCTTTCCATAATAAAGAGGTGCATGAACTTGGTTTACTCACCGGCGTAATGCGAGCCGCTAAAGAAACAGCTGGAGAGCGCCCTATTTTACGTGTTGCCTTGCAGATAGGCACTCGCGCAGGCGTAGTTGAAGACGCGCTCTACGCCGCCTGGGAACTTGTTGGTGAAGGCGAACTTATTGTTGAAATTATACCCGCAACCGTATATTGCCCCGCATGTGCTCAAGAGCAAGAAATAGATGAATTTTTCGCCCTTATCTGCCCAGCGTGCGGCACCCCAACTGCAGATCTTCGCCATGGCCGGGAATTCGCTATTCAGTATGTGGATCTTGCCACCGAGCCATAAGCTCCCGCACCGCCGCAACTGCATTCGGGAGTGCTTGGATCACGCTTTCGCTCAGCCCTACGTGAAGCTCAGCTGATTCCGGTACGATCCCAACCACTGCTACCCGGCGCGGCTCATGTCCAAGGAGTTTTGCTGTGGCGAGCAGATCTAACAACCCCACCTGGTGAGGAGACAACTTCGATTGTAAAAGCCGTGGAACTTGGTCCCCTTCAAGCACTACAACAGTCCCTGGGGTGTCCCCTGCCACGGCGTCGAGGACGATTAAATCCTCGGCGTCTTGAACTATTGGCAATAATTCCATACCATTTGTCCCACCATCGATATATTCGACAGTGTCTTCGGCAGCTGTGCTATGGCGGCTAGGAACCCAATCAAGGTCATCAACTTTCTCAGCTCGAAGCCGACGCATAATGGCAAGTCCTATGCCATCATCACCCATAATTGGGTTGCCAATACCGAGTACAATCATCCGATCTCCGGTGCATCTACTGGTCGGGCTCCGCGACGCAACCATACGCCACCATTAAACATAGATGACACACCACCGTGGCGTTCCAGGGCATCTGCACGAATAGCCAAATACACATGAAGCACCACAAACGCCCACAAAACAAACATAATAAGCGCGTGGATTAATCGAATTACCGGAATACCAAACCAGTGCACCGGATAGGCCATAAGAATCCAAAACCAATTGTCCTGGTGGTAAAGCCCATACAACATAAGCCCGGTCCACATTTGGATAAAACACATTGCATAGATTCCAGTATAGGAAAGCTGCTGCAAAGGATTATGTGCCAAATAGAGCGGTCCGTGTTTGCGCAGGAACATATAGTACTGCATAGTTCCCCACAGGTTTTTTACGTCTTCTTTGGAGTTCAATGGCCACAGTGAACGCCAACGTAGCTGCCTGTCTTTAGCTGTAAAACTCAAGATCAAGCGGGAAAATCCAAGCCCTAACCACAAGAATGCGGACACATAATGGATAAGCCTGATCCAACCCATTAAATACCCAACATCTGGTCCGGTTTCTGCGGCAGGCCCAAAAAACGGCCGCATAATGTAATAGCCGGATGTGCTCATAAGCACAATAAGTGCCATATTGGCCCAGTGCTGAAAACGCAATGTTGCGGACCAAATGTTTACGCGTACCCATTCATTCGGATTAGCTGCCACATTTGAGGCAAGTTCCTGTGGGTGCTCCAAGGAAAGCGCCACAAAACCTTCCATGCGGTATTCGCCTATGGTGCCATCTGAGCCTACTGGTGCACTTGCCACTGCCAGACATCTACGGCCTGCTTTATCTTGGATTTCCGCGTTTCGGGTAATAAGCGCGCGCTCTTCGCGGGTCATTTTGGCGGATGCCATTACGGCATTAAAATCACCGCGCATAACCATTACATTGCCTACTTGCGGTAAATCTACTTTGGCTAAGGAGTATTTGCGCTTTGGGCTTGCGGGGCTGAATTCTGAAGTAAACGTTGGGACAATATCTGGGCGGTTCACCTTCAGTGAGGCATCCAGCGCCAAATCTACTGGGTCTTTGGAGCCTTCTGGGGATACTGCCGCCATCGCTAGAAGTCGTCCGGGGCTTAGTTTTCGCACCGGATAGCTGGTTGCCACACGAATCACTCGGGTGCTCATGGCGTAATCACCTGCACTTGCATATTGCCGTTTTCATCCATGATGTGCACAGCACAGGACATACATGGATCAAAGGAGTGAATGGTACGTAACGCTTCCAATGGTTGTTTAGGGTCAATGAGAGGATGTCTTTTATTCCCCGCAAGGGATTCTTCATACGGCCCCATATTGCCTTCGGGGTCACGGCCGCCAGCGAGCCATGTGGTAGGAACCACTGCCTGATAATTTGTGACCTTGCCTTTTTCTATACTGACCCAGTGCCCAAGGCAACCTCGGGCTACTTCTTGGAGGGCAAACCCATCGGCTTTCTTTGGCCAGGATGAAGGTTCCCATTTTGTTGGGTCGAAAACATTATAGTCACCACGGGTTAACCCATCAATAAATTTTGGAAGCAAATCATCACTGAGATGATGGGCTGTAGTCACTGCCTCGACCGCCCTGGCAAAGGTACGGCCACCAGTAGAATTCAATTGCTCGACTTTAATATCGAGTTTCTTGGCTGCTTCATCAACCAATTTTTTGGTGAGTTCTTCGCCTTGAATATATGCGGAGAGCACTCGGGCAATCGGACCAACCTGGGTTGGGCGGCCGTCGTACCGCGGTGCTTTGGACCAGGTATATTTATCGCTATCAGCTAGCCACGTATATGGCGGTTTTGGCCCGGTGTATTTTACTGTTGTTTCCCCAACCGCAGGCGCAACACCTGCGGAATCACCGTCTTTGTATGTGTACCATGCCGAGGAAATATATTCACGGATCATGCCAACTTCCAAGGGGTGCACTTTGGTATAGTCGCCGTCCAGAATTACGCCTGGTTTTACTTTGGGGTTTGTATTCGACACCGCTTGTTTATTGACGTCCCCCTGGAACCGCGTCCCAGACATGCCCACCGCTAGGAAGTTCGGGGAAGATGCCCCAATATCAAAGTAATCCTTATACACCGACATAATCGCTACGGCATCTGGATAATAACAATGCTCCACAAAATCCGAGATTTCCTTCACCCAAGCACCAATTTGATCTAATTGCACTTGGTTAACGGTTTCTGATTTATTCGGGTCAATTGAGCACGCCATACCACCAACAAGGAAATTCGGGTGCGGATTTTTACCACCAAAAACAGTATTTACCCGAATAATCGACCGTTGGAACTCCAATGCATCAAGATAGTGTGACACCGCCATCAAATTCGCTTCTGGGGGAAGCCTATAATCCGGGTGATCCCAATATCCTCCGGTAAAAATAGAAAGCTGCCCGGATTCCAGAACCCCCTGCAGGGTTTCCTTTACCTTGGCGAATTTTTCCTCTGAATTTCCAGTCCACTTCGAGCCAATAGACTTAGCAAATTCCACCGCTTTTGCTGGGTCTGCTTCTGCAGCAGAAACCACATTTACCCAATCCAAGGCGTGAAGGTGATAGAAATGCACAACATGGTCATGGATTTCTTGGCTAGCCATAACAAGGTCACGAATTAATTGTGCTTGCGGTGGTGGGTTCGAGCCAATGGCATCCTCAACTGCGGTAATCGAAGCAACTGAATGCGTTCCGGTGCACACACCACAAATGCGACCAACAAATGCCCATACGTCCCGCGGATCACGATCCTTCACAATGGTTTCAATGCCGCGGAATTGCGTGGTTTCACTCCACGCCTGCACAATCTTGTCGCCTTCTCGTTCAAGCTCGATGCGCAGATGCCCTTCAATACGAGTCAAAGGGTCAATAACAACACGTTCAGCCATTACTGATCGTTTTCCTTTCCAGGCATTGTTGGCATAGGCAAGTGCACTGGTTCACCAAACGCCGCTAATAATTCTTCGTCTTCCCGGTGACGAGACTTTCGAACCGCTGTAATACCGGCGTGCACTGCCGCACCGGCTGCCGCCGCACCGATCATGCCCCAACCGAGTTTTTCCACGCTGGATTCAATACCCACGCCAACCACATCAGGCAGCGTGGAATAGAACGGGGTGAACTTATCAAAGAAGTCTTTTTCTGTGCAGCCAATACATGGGTGTCCAGCGCCAATCGGCCAACCGGACTTTAAATTCCATTGAATAATAGGGCACGGGCTAAAGGTCGAAGGACCTTTACAACCAACTTCATAGAGGCACCAACCATTGCGAGCGCCCGCATCATCAAAGGAACGAACAAATTGCCCGGCGTCAAAATGTGCACGACGCGGACACGAATCATGGATACGCTGATCGTAGGCAAATAATGGCCGCCCTTCCGCATCTACTTTCGGTGCGGTGCCATGAGTAAGCACATACGTAATGGTTGCGGTAATAACTTCACCAATTGGCGGGCAGCCAGACACATTAATTACTGGCTTATCTTTAATAATTTCGTCTACACCTACCGCACCGGTTGGATTTGGACGTGCAGCCTGTACCGATCCATACACCGCGCACGCACCCACAGCCAAAATAACGGTGGCATTTTTCGCGGCGTCAAGAAGCACCTGCTCTGCTGAATGCCCGCCGATCATACAGTACACACCGTTTTCCTCGACGGGGACCGAACCATTCACCACCAAAATGTGGGGCTGCTCATTAAGATCATGCAGCGCTTTCTCCGCAGCCTCACCCGAAGCCGCCATGACCAGCTCGTTGTAATTCATGCTGAGCATGCCTAAAACTAGGTCCTCAACAGTGGTCCCACCCGAACGTAGTACCGATTCCATACAGCCCGTGCACTCCTGCAGCTGCAGCCACGCTACATTTGGCTTTTCGACGGCCCCGAGCTTATCGGCAATCTCTTGGGCTTGAGTTTCCAGTTCTTCTGCATGGGCTTGCGGGATCTCTGGAGCACCGTACGCAAATAATGCGGCAAGTCCGCCACAAAGCTTCATAAAATCGCGGCGTGAAACCCCCCGCCGCTCAAGGTTTTCGCGCAAGGAAGAACCCTGCCAACTAGCGCCGAAATCCATGAGATCCATCCTTTTTATTCGGTACATGCGTATGTTTGCAGACTATCGCCCCCAGGACAGTTCAGCCACCCAGAACTGTCGGCTCACGCTCGGCAAAAATCCGTAATTCATCGCCCCGAACTGCGGGAATCGCTTATACATCCCCGCAGGTCAGGGAACCCTTAGTTACCACAATGCAAGAAATCTCACAGGGGAAACTTACCCCCAAAGCACCCCTTTACACAGGAAATCAAAGCAGCAGTTGGGCCAATACACTACCAACCACACATGAGGTAACCACCCCAATCAAACCCGGAATAATAAACGAGTGATTAATAATAAACCGGCCAATGCGAGTAGTGCCCGTGCGGTCAAAGCCAATACACGCCAAATCCGAAGGATAGGTTGGCAAAATAAAGTAGCCGTAGGCCGCTCCATAGAAACCAACGAGCACTTCAGGGGCTACCCCTAATTGCAAACCAATAGGAGCAATTGCTACCAGCGCCGCCGCCTGGGAATTCACCAGTTTGGACACCACAAACAATACGATTGCATATGCCCACGGAGCTTGCTCAATAACTTCACCGAGGCTACTCTCCAACGCTAAAACATGCGTTTGAAAGAAGGTGTCTGCCATCCAGGCCACACCAAATACCGAAAACACCGCTGTCATACCGGCTTTAAACACGGTTGTCGACGCAATTTTACTATTGTCTGCCCCGCAAAACACCAAGATTATGGCGCCGGCTGCAAGCATAACCATTTGGATAACAAGGTTCATTGAAAGCGGTTTTAACTCACCGTTTTCCCCAGCAAATTCAGGACGGAGAAACTCAAAAGCACCAAGGATAACCACTATAAGAATCGCGGAAAAGAACACACCAACCGCACGATACGCGCTTGCCGGAAACACTTTCCCCAATAAAGTTTCACTAGCACCGTAAATGGCTTCTTTAAATTCGGGATCTTTTAGTTTTTCTTGGAACTGTTCGTCTTTATCCAGGTCTTTTCCGCGGCGCAAGGACCATAAGGCGGCAAGTACAACGCCACAAAGAGACGCTGGCAAAGCCACACTAAGAATCTGCGGAATAGAAAACGCTTTGCCGGTGACCCCCGCATTTTCCGCAAGTATAGAAACCAATGACACAGTGGCAACGGAAACTGGTGATGCCGTAATTCCCATCTGCGATGCCGTAGATGCTACTGCCATGGGCCGCTCTGGCCGGATATGTTTTTTCACCGCAATGTCTTCGATAATAGGAAACATTGTGTACACAACGTGACCAGTGCCGCATAGCACGGTAAGTGTCCAGGTAGTAAGCGGCGCCATTATGGTTATCATTTCTGGTTTTTTCCGCAGAAGTTTTTCCGCGAATTGCATCATTACATCCAAACCTTGGGATTGTTGAAGTGCAGATGCGCAACCAATGACCGCAATAATGGTGAGCATTACAGACATTGGTGGTTCGCCGGGTTCCAGCCCGAAAACGAACACCATAATGATGAGGCCAACCCCCGAGATCAAGCCTAATCCAATACCCCCATAGTGCGTTCCGCGAAGTAAACAGAACAAAATCACCGCTACTTGCAAAATAATTGCAAGTGTTGATGTTGGTTCCAAAATTGAAGCCAGCATAACGCTAACCTTCCCCTAGGAAATAAGAAATTAGCGTTATATAGGCTTAGCGTATCACTTAAATAGCCATTGAAGCCAGGATTCGATGCCTTCTCCCGTTTTTGCCGAAACTTCAAACACAGGCACACCGGGATGAACTTTTTCTAGATTTGCTTTAAAAAGTTCCATATCAAAATCAAGATAAGGAAGCAGATCGATTTTATTCACCACCACTGCTTCTACGGAGCGAAACATCACTGGGTATTTCAGTGGTTTATCCTCTCCTTCGGTAACAGAGAAGATCATGGCCTTGCGGTGTTCTCCTACTTCAAATTCCGCTGGACACACGAGATTGCCGACATTTTCAATAAGAACAAGGTCAAGGTTTTCAAGATCCAGGTCTTTTAAAGCACGCGCCACCATTGGAGCGTCTAGATGACATTCGCCACCGAATCCATGCCCCGTATTCAATAATGAAATTTGTGCACCATATCCTCCGAGGCGGTCCGCATCAATAGAAGTTTCAATATCTCCTTCGACCACCCCTACGCGGATTTTTCCTTGCGCGGCTTGCAGAACATGTTGAAGAACACTGGTTTTCCCGGCACCTGGGGAGCTCATAATATTGACTACTTGGACATTATGTTTATCAAAAGCGGCGCGGTTCTCTGCTGCGCATCGATCATTTTCTATAAAAATGTCTTCAAGTACTGCAATACGTTCTTTGCCGGTGGTATATCCCGAGTGGTCGTCGTGAGTGTGGACTGTGCCATCGTCGTGGCGGTGGAACCGACCCATGGTGAGTGCCTTTCTTAGTCAACATCTATGTCGATGACGCGGAACTCTTCCCCGGAAACAATGCGGGTTGGGGCGTCGCAAAGCGAGCAGGAAAAGTCCAGTTCACCGGTGACATTTGTGAGGTGCCCGGTTTCGCATTGGAGTTGTAGCGGAACCGGAATTATATGAAGGTGTGCAGTTTGAAGTGGGGTGTCTTGAATAACGAATCGCCAAGCATAGGCAAGTGTTTCTGGCACGACTTGGCGGAGTGCTCCTACTTCGACCCGCACTTGGCGGACAGTTCGGCCTGCTGCCGCACGCGCCACAACTTGGGCTAGTTGAGTACTTAATGCCACTTCATGCACAGCTTTGAACCTAACAAGTTTCTGTGAAAATCGCAGCTACTCTTCCGGCGGGGCACTTGGGATAGGAAGCCAATCCTCATACTTATCTCCGGCTGTGAGTGGTACCCCGTTGCGTTGCAGGTGGCGTTCTCGTTGTTTTTTCCTTCGCTTGCTTAGTGTTGTGCCCCACCTTCCAAATCCATCATATTTCGGAGGACGTAACGAATACTCTTCCGGTTCGGTTGCTTTGTTATGGCGGGTAGTTATACCTTCCGGGGTACCGGTGATTTTTCCAGCCAGTGGCCCGGTTGGCAGGGTTGTTACTATGCGGCCAGTATTGAACTCCCAGGTAATTGCACCATATTCATCGGCGGCGGCCCGGGCATGACGATCAGTTTTATAGTTGTGGTGGTGCCGGCAGAGTGACTGCAAATTTGAAAGTGTGGTCCAGCCACCCTGCTCGTGATTAACAATATGGTCGATATCGCAATAGCGCGCGTCGATATGGCACCCTGGGAAGCGGCATGTTCCGTCGCGGAGCATTACAAGCATGCGTTGCGCAGGCGTTGGGTCATGCACATCACGGCTAATTGCGGCTATCGACGTCGCGTTATGGTAGCGGTATTTCTGTGATAGGCGTTGTTGCTGGGTTTTTGTAAGGCGGCCAATGCCTTGTGCATAGACAAGTTCAGCGTCTTGGTCTGGCTCTAGTTCACATATACCGAAAATATGAACGGTGTGATTAAGGGTTGTGGTTCCATTTCCGCACAGCTGACTGGTAATTACCTCATCTTGGCGGATCCCCTGGTTTTTTGCTGCAACTTCAAGGTTTTCTTTGACCATATAGGCGGCGTCACTAGGCAGGGTGACCATAATAGTAGAAGCCCCCGGCTGCGTGGACTTTAATAATTCCACACCGAAATTAGGTTCAATTATGCGGTCAACTTCGGCATCTTGCACTTCAAGATCCTCATAAAGACCCAAACGGACGAGTTCATCACGCAATGCTTGGCGAATATGCTGCCAAGTTGGCAATGCCTGCCTGGGTTTGCTTGGGCTGAGTTGATTGACCAAGAAATTATCAATGCGATCCCACAACGCACTCGGTTGCCCTAAGCAAGGCGCGGCCACCAAACCCATCCAAATTGTGCGCAGCATTTCATAGTTAATATGACCGAGGTCTAATGCTAGTTGTTTGAGTTTAGGCAAATAATGATGCAATAGATAGCAGCCGCCGAGGACATTCTCCATCCGCATTTCAGAATATTGCCCACTCATTGCGGCAAAGTCTTTTACAATTTCCTCAATATTTTCATTTTCAAAGTCTATGCCAACAGTTGCCGATAAATACGTGCGCAGAAAACGTTGATTTTGCGCAATTTCATGAGCACCGAGTGGATTTTCTGGATGGTGCATAAGGAAACCAATTTCCTCAGATTTTCCCCGCGAACCCCGCCGAAGCATTGTTTCCATGCACCTCCTTTTTGATCTACTTTGATACTACCCCGCCACCAAAAGAAATTCTAGCATTTCCGCAGCTCAAGACCTATTTCAAACAACTGATTCCACTACCCCCACAAAGCGCCGTCACCAGGGAAAACAACATGCCAACCAATTGAACAAAACAAAATTTAGCCATATATTTTCATGGTGGACATAATGCAGAACTATGCGAAATTACACGCTAGAATGCCATCTACTCAATGTTTTCTATATAGGGGTCCAAAATTGATGCTTAGCGGATTTGCGACCGGCAAATATATTAAGGTGATACTGGCCACATTTTAAAATACACAAAAGGTTACAATATCACCCCCATTCAGAAGCTTGGAATAATTACCGTTTCCCCTGAACCATCCTCAATATACCAAACAAAAGAATTGCCACAATAATCACACCAAGTGCACCTAATACCAACGCAGCCACTACGCCCAAACCACGCTCTTCAGTGGTTTCAGTGACAGTGCTTTTCGACGTCCCTTCCCCTAAGGTTTCCTGATAGCTCAATGTAGGCTGCACCCTGGGTTCGCCAATGGTTTCGATGCCGAGCTTGAATTTCACAGGCAATGATTTGGTTTGTTCATCGGCATTACGGAAGTGCGTATTGTAACGAATACCCACGATTTGTTCCCCTGAGAGAAAACCTCTGGAATAGTTGTTATTCTTGGTATTTCCCCAGTTCAGAGGAGCACTAACACTATAGCCACGCCGGGATTCCATATCGCTCAAGGTAAGTTTGTGGATAGTGCTGAAGCTTTCCGACCCTTCAAAGGTTTCCAGATTCACGGGGGTATACACCGGATTTAGAACAACCCAATCGAGCGTTCGCCTAATTTCAGTAAACGCAACCTCCGGGTTTTCAACCTCAAATGGCGGGGCGTCGAAAAGCAATTGTAAGCGTTGGCCTTCTTGGACCGGCACTTTAAACCACTGCATTTCACCCGGCACGATCTCCACATCATATGCACCTGGCTGTACTACCTGAGCCTGACTCGGACCAAACGCAGCCGATAAGCGGCCTTGAGTTTCACCCACTTCTAAATTAGGAGAGGTCTCCGTTGTTTCAATCTTGGTTTCTGCAACCTCTAGCTGGGGCATTTTCCAGAGTGTAAACTCCGTGGGCAACTTTTTCTCCGCCGCAAGAGACCCCTTTCGTACCATACGAAGATAGAGTTCTCCTGGCGCACAGGATTCTCCAGCCGGCTTTGATACCACAAAACTAGTCAATGGGCTTTTGAACTCATTTGCGGCAGGATTTACTTTGTACTCTTGTACGCATTTAGTGCCGTGGGCATCAGTAAACTCGACCTCCTGACGTGCAAAATGGCCGACTTCGCCGCCTGCTGTATCCGGCGGAACCGTGATAAAGCTGGCGATAATTTGCTCCCCTTCCGCAACCTTGACCTTATAGTGCAAAGTCTGCTCGGCTGCCACTACATCCTGATAATGAGTAGGATCCGGAACTCCATTATTAAGCCCACCAACTTCCAAGAGCGGCGCATCTGCTATATCACTGGCGCCCTGTACCGGGACACCACCTGGCTGGTATTTTTGCAGGGTTCGCATAGTTTTTAGGACCAATTGTTCCTTGAGCGAAGCAGCATCTTGGGCATCGGCATATGAGCCACCCCCTTCTTGTGCAATACACTGCAACTCTGTACGAGCCTGCTCATCTACATTGAGGCCGATAACATTGATTACGATGTCAATGCCGCGCTGTTTAATCTCTTTGGCAACCTCACATACTGGTGGTGGTGCACAGGTATCAATACCATCAGAAACCAAAACGATCTGACGGGGCCCTTCCTTGGGTAACTCGTTTTCGGCCTGCAGGAGTGAAGCACCTATGGGTGTATAGCCGCGCGGATGCAGGCTTTTCACTTGGTCTATGATTTCTGTTCGATTACCACCAAGGGGGACTAGAGTACGAACATCCTGGCAGCCTAATTCTTTTTCTTCATCGGAGCTACCGGTTTCGGTCCCATAGGTAAGTAAAGCAACCTGCTGCTCAACAGGAAGCTCACTAAAAAGTTCCTCCGCTGCCTGCTTGGCGGCATCCATACGCGTTTGGCCACCTGCATCTTCAGCAAGCATAGAACCCGAAGCATCAACGATTACCGCCGTTGCTGGATGTTCTTCAGCGGTGGCAACTGGCGGTAAAGCGAGAACTAACACCAAAGTTAGGGACGTCGCAAATACTAGGATCCAACGAACACACGAAAAGCATTGCGGCAAACACATATTTCATAGGCTAACCAAAAATATTTCATAATGCGCACTAAATCAGCCCCGAATCGCACCACCGATTAAGGTGTCTAATCATGAGCGTTATCCGGAAACGATATATTCTGCGCGGAGTAGTTCAAGGTGTGGGGTTTCGGCCACATATTGCTAGGGTTGCTGCAGCGTATACGATTTCTGGATTCTGCGGGAACAATGACTCCAGCGTTTTTCTAGAAGTTCAAGGCAAACCTGACACGATCACAGCCTTCTTTACAGAAATGGTATCTACCCTGCCACCACTGGCGCAGGTGCTCACATATTCGGAAACTGAAATCACACCCGTGGAGGAAACTGGTTTCCATATTGTCGCTTCCGAACATTCATCCGGCGCGCGGTCACTCTTGCCACCAGATGTGGCGATGTGTGCAGACTGCCGAAAAGAAATGTTTGATCCAGCGAACCGCCGCTACTTCTACCCCTTTATTAATTGCACCAACTGTGGTCCTAGGTACAGCATTATTCACGATCTCCCATATGACCGACCAAATACCACAATGCAGAAATTCGAAATGTGCGGAGAATGCAAAACCGAATACACAAACCCTAAAAACCGGCGTTTTCACGCACAACCGATTAGTTGCTGGAATTGCGGACCGAAAATATGGATCGAATACAACGGCGAAACAATCGTTGATGACCCAATTTATTTGGCACAACAATTACTTGCCGAAGGGAAAATTCTGGCGGTCAAAGGGCTCGGCGGATTTCACCTTATGTGCGACGCTAATAATGCCCAAGCAATTGCGGAACTCCGTGCGCGCAAACGGCGTCCCGCTAAACCATTCGCAATAATGATTCCCTACGACGGAAGCGACGATGCTGTCCGCCCAATCCGGATTGGGCCCGGAACCGCCACTAAAGGCATAGCCCCTGGGCTCAGCGAAGTAGGCACCATGCTACCCTACACCCCACTGCATGAATTATTAGTGACGTCCCCGATGGTTGCTACTTCTGGTAATGCTCCAGGGGAACCGCTGTGCTACACCAACGAGGATGCACGGGAGAAACTCTGCCACCTGGCGGACGCATTTGTTATGCATGACCGCGATATTTACCTGCCTGTTGAAGATTCGGTAGTGCGCGGGACCACACCTATTCGCCGGAGCCGCGGAATGGCACCATTACCCATACCGATTCCCAAAGGCCCACCAATCCTTGCAGTCGGCGGAGAACTCAAAAATACATTCGCTTTGGCGGTAGATGAATTCGCCCATATTTCCGCCCATATAGGGGAGATGCAATCATTAGCATCCCAACAGGCTTTTAAACGCTCAATCGAGCAAATGCTCGCAATCCACCGCACCACACCTGAACTCGTAGTGTGCGATCTGCATCCCAACTATGCCACCACTGCATGGGCTGAACGGTTCTGCGATCAATACGATATTCCACTGCTACAGGTACAGCACCATGCCGCACACGCCTATGCACTCCTCGCCGAACATGGATTAACCAGTGGAATTGTGGCAACACTCGATGGAACAGGGTACGGTACCGATGGCACTATCTGGGGTGGGGAGCTTATACGAGTTGATGGCCCATCCTGGCAGCGCCTCTGGCATATTCCGCCTTTCCCATTGGTTGGTGGCGATCTGGCAGTTCGTGAACCTTGGCGGGTACTCCAAGGGATTACACACGCATGGGGCCTTGATTTACCTGGCCATCACCCACTTGTGGATTCGCAACTACGGTCAGGAGTTGGAGTGATTCCCACAACCTCCATGGGCCGTATTTTCGACGCCGCGGCCGCCGTCCTCGACCCAGAAATCAAGAATACCTACGAAGCCCAAGCTGCCATGTGGTTTGAACAACAGGCAACCTCCGGCAAATTCAGCTCCGCAAATACATTTGCAGAAGCGTTTATGGAACTTGCTCGCACAAAGGATGCCTATATGTTCCATCATGCGATTGCAAAGATCGTCGCAGCCAAGCTTAAAGAAACAAAAGCAGAGATTCCCGGAATTACAGGTGGCTGTGCCCTTAACCAAGTGCTTGTACAGGCAATACAAGAAGAGCTTCCAAATACTTTGCTCACCCACCGCATTGTGCCACCCAATGATGGGGGCCTTAGCCTGGGACAAGTCGCCGCTGGAAGGTTGGCAATGCGGAAAAACTAACACCAAATTTCCCCCATCTTTTAAGCACAAACCGCTACAAACCAATGAAAACGGCCTCAAACACGGACCTATAGAACAGATCTGCATATTTTAGTGTCCGCTTCTCATGCTATGTATCAGCCGAGCCAATTAATCTCACGGTATATGCAGTACAAATATTCCCCACTGAATTACATCATAATACAAGCAATGCAGAGCGAGTAGCACATATGTAATCTGCACAATTTGAACCAAAACAACCAAGATACATTTTTCACTATAAATATCATCCACCCCCGTATTTTAGGCTCGATGTAACATTGCTTGGTAAGCAAACCGATCGAGCAAGCTAACATTGGAAGTATTTGAATGCATAGCGAACCCGTAGCAAAACTCCGTGTACTTATAGCAGACAACGATCCATTAGCAATCTCAACAGTGAAACGTTACTTATCACGTGATACCGAAATGCAAATTGTAGGCGAAGCAGAGAATGGGCTCCAGGCCCTGGATATGCTTCAGCAATTTGATATTGATATTGTTATTGCCGCACTACGTATGCCACATATGGACGGAATCACACTTCTTCAAAACATGCGTCTCTCACAAATTCCCACCCCGTTTGTAGCGCTTACAACCCTCGACGATGACACCACCATGCTCAAAGTACTTCAAGCCGGTGGCGCCGGCTATATTCTCAAAAGCGCGAGTCCAAAAGAACTTGTCACAGCCATTCAGACAGTGGCAAACGGTGGAATTGCAATCTCCCCAAAACTACTTAATCGGCTTGTAGAACATATCTACCAAAGTGAAATAGAACCAGCAGAATCTTGCCCAGTAACAAGTATATTTATGGCACTTAATGAGACCGAAAAACGGGTGCTTGAGAACCTTTGCTGCGGAAAATCAAATGCCGAAATAGCTCGTACTTTACAATACTCGGAAGCGACAGTAAAAAAGTATATTTCGTCATTGATTGCTCGTTTTCATGCAAATTCACGGCTTCACTTAGCTATCTTGGTTGTTGAATCTGGCGCTCTAGTAAGGCACAAACATTGTCTAGAGTTTACTTAACGCTATTTGCAGTGTTTTTGATAACTTCTTGTTCTGCCAACAATGTACCGCTCCCGAATGCTAATGACCTTTTTCTTGGCCGTGACCCGGACCAGCCCGTCATTAAGGATGTAAGCGAACTAGGTATTTGTTCGCCGTATATTGTCAGCTTGGAATACCAAACCGATGGATCGGCAAAACTTATCTATCGGGGTCAGCCCGGCGACGAGGTGAACTATACCCTTCGCTACACAGACCGAGGCGAAGAGGAACGCCAAGCAAATGAGCAACAAAAATTAGTAAAAATAACAACCCTTTCCCCGGAGGAAACCAAGAACTTGCGCCAGGTTCAGGTCGCCGCTACCGGGGATATTGGGGTGCCAAATTCCTGCGTGATTGAAATTTAGTGCTATGAAGTGCGACGATGCGCCCTCAAAGTTCGCATAAGTAGATACCAGCTACCAAGCGTGGTGAGCACAGCCAATGGCAGTGCGATCAAGAACCTCGCCAATGTGCTCGCCAATTCCGGCCATACTGGAAACGCAATGATCCACAAGAATGTTTCTGCCAGTACGTCTCCGCCTAGGGTAATCGCAATAATGGTCCAGAAAACCATTGCGGCTATCGACGCCCCGGGACCAAACCTTACAGTTAATGCTAAGGCTAAACACAATAAGGTAGTTCCCACCAGCATCCACAATAAAATCTTTCCCGCAAGTGCAATTACGGGATATCCACCACCCAATAAACACACACTAACAATTGCCACCAAAACACCCAGAACAAGCGTTTGCATAATTGCAATCCCGGGCGTAATTTTCGGGTTTTCAATATGCATTAGCGTATAGGTATCCTGAAGTACCCGCCATACAAGTACCGGCAAAATTCCTGCCCCAAGCGGAACAATAATAAAGCTAAAAAATCCGCTCACTATTTCGATCGTGTACGTTCCAGCAGCGATAATAATGACCACTGCGGAAAGAACCATACAAATCCCCACGCCGCTGCCTTTTAAAGCAAGCATAAATGCTTCAAGAGGAAATGTCCTTGCGCTACGTTGCCCAGTTGGGGTAATCGCAGCTACCGAATTCATCTCAAATGGCTTTGTTACTTCAACTTTCGGACCCTGAACAACCTTAGGTTTTCTAGATGGTTGGCGCTCCCCGACTCGCGTAGCAACCGCGAACGTCGCAACGCCAAAGACAATGCAAAGCACCACCCCAAACCATGCTGGTTCATCCAGTGCGGGATGGCCAGCTTCCATTGGAACACCATTGACTTGAACGCCAATTGGAACTAAGAGAATACGAATGGGCCAAGTCGGTGGAATCAGCCACCACCAGGTAGATTCCGCAAAAGCAGTACCAACTAACTGCCATACTATTCCTGTGATAAGGGCTGCTATAGTGCCTAGCCTGCGGGCTACAATCGCGCCGATTCCCAATAAACCCAAGGAACCGATCCATGCATAAGTCGCTGCGATAACCCCATTGGTAAAGGGCGCACCAAATAAAATCACGCTGCCAAAACTCAATAATTGAACTAATGCGGAAACGAATGTAATTCCGAGGAGCCTGGCCAGGCGATCCTTATAGGCGGAAGCACCCCTCCAGGTAATTCCACCATTGCGAGCAGCTAGCTCACGCTGTTCAGAAAGTCCCGCCAACACCATCATTAGAGGAGCCGCCATGCCAGTGAAATACATGACTTGCCAGGAAAATGCCGCCGACTGAAAGCCCGCATTTTGCGCACCAACCGATAGCACCAAACTTAACGCTCCGAATATAAGTCCGATGAGCGAAAAGTACAGTACCGGGGAGGACTGTAACCGTATCCCCTCCACTCGAACATACTGCAGAAGTGATGCTGTTGCGTTCATTGTAATCCCTCATTCTGACCAGTAATACTCAAAAAGCGGGATTCCAGATCCTCTCCCTGCAGGAATTGTTCCGCGGTTCCGGAAAACACCGTGGTCCCACTATCAATTACGGTGATATCGTCAGCAAGGCGCGACACTTCCCCAAGCTGGTGAGAGCTAACCAACACGGTGCCACCAGCGCGCGCCCACTGTTGTAGGAATTGCCGAAGATCCGTAATTCCTTGTGGATCAAGGCCATTTTGTGGTTCATCCAAAATCAAAATGGGCGGCGAGCCTAACATTGCGATTGCCAGTGCCAGCCGTGCCCGCATTCCAGTAGAAAACGACTTCGCTTTCTTTTTCCCGGCTTGCGCCAGCCCGACAAGCGTAAGCACGCGATCGATTTCTGTTTTGGGCAACCCCAATAACAGTGCATGAATTTTCACATTATCCCGCGCCGAAAGATGATCATAGAGGGCTGGGCCGTTAATAGAAGACCCAATATATTTCAAGCTTTCCGACGTCACGGGCCTACCGAACACACTTACCGCACCGGTTTGCACAGGCACCAAACCCAACAAGGCTTTAAACGCAGTGGATTTACCCGCACCATTCCGCCCTAATAAAGCGTGTACCCTCCCCGAAAAAACCCTTAGGGACAAATTATTAAGGATCCTAGATCCGCCAAGTTCAACGGATATCTGCTGGAGTTCAATTGCTGTTTTCATACTTATATTGTGGCGAAGCTCAGCAAAAAAGTAATCCAACCACGGCACGAACTTGCATCTCCTACTCTGGTAGGAGAATCACTCAGTGGTATGCAAGCCAGCTTCCCGGGCCACAATAACCAATGCCACCCGATCCCGACAATTCAATTTCGCCAGCAAATGTGAAACATGTGTTTTTACCGTGGTGGCAGAAATTACCAATTCGCTTGAAATCTCTGGGTTCGTTTTACCCTGCGCAATCAATGCTAGGATCTCTGCTTCGCGGGGCGTCAATAAGCTTAAACCTTGTTGAGTTTCCGGTGCCAGCGGTTGCGAATCCTTGCGTAAATTTTTCCGCCATGCCTTAATAACATGGGCAGTTACACCAGAGCTTAATACCGATTCACCTTTATAAACAGAGCGAATCGCTTGCAATAATACTTCTGGTTCGGCATCTTTTAATAGAAATCCGTGCGCCCCCGCAGCCAATGCACGCTCGACAAAATCCGGGACATTAAACGTAGTGAGCATAAGCACCCGAATATTTGGTGCGATTCGGTTGATTTCCTGCAATGCCTGGATACCATCTTTGCCGGGCATTCGAATATCCAGAATGGCAATATCAACAGGTTGCTCCCTAATAGTATCGATTGCACTCTGCCCATCTGAGCAAGTAGCCACTACCTCCATATCAGATTGCGAGGAAATAATTGTGGCCAGAGCAGAAGCTAGAAGTGGTTGGTCATCAGCGAGGAGTACACGAATAGTCATTGTGGATCCTTTGGCAGCCAAGCAAACGTATTAGCCGTATTCTGTTCAAAATGAAATTCAAACTCTCCCCCTAGTGCCACGCAACGCTCTTTAATTCCCTCTAATCCAAAGCCTCCTGATGAGGGGAAACGTTGCGTGATTTTTGCCGGTGTACGGCTACAAACTCGCACTTCGATATGCTCTTCAACATCCCGTACTGACAAGGTCACATGGGTATCTACGCCCTGATGCTTTAGCACATTTGTCAATGTTTCAGTAAGTATTCGATGCAATGCCAATTGCACAATCGGCGAGTACTGCTGCGTTGAGGCATCAATATCGGCTTCAATACGTAAACCAGCAGATAAAAACCGATCAACTACATCCAGCAAATGCATCGTTTCTGGCACTTCAATATTTCCCGAACGCAATGCATTCACAATCATCCGCACTTCCGCAATGCCATCACCAGAAACTTTATGGATTGTTTCTAAATTGCTTTTCGCTGAATCCGGATTATATAGTCCCGCTGCAGCTTGCATCCGAATCAATGTGAGCGAATGCGCCAATACATCATGAATCTCTGATGCAATACGCAAATGCTCACGTTCCCGGCTACGCATAATGCTTTCCCTGCGAGAAATTTCTAGGCTTTTTCTCCGCCAAGCAAAAAGCACAAGCGAGATAATTGTCACCCAATGCAGCCCTAGCCAACTCAACATCTCATCGCCAGTGCGATACTCCAAGCCCCCGGTATTAGAAAGCCGCCACATAATTGGCGAAAAAACCGAACCAATACCCGCCACAACGGCCAAGGTAACGATAAGCCATTGCGAAATTTGTTCCGAACGAGACACACAATATAGAGCCCACAATGCAAGGAATAGTACAGGCGGATAACCGGTATTAATTGGCAAAACACTTATCGATGCTAGCGACCAAAACCCCAGCAAAACCAATGTAAGAACTGCACACACCAACGGATATACGCGCATAAATAAAGCGGTGCCGATAAGCAGCACCGCAATGGTGGCATGTACCCAAACAACAATCGCTATTTGTGGTGACTCTGGCCGTGCACTAATGGTATTTGCCCAAGCAACCCAGACATAAAACATGGCGACAATGCTCACCAATGTTGCTAGAAGAAAATCGCCTAAGGCTGGCCGCTTCGCAAACACACCTACCAGTGTAGCTATTCACCACAGTACGAACCACGCTCCAATACGTCATCAATCAACGGCTCGATCGGCTGCACAATAACATCGCCATATTTTTTAGAAACTCCGACAACAATTCCCGCCAATGCTTTGCCTCCATCTTCTCGCTGCATAAACACCGGCGCACCCGAATCACCTTCTTGTGTAGCTGTACCATCCAACGCAGATGCACGAAGCAAATCATGCGAAGTAATCCCCAGCTCCGGATTATTACCTACATAATCGACCTGTTCAACGTTGAGTTGTTCACTATTTGGCTTGTTCTTAGAAAAATCAAAAGTGTATAAATCAATCTTTTCGCCCACCCGCACGGTTGATTCAGAAAACTCAGTGCAATGATGGCTAAACACCGGGTTCTTAAGGGTGACTACCGTCGCATCAACACCCGGCAGATCCTCAATATCCTGGACTATTGCATCGGGATGTCCAAACACTTTCATATCCTCGAGGGAAGTGGCGGCATTAGTACAATGCTGTGAAGTTAAAAACTGATGTTCATTTAGTGAAATACCACTACAAAAACCATCACCCGTTGAAGCCGTGAATCCGTAAAGCACCAATTCGGCAGCATCCTGCGTATTCGTTGACTCAAATGTATATGGCTCTGAATACACTCCCTCAGGCAACTCACCAACACCAATGAGATTTTGCATATTCTCCTGTGCAGCTGCAATCTCGCTACACATCACCACACCAAATAATGCACAAACCAACCCTTTTTTAAACGCGCTATAACGGAGCATGAGTAACCTATTCTCTTTCAAATGAACTACTTTTCGAACAACAAATGGTGGAGACCTTTACTTGCGGAATACTGCTGATTAAAGCAGGTAATTCCAGCCTCCGATGCGGGATCTAAGGCCCCACATTCAGTGCGCACATTTGACATCATTAGCAATGTCCCAATGCCCGCGATAGCAATTGCCAGCAGGCTCATAAAAAGCGCTGCAATACTAAGCTTCTTCGCCTGCACAGTCCCTGCGAATTTGATACAAACACCAGAGACTAGTAGTGCAAGAACAGCGAGGACTCCAAACACAATGGCAAACCAGCTCGCAACTAGAAGAAATAATGAAATAACCAACATAACAGGGGCTAACATCGTTACTGCGCGATTCATGGGAAGACTCCTTTCCGCGAAACTCAATGCTCCGTATAGCTAATAACTACCGATCGTTCCACTAATCCGGCTTTTTCGCATTCCCCAACAAAAAACATACAGGCTTAGTGGCAGTAAGATACATATCCAAACAATTGCTGGAATTAGCACATTACAGGTTTCGAATAAATTTGACTCGGTTAAAGTTGAAAGTCTCAACGCCGACATTACCGAGGTCGTTGGAATATAGAATGCTAGAGATTGAATCCATTCCGGATAAAATTCCACCGGAAACATTACGCCGGAAAATAATCCCACAATCACGGTCATCGTCCACGTAAATGGTTCGCCACTTTTCGAATTGAGGATGTAACCCGCTGCACATAAGCCGATTGATGACATAAGCACGAACCCGACTAGTACGGTGAGCAATAGATTCAACCAGTTCACATTGGACGATACATGAAATATCACAAAGAAGCACGTGATAACTACCGTGCTGCTCACTAACGTTGAAAGCAAATTCACCAATAACCGTGTCACAATAATGGTGGGCAGTCCAAGCTTGGACATAATAATCATTTCTAGAGTTCCGGTGCGCTGCTCTTCACGAATCGTATCTTTTGGAACATTCATCAACATAAATAACACTGATGATCCCATCGCTCCGGTCACCATAAAACCAATGACATTGCCTCCATAAGCATCCAACCCTGGCAGCGAACCACCTTGAGAAATAAACATGCCGAGAATTCCGAATTGAACAAGGCCGACAATTGAGGACAACATCGTAAGCACCATTTGTGTTTTATAGGTGCGTTTTTCCCTCCAAAAACGTTTCATTTGAGGCACGATGAGCGCCACGGCGTCAACAATCATCGCAAAAACCCCTCAGAGTTGATAACAAAATCAGAAGCATCAGCCAAATCAGAATCATGCGTCGATGTAATGACAATGTGTCCACCCGCAGTGAGGGCCTTAATCATCGCACACACAATTCTCCTGTTGTGCACATCTAACGTGCTTGTTGGCTCGTCCAAAATGACAATTCCATGCGATGTTAAAGCCGCAACCAGAAGTCCGTATATGCTGCGCTGCCCGAGGGACAAGTCACTGAACCTGGTTTCAAAGAATTTTGCAGCATTGAATCTGGAGAACAACTCTTCGATTCGCTCATACACTTCGGCTTTATGTAATCCATTTAGCGCGCCAATAAACTCTGCATTCTGGTATCCATTAAGCCGAAAGTTAAAACTGCGCTCAGAATATAAACTCATTCCAATCCGCGAACGAAATTGGCGCCAATCATGTGCTGTAGTCCAATCCCCATAAGCCACACAACCGCTATTTGGTATTACTAGACCAGCTAAAAGTTTCAGTAATGTCGTTTTTCCTGAGCCATTTGGCCCAATGATTGCTGTAGAGCTTCCTGGCGGGAAACATTGAGACCAATGTGATAGGACCGGCTTATCAGGGTATGAAAAACTGACGTCTTTACAACGCAATGTGTTCATATGGAAGCCCCAGAATTTGTAATTGTTTTGGCAACGGCTTGGATTGAGAAATCGCTTGCACCACAATTTGCAGACCGCCAATTCCATCCCAAAACCCGAAATCGAGTCCGGAATTCTCCACATCATTCAATGCTTGAAGTTGTTGTTCTGCTCTCTCCCACCAAATATCAGGAATTGGTTTACGCATGAGATAGTTCAATGCCATACGCCCTGCAATTCCGTGACACAATCCTGGCCCATCAAAACCGCCAGTTCGTGGATCGACGTACTCTGGCGACGTAAAACTCAACTCGAGGCGTTTGGGAATAGCTAAACCATAGTTCGCCATATAAATTTCTAAAATTGGCAAACCGTAACACCAACCATTACGTGCAGTGGGGCCGGATCCAAAACCTACTGGTTCATCATTGAGCCACGATTCGCTTTCTGGATGCCCGCAAAGATAGTACGGAATACCGGGAACAATTGAAGTGTCATATCCTCGAACTAGCGCGGCCAGCAGCCCTGGAATAGCCTCTTGAACACTATGGTCCTTTGTACGCTGCACATGTGCCAGAAAGAGCCCTAACACACCACTGATTCCATGGGCCTGTCCAAAATCAAGAATTCCAAAAGCGGCTTTTGGTTCCTGTTGCACTACCTCGTGGGGAACAGCAATTGACGGCGTCCAAAAGAACTCATCAAAACTCGATTTAGCTACGCCAACCAAATATTGCAGTGCACCGGTAATAAGTTCCTGTTGTTCTCTTTCGGCGGGTGGGAAAAGCTCAAAATAGTAAAGAATTCCAGTCAGCCCAATCGCATAATCATAATCGAACCTAGGCATACCAATACTGGTTTGTAGTTTTTCCAAACTACAACGGACGTGATGCAGTAGCCGTGTTTCGATTTTATGCAATGCACCCACATATTCGGCAGGATCCTGTTTGGAGGTTTGGAGCAATAGTGCCAATCCAGCAAGCCCACCGAGCATTCCACCATGTGAATATTTGCTTGCGCCGAGCTGTTTAAAGATATGGTTTAGCTGCTTCATTGTGACCTGCCGCCAATCTTGAGAATCGTCGATCTGTGCCATTGATGCTGCAAGATATGCCGCGCCCAAATATCCTGAATTGATATCCAGGGGATCTGCCGATTTTGTTTGTCCGAAACTATCGTTTTCAAGCTTGACAAAGAGTAAATCTGAGGTGTTAAGCGTTATCATCTTTTACACTCTTTCCAATGTGCTGGTTTTTTGCCCGATTGCTTTCCACACAAGTTTTTCCTCATCACTGGAAATACCCAGCCGGTTACAGAACAAATGCGCAGCTACTGCCCAAGGTTCAAGGCTTTCCCCCACATGCTGCGAAATTATCTCCATTTGCCGCTGAACTTCGGCAAAGAATTCGTCGATTTCCGCGCCATTCTTCGCTAGAGATTCCGAGTATGAGTCTGGTATTCGCAGTTGCCTTTTGACACTACTTCCCTTACGAAAACCGCGTTGCACAACGGCTTTCTTGATATCTATTGGACTTAATTTGAGCCATTGAAAAAGAAAAAACGAGCGTTCTTCAAGGCTAAGAGGTTCAAGAAGTTGTTGATTCGCAATTGAGCTTACAAACGCGGATTCAACGATAAACAATTCCGTGAACGCAGCAAATGCTTTTTCACCTCCGTAACGTTCAATTTCAAGTCGGTGTTGCTGCTCTTTGACTTCAGCAACCCACCCGTCCCACACAAGTGTTTCTATAGAAGCTCGGGTCTCAATCTGCATGAGATCATCACGAGTCATTCGCAAACGCAGACAAGGCTTTCCACTCTGTGTGCGATAGCGTACGAAGTAATACGGTTTGGGCAGTTTTTGCAAGAGTGGAATTAGCGGTGCGACCGCATTTCCGCGCGGCACTAATTCAATATTTACCCAGGTACTCGTTGCCGGGATAATCTGCTCGCACCCAAAGTTGAACACGTCAGCAAACTTTGGTCGGGAAGCATACGTTTGTTCTTGCGCGTTCTGCGGGCACTGGAATGTCACAACTAGCTCACTATGAATCCGCTTCCCCTCATGATCTACGCTCAATGGCGAGCCTTGTTCTACAGACGCATCTTCTACCCAATTTCCACCAGATCGAAGCAAGTATATCAATGCTGCGCTATCTTGAATTAGCCTTCGGTTTACGAGTACTTTTCGGTCATGACTTCCAAGCCGAACCCACTCTGAGATCGAAAGACCATCGCACCACTGATTAAAGTCAGCGGCAATTTCGTTACCGCGAAAACGGTATTTTGGACGTTCCAAAATAACATTGTCATAGCGAACACCAGGTAGTACATCGTGATATTGTTCCAATGCTTTCCAGCTCCATGCCATTATTGGCCAATCCACGGTTGTAGCCAGGTAAAGTAATCGGACCCAATCTGGATATAACTGGATGGAAGCCATGCACGAAGGCTCAAATCGAAGCCTTGTCCCGTCCTGCGTTTCACAATAAATCCGATCGCCATCAGACCAGAGGTACAGGTCTTTACAAAGAAGTTCCTTATTGTTTGTAGAAAACCCATTGACATTTACGTTGTAATCAAGAGAGTGAGACGACTCTCGGATCGCATTCACATTGGCCTTTGGCCCCATCCAATCAATCCCCGCATTTACGGCACCGGGCACAGCTTGAGCCGCTGAGGGCGGGGCGTCGGAAAGCAACCGATATCGCGTGGTTAACGTTGGTCCAGGAAGAGCAACAGTGCCATCGCAGGCAATTAATAGTGGTTTATTGTCGGGCGTACCTGAAAGTTGCGGTACTACTGGCACCGCAAACGACGTCAACTCCGTGGAATATCGCCCTTTAGTTGTAGCGTTGTGGATTCGTAAAAGATCCCGAATCTCTTTTTGGTTCAGGTCAATCCATTGTTGTTTGTGTGCCGCCGCCCAGCCGCAAAGTTCAACCTTCTTTTCGTCAGGTGAGGTATCCCTTGTTGCGGTGAATGCATCGATCACACCTTGGTAGGAAAATCCAAACGCCGGATGTATAAGGTCTGTAAGACAAATCCGGCTAAACCCATAACGTTCATGGATAAGCTCGGCGAACTTTTGTGCGACACCTTGATCTGCAGTATCCACCAGCCCATACTCGATCAATAATGAGTAACACCGCTCTAAGTTGGTCAATGCATATTCGTCAATATGCACAGTGGCATCACGTCGTACCTCAAAATCAGACGTTTGATTCTCAATAACCCATTGAGAGGTTAGTTCGTTGATACAACTGGTACTAGTTTTTGTGGAAACCAACTGCTTCTTGCAGCGTGCCGCATATCCCAAGCTGGATGAAGAGAGCAGAAACTCCTTGTGCAACAAACTAGTTAGTGCTTTTTCCACGGGTTCCGGGCTAGGAGCTTGAAACTCCACCATCAATGTTTGGACTAATTGCCCCCATGGCATCGCTTGCTTGGTTAAATCTGCAATTCGATTTAAAAGTTTATTTTTCCCAACTGATCCAAATGGGTCCTCGCTGTGTCTTGGAGCCGTCACATAGTACCGAGCCCCCACATCAATAACACACGGGTTCCACCGGACCTCAATGGGCGTATCAAATTCTTCCCGATGAGGAACGATTGGTTCCACGCAACCAATTTCCATTTCATTGTGCAGAACAATATGAATATTCCGCCCGATTCCCTCCGAGAGCTTTGATGCCTCATGTATATTTCCCACGCGCCCTAATAACCGTGAAGGTGTTGCCCGGGTTGCGGATCGCGCCATTAATGTAATCACGTGGCGTAACGTTTTGCGCCCCTTTTTCGAGCTAATGAGCAACTCTCCTTGGAAAATCGCCTGGATATTCCGATCAATAATTGGATGAAATGCTTTTAACGTAGTTCGAATTGTCGGGTTGCTGTATGCCAACCGTAATTTTTCGTAGTTTCCCTCAGCATGTAGGAATTCTAAATATTCTTCCCAACGTACCGAGGCTGACCGAATTCCGGTAGCTTTGGAAACAAGTTGACTTTTCACAGTGGCACTCCCCGATTTTTTAAGTTTTCTACAATTATTTTTCGCTGAGTTGGTTCCATGGCCTCGACTAACTCGACCAGTGATTGCTGCAAAACAGTACGCATATTGTCCGCAAACCAATCTTGGCAACCGGGAAGGATTGGGCCGCGCAAGTAAAATAGCGCCTTTGCAATATTCCCATCTTCCAAACTGGTTAAAACCTTGCCGAGGTCACTTGCAATCTCCGAGTTAGTAACGTACTCACGGTTTTCAGCATTGTATTCAATATCAACCCCCATTAAAGTACACCCCTTTACGGGGTACCATAGGGCATTTTTAGAACAGAAGTTATTGTAAAGCTTGGTCAAGATTGTTTTCTTGGAAATCTTGCCATTATTTTCAGAAAACAAGTACGCCAATTCTAGCGCCTTTATATTACTTATTGTCTTACCGTTTACGCTTGGATTGCCTGTCAATGTAATGGTGAGCACCATTATTCCCTTCTGCAAAAACCTTACGATGGTTAGCACAGCGATCTCAATCGATCACAATTGACTTTATAAATTCAGGCAAATTCAATCAAGAGTTTTTCACAGAATTATCCATAAGTAGATAACAGTGTAGACCTACGTAGAACACAATATACTTTATGCCCATATTCATTACCCTAAAGCACACGAAAAGAGCCCCCTGCCATTAATCCTATGGCAGGGGGCTCTTTTGCCGAGTTTCTATATTAGCGCGAAACATGCACCTCACAGGTGAAAGATTGAATTGCGCAGGTCTGCAGAATTCCTGTAATGCAGCCTGGAGTGCAAAGAGACTTTGACTTCCACTGCGTATCAATTCCGTCTGTTGCGTCACCTTCTGCGAAATCAAATTCATAATCAGCCATTTGAATAGTCCTTCCAAAATAGTAGTACTAGCGCCTTGTCGCCTTTGAGTAATTTGTTTGCGACAAGGTCAAATTTAATCCAGATTTCGCGTTTGAAAAGAGCAAACGCATTCAAAGAAATTAAAGCCGTACCAGAACAACACAAAGGAATTCAAAATGTATTCAAATAGCCCTCAAATGCCTTTACAGCTAACAAATCCGTGGCAATGGGTCACCCACCAACATGTCCACCATGCGGGTGCCACCAAATCCTGTTTTCAAAACAACCGCCGCAGCAGGTTCTTCGACCACAGTTCCTATTACTTTTCCTTCCGGCAAAACACTTAGAGCGTTTTCGACGTCCGCCTCCGGCACTACCGCCACAAAGGTTCCTTCATTTGCCACATAGAGTGGGTCAATTCCAAGCATGTCACAGGCAGCCCGTGTCATATCCCGCACCGGAATTTGTACATCTTCAAGTGCCACGCCGAACCCAGTGACTTTCGCAAGTTCATTCATTACTGTTGCTAGCCCGCCACGGGTGGCATCACGCATCCAACGTGGGTTGCAATTCGCAAATAGAGCTTCAGTCATTCCGTGTACTGATTGGGTGTCGGATTCAATTGGAGCGCTAATTGCCAAGTCTCCGCGAGCAAGCATAACGGCCATACCGTGATCCGCAATAGGGCCGGAAACGATAATGCGGTCGCCGGGCTGGATAGGCGTCGAAAAGCGCCCAGGCGGGATAACCCCTATGCCTGAGGTATTGATATACACCTTGTCACCTGCACCTTTTGGAACAACTTTGGTATCCCCAGCAACGATGTGCACACCAGCCTTTTCGGCAGCCTCACGCATTGATTGCACAATTTCCCGCAATTCCGTAATGGCGAGCCCCTCTTCAAGGATAAAACCGACGGAAATGAGTTTTGGTTGGGCACCAGCTACAGCAAGGTCATTGACCGTGCCATTAATTGCCAATTCACCAATGTTGCCGCCTGGGAAGATAATAGGGCTCACAACATAGGAGTCTGTAGAAAATGCAAGCGAACTACCGTGAGCTTGTACAAGTTCCGCAAGGGGAATTACTGCGGAATCGCCCTGTTGGTTTAAGACCGGATTATCGTAGGCGCTATAAAACACAGCCTCAATAAGAGCGGCTGAAGCCTTGCCCCCTGCACCATGTGCAAGCGTCACGTGACTTTCATTGAGCCGAGCCTTACGTGAACGTACGCGCGAAATATTGAGGTTGACGCGACGTTCATCCTCATTAAGCCGGTTTTTCGGGTCCATGGTTCTCCTTGCCAAAGTATGTTCAGCTCAATGGTAGCCCCGCTGGTACTGTGAGGTGTGGTTAAAGGAGGAGCATTATGTGCTTAGGCGTACCCGCACAAGTGGTTGAAATTCAGGATGATTCACGGGCAAAAGTCAGTATTAGCGGCGTTTCCAGAATGATTTCTACCGAACTTTTGATCGGCGAAGACCTTGCTCTAGGCGATTGGGTGCTTGTGCACGTCGGCTTCGCTTTAAGCAAAATCGACGAGACCGAAGCGCAAATTACTCTCCAGCAAATTAAACAACTCGGCGGAGATACCTTCGAAGACGAGCTGGAATCGTTTACATCATCTGATATTGGTTAGGACCGCAGCCCCATGAAATATGTTGATGAGTTCCGCGACCCCGACGCCGCAAAAGCCCTATTAAAGCGCATTACTATCGACGCGGAACGGGTAGGCCGCCCCCTCAACCTTATGGAAATCTGCGGAGGCCACACCCACACGATTTACCGCTACGGACTAGAAAATTTACTCCCCGAATCGATCAATCTTGTGCACGGTCCTGGATGTCCAGTCTGCGTCATTCCAATGGGCCGCGTGGATGATGCTCTCTGGTTAGCCGAACAAGACAATGTAATACTCACCACATTTGGCGATATGATGCGCGTCCCAGGCTCTCATGATTCCCTGCTTGGCTCGCGTGCTCGTGGTGCCGATGTCCGTTTTGTTTACTCCCCCCTCGATGCGCTCAAACTTGCGAAGGAAAACCCGGATAAGCACGTGGTGTTTTTCGCCGTTGGGTTTGAAACTACGGCTCCATCTACGGCAGTTACATTAGAAACCGCCCGCCGCGAACAAGTCCCAAACTTCTCTGTATTTTCCAACCATGTGACTATCGAACCACCCCTACGCTCACTTGTAGATAACGGCGAAACGGAAGTTCATGGTTTTATCGGCCCCGGCCACGTAGCCACTATTGTTGGCACCCAAACATTCGAATTTCTCCCCCACGAATTTGGCCGCCCGGTAGTTATCGCTGGTTTCGAACCCCTGGATATTTTGCAAGCGGTTGATATGCTCCTGCAACAATTTATCGACGGCCGCGCCGAGGTAGGAAACCAGTACGCTCGCGTTGTTCGTACAAAAGGCAACCCTGGTGCCCTAGCCCTTATGTCCCGCGTCTTCCAAACCCGCGAAACCTTTGAGTGGCGTGGACTTGGTTGGCTTGATAATTCCGGGCTTGGCATCGCACCGGAATACGCCAAATGGGATGCCGAACGCATTTTTGAAGTTCCCGGAAATCGCATCCCCGACCCGAAAGCCTGTGAATGCGGATCGGTACTCACTGGCCGCATTAAACCATGGCAATGTCGTGTGTTCGGCACCGCTTGCACACCAGCAACACCTATTGGTACCTGCATGGTTTCACCCGAAGGTGCCTGCGCCGCCTACTACAACTTTGGCCGTATCGACCGCGAAGCACACGCAGCATTGGCTCATACATAGAAATAATGATCGAACGCGTAAATAAATTTGGACAGCCAATAGGGGCAGCTCTGCCACACTGGACTCCGGCTTCTATTCCCCAGCGAGTCACTCTAGCTGGTTCCTATTGCTCACTCGCACCACTTGAGCGCACTCATGCTGCAGACCTTTTTCGGGCCTACAGTCAAGCAAACGACGATAGTATGTGGACCTATTTACGGCATGGACCATTCAAAACTCTCGCCGAATACGAAACCTGGGTAGAGGCTGCCATTACCAATGAACATGCCATTACCTACGCCGTTCTTGATAGTGACACCCAGCGCCCTTTGGGAACACTTGCGCTTATGCGCATCGACCCAGACAATGGTTCCATCGAAGTTGGAAATGTGACTTTTTCTCCAGCTATGCAAGGATCAAGAATTTCCACAGAAGCACAATTCCTTGCCATGAAATACGTATTCAATACCCTCGGCTACCGGCGATACGAATGGAAATGCGACTCACTCAATCTTCCCTCGCGGCGTACCGCCCAACGCCTTGGCTTCCAATATGAAGGAACGTTCCGTAACGCAATGGTCTATAGCGGACGAAGCCGCGACACCGCATGGTACTCCATTACCGATATTGAATGGACTCTTCTTGAACCGGTGTTTCAGCGTTGGCTCCAGCCTGAAAATTTTTGCGGAAATAAACAAGTTCATTCGCTTGTTACGCTCAGGGAGCTGCACCAAGGAAGCTAAGCTAACTCGCTGGGATTCTATGTACTGTTATTTGCTTGCTGGGCGCCTTGGGGTGGTTTATGGGGTTTGTGGCTTGGTTTTGGCCGGTGGTTTGGCTGTGTGCTTGTGGTTTTATTGTGCGCGTCCGATGACCTGGGATTTGATTAGGGCTGAGTGGTCTTTTTGGAGGCTGGTTGGTCTGGTTGGGGCTGCCGGCCGAGAGGCGCTCTGTCTTTTGGGGTACTGGCCGGTCCTTCTTGGGTGCTGGTTGGGCGTGTTGTCACAGATTCCATTTTTTCGGCGGATTTTATGGAATTTGTGACACGATAGGTAGGGAACCTGTCACAGATTCCATTTTTTTCACTGTTTTTATGGAATCTGCGACAAACCCCAGGTCAACGATTGTGCGCAAGATTGGTTGCTGTCACAAATTCCATTTTTTCAGCCGATTTTATGGAATCTGCGACAGTAGAGATGAAAACATCACCAGTTTGATAGGGTGAGCCTATCAAACCGCAGGGAAAGCGGCCCGAAGGCTCGGGAAACCAGCCCACACCCGGGAAAGCCCAACCCGCGCCCAGGAAACCAGCCAGTACCCTTCGCAAGTCAGCCGAACCACCCAGAAACTCCGGAAAAGCAACCAACCCGCTCGGGAAACCAACAGCAGTCAGTATAACTTTTGGAAGCAAATTCATTTCTACCCTAAATTTGGGTAATCTTTAGCAAAGCTCCTACATTTCATCTTTACTTATATAGTAAGCAACTTACTAATTTAAAGATAAAACCAACTCAACATGCACGAAATTATTGCCAACACATTTTGCCGCATGGAAGGAAAGTGATGAAGAATCTACGCACTTGGACTGGCTTCCTACTCATAATAATGGGGATTGCACATAGTTTTAGCACCAATTGGCATCCCCTTCTGCAAATGATCTATCAAGGGTGGTGGAAAAGTGCAGACACACCAGCAGAGAGGGCCGCATTATGGTTCCTTGTCGCCGGATTTGCCCTTATCATTATGGGATTTTTGGTAATCAATCACTATCCCACTCGAATTGCTGCGGCCGTATTGTTATTTATATTAATGCTTGGCACTTTTACCTCCACCGCTCTTTTTGGCGCAGCTATTGGAATGATCGTCGCCATTTTACTATTCACCAGTGCCATTTGGGAATATCGATCCAAATCTAAATCAAGAACATAATTAACCACCCACAAATCGGTGTGCGCACTACTTCAATAGTCCACAATTTAAGCAAGGTTTTAATAGGTGAGCCTTGCCTAAATAAAACCCACACCATTCAATCAAAGTATCAAAATGGTAAAAATTGAACTCACCTCTAAAAAAGGACCGCCTTTGCATTGCCGCACTTCAGCGCGAGATTATCTCCACTTTCCTGTCACAAAAATGTGAGCATCACAAGCGACACTTGCAGATTATCCTTGCGATCTTATTTACATTCGAGTAATTTCACATAAAGGAAAGCATTCAACAATAGGTACTCCAATACAAAAGCACCGCGGAATTAAACATGAAGTTGCTCGCAGAAACCCGCCGAATCCTATATGACAGCATCACGGTAGGCGCAAACGAATTCCTTAGGGAACACTTTTTACTAGCTGAACAAAATCGAACTAATTTCCATTTGTTTGGCGCACAGGCCGCCCTTTTCGCACAGAGGCGTATTCCGACAACACTTTTTAATTTTGTTACGCGCTCCTATAGAAAACACGGGTTTGAAGTTGTAGGGTTGGGCTATCACTCTGTTGTGATA
The DNA here is from genome assembly GCF_030408815.1 of Corynebacterium freiburgense. Taxonomy (NCBI): domain Bacteria; kingdom Bacillati; phylum Actinomycetota; class Actinomycetes; order Mycobacteriales; family Corynebacteriaceae; genus Corynebacterium; species Corynebacterium freiburgense. The sequence goes on along the minus strand of NZ_CP047355.1, from coordinate 583,941 downwards.
GCTGATGGCGAAAACGCCGTTCGGAAAATTCATCATCGCACGTTGCATATGTTTCCCGAACAGCGAAATGCCTATATTGATCGTCTGTATCACAAGCAAAGAGTGCTTCAGAATTTTTTCCCAGAAAATATGGTTACTGATCAGGAGTTTGTTGTTGAAGAGTTTCCAGCAAACCCGGATTTGCCAGTTGTGGTTTCTAAACAACCACGTATCTATGGCAAGTTTCTTTCTCGTGAAGAAATCTTGCGCACCGATGCAATAACAAATCCCAGCCGTGAAATGTTTGAAAATGCCCGGACCCTACCGGATATTGTTGGCAAAGAAAATGTAGTCATACCTGCAAACGGTGACTGTCCTGTCGTTATTGATACAATCCCGCTTTCCGAACATGACCCTAGTGACTATGCGGCATTCCTCGCCGCTGAATCTATTATGGGTGAAGCATTACGACGTGCAAACTACCAAAATTTATAATTGGATCCTCGCTGATACGTTTTCCACCTTCTCCAGATCACACGCGCAATAGAGTGTATAAAGGCGAATGCTTCGCGTAATAAGTGTTTTGCAAGCACATTTCGAGGTGTCGGCGCACCGATAACTCGCATAGGAATATTGTGATGCCAAGCCCAAAGTTTTACTCGTGGCTTGTGGTAGGTATTGGTCACTACTAACCAACCATTGGCACCAAGGAGTCCGTGTACTCGCTCAAGATTTTCATTTGTGGAGGTGGCATGTTCCTCCAAAATGATTGCTTCATCCGGTATTCCTCGGGCGAGTAGCCAGTCCCGCATATACGGGGCTTCACCGAATCCTGTCACTACAACGTTTCCATGGATATGCGGCAATGCCGCTTCCAACCTGCGGTCGAGTGCGGGGCCCGGGCGGCAACCGAGAATAACTACGGGTGTATTCATTTGCCCATAAGTCGGTCACGAAGTGCTTGGTCTTTGCGCAAAACTTCATCACGCATTCGCTCTTGGTAAGCCACCATTTTTTCTATAAGCTCCGGCTGCCCGGCACTGAGGATGCGTACTGCCAGCAAACCAGCGTTTTTAGCACCACCAATGGAAACTGTAGCCACCGGTACGCCTCCCGGCATTTGCACAATGGAAAGGAGCGAATCCATACCATCGAGTTCACTCAAGGCCCGAGGAATACCAATCACGGGCAGCGGGGTTGCTGCAGCCACCATACCTGGCAGGTGTGCTGCCCCACCAGCACAGGCAATAATGCACTTCAAGCCTCGAGTATGCGCTTCTCGTGCATAGCTCAGCATACGGTCAGGCGTGCGGTGTGCAGACACAACTCCTACTTCAAAAGGCACATTGAATTCGGCAAGGATTTCGGCGGCTGGTTCTACTGTTGGCCAATCCGAATCGGAGCCCATAATAATGCCTATGTCTGGTGTCATTTCAGTCCTTTTCTGGTAGGTAACCGTCGGCCCAAGTTGCATGTACGAGGTAGTGGGCGGCGAGTTCGGCGCGGCGTCGTAAAGCTTGGAGGGGTTCGTCGGAGCAGATGGTAATGTGACCAATTTTACGTCCAGGGCGCCAATCTTTGCCGTAAAGGTGCACCTTAGCGTCCGCAAACCGCGCCCAAACATTAAATACGCGTTCGAACATAGGCATATCGGGGTCTTCTTCCCCACCTAAAACATTCGCCATAACAGTATGTTCACCCAGGCAGCGCGTGGACCCTAGTGGAAGGTCTAAAATTGCACGTAAATGCTGTTCGAACTGACTAGTAACGCAACCATTTTGCGTCCAATGCCCAGTATTATGCGGCCGCATAGCTAATTCATTGACCCAAATACCGTCTGCGGTTTCAAAAAGCTCTACCGCCATCACACCAGTAACATCAAGAGATTGTGCGATATGGCAAGCAAGGCTGGTTGCGCTATCGGCAAATTTGCAATTCGGTGCGGGGGCAATTGCTTCCACACAAATACCATTGCGTTGCACAGATTGGGCTACTGGCCAGGTTTTCATTGCGCCAGATGGGGTGCGGGCAACCAATGCGGAAAGCTCGCGGATAAGCGGCATTTTTTGTTCCGCCATAAGGGGAATGTCTTGGCTGAGTAGCGTTTCCACTAGGGTCTGTAATTCATTACGATCAGCCGGGAACCATACACCTTTACCGTCATAGCCACCCCGTCTGGCTTTCAAACACACTTGCCCATCTGCGGCAGTCCAGAATTCAATGGCATCAGCCTGCGTTTGTATATCTGCAAATTTAGGAACGGGAGCGCCGATCTCCGCTAAACGCTGCCTCATATAAAGCTTGTCTTGGGCAAACACCAAGGCTCGAGGGCCGGGTTGCACATTCACACCTTCCGAAACCAACTGATGCAAGTGTTCGGTTGGAACGTGTTCGTGGTCAAAGGTGACTACACTAGCGCCGGCGGCTGCAGCTCGGAGATCATCGAGGTTGCGGTAGTCGCCAAGCACAATATTGTGGATGACTTGGGCAGCTGAGGTATCGGGGGTTTCCGCAAGAAGTCGAATAGATTGGCCAAGTTCGATGGCCTCGGTATGCATCATGCGGGCAAGCTGCCCATCCCCAATCACGGTAATGATGGGCATTCCAGAAGGATGGGAATCAGAGGGGTGGTTACTCACTCGGTTAACTATAGGCGAGCTGGTTTATAGTCTCCGCAATTCTTTTCGCTTTTGGCACTCCCGGAACGTGTACGGCACCTGCCTGAGTGTGCAATGTAATCGTGTTTCGATACCGCCCAGCACCCCGCACTGCCTGCAGAGGAATGGTTGTTGTGCGAGAAAATAAACCATCGTTTCGCACACGGATTTCAGTGTCAGTAACGGTAAATCGACGTCGGCGTTGCCGCACCAAGGGCAATACAAAACGCCAAAGTACACATAAAAACCAAGCGAGCACAACAAGGTTGCGCCAAGCATAAACGTCTCGGTCAAGATAGCCCACAGCAATCCAAAATATCGCCGTAATAGCCAAGGTCTCTATAACATGCCGGGTCATAGCTCGCAGCGGTGCGGTGACATCAATATAGGTCATTGCAGCCTCAAGTGGGTGACATCTCCGGCCGCAAGTATATGGCGTTCTCCCTGCGTATCGACGACCACCAGCCTTCCGTCATCAGCTACGTCTACGGCGGTACCAATAAGGGTTTTTTCTTCTGGAAGCAGCACCTTTACTTGCTTCCCGATTGACGAACAAACTTTCCGATAATCTGCCATAAGCGTAGGTGTGTCGGCCATCCATTGCCGCAACCTCGTTTGCAATGCAAGCAATATATCCCCAGCAAGTTTCGTACGATCAAAATCCTTATCAGGATACGCAATATCCAGAGAAATAGCGTGAGGCACAGGCAGTTCCGCCTCTGTTAAAGAAACATTGAGTCCGAGCCCGAGCACAAGTGCTGGCTCGTCCCCTAATGAGACTGCCTCCCCAAGAATCCCACAGAGTTTTCGGCCGTGAACAAGCACATCATTCGGCCATTTCAGTTTGGCCGGGATAGGCAGGGCGTCGAGAATAGCGAGCCCAGTAATCAAGGGCATAGTGCCAAGCCTTTGCAGCGTTTGCCCAGGTGGACGAATTAAAATAGATAGAATTATTTGACTTCCTGGCGGCGCAGTCCAAACCCTGCCGTGTCGGCCACGGCCCGCACTTTGATACTCCGTAATATGAGCGGTCCACGCCGGCGCACCCTTATGAGCTGCGGCTACTAGGTCAGCATTGGTAGATCCGGTTTGTTCGGTATACACAATGCCGTGGTAGTTTGCGCCAATATTTGCCTGAAGTTTGGCTATATCGATCGGTGTGCGGTCTGTCATAAGCGCCACTTTAGCTGAGTTGCCACTTATTTTTTTCGGGTGTTTTGGATCTAAAAACTTTGCATTTCTCAGCATTTCCGCTGCTCATTCATACAAAAAGTTGATTTGCATCACACCAAATCTTGCAACGTGTCACAAATCACGTGGCTTTTGTAGTGGAAACAAACACTTCTATGGTCTACTATTCCAAAACATGACCATTTCCTCACGTTTGATCGAGATCGCGCCCATGACTACCGCCGATAAGATCGCCGATCTTAAGGCACGGCGCGCCGAGGCGCAGTATCCGGTTGGCCACCGCCCAGTGGAAAAAGTCCATAATGCTGGTCGTCTTACTGCCCGGGAACGCCTTGATTACCTTCTTGACGAAGGCTCCTTTATGGAGACTGATCAACTCACCCGCCACCGCACCCATGCATTTGGGATGCAAAAGCGCCGCCCAACCACCGACGGCATTATTACTGGTTGGGGCACTATTGACGGCCGTGAGGTTTGTGTTTTCTCACAAGATGGCACCGTATTTGGCGGCGCCCTTGGCGAGGTGTACGGCGAGAAAATGATTAAGATTATGGAACTCGCCGTAGCAACTGGCCGACCACTGATCGGCCTTTATGAAGGTGCGGGTGCCCGTATTCAAGATGGCGCGGTATCCCTAGACCTTATTGCGCAAACTTTCTACCACAATATTAATGCTTCCGGTGTGGTCCCACAGATTTCGGTGATTATGGGTTCTTGCGCTGGCGGTAATGCTTATTCCCCCGCACTCACTGACTTTGTAGTAATGGTCGATCAAACGTCCAAAATGTTTGTTACCGGCCCAGATGTTATTAAGACCGTAACCAGCGAAGATATCACCCAGGAAGAGCTCGGCGGCGCGAGCGTTCATATGGAGAAAGCGGGTAACTCTCACTTCACCGCATCCAGCGATGAGGAAGCACTTGATTGGGTGCAAGATTTAGTATCCTTCTTGCCTTCTAATAACCGCCTCCAGGCACCTTTAGAACCATATGATCGTGAAGAAGGCACCATTGAAGAAAATATGACTCCAGATGATCTAAAACTGGACCATATTATTCCGGATTCCCCCACGATTCCTTACGATATCCGCGAAGTTATTGAGAGCATTACTGACGACGGCACCTACCTAGAAATCCAAGAAGACCGCGCCCCCAATGTTGTTATTGCATTTGGCCGCGTAGAAGGTCAATCTGTTGGTTTTGTAGCAAACCAACCAATGCATTTTGCTGGCTGCCTTGATATTGATGCTTCCGAAAAAGCCGCCCGATTTGTACGCACCTGCGATGCATTCAATATTCCTATTGTGATGTTGGTAGATGTTCCCGGTTTCCTCCCAGGCTCCGGCCAGGAATATGACGGCATTCTCCGCCGTGGCGCCAAACTGTTGTACGCCTACGGTGAGGCTACCGTACCGAAAATTACCGTGACCCTCCGTAAGGCATATGGTGGCGCCTACTGCGTCATGGGGTCTAAGGGCCTTGGTGCTGATGTTAACCTCGCATGGCCGACCGCACAGATCGCTGTTATGGGCGCTGCTGGCGCCGTTGGTTTCCTCTACCGCCGCGAGATTGCCGACGCCGCAGAGCGCGGTGTAGACGTTGTAGAACTTACTAAATCATTCGAACGCGAGTATGAAGACTATATGCTGACGCCATATCTCGCTGCCGAGCGGGGTCTTATCGACGCCGTGATCGTACCGTCCGAAACTCGCGGTCAGATTGCACGCAATTTACGTCTATTGCGCGATAAGAATGTCCCTCGCCCAGCACGTAAGCACGGCAATATCCCGCTATAAGCCACCCCCCGGATATCCCCCCGAAATTCTCATGTGATCTTGAGCGGTTACCCCCAAATATGTGGGAAATACCACTCAAGATCACAGTTGTTTTCCCACACTGGCAAAAAACAGCGAAATAGGACTTACACTGATTGCCATGACTGCTGCCAACACCGGCGCTGAAGCGCCTGACCTCACCACTACCGCCGGCAAGCTGGCTGACTTACGCGCCCGCCTTGCTGAGACCCAAGCCCCAATGGGCCAAGCCGCTGTGGAAAAGTCCCATGCGGCCGGTAAGAAGACCGCGCGCGAGCGCATCGAATACCTTCTAGACGAAGGTTCGTTCGTAGAAATTGATGCTCTTGCACGTCACCGCTCCAAGAACTTCGGATTGGACGCAAAACGCCCTGTAACCGACGGTGTAGTCACAGGCTATGGCACCATTGATGGCCGCAAAGTTTGCGTCTTCTCCCAGGACGGTGCCATCTTCGGTGGTGCACTTGGCGAAGTTTATGGCGAAAAGATCGTCAAGGTCATGGATATGGCCATTAAGACTGGTGTGCCATTGATTGGCATTAATGAAGGTGCTGGTGCCCGTATCCAAGAGGGTGTTGTTTCCCTCGGCCTCTATTCCAAGATCTTCTTCCGCAATACCCAAGCATCTGGTGTGATCCCGCAGATCTCCCTCATTATGGGTGCTTGTGCTGGTGGCCACGTGTACTCCCCAGCTCTCACCGACTTCATCATTATGGTGGACAAGACCTCCAAGATGTTTATTACCGGTCCGGACGTTATTAAGACCGTTACCGGTGAAGAGGTCACTCAGGAAGAACTCGGTGGCGCTCACACCCACATGTCTACCTCAGGTACATCGCACTACACCGCATCTGATGATGCCGACGCCCTCGATTGGGTACGAGAGCTGGTTTCCTATCTGCCACAAAACAACCGCGCCGAAACACCACGTGCCGAAGCCGACATTATGGTTGGTTCCATCCAAGAAAACATTAACGACTCTGACCTCGAGTTGGATACGTTAATTCCAGACTCCCCGAACCAGCCATACGATATGAAGGACGTCATCACCCGCATTGTCGATGATGGTGAATTCTTTGAAATCCAAGAAGGTTACGCCGAAAACATCCTGATTGGTTTTGGCCGGGTAGAAGGACGCTCTGTCGGTATCGTAGCCAACCAGCCAATGCAATTCGCTGGCTGCTTGGACATCAAAGCTTCAGAAAAGGCTGCCCGCTTCGTGCGCACCTGTGACGCATTCAATATCCCAATTATTGAATTTGTTGACGTCCCCGGCTTCCTACCTGGCACCAACGAAGAATACAACGGTATTATCCGCCGCGGTGCAAAACTCCTCTATGCATACTGCGAAGCAACCGTTGGCAAGATCACTGTGATTACTCGTAAATCCTACGGCGGCGCATACTGCGTTATGGGCGGCAAAGAAATGGGTGCAGATATCGTGCTCGCATGGCCAACCGCCCAGATCGCCGTTATGGGCGCTGCCGGTGCCGTCGGCTTTATTTACCGCAAGGAAATCAAAGCTGCGGCCGCAGAAGGCAAAGACGTTATGCAGGTCATGAAAGCATACGAGCGGGAATATGAAGATACCCTTGTCAACCCATATATGGCTGCAGAACGCGGCTATGTTGACGCGGTAATCCCACCGTCTGAAACCCGCGGTCAAATCATTGAAGGCCTCCGCCTCCTCGACCGCAAAGTTGTTCAGGTTCCGGCTAAGAAGCACGGCAATATCCCGCTGTAAACCGAAAGGCACTCAATGTCCGAGGACACCACTACCAGTGAAGTGAAAAAACCCTTCCTGACCATTGTCAACGGTAATCCTGACGACACCCAGGTAGCGGCACTCACTGTGCTCTTTGCCACTATGGCATCCAATGCCCAGGCACAAGAAGAAGAGCGCGAACGCAATATGTGGGGCAGCTACGATGATCGCCTCCGTGCGAACTCCTCGTACAACCCCGCCTCATTCCGGAATGTGAGCTTCTACTAGAAGCAACCAGCAGCCGTAAAAACTCCTCCGTTCCTTGTTCGGAGGAGTTTTTTGTCTCATCGTTTCGTCTGCTCGAACTAGTTTTAGTCAGTAAATACCAATAAATGCCATAGACAAATTAAAAAATTCAAGTACGATCGCGAACGAAGCACTTTAGTTTTCAAAGTGCAAATTCTCATCTCGTATTTGAAATGGAGGAAACCATGTCCAGCAAATTGACTCGCCGTATCGCCACAGCAGGCATTTCAGCAGCAGCTGCAGGCGCATTGTTCGTCCCCTCCACTGCCGCCGATGACCTTGTAAGCGATCTAAGCTCCAAGTACGCCGGTTCCTTAATTGAGTTTTGGTGGAACTTTGCGTGGATCCCTGCATACTTCTCATCGGTCTTCCACGTAAATGAAATCCTTACCTCACTCGGGTTTTAATCACTAGAACCCGACAAGCGAACTTGACGTGAAAGTTATACACGTGCTTGATAGCTTCACATCTGAATGGATGTGCTGAAGTCACTTCCGCTCTGACGTAAGCTACCAGTATTCGGCGGGGCATTGGTTTACACAACACCAATACCCCGCTTTTTCGTCATTAAGACTCAATAAATATTCTCAATCGAAGGAATACCATGTTCAAAGTATCCCGTCGTCGCATCTTAGCGGCAACCTCCACTGCCATCATTGCTAGTACGGTCTTTATCCCACAAGCAGCTGCAGGCGATTATGACACCTTAAAATCAGCACCCGGTATAGGCTCGCTTTTAAGCACTTTCGAAATGCTCTACTCACTTTCCGCTGGTCCACTGACCCTCTCCTCAAACCTCGGCATTTTTGATTTTATTAATGGCATCCTTGCCGCAATCCCCAGCTAAAGAACAGATAGGGGGTCGCCAAACAAATTGGCGGCCCCCTTATTTGGGCTTTACAAACCAAATTTATTCTGAATGAATTGCAGCAAAATACAACTAAAAATCTTTCTGTAATTCTGTAATATCTTCCAACAGGGCATCGATACATAAACTGAGTAGCTCAAAAGCAACTCTATTCCTTTTTCAACCTTCCACTTTGGAAGCATCGTAATGTTTGGTAAATTCACCCGCCGCGCAACTGTTGCAGGAGCTACTGCAGCCGCTATGGGCGCTGCCCTCATCCCTAGTGCAGCAGCACAAGACCTCAGCAAGACTATTAATGATTCCGTTGCAGGCTTTCTTTGGGACCTCTTGAATACTGTTTTCTGGATTCCTGCCGGTATTTCCATGGAATTAGGCATTTTTAATTTATTGGAAAACCTTTCACTCTAAGAAAGTTTGCATTCCCCCAATTCATCTATTGTTGTTGCGAACCACATTGCCCAGGCGTGCCGCGGCGTCGAGAAGCACCCCCAAATAAGGGGTTTCCCAAAACGCATTTTGACGCCCCCACCTGGGTAAACATCACTTTTTGCCGCACCGCTTGCGTTACGACGCCCAGCGCCCCCAATGCTGCCAAATACCTTACGCACAGAACCCCGCCCCACCCAATTAAAACACCGATTGACCTGCGATTTTACACTTGTATCATACCTGCGAATCGGGTAGAATAAGTGGTGAAAGAAATTCTTGGAATCGGGCAGGGCAATACAATGGGCGTTGGATTTTTCCACATACAGGCACCAGATAATCTCGCTGGCGCCCGGCGTATTGCGCTCAATATTGAAACGTGTGAATTTTACCGCTACCACGTGCAAACAGCGAATTTTCAGTACGCCGACATTATGAAACTCGGGGCCCAACTCGCTGCCGACGATCCCACCGTAAGTGAAACCGTACACAAACGAATCCTTGGTTTTATCTACCGCCTAGGATTTCAACTCCCTCGCCTGATCCCATATGTTTTTGAGCAAGGCATTGTCAGCGTGCCAATGATCTCCGCAATGGAACGTGCACTTCAAGACCTCCCCAAAATCCCAGAGTCACACGTAGCTAAAGCTATTGAATCCGCCATTATTCAAAAACTCACGCCGATCCGTAGGCACCAACACCTCCCCACCCCAAACGCACTGGCTGCCTGTATCGAAGAAGAACTCCGCACCTACCGAATCATTGGAGACCCTGACACCACTGGCCGCCAACAATACTGGAATGGCCCCGCCTACACCTGTGGACTTTGGACCGTTGGCGCGGACGTCGATAAGCCTACGGCTGAAGCAATCGACCGACATGTCGAAGCCGTTGCCAACGCCAATAACATCAGCAAACTTGACGCCTTTACACAACTACTAAAAGGCGAAAAAACCCTTACCAAAGTCACCATATTCGGCATCGGTGTACAACAACCAAACACGCAACTCCACATCACCCACCTCTACAAAACCGGGCAACTCTCCGAAGCCGACCGAGAAACCCTCAGCAACACCCCCATTAACTACCGCAACGCCCTGGACATTGCACTCCACCAACGAGCAAGCCACGACCCCAGCCAAGAACAGCGCATCCTAGTACAACAACGTGACGGCCACTGCCGCTACCCCGGCTGCACCACCCCAGCCAACCAGTGCGACATAGACCATGTAATCAACCACAATGACGGCGGACCAACCACACTCAGTAACCTCCAATGCCTCTGCCGCACCCACCACAACCTCAAAACCGACCGTAAAATCTCTGCCACAATGACCGCTGATGGCGCCGTTGGCTGGAAAGACAACACTCCAGCCATTGGCCCCGAACACCAAAACCTCGGAACCACACTCCCCGAAGGTCCCTTAGCGGGCATCACCGGCAAACTAGACATAAAAACAATACAAAGCCCACAAAAGTTGGCGCCCCCAAGCCGCCACGGCATGGGAAGATTTGGCACCACCTTTGATAACTTCAACCACAATATTCACCTACAAAGAAACACAAGAAGACAAATCCCCGAACCAGAACCCGACGACCCACCACCCTTCTAATGAACTAGACGGGGTGTGAGGGTTCCTGGGGGCTTTTGGGCTGGCAGTGTTTTTAGGCATGCCATTTTTAAATTCTGGAGCGGTGCGGTGCCGCTAATTTAGTGAAAAATTCACTAGGGATCTTGTAACGTTTTCCGCCATCGCACCGCTACGATAATTAAACAGATCAAAAATACAAGCGTATTTTAAGGCAGCCGGCGCCTTATTTTGAACTGTTTCATCATATTCACCTACTTTTTGGAGGGACCTTATGTTCAAAACACTCCGCCGACGTGCCCTCACAGCAGCAGCTGCAGCAACTGGCATAAGCGTTGCATTCATTCCACAAGCAGCAGCCGGAGATTTCGATCAATTTGTTAAAGATACACCTGTTTTAAATGCACTCTCCCATGTTGTGGACATCCTTTACCCACTCTATGGAGTTCCGCTTGCCCTCTCCACACAACTCGGTATTACTGATGTCCTCCGCGCAATAGTGGGCGCCATACTACCCGGATAATTTTTAACCAACTTCAGCTAAAGGCACCAAGCTAATTTGGTGCCTTTTTACGTTAACTAAAAGCTCACCAAAATATTTTTCACCTTGGCTGTAATGTTTTCTTATGCCTATACGATGCATTAAATAAGTAGCCCAAGAATACATCAGTATTACTGAGGTTATTGGAACCTCAAAAAAATAAGCTGTTTCGCCATATTCGCCGACCCATTGGAGTAAATTCATGTTTGCTAATTTTCGACGTCGCGCCCTCACCGCTGGCATGACCGCCCTCACCGCCGGAGCTATCCTAATCCCCAACGCCGCAGCCGCAGACCTTAGCGCCGAGATTAATAATGCGTTTACCAGCTTCCTCTACATCGTATTGAGCTACCTATACTGGATCCCAGCAGGTATCTCCATGGAACTCGGCATCTTCGACCTGCTTAACACAATCTCCGGCTAAAACAATTCACACCCGCCGGTTGTGATATTCAATAGATGTTCAAAGTGGGGCGCCAAAAAATTGGTGCCCCACGTTTTTATTTCAGCAATTGCGGATTTGTACTTCCGAATTGCTTCGCTAAATTCACAGAGCCAATTGGAGTACTAGCATTAGCCGCCGCACCCTCACCATTTGAACGACTGGAATCATCGTTGGCACTGTTCCAACCGCACTGGCAGCAGTATATCTCGGTAGAAGAATCGACGAAATCCACTCTTTATCCACCAGGCGGCTTCCTTAATGATCTTGGCCAACTTGGATCCCTAGGAAAACTTTTAAAGTAATCAATAGTTAAGATATTTTCAATTTATTGTGCGCAGTTCAGCAAGGCGTTTTACTAAGTGCGGCACAGCAGTCGAGCAAGTCTTTCCCATTTCATTGTAATCACACAAATCTACTTGTTCGCTTGCCGTATCTATAAGGACAAATGGAAAGGATAGACTCAAGCTCTTACCATTTGACCCAATTAAATGTCCTCCTTTCTTCAATCGTTCCTGAATCTGCTTCCGCCCCCAATTACATTTACGTATGTCCTCAAAATGACCAAGCAGCCATGTATCAAAACTTTCGTTTGATACTACGAACCAATAACTAGTTGATTTTGACGTTAATTTCTTTGCTAAGCGAAACGCTTCATCAAACTGTCGAGTGCTGGAATCATCAACGTCAACAACAAAATAGACTTCGTCATACGGTGCGCGAGAATCCCTTTCAATTTTAGAAAGAGCGGAATTGACCATGGTCTCAGGAGACTCAGGAATTGGGACAATTTGCAAGTTTGGAATTCTCCACATTTCACGTAATCGTCGAAAATACTCCACCTCAGTCACTTCGCCTTGAACAACAATCATCAAGGCTGGATTCGACTTACGCGAACCCCGCGCTCCTTTACGTCGTTTGTGCCGCTGACGATTCCGATTCGCTGCCACTTACTTCATCGCTCCCTTGACGCATCGACTCCAACGCCATCCTCAAACCACTTTCGGACATAATCGGCACTGCCCCAAATGCTCCTTGGAAATAACGTTTTTCAATATTATGCGGTTCCCGCAAAGAAAATTCGTCAAGAGCTACCAAAGTTGATGTAGCTCCACGTTTCTCCACTAACCAAACTTCTTCGCGGTCAAGAGCTTCCACGGGATGTTTACCCAACAAAGTCATATCATGGCTACTAAAAATAAGCTGCGCGCCACGTGTATTTACCGAAGGCTCTCCAAAGTAACCGACAAGTGCACGCACAAGCGCTGGATGCAGACTACTGTCAATTTCATCAATTACCAACACAGAGCCTCGATATAAGGCCCAATACGCGGGAATTGCAATATCCATCCATACGCGAGTTCCTTGGGATTCATCCAACTCACCAAGACTGAAAGCATCATCGCCTTGACCGTGAGAAAACTCCACATATTTCATATATTGTTCAAGGTCTTTGATCTCCAACTTTGACGGATCCTCTAGAAGTTCAACCCCGCCATCATCGCGATTCAATATGAAATGTACGCTTTTAATCCTCTCGGGAAGTTTCTCTTCAACAACGCGCACATCAGATACACCGACATCGGCGGTAACCAATGCCAATTTAAGTAGCTTCATCCAATCACCGTGCTTTGAAGCAATATCAACGACCCACTCGTGTCGCAAAATACGATCGTCGTCATTACACGTGACAATCGGCAATAATGAATCACTCCACCACCGCGCGCCACCAACAAAGCGACCAGGCGTTTTGACTGTGAGCCACGCAGACAGTGTCAATGCCCAAGGCGTCAAAAACTCAGAGATGTTATCTTGAACTGCCTTGGAGATATCTATATTCTTATTAAAGATAATGGCATCACGCGAGCGATGAAAAACTCTTCGCCAAGAACGTTTCTCATTAGCTTCAAGCGTTTCAGTAACTACGCCTTCCTTATCTAACACCAGCACCCAACGAAATCGAATATCATCTGCAACATATTCGACATCGAACACTGTCTCACTTGTCTTTTTGAGCCGATGAGGATCATATAGTTTCTTGACCGCATCTGGATTGCGCAACGACGACAGAACTGCCACCTTCAGATATCCTAGCGGCGCAATCATATTTGATTTTCCCGCTGCATTAGGGCCGAAAATGGCAGCCCGAGGCAGTACTAAATCTTGCCAACGCTCGCCTGACCGAGGCCGCAACGTACTAAAGGTGCGCCGTTGCAAATCTAGTGTTACTTCCTCGGCAAATGAACGATAGTTCTCCAAAGTAACAGAAAGCAACATGCCTCAACAGTAACGTTTTGGAGCAAATATTGCATAATTTGTACCAAAATCACCCCTTATTTGAAGAATTTTACCTCTTACAGCACGTCACGCATTACGCTACGTCGTCACACAGCCGCACCATGCATAGCATCGAACGATCGTTCAGCGATACACAACCTCAAGTATTTAGCTGCATCGCTTGCTATGTTCACACTGGGGCAGGAATGTTGGTTGGATTTATTTTTACACGCATTTGATCATCCAAAATTTATGATTCGAAAAACCGGGTTATAACCTAAGTAACACCGGCAATATTGAGCAAAATTCTTCTCAATACCCCAACCAGCCTTAGTGCAATTTTGGCGCGCCGAACTGGGATCCGTGACAGCACCCAAAGCACTCCACTAGCCGCAAAATATTCTCACTACAGTTCTTCAAGCTCTCTGCGTAAAGCTTCGAGTGCTCGCATGATACTGCGTTCAAAGAATCCTTCAGTGTCTTCTATTGTGCCCTTGAGGTGCCCAAACAACTCAAAGCTTATTATTCCATACATTCCAGACCAAAACGCTACGATCGGTTCGGGCAGTATTTTTTGCTCCAGCATGATTTCCCACTGAAACCGGTCACCGTTTGTTTTTTCTACATAAAACTGTTGGAGCAAAATCTTCCCAACCCCGGCAGCGGGCTCGATTGTGATATCCGGCGCCTTGTAGCCAGGTACCGGAGATCCGTAGATCAAGGCGTAAAAATGTGGATGGGCGTGAGCCCAATTGCGTATTGCTTTTGCTATTTCAAGGGCATTGTCCACTTGTTGTTCCCACCGCATAGAAGTGGGAAGTGTTGCAGCAACCTTAGCCGCAGCCGCGTTCTGGCTTTCGAATGCCCGCACAATAAGTGTGGTATAGAGCTCGTCGATGCCATTGAAGTATCTATACAAGGCGGAAGGAACCATGCCAACGTCGCGGGCGACTTTCCGCAGGCTGAGCCCAGCAGCCCCGTACTTAGCGAGATGCTGTTCAGCAGTTTCAATAATCGCCCGTTCAGTCGCCGCTCGATTTTTTGCTCGATTTCCAACACCTTGGGGCTTTACAGACATAGGAACATTCTTACACATTTTGCGAACACTGTTCTTGATTTATCGCCCTAGCGGTCGCTATCATAAAAGAGAGAACACCGTTCACACTTTCAGAAAGGGTCATCATGTCACAGTTTTTAATCCTTGGCGCAGGCCCCCTCGGCCAGGCTACTGCCACCGCTTTACTCGAACTTGGACACACGGTTTTGGTTGGAACTAGGTCCGGAACGAAAGTACCTGGCACAACTACATTGACGATCGACGCCTCCGACCCTGACGCTCTTACAAAAGCGGCCACAGATTGCGAGGCAATGGTGGTTTGCACAAATCCGACCTATCACAAGTGGGCTACTGAATGGCCACCCATTATCGATTCTGCTATTGTCGCTGCTCGAAAAACTGGTTGCCGAATCGTTCTTGCAGGGAACTTATATGCGTTTGGGCCAAACTCCGGAGTAATGTCGGAGCAAACCCCGCAGCAACCTTTAGAAACTAAAGGAAAGGTGAGGGCACAACTTTGGGAGATGCTTGAAGCGGCATCCAAAGAATATGGCATAGCAGTAGCAGAGCTTCGTGCAAGTGATTATTTTGGCCCAAATGCTGGCAACAATGCTCATTTGGGCGATCGCTTTATGAAGCCGGTGCGAAACGGGGCTACCGCTCGAATTATAGGAGACCCAAATGCACCACACTCGTGGTCATATATTCCGGACATTGGGCAGTGCCTCGCTATTTTGGCCACTCAGCCGGAGCTTTCGGGAAGGTTTTGGGTTGGGCCAAAGTCAGGCGATGCGTCAATGCGTGAGATCGCCGCTTCCCTAAATGCCAAGGCAAAGGTAAAGCAATTGGCAAAAGCGTTGTTGTGGATACTATCGTTATTTTCTCCAACATTGCGGGAAGTATTTGCTATTCGGTATCAGTTTACTGAGCCGTTTATTCTGGATGATTCTGAGCTGCGCAGGGAATTTAATTTCACCCCCACCCCCTTAAAGGAAGCACTTCAGAAGTCATTCTAGCCCGGTTGGCACCCCCAGAAATTCAGCCACTCCCAATTAGGTAGCGCGCTTGCTATTCTATGTGCAGCATTTCTACTGCACACAGCGAATCCTTCTCTGGGGGTTGCCATGTCATTTCGCACAGTTTTTGCCCTGTGCTCTGTCCTTTTTCTCCTCCCCGGTTGTTCCGCATTTAAAAATGAGCCCCCTACCGTACTGGTGTTTGATGCCTCATCAAGCATGCTAATTAATGATGCAAATGGGCTGCGTGTTAATGCGGCAAAGGCTGCCGCTCGCACACTTATTGATTCATTGCCTACAAAGACGGAGTTAGGCATTGTTGCATATGGACAAAGCGTTGGAGATAGCCCGGCAGAAAGAGGCTTAAGCTGTGAAGATGTGAGTTTGGTCCGAACACTTCAGCCAATTAAGGATCCGGCGAATGCCTATAATTCCATAGGAAGTATTACCCCTCGTGGATGGACGCCATTAGCAAAGGCAATTGAAAAGGCTGTGTCTCAATTACCACCAGATATTCCAGCGAATGTGATTGTGCTTTCGGACGGCATTGATACTTGTGATGGGGATTTTGAGGCGCTCGCCAATGCGGTTACGCACTCACATCCAAAGGTACGTATCGACGCCGTGACCTTTAAGGAAGATGCCCACCATCTGGCCTCCATTACGGCAGCCACTGGAGGAATTTCAGTTACAGCCGATAACCAGGAGCAGTTAACACGACGGTTACATGCGTTTCGGGACGAAGCCTTACATGAGGCTCTCAATGGCAATGGAATGAATTCGATTAATTTGGGCGAGCACATTGATCAGATTCAGCAAAATAATCCGGACTTTCCAGACCTCCGTTGTGATGAAAGCACCTGCACGGTGACATTTAAAAAGAGCGACTATATTTTTGTAGATAAGACACTTCATGCCATTGAACCAAACAATGCAACTACAATTGACGGTATTGTAATCGGGGATTCAATCGATAAGGCTATTGGATATTGGGGTGATCCCGTACAACAAAAAGATTTAGGCAATGGAACAACGGAGTACTTATTTCCAGTAGGTTCAACAAACTCCTGGAAAGTCATTGTTGAGCAACAAGAAATCACAAGTATTACATTGTGCAGGTGCAATCCCGACCCAAAAGTGCCGGCTGAGCAGCAAGGAGGAGATATTGCTATAGGCGCAACCTTAGGTGAGCTTCCGGAAGGATTGGATCGGGATCATATTGTTACTATGGGAAATTTTTATGGAGTAAAGCATTCCAGTGGAGTGTTTATTTTGGCGGAAAATACCGATACCGATCCGCTGCAGACAAAGGTTTCTCATGTCTTGCCTTTTAACCGGGACAATGATGTGGCATTTAAGAATCGGCAGGAAGCCGATGAGTATTTCGGCCCGCCAGAAAAATACGGAGTAAAAGAAGATAAAGAGTTCGCCGTATATTCAACAAATAATCCAGAGATGTTTTTTGCGGTGCAATGGCTACCAGGAAAGGAAGGGAATATAGATATTCTGCCATTGCGCTCAGCTGCGGAGTACTAGGCTGTGGGCGGCGTCGAGAAGCGAAACAGTAGTGTGTGAGACATGAAGATTGTGCTTGCCTCAGGCTCGGCATCCCGGTTGGCCATTTTGCGTGCGGCTGGCGTGGAACCCGTAATGCACCCAGCAAACATCGATGAAGAGCAGCTCCTCACCAAACTTGCCGACGCCCCCGCCCAGGAACAAGTCATGGCACTCAGCGTTGCCAAAGCAGAGCATATCCAGCGCGAGTACCCCAACGACATAGTTATCGGCTGTGATTCCATGCTCCTACTTGACGGCCAATTACAAGGTAAACCACTTACCGTAGAAACTACCATCGCCCGTTGGAAACATCAGCGCGGCAAGACCGGGGCATTAATTACCGGGCACTGCATTGTAGCGCCGGGCAATATCCAACGGGTAGTAGAGGCGGCGTGGACAAGCATTACATTTGCCCAGGTCAGCGACGCAGATATCGAGGCATACGCGCACACCGGCGAACCCTTGCAATGCGCGGGGGCTTTTACCCTGGAAGCACTGGGCGGCTGGTTTATTGACCGGATCGAAGGCGACCCTTCAAATGTGCTGGGATTAAGCTTGCCGTTGCTTCGCAAAAGCCTCTACCGATTTGGGTACAACGTTTCAGATTTTTGGATCCATTAACATAACACCCATGAAGTATTTGCCCTACCTTGCAGCTACCGCGCTGATACTCACAGCCTGTTCAACCGAAACCTCTACCCCCACACAACCGCAGGACAATACCTGCGGCTTTACGGAATCTGGCACCGCGGCCAGGGAAGTTTCGCTACCACCTGGGCCAAATGATGGAATGGTCACTGTAAAACTGGCCACAAATCAAGGCGAAATTGAAATGAATTTAGATGGTTCAAAAGCTCCCTGCGGTGTCGGAGCAATCGAACACCTGGCCAAATCTGGTTTTTATGACAACACCTTATGCCATCGCATTACTACCCAAAATATTTACGTACTCCAGTGCGGCGATCCCACTGCCACAGGTTCCGGCGGCCCCGGCTTTACCTTTAAAGATGAATACCCCGTTGACACCGGCGAACAAGGCCTCTACCGCGCTGGCGTTATTGCAATGGCAAATGCTGGACCAGATACCAATGGTTCACAGTTCTTCTTGAACTATCAAGACTCCCCATTACCACCCAACTACACAATCCTCGGCCGCGTCTCTGACCAAAGCTTGCCGGTCCTCCAAGCAATCGCACAAAAAGGCGCAGCAGATGGCGCCCGTGATGCCGCACCTGCCGAAGAAGTCCGCATCGATAAGGCCTCACTATGAACATGAAAGACTACCTCGCCCCACCACCCGTCAAACTCCCAGACACCCTTACACATACCGACGCCCGAAGCCACCCCGAAAGCCCTCTTGCCTGGGCAATCCTTGCCGAAACCTGCGAAGACCCTCTAATACGCTATGCATTCGCCCGCACCGGCTACCACCGAGGACTCGATGCCCTACGAGCCAATGGCTGGAAAGGCTTCGGTCCAGTCCCCTGGTCCCACGAACCAAACCAAGGTGTCCTACGCGCCATTGCACAACTCGCACTCGCCGCCCGCGATATCGACGAAACTCACGAATACGACCGCTGCCGAGCACTCCTCTCCGACTGTGACCCCAGCTGCGTATCCCACTTGCTCGATACATAGTGTTGCAGGTTGCACTTTTTAAACCCTATTTCGGCCATATTCATTCCCCTGGCCCTATTGATCCCTCTTGAACTCAGATTCGGATAGTCCCTGAACTACAATGAACTATAACGCCCAGCCCACAGGCCTCGCTATTCCAGCCCAATACCTCCCAGAAGGTGTCGGAAAAGAACAACAACAAGAGCTGCTCGACATTCTCTGGACAAAAATCCTTGCCGGTGGTGAGCCCTACTTCGAAGAATTCGTCGACTACATTAGCGAATTCCCCTTTTTTAGCGAGGACGCTGAACGACGCGAATTACCACCAATATCGACCCACGACGCCGAAGCTATCACCGAATACTTATTCAATGCCAGGCTCGCCCAACAACAAACCTTTAACGACGCCCCCGAAAACGCGATCACACGCGCCTTTGCGGAGCTAAGCCAACATAACATCCTTGCAAAAGAAAACTTCACCTGCTGCAATAGCACCGGACACGACGAAATCCTAAGCGAAGTCCCCCAATACGGAAACTGGAAAGCCTACATTTTCTTCCACCAGCAAGACACCGAGAGCATGTTTGAATATGGGGATGGTGGCTTAAGCTATGGCCCCATCGGCGATACAACCGAAGCGGAGCTTCTAGAGATCATTGCCAGCACCGTTATCCCAATACTTAATAACCACGGCATAACAACCCAATGGGACGGCACTTCAACATCGCGAATCAACCTGCACAACGTCAACCTGTATTACCCACTCCAATGGACATAACCCAACCTCCGGCGATATTTGATACTGATCTTGTGGGAAGAAATAAAAACTGGGGAGAGTTTGGAGAGTGTGGAGTACCCAGGACAGCGCAGAAAGGCAGATTTATGTTGTGGACTCCTGGTTTGAGGGTGTGAGCTGGGGAAATGCGGTGGTGGGTTGTGGGTGATGTGAAATCTGCCTGATTTCGGGGGGTGGGTGTGTCAGATCTGCCTGATTTTCGGCGTTAGCAGGCTGCTTTTCCCGAGTTTTTTGGGGTGGGGCGGCTGGTTTCCCGAGCCTTCGAGCCGCTTTACCCGCAATTTGATAGGTCTACCCTATCAAACTAGCGATGTTTTCATCTCTACTGTCGCAGATTCCATAAAATCGCCTGAAAAAATGGAATTTGCGACAGCAACCCATGTTGTGCACAATCGTTGACCTGGGGTTTGTCGCAGATTCCATTAAAACAGTGAAAAAAATGGAATTCGTGACAGGTTCCCTACCTATCGTGTCGCAGATTCCATAAAAACAGCCGAAAAAATGGAATCTGTGACAACACGCCCAACCAGCGCCCAAGAAGGACCAGCCAGCACCCGAAAAGACCAACCAGCGCCCCAAAAGACCGGCCAGAAACCACACACCCCCGCCCCAAAAAACATTACTCCAGTTCCACACAAGAAAACTCCCCACTAAGCGGGCCTTAGCCCGACTTATGGGGAGTTTGTGTTGTTAGGCGTGCTTCTTTTCCACCCGGGAGATTGCTTCGTCAGCGACCATTTCTTGAATACCCATGTCAAGTTCGGACGTAAATCCAACGCAGGAGCAGTTGATTTCTCCAAGGACGTAGGTGTCGCCGCCATCTTCAGCGTCATCAAGCATAAAGTCGGCGGTCCAGATCAAAGGAATATTGTCGCCGCCGAGTTTTTCTGCGATCACTGGGCGGACTTCGGCAAACATATCTACGAGTTCTTGCCACTTCTCAGGGGAATCGTAGGTGTACTTTGCGCCAGAGAAGAGGGTTGCGGAGAAATTGTCTCCACCTTCGGCCGGCTTCTTATGCACTACGAATACTGGGTGTGGTCCTACGAGCAGAATGCGGATTTCGCCTTCGACAATGCGTGGCATAAAACGCATGTCTACGAGCATGCCGTTGTCGCCAATGATGTATTGGTCACAGAAGTCCATGAATTCACCGAGTTCACGAATTTCGGTGTGGTTGTCCACGGCTTCGGTGCAGCGCAATTTGGTGTCCAGCGGCAATTCCGTGCCGGGCTCCACAGAAGCTGCAAGCTCTTTGTCTTCCAGTTGAACACGCCAAATGCCCTCACCTGTGGAGCCGCGGTTTTGCTTAAGAACGCGTTCACCATAGGAGAGGGATGTTGGGAAGGTCTTGTGGAAGGTTTCTACGTCGTAGTACGCGTAGGTGTCAGATGGAACAAGTTCGGTATCGGCAAGCTTAACCAACGCATCCTTTGCCCCATAGGACATCATTTCGTCTGGGCGAGACATGCCTACCAGACCGGCTTCATCGGACAGGCGGGTAAGTAGCTCAAAGTAGCCTTTTTCTCCACCTGGGATATTGCCAGGGTTTACGCGGGAGATGTATGCGTCAAAATTCTTCGAGATGTACTCGAACAAAGCATCGGACCACTCAGGGCGGTAGTACACCACTTCCGCGTGCCAGCCTTTAGCTTTAATGGCGTCGACAATTGGCATGGTGTCTTTGCGGTGACCGTTGAATTGCTTGTCGCTGCCGCCTTCAACTTCAAAAACGACTATGGCCTTATGCATAAACTCTCCTTTGGGTGGGGATTCAATATCCATCGACAGAATAAGACATCAGGCCACATCACCGCTGAGGACGTAACCGACGCCACACTAAAGCACGCGCTTCATTATGGCCTTATGCATAAGCTGGAATAGGCATGATCCTAGAAAGGAAGTTTTATGACTGCACCATTCGACCCAAATCCCCAGTTCGCCGAGTATGCACATCCTGAGCGTTTGGTTTCTGCTTCTTGGCTGAGTGCCCGCCTTGGCACACCTGGTCTACGAGTAGTTGAATCTGATGAAGATACACTACTTTATGACATAGGCCATATCCCTGGCGCCGTTCGAATTGATTGGCGTAAGGACCTCAATAATCCGGTTACACGCGATTACATTTCAGGCGAAGCGTTTGCAGAGCTAATGAGATCTAAGGGAATATCGCGCGACGATACAGTGGTTATATACGGGGACAAGTCGAACTGGTGGGCGTCTTTCACCTTATGGGTTTTTGAGCTTTTCGGACACGAAGATGTCCGGCTTCTTAATGGTGGCCGCGACGCATGGATGGCAGAGGAACGCGACACCTCATTTGTGGTTCCGGAGTACCCACGCACGGACTACCCAGTCATTGAGCGTAACGACGTCCCGCTACGCGCATTCGCAGCTGAGGTTAAGGAAAATATCGGTACCACTCCGCTACTGGATGTTCGGACGTTAGAGGAGTACACCGGTGAGCGTTTCAATATGGAAGGCTACCCCGAAGAAGGGGTAATGCGTGGCGGCCATATTCCAACTGCTACACACATCCCTTGGAATCTTGCCGTACACCCGAATTCCCGATTCCGCTCATTGGCAGAGCTAGAAGATATTTACGCAGAGGTTCCAGATGATGTTATTGTCTACTGCCGAGTTGGCGATCGCAGTGCCCATACATGGTTTGTTCTGAAGTACCTTTTGGGCCGGAAAGGTGTACGCAATTATGATGGCTCTTGGGTCGAATGGGGGAATATGATACGTATGCCGATCGCCATTGGCCCCACCCCCGGAGAAATTCCAAGCAATTAAACATTATTCAGGCACGCAGGTAGTGGCGACTCTTACCCCATTCCAGGGGAATCAGGCTACCCCCTAGCGTGCATTTTCGCTGCAATACCGCCTTGGTTTCACAAGTTTGTGTGTAAGAATGAGTGGTGTCTTACTGCTCCTCACCCCCCATGTGAGGAGTGGCACACTCGTTTTTCAAAAGGCGGCGCGTCGCGTCGCGGTGCAATTCTTCAGGAGGGGTTCTCGTGACAGTCGAGACCAAGAAAATCACTAAGGTACTTGTCGCCAACCGCGGCGAAATCGCCATTCGGGTTATTCGCGCAGCTCGTGATGCTGGCATTGCCAGTGTTGCTGTCTACGCAGAACCAGATGCTGATGCACCTTTCGTTTCAATGGCCGATGAAGCATTCGCCTTAGGCGGGCAGAACTCTGCCGAGTCGTACCTTGTGTTTGACAAGATTCTCGACGCCGCGAAGAAGTCCGGTGCGGACGCAATTCACCCTGGTTACGGCTTCTTGTCTGAAAATGGCGACTTCGCTGAGGCTGTTATTAATGCTGGACTGATTTGGATTGGCCCATCGCCGCAATCCATTCGTGATCTTGGCGATAAGGTGACCGCTCGTCATATTGCATTGAAAGCCAATGCCCCTATGGCACCTGGCACCAAGGAACCAGTCAAAGACGCTGACGAGGTTGTTGCTTTTGCCCAGGAACATGGTCTTCCGATTGCTATTAAGGCCGCCTTTGGTGGCGGTGGTCGTGGCATGAAGGTTGCCTACAAAATGGAAGAAGTTAAGGATCTTTACGAGTCCGCTACTCGTGAAGCACTAGCTGCTTTCGGTCGAGGCGAATGCTTTGTGGAGCGCTATCTTGATAAGGCTCGTCACGTTGAGTGTCAGGTTCTTGCAGACCAGCACGGCAATGTTGTTGTTGCTGGTACCCGCGACTGCTCCCTGCAACGTCGTTTCCAGAAGCTCGTCGAAGAGGCGCCAGCACCATTCCTTACCGACGAGCAGCGCACTCGCCTACATGAGTCCGCTAAAGCAATCTGCAAAGAAGCTCATTACTATGGCGCTGGCACCGTCGAATACTTGGTCGGTTCCGATGGTTTAATTTCCTTCCTCGAAGTAAACACTCGTCTGCAGGTAGAGCACCCTGTAACCGAGGCAACCACCGGTCTAGATCTAGTTCGTGAACAGTTCCGCATTGCGGAAGGCCGCGAGCTCCATATCAAGGAAGACCCAACTCCTCGTGGTCACGCAATTGAGTTCCGTATCAATGGCGAGGATGCAGGCACAAACTTTATGCCAGCTCCCGGCAAGATCACCAAGTATGTTGAGCCTGCTGGCCCAGGTATCCGCATGGACTCCGGCATTGTTGAAGGTTCTGTCATTGGCGGACAGTTCGACTCAATGCTTGCGAAGCTCATCGTGTACGGAGAAACTCGCGATGAAGCTTTGCAGCGTGCCCGCCGCGCACTCGATGAGTATGTTGTCGAAGGCATGCCAACAGTCATTCCATTCCATCGTCATATCGTTGACAATCCTGCATACATCGGTGATGGCACCAAGTTTGATGTTTACACCAAGTGGATTGAGGAAGAGTGGGATAACCCGATTCCTGCCTATGTTGATCCGGAAGAGGGTGAAGAGGCCGAGGAAGCAACACCTGCACAAAAGGTTGTCGTTGAGATTGATGGGCGTCGTGTAGAGGTGGCTCTGCCTGGTGACCTAGCACTTGGTGGCGGCAATGGTGCCGCTAAGAAGAAGGCTAAGAAGCGCCGTGGCGGTGCCGGAAAGAAGGCTGTTTCAGGTGATGCTGTGGCAGCCCCGATGCAAGGTACCGTGATTAAGGTCAATGTTGAGGAAGGCCAAGAGGTCGAAGAAGGCGAGACGGTAGTCGTTCTCGAGGCCATGAAGATGGAGAACCCGGTAAAGGCTCATAAGTCTGGTGTGGTAACCGGTCTTGCATGTGCTGCTGGCGAAGGTGTCAGCAAGGGTGCTGTCCTTATGGAACTGAAGTAGCCTCCTTGTAGGAAGTTTTACTAGGCCCGGAGAAATCCGGGCCTTTTCCATACACGCATAAGGCCACACGACTTGAACGAGCTTCAATTCCATTACAATCCACTCGTATGGAAGCAATGGAACTCAATGGCGGCCGTTTCTACTTACGGCCGCTCCACAACGACAATCGCATCGACGACCGACCAGCCCTGCAGCATATTACTGACAACCCCGACGACCTTATTATGCAAGCCCAAGCCGGATGGGCGTCGGAAAGCATATTTAGTTGGGCTGTGTGTGAGCAAACCAATGTGGAAATGCTCGCGTTGGCGGTATACGACGGGAAAATTCGAGTGACACCGATCGGCGACCCCGCGCGTGTTTTGCCAAATGATCCAGTACTGCCACAGAAAACCGTGGCAGACGCGGTGGCCGCTGGTGAGGAAACCGTAGCACGTTGGGTCACGGGATTTTTACAGCAGTAATCGCGTTAAAACATGCTTCAAATATTGCATTAATTCCACTCAGCCATTTCTTAAGCAAAATGCTTATCCATATTACGGACCTATAGCCAGAAATCCCTTCAATAGGCAATCCCGCAATAATCTGCCTCAGCCTTAAAAACCGCGCTTGTACTGCAGTTTTAGTACCCTCACCCATTCGGGTGATGAACTTTTGATATCGCAGATCTCAAACCGATAAATAATTGAAACGCGCAAGAAATACATTAAGCTGTCAGAAGTAAAACCTGAGGCAAACCTATGAGAAGGGATTTATAAGATTGTTTCAGCGTAGCCGTCTGACCGCAATTGCCGGTATGGTCGCAACCTCTATTGTCCTCTCGGGAACCGCACCAGCATATGCTGACCCTTCCCCAATTCAGCACCTCACCTCTGCCGAATCTGCTATTGATACAGCGATCACAAAGGTTGCTAACGCAGAGACTCAAACACCTGACAAGCTTGCGGATATACAGGAAAAGATCGCGCAAAAGCAGAAGGAAATAGCGAGTCTTGAACAAAAAATAAAGGACGCTGGAGCGCAACAAAGCGAAGCTGACAAGCTCCAAATTGAACTAGAGGAATTAACGAAATCCCTAGAAAGCGCTAAAGCTTCAGAATCAGTTGAAGCTGCGCTCGCACGTGCTACCGAGCAGCTTGGCAAGGCCAAAGATACAGTTGCTAAAGCCACAGAAACCGCCAAACCGGAAAGCATTGAAGCCGCAAAACAAGCAATTGTCCAGGCGGAAAACGAAGTAAACGCAGCCCAAGCAAAGCTCGGTGAAGCTACCAAACAACTGGACGCTCAGGCTGCAGAAGTCACAGCCGCTGAAACTGCACTGAATGAAGCCAAAACCGCTCTGGCAGAGGCGAAAAAAGATGTAGCTGCTGCACAATCCGATGTGGAAGCCGCTAAGAAAAACGATGAAACCGCCCTCCAAGACCATGCAGCCAAGCAAATGGAATTGGAAAAGCAGATCGAAACTGTAGCACAAGAAGTTACTAAA
The DNA here is from genome assembly GCF_030408815.1 of Corynebacterium freiburgense. Taxonomy (NCBI): domain Bacteria; kingdom Bacillati; phylum Actinomycetota; class Actinomycetes; order Mycobacteriales; family Corynebacteriaceae; genus Corynebacterium; species Corynebacterium freiburgense. Next base: position 557,819 of record NZ_CP047355.1, on the reverse strand, counting down.
GCTCAGGGCAAAGTCGACGAGCTCGCAAAGAAAGCCGAAGCGTTTGAGGCATTGACTCAGCGCCTCAAAGAAGACAAGCAAGAACTCGAAGAAAAAAACCAGGATAAAGACTTTATTAATTCTGGTAAAAGCGCCTCCCCAGAAGATATTGCAAAAGCCCCGGAAAGGCTAAAAGAAGCTCAAGCACGGCTTGCCACGCTCGAAAGGGAGATTGCACAGCTTAAGGAACAAATCAATGGGAATGCCGAACTTAAGCAAGCATTCGATCAGTACACTGCGGCTAAAGAGCAAGTACAAAAGAAGAGCGCCGAGCTCAATGCCCTAGAACGTGAAGTTGAAGAATACGAAAAAACAAATTCCACTCGGAATGCAAATAACCAAAAGATTCAACAAAAACAACAGGAACTAGACACTGCTCGTGCGGCTGCCAGTGATATTGATGCTTCGTTAACAGAGCTTCAGCAAAAGGCGAAGGAACTCGATACAAAGCTTGCCGACCGCAAAACAATTAAAAAGGATGCACGTGCCCATCAGCGTCATTTGGCATACCTTGAGGCACTCGATGCGGTACCTGAAGAACAGTTCGAGGCAAAGCTCAATGAGCTTGATACCCAATTTGGAAAAGAAGTCGCAGAAGCTGCCAACAATAAAATTGCTGCCGAGGCAAAACTCGCTCAAGCACAAAAGGCACTCGACGAAAAGCCAAATGATCCTGAAGCCCAGCGTGCCGTTGCAGAAGCTCAAAATGAGGTCGATGCAGCGACGATTGAAGACGACGCACTCAAAGACGTCGCTGATTATGTTTTCGAATCTACGTCCAGTTCGCTAACGGTAAAAGAGGCAATCCCAGAGACCCGCAAGCTTGCCAAACTCGGTGCCGGACAAGTGGAGTATATTGAACAGCAGATCGCTGAACTGCGGGCTGCATTTAGTGGGCTATCCCCTGCAGATAAAATTGCTGAAGTAACAGCTGCGCAAGCAGAAGCTAGGCAAAACATTGAATCTTTGGAACGTGAAATCGCTAAGCTCCAAGGAAATAATGCTTCGGTAGAGTCCGATGATCCTTCGTTTGCGCCACTGACAGATCCACGGCCACGCCTTGCTGAAGCAAAACGTGCTTTTCAAGCCGCTGAAGCAGACCTACAACAGAAACAGGCTGCATATCAGGCGCTTGCACAGCAACATAATGGGGTCGCTCCGGAGAATCTTGAAGATAAACTCGAAGAACAGGAAATTCTGAATTCTCAAATTCTCCTGCTTCAGGGGCTTATTGATTACTCCTACCTGCAGAAACTTCAGGGCAAAATTCAAGAAGCCGAAGCTGAAAAAGCAAAACTTGAGCAAGAACTTGGACAAAAAGATTCAGCGGAGCAGGCACTTTCTGCCGCAGAGAAAAAGCTTTCCGATCTGCAGGACAAGCTTCAGGATCATCAGTCGGCTGCCCCTTCAGCTACTGCTCCAGCAGCTGAAGAAAAACTGAAAGCTCTGACTACCAAGGCCACCGAACTTGAAGGCGAAGTCACCAAAGCCCAAGAAAAGCTGAATGCGGCGAAGCAGGCTCATGCTGCGGGCGTCGAAAAGCTATCTGAAGTGCGCACCGCCAGCATTGCGCAAATCGATGCGGCTATCGACGCCCTTATGATCAGCATCGCCACGTTCGAAGCCGATGTTGCGCAACATAAAGCCAATAACTCCGCTGAAGCAGCAGAACAAGCCCAAGGCGAATTAGATAAGGCCCGCGAAGAACTCAAGCAATTGCAAGAGCTCCGCGATTCCCTAATCAAACCACCAGCTGACAAAGAACAAGAAAAACCGAAACCTAAGCCGAATTTCTGGCAAAACTGGTTTGGATCTGGATTCTCACTCTTAGGTGGACTGCTCAGTATTATTGGTTATATTTTATTCAAAATCCTTGGCGTAAAACTCTGGTAGCGCCAAACCAATAGCAAAGGGGCCCTCCTTTCAAGAGGGCCCCTTTGTAGTGCTTAAGGTTTCAATGCTTCAGGTTAGGAAATAACCAGTAGCAAGTCACCACCTTCTACCTTGGTGGCCTGTGTAAGTACAACGCGTTCCACGGTGCCGCCGATAGTGGCAGTAATCGTTGCTTCCATCTTCATGGCTTCAATAATCGCCACCGGTTGGCCCGCTTCGACCTTATCGCCAACATTGACGGTTACGGTCACTACACCAGCAAATGGTGCGGCAATATGACCCGCATTACCGGTGTCCGCTTTTTCAGCAGAAGCAGTAACGGATTCCACCGAAAGATCACGCACGCGCATTGGACGAATCTGCCCGTTCACATTGCACACAATAGTGCGCATGCCTTTTTCATCGGGCTCGGAGACGGCGTCGAGACGCACCAGCATATGCGTGGAATCGCCAAGGTCGATCATGGTTTCTTTACCCTCAACCAAACCGTAGAAAAACTCACGGTCAGTCAATACTGAGGTATCACCAAAGCGACGGCGATGCTCCGCAAATTCCGCCGCAGGCTTCGGGAACATTAAGCGGTTAAGAGCATCACGACGCTCCTTAGCTTCAGATGATCCCAATGCTTGCTGCTCAGCTTCAGGTACTTCGACCTTTGCAGGAGGCTCGCTACGTCCTTCCAAAGCACGGGTGCGCAATGGTTCCGGCCAACCACCGGGTGGGGTGCCTAACTCGCCACGCAGAAATGCGATTACAGAGTCTGGAATATCGTATTTTTGCGGATCTGCAGCAAAATCGGCGGGATCTACCCCAGCGCCTACCAGGTGTAGCGCAAGGTCACCAACTACCTTAGAAGACGGCGTAACTTTGGTGGGGCGCCCTAACATCTCATTGACGGCCGCATAATAATCCTCAATGAGTTCGAATCGATCCGCCAAGCCCAATGCAATAGCTTGCGCACGCAAGTTCGAAAGCTGCCCACCTGGGATTTCATGGTGATAGACACGCCCGGTTGGACCTGGAGTTCCCGACTCAAATGGCGCATACATTTGGCGAACCGCCTCCCAGTACGGTTCCATATTCGACACCGCATCCAATGAAAGACCAGTATCCCGAGGAGTATTTGCAAACGCTGCCACAATTGCCGAAAGCGAAGGTTGTGAGGTCGTACCAGAAAGCGGCGCAGAAGCACCATCAACGGCATCAGCACCAGCATTTGCGGCAGCTAAATATGTTGCAAGCTGACCACCAGCGGTATCGTGCGTATGCACATGCACCGGCAAATCGAATTCCTTACGCAATGCGGTAACAAGCTTGGCCGCCGCTGCAGGTCGCAACAATCCAGCCATATCTTTCACAGCCAAAATATGCGCACCGGATTCAACAATTTGTTCGGCAAGGCGCAAATAGTAATCCAGGGTGTATAGCTTTTCACCTGGGTCCGCAAGGTTGCCGCTATAGGCCATAGCAACTTCAGCCACACTCGTGCCGGTTTCCAGCACTGCTTCGATCGCCGGGCGCATTTGGCTAACATCGTTCAGGGCGTCGAAAATACGGAAAATATCCACTCCGCTGCGGGCCGCCTCTTCCACAAAGGCTCGGCACACAGAGTCCGGGTACGGGGTGTATCCGACGGCATTCCGACCCCGCAACAGCATTTGAATATTTACATTGGGCATTGCCTTACGGAGATCATCTAAACGTTCCCAAGGGTCTTCGTGCAAGAAGCGCAATGCCACATCATAGGTTGCCCCACCCCATGCTTCTACCGACAGTAATTCCGGCGTGCTATGCGCAACATGACGCGCGGCGTCGACAAGCGCTGAGGAACGCACACGCGTGGCCAAGAGGGACTGATGGGCATCGCGGAACGTTGTATCCGTCACCGCAAGCGCCGTCTGACGCCGCAACTCCTCTGCAAAACGCTTCGGCCCCAAATCGCGCAGGCGGTCACGGGAGCCTCGGCGCAAATGACCCAACTGCGGCAGCTTATCGACGGCCGCGCCCACTGCAGGTGGCTTACCATGTGGACGGTTTACAGTTACATCCGCAAGATAATCGAGGATACGTCCAGCCTCATCATCGGCTGGTGGAGCTGAAAGCAGCCACGGGTGATCCTCAATAAACGAAGTGGAAACCCGCTTACCAGTAAAATCAGGCTCCCGCAGCAATGCCCGCAAGAAACCAATATTCGTAGCCACACCAGAAACATGGAACTCCGCAAGCGCCCGCTGCGCCCGAATCACAGCCCCATTAAAATCCGCACCACGGCACGTCATTTTTACCAACATAGAATCGAAATGCGCAGTGATTTCACCACCGAGCTGCGCCGCACCATCAAGACGCACACCGGCACCACCAGGACTACGATACGCCGTAACCACACCTGTATCCGGACGGAACCCATTCGCAGGATCCTCGGTAGTAATACGACATTGCAATGCCGCACCTTCAGTATGGATCTTATCTTGGGTCAACCCGAGTTCTGCGAGCGTGGCACCCGCAGCAAGGCGCATCTGCGCCTTGACCAAATCCACACCGGTCACTTCTTCTGTGACAGTGTGCTCGACCTGGATACGCGGATTCATCTCAATAAACACATGGTTGCCGTTTTCGTCCACAAGGAACTCAACGGTGCCTGCGCCGGTATATCCGATCTCTTTACAAAACTTCACTGCATCGTTACAGATACGATCACGGAGTTCTGGATCAAGGTGCTGCGCTGGCGCAATCTCCACCACCTTCTGGTGGCGTCGCTGCACCGAACAATCACGTTCAAACAAGTGAACTACTTCACCTGTGTGATCTCCAAGGATCTGAACCTCAATATGCTGCGGGTTTAGTACCGCCCGCTCAATATACACACGAGCATCGCCAAATGCACTCAAGGCTTCCCTAGAGGCCTCCGCCGCGAGATGCGGCAACTCTTCGGGCGTACCAATAAAGCGCATACCACGGCCACCACCACCGGCAACCGCCTTAACAAACAACGGATACGTTTGGCCTTTAGCCTGCTCAACAAGAAAATCAATATTATCGCTAGGCTCCGTATCATCCAAGGTCGGCAAACCAGCCCGACGAGCCGCCGCAACCGCAGCAGACTTATCGCCAGTAAGGTCCAATACCTCAGGAGACGGGCCAATAAAAGTTAAGCCGTTTTCAGCGCACTCGCGGGCAAGTTGAGCATTCTCCGAAAGAAAACCATAACCCGGGTACACGGCATCAGCGCCAGCCTCCCGAGCAGCACGAAGAATCTCATCAATATCCAGATACGCTTTTACCGGAGAACCTTCCGAACCAATCCGATAAGCCTCAGATGCCATCGAACGGTGAAAAGAATTACGATCCTCCTGCGGAAATACCGCTACGGTCTTGGCTCCAATTTCAAACGCAGCACGAAACGCACGGACTGCGATCTCACCACGGTTCGCAACGAGTATCTTTGCAAAAGTAGCAAGTTTGGATTTTTGGGTCATGGTGAACACCTTTGCAATGGGTAGAGAAAGTGAGGTCAATCACTAGATCCCTGATTCTATCGCAAAAATAGCGTGAAAAATGAAAAATCTTCCCAGCTAGGAAAACTTTCACTTTGCGCCAATAATATTCGCTATTCCCCCTGCTACACGACGATTAATGCAGTATAAACTTGCAGCAATAACGTCAGTGCTTGTAAAAAAATTTGCTTTCCAGCAGTTCGGGGTCACTCAAGTACATCTAATGCCACTAGTTAGTGGGAGCATGGTCGTATCGATGCCGGCTATTGGACGGCCGTGATTCCAACCTTAGCCACAACAGTTTTAGGGGCAAGCAGCCCGAAGACCCCGCACGGTGCAGCCCGACAAGCCGGGAGCAGTTCACATTCAAAGGCCCCAAACTTAAACTTCATGCTTAAATTTTGCTTGAGTTGGGGGCGATGTAAATCTGCCTCAGGCAGATTTAACGCAGCGCCAAATTAGCGGCCGCATTTCCTCAGGTCACAGGCGAGACCTGAGGTGCGCAAGATAAATCTGCCTGATTGTCGCAGAAATCCAAAAAGAAACCTGCCCTATCCTAGATCATCGTGTTGGACAAGTTGCCGCGCTGCTTCAGTGATAGAGCCGGAGAGTGTTGGGTACACAGCAAATGTGCTCGCAAGGTCTTCGACTGTGAGATTATTGTTTACTGCCACGGCAATGGGCAGGATAAGCTCGGAGGCTGTTGGGGCTACTACAACGCCGCCGATAATGAGTCCAGAGTTTTTGCGGCAGAAGAGTTTTACAAAGCCATGCCGTAGTGAGCGCATTTTTGCTCGAGCGTTTGTCGCTAGCGGTAGTACGATAACGCGGGCGGAGACTTCGCCAGATTCAATTTGGGCATGGGTTACGCCCACCGCCGCAATTTCTGGCCTGGTGAATACCGCAGTGGCAACGGTTTTCAGACGGATTGGGCTGACTCCTTCTCCTAATGCATGGTACATAGCAATACGCCCTTGCATCGCGGCAACGGAGGCGAGTGGGAAAAGGTCGGTGCAGTCGCCTGCGGCATAAATTCCTGCGACTGTGGTGCGGGAGACTCGGTCAACTTTAATATGTCCGGAAGGCGTAAGCTCTACGCCTACACGTTCTAGGCCAAGATCCTTGGTATTAGGCACGGAGCCTACAGTCATAAGGGCATGGGATCCCCGAATTTCTCGGCCATCAGCAGTACGCACAAGGACGCCTTCGGGAACACGGGTCACAGATTCTACGCGAGCGTGTTTTTCTAAGGCGACGCCACGTTCAGCTAATACGGTTTCAAGAACGTCGGCGGCGTCGGCATCGTCATGCGGAAGGATGCGATCACGGGAAGCCACCATAGTAACTTTTACCCCGAGCTCGGCAAATGCAGAAACAAATTCAGCACCGGTCACGCCAGAACCGACTACAACGAGGTGTTCAGGCAATTCATCAATGTCATAGACTTGGCGCCAGTTTAGAATCCGTTCACCGTCGGGTTCGCAATTTGGCAAGACCCGTGGGGAAGCCCCAGTAGCCAATAACACAAGATCGCATTCGATTGTTTCTTCGGTGCCGTCGGTATGTGTAACTGCAATATAGTGCGTGGTTTGTTGAGGGTTATCGTCGCCAAACACTGCTCGACCATTAATTACCCGAATACCTGCGCGATCCATTTGGGCGCGGACGTCACATGATTGCGCATAGGCAAGATCCTTGACACGGGCATTCACGGCGTCGAGGTTTAGCCGGGCTTCGCCTAACGCGGCGTCGAGACCCATATCATCGGCTCGACGGAGGTCAGTTTTAATGGCCGTCGCTGAAATAAATGACTTTGAGGGGACACAGTCATAAATGACGGCAGAGCCACCAAGCCCTTGATCCTCCACCAACGTAATATCAGCGCCGTATTTTGCACCGGCGAGGGCTGCTTCATATCCAGCAGGCCCACCCCCGATTATGACTATCCGTTGAGTCAAAGTGAGTCCTTACATAGGTGTTGCATAGGTGAAGTCAGATTTGCTCACAGTCTATCTGCATGCAGGATTGATGCAAATAATTTGACCCCCACATCAATACAGTCTTCATCCACGATTAGGTCGGATTGGTGGAGATCATACTCTTCCGTAGTTTTGCAACCCAGGCGAACCATGCACCCTGGGATCTTTTGTAAATACCAGGAGAAATCTTCACCACCAGAGGATTGCAGGGCTTCCACCACACGAAATGGTGAATGATCGATTAAGAGATGTGTTGCAATTGGGTCATTGACCACTGGTGGAATGCCGCGCATATAGTCAATATCAAAACTGCAGCCGGCGGGGGCAAGCACATGGCCTATGAGTTCTTCCAATAAGGGTTGAATGGACATCCAAACATCTACGGAAGCAGTGCGTAAGGTACCGGAAACTGTGCCGGTCTGCGGGATTGCATTTGCAGCGTTTCCCGCATGAATACTACCGAATACTAGGACGGTTCCTGTACGGGGATCTACTCTGCGGGAAAGTAAGGCTGGCAGCTGGGTAACTAAAGAAGAAAGCGCAAAGACAACGTCATTGGTAAGTTGTGGTCGCGATGTGTGACCGCCAGGACCGTGAACATTGACCGTAAGGATATCGGCGGCAGAGGTAATCGCCCCGGCGCGCACACCAATGGTTCCGGTGTGTAATGCTGGCTCACAGTGCACAGCGAATATTTTTTCTATTCCCTCAATGCCACCCCAAGAAATCACATCAGGTGCTCCGCCGTACATTACTTCTTCGGCGGGTTGAAAAATAATTCGGGCGTCGATTGGCTCGGGATATTCCGCTAACGCACACGCGGTAGCTAATGCAATTGTGGTGTGCACATCATGCCCGCAGGCATGCATAACCCCAGGATTCTGGGAACTAAACGGTAGCCCGGTTTCTTCTTGAATTGGCAGGGCATCTATATCGCCCCGAAAGGCGATTCGCGGATTACCTATATCCACCATAAGTCCGGTTGTGGGGAAGAGTTTGGGCTCTAATCCATAACCTCGTAATATGCCTGCAATATATGCTGTTGTGCCGTGCTCTTCATGCGATAACTCTGGGTAAGCATGCAGGTAGCGACGCCACGAGAGCACTTCATCCCGATTCTGTTCGAGCCACCGGTCGATGTGCGAGCGGATGTTCACTTTATTCCTTTCCCTGGCGAGCCTGCTGTGACCATCCTATTATCAGGCCATGACCTTATTAACGTTCGGTACCGCTGGTTTGCGCGCGCCGGTGGGTCCTGGCCCCGGGCAAATGAACGTTGCGCAGGTGGCACGTACAACCGCAGGGGTAGCTGCTTGGTTAGCTCAGCGTTCCGCCAGACTGCATTTGCAGCATGCCCCTTTAGAGTCGGTAGCACTCCATAAAGATGATGGCCCATTGCAGGTAGTAGTGGGTTTTGATGCCCGCTACGGTTCCCACACCTTTGCCACCACAGCTGCCGAAGTGCTTGCTGGCGCAGGAGTTGAAGTGCTATTGCTCCCAATGCCCACCCCCACTCCATTACTCTCGTGGCTGATTCGTGATCGCAAATGTGATGCAGGAATTCAAATCACTGCATCCCAAAATCCAGCAACGGACAATGGCTATAAAGTCTTTGATTCAGATGGTCGGCAAATTACCTCCGAAGATGCCCATGCCATTGAAGCGGCAATTTCGGAAGTCGCCCAGGTTCCCCGAGTGTCTGTTCGACCCGGCGCGGATCAATTGCGGCGTTATTTGGATGAGGTTGTAGAAATAGTTAACCCCGGCACGGATTTGCTTAAGGTGAATAATGAACGCGCCGCCTGCAAAGTGGTGTACACCGCTATGCACGGAGTTGGCGGCCGTGCGCTACATCATGCCCTGCAAGCGAGTGGGTTTGCACTAAGTTTTCCGGTTGAGGAGCAATTGCACCCAGATCCAACTTTTCCAACGGTCCGTTTCCCAAACCCAGAGGAGCCGGAAGCTGTGGAGTTATTACTTGCGACGGCCGCAGAGGTTGAGGCGGACGTATTGGTTGCGCTGGACCCTGATGCAGATCGTTGCGCTGTCGGTTATCGGCGCGGTGACCAGTACATTATGCTGCGTGGCGATGAACTCGGCCCACTGCTTGCGCATCGCCTAGTACCAGAAGGTGGCGTTGTAGCTACCACTGTGGTGTCTTCCCAATTGCTTCAAAAAATGGCAGAAAAACGCGGCTGGGGTTATTGCGAAACTTTAACCGGGTTTAAAAACCTCTCCCGCGCCCACGAAGAACTGGTGTTCGCTTATGAGGAGGCCGTTGGTACCTCACCAGCACCGCAAATGGTCCCCGATAAAGATGGCATCGCCACCGCGCTCATTGCCTGCGCTTGGGCCGCCGAGTTAAAGGCCCTTGGCAGAACACTCGGCGACGAGCTCGACTCCCTGCACCGCGAATTTGGCGTACACCTAGGCACTCAGGTCCCGGTTCGTACTACCGCCCCTCAGGCGTTTGTCGACGCCCTGCGCGACAACCCACCCACCCAGCTCGCGGGTTTCCCGACCACTTGCACTATGCTTCCCGCTGATCAAGGGCTTATTTTCACCGGCGAATGGGAAGAGGGTACCTTCCGGCTTATCGCCCGCGCATCTGGAACCGAACGCAAGGCGAAACTCTATCTTGAAGTAGTAAGCCCGTGCCGGCCAGCTGCCGAACGCATACTGGCCGAATTGCGTAGTGATGCCGAGGAACTAGCGATTAGCCACTAAAAATCGATATTCCGGGGACCATACAACCTATCGCCGGCATCACCTAGGCCCGGGACAATATACGCTGCTTCATTAAGTTCTGGATCGATCGTGGCCGTGACCAACCGAACCGGCAAACCGGAATCCGCCAATGCATCAACGCCTGGCTGCGCGGATACCATACATACCGCTGTAATGTCCGTGGCTCCCCTTTCATGCAAAAGACGAATTGCATATAACAGCGATCCGCCCGTGGCCAACATAGGATCCACTACAAATACCGGTTGCCCAGTCAAGTCTTCGGGAAGGGCTTCAAGGTATGGCACCGGCTCGTGGGTTTCTTCATTACGGGCCAGTCCAATAAAACCAACCTGGGCATCTGGAATCATTTTCAGTGCTGGGTCAATCATGCCCAATCCAGCCCGAATCACAGGCACAATAATCGGCGGATTCTTGAGCCTCGTCCCCTGTGCCATTGCAACAGGTGTTTGAGTATCAAAGTGTTCCACTGGGAGGCCTCGTGAGGCTTCATAGATCAGCATGGTTCCAAGATCAGCAAGCGCTGCCCGAAATGCAGTGTTATCACTGCGGGCATCGCGCATAATCGTGAGTCGAGAAGCAGCAAGTGGATGGTTGACAACGGTGATCTGCATACCCCCAATCGTAACCCCAAGGAACCCCTAAGAATCCGAATAGCGTCCAAGAAACATGGAATTGCAACCGGACCACGTTCGTTCCCTAGCCACCGAACTGATTCGCGGTGCCGAACTCGCCGCCGCCGGACACCACACTCCAGACCCTGCACTGGGAGAATTCTCCCATGCACTAAGTAAAGCTATAGAAAGCTGTTCGAGACGCAGCCTGCACCTAAAACAGCACGCAGAAAGCATTGCCGAGCGGGCAGCAAATTACATGCTAGAAGTCGAAGATATTGACCAAGAACTCGGGCATACTTTAGGTCACCTCGCATGATCCAAGGCATGATCGAAGATCTGCAACGGCGTATCCCCCATCTAGAAATTCAGCCAGTAACTCTCCCCGATATCACCGCTGCTGCCCCACTGGCAGAAGCGCTTGGTATCGAACTTCCACTTATTGGTGCCCACAACGAACTTGCCGACGATCTCGAACACATCAATCGTCTTGTACAGGACCTACCCGATATTGAATCGCAACTCACCAATCTCGCGGGCCAGGTACTCAATCATATTGGTGGATTACTACCCCGCCTGGCCACCTTTGAACCAGCCGCCTTCGCAGAACTCACCCAATTGCCAAATATCGTATCCGGTATTGCAGACCAGCTTATGCCCGATTTAGGACCAGCAACCGCAGAGCTCCAGCGGATTGCAGAATCTACAGCCGGGCTTGAACTTACCGTAGACAATGTTGTGGAAAGCGTCACTGGAGGGGCGTCGACAAGCGGTGAACAAGCAGTGGCAGCCGCCCGCAGTGCCATAGGAACGCCTTACTGCTGGGGCGGTACCACGCCAGGGGTCGGTCTTGATTGCTCCGGACTCACACAGTGGGCGTGGAGACAAGCCGGAATCGAACTGCCGCGGCTTGCCGAAGACCAAACAATTGGGCGAGAAATAAGCGAAGCAGAACTACAACCCGGCGACCTTGTGGTGTGGGACGGGCACGTGGCCATGTACTCCGGCAATGGAAACATCATCGAAGCAGGCGACCCCGTGCAAGAAAGCCCATTGCGGACCACCAATATGGGTATGGCCTTTAAAGGTTTCTTTCGACCGACCGGGTAGAATTTCGCGACATGGCACAACAAGGCATCGTTCCCGTTTCCCTCGAGCTCACCGAAGGCACTTTCTATACCCTTTGGGCACCGCGCTGGAAGGAACACGGCCAAGAATGGCAAGCGTTCCTAGGCCACGGAGACCACGTCTACCTTTTTAACTCGCCGGAAGAAGTTCTAGTATTCCTAGAATCCGGCCAACCACACGACCTAAACACGCACCCCAAGTGGGGACAATTCAATAGTGGCGACGCCGCGCGCGTGGTACCAAACGAACGCGACGAAGTCTCAATGGTGGAAGCCCCTGCATACCTCGCCGGACGGCCCTCCTATAGCAACGTCACCAAACTCGCCCGCGCATTCGCAGTATCAAAAAGCCTCGGATCCGTATGTTCCCTTACCGACATTGAATCCTTCTACTCCGGGCACTCGATCCTGGCCAATGTAGACCGCGGACACGACCACTTTAGTGGCGAACGAGGCATGTCCGAGTGGTCCACCATCGGGCGCGTAGTACTTACCAACTGGAATAAAGTTGTAGACGCTTTAGACAGTATCGTTCACACCCCAGAAGTAGCGGAAGAAGACGCCAAAAACGCACGGCAACGCATTCAAGAAGCCCAAGAGGCAGCCGAAAAAGCAGCGGCTGAAAAAGCCAAAGCCGAAGAAGAAGCTGCCGATCCATACGACACCTCAATCTGGGCGGCAGCCGGCATCGATCCAATTAAAATTGCTATTGATGGGCGCACCCTTTACACCTTGCGCACCTACCTAGGAAAACAACCACTCTTCCTTGGAAAATTCGGCCAAATAGTCACCTTTAATAACCGCAAAGCAATGGCGCGCTGGCTTGCCGAACACGACGACCACGACCTGGCCACCGTCTCAACCTGGCCCACTATTATGGACGCAGTCAATGGCGGCGAATTAGAAGTAACCGTCCACGAAGACAATACTTACGTATTCACCGGCCTACGTGAAGACATTGCCAAAGGCACCAAAGAAGTAGACACAAATCAACTACGTCAAGCCTACGAACTTCTTGCGGACTCGGCTGACTGGGCATCCGACGACTCCGTAAATTCCATCCTTGTAGCCAATCCAGCCCTCCAGGAATACATCGCTTATATGCTTGGATCCGCCACAGGATACGTACCCTCAGCACCATTTACCGCTGAAGTAGACGGCTGGAAGCAACTCGAAGAAAGCCTTGTTGCACGATTCACTAAATACTAGAGCTGGTTTTTTTTGGGGGGGGTGGGCTGTGGGCTGAGCTTTGGGGGGTGGTCTGTGCCTTTTTTTGGGGGGGCTGGATCCCGGAAACGGGATCCGTGTGGGGGTTTTGGTATGGGGAAGAATTTAGGCACCGGGCGGTTTTAAGCACCGGTTTACATATGTTTAAATATCAAGTGTCGTTTTTTACACCATGTTGTACACAATTGGTGTTTTTTGCGACAAAACTATGGCTTCTACGGGGCTCCGGTGACGCTTTTTACACCAATTGCACACAAGATGGTGTTTTAAACGACAAGCCCCAGCTCGGCAATTGTGCACGATTTATAACCCACACCCTCAAGGTATGGAGGAGCATCAAAACACCTGGACAGCGAGTAGCTCGATGCAGTAAAACACGAGCCACACATGGCAGATATTGTTGTTTTAATAACAAGTGTCGTTTTTTACACCATGTTGTGCACAATTGGTGTTTTTGGCGACAAAATTATAGCTCCAGAAGGCTCTCGGTGACGTTTTTTACACCAATTGCACACAAGATGGTGTATTTAACGACAACCCCCAAGATAACGCTCGCCCACAACACATCACCAACAAATAAATGTTCCTCAACTAAGGCATCAGTCTGCCCAGCAGCACCTCAGCCAAGGCTTGTTTACAATGTGCCTTATTTTTGGTTGTCCAAGCCCAGGTCTTTGAGGTCGATTCCCAAGTCCGCGAGGGTTTGCGGATCGATTGCATCGAGGTCATCTTGGGTGAGTTGTCCTAGTCCGCCGGCATGGTCTTCATGTGGGGCTATACTGCCGGTTTGGTTGAGCACAGCATCTTCAGAAGCGAATCCGTGTTTGACCAAGAGTTCTTCGTATGCTGGATCTATCAGCGCGCCGATTATTTCTTCACGTAACTGTTGTGGGATAAATGCGCTGCGAATCGCATTAAGCGTTAATTCGTAGAGTTCGCCAAGACCGAAATCAAAAGCATCGACAAGGACCATCATTTCTTTTGTCATGGTGGTGTCTGAAACGAGGCGATTATCAGTATTAACAGTGCAAGAGAATCCGAGTTCATATAGCAGCGGGAACGGATGATCGAGAAGGTTATCTACCACGCCGGTTTGAACGTTCGATGTTGGGCAAAGCTCAAGGGGGATGCGCCGGTCACAGACATAGGAGGCCATTCGTCCTAAGGTAATTCCGGACATATCGGCAGAGATATCTTCATAGATTCGTGCACCGTGTCCAATGCGGCAGGTGCCTTGCCGTACTGCGGATTCAAGTGACTCGAGCCCTGCAGCTTCACCAGCGTGGATGGTGAATGGAACAAAGTTTTCCCTAAGGAGGGCAAAGGCTTCGGCATGTTTGGATGGTAGGAAACCGTCTTCGGCACCGGCGATGTCGTAGCCCGCGATTGTGCCGCCGGGTTGGTAGTTATCCACCATGAGTTGCGCTATTTCGGCTGTGCGTTCGGCATGACGCATGCCACAGAGAATAAGTCTTACATAGATTGTTTTGCCCATGTCTGCCACTACAGCGACGCCCTTGTCGACGCCCCGCACAGCGGCGTCGACAACTTCTTGGAGGGTGAGTCCGGCCTCTTGATGTTGTTCTGGAGCAAATCGGAGTTCTGCGTAGATAACATTATCGGCGGCGAGGTCTTCAACAGCTTCGCAAGCTACGCGTTCGATTGCTTGCGCGGTCTGCATCACTGCGCACGTGTGTGCAAATGTTTCGAGGTACTTTGGCAGGGAGCCGGAGTTGGCGGCGTCGAAAAACCACTGCTTGAGTTTTGTGGGATTGGTGGTTGGCAGGTCCCCGTAACCACAGTCGGCGGCTAATTCGATAATTGTGGATGGCCGCAATCCACCATCCAAGTGATCATGGAGAAGAACTTTTGGTAATTCGTGCACAATTTCTTCAGACAGCGGTAATGGAGAAGTCATGGTATGCATGAAGCCCACAGTACCCGCAGCAATCGAATTGCACGCCAATCACCTAACCCCGAGGGCGACGGAACAAGCGTGCTATTACAGCAGTGGCTGCTGCACCTGCTGCAGCTGCTGTAGCCATACTCCGCGGCGAAGGCGCCACTCGAATTTCCTGGCGAACGCGGATTACGGCTGGCTCCGGAACCGCAGGTTTTGTTTGGGCAAGCGATTCTTCGGTAGTCGCTGCCCATGCAGAGCAATACAAAAGTATTTGCCAAATAAAGTACAACAAAACCATTACGCCGATAATCGGCCCGAAGGTGGCACCAGCAGGGTTTGTAAGCGCACTGGCAAAGAATAACGAGGCTACCTGTTTAAAAAGCTCAAAGCCTATAGCCCCAATCCAAGCGGCTTTTAATGCTGACCTTGGAGGCACCTTTACACGCGGCATGTACTTGATTAACCAGAAAAATACAACGTAATTCGCAAGTACACCAAGGATGAGCGAAACAAACCAGAGCAGCGTAAAAATGCCTGGAATATCATCTGCGCCTATCCATGCCACAATTCGGTAAGCCAGCCCGGAAGAGCCCACAGCAGTAATACCGAATGCAAACACGAAAGCGACGAGCAAACCAACGAGACCTAGTAGGTCTTTGAGCTTGTCCCGCAGGAAATTTCCTGCGTGTGGGTCGAATTTCCACATTTTGGACACCCCATACCGCAGGTTGTACATCCAAGCCAAACCGGACCATAGAGCTGTGGCCGCACCGACTCCAGCTACGGCACCGCGTTGGCTAATTGCGGTTTCCACAATTGTGTTAATTGGGTCAGCAACATCCCCAGATACCTGGGCAGCGATCTGTTCTTGGATTTCCACAACCATTTCTGGGCGGTTAGCCAATGCAAATGCAATGCCCGCAAAAGCGAGCATCAGTATCGGAAACATTGAAAGCACGGAAAAGTAGGTAATGCCAGCGGCGTATTGGCTGCCGCCCATTTCAACATAGCGTTCATGCATACGCATGACGTGGTCGAACCAGGGCCATTGTTGGCGGTAGCGATCCACAAACCCCGGTTTGTCTGGGCTTACTCGCTCAATACCAAATTCATCTCGTCGGGTTTGTGTGGTCGCTGCCATAGTTTTGCCTTTCTATAGTAGGGCCGCTACTTTCGGGCTAAGAATCCAATTCGGTCATACACATCCGCGAGGGTACGGGTGGCTACTTCACGGGCACGGTCAGCACCTGCAGCGAGAATTCGTTCTAATTCTCCTTGGTCAGCCATGAGTTCATCAAAACGGGCTTTCAATGGTGTAGTAAATGCTTCTAATGCTTCAGCAGTGTCTACTTTAAGGGCTCCATAGCCTTTACCTTCGTATTTGGCAACGAGCTCATCAATTGGGGTGTCAGTAAGGGAAGATTGAATGACCAACAGGTTTGACACACCTGGCTTTGCTTCTTTGTCATAGCGAATTTCAGCTTCGTTATCAGTAACAGCACTTTTGATTCGCTTTGTAGAAACTTTAGGATCATCCAGCAGATTTATCAATCCCCTTGAATCACCATCAGACTTGCTCATTTTCGCCGTGGGGTTTTGGAGATCATAGATCTTTGCAGCGCCTTGCGGAATAAAAGGTTCTGGCACTGGGAATGTTTTTTTATAGCGAGAGTTAAAACGTTCTGCCAAATTCCGGGTGAGTTCCAGGTGCTGACGTTGGTCTTCGCCCACGGGAACGAATTGTGGCCGGTAAAGCAGGATGTCTGCGGCCATAAGCATTGGGTAGGTGAACAGCCCTGCTGAGGTGTGCTCGGCACCGCGTTTTGCGGATTTATCTTTGAATTGGGTCATTCGGGATGCTTCCCCAAAGCCAGTAAGGCAGGTGAGTACCCAGCAAAGTTCAGCGTGTTCAGGCACGTGTGATTGCACAAAGAGCGTCGATTTTTCGGGATCAATGCCTAGGGCAATAAGTTGTGCTGCTCCGGCGACTGTGCGGTGGCGTAGTTCCTTTGGATCTTGTTCCACGGTAATGGCGTGAAGATCCGGGATAAAGTAGTACGCTTCAAACTCTTTTTGGAGGTTAATCCATTGCTTAAGCGCGCCTAAGTAGTTCCCTAGGTGATAAGAATCTCCTGTAGGTTGGATGCCGGAGAGTACACGCTGCTTTTTCTCGGGGGTTGTCATGGTGGTATAGCCTACTCGGTCGCACCAAAGGCTGCTTCACTGACCACACCCGTCCGTGAATTTGAAAGAATTACCTTATTGTCTCCGAAGATTACGGCGCGGTCGAACTGCCCTGCGGTATCACTTCCTACATTGACAATGTCAGTTTTCGGAAAGCCGTAGTCGCCATCCACACCGCCGCGTTCTTGCCAGTGTTCATGGATTCGGCCGCCCACATAATGCACTCCGCTTTCTTGCGAAGAATATAGCCAGGCCGCTTGTTCAAATCCTTGCCGGGCCCCTGTTCCTACTTTTTCGATTCTGGTTGTGGGAAATCCCAGGATACCTTGCTCACCTCCGAGGAGAATGTACTTGAGTAGGAATTCGTTATAAAGGGCATGGGCTCCGGTCCGTGGGGACCAGAGGATCATGCCTTTTTCGTAGACTGCTTTGGCACCGTGATTGCCTGCTTCTACGATTTCAGTAAGCGGTTTACCTAAAGAACCTGTTTCCCCACCAAGGCGTTGATACTCTTTTTCGATGGGTTCCGGGTGGGCTGCTAAAGGCACATGAGCGGCTTTGGTAGCTTGTTGTTGGACCATACCGCCAGTGAATTGTTCAATTTCTTCTTTGCTGGGCAGGCTTGCGTCCAATGGAGTGGGTTGTGCGGCTGCAACAGCTTGGACTTCTTTGTAGGTAAACGTTGGTCCGTGGTCGGCGCTTGGCGCACTCAAAAATACGTTTGCGGCTATAAGTGAGCCGACGCCAAGCACCGCGAAGATTAAGGACAGTGGTAATGCTTTTGAGTGATTCACTCGGCCTATTCTAACTAAAGGTATTGCACATTTACGGGAGCATGATCGGACCACCGCATGTCGTATGCTTCGGCTTTATCTACCCAGGTGCGCTGTGCTCGTTCAAGCATGTTTTTCGTTACCGCTTGGTAGTCGATACGCCATCCAGCATCGGTGTCAAAGGCTCTGCCGCGGTAGGACCACCAACTATATAGGGCATCCTCCGGCTGGAGTCGACGGGCAACATCGAACCATACCGGCTCAGTATTTGCTTCTCGACGTCGCTCACTTACGTATTCAACAGCACCTAGGTAATCTCCATAGGCGGGGATTTGGGTTTCAGCATCAGGAAATGTTCCAAAAACGGCATCCATAAATGCACGTTCATCGGGGAGGAATCCAGATCGCTTTTGGTTGGTTTTCCAGTTTTTAAGGTCTTGCTGCCGGTGACAAATATTCCAGTCTCCCCCAATCACCATATCGCTGTGTTCTTTAGCTTTCTTGCCTAATACATCTTCGAAAATATCTAAGAATCGGTATTTTTCGTCTTGTTTTTCGCTTCCGGCTTCTCCGGAAGGCAAGTAAAGCGAGGCTACACGAATATCTGCTGTGGTCGCTTCGATATAGCGACCGGAATCTTCAAAGTCTTCTATACCTACCGCGACGTCGATAAGCGGAGTACGGGAGAGGATGCCAACCCCGGCGCGGCCTTTTGCTGCAGCTTCAGCGCCGGCGAAATGCCAACCGGAATCAAGTACAGGTGCAAGAGCCTTCAGGGTGTCTTTTTCGCTCGCCCGAACTTCTTGCAGCAGTACAACGTCCGAACCTGAGTTTGCAAGCCAGTGAAGGAAGCCAAGGTTGGTTTCACTGCGTTCTTTTACAGCTGCGCGAATACCGTTGACATTCACGGTGGTGATGGTAAGCATAAAGCACAGCGTACTGGATGTAGTGCGCCCTATACATGTACCGGTTGGCGTTCGCCTACGGTTTCGGAAATCGACGCAGTACGTGGTGCACGTTTGTGTAGGGCAAATGCAGGGACCCACAGCACCAAGGCGATGGCGGATAGTGCAGCACCACCCAGTGCCGGTGCACTATAGCTATAGCCCGCTGCAATCATGGTGCCGCCAAGTGCCGCACCAAGAGCATTGGCCAGGTTTAATGCAGAGTGGTTCAGGGCCGCAGCAAGAGTTTGGGCGCGGCCCGCAACATCCATAAGCCGAACCTGGAGCGAAAGCACGAGCGTAGAGCCGAAAAACCCAATAATTCCAAAGTTCGCTACGGCAAGCCATGGGTTTATAGTGGTAGCAAAATAGAAGGTAATAAGGCTGACCAGAATCATAATTAATGAACCAGCAATACCGCTTTCTACATTGCGGTCTGCCATTCGGCCACCAGCGAAATTACCGGCAACCATGCCTACGCCGTACACCATAAGCACCAGCCAAATCCAGGAAGCACTAAGCCCTGCATCGGTCATGGTCCAAGTGATATATGTATACACCGCAAACATGCCGCCGAATCCGACGGTCCCGATTGCTAGCGTTAACCAAACTTGTGAACGCCCCAGCGCCCCGAGTTCCGTAAGCGGACTGGTTGGTTTCATAAGGGTCATATGCGGAAATAGGAACCACAATGCCAGCAAACACACCACACCAGTTGCTGCGACAAATACATAGGCCCATGCCCAACCAAGGGCAACCCCTAGCCATTGTGCTGCGGGAACCCCAATTACGGTAGCTACAGAAAGCCCCATACCGACCATGGCTACGGCACGACCACGCTGACCTGCTGGCGCCATTGATGCTGCGGCAAGCCCAGCGACGGAGAAATACGCACCATGCGGTAAGCCAGCAATAAACCGCGCCCCTATCAAACTCCAATATGAGGTAGCAAAGGCACTGGCAATATTGCCAAACACAAACGCCGCCATAAGCACAAGCAAAAGTCGGCGCCGCGGCACCATGCCCGTTAATGCGCTAATCAACGGTGCGCCGACCACCACGCCAAGGGCATATGCAGAAATAACATGGCCCGCTGCGTCCTCAGAAACGGCAAAATCCGCAGCCATAAGGTTCAGCAGACCCATTGACACAAATTCAGTAGTGCCAATACCAAAACCTCCAAGGGCGAGGGCAACCATAATTACTACTCGCCGCGCCTCAGAAATCTCGGTCTGGCGCAATACAGGACGTCGTTGATAATTCACGGCTAGGTACGCTACCCCCTTATGCTTATCGACGCCGCTTCCTTACCGCACCCCACAGCAGTATTGCCGATCCACATCCCAACACACTCGCAAGATCTGGGACAAATCTACCTATCCATCGGAGCGGAGTCCGTACCACCATGCGTAGCGTGACCGGCACCACCACCGCCAAACCTGCACTCAACCAAGCTGGCATCCGTCGCGAAACAAATCCACAAAACACCAGGTAAAAGCCAAACCCGACTAAATTTCGTAGCCTTGCCTTTGCTACCTGATGCCCAACCGATGGGACACGATACTCCATGTTTCCAGAAGCCACAGCAGCAACAATGTGCTCGCCCACTTCTTCGATTGCAGGTGTGCCAACCAGAAAATCACCATAATTGGTGAGAATGATTACACCACGTTGCTGATCCGGCAAAACCGCAAACATTGTTGTAAATCCCGGCAGCTTCCCAGTATGGAACACAACCCGTTGTCCTGCCGGACTATTTCGAACTGCCCAACCCAAACCATATTTGGCCCGAGAGCCAAACGCTGGATCATGTTCGGCGCTAACAAGCTCGACTGACTCCCCTATAAAACGCTCAATATTGCATGTGCCATCCAAATACGCTTGGATATAGCGCGCGGCATCTCGTGCACTCATACAGACACCACCTGCGGCGTAGGAAATCCAGGGATCCGAATGGAAATCCGATGGCTCAAAGCTGGGTATTTGCCCACCAAAGAAATACGTATAGCTCGAGACACATTGGTTTATCTGTTCAATCCCCAAAGGTTCAAGTACTGCCTGATACACAACTGAGCGGAAAGGCTGTTTTGTTACTTGCTCAATAACCTGACCTAATAGGTAGTAATTTACGTTTGAATACCGGAATTTCCGGTCTGCGGCCAAGGAACCATCCGCCCGAATTCCACTGATGTGCTGCGCCAGGTTTTGCAGGGTAGTTCCTGGGAGCACTCGAGCATTTGGGATATAGCGTGCAACTTCATCATCGATCTTTACAAGACCTCGATCCACAAGCGAAAGCAGCACCCTAGACGTAAAAGATTTACTCAGTGACCCCAACCCTACAGGCGAATCAAGCCCCAAATCGCCGAGTGAAGCTTGCGCAAGAATCCCTTCAGGACCTACCACTAGCGCAACGGCACCAGGACCATTCGAACCGTTTGTACGAATAACTCCACGTAGTCTCTGATCCAAAACTGTTTGTAATGCAGAGGAATCCATACCTTCAACATACCACTGGTCAAACAGTATCTAGGGGAGTTTTTTGCGGTTACCGGATCGAAGCGAATTCTTCTTGCAATTGGATTACAGTAGTTTTGCCATCCACCGACGATGGCGCATACACCGCTTGAATACGTTCGGTTTCAGATTGCCCAACCGTATCGCCGTCTTGGATAATCAAACCGTTTTGGAGCAAATAACCAGCAAGGTTAACGGTGAATTCGTGAGTTTCTTTGGCTGTTCGCCGACTATGTGGAATTTCAATATCCATAAGACCCAAACGATCAAGCCCTTTGGTTAATGCGTGCAATTCACCAGAATCACGCTCCCAAATATTAAATGCCACCCATAAATATAATGGCGGCTCAGGGAGGATACTCATTGACATCTCTCGGAATAATGGTGGATAAATCAAGTGATTAGCCGCCGCCCAGTACACTGCAAAACTCTCTCGTGATACCCGAATGAGCGATGCCATAACTTTGGTTAAAAGTACGGTAGCGCTACGTTCATCGCCCACCTGGTCTTCCACCGCAACAATACAATTGGCCTGATAATTATCATTGAACGGCTGTTCGTTTGGCCAAAGAAGGCTTGTTTCACACAATTCACCTGAATCTTCAGCGAATGGCGCCGACACCGGAGTAACAATGACTTTTGCCCCACCATTTGCAAGTACAAATTGGTCTTCAGCTTTACCGGTTCGTTCCTGGGTGATAATAATATCTAGGTCTGGCCAGTCCCGTCGCATTTGCTCTTGTAGGTTTGCCGCTTGTAAATCTGATTCCGCACAATGCTGAAGTAATACCGCAAATGCAATAGACACTGTCAATTCCTCTCACTGTGTATTCGCCTTAAACACCCTGCGGAGAATCGACCTTAGCAGAAAAACAAACACCAAAACATGCAGCTAAACGAACAAAATTACTAACTGTGCACAATGTATTTATGGGAAAAATTAAAAGCACGGTAAAAACCGAAATACGAGATCTAGAAAATGGCAATTTTGATCGAAGTGCCGTAAGCGCATCCCTGGCGACATAGTTGGTTCTTTCCGGTTGCCAAATGGATTGCAGCAAATGCAAACAGCAAGCGTTTTCGCCACACACTGAAGCATGAAACTTACCTACGGCGGCTACCCCCTTGGGCGTCGATAAGCAGAAAAAGCTAGTTGATTCTGCCCTAAAAGGGGTACTCTGGTTAGCCGAATCGCAATCTTTTTTAAGGGAGCTCCATTGGCAAAGATTATCTATACCCGCACCGACGAAGCGCCATTGCTGGCCACTTTTTCCTTTAAGCCCGTTGTTGAGGCATTCGCCGCAACCGCTGGCATTGAGGTGGAAACTCGTGATATTTCGCTGGCAGGACGCATTCTCGCCCAATTCCCGGACTTCCTAAGCGCCGAACACCGCCAAGAAGACGCCCTGAGCGCACTTGGTGAGCTAGCAAAAACCCCGGAAGCTAATATCATTAAACTTCCGAACATTTCTGCGTCTGTTCCGCAATTGAAAGCCGCCATTGCCGAACTTCAAGGCCATGGATACGCTCTTCCGGATTACCCAGACAATCCAGAAACCGACAAGGAAAAAGATATTCGCGCGCGCTATGACGCCGTAAAGGGTTCCGCCGTAAACCCAGTGCTGCGTGAAGGCAATTCCGATCGCCGCGCCCCCATTGCGGTCAAAAACTTCGCAAAGAAAAACCCACACCGCATGGGTGTTTGGTCTTCCGACTCAAAGACCAATGTTGCAACGATGGATGCCAATGACTTCCGCCACAATGAGAAGTCCGTTATTATCCCGGCCGCCGATGAGCTCACCATCAAGCATATTGCCGCCGACGGCACCGAGACCGTCCTTAAGGATGGCCTGAAGGTACTAGCAGGCGAAGTAATTGACGGTACTTTTATGTCCGCCAAAGCACTTGACGCCTTTTTGAAAGCACAGGTAGCTCGCGCCAAGGAAGAAGGTGTGCTGTTCTCCACGCACCTCAAGGCCACTATGATGAAGGTCTCCGACCCAATTATCTTTGGCCATGTTGTGCGCGCATTCTTCGCAGACGTATTCGCCCAATACGGTGATGTGTTGGAAGCTCACGGCCTTACTGGAGAAAACGGCCTCGCCGCAATCTATACCGGCCTGGATTCCCTGGAAAATGGCTCCGAAATCAAAGCCGCATTTGAAAAAGTACTTGCAGAAGGACCAGCACTTGCCATGGTGAATTCCGATAAGGGAATTACCAATCTGCATGTTCCATCTGATGTGATCGTGGATGCTTCAATGCCAGCCATGATTCGCACATCTGGTCATATGTGGAATGCGGCCGGTGAAGAGCAAGACACCCTGGCTGTCATCCCAGACTCCTCCTATGCCGGCGTCTACCAAACCGTGATTGATGATTGCCGGGCACACGGTGCATTCGACCCATCAACAATGGGCACCGTGCCAAATGTTGGCCTTATGGCGCAAAAGGCAGAAGAATACGGCTCCCACGATAAAACCTTTAAAATTGCTGCAGACGGTAAGGTCCAGGTAGTTAATAGTGTTGGCGATGTTCTTATCGAACATGAAGTTGAAGCCGGCGATATTTGGCGCGCTTGCCAGACCAAAGACGCACCTATTCAAGATTGGGTAAAACTCGCCGTCACCCGTGCTCGCCTCTCCGGTATGCCAGCTATTTTCTGGCTCGACCCAGAACGTGCACACGACCGAAACCTGACCACACTAGTGGAGAAGTATCTTGCTGACCACGATACTTCCGGACTTGATATCACCATTAAGTCCCCGGTTGAGGCCACTCAGGTTTCTATCGATCGTATTCGCGAAGGCAAAGACACCATTTCGGTCACCGGCAATGTCTTGCGTGACTATAACACCGACCTGTTCCCGATTCTGGAACTCGGCACTTCCGCAAAGATGCTTTCGATCGTGCCACTCATGGCCGGCGGCGGCTTATTTGAAACCGGTGCCGGTGGTTCCGCGCCAAAACACGTTCAACAGGTCCAGGAGGAAAACCACCTGCGCTGGGATTCCCTTGGCGAGTTTTTGGCTTTGGCTGAGTCGCTACGCCATATTGCCAATACTGGTGGCACCGCAAAGGCTGCCGTACTTGCCGACGCCCTCGACGCTGCAACCGAACGTTTACTTGACGAGAATATGTCACCATCCCGCAAAGTTGGTGAGATTGATAACCGTGGCTCCCACTTCTTCCTTACCAAGGCTTGGGCTGAAGCACTAACAGCACAAACCGAAGATGCAGAGCTCGCAGCAACCTTCGCACCAATCGCGGAAGCACTGGTAGCAAAGTCTGATGAAATCAATGCAGAATTGCTGGCAGTTCAAGGTTCACCAGCTGACCTTGGTGGCTACTATCAACCAAGCGAAAAGGGCGAAAAAGTCATGCGCCCATCCGCAACCTTTAATGCAATTATTGACGGCATGAAGTAAACCGTTTAGAACGGTAACCGCCCGGGTATTCGAAGTACCCGGGCTTTTGCATTGTCTACTACGATTGTTTTCGTTGTTCGAATTGCTTTAATGCAGTATCGAGTATGCTGGCGGCGCGTTGCTCCGTCATACGCTCATTGTTTTCCGCTGCACGAGCAACCGCAATGCCATCTGCTAGAGCAAGTAGGTAGGCGGCGTCGTCACGCACAATCCCACAACCCGGAAATGCTTCGACCATAAGGGCAAAAATATATTCTTCTACATGCGCCCAGTTCTCACTATGTTCTGTACGCAATCCTTGATGAACACACGACCGCGCAGCAAAAACAGTCCAGATTATTGCGCCATCTCGAGCTTCGGAATCAACGGCGGAAATTGCATGAATAAATGCACGAAGGCGCTGTTTTGCATCTGGAATTTCCGCCAAGATTTCCTGCATTCGCGTAATAAATTCCGCATTAAGGCCTCTCATTGCCGCCAGCAGAAGGTCATCTTTCGTTCGATAGTGGTGCTGGACAGCACCAATGGAAACGCCAGCTTCCGAAGCAACATTGCGCACGCTAGTTTGCTCTGGCCCACGGGTGGCAATTAGCCGTACTACGGCCCTCAATATCGCATCATTACCCATACGAGTGTATGGTACACTCACACCATGGACAATACGATCGTATTGCGCATTGCGGCGCTCGACGTGGCGCGCGGCATAGCCATTCTGGGCACACTCTGGACAAATATCTGGCTTTTTACGAATGCCGACGGTTTGTTCGGCGCGGTCAACACATTAGAAACCCCCCACTACTCGAACGTTTTATCGCCTCACTGAGCCAAGGGAAATTTCTGGCTTTACTTTCACTGCTCTTTGGAATTGGTATGGCGATTCAATTCAACTCCACCCGCCAATGGCCCGGCCGATACTTACGCCGCATGCTTATTTTGCTTCTCGACGGCGCCCTCAACTACCTCTTTATTGCCGAGTTCGACGTACTTATGGGTTACGCAATCACCGGAATGGTAGTGTCCTACCTCCTTCTCACCCGCCCCCGAACCCGTTGGGTATTTATTGCGTGTTGCGGAATACTACACACGCTATTTATCAGCATAATCGCATATTTAAACTATATTCTGACTTACGAATATGAGTACGCACCCACTCCATATGCACATGGAAACTTTATAGAACTCGTAGTATTCCGAATTGAAAATATTGCATTTTTTCGCGCGGAATCAATACTCATTTTCCCATTAACCATCGCCCTCTTTCTCCTCGGCGATTGGCTATACCGTCAAGGCATATTCGATGCAGAAAACCACAGAATACGAAAAAACCTTATGATTCTTGGCGTCGTGGCTCTGCCCTTAGACCTTGCCTTAGGCCTCTCTGGCAACGATGCGGCAATTATTGCTGAAAGATACCTCATTGCTCCCGTTGTAGCTCTTGGGCTTCTGGGATTTATTATCGAATGCTGCCAGCGCTATGGAACCCAGACGCTGGCAGCAAGGCTACTTGCAAGTGTTGGCCGCACCGCACTTTCCTGTTATCTGCTACAAAACCTGCTTGGCGGAATGCTGTTTTACGGATGGGGGTTTGGCCTGGTCAACCACGTTGAATCTTGGCGCATAGCTGCCACAATGCTCGCATATATAGGCATAGCCACAACTATTACATTGTTTGCACACCTCTGGCTACAGAAGTTCCGTACTGGACCAATGGAGTGGTTATGGAAAAAAATTGGGTAATCTCCGGACAATATTTACCCCAAAACCCGACACACAATCGGGGGTAGGCACTGGAAACTGCCACGATGTCAGATTGTTAAGTGGACTTATACCATTTGGTTCCATTCAGGAGGCGACAGAACATGAGTACTATTTCCCAAGAAACTATGCCCGCATTCATTATCGCAAGTTTGCGTAAAATAATCCCCAACTACCATCATGAACGCACACTCTGGCAAGAAATTGAACAGCTGCTGCAACAATCCAATGCGAGCGTAAAAGCACACGGCATGGCTGGTGCAACATTTTACGATACAGATTTCAAACCAAGCAATGTGGATGTGGAAGTGTGGGTTGAGGTTACCGAACCTTTCGAAGCCCAACCACCGCTTAACTGCCAAAAAATCCCCGAGCGTCCCGTTCTGCGCGCGGTGCTTCACGGTGACTATTCGCTCATGCCTGCAATTGCCCGTGATGTAGATACATATATTGAGGAGCACAATCTCGCTATTGGCCCAATGTTTAATATTTATCGTGTAGGGCCGGCACAAAACCCCGACCCGAAAACTTGGGTAACTGAAATGTGTTTTCCCATTCTTCACTAGCAAAATAACGGAAATGCGATGGATGGCCTGCTAAAAATTGGAATGTTCTCGCGGCTTTCAAATATAAGTATTCGAATGCTGCGCTATTACCAAAATCACGGCATCTTAACACCTGCAAAAGTAGACGTTTTTAACGGACACAGGTTCTATCTCCCTGAACAGGTCGAGGATGCGCAATTGGTAGTGCAACTTCGTGATGCCGGATATGCTGTAGAAACCATCGCCGAAGTTTTAGCCAAGCGAGAAAATCCTGTAGTCGTGGCGCGTTTGCTCGAACAGCAACGGCACACCCTTAATAAGCAAAGAGACGAACTCCATGCTCGATTAGCAGCCCTAGATCGACTCACATGCCAGCTACAAGGACAAGCAACTATGACGGAGGTAGCCGAACGAGTAATTCCTGCAATGACCACAGCTAGTCTGCGTAAAATCATTGAAACCTACCATAATGAATACGTACTGTGGCAAGAGATAGAACCCTTACTCCAACAAGCAGACGTCACATTTCCAGCAGGCGGCATATCAGGGGCGATATTCCACGATCCGGAATATCGAGAATCTGATGTCGATGTCGAGGTTTGGATTCAAATCGCTCACGATTTTCCAACCAGTGGCGCCCTACAATGCACCCAGGTGCCTGAACAAAGGGTCGTAAGTGCGGTATTGCACGGAGATTATTCCCAAATGCCCACCGCCACTAGAGCGATTGGCACATACCTCGCCGAACGCAACCTTGAAACCGACAAAATGTTCAATATCTACCATATCAGCCCCGCTCAAACCTCAGACCCCAGTCGCTGGGTCACCGAAGTATGCTTCCCAATTATCCAGAGGTAGTACCCCTATGTACCAGGTACACTAAGGGCATTTCTTTCCACTAGAAAACCATAGTGAGGGGCATTCGGGCACATGCATGACCATAAGAAACGAATCCGCCGGGCCGAGTCGAATTTAGGGTGTAGATTACCTTCGGATTACCGAGATTTTCTTCTTGACAAATCGAATGCAGACACGAAAATCTGGGGGTTTTTCTATGGCGAACCACTTGTGCCCACTGACTGGTCGCAAGACTTTCCATTCACCCCCGAAAAGACTTTTGAAGCTTCTACCCCGGAGCTTTTTTGGAAACGCCAGGAAACAGTGAACTCCGAGGCCGAACTCGAGGCACTCCAAAAAGATTTATACGCCTATATTCGGCATGAATGGGAATTACCGGCCACCAGGGGGATTGCGTTTCTTGCCGATGAAGGCTGCATCGAGCACACCATATTGGTGTTACGGGGTGCCGCCGCTGGCCAAGTATGGATGTATAACATCAATACCGACTGTGCAATACTTCGCCCACGGTTACACCCGATAACATCCCAACCGTTGAGTTTTCAAGATTGGCTAGATCTGCAAGCGGATCCATTTCGCCTTTCCATTGCACGGCGTAAAGACCTGCCAGACATGATCACATTCCCGAAAATAAGTTCGGAAGGCAAACAGGCTATGCGTTATTGTATTGCCACAAATACATTGCGGGGCATGACGCTTAGCGACATCGCAAAGCTTAAACGTAATAATGATATTCCGGCTGATGCAGAGTTTTTGGACCCCCACTCACAGTCTTGGCACCCAGTCCGAAACGCCCAGGTTTTCTCATGGGCACAGGGACGATTAACCTAAACTCATATTGTGCTACTGATCGCTTTTCCGCGAGCATTACCTATGTGGTCTTAACTAAATAAATTGTGAATTTCTGAGATAAGACGCGCATAATTATTAGGGTTTGATTACGTGAATTCTCTCCGGTTTTAGGAATGGTTAGAGGCCAGACATTACCTCTGTTATTCCTGGGCCGCTATCTCAGCAGAAGCTCACTATGGTAGATGGTGAATATTAGTGATCAAGTCATGTATGGAATTTAGTATCCGTAGTAGCCCCGGAAGGGAGTTTTAAATGAGCCATAATCTTGATCAGATCATTGAATTGCGTGATCGTCTTGAAGTATTCCTGGGCAAGTTAAAGGAACGTGCGGTTGAAATTACTGCTGAGGCAAAAACAGTCACGCCGGAGCCTAGTTCCCAGGATCAGGCTGAAATTGATCGTCAATATGCCACGTTCGAAACCGCTTTACGCAAGCAAATGCAAGATATTACCGAACGCGGAGAAAATATTTTTCAAGAACGATTTGAAGCATTCGCTAATGACAAAGACCCGCAGATTCGAAAAATTTACCTTCAAGCAGAATCTGACGTGGAAGAGTTCGAAAAAGAAATACGTGCGCTTACAGATGATGTCTTTGCGCCATCAACTAATAGTGAAGCAGAGCGACATTTCAAGCAGGCTATCGCAGATTGGAAAGAAGCGGAGGCCAAATTCAAGTGCAAATCATGTGGCGCCCCAGTGGCTATTCCCGAATTGTATTATCAAGCGAAATATCTGCGGTGCTCTGTGTGCGGTACACAGACTTTGTTTACGCCTACTACAAATATGCAAGTTGCCCCACAATGGGCAGAAGCTCTAGCTGATAGTAGAACCGCCACATTAAAAGCCGAACTCGACCGAATTGCAAAAGCCCCGACCACATGGCCTGGGCAACTTATTGTTGCACGCATCAAATATGCCTTAACACGACACCGGCATCTTATTGAATTGCTCCCTGGGTATGCCCCCACCCAGGTGGATTCTTTGCGCCGCGCCGTGTTTATGGAAGCCCATAGCAAGAAACACTCGAGTATTGAACCCGCAGGCCTGCGCAAAACAGATACAACCTACTACAATGTGATGGGTAGTTTAGGGGACACTTTAAAGGATTTCCGCGCTCAAAACGATACTGTTTTTGTGGGAATCGTTACTGGTATTGTCCATGATTTAACCCGTCCTGGTTGTGAGGTAGCCGCTTCTGTTCTAGATAATTCTTTCACCCACAAGTTGTGGGCTAAGTACTCACGGATAGCTCGCCAACAGCCAGAGGTATAAATTCATGCAACGCAAAGGAAAAGGGAACACACGTGTTCGGAAAATTTTTTCGGAAGCTCCTAGGCTCTGAGTCCACACCAGAGCAAAGTAGCAACTTTGCATCAAGCAATGTTTTTTACCCCCACCCCGATTCACTCAACACCGGTATTCCCAATCCTGACGGAGCAACCTCCGGTTTTCGACCCGACGACACACCATTTATCGCCCACCCATTCCAAATACCAGTTCAAGATTCCGATTTTTTCCGACCAGAGATCACCCCATTTC
Source organism: Corynebacterium freiburgense (assembly GCF_030408815.1). NCBI lineage: Bacteria > Bacillati > Actinomycetota > Actinomycetes > Mycobacteriales > Corynebacteriaceae > Corynebacterium > Corynebacterium freiburgense. Next base: position 527,400 of record NZ_CP047355.1, on the reverse strand, counting down.
TCACTAAACCTTCAAACGATCAATCACCAGAAGCTCTTGCTCACGCCGAGCAATGGTTTAGTCTCTGGGAACAAATCCTCAATCCACACGTTGATGCCGTCTTCTATGCAGATATTGGAGACCAAATACACGCGCACCAACAATTCGAAGCTTGGACAAAGCACATTGAAACTACCTGCCCTAAACTTTCACACTCCAGTGATTTTCTTGGCGGTAGGACTCTTTCGCTTGGGAATATTCAACTCTACGAAGTACTAGACCAATACCGCCAAGGCATAGAAGCTTACGTTCACCAAAACCTGGATATAGACCAGCGCCGGGAGCGAGCTATTGATCTCGCACATATTGCAATTCGGTTTTATTGTTTACGCAATTTACTCTTCGGCACTTTTTTACAAACACCCACCGAAACGCACCAGCCGACACTGCCTGTGTCTAAAGCCCTGGAAGCTTCTGTAGCCCCAGACGCCCCCGCACATGTTGAGACATCTGCTGAACAACCCAAGACTGATACCACCCCGGAATCCGCCCCAGACGCAGCACCAAAACCCATTGAGGCTCCAAAACCCACTGAGACTCCAGAACCCATTGAGGTTGTAGAACCATCTCCAGAGATTTCTCAGCCCCCCGTTCAGCCTAAAGAACGTAAAACTCAAAAAACCAAGCGAATCCCAGCAACCCCATATGAATTATCTCCCGTGGAGGGAGTTACGCTGCATGACTATGTTGCAGCGTCGGGAAAAATTCATAGTGGTGCGCCAGTTTCAGATATTTTGACAGTCTTGGGGATTAGCCGTAAACAGTGGGATGAGGCCGCAATGGAATGGCAACAACGCATTGAGGTATTCCCCGAAACCGTTGGAAAAAATTACAACTCGTTTATTTCCCAACCACACCCGCTTTTTCCTGCCGAACCTTCTCCCGATAATTCCAAGCGCTTAATTTCCGATCGGGATTTTTATATTGAGGTAGCTGCGGCAGTAAATGCTGCCACCGAGGTTGGTATTGATGCTGGTGACTTTATTGAAGAGTGTTACGGCGTATCACTTTCTGAGGCAACAGCTGCGGGAGTCACTTGGATGTCTGATGTATCTCAAGTGCATGAAATTATTACCCGAGTGCAAGCCAGGCAAGCCGAATTAGTTTCAGAAATGCCTGGCGTTGCAGATGATATTGAGTTCTAGCAGCACCTTCCTTTTGGGTTCATTTCTTGATCGGCCCAACGCATGCGCCAGTATTCACGCTCGGTTGGAATGTCCGCGCAGGGATGTTTGTGTTGTAAGTAAGCGACGTACTTTTCATAGTCACGCTCCCCTAACACATCACCCATATATCGCCAGCAAGCTAGAAGTGCTTTACTGATGCTGCGCATTCCACTCCTTAAGCAGTTCTTTTTCTGCCGCAGTAGCCATTAACCCACTGGGCGCAAAAAGCGCTGAGGGTTGGAATGGTTCTTCCGTGGTTTCATTTTGACCACGGATTGCCTTTATGCAGGCAGCTATGGCAGCACCAAGAACAATCAGTACAAGGACTGCGAAGAGTACGGACAGTGACCCCTGTATTGCGGTATTGCGGATCACGGCGTCGATAGCCTCTGGTGATTTGGCGCTACCAAACTCAGTAAGCCCTTGGGCGGCGGCGTCTTTAAAGCGGTAATGCTGCGCCCAATACCCAATTGCGGGATTATCGGAGAACACCTTTTGCCATGATGCAGTCATGGTCACTACAACATCCCACACAAGCGGCACTCCTGGTATCCATGCCCACTTGTAATACCCTTTCTTCACCACAACAACAAGCACTAGCGAAAGTGCGATTGCGGCAAGGAGCTGATTGGCAATACCAAAAAGCGGGAACAGTACGTTAATACCACCGAGCGGATCAGTAACACCCATAAGCAGAATTGCACCCCATAGTGAGCACACTGCGATTGTGGAAACCCAGTTGCCAACAGTCCATGTTGGGTCTTTAAACCGTCCAAGGCCTGGGACATTCGCCAGGGTATCTGTCATCATAAAGCGTGCCACACGAGTGCCTGCATCTACGGTAGTTAAGATAAATAATGCTTCAAACATAATGGCAAAGTGATACCAAAATGCCTGCATTTCTGGATGCCCAAAGATATTAGTAAGTACTTCGGACATACCGAATGCGAGTGTCGGTGCGCCACCCGTCCGAGATACCACCGTATGTTCCCCTACTGCGGCGGCGGCTTCGGATAATTGTGCAGCTGTAATATCCGCACCTGGCAGCCCAAGGGAATTTACAAATTCCGCGGCTTGTTGCTCATTTCTTCCGGTTTTCGCCGTTGGTGAATTCATTGCAAAATACACATGGCGATCAAGAATAACAGCAGTAATCAGAGCCATAATTGCCACAAATGATTCCAAAAGCATGCCGCCATAACCAATGGTGCGCATCTGCGATTCTTTTTCTACAAGTTTCGGTGTTGTACCCGAAGAGATAAGCGCATGGAATCCTGAAAGTGCACCGCATGCAATGGTAATAAAGAGAAATGGGAAGAGGTTTCCGGCAAATACCGGGCCATTTCCTTCCAAAGCAAAAGAGGTTACCGCTGGCATATGCACTTCTGGCCGGTCGATAAGAATACCTACTGCCAATAATGCAATTACGCCGACTTTCATAAACGTTGAAAGATAATCTCGGGGCGCCAATAAAAGCCACACAGGCAGAATCGCTGCGACCACGCCGTAACCAATCAGCACCCATGCAAGCGTAACTTTCGACCAAGTGAACATTTCGACGCCCCATTGGGTGTCAGCAACCCATCCTCCAGCGATTATTGAAAGCAGGAGAAGCAAAACACCAATAAGTGAAACTTCACTGACCCGCCCTGGGCGAAGATAGCGCAAATATATGCCCATAAATAGTGCGATAGGCACGGTCATTGAAATAGAGAATACGCCCCAAGGGCTTTCTGCTAGAGCATTCACTACCACCAGTGCAAGCACCGCGATAATAATAAGCATGATTGTGATTACCGCAATAATGCCTGCTACACCACCTACGGCACCCATTTCATCGCGAATCATTTGCCCTAGGGAACGTCCTTTTCTGCGGGTGGATACCCACAGTACAAGGTAATCTTGCACCGCCCCGGCGAAAATCACACCAATAACAATCCATAACGTACCGGGAAGGTACCCCATTTGAGCGGACATAACCGGACCTACCAATGGGCCAGCACCAGCAATGGCTGCAAAATGGTGGCCAAAAAGTACTCGACGGTCCGTGGGCATAAAGTCTTTGCCGTCATTTGCATACTCTGCCGGTGTTGCTCGGTCATCACGAGGCCGAACTATTTTGTATTCAATAAGACGCGCATAGAAGGTAAAACCGATAATGTAGGATCCCACTGCCGCGAACACCAGCCATACAGCATTTACGGTTTCCCCACGAGCAGTGGCAATAATCCCCCAGCCCAAAGCGGCGACGATCGCCACAATAAGTAAGGCAATTTTCTTACCTATAGTCATGGTTGCGCTGGGCCGTATGCCTACCGGCAATTCGGATGCCTTCGAATACACATACTCCGGTTTTGACACTGGTTCTGCATCTTTTGTCAGCATGACATCGTGTCCTTTCCTCAAGGTTCAACAATGAAATAGTCCAAATAATGGACTAAATCGCTGCAAAGAATTGAATAGGTATACGCAACTTACATTACGCCCAATTTAAATATTTTGGCGATTTCAATACACTCATTTGTTATTAATTTGCTAGAAAATATTTAATTAACAGAAATATTACTAAAACAACGAGTAATCGTGCATTTGTTTACCTGGTATTACTTCAAAACGGTCGCAACAGAAGTGCATTTACAAAAGTTCTTGTACCCTCGTCCATATGAATCGCTTCATTGCTTCTATTGTTGCCACCATTGGTTGCTCTGCTCTTCTACTCCCCTCACAATTAGCTGGAGCAACCCCATCCACACCGAGTATTCATGTTTCGGTAAACAACGAGCAATGCATAATTAGCCCAGAAGACCAAGATAAACTTTTGAAATTTTGGGATGGTATTGAATCTTCCGCACGGGAGCAGCGTGTGGCGGAACTAGATAAAGAAATCGCTGGTTTTGCCGAAGAACTACGTCGTTATGATGAAGAGCAGGCACCGATTGCAGGTGAACTACAGGCCAAACTTACCGCGGCAGGCGTGCCGGAATCACTAGCGGAGCTTTCCTCACAGAATTCGGGTTTTACCCAAAATCCAGATTTTCAAACTAGCTATTCATATGAACAAACACTGGCAGCAGCGGAAGCAATTAGCAATGACCCCGCTGCCAGCGCCCTTGAAAAACTCGAGGCTAATCGACACTCCCGGCTTGATGAACTTCGTATTCAAAAGCTCAGCCAAGAAGACCAACGCAAACAATATAACGCTTTGCAATCAGCATTAAAGTCTTCTTTGGAATCTTGTGCCAATGAAATAGCACCACCACCGACATGGCCTTGGTATGTCGGTGGTGGTGCTCTCATTGTGGCGCTTATTGCAGCTCGAGCTTGGTGGAATTCACGAAAGCCGAATCGTCATTCCAGGGCAACCGGCTAGTTACGTCGGCGCCACCATAGGGTTGTGGCAGCAATACTTGCTATAGCTACGAGAATGTAGACCCAGTGCAGTGGGTATTGCTTGGGTTGAATATTCGCTGCAGGTTGGATTTTTTCGGGGTCGGGGGGCGTCGATACGCGTGGGGCAGCTTCCACTGGTTTGCCCATAACCAAGGGCGCAAGCGGAACCGCAAGCCACCATGCGGGAGGGTTCGCCATATTGGTAACCGTAAGTTTGACGCCTTGTTCGGATATGTCTCGGGGTTGCACATATAGGGTGACATTGCCATCACCGTGATTGGTCAATGCATCCTGCGGATCGCTCAAATAGCTTGGGACTCCCCAGTGCACAATTGGGTTCTTTTCTGGCAGTACTTCTTGGATGGAAACCGGGGTCCCAACTGGAAGTGGCGGCAATTCCTTATAGGTTTCACCATTGCGAACATTGAACTCCTCAACGTATTCTTGCCCGTTTTCCTTCCAAGATGCTTCGAAGGTATACGTATTGTCCTTATCAATAATGTCGCTCGCAATTCCGTCAAGGGCTGTTGCAATCTGCACTTTGCCCAATTCGGTGTATACATTACGCAGCGTGGTTTCTGACGTACCTCCCTTAGCGGTGATTTTTGCAGCAACAACCTCGACAGTGGATTCTGCATCTTCGAACCGAAGTTGATCAGTTTCCAATACATCTGGTTCTTCACTCACCGTGCATTCTGCGCCCACATGAATGTCCTTGATATCCATACTTTCTCCCGGAGGAAGGGTTTGGATACCTTCAGCTACAAGGACATCATTAGATACGCATGAATAACTCACTCGGATTTTATGGTCCTTTACTTGTGGCGCATTCGCCCCGGAACCTGCGACCGCATTATTGATGCGCAGCGTGCCACGCCAATCATCGTATTTGCGTACTGCCTGCATTTGGGGGTTTTTATTGCGCTCAAGCACCAGCACACTATTAAAACCTGAGTTCGCCAAATCTCCACTGGGGTGACCGGTGTCATGCTGAGTTACGGTGCACACTGATCCTTCCGGAATGCTTTCCGACGTCGCGGAATCACCCGCACCAATAGCGCCAATAATGCCGGACACCGCGCCTAATTCTGGTTTATCCTCTGGAGGTTTGCACTCATATTCAAAGGCGTATGTACCACCAACGGTTGATGCTTTTGGATCCTCAAGTTTCATGGTGATGGCAAGATCACCTTTTCCTCGAGCATATGCGTGCGTGACCTCTACCTGTGGAGTGTTTCCTTTAGCAATCTGCACTGGTGAACCGATGTCCGTAACCAGTGTAGAACCCGCAGATTGCGGATCCTCACCTCGTACGAAGCAGCGATACCCGGTTGGAATAGGTTCAGATTCCTTGGATTGCCCGTCAGCAACCCCAGTAATCTTGCCTTCAATTGGAGCACCGTCGGATTTCGTACAGGTATATGCAAAATCAAAGACCTCTGGGACACGGCCTTTATTCCCCACAGTGACTACTTTATTTCGTACTGTAAACGTCCCCATTTCCGGCGCATAAACATGGTGAAATTCAACTGGAACAAATGGCTCCTGAGCTTTACCAATTGTCACTTCTTTACGCTTCTCCATGGGGTCTGAAACAACATCAAACCCAGGAACCTCAGCAGACGTGACATCCAGTTCCACTTTGCATTTGGTTCCCACCGGAAATTCTGGCGAATCCACAGTCTGTCCTGGTAGTGCCTCCAGTTCTCCACGCGCAGCACCACATTCATAGCGGTACATCAATGGACGAGTTAAAGCATCCGTTCCTTCAATATGATTCACAATTTGAAAGCGTGATACCTGCGGCACATAGGTATTGAGCAATTGCACAGTTGCTACCGGAGTTGAGGCACCTGAGCCGACAGGCACCACAATATCGGTTTTATCCAAATGCGCTACAAGATTTTGATCAGGTAAAGCAGCGGCTTCCTCATCTGTTCCATGAATAGTGCACTTAGTTCCCGCAAGAAACTCCGGCGACTCCGCAATGCTTCCATCACCTAATACTTTGAGTTCACCTGGCCCCTGCACACTGCCATCATTACTGGGCTTATCGCATTCGTAGCGCAGTGTGTACTCGGCTTGCGGATCAACACCCGCAGGTTTCGGATCAGCCACACGCGCTTGCGCCGCAAACGTTCCGGATTTCGGAGGCGCCTGGTACACGCTACCAAAGCGCAGCGCCTTTACCTCCCCAGCTTCAATCACAATTGTGCGCGGGTTTTCACCTACATCGAGTTTAAACCCGTCTATTTGAACACTTTCCGCATCTTGCGTTACTACACAAGTAGTGCCATGCCGGAATTTCGGCGACTCTTTGGAAGTTCTCCGAGCATTTGCCGTAAGTGTGCCCGTAGTACCTTCACAATCAAAGTCGAAACGAAATTCTTTCTCCTCTGCTTTGCCAGCATCGCCCACCACAGCGTTATCAATGCGGAACATACCCATTGTTGCCGTAGCACCAGAACCATCTGTTGGCTGTGTAAAGATCTCAGCTTGCTCATCAGACTGAATGGTCAAACCGTTCAAATCAAGAGTATTTCTGGCTATAGCTTTTTCTTCCGCACCATGTTCTGGAAGGTTTTCAGCAGGCACAAATGTATAGAACACAATGCGATATGCTGCACCCTTTACCAATGGTGACATTTTCACCTTAAATTCAGTGGGAAGTTTCTCATGCCATTGTTCTTCCTGGATCCCTCCCTCCACTTTTATGCCCTCAACAATGCGTCCAGGGCGTTCCATGACTTCATTACCGCGAATAGTGGCCACCAAGTCGGCACAGTCAATACCTTGCTCCATGGCTGCAGCACAGCCATGTTCGCTAGCATCCCAAACACCGCGCTCCAACGCTCCACCATCACGCCGTAAGATTTCGATTTCCATATCAGGAGCTAAGTATTGCGGCACAGTCCAACCACCCCACGCATCAGATTTCACTTCTTGCAATTTGTCATGCAATGTCAGTGATTGCGCGAGATCAAAGTTCTCTGCCGGAACATCAACAACCCACTGAAGCCGCACATAAGATTCGCCATCATATTCGACTTCTCGGAAACTATGCAACGATTGTGTAATCGGGCCCGAACGAGCATTTTCATTTGGGGCCAATTGCAAATGAGTATCCTCTGAAGGTGGTTCCACTTTATCGCTGGTCGAACCAACTACAAGATTGAATACATTTGTTTCTTTTGCTCCCCAGTAAATTGGATTAGTGCCGTTATTTTCTAACGCAATCATCCCAAGCACAAAATGCCCGCTGAGTTCTTTATCCTTATCTTTTTCATTCTTTACTTTATCCGTAAAGGTACATACCACTTCCTTTTCTGCTTTAGTCCACGAACATGTTGTGTAGTCACCGGCTTTTAAATCCGTATGATCCTGGGTGGGCCGCAACCATTCTGGAAGTTGAACAGTCATCGTGTCACCTGGATTCGGGCGAGGATCACCCTTCGGAACGACCCAGGTAAATGTTGATTGAAGTTCTTCGCCATGACGCAGCGGCGACTGCACATAGCTTTCACTTTCAACATCCACCTTATTGCGTTTGATACTCAGCTCCTGACCGTATTTTTCGGCGTGATCGACGGTCTCTGCATAGGCGACCACAAGAGAGCTACTTCCAAGTATCAAGACGAGTACTGCTATAAGGACCCAAAATACGCGCAAGCTAGTTTTGCGCTGAATGGGATGCATCCTTGACATCTGGACTACTTTCTCCGGTGTTGGGGATGAACCGTGGAAAATACAACCTAGTTATTGAACCTAGATTCTTCTTATTGAATCTGTAGGCCGTATTGGCCCCAATTGACTAGGATAGCGAACTAGAAAATCCTTGGTACCTGCAAAAATACATGGCACACGATATATTTTCATATTGCTTTCATCTGGTGAGGTCATGCGCAATTCTTGTGATACTTCATTAGTAACCACACTCCCCCGAGGGGGTAGCAGATTTCTAATTTACACCCCCATAAGCTATCCCGCCCAAAGGCAAGACTAAGCAGTCTACCCCCGCAGCACCCATCACTAATTGATCTAGACCAAGCTGTCCATTATCTTGGTTCAAAACCATTGAAAGGACGTGCCATGGCCAAATATGACAATAGCGATACAAGCTCCTGGAAATTCGAAACAAAGGCAATCCACGCAGGACAACCGGTAGATAGCGATAATGGGGCCCGAAATCTCCCTATCTACCTCACTTCTTCGTATGTTTTTAATTCTGCTGAACATGCCAAACAACGTTTCGCTCTTGAAGATGCAGGCCCCGTCTACACTCGCCTCACAAACCCAACGGTCGCGGCCGTCGAAAATCGCCTTGCCGACCTAGAAGGCGGTGTCCATGCTGTACTCTTTGCTTCCGGCCAAGCTGCCGAAACCGCCGCCATCCTCAACCTTGCGCGCGCAGGTTCACATATAGTGGCATCCTCCCGGCTCTACGGTGGCACCACCACGCTCTTTGAAGTAACGCTCAAACGCCTAGGCATTGACACAACATTTATCGACGCCCCGGACGACCCCTCAGCATGGCAGGCCGCCGTCCAAGACAACACCGTCGCATTCTTCGGCGAAACCTTTGCAAACCCACAAGCAGATATCCTAGACATTCCTACAATCGCCGAAGTAGCGCACAACAATAATGTCCCGCTTATTGTGGATAACACTGCCGCAACCGCAGCTCTGGTTCGCCCCCTCGAACTTGGTGCAGATATCGTTGTAGCCTCCCTTACCAAATTCTATACCGGCAATGGGTCCGCACTCGGCGGCGTACTTATCGACGGCGGAACCTTCGACTGGACCGTCGAACGCAATGGACAGCCAATCTTTCCAGACTTTATAACCCCAGACCCCGCCTACCACGGCCTAAAATACGTAGACCTTGGTGCAGCCGCATTCGGACTCAAAGCCCGCGTAGGCTTACTCCGCGACACCGGTGCAGCGATATCCCCCATCAACGCCTGGATCACTGCCCAAGGACTGGACACCCTCTCATTGCGTATTCAACGCCACAATGAAAACGCCTACCAAGTGGCTACCTACCTGGCACAACACCCAAAGGTGGCTAATGTAAACTACGCCGGACTAGAAAGCTCCCCCTGGTACAAACTAAAAGAAAAACTCAACCTCACTCATACCGGTTCCGTCCTATCCTTCGATATTATTGGCGGCCAAGAACAAGCTTGGGCATTTATCGACGCCCTGAAACTCCACTCTAATGTGGCAAATATCGGCGACGTACGATCATTGGTTGTGCATCCCGCCACTACCACACACTCCCAATCCACAACAGAATCCCAAGCTCGAGCCGGCGTAACCCCCACAACTATTCGACTTTCTGTGGGCATTGAAAACATCGAAGACATTCTTGCTGACCTCGAACAAGGATTTGCGGCAATCCCGTAACCGAATCCGAAACCTATACCTAAACACAAAACCGCGCCCCTACACTCGAACTTTTGAAATAACAGTTCTTGTGTCAGAAGGGCGCGGGATTAGAACCCAAGTAATTCCTTGCGAAGAATCACCTCTGGTTGGTTGATTACCGCTTAAACAGGTTCAAAAGGTTAGGACCAATACCTGTAAGGATAGCAATCAAACCGCCAATAGAAACAAGGCTCAGGATCGCGGCTACAGGATTACCCTTGAACTCATTCAACAGCTCACGCAGATTCTTAAAACCTGGCTGACGCGGAGGAAGCGGATGCTCAGGCTTTGGATCAGCGGTAGGTGCAGTGGTAGGCACGGTGTGTGCTGGTGGCTTTGGATCTGCGGTAGGTGCAGTGGTAGGCACGGTGTGTGCTGGTGGCTTCGGCTCCGCCGTTGGAGCAGTAGTTGGCACTACGTGTGCTGGTGGCTTTGGATCAGCGGTAGGCGCAGTCGTTGGAGCGCTGGTCTTTGGCTCTTCTGGCTTCGGGTTCTTTGGCTCTTCTGGCTTCGGGTTCTTTGGCTCTTCTGGCTTAGGAGCAGGGGCCTGAGGCTTCGGCTCTACGAATGCCGTGCAACGCAATGCGCCAGAAACCGGATCCATTGGGGTTCCTACATCATACTGCTCAAGGAAAAGCTTATGAGCACCTTCAGCTACCGCTGGCGTTCCAGAAAGATCAAGAGCACCAGCAGTGAAGTTAGCTGGGGCAGCAAGAGTGTACTTGCCGAGCTCTGCATTCGCACGTGTGACAGTATTTTTTGGTGCGTTTTTGTCGAACTCTGCAACTTCATTGGTGGTGTAGTTCGCAATGATCTTTACTTCTTTGCCATCGATATCGAGACGGATATCCTCGATTAGCATGTTCAAAACGTCATGGTGACCAGTGAAGCGAATTTCACCTTTTAGCGGGATTATAGCGGAATCCTGATCGATAACTCCTGGAGCATCAGGTGTGAATTTAAAAGCAAATTTGGGATCACTGGCATCTGCACCAGTAGCACCTGTGGTGTAAGTTACTTTACCTTGGGCAATTTTGCCGGTGACATACTTGCGGAATCGCGCTAACACACCCCAGTCATAGGTGCCTTCATAGGACTTGCAGTAGCGTGGCTCATTTGCTGCGCCAGGCGCCTCTTGCGCAGCTGCTACAGCTGGCACAAAAGACGTAATCAGGGTGGCCGCTAGGGCCGCACTCGTGAGACGTGCGCTATTGGAGATGTTCTTCACATTAGCTCCTGTGTTTGATTTACAACAGAACGCCTCACTGATCATGGGTCCGTAAGGCACCCCTAACCCTAAAGTTTCGCCAAGCCTTCGTCAATCTTTTTCTTAGGGTTCACTTAGATAAACGTTGGTGTGAGAATTTTTAGAGCGCTGACCTGGTTTGACCTTGCCGCCCCCGATTGTGGCACCACCCGAATTGCACCCCCATCTGGGGATGGCACCACTTGTATGGGCCACTCGTACACCGATGAGAGCAAATGATCGATATAGACTTCTTTAACGGAACCACTAGCAGCAACTTTGCCACCCGCCAAGCAGATTATTCGATCACAATACTGCGCCGCGGCATTAAGATCATGTAGCACTACCACCACAGCAGCCCCACCCCGCGCCATGCCTCGAATAAGCCCCAAAGCCTGTTCTTGGTGCCCAATATCCAGCGCGGCTGTTGGCTCATCCAGTAGAACCACGGGGGTCTGCTGGGCCAGAACACGCGAAAGCGCCACTCTCGAACGCTCACCGCCTGAGAGGGTCATAATATCTCTCTCAGACAAATGTGATACTTCAGTCGCTTGAAGGGCGGCTTCAATAATTGCTTCTTCATCGCCAATATATTTGGTACGCGACCACGGCCTACGCCCCATTGCCACCACATCATGAACCAGAAATGCAAAGGAGACGGAAACATCTTGCAGCATAACGGAGCGGCGCCGAGCCAAATCCAATGCAGATGCATGTTGAGGATCCAAGCCACAAATACTTACACTGCCTGAGGCTGGCACCAGGTCACCACTGAGCACAGAGAGCAGAGTTGATTTTCCAGCACCGTTGGGCCCGATAAGCCCCAGTACCTCTCCTGCATGTGCTTCCATTGAGACATCGTCAAGCAGCTTCCGCCCGCCAATTGAAACTGTGATATTGCGGGCTTGCAGCAATGAGTTCATCGACGTTGTCCCTTCATCAACATACGACGTAAGAGAATAAAGAAGGTTGGTCCACCAACTAAGGCGGTGAAAATGCCTATTGGTAAATCAGCGAATGGAATAATCGTCCTTGCTGCAATATCTGCAAGCCCAATGAGCACCGCACCTGTCAATGCTGAAGCCGGAAGTAGCACTTTATTCGCTGGCCCCGTAATCGTGCGTAATAAATGAGGAACGATCAGCCCCACAAATCCAATGAGTCCGGCGTAAGCAACCGCACCCGCAGTTAATAATGTGGATGCACCGATCGCAATAATCCGTAATCTCGATACATTAATACCGATATGGCCGGCTGCTTTATCCCCTAGTGCCAGAATGTCAAGCTGTGCACCCAATGTCATTGAAATTGCTATGCCGATAATCACAACAAACAGTACAACGGACACATGTTTCCACTGAGCACCATTGAGCGAGCCCATTTGCCAGAAAATAATCTGCTCTCGGTTTGTTGTGGGCGCAAGGTACACCATGATCGAAATAATTGCGCCAGCTACTGCATTGATTGCAATGCCAGTCAAAATCAGATTGATCACGTGCACTTTTCCATCATGACGGGCAAGTTGATAGACAATAAGTGTGGTCAGCACGGCAGTTATAAATGCTGCCAGCGGAACTGTTGAAGCCCCAAAGAGGGTGATATTAAAAACAATTGCCACTGCGGCACCGACACCAGCGCCCGCCGTAACCCCAATAACACTTGGTTCGGCGAGGGGGTTAGCAAATACTGCTTGCATCAACGCACCACTCACACCGAGTGCTGCACCGACAAGAAGTCCTAATACTAGACGCGGTAGGCGGATTCGCCACACCACAGATTCAGTTAAATCTGCGCTCTGGGGCCCTGCTGCAAGGATGCTAGGAATATCACGCAAAGGCACATTAAACTGACCTACGGCAATACTTACCATCACCGTGGCAAACAGCAGGAAGGTTAAGCACACAAATAGTGCTATACGACGCCGCGTCCGCGCGGCAATAATTGAACCAGCTTCAGCAGAGTGTTCAGTTACTGAAGCTGGTTTCGTTACAGCAGGTGCACTCACTGATTTTGCTCCGGGTTATACAAAGCCTGCGCAGTGCGCAAAAGCACCTCGCCAGTTTGTGGGCCAAAGGAAAGTGAAGACCCATCAGGTACCGTAACCACGCGTTTGTTTTGGCCAGCTTTTGTTTGGGCTACACCTGGTCGCTCCAAAAGGCCTTCAATTCCACCTGTAGATTCCAGCCCCTCTTCCATCATAATAAAAACATCAGGATCGATTTTTGCCAGTGCTTCAGCATTCGCGGGAGAAGTTTCAGCTAATCCGTTTTCTACGGCCACATCAATGCCTCCGACCCCCTCAATAAGGTCTTTTGCACCACTACCATCACCGAGAATAAAGAACACTCCACCATTCCCACGTGCATATAAGAATGCCATTCGTAGCGGTTCTTTTGGCACCATTTTCTTAATTGCCTCGCGGTCTTGGTTGGCATCTTCAACACTGCGTTCAGCTAGTTTTTTAGCTTCATCTGAAAGACCTACTACCCCACCAAGATCAATAATATCCTGGCCAATCGAGTCGATGGTTCGCGCTGGGTCCATCACCACAGTAGTCACACCGGCGTCTCGGATTTGGTCAATTGCTTCACGAGGACCAATCGAGTGATCCACAATAAGCAGCGTAGTACGTAATTCTAGGACAGCTTCAACGTTAATATTGTGGCCGCCTTGAGTGACCACAGGAAGGTCCTTCAAACGCTCCTCTGTTGAAGAAACAGTACGTCCAACAATATTGTCAGCTAACCCAAGCCCAGTCAGTGTTTTGGTGGAGGTGCCGTAAAGATCGAGCGCCAAAATCCGTGAAACATCATCAACAACAACGTCATAGCCATCAGCATCAGTGAGCTCTACCGGTAGATTTGGTTCTACTTTTTCTGCTACCGGTACCACGTCGCCCAGTGCCCCGACCGCACTAACGCCGGTAAATGATCGAGGATCTTTCAGCGAACCTGCGTCTGGCAGCGAATCACGAAGGTTACTCGACTCACTTTGTGGCGCTTCATCCCATGATGCACAACCCGAAAGAGTCAGCGCTAGGGCAGTTCCTACTGCTGCGAAAATTTGTCCGAAACGGTACTTCCGTTTCGTTAGTTGTGGGTAAGTCAAAGCACACCTTTCGATTGATACGGGTTCATCCACTCAGGGGAATTACCGTGAAGCCGGATGGCGAAGAACTAACTGCGACAAACTACCGCCAGCTACCACAAAAGCTGCAAGAATCAGCAGTACAGAGGTGGTAAACGATGGTTTTTCAAAGCCAGAATCGTTCGCATTCTTTATTTTGAAACTACCGTTATTAGCGTAGCCTTCGCTATCCCCTTCGCCACCTTCGCCCGCCAATCGGGCTGCAACTCCTGGTCCGGAAGTCTTTTTCTCCGCATTGCCCTTTTTCGCATTTTCGGCTTTCTTTGCTGCAGCGCCCGCTGCCCCCGCACCGCCACCGGAGGCAGCGCCTGCTGCGCCTCCTGATGCACCCGCACCTTGACCCGCTACGCATGTTGCGGAGCCGCCCAACGTTGCAGTGAAGCTCACTGGATCGAGTTCAGTTCCCTCTGGGTAGAAGTCTGCAAACGCTTTAGAACCAGCCTGAGTCAAAAATGCAGATGCAGTTCCACTAGCGGAAGATTCGCTTGCGTTCACGGCACCAAAGTCCAGACTAGCCAAAGCTACTCGGCCGTAATCGCTGTGATTACCTTCCATATCGCTGGAACTGACCTGTGCAATAAGTGAACCTGAGCCACCGTTCCATTGAATTTCAAGTTCAGAAATCTTCAAGTTTAAGAGGCCATCGTGTCCAGTAAAGTGCATCGATCCAGGAAAATACACGGTACCCGTACCTTTACCTGGGTCAACAGCGCCTGAATTACCAGCGAAATGAAATTGTCCATTTCCATGATCAACGCCACTAAGTGTCCAAGAGCCCTTAGCGATAGATCCAGTGATGTAGGACTGGAACGACTGCTTTACACCCCACTGTGCTTGGGCATCAACCACGCCGACTGATCCATCCGATGTACACACATCCGATCCCCCAGCCCCAGCCGCGGTCGCAGCACCACCGGCTGCTGGGGCCCCACCAGCTGCTGCCGGGCCGCCAGCGCCACCACCTGTGCCGCCTCCACCCCCACCGGCACCTCGGGTTGTTCCACCAGTTCCACCCCCACCTCCGGTTCCTCCACCGGTGCCTCCGCCCCCACCAGTTCCGCCTCCTGAAGGCTTGCTGTTACCTGTTACGCGATCAGTTAGTTTCTCGGAGTTCGTAATAAGCTTATCTGCATTTGTGAGCAGTTCGTTCATGGCTTTGAAGTAATCATTTGCTTCTTTGATTACACCCAAAGCACCGCCATTGTTATTACTTTTCGATCCTCCCGAGCTGCTAGACCCGCCAGAACTGGAACCTTCAGCAGCAAAGGCGTTACTGAAACCGCTCGTTACATTCGTTCTACCACCAGACGCACCACAGCCAATCTCTCCCGAGACTGCGTCCATGTTCGTGCCAGATTCGTACTGACCCAAAAATAGCTTTACCCCACCGGGAGTTATCCCAACATCGCTAGTATCCAGCGAAACCTTACTAGCCCCAAAATTGAAATCTTCTGCCAGTTGAAATTCTGCAATAACTACGTTTTCACGTGTCACGTGATTCGCAGGTGCTCCGGCAACAAACTCGTCAACCTCATTTGTTTCATAATCAACAACAATCTGAGCCCTGCTTCCTTCGATTTCTAACCTGAAGTGAAACAGTGACATGTCAAGCACATTATGATGTCCGGTAAAGTGAACCCGCCCTACGAATGGAATCACTCCATGGTTAGCGCTTTTTAAGTTTATTTGATCCACTACTGGGTCAAATTTAATTGTAAAATTCGGGTCCGAGGGTTCACCATCACTTTCTACTTCATTGGAAACTTCAATATTTCCCTTCGCTATTTTGCCGGTTACGTATTTGCGAAATCTTGCGATAGTCCCCCAGTTAAATGTCCCTCCAAAGTCCTGGCATACCGCCACCTGAGCACTTGCAACAGGTGTGCTAATTGCTGGCGGAACAACCGTTAAACAGGCCGCTGCAGCAACGGCAGCAGCTGAGAAAGTGCGCCGCGCAATGTGTGGAGAGCGGTTGGTCATAGCTGCGTAAACTCCTCAAACATTGCTAGAAGCTGAGAGCATCCTTTTCATTTAGACGGTTGCCTTAGCCTAGCCTTATAATTAATCTTCGAACTAGAATAACCTAACCTAAGAACGCTCCTTCGAAAACCCCCTAGGAAAAGGCACCTCCATTTGAGGTATGACCTTTGAATAAAACTCAAACCTATGAATGAACACCTTTCACTTCTCTACCCCGATATAGATCCGCAACGCCCAGTCCCGCCCACATATAGCGAACGGTTTGCACTAGTGCTCGCGGCGTCGATACTCGCCTTCGGTGCAGCTGCCGGTGACCTTATTGTGATGGCGGCAGGTTTATTACTTACGCTATTGGCGGCAATAGCACCGAATTTAAAAACACCACGCCGGATTCGCAATGAAGCTCGATCACGCTTTCCATACGCAAACTGGGCAGAAGACAGGCCACCACTCATCCCCCTAGCAGTCTCATACCCAATTACGTGGATGTTTATTATTGCCGTCGTTGGTGGTGCATTGTGGTTTGTGCCGGAGAAATATACCCTTTGGGGCGCGGCAGGCGCGGCTGCAATTACAGCGATTGTAGTGTGGTTTATGCCTGGGCTGTCCCCCATTTGGTCTCGGCCCCCAGAGCAACCCACCGACAAAATCTAAAATTTGCCTGGCGAGAGTTGACCCGAAGACTAGGTGGCACAAAATCCGCCCAGCAAACAGGTCTTTTAAGCCACCAAAAAGCACTGGTTGTAGCCACCTTGCTTAACCACTTCCGGGGGTGCCGGCAACCAGGCTTCCTAGGCTCTTTAATAGGCGCAAGCTATTGGGCTCGCTATGTTTTTGTATGTTGCGTTACAAAATCTATTACTTAAGGTGTGGGAAAACTAGATCCGTAACAGACGCCAGGTCAAGGGCCATTTTCGGCCTATTTTATGGTCACAAAACACTGGAAAATCAGGGGTGAAAATCAGGGTGGAAAATGGGTTCTGTGACAACGCAATCATATTAGCCACAATAACCCCACCAGCCCCAAGAAATGGAAACTCAAACCAACCCGCAAAACCCTGATGTCGCCAAAAACACCATCTTGTGTGCAATTGGTGTAAAAAGCGTCACCGAACGCCCTCTGGGACCATAATTTTGTCGCCAAACACACCAATTGTGCACAAGATGGTGTATTAAACGACAAACCCCAGGTAACCAATCGCCCACAACCTAAAGCGTGTAGCCCACAGCCCACAGCCCACAGCCCACAACCTAAACCCACCAGACAAGGGACTCCCGACCCACCACTCAGCGAAGTGCGGTGAGTCAAGTTCGGAATTGTTGCGGTTGTCAGGCAGTTTCGGCAACATGAAATGCGTCAGCCAAGCACGCAATGGACTAGACAGAGCTGTACGTCTACAATCAAGGAAATCGTTTTCCTTAGTGGAAGGTAGAGCACGATGGAGTTTCCTGTTCCTGCTGGTGAAGTGGCTTTTCAACCCATTGGTGATTACTATACCGAGGCCGGTGCCACCATTCGCGATATTACTGTTGCATACCAACGCTGGGGAGAACCTACCGCCGATGGCAGCAATATCATTCTTATCGAACACGCCCTTACCGGTGATTCAAACGCCGCCGAATGGTGGTCTGGGGTTATTGGCCCAGGAAAAGCACTGGATACTCAACGTTTTTGCGTTTTATGCGCCAATGTTATCGGTGGTTGTCAAGGCACCACGGGCCCGTCATCCCCGCACCCAGACGGAGGTTTTTGGGGGTCAAGGTTCCCGGCGGTTTCCATCCGAGACCAGGTCACTGTAGAAAAAATGCTTCTCGACGCCCTGTCCATCCCTAAGGTATTCGCAGTAATCGGCGGTTCCATGGGTGGTGCTCGAGCTCTGGAATGGACACTTATGTATCCAGATATCGTGCAATCCGCGCTAGTGCTCGCAGTTTCTGCGCGGGCAAGTGCATGGCAGATTGGTATTCAAGCCGCCCAGATTTCCAGTATTGAAAACGATCCAGCCTGGCAAAATGGTGACTTCCATGGCACTGGTCAAAGCCCTTACGATGGGATGGCAACGGCCCGAAGGATCGCACACCTCACTTATCGAGGTGAATTAGAAATAGATGAAAGATTCGCCGCCGATGCACAACAAGGCGAAAATCCTCGCGGACCATTCCGTGACCCATCACAGCGTTTTGCCGTGGTAAGTTACCTTGATTACCAGGCAAAGCGGCTTGAGGAGCGTTTCTGCCCAGGCTCCTATGTAACACTAACGGAAGCGTTAAATAGGCACGATATTGGTAGGGGCCGCGGCGGACTCAATAAAGCACTGGCTTCTTCAACGGTTCCGACCATGATTGTGGGAGTGGATACAGATATTTTGTATCCTTACCACCAACAAGAGCATCTTTCCCGAAACCTCGGCAATCTCCTTGGTATGGCTAAGATTGCCTCCCCGGTAGGCCACGATGCGTTTTTAACAGAAACACGCCAGCTCGATCACATTATGCGGCGATTTATTTCTTTGGCATCCTAGCTTCCAAGCGAATCAACGGTACCAGCCAAAAACATCATTGCCCCACCTATTGCGGAGCAGAAAACGGCATCGAAGCGTTGGGAGCGTACTGCAAGGACACCCAACGTTTCGCTATCACATGAAAGCCGTAAACCGGCCAGCCATAGTAAACAACAACCCAGCGTAAATGTGGAACGCCGCCAGTGTTCGGTGGCTAGAAAACCGCATGCTGCAATCAGCCCTGCCACGAAAATAGCCAACCCCACACGTTGAAACCTTAGGGGCAATGAGGAAGGCTGATTCCCCGAATCATGCGGGTTTACGCTCACAGTCCGGCCAACTTCTCCGCGCGTTCAACTACGTTCTGCACAAGGAAAGCCCTGGTCAATGGGCCAACACCACCCGGGTTAGGGGAAACGTATCCGGCAATATTCCAAACATCTGGGTGGACATCACCCAATAATTTGCCGTTGTGGCGCGAAACCCCAACGTCAAGTACTGCTGCACCGGGCTTCACCATATCTGCAGTCAATATATGCGGCTGGCCAGCGGCCGCGATAATAATGTCCGCATTTCGGGTTTCCGCAGCAAGATCTTTTGTGCCTGTGTGGCATAAGGTTACGGTGGCGTTTTCACTGCGGCGCGTCAACATTAAACCAATCGGTCGCCCAACTGTCACACCACGACCAATCACTACAACTTTTGTGCCCTGAAGTTCTACTTGGAAGCGTCTCAGTAAATGGATTGCACCATTTGGGGTACATGGGAGGGGAGCTGGTTCATTTAATACCAATTTGCCGAGGTTTACTGGGTGCAAACCGTCAGCATCTTTTTGTGGATCGATGCGCTCTAAGACTTTGTTTTCATCAAGGTGTTTTGGCAGTGGCAATTGCACAATATAACCAGTGCATTCTGGGTCGGCATTGAGCTCATCAATGACGCGATGGAGTTCTTCCTGAGAAATATCTGCAGGTAAATCTTTACGAATCGAACGGATTCCAATCTGCTCACAATCGCGATGCTTCATTTTTACATACGAATGGCTTGCTGGATCATCCCCAACGAGAACGGTGGCTAGTCCTGGGATTATGCCACGATCCCGTAATGTAGAAACGCGAGAAGCAAGATCCGCAAAGATCTCATCACGGTACAGGTTTCCATCCAAAGTTTTTGCAGTCACGCCCGTCATTATTCCAGAAGCGCACAGCAAACAACATGTTACTTATCAGCTTTCTGTACTGACCCCTTTACCATGCTCACTAAACGCCCTGAACGCGACGTCGGCAAGCTCAACACCAGCGCCATCATAAAGATTCAATGTGGCATTTGCCCCGTGCAACAATAATTCCTCCGCGGCGGAACCGTACTTGCCAATCGCCACAATAACCAACGGCACATCCAATTGTTCCAGCACTCGTAATGCATCAACATTGGCACTATGCTCAGGCATTGCTAAAACAATTAATTCGGGGTGACGCTCCCGTGCTCGAATCCGAAGCCATAATTCTGGATCTGTAGCATCCCCTTGGAACACCAAAAACCCGCGGTCCCGCAATGATTCAATACGATCTTGGCTAAACTCCACCCCGGCGACATTCATCCCATATTTTTGCGAAAGCCGGGTATACGCACCAGCGCCTACCCTGCCCATACCTAGTACTAATGCGTCAAGCCCTTCAACATCAATTGGGCCTTCACCTGCGGCAAGGCGGTCGCTAGGAAGTTCCGGCACCCAAGGAACAATACGTTCCATAAGCCAAGCAACTCGCAATCGCGCCAGCGAACAAATAACGAAACTTCCGGCCACGGCCAACGCCATAATCTGCAACCAAGAACCTGGCAATAAATGCGCTTGCACCGCAATTGCTGTAACAATGAGTCCGAATTCCGAATAGTTACTTAAAACCCCAGCCGATAATGTGGAAGTCCGGTGCGACATTCCCATGCGGTACAACATGCCCACAAACACCAATGACTTTAAAGGCAGCAGTAGCAGCAATAAACCAGCGGCTAAAAATCCCTGAGCTGCTGGCACACCACCCAAACCAATATCGATAAAGAAACCTACGAGTAGCAATTCCCGAACACTGGTCAATGCCTCGAACATACGGTCAGAGATCGGGTGCCCAGATATAATTAAGCCTGCTAACAAAGAGCCTAAGGAGCCACTCAACCCAGCTAATTCAAAGAGCGCATAGGATGCAACTGCTAAAGTCACGCCAGCAAGCACCAATAAATCTGTGCGATAAATATGGTCTGGGAATTTTCGAATAAGCGGCCGTAATAACGGTAAAAGCAAAAATGCCAACGCCCACGGTTCCGGCATCCGGCCAGAAGCACCTACCAAAAAAGCCACTGCAATAATGTCTTGAAGTACTAACACCCCAATTGCAATAATGCCCACTACAGAACGAGTCCGGCCCGTTTCATCCAGCACAGCCATAACGAACACTGTTGAAGAAAACGAACACGCCAAACCCAATAGAAAAAATGATCCCCACCCGGTATCAGCAATTATTGAAACCTGCGCTGCCACGGCAAGAGCACACGCAAAGGCGATAGTAGTAAACGCAGCATGACCTATCGTTGTCCCAATAATCCGAACACGAGCAATCATTTTCGGGTCTAGGTGTAAGCCGATAGTGAACAACAACACTGTCACACCAAGGTCCGCAACATGATTGATACCTGGAAGCTCAGTAACACCCACCGCATGTAATGCAAACCCAGCGGCTAAAAATCCTACAAGTGGTGGCAATCGTAATGCAGAAGCCCCCAACCCACCGACAATGGCAAATATTGAAGCGACAAGTAACTCTGGCGGCATGACTTCAGATTTTACGTGGTTTCGTGCCCAATGAATATAGATTACAAAGGCCTAAACTCTAGCGGCATTTCGGACTTTGAGAAGATAATCACTATGCGCGAACATTTGCAAGGCTGCCCCGTCCACATTATCTTTGACCAGCCATGCATTCCTCCAAATACTGGCAATGCAATTCGCATGTGTGCAGGCACCGGGGCGCACCTGCACCTTGCAGGTCCAATGGGTTTTAACCTGGAAGAAAAGAACCTACGCCGAGCCGGCCTTGACTACCACGACCTCGCTACCGTCACTGTGCATAAGAATCTGCAGGCTTGTCTCGATTCGCTTCCCGACGCCCGGGTCTTTGCGTTTACTACGAAAGCTTCCGCATTTCATACCGAGATTCAATGGCAACCGGGCGATGCTCTACTCTTTGGCGCCGAACCCACAGGTTTGGACCAAACTGCACTATCTCACCCTCGGATTACTCAGCAAGTTCGAATCCCTATGCTGCCTGCTCGCCGTTCTTTGAATCTTTCCAATGCAGCGGCTATCGCTACTTTTGAAGCGTGGCGACAACTCGGTTTTACCGACGCACAATAATACAAAGCGTGGTTATGATTCCTCCACCACATTGACAACCCATAAGCTCGATTCCGCGAGCGGTACTTCTTTATCCCCGACCTGAAATAATCGAATTCCTGGGTAGGGCGTATCTGCCCCAGTAATACGTACACCGGGCCGAATATTATGCTCGGCCAAATAACGTAGTAATTGGGGATATCGATCGTGAATTCGGTCAACAATCGCGGATTCACCAACCGCCAAATGGCCAATATGACGCAACCCCATAACCTCCACAACACCATCTCCATCAGGAATAGGATCACCATGAGGGTCCCGTGTTGGATGCCCCAATAACGCATCAATGCGGCTTACAAAAGTATCCGAAACTGCGTGTTCAAGTTTATCGGCTTCATCATGTACTTCATCCCAGCTATAGCCCAGTGTGGAATGCAAAAAAGTTTCAATAAGCCGATGGCGACGAACCATAATCATTGCCACGGCACGCCCTTTTTCCGTAAGCACAATATCACCGTATTTAGGATGGTCCAATAGACCGCGTTCGGTTAAGCGTTTAATCGCCTCAGAGGCAGTGGGAGGTTTCTGCCCCATTTGTTCAGCAATTTCCCCTAGCGTGGCCGCCTTACCCGTGCGTTCGCACAGGTCCCATACTGTTTTGAGGTAATCCTGAGTTTTCTCCGGAAGCTGGCTGACATCCATGCGTTTTAGTGTAATGCAAACCTACGCCTAATGATTGCGCACTTAGACAAATAATATAAAATACGCCGGCGACAATTGCGATCATTCCTCCCGCTGAAAGATCAAACGTTACGGCTAGAAAAAGCCCCACCACACTTATTATTGACCCTGAAATTACTGCAGCAATAAGGAAATTCCATGTCCGCGAAAACCAGGGCTTCATTGCAGCGGCAGGAGCGGCTATTAATGCAATAGAAACTATTGTGCCTACCGCAGGAATAACAACCACAATACATGCCACAATCAACGTCAGTATCAGGGTTTCTGCTATAGCAAGGGAATGCCCGGCAGCGCGAAAACCAGCGTGATCAAAACACACAAATACTAGACGATCACCATATAACACCACCACCGCAATGGCTATTGCAAGTACACCGGCAGCCGCCCAAATATCAGCGGCGCGAACAGTGAGGATTGATCCAGTAAGAAAGCCCTCGATTTTTATAGGTAGAGGCGCAAACCATTTGGCTAAAAAATAACCTAATGCAAAACCAAGAGTAATAATGATTCCCGCCGCCGCCTGCGAAGATTGCCCCGGTACACGCGCCAATGCGTACATGAGTACGGCTAGTGGAACACATAGTAGGGCGGCGCCAAGAAATAATGCTGCGGAAAGATTCCAACCAAACGCCCCGGCAATTACCACGCCCAGTACCGCACCTGGAAACGCCCCATGCGTCACGGCTTCCGCAAAAAACACTCGATGCCGAAGCACCGCCAACGCACCTACAAGTCCGCATAGTGCACCAATAATTATGGCTTCTAACAGTGGCAATCGTACGATTTCCCATAATGACGTCATTGTGACATCACCCCCACTCCTCGCAAAGCTTGGCGGAGAACAAGCGCTAAACCATACAAAACGCACATTGCGAGTGCAACGGTTGCTTGTGGCGAAATCGGGCCAGGAATATGCAATGCCAGCAGCCCTATATATCCTGCAGTAACCCCAAAAAACATCGCCAACGGAACCATAGTTCGAATATTTGTGGCAAGTAGGCGTGCGGCTGCTCCGGGAACCACAAGATAACCAATCACCAACAGCACACCAATCGCTGACGACGCCGCAACCACTACCGCAGCAATGGCCGCGTTCATCCACACATCCATCGCAAACACATTCACTCCGGCTGCTCGGGCCCCGTGATGATCAAATGCTAAAAACACTTGGCGCTTCCACGTTAATGCCAATGTCACTAACGCAATACAGCAAACAAGGACCGCGTCCCTAAGGCGCGGTTCCGTAACTTCCAATAGCCGACCAAACATCAAGGCTTCTAATTGCCCGGATCGGTCGCCAAAACGCAGTGACAGCACCACACCCAAAGCAAAAAAGGTCGCTAAAACAATCGCGGTTCCTGCTTCGGATGCCGCCCGCACTCCCACTAATGCAAACGTTACGAATACTGCCGCTAGCGCGGCACCAGGAATAATCCAATCCACACCACCAAAAACTGCACCTGCCACTACTCCCGGAAACACGGAGTGCACCATTGCTTCCGCAGAAAATTCCAGGCAACGCAGATTGACCAATACGCCAACAATTCCTGCCGTAATACCCAAGATCAGCAAAAGAACAAATGGCCGAAACACAAACGTGGCATCGGAAACTGGAGCGAGAAATGGGATAGAGAGGCAAAGTTGACGTAGTGTCTCAAGCACGCCACCCACCCCCGTATGCTCGTTCAATATTTACATCCGATAGCACTTCTTCTAGAGGTCCAAAAGCAATTTGCTCACCTGCAAGCAATGCGACTTTTTCACAAGTTTCCTCGGCTAACCGGAGATCGTGCGTAGAGGCAACCACCGCCACCCCCTGCTGCTTTGCATGCTCAATAGTTTCCAGCAGCGCTACCCGATTAGGCTCATCCAACCCATTCATCGGTTCATCCAACAAAATAAGATTGGGTTCGCATACAAGCGCCCTGGCAAGCAAAACTCGTTGACGCTGGCCACCAGAGAGATCCCCAAAGCGTTTCGACGCCGCAGCCAGTAAGCCAACGCGGTCAAGGGCGGCGTCGACACGCACGCGCCGTTGTGAACGGCGCACTCCAAGTAGCCCCAGCTCTACAACTTGCCGCACTGAAATTGGAAACGTTAAGTCTAAATCTGCAGATTGTGGGACATATCCTAATCGACCAGGCGTCCGATGCATCGTACCGTCGATCAGGCGGACTTCACCGAGGATCCCCCGCAATAATGTTGTCTTTCCCGCGCCATTCGGCCCAATGAGCGCCAACGCCTCACCTGGGAACACACGGCCGGTGACGCCGAAAAGCACGGGAGTTTTCGCATACGCAAAAGACGCATGTTGAAACTCCAATGTTGGCTGGCTCATGAAAGTTCTTTCGGAAGCTCCGCAGGTTTACCGTCCCAAGCTTTCACTAATGTGTTCACATTATGCACGATCGAACCAATATAGGTTTCGCCATCGGAATCTGCTGGCCCGAGAGAGTCACCATAGAGGGCATCGTCACCAATAACAGCTTTAACTCCAGCGGCTTTTGCGATCGCTTCAATAGACTTGGAATTATTTGAATTCTCCGCAAATAATGCCACAGCACCCGATTGTTTTACCTGTTCAGAGGCTTTACGGATATGCTCTGCAGTTGCGTCTTGTTGCTCATTAAAATCGGAAAGCGCGGCACCAACAAACTCAATGTCATAGGCGTTGGAAAGGTATCCAAAGGCATCATGAGAAGTAAATAGCACGCGGTGCTTTTGATCTACAGATTGGAAGGATTCCTTGGACCAAGTATCCAGCGCGGCAAGTTTCGCTTGGTAATCTTTGACCTGCTTTTCAAAGATCTTTTCAGCATCTGGGGCGGTATTTGAAAGTACATGTCCAATATTGGCTACCTGGATGGAAGCAAACTTTGGATTAGTCCAAACGTGTGGATCATAACGGAATTCCGCTTCTTCGCCTGGCTCCGGAGCGAATGGCCACTCCTCAACGGCGACTTGCTGCTCACCGCGATTCACGGTGTATGGCAAATCTTTTTCTTTCTCCTCCTGAGCAGCCAAATCATCTTTATCGGCAGCGGAAAGCACACCCGTGGTCACCCCAAGAGTTCCATGAAAGCCCGATGATGAGATTGCATCATCTAGGAAATGTTCAAGGTCCACACCATTGACAAACAACACATCGGCATCAGCCAATGCACTCATTTGTTCACGGGTCATTTCATGATCATGAGCGGATGCGTTCGGCGCCAATAAGCACGTCAATTTCAATTGCTGAGGCGCAGATTCGTTCTCTTTTGTGGTCTTACCTGCTGCGTCAGTTTTGGTAAAACCAAGTTCACCTCCCGAAGCAATCTGGGTTACGTAATCACAAATCTGGGTGGTTGAGGCAACGACCTTGACCGCATTTCCGGAATCCCCAGCCACTGGTTCCGCAACTTCAGCGGTTCCACAAGAAGCGAGTAGTAATGACGCTATTGGCAGTGACAGAAGTAAATGTTTCCTGTTCATCTGGGCATGACCTCACGAAAGACAAACGTTCAAATAATGCAAACTGATAAGTTCAACTCGAGTCTAGCCAAGTCTGCCACGGATTGAAAATTTATTTTTCAATGGGTTGAACTTTATGGTTCAACGGTTCTTGGGCATCAAGACGTGGACCACGAAACACCGCCACCAGCAGGGCTAATAGAACTAATGCCAATGCCGCAGGCCATAAATTCGCAGGCTCACCTACGGTCATCAATCCCCAATTCACCCCATTGTGCGCAATGATCGCAGTTAGAATATTGCCCTGTTCGCGATTAGCCAGCCAGCAAAGCACTACGGAAAGCGCCACCACCAAAACAAAATATGATGCCAAGTGCGAGATTCCCAACCCGTCTGAATCCCAATCTTCAACAAAAAACAATGGAGTGTGCCAGAAGCAATGCACAATGCCCAGAAAGAACGCCGCAGTGAGTGGATGCCAACGTTGCTGCATTAGAGGTAACGCGACGCCTCGCCAACCAGGCTCCTCTTGAAGCGGTCCACCAATAAAAAACAAAACATATAGCGGAACGAAAACAATAAAAGGCCCCGCTAAAACATCTATTCCAGAAGTGAAAATATATGCACAAATAATCGCCACAGGGACACCAATAAGTGCCGTCAAATATGACAGTGGATACGCTTTCCAATGAAAAGTTTGCCGCCAAAGTTCGCGGACTCCTTGCCTACCTTGAAGCCAAAACCGCACTAGAAATCCTGCTAAAAAAGGGCCGGCGAAAAGACCGGCCTGATTCCACAATGCAATTTCACCAAAGGTGAGTTTAAAGGACAAAACCCCCAAACCGTTTTCAGATAGCCACATCGGGCTCCACATCACCCAAGATCCAATGTATGTAATAGCGATAAACACGACCAAGGGATGCGAAAAGCACCAGCTACGAATTCTAGTCATGTCACACAGTTTAGTGAACGTGTTCACCTAAAATCATCGCATAATCGGCAGCTTTCGGCCTCGGAGTTCACGCATAAGCAACTCGGAATCCGCTGGGTCTAAATCATGAGCAGTCATTCGAACCGGGCCACTCACAAGATCGAGCCGCACTGAATCAAGCTGGAGTAGTCGTTGAATGGGACCCCGCACGCGGCTTAACTCTTGAATATGGGATGGGTGAATTATCTTTACACAACGGCTCAACCGCCCTTGGTGAAGTATTACCGCATGCCCCAACAGTGTTACTGCTTGTCGGGAAAAATCAATCGGGGAAATCCAACGTGCCCGTACAGGACTTAGGAAATCAGGTTTACAAAAGCCTTCTGGTGCCGCATACTCTTCCAATTCCGCATAATCAAGCGGGGAAATGATTGAAACTAGTTCAAGCGCCTGGGCTTTCGTCCCAACCGGAAGCAATCTAGTGGTCCCAGCGCGCTTATCTTTCACTGCATAGCCCGCAATAGAAACATCAACACGCCACCACCCGCACAAACGCCATAATAGTGGTTGGCGTATTTGCACAGCATGAATTCTACCGAGCGGAATAGATTGCTTGCGTTTATCTGCTAGCCCATAACTTACGTGTAAAACATCATCATCCAGGGTGGCAGTGAAATTCCAGCTGCGATCAATAACGTCCCAAAGCTGCTGCACTAGGGCGACTAATGCCGGAAGAAGAATCGCGGGGCCACCAACCACACCGGCCGTCACTGCGATAATGGTAGTGGGCCCAGTGAGTAATACTGCGGCAGCAATACTTCGTTGGATTGGAATTGGGGCAATAATCTCTTGGCTTTCCGTATAGCGTGATTCGTCCCCATTGCCTGTATTGTTGTCGGGTTTTTGCATATATTCTTTTTGATGCTCACCTCGGCGGGCCTGTAAGATTTCATCCCGCACATCCCGAGCAACCTGTGCATTTAAATACGCAATTTTAATAACAGAATCATTACCGCCCGCCGTTTCCACTCGAATAGCGGCAACTCTAAAAATGCGAGAAATAACGTTTTCAACAACATCAACCGCTTGGATTCTGTCATACCGAGCAGTGCGCAGTTTCGTATTCAACACACCACTTTTTACCGATATTTCTTCACCGTCCAGCGAATACCCATATGCTCTCCACCAAATATAGGAAACCCCCCACACAAGCGCACAGATTAGCAGGAAGGCAACAATACTTACGGCGATAGCACCCCAGGAAAACCCACTTACATTGTGAATATATAGCCAAATCTCGCGCAACGTTTGCCCATTAAGGTTCACAACCACTATCGCAATTGCCGCGAGAATAATCTGCCAAAACATTAAAAGTGGTGTGAGTTTATGCACCTTCCGGTATGTTTTCACAGCCCACGCATCCTCTCCCGAGCCTGGACGGCTAAGCGGTCGCGCAGGGCGTCGGCAATGTCCGCCTCAAGCCCAACAATCTCTGAATCTGAGCTTGATGACGCCGTGTGCAGCTCCACCGTTTTCAATCCAAAAAGTTTTGCTATTGGCCCCGCCGTAACATCCACAAACTGAATACGTCCATATGGCACGACCGTATAGGTGTGCCAAAATTTCCCCTTAGTAATAAGCAATTCATCGGGGGTTTCCAGCCATCCCATATTTCGAACCTGTACAGGAATGAGCCATACCAGCCAGATCAGCCACGTCACAAAGAATCCAACTGCAATGTACAACCAGGGAGTCAACCACCATGCGCCTATAAGTGCTGCAATAACGAACACCATGACCCACGGCAGACGCGAAAGGTACCTTGCTTTAACTAGCGAGGACGAAACCGGATTCATCGACTCATTCATACCCAAAGTATGCCATCAATAATCTCCAAAGCTTTTGCAGATATTGCCCAGAAATCACGGAACGCTTGGTAGATAATGAACTATAAAGTAGCATATAGTCTACTATTTTGGTCGGGGTCCCTCATAAGTTCTAGCTCCTTTTGGTTGGAGTGTAAACATTCCACCCAAAAGGCTTATTCTCTATGCAATGGTTTTCGATTCAAACATCGAAGCGATGCTTCTACCAATAAGAAATCCGCAGGATGCGACTTGCTAGTGCCCCCGTCATTCACCCTCACCTGTCTGCACCCTTCATAATTGCTATGGAAAGGAATCTCGATGCCGATAGTTCTCTGCAAGAATGTCACGCGCCAATTTGGTGACACGCTGGCATTACAGAACGTTTCCTTCCAAATCGAGGAAGGTGAAATACTCGGCATTCTTGGACCTATCGGGGCAGGTAAAACCACTCTTTTGCGCTGCATTATTGGCTTGGATAGTCCGACAAAAGGAACAATCGAAGTCTTTGGAAAACACCCCATTGCAGATCATCATTCCATCGCTCCGCGCATTGGAATACAGACTCAAACACCTGCTTTAATTCCACGCCTTACCGTGGCAGAACATATGAGGTTTTTCTCCACCCTATATAACAGGGTAGTTCCTTGGAATGATCTTCTAACCTCACTGAATTTAGACACCGTAAAACGAACACCCGTTCACCGACTTACGGCACCAGAACAACAAAAACTCTCTATTGGACTTTCGTTTTTGCACCAGCCGGAACTTTTAGTACTCGACGAACTCACGCACTCCCTATCCACCGAAGAGCACGAAGACATCTGGGAAGCCATTAACCTTATGTGCGATTATGGCACCTCCGTTTTGCTTGCCACCCGCGATCTTGACGAGGCAGAACATCGGTGCGATCGAGTGGGCATTATTGACCATGGAAAATGCCTTGCGTTTGGGTCGGCTCCTAGCCTTATTCGTGGTTGCGTAGGTGAATCAGCTGCGTTCCTCTCTCTAGATCAGCCACTTGGTCAGGGGCCAAACATTCAAGAACTGGCTGGCGTTACCAGAATTGTTCAAGAAGGACTTTCACTGACAGTGTACGGCCAAGGTGGTTTTGTACACCGAATATTAGCGCACCTCGCCGCCTATGGCATTCAGGTAACAGATTTAGAAATCACAGAACCTAAATTCTCCGACGTTTTTTATAATCTGACTGGCCGCCGCATTCATGAGGAACAAAAAGCCTCATGACCTATCTACGTGTAATCTCTATTTTCCTTCGATGCCGGCTCCGCCACCCGGCAAGTATATTCGCATTATTGTTTACACCTTGTTTATTTGCAGTAATGAGCCATTTCTTTCCGGAGCAAACTGTATTTTACGCCTACCCCGCTATCGCATTGTCCATATGGGGCACCTTCTTAATTCCTCAAAATATTATTGCATTGCGGGAAGACGGGGTATTTGATCGACTACGAATCACTACATTACGCTCCCGCACTATTATTTCCGCATTACTTATTGTCGATCTACTAGTTCTTCTTTGCAGTATAGTAGGCACATTGGCACTTGGATGGTTTGTATTTAATGCACCTCCACAAGGAGCATTGCCACCAATTATTGGCGGTGTACTACTAGCATTACTCGCTTTTCAATCGCTAGGAATATTGCTTTCATCGATCTTCCCAAATAACAAAACCGCAAATATTGCTGGCAATCTATTAATGATCGTATTGATGCTTACCTCTGGGGTTATTACACTTCCAAAACAATATGCGCAGTACTCGCCCACTTGGCAAACAACTTCAATGTTGACTGGATTATGGGAAGGCGCCGCCCTTCAAGAAGTAGCAGTATCGTTTTATATCCTTCTTGCCATTGCAATCACCGCAGCTGCCTTGGCTTTTAAAAAATTCCGGTGGTAATAAACTAGCGGAAATCACGAGATCCTCGGTGAAGGAATTCTGCAGGTTCAAGTGCCTCGAGTTTATCCGCAATAATTGTTGCCGCCCCTGAGGCATTTTGCACAATTCCTCGAACTATCAGGGCTTTTGAGGTGCGCGCAAGTCTTCGTTGGCGGTGCCAAAGTCCGGGGCTAATCATAATATTTATCAGCCCCGTTTCGTCTTCCATTCCTAAAAATGTGACATTGCCTGCGGTTTGTGGCCGCTGCCTATGTGTAACCACACCGGCAACTGTAATGCGGCGGCCATCTTCAATCTGCAACAACTCGCTGGCGCGTCGGATGCCTTGGGCGTCGAGACATTCTCGCAATAGAGAGATTGGTTGAGCGTGTGGTGTAATCCCTGTAGCTGCAATATCTGCCGCCATGAGTTCGAATGCAGACATCCCCGGTAAAGCTGGAGGTGTTATTTGCGAAAGCCCTGGAAGCATTCCCTCATGCTCGGTGGCGGCAATGCCCGCAGCCCATTGCGCCTGTCTGCGCGAAATGCCAAAACAGTCGAGGGCACCAGCACGTGCTAATGCTTCAACTTCACTAACTTTAAGTTTGGCACGCCTGGCCAGGTCCGCAATATCGGAAAACGGAGCAGCTTGCACGATACGTTCGGCGTCACCTAGGCCTGCAATTGAATTTAGCCCTAAACGGATGCGCCCATTATTGCAACTTGCTTCGACGCCGGAATGTTGGATACAAACAGGGTCAATGCCCACGCCGTGTCTGCGGGCGTCGGCAATTAAAGATTGTGGTGAATAGAATCCCATTGGTTGGGCCCGTAATAGTCCCACACAAAATTCTGCCGGATAATAGCGTTTAAACCAGGCAGAAAAGTACACTAAAGCTGCAAATGATTGTGAATGTGACTCGGGGAAACCATATGCGGCAAATGCCAGCATTTTATTCCATAAGTTTTCTGCAATTTCGCCATCAATGCGGTGAGTTTCCAGTAGCCCCTGTAAAAACCGTGCCTTTAATGCCGACATTTTGTCCGGGGATCGTTTAGATCCCATTGCTCGCCGTAAACTATCTGCTTCCGCCCCAGTAAAGCCTGCCGCATCACGGGCGATCTGCATTAGTTGTTCTTGAAAAAGTGGTATACCCAGTGTTTTTGCAAGTGCGGGTTTTAGGCATGGGTGGTCAAATGTAACGGGTTCATGACCATTTCGCCGCCGAATATATGGGTGTACCGAGCCACCTTGAATTGGGCCGGGTCGTATCAGGGCCACCTCCACCACAAGGTCAAAGAATTCTTTTGGCTGTACACGTGGCAGAGTGGCTAGTTGGGCGCGGGATTCCACCTGAAATACGCCAACGGCGTCACCACGCGAAAGCATGGCATAGATTTCCGGATCTGCAAGATCGAGTTCCCAGAGGTTTATTGTTTTCCCATGTTGTTCAAACACCAGGTCAATCATGTGGTGGAGTGCTTCAAGCATGCCTAATCCGAGTAGATCGAATTTTACTAGCCCAGCGGCGGCACAATCATCTTTATCCCATTGCACTACCGAACGATCTTTCATACGCGCCCACTCCACCGGGACCACGCTTGCTATTGGCCGATCACAAATAACCATCCCGCCGGAGTGTATTCCCAGGTGGCGCGGCTGACCAAGGAATTTCTGCGCCAATTGGGTTACGCGATCCGGCGGCGTATCGACGCCGCGCGACCAACCATCAATGGTTCCTTGAGGATACCCACACGCCCTGGCAGCATCCCGAAGTGCACCTTTCCAGCGGTAGCTTATTACATTGGCCACTTGTGCTGCATTATCCCGACCATACTTTTGATACACATATTGAATTACTTCTTCCCGTCTCCCAGATTCAATATCAATATCAATATCGGGCGGCCCGTCTCGCTCCGGGGAAAGAAAACGTTCAAAAAGTAACCCGGCTTGAATAGGTTCAACATTTGTTATGCCAAGTGCAAAACACACTGCTGAATTTGCGGAGGATCCGCGCCCCTGTGCAAGGATTCCTTGTGCATTACAAAAGTCCATAATGTCACTAACAATCAGGAAATATCCCGGGAAGGTAAGCTCGGCAATTACTTCTAATTCATAGTCAATTTGTTGTTCAGCTCGGACACGAATATCTTCAGGGCGGGTCGCGTACCGTTTTTTAGCGCGGTCTCGGGTAAGTTCCGCCAGCCATGTCGCCTCGGTATAGGATTCCGGGATTGGGTGTGGCGGCAAATTTGGGGCCACAAGAGCCAAGGGAAATGCGCATTCATGAGCTATTGCAAGCGTGGTCTCAAGATGGGTTCGCATTGTTGGGCAAGCACGTGCAAGTGTGTCACCATTGCGTAACCACATGCCGCCAGTGGGGTGAAGTTCATGCCGTTTGCCACCGCGTAATACGTGTTTTGCTGCGGCAAGCGGGGCGTCGGCACGCGTTGCGGCGACAGGATTACCAGTAATAATGCGGCGTAAAT
This sequence comes from Corynebacterium freiburgense, assembly GCF_030408815.1. Lineage (NCBI taxonomy): Bacteria > Bacillati > Actinomycetota > Actinomycetes > Mycobacteriales > Corynebacteriaceae > Corynebacterium > Corynebacterium freiburgense. Next base: position 493,735 of record NZ_CP047355.1, on the reverse strand, counting down.
CTGGAATTGCATCCAATATTTCATAGTGATCGGCGTCGATTGGGGTGCCGGTGACTTGGTATTCCAATGCGACTTGGTCTGCACCAAAGTGCTCTACCAGATGGTGAATATTCGGTGCCCATGTATGGTCTGCGAGTATTTGCCAGTGCTTCCCAGCGCGAGCAGCAAGCTCTGCAAGCGGTGGGTATTGCATACTATCTTTATCCCCACCCAGCATTTTAGCTTCCGTAATCACTTGCGAAAGTCGCCGATATCCTTCAGGTCCACGAACCAATACTGCCAATACTCCTTCTGGCAATGAAAGTTCCGCCCCGAATACTGTAGGTAGATCATATTGAGCTGCTGCTTCCGCAAACTTCACCGCTCCATATAGTCCGTCACGGTCAATAAGTGCTAATGCCGCTAACCCTAGTTCTACAGCGGAAGCAACCATCATTTCTGGGTTACTAGCGCCTCGCAGAAAGTTATAGCTACTATTTGCATGAAGTTCGGCAAACGCAATGGTGCTTTTGCCACGCTCTACCGGTCGCGCATCCACGCTTAGATGATTAACGGGCGTGAGTGAACCCACAGGCTTTCCGGAAAGAATGCGCTCTAATTTTGACCAGCTCAGCGGCCGCGCATTCATCCACTCCATGCGAACAAATGTACGCTTTTAGACCGGTATCACAAAGTGACTTCCCGCCTCCAAAGTATATTCATCACTATCAACAAGCTGGAAAACTTCTTCCGCCGCCTTCTTGCTAATGCGACCAGCTTCATTTACGGAATCAAGTTCGATATCAAAAATAATGTAAAGTCGCCCCGCTCGGCGAGCACCTGCCACCTCTGCTTTAAGGAATTGATGCTCACCTTCAGCTTGCTGCATCTCTTCGATCGCACTTTGCAATGCTTGCATGGCCGCCTCCCCATATTCCGCCGGTGAAACGGTAACGAGCATCCGAGAACGGACCAGCATTTGGCGCCTCATAAAAAGACCCCTTCCTGTACATAGGCTTAAAATTAGCTAAACGCTGACAACTGTAGCAGCGCGCAAACCTGCTATAACGCTACTAAATTTCGCACTTTAGTGACACGACAACACCCCCGGTTAACCCCGCTCAGATAGGGTAGAATACCCTCTACAACCTCGCCGAATCGCACAAAAATGATCCATTGTGGACAAAGATTTTTCCGATTGCACACCATCCACTAACTAAGAAAAATAATGAGAAGTGCGACTCCAATCACACAGGTTTGCTTTCCCCGACTTGTCGATAGGGCACGAATCAACATCAATCCAATATCGAATGATCCCCGCCTCTTTACTTTAGTTTTGCGCTCAACTTTGATGAAGGATAGGGGCCTTGTATCCCCGTTTCTTATTACTTCAAATTCAAGGATGAACCATGCTCAAAAATCTTTCATCACTGGAAGCCACCGAACTCGACGCCTGGCTTGCGATTGTGATCATGATCGCCACCCTTACAGCAATTCCACTCATCGATGGCGACCCCTTCGCCTCCTGGATGCTAATACCCCTAGTGATCTGCACTTTCGCAGCCGCAAGGATTATCTATGCCCGGCGCGGCAAGAAGAGCCCGCCTATCGACTGGGGTGACGAAAAACTCGTCACCTAAGAAACCGCATTCACGATAGGTATTCCCAAGTGCATATGCACATTGGGGATACCTTTTGCGCGTGCATGGTGGGACTTTCTCACCCCCCAAAGTACAAATGCTCCCTTATCCGCGAAGGTGCTTGCAAGCTGCTCAATCATATCTTCACGCTCGATATCAGTATCATTGCTGGCGAATTCCGCAAGTTCCGTCGGCCAATCCCCCTCTTGCCCCCAGCCAGAAAGATTGAACATACTTTCGGGTCCACCATAGAGCGCAATTGCAGTTTCTAATTTCAAATTCGGCAAACTTGCGGCAAGGACTTGCTGGGTTTGCTTCGGACCAAAATCACTGAGATACGTGCTTACATCGTGCTCCTCTACCGTAAGTTCTACGCCAACTTCCTGAAACTGGTCCACTAGAAGAAACGCCGCATCATTCATTCCTGGACACAATTCCGCAGTGGTAATTGTGAGTTTCTGTACGGACGCGGCGTCGAAAATCTTCTTTGCCTCATCCTTATCGCGCTTCTTGCGCAACCCCCGCGGAAAACCTTGCAATTCCTGCCCCGGAAGATCATTGCCAGGTTTGCCATAGCCATCAAAAATCACCCCAGCGAGTTTCTCCCGATCAATGGCGAGTTTAAAAGCTTCTCGCGCATCCTGGGAATCAAACGGACTAGAAGCCGTGTGCAAAAAGAACCCCAGGTTACGAGTATCATGCGCCCCAGCATTCCAAATTTCCGCATCCCCCATTAATAGTTGCTCCGCATTTGCGGATACATCAATCGCAAGATCAATATCGCCGGCATTTAATGCACGGATTCGTTTATCCGCATCATTGATCGTATGGATTTCCAGCCCATTTGAAAGCCGCCAAGCGGGTGGGTAATGCTGGTTCGCTTTAAATTTCCAACCAGATTCCGCGTTGCCACCATCCAATACATACGGACCCGAGCCCACCTGGGAAGTTGGATCACCGTTTTTAAACACCGGACTAATTACAGCTAGTACGGTCTCAATAAAATCAAAACGCGGTTCATGCAGCCGCAATACTGCTGTGGTTTCATCAAAGGATTTGCTCTTTGCCAAATCTAGGCATTCCAACAACCCGGCAAATGGTGCTTTTCCTGCAAGATATTTATACGACCGAATAACATCTAAAGCACTTACAGCACTACCATCCGAATATGTAGCTTGATCCCGCAGGTAGATAGTCCAAAGCGTAGCGTCTTCATTGTGCTCAATGCGTTTTGCCAATTGGAACACTGGGCCATCCGGACCAGTAATCACCAGGGATTCAAAAATCGCATAGATTGCGGCCCAGGTGGCGGGACCGCTTGCGGTTGCAGGATCGATTGTGTCTTTTAAGTTCCCCAGTGCTCCAATCCGCAACTGACCAGCTTTTGAAGGAGCCGGCGCTGTAAACGCCTCATAGCTCGCTATTTCCATTCCGCAGCCTGCGAGGACGCTTCCAGCTGCCCCAAGTGTTGCTGATTTCAGAAACTGCCGACGATCCATAACTCAACTCTTCCTCACTGTGGGTCACCACGAGGCTAGCCCAAGCATGCAGGAGGTTCGTGGCAACACCCCCGGAAAACTGAGCCTACCCCCAAAAGTTGGACTGGCTTATTGTCCTATGGTGTTTAGGGGTGCGTCGGGAGCTCTGAGGTTTGGGCTGTGAGTTAGGGCTGTGAGTTTGGGAGGCCCGGGACTGATGTGGAAGGGTCTGGGCAGGCAGATTTGTGTTGTGGGCTCTTGGTTTGAGGGTGGGGGGTGTCAGATCTGCCTGATTTTCGGGGCGGGTTGGCTGGTTTTCCAGTGGTTTGGCTGGCTTTCCGAGCCTTCGAGCCGCTTTCCCGGGTGTTTAATAGGCACACCCTATCAAACTAGTGATGTTTTCATTCCTACTGTCGCAGATTCCATAAAATCGCCTGAAAAAATGGAATCTGTGACAGCAACCAACATTGCACACAATCGTTGACCTGGGGTTTGTCGCAGATTCCATAAAAACAGCGAAAAAAATGGAATCTGTGACAGGTTCCCTACCTATCGTGTCGCAGATTCCATAAAAACAGCCGAAAAAATGGAATCTGTGACAACACACCCAACCAGCCTCAAAAAGACCGACCAGCACTAAGCAAATCCCAGGTCACCGGACGCACACAACCAAACCACCGGCCAAAAACCAAACCACAACCCCTACCGGCCACCTGCCAAAACCACCCCATAAACAAGCCAAAACCAGCCCCTCGCCAGACCAACCGAGCGAAATACGTGGCGTTAAAGCCCCACGGCCCACCCTGCACAAAAGTTAGTCAAAGAATTCAACAAATGGGAAGTAGTCCAAAACCCGCCGCAACCACCAAAAATAGACCGAGCTGTACAGATTGACTCCCACCTGTTAGAGTACTCAGGCAAACCAGAAAGCTCTGTCTATTTTTAAAGGACCTAAGAAAATGTCGTTTCGTCGTTTTACTTCTCTAGCGGCAGCTGCCATTATTGCCGCTTCTAGCCTCGTAGCCTGTGGAAGTGGTTCAGGCTCTGATGAGGTTGTGCGTATTGGTACCACCGATGGCAGCAAAAAAGCTTGGCAAGTATTTGAAAAGAAAGCCAATGATGCCGGGATTCAACTGGAGATCGTAAATTTTGGCGATTACAACACTCCAAACCGCGCACTCAGCGAAGACCAACTTGATGTAAACCTTTTCCAGCATTTACTTTTCCTCGCGGAATATAACGTTGGTTCCAATGATGATCTCACCCCCGTTGGGGCGACTGAAGTTGTGCCACTAGCACTGTTTTGGAAAGACCACGACAGTTTAGATGGTATCGAAGGCCAAAGCATTTCTATCCCTAAAGATTCTTCCAACCAGGGCCGTGCCATTAATGTGCTTGCAGACGCCGGGTTGCTAACCCTTAAGCAAGAAGGAATTATCACGCCTTCCCCTGCTGATATTGACGAAGGCAAATCAAAAGTCAAGGTCACGCCTGTCGACGCCGCCCAAACCACCACTGCATATGGTGAAGGCACCCCCGCCATTATTAATAACTCCTTCCTCGACCGCGCTGGTATCGACCCCAATTCCGCTATCTACCAAGATGATCCATCCTCCCCTTCGGCGGAACCGTTTATCAATGTTTTCGTTACCAAAGCCAAGGATAAAGACGATCCTAAGGTCGCTAAACTCGCTGAATTGTGGCACGATCAAGAAGTTCTCGATGCTGTAGCAGAAGATTCCGGCGGCACTTCCGTTCCAGTCAAGCGTTCCCCAGAAGAACTGCAGAAAATCCTGGACCGCATTGAGGAATCACTCAAATAATGCTGTTGCTTTTCGACGCCCCGCGCGCCACCTGCCCGGGGCGTCGAAACGTTTACACCACCAAAGGAAATGAGGAAGAAACGTGTCCGAGCCCCGAGGCACCCGCATTGAATTCCGAAATCTCAATAAAACCTTCCGGAATTCCAAACAAGAAACCAAAGCCCTTGACGACGTAACCTTCACCGTTGAACCCGGAGAAATTCTCGGCGTCATTGGTTATTCCGGAGCTGGCAAATCAACACTTGTCCGAATGATTAATAGGTTGGACACCCCAACCTCGGGGCAGATCCTGCTTGATGGAGTGGATATTGTTTCCCTGCCTGAACGCGAAGTGCGAAAACTCCGCAGCAAAATCGGCATGATCTTTCAACAATTCAATCTATTCTCCTCAAGGACAGCCGCCGGAAACGTTGCCTACCCTCTGAAACTTGCGGGCGTCGAAAAGTCCCAACGTGAAAGCCGCGTCGCCGAACTCCTTGCCTTTGTTGGACTCGCCGACAAAGGCAATAACTACCCCGAACAACTCTCCGGCGGCCAAAAACAACGCGTAGGCATCGCCCGTGCCCTGGCCAATAACCCCTCACTTCTCCTTGCCGACGAAGCCACCTCCGCCCTCGACCCTGAAACCACACACGAAGTACTCAAACTACTCCGAAAAGTAAACAAAGAACTCGGAATCACCATCGTGGTAATCACCCACGAAATGGACGTAGTACGCTCCATTGCTGACCGTGTAGCCGTTATGGAAAATGGCCGCGTTGTTGAACACGGCACTGTCTACGAAGTGTTCTCCAATCCACAAACCGCCGTAGCCCAACGATTCGTCTCCACCTCCCTGCGAAACACCCCTGACCAGGTAGAATCCGACGATCTCCTTGCCCACCAGGGCAGACTCTTTACCATCACCCTCACCGAAGAGTCCGGATTCTTTGCGGCCAGCGCCAAAGCTACCCAAGCCGGGGTTGGAGTCAGCATCGTCCACGGCGGCATGACCACCCTACAAAAACACTCCTTTGGCAAAGTCACCGTCCGACTCACCGGACCCGAAGAAGCCGTCGAAGAGTTTTACCAATCAGTATCCGCCACCACCGAAGTCCAGGAGATCCAACGATGAACACCGTCACACTCGCAGCTGACGTGACACTCGCTGCCGACTGGTCACGCCTCAGCGACCGCTTCCAAGACGCTATCTGGACCACACTTTATATGGTGAGCATCACCATGGTGGCAGGCGGCATTATCGGTCTAGCCCTTGGAATCCTCCTCTATACCACCCGGCCCCAAGGCGTATTAAGCAATAAACCGATCTTCACGGTGCTCAATATCCTAGTGAACCTAGTTCGCCCAATCCCCTTTATTATCCTGGTCACCGCCATTGGCCCTGTAACCCGCGCTTTCGTTGGCACGACCATTGGCACCGATGCAGCAGTCTTTGTTATGTCTATTGCCGCATCCTTCGGCGTCGCCCGCATCGTAGAACAAAACCTTGTGGCCATCGACCCAGGAGTTATTGAAGCAGCACGCGCAATGGGAGCCTCACCCTGGAAAATCATTACCAGCGTAATTATCCCCGAAGCACTCGGCCCATTAATCCTTGGCTACACCTTTATCTTTATCGCAGTAGTAGATATGTCTGCAATGGCTGGATATATCGGTGGCGGCGGCCTCGGCGACTTCGCCATCACCTACGGCTACCAAGCCTTCGACTGGGAAGTCACCCTAGTAGCCACAATCGTCATTATTATCATCGTGCAAATTGCCCAATTCCTGGGCAACTGGGTCAGCGCAAAAATCATGCGCCGATAAAAGGGCATTTGATATCGGGGGGTGGGCTCCTTTCTTGGTGTTACTGCGCCAACCCTTTGATGTCACTGCTCCAAAGCTATTGGACTAGCTGTGTTTTTATCTTCGTTGTTGCAAGATCTGCCGGTTCGTCCGATAGCCTATGTAACAGGTTGAGCTCCCTTAACCTCAGCAGCCCCGTCAGCCACAACGTCAGCCATAACGTCAGCCATAAGAGATCTGCGCGCATTCCCCATTCCAACCTGGAGATCTAGGGGTGTCGCCAAATACACCATATTGTGTCCAATTGGTGTAAAAAGCGTCACCGAACAGCCTCTAGAGCCATGGTTTTGTCGCCAAACACACCAATTGTGCACAACATGGTGTATTAAACGACAACCCCCAGGTAACCGGCAGTCCACAACCGAAGCGATCCACATCATCGCTGCGGTCTGGATCCTCGCCAAATTTTCATACTGATTATCTCCACCCAGCATAAAAGCCTTCAGCTAACCAAGTCTTTTAGCTCTCGGCTAAGCTTGCTGCATGGATTATCGTCTCAAACCTGATGCAAAGGGTAAGCAAGTCGCAGTAATTTCTTTGGTATTTGTGCTCCTTGCTGCTTTGCCTGGCATTTTGAATTTGATAATCCCAGAGCCTGAATCTTCTGTCCGGCTTTCAAAGATTGAGCTCTCAGGCCCTTTGTTGGATTGGAAAGTCCCTATTCATAATGGCGATGATTCAGAAATTCTGTGTGAAACTGTGATCGACAGTCCATTTGCACTTACATGGGATTGTAGTGGCACAGTTGTAACTTCTTTTGTTGTGGAATCAGACGAAAATATGGAGAAGTTAACCCGCCGTATGTTACGGCAATCAACATTTAGTAATTCTGGCCTTGAAGCTCAAGTAATTGAGAAATCTAATGTCTACCGGGCCGGAATCCATAATAAAATCATCCAGGCAAGTGTTATTACCATGGAAGGATCCGGCGACTATAAAAACCAAGTCTTAGTTGCTGTGGTTCAAGGCAACAACTACGAGATTATGGCTGATTTAATTTGGAAGCGCCTCTCTAATAGTGATGAGTTACCACAGTTCCGGCCTGATCCTTCTGGAAATAATGCTGATACTCCACCTCGTTTACCTCCCCTTCCTATTTCCCCACACGGCGCTGAAGAACTCGGAGATGCGGCATGAGTAAGTTTATTAAAAGTCTCCTTAGTGTTTTATTGCTCCTCTCCGTTCCACTTTCCTTTTTAATTTCATTGTCGGTGTTAATTGTAGATCTCACCGCAACCGGGGCGAATTTGCTTTTTATGATAATTCACACCGCATTAGTGTTGATGGTTTTGCGGTTCACGCCCTTTTGGCCAAAGAATTGTCATTTCCTTTGGGCGCCCGCCTGTTTAGCATGGGGCGCATTCGGATCTATTGGTTTGGCCACTTTCATTGCGCCACCCATCGTGGACTTGGTCGCCAAACTTTCTTTGGATGATTTTTTGGCTTCATTCGCAGGTGGTTATCCCGAAGAAATTGCTAAAGCCATTGGGATTCTTCTTATTCTGTATAGTTTCCGTGGATTGAATCGACCTTGGCATGGCCTGGCCACCGGCATGCTGGTGGGAACAGGTTTTGATGTTTATGAGAATTTTAGTTATGCATCAGAAGGTGCCTTATTAAATCCAAGTTCTGATTTACTTGGGGTTACATTAATGTGGATCGGCCGGACCATTTTTGGGCCTGGACTTCATCTTATGTTTGCTGGTTTTACCGGATTTGGCATTGGGTTAGCATTATTTGCTTTGGGGCGTTCCACCCTATGGCGCGTGTCCGTGGCATCATTCTGGTTCCTCTTTGCATTTGCGGTTCATTTCCTTTGGAATTATGTAGTTACTACACCAGTTTACGTGCTTGTAATTACTGGGATTTTGATTTACTCAGCACTCATTGCAGTAGTTATTTGGAACTTTATCCAGGCTGCAAAGGATTCCGGTTATCTTACGGTTGAGTTGTCTAAAGCAATGGAAAGTAAGGCTTTGCTGCCTGCTCGCTAACCCCATACACAAAACATGCATTTCTCATGCATGTTTTCCGGGTACAATTAGAATCATTGTTTATTCCCTCCCACTACCAGGATGTTTACAATGACCACACCGGACAACACACCCCAAGACAACACGCCTGACTCCAACACACCCCAAGACAACACGCCTGACTCCAACACACCCCAAGACAACACGCCTGACTCCAACACACCCCAAGACAACACTTCCGCTCGTCCGGATCAGCACGATCATAAGAATGAGGCAAAGTCCGGCGCAAAGCATTTGCAGGGCCATTGGGTTCTTGCTCGTTTGGGTAAGCGGGTTTTACGGCCTGGTGGCCGCAAACTGACTTCATGGATGGTAGATACTGCGAATCCGACTGGAAAACGGGTTGTAGAGTTGGCTCCTGGTTTGGGGTTGACTGCGGGTGAGATTTTTGAGCGTCGGCCCGCTTCCTATGTGGGTGTTGATGCAGATGCTCAGGCGGTTGCGGCGACTGAGTTGGCTATTGCCCACCAGGGAAAGGTTGTTCAGGCTCCTGCGGATAGCACTGGGTTGGACGCGAATTCCGCTGATCTTGTGATTGGCGAGGCCATGTTGACTATGCAGGGTGAGCGGGGTAAGGCTGCGATTATTTCAGAGGCCTGGCGGATTTTGGAGCCGGGTGGTTTGTATGCCATTCATGAGTTGGCTTTGGTGCCAGATGATTTTCCCAAGGAGGCTGCGGATGATCTGCGGAAGGCTTTGGCCCGGAGTATTAAGGTGAATGCGAGGCCTTTGACGGTAGCGGAGTGGTCTGAGCTATTGGAGGCTCAGGGGTTCCGTGTGGTTGCGGCGCGAACGGCTCCCATGGGGTTATTGGATCCAAAGCAGATGATTGCGGATGAGGGCCCGCGGGTGGGCAAGATTATGTTGAATCTGCTGCGGGATGCGGAGGCTAGGGCTCGGGTGCTGGAGATGAGGCGCACGTTTACGCAGCATAAAGAGCATTTGGCCGCGGTGTCATTGGTGTGCGAAAAGGTTGATATTCATATGGGTGCGCCCGCGGATCAACGTGCTGCTGAGGCCAATGTATTTAATGTGCTTATCGACGCCCCATCCGCCACCGATGGTGATTCCCCTGCGGTGCAACGGTTGCTTAGCGCGGAGGGTGTCAATTTGATTGCCATGAGGTTTAAGGCCGGGCAGTCACTGGAAGATCATCGAAGTGCACATCCGATTACGGTGCAGTGTTTAGAAGGTGAAGTGGTCTTTAGCATTGGAGAGCGCCAAGAGGTTTTGACCCCCGGAAAGATTCTGCATTTACCTGCGCAGGTAACGCATCGTGTTGACGCAAAGCAAGATAGCGTGTTCTTGCTCTCAATGTTGACGTAGTTGCTCGATACCAACTGCCACCCAGGATGACCCGGGTTTCGGGTCATCTCCGCATGAGGCAATGATTTCTTCGATGTGCTGTTTTTCTAGCATCACTCGCCATTTGCGGCCATCGGGGTGTCCGACGATTCGTGCGAACTCCCCATCCGCAACAACCATAAGCGTGCCTGGGGACAGAGGCTCCGAGGCGTCGAGAAGCAATTTGGCTACGGCAAGCTCCGCAACTTGGCCGGGGGCATCGAATACGCCTCGCCCACGATTGCCTGGGAGAAACATTTCACCGAGCGTGGCGTGCTTAAGCATATCAATGGCGGCTGGCGCATTAAGACGACCATATGAATATCCCCAGGGGAACAGTAACATTGACGGGGCAAAACGATGCCCCTTGGTATGAGAAGATTCCCAGATTTCATTACCGAAAAAACATGTTTGCATTGCGGCAGCCACTGGTCTGCCTTTTAATGCACAACACATATCTCGTTTTCCATGAGTACATACCAATGCAATTGGGTGTTCGACTAGCTCAGCGCGATTACGTCCAGGGCCAGTAAGATCAAGCCGTAAAATTGCCGCTGGGCTTTCTACAAGCAATGTTTCAATAACCCCTAATTCGCAAAACACTATATACAAGCGTCTATGCAGTTGATGGCCCGCAGATCTCCCCGGTTTCCGAATTAACTGAAGCTGCGAATCCGTTTTCTTTAAATGCGCTTTAATATCTGCCGTAAGGTCTGAACCAAAAGCATCACCGTCTAAAACATCCCTCCCCCAACCGTGCAAGTGTTCTAGCAGCACAAATACCCCACCGGTCTTCGCTGTACCCGGAAGCGATTCATGAGTAGTTGCTGAACAACGAGTATTGATGCTCATAAGTCACTACAATAGCGAGGTTTTACAACAATTCGTTTACAATCGGCCCGGCAAGCTAGATTGTTCGCAATTTGTAGATACGCTAACAATATGTCTGCTCGATCCCCCCTCGGCGTGCCCCGAGGTTTTCTTGCTTGTACGTTCAGTGCCTGCATTATGGCCGGGCTACTTGGAGCCTGCGCCCCAGAAATACCAACAAATACCAATAATTCCACCAGCTTTTCCAGCACCACAGAAAATACCAATTCAACCAGCCATTCGAGCAACCCTTCCACCACGGCAACCAGTCATGCCGGACTATCCCCACTTGGAGAAGCCTCCCTCGAACCGCGCACCCATGCACCAGAAGCACCAGGCAATATAGTTATTACTTCAGTTCGAGCGGCAAGTCATAATGGCTTCGACCGAATCGTCTTTGAAGCCACCGGCTCCGGGACCCCGGGATGGATAGTGGATTACTCGGATAAACCTACCCAACACACCACCGGAGACCCCATTGACGTCCCCGGCGAAACCGCACTAGAAGTCCATATCACCGGTACTACCTACCCCTTTGAACTTGGTATCCCAAACCCAGAAATCGGCCGAGTAGAACTCAATACCACTATGGTCACCGATATTGTGGACGCTGGAACCTTTGAAGGGCAATCACAATTTATTGTGGGAATTAAAGGCAAACGCCAACCATACTCAGTGCAAATACTGGAAAACCCCACGCGAGTGGTTGTAGATATCCTGCATAACTCATAGCTGAAAACCCCGAAACCGTACCCAGTGGCCTCAAAAACTATGGTAGCCACCTACTAGGTGTAACTAGCCTCAAGATGCCACTGGCCATCCTGTTCCCAACGCAATACATACGCATAAGAATCCGCCACAACCTGCATGCGTGCACAGCTCCCCGCTAACCACGGCCCAGCCCAAGCCGTAATATGCAGATTTATTGCCGCAAATCGAAGACTAGCCGGGGGCGCACTCAATAAAGATTCTTTATCCAAATAAATAGCATTCCCAGCCTCATCAAAAAGATACGCAATCCCAGTGACTAAACACCCCGGATGGGGAGACAATAATGCCCCATTCCACACAGGTTGTTCCACTGTAGGCTCGCCATAACTCACAAACTTCACGCACTGTGTCAACCCCAATCCACCCGCGTAATACGGTTGTAAAACCTTATCCGATCCCAAAGTAGACTGCACCCGCTCAATCACTCGTTGCACATGCTCATCAGTGCAATCATCTCCCCACAAAGCACGATGCTCAGGCAGTGAAACTTCCACAGGATCAAGCGTTAACGCCACAATGCCACCTTCTTCAGCGGCCACATTTAACGCACGGTTGGTCAGCCAACCATCCAATTGCCATCTCACCCGATCTGCCATACCGGATTCCGAAAGAGCTTTCCGAGTACGCCAAGTACGCTCCACAATATCTCCATTAGCAAACTCAGCTTGAATACATAGCCGCTGGCACACCACACCATAATGTTGCAACTTCATATGAAGTTCACTGGCTAATTGCCTGGCAACAAAAGCAGCAGTATCCACACGAACAATAGGATCATCGGGAATATATGTGGTATGGAATGTTACTTCCTCCAACTTCGGAGCTATACAACGTTGTGTATCCGCTACCGCAATTTGAAAAATATGCATACCGTGCGCACCAAATCGAGCAGCTATATCACGCGCCCCAAGGTGTGCAATATCCCCCAATGTGCGGATACCAAGATTTTGTAATACCTGCACAGTAGCAATATCAACGCCCAATGCTTCTTCAGCAAGAAGAACACTGACTGGCTGTTGAGATAGAAATTCTTGGGAATACTGAATAGGCACAATCGCAGATACCCGAGACGCAATAACAGCAGTGGTGATCTCATCGGCAGCCCCCACAAAACAATCAACGCCGCACATTGCCGCGGCGTCGATAAGCAACTCTATGAGGGAATCCTCAGCGCCGTAATATCGTGCAGCCCCCAAAATATCGACCACTACCAATCCGGGGCGCATAACCTCTACACCAGCAACGACCGCATCCAAACTATGAACTACCTGCTCAAATACCTGCGCATCCCGAGAAATATCCTCCGAAACCACTTGCAATTGTGGACAAAGCGCTTGAGCCTGCCGCACCCTCATCCCACGCCGAACCTCAAACCCACGCGCAGCGTGACTACACACGCGAATTTCCCCAGCCCGTTCGATTGCCACCAAAGCCCCAGGTTTCCCTAAAGCCTGCACCGGCCAATCAGGAAACCATAATGCTGCAAAACGCATTTTCCCATACTCCCCTACACTGCCCGCAATATTGGTTGCGGATCCACCGCAAGAGGCGCCCCGATATACACTGCGGTGCTACGCATTGGTGCCCCTTTGGAATACACATCTACCTTTATTTTTATAGTTCGAATACGACCCGTTCCTTGGCCAACACCATAAAAACCCGCCAACGTAGCATGCACTCTAGCCGCAGGTGATATACATTCTGCCCCCAGAAGAACAACAGCGGCTTTCCCATGGCGCAACTTTGCCAATAATGGACGCGCACGCGAAGGCGTGACCTCTACATTAGGTAAATAACAGAACACTAGATCTAATCCCTCCGCCAATGTTGCAGCAATGGCGAGCGGCTCCAAACCCGGATCTGGCACTAGAACCAACCTGGAAAATGCATCCCGATATTCGCTCACATGAGCGAAACAAAGGTTGGGCCAGCCAATAACCCCTACATGCCCACCATGAGAAGTAACATCCCCAATAATCTCTAACACCAACATTGGGCACGTTGCCATAATAGTAATTGCGCGCCTTGCCAACCCACCCCCAGGCATAATTTCTCCCAGTTCAGAATGCAATTTTACGGCATTATCACCATGCTTGGAAACCGTGTCTACATGCTCCACATTTAATGCTGGTGCACTTATGGCCTCCATGCAGGCACGCAAGGCATGAATACGCTCAGCTTGAGATATTCCCGAAAGGTCATCTAATCGAACATTTGTTCCCAACATATAGCTTAGTATCCTTTGTCGAACGGATGTACGCAAGGATGAAGGGTAGGACATCCGCCTAACAGAACTACCCCCACAGGGGTTTTGGGGGTTTGCGCTGGCCTTGGTGTTGGGGTTTGTGGGTTGCTTTTGATTAGGCCTGGTTGGGCGCTGGCCGGCCCTTCTTGGGCGCTGGTTGGGCGCTAGTTGGTCCTTCCCGGGGCGCTGGTTGGGCATGTTGTCACAGATTCCATTTTTTCGGCGGATTTTATGGAATCTGCGACACGATAGGTAGGGAACCTGTCACAGATTCCATTTTTTTCGCTGTTTTGATGGAATCTGCGACAAACCCCAGGTCAACAGTTGTGTGCAATGTTGGTTGCTGTCACAAATTCCATTTTTAAAGGCGATTTTATGGAATCTGCGACACTCGACATGAAAACGTCACTAGTTTGATAGGGTGCGTCTATCAAACACCCAGGAAAGCGGCCCGAAGGCTCGGAAAGCCAGCCAAACCACTGGAAAACCAGCCAACCCGCCCCGAAATCAGGCAGATCTGACACCCCACCACCCCGAAATCAGGCAGATTTCACATCACCCACAACCCACCACCGCATTTCCCCAGCTCACACCCCCAAACCGAAAGCCCACAACACAAATCTGCCTTTCCCAGGCCTGGCTAGGCCTTCCCAGACACATTCCAGACTTTCCCGAGCAAGTTCACAGCTACTCCAAAAGGCCTAATATTCCACCGATTACCACTCCGACTAGGTTTGGTAACACTTCAAACAAAATTACAAATGCCTATAGCAACTCCGCTGTTCAGCGGTATATTATCGCACCTGTAAGTGATCACCGCCTGCAAATTTTAGCAGGAAAAGGAGTTTACCTTATGAGGTTTCTCAGACGAATACTTCATGTATTCTTTGGCGCGATCCTTGCCTCCATAGGTTTACTATGGTTCCTCCAGGGCATGCACCTAATAGAAACACAACCATTACTATGCATTGACACCTGTCAAAAAGTGGCCAGTTCATCGCTGGTTTGGACCATTATTGGTGCTTTTACACTAGCGTTAGGGTGCGGTTTTCTTTCCTCAGCAATTCCACAACAACCAAATTAACACACCCAACTATATTTACATCACGTTTCCATTAATCCAACGAATGTGATTGCGCCCAACGTGTTAACGCATGCCGGTTTGATTGCTGCGTCTTTCGCAGTACATTCGAAGCGTGCGTCTCCACAGTTTTCACAGAGATAAATAATTGCTTGCCTATTTCTTTATATGTGTAGCCACGGGCTAGAAGCCGCAGCACTTCTAATTCCCGTCGGGTCAGGGCGTCGATTACGGGATCGGCATTATTACTCTTCTGCCCGCTTTCGGTTGCTTGATCTGTTTCAGGAGCATCAACCACCCCTGTACCAGCATCTCGGTCGGGCGCACAGAATGCATCAAGCACAAAGCCCGCAAGCCGAGGCGAAAATACTGCGTCACCAGCATGGACTCTATGTACAGCGTCAATCAGTTGCGGTCCAGAAATTGTTTTTGTTACATAACCACGTGCTCCAGCACGTATTACAGAAATCACATCTTCAGCGGCATCAGAAACACTAAGCGCTAAAAATTTAGCTTGCGTATCTACACCCCGAATCACGGCTTGACCACCGCCTTCAGGCATATGAACATCAAGGAGCACTACATCTGGTTTTGTATTCGCAATGCCAGTTATAGCTTGCTCTACCGTGCCTGCTTCTCCAACAATATCTAACTCTCCCGAAATTTCGGCACGCACGCCAGAGCGGAAAACTGAGTGATCATCAACCAGAAAAACTGTGCACATACAGCAATATTACGATACTAAGCCTTCATTGCGACCGTGTGTGAATGATCCTGCGGGAAAATTCAGTACCGTTGATTCAGTTTTTTCTTCCCCTTTAGGCACATGAATATGCACTTCAGTGCCCTCATTATTTGAGTGAATAACCACTTCACCCCCTACTCGCTGCACTCTACCAATAATCGAATCCCTTACCCCATGTCGATCCTGAGGAATCTCTTCCATTACAAACCCTGGGCCCCGATCTCGAATATAAATATCTACCTCATCAAAACATTCTGCATACACATCTACGGAGTTCACATTCGCATGCTTTGCTGCATTGACCATAGATTCCCGTGCCGCCAATACTGCCGATCGAGTCTCATCTGTTAATGGCACATCTGTCCCTACAGTCACCGGGACAATACGTAATCCAAATAAATCTTCAACTTCAGCACAGGCCCTTCCCAATGCAGTAAATGTTGTTTTGGGTTCAGTGTTTTCTGAGCCAAAAAGCCACTGCCGCAATTGACGCTCTTGGGAACGCGCTAACCGAATAACCTTCTGCGGATCATCAGCTTGTTTTTGGATCAGCGCCAATGTTTGCAGTACAGAATCATGCAAGCGTGAGGCAATCTCGGCACGTTCGGCTTCGGCTCGGGCTTCTGCCCGGGATTCCAAAAGCGCATCCCATAGCCGTAGCCAAATTGGTATTCCGAGGACCAGTACCCCTGCTAGCGTAAGTACTACGGACACGATTGATGCCATAAATACAGCAGAACTATCCCAGTTTAAAAGCGCTAGCACCACACCTGAGCCCAAGAGCAACACTCCGGCCAAAATAGTCAGCACACCGCGTGAAGAACCGAAAGCTTCTACACCTTGGTCCATTGCTTGCCAGGCCAGCACAGCCCCTAAGCCCAACGCAATAAATGCTAAAAGAATGCTGCCTTGAAGCCCTGTGAACAGTGAAAATGACCCAATTGCCCCTAAGGCGCCTACAAATAGAAGTACAACAGATCCAAATCTCCGTTGGCCTCCTTGGAAGCTTGTTGGTGCATCTTCAAGTTTTGTGGAAATCCATACAAGCGCATAAAACAATGCGCCGATTCCGCCAAAAAGCATTGTGAAAATCAAAACCAAACGCACCGCGAGTATATCTACGTTGAGGTGGCCAGCAAGACCATTCGCCACACCAGCGACGACTCGCCCCTGACGATAGCGCGTAAACGTAGGATATGGAGATTGCATAATTCCGATCGTTCCACGCAAAGAAAAACCCAACAACCCCAAAGCAAGACTTCCAGGGTTTTCTCAGGGAAAACCCTGAAGGATAATGGCACTTAATTTCTCAAGGTATCTTTGCCAGTAATACGTTTTGCACTACCCGGACTACAGCCAAAATACATAGCCCCCAAAGGAAAAATTCACACTCAACCGAATAATATACCCCCTCACCCCCTTGAAATTATGAGGTGAGGCGGTTTACACATAAGTTAATATGCATGAATGCTGTATTGCTCGCCGTAATTGTCATGCTTGCACTTGCGCTTGCGCGTGTGCATGTTGTGTTGGCGCTTTTTATTGGCGCACTCGTTGGTGGCCTGGTCGGTGGCCTAGGACTCGATGGCACAATGGTGGCGTTCCAGGAAGGCTTGTCTGGCGGCGCAATGATCGCATTGAGTTATGCACTTTTAGGTGCTTTTGCCATGGCCGTGGCGGCTTCCGGGCTACCAAACCTGCTTGCTGATTGGCTTATTGCCAAAATTGGTTCCACAAATGAAAGCCTCAATGCCAAAGCACACGCCGCCACGAAATGGGGGCTCGTCTTAGGCATTATGGCAATGGCCATTATGAGCCAAAACTTGATCCCCGTCCATATTGCATTTATTCCTTTGTTAATTCCACCGCTGCTTACCGTATTTAATAAGCTTCAATTGGATCGTCGAGCGGTCGCATGCGTTATGACCTTTGGTCTTGTGACCACATATATGTTCTTGCCGCTCGGCTTCGGTAGCATCTTCCTTAACGATATTTTGCTGGGCAATATTGCTGATGCTGGCATGGATGTTTCAAATATCAATGTTATGACTGCAATGGGAATCCCCGCATTCGGCATGATTATCGGTGTGCTGCTCGCCGTTTTTGTTACGTATCGACGCCCCCGCACCTATGAAGACATTCCAATTACGGCTGGAAGTGCTACTGCACCGAATGAAATTTCAAAATACAAAATCCTCGTAGCATTATTTGCCATTGTTGCTACATTTACCATCCAGGTTGTTATGCAATCTATGGATCTTCAAGCGAATTCTCTTCTGGTTGGCGCGCTTGTAGGTCTCAGTATCTTTATGGTTACGGGTGCTGTAAATTGGCGCGAGGCTGACGATGTATTCACCTCCGGCATGAAAATGATGGCACTCATCGGCTTTATTATGATCTCCGCACAGGGTTTTGCTTCCGTTATGAATGCCACCGGAGAAATCACTCCGCTTGTAGATGCCTCCGCATCACTGTTCGCAGGTAGTAAAGCCGCAGCAGCAATGGCAATGCTTATTGTGGGGTTAATTGTCACGATGGGAATCGGATCCTCGTTTTCCACCCTTCCAATTATTGCCGCAATTTACGTGCCGCTATGCACTTCACTGGGGTTTTCACCGCTCGCGACCGTCGCTATTATTGGTACCGCTGGCGCCCTTGGAGATGCTGGATCCCCAGCATCCGATTCCACCCTCGGCCCCACCGCAGGCCTGAATGCCGACGGCCAACACGACCATATTACGGGGTCCGTTATCCCAACCTTCCTCCACTTTAATATTCCCCTACTGATCGCAGGTTGGACCGCCGCAATGGTGCTATAACAGCACCATTACTGAGGTACGTTCAGCTTATTCCCACTCAATAGTTCCTGGAGGTTTGGATGTGCAATCGAGTACCACTCGGTTCACATCTGGAACTTCATTTGTAATGCGGGTAGAGATTTTTTCCAGTACATCATAAGGCAGCCGCGTCCAGTCTGCAGTCATTGCATCCTCGGAGGACACCGGCCGCAATACAATCGGGTGTCCATATGTACGGCCATCGCCCTGAACCCCTACAGAGCGAATATCTGCAAGAAGAACCACCGGGCATTGCCAAATTTCGGCATCGAGCCCAGCATTCGTGAGTTCGGTCCGGGCAATCAGGTCCGCAGCACGCAAGGTCTCCAGACGCTGCTCGGTAACTTCACCAATAATACGAATACCTAGCCCCGGCCCAGGGAATGGCTGCCGGTTTACTATTTCTTCTGGCAACCCAAGTTCCTTGCCGACGGCGCGCACCTCATCTTTAAAGAGCAGGCGCAATGGCTCCACAAGTTGGAACTCTACGTCATCTGGCAAACCACCAACATTGTGGTGGCTTTTAATATTTGCGGTTCCTGAGCCACCACCAGATTCAACAACATCAGGGTACAAAGTACCCTGAACGAGGAAGTCCACACTGGAGCCTTCCGGGGCGTCGGCAAGCACTCCGGCAACCGCACGCTCAAACGAGCGAATGAATTCCGCCCCAATAGCCTTTCGCTTTGCCTCCGGATCTGTCACGCCCGCAAGCTTTGCCAAAAAAGCCTCACGCTCATCAACTGTAACAAGTTTCGCCCCTGTGGCAGCCACAAAATCCTGCTGCACTTGCTCCCGCTCACCAGCTCGCAACAAACCATGATCCACAAACACGCATGTGAGCCGGTCACCAATTGCGCGCTGCACCAATGCCGCCGCAACAGCAGAATCAACACCACCAGACAAACCACAAATAGCCCGGCCATGCTCCCCTACCTTTTCGCGCACTGCCTCAATAAGCTCTTCGGCAATATTTGCGGGTGTCCAATCCTGTTTTAAACCTGCAACTTCTGTAAGGAACCGAACCAAAACTTCCTGGCCATGAGGTGAATGCAATACTTCGGGATGATATTGCACACCAGCCATTCGTCGCTCTTGACATTCGAATGCAGCAACAGGAGCACCCTCCGATTGCGCGGTTACAACAAACCCGTCTGGCGCTACAGACACCGCATCACCATGACTCATCCAAACCTTGTGAGTCTGCTCAAACCCCTTATGCAGCACACCCCCAGATACATAAAGATCTGTTCGACCATACTCTCGGTTACCAGTATGCGAGACAGTTCCCCCTAAAGCATGAGTCATCGCCTGGAACCCATAACAGATACCAAATACCGGCAACCCTAGATTTAGAATTTCTGGATCTAGAGCTGGCGCCCCTTCCGCATATACAGAAGAAGGACCGCCCGAAAGTACAAGCGCAACCGGATTCTTCGCTTGTATTTCCGAAACAGTCGCAGTGTGAGGGATCACCTCAGAATACATGCGCGCCTCACGCACACGACGGGCAATAAGCTGGGCGTATTGAGCCCCGAAATCTACAACAAGCACAGGGCGATGGATCTGCTGAGTCACGCTAATGTATTCTACTGCATTGCATACTACTGATTAACTCCGATTGCACCCTGATGCGTCTCGATATTCAGCGTTAATGTCCCACCAGTGGCACCAGGATTATAAGTTTCGGGGCTACACTCCGCAGTGCCATTACCTGCATTGCATACCACACGTACCGGAACAATAGATGGAAGCGCAACCTTTACATCGCCTTCATGCACAAAGATATTTACCGTCCGGTCTTCCGCAAGCGGCTGTAAGCCACTGAGATCAAATTCAGCAGCACCACCTGTCGATGCATAGTTTTCTTCTAACTGATCGATGCTGTGGGCAGTGACTTTATAGGCGCCACCGTAGATTTTTCCGGTTCCCAGCGGATCAAAACCCTCAGGTGATTGAATCTCAGCACCAAAACCTTCAAATGCTTTGGCAGCTTCACCAACAGCAGCTGTAGCTTCATTGGCTACTGACGAAGCCTCCGACATCATGGAATTAGCCTGCGATTCAGCACTTGACATTACGCTCGATTGGGCGCTAGAAGCCGAAGACAAGGCAGACTCCACCTCACTTGCAGTATTGCTGCACGCTACCAATAAAGCTGCAGCAGCAATAATCGAGCCTGTAGTTGAAGTCTTCTTTAGCATTCAGATCCCTTTCCCTGCGCAAGCGCTATAGAAGTATCGCCTTCCTCAAGCTACAGAAATTCCACTACATGCCCGCAAGTTTCTTCAGATACCCTTAGGTTGAGTCCCACTATTTGGGGGCAGACTCACAGAATTACTCATAAAACCGCAGTTCAAAATGCCCCAGCCCTCGTTCACGCTAAGCAAAAAATGACAAATATCCAATAACGAACTTGCAACGATTTAGGCAGTGTGCCATAAATCCATTTTGAATCCTTTTCGACGCCCCTAATGCTGCAGCTCCGCCACCTCCACAGGCCCATCCTTAGAATCGAGCACCAAAGTCAATGTCTTACCCTCGCCCCCTTCATGAAAACTTTGATCTTTGCAGCCGTGCTCTCCACTCGCCTCTGCGCACTGAATCTTCACCGGAACACCATTTGGCACAATCACACTAACCCCTCCCTGCTGGACAAACACATCCACCTTAAGATCATCCTCGAGCGGCTGTAAATCACCCAAATCAAAGTACGCAGTCCCTTTTATAGATGCATACTGTGGACGCAAATCACTGCCTTGAGCCGCGGTCACTGAGTAGCTCCCCTCATATACTTTCCCAGTCCCTAAAGGATCAAAACCTTCAGGAGCATCTACTTCTTCCCCAGTGCCAATAAAGCTACGGTCAGGATTAGACGCGGCTACCGAACTTTCTTCCACAGTGGATTGGGATCCCGAAGTCTCTTGTACGCTACTGCAGGCTGTAGCCCCAAAAGAAACAAGAAGTAAACCGATAATCAGCGCCTTTTTGCACATATATATCCCCAAAGTGTGTGATACAAAACTTTTTCAATATTGCTGCTACAAAGCTACAGAACAACCCCAGGCGTGGCACACCACTCCCTCCATCGAGGGCGGAGCATAGTTGCGCCCTCGCGCAATCAAACGAATTTCACTGAAATCGAACAAATTATTGAATTTTTCTTTAGGGCTCCCACGATTTCAGCGCATTTTCATCATAAGCTTAAGTTTCTAAAACAAACATTGTATACGATAAACGTGCACCACAAAAGATTTGAGAGACCTATCACGTTTACAACCTTTTGCCACAGAAAATGAAAGCATAGTACGTAATGGGTTTTCGACAACCCGAGTTTAGTCGAATTTTTATTCGATATTTTGTGGCTATTTCACGGAAAGGAAAGTGGCACAGTCATGAGGAAATCACTCGCTTTGGGAGGCATCACCCTTACAGCACTATTGCTGGCATCCTGCAGCAGCGACACTTCCACCACTCCCAATGCGCAAGACACTTCCGCGCAAAAACCACAGTGACTGCTGAGGCTTCATCCGACGACACCTGTAAAAGCACTACCGAAACTGAAATCAGCGCGCTTTTTGACCGTTGGAACGATGACCTCAAGAGTGGAGACCCCGCCAAGGTCGCAGAAAACTATGCTTCCGATTCAGTCCTACTCCCCACAGTCTCAAACAAAGTTCGGTTAACCGATGCTGAAAAACAAGATTATTTCGAGCATTGGCTCGAGAAAAAGCCTGACGGCCAAGTAAACGAACGCTGGATTGAACTGGACTGTAATCGAGCAATCGACGCAGGTACCTACACCTTCACCTACGCAGATGGGTCCAAGGTTGCCGCACGATACACATTCGTCTACGAACTTGAAAACGATGAATGGAAGATCAAGAGCCACCACTCCTCGGCCATGCCCGAGGCTGACGCAAATACCGAACTACCTGCTGCAACGGGAACAACCGGTTCACCAGAAGCAATCATAGATATGAAGATGTGCGCAGCAAATGAATCCGATGAGGAGATCGCCGCCCCCTTTGACCGCTGGAACGAATCATTAGCAACCGGAGACCCAGCAAAAGTAGTGGAAAACTATGCCCCAGACTCCGTATTGCTCCCCACAGTATCCAATAAAGTTCGATTCTCCCCCGCAGAAAAGGAAGATTATTTTGCCCACTTCCTTGAAAAGAAGCCCGTGGGCACAATCGACGATCGCTGGATCGAAGCGGATTGCAATACGGCGACGGATTCAGGCCTCTACACCTTTAAATACGAAGACGGCACAGAGACCAAAGCTCGCTATACATTCACCTACCGTTGGGATGGCACGCAATGGTTGATTACCAGCCATCACTCCTCGGCTATGCCCGAAAAGGTCTAAAACATCGAGGAGTTGTAATTGCCAAGGATCTGCCTTCGAAAGCACAGCGGAGGCAGACCCTTAACCCATTGACCAGATCCAGAACGCACGATCTGGAGGTAGAAGCACTGGACTTCTCGAACAAAACTAATGCTTCTATATTGCACAGTGTTTTCAAGGAGTCTTGGCTGTCAGAGTGCCCCGGACCACAAGTGATACAAAAAGGGCAACTTTTTTAAAAACCCCTCTATTTTGTACCAGTCGCTATTTTCTGACCTGGGGTTTTGCAGAGGTCAATGACACAAAAAGGGCAACTTTTTAAAAAACCCCTCCATTTTGTATCACCTGCTCCTGCGACCAGCAGAAACAACGCACCGCACACAAGCGGGGCACCCAATGTAATCCAGAATATGGGCCTTCAATGCCCCGCTCACACCGCGACTTTTAAAGGAGGCACGACTCTTAAAGGAGGCGCGCCTCTAAAAGGAGTAGATAACATTAAGTTCCACTTTTTGGAAGTTCTTAATGTTCGTGTAACCGCTTTTTGCCATGGCACGGCGTAATCCGCCAACGATATCTTGCAGTCCGAACGGGTCGGTAGAGGGACCTTTTAAGATTTTAGCCAAAGGGATTGGCGTGGCTTTGTCATCGTAGTTGTACGCCGACCATTCGATGGTTCCTCTAGGGAATCGTGGGTGTGCCGCTGTTGAAGGCCAGTACATACCTCCACCTGTGGCTTCGGTCGCTGCTGAAAGCGGCGCACCGAGCATAACGGCGTCGGCACCACAAGCAATGGCTTTGGCAACATCACCGGACGTGGTAATTTCCCCGTCGGCGATGATGTGTACATATCGGCCTTCAGTTTCGTCAAGATAGTCTCGGCGAGCAGCCGCAGCATCTGCTAGTGCGGTTGCCATTGGTAGGTCCATGCCGAGGGTTTCGGAGTTGGTATTCGTTCCGCCGCCAACGATTACACCGACCGCCCCGGAGCGCATAAGGTGGAGTGCGGTGTTGTAGTCAACAACCCCGCCGACAATTACAGGAATGTCTAGGGTGCCTATAAATTCTTTGAGGTTGAGCGGTTCCCCGCCTTCGGCGACATGTTCAGCGGAGATTAATGTGCCTTGGATTATTAGGATTTCGGCACCAGCTTTGATTACCACTGGGGCGATTTCGCGTGCACGCTGGGGGGATACTCGTACGGCTACAGTAACGCCCGCATCCCTGATTTGCGCGATGCGCTCGGTAAGAAGGGCTTCATTAATAGGTGCCGCATACAGTTCTTGGAGTTTCTCCGTGGCAGAGGTCGCACCGTAGGTGTGGTGTCCATCCTCGTCGATAGCGGCTTCATGAGCTTGTGCGAAGGCGGCCTCGGTGTCGGCGTATCGTCCCCATAGCCCTTCGGCGTTCAATACGCCAAGTCCTCCGAGCTGCCCCATTTCGATCACAAATTCCGGGGATGAGAGCACGTCGGCCGGGTGCGAGATTACCGGGAATTCAAATGAGTATGCGTCAATATTCCAGGTTGTGTCTACGTCTTTTGAAGAACGTGTTCGCCGGTTCGGCACGATTGAAATGTCGTTGAGCCGGAAGCTCACGCGTGCTTCCCGGCCTTTGCCGATTTCAACGGTATTTCGCATTGAGGTGGTCCTTAGCGCTGGTAGTAGTTCGGGGCTTCGACGGTCATTTGGATATCATGCGGATGGGATTCACGCAGCCCAGCAGCCGTAATTTGAACGAACTTTGCACGGTGCAGGTCGCTTACGGTTGCCGATCCTGTATAACCCATGGCGGCGCGTAGGCCACCTACGAGCTGGTGTGTAATGGCGTCGATAGACCCGCGGAATGGGACGCGCCCCTCGATACCTTCTGGCACGAGTTTTTCTTCGCTTCGCACATCTGATTGGAAATAGCGGTCCTTAGAGAAGGAGCGTTTTTCCCCAGAGAGACCACGACCTTGCATGGCGCCTAGCGAGCCCATACCACGGTACATCTTATATTGCTTTCCATTAACAGTAACTGTGTCTCCGGGCGCCTCGGCGGTGCCTGCCAGAAGCGATCCCAACATAACTGTCGACGCCCCCGCCGCCAAGGCTTTTGCAATATCGCCAGAAAATTGCATACCGCCATCGGCAATAATCGGGATTCCTGCGGCGTGAGCTGCCACTGCGGCTTCCATAATCGCGGTGATCTGCGGTGCACCAACACCTGCTACTACCCGGGTTGTGCAAATCGAACCTGGCCCAATACCAACCTTAATGGCGTCGGCCCCAGCTTCGATCATGGCTTTAGCTGCACTACGGGTGGCTAGGTTACCTCCAATAACGTCGATTCGGTCACCGAATTCCTTCTTTACCCGAGACACCATTTCCAGAACACCACGCGAGTGCGCGTGAGCCGAGTCCACCACCAGGACGTCGACGCCCGCATCAACAAGGGCCCCAGCACGCTGCCAGGATTCCTCGCCGGTGCCAATACCCGCACCAACCAACAGCCTACCTGCGGCATCCTTGGAAGCATTCGGATACTGCTCAGTTTTTACAAAGTCCTTCACCGTAATAAGGCCTACGAGTTTGCCCTCGTTATCAACAATCGGCAGCTTTTCCACCTTATTGGCACTCAGCAAATTCAAGGCATCTTCCTTAGACACGCCTTGCTTAGCTACAACCAACGGCATTGGGGTCATAACTTCCGCAACTTTGCGCTGGAAGTCTGCCTCAAAACGCATATCACGGTTGGTACAAATGCCAACTAGTTTGCCTTGATCATCAACGACCGGGAGGCCCGAAATCCGATACCGCGCACACAATGCATCTACCTCACCAATGGTCATATTTGGCGAACACACAACAGGGTCAGAAACCATGCCAGATTCCGAACGCTTAACCAGCTCTACCTGTTCAGCTTGATCCTCTACCGAAAGGTTACGGTGTAAAACACCCATACCACCTTGCCGGGACATGGCAATCGCCATTCGGGCCTCAGTGACCGTATCCATTGCAGCGGAAATCAAAGGAATATTAAGTCGAATATTCCTGGTAAGTTGACTGGAAGTATCTACCTCACTGGGGATTACATCTGATGCGTCTGGCAAAAGCAATACATCATCAAATGTCAGTCCTACTAGAGCAACCTTGTTTGGGTCGTCACCGCCGGTAGATACCCGCACTTCAGTCATTGAAACCGTCCTCCTAGATGCAATGAAAAATCATGACTTCACCTGTGCTTTTTATCAGACAGCAGGCAAGTTAAGTTGCATCAAGCCTAGTCCTTTTCGGCCCCAGAAGGTAACTTTTCAAATCAAAGACATAAAAGCCCATTAACCTCGGGGTTTTCTGGGGTTACACGGGCCCGATAGTTGCCGGAGAAATGTCTTGACCAATAGTGTGGCAGTGTGGACTTTAATGACCGTATGCCCCCAGACCCATTCGCCAACGACCCAAACGACCCTGCCTCTTTTTTAGATAATGAAGAAGAATTCCCGCCCCTTACCCCGGAAGAACAATTGCAGGTTGAATTAGATCTGCATCTGCTCTACAAATTCCGCCAAGCACTTGAACCCCGCGGAATCAAAGGCATCTTATTTTTCTGTGAAGAATGTGAAGAAAACCACTACTACGATTGGGATATTATGGCCGCAAATATGCAGGCCATTTTAAATAATGAACTAGCCGCGGTACACGAGCCAAGCGCCGAACCAAGTGTTTTATGGTATGTACCTTGGGACTATTGCATTGGCTATCTGGATGGCCTAGCTGCCAGTACTTCAGACTCCTAACTACACTTTAGACACATCGAGGGGAATACCACACTGCGGGGCAGCGAATAAATTACCCCCCTGAATTGTCACCTGGAGGGGCTGGATCGACTGGGGAAGGTTGAGCAGGTTCAACTGGGCTGGGGTTTGGGTTATCAGATCCAGTTGGCTGCGAGGGTTGCGGCTGCGGGGATGACGGCGCAGGCTGCGGCACGATTGTTACAGTAGTCGTCACAGTAACCGGAGGTGGGGCTGGTGCGGGGGCTGGCTCTTCCGGCATCTCCGTCGAAGTTGAGTGGGTAGATGTCGGTTGCTGAGTCACGGTCACAGTTGTGGCAGCTGATGCATTCTCACTATTACGCTTTGCCTGCATATCAGCGGCCATCGTGCGTGCTTCGTCCAATAATTCGAGTGCGCGTTCAACCTCACCACGGGCACGTAGATCATCTGCTTGTTCGAGTGTGGATGCAAGTTCAACTACTGCAGCATGATCATTAAATAGTGCGACGTGAGCTGGCCAGAGGGGCGATTCTGGACCCGCATTGTAAATAACAATGCCAGAACCAGCAATTGCAAGTGTTGCTGCAGCAGCCCCCAAAACCCCATGTATAAAGGCTTGCCTAAAGCTACGCTTTTTACGCCGTGAAGAAAGATCAATAACTTCCGCTACTTCCTCAGAGTTTTCAGAGTCTTCAAACTCTAGTTCGGTAGTCGGTGCAGGCGGATTTTCGCGATCTAAAACCACATCCCTTAATGGTGGCATCATTGTTGTAGGCGCATCGGAAAGTACCGGTGCAGGCGGCATTGGCGCGTCTACCTCGGCCTTTAAACCCAGGAGAAGCCCTGCCAGCTCATCACTGCCGTCTGACGGGTCCAATCCACGAGCCAAGTCATCCAAGAACGCGTCATCTGCGAGCACCAGTTCGTCTTGATACTCTTCCGCGCCTGAGTCTTCGACACCGCGAAGATTGTTCATCTACGCTCTCCCACGTTTTCCAATTGCTTTCGGAGCGAAGCGAGCGCACGATGTTGTGCAACACGAACCGCACCAGGGGTACTTCCAACAATATCTGCAGTTTCTTCTGCAGATAATCCGACAAATACACGCAAAATAATAATGTCGCGAGACTTGTCACTTAAATCATCGAGAAGTTGCCGTACTCTGTTACTTCCATCGCTGACCATTGCATATTCTTCAGGTGTGTCGTGCTCAACTGATTGCTCAGGGAGCTCTTCAGTCGGGTTAGACAAATCCCTATGAAAACTTCGGTGTGCATCGGCAACTTTATTGGAAGCGATCCCATAGACAAAGGCCATAAAAGGTCGACCACGATCTACGTAGGAACCCACAGAAGTGGACACCGCAAGACATATCTCTTGTGCTACATCCTCCGGGGTAGGATGACGACCGCCGCCTAAGCGTGCGCGAGCGTATCGGAGCACCTGAGGGTGGATAATTTGCATAATGCGTTGCAGGGCCCTCCGGTCACCCTCAGCAGCAAGTGGCACAAGCTCAGCAAGCTCAGCCTCAGACTCACTCACCGGCGAACCCCTTCCTTCAGGTATGCGACGTTTTAAAACATGACAAGGCCCAATCGTACCGCGAAATGAAACCCGCGGTGTCTCAGGTTCCCTTTAAGTGTAAAGCCCCTGCATCTAAAGTATAAGTAGTGCACAACCCCATTTTCTGACGTCATCGCAATAGTGCTACAAAGTGCAAAAACTCGCTACTTTGGTACACCTCATTAAAGTGAGGTTTGCAAAAGTAGCGAGCTTTCGGAGTGAAAATCAATTAGTGATGGTGATGTCCATGTCCCCCAGTTGCGGGTGCTGGTTCCTCTGGCTTGTCCACAATGGAAGCTTCGGTTGTCAGTACCATGCGGGCCACAGAGGTCGCATTTACAACTGCTGAGTGAGTCACCTTTACGGGGTCGATAATGCCCTGTTCAATAAGATTGCCGTATTCCAGGTTTGCGGCATTAAAGCCTTCACCATTGGGCAATTCAGCGGTCCGTGCGACTACTACGGCGCCATCGATGCCAGCATTATCAGCAATCCAGTAGCAAGGCTTTGCTAATGCGCGGGCAAGAGCAAGTACACCAATACGCTCATCTCCATCGAACCGATCAGCGAACTTAGTGATCTCTTGGGCGATTTGAACCAAGGCCGAACCGCCGCCAGCAATCACACCTTCCTGGGCAGCAGCCTTTGCGGCATTAATAGCATCCTCCACACGGAGTTTGCGCTCCCCAACTTCGGTTTCTGTAGCAGCGCCCACTTTAATTACGGCAATGCCACCCGAAAGTTTTGCCAGGCGTTCTTCGGCCTTTTCCTTATCCCAGGAAGAGTCCGTCTTTTCAATTTCACGCCGGATTTGGTTACGCCTATGCTCAAGTGCTTCAGCGGTGCCAGCGCCGTCGACAATCACAGTACGGTCTTTGGTCACCGTAATACGGCGAGCCGCGCCAAACGCATCCATGCCGACCTCATGAAGATTGACGCCAACCTCAGGGTCAACAACGGTAGCTGCGGTAACCACAGCAAGGTCATCCATAAATGCTTTACGACGATCCCCGAAGTAAGGCGACTTTACCGCCACAACTTTCAGCGTCTTACGGATCGAATTAACCACCAGCATTTGCAGCGGTTCACCCTCGATATCTTCCGCAATAATCAGCACTTGCTTGCCGGATTCCACAATTTTCTCAAGCACCGGCAAAAAGTCTGGCAATGAAGAAATCTTATTACGGACAAGCAGGACGAGGGCGTCGTCAAGCACTGCCTTTTGAGCATCAATATCAGTAATAAAATACGGCGACAAGAAACCCTTATCAAAGGAAACACCCTCGGTAATATCAAGGGTAGTCTCCAGCGACTGCGACTCCTCAACCGTAACGACGCCGTCCTTGCCAACCTTCTCCATAGCTGCTGCGACCATATCGCCGATCTCCGGATCGCGTGACGACACAGTAGCCACATTGGCAATATCACGAGCACTAGAAACCTCAGTCGCCCGCTCTAACAGCAGCTCAACTGTGCGCTCAGCACCCGCCTCAATTCCCTTATTCAGCGCCACCGGATTCGCACCAGCAGCAACATTGCGCAGCCCCTCATGAATCAAAGCCTGCGCAAGTAGCGTCGCGGTAGTGGTGCCATCGCCAGCAATATCATTGGTCTTTACGGCAACAGACTTCACCAACTGCGCGCCAAGGTTCTCAAAAGGATCCTCAACATCAATATCGCGGGCGATAGTGACACCATCATTTGTGACAGTAGGACCCCCAAACGGCTTGTCCAACACAACATAACGACCTCGAGGGCCAAGCGTCACCTTCACTGCATCAGCCAGCGTATCCACACCAGCCTGAATGCCCTTCCGGGCTTCCTCATTAAAAGCAATAAGTTTTGCCATAGTTACTTCTCAATAACAGCAAGCACGTCACGCTGAGAAAGAATCAAGTACTCCTCACCCTCGTACTTAATCTCGGTGCCACCGTACTTGGAGAAAATAACAACGTCCCCTTCTTTAACATCCATAGGGACCCGGTCGCCATCTTCGTCAAAACGACCAGCACCCACGGCAATAACAGTCGCTTCCTGCGGCTTCTCCTTCGCAGAATCCGGAAGATGCAGACCAGACGCAGTAACCGTCTCAGCCTCGATAATCTGGACGAGGATCTTATCCTCAAGCGGCTTAATGTTGACTTTCGCCACGATGAATTCCTCCATTGTGAAAGCAGTTGAATATGTGCCGGTTGCAACTCCCAGCACAGCCGTCGTCGCGGGTGAACAACTGTGTGTCAGACAACCTCACTGGCACTCTACCCTCGAGAGTGCCAGCCTTCAAGGTACGCAGCATAAACGCCGCCGATTGCTAGGCCGCCCACTAGGTCGCGTGGCTTGATTTATGGTCGGGCGGGCGCGTGGGTGGTCCGGGCAGCTGGGGCAGGTGGGACGGATGGGGCGGGCGGGACGGGCGAAAAGGCAGATTTACATTTCGAGCTTTGGTTCCGGGGGTGTGAGCTGGGAAAACAGGGCTGCAGATTGTAGGCGACGCGAAATCTGCCTTATCGGCTGCTGGGGCGTGTAAAATCTGCCTGAATTTCGAGGGATTTGGAAGCACAAGTTCTGCCGATCTAAACCACCAAAGACACTTTTCAAAGTCACGCCGAAACAAAGTATATATAGTTTCATATCGACCATGTGGGCGAAACAGCTACAAAGACAGAACGACACCCTGGGGGTAAAACATCCACAACAAAACCCTGCCCTAAGTACCGTAGTCCACATGAAAGCACACCCCCTACTGAGCACACCCCTTACAGATAGCATGGCAAAGCACCGAAGCTTTCTAAAAAACTACATATTGCGACCAGTTGGACTCATGACCCGTGGTGTACCGATCCACATGCTGAACCATATTCCACGGCAAATTACAGCAAATCCAACGGGTAGCCGGATTGGAGGAGCAGCATTCATTACCCCCGAGAACCCTTGGCCTCGTGACCGGCATGGGAAAAGAATGCAATTTGTTGCACAGATAAATCTTTCGGAAATACCACCACGCCCCTATTACAAAAAGGACGGACTGCTCCAGTTTTTTATCGCAGACCACGGCTATTACGGAATCGATGACGATGACTTTCTACCGCCAACTAACTATGCGAACCCCCACAACCGGGAAGTTCGGTACATTCCGGCCAGCGAATACGAGAATGGAAGACTTGAAGGTGGTTTACGAACCCAGGCAAAAAGCATTCAGAATGGTTACTTTCGAGTCGCCCCTGTTATCTACGAACAATACCCAAGTCCATCCGACATAACGTTCTATAATGACTTAGTCCAACACGGCCTGTTGTTTGAAGACGCACTTACTTCCGATTTAGACGAGCGTGTCCACGCTGGCCCAAAGGCAATTTTCGGCGGCGGATGGGCAAAGTTTGCCCAAGAAGATCAAGCTCAGCTGAGTTTTTATAACCACACCTTACTCACGTTGCTACCCATTCGAGAACGCACTACTAATGTGAAGATGGCATGGGGCGATTCCGGAATTGCGAACTTCCTGATGCCACTCGAAGACCTGCAAGCCTGGAATTTTAAAAATGTTCTGTATTACTGGGATTCTTATTAATGTCCAACAGAGTCGAGCAAATAAAGAAGATAGTAAACATGTTCTAAACTGCCAGAGTGTGATTAAAGCTCTGGCTGTAACATGCACGGCATGACGTTTACTTCAACTTTTCAAGCGGAAATCCCGCAAAAGTTCGAACCGTACCGCGCTTTTCTTGAATCAAATACACGCAGGACTACACTGCTGCATCTTTCTCCTGTGGTGGTTGACGATAGAGACTCAGTTCCTACCAAAGCAAAGGCTAATCCGACTGGTTCACGCATCGGTGGGCCAGCAGTCGTAACGGATAACCATCCTTGGCCGCTGGACACAAGAGACAAAGCTATGATGCATTTGGCGCAGATTAATCTCGCTGAAATGCCCATTCGGGAAGGTTATCCGACAGACGGATTATTGCAGTTTTTCCACGCTGACGATGAAGCTTTTGGCATTGACCACGGCGGGAATCTGGTCCGCTATCTCCCAGCAACTGAATTAGAAAACAGTCGATTAGAAGGCACCCTAGAAAATCAAAGTGATGCGATTTATGGGGATGGATACTTTGAAGTAGAAGGGCAACTTTTTGATCAGTTCCCACTGCCGTCAGATTATCAATTTCCGGAAAAAGGTTTCCCGGAAGATAGCCAAAGCTTGGAGTACGGTATCTGGGACTTAAATCAACCAAATAATATTTTTGGTGGTGGTTGGGCATATTTCACACAGGAAGACCCCAGATATGACAGCAATCTAGCGAAATCTGGGTTGGAATTGCTCTTGCAAATTGACTCGACTCTCGAAGCTGATCAACCAATTGAAATTATGTTTGGCGACGCAGGAGTCGCGAATTTCTTTATCCACCCGAATGACCTTGCAAAACTTGATTTTTCCCAGGTGTTTTACACTTGGGATTGCTGTTAAATCCTGAACAGAAAAGCGAATCCATGACAGAAATACTGAAATTCCCGCTGCCAGAGAGCATTACAAAGTACCAAGATTTTTTGGAGACTCATATACGGCAGACCACCGCACTGATATTAACGCCAGTCGAAGTAAAGCCGGGGTCAAAAATTTCCGCTTCGCCCAGTGGTTCACGTATCGGAGGCCCAGCTTTTGTAAGTGATAGCTGGCCCTGGCCAATCGCGCCTAACGGAAAACCCTTCCTGCATCTGGCTCAAATAAATCTCGCAGAAGTTCCCGAACGAGAAGGCTACCCAACAGAGGGATTACTACAGTTCTTTATTGCAAATGATGGTGATTACGGAATGAACTGGGATGACTATCCAGAGAACCTGGATTCACCAAAACATCGTAAGGTTCGATACATTCCTGCGACCGACCTTCAAGCATTGGACTCGAATGTCCGTGCTGAAGGTGGGATAGAAACACAAGCCGATTGTATTGATGGCGGGTATTTTGAAGTCAATGCAAAACGCTTTGACCAATACATGACGATTGTGGACGCTGAAGCCGAAAAAATTGCGGAACAACACGGCGTCGATTTTTTCGATGATATTTGGGAAGAATACGAAGAGCTCGAAGTGCCCAAACATATTTTTGGTAAAGGCTGGGCATTCTTTACGCAAAACGACTTACGAAAAGACCCCGCAAAGTATGAACTCTTGCTTCAGATAGACAGCACTTATTCCAGCGATTCGGTTTCAATCATGTGGGGAGATATGGGGGTAGCTAACTTTTTTATTACCGCCGATGACCTCGCAGAATTAAATTTTGAGAACGTGCTATATACCTGGGATTGCTACTAACCCGGCGACAGGCTGAGGCAAAACACTTCGCTCAAGGTTGCGGACGTGGGCGTCGTAAATCTTATTTTTGTTAGTGAATGCACCCAACTTAGTCTCCCTAAGCTCAGAATGGCGGCTATATAGATTCTATTTCTGAAATCGCCGGTATTAGCTTCCATTCCACGCCGGGGAGATGCTGAGCTAGCGTGCGCAACTCATCCAGGGAATTATCCCTTTCCTCCGACCAAGCGCGAAGTGCCTGCATGGCGGTCTCTTCGCCCAGAATATGCAATAGGCGGAAGCAATCGAGAAGCGTACGCTGCGGATCATATACCGCGAATTGCAAATCACCTTCAGCACTATGCATTTCGCGCCCAAAATCATAGGTGGAACGATCAAAACTATGCCAATCCACAGTTTGAAAACCAGCAGGAAAACGCATCCCGCGCGGGACGGAAATATGATGCCGTTCAGGGGTTTTATCCAATAAACCGTGAAATGCTAAGGCACTTTGCAAACATAAAGTTGCCTCCGGGCGAACCAAACTTACCCCTATTGGAATTGAGGTTTCACTAGGTAAAACCCCATCTTGCTCGTAAACTCCACGCCCAATACGATGAATAACGCCCATGGACACGAGTTCATAAACCTCATCTTTACGTAATCCGGAAGTACGGGCATCTTCCAGCGTAAATACATACGGCACTTGCAATCTAGCCAACACCAACTCCTAAATGTTCACACGGTAACTTTAGCAGCAAGTTTGCGTGGTGTTTCTAGTCCCCACACGATTGCACCCAATACGAGAGCACACTAGAGCTTAAGGGAATAAAATTAAAAATGCACCCTCAACCGCTACGAGATAAAATCCCGAAACACTTACAACACCACGCATCGTTTTTTAAAACTCAATTTCGATTAACCACGGCACTTCAGCTTACGCCGCGGATAGCTATGCCGGAAAAGATGTGCCAAGCAGTAAAAACTACCCCGCAAAATTCGAGATTAGGTGGGGCTGCGTTAATATCAAAAAATTTTCCATGGCCAACGGACCAATGCGAACGACCGCTGATTCATCTTGCGCAACTAAATCTTGCCCAACTACCCGAACGAACAAACTTTCCAAATTCTGGCTTACTGCAATTTTTCGTTGGCGACGACAGTGTCTTTGGACTTGACACAAGCGCCAATCAGAAATCCAAAGGCTCAGTAGTTCGGTTGATGCCTGAGCAGGAATATGCGAATGCCAAACTTGCCTACCACCATGCAGAAATCGCCACCCCTATCCGAAATGGCTATTTCGAAGTAACCGGAAAACCATACGAACAGCTTCCCTCAGTTAATGATGAGCAGTTTATATTGGCCGCCGAAAAAGCAGGGATTTCAGAAGCTGAAATTTGGGACAGCATGACCCATGAAGGGCGTCACATTTACGCAGGAGGCTGGCCTCTCTTTATACAGGATGATCCGCGAAACGACCCATCATTAGAGCTCCTGCTACAAATTGATAGCGAAGATACCCCCGATTCCCAGGTAAAAATCAGTTGGGGCGACGCTGGTGTTGGGCACTTCTTTATTTCATCACCGGATTTGGAGCGAAAGGATTTTAGTCACGTGTTTTATTCCTGGCAATGTTTTTAGTAGGTTGCCCTAGGCCAAAGGCTTAAATAAAAGTTTTGCATTGTGTACATTTGTTACAAAATATACAACTTTTTTAAAAACCCCTCCATTTTGTACCATTCGCTATTTTCTGACCTGGGGTTTTACAGAGGTCAATGATACAAAAAGGGCAACTTTTTAAAAAAGATGGCAATTTTATATCACCCACCACCCCAAACCCGAGGTTGATAGGCTGATCAGCCCTCAACACCTAAGGGGCTCAGTTTAAGAAACTGACTGTTCAAGCATTAATTTGTTGGGTTTCTACTTCAAGGGAAGGGTCGCAACCGATGGTAAGGGGTGATGGCTTTGCTCCACTAGCTAGGAGTTGGGCACCGAAAGTTGCGATCATTACCCCATTGTCAGTGCAAAGTTTTGGTGATGGGACCCTCAGCTCGATGTTTTCCTTGGCGCAGCGTTCTGCGGCAAGTTCACGGAGTCGGGAGTTTGCAGCGACACCGCCACCAAGGAGCAAGACTTTGGCACCAGTGTCTTTGCAAGCGCGGATTGCTTTGAACGTAAGTACGTCGCAGACGGCTTCTTGGAAGGAAGCGCACACGTCTTCTACGGAGATTACTTCGCCTTTGCGTTCGGCGGCTTCGATGTAGCGGGCTACTGCTGTTTTTACGCCAGAGAATGAGAAGTCATAACGGGAGTCGGTTTTTTTGGCTAGGCCGCGCGGGAAATCGATTGTTGGGTTACCGCGATGGGCAAGCGTATCCACGATCGGCCCGCCTGGATATCCTAAACGCAGCAAACGTGCCACTTTGTCGTAGGCCTCGCCCGCGGCGTCGTCAAGCGTGGAGCCAAGCTCTCGCATGTCAGTGCCATTTAATTCAAGCAATTGGGTGTGCCCACCGGAGACTAATAACGCAATAGCGTGAGGCAATGGTTCACCTTCAAGATTCGCCACAGCAACGTGTCCGCCTAAATGGTTGATTCCGTAAAAAGGTACATTCCAGGCAGCAGCGTATCCTTTGGCAGCGCTCGCACCTACGAGTAACGCGCCAGCGAGACCCGGGCCAACAGTTGCAGCAACAACATCGGGTTTCTCTACGCCAGCTTCAGCGAGTGCTGCGCGCATTACGGGGACAATTTGCTCAAGATGGGCTCGTGAGGCGATTTCAGGGATAACACCACCAAAACGAGCATGTTGATCCATGGAGCTAGCCACCACATCAGCCAGGATTTCAAACGTGGGGTCGGAAGTATCATCCCAGCTCACACGTACGATCCCCACGCCTGTTTCATCGCAGGAAGATTCCACGCCAAGGACGATTGCGCTATTCATTACGGCCTTCTCGTTTCATGCTAAATGCATCTGCCCCGGAGGGCTGATAGTAGTGTTTTCGGGTGCCAGTAATGGTAAACCCATAGCTTTTATATAAGCCAATAGCGGGTTCATTATCTGTTCGGACTTCCAAGTAAATCGGGCCACCATAGTTATCGGCTGCGGCGATTAATTGGTCCATAAGAAGTCTTCCCAAGCCTTCGCCTTGACGTTCTGGGGTTACTCCAATGGTATGAATTTCAAATTCAGGATTACTTGAAGGACCTAGCATTGCAAGCCCCGCATAGCCTATGAGTTCGGGGTCAAATAATCCGATATAAAAATTGAACGGACTGCGGAACTCTGCTTCGAAAGCGTTGGCGGGCCAGGGGGAATCTTCGGGGAAAAGAATTAGTTCTAGGTCGCCGCAAGCAGGTGCATCATGTGCGGCTAAACGGCGCATCTCCATTAGCGTAGCTCCACATCAGGAACCGCAGGGCTCTTGGGTTTTGGCTTGGGTTCTTTCACATCGGGGCGACGAAGATATAAAGCCTTTAAAGGCTCCGCTGGAGATTGGAAATCCGCACATGCAATAAGCGCCGCAGGTGTGGGGTGAAGATATGTTCGGCGTCCTTGCGCTGGGATTAAATCGGAAAGGTGTTCGGGCACATTCACTACGTCTGCATTTTCAGTAAGGCTTTGTGGTGCTGCAACTTCGGGACCTTGGGTACGAGTCCCTTCGGTATATCGAGCCCAAAACACCTCGCGGCGCCTGGCGTCTATGGTGACCAGGGCTGTCGGGGCGTCGATACGCTGGGCAATGGCGTCGAGGGAACAAACACCGTGTACGGGAATATGGAGGGCATCCCCCAGAGCGGCGGCAGTAGCCATGCCAACGCGTAAGCCAGTAAACAAGCCGGGGCCACACCCAACAACAACCGCATCAAGATCAGCGAACGTAAGGTTTGCCTCCTGCAATACTTCCTGAATGCGCGGGATAAGTTCCTCATTGTGCAGACCAGAATCCACAAGGATCCGCTCTGCAAGTGTAGAACCATCGCGCACTACACCAGTAACAATGGTTGAAGTGGATGTATCAATTGCAAGAACTAGCACGAGATACAGCCTAACCCCCCAACGTAGCCACTCCCAAGAGATCAAGCCGGACCTAAGACAACCACTCCCAAGAAATCAGGCGTGCTTCCGAATTGGGGTCTTCCAGTACGGCAGTTTCTCGGTCGAACGACACTTTTAAGCAACGTGCGGCGATCTGTTCGACAATCCCACCACCCCATTCCGCCACTACTACTGCATGTGTGAGATCAGTATCTAAATCTAAGGAATCTAATGCGCCTAAGGGGTCTGTGGTGCCGGTTGCGTCTTCGTCGAGGAGTCGGTAAAGGTCTACGTGAATAAGTGTTGGGCCGCCT
Source organism: Corynebacterium freiburgense (assembly GCF_030408815.1). NCBI lineage: Bacteria > Bacillati > Actinomycetota > Actinomycetes > Mycobacteriales > Corynebacteriaceae > Corynebacterium > Corynebacterium freiburgense. The sequence goes on along the minus strand of NZ_CP047355.1, from coordinate 455,725 downwards.
ACCAGGGACCGGTGCTCTCGGGCAATCACAAATGTTGGGGAGGTTACTCGGCCTTTTACTTGTAGGCCCCGCGCGAGTCCTTGTGTAAAGGTGGTTTTTCCGGCACCAAGAGGGCCATCGAGAATAACCAGGTCGCCCGCAGTTAAAGTGCGGCCGATTTCCTCGCCTAATGCTTGGGTATCAGCGGCGGTTTCCAGGCGCCGAGTTATTGCGTTCATAAGGCACCTCCAATATAGGTTCGATTTGTTCGCCCGCGGGGGCTGCAAACTACCTCGTAGTTAATTGTGCCCAATGCGGTGGCAATGGTATCTGCGGTCATTTCTCCGTTATGCCCAGGGCCGAATAGTATGGCTTGCGCTCCTTGTGGAACAGTATCCTTATCCAACCACACAACGATTTGGTCCATACATACCCTGCCTACCTGAGGGTATGGGCGCCCATTGATTACTACTGTGATTTTCTCTTGTAATGCCCTGGGCAAACCATCGGCATAACCGCAGGGGACAATCGCCACAAAACCGTCTTCGGGGGCATGCCAGGAAAGACCGTAACTTACGCCCTCACCAGCGCGGAGCTTTTTGACCACTGTCACTCGCGCTATCCAGGACATTGCTGGCCGAAGATCAAATTGTTGGCCAGCAATGGGACTTAATCCATAAAGGGCGATCCCGGGACGCACCAATTGGAAATGGGAATCAGGATGCATAAGTAGCCCAGCGGAATTCGCCATATGGTTTATCGGGACTTCCAGGCCGAACTCACGGGCACGCCGAATCGCCTTACGGAAGCGTTCGATTTGTAGGTTATTGTGGGGGTTTTCCACTTCGTCGGCGCACGCAAAGTGCGTAAATAAGCCGGTGAGGGTAAGGTTTGGGGCGTCGCGAAGCAATGTGAAGGCTTTGCCCCAATCATCCTCAACTAAACCTGAACGGCCCAACCCCGTATCTAATTTCAGGGATACTCGCGCAGGCCGCCCTAGTGCGCATACCCGTTCAACATGGGCAATACTGGGAAGGCCTAATTCAATGCCGGCATCGAGCACAGGGTTGAGGTCTGCAGCTGCATCCCAAATCCACGCCAAAATCGGCTTATCGACGCCCCCACCGCGCAACGCCAATGCCTCCCCCAATGTAGCCACTCCAAACTGATCAGCCCCGGCACCAGCCATAACTCGTGCTACTTCGAGTGCGCCGTGATTATACCCATCTGCTTTTAATACACCCATAAGCTGCGCACTACCAGCATGCCGTTTTAGCAGGCGAGTATTGTGCGCGATGGCATCAAGATCAATAACCGAGGTGAGCAAATCCATATCTACGTATTCTGCCACGAGCATGAGCACACGCCATGCTTAGTAACCCCCGATTGCGGCAACACAATGCTAGTCAAAAACTCCTGCAAGCACGTATGATGGAGGTGTCATCAAACTCGAAACGGGGTGAGAGTAATGTTAAAGATCGGCGTAGCAGAACTACTAGCATTTGCACAAATACTCTTCTTTTGCACATTCTTAGGGTTTGCGGCCTTCGCCTTTATCCAGCGAAACCACATACCCGAGCAGTAGCCGGGCGAATCGCATCCAAAATCAAGGATGCTGACGTCGGCGCATACCCATATGCAGTGCGGGCCGCCATCTCTGCGGCCTGCCCATGAATCATTGCCGCAAGCGTAATCAACTTAACCGACCCAAATTCAGCAAGATACGGCGTAGCCAACCACGCCCCCGCCAGCCCAGACAACACATCCCCAGATCCTGGCGTTGCCGCCCATGAACTCCCCAAATCAACAATATTCGTGGGATCTTGTGCATTTGTAATCACAGTGCGCCGCCCCTTTAATAGCACTGTCGTCCCCGTATGTGCAGCAAGCTGCTCCGCCGAAACCACCCAATTTTCCAGATTTACCGGCAACTTAAACCCTTCCACCAACTGCACAAATTCCCCCACATGAGGAGTAAGCACTGTAGCAGCCTGACGCTGCTTTAACTGCTCCCGCAACTCTGGGTTTTTGGCAAGCACAGTCAAACCTGTGGCATCGATTAATAATGGTTCTGGGCGCCCCAATAGCTCCGCCAATTCATCAGCATCTCCCCGTCCTGGACCATACACCCAAGCCTGCACCCGGCCAGCCTCCCAAACCGAGGGGTGCGGCACAATCTCCGGCATTGGAACAGAGGTTCCAATGAATCGAACCATGCTTGGAGTGGCATGCACAGCAGCCGAAGCACACAATACACCAGCACCAGGATATTGCTCACTACCAGCACAAATGCCAACGACTCCACCGCTATACTTATCATCTGATTCCCGGGGCTCCAGCTGCAGCGGAATACTATCTTGCAGCGCGTTCCATAAAAACGCCTTCGCTGGCGGAAAATCCAAACCAATATCCGCTACTTGCACCTCCCCGCACGCAGACGAAAACGCATGCGCATAGCGCAAACCACTAAAGGTAATAGTGCGCTGCGCCCGCACATGAGCACCATGCGTAGCGCCAGTATCAGCATCCACACCAGAAGGAATGTCAACCGATAAAATCGGCGCATCCACCTCAGCCAAAATTCCGGCTGCCCAATCACGCAATGCCCCAGTGCCCCCAATCCCCGTAATACCATCAATCACCAGGGAATACTCCCCTAGCGGCTTTTCCACAACGACTCCACCGGCTGCTTCAAAAGCGGCTAATGCAGGCTGATGCACACGACCCCCCATCAATACAGCCTCCAATGAAGCTACCTTTAACTCCGTAGCTGCATAGAGTGCATCGCCACCATTACCCCCAGAACCAGCCAATACTAAAATCCGGCCAAACGTACCACCAAGCATCTGCCGCGCAGCAAGCGCAACCTGATGGGCGGCTTTACGCATCAGCTCGTCTGGAGTTTCCTGAGCCGCCAGTAACGGAGCTTCAGCTTCACGAACCTGTTGGACTGTATAAAGCGGGCGCATACTCATAAGGTTAGGCGCACACCCTAGCGAAGTGACTACGACTTGCTGCAAACAAGCAAGATTTATTGTGCACAATTGAAAGAGCCTCTTGACTAGGACGTAACGTCACAGGTTTCAATCAAAACTATGAACACTCAACCGATTGAAATCGTGGGACTAACCAAGCGATACGGTACGGTCGCGGCCGTCGATACACTTAATTTAGAAGTGAGAACAGGAACCGTGCATGGATTTCTAGGCCCCAATGGTGCCGGAAAATCCACAACAATTCGAGCACTGCTTGGATTAATACGGCCAGATGCTGGGTCGATCAAATTACTGGGGCAAGATCCTGTACGCAATCCAGCCGTGGCAACGCGTCGTGTCGCGTATATACCCGGCGATGTCGCATTATGGCCACATCTGACTGGCGGGCAGGCACTCACAACACTGGCACGGTTACGGGATCGGACCCATGGAGATAACCCAAAACGACGGGCTGAACTAATTGAGCGGTTCGCTTTCGACCCCACCAAACGAATACGCGCATATTCCAAAGGCAACCGGCAAAAAATCATGATTATTGCGGCACTCGCGGCGGACGTGGATGTGCTTGTACTCGACGAACCAACCTCTGGGCTTGACCCCCTTATGGAACGTGAATTTGCAAGCTGTATTCGCGAACGCGTGAACGAGGGAGCATCCGTACTGCTATCTAGCCATATCCTCTCCGAAGTCCAAGAACTGGCAGATGACATCACAATTATCCGAAATGGCAAGGTGGTAGAAACCGGGCAACTCCAACAACTAACCCACCTACACGGATCCCGAATCACCGCAACACTTCCCAATGGGTCACACTATGATGCCATTCATAGTGGAGACGATATTCCCACCCAACTCCAAACATTGCTTCATGCCCAGGCAACACATATCACCTGCACCCCAGCTGGCCTTGAAGATATTTTTATGGATTACTACCACAAGGCAACGTCATGAATACACTTATTCGAGTTAACCTTCGTACCCGAATTGGGTTTCTGCTGGCCTGGATTATTCCCCTGGCAGCATTGCTTGGAGCTTCCCCGATTTCCTATAAAGAAACCTATCCCAACCTGGATGAACTCACACTCCTAGCGGACACCCTTAGATCAAACCTAGGCACACGAGTACTGTATGGTGTAACGCCGGACCCACTTAATTACGCCACTTGGACTATGTGGGAACTATGGACCTGGCTTGTCATTCTAGGTGGCGTAATGGCAATCCTCCTGGTTGTACGACTCACCCGCGCAGCAGAAGAAGATGGAATCACAGAACTCATTCGAGTCACCGGTATAAGCCAGCGCACCCCGCTATGTGCCGCCCTATATACATTAGGGATTACATGCCTTGCATTCGGTATCGTATGCACACTGGTTTTATATGCACAATCAGCGTTTTTAGAAGGTTTTGACTGGCTACCAAGCCTGCTTTCGGGGTGCAGTTTCGCGCTGGCCATTGGCGCTTTTGGCACATTCGCACTGATCGCCGCCCAAATAGCACCAACGGCACGTGGTGCACGTGGTATGAGTTTGGCATTTTTAGGCATTATGTTTGTGATTCGAATAATTGCTGATGTATTCGATCTAGGTTGGCTGCGCTGGGCAACTCCTTTCGGATGGAAAGACATTATCCAGCCGTTTATAGAAAACAATATTTGGCCGTTATTTGTATTTGCGGCAATTATTTTTGCCTTTATTGCACCACTGCTTATAAAACAACGAGACATCCAGGAACACTGGAATATCCCGTTATTCCACAAGTTTTTCCAAAAAATACCAAAACCAAATCCGCGCGGTATGAGTTTAGTGCAATTGCGCCTATATAATCAACGTTCCCCAATAGTGTGGTGGATTATCGCTATTACCTCAACCGGTACCTTATTTCTCTCAATTCTCGGAGAAATGAATAAGCTCTTAGAGGTATCCCCTGAAACCGCAATAATGTTAGAGCAAATGCTGGGTTCCACAGACATCAGCACAATATATATTCAAATGATGAGCACAATCATAGCTATCTTGCTTTGTTGTGCTGTCATTCAACTGTGTTGCGCTACATCCCGGGATGAACACAAAGGTTTTCTCAATACAGTATTTACTACCGGAAAATCACACTATGTGGTCCCAGTAATCGACTGGCTTATCGCATGTGCTGCTGGCTGTTGCGCTGTTGCAATTTCGGCCCCATTGGGCGCTTGGGCCGCCTATTGGAGTGTGAAATCCGTTGGGAATGCGGCTTCTGCATCACCCCAAGACGTATTTGATTCTGCTTTATGGTCCACTGTTGATCAGATTCCGCCAATGATTGCACTCGCTGGTTTCGCCATTCTTTGTATTGGTATCTCTAGTAGGTTGACATGGCTGTCATGGATACCGCTAGCGTATTCGGGTGTAATCACATACTTTGGGGAACTCTTTCAAGCTCCGGATTGGATGATGGACACTTCCCTATTCGCCTGGGCAGCACATAAAAACATTCAGCAGCCAGATTGGGATGGCGCCTTGATATTGTGCGCTGGTGGTGTAATTGCCTTGGTCATCGGAGCTTACTTATTTCAACGCCGGGACCTTCGATGTTAGCGAGGCTTGACTCGAACGTTACGTAACACTTCACAATAAAGGTATGAGGATTTCGGATCTCGCGGAGATTGCAGGCGTCTCGGTCCGCACAATCCGCCACTATCATAATGTCGGCATACTTCCTCTCCCGGCGCGGCGGGGAGCTTGGCGGAACTATGGGATCGACGATTTAGAACGCCTCCTAGTTATTCGAACATTGGCTGAGGCTGGCGTTCCATTATCGGAGATCCCCCACGATACCCACGAAAGCACCGCTATTGAGCAGGCAATTTCGCATGTCGACGCCCAGATCGCAACGCTTTTAGAGCACCGCCACCGCTTGGAATCCATCCGCAGGTACTCAAATACAACATCCAATTCCCTTATGAGCGCAGAAATGCTCAGCTTCTATGAGCGTGCCGAATCGGCAATACGAGCTACTGGCTCACGGGAAGCGCTACGCTTTTTGTATCTAAAGAAACGCCTGGTGGAATTGGGTATTCGCCTGGGATTTTTCCACCCCGACTTCGCATTGTTTTTTAGGCAAATCGACCAGCAAGAAATCTCCGACCTTTATCTTAGCTTCGCACAGCTTGGAACTGACTCATGGACCGAGGAACAGTGCTATGCACTTGCGGAGCGTGCCGTAGACATTGTTCGTCGTTGCGGTCCTCCGCCGGCTGCTGCCATTCCGACACTACGAAGAATCTGGCGCAGCCGCACATCTCGATTACTTGTTCGCGCAGCCTACCCAGCGCCAGGGCATCAGCGTTACTCCGAGATTGTTTTTTCCATGATTAATGACTACCTCAAGGAACTCGAAACGAAGCCTTGACTGCTACGCCACGTCACACCAGACAATGAGCCCATGTGGACATTACTTCGGACAAACCTCCAGGCCAAACTTGGTTTTCTAACCGCATGGCTGATCCCACTCATAGCGCTCTGCATAGCGGTTCCTCATGCGTATCGTAAAACCTACCCAAATGCATTTGAGCTTGATCGACTCGCGGAATCGATGCGTCCGAATTTAGGCCTTCGAGTACTGTATGGGCACATTCCAGATCCGCTCACAATACCGGCGTTTACTATATGGGAAGTTGGAATGTGGGTGATCTTGCTTGGTAGCGTCATGGCTATTCTCCTGGGTGTTTCACTCACTAGAGGCATTGAAGAAGACGGCATTACCGAACTTGTGCTTGCACAAGGAATAGATCGCCGATCCCCGATACTTGCGGCACTATGTACGACGTTAATAAGCACATGCGTTCTAGGACTTGGCGTGGCAGCAGCCTTAATGCTACAACCCGAATCCACTGTGTATCAGTGCATTATTGCAGGTAAATGCATTACCCTCAGCACGATGGCAAGCGGCATCATCGGCATACTTTGTGGAAACTTTTGCGGAACGGCCCGCAACGCACGAATCGCCGCATTTCATTGCCTGGCCATTATGGTTATAGCGCGAGTGTGTTCGGACATTTGGGATATCGCATGGCTGCGATGGTGGACCCCAATTGCTTGGCGCGACCTCGTACAGCCGTTTGAATCGAATATAGTATGGCCACTATGGATATTCGTCGGCGTTCTCGCAATCGCTATCACGATAAGCCTTAGCATTCGACGCGATCTTGATCAAACATGGTTTCAATTACCACAATTACATAGGACAACGATCAGCACACCATTTAACCCAATTACACTCCGGGTCCGACATTGTTCTCAATTATATTTTGCTTGGTCAACAGCCCTCACGGTAATCACAATATGCTTTTTTGGAGTCACTGGTGAAATGAACTCCCTGCTAGAGAAATCCCCAAATACCGCCAATTTGGTCCATGCTCTCACCGGAGAAACTGCTCAAGCGGAAATATATGCAAAGTTTATTGCTATTGTAATTGGCATTCTCTTGAGCTGTGCTGCGGTTTTAGCCTCATTAAGCTATGCGCGAAATGAAACAAACGGAACACTAGTTCCAGAAATAACTACTGGGCAATCCCGCATCCAACCATTGCTAATTGATTGGTGTCTATCCACCGTTTTTGCGGTATTCGCGACTTTCGGATGCGCGTTTATTGCCGCCATGACTGCCGAAATAAGCGGTGGTAAAGATCTTTTCCAACCTACGTTTCTGGCGATTATTGATTATCTGCCTGGCATTTTTCTTCTGAGTTGTTTTGCAATCGCTTGCACCGGATTTGGGACCCCTTCCATTGCCTGGATACCTGTAGCTACCTCAGGTTTTATGGAGTTTTTTGGCACATTACTAGAGCTCCCAACTTGGCTTCTAAACGTTTCCGTATTCGCCTGGCCAGCTCACGAACATTTAACCGAAAACTTTATTATGCTCGTAATTGGTATTTGCACTGCAATACTTGGGCTTATTGTTTTAAAAAGCCGCGACCTGCACTGCTAAAACAATCTCAGTTTCCGCGTATAACGCTTGACTGTGACCTTAGGTAACACTGGAAAATGGGAATATGAGGGTATCTGATATTGCTGAAATAGCTGGTGTTTCGGTGCGTACAGTGCGTTACTATCATGCAATTGGATTATTGCCGGTTCCACCTCAACACGGCGCATGGCGCGATTATGGGTTCGAACATGTAGCTAGGCTCGTGCGGATTCGAGTATTGGCAAATGCGGGTATTCCGTTGGCAGAAATCCCCCGCCACCTTGGTGATTCTCAAGACCATTTACCAGCAGAACTAGAGGATTCTGCTCCACCTCATTTGGTTACGCGGAGTGTGGCAGCAATCGATGAAGCCATCGATTCTTTAAGCAAGAGGATCACTGAACTGGAGGCACAACGCCATCGGCTTTTAGCGTTGCGCAGACAAGCGGAAGGCAAGTCAGACACTGCCTTACCTAAGGATTTGGCAGACACCTATGATGCTATCGAATCACTGATTGCGCAATCAGACTGCCGCTTGGCATTGGCGTTATTTCAGCGAGAGCGAACGCTCATCGAACTTGCGGCCCAATTGGGTTTTATTAATAAAGACATTTCGGTGTTTTTGAGTATGGCAAATCCGAACGAAATCGCGGATTTTTATGTTTCCTTTGCGAAACTCCCCCAAATATCCGAAGAAATGTGTGAAGAACTAGTAGATAAAGCATTTAAGATTTTGGAAGGTTATGGGGAGCTGCCCCCTTCAGCAATTGACTTAATTCGCCGTTTTGCCCATAACCGCGCCGCCCAATTATTGTGCTTATCGGCGGCGCCTACCGCCGTACATCGGCGGTTTGTTAACCTTTCGTTTCAACGATTGCGAGACTATTTAGAATGATTTTCGACGCCCCGCCGTAGTTAGGCTGCATCGCCGGTATAACGTAATTGTCGGGGAATAGTTTCCTCCTCTCGAAGTAGCCGGGTTGCTTCTCGCGCTTCAGTAGTGCAACGTTGATAGAACTTTTTATAGTGGCGTGCATTCCTATTAGATTCAGACTTTCCACCCCACTGGTTGGAGCAATAGAGAAAAACTACAAGGGCAAGAAAGCCAAGGAGCCAGAGTTCAGGGCGTTGAATGCCCCAAATGAAATACACGGGGAGCCCGAAGACCAGTCCGATAATGCCACCGAACATTACTGCATAAAGAACTGCGGCAATAAAATTAGAAAACCTGCCACAGTGCTTTTTACGTTCGATATTGCTGAAATCTTCGGGAGGTAGTAGTTGGGGTATTTTACCTTGATCCACCGCTGCAACAAGCTCAGCATCGGTGGATTTTTCATATTGAACCATCATTGACCAGGACTCTTTATACCAAGCGCGAACGCTTCGAGATGAGCCATTTAAGGCCTCATGCATACAGCTAACCCTCATCTTTAGGACCAAGATTGATAGAATTTCCAAAGGCTGCAAATAGCACCCACCTCGCCTAGTTTTAGGAGGCAAGATGGGCGCTTCTCAGATGCTACACCGAAAAAGTGGCGAAATCACCAAATGTGACCAAACGGACCCCTGAACAAGTTTGGGATATACAAAACACCGCTATAGCTTTTCGACGACCCGGCTTCCCGCAACAAAACGCCAAGGCTCACCCACCGCCGCAACGGCCTCTGCCCAAGCCTGAACAGCAACAACGGGATTTTCATTTACCGCCAAGAGTCCAAGTAATACGTCCCGAGCACCTGGGCCAAGGACACGTTGTAATTCTGTATCAACAACAATGGTTTGGTCGGCACTGCGAATCGTGGTGATAGGGCCGGGAAATACCTGGAAATCTTGGCTTAAGATTCGTTCACCACGCCCATCCCACCATGGAGTCCCACTACGTTTTACCTCCGCGACTTGCGCAGCGCTCGCGCCGTCGACAATCACCCAACAATCAGGGCTGGGCCCACGAACTTGCTCTAATGAGCCAACTACCGAAGCCTCGGGAAGCTCTGCGGGCGACTGGTCCAAGCGCCCCACAATACTTACTTCCACCCCGGCATACCGTTGGGCTGCTAACGCCGGTAATACATGAGTCGCAGTACGACTCACCGTGCCACCTAAAATCCCCACCCGCGCCGGAACCACAGAAACCCGGCCACCATATGGAGAACGATGGCGTGGCTCCCGCAGCTCCTTAACCCCCTCAATACCTAGATACGAAGCATCACGACGAGCAACTCGCACCCCATAGGTTTCCGAAGGCCCTGGACTTTCCACTGGAACCCGAGCAATAAACACCCGACCACCGAATTGCATATGCTCAACGGTTGCCCAGCCAATAGCAATAGAACAATCCGCTTTCCACTGCGCCGTAGGCACACCGATAGCAACCGTAGGCAACGACAAGACAGTGTGATATTCGAATTCATCACCTAAATCAAGGGCATTGACCGCAAGATCAAATTCCGCCCCAATCGAATTCGAATTAAAAACTTCCAACCAATTAAAAACCTTGCCACCAGCGCTAATATAACGCTGGAACTCTAAACTACGAAGCTGCTTTGCACCCCCAGCCGCAAAAAATACCTCCACAGCAATACCACGACCAAGCAATTCAACCGCACTTATAAGCCCCACACTGCCCCGCCACCCCGAACCAGCTACCAAAAGCACCCGACGTGGATACAACACATGACGGCCACCACTCATTGCAGCCACCACAACATCAGCAATCCTACGTTCAATAGGAATAAGCTGACCCATATCCTTTGCAACCACCTGAGACTGAGCATGATCAATAACCCCAGCCCCATTTTGGGCAAAACTTTCCTTTAAAAGCGGGTCTACCAGTTCGGCAGGAAACAAAGGCTCCATAGAAACACATCTTAGTTTCCAAGCACGCAAAGTAGGGGTACATTTAGATCTTCGGCGTGGCAAAATTCAGCGATTCTAATTGCTAAATTCACAGGGATTAAACATGAAATAAAAGACGCCTTTTCTGCAGTTCAAAGCATGTATAGCACACCTTACCTTGTAAGTATCGCAGATTCCCTACATGTAAATCTCACTGTTAATGAATCCTTTTTACAGGACTTATCAATTTTTTTATTGAGCTTCATATAGGAGAGTTTCAGCAAAATACAATGCATGTAAATAACGCAATGTACCAAAATATAAATTCGAGAATCGCGCGCAATACTCCTATTATCCCCAGGATAAACAATGACCTCACTAACACCACGAATTACAATAAACTCACAAGACTTCCTACCTCCGCTACAAAAGGACCCATATGATCACCGCAGCAAGGAGTTACGAGCTCGATCTCCTACAGATCCGCGGCACTATCGCGGGAGACAGCTACTACACCCAGCTGGACGAGCAAGACTTCACAGAAGAAATGGAAGATTGCGATATCACCCCAATAAGCAAAACCCCGGAAGGACGCCTGCTCTATCAAGAACATCTGCGGCAACGAACCCTTGGATTTCAGGAATACCAAACAGAAATAAGCAATGAATACCAGGCAGTTGCCAAGCCAGAAGAACTTCACTACCTGGCCAAAGACTATAATTTCGATGATGGATACTGGCCGCTTGAGCAGATCATCAAAAACCCAAATTGCGATATCAGAACGGCTCGAATGATTTTCTGGCATTGCACGCCTTCATACTTTGCCATTACCCATGGACACCCAAGTGATATTCCCAAAGACAGCATTCATGCAGACAATGCCCGCCTACTACTGCTAATAGACACCAAAGCCCGCGATAATGGGTTTGCCAACCAACTTCCTAATGCCTACGAAGATCCAGAAATAGCAGACATGGCAAAAGAAGGTCCCGTATGGGAAATCCCTGACACCCTCTGGCCACAGTAGAACCAGCAGCCACCCTAAATACGCTGATACCTGCTTGTTGGGCTGGCTTTCGTTTGTGGGTTTTGGGGTTTGTGACTTGGTTTTTGGCCGGTGGTTTGGTTTTGCGCTTGTGGTTTGGTTTTGCGCTTGTGGTTTGGTTTTGCGCGTCCGGTGACCTGCGATTTGGTTGGGGTGCATATGGGTTGGGTGGGAGGTGCTTAATCTTTTCGGGCTGCTGGCCAGGATGTGCTCAGTCTTTTTGGGCGCTGGCCGGACTTTTTGGGTGCTGGTTGGGCGTGTTGTCACAGATTCCATTTTTTCGGCGGATTTTATGGAATCTGCGACACGATAGGTAGAGAACCTGTCACAGATTCCATTTTTTTCGCTGTTTTTATGGAATCTGCGACAAACCCCAGGTCAATAGTTGTGTACAACATGGGTTGCTGTCACAAATTCCATTTTTTCAGCCGATTTTATGGAATCTGCGACAGTAGGAATGAAAACATCACTAGTTCAATAGGGTGCGCCTATTAAACTGCAGGTAAAGCGGCTCAAAGGCTCGGGAAACCAGCCCGCCCTCCAGGAAGCCAACTCAAACACCCGGGAAACCCTGGAATTTTCAGCCAACCCGCCCCGAAAACCAGGCAGATCTGACACCCGATCACCCGAAATCAGGCAGATTTCACATCACCCGCAATCCATCACAACATTTCCCCAGCTCACACCCCCAAACCGAAAGCCCACAACACAAATCTGCCTGCCCGAGCCTTTCCCAGGCCCTGACTAGGCCTATCTAGGCCCAGCCCAGGCCCGCCCAAAACACTCCCAAGGTCCTGCCCACAGCCCTCCCACCCCGCCATCCCCAAACCCACAGCCCTCCCAAACCACCCCAAGCACCATAGAACAAAAACCCACTCCACTTTCCCAGGCGAGTTCACATTGCACCTTAGAATGGCGCTGCGAATTCTTCGAATTCTGGGTTTTGGAATCGGTAGAGTTTCGCGGGCCTATGGGCACCTTCGCGCCATTGATTTCCGGTTTCTTCAATGGCATGAAGGCTCAGGATTTTCTTGCGGAAATTTCGTTTATCTATGTTGCGCCCAAGTACAGCTTGGTAAGCCGCTTGCAATTGGGACAATGTGAATTCTTGCGGCAAGAGTCCGCTAATGGCATTGCTGTAGGTTATTTTGTTTTTCAGCCGCTGGTGCGCATAATGCACAATTTCATTGTGATCAAACGCTAATTGCGGTAGTGCACTTACTGGGTAAAAAGCGCCCTTATGGCTTCCTTCGGTGAGGTGGATATTCGCCCCGCAGCCGAGATAGACCACAGATACGGCATGCCCCCGAGGATCTCTAGCTACAGTATCAAACGTGTATAACTGTTCGAAAAATCCGAGTTCGGTGTGGATATTTAGGCCGATTTTATCTTGGGCTATTCGGGCAAGGGCATTTTGAGTGGCTTCACCTTTCCAGTTGTAGCCTCCTGGAAGTGCAAGTTCTCCTTGAAAAGGTGCTGCCACCCGCCGTAGTAGAAGCACGGTCAGTTCGTTGTTTTCAAGCTGAAAGGCTACAAGGTCTACGGTCAATGTGGGTGGCTGGTAATTCATTTCTTTATGCATAGCTAGGGACTAGGAAAAGGTTGACACCACTCAAGCCTAGTAGCTGTGAACTATGCAGATTCGATATGGAGTTGAATGACAGTTTTGTCTTGCGGAATCATTGACGGACCATACACTACATTGATCTTCGTGTTTTCCGAACCAGTAATGACTATGCCGTTATCTATTGGGATTCGATTTTCCATTTGATAGGCGGCTGTGCGCATAAGGATTTCGAGGGTTTCGCGTCCTGGCTTTTGTGCGTCTGGGATTTCTACGTCCATAAGGCCAAGACGGTCGAGCCCTACTGTAAGTGCCGCGAGTTTTCCGGTGGGACCCGGACCAATATTGTAGGAAACCCAGATTGCAGGCAGTGGTTGCGGCAGTTCTTTCAGCGCGAGTTCGCGCACAAATCCGGGATATGCCAAATGCTGTGCACCTTCCCAAAACACTGCGAATCCTTGAGACGATATGGCGATCAATGATGCAATAACTTGTGTGAGCAGCGCGGAAACTTCCATTTCATCGTTTGGGCCAAGCCCCGCCACACTAACGATAGTGTGCGCTTGGTAGTCGGTATCAAAGGCTACTTCATCTGGCCAGAGTCTACTCGCCGCGCATAGTTCGTTTATATGGGTAAGTTCCAGCATGGGTTGTTGTATTTGCGCTAGCGTGATCACGTAGTTCCCGTATGTAAAGGAGAGGACTCCTTCGTCAGCTTCGGATCGTGTGAGGCTTGCGGAGTCGAAATCTCGCCAGTCTTCCATTAATTGGGTTCGTAATGCTTCTTCGGTGACTTCCGGATCGGATTGATGTTGAAGCAGCATTGCCATTGCCACAGCCACTGAGGTGTCCTTCCAATAGGCAAAAGGGTTACCACACCACCCATATCAAATTTGTTTCGCTCCGGGATTCTCAAGTACCCCCACAACTTTGGACAACATAATGAATGTATAAAACAAGGTTCGACAGCACCAAAGATTCGCGCTTGTGTTTGGCATAGAAGTCATTGTGCACGCCTTTACACCCGGGCAAACCACTACCCCCATGATTGCGTATCGACGCCCAGACCTGCAGGTTTACTGATAGAGCCAGGGTTCGTAACCCACAATACAAATTAATAGTAAAAACTCGGTAAAACTGCAGGAGATCAATAAGTTATTGCTACAAAACCCCGACTACTTATTCACATAGTCGGGGTTTGTGTATGTCGAAATGAAAAACTATTCGACTGTCACAGACTTTGCCAAATTCCGTGGTTTATCAATATCGTCATTGCCGCATTCTCTCGCAATAAACGCCGCCAGGAATTGCAATGGGACGGTAGCCAAAAGTGGCTGCATAATGGTGGAAGACTCTGGAATTCGAATCAGCCAATTAGCATATGGCTCTACTGCGGTATCCCCTTCTTCCGCAATCACAATTGTTTTCGCACCACGAGCCCGAATCTCCTGAATATTCGACACGATCTTCGAGTGTAAAACTTTCACGCCTCGGGGACTAGGAACAACCACAACCACCGGGAGATCATCTTCAATTAGTGCGATCGGACCATGCTTTAATTCCCCAGCTGGGAATCCTTCCGCATGAATATACGCCAATTCCTTGAGTTTTAATGCTCCCTCCAACGCCACTGGGAACCCGACCCCACGCCCTAGGAACAACATTGTGGGAATTGGACCAAGTGTTTCCGCAATTTGCTGCGCCTCTTCCTCACAGGAAAGCAGTGATTCAATCTTCGCTGGAATGCTTTCCAAATCCCGCCAAATATCCACTATTTCATCAGGATATTTCGTACCTTTCGCCTGGGCCAATGCCAAACCAACGATGTAGTTTGCTGCGACCTGCGCTAAAAATGCCTTGGTAGACGCAACGCCGATTTCTGGGCCGGCATGCGTATAGAGCACGGCGTCAGACTCCCGAGGGATTTGAGCACCATTGGTATTACACACAGCCAGCACTTTGGCTCCTTGCGCCTTCGCATGGCGCACCGCCTCCAGAGTGTCTGCGGTTTCCCCTGATTGCGATACAGCGACCACTAATGTTCGGGAATCCAGCACTGGGTCGCGATAACGGAATTCCGATGCCACTTCAATCTCCACCGGAATCCTCACCCAGTGTTCGATAGCGTATTTGGCAAGCAGGCCGGAGTGATAAGCAGAACCACAAGCTACTACGAAAATCTTATTTACAGCCTTAAGGTCGGCATTTGTAAGATTCTGTTCATCCAGAATGATCCGCCCATCTCGTAGATGGCCGAATAGCGTATCGCGGACTGCGGCTGGCTGCTCGTGGATTTCCTTCATCATAAAGGAGTCAAATCCTGCTTTTTCAGCAGCAGCTAAATCCCAGTTAATGGTAAAGGGTTTGCCTGCTACAGCGTTACCATCAAAATCCAGGATCTGATAGCCACCTTTGGTTAGGATCACAACATTATCTTGTTCAAGTTCAACGGCTTCACGAGTATAGGCAATAAACGCTGCCACGTCGGAGCCCAGAAACATTTCCTCTTCGCCGACGCCGATGATAAGCGGCGTCGATCTCCGCGCGGCAATAATCATATCTGGGTGATCGACGTGCAAAAACAATAATGTAAACGCGCCTTCAAGTCGGTTTAACACCGCGAGTGCACTTGCCTGAAAATCGCCCGCAGTTTCCCCTTCGTTATATGCACGGGCAAGAAGATGAGCAGCTACTTCAGAATCCGTTTCACTGACTAATTCAATCCCTTCACGTTCTAGCTCTTGCCGTAATTGTGAGAAGTTCTCAATAATCCCATTGTGAACAATGGCTACTTTGCCATCGAATGAAAGATGCGGGTGCGCATTTATATCAGTTGGACGGCCATGAGTCGCCCAACGAGTATGACCAATCGCAGTATGGCCTTGAAAGCTACTCTCCCCTAATTCCGCAATGCGATCATCTAGATTTGCTATTTTCCCAGCCCGTTTTACTGTTTCTAAACCCCCGTGGCCGTCTGCAATAGCAATACCTGAGGAATCATATCCGCGGTATTCCATACGCCGTAATGCATCCAGCGCAACTTGCAGGCCTTCACGGCCACCGATATATCCTACGATTCCACACATGCAGCAAAGAATAATGCAAAGTTGCTGAGATTGAAGGAAAACGCAACTCACGCCCTTAGAAATACAAGTTTTCTAGGCAAGGAATTCGGTATTAGGCGCGCGTATCCCCGGCAATAGTATCTAAGTTGAACTATCCTTAAGCATTGTGGCTGAGAATTTAAAAAAGCAATTATCCAAATTGAGCAAACGAGGGCCGCATCGTGTCCTTGCTGGTGATTTAGAATTCGCTGGTTTACCAGGAAAAATCTATGCCCCTGCCGAAGGGAATGGTCTTCCTGCCCTGGCTTTTGGCCATGATTGGATGACGGATATTGGGCGCTATCACAATACCCTCAAACATTTTGCCAGCTGGGGTTTTGTGGTGGCCGCCCCGAATACTGAGCAAGGGATCGCCCCAAATCATCGTGGTTTTGCGGCCGATTTAGAATCGGCATTGCAGATTGCCGCCGGAGTAAAATTAGGAAATGGAAACATCACGGTTTCTCCTGGAAAACTTGGTTTAATTGGCCATGGAATGGGCGGTGGTTGCGCAGTTTTGGCGGCTGCTGGTCGGCCGAAAACACGGGCGGTCGTGGCTATTTATCCAGCAACTACCAGTCCTTCCGCTGAGTCTGCGGCGAATAATGTAGACATTCCTGGCCTGATTTTAGACGCAGGCAAGGATTCAATTTTCCATTCTGGCGATCCGGTGGAACTTGCCCGCAATTGGAAAGGCCCCGTGGCCTACCGGAAAATTACCAATGCTTCTGCAAGCGGTTTTTCCGAGTCAATTATGTTAAAAACCGCCATGGGTCTTGGTTGGCCGGAGTTTTCCGCTCAAGAAACCGCCCGCGGGCTCGCTACCGGATTTTTATTGCACCGCGTTACTGGGGATAAAAAATACGCCCCATTCTCTGCCCTTGAGGTAACTGCAAAACGAGTAGCAAACTTGTCCGAATCCGAACCTGAAAGCCCACTCGCTGGCTTCCTCTCCCGTTAAGTTACAAGCGCCTTTTTCTCAGCACACTTTGCACCGGACCTGGTGCTGGCCTTGACCCGTACGGCGCCGCCTCTTCCCGGGGCATTTGCATTGCCCGCATACTCGCCGCGCGGGTCTTCTCCATCTCAGCCTCAAATTCACTGAGTCTCCTCGCCGCGCGCACCCGAAATTGTTCGATAAAGTCTGAAAACTCATTTGTAGTTGTCACCAGGCACCAGCCTTCCTTGCCCCACCGCGTTTCGACGCCCCACCAACCGGCTCTTCACTGGCAGGCTCCTGCTGTGCTGGAGCCTCCGGCGCAGGTGTATCCGATGGCAAAGGTTCAGGAATGGGGACTTTTGTTGCTGGCACATCTGGGACTGGTGCCTCTGGTTTACTGCTCTCCGCATGAACCACCGGAATAGGCTTTGCAGGAGGTTCTTCCACCAAATTCACTAGTGGATTCCCCGGCACAGCAATCGGCTCTCCCATTCCCAAAAGCTGGTCATAACACAACCCCAACGCCTCATCACGATCCTCACATACACCTAAAATAAACGTGCCCGCACGATCAATAAGCTCCCCCGCCGCGTCAATACACCCCCGAAACGCTGCCGAATGCTCCGCAGGATCCAATGTATGCAACTGCGCGCACAACACTCCGATCATTCCTTGCAACTCCTCACACAACGCTCGAAGCACTTCCCCCGAATCTTGAGCAATCGTATTAATCGCCGCAGCGCACTCAGCCGTTTGCTGCTCAATAAACCGCACCGCCTCCCTATGCGAACCCCAATCCGCAGACAACACCTCCAAACAATCACCCAGCAAACCATCTCCGAAATCCCCTAACTCATGAAATACCCCAGATACCGACTCCTGGGTACCAACAAAATCCTCACTATCCCCCACAGCCAAATGTGTACACTCCAGAAGCGCCGAAGGGTCAGTACCATCCACAGCGGACGCGGCGTCGGAAAGCAAATCCGGGTTTAACGCAGGCCCCAACCACAAACCCCGCGACGCACAACGCAAATCCTCAACAGCCGACGAATACCCAACCACCAACTCCCCCGCACTCACCACAACCCCCTTAACTCCGAACCCAAAACCCCATCCGAATCACACACCCCCAACACCGAATCCCGCGCAAATCTGCATCCCTCAACCAGCCTCCCAGTACGCACCTCCCCAGCAGCATGAATCCCGTTCAACATCGCCGCAATACGCCGACCATAATCAGCAAACCCCCTACCAGCAGCTTCCACAGGAAAGCTTGGCCCACCGTCAGCGAACGACCTGTGCCTGCCATCAAAATCCGCAATCAGCCGGTCCAACCGCTCATGGACCACGACCGGATCAAACTCAAAACCCGACACTTCCAAACCTCCCCACGACCAGTGAAGCAACCCAATCGCCTAGTTAGACGCAACAACCACAAACTCAGGTTCCCTGCTAGTAGAAAACTATGGGATCTTCTTCTGGGGCTATAGGTTTATTGGGGATTTTGGGGCTTGTGTGCCTATGTGTTTCTGTTCAGTTTGTGGCTTGGTTTGCGACTTGGTTTGCGACTTGGTTTGTGGCTTGGTTTGTGGCGCTCGTGGCCCGTGACCTGGGTTTGGGTGGGGCTGGTCGACCTTTTAGAGGGCCGGTTGCGAGGTGGTTGGCTTTTGGGGCTACCGATCGTGTAGTGGTCGGGGTACTGGTCGAGCTGCTATTCGGGGGCTGTCTCAGATTCCATTTTTTCGGCCGATTTTATGGAATCTGCGACAATCGGGATAAAAACATCACTAGTTTAATAGGGTACGCCTATGAAACACCGGGTCAAGCGGTCCAGAGGCTCGGGAAACCAGCCCGCCGCCCCGAAAATCAGGCAGATCTGACACTCCCCACCACCCAACAAGGCAGATTTCACATCACCCACAACCCACCACAACATTTCCCCAGCTTACACCCCCGAACCAGGAGCCCACAACGCAAATCTGCCTTTCCCAAACCCCAAACCCCAAACCCAAACCCCACCCCCAAAGGAATCTAGCTGGAAACCAAACTCAACAGTAACCAGCTAGGAGCCAAACTATAGGAAGAGCAGTACTTTTTTAGTGGGTTTATACATCGGCTACTACTGCGGCGAGTCGGCCAGCAACTTTGCGGGCGGTTTCTTCGGTGGGTGCTTCTACCATGACTCGGAAAAGCTCTTCTGTTCCAGAGGCACGCAGGAGCACTCGTCCGGTGTCACCGAGTTCAGCTTCGGCTGCCTCGATAGCGGAACATACATTTGGATGGGTCGCAATCACTGACTTATCGGCCACTGGCACATTGATTAATACTTGTGGGAGTACCGTCATTGCGGTGGCAAGGTCTTTTAGGGTGCGTTTGGTTTCTGCCATGCGGGCCATGAGTGCTAGACCGGTCAGAACACCGTCGCCAGTGGTGCCATAATCAGGCATAACGATGTGTCCGGATTGTTCACCCCCTAAGCTAAAGCCGCCAGCATTGAGGTCTGCGAGGACATAGCGGTCGCCTACGGCGGTGGTGCGAAGCGTGATTCCAGCTGCTTCCATGGCGAGTTTGAGTCCAAGGTTGGACATAACGGTAGCTACGAGCGTATTTTTGCGCAGTTCGCCGTTTTCTTTCATGGCGAGCGCCAGGATAGACATGATTTGGTCGCCATCTACGACGGTGCCTTCGGCATCTACGGCGAGGCAGCGGTCGGCATCGCCATCATGGGCTAGACCGAGATCAGCTCCGTGTTCGATAACTGCTTTTTGGATTTGTTCGATATGGGTGGAGCCGCAGTTATCGTTAATATTGTAGGCGTTTGGGGTGTTATGGATTGCTATTACTTCGGCCCCTGCGGTGCCGTATGCGAGGGGGGCAACTTCAGAAGCTGCGCCGTTTGCACAGTCGACTACTACTTTGATGCCTTGGAGTTTGTGAGGGATAGATTGGGAAAGGTGCTGGAGGTAGCGCTCCATTGCGTCTGTTGATTCCTCGATAACACGTCCGATTCCATGCCCCGTGGGGCCTTCTTCGGGGAGTTTATCCATGGCTGCTTCGATTTCGTCTTCAACTTCATCGGCAAGTTTATGTCCACCAGCTGCAAAGAATTTAATGCCATTATCTGGCATGGGGTTGTGGCTGGCAGAGATCATAACACCCATATCTGCACCATAGTCATCTGTTAGGAAGGCCACAGCGGGGGTTGGGAGAACGCCTACGCGCAGGACGTCGACACCTTGGCTAGCCATGCCTGCAGCAAGTGCGGCTGCAAGCATTTCCCCGGATACGCGTGGGTCCCGCCCAACGATAGCCACAGGGCGCCGCTTGGAGGTTCGATTTTCGCTTGTCAGCACATGTGCCGCCGCAGCACCTAAACGCAGGGCCAATGAGGCAGTCAGCCGCTGATTTGCCAGACCACGCACACCATCAGTTCCAAAAAGTCGACTCATGGGGTCTATTATGCACCTCTGAGCGTATCTTTCTGGACATATCCCCCAAGTGTGAGTACTGAATTTTTCCTAAGAAAAAGGTCGAGCGCCTTTTTAACACTCGACCTTTACTATGAGGTGGGTTTAGGAGTTTTTACGGCTCCTGCGCACCAGGAATACACCCGCAGCTACTGCAATTCCAGCAACCGCAACAATACCGAGCACCGATGCACCGGTTTGCGCAAGGAGGCGTTGGCTCGCAGCTTGTGCTGGCTGCTGTTGCTTTTCGACGCCCTGAGCACTCGGCGCCGCAGCATTACCTTGGGCCGGCGGGGTTGGGGTGCCGGAAGAACCAGCGTTACCTGAAGCAAGTGGGACGAGTGGCACTAAGAGCCACCACCATGGCGGGTTTGCAGTGTTCGTAATAGTAACCAGTTCGGGATTCGCGAACGTATTCGGCTGAATAGTGAGCACCGCGGTGCCATCGCGATAGTCTTCAACTGCACCTGGAGTCTCGGAGCGATAGCCTGGGGTAACCCAGTGGGCAATTGCATTATCACGAGGGCGAGTCTCTTGGAGGCGTACCTTGGTACCGATCGGCAATGCCGGGAAATCTTCTACAACCTGGTTTGCCTTAATGGTGAAGATCTTTGATTCTTCTTTCCCATTAAGTGTCCACAGTGCTTCGATCTCAAAGTCGCGGTCCTTACCAGCCAATTCACCTGTCAGCCCCGCAAGAGTCTTGGTGACCTTAAACTTGCCAAGCTCCGAATACACGTTCCGAATTTGAACGTCCGAAGTTCCACCGTTAACCGTGATTTTTGGCGCCTCTACTTCAACAGTGGAAAGCTCAGGGATAAATTGAACTCCCTCGACATTGGTCTTTTTAAGATTCTCAACCAAAGTACATGTGGAATTAGCGAGTACGCCCTCAATCTTGGTGGTCTCACCTGCCTTGAGCTTAATAGTGCCTTCGTGTACTTTGTCGCCCTTCACGCACTTGTAGGAAGCTTCAAACTCATGCTTCTTTAGTGCTTCAAAGTCCTGTGCAGCGCCTGAAAGCACCTTGGCAACCTGAATGGTGCCCTTCCAACCAGCGTACTTATTCTCCACATGGACACTATTTTCTTGTTCTGGCTTAAGTTCAACACCACAGTTCAAGCCCGAAGTGGAAAGATCAGCGTCCGGTACACTAGCGTCCCGCTCAGTGATCTTGCAGCGGTAACCAGCAGGAATCTTTTCGGAAGTCACCTTTTGACCAGCAGAAACCGGACCAATGGTACCAGTAATCGGCTGCTCACCTTCACGGCCTGCAGGTGGCGTACACACGTAGTCAAACCAGAATTCCTTACCTGCAGCGACGCCATCGGGATCGGTGACGTTCTTGGTCAGCGTAAAGTCAGCCAGTTTCTTGGTGTACAGGTTAGAAACGATCACTTCAGCTACCGAATTCTGCTGAATAACAGCAGCGGAACCCAAATCCTTGGCCATCGAAGTATGCGGAACTTCAATATCGCCGAATTCCTCGACAACTCGACAGCTATATCCAACTGGAATTGACTCCGCAGCTTCCTTTGATTGACCAGCCTTTACCCCCGTGATTTCACCCGAAATAACAGGCAGGGTTGGGTGCTTACACTCATAACGGAAATCAAAGGTCTTTTGTTCTGCAGCCGGCACGCCATCGTGCTTGACTGTCTTAGTCACTTTGAATTTGCCGGTCTTTTGAGCATAGGTATTTTCAAACGCTACTTCGAAGGCGTCTTGCTCCTGTTCCGGTATACGGAAACGCTGTTCAAGGTTTGCGGTAGTGAGATCATAATCCTTGATTTGTGCAGAAGCCCGATCCTCAGTAATCGTGCATTCTGTGCCAATCGGGAAAGCCTTGCCTGGTTCAACAGCTACTCCATCACTCCTTACATGGAGAACACCCCTAACATTGCCGCAGGTGTAATTAAAGGTAAAGATTTTATCCTTAGCCAACTCTTGAACGATTGGGTCATGAATAACTTTTCGCAGTGAGAACGTCGACGTTTTATGTGAGTACATATTGCGGAATTTCGCAATATTCTTGTTGGTTTCACCTACAGTGATTTCCTGCTCGCCATTTTTCTCATCGTTTGGCTCAATAACCAGATTTTGGCGGACATCGTTTGCTGCATCGCGGTCTTCAGTAATCACGCACTTGGTGCCCACCGGGAAACGTTCCCCAGCCATGACTACCTTGCCATCACCTGCAACGTTTTCGATAACACCGGTTTTCTGGGCGTCGCCAACTGTACAGGTGTAGTTGAACCGGAACTTACGGTTCGCATCAGCATGGTTCGAGGTTTTTGCTACACCGAATTCACCATCGGATACAGATGCGGAGTTAGTAAGGACCAATTCAATATTGGAGTTTTCAATTGTGGTGGCAATGGCCTCCTTGCCTCCAGCTAGGATTTCCACATTTGGATCACCAGGAGTTTTTGGAGCAAACACTGGGTCACCGAACTTCACACCTGGCACGTCTGGAAGGTTCACTTCGCTGAGCTTGACCTTGGTTCCGCGAGGAAGGTGGTTTTGGCCAGCAACTGGAGCACCATTTGCTTCAAGAACCAAGTCCTCGGAAACCTTTTGGCCCTTCAGCTCATACTCGGCTTTCACAGTGAACTTTGTGTCTGCCGGAACCGGTGCGGAATTATCGGTGAGTTTCTTTTCCACCTGAACCGAAGCACGATCAACACCACGTACTGTTCCGGAGCCATGAGAATTACGGCTCACATAGGTATCGTCTTCGGATATTGTGCCCTTGACATCTACATATGCATGGTTTTCAGTACGCGCATCCAATGGTGCGAGCTTGTCAGCGTCGGTGTCATAGAAAACAATGTAGTGCTTGCTTCCGTCCCAACCACCTTGTGGGGCTTTCAATGTAATAGTGACCGATTTATCTTTAATTTCTTTTTCAAGTTCGAGCAAAGGAGCATCTTCATCGCGCGTGGTTCGCACCCGAGCTTTACCACCGCGACCATTGTCACTTTCTTCTACTTCAAAGATTTTTGCCCGGAAGGAATTTTCAACATAAGAGTGTGGGTGGCCCTTTAGCGAATCGCGGATAACAATCGGCGAATCCCCAGCATCCTTAACAATCGAACCACCAATGTGAATCAACCATTGGGCACGCGTCGGTTCAGCAGTATGAACGTACCAACCCCACTTTTCAACCCTGTCTGGTGCATGGCGTACCTCAGGGTAAATACCGTGAGTACCCTTATCGGGAACGGTAGCATCGATTTCACCAACCCCCTCAAAGTTAAACTTTAAGATCTTTGATTCAGTTGCCGTTTGGGCTTGGGCCTCAATCTTAATAGTGCCGCTCACCTCAAATTTTTCCTCAAAACCGTCGTCGAGCGTACAAGTGAGTTTCCGCTCATTAAACGAAACGTGACAGTCTCCGCCCTTGTTCTTTGCATCATCTTCCAGGATAAAGTCTTCATCTTCAAAAAAACGAAGTTCGGGCGGAAGCCCAATGGTAAAAGTTTTGCCCTCTTTGCCGGGTCGAATATTGCCATCCGGAACCGACCAATCAATATTGACCAAAACCCTTTCCCAACGAATAATCATCGCATCGGGATATTGCTTTGAATGAACGTGAATTTTATCAATTTGGATTGGCATGCCTGCGGCAGCTGGCACCAATGGCACGTTCTGGTCTTGTCCGGTAATGGGCATTGACTCGGAGCCTTCACTTGGTGGGCTCTGGTTTTCACCTCCAGCTTCGCCAGGTGATCCTGCGCTTTCCGTATCGCCAGCGGATTCCGAATCGGCGCCTGACTCGGCACCTACATCTTGTGTCGTGTCGGCCGCATTTTCGACGCCCTCATCTTGGGCTGCTGCTGGCGCCGGGGTGAGTCCGACCAAAAGCAAGATGGCTGCGGCAAAAGCAATGACATATCGCAGCAGCCATACCCAACCGGATGACAATCCGGCACGCGGGTGTTTTCTCAATTTGCTTCCTTCTCCCGAAAGCGTACCTTCAGGTTTTCCCAGCTTTTCTGAAACCACGTCTTACATGCAGTTTCTTCTTTGCTGGGTAGTACTTCATCAGGTACTCAACAACAAGTTACAGAACGAGTCTAAGTGTAATACAAGAAAATTACAGTAGTATCACCCCCGCTTCTAAGTTGCTTCCTATGTAAATAACCACAATTCTTTTGAAAACATGCAGGTCAGAAGGCGTAAATTCACCTTAAAAGTGCCAAAGACCACAAACCCATTGGGGAGTGCCTTTATTATCACATTCGAATTACAGAAATATAACGGGCGATCTTTAAGGTTTGCCCGCTTCCCTTTTAGGGGACTTTAAATATGCAGCTCAAAGGCACATTTGCAGTAAAATGTAACGCTTTATCAAAGACAAGCGAAAGATAACGGCAAAACCTGAGAGGAAAAGTGAGTTTCTCAGCATTCTGGGAGCTAACAACTTGGCATGCCATTCGGCACGCAAAAACACCGCGCAATCAACCAGCATTCGAATGCTTGCGCGGTGTTAGCGAGATGGGTGAGCTACTAAACGCCACACTCCCCAATTGGAATTTTCCGGTGGTTAGCCCACTGGTCTAGACCATACTTAATAGATTCCACATAGGCGTTTGCGCCTTCTTCTGTTGGGTGAATTAGGTCGCTACGCAGCAGAGCATGGTCAGCCCTGGCGCGCTGGCACCAGTCAGCAACATAGAGGTTGTCATATTTTTCTTCCGCAATCTTCACTTCTTCATGGGAGTGCGGAATCCATGAGCGGTCACCGTAGGGCATTGTTAAAATAACAACTCGCTCCGGGCCGACAATCTCCATGACTTGGGCAAGGTGTTCTTGGCTTAAGTGGGCATTGGTACCAAAGCCTAGGACCACAAATGGGTCAAGCGCACCTGCTTTTTCAAGCTCTGTAAGGATCTCAGGTGCTGCCCGAATAGTTCGGGATACTGCCGCATCAACATGAATCTCTGGAAATTGTTCATTGAGTGCGGGCAGACTTGCCAGCATTACAGAGTCACCGACTGCGGTAATGCGGTCACCTGTAGGGATCAGCTGTGGTCCAGGAATTGGCTTAGTAACGTCCGCCGTATCTGCCGCCGGTACCAGAGCTGCGGCGGCTTTGGAAGCAGCTTCCTGTTGTTCCGCCAATGCAACAAGATCACGTTCCAATTCGGTTTCTCGCGGTGAACTTGCAATCGCCATTCCTGCGACAAGCAACACTGCTGCAGATACGAGCGTTGTGACACCACGGAGAAACAGCGGTTGTGCAATCAAGCCATCCCACAGAATTGCTTTATAGCCACGGCGTCGTATGGGGGTTTCTATCCACAGGTAAGACCAGTGACATACCAGCAAGCTAATAATAAATGATGCTAGGCCTACTGCCCATGATGGCACAGTAAGACCAAGGTTATGCACAAGCTGTTCAAGCAGGATAATAATCGGCCAGTGCCATAGATAAAGGCTAAAAGAACGTTCACCAAGCCAGCGCATAAAGCGCCAGTTCATAATTGTATGTACCGGTCCGGCTTCCCGAACCACAGTGGTCAATACCACCGCGGTAAGGAAGGACGCCAGGAGTAAACCGCCGTTATATGTAAATGGGTGCGTGTCATGAACAAAAAACACCATGAGCAGCAGACCGATAAGAGCGATCGCTCCGATCACGCCTGCTCCACGCCGTAGTGGTACACGATCCGCTGGCCAGCTATCGGCATCCGGGGATCCAACCGTAGTTGTAGCAGTCAACGCTAGGAGTACGCCCAAAAGCAAACCAAAGGAATGAGTGTCCGTGCCGTAGTACACACGCGTTGGATCTTGGCCAGGATCATAAAGGAAGAGCATCCAGGCGAAAGATGCCAAAATCATTCCGCCAATTACCCAACGGATATGCCTGCGCACACCTCCGGAAGCTGTGAGGAACACAAAGAGTAATGGCCAAATCACATAGAATTGTTCTTCGACTGCAAGGGACCAGTAGTGGGCAAAGATTTGCACGCCTGAATCGGCAAAATAGCTGGCAGATTCCGCAATCTGCACCCAGTTATTTACAAAAAGTAGGGTGCCAAAGAACTGTGCTACCAAACCGACAGCTGGATCACCACCAACAAGGCCTGCCAGCGCGGTCACTATGACCAAAACCGCAATAGCTGCGGGCAGGATGCGTCTAACGCGGCGTCGCCAAAAATCTTTTAAGTCAATTTTTCCGGTCACCGCTCGTTCTCGCACCAATAACGAGGTAATTAAGAACCCAGAAAGCACAAAGAACATATCAACGCCAAGGAATCCGCCTGGCATAATATCGCCAAAGAAGTGGTAGATCACCACAACAAGCACTGCGAGACCACGTAGTCCATCAATGCCGGTAACACGTCGAATCCGGATTCGAGGACGTGCGCTCTTTTGCGGAGTTGGGGGTGCAGGTGGTGCCGGTGGCGGGGTAAGAGTTTCTTCGGGCGCTAATAAAGGAGGCGCGACGGCCACCGCTGTTGCTGCACCAAACGCCTGGGTAGGTGCAAAAGCACTACCGGGATGCGGCGGGGTATCAACAGGAGGTTGCGGCGAATCGACCGTGGTAGCCGGCGAGGTGTCCACCGGGTGCGGCGACGCATGAAATGACTCTGTGGGAGCAAAGGCACTTCCGGGTGGCGGTGGAACAATAGGAGGCTGGGTCACTGGTGGTACGGCTGGTGCGGCGTTGGATGCACCAGCAAGGGCGGATGCCCTAGAGGTTCTAAAGTCATGTTGTGATGGCTCACTAGGAGGGGTTATTTTCACCTCCTCAAAAGGATGCGTTGGAGCTTCTTCGGCGACTGGCACTTCAGCTAGCGCAATTTCTGGGATATCCGTTTCCTCGACAAGTTCCTCAACATAGTCCGGTTCACCGAACATTGGGGTTGTTGAATCGAACCGATTCGGGGATAATCGTCGAGCCCGAGCTTCTAGGGTTTTATTCCTCCGAACCCGCGGCTTGGGTTGAACTCGTGGAATTCGCCTGGGAGACCGTTTCTTGGCCACTCGTGTCCTACCTCTGCCCTTTCGTTACTCAGGCTCGCCAGAATCCGGCGAACACTCTCCTACCTAGTAAATAACCCCCTGTGCTTAAGCGTGTTACACAGTGAGCACATATGCCCGTTGAACGTTACACTCCAATCCTGAAAGAATTCTAAAGTGTGGTTTATTCAACGGAGCCTCCTCAATGAAATCAAAACCACGAATGATTTTAAAACCCAATGTAATCCTTTGCCCTCCGCACAAAAACTATCTGAGATCCATTGTCTAGCGTGGGGTTTTCGGAGAAGAATCACATAGCGCGCAATATTAAAATCATTGGGAAATTTTCTTGCTCTTGTCCGTTATTTTCGCCCCCATAAAGTGTGGCGGGGCGTCGAAAAGCACTACAAACAGCACTACAAACCTTGGTGCTGATGGAAAATCCGCCCGCTGTGCGCTGGGAGCGTTACTAAGGTTCCCTGATAGCCAAAGGTTGCTTCGTGCCCACCTAGGTTTACTACTGCCATACCGTATTCAAACCGGCGAGAAAATACACCAACAGCATGCCAAGAACTCACATCTCCTTGAGGTTCGCCGAGATCATAATCGGCGAGTTCTAAGAGTGGCATTTCCCCATACCCATCATGAGCGGTAGCGGTAACCGCAATATCGCGGTGCGGCAAAAATACCCACGCAGCCGCCAAAGCAAATTCAAGATATGGGTCATTTGCAGCGCCTGTTCCAGGGACGCGGGCAATAATAAGGCCATCATGATCCATTTCCGCAACCTGCGCCAAGCAATCATCAACGCTTAGCCAACCATCATCCGCAGTGCCCCAGCCAAGCCAACATTCCTCATAGCCGCCACCAAACCTAGCGTGACGCGCCCAACGCCCTGGTTGCATACGGGATTCTGCGATGTTCGGCACCAACATAAGCCCATGTTCGCGTAACGACGCCCCGGCGCGGCTTATCATTTCATCCAAACCACCACGCACTTGTTCCATATCTAGGCCATGGCCGTAATAATCATCAAAAACATCATTATCAGCCATCACACCATCAAACTTTGAAGCCTGAAGTTCGGAAGTAACAGTTTCAACCCAGGCATCTTGATATTGCTTATCCCAAACCTTCTGTTGAATATGCCCCGGATAACCAGACCACTCAGGAACATCCACCGAAGAATCCAAATACTCGGCTTGGCTCGGCGCAATACCGGAAGAAAACACGGGTCCCTGTTCATAGGTGCGAACCGAGGAAAGACATTTATATGCCAGAACAGTAATATTCGGATCAGCATCACGGAAACGCTGTGCTTGATCCGATTCCCATGGCTGTAAAATCACGGCACGAAACCGGCCCGCTGCTTGCTCAATTTCTTGATCAGTCAACGGACCGGCGTAACGGATCCACCCAAGCCTGGGACGAATTCGATTAGCGCGCAAAATAACGGCGTACACCTCCAACCGCAAAGTTCATTAATGCACTTTGGCGAGGCCGGCGTTCCCAACCTCCAACCGCAATGTCTTCTTCACCACGGCCCAAATCCGCAGTACGTGTTGTGGCCAAATCAGTCCCAGCACCCAAACGACGATAGATCGCGTTATAGCGCACCATGACTTGTTCCATAAGAAAAATGGTGTGCGGGCGAGCCAGAGAATTATGGTGCCAACGCATATAAAGATCCTTATCAAAAGCAATGCGCTGTACGATATCTGCCAAACCAGTAATATCTCCCGGTTCTGCAAGATCACCACAAGGGCCAACAACATTTTCGTTTTGGTCTAAGAGTGGATCAATCACCATTTGGTCCATACCGCCCACACGAGTACCAATCACCGGTAATCCACCAACCATAGCTTCCAACACCACAATCGGCTGGCCCTCATTAAAGCTCGCCAAAATCAATGCATCATAATCATGCAGCACATCACGGACTTTCATAGAGCCACGCAGAATCACTTTGTCTTGTAATCCAAGGCGTTCAATATGCGCCAAGCATTTTTCATAGTATTCCGGCAGGTGGTTTGTTGGCCCCAGAACATCAACCACAACATTGTCGACGCCGCGACGGCGCAGCTCATCGATGGTGTCAATGAGTTCAATAATGCCTTTAATGGGAACCACTCGGGCGATACTGACCAGGCGCCACACCTTCTTTTCAGGAAGATTATCAATCACCTCCTGGCGGCGGCGACGCGTGTACTCAAAGTCATCCCAAACGATGCCATTTGGAAGAATCTCTGATTTATCCGGGTCTCCTCCCAAATCCTTCGCCTCATCAATAGCACGCGGATATAGATAGGTAATATGATCCGTCATTGGGTATAACAATGCGCCAAGCCGAATCCACCAATTCACCCAAAACCATTCAAACGTGGTACTACACAAATCTCGTGGTGAATCCAACGTCACCGGAAGATTCATACTGCGCTCAAGCAATGTATTAATAGTGTCCTGGACATATAGGTTATGTTCCGTAAGTAAGAACTTACCGTTGTTTTGGAGCGCAGCGGCAGCAGAAACCAAGCTTGCATAACCGGTGGTATGAGCGTGATACACACGAGCTGGCGGATGGACGCGATCAAGTAGCGCATACATAAGGGAGAAAAAGTCCCGGATCATCCAAAAAAGTTCATCTAACTTAATATCGTCAGCTTGGCCGGCCGCATCAAGTACCGCTTCCATTAAGTCACGTTGTGGTAGTAGTGACCATAGACGCCACGACCGGGTTTGCGGATTCACGGCGTCAATATAAAGCTTTCGGAGCGACGCAGGGTCCCCGCGCGTTCCATCCTGCAAGGCACGGACCAATTCACTAGCATGACGCGCACCGGAAATATCATTGACAGCCTTTTGGAATCCCTCGCGGTTTTCCTCCAATGAAAGATACAGAACATCAACCCAAGCCACATTTGAAGGAACCCCATACAGATCCTTTGAAGGTGCATTGGAATCCCACGCAATATGGATAATTCCAAAGGTTAGATCGGGGTTATGGGTCACAATATCGTGAACAACTGCGGAAACACCGCCCGTTAAGTAGGGGTACGTTGACTCCATAACAATGGCAACATCAACGACTTCAAGCGGAGTATTATCACCTGGGAACCGATACTTGGTCTTACTCACCAATTCACTGCTTTCTGCCAGAACATCTCAAATGGCGCATCTTTCATGCGATTCGACGCACTTCGAATAGCCACAACCGAACCAATCACCGCTACTAGTGCGGCCGTCAATAAGCCAGCCACAGCACCAATAAACAAAAACGCGACCAAAACAATAACTAAAAACACACCCGAGTACAGTGCCGCCAGCCCATGCATATAGAACTGGGTCAACTGAAACACCGACAAGTGGAACGCCAATAACGGAATCGGCACAATAAACAGCAATAAACTCAAAAAATCATGCTCGATATTCAAACTTGCACTCACCAGCAACACACCCAATGCAGATACCGAAGCAACACTTAATGTAAGCGCAAAGCATCGAGCAACATTATTTCGAGCCAAATCCACCGAGCGCCGCAATCCAGACAACGGAATCTGGTGAATTCCCAACATCAATGAATCCACATTCTTCCGAATCAACGGATACTGGGAACTAAAAAACACTGCCATCCCCACAACTACCGGAATTAATCCGACATACACCGTGACCACGTCAACCTCGCGGGAATACAGCGCAATCAAGAAGAATTTGTCAGACCACAAAATGCTGCCAAAAAGCAAACCTAAGCCAAGATCCCAAAAAATAGTATCTTTACCCGGATGAGCTGGATCCAGAACTCCCTGCAATCCCCCACCGATCAAGGCCAAGTGCGGAACGATTCCAGCGAGCGGTGCAAAAAACCAAAAATGCGGAAACAACAACAAAAAGAATGCGTAACAAGCCCAACCAGCAAAAATAAAATTCGGTTTGCGTAATTCTTGGGCGGGAATCATGGCCAGTGCAAACAATAGGTTCGTAAACAAACCAAGCAAATACACACCGACCTCAAAAAACCACCAAGTATTAATAGTGGCCATCACCACGCCAAAGCCCAGCAATGGAATCAAGGAATACGCAAGGATCGCTGGACAAAGCCTCATAAACTGAAAATTAAATTCCAACTCATTTTCTCGGCTTACTTCCTGCAATGGACGGTAAAAAGGCAAAGTTACCGCGTGAGAGATCCACGGTACCGTCACCGACACCATTAAAACCAGCGCAATTACGCCCCGAATTTCATCGACGATAAAAGGAAACACGGTCATTAACAACGCTGTAGGCGACAATTGCACCAGTGCATGCCAAACTCTGCCCAACAATACGACTGAAACCAAGGCAATCAGGCAAAAAAATATTCCCATAAAGGTTGGAAACATTGGGTCCGGCCCGACTTTAGTCAACCAAACCCAAGCACAGACAGTTCCCAAAAAAGCAACAAACGCTACGCCTAAAAGAGCAACTACAGGGACTTGCCTGAATTGGTTTATTTGAAGAGCCAAGGCTCAATCCTTTCTCCGACTTATTGCAGGCTCAACCAGAAGGTAGCACCATACCTATGGAGCACTTTACAGCAGCAATTTGGACACAATTAACCCAGATTGACCAAAGAAAGACATGAAATACTGCAAAGAACTTAACGATAAAGATCCGACAATTCGCAGGCTGGAGGCATATATGGGTAGGTAACGTGTTACCTGAGTGCGGCTTAAAAATGAAAAATAAATTAAAATTTTTACAAAACCGTAGATGTCGCCAATTTTAGCCACTTTAGTAGATCGATTTGCCACAAAGTGAATTTAAATATACGCAGGTAGAAGACATTACTTTAAGATTTTTTCAGCTTTTACACAGCGAATACCGGGCTAAATTTCTTAGCGGATCCAACTCCCCCAAATGTGGTCAATCCTTTAGCCGCAGCCCTGACCACATCACCGATTTACAGCATAGAAGATACCGGCAAATGCGTGAACTGTACGACCGTAAAATATACAAAATCCCTGCACAACAAGATTGCAGACTTTACACCTGATACCGTTCGCACAAATACACTATTTCCACAGTTGGAGATTTAAATACCTAGCCATTAAAAGCAGATTAGCCATCTATAAAGTGCCAAATAAAAATCGGTTTTGCAGTACAGAAGCAGTATAATTTCTTGCAGTTTTTTATTCAAGAA
Organism: Corynebacterium freiburgense; assembly: GCF_030408815.1. Taxonomy (NCBI): domain Bacteria; kingdom Bacillati; phylum Actinomycetota; class Actinomycetes; order Mycobacteriales; family Corynebacteriaceae; genus Corynebacterium; species Corynebacterium freiburgense. The sequence continues at coordinate 422,694 of NZ_CP047355.1, read as the reverse complement.
AGAATATTAGCGAAGAAACGTTCGTAAAATATTTTTACCGGATGAAAGTTCGTATTTCAGGCTTTAATATGGTGTAATTCAGAACCGGTTCTTCAAATTATTCTTATTCCTGATCGCCCATACCACGTTTAGGTAGCTTATGCATAGGTTCATTCCACAAAGCATAAAGCGCAAAGTGTCTCATTAGTTCTTATCTAAAGGGGTTCAGTGACCAAAAACTACCACATTTAGCAACATTTTAATAAAATTTTTTGCAAATTATACGGACACAGTTAGCCTGCGCTTGGTTTTTCTCAGCCTTTTTTGCTCTAAGCTGAGAGCCCAGCGAATACAAGAAATAATACTTTTGAGCCTTACATAGTATATGTCTGTAAATTCTGTTTTAGCGTTACAACGTCTCTCATTTTTCTTTCCAGGGTGCGCTCAAAAGCCCTGTATAAACACATTCATACGCGCTAACCAATGGGAGCGAATTACTTCATCTGATGGATCCGCATTAATGAGATATTGAAACACGCTAATCCCAGAAGTCACTGTTTTTCTACAAGTCTAGTTTTGTCGCGTTCTAGAAATTCTCCAGATACGGCAAAACCGCCACACTCAACAGCGTGGCGGTTTCAGTTCGAAAATGCGGAATCTTAGCGCTTCGAGTACTGAGGTGCACGACGAGCTTTGTGCAAACCAGCCTTCTTGCGTTCCACGGCGCGAGCGTCGCGAGTAAGGAAGCCTGCTTTCTTTAAAGCTGGGCGGTCAGCTGGATTGTAGGCATTCAACGCACGAGCGATAGCAAGGCGGAAAGCACCTGCCTGTCCAGTAGGTCCACCACCGTGGAGGTTTGCCTGAATATCAAACTGGCCTTCACGGTCGATTAGTACGAGCGGGGCCTTAATAAGCTGCTGGTGAAGCTTATTCGGGAAGTAGTCCTCCAAGCTGCGACCATTACAGGTGAATTGGCCAGTGCCTGCGACCATACGTACACGCACGATTGCGCGCTTACGGCGACCTACAGTCTGGATTGGATGATCGAGTTCTGCAGGAGCAACTGGTGCTTCTTCAACCTCATCCACTGCAATTGCATCACCAATAGTGGTGGTGAATTCTTCGGTGGCGGCCTGTGCAGCTGCGATATCGGCGGCGTCGGCAGCTAGGTTTTCGGTGTTGTTCTGATCGGTCACTGTGCCACCTGCTTGATCTCGTAGGTTTCGGGCTTTTGAGCAGCGTATGGGTGTTCGGAACCTGCGAATACTCGCAGCTTCTTAACGGATGCACGGGTGAGTTTATTGTGTGGCATCATGCCCTGAATTGCTTCAAAAACTACACGTTCTGGGTGCAGCTCCATGGAGCGACCCAAGGAGAGAGTCTTCAGACCACCCGGGTAACCGGAGTGGCGGTAACGGAATTCACGATCCCGCTTATTGGAGGAAATGTGTACTTTATCAGCGTTGATAATAATGACGTAGTCACCACAGTCAACGTTAGGGGCAAATTGTGGCTTGCCTTTTCCGCGGAGCAGGTCAGCTGCATGGCATGCGAGGCGACCTAGCACCACATCGGTAGCGTCAATGACATACCACTTACGGGTAATGTCACCGCTCTTCGGGTGGTAAGTAGACAAAAGGACTCCTTTAAAGTCTGTCTAGAACTGCCAGCCAGAAAGTGTATTCGGAAGGTCTTTGCATTACGGCGGCCGGTGGAGACCCATAATGACCTGGCTGCCCTATTTTCTACTAGGGCCCTCTACACAGAGCATCAACTTTAGTTCAGCCAGGTTATAAATACAAAAAATAGGCGCACTCCGGCATCCTCGGCCCTACACGCAAGGAAATCGCCTCGGGTTGCTTTACACAGTCGGGGGAAACCATGCAAAGATGATCGAACATCTTGCGCGCAGGGGCGACAATGCCACAGTGTCGCCTTTTGTTTATTGCCAGGTGGCTGCCGCCCTCCGATTCACATCACTCATACGATCATTACCTTCACTTACGGCGGTACCAATCGTTCCAAGAATACTATTGAGTTCCGCTGCAGCAGTATCCCATTGCTGTTGTGCCGCTATATAGGCTTCGGCAGAATCGCCTTCCCATGTAGAGACCATTGGTTCTAGTTGTCGTTTTAACTCTTCTAATAAGGAATTGATCCGCGCTGAAGTATTTTTAATATCATCTGCCGCTTCTTGGATCGCGCCGAAAGAGTATTTGATGGTGTTATTGTTTGTCACGTTTTATTCCTTTTCGGCGTTATAGCGGAAGCCCTTGGCCACCGATTGTTCGGAGTGAATCCGCATTTTCCATGTCCATGCCCTCAAACGAGTGCGCATTGTGACGGATATTTTCCGCAATGCTTGTTAAAGCATCACGAAGATTCTGCGCCGCAACAGTCCAACGCTCCATAAGCGAATCAAAATTGGTTTGAGCAACTCCTTTCCAATTTCCTTGCACACTATCTACCACACCCCGCAACCGGTGAAGTTCACTCTGCACCTGGTTATTCGTAGTGTCCACGTGACCAGCGGTGGCCACCATTACATCGGCTTCGGTACTAAATGTTCCCGTCATACTGTGTTCGCCCCTCCTCGAATCATCTCGCTGTTTTCATTTCTTTAGACACCTGGATTTACTTCATTGGTTCCACCACGTTCTTGGCTCCCCCTATCCAGGTGCAGGTGAATAGTTGCGGCCGCCATGCGACACACCGCTAGCTGCGGAATTGTTGCTTCAGTGCGGGTATGGCAACCCACCGAAAATTGATGATCTGCCTCAACCCAAGTCACCCAGCTCACTTGAGACCCATCCCCAGGTTCCTCTTTATAGTCAATCGTGCGTACTGCGTGTTCACGAAATTGTTCGCCACTGTGTGGCGATAATGTGTCGTCGTTGGCAATCATGATTTCTACTTCGTGGTACACCGCATCCGAGTTGACTCCATATACCGGATCTACTGCAAGTAGCACGCGTAATTCTGCATCCGGGCCAGTGGCGGTCAGTGCACCATCGTCACGTTGCTCAAGTTTAAATCCTTCAGGTAGCCGCACTCGGATAGCTCCATGTGAAAGCTCTGTCCCAGGTAATGAATGTGGAGGCGGAGTTTCCGCGATTGCTTGGATGCTTGGTTGAGGGCTGGTGGGTAATACACCGCTGCTGTGTATAGCGGCCCCACTTGGGCGTTCGCTTTGCATACCCCACCAACACGTTCCGGCTACGCAACAAGCAATTGCTATGACTGCGGGGACAAACCAAGTGGGGCGTTCCATTTCATTAGGGCTTGGAATATTAAGCTTTTTGGGCGTTTTAGGTGCTGGTGGTATCGGCTTTTCGACGTCCTCCCGCACCAGCACCCCAGCACCAGCAAATGCCGCAGTAAGCACAGCAAGGGCATCGGACGGGGCGTCGATACGCACGCATTCGGTAGTCCATCGATCCCCCAGAATTTCTCGTGCTTGTTCAACTACGGCTTTTGCAGCGTCTCCGCCTGAGGCGATATTCGAAGTTGTGAGATCGTATCGATATACCGTTTCCTCATCCTCGAATACGGTCGCTGTCTCTAATACCTCAATATTCACCTCGACGCCTTTTCCTCGCACTGCGCTACGTGACCCACCCCTATGACGTTGCCACGCACCAGCCAGGTTCCCCGACCGGGCGGTTGTGCTACCGGCCGAATCCCAAAAAGCACTCCTTCTTCTCGGTCAATATCAAGCAAAAATACTCCAGGCGCTTGGTCTTTCAGTGCCGCAATAAACGCGTCGAATAACGCTCTGCCCGCCCCACCTGATTTTCGAGCAATAATGACATGAAGCCCAATATCCCGTGCATGAGGCACTAACTCCACAAGTCGTTGGAACACACCCGATGGAAGCACATCGAAATCATCGATAATTAGGAAGATGTCCGGGCCACTCCACCACGATCTTTGCTGAAGCTCAAGCGGCGTAATATCTGCATCCGGCAGTCTGCCTTGTAGGGTCACATAGGTTTGCTCCACGGTTTTTATTACCGCGTCGGTTGTCGCACAATACGCCGCAAGCATATCTTCTGGAACAGTACCTAAATGCCTTCGGCGAGGATCAATAAGCACAATCCGCTGACGTGCCGAATTGGTCATTCCAGCCATAAGCGTTTCAATAAAAGTGGATTTACCTGAACCTTGTGAACCAAAACAAATCACATGTGGGCTTTGTTCATAATCCCAGGTAAGTGTGCTTAATCGTGGACCTCCAATAGCGAAAGGTATACCAGGTTCCGATGTCGGCTCCAATGCTGACAGTGCTATGCGTATTGGCAATACTTTTAGCCTTGGCACTGGCTGGTGGTCTTTGAGTTGTTGACGCACAAAATGCACATCTTGATTGCCACTTAATGCTAATAGCATAGGTTCCCCATCCGGCGTAAGGCCTCGACCCGGCAGATTTGGCAATCGCATTTGCGCTTTACGATCAATAAGTGAATCCAGAGCTTCACCTAGGTGCAGTTCGATTCGGTGATCTATTAGATCTCGAATTGCTGGCCGAATCGCCGTCCACCTGACCGTCGTGGCAATAAAGTGCACTCTGGCGGCTAAACCATCTGCAACGATGTGGGTGATTGGGTCTATAAGGTCTTCAAATTCTGACGTAATCACGTGCCAAGCATTAAGAATAAGGAATGTATGCCAGCGTTCCGGCTCCGCAATAAAACCTGCAACTTCATCGATAATTCGGCGAACCCGTTCGGGATTCTTTTTAGTAGCCACCCCGGCAACATGAGGCAAATGTTCCAGGCCCGCAAGCCCCTCCGCACTGCCGAGATCAATAATGTAAAACCGCAGTATATCGGTGCCATGCGTCACTGACAGTGATAACACCAATGATCGCAGTGCCGTTGTTTTCCCGGTTTGAGGACTTCCACAAACCGCGGCATGACCTCCAGTACCAGAAAGATCCACAATAAACGGGTCTTGGCGCTGTTGAAATGGGCGATCGATTATTCCTAATACGCATGCAAGGTTTCCAACTTTAGAAACCACGGTGGCAAGTGGGATTTCTTTGGGTAATGGTGGTAACCAAATTTGGTGTGCTCGCCGTTCCCCAGCCGCCCGTTGTGTTGCGGCAACAACTACATCAAGAAGTTGTTTATTGGAATGATATTCTGTTTTGCGGGGTGCATCATCAATTTCAGGAAGAATCCACTGGTGAAATACTCGCACCGGAGGGTGTGCATTTTGCTGGGATAATGGTCCAGCGAGCGGCAAAGCACCTGAAACATATGCAGCTTGAAAGCAGACAAGGGATTCTGCATCGGTTCGTAGATAACCTGCCCCAGGTTGTGAAGGAAGATAATACGCATCTGCAACGCCTAGTACTTGGCGTGATTCCCCTGCCGAAAACGTTTTCAAACCGATTCGGTATGACAGATGCGAGTCCAATCCTCGAAGCCTACCTTCTTCGAGGCGTTGGCTAGCAAGCAAAAGGTGCATATGAAGCGATCGACCTAACCGTCCTACTGCGACGAAAAGGTCTGCAAAATCTGGATGCTGACCTAAAAGTTCCGAAAACTCATCAACCACTATAAGCAACGATGGCAAGGGTGCTAAATCCGACCGTCCCGCCGAACGCGCCGCATTGTAATCAGTAACATTGGCAAAATTCCCTGCACTGCGTAGGACTTCTTGGCGACGATTCATTTCACCACTAATAGCGTCATGCATTCGCTCTACCAGGGCTTGTTCGTCCGCTAAATTGGTGATTACAGCGCTTGTGTGAGGTAGTGCATCAAGTCCAAGAAATGTCGCACCACCTTTAAAATCCACAAGTACGAAGTTGAGATCTTCGGGAGGATGTGTGGCAGCAAGCGCTAATACAAGTGTTTTTAGTAATTCAGACTTTCCGGATCCAGTAGCCCCAATGCATAAACCATGTGGACCTACCCCACCTAATGCAGATTCTTTAAGGTCAAGGAGCACTGGTAAGCGTGTACCCTCGGCTATGCCAATTGGTACGTTAAGGTGACCAAAATGCGAGCAGTGTTGCCACAGGTTTTCGGAATGTTCTAGAACACTAGAGTGTAAACCCACCAACCCCAGGAAATCCTGCGGCAGGTTCGTAGAATCTTGAGTGTCAGGACGTCGACAAGCAGCCAAAGCACGCGCAAGCACCAATGCTTCCGCAATGCTTAATGCGTCCGGAACGCCAATGTCTTCCCCGCCATTTTCGGTTTCTACCTGTAGGGTTTCACCACACCGAAACACCACACCCTCCGCCCGAGCACGCGCACCTAGCAAGCTTTTTGCGCGGGAACCGATATCAATAATGGTGGTCCAGCGAGGATCCTCCACGCATTCCTCCGCACCATCAGCAGTGACATCATCTACTACCAAAATACGATAAGTAGCTGCCTCAGTATCTCGAGTGTGCGGCAGCCATTTCAACCATTCCCAACCCGCGCCTAATGCAGTCACCGAAACCAGCTCTGGCCCATGATGAAACACCAATTGCGACACCAACGCACGAACCACCCCAGCAGCCCCCGGGCCAGAAAACGCAAGAAACCGAAACGCCCCGAGTTGCACAAGCACCGGCACAGAAGGAACCGAACCAATGTCATGCACAGCCCTGCGCAATGACACCGCACACACCGGATCTAAATCTTCCGCAGCACCCAAATCAGGTAATTCCACAGGAGTACACAAGGCAGCAGGACCCAACCCAATACGAACTTGCATAATATCCGCATCCCCCGCAGCCCGCTCCCATAACCGCCGCGAAGCCACCATGGCTACTAAATGTGCTGGGTGCGGCGCCCTAAACAATTCATACTCGCGCTGAGCATGTGCATTTTCCGCCGCTTGCGCACGCAATTCCCCCAAATGACGCAGATACACACGGCGCTGTTCATCAACATCCTCCCCAGGCTGCGGCAAAAACATTGCAAGCATCCCCATACCCATCATTATTGGAAACATAAGCATTCCAGGATGCAGCCCCGCGCCCGATCGCAACCTACCAGAAACTACAAGCAACACCACCATCCCAACCACAGCCGCCACCATCACCAATGGCATAACAACCCGCACAAATGGCTGACGTTCCGGTTTCATTGCCTGCGGCACAGGTTCCGGAATCAATACACCCTGCGGCAATGGTGGTGCCGGCTGGCGATCCTTAAGCGTAATCGGCATAATAACTCGTTCCCGAACCACACTTTGTGACACTGCTCTCCCCCTCACTTATGCTTTCCCCGTTATGTTTCTAGGCTAAGAACCCAACCTTTATAACCTAAATTCTAAGTGTATACACCCTGGGCGCGACGCGCTATCGAACATATTAATTGCAACTGCATTTTTTCGTCGCCCCTCCACTCATGACAGTGTCAAACTACTAGCCAAGGAGCCGAACTACCCGGAAAATCCAAGAACGAGTCGCCCGTTAGAGTTTTTAGTTCCTCAAGGAAACGGGGCATGGCTGGGCAGGGCGGGACAGGGTGGTACATGGTAGGGCAGGTGGCCGGTCTTTTTGGCCGGTGGTTTGGTTGTGTGCTTGTGGTTTGGTTGTGTGCTTGTGGTGAGCTGGGATTTGGTCGGGGCTGGGTGGGCTCTGGCCGGGAGGTGCTTGGTCTTTTGGGCGCTGGTTGGGCGCTGGTTGGGCGCTGGTTGGGCGCAGGTTGATCTTTTGGGCGTGTTGTCACAGATTCCATTTTTTCGGCGGATTTTATGGAATCTGCGACACGATAGGTAGGGAACCTGTCACAGATTCCATTTTTTTCGTTGTTTTTATGGAATCTGCGACACACCCCAGGTCAACGATTGTGCGCAATGCTGGTTGCTGTCACAAATTCCATTTTTAAAGGCGATTTTATGGAATCTGCGACACTCAGTATGAAAACATCACCAGTTCGATAGGGTATACCTATCAAACCGCAGGGAAAGCGGCTTAAACCCCCGGGAAACCTTGGTTTTCCAGCCCACCAGCCCAAAATATCAGGCAGATCTGACACCCCACCACCCCGAAATCAGGCAGATTTCACATCACCCACAACCCATCACAACATTTCCCCAGCTCACACCCCCAAACCGAAAGCCCACAACACAAATCTGCCTGCACTAGGGTCTACCCAGGGCCTACCCCAGGCATAACCCAGGCCCGCCCAAAGCTCTCCCAAGGTCCCGCCCAAAGCCCTCCCACCCCGCCATCCCCAAACCCACAGCCCTCCCAAACCACCCCAAGCACCATAGAACAAAAACCCACCTAGCTTTCGGGAACAAGTTCAGGAACCACCAACAAGCTGCAGGAATAGATAGCCCACCACGGAAAACACCCTCTATTTGACAGCGGCTCCAAAAGCCAAAGCAGCAGGTCATTCATACTTGCTGCTTTTGGATAGTGTTTCCGAACACCCCCGCGTGAAATCCTTGCTAAGGCAATACAGGTAGAACATCACCTAGAAACCCGGCCATATGATTCTCCAGATTTAATACTTTTTGCATGCAAGGGGGCATTGATGTCTTTGAACACCATCCTCCACGTCACCATACGGTTAGACGCCCCCGGGCATCCACATGCACAAATAGACTTAGCCGTGCCAGCGCAATCAAGCATTTCGGACATTTTGGACGAAGTGCTATCACTGGCCAAGGCCCCCGCGATTAACCGCCCTTGGCAACCAACAACTGCGGCGGGCACCATGCTTTCTGCGACAACGCCACTTGCAGCATTACCGCTATCGCACGGCAATATTATTGTGCTTCGCCCTTATCAGGAGACTCCCCCACCATTGGTCAAAGATGCCGCCGAAGCGCTTATCGATGCCCCCCAGCCCGACCAAGCAAAACACCTTCACGTGGCCACAATATTGACTGGGATCCTTGGAATAACCTGGTGGGGCTACATTCTGCCAGAGAGATCATGGCTGGCACTCGCTGCTATTTCATTTGCCAGTATCATTCTCCTCGCCGCAGCAACCCACCTACGTACTACCTCCGAAGCCACCAGGCTGGCATTGGCTTTTACCACCCCAGTACCCGCTGGTCTTTCGGCTTGGACATATGTAACCGACGGTGAATTGACCCGCGGATCGGTATTGGCTGGTGGCATTAGCACGCTTATTACCATTGCGATTGCTTGCACTGCAGTACAAATCATCGCTTATTGCCCTGCAATAATCTCAACGATCTGGGCGATGATGGGTGTAATGGCAAGTTGCGCCCTTGGCACACTCGCTTTAGTGCCCACACAGCTCCAGGTGATTGGCCCATGTGCAGCGACCACTGCCCTAGCGTTATTAGCACTTCTTTTTGCACCATCACTTGCGGTACAGCTAGCGGGGTTACGGGCACCGAAACTCCCGTCAGCCGGTCAGAGTTTTAGTGTTTCCGACCGCACTATGACACCTGAAGACACCCAATCCGCGGCGCAACAAGCAATAGAGCTTCATAATGGCATGGTTATCGGGTTAAGCATTTCCGGGGCTATTGGCATCACATTGTTATGTGCATATCACACTACAGATAGTGCGCCATATTGCGCCGCCCTGTGTGCGGCAACGGCTGCAGCCATTGTTCTTCACGCAATCCGCCATCGCTCCCCTTATGCCACCTGGGCGTTATGGTGCTGGGCGCTTCTATGTCTGCTCAATAGTATCCAGACCAATCCGGTTGTTGGCTTTTTACTAGTTGCGTTATGTCTAAGCAGTATTGTTTGGGCTCACCGCATTCCCGATTTACAACCAACAACAATTTGCTGGTTGGAACGCTTTGAAGCTTTTGCAATAGCTGTAGTGCTTCCCCTCGCGGCCCATATTGCAGGTCTTTTTATGGCTATTCGGGGGCTCGGATGAGTTTACGAATCAAAGCGAGTATTGCGGCTATTTTCGCACTGATATTAGTTGGTTATCTGGTAAGTCCTTCTATCGCCGCCACTCAAGATAACCCTTCGGAGGCAGACCACAGACACCAGGCACTACCAGTACCTACTTGCCCCAGCGCAGCACCAGCCGAAGCACTACCAATGCGCACGAATAATCCTTGGTCTCGGGCGCATAGTTTTGCCACGGGAGCTGGCGTAAAAGTGGCAGTTATTGACACGGGAATCCACCCGCACCCCTATCTGCCTGAGATTCACCCAATAGCGGACCTTGTCAATGGAGACGAACAAGGTGCCCTGCATGATTGCGACGGCCACGGCACCATTGTGGCAGGTGTGCTTTCTGGCCGCGGCCCTCTCCAGGGAGTAGCACCAGACATAGAACTTTTAAGTATTAAGCAAACCTCAAATTTCGCCCCTGATGCTTCCGCAGCAGGTACGCTTGATTCCCTGGCCGAAGCTATTGAACTCGCTATAGATAAAGGCGCCCAAGTGATTAATATTTCCGTAGTTTCTTGTGTGCCAGGCCGTGGGCAACCAATGGAAACCGTATTGGATGCTTCCTTGGCCAGGGCTGAGGCGGAAAATGTGGTTATTGTTGCTGCAGCAGGCAACCTCACAGAAGATTGCAAGTCAGATTCGGCCGTGCTACCTGCACACTCACCAACCGTACTCGCAGTCAGCGCAAGTGATAATGCCCATTCCCTTGCACCATACAGCATTCCCGTGCTGGAAAATAACCCACGGGTTTCTGCCTCCGGGTTAGTGAAATTTGCAGCCAGCCCGAGGGATGAAACGTTTACCAGCGGCATGGTGGGGGCGGAAGGAAACATTCGCCCATTTGAAGGAACCAGCTTTGCCGCGCCCGTAGTGTCTGGCACTGCTGCATTACTAAAACAGCGCTTTCCGGAAGCCAGTGCCGCGGAAATACGATCTCGAATCACCGAAAGTGCAGCACACGGCACCGGAAACGTAGATCCCTATGCCGCATTGACCTGGCTACCAACCAATTTTAAGCAAGTGGCAAATACTCCTGTGGAAGCAAAGCAAGGCTTGACAACTGCCTCACCGTTTAATGATCGAGCAACACAGGTGAGCATAATGCTACTGCTTGGAGCGACACTTTCAACGATGCTTATCCCACACAAAGAAGCGGAATAGTCAGGCGGAGCGCTACTGGGACTCACCAAATAGCGGCTCTAATGCAAGCTCGCGATTAAGCGAAGGCCCTTCTGGCAGTAGCCGAACCACTGGCCAAGGTGCATGTATTGGTTTTTCTGAGCTTAACGCTCGTAGTGTTTCTTCGTCTGGTATCCCATAGCGGCGACCGTGATCACTCACAATGATCCAGCCATGACCAGTATCTATAGGAATTGATACACCCGGCCCGCGATACCGTAACCCTTCTTGGATATCGACGCCGCCGGGTTTGGGTTCCACAATGGCAATTGTTGCTTCATCACCAGTGGTGCACACAAATTGCCCTTTTGGCTCCACCCAAGTTTTTGGTGCATGTGCGGGAAGTTCAAGTAATGGCGTTGCATCTTCAATATTGTTCAGGCTGCTGCGATTGACCTCTTCAACACTAAAACCAAGGTCAAGCAGCATATCTCGTTGCATATCAGTGAGTTGAATAATGGCATCGTCGTGCAAAAGGTACGACTCTTTCGCATCGGTAGTCCAGATTTGCCCTCGCGCCGGAATAGCTACTGGCGGCAATTCCAATATGGTATTCAGCATTTCAGGAGCTAATCGCCATACCGGTGTTTGATTAGTGATTCCGAGTCTGCGGCGAACCACGCGCCCTTCAGGAGTATCCCCGCTTGGCAAAAGTTGCCTACCTGAGGAAGTCACAAAAAACGTATTACCCATAGTTTCGACCAAAAGTGCTGTTCCACCTGGCATCGAAACGAAGGATTCTTGTTGTGCCCATACTTCAATAGCAATATCGTTCGCACATGCCGACCAGTGCAAATCGGTGGCGATACTGGAATCGATAACACCCGGGGCGTCGATAAGCCCTATTGGAATACCCCTTGGAATATCAGCAAGAATTTCATTAGATACCTGAGCTGGTCGTTCTGGGGCGCCGGTGATCAATTGCGCAGAAGTCAGATTAGCAACGGGGTGGAGGCGGTCATCAATGCGCACAAATAATGCCCCGGACTCCGCAACCACAATTGGCGCCTGGCCTGGATCAATACGTGGCGCAAATAAAGCCAGTGCACCCGCGCCGATACACAACAACACACACGCCACCAACCCAAATACGGCTGCCCGAGCACGACGCCCCAAAGGATCATGAATCATGCGAATATCTCCAAGCACCACGCCATGCTCAATCCGCCGCATAAGAAACCTATGACCAGAAACCTGCGCTTGAGTTGTAGGCAATATTATTGGCTGTTGAGACACTAAAACCTCCCCGAAAAACAGACCCCAAATTTCCTTTAGGTTACCTAATTATCAGGCTGTGTACTGCAGGTTTAAAGAAAATTTCCAAAATAATCAGCACAAGAACTGCCGTGTATAGGAGAATTTTCATCACACTTCCCCCGAAATGGGGCAATTCTTAAGGTATGGCATGACGTTTTTCTTGGCAATATAAAAAGCATATCCCCTACTCACCCCAAGGAATTACGTACAGTAGGCGTGATTGTACCGAAGCAGAAATGATACTTCCAGACCCTTGAACCAACCTAACAAGGGGGAGACAATAGGCACAGCCTTCACAAAAATGAAGGCATACATTGAAAGAAAGGGAACTACATTATGCTCGCTTGGCTTGACTCCGCTTTTTATAACCTGTCTTGGAACCTCGGTTCCTTCGGATGGGGCCCATGCTGGTGGGGCGACGACTGCCTATAGAAACCAACCCCACAACCCCTTGCTTTAAGGCTTAGCTTGTTTATACACAACAACCAATAAGCCACTAGCAAGGGGTTGTGGTTTTTATTCTTGCCAGTGGTCGTTAATCTCATTAAGATTCAGCGGCGCTGATGGTGCCTTTGTAGGCCGATGGAAATATGGCTGATCATATTCATCCGGATTTTTGGCCTTATCTTTTTGACCCTTTGTAGGTAAGTCTGGGAGTCGCTCAGGGGAATTACCCGGCTCCCGCATTTTCAAAAGCTGCGCATCCGTAAAGCGGTCATTTATCGCAAAAATAACCACATGCCGATCCTTATACACCGGTGTTACACCAGGTGTAGACCACAAACCTTGCTCCATTGGCAACAATGGCTCCTGGAAAGCCCAGAAACTTGGCGGAGAAACAATAATGTAATTGATGTTTAACCGGCGCGCTGCAATATCCGCAACATTCAATTCATCTGGATCGTCGTTTGCTCCAACACCAAACTTATCGGGATGCCAATACACCATATTAGTGGCCGAATGGATACCCGTGGCCGGCCATAAATAGTGCGGGAACAGCATCGGTAGATTGTTATATGGGTAAGCCCAACCAGAACCTTCTGCTGGATTGGACAAAATCAGGCCATCATAAGCAAATGGTTGGCGTGCCAGCCATCGATACGCCTTAAGGTCGATCTCGCCCACCATTCGCGCGTCCCGAGCCGCAGTCATTGCCCACTCAGAGCCTTCCTGCATTTCGGAGGTCACACGGTTCATTAAATATAAGCCCGAAACAAGGGCAAGTACGGTAGAAACCACCACCGAAGCAGTGCGGAAACGGGCAATTGGCCCAAGGCAAATAAGCCGTATTGCTACCGCAATTGCTACACCAATATAGGCAAACGTGATCATGGCTACAGGCATAATCAGGCGATGCGCTGTGTTGTAATGCAGTGCGCCAATAGTTTCTAACCACTCACCCCAACCATCTCCGAAAGGACGCAAGGAGTTTACAGTAATCCAAACACTTATTGCATAGCAGACTGGAAGCCAAATATTTCGACGCCATAGCAATGCCACGATTGCGCCGGCGCCTGCCACCCAAAGTACCCAAGGAGAATTTGGCGCAGCATCGGTATGGCGAGTCATCATTTCAATAGCCATCCACCACGATTCATGCCGTGAAACATTCTCCGTGGCAGTAAACGATTTCACTTCCTCGCTTTGCCCCGCACCAGCCAATAACTGTGGCAAAAAGATTGCAACCGCGCCACCCCCAGTAGCGGCAAGCACGCCGATATCGGCAAGCCGATATGTCCACTGCTGCTTTTGAGTTTCCGGCCGCCGCGAGGGAACCCATACGAGCCAAAACAGCCACCAGCAGACCAATCCCAGCACCACAATCGTCGCCGCCGAAGGATGCGTTTGCACCATTCCAATAAACGATGCGGCCGCCGCAAATGCCCTAATCTTTACCGCGGGTACAGACATAAACAATGCCCAAACAATTCCCGCCATGCTTACCGCAGCCACATAGGGCCAGGCACCTACATAGTGACCGATCCAATACAGCACAGGGCTGGCATATACGGCAATGGCAGAAAGACCGGCAGCAATTTGAGCAGTTAAGCCACGATTACTTACAATCCGCCACGAAAGCAAACCAACCGATAACGGCAGAACCAATGCTGGAATCACAATGGCAGTAATATTCGTTGCCGCAATCGGGGAAATTTCGGCACGCTCTGCAACAAGAAACGCCCCCGCATGCCACGCGGAAGGATAGTACAGCTGCGCTTTACTCTCTAAATTCTGCAATTCCCCCATTCGTGTTGGATCAGCAACACCCGTTTCTAAAATAAAACGGATTACACTTGCATGCCAGTGGACATCCCAGCCCTGATAGATATTCTCCATGCCGTAGCGAGTATTGTTCAATAACTCCAACGAACGGGACATAAACATCCATGCCCCAACCAACGCGCCGACTCCGGGAAGCACCCACCGAGGGTCGATTACACTGCCCTCGCGCCACCCCTCGCCAAATCTTGGCTTGGGAGCAACAACCATCGGCTTTGTAGGATCCGGAACCTCTGGCACGACCTTGTTGCGGGCGCGGCGTCGATACGCAATTGCACCAAACCTCCACAAGCCAGCAACCGCCAAAGCTACCAAAAACAATAACGACACCGACACGCTATTAAACGCGAATCGCGTCATTCCATAAAACCAGGCAGCAAAGCCAAAAACCCCAAAACTTACTGGTACTGATGCGGCAGCTGCCCACGGAGCCTTCAATCCCGAAACCCACGACAGCAAAAAACCGGGGACAGTAAACACCGCCACCGCCACCATTGCTGCACCATAGATTTCCATCTGGGCCTACCAACTCCTAAATAAACAACACCTTAAAAACTTAGTGAGAAATGCACATTGTGGTCAATCTTCCAACGTACGCATATTACGCGTCTTCATAGCGCGGGATGCCAAAAGCTCAGGTGAAGGATAATCAACTCCAACCAAACTCAGCCCCTTTGCAGGCGCAACAGGCACCAACGAACTACGACTACGCTCACCAAGCAAGCCTAATGCAAAGCCCGCTTCACGACGCCCCTCACCAACCACCAAACACGCGCCCACAAGTGAGCGCACCATCGACCAACAAAACGCATCTGCCGTCACACGAGCCTCATACAACTCAGGCTCTATATCTGTAGAAATATCGAGCCAACGAAACGCCTGCAAATCCCGTACAGTCGAGGCGCCAGGACGCGGACGACAAAATGCGGCAAAATCATGTAGCCCCAATAAATCACTCGCAGAATCCTGCATTAATTGAATATCCACTGGCTTTGGCCACACAGCCGTATCCCGCGCACGAGTAGGCAACGCACCACGAGGCGATGTAGTTACCCGATACACATAATTCCTCCGCAATGCCGAAAACCTTGCATCAAAACCCTCTGGGGCAAACGAAACGCCATGCACGCGCACATCCTCCGGCAATAAACGCGCAAGACGACGCACCAATTTTGAAGGATCACCACCAATACTTCGTTGCTCCAACGAAGACAACGGAACATCACAATGCGCCACCTGCCACGCCGCATGCACACCCGCATCAGTTCGGCCGGCCACAATCAAACGCACGGCACAACGCAGCACTAATGAAAGAACCCGCTCCAGCGTCCCCTGCACCGTCCGAAGCGACTCCTCCTCACCTGGCCTCACTTGCGAAGCCCATCCATGAAAATCTGTGCCGTCATAAGAAAGATCCAAACGCAAGCGAACAATAGCAGTCACAAAACCCAATTCTACTGAGGAACAAAACAACACTAAGAAAACGCAACGAAAGAAATGTGGAAATGATGGGTTGTGGGAGGTTGGTTGTTTGGGGAGTTGGTTGTTTGGGGGTGTCGTTTTTTACACCAATTTGTGCACAAGCCGCGAAGATGGTGTTTTTGGCGAGAATCCCCAGCTCGGCAATTGTGCACGATTTATAGCCTTGTATAGCCTACCTGCGCGGCAGCCCTAAAACGCATGGATAGCGGGTGACTTGAAGTAATAAAACGTAATTCACGGCTGCCAGGTATTGCTATTCTTATAACGGGTGTCGTTTTTTACACCAAGTTGTGCACAATTGGTGTTTTTGGCGACAAAATTTCGGTTCTAGAGGGTGTCCGGTGACGCTTTTTACACCGATTGCACACAAGATTGTGCATTTAACGACAACTCCCAGGAAAACAAGTATGCGCAACCTATTGTAGCGATAAAGAAACCCGTAACGAGATACAATAAGACCACGTTACGGGTTATCTCCAAAGAAGTTTGTGAAGATTTAGTTTTCTTCAGCAGTTTCCTTGGTTTCCGCTGGTGCTTCTTCAGCAGCAGGCTTTTCAGCTGCCTTCTCTGCTTGCTTAGAAGCGGCTGCGCGTGTAGCACGGGTAGCCTCGGTGCTTACGGTTGGCTCGGTAACGAGCGAAACCTGAGACATCGGAGCGTTGTCACCCTTACGGTTTTCGAGCTTGATAATGCGGGTGTAGCCGCCTTCACGCCCTTCAAATTTTGGTGCGAGTTCATTAAACAAGTAGGTTACGACCGGCTTGTTTGGAACAAGCTTAAGAACATTGCGGCGATCCGCAAGTGAACCAGACTTTGCCTTGGTGATAAGCTTCTCTACATAAGGACGCAGTAGCTTCGCCTTGGTGTCAGTGGTCTTGATTGCGCCGTGCTCGATAAGCTGTGCAGCCAAGTTAGACAGAATGTGCTTCTGGTGGCTAGCAGAACCGCCGAGACGGGCGCCCTTCTTTGGTTTGGGCATTGTGGGTACTCCTCGTGTACGAATATGTGAGCGCAACGGGCACAAGGCCCGTCTTGATGTGCTTCCTACTCGGAATCTTCTGCGTCGAGGTCAATGAAGTCGCCAGTTTCGGCATCGTACCCCTCAAGGGTTGTGGGGTCGAAATCTTCAGGAGCGTCTTTGAGCGTGAGACCCAAGCTAGCGAGCTTGATTTTCACTTCATCAATAGACTTCTGGCCGAAGTTTCGGATATCCAACAGATCGGATTCATTGCATTCTGCAAGTTCGCCAACCGTATGGATCTCTTGACGCTTCAGACAATTGTAGGAACGAACTGAGAAGTTCAGATCTTCAATCGGAGTGCTGTAGGCGGCAATGTGTTCGCTTTCCTGTGGGGAAGGACCAATTTCAATACCTTCAGCAGCTGTATTGAGCTCGCGGGCGAGGCCAAATAGCTCGACAAGAGTTTTGCCAGCAGATGCGATTGCGTCACGGGCGGAGATGGAGTTTTTGGTCTCAACATCAATAATGAGCTTGTCAAAGTCGGTACGCTGCTCAACACGAGTAGCTTCAACTTTGTAGCTGACTTTCAGTACCGGGGAATAAATCTGGTCGACAGGAATGCGACCGATTTCACCGGAACCACCATACATTGTTGCAGGAACGTAGCCACGGCCCCGTTCAACAATCATTTCGATATTGAGGCTGCCTTGCTCATTGAGCGTGGCGATATGCATTTCTGGGTTGTGGATTTCCACATCCGCAGGTAATTCGATATCACCGGCGGTGATAATGCCTGCACCTTCTTGGCGGAGGTATATCACAACTGGTTCATCAGAGGTTGAGGAAAGAACGATGCCTTTGATATTCAGGATGATATCGGAGACATCTTCTTTAACACCGTTAATGGTGGTGAACTCGTGAAGCACACCATCGATTTTTACGCTGGTAACAGCTGCTCCAGGGATGGAAGACAGCAAGGTACGGCGCAACGAATTACCCAGGGTGTATCCGAAACCAGGTTCGAGTGGTTCGATAATAAACCGGGAACGTGATGGGGATACGTATTCCTCAGAAATCTCAGGACGCTGGGAAATGAGCATGGAATTCAATCTCCTTCAATGACGACCGCTATATGACGTCTATTGGCAATGGATGAAAAGAAGATTCCTGGTGTATAGCAACCAGAATTACTTCGAGTAGAACTCGACGATAAGCTGCTCTTGCAGTGGAACGTCGATTTGAGCGCGCTCGGGCAGCTGGTGCACGAGGATGCGCAGGGTAGATGGAACGACCTGCAGCCAGGCCGGAACAATGGCATCAACGAGGTTTTCCTGTGCCTCTTCAAACCATTGCATCTTACGGGACTTCTCACGAACATCAATGATGTCGTATTGCGAAACCTGGAAAGAAGGAACGTTAACCTTCTTATTGTTCACGGTAAAGTGACCGTGAGAAACAAGCTGGCGTGCTTGGCGGCGAGTCCGTGCCAAACCAGCACGATAGATCACATTATCCAGGCGGGATTCGAGCAGCACCACGAGGTTTTCACCGGTCTTGCCGGGGCGTCGATTAGCCTCAGCATAGTAGCGGCGGAATTGCTTTTCCATCACACCGTAGGTAAAGCGTGCTTTTTGCTTCTCCTGAAGCTGCAGCAAGTACTCAGATTCCTTGATGCGTGCGCGCCCTGCTTGCCCTGGTGGGTATGGGCGGCGTTCAAAAGCCATGTCTCCGCCGACAAGGTCGACACGGAGACGACGGGACTTACGGGTTGCGGGGCCGGTATAACGAGCCATAATGAGTAACCTTTCCTTTCCCTACTAGACGCGGCGACGCTTCGGAGGACGGCAACCATTGTGTGGCTGCGGAGTCACATCGTGAATCGTGCCAACCTCAAGACCAGCGGCCGAGAGGGAACGGATAGCGGTCTCGCGGCCCGAACCTGGGCCCTTGACGTACACGTCAACCTTCTTCATGCCGTGCTCCATTGCCTTACGAGCAGCATTTTCTGCTGCCATTTGAGCAGCAAATGGAGTGGACTTACGGGAACCCTTAAAGCCAACATGGCCGGAGGATGCCCAAGAAATCACAGCACCTTGTGGGTCAGTAATAGACACAATGGTGTTGTTAAATGTGGACTTAATATAAGCGGCGCCATGCGCCACATTCTTTTTTACGACGCGACGGCCAGTGCGGCGTGCGCCAGAGCGTGCTTTAGGAGGCATTCTTTACTTCTTCTTTCCGGCAATCGTCTTCTTCGGACCCTTGCGCGTACGAGCATTGGTCTTGGTGCGCTGACCACGAACAGGCAGGCCACGACGGTGACGCAAACCTTGGTAGCAGCCGATTTCGATCTTGCGACGAATATCAGCCTGGACCTGACGGCGCAGGTCGCCTTCTACTTTCCAAGTGGCTTCAATAACGTCACGTAATGCAGCGATCTGCTCATCGGTGAGGTTATCGGTACGCAGGTCAGGAGAGATTCCGGTCTGCTCCAGCAGCTGGGCGGCACGGGCAGGGCCGATGCCATAGATGTATGTAAGAGCAACCTCCATACGCTTATTGCGCGGAAGGTCAACTCCAGCAAGGCGTGCCATAAGGCATTATCCTTTCCGGTTTTTACGGTGGTTTTCTCCTTATTCGTCCCCACCAGACGACGCTTTGCCCGGGCGGATGCCGGACGGTGGGTCGAGATTACATGGGGCTCCGGCCACCGTTGCCGAAGGTAAAGAAAGCAGATGGACGCTTCTAATAGCTGGTCTGCCTGGAATAAGGAGGCTTAATGATTTACTTGTAGCGATAAACGATGCGACCACGAGTCAAGTCGTACGGAGACAGCTCCACAACGACGCGATCCTCGGGGAGGATACGGATGTAGTGCTGGCGCATCTTGCCACTAATGTGTGCAAGAACCTTGTGCCCGTTATCAAGTTCGACACGGAACATTGCGTTTGGCAAGGGCTCAATAATTCGTCCCTCAACCTCGATTGCGCCTTCCTTTTTAGCCATATCCTCTGCTTTTCCCCGGCACAAACTGCCGGATGGGTGTCATTATGCTACATAGTGCAAACACATGGTTCACACCACTTAGATACCCTACACCCCACCTGCACGTTTCCCAAATAATTGGAGCGTGAGCTGCCACACTTTTCTAATGTGCTTACAAGAAAGGTTTGGCAAGCGCCAGCGGAAGCTCCAATTAGTGGACTCGTAGAAGCTCCAATTAGTGGACCCGCGGAAGCTCGCCGATCCTGCCGGCGGAAACCCTTACACCTGGACTGCACCGAGAGGTTCAAAATTTAGTCCATAGTGGCGCATAAGAGATTCCACTGCCTCACGGCTTTGAAAACCCCGCAAGGTCAGCGTTGGAAATTTTAAGGCACCGCGTTCCCCATTAATACCACGGGAGCGATCAATGATTTGGATTGAAGAAAGGTGCGTGCGGCGCGCATCCCATTGACCAGGAAACGGGGTGTCATCCTCGGTACAAGGTTCCTCAAGAACAATGACCAGATCACCGGTATCCCGGTAAAGACGGTCTATGGTTTCCACACATTCTTCTGAATCGTAAGCGATACTTTCTGGCTCACTGGAATAAAAGAATGAAATTTCCGCTTGGGGGCCGTTACCCAATGGTGGAAGACCCTTTGATTCCATAAGAGTATTGATAGCGTCATAACGCCCGGTGCAATTGATATTGAAGAATTCTGGCTTACTGCTTTCAGTTTTCGTACAGGTTTCGAATGCTGCAAAAAGCTCAGATGGATCAAACGGTTGAAAGTAGTCCTTTACATGGTCACGCAGATGAGCACCCGGTGGCAGTAATGGCGGCGTAGGCCCTACCTTCGGCGGATGAATGCCAACCGCTAATTCCGCAGCAGATATCGGATTTATGCTCGTAGATACTGGGGTTGCAGCCGCTTCGCTGGTGGCTGCTTGCGTTTGAGTGGACAGTACCCCACTACCGATAACCGAATTCAGCATAAGCAGGACGCTCAGGATCATAACAAGGGGCACCGCGACTATAGCGAGCCGCCAAGGCCGAAATGTCATACATTCAAGATACTTAAAGATTATGCAAAGTGTTTAATTGGCTGATTATCAGGTATTTCCTAGTGGTATCAAACACGCGTCTACATAGCAGATTATCGACGCCCAGCAACCTCAGATTCCCCCCTACGCAACGATATGCAAATACCTTAGAAAAATAACAACGCCCCACAATGCACAAATTTACACGATGGGGCGCGCTATGTTAGCAAGAATTAGTACACGTATACCATGTCTCCAACTTGCAGATCATTAAAGTATGTAACTGCATCATTGTGGTTGAGATGGATACAACCGTGCGACATCAGATTTACATCACCCTGATGGAATGCAATGCCATTGTGAGTAAAGTACACCGAAAACGGCATGGGTGCATTATTAAATTCACGGCTAATTTCGTTTTGCACCTTGCGGGTCACATGATGCGTACCCCGCGGTGTTTCCCAGCCCTGCGCGCCAGAAGAAATCGGCACTGCACCATACACAACCTGACCGTCACGTTGTAGCCAAGAACGCTGACCCGCGAGATCAATACATGCACGAGCAGCCGGAGGACATGATCCTGTATCAAAGCCAGGATTGGCTGGTGCGGCTACTGGGGCCGGTGCCGTGCGTTCCTGAATTAATCCCGGAAACGCTCCATTGACCGCATTATCGACGGCCCCACGCGCGGCGTTTGCAATCTCTGGCGGCAAACCAGCCACCCCGTGATGCACTGCATTCCGAGTATCCCACGCAGCTTGTCGAGCACCCTGGTTAACTGCATCGCTCGAACCAGCAATTGGAGCCGACAGCGGATTTGCCGCAGCCACGGCCGGATTCGAAAACAGTCCAACCATCGCAACCCCAGACGAGGCACAGGCAGCAGTCCGGATCTTGGCCGCAGAAGGCTTTGCATGACGTGGTTTATAGAACATAGTTAGACAGCTTATATCAAAACCTGCCAAACTTTAAGTATTATGTGGGAAATTCACAGGAACTACTTACGGGGTGTAAGAATTCGGGGGCCCTGACTCGTGGCCGCTACAGTGTGCTCCCAATGCGATGACCATGAACCGTCCAGGGTCACTACAGTCCAATCATCTTCCAATACCGCAGAATCAACAGCCCCAAGCGTAAGCATCGGTTCGATTGCCAGCACACTTCCCTCTTGAATAAGCGGTCCTCGACCTGGGCGTCCTTCATTTGCTAAAAAAGGATCCTCATGCATTCGCCGACCAATTCCGTGTCCACCATAACCATCGACGATTCCTAGTTTCACCCCAAACTTTTGCTCAGCCAAACGAGTTGCAGACTCCAGTGCATATGAGACATCCGTGAGTCTATTTCCCGGGATCATTGCTTTCATACCCTCGTTGAGCACCCATTCGGTTGCCTGATTTAATGCCTGCACGTCAGGGGCTAACTCTCCAATGCCAAAGGTCCAGGCAGAATCCCCAACCCAACCTTCAAAAATGGTGCCGCAGTCTATGGAAATAAGATCACCGGGTTCCAGCACAACATCCCTACTTGGAATACCATGCACAATCACCTCATTAACCGAAGCACAGATTGATCCCGGAAAGCCTTCATATCCCAAAAACGCAGGTACCGCGCCCGCATCTCTAATAAGCTGTTCAGCAACGGCATCCAGTTCCAATGTGGAAACTCCCGGCTTTGCCGCCGCTCGAACCGCCTGCAGAGCCTTGCCAACAATCTCACCTGCTGCCTGCATTGCATCAAGCTCACCAGCCGATTTAGCAGCTATTTTCTTCCTTTTTGACCGCAGTCCCATAGATTCAATGTTATCTGCACGCAAAAACGTCCCGAACATCTGGTAGGTCATACCAGGCCCGGGACGCAAGAGATAAAAACCTAAAAGCTATTCACTATCAGAGTGTTTACACGCCAAGCGCTGCAAGCGTCCGAGCGTGAATATCCTCGACAGTACCTTCCGCCTTAATAGTAATGATTTGATCTCCATAATGACCGATAAGAGGCGCGGTTTCATCGCGGTACACACCAAGACGCGTACGAATGGTTTCCTCATTATCATCTGCCCGACCTCGGGCTAACATACGCTCAACAACAACATCTTCAGAAACTCGAAACTCTACAACACCATCGAGTTTGTGACCGCGTTTTGCCAGAATCGCTTCCAATAATTCCGCTTGCTCCACTGTGCGCGGGAATCCATCGAGCAGGAAACCTTTCGCGGCGTCGGCATCCTCTAAACGAGACTCAACCATACGCGCAGTTACATCCGTAGGCACTAGCTTCCCAGCATCAATGTACTCCTTTGCTTCAATGCCGAGTGGAGTACCCTCTCCAATGTTTGCACGGAATAAATCCCCAGTGGAAATATGTGGGACACCAAGCTTTTCCGAAAGGATAGCGGCTTGGGTGCCTTTACCAGCACCGGGCGGTCCAAGAAGCACGAGTCTCATTTAAGGAACCCTTCATAGTTACTTTGTAGGAGCTGACTCTCAATCTGCTTAACCGTGGTTAATGCAACTGATACGAGAATCAGAATTGCAGTACCGCCGAACGGTGTCGAACCGGCATTTGTAGTACCAACACCAAGATCCAACATGATGTTTGGAAGTACCGCGATAATTCCAAGGTACAGGGCCCCAACAAATAACAGGCGATTCATTACATAACCCAAATACTGAGCGGTTGGGCGACCCGGCCGAATACCGGGAATAAAACCACCATACTTCTTCATGTTTTCTGCCTGTTCAGCAGGGTCATACTGGACCGAGACATAGAAATAGGAGAAGAAAATAATCAATACAAAATACAATAAAATGTACTGCCACGAAGAGGGGGTCTGGAGGTACTGAATCACATTTCGCTGCCACCAGTTGTCAGAAACCTGCGCCTGCCCAGACTGCACAATTTGTGTAATCAGGACCGGCACATAAATCAATGACGAAGCAAAGATTACCGGGATCACACCCGCCTGATTCACCTTCAGCGGCAAATACGTCGACGTTCCACCATACTGACGACGCCCCACCATACGTTTAGCGTATTGCACGGGAATGCGGCGCTGGCCCTGCTCGATAAATACAACGCCGACAACCAAAATAATGACTGCTACAAGCACCATTGCGAAAATACCGCCACCCGAGCTTGCTAAAATACCAGCACCGTCCGAAGGCAACCGAGTAGCAATACCAGCAAAAATCAGCAAAGACATACCGTTACCAATGCCACGTTCGGTCATAAGCTCACCGATCCACATTACGAGGATCGCCCCCGCTGTCATTGTGAGCACAAGTACCACAAGATCAAAAATCCCGCGATCAGCCTTGAGAACCTCTACACCAGTGCCCAATAACTGCCCACGGTCAGCAAGCGCCACAATGCCCGCCGACTGCAACAATGCCAAAGCAACCGTCAGATAACGCGTATATTGCATCATCTTCGACTGCCCCGCCTGGCCTTCCTTTTTCAGCTCTTCAAAGTGCGGAATCACAACAGTAAGCAGCTGCACAATAATTGAAGCCGTAATATACGGCATAATCCCGATAGCAAAAATAGAAAGCTGCAAAAGCGCGCCACCAGAGAACAAGTTAATCAGCGAATACACACTCGACTGATCTTGTGTAAGTTCTCGGAGACGACCACTAATAGACGCGTAATCCACGCCCGGGGACGGGATCTGCGCACCAATGCGATAGAGCACGATCATCGCGATCGTAAACAAGATCTTCTTGCGCAGATCAGCGTCCTTAAATGCCGATACTAAGGCGGACACATATCCTCCTGGCCACCCACTCAGTAACCACAAAAGTAAAGAGCAGGTAGATTCTGTGAATAGTTAGGTTTCATGCGCACCCATCCAGGCGCACTTGTATATAGACTGCCCAATCCTAGCAGCAACAAGAATGACATGCCTACCTTGGACCCCCTCAGCGGTTCCTTATGTAGGGCAACCTCACTTTTTAGCTTGTGCCCTAGCCATATGGATTTCCCTACCTTGCTACCCATAACAGTTTCTCATCGCTAGCCCAGAGGCCAAAATACACCCAAGAAATCTTAGGATAAGTGGACTGCAAAAACTACAATGCCCGCCTAAGCAAAAGAGAGAGCATAACAGTTATTTATTAATATCAATATCGTAGATTCCGGCGGAAGGGGCCAGCTTTGTGGGGTTTAGTTAGTCTTTTTGAGGCGCTGGTTGGGCGTGTTGTCACAGATTCCATTTTTTCGGCCGATTTTATGGAATCTGCGACACGATAGGTAGGGAACCTGTCACAGATTCCATTTTTTTCACTGTTTTTATGGAATCTGCGACAAACCCCAGGTCAACGATTGTGTGCAATGTTGGTTGCTGTCACAAATTCCATTTTTTCAGGCGATTTTATGGAATCTGCGACACTCAGTATGAAAACATCACCAGTTTGATAGGGTTGGCCTATCAAATTGCGGGTAAAGCGGCTCGAAGGCTCGGGAAACCAGCCAACCTGCCCAGGAAACCAGCTCAAACCCCGGGAAACCCTGGATTTTCAGCCCACCAGCCCAAAATATCAGGCAGATTTCGCATCCCCACAACCCAACCAAAGTGAGAAGCCGATAAATAAATGTCCGCCACCCTACATCGCAGGATGACGGACATTTACTTCAAAAAGCAGGAAGTGGCTTAGGCTTCGGTAATGCTGCCGCCTGCTGCTTCGATCTTCTCTTTGGCTGAGCCAGAGAATTTGGTGGCTGTGACATTCAGTTTTACGCTGAGTTCACCGTTGCCGAGGATCTTTACCGGCTGGCGCTTGCGAGCAAGGCCGGCTGCTACGATATCGGCAATGGTGACGTCGCCACCGTTCGGGAAGGCTTTCTCCAGGTCAGCAACATTGACTACCTGGAATACAACCTTGTTGGGGTTTTTAAAGCCCTTGAGCTTTGGTAGCCGCATATGTAGTGGCATTTGGCCACCTTCGAATGCTGCGGATACTTGCTTGCGGGCTTTGGTGCCTTTGGTACCGCGGCCTGCGGTTTTACCTTTGGAAGCTTCACCGCGGCCTACGCGAGTCTTAGCTTTTTTAGCACCTGGCGCTGGGCGCAGGTCGTGAAGCTTGATGGGTTCGCTCATGTTTTACCTACTCCCCCGCTACTTCTTCGACGACGACCATGTGACGTACCACATTGATCATGCCACGTACCTGAGGGGTATCTGGGCGGATCACTGATTGGCGAATGCGTCGCAGGCCGAGGCTGCGCAGCGAGTCCTTCTGGTTCTGCTTTGCACCAACGGTGCCCTTGAGTTGGGTGATCTTCAGGGCCATGGTTTAAGCCTCCTGACCTGCGCGTGCGCGCAGCATACGTGCCGGTGCAACCTCTTCAAGAGTCTTGCCGCGGCGGGCTGCGACCTCTTCTGGACGAACCAGTTGCTTCAGGCCGTCCACGGTTGCGTGGACAACGTTAATGGCATTGTCGGAGCCGAGAGACTTGCACAGGATATCTTGGACACCAGCACATTCAAGTACTGGGCGAGCTGCACCACCGGCAATAACACCTGTACCTGGGGCTGCAGGGCGCATCATTACGATGCCAGCTGCTGCTTCACCCTGAACTGGGTGGGTAATAGTGCCTGCGACCATTGGGACACGGAAGAAGTTTTTGCGAGCTTCTTCAGCGCCTTTTTGGATTGCTGCTGGTACTTCTTTTGCTTTTCCGTAGCCAACGCCAACCATGCCTTGGCCATCACCGACGATTACGAGTGCGGTGAAGCTAAAGCGACGGCCACCTTTTACAACCTTGGATACACGGTTGATCGTGACCACACGCTCGATGTATTGCGAGCGCTCGTCTTGTTGTTGGTTACGACGCTCGTCGCGGTTGCGGCTGCGACGCTCGTTGCGGTTTTCATTGTTGTTGTCGGCGGAGCGTCCGCCGTCACGCCGTTCACGTCCCGGCATTACGCGTTCCTTCCGTAGTTTTTAATGTTGGCGGCCATTAGAACTTCAGACCACCTTCACGTGCAGCATCGGCAAGTGCAGCGACGCGGCCGTGGTACTTGTACCCTGCACGGTCAAAGACGATGGTTTCAATGCCGGCTGCTTTGGCACGCTCTGCAATGAGCTGTCCAACTTTAGCGGCGCGAGCTTTTTTATCGCCTTCCATTGCACGGACGTCGGCTTCCATGGTGGAAGCTGCTGCCAGGGTGTGGCCAGCGAGGTCGTCGATAACCTGAACGTGCATATGGCGGGAAGTGCGGTGCACAACGAGACGAGGTGCCTCGGCGGTACCACGCAGGTTCTTGCGAATACGGAGGTGACGGCGGGCACGTGCCACACGACGACGGGTGGAAATGTCCTTGCCGATAGGGAGACGCTTGTTCTCTGCAGTGTTGCTCATTACTTACCCGTCTTTCCGACCTTGCGGCGGATCTGCTCACCCTCGTAGCGGATGCCCTTACCCTTATAGGGATCGTCTTTCCGCAGACGACGAATGATAGCGGCGATCTGGCCGACCTTCTGCTTGTCGATACCCGAGATGGAGAACTTGGTGTTGCCGTCAACCGCGAAGGTGACGCCTTCCGGAGCCTCAATCAATACGGGGTGGCTGTAGCCAAGGGAGAACTCAAGGTTCTTTCCTTTAGCCTGTACACGGTAACCAACACCAAAGATTTCCATCTTGATGGTGTAGCCTTCGGTCACGCCAACGACCATGTTATTGATCAGTGAGCGGGACAGACCGTGAAGAGCGCGGCTCTTGCGGTTGTCATCTGGGCGGGTAACGACAATTTCGCTACCTTCTTGTTTTACAGAAATTGGGGCTGGAACCTCGAAGGACAAGGCACCCTTTGGGCCCTTAACGTCAACGAGTTGGCCATTAATTTTTGCTTCAACACCAGCAGGAATAACAACCGGGTTTTTACCGATACGCGACATGTGTAGTCAATCCTCCCTTACCAGACGTAGGCGAGGACTTCTCCGCCCACGCGCTTCTCGTTGGCCTGGCGATCAGTCAGCAAGCCCTGGGAAGTGGAGATAATCGCCACGCCCAGGCCGCCAAGGACCTTCGGCAGGTTGGTGGACTTTGCATACACACGCAGACCTGGCTTGGACACGCGGCGAACACCAGCAATGGAGCGCTCACGGGTCGGGCCGTACTTCAGGGTGATATTGAGGGTTTTGCCAACTTTGGCATCCTCAACACTGTAGTCAGCGATGTAGCCCTCTTGCTTTAAGATTTCGGCAATATTTGCCTTGAGCTTTGAGGAGGGCATGGACACACTATCGTGATACGCATTGTTTGCGTTGCGCACACGTGAAAGCATGTCAGCAATTGGATCAGTGATGGTCATATGGTGACCTTGCTGCCTTTCTCGTTGCGGTTCCTTCCCCACCCGGCGTTATCACCTATCACTGGCCACTCGTCGCCATCAGCACTCAGTAGTACTGACAGCTCGCTGCCTTTTCACAGATGGACGCCGTAGGGCGAGGGGCCTACAACAAAGTAGGGTGTTTAATAAGTACTTGGACCTACTCAGAGGTCCAAGGTGCAACCCTACATCAGAACTGGCGAGCGCACAAGATAATTCTGTGTGCAGGCTAATCCAATTTCAGTGCAGGAGGGGGTTTTGGAGCACCCGCCGGTGGCGCAATCTTAGCGTGAGTCGCTGTTGCCGTAGGGGTTTGCGGAGTGCGGGAGCTTTGCGACGTCGATAAGCGTTGCGGTGGGTCCTGAACAAGTTTGCGTTGCACGACCCAAGCCAGCGCCAAAATAGCAACGCCGACCAGTGCGATGAGTATAAAGCCGCCAATACCTCCCATACGGGCAGCCGAACCCACGAGAATGCCAAACCAACCAAAATCGGCGTCTCCGAATGTGGTGTTTTCGGAACCGAAATCGCCAAGGACCCCAAGCAGGAATGCCGGGAGGAAGGTAATCAGCAAACCATTTACAAATGCCCCGACTATTGCACCACGCCGTCCACCGGTGGCGTTTCCGAACACACCTGCGGCACCACCCGTAAAGAAATGTGGCACCAAACCGGGCAAAATAAGGGCTATTCCATATGCAGGATTTAATACGGACGAAAGCACAGCAAGGCCAATAAGCCCACCAATAAACGAAGAAACAAACCCAATAAGCACCGCATTTTGTGCATATGGGAATACAATCGGGCAATCCAACGCTGGAATCGCACCTGGCACCACCTTTGCGGCAATACCTTGGAATGCTGGCACTAATTCACCCAAAATTGTGCGCACCCCAAAGAGGATCACCGCAACTGCAACACCAAACTGAAGGCCCTGCGTAATGGATTGCATAATGTAGTTGCCTATGCCGGAAGCACCGTCTTCAAAAGCTGTAAACGCTTCTTTCTTCCCGGCACGAAGCAAAAACGCCACCGCTAAAATGACATACATCAAGGCCATTGAAAGGGCCGTTGCCACCATAGAATCCCGCAGGAATCGCAAACCCTCAGGCAATACTAATTCTTCGGTAGAGCGGCTTTTCCGCTTCCCTTTACCCCCAACGAGAGAACCCACTGCACCAGCAGCAATATAACCAGCACTGCCAAAATGACCGATTGCAATCGAATCATCACCAGTGATCTTGCGTGTCCACGGATGCGCCAAAGCAGGCATTGCGACCATAAGTACACCAAGCAACACGCCACCACCTAGTACAACAACCCAATCGTTGTACCCAGCTGAAGCCAAAATAATGGTGAGCATTGTGGCCATAAACAACACATGATGCCCAGTTAAAAATACATATCGCAATGGCGTAAAACGTGCGAGCAGCAAGCTAAACGCAAATCCCAAAATCATAAGCCAAGCGACCTGCGCACCATATTTTTCTTGCGCAATTCCAGCAATCGCCTCATTGGTGGGCACCACACCCTGGGCACCAGTGGCGCCTTGAATCATGACCCCAAGCGGCTCTAAGGATGCGACCACCAACGTGGCTCCTGCACCAATAAGTAAAAAACCAAGAGTTGCCTTGAGCGCACCGCCAATAATCTGACCACGAGGTTTCCGTAAAGCAGCCAAGCCAACTGCCGTAATAATGCCAATAAGAAAAGCGGGAACCGCCAAAATCTCATTAACTAAAAATTCGGAAACAGTGATAATCGCATCCACGATATGCTCCTAGACGTCGTAGAGATCACGCAGTGCCGCGTCAACCTCTAAAGGATCAGTGAAGTTATTAATGCTGTGAATTGGGATTCCAACATCACCTAGTGTTCGGGCAATCTCATTGGACGTAAGAATAAGATCTGCCTCCTGCGCCTTTCCGCGGGCAGAAATCGTATCCGTAGCCTCCACGGTGACATAGGGTGCCCAACCCCACCTACTCAGCACATCCTCCAATGTGTTTTTTAAAAACAACGAAGTTCCGAGCCCATTTCCGCAAACCGTAAGAATCTTGTGACGAGAAGCGATCTCTGGAACTGGGGCGAGCTCCTCTTCTGTAAGCACTCGGGCAGGTGGATCCCCACCAAGAACTTCCAATAAATCTTGACCACTCATGGCGTGATCAAGCTTTGCTCGGATCTCCTTATTGCTCAGTAACCGCGCTAGTTGAGCCATCGCTTTGGTGTGCTCGGTCGTATCTTTTGCCGCCAAAGCAACTACCAATGTCACTGGATCATTTTTTGGGTGCCCAAATTCAACCGGTTCTGCCAGACGCACCCATGACATTGCCGTATTGTGCACTGCCCGTGAAGGCCGTGCATGGGCAAAGGCAAAACCAGGAGCAACAACGATATATGGACCATTGTCTTTTACGACGTCAAGCATGGCATCCGTGTACTCAGGTTCAACTGCACCTGTAGATTCGAGAAGCTGTCCGGCAAGACGAATTGCCGCTTCCCAATGAGAAACTTGAACATCTAAAGCGATCGCGTCAGTGGCCAAAAGCGCAGATAATGAGGTCATATAAAAGAATGCTATTAGAGAAAACCGTTACTATCTAGCGCAATACTTGGTCTGTTGATCACAACTTAATAAACTTTGCGTTTTTAGTATTGATTTACTTGTTGCGTCCAAGTTCGTGTTGCAATGTGTCCAACTCACCGCCGCCCGCCATTTGTAAAGCTAATTCATCCACCGAAATTTCGGATTTCGTAGCATATAAGACCTGTTTACCAAGGTTTAATACGGTAAATCGGTCACCAACTAAATGCGCATGATGCGGATTATGGGTAATCAAAATAACGGCGGTCCCCTGGTCTCTTGCCTTCGCGATAAAGCGCAAAACCATTCCCGATTGCTTTACCCCCAAAGCGGCGGTAGGTTCATCCAAAATAACCACGCGCGCGCCAAAGAAAATCGCTCTCGCAATTGCAACAACCTGACGCTGTCCACCAGAAAGACTTGCAATTGGAACCTCAACATCCGGAATATCGATCCCCATTGAGGACAATTGTTCTTGAGTAATTCGGCGCATTTCCGCCCTACGTAATATTCCGAAGCGACCCACCCGCTCTTGGCCGAGAAAGAAATTGCGCCATACAGACATTTGCCCAACTACTGCTAAATCTTGATATACGGTGGCAATGCCCGCTTCCAATGCGTCCGCTGGAGAAGCCAACTGCGCTGGTTTGGAATCAATATAAATCGTCCCTGATGTTGGCTGATGCAAACCCGCAAGAATCTTAATAAGTGTAGATTTACCTGCGCCATTATCACCTAAAACGCAAACGACTTCGCCGGAATCGACTTCCAAAGACACATCCGTGAGTGCTGCAAACGCGCCATAGGTCTTAGATACATTCTCTAAAGAAACAAGCGCCATTATCGCACCTCGGTATATTTGGAAACAGAAAGATTGGTTAGTACCGCAAATAGCAGCATGCCGCCCAAAAAGAACTTAAACCAGTCGGGATTCCAACCGGCATATACAATGCCTTGATTCGTCATACCGAAAATCAAGGCACCGATTGCCGTACCTATGGCCGTGCCTTTGCCACCCGTGAGGGCGCAACCACCGATAACTGCAGCGATAATAAACAGAAATTCATTGCCTACGCCCTGACCGGCTTGGATCGAATCAAATGCAAACAATGTATGCATACCAACGAACCAAGCAGCAAAACCCACAAACATAAATAAAATAATTTTTACACGCTGCACTGGAACCCCCACCGCATATGCAGCTTGGGCATCACCCCCAACAGCAAAAATCCAGTTTCCAAACCGAGTTCGGTGCAACATAATCGATGCGAGAATTACAAAGAATAGCCACCAAAAAACCGTGATCCGAACCTGAACTCCAAATACATTAACGTTTGACGCAAAAAACATATTCGCCGAATAGAAGCCTTCCATATCAGCGATCGTAGGAGTTGCCACCGCCTGGGTTACCAATTTGGTTATAGCCAGATTCAGGCCCTGAAGCATTAAGAAAGCACTCAATGTAATCAAAAATGATGGAATGCCAGTGCGGGTTACCAGCCAACCATTCAATGCCCCAATTGCCAAAGCCATAAATAAGGAAATTCCTGCCCCGACCCAAGAATTAAGATGCAGATTATAGTTCAGCATTGTTGCGGCGAGCGCCGCCGTAGTGACCGCAACCCCTGAGGATAGGTCGAACTCAGAGCCGATCATAAGGATGCCTACTGCGAGTGCGACAATGCCCATTGTAGAGGATGCATATAGCACTGTTGCAAAAGCTTCCCACGAGCGAAAAGCAGGTGCGACTACCATAAACAGGGCAAAAATAACGATCGCACCAAGCGAACTGGCTAATTCAGGGCGGCGAATAAGGCGATCAAACAATGTTCGCTCCCGAAGCCGGGTATCACCTGTAGCGCTCATCGTAGCCCTGCCTTTGCGGCTTCGGCAATTTGGTCCACATTTTCTTTATCTACAAAGGAAGGGCCGGTATACACCGGTTCACCACCGCCCAAAGTGGAGCCATTTCGGATATCTAGCCATAACGAATCGACCGCTAGATACCCCTGTGCATAGGGCTGTTGATCCACCGCCCATTCGATCGAACCTGAACGGATAGCATCCACGAGTTCGCCATTAGTATCGAATGTTGCGATCTTTGTTTCCTTTCCTACTGCTTCAACTGCTTTCACACTGGTAAGCGCAACTGGGGCTACCAAACCCATGATCCAGTCAATATTGGAATCTTGAGCAAGTTTTGCCTGAACGGTAGCCTGCACACTCGTAAGATCCTGACCATTGACATAGAGGATTTCCACCTCTTTACCTAGGCCTTCCTTAATGCCCGCACAACGAGCCTCTTGGGAAGAATTTCCCTGCTCATGAATGATACAGAGAACTTTCGAGGCTCCTTCCTCGGCAAGGCGCTTACCTGCCATTTCTCCAGCAACAGTCTCATCCTGGCCAAAAAAGCCCTGCAAATTATATGTCTTATATTCCGTCATCCCGGCATTTAATCCAACGACTGGAATTCCTGCATCCACTGCTTTTTTCGCTACCGGACCAATAGCTTGTGCATTCGGTAGCGTCACAGCAATACCATCAACCTGGGCGTCGATAGCCGATTGCACGAGATTCGCTTGGTTTGGCGCCTGTGGATCCGACGAATAGCGCAATTCGATATTACTTTTGCGCGCAGCATCCTCAGCGCCCTTGCGCACCAAATCCCAAAAAGTATCACCAGGAGCACCGTGGCTTACCATCGCCACTACTTTCCGAGGCGTATCGACGCCCCCGCCCCCGGCACCCGAATCAGAACCACCGTTGGTTGCGCGTGGTGCACCACCGGTTGATGAACAACCCGCAAGCACTAATGCGAAAATTGAAACTACCGCTACACAACATACAGTGTGAAAAGAACGGAAAAAGGTATACACGACCTTCGATTCAACGCATACGAAACACCTCTGTCAAACCGAATGACCTGCATATTTAACGATTCAGAGCGATTAAGCAGGGTTTTCACGACCGTAGCACCATTAGCTTGCACCATAGCCATTCTGCACTCTTGTTCCCACAAGGTCACGTTCAAATACCACAAGTTCGAGCACCGACCAATGGGCCCAACCAATGTCGATACCGAGCGACCAAGCGGTAGCCCAGGGGCCAAAGCGGACATGGCAATAACAAGGAACGTCCAATAATCCGCCATACAATCCTATTTCCGTACCGGTGGAGTGCCTCCCCGATGGCGCGGTGTCCGAAAGCGACAGAACTGCCCTGAATAAATACCGCAGCAAAGGAAATAGTTTGCTGAACAATTGGCGGCTTATCAGAATCTGTAGAACGTGCACCGACTATGGATATATCAGCGATTCCATTAAGTTTTTCCGCAGCCCAGGTACAAAAACCACAATCAATATCAAAGTAAAACACGGGCTCAGACACGAAACCAACCGCCTGGCATCAACTCAGTGGTATGCACACACGTGTTAATAATTCGGATTCATCTACTTCATCAGGAGTGTTGCAATACAAGGTAAAACATTTCGCCGCTATTGTGTCATCGGTTCGAGGTGACAGATTATTCGCAGCGAGATATTCGCCAAGCTGTTCATGGGCAGCCGTAATTTGGGAATAGGGCCCACGAATATCCGCAACTAGGCATTCACGTGCCGGGAAATGGTATAGCTCAAGAGGCGAATCAACCTGAGTACCTTCTGCCACAGGCAAGAACACGGAAATCTCAGGGTTACGTGCTACAAATTCCGCATCATGCTCAATCACACCACTAGCAAATGGACCGACCAATGGTATCTCAGAGACCAATGGGAACATTTTTTCCCAAAGGTGGAATTCCTCGGCATACGTAGGTACAACACCAGTAAGGGCAACAATGTTCATAGGTTCCACAGTGGCTTGTGAAATTACAATCGACATGGCTCTCCTTGAAATAACTGTAAAGCCCCAGTATACGAAAACGCCCCGCACTCCACATGCGGGAGGCGGGGCGTCGAAAAGCAGATTAGACCTGCATCTTGCCGTCCGGGCCCTTGAATGGGAAGCCCAATGCACGGAGAAGCGCACGGCCTTCTTCATCATTTGTGGCGGTGGTCACGATGGTGATATCCATACCACGAGGACGATCAACCTTGTCTACATCAATTTCGTAGAACATAGTTTGCTCGTTCAAACCGAAGGTGTAGTTACCGTGGCCGTCGAACTGCTTATCGGAGAGTCCGCGGAAGTCACGGATACGTGGGAGCGCAACGGTAAGCAGGCGGTCAAGGAATTCCCACATACGGTCACCACGCATAGTCACGCGAGCACCAATCGGCATGCCTTCACGCAACTTAAAGTTAGCGATGGACTTCTTAGCACGACGCAACTCAGGCTTCTGACCAGTAATTGCAGCTAGATCCTCAAGCGCACCATTGATGAGCTTAGAGTCCCGAGCAGCAGCGCCAACGCCCATGTTTACAACAACCTTGGTCACACCAGGGATCTGCATAACGTTTTCATACTTAAAATC
The DNA here is from genome assembly GCF_030408815.1 of Corynebacterium freiburgense. Taxonomy (NCBI): domain Bacteria; kingdom Bacillati; phylum Actinomycetota; class Actinomycetes; order Mycobacteriales; family Corynebacteriaceae; genus Corynebacterium; species Corynebacterium freiburgense. Next base: position 387,283 of record NZ_CP047355.1, on the reverse strand, counting down.
GTCTTGCAGCTTAGTGCGAATTTCCTCGCGGTAGCGGGTCTTTAAACGCGGAGTGTAGTTCTCGCTCATGTTAGATGTCCTTCCCGTTCCGGCGGGAGATACGAACCTTCTTGCCATTTTCATCAAAACGGTAACCAACGCGGGTTGGGTTGCCGTCCGAATCAAGGATCATGACGTTCGAAACATGAATAGGAGCTTCCTGGGTAACAATCCCACCAGACGAAGCACCACGCTCAGGAGCGGAGTTAGCAACATGCTTCTTAATGCGATTTACACCCTCAACCAGCACCTTAGACTTCTTAGGGTACGCGGCAATAACCTTGCCCTTTGCACCTTTGTCTGGACCAGAGATAACGATAACCATATCGCCCTTATGAATCTTCATTTAGATTACCTCCGGAGCCAGCGAAACGATCTTCATAAACTTCTTTTCACGAAGCTCACGAGCAACTGGGCCGAAAATACGGGTACCACGTGGCTCATTATCGTTCTTAATAATTACAGCGGCATTTTCATCGAAAGCAATATAGGAACCGTCCGGACGACGAGTTTCCTTCTTAGCGCGAACGATAACAGCCTTGACAATCTCGCCAGCCTTTACGTTACCGCCCGGAGTTGCTTCCTTAACAGTGGCAACAATAACGTCACCAATGCCGGCAAAGCGTCGAGTAGAGCCACCAAGAACACGAATGCACAAAATTTCACGTGCACCAGTGTTATCAGCGACCTTCAGACGCGATTCCTGCTGAATCACTATGGGTCTCCTGACCTGGAATAATGCGAGCCAGATTTCCGTCCTGACACGCGCGGTCTTTGTCTTACACTGCCACGCAGTCCCCTACATATTGTGGGCGCCGAACCTCTCTACTTGCCTAAACATATATAGAGTGTCGGAGGGTCTCGGATCACGCTCGGAAACGCACGGTGAACCGACCTACTACAGGCAACTCGGATATCTAACCACACTCAATACCCCCGAGGCAAATGCCTGTACAGTACAAACACAGCAGCCAAACTCAGCGAGTTTTGCACCAACAGTAAGGTTTGCACCCTCTATGCAATCAAGTTTTCTTTTGTGAGTTCTGCCCCACTGCTTCTATCTCTTTTACGTAGGTTCGCCCCCCTTTTGAAAAAGACATCTTTTAACAGTGGCCGCTTGGGAAATTAAACAAGGATGAACACTAGCTAATTTGCGACACCACCTCACCCAATACCGAAAGCTCAGCACCGTTCACATTCCTATTGCAGCTGGAACGGTTTTATGCCAATCCCAATGCTTACCCAACCAGCCAGTTATTTCCTCGACCATTCCTGCACGTCACATTGCCCGTGCGAATTGTTTCCGACGGCAACAAATGACCCATTCGCGTGAACTCCTATCGTATGTTCAGCTCCAGCTGCGATGGCGACAATGTCAACCCAATCACCAACATCACATTGCCCGTGCAAATTATTCCCTGCCGCTACAACGTTCCCATTTGCGGTTAAACCAACAATATGGTCACTACCAGAAGCAATTCTGATAATGTTATGCCATTCCATACAAGCTTTAGATCCGAATATTTGTCCAGCTAATATAACTTGACCATTTGCTTGCAAACCAGCGGTGTGCAAATAACCCGCAGATACTTCGATAATGTCTCGCCAGGCACCGACATCGCATTGCCGGTATCGATTATTTCCGACGGCGCGCACTGACCCGTCGTAACACAGTCCCACCGTGTGCCAATCACCCCCACAAATGGAAACTATATTCGCCCAATCTTTAACTTCACATGCGCCTTCAGCGGCGCGCCCTGCGGCGAGGACGCTTCCATCTACGCATAGTCCCAGAGAGCGTCGCCAAGCAGCAGATATTCGCACAATGTCCCGCCATTCATGCACATCGCATTGTCCATCAGTGTTCCACCCAGTCGACAACACTGTGCCATCTTGTCGCAGTCCAAGAGTATGGGAGCGACCCGTATTCCTAGCCGAATGCACATTCCCGGCAGCCAACGCGACTACACCTTCCCACGCGCCGGTTTCGCACTCCCCTGACGCATTGCTGCCCGCCGCGAGAACACGGCCGTCGTAAGTCACCATTACGGAGTGACGACGCCCCGCCGCCACAATATTTCTACGCTGGTTCACTATGCGCGTTTACCCCTGCCTATCATCCCAAATCTTTTCAAGTTACTCCCTATCATTACTGGTGAGGGCACTTTATCATCTGGGAACAACCCGCGCTCAATGCCTGCGAGCCGGATTCAGACTGGTCCGGTATAAAGACCTGACGTAATTAACTCTTTACGTAGCCTGATGATGCCCCCTTCGGTTTGTTCACCGTAAATCCGATGCGGATTCTTTGGCACACTACTCCGCGGCATCAATGCATCATTCAGATTTGCCGCGTACCTCGCACGGATCGTATAAAACGACGCCGCGAGATGTTTAATTTTCGACAGAACTCCGAGACCGACATGTTCGAATGCCACGGATCGAACTCAATAATCTTACAACGCACAGCTGGGAAATAATCTTGGGCATTCTTCATTCTAAACCGGCGATGATGCCTCAATGTTGTAAAAACCCGCATCGTGTTACCGAATTAAACAGGTAACTGATTGTAGATCCTTTGACATTCGGGACACGGTTCTATTGCGTCAGCATTACGTGTACTAACAACATATACTCCGCATAGTGCCCGCTGGGCGGTTCCATTAATAGATGATTCCACAATATCTGCTTTGTGCAAGTAATGACTATTAGGGTCTTTAACGGTAGGTTGCAGGACCTTCTTTTCGACCGCCGTTTTCAGCGCCTGCAGGCGTTCCTGCCAAACTTTTTCCTCATCTAATGTAAAAAACCGACAATCATTAATGAGGTCCCAACGGTGGAGTGGAGGCAAAATTGAATTCAGCACCTGGATTTTCAAAACCTCGAAGATACCAGAATTCCTCCATTTCAAGTTCGGCTCAAAAAGAACCTCAAGCTCGAATATGCCCGAATCATCTGCCTCAAATTGAATGGTTACTTTACTCAGTATCCTTTCGCTCTCCACCCTTGTCGTCGCCAATTCAGGAGGAAACACGATGTCAAAGGACGCGGTACTGCAGCTCATGGACTCTTCAACACAGTTTTTCGTCGCCTCCTGGACCGTCAATTTCCATTTATGCAAACGCCTAACCACGTTTTCGGCTTTTAAAATCGCATAATCCTCGTCTCGAGGTTTAAGCAAGTCCGCCGTTTTCTCATTTTTGTGAGCTCGCGCAATTTTTTTGTAAATATCGTTGTAATCTTCGTGCTCCCCTTTTGCCAAACCCGCAATAATTAGCCAATTAACCCCTTCTGCGTCTTTCCAAACGCCCCCACGCCATTGTGATTCACGAAGTTTGTATACGGTGTAACGAGTGGCGCCTTTAACAATTCCAGTTTTCATGTCACAAGTAGGATCGTCACCAAAACACTGGCCAGCTTTTCTGATGATTGGATGATCGATATCGCAGATAGATTGGGACGCGGACGGGTTACATCGTAATTGTTCAACTAACGAACTAAAACGCCCATCCACATTGAGATCCTCATCAAGAACCCGCAGAGTAGGACGAGCGCGCAAATTTGTCATAAGCTCAAAGCTACATCAAATCCATAAGCTCCCGCACTGCTTTTTCATGCAGCTCCCTCTCGTTCACAATAGACTCAGCAAATGATTTCCGAGCTTTTTCACGTTGCTCCACAAAAGCTTCAAAGGCATCAAACGGAATGCGTTTATGGTTACCAACCATATAGAACGGCAATTCGGAGTCCCTAAGTAGTTTGTTTATAAAAGTACGACTCACACCGAGTAGACCAGCAGCTTCATTTGGTGTGAGATCTTTTGGGAGTTCACGTATTGTGAGAATCTCTTCGGACTTCGCACTGGAAATTTGAAGCAATAGCTCTTTGACCTCGGGGTTCGAACTCTGCTCAGCGATTTCACGCAGTTCGTTTTTGCTTGAATCATTCAACCGACTACGACTCAACGTAGCACTCATAGTTTCTCCTGAACATCACGGATAAGCAACTGATTTATCTGCTTTAAGTGATTTATCTGCCTTGGGATGTAGTTAGTTTATTTGAAGTGGAATGATTCTGCAACACATTCACCCCAGAGTGCCACCACCGATTACTCCACTAATCACTCGTGCTTATTGGATCATGTTCCGTGCTGCAGCTTCCGCCACGCATAGCTGCTTCTTCTCAGCCATAGCCAGTCCCAAATGTTTCTTCGAGCCACCAGGACCACGCAAACTAAGTTAAAAACCGTCCGGATCAGTCCCAACGAGCTAATCTGAGAACCCAGCACTTCAAACGCTATCGTCTCCACGCTCAGCAGGGTATGCACCGCATATATCGCGCAGACCTTCCATAGTTAGCGTTTGTCATACACTAACTCTAAGTCTGCGCCCTCAAGGTCAGACACGCAGCGTATCGACGCCGCGAGTCCCACCTTTTGCGCTACCGTTTACGCAGCATTGCCACAATGGCGAAGATGACGACAAGTATTGCAAGAATGGTCATGCCAGCAAGAGCATACACAAGGGTACGATTCGTTCCTGCCGATTCAGCTTGAGGTGCTTCGGATGTTTTCGAAGAAGTAGCCTCGGTCTTGCTGGTGCTAGCAGCTTGGTTAAACTTCGGGCCTTGGACTTTTTTACCCGAAGGCTTCATGGTGAGGCGATATTTGATTGGCGCAATTTCGGTATTGGCGTTTGTTGGACCATCGTCGCGGTGAGTACTTATAAAACTGACCTGTACAAAATGCTTCCCAGCCAGCCACGCGGCGTCTTCTTTGGCATTCGCATAGGAAATTGGATATTTGGTACCCACCGTGTGTTTCTTGCCGAGTTCCTCAATCAGTAGGTTCGAATCTTCCCATACGGTTTCTTCTAATTGGCCCAGCTGATTTTGAATATGCATTTCAAGGCGGCGCGCAGCTTTTTCAAAGTTACCAGCCTCATTTGCGCGTGGATCCTCAATTACCTCAATAGTCGCATCTAAAGCTTGACCCCACTCCACTGGTGTGGCGAAGTACTGGGTTTCGCCCTCGATAATCTCAGCTTCAACCGTTCCGGTGACCTCAGGAGCATCCGGATCTGGCTGGCTTAATGCCTGGTAGGCGGTAACCTGGCCAGAATCTTCACCTTTGCCTAGATCAGCAGCTTCGCGGGGCTCGGGCACCTTTTTATTAAAGTCATCTCCAAGATCCGTAGGCTCCGGAACGAGTGCCAAAGTTAGATCCACATCCTCCGGAGTCTCCCACATGTGATCAAAATATAGGTAGTAGAAATCACTGTCACAAAAATCGTCCTTGCCCTGCACTCCACTAATCAAGGAACCGGACATAGGCCTACCACCTTCACTGTCCCCAGCCGGGAGACGGGAAGCCTCACAGGACAGATCCTCAGGGGATTGTAGGTTCGGTGTGTATTGGAAACGACCTTCAGCAACACGTTGCGTACCAATCGGCGGAACCCCCGTTAACCCGACCGCAAGCCGATGACCTTCAGGGATTTGCACCTTAGCATAGGTTTTCTGGTCGTTAGTTGTTGGGATTTTCGCCGTCACCCGCTTCGGATTCTTCAAAGTCCCGGCCTCCAACATGGGGGCATCTTCCTTTTTTGCACTGAACTTCACTTGCTCACTAGGAAGCTGATAGCCCACAGCTTTCCGCTTTGTAGCCTGCTTTAATGTAGCCGCCAGAGATTCCGCACTAGATGCGTCTGCATAGGTACCACCAGTAGCCTGAGCCACGCACTCCAGCTCGGCGCGCGCGGCGTCGTCAACCATAAAACCGATTGTGTGCACAACTAAATCCGTACCCTGATCTTTGAGCTGTTGAGCCACCTCGCACACCGGAGGGGGCGCACACGTATCTATGCCATCAGACACCAATACAATCGAGCGGGCGCCCTCTTGAGGCAATAACTCATTAGCCTTGAGCAGGGAATTCCCAATTGGCGTATATCCACGAGGCTGCAGACCATCCACATCACCAGTTAAATCCTTAGGCTGACGCTCCCCTGGTTTTGCCAAGACACTAATATCCCGACAACCAGCTTCTTTTTCTTCCTCCGAGCTCCCTGTGCCCGTGCCGTACGTCACCAAACCAAGTTGAGCATCAGCTGGTGTCTGATTAAGAAAGTCCTTGGTGGCTTGCTTCGCAGCATCCATACGCGTCTGACCACCAATATCAGCCTCTGTCATTGAACCAGAAGCATCTAGAACCACTACCGTTGGCGCCAATGAATCTGGAGCAGCGGAGGCGACTGGCGCAGCGGAAGCCATTGGAACAACAGAAGCGATTGGAGTGGCGAAAATCGAAAGCGCAATCGTGCCAATAATCGAAGCAGCAGACCTACCGAACATGGAAATCCTCATTCTGTGGTGGACAAAATAGCCACCTCACACGATAAAGCCGCACTGCAGATTATTTCAAGAAATTAATAAATTTTTTATGCAATATACTATAAATGGCTCCTTTATTTTCTGCCTATTATCCGCCTGGATGTTTATGTGAATGCTCGGGAATTGGATTAACAAGCTGGATTAACAAGCGTTCGGCGTTGCTTAATTATTTCTTCCGCTTTGCGTTTTGCCACCGTTAAACGTTCCTGTACAGAACCCCGAACTACTACATATGGCACACCACATGTACTGATGTACTCAACAAACCATTGGTGCATTGTATGGCGTATATGTTCGCCATCACGGATACCATCTTGTACAAACGGTATTTCATCGCCGGTAATAATATAGAGATCCGCTATATCGTCTGCAGCGATCTCTTTCATGCGGTTTGTTGTTTCTCCCATATAACGGCGCTGCCATAATTGCGTGGCTACAGCATTGGTATCACAGACAATAACACCGTTGGAGCGTGCGGCGATGGCTTGTTCATAGTGTTGCTGGAGTCTTCCAATTCGGTGAAAATCCTCATGGCTCCACTCACCGCCATCGGTCATGATCGATTCCGTATAAAAGCGCCCAATTTCCGGAACCCAAGGCACACGTAAAGCTCCGGCAAGCGCACGGGCCAAGGTGGTGGTGCCTGTAGATTCCGCACCAACCACAACTACACGCGACGCCAGCCCTGCCCGCGCACGCTCCCCCAACCACTGCCAATGCGCAAATACGTCCGAACGTACCTTTGTGCCGCTTATCGGTACGCTAGCACGTTCGAAGTCAACCATGGTGTGTTGCGCCCCCATGTATTTTGCCCAGTGCGGACCATAGGTTTCACTGCTAAACACAATATCGGGCGCATACCCCAAGAACTGCATAGTGTGTGCTGCCCAAGCGACGCTATCATCATCTTTTCCAATATCCGAAATAATGTGTACGTGAGCAGCTGGGTGCTCAGCTTGTATCCAGCGTCGGCGGCGCTCAGCGGGAATTTGATAGCTTTTATTATCGACGACCAACACATCAACGTGATCACACCGCTGAAGCGCCGCGCGGATAAGGAAATCATGGCCTTTATGGGGTGGATAAAATTTACCCGCAACTACGCCGCGCATACCTGCTCCTTGGCAATTTGATTCGGAAAATTATTTGTATTGGCACGCCAAGACCACCAGCCATAGCATGCATTAACGAGGAACAACACATATAGCAGCGCAACAAACGGCACACCCTTGTACCAGTACAAACCAATGGCAATAATGTCCACCAGAATCCACAGGTACCAGCATTCTAGTTTCCTACGCATCATTAGGAATTGCGCGGCAAAAGCCATGGTTGTGGTAGCCGCATCTAGATAGGGCAGATCCGCTGGCTCCGGGAAAAATGCGGTTGCCCAGATATGCAAATTTGCCGTTACCCAGCCTAAAACAATAGACACGGCTACAATGCCAAAAACCCACAATAGATTTACCGTGTACGTATTCGTGGTGATCTGAACTTTATTTTGTTTACCCTTGGATCGCCCGACCCGCGCCCAAAGATACCAACCCACAACACCCGTGACCAGGTAATACACCTGCTCAAGGAAATCTGCATACAGATTGATTTGATAGAACAATATTCCAAACAGGACGACCCCAATTAAACCAATCGGCCAATTCCAAATATTTCTTCGCGCCGCCAAGATTACACAAACAAAATTAAAAACCGTGCCAACGAGCTCGAGCCAGCTAATCTGGTATCCCAGCACCTCAAATGCGATATTTTCTACACTTAATAACGCGTAGATAGCTTCCATCGCGCCCCACCTTCTCTTATTAGTGTTTATTTTACACTAACTGTAGGACTGGGAAGCCTTGCAAAGCAAATCCCACCCCAATATCTTGCCGGGGTGGGTACAAATTGAGCTGATTTTAGTTTGAAAGCTGACCCTCTTGTTGGGGTTCTACTTTGGTTTCCTTCCCTGCATTGCCGTTACCATTGTCATTCCGGGATTCTTTGGTATCGGATTTTGCGGGCGCACTCTTTCCCGCACTACCAGCCCTTTGCCAATCAGGGCGCGCAACAAATGCAGTGCCCTCACGCAAGAATTCATCCATTTCTTGTTCAACCACACCACCATCAGTGTCTGGTGCATACGAATGAATTACCTTATTATCGCCAATATACATTGCCACATGGTAGATATTTCCAAAGTATTCACCCGTATTCGCATCGCTGCCTTCAGGCTTTTGCTTTGCCAAAAACAACAGATCGCCCCGTTCATACTTTTGCTCACCATTATTGAGCCATAGATCGCCATGCGTGTAGAACCAGCGTGCAAGTTTATTGGACTGCCACATATCATCTTGTACATCGGTAATGTTGGCCGCTTCCCCAAGGTCAACTGATGTACCGACGCTTGTATTTGCATCCGCTACATAAGTTGTGTGCTCATAATCCCAACCTTTGAGCACCATTCCAACAAGTGACGAGCAGTAAATCGGGTAAGGCTTATTGGACTTTTCATGGACAACCCCGCTGGTGTGTAGTGGAGTTAATCCATGAGAATCCCAACGAAGATCACGACCAGCAGCAACAAAAGTCCTGGCGCGAGCAATTGCATCATCTACCGCAGCATTATCTACCGGCTTATCCGGCCCGGTGGGTAAATTCTCAGGCACTGCCCATTTCCCATCAGCGAGTGGAACAGCCACATTCCCCAAAACACCTTCCGGCTGTTTCGATTCTATTGAAAATGCCATACCAGCTTGATCATCTGCCTGGATATGCCCCTTTGTTTCGACACTGCCAGAGACACCGCTCATCTTTTTCAAATCAACAATAGTGTCAACCTCTTGGGCACTGGAGTTTCCCCCAACGGTAGCGCCATCTTTGGTAACTACGTCCGGGGTTGCAAATGCGGGCGATGCGCCCATAACAGAAGTGGACAAAAGAAAAACTGTATATAGACCAACGACACGAGAAAAAATCTTCACAGTACGTGTTCCTTAACAATAGGTTTCCAACAAATTTCAACCGTTTTCCCATGGCTTATGTAAGCCTTCCCCCACGAAATCTGATTTTTATTATCAGACTCGCCCCCAGACGGTATCAGAAGTGACACCACCCCGCTAGGCGCATAGCTTAAAATCTCCTTCACCAAGTGCACCGAGCTCTCGGGTTTTCTTCACCACATCTCATCGCACAATACGAATGTTTCCACTGCGCACAGCGCATCAAACTCAAGCCTGCCGGCTAATGAAAACCAGGTAACACCGAAAAAAGTCATAGCAGCCACAAGACCACACCAAAATGTGGGTGATTCACAAGTTTTTAGCCCCACTAACGGCGATACCACATTTCCTACAAGCACAGGAAAACGCTTACCGACACCAAAGGTATCGACCCTATAAAAATGTTTTGTTATTTAAAACGCCTTAGCTCTTGACCAACACGACCCACCGAAACAAAACAACTTGCGGCGAAGTGACCAGAAGTAAAGCTACACAAAACACGAGAAGGTATTTGTTTACAACCTTATAACCACCGTCGTTTTTTTACACCATGTTGTGCCCAATTGGTGTATTTGGCGACAAAACTACCCCCCCAGACCCGCCTCGCAGACGCTTTTTACACCAATTGCACGCAAGATGGTGTATTAAACGACAACCCCCAGCTCGGCGGTTGTGTGTAACTTATTACTTTTTGCGGCGCGCATGCGTGGACCACACGAAATACCTGGAGGATGGGGGGTTAACACAATAAGATATAAGCAACAAATATTATTTATTGTTGATTCCATAACCACCGTCGTTTTTTACACCAAGTTGTGCACAATTGGTGTATTTGGCGACAAAACTACGGCTTCAAAGCCAGTCTGGTGACGCTTTTTACACCAATTGCACACAAGATGGTGTATTAAACGACAACCCTCAGGTAACCCATTGCACACAACCCACCCGCTGTTAGGCTGCCACCTATGAACAGAGCAGGATGGATCCTACTTACCGCGATTGCACCGATCGTCTGGGGCACTACTTATATTGTGACCACGCATTTGCTCCCAGACGGCCACCCGGTGTTTGCGTCGTTGATGCGCACGCTTCCTCCGGGCCTAATCGCACTGGCATTCACTCGAACTTTGCCAAGTGGCAGCTGGTGGTGGAAAAGCTTCGTATTAGGTGCACTTACTATGGCCGCATTCTTTCCCCTGCTCTTTATTAGTGCTCAAGAACTTCCTGGCGGGGTCGCAGCCACTATTGGTGCTGTGCAACCCATTGTGATTGCCCTGCTTGCCATCGTTATTTTGCACGAACGCTTCTCCGCGTGGCGAATACTGTGGGGTATTGTTGGCGTTATTGGCGTGGGGCTTATGGTGCTCGGCCCGAATGCAGCGCTCAGCTCACTAGGTGTTCTCGCGGCACTTGGCGGCGCGGTCTCTATGGCCATCGGCGTAGTGCTCGCCAAACGCTGGGGCAAGCCCGATCATATTAGCGCTATGGGCTTTGCGGGCTGGCAACTTTCCGCTGGCGGTTTACTCCTCCTTATCCCTGCACTAATTATCGACGGCGTGCCACCCAATGTTGATATGCGTGCGTTGGCGGGATATACGTGGCTGGGGCTTATTGGCGCTCTTCTTGCCTATACGGTGTGGTTCGCCGGAATCCGGAAGCTCCCTGTCACTCCGACCGCATTACTAGGTCTGCTCTCCCCGCTCACGGCAACATTATTAGGAGCAAGTATCGCAGGTGAATCACTCACAATCGTGCAACTAATCGGGTTTGCCGCTGCGCTTATGGCAATGGTCGCCGGGCAACTTTCACCGGCTCGAAAGGTCGTCTAATAGCACACACCCACCTCATTTGATGTACTAGGCACATGACTAACAAACCGGAATCCCAGCTCACCCGAGACCCTTTTCCCCTGCGTGGAAAGAATGTTCTTATTACCGGTGTAAGCCGCCGCGCGGGCATTGGGTACGCCACCGCTTGCAGACTCGCCGCCTATGGCGCAAACGTGTTTTGCCACCACTTTGCTCCCCATGACGCCGAACAGCCGTGGGGCGCCGACGACATCGGCGTCGTTATGCAAGGTGTTCGATTGCACCTTAGCGACGGCGCGCGCATCGCCGATATGCACGCAGACCTCGCCGACCCCACAGCCCCCGAACATCTTGTCGCCGCAGCCGCGCAGGAATTCGGTCACCTTGACGCGCTTATTTGCAACCAGGCACTCTCCGGCTCGGATGGCGCGCTCGGCGAACTTACGGCCGAAGATCTTGATCGTCACTGGCGTATCGACGCCCGCGCCTCCCTCTTATTAGCGCAAGCGTTCGCCGTCCGGCACACGCACGGCCACCCAGCTTCCATAATTTTCCTCACATCCGGCCAGGACCTCGGGCCAATGCCAGGAGAAGTGGCGTACGCAGCAGCGAAAGCGGCAATCGCCGGCGTCACGGTGACCATTGCGGATCAACTCGCGGACATTGGAATCCGGGTAAATACCGTCAACCCCGGCCCGGTTGACACCGGATACCTCACCGAAGAAATGTACGAATACGTGAAACCGATGTTTCCTTTCGGGCGTTATGGTCAACCCGATGATCCAGCCCGCCTCATCGCATGGCTAACCACCGAAGAAGCCTCCTGGATCACCGGGCAAATCATCAATACCGAAGGCGGTTTCGGCAGGTGGCGCCCACGCGGGAATACGCAACCCTTGTAACCTCACGGAATTAGATTGCATCCAACCTGTATGAGGCTGGCGGCGTCGAAACGCTAACTATGAACCCCTTTGCAGCAAATAATGCAATACCCCCTGCTGGGCCCGCAGTTGTTCGGGTTTGCCCTGCTCCACTATTTCGCCTTGATCCATAACAGCGACCCAGCTAGCAGCATCAATATTGTCCAAGTCGTGGGCGATCTCAATAACTGTGGTTGAAGGGAATGCCTGCTGGAGCCGAGCCCGAACCTGTGCAACCAATGCTGGATTTAGGTGAGCAGTAAATTCATCCAAAACCAGTACCCTTCCACCACGCAATAAAGCTTGGGCGAGGGACAGCCGTTGGCGTTGACCACCGGAAAGCGAGGCACCACCCTCACCTACGAAATCCGAAAGCTCCACTTCCCCATCCAGACAAGCCAGATACAACGCATGTGCTAATTCCGTATCGGTGGCATTCGACGCAGCAAGGCGCAAGTTTTCCGCGACGGTGGCATTCATCGGCCGAATATCTTGGGTGACTATCGCCACCGCAGAACGCAGAGCATTAATATTGTAATCGCGAATATCCTTGCCGTCCAGCAGCACAACGCCAGAATCTACATCCCAGTAGCGCAGCAATAATTTCCCAATAGTAGATTTGCCCGAACCAGTAGAACCAACCACCGTGGTCCAGGAACCCGGCGCAACCTCCAGATTTATATTTCGCACCACTGGTTGAGGCGCACCATCGTATGTAAAACTCACGTCGCGCCAGTGCACGCTCACGCCAGGGCCATGAGCTTCAATGTGTAAACCACCATCAGGTAATGCCAAACCTGCATGCGAAAGGCCCCACACCCTGCGCGCAGCCGCAAGTGATTGCGAAAAATGATTGCCCAAATCGGTGACTTCCTGAACCATGTCCCAACAACGCAGCACCGCAAACATGGCAACCACACTTAGCGCAAGGTTATCGGTAGCAGGCAGGAGCATAAGCACTACGGACATCCGGGCGGCAGCAACCAAACCACCGCGAACCCCAACGACGCCACTGCGCCGAACTATGCTTCCTACCAGAGGTTTTTCTAAATTTGCTAAGTCATTATGCCGACGCTCAGCGGCACCATAACCGGTAACCTCGGCCACACCACCAATGGAATCCGTAACATGCTGGGCAATCACACCACGCGTATCCGTCACCCCCAAAGCGAACCTATATGTGCTGGTATCCACACTCACAAGGGCTGCTAGCAATAAAATACCTGCGGCAATAAGTCCCTGCCATGGCGACCACACGGTCACCACAGCAACCACCGCAGTAGGCACCACCAAGGCAGAAATCACGGGTGCGGTGGTATGGGCAAAAAACACCTCAATCTGGGCAATATCGCGAGTCAGGCGGGTTAATATATCACCGCTGCCCACGGCATTGCTGCCAGTACGTGACATAATGGCCGGCGCCTGAGGGTATATATCCCGAAACACTCGAACGCGAATCAGTTCGAGCGCCTTAAACGCCACCAGGTGGCCGAAAAAATGTTCTAGATAGCGCAGGAAAGCCTTGGCCAGCGCCATAATAACCATGGAAACCACAACGGTAGTGATGCTCATATTTTGCGCAATCAATGCATATACCGGCACCACATACAACAAGATATTCAGCACTTGATTGGCAATCCGGCACAATGTGGAAACACCCAGTGGCGCCAAGACCGGCCGAGTCATGCTAAGAAGCCAGATGACGAGTTGCCGCACAGTTGGATTGGTTGCACTCATGATTCTTCCTTAATTTCCCCGCCGGATACACGCAGAACGCGATCCATATGCTGCAGCGATGAGGTGCGATGCGTGACCAAAATAAGGGTGTACTCCGGCCCAAGGGCATTAATAGCGGCCAGGATTTCCCGCTCGGACGCCAAATCTACGTGCGAGGTTGGCTCATCCAGAAGGATCACCCGCCGCCCGGAAATAATCGCACGTGCAAGCGAAATTCGCTGCGCTTGACCCCCAGAAATACCCAAGCCCTGCTCCCCCAATTCAGTTGCGAGCCCACGTGGGAACCGCCGAATTTCTTCCGCCACATGCGCGCGGTCCAACGCCTCCCACATTTGCTCCTCCGTGGCCTCCGGGCATGCAATGCGCAAGTTATCTGCAATGGTTCCGCTAAACAACCAGGTAGTCTGCGCCACGCTTGCCGACGCCGCGCACAGTCCATCCCCAGATTCACCCGCCACCGAAACACTTCCAGACTGCGGAAGCAAATCCCCTTTCAGCAAAGACAATAGTGTCGACTTCCCCTGACCAGACGGCCCAATAATAGCCACCCTTTCTCCCCGCCGGATCGTAAGGTTGGCACCATGAAAAATCGGTTGATCATAGCCAAAATGCATATTTGAAACAACAACCGCAACATCCGTTTCAGCAGGTTGTGCGGTTATTCCCGGTTTCGTTGGTTTCGTGGATTTCGTGGCGCGAGCCCGCAAGAAACCAAAAATCCCGCGCTGAGCGCCAAGCCCACTCATCCCCACATAGAAAAATGCCCCAATTTGATCCATCGGCTCAAGAAGCAAAATACTTAGCGCAATGAGACAAATCGCCTGACCTTGCGAATAATCCCCAAGCAACGCCATAGCCGCCGCAGTAGTCACCAACGCTAGGCTGCACGCGGCGTCGATAACCAATAAAATCAACTGATTCACCTTCAGCAGCTGCATGACCGCCACACGATTACGCTCGCCAGTTTCCGCCAACTGATCCGAAACCCGACCAGCGGCGCCCAAAAGCTGCAAAGTACTTAACGACTTCAACGCATCCATATACGCAGCAGCCAAAGCCTTCCGCGCATCCTGCGAACCCGAAGACGCCCGCGACACCAGCTTCCGAAAACCCGCAACCACAACTGGAACCACCAACAACATAAGAAATAACACCAGCGCAGGAAACGGAGCAATATACACCGCAACAACCCCAACAACCAGAAACGGGGCAGAAAACGAACCAATAACCTGAGCAACAAACCCCACCCGCATGAGCATCATTTTCTCAGTAAGCTCCGTAGCAAGCGCCACCGTCGAACCAGTACTCGTAGTTGCAGACCGCGCCGGACCAGCAGAAAACACCGCATCAAGAATCCGATGCCGAATGCGATTTTCCTCCAGAATCTGCCCCCGCGCCACCAATACCGTGCGTGCCACAATGGCTATAAAAATTAAAACCAAGCCGACGAAAATAGGAGTGAAAGAAGGGCGGGCTGGATAAGCATCGATAATATTGCCTGCCCCAACTAAAGCTAGGCACATCCCCAAAACCGACAACCAAGTTAACAAAACGCTGCCCGAAATTGTGTACACTGCCTGTTTGCTCAAGCGATACGGGACTAGCTGTTGAGATTTCTTACCGGCTTTACTGGCGTTGGCCTGGTCGTGGGCGCTGGCTTGACTAAGGTTGCCGGCGCCTTTGGTTTGCCTAACTTTCATGGGTTTATGATAAATGAGCACACCAATTCGAATGACACCCTTACAGACCTTCAATCGACCACAAAGTAAAACTATTGGTGGTGGGTTGGATTGTGGGCAGCTGTTTACCTGGGGGTTGTCGTTTAATACACCAATTGCACGCAAGATGGTGTATTTGGCGACAAGGATCCGCGTTTTCTTAGGGTGTTTTGTCGCCAAAAACACCATGTTGTGCCCAATTGGTGTTTTTGGCGACATCATAAGCCCTTCGGGGCTGGTACAGGCATTAATCCTTCAGGAGCATTGTCACCAACAGGACCGTTTTAAGCACGGAGATGCGGCCCACACCGAAAAGCATAAAACTATCACAATCCCGTCAAGCTACGAGCTCAGCCCTCGAATCATTAACCAAACGAACGGCGCCCCGCCAAAGCATTTTTGCTTTTAACAGCACCGTAAAACGCCCTTCACTTATCCAACAGCCCCAAAATGAAAGCGGGACCACTTGATGTGTCCGCCAATCTATAGGCCAAAATAATTGTTCAAATGAACTTGAGTACAAATGTTTATTTGTGCTATTGTGATGCTGTTCAATGTTTTGGAGGTTACCCTTGGAAGCAGCAGAATCTATCAGTATTGACTTAGCGCTTCGCGCGCTGGCTGACGCAAACCGACGAACCATCCTGCATGCAATCCGTTTGAATCCGAAATCAGTAGGCTTGGTCGCGAATGAACTGGGGCTTTCTCAACAAACGACGTCGCACCATCTACGAGTCCTACAAAAAGCCGGACTAGCCACCGTTACATCAGATAGGACACGTCACTTATATGCAATCAATACCGACGGTCTTGCAGCGGTGCGTTCCTACCTGGATGATTTCTGGCCAAAACGACTAGCAGATCTCAAGTCGGCAATAGAGCAACGGGAAGGCAACGGAGATGGCTGAATTCCAAGATTCCATCGAAATAGCTGCACCTCCGCAGGTAGTTTTCAAATACCTCACGACAAACGAGGGAATGACTGCATGGATGGGCGAATATGCGGATCTTGATCCGACCCCCGGTGGCCATTTTGCTGTCGATATTGCAGGCTATCCCGTACGCGGCAAGTATCTCAAAGTGGAGCCATACCACCGCATCGTAGTTTCATGGGGATTCTTGGGCAGCAGCGAATTACCTGCGGGTGCGTCCACCGTGGAATTCTTACTGGCGCCGATTCCAATGGGAACACGCGTAACACTACGCCACATCGATCTTCCAGACGAGGCGATAGCTGGACATAGATACGGCTGGGCCAATTTCCTACCCCGCCTAAGGATGGTTGGCGGCGGAAAAGACCCTGGCCCAGACCACTGGCAACCACTAAACAAATAATTCTTACCCCGAAACCGAAAGAGCACAACACACCATGTACACATCGAGCCCCCGCGACGTCGTAATGAAATACCACAATGCCTGGACCTCGGGTGACCTCCAAACCGCCATGAGCTACGTAGCCGACACAATCCACTGCCAAGCACCCGGAATTGAGCTCAATGGCAAGGAGATGTACAAGGAATACATTGGCCGATTCGCCCCTAATCTGATCGGGATCGAAAATATTGCTGAATTCAGTAACGGACAGCAAGTGGCGTTGTTTTACTACCCACAAACTGCCGTCACAACGACCGCCCCAGCAGCAGAGTGCTTCACAGTGCAGGACGGTGAAATCATCGCGAGCGTCTTGATCTTCGACCGACTCTCCTTTTCTCCACCAAATCCGAACTAAACTATGGACAGCCAGCACAAACACCGCCATCTCCTACAGCCGGAAAAACACCAAATCTTTTTAGTCGACAAATAGGGCAAATAGAACATGTTTGCAGTGAGTTCAAATTTCGATGAGCGCATTGGTAGATGAACTCTCAGAGAAGTTTGAGCACCTGGGAATATTCTGACCAATCCGCGACCTCCGGTCTACCAACCGTAAATCTCCATGCAAACTTTCGGCTGGCGCCGCCCTGCACCATATAAGTACCTCCTGGCGTTTGCCACCATGCGTATAACATTCCAATAGCTTCAGTTTTTTGAGCAGCGATAGATGATGGAAGTATCGGTGGAGAATGCAGCACCTCACCATGGATGTACACATAGCAAAACCCGCGCAAACATGATTTAACAGGCATATTTTTGCGCCAACACCAAGCTAACGGATACGCAGGAAACGGCGACGTCGATACCCCATCCTTTGGGACAAAATAAGCTTACGCATATATGAACCTTGTAATCGCACAACCCACAAATAAATTTTTACATTTATATATAAGATGTTTATGCCCTCTGCCCGCTAAGGAATCATCGTAAGTATCATCCTGATCCTGCTTGTTGGATTGGCGGCAACCGTCATTGCAGTAGATTTACCCTTCAAAAGCAGCGTGGCCGGCGATGATGGAGCATAAGCCGAATACCGCACTAGTTGTCGAACATATTTAGATCACTAAAAAGGAAACGAACAAATGAAGCGCTATATTTGTCTGCAACGTTTTTAAATAAGCTCCCATGAATGAAAAACACTGCTCTAGGCACCTCTGCAGCAAGTCAAATATAAGAGATGCTACTGCGTAAGAGCATTTGCGGTAATCATCAACACATGCAATCAGGCAGGCTGCCCAAAAGTATTGCCAGCAAATTCGACCCTCAATGGGATATTTATTAATGCAACGCGCACAACCATAGTGTTATCCTCGCCCCTGACCAGCTCCGACATGGCATTTCTTACCCATCCAGCTTGATCAAAACTCCTATTCAAGTGCACTCAAGTAAACACTATGAATACCCTCCCCCAAAAATTTTTACGGAAAGTACTTGCCAAACTGGAAAGTACTTTCCTATAATCGTAGGTGAAAGGAGTTAAACACAAATGACTACCCCAACCCCCGAACAAGCCAACCAACAACTCCAGCAAGCAGCAACACTCACACAAAATGCGGCGAAGTTTAGCCCCATCTGGCTCCACTTCATTGCAATCTGCGCAGCTGGTTCACTGTATTCCACATGCACCTACTTTGCAGCAGCGAGCGGGCACTCAGTCATACCTGTACTGATCGTTACCTTCACTTGGATTTTGATTGGCGTTACCACAATCCCGGTTACAGCCCGCCTCAACCCAATCCGACATGGATTCGGAAAACGCTGGGGCATCATGATGGGAATTTGGACTGCACTTTGGATCATCACGGCATTGAGTCAGGGAGTGTTTGACACAGGACTCACAACTGCTGTCACATTAAGCATCTGCTTCGCAGTAGTCGCAACCATTGGCCCCGCTATTGAAATCGCATCACTGAGAAAACGCTAGGATTTCCGCGATGAACGTTGCACACCCCCGTAATCAACTCGACTCGTTGCTTGGGAATCCCCTGCGATTCTCACTGCTCGCAGCGCTCGCGGGAGTTGAAGATATGACGTTCACCCAGTTGCGGGACTTCCTGATGACCACGGACTCCACGTTATCCAAACATGCTTCCACGCTCGAGGAACGAGGCTACATCACCATTAAAAAAATGTTTGTAGGGAAAAAACCTCGAACAATTCTTCGGATTTCGCCGACAGGAAGGAAGCAATGGAATTCACACCTCGCAGCACTCCAAGCAATCGCTAACACGGCCGACCCGAAAGAAACCAACAACCCGCATTAATCAGGGTTACGTAAATGTGTCATGTAAAAATCGGCGATATCTCGGATTCAATATAAGCAATATCATCGTGGTACAACTTCACATGCCCCTCCCTGATATGGCGTTGAAAATTCACGTCACCAGCTGTAGCAGAACCTTCAATAAAGTCCACCAAATCATATAACCGCGGCACCACACTCCGGATACTATCGGCACGTAACTTCACCGAGGCACCATACGCCTCAAAGAATAGGTTTGCCCGCCTCACTTGCTCTAACGAAGTGCCAAAAGCATCCGGATTTGTTGAAGCAGCAAATGGCGCGAACCGATATATCGCATAGGCTAGATCCCAAGCAAGCGGAGCCGGGCGCGCTGCATCAAAATCAATAATCCCCACAACCCGCTCGCCATCGAACACACAATTGTATGGCGCAAAATCACTGTGGCAGACTACTTCAACAGGCTCCAGCGGTGGTAATTGCCATTTCGCACCGGCAGGGATCTGAAATCCAGCAGCTGCATCATGATAAGCCCGCAATATGTGGGCCGCGGAGCGTAACGCGGCGTCGGTACGCAAACGTACTGGTAGAGGGTAGTTTCCGCATTCGCCGTATAGAAACGAAAGGACCTCACGGCCGCGCGAATCCACTCCCAACACCCGCGGCGCGTGCGTAAAACCCACCGCCTCCAAATGGCGTAGTAAGGCATGAATGCTGGGAGTCCAGGGGCGCGTTTCTCGGCGTACCATATCCCCGATTCGAACTAGTGATCCGTTACTTCCTCCGGGCAGAAGCTTTTCGACGTCGCGCCCGTCACCGTTCATATTCTGCCCCTGTTTTGTACGTCAGCACTAGCAGCGTTCATATCGGCTAATGAGTTCCCAATAGCGGTAGTGTTCGTTGGCTTTTTCGTTGCGGCAGCCGCCGTAACTTATCGTCGTAGCGTCATCAAATTCGAATTCGAAAGTACCGTCGTTTGGGAGCTCGGGGTGGGCCGCGATGAATTCAGGCAACCAAATGTTTGGATTATTAGCTGATACTTTAACTCTGTATACGCCTCCAAGAAATATCACGCCTTGAAAATCTTGTCCTTGGTGAATAAGGTCGCGCACGTTTTGAAAGTGTGGGTCGTCTTTGCGGCTATAGGGCATCCGGAAGTACCACAGGCCGTGTTGCTGTTCAGAGAGTCTTAGCATCCAGCCATTGCCGGACCCTGATTTCAGTCCAGCGTCGTAGTAAGCGGAGAATCTTTCAAATTGTTCACCAATGGGCAGGGTTGGGCCTTGGAGGTTTAGTTCTGGGCCATCGCCTAGGATTTTGTCGTTATAGCTGGTTACCTCTGCAATGCTCCAGTAGGTTTCACCTTCGAGAACCCCACGAGCTTGGAGTATGTCACGGGTGCCGCTATCGAGGCTCTCGCGGTATCGCAAAACACCCTGGTGAAGTGGTTCAGTGATGTAGAGGAATACGTGATGGTTGTATTCGGTGGAGCGGTCGTTAATTTCGCGGGCGGTATCGAATATTTCATTAAGTTTTTGTTCGGATGGCGGGTTATGCCACTCGATATGAATGGCTGCGTGCCATTCTCCCCGCCGAAGTGTGGGTTCACCTGCGTGTTCAGGGTTCCAGTCCCACCCGTGTTGACTTGTTGAATGGGTGACAGGATACGAGCTTATATTGGCGTCTGCGCCTACCTTTGTTGTGAAGATACGGTGATATTCTTCCCTACCGGATTCCGCGGCAGCGTCACGGCTCCCAAAAGAAATGTACCAATACCCAAATCCTCCAACGAGCGCCAAGACCAGACAGAGGACAATGATCCAAAGTGCGGAAAACCCCGCCAACCCGCGCTTCCTTGTGGAGGCTGCAGGTGGCGGGGCGTCGATAAGCAATCTATTTTGCCTTTTCGATGATCTCTACTAGGCGGTGGTGCTTATCTTTGCTCAATGGGCGGCATTCGGCGATGCGTACGAGGTCGCCTACACCAGCGGTCTCGTTTTCATCATGAACCTTCACCTTTGAGTTGGTGCGGATGGTCTTACCGTACAAAGCGTGCTGCTTGCGGTCTTCGAGCTCCACAACAATGGTTTTCTGCATTTTGTCAGAAACCACATATCCGGTGCGTACTTTGCGTGCGCCTTTTTCTTTCTTGTTCACGTTTGCCTCACTCATGTTTAAGCCTCAGCTCCCGGAACTACGGACAGGCCCAGCTCGCGCTCGCGGATAACGGTATAGATGCGGGCGATGTCGCGCTTGACCGTGCGCAGGCGACGGTTATTGGTAAGTTGGCCGGTGGCCATTTGGAAACGCAGGTTAAAGAGCTCTTCCTTGGCCTCGCGGAGGCGCTTGGTGAGTTCTTCAGCGTCGAGCTCACGGAGCTCAAATGCGGGGGTACCGGAAGCCATTAGAACTGGTCCTCCTTCTTGATGATACGGACCTTGCAGGGGAGCTTCTGGCCAGCGCGGCGAAGTGCCTCGAGGGCCATCTCCTCGTTCGGGTAGCTCATTTCAAAGAGGATGCGGCCTGGCTTAACATTGGCAATCCACTTTTCGACGCCGCCCTTACCGGAACCCATACGTACGCCCAGCGGTTTTTGGGTCAGAGGACGATCCGGGAAGATATTGATCCATACCTTACCGCCACGCTTAACATGGCGGTTAATGGCAATACGAGCGGATTCGATCTGACGGTTGGTGATATAGGCGGGCTCCAGGGCCTGGATTCCATAATCACCGAAGGTAATGCGGTTTCCACCTTTAGATACGCCGGAACGATGCGGGCGATGCTGGCGGCGGAATTTTACGCGCTTAGGAATAAGCATAGGTTTTAGCCCTCCTGCTTCTGTTCTGCGCGCTGGCGACGCTGCCCACCGCGGCGAGGACGCTCACGACGGTCACCGCGGCCACGGCGATCTGCTGCTGGTGCATTGATTTCGCTTTCGCGACGGCCACCAACAACGTCACCCTTGTAGATCCACACCTTTACGCCAATGCGGCCAAAGGTGGTGTGGGCTTCATAGGTGCCGTAGTCGATTTCGGCGCGAAGGGTGTGCAGTGGAACGCGACCTTCATGGTAGCGCTCGGTACGGGACATTTCGGCACCGCCGAGACGACCTGCACACACAACCTTAATGCCCTTGACCTGCGGCTGGCGCATTGCAGACTGAATAGCCTTACGCATAGCGCGGCGGAATGCCACACGGTTGGACAGCTGCTCTGCAATGGACTGTGCCACAAGCTGAGCATTAGCGTCGATATTCTTGACCTCGAGGATATTCAGGGCAACCTGCTTGCCGGTGAGCTTTTCCAGCTCGCCGCGAATACGGTCAGCCTCAGAACCGCGGCGACCAATAACAATGCCTGGGCGAGCGGTATGAATATCAACACGAACACGGTCGCGAGTACGTTCGATTACAACGTCAGCGACACCGGCGCGATCCAGGCCCTTAGCCAGGAATCGGCGAATCTTAATGTCTTCTGCGAGGTAATCAGCATATTGCTTGTCGGCGTACCAGTGGGATTTCCAATCGGAGGTAATACCCAGCCGGAGGCCGTGGGGATGGATTTTCTGGCCCACTACTGAGCACTTCCCTTCTGGCTCTCGACAACCACGGTGATGTGGCTGGTGCGCTTACGGACGTGGAATGCACGGCCTTGTGCGCGCGGACGGAAACGACGCATAGTCGGCCCCTCGTCTGCCCAAGCCTGGGAAATGACGAGGCTGTCGCGATCAAGACCGAAATTGTTTTCAGCGTTGGCAGCTGCGGACGCAACGACCTTTGCCACTGGTTCGGAAGCAGCCTGTGGAGCGTACTTCAAAATAGCCATGGCTTCAGCAACGGACTTACCGCGAACAAGGTCCACTACGCGGCGGGCCTTCATCGGGGTTACCCGGACGAAGCGCGCAGTTGCGCGGGCGGTGGTGATTTCTTCACTCATCGCTTATCGACGTCCCTTCTTGTCGTCCTTGACGTGACCCTTAAAGGTCTTGGTTGGAGCAAACTCTCCGAGCTTGTGACCGACCATGGATTCATCCACATATACCGGAACATGCTTGCGACCATCATGGACAGCAAAGGTATGGCCGATAAAATCGGGAAGAATTGTTGAACGGCGGGACCAGGTCTTAATGACCTGCTTGGTGCCCTTTTCGTTTTGAGCGTCCACCTTATTCAGGAGGTGTTCGTCTACGAAGGGGCCCTTCTTGAGACTACGGGGCATTCTCTGTTACCTCCTCTTAGCGCTTCTTGTTCTTATTGGAGCGACGACGGCGAACGATCAAACGATCGCTCGGGCGGTTCGGCTTACGGGTGCGGCCTTCTGGCTTACCCCATGGGGAAACCGGGTGACGACCACCGGAAGTCTTACCTTCACCACCACCATGTGGGTGGTCAACAGGGTTCATAACCACACCACGAACGGTTGGGCGAACACCCTTCCAACGCATACGACCAGCTTTACCCCAGCGGATATTGATCTGGTCTGCATTGCCGACCTCACCAACGGTGGCGCGGCAACGGATATCTACGCGACGGATTTCAGAAGAAGGCATACGCAGTACGGCGTACTTGCCTTCCTTACCCAGCAACTGGATAGATGCGCCTGCGGAACGGGCCATCTTTGCACCGCCACCTGGACGCAATTCCACGCAGTGAATGGTTGCACCGGCAGGGATATTACGCAGTGGCAGGTTATTGCCAGGCTTAATATCGGCATTTGGACCGGACTCGAGGATGGCGCCTTGCTTAAGGCCCTTTGGGGCAATAATGTAGCGCTTTTCGCCATCGCGGTAGTGCAGCAATGCGATATTTGCGGTACGGTTCGGGTCATACTCGATGTGAGCGACCTTTGCCGTTACGCCGTCTTTGTCATTACGACGGAAGTCGATAACGCGGTAGCGGCGTTTGTGTCCACCACCCTTATGGCGGGTGGTGATGTGACCGTGCTGGTTACGGCCACCAGTCTTGTGCAACGGGCGCAGCAGAGACTTTTCCGGGGTGGAACGAGTAATCTCGTCAAATCCGGATACGGAGCTCTGGCGGCGACCCGGCGTAGTCGGCTTGTACTTACGAATAGCCATGTTGTACGTCCTTACTTGTCGACTCGCGGGTTACGCGGCCGAACCGCCGAAGATGTCGATGGAACCTTCGCGAAGAGTCACAAAGGCGCGCTTGGTGGACTTACGTTGACCGTAGCCAGCACGGGTACGCTTACGCTTACCCTCGCGGTTCGCGGTATTTACGGAGTCAACCTTGACACCAAAGATCTGCTCGATAGCAATCTTGATTTGGGTCTTGGTGGCGCTTGGGGCAACAAAGAACGTATATACGTTCTGCTCCATTAGGCCATAGGACTTCTCAGAAACCACTGGTGCCAAAATAATGTCACGGGGATCTGCGATAGTAGCCATTAGTTCTCCTCCTTGTCCGCGCCTTGCACGCGGGATACGAAGGCGTTGAGTGCCTCAACGGAGAACACGACGTCGTCAGAATTGAGTACGTCATATGTGTTCAGCTGATCAGCAACCAGTACGTGGACGCCTGGCAGGTTATTCACGCTCCTGCGGGAAGTAAGATCCTCACGCCCAAGAACTACCAATACTGACTTGCGGTCGGTAAGGCGCTCCAGGAAGGCACGAGCGGATTTGGTGGAAGGAGTCTGGCCTTCTACCAGCTCAGTTACCACGTGAATACGATCGTGGCGAGCACGATCGGTAAGCGCACCAAACAAGGCAGCTGCCTTCATTTTCTTTGGGGTGCGCTGCGAGTAATCGCGTGGGACTGGGCCATGGGCTACACCGCCACCGGTAAAGTGCGGGGCGCGAATAGAACCTTGGCGGGCACGACCGGTGCCCTTTTGACGGAATGGCTTCTTACCACCACCGGATACCTGGCCACGAGTCTTCGTAGCGTGGGTACCCTGACGCTTTGCGGCGAGCTGCGCGACAACAACCTGGTGCATCAGCGCAATGCTGGCTTCCCGGTCGAAAATCTCAGCAGGAAGCTCAACCTGGCCGTCAGTGCCGCCGGAAGCGGTGTGGACGTCAAGCTTCAGATTGGTCATGCGTGTGCACCGCCCTTCACTGCGGTCTTAACGGTTACGAGGCCACCGCGAACACCAGGGATTGCGCCCTTGATGATAAGCAGGTTGGCGTCGGCGTCAATCTTTTGAACCTTAAGATTCTGGGTGGTGACGCGCTCATTACCCATGCGACCAGCCATACGGGTGCCCTTAAAGACGCGGCCCGGGGTAGCGCAGGCACCAATACCACCAACACGGCGGTGTGCAGCCTGATTACCGTGGGATGCACCCTGGCCGGAAAAGCCGTGGCGCTTCATGCCGCCGGCGTAGCCTTTACCCTTGGATGTGCCGGTAACGTCGACGAACTTTACACCGTCAAAAATGTCAACGGTAACATCCTGTCCAATCTCATAACCGGAAACATCATCCATACGGATCTCGGCTACGTGACGGCGGGGGGTAACGCCAGCTTTTTTGAAGTGACCAGCTTGTGGCTTCTTTGCCTTACGCGGGTCGATTTCGCCAAAGGCGATTTGGACGGCATTGTAGCCGTCGGTTTCAACAGTACGAATCTGGGTGACAACACACGGCCCAGCTTCAACGACGGTTACCGGAATGACACGGTTATCTTCGTCGAAGATCTGAGTCATGCCGAGCTTTTTGCCCAGAATGCCCTTGATCTCAGTTTCACTCATTAGTTATTCTCCGCTGCCAAATTCCGTCGATCACTGAATATTCACATCGACGCTGGCCGGAAGGTCGATACGCATCAAAGCGTCAACCGTCTTCGGCGTCGGGTCGAGAATGTCGATCAGGCGCTTGTGGGTGCGCATCTCGAAGTGCTCGCGAGAATCCTTGTACTTGTGTGGAGAACGAATAACGGCGTATACGTTCTTTTCGGTTGGCAACGGCACTGGGCCGACTACACGGGCACCAGTACGGGTGACCGTATCCACGATTTTGCGTGCAGATGCGTCAATCGCTTCGTGGTCGTAGGCCTTGAGCCTGATGCGGATCTTTTGTCCCGCCACGCTTGTCCTCTTCCTCGCTGTCCCACATCACCAAGGTGATTGGTGGGAATCGCTGATGATTTCTCTATAACGTTGTCCGGTTTAGGGGTCCGGGCGCAACGCCAGTCTTGTTCACTTGGGTCTACCGGAGGGCTGCTCATAAACAACGCTCCGCAGCTTTCGCTAGCCAAGTGTGGGATTCGGACCGCACGTGACTCCCCCTGGAAACCCAGAGATCCGCGTACATACATAAGGCCCTACAACCTACTGCCGCTGTTTACTTGCCATGCCCCTTCTCCGGTACCCGCAGTCGGGCGTGTCGGACGACCAAACCACGGACACCATCTTTTTCAAGAAGGTGGTTCATGTTTGCTTTACCATCATCATTTTCTTACCAACCCCAGCAGTTCCCATTTGGGCTTGCTAAGTTATGGCTCACACAATGTGTTAAAGCAACCCCGTTATCTAATCACGTCAGCACGCCGTACGCAACTCAAACCGAAGATTTTTTAAGCTTAGACGTAATCGCCCCCATTTTCGACGTCCCGCGAAGCTACCCCGAAAGCAAAATTAATTTTTATTTTATTACGTTTAGAGTGGTGGGGCTGGTTTTGGGTGCGACGGACACTTTTCTAGGGTATTGGCTAGTTCTCCTGGGTGCTTGAGCTGGTTTCCCGCGTGTTTAAGCAGCTTTCCTGGGTGTTTGATAGGCGCACCCTATCAAACTGGTGATGTTTCTATCCTTACTGTCGCAGATTCCATAAAATCCGCCGAAAAAATGGAATCTGTGACAGCAACCAACATTGCACACAATCGTTGACCTGGGGTTTGTCGCAGATTCCATAAAAACAGCGAAAAAAATGGAATCTGTGACAGGTTCCCTACCTATCGTGTCGCAGATTCCATAAAATCGGCCGAAAAAATGGAATCTGTGACAACACGCCCAACCAGCGCCCAAAAAGAACACCCAGCGCCCAAAAAGAACACCCAGCCCTAAGCAAATCCCAGGTAGCCAGTTGTACACAACCAAACCACCGGCAAAAAATAGCTCACAAACGCCACCAGCCCCAACGGTCCACCAAAGCCAGCCCAACCAACCGGGAGCAGATTGCCACCCCTCCCTTACGCCCACCCCAGCTACCCCCCAATAAAAGCCCGAAACGTTACGCATATCCTGCATCTATATAATAAATTCGAGAATTTGTTGCCGAGTTGTAACACTCTGCTCGGCCATACCGACATACGGGTTGAATGTCACTACAAGCACTCGCACCAAGGATTGTTTAGCCAATGGATTGCACCACGCTCTGCACTGTATTCGCTCAAGAAGCCGCCAACGTTACCGATCTTGCTGCCGCACGCGCCGAAGGATCTGCCATGTGGGGTGCCGCCGCAGCTGGCTCCCTTATGGTTGCTGCTGGTGCGCTATGGGCCGACTGGATGCAACAACGTAGGCAGCGCGTCGAGGCAGACCGTTAAAGCCAAATCAACACCAGACAGTTCAACTCACCGCTAGCCCCCGCACCGCCGGGGCTTTTGTTTTGCCATGCCAAATGCAAACAATTTGGTTTCGCTAGACTTATCACTATGAGTATTCCAGTCGGCGGGTGCCATATTGTCCTTATGGGTGTCTCTGGCTGTGGCAAAACATCTGTTGGTCAATTGCTAGCGCCGCTTTTGCAGCTTCCTTACCGTGATGGCGATGATCTACACCCGCAAACCAATATTGAGAAAATGGCAGCTGGTATCCCGTTAACCGACGAGGATCGCTGGCCTTGGTTGCGCGATATTGGCACGTGGCTTGCCTCTCAGCCTAATGGAGCAATCGTTGGTTGTAGCGCATTACGACGCCCCTACCGTGACCTGATTCGCTCATTGTGTCCAGGTGTTGCATTCATTCACCTGCATGGTGATTTCGACTTACTTTTGGAACGCATAAATTCCCGTAAAGACCACTTTATGCCTGCTTCCCTTTTGCAATCGCAATTTGACACCCTTGAACCACTGGGCAGTGACGAGTACGGCGTGGTCTTTGGTGTTGAAGATCCCCCCGAAATCCTTGCCCAACGTATTAGCGAATGGTTAACCGGTTAGCCGACACCTACCAGGGTGGAAGCACCAAACAATATAACAACCAGGGCAAAGCCAATAACGCTGACTAGTAATTGATTCATAGTCCAAGTGCGCAATGTGGTTGCCACATCCATGCCCATAAGGCGTCCTACCAGCCAGAAACCGGAGTCATTTACGTGGCTTGCAAAAACCGAACCGGCTGCTGTTGCTAATACGATTAATGCTAGTTGCACCGAGCTGTATCCACCGGCTTCAACGGCTGGGGCCATAAGCGCCGCAGCAGTTGTAAGGGCCACCGTGGCGGAGCCTTGGGCTAGACGTAGTGCCACGGAAATCAGATAACACGCCAGGATCACCGGGATGCCGAGTGTAGACATTGATTCGGCGAGGGCGTCGCCAATGCCACTGGTGCGCAGTACCTGGCCAAACATGCCACCAGCACCAGTAATCAACACAACAGAACAAATCGGACCAAGCGCACCATCAAGAAGTTTTTCCAGTTCGGCTTTATCCACTCCGCGGCGTAGCCCCAACACCACAATCGCAATCACGGTAGTGATAAGCAGGGCGATGGAGGTCTGACCAAGGAAAACCAGCACCTGCACCCAACCCGCACTCTTATCGACGACCCCGGCCGAGGCGAGCGTCGATAAGCCGGTGTTTCCAAAAATCAACACCATCGGAATGGCCATAATAGCCACCACAACGCCTGGCGATACTGGGCTTTTTACCTGAGCCTCATCCTGCACCGGGCCAAGCAGCACATCAGAAACCTTAAAATCGTATTTCTTACCCAAATAAATGCCCCAACGATAACCGGACAAGTACCACGTGGGAAGCCCAACAATCAGGCCAAACAGCAAGATCAACCCGATATCCGCACCAAAAAACTCACTAGCCGCCACCGGACCAGGATGCGGTGGCAAATACACATGCATTACCGAAAACGCACCCGCAACTGGAATCCCATACGCAAGCAATGGGCCTTTCAACCTCCGGGCAACCGCAAACACCACAGGAAGCATTACAATCAAACCCGCATCAAAGAAAATTGGGAAGCCCATAATCAAAGACGCCACACCCAATGCAAACGGCGCCTTGTCCTCACCAAACTTGCTAATTAACGCCTCCGCTAAAGACTTTGCCCCGCCGGAATATTCCACAAGCCGACCAATCATCGCCCCAAGCCCAACAAGCAATGCAACCGAAGCAAGCGTCGTACCAAAACCCTTAGTCAATGTCGCAGGCACACCAGCCAGCGGAATGCCCGCAGCCAGGGCCGTAAACACCGAAACAATCACCAGAGTAAGAAAAGCGTGGAGCCGGAAATAAATAACCAGCAATAAGATCACCGCCACCGCTGTCGCCGCGATGGCTATCAACGGGCCCGCCGAAAGCGTCGGCTCCCAAGTATCCATATCCATTTTTAGCTCCTATAAGGTGCGTATCGCGTTGAAGTTACCCAGCGCAGAAAGATTGTTTCCTATTTAAATTTACACTGGGGGTGTGCTGATTAAGGCGAAAGCAATATTTCTCGGGCTTTTGGGGGGCGTTTGGAGGGCGTTTGAGGTTTGCGTTTCTGCTGGTCGTCCGGAACTGGCTATGTTTGTTGACCCAACATCGCCAGTTAGCTACTTTGCTACCGTAAAACCCCAGGTGACCAAAACACAAAAGTAGGAAACTGGCTGGGTTTGAAAATAAACGCAGCCAGTTCCGGACAACCAGGGCTTTTACACCAGCCAACACAAAAACTTTGCACAACTGATTACCTGCAGTTTGTAGCGAAACCCCCACCCCGCCCGCAATCCAAGAGATCAGCAAACAGAAATCCCTTAAAAACAAAAACCACCCGCCCCTGCAAGAAGAGAAGAGTGGTTAAAGTTAGATCGTTAGGTAATCAGTGATTACTTGGTGATCTTGGTTACACGACCAGCGCCAACGGTGCGACCACCTTCGCGGATAGCGAAGCGAAGGCCTTCGTCCATGAAAAAGACTTACACAGGATTGGCGCATAACCACAACACCGAACGCACCACACCATTATGCTTGTATAAACCTTGAATCGACGTGAGAGAAATGCATAAGATCAAAGCCCCAGGTTATGCGTATTCAGTTCAAATCTAAATTAACGAACTTGTTCCTGGCAGCTACGTCCGCTTGTTGACCACAGTTGCCGTGCCAGCCCTGCCACACGGTCATCAGAAATTACTGGCTAACTAATCGCTCGCAACCCAGCGCGAGGACCATTCACAAAAAATCATTTTGCTTCCCACCCTGAAAGTTTCCGCGAATTTTATAGTACGAGCTTTTGCCGATCCCAGTTTGCGGGCACCCCGAGACTTGAGTTATTAGCTAAAGCATTTACGAGAAAATCATCAGTAATTAACTTTACGACTTTTTCCGGCCAGGTTGTACCGGGAGAAACAGTAGATAGAAGATGTGCCATAACAACTAGAGTCCCGAAGACTCGTTCGCTTTGATTTTCAGGTAGGAATGCAAATCTTTGATCAGTGCGAAGAGCAGCGGTCGGCGCGGGCGCAAACGACTTATTCCATAATCGCCCATGGTGAGCAGCAGTATTACGAACTACCGTAAGTTGCTCTAACCAACCCGCTAACGGATGATTTTTGCGAACTTTTTCTTTTTGACTCTTCGACAACTTATTTACACATATTTTAATGCCCAAATTCTCTGCAATTTTACGTTGCTCAGTTGTTTTTAGACCCGCGTAAAGTCGGGAGATATCTGAGAAATCAGCTACTTCTGCCACAACCCAGAAAGGATACTGGCCGTTGTATTTTTCCCTGTGATGCTGGACCGCAGCGCTGTTGCTCTGGCGCGCTAAACGAATATATATAGTGGATAACCACTTTAAATGGTTAAAGGTTGGGCGAAACCTTGAAGATTCAAGATATGCCAACGAGCTTCCTGAACTATGACAACACAGCCGTTCGATAAGCTGCGTACGCATAGCGATTTCTATGCGTTCCATTCCATCATGTACCAACGTACGCAATTTACGATCAGCTTCATAAAGTGCGACAGCGTCATGAAATTTGGTGCCGGACTTGAAGTAGTCAGCTCTTTGCCCCGAAGCGTCAAAACATCGTGCCGGATACCAGTAAGCACTCAGACGATAATAGCTGACGTTAGAAAGCCACTGACGGGCCAGCGAATCATCTACCTCCATTCCTCTTTCGCGCAAAAGCCGAATGTGCTCGTCGACTGTTTTAGGAGGTTTTAACATGCTAGCAGTCAATCTCGGGTACTTTCAACGCATATAGAGATCCAGCCCACTCCCATCGTGGATGATGGGGCGGGCTGAACGATTAGCCTTATCCTACCGGCAGAACATCATTACTGACAATAGATTCACCCCAATCATTACCCCCATCCATGATCACCAGAGATTCAGCCAAATGCTTTACAATTTTGTGTGCTACCACAGTAGCATCTCCAGGCTAAAAACCAACCTTAACTAGGAAATACAAAAACCACCCGCCCTTCCAAGAAGGGACGAGTGGCTAAAGTTAGATCGTTAGGTAATCAGTGATTACTTGGTGATCTTGGTTACACGACCAGCGCCTACGGTGCGGCCACCTTCGCGGATAGCGAAGCGAAGGCCTTCATCCATAGCAACAGGCTGGATCAGGGTAACGGACATGTCTACGTTGTCGCCAGGCATGACCATGTCGGTGCCCTCAGGAAGCTTCACAACACCGGTAACGTCGGTGGTACGGAAGTAGAACTGAGGACGGTAGTTGTCGAAGAATGGGGTGTGACGGCCACCTTCATCCTTGGAAAGGATGTAGACAGAGCCTTCGAACTCGGTGTGAGGGGTGTAAGCACCAGGCTTTGCAACAATCTGGCCACGCTCAACATCTTCGCGCTTGATACCGCGGAGAAGCAGACCACAGTTGTCGCCAGCTTCGGTGTAGTCCAGCAGCTTGCGGAACATTTCGATACCGGTAACGGTGGTGGTGGTGGACTTCTCACGAATGCCGAGGATCTCGACCTCTTCGTTTACATTGAGCTTGCCGCGCTCAACACGACCGGTAACCACGGTGCCGCGGCCGGTAATGGTGAAGATGTCCTCGATAGGCATGAGGAATGGCTTATCAGTCTCACGCTCTGGATCTGGGATGGATTCGTCACAAGCCTGCATAAGCTCAACGATCTTGGCGGTCCACTCTGGGTCACCCTCAAGAGCCTTCAGAGCGGAGATGTGGATGATTGGAGCATCCTCATCGTAATCCTGCTCAGCGAGAAGCTCACGAACTTCCATC
This sequence comes from Corynebacterium freiburgense, assembly GCF_030408815.1. Taxonomy (NCBI): domain Bacteria; kingdom Bacillati; phylum Actinomycetota; class Actinomycetes; order Mycobacteriales; family Corynebacteriaceae; genus Corynebacterium; species Corynebacterium freiburgense. The sequence goes on along the minus strand of NZ_CP047355.1, from coordinate 354,673 downwards.
TCAACGAGCTCGATGATTTCCTCATCATCAACCATGTCGCACTTGTTTAGAGCAACGAGGATGTAAGGAACACCAACCTGGCGAGCAAGAAGAACGTGCTCACGGGTCTGAGGCATCGGGCCGTCGGTAGCAGCAACAACGAGGATTGCGCCGTCCATCTGAGCAGCGCCGGTAATCATGTTCTTGATGTAGTCGGCGTGACCCGGGGCGTCTACGTGTGCGTAGTGACGCTTCTCGGTCTGATACTCAACGTGGGAGATGTTAATGGTAATACCACGCTCTTTCTCCTCCGGTGCCTTGTCAATGGCGTCGAAGGCGAAAGCCTGGTTGAGCTCAGGGTAAGCATCAGCCAGAACCTTGGTGATGGCAGCGGTGGTGGTGGTCTTACCGTGGTCGACGTGACCAATGGTACCAATGTTGACGTGCGGCTTTGTACGCTCGAACTTCGCCTTTGCCACTGTATGTCCTCCTGGACTTCGCGGTGGCTACGACTCTCGCAGCCACATGGGTTAATTGCCTTTCCTTACGCCCCGAAATGCTCAGGATTACAGGTCCGGCGGGTCAATTGTGCCAGTTACATGATACTAGGGTGCTAAGAGCGGAATTTCAAACCCTTATACGCCAAAAGTATCAGCAGTTGTGGTAACGGCCAGCTGAATGCTCTGTAGAACTCATTTTCAAAGCAAGCAGCAGGCAGTTACCAGCAACAGGGGTGCACCGTTTTCTCAACGGAGCATATGGTGAGGCACTGGACTTTCACAGCCTCGCCATAGGCCTCACAAACCTAGAATCTAGGCGGTGCCGTTGCGCTCGGCAATGATATCGGCTGCCACGTTCGTTGGAACTTCAGCGTAGGAGTCGAAAATCATGGAGTAGTTGGCGCGGCCCTGAGTCTTGGAACGCAGGTCACCAACGTAGCCGAACATCTGGGAAAGTGGAACCTTTGCCTTTACCAGTTTGGCGCCAGCGCGGTCTTCCATAGCCTGAACTTGGCCACGGCGGGAGTTAATATCGCCGATAACTTCACCCATATACTCTTCGGGGGTAGTGACCTCAACGGCCATTACTGGCTCGAGGAGCACTGGCTTTGCCTTGGCAACAGCTTCCTTCAGGGCTTGGGAACCCGCAACCTTGAAGGCCATTTCTGAGGAGTCAACCTCGTGGTAGGCACCGTCGATCAGGGTTGCCTTAATGTTTACCAGCGGGAAGCCAGCGAGGTAACCATATTGCATGGCGTCTTGGATACCAGCGTCAACGGAAGGAATGTATTCCTTTGGAACACGGCCACCGGTAACAATGTTTTCGAACTTGTATACAGCGGACTCGCCTTCTTCAAGCTCTTCCGCAGCAGGAGCATAAGGCTCGATGCCAATGATCACACGTGCGAACTGGCCAGAACCACCGGTCTGCTTCTTGTGGGTGTATTCGAGCTTTTCAACAGCCTTGCGAATAGTCTCACGGTAAGCAACCTGAGGTGCACCAACATTAGCTTCGACCTTGAATTCGCGCTTCATGCGGTCAACCAGGACGTCGAGGTGGAGCTCACCCATACCACCGATAACGGTTTGGCCGGTCTCATCATCCAGCTTCACGGTAAAGGTTGGGTCCTCTTCCGCAAGCTTTTGGATAGCGGTGCCTAGCTTCTCCTGGTCGGACTTGGTCTTAGGCTCAATAGCAACCTCAATCACTGGATCAGGGAAGTCCATGGATTCCAGGATGATGGGGTTATTGGCGTCGCAGAGGGTGTCACCAGTGGTGGTGTCCTTCAGACCAATAAAGGCATAGATATTGCCGGCGCGTGCCTCGTCAACAGGGTTTTCCTTATTGGCGTGCATTTGGAAGAGCTTGCCAATGCGCTCTTTCTTGCCCTTGGTGGAGTTGGAAACCTGCGCACCTGGCTCGACGATACCGGAGTACACACGAACGAAGGTGAGCTTGCCAAAGAATGGGTGCACGGCAATCTTAAATGCCAGAGCAGCGAAAGGCTCGTCAACGGAAGGCTTACGAGTGATCTTTTCAGCCTCGTCACCAACCTTATGGCCCTCAACTTCACCAATGTCGAGCGGGTTAGGCAGGTAGTCAACGACGGCGTCGAGAAGCGGCTGAACGCCCTTATTGCGGTATGCGGTACCGCAGAGCACTGGGTATACCTCGGAGGCAACGGTGAGCTTGCGGATAGCAGCCTTGATTTCGGCTACAGTGAGCTCCTCGCCACCGAAGTACTTCTCCATAAGCTCTTCATCGGATTCAGCAACGGTTTCCAGGAGCTTTTCGCGCCACTCTTCTACCTTGTCGGCGAGGTCGGCTGGGACTTCCTCAATGGTTGGCTCCGCACCGGTTTCTACCTTGCCACGCCAGGTAATGGCCTTCATTTCAACCAGGTCAACAACGCCGTCGAAGTCGTCTTCAGCGCCGATAGGCAGCTGGAGTACCAATGGTTTTGCGCCGAGGCGGTCGATAATGGTTTGCACGGTGAAGTAGAAGTCAGCACCGAGCTTGTCCATTTTGTTTACAAAGCAGATACGAGGGACATCGTACTTTGCAGCCTGACGCCATACCTGCTCGGATTGTGGTTCAACACCTTCTTTGCCGTCAAATACGGCAACAGCACCATCAAGAACACGCAGGGAGCGCTCTACCTCAACGGTAAAGTCTACGTGACCTGGGGTGTCAATGATATTGATCTGGTTACCCTTCCAGAAACAGGTCACAGCGGCAGAGGTAATGGTAATGCCGCGCTCTTTTTCCTGTTCCATCCAGTCGGTGGTGGATGCACCGTCGTGGGTTTCGCCAACCTTGCGGTTGATACCGGTGTAGAAGAGGATACGTTCGGTAGTCGTGGTCTTACCAGCATCGATGTGGGCCATGATGCCGATATTGCGGACCTTGTTCAGGTCGGTAAGCACTTCTTGTGCCACAGTTGTTCCCTAACTTATATTGTGTCGTTTATTCGAAGCCTATATATAGGCAACTGGCCCCTGACGCCGCAAGGTATGGCCACATGGAAGCGGCGCGTGACGTTCAGGGCGAAAGGGGCCGTCGAAAAGCATTTGGGGACTACCAGCGGTAATGAGCAAAGGCGCGGTTAGCCTCGGCCATCTTGTGGGTGTCCTCGCGACGCTTCACAGAAGCGCCCAAGCCATTGGCAGCGTCCAGAATCTCATTAGCAAGACGCTCGGTCATGGTGTTCTCACGGCGCTGGCGAGTGAAGTTTACCAACCAACGAAGCGCAAGTGTATTAGCGCGGCCCGGGCGAACTTCAACTGGAACCTGGTAGGTTGCACCACCAACGCGGCGGGAGCGAACCTCAAGGTCTGGCTTGATATTGCCCAGAGCCTTCTCCAAGGTCAGCACTGGATCAGTGCCGGTCTTTTCGCGGCAAATCTCAAGTGCGTTATATACGATGCGCTCTGCAACGGACTTTTTACCGTCAAGCAGCACCTTATTGACCAGCTGGGAAACAACCTCAGAACCATAGACTGGATCTTTAACGATCGGACGCTTAGGAGCCTGACCCTTACGCATGAATTACTTCTCCTTCTTTGCGCCGTAACGAGAACGGGCCTGCTTACGGTCCTTCACACCCTGGGTGTCCAAAGAACCACGAATGATCTTGTAGCGAACACCCGGGAGGTCCCTTACACGGCCACCACGCACAAGCACCATGGAGTGCTCCTGCAGGTTATGGCCCTCACCTGGAATGTAAGCAGAAACCTCGATACCGGAGGTCAAACGAACACGAGCAACTTTACGGAGCGCTGAGTTCGGCTTCTTAGGGGTGGTGGTGTACACACGGGTGCACACGCCACGACGCTGAGGGGAACCCTTCAGAGCCGCGGTCTTCACCTTGGCAGTCTTATCATGGCGGCCCTTGCGGACCAGCTGCTGAATTGTGGGCATGAACCGTCTTTCTTGTGTGGTCGGTCATCCGGCCGGGGATTTACCGACCGCAATTGCTATCAACGCCCGAGACGCAAACTACATTCAGAACGCGCGAAACCCAGTCAGCCGCTCTCGCTGGCCTACCGGGGAAATTCGGGCTCCCACCATGGAGACGTGGGACTAGCTAACTACAGTACACATACATGTGTGTGAAGCAAAAATCTTCCCCCAAACCCCCAGGAAAACCATAGCAATCATGTGCCGCACCTTGTACAAGTACGACACATGATTAGTGGAGATTAGGCCGTGCGTTCCCCTGGCTCATCGGCCTCTTCGTCTGCCGAGGGTGCATCCTCGGAAGGCACATCCTTATCGACGCCCTCCTCCACTGCGCCCTCCGCAGCCTCGACCTCATCTGTGGGTTCCAATGCGCCATCCAAATCAGCGAGTTCACGAACCTGTTCGATGTAGTTCATAAGGTCGTCGGTGCTCACAGTCTTTACTTCTTTCACCTGCTCTGAAAGCGAAATAAGTTCTTTAATGGCTGCTTCAGCACCGAGGGTAGAGCTATTCACTGATTGCACAAGTTCTTTGAGGTCATCAGATTGATGATGATCAGCCATGCTCTCACGCCATCCAACCATGATTTCCAATGGGCTTTGCAGCTGAGACACCAAAGTTTCAATATCGGAGTTTACGGTGGCGGCGAGGATCGTAAGCTTTTCCGCCGTCTCCCACATGGTGAGAATATCTACATCAAGCGCATCTGCAAGCAAACGGATACCACGTTGAGCGGCACCATCAAGCTCGTCTTTTTCCGAAAGCTCATCAATAAACTGCACGACCATCGTCGTGTGGAGGCGCGCCAATGCGATAGTAAACCGTGATTGCTCAATTTGGCCGTCAAAGTCTTCAAGTTGGTCTTGCAGGTGTTCCACGCGCTCGTTAATGTCGTTACGCATTTCTGCCCACTGGCGCAGCGGTTCCAGCACCTCTTCATAATCGTCGCCGAGTTCTTCGCGCAGCTTCTCAATGTAGCCGACTATCGACGCCGTCATTTCAACGTCCCTACCAAGCCTGCGGCGCGCGCGGCGCAACATAAGTGAAAGTCGTTCTAATGGTTCCAGACCCCGCATCCACTCATCGAGTTCTCGGAACACACCATGCACATTTTCTTGCAGGTCACCAAGTTTGCCATTAGCGGTACGCCCCATTTCAATATCCGGGGTTTCCGCCTCTCGAGTAAGAACCTCCATCGGCAGGATCGCGTTCTGAAATTCCGAATAACTAGCAAAACCGGCTTCATTCACTAGCGATAGCAAATGCTCCGCGCCAGCCGCAGCCACCTCGCGTCGTGCAGTGATCGTTTCCCGAAGCTCTTCTTCATGCTTCAAGGTATTTTCGTAGATTTCAAAAACCACATCACGTACATCGATACACATAGGCCTCGAGCGCACTGATAAGTAACCACCGTTCGGCAAAGGGGTTACAGTCGCATACACGTCATATCGACTTCCATCCTTCGCCCGGTTACGGACGTACGCGCCGAACGGCTGCCCCGACTGCAACGTGGACCACATTGCGTGGAACGTGCCACCCGGCATAGCGGGATGGCGGATCACGTTGTGCGGAGCGCCCATGAGCTCCTCACTACCGTAGCGAGAAAGATCAACGAAAACCTGGTTGGCTTCCTGAATCACTCCCTTACCATCGGTCACGGAGAAGAACAGTTGATCCGCTCCAAACTCATGGAATGGCTCAGCTGCGTTCACGTTATTCATAGGTACCCTATCTCGATAATCTACACACGACTGCCGCTTTCTACTGAACAATAAATTCGTTGACTACAACTGATTTTATTAAAACGTAGCAAAGCCGACCGTCAAGATAATTCGCAATACTACATATGCTAACACAGCACATGTAGAACAAAAAGGTTGACATAACCACTTAGCTATCAACAATGCCCTTGTTCATCAAAATAATCGATAAAGAAGCGAATACGAAGCAAGTTACTTTTCCAATAAATCAACGATCAAAGATGCCCATTCTGCATTAATTAATTGGGGGGAAATAGTTAAGTATCAAATCAGCCAGAGTCGCTATAGCGTTTCTTACCTGGCAATTACCCAGGTCAACACCCCCAAGGGCAAAATGCAGCACATTCGCCAGGATATGCGGTGGCTTCACTGAAGACATCCCCCTCACCAGCACCCCCGCCCAACTCAACAATACGGCTAAAAGTTGACCTACATCACTTTCCACACAGCGAGAAAAGTTACCCCCTTTCACCCCCCTCACCTCGCCTAAAACATCCGAAATTGGGCCCAACATCGGCAATAAAAACGAGGTTTTTCCTAGTAAATCGATGGACACATAGTGACGCACACCAAAGCGTAAAGCGCAGGCTTTTGCCTAGTTTGAGAAATCTTCATCACTGGTCTTTCGTCAAGTAGGTAGTCCAGGGACGATAGCCGGAGCCTCCCCTACCATGCCGGAAGATTGCTACCTATCCAACCTCGCACTTCACTCACCTATTGCGCACTATCCGCAGGTCATTACGGCATAAATTCCATAAATCGCTTCCATATCCCAGCGATAACACTGAAGCACCAGAGCTTCCCCAGGTCAACCAAAACCAAAGGTCATGCCTCTAACATTTTGAAATAAAGTATTTCAAACATTACACGAGTCATATTACGCTTATTTAAAAGTGAATAACTCTTTGCACTCAAGATATATTTCCACCATTAGAGATACAAGTCCGCAAAAGTAAATGGCAAAATTGTGCAATAATAGCTTTCGCACATTTAAAGAATGTGACACAAATACAAAGCAAAAATATCGACCGAATTATTTCTCAAAATTTACGCCGAAGAGGATTTATATAACAAACATAAGACCCTGTCAAGGGCCTCCTATAGTATTTCTATATTTTACAATCACACTTTATGTGTTACCCAACTAAAGCATAAAGCTAAATTGCGCACATATCTAAGTAATCGCAGGTAGAAAGCATATTTTCAACCGACGGACAGCCCTTCAGGGCACACCAGTTAACTTTTTGAAGCCTTTTTAAAACCCAGGCTCTTACTGAGAATCTCTCAAGTTGTGGCCGATCTATCTTAAGGAAAGTTCCTGCCTTGGCAATCGAAGGGGGCTAAAAAGCCACTAAACTCCCAAAGAAATACTTTAGGCCCCTTGAATGAACTGGTGTTTTTCAAACTTTCAAAGGATTTCTAGTTACACATTTTAAACTAGTGTAACGCAAAGGGCATAACTTCGAACGACTTCACATATTCCCTTGTGTAAAACAGACGGATGGTTTTTCCATGTACGTTTCCCCTCCCAGACACGCTCTTATAGCGCCATACGGTCAGATACTGCCCACCCCTGGAGACATGCTGTGCTCAATCGCTGCTGAGCGTCAAGAGCAAAAAACGGCCCTTGCAAGTCTTCCCACCCACTGGGAAGGGGCTTGCAAGGGCCGTTTGTGGTTGTTGCAGACCTATTGGAAGGTTAGAAGGTTTCTTCCAATGGTACGGATGCTCCTGTGAAGTCGCCGAACGTGTCGTCGCCGTAGATGGAATCTCCATAGGTGCTTATAGAGTAAGCGGCATTCCGTGCAGTTTCCGTTGGTTTGACGGAAATATTGCGATAACGGGCAATACCCGTACCAGCAGGAATCAACTTACCGATAATCACGTTTTCTTTCAGGCCGATAAGCTTATCGGAGCGCTTGTTAATGGCGGCGTCGGTAAGCACACGGGTGGTTTCCTGGAAGGAAGCAGCAGACAGCCACGATTCGGTCGCCAGCGATGCCTTGGTAATACCCATGATTTCACTGCGAAGCTCGGCAGGTTGACCACCTGCACGAATTGCTTCGGAGTTCGCCATTTTTGCCTCCGACAAATCCACAAGCGTTCCTGGAAGAAACTCGGTGGTGCCGGATTCGATCACGGTTCCGCGACGAAGCATCTGTCGAATAATAATTTCGATGTGCTTGTCGTGGATAGCTACACCCTGGGCACGATAGACGGCCTGAACCTCATCAATCAGATGCTGTTCGACGCCGCGACGGCCCAACACTTCAAGAACATCGTGAGGGTCTGCAGGACCGCGAAGCAAACGTTCACCAACAGTTACGTGGTCGCCTTCCTGAATGGTGCGCTCAATGAAGTTACCTGGATTGGACTCCATTTCCACCTTGATCATGGCAAGGCCCTGACGCTTGGACAGCTTCTCATAGATGACATCATCCGAACCATCGTCCGGGGTGATAGTCATGGTGTAGAAGTTGCCTTCATCCTCAAGGTGAACGGTACCTGCAACAGAAGCGATCGGTGCTTTATTCTTAGGCACGCGAGCTTCGAAAAGCTCCTGAACACGCGGCAAACCACCAGTAATGTCACCGCCAACACCACCCTGGTGGAAGGTACGCATGGTCAGCTGGGTGCCAGGCTCACCGATGGACTGGGCGGCAACAATACCGACGGCTTCGCCGATATCAACCTGCTTACCAGAAGCCATAGACTTGCCGTAGCACTTTGCACACACACCCGTTGGGGTTTGGCAAGTAAGTACAGAACGCACCTTGATTTGAGTAATACCCGCATCCACCAGGGCGTCGATCTCTAATTCGCCGAGGTCAGTACCGGCAGCGAGCACGGTTTCGCCTTGTGCATCCTTAGCATCGGCAGCGAGCACACGACCAGTTACAGAGGTTTCTACCAGTCCGTGGCGAGCGTATCCAGTAACAGCACCAGTGGCGTCCTTTACCTCAACAGCTACAGGGACCTTAACACCTTGACGTGTGCCGCAGTCTTCTTCACGGACAATAACGTCTTGTGCGACGTCGACAAGACGACGGGTCAAGTAACCAGAGTCAGCGGTACGTAGCGCCGTATCGGCCAAGCCCTTACGGGAACCGTGGGAGTTATTGAAGTACTCGAGCACAGATAGGCCTTCACGGAAGGAAGTCTTAATTGGGCGGGTAATGTACTCGCCCTTGGAGTTCACAACCATGCCCTTCATACCGGCCAAGGTCCAGATCTGGCGCATATTACCTGCGGCACCAGACTTCACGATCATTGGGATCGGATTGTCATCTGGGTACAGTTCCTCAACGGCTTTACCCACGGTGTCGGTGGCATCTTTCCACAGCTCAACCAAACGGTCATAGCGTTCACGTGGTGTCAATGCACCCATAATCCAGTACTTGCGTTCGATTTCACGCGCTTCTGCTTCGTAGCGGTCAAGGATCTCTTCCTTGTTTGGCAAGACGATAACGTCGGACATAGTAATGGTCACACCAGAACGCGTTGCCCAGTAGAAGCCAGCGTCCTTCATCTTGTCCATGGTTTGCGCCACTGTGATCATTGGGTAGCGTGCCGAAAGGTCGGTAATCACATCACCAAGCATGATCTTGTCAGAGCCACCGCCCTTACGCACCATTACACCTTCAAGGTATGGATAGCTCCAAGGCAGCAATTCATTAAACATAATGCGGCCAAGCGTGGTGTCTGCAACCCAGGTATCACCCTTATTCCAACCGTCTGGGAATTGCTCAGCTTCAATTTCCACAGTTGGTCGCAGGTGAGAAATGCGCACCTTAATTGGTGCTTGCAAGCCCAATACGCCACGGTCATAGGCCATGATTGCCTCTGCAAAGGACGAGTACATACCCTTAGCCGGACCGTGCTCATCAGCAGGTTTATAGGCACCTTGGCCACCGAACTCATCCGGACCCTTTTCCAGGGTTAGGAAGTACAAACCGGTAACCATGTCCAAACGTGGCATAGCAAGTGGCTTGCCGGACGCTGGAGACAAAATGTTATTGGAAGCGAGCATAAGAATACGCGCTTCTGCCTGAGCCTCCGCAGACAGCGGAAGGTGAACAGCCATCTGGTCACCGTCGAAGTCAGCGTTAAACGCTTCACAGGCAAGCGGATGCAGCTGGATTGCTTTACCTTCGACCAACACTGGTTCGAATGCTTGAATACCCAAGCGGTGCAGCGTAGGTGCACGGTTCAGCATCACTGGGTGCTCTGCAATGGCTTCTTCCAATACGTCCCAAACTTCTGGGCGTTGGCGTTCCACCATGCGCTTTGCAGACTTAATGTTCTGCGCATATTCGTTTTCCACAAGGCGTTTCATTACAAATGGCTTAAATAGCTCCAAAGCCATAAGCTTTGGCAAACCACATTCATGAAGACGCAACTGCGGACCAACAATAATTACGGAACGGCCAGAGTAATCGACACGCTTACCCAGCAAGTTTTGACGGAAACGGCCCTGCTTACCCTTAAGCAGATCGCTCAAAGACTTCAGCGGACGGTTGCCCGGACCAGTAACAGGGCGGCCGCGACGTCCATTATCAAAGAGAGCGTCAACGGATTCCTGCAACATGCGCTTTTCATTGTTCACAATGATCTCAGGCGCGCCGAGCTCGATCATGCGCTTTAAGCGGTTATTGCGGTTAATTACGCGACGGTACAGGTCATTTAGATCCGAAGTAGCAAAGCGGCCACCGTCAAGCTGGACCATTGGGCGAAGTTCTGGTGGAATGACCGGAATGCAGTCCAGGACCATACCCGCTGGATCATTGCCAGAGCGTTGGAAAGCCGCAACGACCTTTAAGCGCTTGAGGGCACGCATCTTCTTTTGGCCCTTGCCCTCATTAATAATGCTGCGAAGCTCTTCTGCTTCAGCATCGAGGTCAAAATTGCGGATCAGGGTTTGGATGGCTTCCGCCCCCATGCCGCCAGTGAAATAATCCTCGTAGCGATCTACTAGCTCGGAGTAGATGGTCTCATCGACGATCATTTGCTTCGGCGCAAGCTTGACAAACGTGTTCCAAATTTCGTCCAAGCGATCGATTTCGCGTTGGGCGCGTTCACGAATGTGCTGCATTTCTTTATCGGCAGCATTTTGCACCTTACGGCGAGCATCGGCCTTTGCGCCGGCTGCTTCCAGCTCGGCAAGATCTTCTTCCAGCTTTTGGGCACGGTCGGCGAGCTCGGATTCGGCGTCGGCTTCAACATCTTTTTTCTCTAGGAGCATTTCTGCTTCCAGAGTGGTTAGGTCATTATGCCGGGCCTCTTCATCAACGCCGGTAATAATGTTTGCGGCGAAGTAAATAATGCGCTCAAGGTCCTTTGGCGCAAGGTCCAGAAGGTATCCCAAACGGGAGGGCACGCCCTTGAAGTACCAAATATGGGTGACCGGTGCAGCCAATTCAATATGGCCCATGCGTTCACGACGAACCTTGGACTTAGTGACTTCCACGCCACAGCGTTCACAAATAATGCCCTTATAGCGGACACGCTTGTATTTACCACAAGCACATTCCCAGTCCCGAGTGGGGCCGAAAATACGCTCACAGAACAAGCCGTCCTTTTCTGGCTTGAGTGTGCGGTAATTAATTGTCTCCGGCTTTTTTACCTCGCCTTTAGACCAACGACGGATATCGTCAGCGGTGGCTAGGCCAATACGGAGCTCGTCAAAGTAGTTGACGTCGAGCACGATTTTCCCTTATTTGTTGAAGGTTTTTAAGAACTATGTGTGTATATTCGCCCGGCTTTTCGACGCCCACCCCAGCCGCAGCTTAGTGCAACTTGGGGTGGCGTGGCGTCGAAAAGCGCAGACCTTGAGCTCTTAAGCGATATCGGCGTCAGAGCGCTCGTCGCGGGACAGGTTGATGCCCAGCGAGGCCCCAGCCTGATCGAACTCGTCATCGTCGGAAGTGCCCAATTCCATTGGGGTGCCATCAGCAGAAAGAACTTCAACATTCAAGCACAATGACTGAAGCTCCTTAAGCAGCACCTTAAAGGACTCAGGAATACCCGGATCCGGAATATTTTCACCCTTCACAATGGCTTCATACACCTTGACACGACCAACCACGTCATCGGATTTAATGGTCAGCAATTCCTGCAGTGTGTAGGCCGCACCATACGCCTGCATAGCCCACACTTCCATTTCACCGAAACGCTGACCACCGAACTGCGCCTTACCACCAAGCGGCTGCTGCGTAATCATGGAGTACGGACCAGTAGAACGAGCGTGAATCTTCTCATCCACCAAGTGGTGCAGCTTCAAGATGTACATATAACCAATGGACACTGGGTATGGGAATGGTTCACCAGAACGACCATCGATCAGTTTGGCCTTACCATCGCCATCTACCAGCACATCTCCGTCCCGGTTTGGACGTGAATTAGCAAGCAGACCAGCAAGTTCTTCATTGGTAGCACCGTCGAAGACCGGAGTTGCGGTCAATGAACCAGCTGGGACGTCGTACAGCTCCTCCGGAAGCATGTCCATAAGGCCCTGCATCTCCGGATTTTCAGTATCAATCTTCCAACCCGCTGCAGCCAACCAGCCAAGGTGAACTTCCAATACCTGACCAATATTCATACGACGCGGCACACCGTGCGTATTTAAAATAATGTCCACTGGGGTGCCATCTGGCAGGAATGGCATATCCTCCTGCGGCAGAATCTTGCCTACAACGCCCTTATTACCGTGACGACCAGCGAGCTTATCGCCGTCCTGGATCTTGCGCTTTTGCGCAACATAGACGCGAATCATTTCATTAACGCCAGGGGGCAGATCATCTTCCTCATCGCGTGAGAAACGACGAACGCCAATCACCTTACCGGTTTCACCGTGAGGAACCTTCATAGAAGTGTCACGCACTTCACGGGCCTTTTCACCAAAGATTGCGCGAAGTAGACGCTCCTCAGGGGTCAATTCAGTTTCACCCTTTGGTGTGACCTTACCGACCAGAATGTCACCATCACGAACATCCGCACCAATGCGAACAATACCGCGATCATCCAGATCCTTAAGGACTTCCTCAGAGACATTCGGAATTTCCCGAGTGATCTCTTCCGCACCAAGCTTGGTTTCGCGGGCGTCAATCTCATGCTCCTCGATATGAATCGAGGTGAGAATGTCCTCTTCCACAAGGCGCTGATTCAGAATAATCGCGTCCTCGTAGTTATGGCCTTCCCACGGCATAAACGCAACCAAAAGGTTACGGCCAAGTGCCATTTCACCATTAGCGGTACCTGGACCATCAGCAATAACCTGGCCCGCTTCAACGCGATCTCCCACATCAACCAGTGGTTTTTGGTTATAGCACGTACCTTGGTTGGTGCGTTGGAATTTCCGCAGCATATAGGTGTCACGGATGCCATCATCACCCATAATGGTAATGAAATCAGCACATACGTTTTCTACAGCACCAGTCTTCTTGGCGATCACCAAATCACCGGCATCGTAGGCGGCACGCAATTCCATACCCGTACCAACATAAGGAGCTTCGGAGCGCACCAGTGGTACCGCCTGACGCTGCATGTTCGCACCCATAAGGGCACGGTTTGCGTCGTCATGCTCAAGGAACGGAATCATGGCAGTTGCCACAGACACCATTTGGCGAGGCGAAATATCCATGTACTCAATGCGAGAAGAATCAACGACCTCAATGTCGCCGCCCTTCATACGCACTACAACACGTTCTTCGGTGATATTGCCGTCTTTGTCATACGGCGTATTCGCCTGGGCCACTACATAGCGATCTTCCTCATCAGCTGTGAGGTAATCGATCTGATCAGTGAGCTTGCCGTTTTCAACCTTACGGTATGGGGTTTCAATAAAACCGAACGGATTTACCCGAGCATAGGAAGAAAGCGAACCAATCAGACCAATGTTCGGTCCTTCCGGTGTTTCAATCGGGCACATACGGCCATAGTGGGATGGGTGAACGTCACGAACCTCAATGCCAGCGCGCTCACGGGAAAGACCACCAGGACCCAACGCGGAAAGACGGCGCTTGTGGGTCAGGCCAGACAGTGAGTTATTTTGGTCCATAAACTGCGATAATTGCGAGGTACCAAAGAACTCACGGATCGCGGCAGATACTGGGCGAACGTTAATCAGCGAGGTGGGAGTGATCGACTCCGCATCCTGCGTGGTCATGCGTTCGCGAACCACACGCTCCATGCGAGAAAGCCCGACACGAACCTGGTTTTGAATTAGTTCGCCAACGGTGCGTAGACGACGATTACCAAAGTGGTCAATATCATCAACTTCTACTGGAATGGTATCGCCGGTAGGCGACGTCATCGTGGTTTCACCAGCGTGCAAGCGAACGAGATACTCGATGGAAGTGGCAATGTCTTCCTCAGTGAGCACCATAAGGCCCTCACGGTCACCACCGAGACCAAGTTTCCTATTGATCTTATAACGACCAACCTTCGCCAGGTCATAGCGCTTCGCGCGGAAGAAACTATTATCCAGCAATGATTGCGCAAGGTCGCGGGTAGGTTGTTCGCCGGGCCGCTGCTTGCGATAAATCTCTAATAGTGCTTCATCTGTATTTGCCACGCCATCAGCTTCAAGCGTGGACATCATAATTTCAGAGAAGCCAAAACGCTTGACAATATCTTCAGTTGTCCAGCCAAGCGCCTTGAGCAGCACAGTAACAGGCTGACGGCGCTTCCGGTCGATACGCACACCAACGGTGTCACGCTTATCGACGTCGAACTCCAGCCAGGCACCACGGGAAGGGATGACCTTAACTGAATGCAGCGGCCGCTCGGTGGACTTATCAATAGCTTGATCGAAGTACACACCAGGTGAGCGAACCAGCTGAGAAACAACAACACGTTCCGTGCCATTGACAATAAATGTGCCCTTATCCGTCATCATTGGGAAATCGCCAATGAAGACAGTCTGGGACTTAATTTCACCCGTTTCGTTATTGATAAACTCCGCAGTCACATAAAGCGGAGCTGAGTAGTTGATGTCCTTTTCTTTGCACTCATCAATAGAGTTCTTTACGTCTTCGAAGCGAGGCTCCGAAAGCGAAAGGGACATATTTCCGGAATAGTCTTGAATCGGGGACAGTTCCTCAAGGATATCCTCAAGGCCACTAGTAACCCGCGTACCCTCGGCCGCTTCGGCCTTCATACGCTCACGCCATTCAGGCGTGCCGATAAGCCATGCAAAAGACTCCAGTTGTAGGTCGAGTAAACCCGGAACCTCGATCGGCTCCGTAATCTTAGCGAATGAGTATCGCTGCGGAGCTCCGGGGATTTCGGCCACTGACTTGGTCTGGCGGGAGACTGCCAAGATGCGTCCTTCCAGCACCTCACGCGGACAAAACGACAACCCTAAAAGTGGGTAAGGTCACCGTTCGACCGCTGATTTGTTGAGCATTCGGTCTGCTTTAGGAACCCACGTGCCTCAGATAGCGCTAAAGGACCTTGTCAAGTCGGTTTTTTATACCCCTCTGATCAAGGTCTAATACACAAACGTGGACACAGATTCCAGCGCAACAAATCAGCCTATACCAAACCACAGTAGATGTAAAGGTAACGGGGTGGGAGGAACTTAGCAGACCGTCAGGTTACGAATGCAACTTCCGCCGCATTTTCTTAGGTTTTGAACCTCTTGTATCCCACAAACCGAACACACCTACAGCGCCAAAGAGCAGCAACACTCCCCCAAGGGCCGTGGCTACATACAGTGCTATTCGCCAACCAAAACCATTCGAGACATTCCCAACCGCCATAGCCAATGCCTGTACCGAATCCTCAGTACCAGCCCCATTGAACACCATGACCGGCTGGCGCTCTTCACCTTCCTCCGTGCCATAAAAATCATTAATGCTTTCGTGCACATCCAACACGACTCCGGTCGCTTGGTCAACCATGTATTTTCGCTCGGCTTTATGGTAGAGGAACATCGGAGTAAGAGAACCATCCTCTTCTGCGAACTCAAATTCGGGATCGCTACCAACCTTTGTAGCGGGCACTTTCTGCACAAACACATCAGCCTCCCGGCCGAACACATCTACGGATTCAGTCTTTTGGGCAGGGAAGGCCTTTCGCAAGGTCGCATCAAAAACTTTTACCTCCTCGGAGGTAGGAAACTTCACCCACACCCCCTCAAGCGGCACATTAGTTACCGGCTCCGCAGGCGAAAAAGCAACCGCCGCATCCCCGATTGCTTCTCCCGAATCCCGATCCATCCGATAACTCCATACCTCCGCCCCAATCAAACGCTCCACATCAGGCTTCTTATTCTCGCGCAAAGTTGTGGTTCCCACCCGAACAGTCACCGAAGTATCATCTGAAGGCTCCATAAGCTCAACGTGAATCTGCTTTGTCACCGCCGTCTCCAAAGCACCCTCCTCCTCAGGGTGAGGCACCGTTGCTTTGGCATCACGCAACGTCAATGTTGTAGCAGGAAAATCCAACGGCAGCCGACCATCTGGCGCCAACCAACGGGGAGCCCCCAAGCCAACAATAAGCAGAGCAACACCGAGGCCTACAAGAAGCGCTGAGACAATTCTGGATTTGGGCAGCATGGGGGACATTTTAGCCGGAAGCCCAAACGATCGTGGCTATTAGTCTGATGACCAGCTCCAAAAAGTGCTGATGATCTCTAAATTCCCCTGGCGCTGGATAAAAATAAACTAAAGCAATAGTTAAGATCTAATAATATATGAACTTGCCCCTGGAAGGTTGGGCTGGTTTTCAGAATTTTGGGGGTGGGCTTTCGAGAGGTCCCGGACCGGGCAACCGGTTTCCGGGGTTTTGATAGGGCCACCCTATCAAACTAGTAATGTTTTTATCCCTACTGTCGCAGATTCCATAAAATCGCCTGAAAAAATGGAATTTGTGACAGCAACCCATGTTGTACACAACTGTTGACCTGGGGTTTGTCGCAGATTCCATAAAAACAGCGAAAAAAATGGAATTTGTGACAGGTTCCCTACCTATCGTGTCGCAGATTCCATAAAATCCGCCGAAAAAATGGAATCTGTGACAACACGCCCAACCAGGCTAAAAAAGACCAAGCACCTCCCACCCAGCCCCAAAACCAAAACCCCCGCCTGCTAGAGCAAACGGGGGAAAATACGCATTGATTGCGCAATGTTTTACTTGAGGGAAACCTTAGCGCCAGCTTCTTCGAGCTTGGTCTTGGCGGCTTCAGCATCGTCCTTGGAAGCACCTTCGATGATGGCCTTAGGAGCGGACTCAACGAGCTCCTTGGCTTCCTTCAGGCCGAGACCGGAAACGATCTCACGTACGACCTTAATAACGCCAATCTTCTTAGCGCCTGCATCTTCGAGAACAACGTCGAATTCGTCCTTCTCTTCAGCTGCAGGAGCGTCGCCTACTGCACCTGGAGCAGCAACAGCTACTGGAGCAGCAGCGGTTACGTCGAAGGTCTCTTCGAAGAGCTTGCGGAACTCGGAAGCCTCGATAAGGGTCATTTCCTTGAAAGCTTCAATGAGCTCTTCAGGGGTTAGCTTAGCCATGGTGGCAATCCTTTCAGTTTTTCTGGGATATACATCCAGCTGGTACCAATTGGTTTGGCCAGTTGGGTGGTTCCCAAAGTTTGGGGTTTAGCAAGAGTTGCAGGTGGGGTTATTCGCCCTGCAGTTTTTCTTCATAAGCAGCGAATAGTCGAGCCAGCTGGGAAGCGTGGGCGTCGAACAGACCTGCAGTGTTTGCCAAGCTGCCATTAATGGCACCAGCAATCTTCGCGAACGTGGTTTCGCGGTTGTCCATCTCAGCGATGGCTTCAACCTGCTCAGCGGTCAGGAAGTTGCCGTCCATGTAGCCACCCTTGACCACAAAAGCCTTGTTATCCTGGCCGAATTTCTTCATGGCCTTAGCAGCATCAACTGCTTCGCCGCGAATAAATGCAATAGCGGTTGGGCCATTCAGGATAGGATCAAGACCTTCAATGCCGGCTTGCTCTGCAGCCAGCTTGATCATGGTGTTCTTGGCGACGGAGTAGGTGACATCACCACCGAGGGCCCGACGTAGCTCAGTGGTTTGAGCTACAGAAAGACCACGGTATTCGGTCAGCACAACAGCGTCAGTGGCCTCAAATTGTTCTTTGAGTTCTGCCACAGCAGCAATGTTCTTTGCGTTTGCCATTACTTCGCCTCCTTCCTCATAAACGTATCGTGTTGATCCGCCGAGGCAATTGCTTGAATGCTTGTAGCATGCAAAACAAATGCCCCGTGCAAGAGCACAGGGCGCAACACATACATATATGGGTTTGCTCCAAGTCCTCCTGCGTGGGCTGCTTCCGTCTTAGCGCGGATTCCTTCGGCCTTGCACATCTACAAGGCAACCGACGGTCTTCGGTGAAACTTGATATTGGCACGTGGCCGTTCAAACTTCGATGAGTGAACCTACCGTATTGTTTGCCCGAAACACAAATCAGCCCTCGTCAAAAGTAATCTAAATCACTATACTAGGCGCTTACTCAGTGCTATCACATTGCGGAGTTTGGAGGCTGTATGGCGGTACCACAGGTGCATTACGGTTCGGACTGGGATGCGGATGTAGTTATGGCGGATGGAAGCATTGCGGTATTGCGGCCAGCTCGACCTTCGGACCGCCAGGGGTTTATTGATTTTTATTCTCGAGTATCAGATCAGTCAAAATACTTGCGCTTTTTCTCCGCGCACCCAACACTAAGTGACGAAGATTTAAATTCGTGGTTGGATATTGATTATTTTGACCAGGTAACTCTTGTGCTGTGTTTGCATGAGGATATTGTGGCCACCGCGCATTATCGGGTACTTGATGCGTTTTTGCCGGACCGCGTCGCTGATGTTTCGTTCCTTGTGCAGGATAGCTTTCAAGGCAAGGGTGCTGCGAATATTCTTTTGGAGCATCTTGCGGAGGTTGGGCGGGAAAACAAGGTGTCACGATTTTTCGCAGAGATGCTTACCCAGAATCGGGCAATGGTTCAGGTATTTGTGCGCGCAGGGTACGAGGTAAAACCACAGCTTGAAGACGGTTTTATTAGCGTAGACTTCGCCATTAGTCCAACCGAACGCTCATTTGACGTGATGCAGCAGCGGGAACGTAAGTCGGAGGCGGCGTCGATACGCAGATTATTACACCCCCAATCTGTCGCAATTGTTGGCGATCTTGCACGGTTACGCACTATTGTTCCGCAGCTTGTCGACGCCCCATTCCAAGGCAGTCTACATATTGTTGCCGCGCCCCAGTCAGAACCGCACCGCGCCGCTGAAGACCTGAAATCTATTCCCGGAACCATTGATTTGGTCATTGTTCAATATGACGCAAATAAACTTTCCAGTTTGCTCGCCGCAGCAGCAGAAAAGAATGCGCATGGGATATTAGTTCTTGCTCGTGGGCAGAATCCCTCACTATCCCATAAGGAGCAGATGGATTTTGTTTCTGAAGCCCGCACCCACGGTTTGCGTGCCTTAGGGCCTGCCGCGCTAGGGCTAATTAATACACAAAATTCTGTTCGATTAAACGCTTCTCCTGCCCAGTGCCCTTTAGCCGGGCATACCGGAGTTTTTACGCAGTCGGCGGGTGTGGCAACACTTGTACTTTCTCGAGCAATCGAACGCGGTTGTGGAATTAGTTCTTTTATTGCAACGGGGGCGTTCGCAGATGTCACCGCTAATGATGTAATCCAATATTGGATCGATGATAAAAACACGTCGATTTGCTTGCTTTCCCTCGACGCTATAGGAAACCCTCGAAAATTCTTCCGAGTGTTACGGCGTCTTGCATTAGAAAAGCATGTTGTGGTGTTTACCCCCTCCCGGGCATTGCATTCCGCCCATCAGACACCTGGCGAATCTATAGATCCACGCCCAGCAGCCCCTTCAGTAGCGCTTGATAAGGTTATCAACCACACTGGCGCAATTGTGGTTTCCCGTCGTGACACCATGTATGACATTGCACAAATCCTCGCGCGTCAACCCAGCCCACAAGGCGACCGAGTTGCGGTAATTTCCAATTCCGCCGGTTTAAGCGAGCAAATGTCTCAAGCTGCGATTCGCTTTGGACTGACCCCAACCCCTATAACAGTTCACGAAGACCCCGTACCAGCCATTCTGCAAGCAACTCAAAGGTGCATCGAAGACCCAAATATTGATGCCGTAGTCACCGCAGCCGTAGAAATCGGCGATCCAATACTTCAACCCACATACGCTGGTTTAAGCCAATTAGCCGCCGACAATACATCCACTACGCTTCTTGGAGTATTTGTAGGCTTTCAGCCAATACATCCAAATACTGGCTCAGAAACTCAAGGGCAACTTCCAGTTTTTGATGCCTATGCAGATGCACTCGAAGCTCTTTCCTTGATAGTGCACAACCAAAATACTTGTGGTGCCCCTGAAGCCGCTGATATCCCTGATGAGCAACCCCCTAGCGGCAATACAAAAGCCGTACAAACCATTATTGACCACATACTGGTACAAGCCCCAGAAGGCCGATGGGCCGACGACTCGGAAACCGGCGAAATCCTTGCGGCCTATGGCATTTCTCTTATCCCTTGGCAGCCAGCAACCACTCTGGAAGAAGCTTTAGCCTCCGCAGAGAAATTCGGCTGGAATATTGTGTTAAAAGCAACCGCCGATCCGGTTCGCGGCCGCCCGGAACTTTCCACCGTATATCGAAATATTTCTACCCCACAAGAATTGGAAAACGCCTGGCACCGCCTTGGTGAAACCGCCGTGGAACTCGGACTGGCAAGCACCCCAGACCCCCAGGTACTGCTGCCTGTAGTGCAGCCAACGGTTGCATCGGGGGTGTCGTTAAGCATTCAGGCTCTGGAAGATGCGGTCTTAGGCCCCATGATTTCAGTAGGCGTATCCGGTGTAAGTTCGGACCTTCTTTCAGATCGTTCGTGGCGTGCAGCACCAGTTGCACGCGTGGAAGCCCAGGGCATGTTAGCTGAACTCCGTGCCGCGCCACTATTTCATGGGTACCGTGGTACCCGCCCGGCGCGCCTTGATTCAGTTGAAACACTAATTATGCAAATAGCCCGGCTCAAAGATGACATTCCCCAAATTGTAGAAGTGGAATTAACTCCAGTTATTGCTGCGGCAAGCGCCACATATATTGTGGGCGCACGACTGAGAATTGCCCCTTTGCCACAGTACAGGGACCCGTTAGCTAGGTCAGTTTCATGAAGCCGCTACTGATTCATCATGAAGATTTAGAGCACTATAGTTTTGGCGCACGACACCCTATGGGTCCTGATCGTGTGCGTTTTACCATGCACTTAGCACAGTATTTTGGGGTTCTTGATAGTTTTGAAATTGTTGAACCGCCACCGGCAAGCGATGCACTGCTCCGACTCATTCATACGCCTGAATATATTGCGGCACTGCATAGTGGAAAACCCGCACCTGAGTTCGGGATTGGTACCGCCGATAATCCCCTGGTTCCATCACTGCCTTATATTGCATCACGGATTGTGGCGGGAACCGTAGCAGCGGCACAAGCAGTATGGTCCGGGCGAGTAAAGCGCGCAGTAAATATTGCTGGTGGTCTCCACCATGCGCAGTCGAATAATCTTTCTGGTTTTTGCATGTTTAATGATGCTGCGGTTGCTATTCAATGGTTGCTTAACCACGGCGCGCGTCGTATAGCGTATATCGACCTTGATGCCCACCACGGCGACGGCGTAGAACAAATGTTCTGGAATGACCCTAGGGTAGTAACATTATCTGTACATGAATCTGGGCTGTATTTATTTCCGGGCACCGGCCATGCAGGGGATATTGGCGGCCCCGAAGCATTAGGTACCGCCATCAATGTGGCTTTAGAAACACAGGTCACAGATATTGAGTGGTTGCGGGCAGTGCACAGTATTATTCCGGCGATCCTGCAGCGATTCCGGCCTGAAATTATTATTAGCCAGCACGGTGCCGACCCCCACTACGCGGATCCTCTTACCCACTTGCGGATTTCATCCGACGCACTTGCAATTGCGTATCGTTCCCTGGCCAAGTGGGCTGATCGTTTTGCATTTGGGCGTTGGATTGCCCTTGGAGGCGGCGGCTATCAGCGGGATTCTGTAGCCCGAATTTGGACGCAAGTACTTGCGGCTGTAGCAGGAGTTGAAGTAAGCCCGCAGGCATTACTCCCTACCAATTGGGAACGCTTGGTTGGTTGCCGTGCATCCAAAACTCTTGGCGATACCGACGCCGCGCACCGCCTTGCCGCATTCGACCCCGGCCATGTTATGACACATGATGCGGACCCATCGATGGTCGCAACATCCAAAGCAGTATTCCCCTATTGGGGCTTAGTGCCCTTCCGCTAGCGAGGCCCCATTCGGAGCGCCCCATCCAAGCGTATTGTTTCGCCATTGAGATAGTCGTTTTCAATAATCGACTGCGCTAGTTTCCCATACTCTTCTGGATAAGCCATACGCTGCGGAAACAGCACCCGTTGCTCAAGTTCTTGACGCACATGATCAGGCATAGCCGCCATCATTGGAGTATTCACTACACCTGGGGCAATTGCGCATACCCGAATCCCCTGAGCCGCTAAATCCCGCGCTGCCGTTAATGTCAGGGCATGCACGCCACCTTTCGAAGACGAATATGCTGCCTGCCCAATTTGCCCTTCGAACGCAGCAACGGAAGCCGTCAGAATAACGACGCCCCGCTGACCGTCATTATCTACCGGGTCCAACGCCGCCATAGCTTCCGCAGCATACGTGAGAACGTGGAAAGTTCCAATAAGATTAATTCCGATCACCTTTGCGAAAAACTCTGGATCGTGTGTCCCCTTTCGGCCAATAATTCGCATGCTTGGCGCAATACCAGCGCACGCGATCGCATACCGCAATTCCCCAAGGTTCGAGGCTTGTGCAATAGCACTCTTGACCTGCGCAGGATCCGTAACATCAGTACGTATATAGTGCACGCCTTCGATTGTTTCCTCGGGAACTTGCAAATCCGCACCCACAACGGAAATCCCTTGGCTTACTAATTGCCGAGCGGTTTGTGCCCCAAGGCCAGATGCCGCACCACTAATAAATGCCACGTGATTACTTTGAAGTTTCATTGCAATTCCTTATACAAATGCGGACATTCCAGTAATGGCCCGACCAACAATCAATGAGTTCACCTCATACGTGCCCTCATAGGTGTAGAGAATTTCTGTATCTGCTAGGAGCTTAGAAAGTTCATGCTCTGTAAGAATCCCATTGCCACCACCAATATTGCGGCCAACCTGCGCAGATTCACGCGCCAAACGAGTCCCGGTCGCCTTCACTAACGCCGCATGTGGCATATCAAAATCTCCGCGTTCCTGCAGGTAAGCGATCTGCACCATCATGCCCAAAGTGGCGGTAGCATTGCCTAAAATCCGGGAAAGTTGCTCTTGTACAAGCTGAAATTTGGCGATCGGACGCCCAAATTGCTCTCGGCTAATGGCATAGGCACGGGCCCGATCAAAAATAGCTAATTGCACACCAGCGGCCTGCCACCCCACCCAAGCCCGAGAATTCCGCAACATTACATTTGTGGCGGCGAACGACGCCGCGCCAGGAATAAGGTTTTCTGCGGGTATTTGCACATGATCAAACACCAAATCCGCATTCTGCATAATACGCAAACCCATTTTTCGGGCGATCTTTGTTTTAGTGACGCCAGGGCGATCCAATTCCACAATAAAGCCCTTAATCTGCTGGTCCGCAATGTCCCGAGCAAAAACAATTGCGAAATCAGCAAATGTGCCGCCACCGATCCACCGCTTAGCCCCATGAATCACCCACCCTTGCTCACCACGTTCTGCAGTGGTCGCCAAACCACCGGCAATATCCGAACCGTGATCTGGTTCTGTCAGGGCAAAACACCCAATGTTTTGGAATTGCCGTAACCCCGGCAACCACTTTTCTTTCTGCTGCTCAGAACCAAGCTGGTCAAGCAAATCCACAACCAACTCATTGTGAATCCCCACCAATGCTGAAAGCGAAACATCCGCCCTGGTGACCTCGGCATAGGCTAGGCCTTTAAACAACCGGCTCGCGCCAGAAAATTCCAATTCGCCTAGCCCATATTCGGCGAGTCGCGGTAGGAGTTCATGCGGGAATTCTTCTTTATCCCAATATTCCCCAACCACAGGGCGAATTTCGGTTTGCAGGAACGAATGCAGTGAGGCCAATCTGGATTGCTCTTGATCACTCAGTAGGTGTGCCGCATGAAGAATATCTGCGTCTGGAAATTTCACCTCGGATAGGAGTTGTGGATCGGTGGGGCTTAGCATATGGTTCTCACTTCCTTCCCAAAAGTGACCTAGACCACACAGTACGGTTCTTTACCACATAGTACAGTCTCACCCATTTCTATGGAAGACTTATAGGCAAACCATCAAAAGAAATCCACCCACACAGCACCCCCCACAAAGGAGTAGCGTGCACACACCCCTAACCAGCCGGCAACAGGAACTCCTCCAAGCCTTACGGGCAAAATTTCTGGAAACAGGGTTCGCCGATTTCACAATCGATTCCGCCTGTAAAACCTTCCACTGTTCGAAATCAACAATCTATGCCCTGGGCAAATCCCGCGATGAAATCATCCAAAAGATCGTTAAAGACTTTTTTCGGGAAATCGCCACACATACCGAAGCATCGCTCGCCGGACACCACACTGCACAAGCCGGCCTAGAGGCATATTTCCACGCCATTTCAGAATCGCTTCAATCCGCATCGCCACAGTTCATGACAGATCTTGCCAATGAGCAAGTCTCTAGCGAAATCTACGCAACCAATACTCACGCTGCCATAAAGCGAATGCTGGAACTGCTACAACACGGGGTTGATAATGGCGAATTTAGGCCATTACCCGCCGAATTCCTGGCCAGCCTCATTGAAACCACAATGAGCCAAATTCAACAAGGACACTATGCACATGCACTACCCGTAGCAGACACCTATAAAGAGCTCGGCGAGCTGGTAATTTACGGCATCCACAAACGCTAAATGTGAACCACTCTCCGTTTGCCGAACGCTTTGATAGGCCTGCGGGATATTGGGCTGATTTTGGTAGCTTGGCTGCGATTTGGCCTTAAGGGGCCCGTGTGACTGGCTCAAGGAGCCAGCGTGACTGGCCGGGTTTGGTTGTGTACAACTGGCGACCTGGGATTTGGTTGGGGTTTGTGGGGGGCGCTTGGTCTTTTCGGGCGCTGGTTGGGTGCTGGTTGGGCGTGTTGTCACAGATTCCATTTTTTCGGCCGATTTTATGGAATCTGCGACACGATAGGTAGGGAACCTGTCACAGATTCCATTATTTTTCGTTGTTTTTCGTTGTTTTTATGGAATCTGCGACAAACCCCAGGTCAACGATTGCGCGCAACATGGGTTGCTGTCACAAATTCCATTTTTTCGGCGGATTTTATGGAATCTGCGACACTCAGTATGAAAACATATCTAGTTTAATAGGGTGGACCTATCAAACCTCCGGGTAGCCAACTCACCCCCCCCGGGAAAGCCTAGCCCACACCCCAGGAAACCAGCCAACCTGCCCGGAAATCCTGGACAATTAGTCCGCACCCACAGCAATCAGCCATCCCAAACACACCCGAACCAACATCCCCGCCAAACCTGAATAATCTGGAGCAAAAACCAGCCCACCCCCTCCTGGGACAGGTTTATAAAGTACCCACTTTTAGGGGTGCCCTATTCCCCAAATGAACATTTGCATATAGTTTCGTGCCCACTAGGTTCTTCACTGCGACCCACATCACAATTTCTTAAAAGTATGCTGTGGCGCATAGTCCTAGCTGTTAATCCATGCACGCACCCGCTGGTCCCGCAAGCGCGCACCGGTTTGAAAAGGAGCACTATGAGCAACCCCAATCCCACCACCGCCGCCTTCTTAGCTGCCCGAGACCAGCTACTTGAGTTCCGGGAAGACTACGCCACTGCAGTAGATTCTTTCGAATGGCCAAGATTCGAATATTTTAACTTCGCGCTCGATTGGTTTGATTATCTAGGCAATCACCCAGACTCGCGGGACCGCGAAGCTTTGGTGATTTCCGAAATGGATGGTAGTGACACCCGGCGCACCTTCCATCAGCTTTCCCGACGATCAAATCAATTAGCGAACTGGCTTATCGAACAGGGCGTACAACGCGGCGACCGCATTATGCTCATGCTTAATAACCAAGTGGAGCTGTGGGAGACCATGCTCGCCTGCATTAAAGCAGGTTTTGTTATTAATCCAGCCACCGCAATGCTCGGCTCCGCAGACCTGAACGATCGCACCCAACGTGCCCAGGTTTCGTGGGTAGTTGCTGGAGCCGATGACGCAGAAAAATTCCAACAAGTCGAAGGTACATTCACGGTAATCCAGGTTGGCGATGAGCCTTTTACCCAAGATGCACACCCAAACCTGCGCTATTCTGATTCCCTACAGGCCCCTGAAGAGTTTGTGCCAACCCAACCAACGCGCGCAGATGAAACCCTACTTCTCTACTTCACTTCCGGTACTACGTCCAAAGCAAAGCTAGTAGAACATACACACACTTCATATCCTGTTGGACATCTCTCCACTATGTATTGGATCGGACTTACACCCGGTGACGTCCACTTGAACGTAGCCGCTCCTGGATGGGCAAAACACGCCTGGTCAAACTTTTTCGCACCTTGGATTGCAGGAGCTACGGTGTTTCTCTACAACTACGCGCGTTTTGACGCCGTGGCCCTTATGGAAAAAATGTCCAGTGAAGGAGTTACCAGTTTTTGCGCACCGCCGACAGTATGGCGCATGCTGGCTCAAGCAGATCTAAACCGACTGAAAAACCCGCCTACCAAAGTGGTAGCTGCCGGGGAACCACTTAATCCTGAACTTATTTCCACAGTGGAACGTGCTTGGAACACCACTATTCGTGACGGTTTTGGCCAAACTGAATCCACCGTTCAAACCGCTAACACTCCTGGCCAAAAGGTAAAACCGGGTTCGATGGGACGCCCACTACCCGGCTATGATGTAGTGCTTATTGATCCAGCCACTGATGAAATTGGCGACACGGGTGAGATATGCCTTCGTTTAGACCCCCGACCAGTCGGTCTCACCCCTGGCTACTACGGCGACCCGGAGAAAAACTCCGAAATCTTCCGTGATGGTTTCTACCACACCGGCGATATTGCCGAACGGGACGAAGACGGGTACCTCACCTATATCGGCAGATCTGACGATGTTTTTAAGGCTTCCGATTACCGCTTATCCCCTTTCGAGCTGGAATCCGCAGTGATCGAGCACCCAGCCGTGGCTGAAGTAGCAGTGGTGCCCTCTCCAGATCCGATTCGCCTCGCTGTCCCAAAGGCGTATATTGCTCTGGCCCCTGGCTGGGACCCCACAGCAGAAACCGCAGAGGCAATCCTTAAACACTGCCGCGACACCCTAGCTCCCTATAAACGTATCCGCCGCCTGGAGTTTTTTGAACTCCCGAAAACAGTTTCCGGTAAAATTCGCCGGGTCGATTTAAGGAAACGCGAAACGGAAATTCACAACGTTGATCAAGGCGCCACCACAGCTGGCACCGAATACGCCGACACCGACTTCGCCACGCTCAAAGGCTAATATTTACTCTTATCAGCCAAAACGAAACCCCGAATTTGAAGGAATTCCAGACTCGGGGTTTTGTTTCGTGTTTTTTATTCGTTCGTAAACTTCGGCTCTCGCTTTTCCACAAAAGCCGCCATACCCTCTTTTTGATCATGGGTAGCAAATACCGAATGAAACACTCGTCGCTCAAACACAATGCCTTGGCTCAAGGTGGTTTCATATGCCGCATTAATGGTCTCTTTCACCATTTGAGCTGCGATATTTGGCTTAGCAGCAATGATCTCAGCTACGTGGAATACTTCCTGTTCAAAAGTTTCGGTGGGTATTACACGGGCGACCAGCCCGGATTGCAATGCTTCCGTTGCATCCATCATGCGCCCGGTAAGGCACATCTCCATGGCTTTCGATTTCCCGATCGCGCGGGTAAGGCGCTGCGAGCCACCCATACCTGGCAATACTCCCAAATTAATTTCTGGTTGCCCGAACTTTGCGGTCTCCGACGCCAAAATAAAATCACACATCATTGCGAGTTCACAACCACCGCCTAAGGCATACCCCGACACCGCAGCGATTATGGGTTTCCGCACACGTGTCAATTCATCCCATGTGGAAAACCAATTCGATCGATACATATCACTCATGGAACTATCGGCCATTTCTTTAATGTCTGCACCAGCGGCAAAGGCCTTTTCAGAGCCGATAATCACAATGCATCCAATATCAAGATTCTGATCGAATGCTTTTGCACATGACGTGACTTCCATCATCGTTACGAAGTTCAGAGCATTGAGTGCCTTTGGACGATTGAGCCGAATAATCCCAACACGCCCTTCAACGCTGCTCACAATGTTTTCATAGCTCATATTTCCTCCTAGTCATCTGTAATTTTCGCAAGCAATAATGCCTCACCCTGGCCGCCACCGCCACACAAGGCAACCCCAGCGCGACGTCCACAAACTGCGGAAAGTTGATGCGCCATATGAACAACAAGGCGCGCGCCCGAAGCTCCGATCGGGTGCCCAAGCGCAATCGCTCCCCCATGCGAATTCACATCTTCCGGACGGATACCCAATGCCTGAGCTGAATGCACAACGACTGCCACAAAAGCTTCATTGATTTCTACAAAATCCAGCTCAGCAGCGCTCCATCCTTCGCGCTTAAGAGCGACAACCAAGGCGTCGGCCGGCTGCTGCTGCAATGAGGCATCTGGGCCCGCCGTTTGCCCAACCGAGCACAGGGTAGCCATCTCACGCCAACCAAACTGCTTTGCGACGCCCCGGGTAGTCAACACCACCGCCGCTGCACCATCAGTAATTGGCGAAGAATTCCCAGCGGTAATTGTCCCGTCTTGGGCAAACACCGGGCGAAGTTTCGAAAGAGTCTCTAGGGTGGAATCGGGTCGAATCCCTTCATCTGACACAATGTCACCCACAGGGACAACTTCATCGCGGAATACACCATTCGCCCACGCCTCCGCAGCACGCTGGTGCGACCGAGCGGCACATTCGTCCTGTGCAGTACGCGTTACCGGATAGCGATCAGCAAACTTTTCCGTCAATTCCCCCATAGAAATCCGCAGATCAGCAGCCATCAATCCATCATGAGCCATATGATCCACAGCGCTAATATCACCGAACTTACAAACCCGACGCACATCCGAAAGCAAATGCGGTGCATTACTCATAGATTCCATCCCCCCAGCCACCACGACCTGAGCCTCACCACTACGAAGGAGGCGTGCGGCGTCGATAATCGCAGTAAGCCCAGAAAGACAAACCTTATTTACCGTAGATGTGTGTGCACGGGGAGAAATACCAGCACCAAGCGCCGCCTGCTTTGCTGGATTCTGCCCAGCCCCGGCCTGCAACACCTGGCCAAGAATTACAGCATCGACAAAGTGCGGATCAATATCACCAAGTGCACCGCGAATAGCCACCGCCCCCAAATCAACAGCAGAATAACCAGCAAGCTGCCCTAGCAATCTTCCATGAGGCGTCCGCGCGGCACCAACAATCACAATATCCAAATCCGATGGAGCACGAATATTCACAACACCTCCCAGTGAGTACACTTTTACCAGCTATCGTACTGGATAAGATCAGACCGCCGCCACAAAAGTCCCAAAGAACACATCGACCTCAATGGAGAAGCAGGCTTATTTATTTAGAAAACCACCACTGTGGCAGTTGCCAAACGCACGGACGCGCGGACGGCCCAAAATACCTGAATATCGGATCGCTAGACGCAATAAAAAGAGCAACAGATGCTTAGTATTACTGTTACTTCCATAACTAGTGTCGTTTTTTACTCCATATTGTGCACAATTGGTGTTTTTTGCGACAAAACTTTAGCCCCAGGGGCCGTTCGCAGACGCTTTTTACACCAATTGCACACAAGATGGTGTATTAAACGACAACCCCCAGGTAACCGGCAGCCCACAACTCAATCCCGCCGGCAGCCCACACACAAACCCCCAAAACTAAAGCGCCGACCCACATTTCGCAGGTCGGCGCTTTAGTTCATTATCGGGTAAGCACTACCACTTACTCTTTACGGTTTCTCCGTACAAGGACAAGTGCCAATCCTCCAACTACAAGCACTAGTGAGATGCCTGTCATTGGAATAATCAAGTTACTTACACCTGTCTTGGCCAGCTGCTGGCCTTGCCGTACGATTCGCGCAACAACATTTCCATTATCCGCTGACGGGGTTGGTTTTGCTGGCACCACTGGGTTGAGTGGTGGAATCAGTGGGATCAGTGGAATTCCTGGTGGGGTGTTCGGCGGGGTGTAGTGGTTTACTGCCGAAAGCACCACTTTCTGTCCTTTTTGTTTGATTTTGAATTCCATATCTGAAACGGGACGAAGAGTGAGTCCTGGTTGTTGGGCTCGGTCTACGTCCTCCCA
The DNA here is from genome assembly GCF_030408815.1 of Corynebacterium freiburgense. Classification (NCBI taxonomy): domain Bacteria; kingdom Bacillati; phylum Actinomycetota; class Actinomycetes; order Mycobacteriales; family Corynebacteriaceae; genus Corynebacterium; species Corynebacterium freiburgense. The sequence continues at coordinate 324,493 of NZ_CP047355.1, read as the reverse complement.
GACTCGGCATATTGCACCCACCTGGATTTGCGCATTTGATGCGGCTGCTTTCCCGTTTCCTTTTACTTCCAGGGTTCCTTTGGTTCCATCTGTGCATTCGTAATGGAACGCGAAGGTGTGGTCTTGGAGGTGGTTTACGCCTTCAACGAGTTTTGCCATTTCGAATGTGCCACGGTGATGGGTGTATACGTTTTTGGCGGTTACTCGATGGATGGCTTCGCCTTCGCCAATAGTAAAGGTTTCAGGTTTTGCGGTTTGAACGTCGTAGTTTGGTTCGGCAGCGGACGCAGCATCTTCTTCTACGGTGCATTTGCTTCCCACTGGGATCGGTGGGGAGGCAATGGGTTTGCCATCTGCACGTACGTTGAGGGTGCCTATTTGTTTCTCTAACCCCTGGAATGGTGGTTCGCAGGTGTAATTGAATGTGAATACCTTGCGGGCCGCCAGCTCGTCCTTTGCCACATCTGCTTCGATTTCTTTCAAGATTTCGAATGGCTTGCGGTGCACCGTGTATGTGTTTACGGCATGGACAGTTACGGTGGTGTCTTTTGTCACGTCTACTGTGACTTGGGCACCTGGGGTTGGCTCTTTACCGTTTACGCTGATCACTACGGAATGATCGCTATTTTTTGCCGAGGCGCCCTGTTCAATAAAGGTGCATGTGCCCGTTGGCAGGTCAGTGATTTCAGTGATCTTTCCTGGGGTTACCTTGGCTTGGCGTTTTTCGCCTGCGGGTAATCCAGTGCAGGTGTATTCGAAGTTGAATTCCTTTGGCGCGATGGTAGTAGCGTCGCCCTTTACTTCCTTTGTCAGCGTTACTCCACCTTTATGGCGTTTGTATTCATTAGATACTTCCACCTTGGTTACGGAGTCTTTGCCGGTCACAGTAAATGTTGAGGGGGTTACCTTGGCAGCTACTGTGTGGTTTTCCTGCTGTGCAGAGGCGAGGTCTTCGGTGATTTCGCACTGTGTGCCTACCGGGATTTGTGGTCCCGGTACCGTGGTGCCATTTCCGGGAACCTCAAGTACACCGCGAGCATCTCCACATACATAGTTCACCTTAAAGGTGGTATTGCGGTTGGTTTCGGCATTGTCACCAGTAACTTTTTTAGTCACGCTAAAGGTGCCGTGGTCACGGGTGTATTCATTGGTTACGGCAACTTTGACTTCAGTGTCTTTTGCTTCCACGGTAAATTTGGCTGGCTGAATTTCGCCCTTGGTGTGAGTGAAGTTCAGGCGTTGTGCGGAATCTTTGTTTTCTGTCAGTGTGCATTCCCAGCCCGTTGGGATTTCTGGTGCTACAACTGGCCCTCCAGCAACGCTGACTGGTAATGCTCCGGTTTTGGTTTCGCCTTTACCTTGCGGATCTACACACTTGTATTCGATGAGGAATTTCTTTTCCGCAATGGCGTCTGGTTCATCACCAATAATGTGCTTGGTAATGCTAAAGCTACCGTGATCTCGGGTATAGGTGTTGGTCGCTACCAAGGTAACACCGGGCTCAGCCACCTGGACTGTTTCACCAAGATTAATGCCAAGGGTGTAGCCCTGACGTTGTATTTCCGCTTCATGTTCACCGGTAAGTTGGCATTCTGTGCCTACAGGGAAATCACCGATCTTGGTTTCGCTACCGCCTGTTACTTGAACGGTGCCTTCGGCTGGAACTTCATTGTCTCCATTGCGTCCAGGTGCGGTACACCGGTAGTCAACTTTGAAGTCATTGCTACCCTCAAAGCCATTGGCCACAACCACCTTGGATACCTTTACTGGTATGCGCGGGATTTCAAAGGTGTTGGTTGCAGTAATGGTGATTTGCGCCAGTTCGTTCGGATTCGCTGGGTCGATTAGCGCACCGGTATTAAAGTCCTTGTGATCAATCACGGTTTGGATTGCACCAGCGGACTCGGTTTCGGTGGCAAAACAGCGAGCACCCTTGGGGAGTTTAGCTGGTTGGCCGTCTTCACCAAGAACATCGACGGTGTTTTCGCCTGTAATGGTGACGCCTTGAATATGTAGCACTGGCGGCTGGTTGGCTTCCATTTGGCAGATAACATCAAAACGGAACTCTTTGGTGCGGGCGGCTTCCTTTGCGCGGTCTTCACCTTCAAGGCGCTTTGCTATTCGGATAGCACCTGCGGAGTAGTTATTGGTCAGTGCAATTGCTACTTGGTTGCCTTTGCCGGTTTCTGGATTCCAAGTGATTTTAATGTCATTGGTTTCCTGCTGCCCTTGGTCTGCGCGGCCGGCGTTGGTTTCGGTGACCTTACACACTGCCTCGGCGGGGATATTATTAATTGGCTCGGCTGTGATTTCTGTTTGTCCCTTTTCAGCGACCATGGTGATGGTTTTATTCACCACTTCTTTATCGCCGAGTGTACAGGTGACTTTGAATTCATAGCGGTCACCTGGGGCATACTTTTCGACGCCCTGTCCCTTCAGCAATTTTGTAAAGACCAGGCTGCCTTCCGTAACAAAACCAGCGTCGATCGAATAGTTGGAGGTATTGGCATGCAGCACAACAGGCTCAGATGCGCCTGTTTGTTGGTCAGCATTGGAATCGCGTTCAGTATCCACGCCTTTGGCGTTCTTTTGGGTCAGTGAACCTTTACCACGGAAGGTAACGGTATAACCATCACCATTGGAGGCGCGGAGTTTATTAAACAGGTAACGTCCAGAGGCATTTGTGGTGGTTTGCAATGCAACTTGGTTTCCAAGATCATCGACACCTTCTAGGCGAACTTCAACGTTTTCGGCCAGAGGTTCGGGCTCACCGTTGAAATTATCTTGTTCGCCGTTGCGGTTGATGTCCCACCAGGTAAAGTCGCCAATTTCGGATTCAATAACTCGCTCAGCATTAGCGATTGGCCCTACAGGATATTGCAAGCCTTCGGCAGCTGCGAATACGCGGTTCACATAGACGTTATCTCGGGCATTACCAATACCCTTCATGGCCAGTTCGATTGCGATTGTATCGCCACTATCAAATAATCCAGGACGTTGGATGCGCAATGCCGTAACTTCACTAGGATTCTGGGGGCAGGAGGCGTCGTTACTTTCGGCTGATTCACACCAGGTCACATTGGCATTATTGCGCTGGTCGAGGTCAACATTCGCGTCCTTCGTGTAAAGGATGCGCACATTCGAATCACCAGTAAGCACCTTTGCAGAAACAAATTCAAATGTCCCCTGGAACTGTGAACCGGCTACACCGTTTTTTGGCAGGACATCGATAATATCGGGGTTTTGCACGGCAGAAGTGCCACCCTTTGGCAAAGTATTCGCCAGGGTAACCCGCCATTTATTAAGCTCGTGGTGCTGTTGGCCTTCACGGTTCACTTGAACTTCTGGGGTTAGGGCCAGCTTCTCCAACTTAATGCCAGCAATATTATTAATCTGCACCTGGGCATTGTCCTTGCGCTGTTTTACTGATGAAGCATCATCTTCAGCCCACACCTGAACCACATTGTTGTACACGCCAGGTTTTGCAATTGGCGAAACTTCCGTAGTTAAAATAATCGGTTCGATTGGCCTGTTTACCTCATGCTTTGGATAGACCCAACGAATATAAGTTTCATCAGAATCGCACTTATTGCGCTTAGCGTCACTTGGTGTAAAGCCAGGAAATACTTCTACCGGTGGACGTGAAGCCTGAATAAATACTTGAGATGAAGGCAAGCAGTCCTCAACCCACACATCCTTGAGAATGCCAGGGGTAAGTACACCCGAGGTCAGTGAAGGAGAAATCAGGTATTGCACAGTATCGGCAGGAATTAACTGTCCGGTGGCGCTATCGCGCACGCCGCCTCCGCTGACGCGAGGAGGTGTATCAGTAAATTCACCTTCGGTGCCGCGGCGAACTTTCTTGTCAACGCGTACTTGGGCTAATCCCAAAATAAGACGGTCACCAGGACTACCTGTGTGTCCTTCCGGGTTATAGTCGGAACGACTCCATCCAGTGTTAGCCGCTAAGGTTTCCTCCATATTCAGGGCACTACCTGCGACCACTTTCATAGCTGCCCAGTTAGGGATGATATCTCCAGTAGGACGGCCAGAATCTGCGATTCGTTGATTAATGGAAATACCCATTCGCACGCCATTGCCCAGTGTTGAGCTATTAGATACGGGTGCTGGAAGGATGCTATGAACCCGCACACGGGCAACGCCGGTGTAAATGCCTTGTTGGGCTTGCGCGGCGTCGTTACCCGGAACGTCGGCTGGGTTATCAAACCATGGCCCTTGTGCATCGCCGCACTCGGAGGCGTCCCTACTTCCACCAGCCGTAGGCGAATATTGCACCTTTATTGCTGGCACCTCATTTGGGGCCTGTGCATTGCGCACACCGCCTTTGCCATCTCGGACATTGTTATATCCAGAAACCCACACGGGTGCACCTTGAGAAGGCACCGATTGGAAGGTTATTTTATCATAGGTGCTAGCAGGCACATCTCGGGATTGAAGATGCAAACGTGAATTATCCCAAGAATCGCACAAGACAATACTTATATCCCCTGGGTAATCCGGATTCGAGCCTGAAACTTCCAATTGAGAAAGCACATTTTGGGTAGGCGCTACTGTAATACCACCGCTCCGTAAGGTGGCGCCTCCGGGAGGCCCTTCACCGCGGGCGGCATATCCTGGCGAGAAGAATTCAGGAACCATATTGCCGGGTTCGCCTGGAACACCGGTAAATACTTTATTAAAGCGAGCACCAAAGGAAATATTTGGAGTGGTATCACGGTGATCATTCCAAGTTGGTTGGTCATCGCTACGCTGAATATCTGCACCTGTAAAACCACGAATCTCTAGGTTTTTCAGCCAGTTCTTTGTCTCCAGCGTCCATGTAGTCCCTTTTTGAATACCAAATTCCCGAATAGTATCCACAGGGGTATACACACTAAAGAAATGCGAAACCGCATATGCTTGATTGCCTGGAATTGCATTACCCTGCGGCCGTGTTACCTGCTGGGGATACGTGCGTAGCGACATATCTGGTGCAACCACACGGAACGGTACTGCTTGGCCGGCTAGTGATTTATCAAAAAGCAGCTTGCCGGAATTCCGCACAGAATTCACTTCGGTGTGTGTGATGTTGTTATACCGTGTGCCGATCTCATTACCAGGCGCGCTATAGTAGGTGCCTTCTGGGTATGCTCGGCTACCGTATTTTTCCCGCTCAGCTTCCAACTTGGCGTACTGCTCGGGTTGTAACGTTGGGTAGAGGCTGCGGAAGGATAAATCCTCATCAAAAGTGATATCGCCGATTGCTGGCATCGCGCCCTTACCACCGGCCGGCGCGGAAATAAGCACAGTATGGCCGGTGCGTTTACAAATCCGGTTTTTATCCCAGGGGCAAGGTTCCGTTGATGGCCCATAGACGTACCCTCGGTTTTCTTCAAGCGCAATAGAGTTTAAGGAAATATCCCACTTTAAGCGTGCCGACGCCCTGAGCTCAGGGAGATCCGATTCCGGCACTGAAATTGCCGGGGCATTATCCACCTGGAAACCTGCCCGCACTGGCTTTAAGGTCTGCCCATTATGCACATAGTTCAATACTTTGGCGGTGACCTCAACAAATTGGGTTTCTGTGCTTAATGAACCAACATTACATTCCAATGTCTGAGCAGCAAGTTCATCAATCGAATCGGCCGATAATGGCAAACTCGGAACGCCAACACTTTCAGGAGTAAGCGAACTTCCCGCCAAACAGAAACTTGGCAGTGAATCAAACTCCATACCTTTTGGCAAAGCTAATGTAAACCTGGCGTTTTCGCCTACACCCTCATTGACTGAATACTGCAACTTATACGTCACAGTGTCATTCACACGAACAATGCCATTGTTTGCACTGGAATCATTGCCAGCTTGATCATCACTATCAAAATCCGGTGTGCCATCCGACTTTATAGTCACCGAATACTCTAATCGCGGCCCACCCGTAAGTTCGGGGCCTACTGGTACATCTACACCACGAGGTGATGCAGTCGGTGCAGGTGTCTCATTCTCCACTGGAGGTGCAAGAGGTTCAGCCTCTCCAGTATCTTCCGATGCTTCCTCGGTTGCACCCCCTTCCTGTGCAGGTGAAGATTCCACGGTACTGGTTTCTTGGGCTTGCGCCACAGTGACTGGCGCGCTCATCCAGACAAGCCCAAATGCAGCCACGACTGCGACAGGCACCTGCCAGAGTCTTCGCAACTTTTTCAATTTCAGACTTTCTCTTGTGGTCAATACGCTATCTCTACAGTTGGCCACATAAGAAAATACTAAGCAAGACGCTTATGTGATACTTAATTAATTTTCGAATCTACAGTGGCGACTCTTCCGGAATTAGCAGTTAAAGTAGATTATATTTACACTTGATTTATATATAATAATTACACCCTGATTGAGCTAAAATCTAGGCCCAGAACCCCATATTCCAAAGACTGTCTTATTTACTTCACAGGTTTTCGCAGTACTGCCGCCTTCCCGAGCCGACACTTTTCGGGTGAATATGTAGGAAAGCATGTACAAATCACTTTATCGCCACGTATGTGCGCTCCTGTATAGAAAAAGCCTCAGCACATAGTGCTGAGGCTTTAAAACTAGCTCTTACAAACTAGCTTTTGCTTTTACGTCCGCGGACCGCCAGGAAAATACCAACGGAGGTCACTACGAGGGCCAGGAGACCAATACCAATTACAGATGCACCGGTATTTGCCAGCACGCTCTTTTGAGCAGCAGGGCTCGCAGTGTTGTTTGTTCCATTTGTGGTGTTATTGGTTCCAGCAACCGTATTGGAATTTGTGCCATTTGGAGCGTCGGAGCTTCCAGCATTACCAAACAAGAATGGAATGAACGGGAGGAATCCGAGAATACCTGGGTTTGGAGGGGTATTCTTTGGCGGATTCTTTGGATCCGGATCTCCAGGCATCGGAACGGAAGGTTCTGGCTTGTATTCGTTTGTAAAGGACAGTTCTTTTTTCTCGTCCTTGTTCTCAAATCGAATGTTTTGGTTCTCAGGAAGCTTGACAGTAAAGCCCTTTACCTTGGCAGAAGCAGCGTTTTCAGTCACAGTACAGTCTGTGCCTACAGGAATCTTTACACCTGCATCCACAGCTACACCGTCGCCCTTGACCTTGATCTCACCCTTTTGCCCGCCAGAGCAAGAGTAGTTAAAGAGGAATTCTTTATCCTTCGCTTCTTCAGCAGGCAGGCCCTTAACGGTCTTGGCTACGGAGAATGTACCAACGTGCTTGGTGTATTCGTTCTTGAACGTTGCAGCTACAACCTCATCGCGCTTTGCAATGGTAACTTCCTGCTTTTCTGGAGCTTTCAGGTCGAATCCAGCCCGTTGAGCCTTATCAGTTTGCTCTGAAACCTCACACTTGGTACCTACAGGGATCCGAAGGCCAGAGTCCACTGGAGTCCCGTTGCCAAGTACCTCAAGAACCTTAGACTGACCATCTTGACACTTAATGTCGAAGATAAATGGCTGGTCCTTCATCATTTCTACTGAATCACCTTCAACGATCTTGGTCACGCTGAGGCTACCAACATGATCGGTGTATTCATTTACCACTAGGACTTTATGGGTCGTGTCTTTGCCAATAGTGAAGGTGCCCTTATTACCCGCGACCACGCCTTCACCCACTACTACAGGTGCATCTTGCTTTTCTGGCTTTTCAGGAGAAATAACAGCGGGAGCATCACCGGCTGGAACATTTTCGGCAGGAGTTACTGCGATATCTGGCTGTACAGGTGCAGGTGCAGGTGTAGGTGCAGGCGCAGGTTGAACGGCGTCACCTTCAGCTGGATTCTCGTTCGCTGCTTCTCCAGCATCTTCAAGTGGATCTGCAACTGGTACAGCAACTACTGGCTGAGGTGCTGCTGCATTGTCGGCTGGAGCATTCTCAGCAGGAGCAACTGCATTCTCAGGAGCTTCAGCTGCTGGCGCACCGTTGTTTGCTGGTACATCAGGGGAAGCTGGCTTTTCAGCTACTGGAGCTGCTGGCTCGCCATCTTCAAGCTCAACGTTTACAACGGTCTTCAGGTCAGCGTTTTGTACTTCACCATCGAGTTCTTCAACTACGCATGTTGCCAGTTCAGGAACATCGGTGATGCGCTTTACTTCACCAGCCTTAACTTTAAGCTGCTTTTCTTCCTTAACTACGTCACCTTGAGGATCGGTGCACTTGTAGCTAAAGGTGAATTCCTTATCCTTGGCACGATATTGGCCAGTACCTGCAAGGCTCTTGGAGATGGTGAAACCACCCTTGTTCTGAGCATAGGTATTGGTAACAGTAACTTCGGCCACCTTGGTCTTATCGATTTTCACCGTTGAGTGATCAATCTTAATAGCCTCGGTGAAACCAGCACGCTTAGCGCCTGCTTGGTCTTCGGAAATTTCACACACAGTACCAGTTGGAAGGTTTTCTACAACAGTCCATTCCTCGTTGCCCTTAAGGTTAAGAGTTACAGGCTCGGCTGCACCACAACGGTATTGAACATCAAAGGAATCATTGGTGAAGTTTCCATCGCCCTTAACGCTCTTGCGGATCTTGAAGGATCCCAGGTCGCGGGTGTAGTTGTTTACAAATTCCGCCTTAACAAGAGGTGCGCCTGGGGCACCAATGGTTACCTCAACTGGCTTATGAGGAGCCACAGTGTAACCTTCGACCTTTGCTGCTTCCAAGCTTTCGGTCACAGTACATGTGGTACCGGTTGGGAAGGTTGCAGGAGCTGGAACTGCCGGCCCGCCAGGAATGACGTTTTCAATACGACCCTTTTCAGGACCACAAACATAGTCGAAGCTGTAGGTCTTGCCTTGTAGGGCTGCCTCTTCAACGCCCTCTACACGTTTAGCTACCTCGAAGGTACCCCGTGATTTGTACGCATTGACAAAGGTCAAGGTTTGCTCATCAGCAGCGATTTGCACTTGCTGAGGCGCAGGCTTCACCAAATCATGGTTCTCAATCGGTTCGATAGCATCGGCCTCTTGGACGTCACAGGTAGTGCCAATCGGGAATTGCTTATCGACGGCCACTGCCTCACCGTTTCCAGGAACGTCGACCTCACCAGATTGGTTGTCAGAACAGGTGTAGGTGAACTTAAAGGACTTGCCGTTACCAGCTTCGCCTACAACACCTTGAACAGTCTTCTTTACCTTGAAGGTACCATTACGGTTTTCTACCTCGTTGTGCAGGTAAACCTTCGTCTCAACCTTTTCGTTCGTTGCCTTTTGAATAGTGAAAGACACAGGACCAGCCTTAGCCTGATCCTTGGCTTCCTTATCCACAGCATACCGAGGCTCGCCCCAGTAGAACTCTCCAGCCTTCGCCTGTGCATGCTGGAACGGAGCATTCGTGTCGATCTGTTCTTGCAAGGTGATCTTCGTGCCAGTTGGGAATGGGATATTCACCAATGGTTGCCCCTCTTTAGCCATCGAAGGGAAGCCCTGTTTAAATGCTCCCACTTTAAATGTGGCCGTACCACCATGCTCAGTCACATTTGTAGACATAGCCTTGAGAGGTTCCAGATCTTTCCAGTCCGTAAATGTTCTGCCTTCCGGAAACTCATATTTGAACTCAACATCAAACGAAGTTTTCTCTGGATCGATCGCAAGAATGTCGCCATCGACGCGCTTCTCTACTACGAAAAAGCCACGCTCTTGATCGTACTCAACCTTAGCCTTACGCTTATCAACATGTACAGCGGTACGAACGTACTTATCGTTAACGTCCTTTGTTGTACCGTCAGGAGCTTGGTACACAATCTTGGCTGTGTTCTTGTATTTAATGCCCGAATTAATTTTGCCATGGACCGTGGTGTTTAAGCCATTAATACTGTAGGTATCGTCCGGGGAAAACGGTCCGGTAATAATAATATCAATTTTCTTAGGATCGTTCGGATCAATCTTATATTCAATAGTTGATCCATCGAAAGGCTTCGATACGTTACCACACACAGAACCACGCTGGTTTGGAGTTTCCGCCTCCTCCACGGTGCAAGTCCTTGTAAATTCTTGCTTCCGAATACTTAATCCTTTGAGCTTATCGGCCTCGAAATACAATGGGGACTCAGCAACATCCTTCAGAATAATGGTAAATGGAGTACGTCCATCCATTGTCTGTGTAATGTTTTTTGCCTTAAATTGGTCTTGCAAGTATTTACCAGTGATCTTGAAATACCAATGTAAAGTATCGGCCCCTGGATTAACTGAACCAACAGATTTGTACCATGGGGTGCCTTCACCTGGGTGAGCTTGATCTTTAATCACGCCACCAGGCAACGTAATATCCAGATTCTGTCCGTTCACAACGAAAGGCAGAGTGCTGCCTTTACCTTCAGTCGGGACGGTCATCTCAACCCAACTGGAGAATGTTCCCCTGAAATTACGAGCACCTTCCTCAGACCAGAGTTTTTCTGCACGCCCATCGAAGGCGCAAACCGCCCGGCGCATCTCGAAAGTACACTCGCCAACGACCTTGCCACTATCGTGTTTCATGGGAATTGGCTTAATGTCCACCCCACGCTGAGCAAACACCAGTTCCTTAGGAAGCTCAACAGTGAAGCTTTTACCCGCAACAGGACGCTCTTCCAGACTCCCAGGAAACGTATTCGACCAATCCAGGGCAAGAGTACCTGCTGTATCATTCACAACCAAGGGCAACTCGCCGGTACTATCCCCGTGGCGACGAAGCGTTATATTCGAGATGTAAAGGTTCTTCTTATCCTGGTTCTGAGGAGTAACAGGCTCATTAACAATCTTATCCTGAGCTTTCGCAGGATGACCCACCACAATCTGAGTACCAAAGACAATCAAGGCGCTCACAATGAAGAAGGTCACCACTGAACGCAGGATACGCCAACCGCTCAATGCGGTTGCTGCGCGCAGCGATTGATTTAACATTTCTTTTCTTCTCAATTCATGTATCTAACAGTGAAGTGAGGACCTCAAACTTGGGCAAAAGCCTTGGGTTGAGTTGGTGGTATTGAAACGGGTCGGTCCTTACCGCAACTAAATACCGCGGCACCCATTTTGTTTACACCTCACAGAGATCCTTAAGTGAGCAGCGTAGTACCGTATAAAAATTTAAGCAAGATCTTAAGTAATACTAACTAAAGCTAATCAATATAATTACGGATAGCAATTAATCTGCGGCGCTGAACTGGGATTATATATAAAAAACCGAAGCCTATTAATAAAAAAGGTTACACCCGTGAGAAAAGTGTAAAGGTATGACCTTTGCGTGAGCATAAGTAGAAACAAGGAAAAATAAAAGGATTTATAAAACGAGCCAACAAATTGACCACACAACATCCGGGCATAAAAAAATCCCGTAGCCAAAAGCTACGGGATAGGCTTACGGAATTTAGCCAGCGAAATTCTTAACCACAGTGGTATCTACGGGAATACCCGGACCATTAGTGGAAGCAATTGTGACCTTCTTAAGGTATGTGCCCTTGGCGGAGGTAGGCTTGAGACGAAGAAGCTCTTCAATAAGAGCACCATAGTTCTCAGCAAGCTTCTCAGCATCGAAGGAAGCCTTACCAAGCACGGCATGAAGGTTAGCGGCCTTATCGACGCGGAAGGAAATCTTACCGCCCTTGATTTCGGTCACTGCCTTGGCAACATCGGTAGTCACAGTGCCAGTCTTAGGGTTAGGCATCAAACCACGAGGACCAAGCACACGGGCCACACGGCCAACCTTAGCCATCTGATCAGGGGTGGCGATCGCGGCGTCGAAATCCGTCCAACCGCCCTGGATCTTTTCGATCAGATCTTCAGAGCCAACAACGTCAGCGCCTGCAGCCTCAGCCTCAGTAGCCTTCTCACCAGCGGCAAACACAATAACGCGAACGTTCTTACCGGTACCGTGTGGGAGAGAAACGGTGCCACGAACAAGCTGATCTGCTTTACGAGGATCAACGCCGAGACGGATAGCAACATCAACAGTTGCATCAAAGTTCTTGGAGGAGGTCTCCTTGGCGAGCTTCGCAGCTTCCAATGGAGAGTAGATACGGCCGGCGTCGATAAGCTCGGCGGCGGCGCGGTAAGCCTTAGACTTCTTGCTCATAATAAAAATCCTTTACAAAGAATGTGTGGTGTTCGGGCCGGAGCTGGCCCTGCCACAGAGGAAAATTAATCCTCAACCTCAATACCCATAGAGCGGGCGGTACCAGCGATGATCTTCGCCGCGGCGTCGATATCGTTAGCGTTCAAATCTTCCTTCTTGGTCTCTGCAATCTCGCGCACCTGAGCCATAGTGACCTTACCCACCTTCTGGGTATGCGGAACGCCAGAACCCTTCTGCAAACCAGCAGCCTTAAGCAGCAATTTCGCAGCAGGAGGAGTCTTCAGTTTAAAGGTGAAGGAACGATCTTCATAAACAGTGATCTCAACCGGAATCACATTGCCACGCTGAGACTCAGTAGCAGCATTATAAGCCTTACAGAACTCCATGATATTCACACCATGGGCACCAAGCGCCGGACCAACTGGAGGAGCCGGATTAGCAGCACCAGCTTGAATCTGCAGCTTAATAAGGCCAGAGACCTTCTTCTTAGGGGGCATCTTTCGACCTACTTCCTATGATAACGAGGCACACACAACCACTGGAAACGATGACCCAAACCAGCAGCCAAACCCCGTCCGGATGCCCGGCAATCCAACAACAGAATTACCAAAGCCACCGGGGAACAAAACAACAACGCATGCGAAAACACACGCGAAGTGAAATTGTACCGTACGCTATGGAGCTTGGCTAATTGGGGAAATGCTGGAAAAGTCGGCTCTGCAACCAAAATATATGCACAGGTTAGTTTGGATGAGCTGAAGTGAGTAGTATCGGTTAACTTTGTTGGGCTCCGTGATACAAAAAGCGGTAGTTTTTTGGGGCGGATAAGGCAGATTTCCGTCGGGCACAATGTCAAATCTGCCTGAGTGGCTAAATCTGCCTGTGTAAATCTGCCTGATCACAAGGCCCACAAGCCCAAGGCTCGACTACAAGCCACAAGGCCTCAAGACAACACAAACGCCCGCACGTATTAGGCGCGCGGGCGTTTGGCGTCGAGAAACAAGTTGCCTAGGTGATCTTTTCCACTTGGTCGAATGTTAGATCTACAGGAGTTTCGCGACCGAAAATAGAAACGAGTGCCTGCAGCTTGCCATTCTCAGCGTCTATCGAAGAAATCGTCGCAGATACGGAGGCAAGCGCACCAGTAAGAATGGTCACGGCTTCACCCACCTGGTAGTCCACTTCAATAGGCTTCGCAGTTTGCGCCTTGGGCTGGGCAACAACCTTCTCGCCTTCTGCGGCTGCGGTCTTTTCTTCGGTTTCGCTTTCGGCGCTTGCAGGTGGCAGAAGGAACTTGGCAACATCGCGGATCTTCACGGGTGTTGCGTTGCCTTCATTGCCAACAAAGGAGGTCACACCTGGGGTATCACGAACCACAGACCAAGAACGATCGTTGATTTCCATGCGGACCAGAACATATCCTGGCAATAATTTGCGCTTTACAAGCTTGCGCTTGCCATCACGGATTTCAACAACTTCTTCGATCGGGACAACTGTGTCGAAGATATAATCTTCTACCTCAAGGGTCTGGGCACGCATATCAAGGTTCGTCTTGACCTTATTTTCATACCCTGAATAGCACTGAATAATGTACCAAGACCCCGGAAGTTTCTTGAGCTCGCGAATATAGGCTCGCAGCCGAGCCTTATATTCAGAGAGCGCTGCATCCTCCTGATTATCCGTATCACCCAATGCAGCCGCAGCATGAGCGACATCAGCACCATCCTCAGCAGCCTGCGTATCCACTGCATTCGCCGCAGCTTCCTCCTCTGCAGGGGCAGAACCGGCGTCGAAAATATTTGTGCTGTTATCACTCATGAGGTGTACTCCAATGTTTTCTCTCAAGCAAAGCCAAAAATAATGGGTATTGCGCTTGCCATCGTACCTTGTACTTACGTACTACGTACTCGACAAAATTTTATCCCGCCGGATAAGACTCCGACGGGATATTTTTACTTTAATTGCATACTACCCTATGGCGATAAGATCTTCTCAACACCAAGGCCTGCAAGAAAATCAACGCCTGATACCAAGGCAGTCAGCACAATAAGAAACGCAAACACAATCAGCGTATATACGACCATTTGGCGAGCCGTGGGCCAAATAACCTTTTTCATTTCCTGCACAACCTCAGGCAAGAAACTTGCAACGCCACCGCCTGGGGATTCATCCCCACTCGAATTTGCCTTAGCGACCCGACGAGCCGCATATTCAGCAGAAGAAGTAGCCGCTTTTGAAACCTGACGCTTGCCCGCTGGGCGGGACACCCCGACCAGGTTCTCCGGCTGTTTATCGTCAGTCACGGTGCTCCTTGAAAACCTATAGAGACAACTTTGCAGGGGTGACAGGACTTGAACCTGCAACCTGCGGTTTTGGAGACCGCTGCTCTGCCAATTGAGCTACACCCCTTTGACCACACAACATGTGTGCAGTACGCGACCACATTAACAGAACTTCGACGATTAGCCAAAATTTCATTATGTGGTTGGACCAGGATACGCCCCAAAAGGGGCACCCTCGTAGCGATGGCGAGAATTGAACTCGCGACCTAACGATTATGAGTCGTTCGCTCTACCACTGAGCTACACCGCCAAACCGCCCTCTAACTAGGACTACACCCTAAGTAAAGGAACAGAGCCCCCTGACAGAATCGAACTGTCGACCTTTTCCTTACCATGGAAACGCTCTGCCGACTGAGCTAAGGGGGCTTAACTTCTTCAAAGCAGTTACCAGATTAGTCTGGCTTGCTCCGCTGAAGCCTCACAAAGATTAACCTGTTTCGGGGCCACAACACAAATCACCAGGATAAAGCACACTTTCGAGGCACCAACACGAAGCCACTGCAAATTCTTTGCAGAAAATGGACCTCAATTAACGACGCCCACCACGCATTGTTCTACAGTAATCCCATGATGTGGCTCTTTGATATCGCATTCGGAAAAGACCTGAGCTTGGAGCCGGATGCAGTCCGCTCCACAGCCGGCATTGATCGTTTGAGCGACCTGCGGGACAAAGATGTCCGAACACTGCCTCCCATGCCTGCGCTTGAACACAGCGATTTCCGCGAAATCTTTATAGCTACTTTGCGTGACAGTATCTCACGCCGCGAAAAACTTTGGTTTATTCCAATGAGCGAGACCACCCGAAAAACCTGGGAAGAATGGCTCCCTGAGGGGCTAGTAGTCCCCATGGGGCCGCCACAAGATTACTTTGGTACCCATATAACGCCCGTTGGTATTTCACCAATGCAATTGGTGAACGCGCTTCTTGATCGTTTCACAGATGAAGATCGGATTATCCTTTGGAGTGCCCTCACCCACATCGATGGCCTCCACTTAAATTCTGAGACCTACGAGAAAACTATAGAGCGCGGCATTCCGATCATCCCTCGAACGCGACTCAGCAGGCTATTAAATTCCCCTAAATTTATCGCCTACATCGTAGTACTCACCTACTCCGCACTCCGCGCACTACCCGTAACGTTTGTCAAAGAATTCCATGGCTCATTGCTTATCCTCTGGACTATTGATCTAGTCACGGCACTCCCCTACACCTGGGGAATTCTTACGATGGTCACCGCCCGAAGATTCTGGAAACGCCTTGTGGGAATGATCACAACCATTATCTCGTTTATGGCGCCGTACATTTATTTTGGTTTCCACGGAAAACACTATCCACCTGAGGTAGTAGCTATTATCTTCGCCTTGATTTTTGGCACCTTTGCCCTTGAAACCTACAAGATGTGGGGTGACCGCCAGGTAGCCAAACAACTCCTTGGCCGATTACCTAACTAGCGGCCGCACAGGGACAATTCTGGTCATATGAATGTCACATATCGGGCTTATCGCGCCATGTCCGAATGACAGAGACAATAAATAGCCAGGCCCCACTAATAATCCAGGGGATAAGTAGCCAAATAGGCATTATTGGGTAGTACCAGACCATAAGGCCAGTGGCCAGGACCCAAACAGCTGCAGCAGATCCATTGAAGATTCGGTATTGGCGGACTCGGAAAGGGTGAACCCATTTCCACGGCACCAAAGCAAGGACAGCGAATACTAGAATGGCAATCCAGTTTCCTATGGCGCCAGGCTCAAACAACCATAAAATTACAATCACAATGTTCCATGCAGCGGGGAATCCTACGAAGTACCAGTCAGATGACTTCATCAACGTATTCGCATAGCAGAACATCGAGGACATTAACACTAGTGTGGCGGCCACCAAAGGCAATGGATCAGGACCCAGAGGCAATGTAATTGCCAAAAAGATTGCTGGCAAGAATGTCCATGTAAGGTAGTCGACAACGTTGTCGAGCATCACACCAGAAAACCAGGGGACTACTTCTGTGACGCGGGCTGCGCGGGCGAGGGGGCCATCCGCGGCGTCGACAATAAGAGCGACGCCGAGCCACATCCACATACGCTTAGCATCACCATCAATAAGCGCCTGGGCTGCAAGAAGAACCCACAATAAGCCTGACATAGTAAATGCGTGTACGGCCCAAGCTGCGATTTGATTGCGCAATGGCCAAGAGGCTTCAGTGGTCACAGGAACTCCGATTCAGCGTTTTTAAGTACAAACCTATCTCAGCATACAGACTTCTCACTGGGCCAAAATAGCAAAAACCCGCCGCATTCTTAGCGACGGGTCAAAGTGCCAGGTGAAGGATTCGAACCTACGAAGGTAAAAACCGGCGGATTTACAATCCGCTCCCTTTGGCCGCTCGGGCAACCTGGCGGGCATCTCGCTTGCGCGGTGCTGTTATGACTTTACTATACGCACATCGATTATTAACAAATCGCCAGGTAAAACCATTAAAACACAGCGATGTACAATTACCCCACGCGACTCACAGTCACGGAGGCAAGGGCGCGAAGGGCTGTTGTGACCTCATTATCTGGGAGTCGGGAAAGTTCGGATTGAGCTTCTGCAAGGTAGGCATGAACGTCTTCTAGAGCGCGGGCACGGCCAGTCGAGCGCTCCAGAAGTGCAAGGGCCTTTGCTACTTCCTCATCTGAGGCTAGAGGGCCGGTAAGTAGTCCTCGGAGTTCCTCACCTACAGGGGTGTCTTCCGAAAGTGCATACAGCACTGGGAGTGTGAACACACCTTCGCGGAGGTCGGTTCCAGGGGTTTTTCCTGATTGACTACTATCCGAGAAGATATCGATAATGTCATCAACGATTTGAAACACCATGCCGATGGCGTAGCCGAAGCGCCGTAATGCATCTGTATGCTCGGGCGACGCACCTGAATGCAGACCACCGAGATAACCCGCCGAGGCAATAAGAACGCCGGTTTTTTCCCGGATTACATCCATATAGTGCTGCACAGGATCACTATCGCCGGGACCAATAGTTTCGCGCATTTGTCCGGTCACTAGTTCCCCGAAAGTTTCAGCGAAATGGGCAACGGTTTCCATGCCGAGTTGGGCCATAAGCCGAGATACATGGGCAAGAAGATAATCGCCGGACAGGATTGCTACTGAATTATTCCAGCGGAAGTTGGCGCTGGGCACACCGCGGCGTCGTTCAGCCTCATCCATAACGTCATCGTGGTAGAGAGTGGCCAAGTGTGTCATTTCCACAACGGCTGCTGCACGGATAACTTCATCGCTACCTGGACGTTCGCCATATTGGGAGGCGAGTAGCGCAAACATAGGGCGGAAACGTTTCCCTCCGGCAGCCACCAAGTGGAGGACCTTCTCCGAAACAAAATCCTCACCTTTGGCGAGTTCCTCTTGCAAAACCTGTTCGACGGCTACCATTCCATCGGCGAGCATCTGCTCTAATTCAGGGTTGCCCAAATCTATGGCAAAACCGCTGGTATTGTCCGCCTGTGCTCCCAGGTCGCGGGCACCAATGCCGTTGCTCATCCGTCGAAGCCCTCATATTTCGTAGAAAGGTTACAGTGGCCTTGTACGGGGTGGTCCTGTACGGGCCGAATTGTACATAGCTAACCTTTAACCGTAGTCGAATAGGTACCCTTCCCACATCCCGAGACACCACACACCAAACCCCGCATGCAACAATGGTGCCCGTGACTAGTGTTGACGTACTCGTGGTTGGCGCAGGACCCGCCGGAGCCGCTGCCGCATACCATGCTGCCCGACGCGGATTTGAAACCCTCCTTGTAGATTCCGCTACGTTTCCCAGAGACAAAACCTGCGGCGATGGTCTTACCCCACGGGCTATTCACCAGCTACATAACATGGGTATAGACGCCACTTTGCACTATGCCTCCCACGGACTCAAACTTCATGGATTCGGCGGCTCAGTCACCGCCCCCTGGCCCGACACCCCTTTTGGTACCGTCGGCTCTGCAATGCCACGCACGCAACTAGACGCCATGATTGTCGACCATGCACGTACCGCTGGCGCTACCGTATGGGAAGATTCACCCGCCTCCGATCCTATATTTACCAACGGCAGGATCACTTCAGTTCAAGCTGGCACAAATCGCGTAACCTGCAATAACGTCATCGTTGCCGACGGTGTCCGCTCCACTTTTGGCAAGCTTCTCGGACGCACTTGGCATAAAGAACAGGTGTATGGGATTGCCGCCCGCTCATACTGCACCACCCCACGAAGCAAAGAGCCTTGGATCCACTCACACCTGGAACTTCGTGATGAACTCGGCGTAGTCCAACCTGGTTACGGCTGGATTTTCCCGCTTGGCGACGGCCGCGCAAACGTCGGATGCGGCGCCCTCTCCACTACCCGGCGCCCGGCAAAGATAAACACTAAAAAACTACTCCAAACATATGCCTCACAACAGCATGACTGGGACTTTTCACCCCCGGAACAAATAGCCAGCGCCCTCCTACCCATGGGAGGCGCAGTTTCCGGAGTCGCCGGAAAAAACTGGATGCTCATTGGCGACGCAGCAGCATGCGTAAACCCCCTCAATGGCGAAGGCATCGACTATGGACTCGAAACAGCTGAACTTTCCGTAAACCTTCTCGGTGCAGGAAATTACACCGCCCTCTGGCCCGAGCAATTACGAACCCACTACGGCCAAGCATTCCTCCTAGCCAGAACGCTAGCCCGAGTCCTTACCTACCCCAAATTCCTACCCTTAGCTGGACCTTTTGCCTTTCGTGGCCCGTTCGCGGAGGTGGTAATGAACCACGCCGCTCGACTCATGGGAAACCTAATTACAGAAGAAGACAGCGACCTAGTCTCTCGCATCTGGCGTGCCGCCGGACACACCACAAGGCTCCATACCAACAACCAACTCTGGGGCGAACTTAAATAATGTTTTCTAGCTTGCGGAAAAGCTGATCTGGGTATGTATTTATTATTGTTTTAGGTCCGCGGGCTTTTTGATGCGCACACACCTCCAGGCGACGTTAGGTTGCGCACACACCTCCAGGCGGCGTTAGGTTGCGCGCAATTGCCGAGCTGGGAGTTGTCGTTTTTTACACCATCTTGTGTGCAATTGGTGTAAAAAGCGTCTGCGAACGGCCTCTGGGAGCCTAATTTTGTCGCCAAAAACACCAATTGGGCACAAGATGGTGTAAAAAACGACACTACTTATACATCAATTACCATCCCGGACCTACGGTACCTGCCTCTTCGCCCCTTGAACTCACTTCACCCAGTATTTCAATGCTTCCAGCGTGCACACCTATAGCCAACAACCTATTGTTTAGCTTTTTTGGCAGCGTGAAGTGCGGTGATACCGAGGGTGAGGTTTTGCCATCCACAGTCGGACCAGCCATTGGCATTGATTTCTTTGGCAAGTGTTTCTTGGTCTGGCCAGGCACGGATGGAATCGGCAAGGTATTCATATGCCTCCGGGTTGGAGGAAACAACCCGGGCGATTTTTGGGAGTAGCCGCATCAGATATTCTTTGTAGATTCGTCCGAAAATGGGGACTATTGGGGTGGAAAACTCAGCAACTACAAGGCGCCCACCTGGTTTGGTGACCCTGGATAATTCTTGCAGGCCCGCACGAAAGTCATGGATATTGCGCAGGCCAAAACTAATCGTCACGGCGTCGAAACTATTGTCGGCAAAGGGTAGGTGCATACCATCTCCGACTACTTTGGGTACATTGCGTCCACGACCAGCTGCCAGCATTCCGGGAGAGAAATCACAAGCAACAACCCAGGCGCCAGATTTGGCTAGCTCCACCGTGGATACTGCGGTTCCAGCGGCAAGATCGAGTACTCGTTCCCCTGGCTGCAGGGCTAAACGTGCTCGGGTTCGTTGGCGCCATAGGCGATCTTGGCCGAGGGATAGGATCGAGTTAGTGAGATCGTATTTTTCGCCGACATCATCAAACATTCGTGCCACGTCGCGCGGGTTTTTGTCCAGGTTTGCTTTAGCCACGTGCTTAACGCTACCCGATGGATGTTGGCGGGCTTAGCGGGTGGCTTCATAAATTACAGCCTCATAGTGGCGAAGAAGCTGGGCACACAAACTACTCCAGGTTTTATCGCGCACACCTTCGCGTGCAGCAATCCCCATCTCGGGCGTGGAATCAAATACTTTTTCGAGTAGCTGGTCGGCGAAGTGCTCCGGTGGGATTAAGTATCCGTTAATGCCATTTTGAATGAGATCAATGGGGCCGCCAGCACGGGGAGCGATCGCGGGAATACCGGAGGCAAGGGCCTCTTGAATAGCTTGGCAAAAAGTTTCATGTTCGCCTGGGTGTACGAATACATCGAGGCTGGCATACGCTTCAGCGAGTGCCTCACCGGAGAGTTCCCCCATAAAGATCGCATTTGGTAGTTCTTCTTCGAGCGTTGGGCGTTCGGGACCGTCGCCAATGATTACGAGTTGGACGGGGGCGTCGGAAAGCACAGAAAGACGGTGAACACCTTTCTCTGCCGCCAGCCTTCCTACAAAACCTACGATCGGTAAACCTTGGGGTGACCATTGGACACGGAGGGCGTCGTTACGTTTGGAGGGGCAGAATGTTTGCGTATCTACGCCCCTTCCCCAGTGATATACGCGTTCTATTCCGTGCTCATGAAGGTCGGCGATCGCTGCGGAAGAAGGTGCGAGTGTGCGCGCACACATATTGTGAAGTGTTTTTGTCCATTCCCAACTAGCCGCCGCTAATGGGGAGAGGTGGTAGCGGCTAGCGAACCCAGCAACATCGGTTTGATAGACGGCAACCGCGGGAATTTGTAGCATCCTGGCAGCAAATGCCCCTGCCCCGCCGAGCACGAACGGAGATGCTAAATGGATAACGTCGGGGAGGAAGTCACGTATGGCTTGGGTGACCAGAGGGCGAGGCACACCGATCGGAAGGGAATCGATTAGCGGAACCATAATCGTGGGCACACGGATAATCGGAAACCCAAGGTATTCATGGATTTCTTCTTCAAAATCGCGGGCACCTGGCGCAATCACAATTGCATCATGCCCGTGTTCGCGTAAGTATTCTAAGACGCGCAAAACGGAATTGGTTACACCATTAATATTGGGCAGAAAAGACTCCGCAACCACGGCTACCTTCACTGCTTCCTCCGCTCACGCCAATGCCCAATGCCCGAAACTAAACCCCAAAGCACCGCAGCAATAATGCTGCCGACCGCCGCAATGCTTAAAGCTGGCACCACCGATAGATGCCACGTTCGATGTTCCACTTTCACTAAGTCTGGATTGGTCTTTGCGTAGGTTACCCACACGCGTTGGCCTTCTCCCAATCCAGTGGGATACAGCAACCCGGCTTGCGGGGAATGAAATATTCCTTCTTCATCCTGGTAGTCCACTGTAGTGCGGAAACCAACAGCGGTAACACGAGCTAGTGCCCGGCCCGGGTCAGCAGCAATTGTGCGGTCATTGTGATATGCCCCGGCAACCATCCCTACGGCACCAAGCAAGCATGCCACCCAAAGCAACAATACAAGTTGGTGAAACCTACGGGTCATAGTTTTAGTTCCAAATGCATTTCACGACGGTTATCTCGACGGGTTGTAGCTTCAATAACACGGATACCTGGCGCAATATCTATTGTGTCAAGCAACGCATGAGTAAGCTCGCCCACCGAGGATACTGCAACATGCGAAATTCCGTAGCCTGCACACAATGCCGCTATATCAACATTATGAGGCGTTCCAAACACCCGCTCGAAATCATCTCGGAGGTCTTTTGCGCCCACCTCCAGGAGTTCGAAAATACCGCCACCATTGTCATTGGCCACAACTATGGTGAGGTTT
Organism: Corynebacterium freiburgense; assembly: GCF_030408815.1. Lineage (NCBI taxonomy): Bacteria > Bacillati > Actinomycetota > Actinomycetes > Mycobacteriales > Corynebacteriaceae > Corynebacterium > Corynebacterium freiburgense. The sequence continues at coordinate 302,262 of NZ_CP047355.1, read as the reverse complement.
TCCGACCGCGCCTCCAACGGTCCGATCTGCAATGACCCAATATCGTGCAGGAATGTAAGGTCTCCCATAAGAGCAACCACTCTGGGTGGACGCAAAGTATCCAAATGTTCTGTTTGTTTTGCAAGTGCAATGCCGATTGATTGTGCGATCATGCCATCAATGCCGGCAACGCCGCGCTGAGCATAGGTTTCCACACCATCAAAGGGCAGTCCCACAAGACTCGCATCTCGGACCGGGTTGCTCGCCCCTAAAACCAATACGTCACCCACGGCCAGTGTGTCCGCAACGGCCGCTGCGGCATGCAAACCAGTAAATGAATGCTTCTCCAAGGTTTCACGCACGGTAGTTCCCGCAAGTTCCGACGCCGCCGAGCACATCTTCAACCAGCCGGAATCCTGTTTTCCCTTCACACGGACCCGCGAACCGATATATTGCGCTTTACGCGCTGGGTCGGTTGGAGTGGTACGTGTGAGCACTATCAGATCAATCTCCGGATCACTCATCAGTTTGAGTACTCCCCTGTGCAGTGTTGGGTGCCCCACAACCACAACCTGCTCTGGCTTTGTCTCCACCACATAGCCTTCCGCACTCACCTGCGTACGCGCCAAAATACCTGCCGCTAATGGATGCACCGGGGCAAAAGGTGCAGGAGCACTGGGCTCAGCGATAGTTGGAACATCAGCCAATTCTTCAATTGACCAAGCGCCATCACCAGCAATAACCAAGGTTCGACGTGACAGATCTAATTCAACTTCACCGTAATCGCGTATCGACGCCCCCGCCCTGCGCCGCTCCACTGCCACAGGTTCGGCAACCTCAGCTAATGGCGTATCCAAGGCCACATTAAGATGCGCCGGAGCTGCCTCGATCGCTTTTCCAGTTATCCCATTTTCCGCGAATTCAATATGAAATGTTTCTGCGAACTTTCCAAAAAGTTCTTGTTGATCAATAGTTTGGCTGGCACCGGTACCCACAAGGCGCGATGGACGATCTGCACTGACCACAATCAATGGAATGTTTGAATGATGTGCCTCAATCATTGCGGGCAAACAATGTGCCACAGCGGTACCCGAGGTCATAACAACAGCCACTGGACGCTTTTGCGCACGAGCCAAACCGAGCGCAAGGAACGCCGCAGAACGCTCATCAATGCGAACATGAATACGGATGTCACTTCGGCGGCGAAGAGCAAGCAATAACGGCGCATTCCGCGATCCTGGACACACAACAATATCCGAAGAAACAGCAGCAAGTTCTGCGACAACATCAGCCGCAATCGAGGCACTACTCATAACGAATATAATAAGACGCCTTCCATACCCAACGCGAAAAGACCTTTGAATTCAGGCTGGAATAACTCATGTGGAAACGCCAATCCAATGCGTAATTAAAATAAGATATTATGAGTTGACGAAAATCTATTCGGCGATATACCCGATTCGTTCCATACACTAACTTTACACACCCCCAAGATTAAAATAACAAATGCTGCATACAGCGTTTTTAAAGTTAATATCACCCCCAGATAAAACACAGGGAACGAAAGTTCCTAGACGGAAACAGGGCACATTATTAATCTCACAAAATGTAAGTGGATATAAGAAACCTTATTCACTTGCTGGGCCCAATCCGCAAACAAGTTCACCCTTAAGAAAAATTAGAGCAAATATAATGAATCATTTTAATCGAAGTGAGGAATTATGGCTAGGAAAGTTCGGCTCGACTCCTTTATCGCAAAACCCCTTGGATTTCTCACTCTTTGTGCGATAACCATTGCAGCAATAGTGTTTTTCAAAAGCCTCGGAATAGACACAGCGGCGTTAGTCTTGATACTTATCCCAAGTATTTTCGCTATCCCGTTCTCCCTGTTGCTCAACATACAACGCATGCGCGAGCAACGCACCAACTATGTTTCAAGCACGGATAATTAAAGGTTGCTCATGCCAGACACTATCCAACTAACGAAAAATCTCTACAAAACCATTCCACGAAAGTAAAAAACCAATTTAGCAGCTACAAAAATACTGGCTATTTTGATTTTTAACGAGGAATCATGGTTAAAAAATACCGGCTAGACTCCTATATGGCGCGCCCTGCAGGATTTTTCACTCTTTTAGCAATAGCGATTGCAGGCATAGCATTTTTCACGGTTTTGGGTATTGATGATTTGACGCTATCCATACTGCTTTTTCCAAGCGTAGTAATGATTGCGCTTTCCTTGGTGCTTAATGTTCTACGCATACGTGAGCAACATGCGAAAAGCGATATGGATGAAAGCACGTAATGGTGTCGCATGCTCAAGCAGGCAATTTAACTACACCCGCCATCCATAGCAAAATCGCAGCACACAAAATTCTTAGCGGAAATATTACCCCCGATACTAAGTTTTCAGGCTACTAGGTCTAGACGAAATATTTACCTTGTTATTAGCATAAAATTTGCAATATTATCGCGCTTTAAGAGTAATTTTTAAGCGTCAGATTCAAGAGGTAAACAAGATTATGCGTTGAGTTCAGCATGATCTCTAGCATAACCAGTGTTGCCAAACTTGAAACCATACCAACCCACTACCTTAAGTGAAATTAATATGCGCAAATTCCTTTCTTCTATCCTTCTCACTGCTGCCTTATTGCCGGTGGCTATGGCGCCAAATGCGGGGGCCGTCGATAATGAAAATGTAGAAACAACTACGCAACAATCTGGGCCGCTGGACAATCTTCGGTATGGGAAGGACATTGAATATCTTCCTGAGGCAACCAGCACAGTTCCGGTAAATGACACCCGAGTGGCGGCAATGTGGAGCATTGGCCCAGATGGAGCAAAGCCTGTTCGCGATTGCACGGCAAGCCATCTTCAAGGGCCATTTTGGATTACGGCAGAGCACTGTGTTCCCGATGGCGGATCAACCATGCGCGTAATTAAGAATTTCAAAAACCAAGTTGCTGGTGTACAAACTGTCTACACCAAATCCTATGAATATGATGTCGCCCTTATAAAGGTTGGTAGTGGCATTACTGCAGATAGCTTTTCCTTGCCTGGCAAGGCACCAGAAGTAGGCGACTATTTAAATCTTTTGGGCTATGGTGCGAGCAATGAATACTCTTCTTTGGCTGAAGTAAATATCACCAAGTTCCTTGACAGCATCAATATTAATGGGCGAGATACACACGAGGTTATGGAAACTCGGGCGGCTGGTTCATCACGCACATGTGGTGGCGATTCTGGCGCTGCAATTTTCAAGGAAAACACACTATTTGCCATCCATACGGCTGGTCATTACAACCCCTCTTGCCGGGATAAAGAAGATAGCCCAATGATTCACACGAGTGTTTATCCACACCTTGAGTGGATAAACAATACTATTCAGGAAAATACCCGTTCAACACCACAAGAAGTGAACTGGAGTGATGAATCGAAGAGGGCTTTCTCACGCGCTATGCAATAGTTGAACTTGCGTGACGACGTCCAGCAAACGCGACGTCGTCACGCAAGTTTACGCATTACACAAATTGCTGAAGTTGTTGGACGTACCATTCAGGTTTCTCAAAGTGGATGTCGTGCCCACTTTCCACTCGAACTACCCGAATATCCGAGACGAGTTCCTTCACATGTTCGACCTCCCGGTCGGTGAGTGCAGCGAGCAGTATACCCTCATCGCTGTAGTTGGTACTGGCCTTCATAAACAGCGTAGGCACCTTTACCCGGCGCAGCACATCTTCTTGTTCGAACCCCTCGTGCCAAGAGCGACTAATAAAAAACGCGTGTGACCACCACTTGTCGTAGGGATGCGACTGGGATTCCCAGATACGATTAATCGTGATACCCAGCCACGGAATCTCCGGCAACGCATCGGGATTCTGGTGACGCTGCTGCACTATCTGTTGCGCCAATGGCTTCCACGCGTCACCGAACATTCTTCCAATGTACGAACGCGGCAACACATACGCCACATAATCTTTTTCTTCGGTTTGTTCGAGGAACTCCTTAAGCAGTTTATTGTCTTGACCTGCGAATGTACTGGGAACACGATCAGTTTCGGTGGCAAAAAATGGAGCGTCTTCAAGCACGAGTGCCTGAACATCTTGTGGGAATTCCGCCGCCATTTGTGCGGCAATGAGTCCCCCTGATGAATGCCCCGCAACTACGAACTTGCTTTTGAATATATGCCGACCAAGCGATGTTAAGTCCTCCGCAATACGCACGGCCGTATAATCTTCACGGTTCCAGTTTGATTTCCCGTGACCATGTACGTCCACCACAACAACGTGATAATGCTCCGCCAACGCGGGAAGTGAGGGCGCATAATCTTGCCATATTGAGCCCTGACCTGGGATAAGAAGTAGCGGGGTTTTATCGTTGGCATGCTCCGCATAGTTGAGGCTAACGCCATCACGTACCTCGTGCTGATGTTCTATATAGCCAGCTGCTTGGGCTTTATCAACGTAACGCTGAAAATAACCGTGCGTATTCCATGTCACCCAACCGAAAAAGCAGGCGATCCCCAACACAACGGTTGCAACAATGCCAGCGATGATTTTCAGCGCAAGGCTAATTGGCCGAGGCATTGGGCTCTCCCTTCGGCGGCAAGAGTTTATCGATCAGCTCTGCGTATTCCTTCGGATCCACAAGGGCAATGCCGCGTTCTTTATCCGCAAGGATGAGCATCTGATCACCGGGGCCGATGCCAAAGATTTCGCGTACTTCCTTCGGGATCACTACCTGTGATTTCGGCCCTAACTTGGCGAGTCCGATGTATTTTCCCTCTGGTTTAGCCATCTCCGTATCCTTCTTGCCGATCCAGCCACTTGTATAATAAGTATAACATGTTATACGCTGCGTCGAGACTCAAACCCCAAGCAGCAGGCTAATCACCAGCATTGCAGGTAATGCGGCAAACGTGGTCACAAGCACCGCATCACGCGCAATCACTTCACCGACCCGATACGTAGCCGCATAGTTGTACACATTCTGCGCGGTGGGCAGCGCCGCAAGAATCACCGCTGCGTACGTATGTTCAGCGCTCAAGCCGAACAAAGTTGCGAATACCCACGCAATCATAGGCATACCGGCAATTTTTAGCATGGTTGCTGACGTCGTTTCAGCGCGGATTTTCAGCCCCTCACTGGTGTGCAGTGACGCGCCGAAACTTAGCAAGATCATAGGTATGGAGGCGCCACTGAGAATGGTCAAGGGTTCCATTATTAGACTCGGCACACCGACACCGAAAATACTTACTAATAAACCGAGTATTGACCCCAACACAATTGGGCTGGTTAACGCCTTTATTGTCCCCCGCACAACCCCACCGTTGCTCATCGCCGCCAGGATTATCGGCGTAAATACCACTAGCTGCAGCACCAAAATCGGTGGCACATACGCCCCCGTTCCAAGGACATAGATTCCAATTGGCAGGCCAATATTATTCGAATTCACATAGCTTGACGACGCCGCCCCCACCGCCGTTTCTGCAACACTTTTGCGAAACCACAATGTACTGATTGCAATATAAATAGCCGCTGTAGTACTTGCTGAAAGCGCAGCTATCGCGAGAACTGGCGTGAAAATATCCTGAGGCGGCGACTTTGCTAACACAACGAACAAAAGCGCTGGGGTGGCAGCATAGAAGGCGACCTTGTTAAGTACCAATCGTTCTGCCCCTGGACCAATAACACCCGTACGAGCAAGCACATAACCTGCTCCGATCACCGTCAGAATGATTGTGTATCCAAGGAGCACGCCAAACATATTAGAGATCCTGCCACGCCTGACGAAGCCGCTCAAACCAAAAATCTTTGCGTGGCGAGGCCAACACCTCCAAACGATCAGGGTCCGGAGTTTGTTGCAAGCATCAATTAACCGTGGGCTGCAGTCAAAGATGGATATCCATCTCGGCTACGAGCAAACCGAGCCGTGAAGGCAAAGCGGCCGTGGGAACGCATCATTCGCGGAACGGTTCGCACAAGAAAAAGGTCGAATCAAAATACGGTACGTTGGAAATTCAAATTCCACGCGATCGTGATGGTTCGTATGCGCCGCAGATGGTACCGAAAGGTAGTTGGCGTCTTACTGATTTCGTTTGACATGATTGTCACTTTGTGACATCCGGCGGCATGACCGTCCGGGACATCCAGCATCACCTCGCCACGAGCCTGCGGGTGGATATCTCGCCGGATACCATCTCCGCGATCACTGATGCGGTACTTCAGGAAGTCATGGTGTGGCAGCAACGGTGTCTTCATCGTCTGGCTTTGATGGGCTCGACGGCTTTGAACAGACCATTGAAGCGACCGGGCCGAAAAGGGGTTACCAAGCAACTCCGGGAAATCTACAACGCCTCCAGCGTCGATGAAGCCAACACCGCGAGTACAGGAGTAAAAATTTCCTGCGGTTTAGATTTTGCCAGGACAACGAAAAGCTTTACCGGGGTAACCGCATAGAACGCTACTCGGTTTAACACCAAACGCTCCTTACCTGCACCAATCACCTTCTTTCTTGCAAGTAAGTAGCCGGCACTAATGACCGTCAAAATGATCACATATCCAAGCAGCACACCGAACATGTCAGTGAAATTGCCATGCCACTCAGGTTCCCTCAAAATGTATTCCACTATATGAAATAAGGACTTACCATCGAATTAATGCTATCAAACCGCCATTAGATACTATACATTTAGAGCAAACTAATTTGAACATAAATTCGCCTATTTCTGCAACGGTTTTCAATTTTATACAAAGTATATAGTTACCCCTACACGGTAAATATGTTTTCCCTGCATACAAAATTATTAGCTATATACATTACCCCCAATCTTCTCTAACACTTTATAAGTTGGTAGACATTTTGCACGGGATTATTTAGCTTGAGACAAGGAGTTTATCTACTCTTTCTACATATGTTTTTGAGCATTATCATTCCATCTAAAGGGAGAATATTTTGCGCATCTATAAACTACTTACAGTTGCCGTATTAGGTCTTGGATTGGCAGTGCAAACACCAACCGCTTTAGCTTCCAATCACCCTGAACCACCTACCTCAATTTCTGCAGAAGAATCACCCCAAGGAGATACTTGGTTCTATCGCTCATCGGAAGATCTACGCCATTTAGAAATCAAGGTATCTTCTGAATACAAATTTGAAATTCGTGATGATGGCGGCGTTGACGTCATTGACAAAGACAGTGGCAAGATCAAAGAAACGCTGCCAACAACTGCAGTTAACAAGGAAGGTCAGGACATCACTTTCCAATACACAATTGATCCAAATAACGTTCTCCAGGTGGCAGCCGCAAACGAAAACGGGTACATATTGGAAGGCGGAGCTTGGGATAGTTGGGGCAGGTGCGCAGCAGGCACCGTAGGTGGAACTATGACTGGCGGAATTTCAGGTGCCGCTTCAGGAGCCACGATCGGCGCATTAGGAGGACCATGGGGGGTGGGAGCCGGCGCAATCGGTGGCGGTATTGTCGGTGGTATCGGTGGCGGCCTCACTGGAGCTGCCGCCAGCTGCTAATGGGATCTTACGAAGATGAAAAAGCGAATCTCGCCAGATCGGGCTCTCCGTGTAATTCGGCTCTCTGCCATTACAGCACTCATAGGTTGGTTCATCGGAATTTCTACAGGATTCTTCATCTATGAAAGCGATCTTCTCAGAGCTTTAATGTTTCCCCCAGCAATTTTTGCTCTTGTAACTGCGTTTGTTTGCTTTTTGGCATACGGCGTCGCAGCCTACAAGAAACGTCAAAATTGAAAGCACATCACGGAATAACTTCCTTTCTGAATTACATGCCGGTCTTGTAATAACTAGGATCTTATTTCGATTTCACCACCGAATACTCTATACAGATTTTCAGGAAAATTTGTACACGGGAGTATCCGTAATTCAAATAGGAGAAACTACCTTGAACCTTCGAAATCTCATCATTGCCAGCGTGCTCGGTGTTGGTCTGACTCTTCAAATGCCAATGGCATTTGCTGCGGATAACTACGGCACGTATCGCGTCTCAGAAGATTCTCAAAACCTTGAGTTCAAAATTTCGAAGGAGTACAAGTTTGAGAAGCGCGATGATGGTGCTGTTGATGTGATCAATAAATCGAATAGAGGTGTAAAGGAAACCCTTCCCACTGAAATCAAAGGGGAGAACACTGAAAAAGTGAGCTTCGACTATAAAGTGCAGTCGGATAATAAGCTTTTGGTTTCGGTGATTGATAAGGAAAAATACACCCTTGAAATTCTCACTAATCCCCAAATGGACCCTGTGTACAGCCCTGTTCGCTGCGGTATCAAGAGCACTATGACGGATCTTCTGGGTGGCGTTGCTATTCACCCAATTTACGATCCAACAAATCCCTGCTATTTATAGCCACTTGTAGCCAAAGTAGGGACCTCGCCAAAACCCCGTGTTCCGCTCTTTACAGCATCTTTTACGGTTGGGCGTATTACATTTTTGGTGTTTTACTGGATTGTTAATGCTCCACTATTCCTTCTTCAAGTCCTTATTGTTTATGCCAACGTTGTGCGCGATCATTATTATGCTGTGCGGGTTATTTGCATTGGGTGTGGAAAAAAATGGACGAAATAGCACCGAAGATAGTGCGTAAGGCTTTCGCTTACAGATATTCCCAGGCTTGGCGTAATCGTTCGAACCAGTAGTGTTTGCGGGGTGAGGCGAATTCCGCCAACCTGTCTGGGTCGGGGGTTTGGGGGGTTATGTCAAGCATGCCGTTGTGTATTTCGCGTGGTTCGCAGACATCTTCGAGGAAAAGTTGTTGGGTGGCAAGTCCGGCGGGGTTAATGTGTTCTAATGCGGCGACGGCTGCGAGTCCGGCATTCATTCCTACGGCAGTATCTAGAGCGGAGGCAACGGTGATTGTGAGTCCGCGTGAGTGCATAAAGTCAGCGATCTTTAGTACGTTCGAAACGCCACCGAGGGGCGCTACTTTTACTACGGCTACGTCGGCTGCACCTGCGTGGGCTACAGCATAAGGATCTTCAGCACGACGTATCGATTCATCCGCAGCCACGCGGATCCCATGTTTCCGCACTTCCGCCAATTCCGGCACGGTAGCGCACGGCTGTTCCATGTAGTCGAGTTCCCCAAAGGTCTTGGCGGCTGCAACCGCCTCGGATACGGTCCATCCTTGATTGGCATCCACTCGGATGATTGCTTGTGGGTTATAGTCGCGGACGGCTTGGACGCGGGCTGCGTCGTCACCCTCGGCGACTTTGATTTTGATGGTGTCACACCCAGGAAATCGGTCGAGAATTTCGGGCACTTGGCTTGGTTTTACGGCTGGTACGGTGGCGTTGACCGGTACTGAAGTTCGTACGGGTGTTGGAAACCCAATGTAGGCTGCTTCCAGTGCGCCGCGGAGCCAGTGGGCTGCTTCGGCTGGCCCGTATTCCAGAAACGGCGCGAACTCTCCCCAGCCAGCGGGGCCGTCGATAAGCAATGCTTCCCGCGTATCGACGCCGCGGAACCTTACTCTCATCGGGAGGGCTACAACGTGGGCACGCGCGAGGACATCTTCAAGCATGCCCCCTATCCTAAAAGCATGAACCCATTTAAGCCTGAGCTCTGGAAGACTATCGAAGGTTTCGAAGACCTGACCGACATCACCTATCACCGACACACTGGCGAAGGACGCACCAACGGCATTGTGCGTATTGCCTTCAACCGCCCAGAAGTTCGAAATGCTTTTCGCCCCCATACCGTTGATGAATTGTATCGCGCACTTGACCATGCAAGGCGCACACCGGACGTCGGTAGTGTCCTTATTACCGGCAATGGCCCCAGCAAAAAAGACGGTGGCTGGGCATTCTGCTCCGGCGGCGACCAGCGAATACGTGGGCGATCCGGCTACCGTTATGCTAGTGGTGAAACCGCAGATACCGTGGATACCGCGCGCGAAAAAGTCGAAGGCGGAAGGCTACATATCCTGGAGGTTCAGCGCCTTATCCGCACTATGCCAAAGATTGTTATTGCGGTTGTAAATGGTTGGGCGGCTGGCGGCGGTCATTCACTACATGTGGTGTGTGACCTGACGATTGCTTCCGCAGAGCACGCCCGGTTCAAACAAACAGACGCTGATGTTGGGTCTTTTGATGCTGGCTATGGCTCGGCTTACCTGGCAAAAATGGTTGGCCAAAAGTTTGCACGTGAAATATTTTTCCTTGGTCGTACCTACACCGCCGGGGAAATGCACCGCATGGGGGCGGTGAATATTGTCGCGTCACACGCCAGCCTTGAGGATGAAGCGATCCAAATGGCCCGCGAAATTAATGGCAAGTCCCCAACTGCGCAGCGCATGTTGAAATTCGCCTTTAATCTTACCGACGACGGCCTTATGGGACAGCAGGTTTTCGCCGGTGAGGCTACACGTTTGGCATATATGACCGATGAAGCTGTGGAAGGTAAAAATTCCTTCCTGGAAAAGCGTGAGCCTCGCTGGGAGGATTTCCCCTACTACTACTAAACTACGAGGTTATGCGCCTGCTTCGCCCTCTTATTGTCCCCGCGGCGGACCCCACAATCATTTTTCCTTCGCTGGTTGCTGCAATTTCCGGCCAGGAAACTTTCTTGCCCGTCCCAGAGGACCCGGAGCAGGCGCAACTTCTTACCACAGCGTTGCGCGTAGGCCAGCCTATCGACTCTGAAATCGCACTGGTGGTCCCCACTTCTGGCTCAACTGGAACCCCAAAAGGCGCCCTACTCACCCCGCATAATTTAGTCAGCTCTGCCGACGCCACTCACCACGCACTTGGCGGCGAAGGCCAATGGCTATTGGCCCTTCCTGCGCACCATATTGCGGGGATCCAGGTCATGGTCCGTGCTCTTGTGGCCGGTGTGGATCCCCTGGCAATAGATGTGAGCAACGGCTTTGATGTTCGAAAGTTCTCTAGCTTGGCCCATCAACTCGCAGATCTTGGAGATCGAACATATACTTCACTCGTGCCAATGCAGCTTTTAAAAGCAATGGACACTCTTGATGGCATCGAAGCACTCAGACGCTTCGACCGTATCCTTGTCGGCGGAGCTCCCACCACCGAAAAAACCAAACGTCAGTGTAAAGAACTAGGCATCAATATTGTGACCACCTATGGTTCCTCCGAAACTTCCGGCGGTTGCATTTACAACGGCCGCCCCATTCCCTCCGCAAAAGTCCGCGTAACCAATGGCCGTATTTACCTGGGCGGCCCCATGATCGCCCAAGGCTACCGCAACCCCCCGCCCGGTTCCAGCCCCTTTATCGACGGTTGGTTTGCCACCCAAGATTCCGGCGTCCTCGAAAACAACACCCTCCGGGTCACTGGGCGCCTGGATACTGTGATCGATTCTGGCGGCCTGAAACTCCACCCAGAAGTCCTCGAACAAGCAATACTTTCCCTCGATGGTGTTGATACTGCATGTGTTATCGGCATTCCGAATGCACGTTTGGGCCAAGCGATTGCCGTGGCCTATAGCGGACGACTCACTCCCGCGGACCTGGTGACCGGCCTGGAGGATCTCCCCCGCTGGCAACTGCCCAAACATATTCTTCACCTGCCGGAACTTCCGCTTATCGGCCCCGGCAAACCAGACCGGCGCACCATCGGGCGCCTTTTCGGCGCCTAGAACCCCACCGCAGGTTTAGTCTTTATCGGAACTTTTGTGTGAAATCATTGCATTCAGCGAATTAGATACTAAGGAAGGACTTAGCCCCTAAAAGGTAAAAACCATGGAATACAGTTCGTTTATTGTGCTGGCTGGAGTTCCTTTAATTATCTGGATTTTGTTGTTTTTCCAAAAAGAGACGACGAAGAATTGGGTTTTTATTGGAGCTTTTGTAAGCACCGGTTTATCGTTGGCACTTTTGCTTAGAAGTTATTTTGAATGGAATTGGGAGTTCCTTGATCTCATATCCATTTCTATTGCATTTTTAAATGTAGTGGTACTGCTGGCAATTGGTCGAAACGGCCGTAGTAGTAAATAACATGCAGAAATTTTCTACGAAAAACTTTGGCGCTTAGCGCGTGGCCGGTCGCACCGCCATCCCCCACGCGCATCAATGGCGACTCTCTTAATGCTTAATGAATGTTCTAGTCTTCAGCTGCGCTGGCGGATTGCAGCTTTGCAATATCTTCCGGGCCGTATACTCGTTCGATTTGTTCGTCATTTCCCCCGAGGAAAGCATTGCGCATAACAAGGGCGCCCTGGAAGGTGAAGGGTACGATGGCAAAGTGGCGGGGCTGGGCGTGCACCTGCCGGATGGGATATCCAGCACGGAGGGCGCAGGCGTGGAGCCACACGTCATCGGCACGGGGGCAGACATCCATAAAGACTGTTCCCTGTTCGACCACATAGTCGATAAACCCTTTGGGATATAGAACTCCGGACACACCGGTGGCAAAGTGCAGAAAGGATGCTTGGGAGGTGTCGACCGCTGTCCACTTGGCATATGGAAGCAATTTGCCATTGCGGAGCTCGATGCGGTGTGCGCGATAAGCCACCACGGTGTCGTTACGTAAATCCCCAATAAATAACAAGCGTTCGAGAAACCATGTGGGGTAGATAATGTCGTCGTCAATCGTGACCACGCGTCCGCGTGCGCGCTGAAACTCTCCCCAATATTTGGTGTGCGGACCGAAATCTCCTTCACTACATTCTACTTGCAGACCCCGCCTCACAAGCCGCCGCAAGGTTGCGGGCCATTCGCTTTCGTATTCGGATCGGTCGAGCCATAGCACGATGGGGACGCCGGAACGCGCCACGGATTCGATGCTATAGTGCACCTTTGCTAATCGACGCCCATGCGTGGTGAGCGAGATAGTCACCTCACCCTCGGCTGGGATAGGGGTGTTGCTCAGCCGGTTTCGGATTGCCAGTGGCACCATTCGGGCAAGCGTAAAAAAGATATTGCAGGCTTGCTGAATCACAGTGCGGATGAACATTCCTTCTACTGTAGTGCCACCTGGTGCATGGGTACATGAATGTGATGGGGGAAGATGTATCTATGTCTGCTTCCCTTCATCAGTGGTTTCAAGGTGCTCGTCCACACACATGGGCTAATGCGTTTGCCCCTGTTGTGGCTGGCACTGGGGCCGCTGCCTCTTCTGGGCATGCCAATTGGTGGCGTGCTTTGCTTGCGTGTTGTGTTGCCTGGGCATTAATCGTGGGTGTCAATTACGCAAATGATTATTCGGATGGAATTCGAGGCACAGATGATGCCCGCTCCGGGCCGGTGCGTCTCACAGCCTCCGGCTTGGCCACACCACAAAAGGTTCGACTCGCCGCATTTCTAGCATTTGGTGTGGCATGTATTGCAGGCACCATTTTGGCCTGGTTGAGTTCCTGGTGGCTAATCCTTGTAGGGGCAATATGTATTTTGGCCGCCTGGTTTTACACCGGTGGCAAGAACCCCTACGGATATCGAGGTTTAGGCGAAGTCTCGGTACTAATCTTCTTCGGCTTTGTAGCGGTATGCGGCACAGAATTCACCCAAACTGGATCGATTTCACCAACGGGAATAGGCTGTGCGATTGCGATCGGCTGCTTCTCATCAGCAGTCAACCTGGCCAATAACCTGCGCGATATACCTACCGACGCCGCGACCGGAAAACTCACCCTAGCAGTACGGCTCGGCGATCAACGAACACGAACACTGTGGATGATTCTCATCCTCACCCCCTATGTCGTATCCATCTGCCTCGGATGGAAACCCATGCTGGCATTTATCACACTGCCACTGACCTTCTATGCAGCACGACCAATCCTCCGTGGCGCCCGAGGCGCGGAACTTATCCCAGTACTGGGTTACACAGGTAGGGCAATGCTGCTGTGGTCTGTTGTGACCGCGTTAACGCTCAGCTAATTCTTTTTTGACCCACTCTTTGTGGGCTTTGCGTTGAGCATCCCATTCGGAAATACCTTTGGTAACGCGAAGTCGAAGGCCACGGAATACAAACATTGAGAGTGGCAGGGCGAGAATAAGGGCCAGCAACGCGGACATAATGAGCGGCACGGGGGCGTCGATAAGCATGGCAATGCCTTGAATAACGGCGGTGAGCACAATGAAAAGCACAAGGCGGGCAAGGCCGTACAAAAGCACATCACGTCGGGTTCGATTGCGTAGTGTTTTGTCTAACTGGGGCGCTGTTTCACTCATAATATTCGAGCCTACTCTGCACCACGTAAAGTCAGTGTAAAGAGATCAAGGAGGGATACGCCGTGGGTCGGCTACTACTGCTTTTACTTATTGTTGTCGCTGTGGTGTTGGTTTGGAAAGCGTTTGGCCCCAGTACCTGGAAGAAGCCTGAACCGCCCGCGATTAAAGGGCCAGATGATGATGAAGAATTTCTATGGAACCTGGAGAAAAACCGATTTAAGCAACGCCGGGCGGAGGAATTGGCTCGCGAGGAAGAGGAGCGTAAACGGTTAAATCGTAGGAAATATAACGATGAACAGGAAGAATAAAAGAGTTCTTGTTTAGATATATACATTAAGGTTAGACGAAGCTATGTTAGGTGACCCATAGTCGGCTATATTGATCACATGACCTCGATCAGTCACGACGTAAACAATCGGGCCAGCTTATTATTTAAAGCATTGAGTGATCCCACCCGCCTCCGCCTGTTATACCTTGTTGCAGAACATAGTCAGGGTGGGGATATTTGTTCATGTGACCTTTCTGAAGCCCTAAAAGTGTCCGCACCCACCGTGACGCACCATATGAAAAAACTATCGGCTGCCGGCCTAGTACAAAGGCAGCAACGAGGAAAATGGGCTCACTATAAGGTAAACCCAGAGACATTCGAGCAGGTAGATTCGCTTATTCGTACGATGTAGCTAAAATGCCTAATAAGTAATCGCCATAGCCTGAGGCACGTAAGGATTCAGCACGAGCACGCAAAGCTTCGTCACTTAAATAACCCATCCGCCAAGCAACTTCCTCCGGGCAGCCAATTTTAAGACCTTGGCGTTGTTCGATTGCCCGCACAAAATCACCAGCCGCCAGCAAAAGTTCAACGGTTCCGGTATCTAGCCAAGCGGTTCCACGTGGCAATACCTCAACCTGGAGTTTCCCTTGGGCAAGGTAGGCGTTATTGATGTCAGTGATTTCCAATTCACCGCGAGGTGATGGTTGAAGAGATTTTGCAATAGCTACCACTGAGTTATCGTAAAAATACAGTCCCGGCACAGCATAGGAAGACTTCGGGTGGCTCGGTTTTTCTTCCAGGGATATAGCCCGGCCATCGTCGGAAAACTCTACTACTCCATAAGCGCTAGGATCTGCCACGCGGTAGGCAAAAATTACGCCGCCATCGGGGTTTGTAAAGCGACGTAGTTGGGTACCCAACCCCGCACCATAAAACACATTGTCGCCAAGAATCAACGCTACAGAGTCTTCGCCGATATGTTCGGCACCAACAATAAAAGCGTCTGCTAAACCACGCGGATGGTCCTGTGTAGTAAACGTGAGCTGGATTCCAAATTGTGATCCATCGCCAAGAAGGCGTTCGAATTGCGGAAGGTCTTTTTCAGTAGTAATAATCAGGATTTCGGTAATGCCCGCCAACATTAAAGTAGAAAGCGGGTAATAGATCATGGGTTTGTCATATACCGGCACTAATTGCTTGCTCACCCCAAGCGTTATCGGAAAGAGCCGAGATCCCGTACCACCAGCAAGAATAATCCCTTTCATTACGCCTCCCGCAGGGTTTGTTCATACGCTAAACAGGCAGCATATGTGGGCAGTGGGGCGTCGAAAAGCGTTGCGGCTGCAGTGTCGCGCGGGGAGAGTATGTGGTCACCTTCAGGCCATGGGAGCGCCAAATTAGTATCAAACGGTGTGATTGTGTGTTCGGTTTGCGGTGAGTATTCAGCCGTGGTGAGGTATGCCACGGTGGAGTCTTCAAGCGCGAGGAACCCATGCGCAAATCCAATTGGAATAAACATTCCATTTCGCTGCTGCTCCGAAAGCTCCACCGCAATATGCTTACCAAAAGTTGGAGAACCAGTGCGAATATCTACAACAATGTCTAAAATTCGCCCAACAGGACAGATCACAAATTTTGCCTGTCCTGGCGGCACTTCTGCATAATGCATTCCACGCAATACCCCCGCCGTAGACGTACTCATATTGGCTTGACGCAATTCAAACCTGTATCCGAGCGCTGATTGAAATTCCTCTGCACGGAACCATTCATGGAATGTACCTCTTTGATCCGAATGGCACACAGGTTCGTTTACATATACTCCAGGGAGTTCAAGTTCGCGCAGCATAGATATCAGTTTAATGGAGTATTTCTTCGTGCTGAGCGTAGGTTTTTTCGGCTGCTGCAAAGGACTCGCGCCACCATTGCGGATGTGCCCGGTACCACTCCACAGTTTCCGCGAGCCCCTCTTCAAATGTCCGCTGCGGCCGCCACCCCAGGGCTCGGGTACTGGCAGGATCAATTGCGTATCGACGATCATGCCCCGGACGGTCCGTGACATGTACAACGTCACCACCAATCAGCGTTTGAAGTTGGTACACCACATCTTTATTGGAACGTTCACCGTCTGCACCAATAAGATATGTCTTTCCAATTTCTCCCCGCTCAATAATCGTCCAGACCGCATCATTATGGTCGTCCACATGGATCCAATCTCGAATATTATTACCACTACCATAGAGCCGCGCTGGGCGACCATGAAGAAGATTGAGTATTTGCCTAGGAATAAATTTCTCGGGATGTTGCCGTGGCCCATAATTATTAGAGCAATTGCTAAGAGTGGCCTGTAAACCATACGAACGCACCCAAGCCCGGACCATATGGTCGCTTGCGGCCTTCGACGCAGAGTAAGGGCTCGAAGGGTTATAGGGGGTATCGGGGGTAAAACGTGAGGGGTCCGTAAAAGATAAATCTCCATATACCTCATCTGTGGAAATATGGTGGAATCTCACGCCGTGTCGTGCACAAGATTTTATTAAATTTACAGTGCCTTCTATGTTTGTTCTTACAAACGCTAAGGGGTCGCGTAATGAATTATCGTTGTGACTCTCAGCGGCGAAGTGCACGACAAGATCATTTTGCGCAACCAAATCTTCAACAAGCTCTGAGCTGCATATATCCCCTTCCACAAGGCGCACTCCAGTTCCTTTAAGGTTTTCTGGATTTGCTGCATACGTCATTTTATCGAGCACGGTAATTTCTATATCGCGAGCAAGGGAACGATGAACAAAATTAGATCCTATAAATCCGGCACCACCGGTTACGAGTACTCGCATAGTGCCCATCCTACCGCTCATGAAATTCACCTTTTTCTATTTATCAGTTTTGTACAAATAAAATTGGGACTGTTGATGCGCCTGTCGAATAAGTAGAATTACTGCCACCGACTGAGAGAGGAACAGCATATGTCAAACACTGCACAGACTCGGGTAACAGTAAACATGCCGGCAGAAGTGGTGGATATGATCGGCACCATTGCAAAACGCGATGGCACACACCGTACTGGCGCGTTATTGCGGTTATTACGAATCGCTTCATATGTAGATAATGCGGTTGCTTCGGGGTCGAATGTAATTATTAAAGACCGCGATGGTAAAGCACGCATTGTAGATTTTGTTTAAATTTCACGTTCTCGGAGTTTGGCCACTTCTTCACGTAAAGCTGCGGTTTCCTCACGCAGCTTTTGCAATTCTTGAAGAATAACGGCCTCCCCAGAACGTTCAGTTTGCTCAATCTGCTGCGCCAACCAAGAAACTGCAGAGGCAGTTACCACACCCACCAGGCCAATACCACCAAGCATTAGTAATGCAGCGGCCAGGCGGCCTTCAACAGTAACCGGGGCGATATCTCCGTATCCCACTGTTGTCACTGTAACTACGGACCACCACAGCGCATCCCAATATGTATGCACTTCAGAGTGCGCAACATTCCGCTCTGCCGCATATAGTGTTAATGATCCAATAAGCAAGATAAGTAAGGTTGTTACCACTGTATATAGCGCCACTGTGACACGAATATTCGCAGCAGCGAATCGCTGGAACACCAACAATATACTTACTAAACGCAATACCCGCAGTGGCCGGAACATCGGCAGAATCACTAATACTAATTCATGCGGATGCCGGAAAAACCACTGCATTTTCTTCTCTGCTAAAGCAAAGCGAACCAAATAATCAATCGCAAATGCTGCCCAAATGCACCATAGGCCAGCATCTGCAATTTTGACATTTCCTAGCTCTAGCGAAGACCAAAGATAAAAACCTAAAAACACTAAAGAAAGCACCAGCATTGGGCCTTCAACACGTCGTTCCCAACGCTCGCGTGCCGTGGCCTCTGGCGGGATCTCCGGATTAAAAATTTCCCGGAGAATTCCAAGAGAGGTTTGAAGATAAGGCATGTGCCCTAGTTTAGTCCTGCATACGAATGCAATCCCGAAACAACTTGATTAATAAAGAAGAGATTAAACACCATTGTTGCAAACGCCAGAACATTAATCCATGCCGATTTCTCAGCAAGCCAACCGGCAGTTGAACGAGCATGAAGGTAGGCGGCATAAAGCATCCAGGTCACAAATGACACAGTTTCTTTAGGATCCCATCCCCAGAATCGACCCCATGCGGCCTCTGCCCATAAAGCGCCCAACACAATACCAAGGCCAAAAACTGGGAGTGCCCAAATGCCGCAGCGGTATGCCACCATATCTAGGGTTTTCGCACTTGGCAGAGGTTTTGCAAGTTTCCCGAAGATCCCCGTTTCTTCCCCTTGGGGCTGCTTATTTCGCAGAATATATGCCAGGGACGCTGCACCGGAGATCAAACCAACACCCGCACCAATGGATACCACAGATACATGGAATGGAAGCCAGAAAGATCGAAGCGCTGGAACAACCGGCGCGGATTCGGAATATAAAACGGTGCCGTTATAGAACAAAAGGGCAAGCACGGGGGTGAGGATCCACGGCCATAAAGCGCGGAGTTCGCGTTTTTGAATAATAAACGCAGCCACCGCCATAGCAATCAGTGTCGTAGTTGCCACATATTCATAGAGGTTTCCCCAAGGGAATCGATTAGCTGATAATCCACGGAGCACTACGCTCACTCCGTGAATAATCAGCCCCAACCAAATAAGCGTTTGAGTCATACCGGCAGTTTTTTCGGAACTGCGGGTGTATGACACTAACGACATCACAAGAGCGAACGTATACACCAACACTGCCGTTTTATACGACAGGTCAGAGAAGTTGGCATATGTCTGATTGATTGGCATGGATAAACCCTACTCTTCTTCTTCTGGAAGTCCTAGCAGCTTACGGTGGAATTCTTGGTACTCATCGCCCCATCCCGCTCGGTCTGTTCTGGCAAGGCCAGCCGTCACCACTCGAGTCCCCTTATCTTCTGGATAGAAACGAACCCAAATTCGGCGACGTTTAACGCTTACCGAGCCAATTAAACCAACCAATGTCAGCACTGTTGCAAGTAGAACCCATATTTGCGTGGGGTCATGACTTACCTGAAGATTCGCAAATTCTTTTGCACCATCGAAAGTTATTTTGGTCCCGTCATCCAAAGTGACCGATTCTCCAACACTCAAATTGACGCGTTCGAGTTTTTGCAGTTGCCCAGAATGCAAGAGCCCCGGATCAAGACTAAAAAGGGATTGCCCCCGCCCAGTATCGAGCCCAGCATCACCGCGGTACACATCAATAGCGATTGCCGGATCACGCATTGCTGGATAGGAAGAGGACAACAGTTCACCTTTTTCACCGGTCCAATGTGCTGTTGGCGCAAAAAGGCCTTGGATAGCAATTTGATGTTGGCGCCGTTCCATAAGATCGGGATACATTCCGGCGGGCGGATCAAAGCGCATCACTCCAGACGATAGGAAGTACGTTGGATCGTCTGGGCGGAATTGCACCGTATGAGTGCGCTTTTCCCCATTCGGCCATGTCACTGTGACTTCTGGGGCGAATCCGTGTCCTTGCAGGTAGATTCGGTCACCTGCAATACGTAACGGATGGTTGACTTGTAGTTGGTACGGTTCCCAACTTTCGGGATCCGAAAATATGTCTGCAGTCCAACTCACATTTGAGTTGAATTGCTCGGCTTGCCCATTTGGCAAGTAGTCTGCCGAGAAATCATGTACATCTATACAGAATGGGTGGAGGTTTGTGCCGTCAACTAGCGCCCCGGCGCGAAATGAATCAAAGTTGGCTACAGCGGTATTGCAGAATTGCGAGTTTTCTGTACCAGCAACCACAATGACTTGCCCTTCATAGTAAAGCATTCTGCCCAGCCCCACGCTCACTAAGATGCCTACCAGTCCCAGGTGGAATACCAGGTTATAGAACTCACGGGCGTAGCCTTTTTCGGCGCTTATCGACGCCGCGCCATCACGGTCCTCTTCTGGGTTATAGGTTGCTATTTTCCATCTGGGCAGCAAACTCCGAGCCCGTTTCGTAAGCTCTTCTATCGGGGCGTCGCTAAGCGTGGTATTGCTCAATGGCAGGCGATCAAGGCGTTTTGGCCCGCGCACTGGTGGAGTTTGCATCGCCTTATAGTGCTCCCATGAGCGCGGCAGAATACAACCAATAAGGGAAATAAACAGCAGCACATAGATGGCCGTAAACCATGAAGAACTAAAAACATCAAACAGCTGCAATTTATCGTAAATTTCAGCGGTCTTACCATTATTAGCTATATATTCAATGACTTTCGATTCATTGAGCGATCGCTGCGGCAATAGTGCACCAGGGATTGCGCCTAAAGCCAGCAAAAACAGCAGCACTAGCGCAGTGCGCATACTGGTTAGCCAGCGCCATCCACGAAGAATGTATTGCACTATTTCCTCCTAAATCAATGTGGCGCCAAATTCCACGGTCCATTGACGAACCCAGGAAATAAACACCGCCCACTGGCCTGTCACCAAAGACAAACCAACAATAACCAGCGCAATGCCACCAATAACCTGTAACCGATGCGAATACTTCCGCAACCACCCAACCGTACCCATTGCACGCGCCGAACCCAATGCTGCCAAAATAAACGGAATCCCCAAGCCCAAACAATACGCAATAATCAGCACAACACCCCGCGCCGCAGTCATGCCTTCAGTACCAGCAGACACTGAAATAATCGCTGCTAGTGTTGGCCCTAAACACGGTGTCCACCCCAGCGCAAATACCCCGCCCAATAGCGGCGCCCCCAACCAAGTAGACACCATTTTTGGCTTAAACCTATGCTCCGTTTGCAACATAGGTACGGCTCCCATAAACACCAAGCCCATAAGAATGGTCACCACTCCCCCAATGCGCTGCAATATCTCCGCATTTAGTGTTAATGCTTGAATAGCCCCAAACACCGTTGCGGTAGCAAGCACAAACACCACTGTAAAACCGGCGACAAATAACAATGCCGCACCCGCAACACGGCGCCTTCGGGTAACTCGCACTTGCTCACCTTCAAACGCAACCGAGGCGCCCACAACACTTGCCAAATAAGACATATAGCCTGGCACTAATGGCACCACGCACGGGCTTGCAAACGATACCAAACCAGCCAGCATCGCCGCACCCAAAGCCAGAAGCAAAGGACCCTGTCCGGCGACATCAGCGAAATACTCCGCCACTATTACTCCTTTAATAACGGCTCGGTGATAGCGAGGACATCCTTAGCGGTAACCTCACGTAAAAATACCGCAGCTGGACGGTGCTGTTTGTCCAAAACAATCGTGGTGGGAATCACGGACGCCGGAACTCCGCCCATAGCGCCAGCGGTTTTAAAGGGCGGATCATAAATACTCGGGTAGGTTAAGCCATTATCCTCAGTAAAATCGCGTGCCGCATCCGCATTAAAATCCCGCACATTAATGCCTAATACCGTGCCTTGATCTCCCAAGGCTTCATGTACTTCCTGCAGATCATCGGATTCACTCCGGCAAGGGGCACACCATTGGCCCCAAGCATTGATTACCACGACCTTGCCTTGAAAATCCTGCAATGAGATTTTCTTATCTGGGTCTTGCAGACTTTCCCCAGAAAATTGTGCGATAGGTTTGCGTTCTTCGGCTGGATAGGTGATTTCTGTTTTCCCGCCAGGGGAAACAAAAGTCCAGGTTCCGCCAATTGCAACAGCATCCTGTCCGGCTGTTTGATCAGCACTACACCCGGCAACGCCTAAAGCCATTGCCGCAATGGCGGCGACAATACTGGACTTTCGGTTCATTAGATCTCCCTGGCAGGCTCAGAATAGAAAATATCTGTGATGTCATTATCTAGGAACACCAGCGATGTCACACTTGCCAATTCACACTGACGAGCGGATGGATTATGAGCAAGCGGCAACCCCCGTACCCGTCGCTGCACACAGACAATAGGCAATTGGTGAGTTACCAGAATAGCTTCCCCACCTTCTGCCTTGAGCCGGGCACGTTTTACCGCAACCATCATCCGCCGACAAATATCCTCATAATGCTCGCCCCAACTGGGCAACAGAGGATTTTTCATAAGCGGCCAATACTTTGGGCTCCACAATTGCGAACGTACTCCCCGAACCCGTAGCCCTTCGAACTGGTTTCCAGCTTCCAAGAGATCATGGTCAATTTCGGGCTCTAGGCCCGTGACTTCCGCAAAAGGTTCCGAGGTTTCCAGCGCACGCTGCAACGGAGACGACGCTAAAAACCGCACCGAATGCCCCGCAAAACTTTTTGCCGTTGCGGCAGCTTGGCTACGCCCACGAGCAGAAAGATGGTACCCCGGGATCCTGCCATACAGGATTTTATCTGGGTTATATACCTCACCATGCCGGACAAGGTGAACGATAGTGCGGCTCATTTAGTGCTCCTTTGCGGCGGCAGCTGCTCGTGCGGCAGGAATAAGCGCCGCCTCAATCTTTTCGAAATCACTATCGGTAAGGGCACTCGATACAAACCAAGTTTCAAATACCGATGGTGAAACAAACACACCGTTATCCAACAGGGCATGGAAGAAAGGTGCAAACCGGAAGGTTTCTGCAGCTTTCATATCCGCAAAATTATGCCCTTTACCAGCCGCAAAGCGAACCGACAACATATTCGAAGCGCGTTGGATATTATGCACTACCCCCTCACGGGCCAATGCTTCGCTTACAAGTTTGGATAGCGTATCCGCATGCTTATCTACGGTCGCATACACTTCGGGCGTCGCTAGCCGTAATGATGCCAAGCCCGCCGCAACCGCAACAGGATTACCTGACAATGTGCCCGCCTGATACACCGGCCCCTGCGGCGCCAAATACTCCATAATTTCTCGACGCCCACCAAACGCGGCCGCCGGTAACCCTCCGGAAACCACTTTGCCAAAGGTTGTAAGGTCGCCAGCCACACCATCAATGCCATACCAACCTTGCGCTGATGTGCGAAAACCCGTCATGACTTCATCCAAAATCAGCAATGCCCCATGCGCGTGTGCGATCTCTTTTAACTTCGCATTAAACCCAGGCAGTGGAGCTACCGTACCCATATTGCCTGCCGCTGCCTCAGTAATAATGCAGGCAATCTCGTCGGGATGCTCATCAAATGCGCGCTGCACCGCAGCAATATCATTGTAAGGAACGACAATTGTGTCCCGCGCCGTCGTGCCTGTCACGCCGGGGGTATCCGGCAATGAAAACGTAGCAACACCGGAACCCGCACTCACCAATAACGCATCCACATGCCCGTGATAGCAGCCCTCGAACTTCAGGATTTTCGAACGCTCCGTAAACCCACGTGCCAACCGCACCGCAGACATGGTTGCTTCCGTCCCGGAATTCACTAAGCGGACCTCATCCACGCTGGTACGCGAAATAATCAACTCCGCCAGCTCAACCTCCCCCATGGTTGGTGCCCCAAACGACAAGCCTTTCGACGCCGCTTCCGTCACTGCCGCGACAATCTCCGGGTGAGCATTACCCATAAGCATTGGACCCCACGAGCAAAACAGATCCACATACTCATTGCCATCCACATCAACCAGGCGGCTACCCTTCGCACTCGCAATAAACCTAGCCTGGCCCCCAACCGAGCCAAAAGCCCGTACCGGAGAATTCACACCACCCGGAATAACCGCCCGGGCACGATCAAAACACTCAGCAGAATGCTGGGTATAAGCAGAAGTAGGGGAAGAAGTCATAATCCTCATTCTATTGGGGCACCACTAAGAATCGGACACTAAACGACGCGCCGCCGCCCGAGCACCGGCAATAACATTAGGTACTCCCACGCCATCAGCCCAAGCACCAGCAACTTCCACGTGCTCAATATCCGCAAGCGCTTCCCGAACACGTGCAACCGTATCTAAATGAGTCTCACTAAACCTTGGTAACCCTCCATACCACGGCTGCACAAAAATCTCCGAAACACCCGCAGCCCGGCCATCAAAACCAGTCACCGTCTGCAAATCATCTAGGGCAATATCAACAAGTTCGTCCTCGTCCAATCGCAAAGCCGAATCATCACCAAATCGACCAAACGACACTCGAACCAGCGCCCCACCCCGCGCCCCCAAATGCGGCCACTTCTTGGAAGAAAACGTAAACGCCTTGGCCTTCACATCGGTAGCATCGGCAGCCACCAACACCCCAGAATGCTCAGGCAACCCGGCATCAGAATCAAACTTCAAACCAACCACAACAGAGCTAGCCAATTGCACTTGCTTTAACTCTACCGATGCCTCAGGGCACACATCCTTAAATAACACCGCAGCCGTAGGCGCCGGGGTAGCCACCAAAACGCGATCATAATCCTGAAGATACTTCTGCAGTGAAGTTACAAAAGTATCAATATGAATATCGGCGCCAGACTGTTCTGCCAATGCCTCGTATAACGTGGCATATCCACCCTCAAAAGCACCAAACACAGACTTTATCGAAGGCTTCGGCCGACGTTCCAATAGACCCCGTACAGCCGCCGATAATGTCACCGGTTCACCCGACTCAGCCAACCGATCCAAAGCAGCAGCCAAAAACGGAATAGTAGCCCGCACCCCCAGATCCTCAGCCAGGCATGAATACACCCCACCTAAAAGTGCCGAGACCAAACGGTCCGTAATCTCCTGCCCAAACCGAGAAGTCACCAACTCCCCCAAACTCATATCCCCACCAACCTGCCACTCGATTGGGGCGGCGGTTGCCTCGGCGTCGATAAGCGCACAAGTTTCCGCACTTACCAAAGCACGCACACTCTCAGAGCTGGCCGGGACCCCCATTATCTGCCCCTGTGGCAAATCATGCAAAGCCCCCTCAGAATACACCAATGAGCTTAAACCCGATCCATGCACAACCCGATCAGCAATACCCAGCTGCTCAAAAAACTCCAATGCATCAGATCGGATAGCCAAAAACGCCTCTGCCCCCATATCCGTTGGACCGTCATTAAACGCAACAGTACGAAGCTTTCCCCCAATGCGATCTGTCGCCTCAAACACATCAATCGTCGCATCAGGAACTAATTGACGAACCTCGAACGCCACCGACAACCCCGCAAGACCGGCACCAATAATCGCCACACGCATGACTTACTCCTCAGAATTAATAAAGGACGAATGAATAATCGAAACAGCGTCCGTAATAGCCTGCGGGTCAGTATTCGGAAGAACACCATGCCCCAAATTAAAAATATGCCCCGAAGCAAAGCCGCCAGCAATCGCCCGCGAAGCCTCCCCCAGAATCCTCTGCACCTCTCTTGCAATAACACCACGGTTGGTAAACAACAATGCAGGATCCAAATTCCCCTGCAACACCAATGGGCCAACCACACCAGCTACACGCTCCGCAGCCACATCCAAAGGCACACGCCAATCCACACCAATCACATCAGGACCAGCCTCAGCCATAGCACCCAAGAGCTCACCAGTGCCAACGCCAAAATGAATACTTGGAATCGACGCGGAACTGGTGTGGTTGGTGGAGGCTTCTTTTGCTGCCTCGAAAATTTGCGCAGAGTATGGAAGGACAAATTCGCGATAATCCCTCTCCGAAAGGAACCCTGCCCAGGAATCAAACAACTGCCAGGCGTCAATCCCAGCTGTGATCTGAGTCTGAAGGAACCGAGTAATCGTTGGAACCAAACGCTCCATAAGCGCATGCCATGCCTTCGGTTCAGCATGCATCATCGACTTGGTAATCTCATGATTCTTGCTGGGGCCACCCTCCACTAAATAACTTGCCAATGTAAAAGGAGCACCCGCAAAGCCAATCAGCGCCTGAGTGTTTGATAATTCCCCCAAGATAAGACCAATACCTTCAGCAACTTCGCTGACTTCATGATCCAGAATTGGCAAAGCACCAACATCCGCGAAACTACGAATGGGATTTGCCACAACAGGGCCGCGGCCTGGAACAATCTCCACATCCACACCAGCTGCTTTTAATGGCACCACAATATCCGAAAAGAGAATCGCAGCATCTACATCATGGCGGCGGACTGGCTGCAGCGTAATCTCTGCCAACAATTCGGGCATAAAGCAAGAATCCAGCATTGGGATTCCTTCACGGACCCTGCGGTATTCGGGCAATGACCGACCAGCCTGCCGCATAAACCAAACTGGAGTTCTGGTCGGAGTGCGGCCGGCGATCGCATCAAGGAAAGGTGCCTGAGACAACGAGCGTCGTGAACTATGAGAAGCGCTGGTCATGCGGTAAATCATGCCCTAAATACAAATGTTCAGCAAAGCAAGCCGACCCTAATACTGCAAACGTTCCTACCATGACCAGCTCAAACTAAAGTTTGACATATTGAGCGGGTGGGACAATGTGGGGTAACCAACAGTTCAGTCCAATAACGGAACGAACGTTCACCCGATACGAGGGCATGACCCAAATACGCTACTTAAATTTCCAACCAAGGACATAAAATTCGGGTGCGGAATATTGCAATGGACAGAAAACCGAATTCTCGGACGAAGTGACACAAAGTTATGAGGTTTGGGGGGTTGGAGGTTGGAAGTTGAAAGAGCTTGAGGGACGGGAAGGTCTGGAGCAGGACTAGGGGCCTAGCTGGGCCTGGGAAAGGCCTAGCCGGGCCTGGGAAAGGCCTAGCCGGGCCTGGGAAAGCCAGATTTGTGTTGTGGGCTTTTGGTCTTGGGGTGTGAGCTGGGGAAACGTGGCGATGAGTTGTGGGTGATGTGAAATCTGCCTTTATTGGGTGGTGGGGTGGGTTAGATCTGCCTGATATTCGGGCGCGTTGGCTGGTTTTCGGGGCGTTTGATAGGCCCACCCTATTGAACTAGTGATGTTTTCATCCGGAGTGTCACAGATTCCATAAAACAAGCCCGTTCCAGTGGGATTTGTGACAACAGCCCATATTGTACACAATCGTTGACCTGGGGTTTGTCGCAGATTCCATAAAAACGAAGAAAAAAATGGAATCTGTGACAGGATCCCTACCTATCGTGTCACAAATTCCATAAAATCCGCCGAAAAAATGGAATCTGTGACAACACGCCCAACCAGCACCCAAGAAGGACCGGCCAGTACCCCAAAAGACAGAGCGCCTCTCGGCCGGCAGCCCCAACCAGACCAACCAGCCTCCAAAAAGACCACTCAGCCCTAATCAAATCCCAGGTCATCGGACGCGCACAATAAAACCACAAGCACACAACCAAACCACCGGCCACAAAGCCATCGAGAACCAAGAAAGCTTGTTACTCCGAGTGGGAATAGGGTTCACGGTAAGTATGGGGTGAAGAAAATCCTGGTTCAGTCAGAAGCTTCGGGCACGGTTTGAGCGGTATTCAATGAGGAGCGAAGATCCGATCATCATGATTGTGGCCGCCATTGGGTGCACCACACCAAGGGCGGAAAGGACCATGGCGACACCATTGTAAATCCAG
This sequence comes from Corynebacterium freiburgense, assembly GCF_030408815.1. NCBI lineage: Bacteria > Bacillati > Actinomycetota > Actinomycetes > Mycobacteriales > Corynebacteriaceae > Corynebacterium > Corynebacterium freiburgense. The sequence continues at coordinate 274,448 of NZ_CP047355.1, read as the reverse complement.
GCAAGGAGGATGTTTTGGTCGGCAAGCCGCGAGACTTTCCGGGCGATAGACACCATATCTACTACTGCGTTGACGTCATCTCGGAGGAGCACTACGTCAGCTTCCGGGAAGTCGAGGGAGTCTTCGCCGATGAGTACGCCTACATCGGCAACACGGAGGCTGGACAATACTGAGGAGTCGCCGACCAGTGCAACAGTTGCCCCTCGGGCATGGACGCTGCGGACTGTTGCTTCTTTTCGTGTGGGTCCAATTCCTGCGAGGACGTTGGAGATTCCTAAGTGATCGGCGAAGCGCCTGGCTACTGGATAGGTATCTCGGGTAAGCATTACGGTATCCAACCCCATGGCTTCAAGGGACTGGATTGCGTCAACTGCATCGTCTTTTACTTTGTCTTGGAGAGTGATTACACCTCGGGGTTTACCACGCCAACTGACTACAAGAGGTGTGCCACCGGATACAGCAGCATTGGCAAGCCGACCATTAAGGTCGGAAAGATCTCGGGGGCGCCAAAGTTCAGCATTGCAGGCGCGAAGTTCGTTACCAGCTGGGATTTCGACCATGCCAGTGAAATTGCCGTCTTCGGTGACATTGAGGTGGGTGACTTCAATCCAGTGGGGGATGTCTCCACCAGTTCCTGCGTCTCGGGCTTCGCGGGCTGCGCGAACAAGGGCGCGGGAGGAGGGGTGGTCGCTTTCAATGGCCAGGGCTCCGGCGACGCGTAATACGAGTTCGGGGTTTTCTCCGACTGCAGCGGTAACCGTTTCCACTTTCATTTCACCTTGGGAAAGAGTGCCAACCCGGTTGAAAATCATTGTGGTTACATCGTCGATTTCGCGGAGTTTTTCGGCGCTGCGAATAAGGATGCCTTTGCGGGCGGCGGATTCAATGCCAAAGCGCATAGCCAAGGAAGTTGACAGGGCAAGTGCAACAGGAGCGACGCACGCGAGGATTGCTAGTGCGGTGGCAAAAGCTGCGCTGATATTCCCGCCAATAAGCCACCAAAGTCCGAAGTCGACGAGCGCTGCAGTGAGTGCCCACGGGACGAGAAGGGAGGCGCTTCGGGTGGCTAGTTGTGCGGAGCGGTTTTGGTATTTACTGGATTCAAGAATCCAGCGGCGGATCGCGGCGTGGCGAGTTCGAGAACCGGCGCGTTGGACACGGATTTTTAGGGGACCACCACGGTTTATCGAGCCAGCATATACCTGGGAATTTACCTTGACTTTACAATTCCCGCCGCCAATAACCCCTTGTTCCACATCGGCGGCGCCACCAATAACTTGGCCATCGGAAGGTATTACGCCATTTGTGGGGATAATGATGTCGTCACCAACCCGGATTTCTTGAACCGGGATCGTGTGTTTCATCGGTTTAGCAGTTCGAGGGTCTTTGCGGACCACCGTGACATTGCCTAGGTCGCCGAGCTTCGTGGCGTCGAGAAGACTGGCCCTAGTGCGTCGGCCAAGCACTCTGCCTAAAAGCAACAACATGGTGATGCCGCACGCGACGTCGAAAAACAATTCACCATCGGAAATAATATTGTGGTCAATCGCGAACCATTGGCTGGTGGCGTGATACCCAATATTGCCTGCGCGCGTCCATACCAGCATTATGGCGGACCAAATATATGCTGCGGTAATAGCCACCGAACTTGCAGAATCCAAAGCGGACATGCCACGCCTTAATCCCGCAGCCATGGCACGGTGAAATGGCCAAGCTCCCCATGTGACCACCGGAGTGGCAAGGAAAAGGCACGCCCACTGCCAGTAATCAAATTGGAAGCTGGCAAAAAAGCTCATAAGGAGCACCGGCAAGGATAGTACTGAGCTGACAACAAGCCTGGTTTTTGTGATCAGGCCCCGGGCGGTAAAAAGCACGTCCGTATCATCTTCACGGACTCTGCGCTGTTCTTTGCGTTCTTCCTCAACATGGCGGTGACGTTGCGAAGAACGACGAACCTCCAGGCGTTGCGCACGCCGATGCAATGAAGACTGCGTAAGCTCAGCAGACACGCCATGTTCGGCGAGGACCTCGACAATTTGGCTGGGCTGAAGGGAATCCGGAGCGGAAATCCAGACAGTATTCGAGGGGTAAATAATTGTGACTAGAACACCATCAATATCACGAAGAGCTTGCTCAATTTCCCGAACATGCAGCACCGACTTTAAACCCTCAAGCTCTAAAGCAAAGGTTGTAAGCGGACCTTTTGTACTAATGTAGCTGCTATCTAAACCCGCCTTGCGCGCAGCCGCTTTAGCTTCATCAATGGCAATAGCAGTACGCTCGGCGGAGCTTTGCAATTCATGTGTATCAACCATGCTGTTCCCCAGTCCACATAAGGGACTCAGGGCGTGTCACAAGATATACCGCCATAATTGCGCACACGCTCACCACAATCTGGACGCAGCCATCAAGAATAACAAGCGCATCAGGTAGGGCAAGTCCCAATGGTACGAATACAATAATCAAACGAATACCCAAGTAAACGCCGAAAAACAGCAGTGTTCTTCGGGCAAAACCTGCATATTGGCCACCCCGACTCAACACCAAGGACATCCATAACACCACGCACATAATCCCAATGGCAAGGACACCCGGAATAGCGATCAAAGTGTAGGTAGTGACATTAATGTGGGCATCAGTAAAGTTTGGTTGCTGTGAAACAATCTGATCTTCAACTTGCTTCCGCCAAATCTCTGGCGTGAGAAAACCCATAACAATACTCAAGATCTGATGCGCAATTTCTAACACCACAACCCAAAGCCAGAGATGAGACGCTAAAAGAATAGATTCGGGTTTTTCTTTAGCCATGGTTCCCCTAAAGTTTACGGGCAATATCTGTGGCGAAGTATGTAAGAATCTGATCCGCACCTGCTCGCTTAATCCCGAGCACCGATTCCATCATGGCGGCATCACGATCGATCCAGCCATTACGTCCTGCGGCTTCGATCATTGCGTACTCACCAGACACTTGATATGCGGCAACTGGGACGGTCACACGCTCTGCAATAGCTTTTAATACGTCGAGATAAGGCATTGCCGGTTTGACCATAACAAAATCCGCACCTTGCTCAATATCCAGATCAACTTCTAATAAGGATTCTTTAAAATTCGCCGGATCTTGCTGATATGTACGGCGATCACCGACCAATGAAGAACCGACCGCATCCCGGAATGGTCCGAAAAACGCGGAGGCATACTTCGCTGAATACGCCATAATAGCTACTTCGGAGAAACCAGCGGTATCAAGCGCCTCCCGAATAGCTAGGACCTGGCCGTCCATCATGCCGGAGGGGCTGACAATATGTGCCCCAGCTTGGGCTTGTGCCACAGCCATCTGCTGATAGTAAGGCAAAGTTGCATCATTATCGACGATCTGGGCGCCAAAGTTATCAGTATCTACAACGCCGCAGTGACCATGGTCAGTAAATTCATCCAAGCAGGTATCCGCCATAATCATAAGGTCATTGCCAAATTCTTCCCGCAATGACGCAATACCTCGGTTTAAAATGCCCTTTGGATCCCAAGATCCCGAACCTACAGCATCCTTGACCCGTGGAACCCCAAAAAGATCTACACACCGAATACCGGCATCTAACGCCTCATAAGCAACCCGCTTTAGTGAATCAAACGTATGCTGATACACCCCCGGCATCGAAGGAACTTCTCGGGGGCGGGTAATACCTTCCGCAATAAAGAGCGGAAGAATTAAATCCGCAGGGCGCAGCGTTGTTTCGGATACTAACTCACGCATCGCCTCATAATTCCGCAAACGCCGTGGACGACGGATCATTTAGCTACTCCTTTTACGACGCTTCTTCCGTGGTGGTGGTAATTGACCTGCCGCACGCAAACTTGCAACATGGGCGGCCAAGGCGTCGACAAGCGCAGCAACACTGGCTTCTTCGGGTTGTACATCAACGCGGAGGCCAGCCTCACGAGCAGCTGCCGCTGCCATAGGTCCAATACAAGCAATAATCGTACGCTGATGTGGCTTTCCTGCAATCCCCACCAGATTTTTCACAGTAGAAGCTGAAGTAAAGCACACAGCATCAAAGCCGCCAGACTTAATCATGTCGCGCACTTCGGCACTTGGAGGAGCCGCCCGAACCGTACGATACGCCGTAACGTCATCAACCTCCCAACCTAAATCCGTCAGCCCATCCACCAATACATCAGTTGCAATATCCGCACGTGGCAGTAGCACCCGGCTCACCGGATCCAATTCCGAATCAAACTCTGGGAATACCGCAACCAGCCCACGAGCATTTTGCTCAGTACGATCAGGCAATAACTCAGGAGAAATGCCCAACTCCCGAATTGCGGCAGCCGTCTTCTCCCCCACCGCCGCAATACGTACCCCCGCAAATGCGCGCGCATCAAGACCAAATTCAGTGATTTTCTCCCACAATGCATTGACTGCATTAACGCTAGTTAAGGCCACCCACTGATAGCGCCCCTCAACAATGCCTTTAACAGCACGTTCCATTTGTGCAGGGTTTCGTGGTGGTTCCACAGAAATAGTAGGTACCTCTTGCGGAATGGCACCATGCGAGGCTAATCGTGCACTCATGGGTCCGGCCTGCTCTTTGGCACGGGGCACCAATACTCGCCAGCCATAAAGCGCGCGATTCTCCCACCATGAATACTTCGTGCGATCATCCACGCCTTTACCAAGAGTCACTACGAGCGTGCCGGGCATATCACCATTGAGCTTGCCTAAAGTACCCAAAGTTGTGTCATAGGTGCGTTGTAAACGAGTTGTGCCATTGACAGTTACAGACACCGGCAAATTCGTTGCTAAACCACGCGTTTTCAGCTCGCCAGCAATAGTTTTCAGATCCTCCGCAACTGCCTGCAGGACAATAGGCTGCGGGGCTTGTGCCAAACGATCCCAATCCAAACCTTGGGAAACATGCGTCTCCGTGTAGGTAGAGCCCAATGCAATACCCGCAAATGCTGGCACGGTGGAAGGCACCGACATGCCTGGAACCACCTGGAATTCCAAGCCGGCATCGGCCACAGCATTAATTTCTGCGAGCACCCGCTCATTATTTAGCGGATTTCCAGTAACAACACGAACAACATCATGCCCTTGGGAAACTTCTTGCGCCAAGGCCGCAGCAATGTCCTCTGCGGAACTATCCAAAGCAACATCAATAATATTTGCCGCTGTAGGACCTTCGGGACGGGGCGGACGCCTCCGCGCCCCCGCTTCCCGCGCCTGCTCGCACAATGCCTCGTATTCTTTCTCCGCAGCACGCAAACGCTCAATCGGGACTTCTAATTCACTAGCTATCACTTTGCGCACGCCAGGAAGAACTTGGGGGTCGACATAGGCCACCGCAGTATTGCCCAGCACGTCACGGGCACGGACCGTTAATAAATCCGGATTGCCCGGCCCAGCACCCACAAAAATGACAGTGCCTACCGACGAGGGGACGTAACTCATACAGTTCATTTCTTTAAAAGAGACCAACACCAGCGTAAACGCACACGCGCGCCCAATTGCAAAAACCTTAAGCGGACCTATTTGCAAAATGGGCGCATGCCATGTGGTAAGTCAACGATAAATCATCAGCGCGGCGTTAGCGAATACACAGCTAACGTAACAGCTCAGCGGCACCTCGATCCAATAGCGTTGCCGCTGCTCGTTGGCCTAATTCCACAGGATCCTCGCCAGTGAAAGAATCCACTAATTTTGTTCGACCATCCAATGCAAACACACCAGCAACCAATGTTGTGCCAATAGCGTAGGCCGCGACAGGGGCAGTACAGCCCGCTTCCAAACGGTTTAGCACCACGCGCTCAGCAGTGGTCTGCCAAGTAGCTTCTTCGCACACTAAATGTTGGATAGCTTCGGCGGCATTCGGATTTGCTTCCACTGCCAGTGCACCTTGCGCTGGGGCTGGCAAAAACACGTGTGGGTCAAAAAGTTGGCTGGCTTTTTGGAATAACCCAATACGCTGCAAACCGGCGGCGGCAAGAATTACAGCATCTAGATCTATACCAACCCGCGCGATTCGAGAATCCACATTACCCCGCAAAGGCACAATATTGAGGTCCGGTCGCATCGCTTTCAATTGCGCAATACGTCGTGGTGCACCGGTTCCAACGGTAGCGCCGTTTGGCAGTGTTTCCAGAGTGTAGTCATCGCGTGCGATCAAGGCTTCGCGGGCATCAGCACGACGCGGAATAACCATTTGGAATCGTGAATCTGGCACAGTGGGCAAATCCTTGTAGGAATGTACCGCAATATCACACTCGCCACGCGCCATAGCTTCCCGCAATGCTTGAGTAAACACACCGACGCCAATGCGTTCTACTGGATCATGGGACTGATCGCCTGGTGTGGAAACGATAGTCAGTTCGCATTCATAGCCTTGCGCCTGGATAGCATCACGAACATGTCGCGCCTGCGTCCGTGCCAGTTTGCTACCTCGAGTGCCGATCTTAAGCATTTGTTTTCCTCGCTGCGGGTTCTGTTTCTAAACCAAAGAGTTCTTGTAATGCCGACTCATACGAAACAGTACCCGAACGGGCGGCCAATTCCTTGACTTTCACGGTAGGAGTATGAAGCAATTTATCTACCACTCGACGCACTGTACGAGTTACTTCCTCCCGTTCATTTTCGCTCATCAAAGGAGTTCGCTGGGTCAACCGGGCTAGCTCAAGTTCTACCAGCTCAGAAGCCTGCCTGCGCAATGCGGCAACTGCGGGTACAACATCGCGAACACGCTGTGCAGACGTATAAGCATCCAATTCCTGTGCCACAATATCTAAAGCATCAGTCTGCATTGTTGCTTCCTTTCGCGCGCGATGTAAACGCTCAATATTCACAAGATTCACATTTGGCAATTCACCAACCTGATCATCAATATCACGAGGCATAGATAAATCAATCAACACTAAATTACGATGCTTTGGGATATTTTCAGGAGTCACCGTAAACGTGTCCGCTCCCGTGGCTGATACCACAATATCGACGTGTGCCAATGCCTCAGCCCGCCGATCAAAGTCCACTACATCCGCAGGTACGTTCGCTTCTCGCGAATGCTCAGCCAGAATTTCAGCACGACTACGTGTTCGATTTGCCAAAATGAGTTTTGCTACACCCATACGGCCCAGGTGTGTTGCCGCCAGCGACGCCATTACCCCCGCCCCAAGCACCATTGCCGTTTTCCCCTCAAGTGTTTGATCACCTAAGGCCTCATCAAACGCAAATGACACCATTGACGCCCCAGCATCATCAATATCGGTCTCTGAGTGGACTCGCTTGCCCGTATGCAGTGCACACTGCGCGAGGGAGTGCAAAAAGGGCCCCGCACTCCCCTGAGTGCATGCTTGCTGGTATGAGGTTCGCACCTGACCGATAATTTGCTGCTCCCCCACAACCATCGAATCCAAGCCAGAAGTCACCACAAGCATATGTTCAGCCGCAGCATCCGCATACCGAACATAAAGATGGCTGCGCAAAACATCAATATCGACGCCGCTGACTTCATGAAGAACATCAACAACTTCCGCGACACCAGTATTGAAGCTCGTAGTCACAACATAAATCTCAAGCCGGTTGCAGGTAGATACAATCATGGCCTCAGACAGCGACGGACACGCCATTAGCTTCGCCACTGTTGCATCTTGGGCAGCACTGTCTAAACTCACCTTTTCAAGTACAGTGACAGGCGCTGACCGGTGCGACATGCCCACTACAAGCACGCTCATAGGCCACCTTTCGTTCCGCATTTATCAACCAAAAGGATGATGTATAACCGTATCCTGATCAGCCCGCCGCTACAACAAAGCCTGTACTAACTCCGCTAGGTCAACCTCCCAACATGCAAATTCTTCATTATCTAGCAGCACTACAGGTACCCGGTCACCAAATTCCAATGCTAAAGCGGAATCTTGATCAACGTCTACAACTTCAAACGAGGCCCCTGTTTGTATAACAGGAACTTCAATTTCCTGGCGTATGCGCTCACATGATCCACAGGTTGCGCGGACCAAAAGTTGCACCGAATGGGGTTGAGGTAGTTTCATTTTTCCTTACACCTATCGAAGTTGCCTACGATTGAAGACGATACCTGTCCCCGTCTCGTTTAATGAGGAAACACCTACGTGACAACCCCCGGTTATGAACCTGCCCCTGAGGATTTCTTAGCTAGTCTCAGCGCCTCACGAGGCAATCTCAGGCGTTTTCTTGAGGAACACGCATTCCGCCCTGTCGGCGATGCAGAACAACGTACCGCCGGGTTGGCAGCCGTAGCAGAGGTATTCGGATTAGAGGTCGGGGATTTCGCCTCAGGTATTGAAACGGTCTCAGGCGCGATTGAAGCCGCAGACAAGTTCGAAACCAAAAATCCAGATGCACGACTTCATCAAGGTATAGGACCGGCTGCAGCGTTCTTTGACGTGGATAATACCCTGATCCAGGGGGCCTCAATCATTGTTTTTATGATGGGGCTGGCGCGGCGTCGTTACTTTAAAGCAAATGAAATGATTCCGCTAGCGTGGAAGCAAATTAAATTCCGCGTGACTGGTAAAGAAAACGCTAATGATGTAGCCCAGGGGCGGCAACAAGCACTGGAGTTTATTAAAGGCCGCTCAGTAGATGAGCTTGTTGCACTCTGCGAGGAAATTGTCGACGACCGCATGGTTGAGAAAATCTGGCCAGGCACACGTAGGCTCGCCGAAATGCACCTGGCCGAAGGCGAACAGGTATGGCTTGTTACTGCAACCCCCGTACAACTCGCACAAATTCTCGCCCGTCGACTCGGTTTTACCGGGGCACTTGGCACTGTAGCCGAGGTGGAAAACGGACTTTTTACTGGCCGCCTTGTGGGCGATATTCTTCACGGCCCGGGAAAACGCCATGCAGTAGCTGCGCTAGCGGCGGTGGAAAAACTGGATTTAAGCAGGTGCACTGCTTACTCGGATTCCATTAATGATATCCCCATGCTTTCAATGGTCGGAACCGCAGTTGCAATCAATCCAGATTCAAAACTGCGGCGTGAAGCGACCCGACGCGGCTGGCAGATTCAGGACTACCGGAATATTCGTAAAGCGATTCGCACTTATGGTTTACCAACACTTTTAGCAGCATCACTTAGCTATCGCCGGTGGCGGGGACGCAAAAAGTAATACACTGACCCCCGATGAAACAAAAAGTCGCCCTGGGAAAATCCCAAGGCGATTCTTTTATTTGCCGAGTTTCCGTCGCTGAACACGAGTACGGCGCAGCAACTTACGGTGCTTTTTCTTGGACATGCGCTTGCGGCGCTTCTTAATGACAGAACCCATGGGGTTTCCCTCACTTCAAAATCGGTGATGTACGTACTGACCTGCCAGCGAACGCCAAAGTGCACTCTCGGCTGAACATAAGAAAACTCACGTTCCTCGGCGCTGACACGAATGTCCACAATCTTACAGTTTGATATAGCTGTGGAACAAAAGAACCCGGTCTTTAGAGACGGGGACGTGGGGCGCCGTCTAGCCTACGTTGTAGTAAGACGAGTCCAAGTATTCATTCACCGCGTTCTCATGGACGCGGAATGAGCGGCCCACGCGTACTGCCGGCAACTCGCCGGAGTGGACCAAACGGTACACCGTCATCTTGGAAACTCGCATAATCTCTGCGACCTCAGCAACGGTCAGGAACGTTCCATTATCTTCATGTGCCATATTCATTCAACCCTTCAGCAAGTGCGTGCTGCAGGCTTCCCCTCCTGCAGAACAACTGGTCACGCGCGTGCTTAAAACAGCCTACCGTGAATCTTGTGACTGTTGCGACACGCTTCGTCACAATTGTTATCAAGTGCACCATGCTTCACAGCAAACCCGCTGGTTACACGTGTACTGGGAAAAAGTCTCAACCACTACTTGATTCCCCCGCTCGCTAACCCCTTTCGGGGCAACGAAGCTGAAATATACCTCTGAGACTTAGTTGATTTGCTAATAAATAACGCTGGCTTGTTTTAACTATCGTCATCCGCTGTACGGGTCCGCCCAAGCTCCTTTGAGCGCAATGCGCAAGCCTCGGTGGCGTCGTAAAACGCGCTTCGAAGACCAAATGCCTCAAGCTTTCGAATAGCCGCAACGGTCGTCCCTCCGGGCGAACTTACATCCGCCCTTAATTCGGCAGGCTCGCGGCCAGTTTCTTTAAGCATAGTCGCGGCACCATATAGCGCACCGATGGTCAGCTCACGCGACATAGCCCGAGTAAGACCCAAACTTACTCCGGCGTCAATCATAGCTTCCGCAACAAGGAAAGCATATGCCGGGGACGAGCCAGAAAGGGCCGTTACCGCGTCCATATCCGTCTCAGCCACAACTACAACTGTGCCAACACTTTCCAGCAGTTCGCAGACGTGTTCGAGGTTTTCTTCGCTTACAAACCTGCCTGATGCAAGGGCACTGACGCCCTGTCGCACCAGCATCGGTGTATTTGGCATAACACGAATCACCGGCGTGCCTACCGGCACCGCATCCTCTAAACTGCGCAGCGTAATACCGCTCGCCATTGAAATGACTGTGGTATCGCCTTCATTATTGTCCACTACATCAGAAACTTCATTCAGTACATGTAGGGTATCTTTTGGTTTGACGCATAGAAATACATAGTCGGCGCCGTCTGCAGCCTGAACATTATCCGTGAAATCAACAACCCCATACGTTTCTTGGAGGTACTTTCCACGTTCTGGATCTGGGTTGGTTACCGCAATATCCTTTGGGGGGACGCCACCTGCGATAAGCCCCGCAAGAAGCGCCTCACCGATTTTACCGACGCCGATTACTGCAATTCTGGTCATGATGTATACCATGCCATGTTGCAGTCATCGGCGCACCCGGTTTATAAACCAGCAACCGCCATTGGGCCAAAGGTCATCGCTAGTCCAGCAAGGCCAGCGAGTCCCATAGATAGGAAGTCACGTTCCGTACGAAGCGCGTGAACTATGCCGACAATGCCACCGGTAACCGCCAATGCTAGAAGGCTCACTGCCCACTTTGGCAGGCTGGACCAAAGCATTTCAAAACCAAGGAATAAGGCTACGCCCACAATAATTGCCAGGAGTGTCATACCCGCAATGGCAATAAATGAGATCTTGCCTTCTTTTTCCCGTGCTTCCACCTTGACAGGCAGCGGCTTTGCCTCCGGAATACCATTTGGATCTGGGATCGGGGTTTCCACTGCAGGCTGCACCTGAGTTTCCGTAGCCGACGCCGGACCTGGTGTCGGACTAGGCCCGGGTGTTCGGCTTGGGCCGGGAATATCTGATGGGCTTGCAGCTTTGCTCTTGCGATCGCGCTTTTTGGATTCCTTGATATTGGCTTGACCACCCATAGGGATCACCGAGGCAAGGTCGGGGCGCTCAATATTTGACTCATCAACCGCTTCAGTAGCGTAGGAGTCTTCTTGCTCGTCTTCCACCACAGGCATTTGTGTGGTTTCTTCAGCATGCGGCGCGGTACTTGCCGACGCCCCCGAAGACGACGCCGCAGCAGCCGCAGCCTGGTCTGGAGTAATTGCCTCAAAGGCCCCAGTAGTAAGCCGCACCGGATCATTTTCATTAATTACGCTAATGACCATGGTCTTATCAGTGCTTGGCGTGGATGCAGCGGCAGCACCTGGCACCTGTGATTCTTCGGCAATGTCTTCAGGTTCCGGCTCAGGCTGTGATACTGGCTCAGGTTGCAACCATGGTGGAGTTTCCTCAGCAAAGGAATCCTGATACTCAGCATCGTCAGCGGCGTCCGTGGAACCTATCATCCATGGCGGAATATCATCATCCTGCTTGGCTGCAGCTTCCTCTTCAGCCTCAGTAATAATCCACGGTGGAGTTTCCTCATATTCGCGAGACTGCTCAGCCTTTTGCTTTTCCTTTTCCTCTAAAGCAGCGGCAAGCCATGGAGGTGTTTCCTCTTCCTCTTCTTCTTGCAGCGCGCTTGGCTCAGGTGTAGTGATCAGCCACGGAGGTGTTTCCTCTTCCTCTTCCGGGCTGGCTGTGCTTGAGGTCATCCATGGCGGAGTGTCATCTTCTTGAAGATCCGTTGTGGTTTCTTCTTCTGGCAAAGATGTGGAGAGCCACGGAGGAGTGTCAGAGTATTCGGACGTGTATTCCGGAGACTCTGATGCTTCTTCGGTGCCGTCCGATATTGATGAAGTATCGGTCATCCACGGTGGCGTATCTGAACTATCAGTATCAAATGAGGAATCTACTGATGGTTTTGGTTCCGCCAACTTTGCGGTTGCGGAGGCTACCGATCCTGCCGTAGTGACTGCACCAACTGAAGAGCCATGGTCCTGCGGTGTTGAGGTTTCCGTTGACTCAGCAGATTTCGAAGCCTCCTTTTCCTTTGCAGCCGAAGGTTTTGGCTGCCGCGGGAACGGGGCGTCGATAGGCTCGGCGCTGTGGCGAGAATCAGAAGGTACTGCCTTAACAACAGGGATCGAGCCGGTCAACTCCGCAACAGACACACCGCCTTCTTCTAGGCTGCGGCGACGACGGCGCGGAGCCTCAACGCGACCTTCTTTTGCAGCGCGCTCCATCAATTCGGCGACGGTGAGTTGCTTTTCACTCATGATTTCTAGTCCAATCCCTTGTCGATACGGCGCAAAATAACGCCTTCACGCAATGCCCAAGGACAAATTTGTAGTTGTTCCAAACCTAATGCCCGCATAGCCGCTTCCGCCACCAGAGCACCTGCGACAATCTGGTGAGAACGGTCGGCACTCACACCCTCAAGTTCTGCGCGATCAGCAGCAGTCATGCGGGAAATAAAAGCTATGAGCTGGCGTAAGCCCGGTGCTGTAAGAGTGCGAGTCACTCGCGGCCCAGCGGATGACGGTGCGGCACCCGTAAGCCTTGCTAACGTACGAAAAGTTTTAGAAGTACCCACGGCAAGATCACTCGTACCGCAAGCACGGATTACTCGAGCCGGTTCCACTAATTCGGCATCGATATAATCCCGGAGAACATTGACCTTTGTGCGCTCTGGCGGATCAGTATCAAACCACTGATGGGTAAGCCGTCCAGCGCCGAGGTCAAGTGAGAATGCGGCGTCAGGTTCTTCATCAGTCCCTGTGGAAAGCTCAAGTGATCCACCACCAATATCTAGGTTAGTGATGCGGCCTGCGGACCAACCATACCAACGGCGAACCGCAAGGAACGTGAGGCGGGCTTCGTCTTTGCCTGAGAGGACCTCAAGCCGAATACCCGTATCTGCTTCAACCGAGTCTAAGATCGCTTCACTATTAGCAGCAGAGCGGATCGCAGACGTCGCAAAGGGCATAAGGTCCCCACAACCGAGAGTCTCGGCAAGATCCTTTGCTTCTGCTACGGCCTTGATCAGCTTCTTCCTTCCTTTCTCATCGATGGCTCCGTCTCCGTCAAGGTGTTCCACTAACCGCAGGCTAGTTTTCCAATCACTCATCGGAGTCGGGTGTCCGCCTTGGCGGGCATCCACAGCCACTAAGTGAACCGTGTTGCTGCCCACATCCAATACACCTAATCTCACACGACTAAGGTTAGACGGTCTACCGTTACCAAGTGTGAATCGCCGCTCAATTAATCTTGGTTTTCCTTCAAGGTCCCCAGCCGCTGCTTCAATTCGATCTGGAGCTGAATTACCACCAGACTTTCCGCGCGACTGGTTTGAATTTACCAATCCCGACGACCCACTGCATATATTCTCTTGTGATTTAACATGGTTAGAATCCCATTGGCGTTGTGGATTTAGCACAACTTGCCAAGGTATCGATGCTTCTAATCATACTGTGGGTTGTTGCATCCATGGCGCATTTATTTGTGATGAAGAAGACCGTGAACAACTTGCCGACGCCGCGCAACGCATGCCCGCACGCTTCTGGCAGCACCGCCCAGACAACACAGAAACATGGGATGACCTGGAGCCTTGGCTGGAATGGGACGAGCTCGATGATGATGAAGGCAACCCGGAACCAGCCTTAAAAACAATTCTTGTCGACGGCGCGTGCATTTTTGCCAACCGGGAAAACTGGCCGACAGGCGCTGGTTGCGCCCTCCACCAATGGGCTATTTCCGCAGGTGAAGAGCTTACTGTGGTGAAACCTGAGGTATGCTGGCAGCTGCCACTGCGAAGGCTTGAAGCCTATGAAGAACGCCCAGATGGAGTAGAAATACTACGCACAACAATTACCGAATATAACCGTCGAGGCTGGGGAAATGGTGGTGAAGATTTTGATTGGTATTGCACCACAGCACCGGCGTGTCATAACTCCCCAGATCCCATCTGGATCACCCATGAGCAGGAATTACGCACCCTGATGGGCGATTCCGCATACGAAGTCCTAGTAGCTCACTGCAAGAAACGGGCAACAATACAAGACAAAAGTGCATTTGCAATACATCCCGCAACTCAGGCAAATCTCAAAAATTCATAAGGATTATATATATTGACTACAAAACATTAGTAGAATGCTCGCAATCTTCATGGAATTACCGCCTTCCAAAAAAATTCAAAAGCCAATATTTTAACAAATTCCAAAAATTTGACCGAAAGCACGAATCGTAAATACATTTTTCGCTTTTTAAAAATAGAAATAAGGTTTACTCCCGTGCATCCAATATAAAAATTGAACACCGAATGAGGAACGCAATATCCAAAAACAATGACCTCTCCTAAATAAAAATAGCAAAGGTGCAGCACTATCCCTGAGCTGTGGACATGACCACCACAAGCCCCCGTTGAGAAGCGCTTTCAGCTAAATCTACGACATGTGACAATCTCAGAAAATTCCATGGAATACCCCCTAACTCCGCATGGCAACATTTCAGCTATGACAATGTATGGCACGCTACCTGCCACCTTTACGCTGCGAATTTTCATTTTAATGCCAGAATTAATAAAAGACCCCCAAAGCTGACATCTATGTCCTTTTTGGCTTTCCCATTGCGCTAGGATTCGCCCGCCAAACTTCCCCAGAAACCTTAAAGAACCCTCATGGAAGTGGCACAAAATTTAATTTCGCACCACTTATTTACTGGGGATTTCCATGCCTTCCATGTGAAGTCTACGGCTCAAACTTATATCCCAAACCCCGAACTGTAATAAGATGCTGTGGGTTCGAAGGTTCCTTTTCAATCTTCGAACGCAGGCGTTTTACGTGCACATCTAGAGTTTTCGTATCACCGACGTAATCTGCACCCCAAACCCTGTCAATCAGTTGACTGCGGGTAAGCACACGGCCGGCATTTCGCAGTAAATATTCCAGAAGATCAAACTCTTTTAGGGGGAGGTTTACGGGGGTACCCGCAACGGCGACGGTGTGTCGCTCAACATCCATCCTTACCCTTCCAGCATGAAGCACATCGCTAGAAACTTGCTCAGGTTCGCTCTCCCCACCTCGGCGCAGCACAGCCCGAATGCGAGCAATTAACTCTCGCGAAGAGTACGGCTTTGTTACATAATCATCTGCACCAAGTTCCAAGCCCACAACTTTATCGATCTCCGAATCACGCGCCGTGACCATAATCACAGGAACACTTGATACTGCACGCAATTGCTTACAGACTTCAGTCCCCGACATACCAGGCAGCATTAAATCGAGAAGCACAATGTCAATGTCGTGGGCTTCGAACTCTACGAGAGCCTGGGGACCGTCCGCAGCCATCACCACGTCAAAGCCTTCTTTGCCTAAGAGGAAAGCAAGCGGCTCCGCTAAAGATTCTTCATCTTCAACGAGCAGAATTCTTGTCATAGCAATCCTTTAGCCTGGTTCTGGAAGCGTAAGATCTTCACCGAGATCATTGCCCATTATAGTCCGGGATTCTGGCTGGTAGAGCGGGAGTTCAAGGGTAAAAGTCGAACCAAAACCGAGCCGCGACCATAACGAAATCTGACCACCGTGGTTAGCGGCTACATGCTTTACAATCGCTAAGCCGAGACCAGTGCCACCAGTGGAACGAGACCGCGCTTTATCCACACGGAAGAAGCGCTCAAAAACGCGCTTCTGGTCTTCAGGGGCAATGCCGATTCCTCTATCTGCCACCCGGATAAATACCGTATCGTCATCGACTAGCTCCTGACTCACTTTTACCGGGCTGGACTGCGGAGAGTAATTCACCGCATTTCCAATCAGGTTAGCTACCGCGGTCACCAGGAGGTTCTTATCACCATTCACTTGCAATCCGCCAGGTTTATCACGCGTCATTTCAATATTGGCGTTTTCTGCGGCGAGTTGGTTTCGTGCCATGGCTTCATCGATAATTTCATCGACATAGACGGGTTCCATATTGGGTAACGCTTCCGCACCCTGCAGCTTTGATAGGGAGATAAGCTCAGTGATCATATCGGCCATTCGGTGCGCCTCTTTCATAAGGCGAGTACTGAAATGCTCGACAGTCTCAGGGTCGTCTTTTGATTCAATAAGAGCTTCGGCGAGGAGGGCCATCCCGCCAACAGGAGTTTTGAGCTCGTGTGAGACATTAGCCACAAAATCCCGGCGCGCGGATTCCATACGCACATTTTCGGATTCATCGGTCGCATATACAATGACAAATCGCGAATCCACTAGTGTCAGCGGTTTAATCACAGCCCGTACCGCAATAACTGGCGTTGTTCCTCTGCGCCGCGGAAGCTCCATAGACAATTCTCGGGTTTCCTGGTCCTCATAAACCTTGGAAGCTTCGACCCAGACGTCGGGATTAATAGTGCGCTCATGCACAATGCCCATATCGTGTGCCCGGGCATTGGAAAGAATAACGTCACTATTGCGATCAACTACGGTAACTCCCGTTGGGGAACCTTGCACTGCAAGGTGTAGCACCTGGCTCACGGTATTAACGCGATTATCAGCCAGGGTTGCCGCCTTTCGGCGGCGAAGAATGCGCCGCCGGATCCCTCGTAGGAGCCAGCGGTACAAAGCCCAGGCAATGGCTGTACACGCCACGCCAAGGAGGAAATACAGCACGTTTACTTTTGGCCTTGAGCAGCTACGGCTGCGGCGCCAGCAGCAGCGGCCTCTGGGTCAAGGTAGGTGCCACCGGGGTTAAGGACCTTACCCTCAGCATCGAGTTCGTATACCAACGGAATTCCTGTAGGGATATTCAGGTTTGCAATATCTTCATCAGAAATACCATCGAGGTGCTTGACTAGGGCACGCAGTGAGTTACCGTGGGCGGCAATCAGTACGGTTTCCCCACCAAGCACGCGTGGCAGAATTTCTGCCTCATAGTAAGGAATAAAACGCTTTACTACATCCAACAAACATTCAGTATTTGGAACCTTGTCCAAATGTGCGTAGCGGGGATCGTGTGCCTGGCTGTATTCGCTATCGTCTTCCAGCGGTGGTGGTGGCGTGTCGTAGGAACGACGCCACGCCATAAACTGATCGTCGCCGTACTTTTCTTTGGTTTCTGCTTTATTTAAACCTTGCAGTGCACCATAGTGGCGTTCATTAAGGCGCCAATCGCGAACCACAGGGATCCACAATAAATCTGCCGCATCAAGAGCAATGTGTGCAGTGGCAATAGCCCGACGCTGCAACGAGGTGTATACAACATCAGGAAGAATATTGGCTTCGCGCAGGAGTTCGCCGCCGCGCTTCGCTTCGGCTTCGCCTTTTTCCGTCAGGGCAACGTCAACCCAACCAGTGAACTGGTTGGAAGCATTCCATTCGCTCTGACCATGGCGGAGGAGAATTAACTTTCCAGTAGTCATGTCTTCGATTCTGCCACTTCCCGCCCGTGCACGTTGGGTATAGGTGCCACCTTGCGGAAGGCGCGGTCGTCGAAAAGCATATTAAGTGCGGCCACACCGATCGTAGTGAGCATCTACAGAATCGCTAACTACCTGGGTATAGCAGGATACTAAATTGCTGGCGGTACTAGACCATGAGAATTGCCGAGCATGGTCTACTGCGTCCTCACCCATGCGAATGCGGGTGTCATTATCGTCGAGGAGTTGGGCCAATGCATCCGCCCAATCAAGTGGATCATGGGACTCCACTAACAACCCCGTCTCCCCCTCAGCCACCGCTATTGGCAATCCGCCTACACGTGCGGCAACTACAGGAGTTCCGCTAGCTTGAGCTTCAATTGCAACTAACCCAAATGTTTCGTTATAACTAGGCACCGCCACAATATCCGCAGCGCGATATAAGGTCACCAGTTCTTCTGGTGGCCGCGGATCCAAGAACCGAATCCTCCGCGCCACGCCCAATTCTCGTGCCAGCTCCTGATAGGTTTCTGGTGTGGCATGTTGCCCGGAAGGCCCGCCGCAAATAATTACCCGTAAATTACGGTTTGGATCCCGCCGAAAAAGCTCCGCTGTTGCCTTAATAAGCACCTGGGGACCCTTAAATGTTTGCAAACGCCCAACAAATAACACAACCTTGGCGTCCAAAGGAATACCTAGTTCACGGCGTGAAAACTCAGTAGCGCGATCATTCCCAGGATGAAAAAGATCGATATTCGCACCAGGTTGCACAACAGTGATTTTTTCTGCCACTGCATCATAGTGATACTGCAGTTCAAGGGCTTCCTCTTGGGTATTTACTACTAGTGCATCAGCATGATCCACGAGTTGTTGTTCACAAATACGTCGTGCTTCGGTCTCGGGAGTATCGTCTTCAGCACGATAGGCATTTTTCACGGCCGCTAAGGTATGGGCTGTATGCACGAGCGGTATCTGCCATACATCACGGAGCAACCACCCCACCTGACCTGACAACCAATAATGCGAATGTAATGCGTCATAGGTCAATTGATGATGCCGGGCATACACCAAAACACCACCCGCAAACGCTGCAAGCTGAGTAGGTAATTCCTCTTTATCTAAACCCTCGTAAGGGCCGGAGGCTATATTAATCACCCGGAAATTCGGTGCTACATGCACCACTTCCCCTTGGCTTGGACGAGTAGCACGTGTATATACATCCACTTGCACGCCTTGACGGGCTAACTCGCAGGCCGTAGAAAATATATATACATTCATACCGCCAGCATCGCCAGTACCGGGTTGTTGTAATGGAGAGGTATGCATGGAAATCATCGCTATACGCATGTTTTTTAAGTGTAGTTGTGTCTCCACGCCCTACCCTGCCGCGACGTGCACAATAAGCTCATGGTAAGACTGAATTAATCTTATTGAAGTTACGCCTGGGTAACTTGCCAGGCTTTATGAAGGGACACGGTACATGTCAGCAACAGAGACAAAGGCCTGGCTCGAACACTATGCGGAGTGGACACCCCACTCCCTTGACTACGGCGAAACCACCCTCCTAGATATTTACGATAACAACCTCGCCGTCAACGCTGACAAAAACGCCACCTATTTTTTTGGCAGGACCCAAACCTATGCCGAAATGGACCGCCAGGTTCGCAGCGCAGCTGCAGGACTTAAAGCATTTGGTGTTCGCCCAGGTGACCGTGTGGCTATTATGTTGCCAAACTGTCCCCAGCACCTTATTGCTTTCTATGCAGTACTTAAACTTGGTGCCACCGTGGTGGAACATAACCCACTCTATACCGCCCATGAGCTCGAACACCCGTTTGCGGATCATGGTGCACGGGTGGCAATTTGTTGGGACAAAGCAGCCCCTGTACTTGAACGGCTTCGTGATACCACCGATCTTGAGACAATTGTATCTGTCAATATGATTATGGCGATGCCGCGCACCAAACAACTTGCGTTAAAACTCCCTATCCCTTCCATTAGGAAAACACGTGCGAAACTTACAGCGCCTGCTCCTAATACTGTTCCGTGGGAAACTCTTCTCAGCGGGGCCATTGGCGGCGATGGCCACGACATTACCTCTCACGAGGACGTTACGCGGGATAGTATCGCCCTGATTTTGTACACCTCGGGTACCACGGGCACCCCTAAAGGCGCTCAGTTAAGCCACGGCAACCTTTTTGCAAACCTGCTTCAAGGTAAGGCTTGGGTACCAGGCCTAGGCGAGCAAAACGAACGCATGCTCGGCGCACTCCCCATGTTCCACGCCTACGGCCTCACAATGGTGGCCACCCTTGGCATATATGTTGGTGCAGAAATTATGCTCCTACCAGCGCCGGACCTTAAGCTCATTATGGAAATAATGAAAAAGCGCACCCCCACCTGGGTTCCAGGCGTGCCAACGCTCTATGAAAAGATTGTCGACGCCGCGCTCGAACAAGGCATTGACGTAACCGGCGTTCGCAATGCATTTTCAGGTGCCTCCACCTTGCCAGTACGTACCGTTGAACGTTGGGAAAGCATTACCGGCGGGCTACTCGTTGAAGGCTACGGCCTCACCGAAACCTCTCCGATTATTGTTGGCAATCCTATGACTCAGAGTCGCCGACCTGGCTATGTTGGTGTTCCCTTCCCCGATACCGAGGTTCGTATTGCTAATCCCGAAAATCTCGACGAAACCCAAGATGATGGCGTAGAGGGTGAAGTACTGGTTCGCGGACCGCAAGTATTTAAAGGGTACCTTAATCAACCCGAAGCCACCGAAGCATCCTTCCACGATGGCTGGTATCGCACAGGCGACGTTGGTGTTATGGAAGAAGACGGTTTTATCCGCCTTGTTGCCCGTATTAAAGAAGTAATTATTACTGGTGGCTTTAATGTCTACCCCGCCGAAGTGGAAGATGTACTCACCGGGCACCCGGATATTGAAGACTGTGCAGTAGTAGGTCTCCCCCGTGAAGACGGATCCGAAAACGTGGTCGCCGCAATTACCCTGGTAGAAGGTGCCGCTATGGATCCCGACGCTCTAAAGCAATATTGCCGAGGCTTGCTCACCCGATACAAAGTTCCACGCACTTTCTATCACTTTGAAGAAATGCCGCGCGACCAGCTCGGCAAAATCCGACGCCGCGAAGTCCAAGCTCAATTAATTCAACGCTACGGCAAGAAGTAAGTGTCCGATTTCCGCCAGCACGCCACGTAGCATCATGCTTACACTGGCCGCATGCAGCAGGATTCATGTTTTCGCCAACGCTATGCGGCGATTCAGGCACGCGACGCTAGGTTCGACGGCCTGTTCTACACTGGCGTCCGCTCAACGGGCATTTATTGCCGCCCCTCCTGCCCAGCCCGCACACCAAAACCCGAAAACGTCACCTTCTTCCGCACCGCCGCCGCAGCACAAGAAGCCGGTTTTCGAGCATGTAAGCGATGCGTACCCAATGCATTGCCGGGCTTTCCGGGCTCTGGCACGGCAGCCCGAGCGCTACGACTTATTACCGAAGGTGTTGTCGATTCCGAAGGCGTTTCCGGGCTCGCCGCTCGCCTCGGCTATTCATCGCGGCAGCTCCATCGCATCCTGGTTTCCGAGTATGGCGCGGGCACGCTCGCATTAGCACGTGCACACCGCGCCGAAGTAGCCCGCACGCTGATTACCAGCACAGACCTTCCGCTTAGCGACGTCGCGTTCGCCTCCGGGTTCGGCTCCGTTCGGCAATTCAACGACACCATGCGTATCACGTTTGGCTCCTGCCCCAGCGATATGAAACGCGGCGCATCAAGCGCACTGAATATCGAACTTGCGGTACGGCAGCCCTTTGATGCTGTCGGATTATTGGAGTTCTTGGCTGCTCGCGCGATTCCTGGTGTTGAGGTCGTAGATGTTTTCGGACGGCGTTACGCGCGTACCGTTGCCTTGCCCGGCGGACCTGGCGCGATAGAAATTTCGATCACTAAAGATGGACGGATCCTGGCTGGCCTTGAACTCGCAAATCTTTCCGACGCCTCTGCCGCCATCGCCTGCATCCGCCGCATGTTCGATTTGGACGCCGACCCGATGGCCGTCGATAAGCACTTGGGCGAGTTGGCCAGCATTCCGGGCATCCGCGTTCCCGGTGCCGCATCCGCGCACGAAATGCTGATGCGGGCGCTGGTAGGGCAGCAAATATCGGTGGCGGCAGCGCGAAAACACCTGTCCAGGCTGGCGATGGTAGCCGGGACGAAATACTCCTCGCGTTTTAATGGATTATCGCACTGCTTTCCCACGCCAGCACAAATTATTGCCGCTATCCCCGATCCTGAGTCCTTGAATCCCGATCGGGCGTTGCGGTTACCTCGTCAATCTGTACGGGCAGTGATTGCAGCCATGCAAGCATTCGAAGATGGAGAACTCCGCATCGATAGCAATGACTTATTCGAACAACTTATCGCTTTGCCGCGGGTTGGCACATGGACGGCTCGGTACTTTATGATGCGAACACTCAACGACCCCGACAGTTGGCCTGAAGGCGACGTTGCCCTACTCGCTGGGGCGCGCAACCTTGGCTTCATATACGAAAACGACCATAAACGGCTCGCACAAATCGCCGAACAATGGGCACCGTGGCGATCCTACGCAGCCATGCACATCTGGAGGCAAGCATGACCACCGCATACTTTGACACCGTTGAAACACCAGACGGCCCCTTTACCGTAATCCTCCTAGAAGGCGAGGTGATTGCTGCTGGCTGGACCACCGACACCGACGATTTACTCTCACGCGTACACCCCGAACTGAAACCCACTGACCTCCGCCACGATACGGAAATCGTGCGTCCTGTTTCACTTGCGATCAAATACTATTACGACGGCAACCACGATGCGACACTCACGATTCCTATACACCAGAAATCAGGAGCATTTATTGAACGATGTTGGAGCGAACTACGCGCTGTGCCCGCAGGAACCACGGTCTCTTACTCAGACCTTGCCGCTTCCGCAGGAAACCCCCGAGCCGCACGGGCAGCAGCCAGCGCCTGCGCCAATAACGCCATAGCATTATTAATACCGTGCCATCGGGTACTGCCGAAAAATGGTTCTACCGGCGGTTTTCTCTATGGGCCGGAGCTAAAAGATAGCCTACTCAAGCGGGAGAACCCGCTGGGTGGGGCCGGAGAAGAAGACTGAGAACTATCTGGTGGTTTATCTAGTGACCACTCGGGGCCATTGTGAACAGCGAGACTATTGAGACTGATACGGTAAGCGCTGCTACATGATCCCTTTTTTAACAAAGGGCTTGGTCTATGCATTTGTGGCAGTGGAGATAAAAATGTAACCAGCTCAAGAGGGTGATCCTATCAAAGGCCTAGAAAAGGCAGCCCCGGAAAAATCTTTTAACCTTAGTCCACATTGCCTCCGATCGGCGAGTTCAGGGATACTCAAGCCAGCGCCCGCAAAACCCAAACGCCGTAAATCAAAGATCAACCTAGACCCCTGAACAAGTTCACAAACACCCCTGTTTGGGTGCATTTTGTACGCAATTTATTTGCCGATTCTAAGCCTTTAAGATGCGAGTTTAATGATTTTTAATCAGATGCACATGATTACAGCAAGGGTGATACTACTACACATGACCTTTAGGCAGTGTGGTTACTTGGCGGACAGCAGGCTTCGAACGGAAGATGAGTAGCGGCCGGCAAATAGTGGGCTATACATGCCGATACAGCAATGCACGGCACGCCGTGCTCAGTTTAATTTCGGCCATTGACCTGCGGCTTTACCCTTGCTGTAGGAGTGCCCTCAAGGTAGAATGAATGCTATAAGGTTCGGTTGGGGCAATAAGCATGACAGGTGGTGGGAGTATCCGTGGACGTAGCATATTTCCGTGTTCAAGCTGAGGATAACCTCACAGGCCGGCGAACCAGGATGCTTAATATCGAAGAATTCGAGTTTTACCGTTATCATGTCGAAACTGTTGAATTCGATCGAATTGACCTGGGAAAACTTGTTGCCCAACTACAAGCTGACGGGGTAGTTGCCTCGCGACGCACGATCAGGTTGATGTTGGGGTTTGTGCACCGGCTAGCCTGCCATTTTCCGAATCTCGCAAAAATCGCATTCAAACAAGGACTTATTAGCGTGCCTATGGCGTGCGCGATGGAAGCGGAATTGCAGGATTTGCCAGCTGTTCCGGATGCCGATTTGGTGGCGCAGATGGAAACGGTATTGGTGCGAGCGCTCACCCCAAAACGTTGCAGCCAGCACCTTCCCTCACCTCGCGCACTACGAAAACTACTGCAATGTGAATTGCAGGACACCGGCACTATTGGCACCCCGGTTGGACGCCCAGATTTTCGGTGTGCAAAAAGCACGCAACCTGGGATGTGGACGGTAAGCGCCGAGGTGGATGCCACCGCAGCAGCAATGATAAACCGGCACGTACAGGCCGTCGCAAATGCAGAACACATTCCCGAGGTGGACGCTTTTATTCGCCTGCTAACCGGGGAAGCAGAAGCCACAAGCGTCACAATCTTTGGTGTCGGCCACGCTGCACCCGAAGCAACCATCATTGTTGATGAACTCGCCGGGACCGGCAAAGCTGACACAACGCTAGACACCCAACGTTTACAGCAAATGCGGATCCGCTACCGAAATATCTTCGAGTACGCAGGAATCTGCCGAGATGTGCACGACCCCAGCCCCATCCTGCAAGCACTGGTCCGATTCCGCGACGGCCACTGCCGATACCCCGGATGCATGATCCCCGCCGAACGATGCGACATCGACCATGTAATCAACTTTGAAGCTGGTGGTTGGACATGCTTGGCAAATCTACAATGCTTATGCCGGCACCACCACAATATGAAAACCGACCGCAAACTCCGCGCCCACATCACCCCGAACGGGCATGTGAGCTGGGAAGACACCGACCCCAGAATTGGCAAAAGCCAACGGAACCTAGGAATCACACTTCCCGAAGGCCCACTAGCCGGGCTATGCGGACTACCAATGCCGCCAAGACACTCCGGGAAAACCCCAGAAGACGACAACACAACCCCACCGATCCGACACGGAATGGGGCGCTTTGGCAACACCTTCGACCAATACAACGCCCACATCCATGACTTACGAAACCTCCATCGCACGCCCCCCCCAGATCAACCGCCCAAACCACCCTTGTAACCCACAAACGAAAACCAGCCCCAAAACCCAAGGTTGCGGGGCCCAATAACCACACCCAAAAACGATTGAGTGACGTGGATTAAACAAGCTCTGAACTTGATCGCTCGAAGACGATCGCATATCACCGCCCCGCGCGAAACATGAAATCAATAGGATGGTGCAATGACTTCAGTACTATTTGTAGTTTCCGCCGCAGATTCATGGACTCTTTCAGATGAAACCAAGCATCCTACGGGCTATTGGGCCGAAGAGCTTGCAGAGCCCCACCGACTTTTTAGCGCCGCTGGCTGGAAAATTACAATAGCCAGCCCTGGCGGAAAAACGCCAACACTCGACCAATTAAGCCTAGGGATAGCCGGTGGATCTAAAGCCAAGCGCGCAGCAGTGAAATCATACTTGGATTCCATTGAATCGGAGCTATTGCATCCGACTCCACTTGAAGAAGTCAATGAACAAGAGTTTGACCTCGTGTTCTATCCCGGCGGCCACGGCCCCATGGAAGACCTCGCCGTTGATGAAACTTCCGGCGCATTACTGACTCGCCGACTACAATCCGGCGAACCCCTTGCTTTATTATGCCACGCTCCGGCGGCTATTCTTGCAGCTAAAAACCCTGATGGATCTTCACCATTCGCAGGCTATAAAGTAACTGCTTTTTCAAATGTAGAAGAACGCCTGAATAGCTTTGCTTGGAAGGCACCTTGGTTCCTGGAAGATAAGTTGCTGGAAACGGGGTTGATATATCAAAAGAATCTATTACCATTGCGGCCTTTTGTTGTAGTGGACCGTAACCTGTATACAGGGCAGAATCCAGCTTCAGCGGAAACCCTCGCCGAACGGCTTATTACTGATATTTCCGCCAAGAACAAGCCCGAAAAAATATTTGAACCACTAGAGTTGCGTCATGGAAAGCCACTCCGGAATCGCATTGCCAAAGCCGCAATGGAAGAAAACCTGGGCGGTGAAGAGCACCTTCCCAATCCGCGACTATTCCAGCTGTATGAAACTTGGTCTCGCGGCGGCGTTGGGCTAATTATTACCGGCAATGTCATGGTAGATGCTCGCGCATTAACAAATCCAGGGGCTGTTATTTTAGACAACCAAGCACCATTAGAACCTTTCCGCGAATGGGCTGCGGCCGCGCACAGTGGCGGCGCCCAAGTGTGGATGCAAATTAGTCACCCGGGAAGGCAAATTGGACGCGGTATGCCCGGCATTAAGATCGCGCCCTCCGCCGTGCCCCTGGATATGGGCCAGCATTCCAAGCGTTTTGATATGCCGAAGGAAATGACCCAAGCGGAAATTGAAGATGTAATCGAACGCTTTGTTATTACTGCAACACGAGCCGCCGAGGCTGATTTTGATGGTGTGGAATTACACGCCGCCCACGGCTACCTTCTCTCCCAGTTCCTTTCTCCGCTAACTAATCTCCGCGCCGATGAATGGGGCGGCGAACTGCAAGGACGCAGCAAATTACTACGTGAAATTGTCTCCCGAACCCGCGCTGCAGTCCCCGAAAATTTCGCCATTGGTGTGAAAATAAACTCCGCTGATTTCCAACGCGGCGGCTTCGACGTTGCGGACGCCTCGGTTGTAGTACAAATGCTCGGTGATCTGGGTGTGGATATGGTTGAGATTTCTGGCGGAAGCTATGAAAGCCCGGCAATGCAGGGGTACACACGCGACCAGCGAACCCTGGATCGTGAGGCCTATTTCCTTACATTCGCAGAGGAGATTAACAAGGTCGCACCTATGCCACTCATGGTGACCGGTGGCATCACACGCCGACACACAGCCGAACGCGTAATCGATGCTGGGATCGCAATGGTCGGCATTGGTACTGCCCTATCCGTTATGCCCGACCTGCCAAATCGATGGCGCAATGCGGAAACAATGGCCCCGGCACTTGCCGAGCCTAAGTTTAAAGACAAAGGAATTGCCTCACTAGCAAAAATGGCTCAAGTACAGTATCAACTGCAGCGAGTTGCCGATGGAAAGCAGCCTCGGCCGCAAACCTCCCCCACTCGGATTTTATTGGAAAGCCAACTCCAAGAGCGCAAAGCTTTAAAGGCATATAAGGAGTGGCTCGCTCGGCGAGAAAACGCCTAACAGTCTTGATATTCGGCCAAGGCGAAACGCCGAAGCGTAGATAAAGAACACCCTATTTTAGGGGTGTTACACTAGAAGGCCGGCATGGAAGCCGGACGTTTACCAAACATGTATTCCACTTCACGTCTCTGGAGGAACGCTTGACCACTGCATACTACAGCTCCACCAAAACCCCTGACGGTCCTTTTACGGTGATCGTTGCAAATCGAAAGGTACTCGCATCCGGATGGACCGACGACCATACGGCACTGCAGGAACAGATTCACAAACAGCTTCGACCCAAACATCTTGTGCACTCCGATATTGTTACGGCTTCGGTATTAGGCGCCGTTGAGCAGTACTATGCCGGCAATTTCGAAGTAATTGAACAGGTGCCCGTACAGCAGCAATCAGGTGATTTTTTGGAGGCAGCGTGGGATGCACTGCGCACAGTACCTGCGGGAACAACGATTTCCTATAGTGAGCTCGCCGAGCGCGCAGGTAGCCCAGATGCGGTTCAGCCGGCAGCTTCGGCATGCGAACACAATGCCACTCTGCTATTTATTCCCTGCCACCGCGCAGTTAAAAGTAGCGGCGAAACTGGCGCTTTCCGCTATGGCACGGATCTGAAAGAACGTTTGCTTGATCGAGAAACCAAAGCAAAAGTTTCTGCGAACGCATAACCTAATCTATGTACTGTTTTTATGTTTTAATACTTAAAAATTCGGTCATCACACAAATATGCGTTACGACGTCACGGTGGTGAGCATTGCAGAAAAGCTTGCTCGCGCATCGCGTATTTGATCATTATTACAAAGATTTACGCGCTGCTGCGAGTACCATTACCTGCATGCCCCACCATTCACATCGTAATGATTCAAATTCTCACCTGGCCCGTTCACTACATAATCTTGATGGCAAAAACTATGGTGCATATAAAAGCCTCCGTGGCTCATATCCAATAGCAGATGACATCACACTATCTATTGACCGCGTGCAATCTGACCCCTATGCACCACCTTCATTAATGCGCGTTATTGTGGACCGCCAGGCCGCAGAAATACCCGAACACCTGGTCAATGATAGCGAGGGGCGCATCGCAACTGCCGACTTTCTTACGCGTGCATTCGCACACGCTGCGGCCGATTTTAAAAGAATTAGTATTGGCCGTTTCGGTCAGGCAATTCTAGAACGTACAAGCATCAAATTTACCGAGAATACAATCGAAGCCCGAATCACCGTTGCACTACCCGCAAATGGCCGCCGAATTCGCGGCCGCGAAGCATCCCATCTGCTTACGGTTGCATTACCGCAAATCGTTGAACAAAGTCTTTTTTTCCATAATCTTGATCATGAAAAACTTGCCGAACAGGTAACACTTTTCCGGGACCAAGAATGGCTACGCAGGCAGCTTATTGAGCAAAAACTCATTGCGTTTATTGGCAATGACGCTATCCTGCCACGTGAATCCGGGGATTCAGATCTTCCCCTGCAGGAAGGCGCAATTCCATTCAAATCGCCAGCATCCTTAGAAACTCAATTCAAACTTCCGAGTGGACAAACCATTACTGGTATGGCCATTCCTGAAGGCATTACCGTAATTATCGGTGGTGGCTTCCATGGAAAATCCACACTTCTTCGCGCCATCGAACAGGGCGTCTATTCACATATTGCTAATGACGGCCGCGAATGGGTAATTACCCGAAATGATGCTGCCGCAATCCGCTCCGAAGACGGACGCGCAGTAACCGGGGTAGATATTTCAACATTTATAAACAATCTCCCCTCCGGCGCAAACACACACAACTTCTATACAACCAACGCTTCAGGATCAACTTCCCAGGCAGCAAATGTAGTTGAAGCCATCGAGGCAGGCGCAACCGCACTCCTGATTGATGAAGATACGTCGGCAACAAACTTTATGATTCGCGACGAGCTTATGCAGCAACTCATCCCCGATACCAGCGAACCAATCACCCCATTTGTGCAGCGTATACGCCCTTTATTTAACTCACTTGGCGTATCCACCATTCTTGTAGCGGGGGGCTCTGGCGCATTTTTTGAAGTTGCCGACCTCGTTATCGCCATGGACGCCTATATCCCCACTGATGTCACCGCCAAAGCTCACACTCTGGCCGACAAACAGCCCGCAGCAAACGAGCCGCAGATAGGCAAAATCGAAAACAGGATCCCACTGAGCCTTGACGCTCCCGGCAAAACAAAGCCCGCAAAAGCCTTAGGCAAACACGAAATCCGCTATGGAAAAGAAGCAATTCACCTCGGCGCACTCACACAGATTATCGACGCCGCGCAAACTGCAGGCCTTGCACATGCCCTAGATTGCGTCGCCGAAATGTGCGACGGCGGGACTTTACGCGAACTGGTAGACGATCTTTGCGCCGATATGGATGATTTCGGTTTGGAAATGCTCTCCCCGCATCGGGAACACCCAGGGCTTTACGCACGCCCCCGACGCCACGAAATTATGGCTGCGGTTAATCGTTTCCGGCTGCTGAAACTTCAAAAAGAATCAGAAAACTAGCTCGGTTACACTGGCAATCGTGCACCACTCCCCTGCTGAAATCTACAAGCCCCCTTTAGGCAATGTGCCCGAGAACTACATCACCGTATTAGAAGCACATCGCCGTCGAATCCTTGTGCTTACGCCAACACCGGTACACTCAGACAGCAAGACTTGCGAGCATATTTCAGCAAGTGGCAGCCGCCTTGGCGGGCCAGCACTTATTTCCCCTCAGTATCCATGGCCCGCCGATAGCAATGGTGTACCAATGTTGCACCTTGCCCAGCTGAACTTAAACACATTGCCAAAACTCCCAAAGGAATCGAGTTTTCCCCAAAGCGGACTCCTGCAGTTTTTTATAGCCGACTCCCCGCACCAAAGCTGCCACGTCCGATTACTCCCCACCACAGAAATCCCAGAAGGCCACCTTGAGTGGTCCTCTGCTAATACCGTTCAGCTATTTGAAAACGGGTTTTTTACACTCCAAGGACGGCTCTGCGACCAACCGCCAAATTACACCGATAGCAATTTCGAACTCATCAAAATGCCATTCGAGCAAACGAGGCCGACTAGGCGAAAGCTCGAA
Source organism: Corynebacterium freiburgense (assembly GCF_030408815.1). Taxonomy (NCBI): domain Bacteria; kingdom Bacillati; phylum Actinomycetota; class Actinomycetes; order Mycobacteriales; family Corynebacteriaceae; genus Corynebacterium; species Corynebacterium freiburgense. The sequence continues at coordinate 244,383 of NZ_CP047355.1, read as the reverse complement.
CGAATTCACGCACGCCAACTTGGGGGCATTTTCTTTGGGCCTGGTTGGGGATCATTCCTTCAAGGCGACCCCCGCACCCCTGGGAGTGATCAACAAATGTTTTTTCAAATCGACTCAATCGAAAAAACCGATGGTGTTTCGCTTATGCTTGGCGACACTGGAATCGGACACTTCTTTATTTCAGCTCGTGACCTGAAATTGGGAAACTTCTCCAATGTCACCCTTCACGCGGAAAGCTGCTAATGGATAAATCCGAAACGATTATTGCGTTTATTTCAACGAGCAGACAAACGCGTGCCACACGTTATGCAACTGAGCTAATACATACACTCACTCCCCTAACACGCGACATGGTTCTCGCCATAAACCCAAAATTCGACAACTGGGAGCAACTCATTCTCCTTGCTAAAAGCACCAATTATCCATTAGCAGCCTGGGACTTCCCGGAACCCGCACCTGCAGTCGTTTCAATTTGGGCGGGCACGTACGCAAGCGAAGAAGAATTTTACGAATATACAGAATTAAGCTACTCCGAATGTGGTGCTCAATCTGATTTTCTTACCAAATTCAGGCTCGAAGACATCGACGAGGATTTCATGGAAATTATTACCTCTCCGGAGCCACAAGTACTAGAACACCTTTTAGCGGGAACATCCTATTTTGATGAATTCCAACATGCCTTAACAAAACAGAAATCCAAACACAATTACAATTGCGCAATCCTGCTCTACCACTATAAATACACAGGCGAAAGGGTAAAAGATACGTCAGTTGACTTTATTGGCACCTTCTCCTGGGACACCCTCCGATAAAGCCGGATGAAACCGCACCCCATCTCTAAGATCTTCAACACGGGTGCCTGCCGGAGTACGAAGTGTTCGACCAACCAAAAAGAAATCCCCAATAGCACCACCGAAAACAAATGAAGCAGGCAATACAAGCCAACCACTACCGGGAAAATCAACAACAATCCACAAAGCCGGAAGGATTGTGAGCACAATTGCTGGAAGAAGTGCGATATAAATAAATCCTGCTTTTGAGAAAATCGCACCCGGGGCGGTGCAGTAGAAAGCCGGCAGCACTTTTCCAAGCATAAGTGCACCGTATTTTGGTTTATGTCCAAGAGTTCGAATGGCAAACCCATGAAGCAACTCGTGCACAATCACTAGCGCAAGCGACAGAACGAACAGTATCACTACACTTAAAACCAATTGCACTGGGTCAAAAACCAATGAGACGCCTTGCGCACGGTTCATCGAATACAAAAACATAAGACCAAAGAACGCTGCAATCGTGAGCACTAGGCCCACAAGATTCATCCAAAATGCCATTCGACGATCCGGAACCCATTCGCACACTGAACGCTCATCCATGGTTCCGAGCATACCCAAACCAAACCTACAGCTGGACGGAAGATTACTAGGGTTCAAAGCGGCATCCCAACCGTGACCAATACTGCACTTGATTAAAGCTTGGGCATGTTTTTAAAGCTCTCTCATTTCGTGCAGAAATCCATACAACGCTGGTTGGTAGGTATGGAACTTTTGCCCTATATGTTCACAACCTCAACGGCCATAAAAGCCCACGCAAGAACTCTTATCTACCGAAAAAGCAAAATCGAACTTTTAAATGAAAGAAAAGTCATGCATATATTAGCATTATTATTTAATTTGTGACATGCATCAAATTAACTTGTAATATTAAAAGCTTTCGCGCCATTCTTAATGCAGATGCTGTCAAACTTTGTGAGCCATACTCCCGTGACGGCACATTAATCGTAAATAATCCCTAATCTTGATATGAAGAATATTGCAAAACTCTTGGCCGTTATTTCGAGCATGGCAGCATTGACTGGGTGTTTTTCAAACATTGACCAGGACTTAGCCGAAGTGATTCTTACTCGCGATAGTTTTAAACTGAACGAAGTGTTTGACTCCCCTATTGAGAAAGCTTATGTGTTTTGTGAATACACCTATGTTCCACATGCCACTGAACTAGGATTCGACGAGTCCGATTTCTACGACATTGACCACCATCCGAGTATTTGGGAAACCCACACCGGTATTGGCGTGCTTTTTACCGACGGCACAAAGCCTTATGTCGAATGGTTCTCTCCCAAAAAAATAGATGCCTGCACCCATAGAAACGACTCTCAAAGGGAACTATCACCCGACCAGACAATCCAAGTAGAAGAAACCATGGCTGAGTTTGTTAATGAACCAGAGCCAGTACGCATTAAAATCCTGATCTACGAATAAACAACGATCACCGGCAAGGACCTAAGGTATGCAGTTACATACCTTAGGTCCCTTAGCCTTTGCACTACACGCCCCTTCCCTGGCGTGTTGAAGATCGTTTCAATCTTAATTTTCATCATCGTTTTCAGGCGCGATCAAGGAAGCACACATTAGATATCCATGATTGCTTTCTGCTCGCTTGGCAGAAAGCTTATTAGAACAAGCATCAAAACCCCATGTCGGCCGAAACTCACCAGCGTTGTGCCAAAGTTAATTAGTTTTCGCTGTTTCTACCCACTGCGCGACCATGTCGGCCGCCGCTTCGTCATTGCTGTCGTAGGGTAATTCGGGGTCAAAGTAGGAAAGATGCATATCGATGCCCCCTGAGACATCCGCCGAGGTGTCGCATACAAAGTCATTGCGTTTGCAGTACTCGTATCGCGGTGCGATTTGCTGTGGTGGCGCGCTTGATAGTGCGAATAGTCCTCCGGAGTGTTGTGGTTGCCCTGCATCTGCATGGCCTAGTTTTAATTCTGGGTTTCCAAGCATGAGTGAACCAATGAGTTTTCCTTCTTGGGCAAGTTGTTCTTCGTATGGCTGCAGTACCATTGCCCCTTGGGAGTAGCCGACTAATATAATGCCGGGGTCGCATCCTTGCTGGTTGTGCTCGGCATTCATTGCTTTAGGTATGGTATTTTCGCCATCGAAGACTGAGCGCAGGAAGCTCATAAATGGTTCTATAACTGTGCTTATTGAGCCTTGTTCCAGAATAAGTCGCGTGGCTGCGGTAAATCTGTCTTCGTTTTCGGCTGGATGTATGACTTCTTGGGGTAGTTCGGGCTCTGCTCGGTATGCGCCTTCTGATACTCCGGTTACAGCTACTTCATCAAAAACTTCGATGCCGTGGCGTTGTTCCATGTAGCGGAAAAATCGGCTTAGGGTATCGCCTTCAAAGCCGTTGCTTTGGGCGTCTCCGTATTGTTGCGGCCCGACACTGTCTTCCATTGTCCCGCGTGTGGCGACGATTTCCACGGCCGGGCACTCTCCCGCTTCTTGCGCTCCTGCATATGGCACGCTCACCACCATGCTTATCGACGCCGCGACCCCAATTGCTTGCCCAAAGTTTCGGGTTGCTCTCATATACCTCTCCCTTGTTTAGACATCCCTCATGCCTGCTTAGGTTTTGGCCATATACTGAGCATACAACTGTTTTCGTCACAGTACCCCGACTGAAAAATACAATAATTGCCCGACCATAACGGAACTTGCCAGTTAATGTCTCATTAATGAGAACAAATGCTCACAACGCAATCATTATATTGTGGCAATAGTCACTGTAATTAGCATACTTGCTGGTCGAAATAAATTTTGCAGGCTGATTTACTGATATAGAACGAACTATTTGGATAAAAACATTGAACTTTTTGGATTTTTATACCTAAAGTGGACACACCACTTCCGCCGAGAGTTAAATAGCTCGCATCAACTTCTAGGAGTCGACTTGCAGCTTCGTAAGCTATTCAAACTCTCCCTCACACGCTCCTTTTCCACATTCCTCTCATTTACAACTACAGGAGTGAACTCAGCCAAACTAAAAACAACGAAACTTTCGAAGGAGTTGATGGATTGTCTCAAAGCAGGGTATCCACCTTGCAAGGCGGTTACATTTAAGATCGAATATAACGTTGACAGAATGGGCAAATTCCAGCCGCCTACAGTCGCGCGACACAGGACAAAAAGCTTGCCAAAGGTGGGCACCGCCGTTGACCTGGGTCAATGCTTAAAGGCGTAACATATATTTGAATTGGTGGGAACCATGAAAATAAAAAACTTTTTTGGATTTATTATTGGATCACTTGGTATAATTTGTTCGTTAATCGCACTTGGAATGGGTTCAATAGACTCAGACTTTACCATTCTCGGCCCCACACTATTATTTTTTCCATCTGCAGTCTTGTCTGCATTTGGAGTATTGAAAAGAAAAGTGAAAACCTAAATCACGATGGCAACTAGCTGTAATTTTAGCCCGTGATTTTTTAATTTCCAGCACATCACTGTGCCATGGTTTTATGGTTCACTCTTCAAACTTTAATAGAAATCCGCACTCCCATACTTTTAACAAAGAGCTCTCACTTTTGAAGAGCTCTAATGCCTATATCCAAAACAAAAACTACGAAATATTACTGCTTGGAACCACCAAGCTTAAATGTAGTGTTTACACCTTAGTATTCACCCTAAGGATGTCCACTCGATGATACGGCCACCCAGGAACTAGATTTCCACCCCAATCCACACGGGTTCGGGTTCTAGTTTCACACCAAATACTTGATGTACACCATGGCAAATATCCCTTGCCAGCTCCACTAGATCGTTTGTGGTTGCGTTACCGCGATTTGTCAGCGCCAAAGTATGTTTCGTGGACAATCGAGCTGCGGCGCTTTCACCTGGATAGCCCTTGGTATAACCGGCCTTATCAATTAGCCAAGCTGCAGAAAGCTTCCAACCTCCATCAACTTCAAAACAAGGCATACCTTCCGCAACACCAAGCCTCTCCGCTACGGAACGCACCTGCGAAACGGATTCTGCGGACACAATTGGATTTGTAAAAAAGGATCCGGCAGACCAGGTGTCATGGTCGGTTGGTTCATAGACCATGCCCTTGCCTTTCCGTAAGGCAAGCACAGCTTCACGAACCTGTCCCGCTGAAACACGTGCACCAGCTTGGGCATCCAATACTCGAACTAGTTCACCAAAACGCAAAGGTGCACTGAGACCATCCACATTTAGGGCTAATTCCACTTCCAGCACCACAGCTCGGCCAGTGAACTTTAAATTAGAATATCTATACGATAATTCAAGGGCACTAGCATCCACCCATTCATCAACACCACGTTTACGATCCCACAGATGTACTCGGGTTAGAACGTCGGAAATTTCTACACCATAGGCTCCGACGTTTTGTACGGGTGTAGCGCCTGCAGAGCCTGGAATTCCAGACAGGCATTCGATACCCCCAAGACCTGATTCAACGGTTAGCGATACAACGTCATCCCAAACTGCACCGGCTTCGGCTCGGACGATTCCGGTAGAGCGATCGATTGTAATGGTGTCACATTCTAGGATTACGGCAACAAGATTAATCTCACCATCCGCAATAACCAGGTTTGAGCCTCCGCCGACGATTAACTGCGGTACCCCCGCGGCGTCGAGAAGCGAAACTGTGTTTGCTGCCGCAGTAATGGTCGCGCAGCGCACAGCAAGTGCTGGTTTCCCACCAAGATGGAGTGTGGTGAGCTGGGCAAATGTGGCATCTGGGTCCAGGGTAGCGTCGGGTATTGCGGCGAGTTGCTCGGCTAGCGATGAATGAATCACGCCTCTAACGGTAGTCTGTTGGTTATGGCTACGCGTATAGAAAACTCTGTAACTATCAACCACGCCCCCGAAAAGGTCGTGGCTGCGCTAACAAACGCCGATTACTGGGCGTACAACGTGGCGAACCTGTCCACGGAACCCGGCGAAGTGCACTCCTTCACACAAACTGAAAACGGCGCAGAAGCCGTGTTGTATGAGATCATGCCAATGGAATTGCTGCCTGAAGCTGTGCGCGCCATGATCAGCCAGTCTTTAAAGATCAAGCGTGTGTTCACGGTGTCCTCCCCCACCGCCGCCAATTACACAGCTGATGTCAAGGGCGCACCGGTTGATTTTAAGGGCGATATTACGATTTCCGGCGAAGGTGACACCACAACACTCACGTATGCGAATGAGGTAAGTGTGACCATCCCATTTATGGGCCCTGCCATTGAGCCAAAGGTTGCCGATGCCCTCGGCGAACTCGTGACCAATGAAGCCGCCCTTACCGAAAAGTGGATTTCTGAAAACCTCTAAATGGCTGATCATGCCCACAATTTGCGGGCTACATTTACCGCTCAAGGATTTCATTCCAAAGGCCCCATTGGGGTAATAACGCGCGGAACTACAAATATTAATAGGCTGCGCCGATGTGATCGTTGGATGACGTATGAATCAAATATTCAACGATCACTTATGCATTCGAAAAGCCCGTTAGCCATTGACGTTGGCTACGGCGCTTCCCACACCACCACCTGCGAATGGGCAACGTGGCTACGACGCAGCCGACCAGATATTGAAGTTATCGGCCTGGAAATCGACCCCAACCGTGTTCTACCACCACGCAATGGCGTTCGGTTTGAACTTGGCGGTTTCGAACTAGCCGGCTACACCCCCACGCTCGTACGCGCATTCAATGTGCTCCGCCAGTACGACGCCTCCCAAGTCACAGACGCATGGCAAACAGTATGTTCTAGGCTTGCCCCCAATGGCTTCTTTGTCGAAGGCACATGCGATGAACTTGGGCGACGCTGCTCCTGGGTGCTTCTCGACGCCACCGGGCCCCAATCCCTCACGCTTGCCTGGGACCCCCGCCACACCGAGCGCCCCTCAGAACTTGCAGAACGACTCCCCAAAGCCTTGATCCACCGCAATATAGCAGGCGAAAATATCTACGATCTTCTCCAACAAGCCGACGCAGCCTGGGACCGTGCCGCAGGTTGGGCACCATACGGTCCGCGGATCCGCTGGCGAGAAGCACGCCAGCTATTAATTAATGATGGTGTACCCCTGAATCCCGTGCGCCGCCGCATCCGCGACAATCTTCTTACCGTTCCGTGGCAGTATGTGGCCTAGCTTTTAGATCGAGAAAGTGTAAGCCAGCGGCACGATTGTCTCGACCGATAAAAGTAAAAGCACAACGAGGATTTTGGGGAAAGAGCGTATATTTAAACAGGACATGCTCCGGGTGTTCATGGGTTCGAATAGGACCCCATAGAGCACCCACATTCACAAAGAGCACCCCTGCCAATTTGATTAATGGAAATTAACGATTCATGCGAAACAAAAATATTTTCATGTTAGGTATTGGGTACCTGGCCATAGCGTTCGTACTCATTCTATTTAGGTCACTCGCAGCCGCAGGAGTGTTTGTATTTTGCGCCGCAACCGCTTTCACACTGGTGCTCTGGACGCAGGAAGATGCGAAATGCTATGTGGCAAGGCGCTCTCACGCCAACCAGTGGGCCACCACTATGTGTATATGGGTCACCGCATTCTCAGTCATTTTTTCCAACTGGCGCGCGCCAGTGCTGTTCGCTATCACCGCATGGGCATTTACCAGGTCACTGCGCAAACCACAGCAAGTTTCCCAACACCACACATCCCAGCAACCCTAAAACCCCAAACAGCACGGGACGCGGCATCGAAAAGCAGGGTTTGCGGCGACAAGCTATTAATGAATCCATATCTAACGTCGTTTTTTACACCATATTGCCCCCAATTGGTGTATTTAGCGACAAAAGTTAGTGATTTCACCCTAGAAAATGTCGCTTTTTACACCAATCGCACACAAGATGGTGTTTTCGGCGACAAGCCCCAGGTAACCAATTGCACACCATTCATTGATTTTCGACGCCACTTCCGCCACCGACGCCACTTCCGCCAGGTGACATATCGCACAGCGCCGAAAAACGAGCACAGGAAGAGCTAAACGCTAATAGATCCAGAACTTATATAATATTGCCTATATGGAAAGGGCACTACGCTACTCGATACTCCTGTTCGCTACCCTCACACTGCTATTAGGGATTGGAGTTTTCGCCTTCGACTGGCAAGCAACTCCCGCAGTATCAACTGGCATTATTTCTGCAGCACTTTCGCTGATGTTAGAAAACCTTAGGCAACGTAAACCCACCGATAACGGCCACTAAAGTGGCGTCGAAAAGCAATCTTAACGCGTGATGATGTAGCGGAATCCTCTGTATTACGGGATACTCGGAGAATGAAAAAGATTCTGGCTGTGCTCTTTGCGGTAATCCTAGTTATTTGTGTGACAGCGGAGATCGGCGTCCGCTCAATGGTCGGGAAGGAACTCCGACAAAATATTGCCACTAATTCTGGTCTTACCGAGCAGGATCCACAGCCAAGCGTATCTTTTGGCCCCACACCATTGCTTTTCTCCGCAGTTACTAAGAATGTTCCGAAGGTGGAAATCGATGTGCCCTCCACATTAAACCCCCAAAGCGGAACTGGTAACCCTGAAACCCACATTAAGGTTAAGTCGCTAAACATTGCCGACAATGCCAACCCCATTGCCCAAAACCTTACATTGGCAACCAGTATGCCCACAGACTACTTGCTCGCACAGGCCCAACAAGCCAGCAGTCAAGGCATTCTCGGCGACTTAGTCAAAGTCTCCGCCATGCGTACCGACGCCGCCCGCAATGTCCTTATCGTCGAGCTTGCGCAAGGCAGCGCCACCCTTGAAATTAGCCCCCGAGCAGAAAACGGGCAGCTGATTCTAGACGCTTCCAACGCCAGCATCCTCGGCTTCGACCTCCCGCCAGAGGTCTCCGATGCCATCTCCCAATCACTACGAGTCGGCGCCAACGAATTCGGCGGAGAACTCCGAACCACCAAAGTTGAAGTAGTTGAAAACGGCGTTAACCTTGAACTCGAAGGCGAAAACGTAAATATCAGCCAACTCCAGCAACCAGCGCAACCACCGGCGCCTGTGCAATAAAGTTTTACCCCCTTTCCATCAGGACCTTGTTTGCCCCCGCATCGAGTAGTGCGGCTTCGTCGGAGCCCTTAGCCCAGGCTGGGCCTTCGATACCGGCAATGTCGGAGGGCGCGGCGTCGATAATTAATACTTGATCGGCACCCGCCATCCGCGCCGTTTGAACCATACTGGCGTTTGGCCCGCGTAATGCCACAATTAGCGCAGCTGGATGTGGAACAGATTCGCGGACAGTAACAATCTCCGTAATCAGCGCATTTTGATTATCGAGCTGACCCAAATCAGGAACGAAAATCACACCTTCCGCACCACTTTGCACCGCCAATCGGGCCTCAGCAGCCTTCACCAGCACATGATGATTACCCGACGGCCAACCAGAAGTAGAAATAATCCGGATGCTGGGCTGCACGCCCGATTGATCACCCACCACGTGAAGCAAATGCGGCGGAACAACCACAGTAGTAATTCCGTGATCGCGCGCCTCCGAAACCAACGCCCGAATATCCGCAGCAGTAACGCCAGACGCAAGTGCAGTGAGTACAAGATTTTCCATAGGATCCATACCACCATAATTAAGGACGGTATGGAGTGGTGAGTTCCGCGCGGATTGCCGACTTAAGGTTCGAGCAACCATTTGCCTATGGTCTATCACAAAGGTGAAATTTGCTACCCGGCATTGATCTAACTTCCTCGGCAGATTTAATGGAAACTTCGGCGAGCGAACCCTTTAGATTAATTATCTGCGAAACCGTTAACATCTTAGGCAACATTTCCGGCCCTAATGCGATGCCAATTTTACCCGCAATTCTTGGTATTCCTTTAACTTGTTCGGAACCAAAATAGATTAGGCCTTTTTTCACAGGAATTAGCCCAACGATCGCCTTTAGTAAAGTTGTTTTCCCGCTCCCATTAGCGCCAGCAAGTACGTAGCATCTTCCGATTTCTGCGCGAAAACTAATCTCATACAGAACTGACTTGTTCCCGTACCCCACTTCGACGCCGACTAACTCAATCACCGTAAGCCTCTCTATTACGAGCTACGCATTTGGCAGCAAGATTATTTAAGAAATTAAAAGAGAAAAACCTGGTTTTTGCCTGGCACTTTATACCGCCCATCCTCGAAGCTACAACCCTAGAAGTCCGCTATACACCCAGAGACATTGCAATACCCTAAACGAACATCAATTTAGTAATTCGACAGAAGAGTAGTGATTTCCATACCCTTACCGTCATTAAAATAACATACTAAACACAAACGCTAGCTACCCCCACTGCCACCAGTCCACCCACTGCACTAGCTGAAATTAAACCTATTGACGTGCACTTATATCTAACAAAATCATTCACCGAGTAGAACTTTAGGGGGCAATCAATATCACTACCTGCATAAAACTAAACAGCTTTCTATTACGATTCTTACAACCACTCAACCTAACCTAAGGAGGGATTATTTTGAGGAGATCTTTAGCTCCAAAATCACTTCCTGCGCACATGTTGTTCATTAGCACTCGCCAACCCGGGTAGCACTGTAATACAAATACGTCAATCACCCCGTAGTGGATCAGAGGAATCTGCCCCACTGTCATTATCAAGACCAAACCAACGTTGGTGCTCATTCAACTCTTACCACCACTCTTACTGCCTCTTGGCTTACAAAGTCTTCGAAGCAGCAAAACATACCGTGGACCTCGGTGCACCTCTACTACCAGCGCTGAGACATTTTACAAAGCTTCCCTTGTTTCAGAATTGATTTACATGTTCACATTTCTTTTGCTTCTAGTATTCTCGTCGCTTATCCTGCATTCAACATATAAGCGGGCTAAAAAGTTTTCAGGCACGACAAGTAATTCAATATCAGTTAGATTAGTGAAGCTCCTCGGCATTCCTGCTTGGATTTCCATCATCGTAGCTCTTTATTTAAAACTAACTTATGCACTTGGCAATACCCAACCTACGCAATTAGCATACGCTATTGCACTATCAACTTTCTTGAGCTGCATTTTAGCTATTAATGCATTGATCGCACTAGCAAAAAAGAAATCGTAAGAAATTAATTATCAATGCTTGGTGCACAGCAGACAATCGCTTCTGTTAACCCAAATTAGGTTTAATAACCGCCGTGTACTGTACATAATCCGCTACATCGAGTGTCCATAAGCTGCTACCAATGAGCCCCACTGTGGAGTCAACAGCTCCAACCTTTGGCCTCTTATCACACTTCCTCACCTTGTAAGCAACCTTGCTTCAAGCTAGGTTTGGAATCGAAATACCCAGCGTTTGAGGAGATGCAATGGCCAGAGGCAAAAATAAAGCAAAAGAACCAGACTTATCGTTACGTACAAAAGGGCTATCGATCGTTCTTGGGGTCGAGGATCTGGATTTTGAAAGTAATGCTAATGGCACGGCATTCCATGTGCATCAAGACGGCTACCAAGTAACGTTCGCCTATGATCCGGGCTTTAATATCTATAACGCCATGGTGCATTTTACCGATGGTTTTACCGCTAATCCTGCCGCTTGCGATCGTTGGAATCTAGAGAATCCAGGGATGAAGGCTCTTCCGCTGGAGGTTGCAGGCGAGGCCGTGCTTGACGCCAGCACTCCGTACACATTGGCGCAACTCCATAATTTTGTGCGCACGTCGTTGCGCCAGGCTGCTGATCTGACCCGTACGCTGAAGGGAGCTTACTAATGCAGGATTGTCCTGAGATTCACCCCGAAATTGCCCGGCTCACCGGTTTGCTTCCCGACGCCGACGCCCCCGCCCTACACCTCACCAAGGAGGACACACCGTTTGTTACGCCGCAACGTGTTGCGAGCTTTTTCCAGCGTATTGGTTTAGCAAATGTTCCAGTGCATGGTGATCGTGTGTATGTTTCTGATCACGGCGTACCGGTGGATATTACGGTAACAGATGAATACCTTGTATATGAGTTGAAAATGGACGCTCCAAATGCGGACATTGAACGCGCCAGTGACAATCCGTACATTACTGCGTTTCTAAATAACGACAATCTTATTGTGCGAACCGCTGGTTTAATTAGCGCCGGTATGAGCGATGAGCAACTTGGGCAATTCCTCAACCTCAGCATTACCCAGACCCGTGAGGCCATGAAGGAGATCCTGGGGTAAAATCCCCGCAATGAGCACCAATTCGCCAACCGAACACCAATACGTTCTCACTCTTGGATGCCCGGACTCCACGGGCATCGTGGCAAAGCTCTCAAGTTTTATCGCTGAGCTTGGGGGTTGGATCACAGAGGCCGGGTATTTCACCGATCCTGAAAGTGGATGGTTTTTTACCCGCCAGGCAGTTCGCGCAGATTCCATTGAAGTAAGTTTCGCAGAATTAAAGGAACGCTTTGGATTAATCGCCGAAGAGCTTGGGGCGGAAACTCGGTGGCGAATTTGGGATACCGCGCACCCTAAAAAAGCGGTTATATTAGTGACCAAAGAAGGTCACTGCCTGCATGATTTACTGGGCCGGGTGGACCAAAACGATTATCCAATGGAAGTCGCCGCTATTATTGGCAATCACGATGATCTGCGCCATATTGCAGAAAATCACGGAATTCCATTCCACCATGTGCCTTTCCCTAAAGACGCCGTGGGAAAGCGGAAAGCTTTTGATCAGGTGGCCGCGATTGTTGAGCAACATAATCCAGAGGCAATTGTACTAGCACGTTTTATGCAAATCCTGCCCCCAGATCTTTGCGAAATGTGGGAGGGCCGTGCCATAAATATTCATCACAGTTTCTTGCCATCGTTTATGGGAGCACGGCCATATCACCAAGCATATAAGCGGGGCGTAAAGCTAATCGGCGCAACCTGCCACTATGCCACCACTGATCTTGATGATGGCCCCATTATTGAGCAAGATGTTATTCGCGTGAGCCATAAGGACACCCCCACCAATATGCAGCGCTTAGGCCGCGATGCTGAAAAAGTAGTGCTTGCTCGTGGGCTGCGTTTTCATTTGGAGGATCGGGTACAGGTCCATGGAAATCGAACGGTTATTTTCGACTAGTAATCGCACTAATTTGCGTACGCTGGCGCCCTACACAGTAGGCGCTAGCAGTGGCACAATGGCTGGTAATACATTTTAAACTTGGTGTTATTCATTGCCTCGGAAAGTGACACTTCAATATGAGCGATCGTTTGCAAACTCAGCGTCGTCTAGTCGAATCCGCTCGCGCCGTAATAATTGAGCACGGCATTGAAGGCTGTACACAGCAACGAATTTGCAAAGACGCAGGACTTACCCGGGGAGCTTTTTACTCTAATTACGCCTCAAAAGAAGAGCTTTTTACGCATGTAGCCCAAGACGCCTATCAGCGAATTATTCGCAAACTAGATCAGGTTGTTGAGCACTGGACAGCCCCAACGCCAGATCCAGTAAACGAAGCCGAAGCCAAGGTCAGAGTGACAAAATTCCTTTCGCAGGCACAAGCTGATCTAGGGCTGACCCGTGAATTTTTCATTCTCCACAATGAATTATTATCTCGTGCCGCACGTGTCCCGGAATGGGCAATCCAGTTTAAAGATATTAATCGTGATTTTGTACTTCGCGTCTCAAAAGTATTAGAACTCATTGTTCAACATGTAGGTCGCACATTAAGCTATCGGCCAGAAGCGATTGCACAGGCAGTTATTGGAATTACACTACGGGCTACTGGTGTTTCCGCCTGGAAAACAGAATTAATTTTGGAAGATGGCCCATTTGAACGTAGGGGCACCATGCTTGAGAGCGAAGATGTGGTTCATATGGTACTTTCATTGCTTTTTGCCTGCTCCGAGCCAACATCGAAGTAATTTTCAATTGGTACTTCCCTACACCAAATCTCTTTTAGCAACGCTTAAGTTCCTGGGAAGCAACTGTTAGAAAACTAATTTTTCCCCACCGTACAGGCACGATACATTTATGTATTCGACGATGAAAGTACTGCTTGTTAGCATTCTCTGGACGCACTCAATAAGCCATCTTTGGTTTAGATTCACACTAGGAGTTTTGTATGATGCTGTCCTCCCTGCTGCCGCTCCATTCTTTTGAGCACCCGGCGCTTCTTTTTTCCGGCCAGGCGTCCCCCTGGGCAAAGGCACTAGAAGAGACTGAAGACCCTCGTCTAGTGCCTTTATTGGAACAAGCTGAACGCCGCATCGCACCATTTGCGCGGCAGCGGGCTACGACAGTCCCCGGAGCAGATGCTCGCCTAAAAGACCTTATTACTCATCCGGACGCCCCTAGCGTAATTGAAATTGATTCAACACCTGCGGTTAGTGTGCCAGGAATTGTTTTAAAGCAAATCGCAGCTATGTGGCATTTGCAGAACTCTGGACTTGATCTGAGCAAAACCGATTTTATTGGCCATTCTCAGGGCAGCCTTGGGGTAGCCGCCGCTTATGCGATCAACGACGAGGAAAAACTTATCGACGTCCTGGCATTTGCCTTGCTGCTAGGCACTGCTACCACACTCGGCGCGCAGGAATTAGGCGCCCAGCCCGGAGAAACCTGGATGCTGAGTGTAAAAAATGCACCACGCGACGTCGTTACGCAGGCAGTTGATCAGGTTGCTGGTGCGGAATTAGCGCTCAGAAATGGCTATAAAAAGTTTGTCATATCAGGTTCCCCTGGCAACCTCACCAAAGTAGAAAGCCTAATCGAACAAGCTGCCGCCGAACATAATTCCGCGCTGGACGATAAACACACAGGCGGCACCCGCGTTGAACCACAATTCCATTACCTTGAGGTTTCTGCGCCATTCCACCACAGCGCAATGCAACCTGCCGCCGATCAAGCCGCCGCATGGGCAAAACAACTCGAATTGGATATTGACGCCCAACGCCTTGCTAACGATATTTTGGTCAATCACCATGACTGGCCTGCGGAATTAGAAAAATTCCTGGCATCAACAGAGGTGTCCCACCTGCTAGTCACCGAAGCTGGACACGGCTTACAACGCATTACTACGCCACTGCTCGAAGGCACCGGAATCACTATGGTTCCAGCAGGCACAATGGAAGAACGGGACCTCCTTGCAACCCCTGGCGCAGAAATCCACCAAGAGGAAACATGGGAGCGCTTCGCGCCGAAACTTGTAGAACTCCCAGATGGCAGCATTAAGGTAGTTACCGCCTTTAGCCGTCTGACCGGCTATTCCCCAATCCTGCTTGCTGGTATGACCCCCACGACTGTAGACCCCGATATTGTGGCGGCCGCTGCAAATAAGGGCTTTTGGGCCGAACTTGCTGGCGGTGGGCAATACTCCGAAGAAGTGTTTGCAAAGAACCGCGACGGGCTGGTCGCACAATTGCAACCAGGACGCGCAGCGCAATTTAACTCCATGTTCTTCGACCGGTATATGTGGAATCTGCAATTCGGTGTGCAGCGGATTGTGTCTCGTTCGCGCGCCGCTGGTACCGCTATTAACGGTGTGACAATTTCTGCTGGTATCCCTGAACTCGAAGAAGCCAATGAGCTTATTGCCCAACTCCATGAAGATGGCTTCCCGTATATCAGCTTTAAACCCGGCACTGTCGAGCAAATCCGTGCAGTGCTTACAATTGCCCGCGCAAACCCAGAAACCAGCATTATTATGCAGGTAGAAGACGGCCACGCTGGCGGGCACCACTCATGGGTCAATCTAGATGATTTACTCTTGGCCACCTACGCGGAAATCCGCAGGGAACCAAATGTTGTGGTTTGTGTTGGTGGCGGTATTGGCACTCCAGAAAAAGCCACTGAATATCTCACTGGTTCTTGGTCAACTAAATACCATGTACCAGCAATGCCAGTAGACGGCATTTTGGTTGGTACCGCAGCAATGACCACCAAGGAAGCAAAGACTTCCCCGCAGGTTAAGCAATTACTCAAAGACACTCCTGGTATTTCAGAAGGCTGGGTAGGTCGCGGTGATTCAAAGGGTGGCGTAACTTCTGGGCTTTCCCACCTCCATGCGGATATGTATGAAGTGGATAATGCTTCCGCCGCATGTTCGCGCCTTATTTCCTCGATTGAGCCAAGCGACGAGGCAATGGCTGCCCGACGCGATGAAATCATTGCCGCGTTAAATAAAACCGCAAAACCATACTTCGGTGATGTCCAGGAAATGACCTATGCCGAATGGGTTGAGCGTTTTGTGGATCTTGCCTACCCATGGACGGATCCCACTTGGCCGGACCGTTTCTTTGATCTGCTGCACCGTATTGAAGCTCGCCTTTCTGCCCAAGATCATGGCGAGATTGAAACACTCTTCCCAAGCATTGATGATGCGATGGACGGGCCCGCGGCCGTCGAAAAGCTGCTAAACGCCTATCCACAGGCGCGCGAACTTAAGGTTGGTGCGCGCGATGCCTCCTGGTTTATCGGACTCAACCGCAAACACCACAAACCAATGCCTTGGGTACCCGCAATCGACGCTGACCTGGCCCGCTGGTGGGGATTGGATACACTATGGCAATCCCAAGACGAGCGCTACCCAGCCGACGCAGTGCGTGTTATCCCCGGACCAGTATCCGTAGCAGGTATAGACCGCATCGATGAACCCGTTGCTGACCTCCTGGGCCGCTTCGAACAAGCCTGCGCCGAAACCCTCGACCACACCCCCGCAAAAGTATTCGCCCGCCTTGGCGAAGTAAAAACTGGTGAGGCCCTCCTGCGCGAAGCTCCGCATATTGTGTGGCACGGGCATTTAATTGATAACCCAGCACACGTAATGTCCCCCGAAGCTGCAGAAATCATTCCGCCAGTAGAAGACGGCAATATTTGGACGATCCGCATCCATGCAGACTCTGTTTGGGACGAATACGAAGGTGAAACCCCATACGTAGTTACCCAAGTAGATATCCCTATTGCCCTCACAGCAGATACCGCCACCGGTGCATCCCCCGTGGTAGAACATGATGCCCTCCCAGATGCGGTCTATGGTCTCCTCGCTGCCGTAGCAGGTGTAGGCTCCACATCCGCAGCAGGCGATAGCATTACCGCACTGCCAGAAGTGGAACCAAAGGACGGAACGGCATTCGGTGTTGAACGCGATTCCTTTACCTTCCCAGCAGACCTACTCACCCAACACACCGCCGTAACTGGCGCGGGTATCCCAGTGGCAGATGCTCCGCTAAATAAAGGCACTGCCGATGCACTCGTTGGGCCATGTTGGCCTGCCATCTATGCGGCACTTGGTTCGGCATATCTTCCAGATGGCTACCCCGTTATTGAAGGCCTGCTCAATGCTGTCCATCTCGATCACTGCGTTGAGCTCTTGGTACCGCTCGAAGAACTCGCTAACGGCCGCACTATCCATGTGGAAGCCGAAACTGCGCCACTTGAAGAATCCGCATCCGGCCGCATTGTCACCGTAAACCTCACGCTGACATGCGACGACACCATAGTAGCCCGGCTGGTAGAACGCTTTGCCGTTCGTGGACGTGTGACCAGTGCACAACCCCCATCAGCCGCACCAGATTGGGGCGGAAAAGACATTGATATTGTGGACACTCCACGCCACTTTATCCGCCAAGCAATTGTGACCGCACCCGCCGATATGACCCCATTTGCGATGGTGTCCGGTGACTACAACCCAATTCACACCTCCACTAATGCCGCGCAACTTGTAGGTCTCCATGCTCCGCTTGTACACGGCATGTGGCTATCCGCTACCGCACAACACCTAGCCAGCGCGGGTGCCCGCCTGGTGAGCTGGACCTATTCCATGTACGGCATGGTGCAATTGCTGGATCAGGTGGAAATCACCGCCGAACGCATTGGCCGCTCAGCCGAAGGCGCACTTTCCGCAGTAGAAGTCACCTGCCGAATTGATGGCAATGTGGTATCCCGTGGCCAGGCTATTTTGGCCGCCCCAAAGACTGCCTATATTTACCCTGGCCAAGGCATTCAATCCCCAGGTATGGCCGCTGGCGACCGTGCCGCATCAGCGGCCGCCCGTGCCGTATGGGAACGCGCAGACGCACATACCAAAGCCAATCTTGGGTTCTCCATTGTCCATGTTGTGGACGATAATCCAACCGAACTGAAAGTCGGAGACACCGTATTCCGTCATCCAAAGGGTGTGTTGTATTTGACGCAATTCACCCAAGTTGCTCTTGCCGTTGTAGCTTATGGACAGACTGAGCGTTTGCGTGAAGCAGGCACAATTGTTCCAGGATCCCTATACGCTGGACACTCGCTCGGCGAATACACCGCTTTGGCTTCCCTTGCAAATATCTTTGACCTTGAAGCCGTAATCGATATTGTGTTCTCCCGTGGCTCAGCTATGCACTCCCTAGTGGAACGCGACGCCGCCGGTCGTTCCAATTACCGCCTTGGCGCCCTACGCCCGAATATGTTTGGCCTGGATGATTCGCAAGTTGTTGGCTATGTTGCAGATATTGCAGAACGCTCCGGCGAATTTTTGGAGATCGTAAACTACAATGTGGCTGGTCAACAGTATGCGGTAGCAGGCACTGTCGCTGGTTTAAAGGCCCTTGCCGCAGACGCGCACGCTCGCGGCGGAGAGCGCGCATATGTGCAAATCCCAGGCATTGATGTGCCATTCCACTCACGCGTATTGCGTCCTGGCGTACCAGCATTCGCCGCGAAACTCGACGAACTACTGCCACAGGAATTGGATATTCCGGCACTACTAGGACGGTACGTTCCAAACCTTGTCGCGCGCCCATTCGCCCTCGACCGGGAATTCGCCGAAGCAATCTGCGCCGTAGTCCCATCTAAACCATTGCGCGAACTGCTTGATAGCGGGGAATTTGAAACCCAAGATGAATCCCAGCTTGCACGTCTCCTAATGATCGAGCTTTTAAGCTGGCAATTCGCCTCCCCAGTTCGGTGGATTGAAACCCAAGACCTGCTGATTAATCAAGCACAGGTCGAACACATTGTTGAGGTTGGTTTGGCTTCTGCCCCAACCTTGGCCAATCTGGCTGTTCGCACATTGGAAATCCCGAAGAATGCAGGTGCACAGGTTCGGGTATTCAATGTTGAACGCGATGCTGATGCCGTAAATTTGGCCGATCCGAAATCCGCACCAGCGCCGATAACAGAAGAAGAGGAAACCTCAGAAGCCGCGCCAGCCGATGCCCAAACATCAGCCGAGGCTCAATCACCAGCCGAGGCAGTGGCTCCGGCTGCAGAGTCAGCCCCAGTGGTTGAGGCTGTTCCGGTTCCTGCGCCTGCTCCGACTGGTGGTTCTCAGGCCGCTGGTGAACTTCCTTTTACTGCCGCGGACGCCATTATGTTCCTTTTTGCGGTGCAAAATAAAGTTCGTCTGGATCAGATCGCTGGCACGGACACCACCGAAACCTTGACCAATGGTGTTTCGTCTCGCCGTAACCAACTGCTTATGGATATGTCCGCAGAATTAGGTGTGCCCACAATTGATGGTGCCGCCGAAGCCGATGTGGATACTTTAAAGTCCCGGGTAGCTACCGCCGCCCCAGGGTATACGGCATTTGGCCCAGTACTTACGGAAGTGGTACGTGGCCGGCTGCG
This sequence comes from Corynebacterium freiburgense, assembly GCF_030408815.1. NCBI lineage: Bacteria > Bacillati > Actinomycetota > Actinomycetes > Mycobacteriales > Corynebacteriaceae > Corynebacterium > Corynebacterium freiburgense. The sequence continues at coordinate 225,053 of NZ_CP047355.1, read as the reverse complement.
CACATTGACGGGCGGGGCGTCGCAAAAGCCAACGTATATCGGTGAGCGTGTTACGGGCTCGTGGGGATTGCCGCAATCCTGGACCCCGCATATTGAGGCAGAACTGGTATTAGGCACGCGTGAGGGCGAATCCGTACGCGGCGGGAATATTGGTAGCCTACCGACCGAAAACCCAAGCTCGCGTGGTGCCCTCGATTCGCTTATCGACGCCGCAGTCGCCCAGGTGGCAGCCCAACATAATGTTGCTGTCTCCCTTGGTGGCGGAGGTGGCGAAGGCTCAGGTGGCAGTGTTGTTGATTCCGCAGCCCTTGACGCCTACGCCGATACCGTCACCGGCCCTGATGGTGTCCTCGCTGGAATGGCACGCACTATTCTTGATCAGCTCGGTCTAGCCGCACCACCCCCTGAGGCCGAAACAAATACAGATACTGCCCTGGTAGAAGCCGTTGAGGCGGAACTCGGACCACAATGGTTGAAGCTGGTCACCCCTAGCTTTGACGAACAACGCGCCGTTTTGTTTGACGACCGTTGGGCCAGCGCTCGCGAAGACCTCGCCCGCGTAGCCAATGGAGCCGAAATACCAGTCGAACGCTTCGCCGGAACTGGCAATGTTGTGGCCCAACAGGCCGCATGGTGGGCTGATCATTCCGACAATCCAGAGCTTCTCCAACAGATTTCCACCGTGGCGGCTCAACCTGCCGATGAACCTTGGGCCGACGATATTGCGCTGGTCACCGGTGCCGCCCCTGGCTCCATTGCAAGTGCTCTTGTGGAAAAACTCCTCTCCGGTGGCGCAACAGTCATTATGACCGCCTCCCGCGTGGACGATGCCCGCAAGGAATACGCCCGCAAACTCTACGCCGAGCATGCATCTCCACATGCGAAACTATGGATTGTCCCGGCGAATATGTCCTCCTACCGTGATATTGATGCCCTTATCCACTGGATTGGCGCAGAACAAAAAGTCACCGTAGGTAAAGATGTGCAAATTACTAAGCCCGCCTTGGTACCAACACTGGTCTTCCCATTCGCCGCACCACGTGTCTCCGGCAGCCTTGCAGACGCTGGCCCGAATGCCGAGAACCAAGCACGTCTCCTCCTATGGAGCGTAGAGCGCACCATCGCTGGCGTAGCCGAATTGGCATCCCGTGGCAGCGGAACTCGCGCACATATCCTCTTGCCTGGTTCTCCAAACCGTGGTGTCTTCGGTGGTGATGGCGCCTACGGCGAAGTCAAAGCAGCATTCGACGCCATCCTGGCCAAGTGGCATGCCGAACAAGGCTGGCCGAGTTCCGTCACACTAGCGCAAGCACGTATTGGTTGGGTTGCGGGCACGAATCTTATGGGCGGTAATGATCCGCTCGTACCGCTGGTCCGTAAGCACGGCATCCATGTGTATAGTCCAGAAGAAATCTCAACGGAACTACTTGGTCTATGCACCCCAGAAGCCCGTAAACAAGCTTCTAAGCAACCAATCGATGCAGACTTTACCGGTGGACTCGCTGATGCCAAGGTATCGCTGCCGGAATTGGCGGCATCGCTGGAGCGGGCGTCGGAAAGCGACACTGAGGTTGAAAAACCCGTAACAATCGCTGCACTGCCATCCCTGAATGTACCGGTACAGGCAAGCGGCATTGACCTCGGCAAAGTAACCACACCATTAGAAGACATGGTGGTAATTGTGGGCCTCGGCGAAGTGTCCTCGTGGGGCTCACGCCGCACCCGCACCCAGGCCGAATACGGAATCAAACGCGACGGAGATGTAGACCTCACCGCCGCCGGCGTACTAGAACTCGCCTGGATGACTGGCCTTGTGTACTGGGCCGACGACCCAACCCCAGGCTGGTACGATGCTTCCGGCACCGCCGTCGCCGAAGAAGACATTTACGACCGCTTCCGCGATGAAGTAGTTGCCCGCGCCGGTATCCGCCGCTTTGTTGATGACTACACATTGGTAAACGAAGGTTCCATCGATGTGGCCACTGTCTACCTTGATCGGGACATCACCTTCGTTGTACCCACCGAAACCGAGGCACGCGACTACTTGGACGCTGATCCCGCCACCACCAGCATTAACCCAACCGAAGACGGTGAATGGGAAGTACAAAAGAAGCGCGGCGCAACCGCTCGGGTGCCTCGACGCGCTGCACTTTCCCGCATTGTTGGCGGACAAATGCCAACCGACTTCGATCCAGCTAAATGGGGCATTCCCGGCACCATGATCGAAGGACTAGACCGCATCGCCGTATGGAACCTGGTCACCGCTGTAGATGCTTTCTTAAGCGCTGGCTTTAGCCCGGCTGAACTACTGCGGGCCGTGCATCCAGCCGACGTGTCCTCCACCCAAGGCACCGGCATCGGCGGCATGGAATCCCTGCACAAGGTGTTTGTGACGCGCTTCCTCGGCGAAGAACGACCCAGCGATATCCTGCAGGAAGCCTTGCCAAACGTAGTGGCTGCCCATGTAATGCAGTCCCTGGTCGGTGGCTATGGACAAATGATCCACCCAGTCGCCGCCTGCGCCACCGCTGCGGTTTCTCTGGAAGAAGGCGTGGACAAGATCCGTCTGGGCAAAGCTGATTTTGTGGTCACTGGCGGTATTGACGATATCTCCGTAGAGTCCCTTACCGGCTTCGGCGATATGAACGCCACCGCTGAGTCTGCCGCCCTGGCCGCAAAGGGCATTAACGAGCGCTTCTACTCCCGCGCCAACGACCGACGCCGCGGCGGATTCGTCGAAGCTGAAGGTGGCGGAACCGTCCTGATCGCGCGTGGCGACGTCGCGGCCCGCCTAGGCTTACCAGTCTACGGTGTAGTAGCACACGCCCAGTCCTATGCAGATGGAATGCACACCTCCATCCCAGCCCCAGGACTCGGCGCCCTGGCAGCTGGACGTGGCGGCACCAATTCTGTACTAGCTCGTTCTCTGGCTGGCCTGGGCCTCACCCCAGATGACGTGCGAGTACTCAGCAAACACGACACCTCCACCAATGCCAACGACCCCAATGAGTCCGAACTGCACACCCGACTCTGGCGCGCTCTGGGCCGTGATTCCGCGAACCCACTCTTTGTAATCTCCCAAAAGTCCTTAACCGGACATGCCAAAGGTGGCGCCGCACTCTTCCAAATCGCAGGCCTATGCCACGTCCTCTCCTCCGGCGACCTACCCCAAAACGCCGCCCTGGACTGCGTAGACCCATTAATCCAGCCGCTAGCCGAACCACTGGTCTGGCTCCGCGCACCACTTTCCCTAGGTGCCGGAAACGTAAAAGCCGGTGTGCTCACCTCCCTGGGCTTTGGCCACGTAGCTGCCGTGGTAGTTCTGGCGCATCCTGGTGTGTTCGAAGCCGCATTGGAAGCCGCTGGCTACGACGTGGAAGAATGGCGATCCCAGGCGAACACCAGGTTGGCCGCCGGTGCCCGCCGGTTGGAAGCTGGCATGGTTGGCCAAATAGACCTGTTTACTGTGGTTGAAGGCCGCCGCTTCCCAGCTATTGGAGCTCACGAAGCAGAAATCGCATTGCTATTGGACCCAGACGCCCGCTTGGGTGAGGATGGAGTGTATCCGGCAGCTAAGTAAAACCAAGAGTGTAAAACCAAGAGTGCGCTAGATTTTGTGATCTAGCGCACTTTTGGATTTGGGGTGGGGGTTTGGGGCGGGTTTCGCCTGAGGCTTGGGTGGAGTTTTGGGGTGGTTTGAGGCGGGGTTTGGGATGGTCTCATACTTTTGGAAGCATTTTCCCACGCTTTGGAACAATGTCACAGATTCCATTTTTTCGCCCGATTTTTCGCCCGATTTTATGGAATATGCGACCTTACTTATTTATAACTTTCTGGGCGCGGCCAATTTCTGCCTTAATCGCCGATACGCAGAACCCGAGAATACTTGTTTGGCCGAAAATCCCCAAACAATGTAGCCAGCTGCCACCAAAGCATCTAGCCGTTCTGCCGCCTCAGCAATCCTGAACTGTTGTTCATCTTCTGTGTCGCCAAATTTTCCAACCCCCGAGATTTCGATGAGGATATTGGTGTTACGAATCTGAAAATCTGGTCGCCGAGTTTTCCCCTGGCCATCAACTACCGTGACCTGAGGAATTACTTTAATGTCATCATCTTTGCGAATTTGCGCAAGAAAATATGCCTCTGCTGCAGATTCTACTGACTCATCAACTAGCCGAAGGATCCGTTGAAACTCTGGAGAGTCTTGAGCAATCTCAGCAAATTCTTCCATCGAGCAAAGATCGTAGTGAAGCGCACAACAAACAGCCATAAAACATGATTCGAAGTTTTGATTGCGTAAAAGATCCAGTGCGGTTAAAGGAATAGTGGTTGCTTTCGCGATTTTTCCCTGTGACCAACGGTCTGTCGAGATTCGCCCAGGTAGCCGAATCCCAATATTTTGCAAATCTTTTTGGCACTGATCTAGATAATATTCTATTGGATCCGACCCCTTCGCCATCGACCATAAGTTCCATGCAGACGCCGCGGATGAACCCGCTAAGATTCGAACACCGCTGGCACCCGCAGACAAAGACCGAACGCGATATTGCTCCCATGGTGCTAGGTGTTCAAAGAGCTCTCGATCGATAAACACTCCAGCGATCACGGGCATGTATTTGCCTTTTTCTGCTTCTCGGTAGATCCTTCGACGTTCAGTTGGGTCGAGTTCTTTTGTGGTGATTAGTTGTTGAGATAATTGATCAATCCCCCTCGTCATATGCCCAGGTTATCATTCAGGCTGCAAAATTATTGCCCATTAACCCCGGTTCGGGGATGCGCCGAACATGCGAACCATACGGGCCGCTGGATGGATTTAGCAGCTCGAGAGACAGCCGCTGAGGATTACCAGTAGTTGCCGCTAAGGATGTCTTTGATTTGAGGGCGTACGTCAAACCAGTACACACCGATAAGTACAATGCCTATCCAGCTCAGGAATGGCATTCCGCCAATTCCGGTAACTACGGCGGCAGATGATCCAATAAGCATGCCGACCCACGCGAATTTCGGGTAGCGGTCGCCTGCTGTGTAGGCGTCTTCACGTGTGGTAAGTGCCGTGATTGCGCCGAAGAGGCCTGCCAGGGCGATCGCCCAGTAGATCATTTGAATGATCCAGCTTAAAACAAGGGTAATAAGCGCCAGTGACACCTTATGTCCTTTCTAAACTCCGAATAGCGCGTGGCTGACCGCGTAGATTACCAGTCCGGCAAGCGCTCCAACAACAGTACCGTTGAGTCGGATATATTGCAGGTCTTTGCCGACCATGAGTTCAATTTTTTCTCCGGCTTCATTGGCGTCCCAGCGTTGCACGGTCTCCGAAATTATTGAGGTGATTTCATCGGCGTAGTTGTCAGCGAGGAATGCTGCTGCTCCCGTAACCCTGCGGTCGAGGCTTTCACGTAGCGCGGCGTCGTCAGTGAGGTTGGTGCCCCAGGTGTGCGCAAGCTGTACGATTTTCCGCCGCAATACCGAATCCGGATCCTCGGCCGCCTCTACCAATGAATTGCTTGCCGACGCCCATATCACCGCCGCCGCATTTTGCACCGGTGTAGACCCCATTACCTCCTGTTTCCAACCTTCAACCCGTTGCTGCATTACAGGATCGAATTGGAGATCATGTGCTAATTGCGAAATAAATCTGCGTATGGCATTCCGGGCCTCATGATTCTTATTCTGAGCAACCGCCGCCGTCCACTGCGTCAACTCGCGATATACCTTATCCCCAACCACATCCTGCAAAATCTTTGGCGCCCACGCCGGACGACGTTCATCTAATACTCGAACAATAAACTCCTCGGAGCCGACCGCTTTTTTATGCATCCAGCGAACGACCTCATCAACCATTGGTTCCGTTTTGCCTTCGGCAATCAATTGGTCCAACAGCCGCCCCGCAGGTGGTGCCCAATCTGGCTCCGCAAGCTTTTGAATCAATGCGCTATTAATCACAGCCTCTGCATCCTTTGGATCTAAGGCACGAACGATATTCGCCGTCAACTTCCCCGCCTCGGAGGACAAGCGCTCCGCATTCTCCGGCTCGATCAGCCACTCCCCCAAACGTTGCGGTATTCCTGCCGCACGGACTTTCTGAGTAATAAGCTCGGCATTAAGGAAATTCTCGCCTACAAAGCCGCCCAGCGATTCCCCAATCTGGTCCTTCTTATTCTTTACGATCGCCGTGTGTGGAATTGGAATCCCCAACGGATGGCGGAATAATGCCGTCACGGCAAACCAGTCCGCGAGGCCGCCCACCATGCCAGCCTCCGCAGCAGCACGAACATAGCCGATCCACACGGCATCGTTATGCAGTTCCAGCCAACGACACCCCAAGTACACCAACGCAGCAAAAAACAACAACCCCGTGGCCAGGGCTTTATAGCGCTTTAACGAGCGACGTCGCTCCGCCTCCACTTCAGGGCTAGGTCCGGGGACCGCCAAAGGTTCAGTCATGTACCCATTATGTACCCACATCCCCAACCTTGGCGGTAAGGCTGCGCGGAGGCGGCAAGTGTGAGCGAGATAGCGGCACCAACCAGCCCAATATATTGATACTAAAATAACAAACGTCGTTTTTTACACCATGTTGTGCCCAATTGGTGTATTTGGCGACAAAACCTTAGCTCCAGGGGGTGTTCGGTGACGCTTTTACACCAATTGCACACAAGATGGTGTATTTAACAACAACCCCCAGGTAACTAATTACGCACCATTTATTGCTTTTCGACGCCGCGCCCACCACACCATTTGCCAAAACCTACACTCACCCCGCACATTAGGGAAGGCAATTTTGGAACCCTGAAAAATAAATGACCAAAAACTTTTAGAAACAAAACCGCCGCCCCATGACACATGAGACGGCGGCTTAGTGGAGGTGCCGGACTCCGACAATGATGTGGAGTCTGACCGTTACGGCACACTCGTTGCCATTACTTTTCAGTGTATGTGCAACGAGTGTTCCCGGTTTAGTGCTTGCGACCAGTTGCGGCTACGTAGGCGCGGTAGTGGCGGCGACCATAATGGATAAGACCAAATCCGATCACCAAGAATACAATGGTCATTACAGTGCCAAGAATTGTAAAGAAGCTTGCATTCTCCTGGGTCCCAACGGATTGGGTTGCCAGACCAAAGATGAGCGTACCGATACCAGCAACTGCTGCAAGTACAATGCCCATTCCAATCCAGGTGGAGCTGCGCAGCAGCGAGGAGTGCTGGGAATCCAAGCTGGATGGTACATAGCCATCGATATAGTGAGGCTCGCCTTCAAACACGCGGAAGGTCTGATCTTCGCGTGCGGGCAGTGCGTGTGCGTCAGACATGCTGATCGTGCCTTTCGTATAAAACCGTAGCGTTAGCTACAGCTTAGTGGTCCTTCGCGGAGAAAGCCGCACGGGCCCGCTCCTTGTTAATTGCGGCAACCGCAGTTAGGGGGATACCAGCTGGGCAAACATCAGCACATTCACCGAAGAGTGAGCATGGTCCGAAGTTTGTTTCCACTTCATCAACCATCTTGCGAGCACGCTTGCCACGTTCTTCCTTGCCTAGTGGCATAAGGGAGAGGTGAACAAGCTTTGCGCCGGTAAAGAGGTGAGCTGCGCCATTCGGGCAAGCTGCTACACACGCACCACAGCCAATGCAAGCTGCATGGTCGAGGGCCAGTTCAGCAGTCTGGTGGTTCATATGTAGGGTGTCAGCGTCTGGTGCGGTACCAGCGTTAATGGAGACATACCCACCCTGTTGCATAACACGGTCAAGGGCAGACCGATCAACGATCATGTCCTTGATAACAGGATATGCAGCGGAGCGCATTGGCTCGATCTTTAGGGTGTCACCATCGTTGTAGTTCACCAGTCGCTGTTGGCAGGATGGCTTGTTTTGTTCTGGGCCGTGTGGGCGGCCGTTTACATTCAAACCACAGGTGCCACAAATGCCTTCACGGCAGTCGGAGGCGAATGCGAAAGGTTCTTTGCCGGATTCGATGAGGCCCTCGTTGACGTGGTCAAGGAGTTCGAGGATCGACATCTGTGCGACAGCATCATCCACGTCGATGCTCTCGAAGTGTCCCTCGGTGGTCGGTCCGGCCTGACGCCAGATCTCAAGATGCAGTTTCATTACTTGTAGTTCCTTGTCTGCAGCGGGATCGCTTCGAAGTAGAGCGGTTCTGCGTGGCGGATGAACTTGTTTTCACCGTTTGGCTCCCAAGCGGAGACGAAGCACCAGTTCTCATCGTCGCGCTCGGCTTCGCCTTCTTCGGAAAGGTGGTCATCACGGAAGTGAGCACCACAGGACTCGTCACGGTCGAGGGCGTCGACACACATGAGTTCGCCGAGGTCAATGTAGTCTGCAACGCGGTTGGCGTATTCAAGGACCTGGTTCATTTCGTCCTTATCACCGGTAATGCGAAGGTCAGACCAGAAGGCTTTACGCAATTCACGGATCTTTTCAATGCCAGATGCAAGATCGGTGACATTGCGGGCCACGCCACAGGAGAAGTACAGGATATCGCCGAGTTGACGGTGGAAATACTCTGGGCCGTGGTTGCCATTAATGCTCATTAGCTTATTAATGCGGGCTTGTGCACGCTCAACTGCGGCAACTGCGGCAGGTGCATCTTCTGGAAGACGCTCGGAGCCAAGCAATGGGCCGAGGTAGTTCGGCACAGAGAATGGCAAGGTGAACCAGCCATCAACCGAGGCGGAGAGCAGGGAGTTTGCACCCAGACGGTTTGCACCGTGGTAGGTCCAAGATGCCTCACCAGCGGCAAAAAGGCCGTCAATGGAGGTCATTTCATTAAAGTCAGTCCACAAGCCACCCATGGTGAAGTGACAGGTAGGAGCAATGCGCATTGGGCTGGTGTAGGGGTCTTCACCAATGGCCTCTTCATACATTTGGAAGAGGTTGGAGTAGCGCTCTTTAATGGTGTCTTTACCTAGGCGTTCAATGGAGTCACGGAAGTCTAGGTATGCGGAGTTATGCAATGGGCCTACGCCGAGACCAGCATTGATCTGCTGGGAGATAGCGCGAGACGCGACGTCGCGAGGCACAAGGTTACCGAAGGCCGGATAGCGGCGCTCCAGGAAGTAATCACGCTCATCCTCAGGGATGGTATTGGGATCGCGGTCGTCCTTAGGCTCTTTCGGGGACCAAATGCGGCCGTCGTTACGCAGCGATTCGGACATCAGAATGGTCTTGGATTGCCACTCCGAGTTCACAGGTAGGCCGGTTGGGTGGAACTGAATAAACGACGGTGATGCCATATAAGCGCCCTGATCGTAGGCACGCATAATGGCGGAAGCATTGGAGTTCTTTGCCAGCGTGGACATGTAGTACACATTGCCGTAGCCACCAGTAGCAAGGATAACGGCGTGTCCCGTGTGCGCCTTGATTTCACCAGTAATCAAGTTGCGCATTACCGCACCTTGGCAAACCTTCTTGCCATCAATCTCGGACACAATGAGATCAACCATTTCATTGTGGGTAAAGATCTCAACGGAACCAAGATGAATCTGGCGCTGGAGGGCTGCCGCAGCGGACAGCTGGAGCTGTTGACCTGTTTGGCCACGGGTGTAGTAGGTGCGGGAAACCTGCACACCACCGAAAGAACGGGTAGCAAGGGTGCCACCGTATTCGCGGGCGAATGGCGCACCAATAGCATTCATATGGTCGATAACACGAACAGATTCGTAGGCGAGACGCCAGCAGTCCACCTCACGGCAGCGATAGTCGCCACCCTTTACGGTGTCTTTTACATGGCGGTACGCGCCGTCGTTATCTACCTTCTTGCCGCGTGCGGAGTTCACGCCACCCTGGGCGGCAATGGAGTGCGCACGACGAGGCGCATCGTGATAGGTGAACGCCTTGACATCATAGCCAAGTTCGCCGAGGGCTGCGGCTGCGCCACCACCAGAAAGACCGGTACCGATAACCAGAATGCGGAACTTACGACGGTTCAGCGGAGAAACCAAATTGTAGTGGTCTTTTTGCCATTCCCACGCATCTTTTGTGGGGACGCCTTTAGGGGCATGATCGTCCAGGACGCGACCAATAGTCACGCCTTCAACACAGGAAGCCGGAGCTTGAAAGTCGGGCTGGACAATTGCTTCAGAGTGAGTGCTCATAGATGTCTCCTAGCCAATCCAGCCAAGGGCGATGGACAGGGGAATAGTGATATTGCCAACCATCACAGCGGCAGGAACCAGGTACGAAACGAAAAGCAGGATCGCCCGCCAACGCTTACCGGTAATACCAAGGTCGCTTACTGCAACCCAGATGCCGTGCGAAAGGTGCACGAAAAGGACGAGCATAGCGACAATATAGAAAATCGCTACCGGCCACCGGCTAAAGCTGGCAACCATATTGGCGTAAACCGCACCATGCTCAAAAGCTGCTGGAGCTGCGGGCGCAACACCAAGAGTTAAGTCCAGAATGTGGAACAGGATAAACAGCAAAAGTACAAGGCCAGTGACAAGCATGGACCGAGTAGCAAAGCTGTTAAGGCCGCCCATAAGGTTAGTGCGGCGGAACTTACCACGGGATTGGTGAGCTCTACCGGTAATGGCAAACGCACCGTATACGTGGAGAATCAATGAAACGAGCAACACAATACGGAAAATCCACAGTACGCCTTCGCGTGGAACGAGTGGCTCGCCAACAGTACGGAGGAATTCACCGTACTCATCGATGTGATGAACACCATCATGCATAGGCATGAAGATCTTTAGGTTACCGATCATGTGAATCAATACGAAGCCACCGAAAATCAGGCCGGTAACGGCCATGGTCAGCTTCAATGCCCATGTCGGGAACTTGGGCCGCTCACGTAGCGGCTTTTCTGTAATTTTGCCGTGCGCGAGTGCGTCACGGTCATCATATTTAACAGTCATGGCACCTCCAGTGTCGTACTTACCTTACGACCTTGTGAGCTGGCCTTTCCACCTGACCAACGTTCGTGTGACGCACGTCACGCGAAAGAATTTCGCCGGTCAGGCCGGGTTTAGGGTAGGCTCACCTCTTTGTGCGAACTTTACGACGTCTCGCACACGCCCGCGACTTGCAGAATCGGTGCGACACTTCAATAAAAGAACAGTTAGGTTGCGAAAAAACGGGGGGAAAAGCACTTTGAAAGCTTTGCCCCCATCTGGATTCATCCAAAGGGTTGATACGCAGATATTCTTGTCATCTAGCGCCCGCCAAAATCACCCCAAAGAACCCCAAACATCCTCCGATGCCAATCCCCTAAAATCGTTACTTCTGCAGGATATCGCCGGGTTCTTTGCAGACTCACACAGGTTCACAAGCAAAGTCGTTAAGAATGCAACAATATTTACCCGCAGGCTATAGTTGCCGACATGGGAAAGACCTACGTTGGCTCCCGCCTCCGGCAGCTGCGCCGCGAACGCGACCTCAGCCAAGCATCACTCGCAGCAACCCTGGGCCTTTCAGCAAGCTATGTCAATCAAATCGAACATGACGTTCGACCGCTCACTGTTCCGGTCCTTCTCCGCATCACCGAAGCCTTTGGCGTCGATGCCACATTCTTTTCCCGAGACGACGATTCGCGCCTACTCGCCGAAGTCCAAGATGTGGTTCTAGATAAAGAAATCTGCCCCACCACAGTTGAACTCCAGGAAATTTCGGAAATGGTGTACAACCATCCAACCCTGGCTCGCGCCATGGTAGATATGCACCGCAGATACCGAAATGTACGCGATAAACTCTCGCTTGCCATAGATACCCGACACTCCCCGACCCCAGATGCTCCCAGCTCAAGTGCACAAGCTTTAGCAATGCCCCATGAAGAAGTGCGGGATTTCTTTTATGCGCGGCAAAACTACCTAGGGACATTAGATACCACTGCAGAAGACCTCGCAGAAACTATGATGCTAGGCCCATACGATATTCGGGCCACGGAAGACGCAATTACCCAACGCCTACAACGCCATGGCGTCACCCTTTCGCATTCACGTTCTATTAATGGAGTTTTACATCACTACAATCCCGCAACCAGAACGCTTACACTAAGCACCCGACTTAGTCCCGGACAAAAAGCCTTCCGCATGGCCGCCGAACTCAGCTATCTTGAAGCAGGTGACCTTATGGAAGAAATCCTCAACGAAACTACGTTCACTTCTGAGGAATCTCGAACCCTGGCACTTCGCGGTCTAGCATCCTACTATGCCGCGGCACTTATGCTGCCCTACCAGCAATTTCACGCAGCATCTGAAAGTTCCCAATACGATATCGAATATTTGTCTCAAATATTCGGCGTTGGATATGAAACAATTTGCCACAGACTTTCCACACTGCAACGGCCGAATCTGCGCGGAATTCCATTTACATTTGTGCGCGTAGATCGTGCCGGAAATATGTCGAAGCGACAATCCGCAACGGGTTTCCATTTCACACATTCTGGCGGTACCTGTCCACTGTGGAATGTTTATGAAACATTCACAAATCCCGGACAGATTATGCGTCAAATGACACAAATGCCAGATGGCAGAAATTACCTCTGGATCGCGCGCACCGTTCGGCACCATCGAAGCCGCTATAACGAACCTGGAAAACTGTTTGCTATCGGACTTGGGTGCGAAGCACGCCACGCCGAACGAACGATCTATTCACAGGGTATGGACCTGGAGAATTTCAGTGGCGCAACCCCCATAGGCGCAGGTTGCCGCGTATGTACCCGCGATAATTGCGCGCAGCGCGCATTCCCTCCCGTGCACCGCACTATTAATATCGATGCACACCGTTCAACTATTGCACCGTACTGAGGTATAGGCGCCGACACGATGCCACTTTTGCGATCGCGCCAACGCCTCCAACCTTACTGCTTTTGACGCTGAAAAACTTTTTTTCGAGCTTGCAGTCTGCAACTTTAGAAATTAATCATATGTCCACAAATACCTTCGGCAGCTTCTTTCATAGCTTCCGAAAGTGTTGGGTGGGTATGGATATTACGGCCAATTTCTTCAGCCGTAAGGTCGAATTTCTGAGCAAGGGTCAATTCAGGCAATAATTCTGAAACATTAGAACCAACCATGTGCGCCCCCAGCAGCTCGCCGTATTCGGCATCCGCAACAATCTTTACAAAGCCTGCTGATTCACCAAGGCCTTGCGCCTTACCATTCGCAGAGAACGGGAAGGTAGCAACCTTAATTTCGCGACCTTCAGCCTTAGCGATTTCCCGAGCCTTCTCCTCGGTGTAGCCAAAGGAGGCAACCTGCGGATTACAGAATGTTGCGCGAGGCATCATCATATAATCGCCGAGTTCCATAGTTTCTGCATTTGCAATTGTTTCTGCGGCGACGACGCCCTGGGCCTCCGCAACGTGGGCAAGTTGCAGTTTGGCAGTGACGTCGCCAATCGCGTAAATACCGGGAACGTTAGTGCGCATGCGTTCGTCAATATCGATGGCGCCGCGATCCGTAAGCTTCACGCCGGTGTTCTCAAGACCGTAGCCCTCAACGCGCGGCGCAAAGCCAATGGAGATCATTACGCGATCAACAATTAAGGTCTCAGACTTCGATCCATCCTTGGACTCCACATCAACCTCAACGGAATCACCATTATCACGCACACCGGTGGTCTTATAGCCGGTAAGGAGCTTTACGCCGAGCTTCTTGTATTGCTTTGCGATCTCCTTGGAAACGTCCGCATCTTCATTCGGCAAGACACGATCCATAAACTCAACGATCGTAACGTCAACACCATAGTTAGACAGGACATAGGCAAATTCCATGCCAATGGCGCCAGCACCAACAATCACCATGGAATCCGGCAAATCACGCGAAAGGATCTGTTCTTCAAAGGAAACAACATTGCCAGAAAGCTCAACACCCGGCAATGAACGAACAACAGAACCAGTGGCAATAATGCAGTTATCAAAGGTAATGGTCTTACCAGCGTCTTTGCCTTCAGTAATCTGCAATGATTTGGCATCTTTAAACACGCCAAAGCCATCAATTTCGGTGATCTTATTCTTCTTCATCAAGAAGTGAACACCTTTTACGATCCCGGAAGATACTTTACGAGAACGATCATGCGCAGCACCGAAATCAAACGAAACATCTCCAGAAATACCGAAGAGCTTTGCTTCATGATTGAAAGTGTGTGCGAGTTCAGCATTCTTGAGTAGCGCCTTGGATGGAATGCATCCAATATTGAGGCACACGCCGCCCCAGTATTGCTTTTCCACAACGGCTACTTTAAGGCCTAGTTGGGAGGCGCGAATGGCGGAAACATAGCCACCCGGGCCCGCACCGAGTACAACAACGTCAAAATGTTCAGTCACGGGTCCAAGAATACGTGGTGCACCTATGTTTGTCGCTACGTTGACCTACCAAAACGAGAAAGCACCCCGCATTGCCTTGTTCCGAGGCATTGGGGGTGCTTTTCAGGGGGGAACACATTGTGGTCAAAGAGCCGACCTTAACCACAAAAGTTGTACAAAATCTTAGAGCAATCGAAGACTAGCAAGAATCCAGCTGAAACCGGACGAACCTGCATGAGAAAGGTTACCGAGGGCCGAGTTAATAGCGAGCTGAATCTGCTCTATAAAAGTCATTGATGGATCTCCAATCCTTGGTAGTAGTTTGGATGCTCCCAACATGGCCGGAAAGCATTCTCCCAACAGATGTTAACGTAGATACCGCTGAAACGGATATAGCAATTGCTATGAAACACAGAAAGCACCGTGCTGCAATCTAAGAAATTAGAAGGGAAAATTATGTCCTTTGTGCGCCGTCTAGTCGCGCCCGCAACAGCTCTGGCCATTTTTACTGCCACAATCACTTCTATTGGTTCCGCTACTGCAGCAGAACTCACTCCGGGCCAAGTTGCAGGAGACACGCCGCTGGCAACAATTAACCCCAGCGCACGCACAGATATCGAACCTCCAAAATGGCGTGAAAAACTCAATGGGCGTACCGACGCTTACGAACTTTGGGCATTTTCACCTTCAATGCAGCGAGATGTTCCATTTGTAGTTATTCCAGCTCACGAGGCAAATCGCCCGACCATTTATTTGCTGAACGGTGCTGACGGTGGTGAGGGGACCGCGAACTGGATTATGCAAACTGATGTAATCGATTTCTATCGGGAGAAGAACGTTAACGTTGTAATTCCAATGAGCGGCGAATTGTCGTATTACACCGACTGGGTTACCGAGCAACCACGGTTAGGCGGCAAGCAAATGTGGGAGACATTCCTCACTAAAGAACTCCCTGGCCCCATAGAAAAGCACCTAAATTCCAACAACAAGCGTGCCATCGTTGGCATGTCTATGAGTGCTACTACTTCATTGCTATACGCTCAGCATAATCCTGGTTTTTATGATGCTGCCGGCTCGTACTCTGGCTGCGCTTCCACATCGCGCGGCGTTTCCGTCGCATGGGTAGATGAAGTGCTGAAACGTGGTGGTCTAAACCACACTCAAATGTGGGGTCCTTTGGGTACTCCAACTTGGCATTACAACGACGCTTTGATTAATGCAGAGAAACTCCGCGGCACCGAAGTGTATGTGTCTAACGGTTCCGGCATGTCTGGCGAATATGACATGCTCTCCAACCCACGGATTAAGAGCCCTATCCAGCAAGGCGTAAACAAAATTGCAGGTGGCGGCATTGAAGCTGCAACCAACCAATGCACACATGATCTTAAAGCAAAAATGGATCAACTAGGAATCCCAGGCGACTTTAAGTTCCGCCCAACCGGCACCCACTCTTGGGGGTATTGGGAAGAAGATATGCGCACTTCTTGGCCAACCTATGAACGTGCGTTTAATAAATAGTATCTAGTACATACACGAAACCCCGGTATTTTAAACATTGAAAGTGAAAATGCCGGGGTTTTCTTTGTCTTATTTTCCCCTATCCAGAGCACACGCTTCAACCTTGCAGCCCAGTTCATGCTAGTTATCTTCAGCAACATCAGTTACATTGAACCGATTACATGCAATGCGCCAACCTGAGAATCTCAGACAATCTAAAATTTTATTTTTATTGCTTCAAAGATAAATATCCCATTCATTGAGCTACAGCAAACCTACGGCACCCAACTCGCCACCCCAAACTTCTCAAACACGTGTTAGACAATCTGCTATATATCCAGTTTCCAGCATAGATGCCCTCAAACACGCAAGCGCACAACAGTCAGGCAATTCTTCAGAGTTACTAATAAATACCAAACTTGCAATTCTTAACATTTCGCTCCATCAAAGGGTTTTGCGTCACATCTGGGGAGCATTAATTTCGGCGTAATGTTAACGTAGTATGAACCGAAACCGTTGTATTGCTTGTATAAGGCTTGAAAACCTAAGCCCCAACGCAGAAAGAAACATTATGAACTTAGCGCGTCGTCTTGCCGCACCGGTGTCCGCCCTTGTTTTGGCTACTTCCGCTTTGCTGTCCGCAAGCCCTGCGGCTGCTGCAGAGTTAACTCCCGCTCAGGTCGCTGGTGATATTCCATTAGCCACGATTAATCCCAATGCTCGCACTGATGTTGAAGAGCCTCAGTGGCGCAGCAAGGTCGCTGGACGTGATGATGTCCGTGAAGTTTGGGCGTTTTCGCCATCAATGCAACGTGACGTGCCGTTTGTGGTGATTCCCGCCCATGGCCCCGACCGGCCAACCATCTATCTGCTCAATGGCGCCGATGGTGGCGAGGGTGTAGCTAACTGGATTATGCAGACTGATGTTGTGGACTTCTACCGCAGCAAGGACGTCAATGTTGTAATCCCAATGTCCGGTAAGTTCTCTTACTACACCGACTGGGTGGAAGAAGTGCCATCTCTTGGAGGTAAGCAAAACTGGGAAACGTTCCTCACCAAAGAGCTCCCTGGCCCAATGGAGGGCTACCTCAAGGCGAACAATAAGCGCGCGATCGTTGGTATGTCTATGACGGGCACAACCTCACTGCTCTATGCACAGCATCATCAAGGTTTCTATGATGCAGTTGGTTCGTTCTCTGGTTGTGCCGCAACATCTCGTGGCACGGCTGTGTGGTACCTGGATGAAACACTCAAGCGCGGCAATGTCAGCCGCGAGCAGATGTGGGGTCCGCTTGGCACTGGCAACTGGCACTATAATGACGCTTTGATTAATGCGGAGAAGCTCCGCGGCACTGAAGTGTATGTGTCTAACGGTTCCGGCATGTCTGGCGAATATGACATGTTGTCCAACCCACGTTTGAACAATAATTCCCTTGCACAAGCCAATGTGAAAATTCTTGGTGGCGCAATTGAGGCAGCTACCAACCAGTGCACCCATGATCTCAAGGCAAAGATGGACCAGGTTGGTGTTCCTGGGGACTTTAAGTTCCGCCCAACCGGCACACATTCTTGGGGTTACTGGGAGGAAGATCTTCGTACTTCCTGGCCAACCTTCGAACGTGCTTTTAATCGTTAAACAAACGTAGGTTTCGGATTCTACGCCCCGAGCGCCCTATTATTTCTGGGTGCTCGGGGCGTAGACTATTGGGTTTATGACGTCTTCTGCGACCCCCACCCCTGAGATCCTTGAAGAGATCGAAAACCCTAACGCATTGGCTTGGGCCGAACAACGATCGCAGGAGACCATTCATCGACTCGACGTAAGCCCACTTCGTTCGGCGTTGGAGCTGCGCATCCGTGAAATCCTCGATACTGATGATCGTATTCCTTTCCCTCTTCGCAGAGGCGAAAAACTGTTCAATTTTTGGCGGGACGCGGAACACCCTAAAGGATTATGGCGACGTTGTGATGCACCAAGCTATATCGAAGGCACCCCCCAATGGGAAACACTGATCGATATCGATGCACTCGCTGAACAAGAAGACGAAAACTGGGTTTGGAAGGGTGCACATGTGCTATTCCCTAGTTTTGATCGTGCGCTTGTCCGGCTTTCTCGGGGTGGTGCGGATGCGTCGGTACTGCGGGAATTTGATCTTCACACCAAGACATTTGTATCTGAGAATGCGTTTACTATTCCTGAGGCTAAAACTGATGTGAGTTGGATTGATCGGGACACATTACTCGTAAGTACGGATATGGGTGAAGGTTCGCTTACGGAATCTGGTTATCCAGCCCGAGTGTATAAGTGGCGTCGAGGCCAGCACTTAGCTGATGCGGAATTGTTTTTCGCAGGTGTGCGTAACGACGTCGCGGTCGGCGGCTGGGCCGATACTACGCCCGGGTGGGAACGGGTTTTCGTGCAGCGGGCACTAGATTTTTATCGCTCCCGCTATTTCGTGGAAACTTCCAATGGCCTTACCCCTCTTGATATTCCTGAGGATTGCCAGATTTCTGTCCATAACCAGTGGTTATTCCTTTGGCCACGGGAAGCGTTTGCTGACATTCCTTCTGGTGGGCTTGGCGTTATTGATTTTGATGCTTTTATAGAGGGTGATCGAGACTTTCAGGTGTTGTTTACCCCAACACCACAGCGATCGTTGGCTCGGCTGCACTTTACCCGCGACTTTTTATTGCTTTGCGTTTTAGACAATGTGTCCACACAGCTTATGCGCCTCTCATTGGGGGATTGGGCTTCGCCGCCAGTAGCACTACCACTGCCGGAACATTCCACGGTGTCTATTTTGGATACCTCGCCGCTACGGGATAATGAAATTTGGTTTTCCACTAGTTCCTTTATTCAACCCACCACGTTATTGTTGGGTGATGCCGCCGACTTTTCGACGTCCCGTCCGGTGCGGCAGGCACCAGCCCAGTTCCAAACAAAGGATATGGAAACCCGTCAGTATTGGGCGCGGTCAAATGATGGCACGCTTATCCCGTATTTTGTTACTGGACGTTTCTCTGAAAAACCGGTTCCTACGTTGGTGAATGCTTACGGCGGTTTCGAGGTACCCCTAGTGCCAGGTTATTCAGCAATTCGGGGGATTTGGATGGAGCGCGGCAATCTTTTTGTACAGGCGAACTTGCGTGGTGGAGGCGAATTTGGGCCTTCTTGGCATAACACAGTTGTAAAAACCAACCGCGAAAAAATATTTGAAGACCACCAGGCAGTTATTCGTGACCTTGTAGACCGAGGATTCACCACCTATAAGCAAATAGGCATTCGCGGCGGTTCGAATGGTGGTTTGCTGTCTGCGGTTGCGCTTACTCGTTATCCGGAAGCTCTTGGTGCGGTTGTATCCCAGGTTCCTTTAACGGATATGTTGCGTTTTCATACTTGGCTAGCTGGTGCAAGCTGGGTGGCCGAATATGGGCACCCGGAAGACAAAGCCGAACGCGCGGTTTTGGAGTCATATTCTCCTCTCCACCATGTAACTGAAAACACCGAACGCCACTATCCTCCCGCGCTGATCACGACGTCGACACGCGATGATCGTGTGCACCCTGCACATGCACGTTTATTTGCGGATGCCCTAATGCGCGCTGGGCAACCTGTGGATTATTTTGAAAACACCGAAGGCGGACATGCAGGTGCTGCAACAAATGAACAAACCGCGCTTATGGAATCAATAGTATGTGCTTGGCTAGTCCAAAACTTGGAAGGTGAACAATGAAGCGATTGCGTTCCACTCCAATCCCTGGAACGCGGGATGAATACACCGGGGTAGATTTTAACCTTGGCTTTCACGTTCGACATTACGATTTAACTCTCCAGTACCGCATAAATTCGAACTATCTGCAGGGAATAGCAAAGCTGAGCATAGATAATTACCTTCCATTGCGGCAGCTCACGCTTGATCTAGTACCTGAGCTTCGTGTCACCCGAGTGGCTGCGCATGGCACCGCGGGCCTAAAAATTGATATTAAAAAGGTAACGCAGGCACAGGGCAAACTCCGCATTACCTTTGCCCAGGAAATCCCAGTAGATCAAGAGTTCGCTCTGACTATTAGCTATAACGGCAAACCCACCGCCGTTAAAAGTCCCTGGGGAACACTTGGTTGGGAAGAACTCGAGAATGGTTCTTTGGTGGCTAGTCAGCCAAATGGAGCCCCTAGCTGGTTCCCCTGCGATGACACTCCAGATGAAAAAGCCTTCTACGATATCAGCGTGACCTGCGATAACCCATATGCCGTGGTGGCCAATGGCAAATTGATCAGTAGACGCAGGCATGGTTCTAGAACCACATGGCATTACCGCCCTTCACACCCAATGGCCACCTACCTGGTAACCGTCCTTATTGGCGAATTCGAGCAGTTGCCACTGGCCGCACAACCAGTACCGATTCTTGCGTTTATACCTCGTGGCATGCGCAATAGTTTTCGTCACGCTTTCCAAAAGCAGGTGCAGATGATGGAGGTATATACGGAGCTTTTCGGCCCATATCCATTTGAACGCTATGTCATAGTCCTTACAGAAGATGAACTTGAAATTCCCCTTGAAGCCCAAGAACTTTCAATCTTTGGACGCAATCATGCAAATGGCAAGTGGGAACGCCTCATTGCTCATGAGTTAAGCCACCAGTGGTTTGGTAACTCGTTAGGTCTTGCCCAGTGGAATGATATTTGGCTTAATGAGGGGTTCGCCTGCTATGCAGAATGGCTATGGTTCGAACGTTCTTCTGGAGAATTTCCCGCCCGCCATCACTATGAGATTCTGCAGAAAATGCCTAAGGACCTGGTTTTGGCAGACCCGGGCCCTGAAAAAATGTTTGATGATCGAGTGTATAAGCGGGGCGCATTAACGCTACACGCAATCAGGTGCCTCCTTGGAGACCCTGCATTCTTCGCACTACTACGTAATTATGTTGCCAGCGGAAAGTATGGGGTTGTTGAACCTATGGATTTCCGTTTGGCATGCGAGATTGCGTGCCGTGATGCTCGCGTGCCCCTTTCGGAGTTTCATAGCCTTTGGAATGCTTGGTTATATCAACGAGAATTGCCACCGTTCCCTGAGGCACACAAATGAAGTTTTTAAGCTTTGCTACAATTTTCGCCGCAGCATCTGGTTTTATCCTCTTGTGGCTTGTTGCTGGGGCACTGGGTCAGGAACGCACCGCTGAATTTGCCGCCTATTGGGGTCTATTTTTTGCGTTAACTGGTCTTCTTGATGGCCTTATGCAGGAAACTACTCGTGCCGTAAGCGCTGCCCGCAAACACCAGCCAAAAACTGCTCGGCCATTGAAATTAGGTACGTTACTAGCTATTTCGACGGCTGTACTGGTAATAGGTACTGGTCCGTTTTGGATAGGTTTACTGCTGAGTTCCTACCACTCTTCAGCTGTGGTGTTGATGGCTATTGGGTTGGTGTCTTATACCTATCAGGCCGTGCTTTCGGGTGCGCTTTCGGCGATGCAGTTATGGAAGCAATATGCCTGGTTAGTTGTTTTAGATTCGGGGATTCGGCTGGCCATTGTGGTTGTGGCATGGCTTTTCAGCTGGGGATTGTTTGCATATATTTTCGTGACGGTTATTGGGGCTTGTAGTTGGTTGGTTATTTTAGGCTGTTCCCAGCCTGCCCGAATGGCGTTGCGACAACCTACTGATGTTGATCCACCACAGTTTGCACGTCGAGTAGCAGCTACAATGACTGCCACCGGTGCTTCTGCAGCTTTAATTACTGGTTTCCCTACACTGGTAAAAGCAACATCACATGAGAGTGTTGGTGCTTCCGTAACTTTGGGTGGAATTATCATTGCGATTACATTGACTCGTGCTCCGATTTTAGTGCCGTTGCAGCGTTTTCAATCGGCACTTATTGTGCGGTTTTTACATCGACCAAAGGCATTGTTGCAACCTCTGGCACTGGTGTTTGGTGCGGGTGTAATTGGTGCGGGGGCTGCATGGCTTATAGGTCCGTGGATTATGCAGGTGTTTTTCCGACCAGATATGTTTGTACCAGGGGAAATACTAGCTGTATTAACATTTGCTTCGGCGTGTACTGGAGCTTTAATGATTACGGGGACTGCAGTGCTTGCGCACGAGCAGCACCGTCTCTATGTGGGTGGTTGGGTCCTAGCCACAGTTGTGGCGTTTGGTTGCCTGCTTCTACCCTTTGACCTGGCCGTACGGGTGTGTTTGGCATTAACTATTGGCCCACTGCTTGGGGTTATTGCGCATGCGGGCGTGTTATTTGCGACTCACCAGAAAACGTCTCCGTCTGCTAGTGGGCAGTCATCGTCTTCATCTTCATCGGGCGGCGGTTGCTCACCCCGGAATTGAACACGCTTTCGTATTCGTTCGTGTTTTTGAGCAAGGGTGTATCCCCAACGTCCGATCCCATTATTTTTCGGTGGTGCAGTGTTGTCGTCTGCAGAGGTTTTCCCAGAGTGTCTAGTTATTATGCCTTTTTGGATTCCGAAAACTCCTGCTAATTGACCCACAGGAACGGTGGTGGCAATAAGCGTGCCATCCGCATGGTGCCAGGTGACCGCGCCGTCGATACGCATGGTGGCGCGAACGCGGCGATCAGTTTTGGCATTGTGGTGGCGGCGACACAGGCATTGCAGGTTCGAAAGCGTGGTCCAGCCGCCAGCTTCATGATTAATTACGTGGTCAATATCGCAGTGGATGGCTTCGTAGGCACAGCCAGGAAACCTGCAAGTGCCGTCGCGCAGCATAACAAGCTTGCGCAAGGATGCGGTAGCTTCGTGACCTGCAGAAATTTCCTTAGCCACGGCTAAAGCGTCTTGGTATTCAAGATTCGTTGTGCTTAGGAGTTTCCGTTGGGAAGCGGAAAGCGGGCCGATTCCTTGCAGGTAGGTGGCTTCCAGAGTGGTGTTTGGTTTTTGCTCCCCGAGGCCAAATAGAACTATTTTGCGTACAGCTTCAATACCTGCGGATTGTTGGCATACCAGCTGTACAAGAGCCTGGGAAAGAGAGGTTCTCTCCGCTGCGGCATGACGCTCTAAACAAGCGTGGACAGCTGCGGCGTCGGCGTCGGTAAGCTCCGCACTAAGCACGGTAACCCCTTTATTTGGCAGCGGAATACACGATACGCTTTCCGTTATTTCTGGTTCCTCCTCAGCCTGCGCAATAAGCCACGTACGCAACTGCTCCTCAAGCCAATGTTTCACATTACGAGCGGAAGGAACTTGTTGGTCAGCGACAGTCGGCGTGAATTTCTGTACCAACGCGGCATCCAGCCGTGACCAAAGGCTAGCCTCAAGAGGATTATCCAACAACTGGAAAACCTGTTCCATCGCCATAATGTGCCGCACACCCACAACACCAATCTCTAATACGTGAGCTTGAAACAGTGGCAAATGCTGACACACACGAATACCCCACCCCAGCATGTATTCCAACTGGTAAGCGCTATAAACACCACCACTTTGAGCAGCCAGCGTCAATGCCAATGAATGCAAATCCTCCGCAGAGACATTACGGCTAGCAACCACCCCAAAAACAAGATTCAACATACCCGTATTGGTAGCCACCGCATGTGCGCCAAAAAGATTATCGCAAGCATGCACACGATACGAAGCAACTGGTTGCCCTGCCATGATTTTCCACCTCCCTGATATCCACTATTCTACCGAAATAGCACCATTAATACCATCATTTATGCAGGTAAAGGCGGTTTTTTATACAGGTGACAACATCTTAAAATAGGCAATCCGGCAACCATCCATTCCGCAAAAGCAAGCAGCCAGATAGGCTATGACAGCACGAAGCGCACACAGCGGCAAAAGTTGGCATATCCCCAGACCGAAGCGGCAAAACGCCAGGAAAATAATACCCAGAAGTACCCCCATATTAGGGTGCGGCGAATTTCATCCACTGATCGCTGGACCATTTGAGCAGTTCTTTATATCGGGCACATTTCACCTACGGAACTTTGGGGGTGCCACCGACTCCACCGGGCCACCCTGACTTTGTGGGGCTGTGGGGTCTATGGCTGGTTTTTTGGTGCGTGACTGGTGGTTTTGGTGTGTGCTTGTGGTTTAGTTGTGCGCGTCCGGTTACCTGGGATTTGGCTGGGTTGGATGGGCTCTGGTCGGGAGGCGTTTGGTCTTTTGGGCGCTGGTTGAGCGTGTTGTCACAGATTCCATTTTTTCGGCGGATTTTATGGAATCTGCGACACGATAGGTAGGGAACCTGTCACAGATTCCATTTTTTTCACTGTTTTTATGGAATCTGCGACAAACCCCAGGTCAACGCTTGTGCGCAACATGGCTTGCTGTCACAAATTCCATTTTTTTCAGCCGATTTTATGGAATCTGTGACAGTGGGGATGAAAACATCACTAGTTTGATAGGGTTGGCCTATCAAATTGCGGGTAAAGCGGCTCGAAGGCTTGGGAAACCAGCCAACTCACCCAGGAAACCAGCTCAAACCCCCCGGGAAGCCCTGGATTTTCAGCCCACCTGCCCCGAAATCAGGCAGATCTGACACACCCCACCACCCAGCAAAGGCAGATTTCACATCACCCACAACCCGCCACAACATTTCCCCAGCTCACACCCCCAAACCAAGATCCCACAACACAAATCTGCCTTCCCCAGGCCCGGCTAGGCCCCTAAGCTTGCCCAGCCTTGCCCCAAACTCTTCCACGCTTGCGCCGCCCCACAACCCAAACCACAAACACCCACCCCACAGAACAACAAGCCTTTCCAACTTCCGATAGTCAGTTCACTTAAATGCCTCCGAAAAACCAACGCGGAGTTTTATAGCACTGCTGCACAACAATTGCTGCCACGGTACACGCTAAACTTTTAAAGCATGTCGCTCGCTGCCTTGGTTACCGTGTATCACCGAATTCTTCCTGCCGAACTTTCGGCTTGTTTGGAAAGTTTACATGCGCAAACAAGTCCAGCAGATGAACTCGTGGTAGTTGCAGACGGCCCACTGCCGGCAACACTTGAGGCGATTATTGCGGATTCCGGCGCACGTGTGGTGCGGCTTGAACAAAATCAAGGTTCAGGTATTGCAGCCGCCGCAGGTATGAAAACTATTTCAACCGAATTTATTGCGCGTCTCGACGCCGACGACATTGCGCACCCCGAACGCTTTGAGCGTCAACTTGCGTTCCTGGCCAGCCATCCGGGCGTCGATGTTGTTGGTACAGCCATGGCGGAATTTAGTGATTCCACCGACAATATTAAGGGGATTCGCCGGTTGCCTTCCTCTCACCGTGAGATCCGCCGATACGCGAAAATTAATAGCCCAGTAAATCACCCGAGCGTTATGATGCGTCGCGACGCCGTCGAACGTGCAGGTGGCTACCTGGATGTTCACTTTATGGAAGACTACGATCTGTTCGCCAGAATGCTCGCCCAAGGTTCCCGCTTTCATAATCTTTCTGAGCCCCTTACGTTTTTTCGTACTTCCGATACCCAGTTTCAACGTCGTACTGGTAAGGAAATGCTTGCCGCCGAACGCCATATGCAACGCAACCTTGTGCAATATGGCTTGATTTCACGACCCCGATCATGGGTAAATCTTGTTGCGCGCACTGCATACCGCAAGCTTCCTACTCATGCCCTGCACAGAGTGTATCGGCGGCTCTTTCACCGATAATTCTTCACTATGCGTTAGCATGAGGAACATCATGCATTCCTCTGCTCATACTTACCAAGACACGTGGCTCGTTATTCCGTGCTTCAATGAAGGCTCCGTTATTGAAGACGTTATTCGCAATGCGCGGAAAACATTTCCGAATATTGTGGCCGTAAATGACGGGTCTACAGATGATTCTGCTGCCCGCATTCATGCAGCTGGTGCGCATTTAGTGAATCATCCCGTCAACCTTGGGCAAGGTGCCGCCATTCAAACTGGCGTTGAATACGCCCGCACCCAACCCGGTGCACAGTATTTTGTTACTTTCGACGCGGATGGACAGCATCAAGTCAAAGACGTGATAGCCATGCTTGATCGACTTCGCACCGAAAACAAAGACATTATTGTGGGCACACGCTTTGGCCGTCCGCGGTCTGCGAGTGATCAAGTTCCTTGGATTAAGCGTTTTGTGCTTAAGACCGTAGTATTGTTATCTCCCCGCACCCGCCGCCTTGGACTTACCGACGCCCACAATGGTTTGCGGGTTTTCAACCGCAAGGTGGCAGATGAACTGAATATCCGCATGAATGGCATGAGCCACGCCAGTGAGTTTGTAGCCCAAATCGATGAGCGTAACTGGCGGGTAGCCGAACAACCAGTGGATATTCTCTATACCGAGTACTCCATGAGTAAAGGCCAATCCCTAATTAATGGCGTAAATATTTTGGCGGACGGATTTGTTGCCAGGAGGCTTCCATGACCGGCACGATTATTATGCAGGTATTGCTGCTGCTCGCCACTGCATTCCTTGTTCTTTATTTTATTATTAACCGGAGGAAAGCCCGCGCAAAGGCAGGCGTAAAGATTGGCTTTTTGCTATTTATTCTTGTGGCTGTCTGGGCGGTCATTCGCCCTGATGACCTCACTGTTGTGGCAAACCTCGTTGGCGTCTCACGGGGAACAGACTTGCTGCTCTATGGCCTAGTCGTAGCCTTTATGTTTACAACGATCAGTTCATATGTACGATTCCGGGAACAAGAGTTGCGTTACGCTCGGCTGGCGCGCGCTATTGCGCTACGCAATGCAATCCGTCCGGATGACAATCCAGATGCACTCTAGCCAGACAGCCACGCTGCTTTCTTTTCGTTTTTATTCCCAGGAGTTTTCCCTACTGTGAGTTCTCAATTTCAGCAGGTCAGCAAGACCATGTGGGCTTTTCTTGCTGGCCTGGTCGTTATCGCAGGCCTTGGCGGCTATGTCCTTGGCGAGCGTTCTAACCCAAACGTCGAAACCACTACTTCCGCAAACAGTGTGCGTTCAGCTGACTCTCAAGCACCTGAGCAAAAACTTCAAGTACCCGAACCTGGGAGAAAATCTGCAAAGCCTACACCACAAGCGGACGGCACATTTGATGCCATGATTTTTGGCCCTGCTGGTGAGTTGCAGTCTCAGGACGATATTTTGAAAGTCCACCGTAGAGATCCAGCCGATCCATTTGCTATTGGCCCAGTTGATGCGCCAGTTGTTATTTCGGAATTTTCGGATTTTGAATGCCCCTTCTGTTCCCGCTTTGCCAATACCACCGAGCATGAGATTGTCACGGAATATGTGGAAAAAGGTCTTGTGCGGATGGAGTGGAATGACCTTCCTGTCAATGGACCTAATGCTATTTCAGCCGCGCAGGCCGGTCGTGCAGCTGCCGCTCAAGGGAAATTCCGGGAGTTTAAAAAAGCCCTCTATACTGCGTCAAAGGACACACCTGGGCACCCACATTTTGAAATCGATGATTTTATGAAGTTCGCGGAAGAAGCTGGTGTTCAAGATTTGCAGAAATTCCGTCAGCAAGCCACCGACAGCACCTTTACCGAGGTCATTGAAAATGCTCGGTCCTATGCCTCAGGCATTGGTGTGAATGGCACCCCAGGGTTTGTTATTGGTACACAATTTGTATCTGGTGCACAGCCAGCGGAAGTCTTCCATAAGGTTATTGCGGAAGAACTAGATAAAGTAGCCACCGGCAAGGTTTCCACCACATGATCGAGGTAGGTTTCCTTGGGGCTCTGTTTGCTGGTGTCCTTTCCATGCTTAGCCCTTGTTCAGCATTGCTACTGCCCGCGTTTTTTGCCTATGCGTTTCAATCGAAACAACAATTGGTAGTGCGCACTGTGGTGTTCTTTTTGGGGCTAGCCACCATTATGATCCCTATTGGTATTGGGCTTGGTGGCATTGGCGGTTTAGTTACGGAACACCGTGACACCCTGATTTCCCTTGGTGGTTGGATTATGGTCGCCTTGGGGGTATACACATTTTTTGGGTTTGGTTTCCGTATCCCTGGGCTAGCTCAGCTTTCTACCCAGGTTGGTGGCACTGGTTGGGTGTCAGTGTTTTTCTTAGGTGCTGTGTATGGGTTTGCTGGATTTTGTGCTGGTCCGTTGCTTGGGGCGGTACTCACAACGGCGTTGGTGGGCAGTAGCGCATGGTACGGGGCGTCGATAATGGCCCTGTATGCGTTTGGAATGACCGTTCCCCTTTTTGTATTGGCGCTGTGCTGGGACCGCTGGAATATCGGCGCAAAAACATGGTTAACGGGCCGCACTTTCACTATGGGAAAACTCAAGCTCAATACCATGACTATGGTGGCTGGCCTGCTGTTTATTGGGATGGGTGTGTTATTTATTACCACCCACGGCACATCGACACTGCCAACGCTGACCAGCACAGACACACAAGCAACTCTGCAGGAGACAGCTGGCAACTGGGCATCGCAGGTAAGCAATGCAGCTACGTTATTGATTATCGCAGTGATTATCGAACTCTTCCTTTTTGTTCGACTGTTGCGGCGCTAATGCCGTGAATCTATGCGAGCGACTATCCTCGGCGTCAATACGCCTATACATTGAGGAGTCAACCATTATGGAATCCCAGTCAGCCCGCGAGATAGATAAACTCATCCACGCCGTCGCCGACCTTAATAAAGGCACATTAAGGGAGTTTACCGCCACCAAAAAGTTTCTTGCCGACGCCGCGGAATCAGTGCAGTACTTCGCAAATACGGGCCAAACCAACGACGATATAGTTGTGCTAATCACTCGGATTATTGATGCCCACGCGGGCGCCCTTATAGACCTCGAACGCAGAATCAAATTTTTAGAAACAATGCGACCGCAAAACCCTTCACAAGAGTGACAAAACCACTCAACATAGAGGAAGAGCGAAATGTCCCCTTACTTCATAGCGATTCTCGTTTTCATGATCGCGTTTGCGATTGGCAACTTGATATTTAATGGTTTTGAATCAATAAACCGAACAATGATTGTTACAGCAGTTTCCATTGGGTTGGCAGGGATGACATATTTCATTTGGGGTCATGAGTTTTACCATAAAATTTAACCCTGACACGCCACCCCCAATTATCGAACACCTATAGTGGGCAGCAGAGACCCTCAAGGTGTTAGGAGCACGCCTTCATGTTGTCAGCATTATTTAGCTCACGGAGGCGATCGCTCATAACAGTGCTCGCTTGGTGCGCCATTATCATCGCTTTGTTTCTTATCGCACCTGGCGTGAAGGACGTGCAATCGGCGGGCGATAATGGTGCAGCGCCGGACGCGGCGTCGATAATTACGAAGGAAAAACTCACCGAACAGTTTGAAGGTTCGGACGCGCTACCTGCGATTATTACCGTTTCCGGCGACGAAGATAAAGCCACCAAAGTCACCGAAATCGTGCAAGAGTTGCGGAATACTTCGGAACGCTTTGGCGCACCGATCAGCCCGATGTGCCGCGGATTTTCGCCGGATTGCATCCCCGCCGACCCCGAAACATCCGTTAGCAAAGACGAGCGAACTCGCTTGATTGTTGTGCCGATCAGTGGTGAGCCTTCCGACGACGCATTTCGCAGCGACGTCGATACGCTGCGGGAAGCGCTCCCCGAGGGGACGCATGTGACAGGCCCCGCGGGGATTATTACAGACACGGTGAAAGTGTTTGCGCAGGGTGACCGCATACTCATGGTGGGCACGGTGCTGCTGGTGCTGGTGATTCTGCTGGCGGTGTATCGCGCGCCGGTACTGGCTATACTGCCGCTAATTGCGGTGACGGTGGCCCTGCTTCTCACACAGGCAATCGCCGCTATGTTCGCACAGGCAGGGTGGATCACTATCACCGCCCAATCCACCGCGATTATGACCGTACTCCTGTTCGGTATTGGCACAGATTACGCCCTCGTATTGACGTCGCGGTGGCGCGAATATTTGCGCGACGATCACCCGCCCACTGCGGCAATGGTGGAAGCGAGCAAGCACACAACATCGGTCATTCTTTCGAGCGCCGGCACCATCATCGTTGCCATGCTGGCGCTACTCACCACCGCCACCCCAACACTCCGGGGATTCGGTCCGTATTTCGCCCTGGGCGTGGGCTCGATGGCTCTGGTTGCCTTTACATTTCTACCCGCGATTATGGTGCTTACCGGGCGTGCTGCGCTCTGGCCCACAAAGCCTGAACAGGGTCAATCTTCAAAACTTTGGACCCGGATTGCCGATTTCACATTAGCGCACCCCAAACGTATTGTCGCCGTGTGCTTGGTAGTACTGGCGTTCTGCTCATTAGGGTTGTTGGGGTACCGGGAGACGTTTAACTTCACCTCCGGCTTCCGCGTTCCCACCGACTCCGCCGACGGCCAAACAGCACTCGCCCAGGCGTTCGGACCTGGCGAGATCGCCCCCACTACCTTACTGCTGGAGGGCAAGGATGCCGCCGACGCGGCCGCAAAAGTATCCGAAGAGTTAGATGCCGTTGCACGTGTTGCCTTCAACCCGCGTAACGACGTCGCCTCCTCCGGCGAAGCAGCCCGCATCACCGTGGTATTAAACGAAGACCCGTACTCCCTCGAAGCGCTCGAAAACCTGCCCGGAATTGTGGAGGATGCCCAGGTAATAGCCGGTGATTTGGTGACGGTTTATGCCAGTGGCGTAACCGCCGAAAACGCTGATATTCGCACCGCCATTGACGCTGACGTTCTCCTACTGATTCCATTGATTTTTGGCATCATCGGACTCATCTTGGCGATCCTTTTACGATCCTGGCTCGCACCAATCTACCTAGTGGCAACACTCGCGATTTCCTTCCTGGCAACCCTTGGTTTAACCACCTTTATCGCGGTGACAGCGCAAGGAGACGACGGCATCGGTGCACAAATTTCCGCATATATCCTGGTGTTCCTCACGGCCCTAGGCGTGGACTACACCATTTTCATAATGGAACGCCTGCGCCAAGAGCTACCCGGTAACACGATGACCGGCGCGTTGCGAACCGCCTTGGTTACCACCGGCGGAGTGGTTTCTAGTGCAGGGTTAATCCTTGCCGCAACCTTTGCGGTGTTAATGACACAGCCGATTCGTGAGCTATACCAATTCGGCCTCGCAATGGCACTTGGCATTCTGATTGATACATTCCTTGTCCGACCACTCCTTGTCCCCGCAATAGTCACCCTCCTGGGCGACCGTGCCTTAGCCCCACAACGCCCCGGAATATTAGTTAAAGACGCTTTGGAATAGAAGAAGCGTTGGAGAGTCTAGTTTTGGGCTGGCAGGCTGGTTTTGCGGCATACAGGCTGACTGCCCGTGGCTTCCTGGACGTGTCGGCCACTTTGCCAAGGGCATTGGCTGGCTCTCCTGGGTGTTTGAGTTGGTTTCTTGGTTGCGGGCTGGGCTTTCCCTGCGGTTTGATAGGCGCACCCTATCGAACTGGTGATGTTTTCATCCCCACTGTCACAGATTCCATAAAATCGGCTGAAAAAATGGAATTTGTGACAGCAAGCCATGTTGCGCACAAGCGTTGACCTGGGGTTTGTCGCAGATTCCATAAAAACAGTGAAAAAAATGGAATCTGTGACAGGTTCCCTACCTATCGTGTCGCAGATTCCATAAAATCCGCCGAAAAAATGGAATCTGTGACAACGAGCCCGACCAGAGCCCACCCCCCTAACCAAATCCCAGGTAACCGGACGCACACAACTAAACCACAAGCACACAACAAAACAAACCCCAAACCCCGTACAGTACATTCCTACAAGCGGGACGCGATTTTGTGCTTAGCCCCCATGACCCTGCTGCGTCGTTTGACACATGCAGCTAAACCCCTATTTTAGCTAACTATATAGTAGAGCCGCCTAGGGGAATCGAACCCCTGACCTTTTCATTACGAGTGAAGCGCTCTACCGACTGAGCTAAGGCGGCCGAACATCATGTTTATGTGATGTCCGCTATGAAAGATACCACAAGGTTGCTTGATCTGAAGAACTGGGGTTTAGCTCGCGCGACAGGCAAGCCGGATCCTGCCAACCATCGCATCCAATGCCACGATTGGCCGAACGTTCTGCCCGATGGCTTTTCGGCATTGGTTTATGGCATCAAGGCACGCCACAAGGTCACTTGGGGAATTCTTTTCCGCCAGTTCTTGGGAGAGCTTTTGAAAATCCGGGTGAATCACGTCTACCCCAGAATTCGCCTGGTTAATCAGCGCATCACGATATAGCCCTGCTAAATCCACAAGCGCCAGGTCTATTGCATCCCGCAAAAACCTCGTTCGACGTTTCTTTTGCTTTTCTTCCAGCTCATCTAGGATTTTTTTGGTACCGCGTAACGCTTTTGCGGCACCTTTGCCTTTTGCACCAATCCCCAAAGCGTTTTGCAGTGTTTCGAGTTCTTTTTGTTCCAGACCAGCGAGGGTGTTTTTTCCTTCTTCTTCAATGGTTTTTACTAGTACATTTGTTTCCCGGAATGCCAGATCACCTCGGTAGATTAGGGCAGCGAGATTCAGTACGCTGGCGCGTCGTTTTTGGGCTTCTTCGAATCTTGCTAGGTGGCGTGCCCGTCCGATATGACCAGCGGATGCTGCGGCCGCAAGGGACGCATGTGCCGAGGGAATGCCTTCAGATTCGAGTAATCGCGCTACTTCCGAAATCGGTGGGGTGGGAATATATACGTGGCGGCAACGAGAGCGCAGGGTTATTGAAATGTCTTGCGGGTCTGTGGATGGTGCGCACATAATAATTACGGTTTGCGCTGGGGGTTCTTCTACGGTTTTTAGGAATGCATTTGCGGCACCGTCGCTAAGCCGGTCGGCGTCTTCAATAATGACTACTCGCCAGGGTGCTGTGGTTGGGAGTTTTGCGGCTTCCGCAATCACTTCACGAATCAATTTCACGCTAATGGAAAGCTCTTCCGTAGCCACATGAATAATATCGCCATGTGTCCCTGCTAATGCGGTACGACAATCAACGCATTCCCCGCACCCAATCACATCAGGATTTTCACACACTAGTGCGGCTGCAAATGCACGGGCAGCAACGCTTCTTCCAGACCCAGGTGGACCGGTAAAAAGCCACGCATGTGTCATTGCTGCGGCGGGGCTTCCGGTGCGCGCAGCCTGTGCGGCGTCGAAAAGCACACGACGTACATACGGGCTCCCCGCAAGCCGAGTGAAAACATTGTTTTGAGTGTCGTTCACCTCCCCCACCCTATACGGATAAAGTTGTGGGCATGAGTCGACTGAAATGGCTGCTCCGCACCTCGTGGCCCTTCTACACAACATCGGTGCTGGCATCAAATATTTTAGGCGCCATAGCCACCACCCTTTTTGTTAGCATGCTGGTGCCACTGCCGGAGCTGTCACAGTTGAGCAGAACCATGGGATACCTTCCCACCGCGGTTTTTGGGTATTTAATACTTGCCACGGTTATTACCGCATTAGTGACCTTCCTATTGTTTAAACCCGTGCTCCGATGGCAGCGTAACCCCTCGGCATACGATCCGAACATGGTTCGCAATCTAGTCATGCGGCTTCCCATGCATCAGGCACTATTGTGCGCTTTTGCATGGCTTATAGGCATCGGGATTTTAACTGGTGTTGCCACAACGATCTCCTCTCGCCTCGCCCTCGTCATATGCTTATCGACGGCCCTCGGCGGCGCCGTCACCATAATGTTCACCTACCTTGAAGCACAGCGGCTTATACGCCCAGTAGCCGCAACAGCGCTTACCCGAGGAATAGACAACACAAGTCTCGAACCCCCACTCGAACATCGCCTTCGACTCACTTGGCTACTCACCACCGGAGCGCCCCTTATCGGCGTTATCCTTATGATCCTCGGACAACGAGCGCGCTACTTTACCGAAGATGCCACCGACATCCTCCCCGCAGTAATCGCACTAGCGTGCACAGCACTGTTGTCTGGCTACGTAGCCACAGCACTAGTCACTGCCAGCGTCACCGACCCAATCCGAGAACTCCACGAGGCTATTAACCAAGTACGCCGCGGCGAAAACAACACTGACGTCCAAATCTACGATGGCTCCGAAATTGGCATACTCCAAGCCGGCTTTAATGAAATGATGCGTGGCCTGCGAGAACAACAACGGGTACGCGACCTCTTTGGACGCTATGTCGGCGCCGAAGTAGCCCGAAGAGCTATGGAAGAACGCCCTACCCTCGGCGGCGAAGACCGAAAGGTAGGCGTCCTATTTGTAGACGTCATTGGCTCAACCACTTTCGCCGTCAACCACACCCCCGAAGAAGTAGTGGCCGAACTAAATAAGTTCTTCGAACACGTAGTTAGTGTTGTCCACCGACATAAAGGCATTATTAATAAGTTCCAAGGCGACGCCGCCCTCGCCATCTTTGGCGCCCCACTTCCTCTTACCGACGCCGCCGGACACGCCCTCGCCGCTGCCCGCGAACTCCGCCAAGAACTCAAAGGAATCGAACTCTCCTGCGGAATCGGAGTCGCTTGCGGACACGTCGTAGCCGGACACATCGGAGGCCACGCCCGATTCGAATACACCGTTATCGGTGACGCCGTAAACCAAGCCGCCCGACTCACCGAACTTGCCAAAGAAACCCCAGGCCAAGTCCTCACCACAGCCGCCACCCTCCGCGACGCTAACGAAGCTGAACAAGCGCGCTGGACCATCCTGAAATCCGTGGAACTGCGTGGCCGGAAAGAAA
This sequence comes from Corynebacterium freiburgense, assembly GCF_030408815.1. NCBI lineage: Bacteria > Bacillati > Actinomycetota > Actinomycetes > Mycobacteriales > Corynebacteriaceae > Corynebacterium > Corynebacterium freiburgense. The sequence continues at coordinate 190,666 of NZ_CP047355.1, read as the reverse complement.
TGACTCAGCTTGCCCGACCTGTTCGCCCTACTCTTGCCGATCGATCCTAAGGATTAACTGGAGTCCTCCGAGGCTCGGACCCTCTGGGGCTGGGATCCTCTGCGGAAGGTCTTACAACAGGCCTGTAGATGGGCCTTTGCAAAAGGCCTGGGGCAGGGCTTAGCAAGTTTGGGGCAGGCTTAGGGCAGGGCTTAGCCAGGCTTGAGGAAGGCTCGGGCAGGCAGATTTGTGTTGTGGGCTCCTGGTTTGAGGGTGCGAGCTGGGAAAATGTTCTGGTGGGTTGTGGGTGATGTGAAATTTGCCTTGCTGGGTGGTGGGGTGGGTCAGATCTGCCTGATATTTTGGGCTGGTGGGCTGAAAATCCAGGGCTTCCCGGGTGTTTGAGTTGGTTTCCTGGGGTATTAGCTGGTTTCCCGAGCCTTCGAGCCGCATTCCCTGCGGTTTGATAGGCGCACCCTATCGAACTAGCGATGTTTTCATCCCTACTGTCGCAGATTCCATAAAATCGCCTTTAAAAATGGAATTTGTGACAGCAAGCAACATTGCACACAACCGTTGACCTGGGGTTTGTCGCAGATTCCATAAAAACAGTGAAAAAAATGGAATTTGTGACAGGTTCCCTACCTATCGTGTCGCAGATTCCATAAAATCCGCCGAAAAAATGGAATCTGTGACAACACGCCCAACCAACGTCTGAAAAGACCAGGTCACCGGACGTGCACAACCAAACTACCAGCCACACACCAAAACCAGCCAGCCACAAACCCCACAAACCCTACCCTCGAACCTTAAACCAGCCAAACATTTACAAGACTCCCAAGTGATTGGCATAGTTTTTAGTCCCCTACATTTTGCAGGGGACTAGCTACTCACAACTCGGCCCAGGATAAGTCCAAGTAAGAATGTAAGGTTAGCCCACTATCCAGCTGTCTTCTTGGCCACGGTCTTTTTCGCCGCAGCTTTTTTCGCTCCCGCTTTCTTAGCAACAGCTTTCTTAGCAACAGCCTTTTTCGCCCCAGCCTTCTTCGCACGTGTTTTCTTAGCTGGGCTTGGGTTAGCTGCCTCTTTCGCCCTTCGCTCAGACAGGAGTTCACATGCCCGTGCATCGGTCATAGTTTCGGGAGTGTCGCCTTTTCTCAGGGATGCGTTGGTGACACCATCGGTAACATATGCGCCAAATCTGCCTTCCTTAACAACCATTGGTTTTCCGGAGACATCATTATTTCCAAGGGTTTTAAGCGGAGGTTGGCTTGGGGTATTGCCGCGGCGTTTCGGTTCTGTGTAAATGCGGCTTGCTTCTTCCAGGGTGATGGTGAAGATTTGGTTTTCATTCGCCAGGGACCTGGAGTCATTGCCTTTTTTCAGGTAGGGGCCATACCGGCCGTTTTGCGCGGTGATGGGTTGACCGTCGTTGGGGTCATTGCCCAGTTCCCGCGGGAGGGTGAGCAGTTGGAGGGCTTCGTCGAGGGTGACGGTACCGGGTTCCATCGTGCTAAAGAGCGAGGCAGTTTTGGGCTTGAGTGTTTCTTCGATTATCTGGTTGATTCGTTTTTCTTTTGCCGCAATGGCTGTTTTGGTTTCCCAGTTTTTGGCTCGTTTGCCCTCGGCGGCGCGTTGTGCATCTTCGGCGGCTCGTTCGTCGGCGACGATTTGTTCGGCGATTTTGCCGGTGCTTGCGCGTTCTTCGTCGGTAATGAGTTCTGTAACGTAGGGCCCGTAGCGGCCTTCTTTTGCTACGATCATGCGGCCGTTTTTGGGGTTAAGACCAAGTTCGCGGCCGCCTTGGGGGGTGGCAAAGAGTTTTTCGGCGACTTCGAGGGTTAGTTCGTCGGGAGTCATTGTGTCCGACAGGTTTGCGCGCTGGTGTTCTATTTCTCCGTTCTTATCGACGCCCACAGCCCGCTCAAGGTACGGACCATAACGGCCTACACGAACAAGGATTGGGCGGCCCTCGGCGTCGTCGAAAAGGTGGAGTGAATTGACAGTTCGGGCGTCGATTTGTTCGAGATTGTCTCCGACGAGGGCTTTTAGTCCGCCGAGACGTGCGACTGTCTCTGCCATTGCTGTAGAGGCGTCGGCGTTGCCGAAGTAGAAGCCTGTCAGCCAGGCAGTGCGGTCTTCATTGCCGGTGGCGATGTCGTCCAGTTCGTCTTCCATGGAGGAGGTGAAGTCGTAGTCCACGAGGGATGCAAAGTTTTGCTCCAGGAGTCCGACGACGGCAAAGGCAACCCATGTGGGTACGAGAGCATTGCCTCGGGAATAGACATATCCGCGGTCTTGGATAGTGCGGATAATGGAAGCGTAGGTGGAAGGGCGGCCAATGCCGAGATCTTCCATTTTTTTCACCAGGCTGGCTTCCGTATAGCGCGCTGGCGGGTTAGTGGTGTGTCCATCGGCCTTGATTTCATGGGCAGTGAGGTTATCGCCCTGAGTAAGCCTAGGGAGCCGTTTTTCGGCATTGTCGGCAAGGTCTTGGCCGTCAGCCTGTCGGGTAGTTTCCACATATGCCTTGAGGAATCCCGGAAAAGTGATGGTGCGGCCAGTAGCAGAGAATTCACATTGCTCACCGGTGGTTGCCGAACCGTGAATTGTAACTTTCATGGAAGTTCCACGGGCATCAGCCATTTGGGATGCCACAGTACGCTGCCAAATCAATTCATAGAGTTTGAATTCCTCAGCGTCGAGGGCGGCGTGGAGCTGACCGGGCGTCGAAAATGTTTCGCCGGCTGGGCGGATGGCTTCGTGAGCTTCCTGGGAATTCTTGACCTTGCGGTTGTACTGGCGCGGGGTTTCAGAAACATAGTCAGCGCCATACAACTCTTTCGCCTGAGCACGGGCTGCGCGAATACCTGATTCAGAAAGAGTCGTGGAATCCGTACGCATATAGGTAATATGGCCGTTTTCGTAGAGCCGCTGAGCAATACGCATAGTGCGCTCAGACGTGTAATGCAGTTTACGCCCGGCCTCCTGCTGGAGCGTCGAGGTCATAAAGGGGGCATAGGGCTTGCGGGTGTATGGCTTTTCTTCAACAGCGGCCACGGTCATAGTGGCGCCTTCCAGGGCGTCGGCAAGCTTACGGGCGGCTGCCACATGAAGCACCTTGGCCTTGGACACTAACTCACCACGATCATTGAAGTCACGGCCCACTGCAACACGGGCACCATCAATAGCCGTAAGCCTTGCTTGGAAACGGCGAGGATTATCGCCGTCAGCGGCACCAGTATCCAAAGCGGCAGTTAAATCCCAATACTCGGCAGGGACAAACGCCATGCGCTCTCGTTCACGCTCCACAATCACGCGCGTAGCCACCGACTGCACACGACCAGCCGAAAGGCGCGGCATTACCTTTTTCCACAGCACCGGGGAAACCTCATAACCGTAAAGACGGTCCAGAATCCGGCGGGTTTCCTGGGCATCAACAAGGTTTTTATCTAACTCGCGGGTATTTTCCGCAGCAGCCAGAATCGCAGGCTTGGTAATTTCATTAAACACCATGCGGCGAGCTGGAACCTTCGGCTTTAATACCTCAAGCAAATGCCAGGCAATAGCCTCACCCTCACGGTCCGGGTCTGTGGCCAGATATAGCTCGTCAACTTCCTTGAGTTTGGACTTAAGGTCCGTAACTTTCTTCTTCTTATCTGGACTCACCACATAGAGAGGCGCGAAACCATGCTCGGTATCCACACCAAGGCGTGCCCACTGCTCTTTTTTGTATTTTGCGGGCACATCGGCTGCGCCTCTGGGAAGGTCACGAATATGACCCACCGATGCTTCAACTATGTAATCGCCCCCCAAATAAGGCGCGATTTTTTTCGCCTTTGTTGCCGACTCGACAATCACAAGGCGTTTCTTCGCTGTAGCCACGGTGCCCTCTCGAATAGTTGTGTGCGTATTTTCGCTTACCGTACACAGTAATATATGGCTCCGCTGCGAAATTTCCTACCCGAACTAATCTTTTCCCAGCTCAGGGGCGAAGAAAGAAAAATGTCACTTAGTTAGTTTCCAACGCCCAACCGCGATTTGCCCCCCGCACAAAGACTAAAGATTCATTCGCCGCAATACGTCTCAACTCTGGCGCATTTTCCCCTTCGACAGGACACAAATCCACGCTTTTTCTATCCAAATGTATTGCGTCCATTGCGCCATTATCTGCAAACAAAACTAGAATATTTTCGTCTGCAGCCAGGCCGGTTTTTGGTACTCCAGAAACCTCTCGACCTGTCGCCTGCTCAATATATTCAGGGGTAGCATTTGGACATACAATGGCGTATTCCTCCCAATTCCCACCCGGCATTGCCAAAACACTGATTTCGGTGTCCCCGTCTTGGAGCCTGTCAAAAAGATAGGCTTCAGGCTCCGATGCGCACCCCGATACGCCTAAACCCACTGAAATAAGTACCGCCCCAATTCCAAAAGCCGTAATGGACTTAGGCTGAGCAACCATTGACTACTCCTTGACTATTTTCAGAAGCACGTGAGCACCAGCCTATATGCAAGACCAACACCATGATTAGCTTGCATACACCAAATCTCAAAGGCCCATTTTGCCAGCATGTTTCTAGGCTCACCGGGGAAAACACTAGCCACGTTTGGGGTTGAACCCGTCATACCACCAGAAACACAAAAACACCCGATTCCGATTTCCGGAACTTGGGTGTTTAAAAATACTTTGCACCGTTTACACGGTGGCCACCTTACAGGGCACGTACTTTTTGTGCCTGTGGCCCTTTTGCACCTTCTCCAATTTCAAACTCTACCTGCTGGTTCTCTTCCAATTTACGGAACCCGCTGCCCTCAATTTCGGAATAGTGGACAAAAACATCCGCCGAGCCATCAGCTGGGGCAATAAAACCAAAGCCTTTTTCGGTGTTAAACCACTTCACAGTTCCCTGTGCCATTTTTTCTTACCTTTTTCTTGCAATTCGGAATCGGTATTTTCACCTTTCGAAAACACCGGGCCGGTTTCGAAGCCCCCCTGTTTCATATTCCGAATGGGGATGAAACTAGGGCGCTCGCAAACTCAATCTCCTGCGAGCGCTTATTTGAAACACTGCGCGCAGAAACAGCGACCGCATCCCAGTGTGTCATGTTTAGCTCCCTCGCGATAGTGTTATTCACAAACTGGGAGGTACCTACCCTATTTTTAGTGGGGTATTTAGGAGGAAACTATGACTTTTGGCGAAGAACTCGTCGAAATTATGTCACGCCGATTCCCAGATGCTGATTGTACTTTTATTACTACATTGCCAGCGCGCAACCCAAAATTTGCGCCATGGCCAGAGTGGGTTCCCAAGGAATTTAAAAACCGCCTAGCAGAACAAGATATTCACCAATTATTCGAACATCAGGTCAATGCCGCTGAAGCTATTTGGCGCGGCGAAAATATCGTTATTGCAACTGGTACAAGCTCTGGAAAATCATTAGCATATCAACTCCCCATTGCTTCGACCTTGTTAGCTAACCCTAATATTTGCGCTTTATATATCACCCCTACTAAAGCGCTTGGCTCGGACCAGCTACATTCGGTGTCCAAATTGCTTCATGGCTTGGGGGTTTCACCAGCACCGTATGATGGCGACACCCCTACTGATGCGCGTTCCCATATCCGCGATACCTCACGATGGGTTTTTACTAACCCAGATATGCTTCACGCCGGGATTTTAACCAATCATGAGCGGTGGGGACGATTATTCCGCCACTTGCAATTTGTAATCGTGGATGAATGCCATGCCTATCGCGGAGTTTTTGGAGCTCATATTTCCTTGGTGCTTCGTAGGTTGCGGCGCATAGCAGCTCGATATGGTAGCACCCCGCAGTTTATCTTTGCTTCCGCTACTACATTTGATCCGGCAACACAGGCCAGCACACTTGCGGGCGTTACGGTTCGCGCATTTACAGAGGATACTTCTCCATCTGGCGAACGCACTGTGGCGTTGTGGGAACCAGGAGTTTTGGAGGATCTTGAGGGGGAGCATGGAGCGCCTGTTCGGCGGGGCGCAGGTGCGGAGGCTGCTCGTTTAATGGCTAGCGCTATTGCCGAAGGCGCCCGAACGCTTACGTTTGCGCGTTCTCGTAGACAAGCAGAAACTACCGCCTTGCGTTGCGCTGAGGAGCTTGCATTCTTAGGTAAATCGGAGTTTACACAGCGTATTGCAGCATATAGAGCTGGGTATTTGGCGGAAGATCGCCGCCGAATCGAGCAGCTGCTGGATAGTGGCGAACTATTGGGAGTAGCGGCAACCAGCGCTTTGGAGCTTGGGATTGATATTGGCGGTCTCGATGCTGTGATTACTGCTGGTTTTCCTGGCACGGTGGCGAGTTTTTGGCAACAGGCAGGACGCGCGGGGCGTCGTCAGCAGGGGTCACTGGTTGTACTTATTGCACGCGATGAGCCTATGGATCATTATTTGGTGCATCACCCCGAAGCACTTCTAGAACGCCCAATTGAACGCAGCGTATTTGACCCTACGAACCCTTATGTTTTACGTGGCCACCTAGTTGCGGCCGCATATGAACTCCCGCTTTCAACAGCGGATATTGAAATGTTTCAAGCACACAATGTGATTCCTGAGCTTGAGTCTGAAGGAATTTTACGACGCCGCGCTCGTGGCTGGTTTCCTGTTGGCGAACGGCTCCCAGTGGATTTGCGTGGCAGTGGTTCTGGCGAAGTCCTAATCGTCGATAGTACAGATGGTCGAGTCTTGGGCACCGTTGATGCCTCGCGTGCCCGCACCCAATTACACCCGGGCGCCGTGTATTTACATCAAGGCGAAACCTTCCTTGTTGATGAGTTAAATTTCGCCGACCAGCTAGCACTCGTGCATCCTGAAGATCCTGGCTATATTACCTTCGCACGAACCACTACAGACATTCGTATTTTGGAAACGATTGAGGTTACAAACCCGAGCCCTGGTTTTTGGGTGGCACAAGTCAATGTTGAGGTCACTGAGCATGTCATTGGGTATGTTTCAAAACTCTATGATGGCACACAATTGGACCTTGTTCCGCTTAATATGCCTGCTGAATCTCTTCAAACCCGCGCCGTTGCTTATACGGTTGATCCGGAGTGTCTTCAAGCGATGGGCATTCCAATGGCTTCTGTCCCTGGCGCACTTCATGCCGCCGAACATGCTGCTATTGGTATTTTGCCGCTCATTGCCACATGCGACCGCTGGGACATTGGGGGTGTTTCTACTGCATTACACCAGGACACTGGTTTGCCAACGGTATTTGTATATGACGGCCACCCCGGTGGTGCTGGCTTTGCAGAATGCGGATTTAAGAATTTTGCTGAGTGGATTCAGGCAACATTCGAGGTGGTATCTACCTGTCCGTGTGAGAGTGGTTGTCCCATGTGTATCCAATCGCCCAAGTGCGGCAATGGCAATAGCCCTTTGAGCAAAGAATATGCCATTGCCTTGCTAGGGGCGATGCATTCAGCACTGTAACCTATAGCGGCCCTGCCTTTGCTTTTGCTTGCGCAATACCAACCTGCACGATAATCATTACATCTTGGTTTTGCACATCACATTGCTGAATAGTGGCATGGTTGCGCTCCGCTACGTGGCGCGCAACTACACATGCCGATTCACCCGCTATGTTTGCGTGCGCCCCAGCCACAGCGGAAAGATCTGCCGCGTTTTGTGCTTGGTGGGTTTGTATAACATTGGCTGCTGCGGAACAAGCAACTCCTACCAAGCTGAGTATGACGACAATCATCCCGGCAGTGGTAATGGTTGCGTGGCCGTTATCGTTACCTAGTCGATTCAGTAGGTTCACTCGGTGCAGTAGGTTCATGATCTCGGTACTCCATTGGAAATACTGCTTGGGCATCGAATGTTTTCAACGGTCCATCAACTCTGGCGGTAGCAGTCACAAAAGTTCCATCATTGCTATATGTCACGTTTCCTCGGGGTGGCTGATATTCAACGCCGATTGCATAGGATCTTGCCGCTGCACCCGCTATATCTACTGCAGAGATATAGGCTGCCAGAGACGCAAGCGCGGCAACCGCCAAGCTACAAACTATGACTAGTGCGCCTAACCCAATCGCCGCTTCAATACTTGTTGAACCTTGATCGCCCCGAAGCTTGGTGCATCGCATTATGATGTGCTGGTCAGAGCATTAGAGATTATGTTTTCAAAGGCACTCACTACTGCGTCACCATTCACTACCGCATAGAGCACTGCAGCTAGTGCGGCCGCAGCTAGCGAGCCCATAGCGTATTCGATTGTTGTCATTCCGTCTTCTTCACGGAGTTTTGTGTTCCAGTTTTTCCAGAATTCCAAGGTTGATAGCGTATTCATGATTTTTTCCTTTCGGTGGTTGCTGTTATGGGATAAGTGTGAGCGCGAGGCTAATGACCGTTGGCGCTAGACCAAGAATGAAAAACGCTGGTAAAAAGCACATTGTGAGAGGCATCGCAATGAGCACCCCGGCGCGTTCAGCGGTTGCTGTGGCTTTATCCGTTACCTGGGCACGAATGTTTTCGGCTACGCGGTTGCATCCAGTAGTCATTGCTGCGCCGGAACGTTCAGAGATTCGCGCTAATGACGCGAGTTCTTCTAACCCTGCGATACCGTCTGCTGGTGCCCATGCTCGTTCGGCAGGTACACCAATGGCCAGTAAGGAGGCGATGGTGTGCCAGGTTTCAGTGTCAGTTATGCGAGCTACGGCGCTTGCGGCGTGTGCGGAGCTTAGCCCAGCACGAATACATGCGGCGAATAGATCGACGTCAGCGGCAGTTTCTAAAGTGATACCGGTTGGTGGTGCACGCCGCCGAGAGCGTTGTATTGGGTCGATTATTCGGGTAGTTGGTTTTGGTGGATGTAGGACTATTGCGCCAGCAAGGCATACAAGTGGTAGCACGCTCATAGTGCTGCCCTTTCTAAAATTGTTTGAGACCAGAGGAAGCCAGCGCAGGTTAATCCAACTCCAGTGGTCATGAGTATGCCGCCAAGGCTGGTGTGGAGTAGATATCCGACGGGGTCTGCACCCATTCCACTGCCAAGGAGCAATCCTGCAATGGGAAGGATTGCCAGTATTACGGCTGTGGCTTGCGGCCCCTGTAGCGCTGCGGTTGTGGCGGCGCGGTGCCTCAAGCGGGTGTCTATTCTGCGTTGCGTTTGTTCGAGGAGCTCTACAAGTGGGATGCCATGCTGCTCTGCCACACCCCAGACAAGCCCAATAGTTCCTAGGTCAGGGCAGGTTTCTTTTATGTCTATAAATGTTCCTGCTGCTGGTGCCCCACTTTGAGCGCGGCGGGCGGCGATATGCGCGGCGTCGATAAGCACTTGGGGAATGTTTTCGCGTTGTTTAAGGGCACCCGCTGCTGAATTTAACGCATGCGGCATTGCCGAACCCGCGCGCAGGTCACCTAATACAAAACCAATATATGTGCTGGTTGCGGCCGCAATCTCCGCGTTTCGACGCCGCGCCCGCACCCGGCGCAGTACAAGCCCCGCGCTACCAGCAACCATCAGTCCCGCCAGCACCATAGAAGGCGCTAGCCATACGAGTGAAGTCACTACGCACAGCAGGCCAACCACCAAAATATATTGTTTTCCTAGTCTTTCCTTTCCGAGTCTTTCAGCAGGTTTTGGAGAACCCAGCAGCAATAACGCAATGCCTGCTGCAGCAATACTGAACTTCATGGCAACCGCCTCATGTACTCAGTGAAACCTGGGCGCTGACCGCGATCAATATCCCAAATCGGATACACCTGTACAGGATTTCCAGTAAGCACACCAATTTGGTGTAATTGCCTGCCATGGGATGTTCGCCGCATGGAAACAACTATTTTTACAGCCGCACTTAATTGGGAATGCAGTGCTTTTCGATCCAAACCACCGAGTGCCGCTAAGGCTTCCATTCGTGCTGGTATTTCCCGCAAACTATTGGCGTGCACAGTGCCAGCTCCGCCATCATGTCCGGTGTTAAGTGCTGCCAATAAGTCAACAACTTCACCACCGCGAATTTCCCCAACAATGATCCTGTCTGGCCGCATTCGCAGCGCCTGGCGCAAGAGGTCTGTCATTGTGATTTCCCCATTGCCTTCTACATTTCGTGCACGCGACACTAAACTCACTACATGTGGGTGTGGGGGATGTAATTCTGCGGTGTCCTCAATACAGATAATCCGCTCAGTGTGCGGGACTTCTGCGAGCATTGCACCAAGGAGTGTTGTTTTTCCTGAACCAGTACCACCAACCACAAGAAATGATTGTCTAGCACGTATAATTCGGGATAGCACCGTCGCGCTTTCCTCACTCATTGTGCCGCGATCTACTAGCCCATTCAGTGTGGTTACTGCTTGCCGTAAAACCCTTAATGAAACACAGGTTCCTCCATCTGCTGGCGGACTCAGCAAAGCATGCACACGGATACTGCTGGAATCTGGCCGTTGGAGGCGCCCATCCGCAAAAGGCTGCGCATCATCAAGTCTGCGTCCACACGCTACTGCCAACCGTGTTGCTAGTTGCCTTACTTCCGCATCATTTTCAAATTGCAGATGAGCCCGCTCAAGCCCTTCTCCTCGGTCAAACCAAACTTCTTTCGGGCCATTGACCAATACGTCTGTTACGCCTGGTACTGCCAGTACTTGCTCTAAAATCCCTGCACCGTGAGAATCATTGCTAATCCTTCGGAGTACTCCTAAAACATCTTCATCACTAATTACCCCTGCTTCATCCCGAATGCATTGGGCAATAGCACTGGGATCATAGGCAGTTGAACTTTCTGCAAGTTTGCGTTGGACGCGTTCCACAAGCTCGATTGTTTTCATCGCAGGACCTCCAATACTGCCTGGGCTGCCTGACGCATCGGCCGCGGGATTCGCATTGGAAGCCCCTGCATATCTAGAAGTTTTGGAAGCCTGCTAATCGTTCCAAGTTCAGCAAGAACAGGCACCCCGCTAATGCGTTCAATATCCTGTGGTTCCAGCCCCGACCACTGAATATGCCGTCCAATTGCAACAATATCTACGTGTTTTGCTTTTAATTGTGCAGCGCAACGCGCAGCTGCGGCCGTTGGGCGTACTTGCGCAGGTACAACCAGAACTACAAGATCCAATAATGGCGCTAACTCGACGATTGTTGCTGGGCTGCAATCCACAATGGTGAGTTCTGCAATTCCTCGGAACGTTGTAATTGCTGCCGTATATTGCTCAGAACTATCCGAACCAACGCTGACGATATTAGAGCGTGCGGCGGAGAGTACTCTGATCCCATCTTTTGTTGCTGGCAAAGCTGCAAGTAAATTACTTGCAATATCATGGGCGCCTAGCTGCATATCACCCCATCGCGCACCAGGCACGTCTTCTACTCCAAATACTAAATCTAGGCCTCCTGACTCTGGATCAGCATCAATAACTACAGTGCTTACATATTCCGCAGCAATACGTGCGACAGCAGCGGCAAGCACACTCGCACCGGCGCCTCCAACTGCTGGGACAAAACCAATTACAGTGCCAGCATCTACAGCGCCGTCCTCTCTACCTAAGGTTTGTAAAAGCTCTGGGGCTTGGGCGGGAAGCAAAAAAGCCTGTTCAGCTTGGCACACCACTGCCATTTTCCAATCCGGCGGACCTGGATCGGGAGATACTAAAAACACCCGAGCCCGAGTGGACTTCGGAATTGCATGGGCAACTTTTGCACACACAAGAACGGCGGCACACCGATCCAGATGCCGGGGAATTTCTCGCGGGTCACAGGTATCCACGATTGGCCGCCCGGTAGCTGCTGCAATATGCATCGCTTCGGGATGAAGCACCGGGTCGGCCACGGCGACCAAAATTGGTTTATTGCTCATAACCCAGAGCTTTTCAGCAGGTAAGCGGATTGCTCAAGATCTGCTGCACGCCTCCTGTGAATAATCCACAAAAAAATATGTAAAGGATCACATTATTGATCTCGCTGTGGATAACCCTCCCTAAGAACTCCCCTATATAAGCCGTCATATGCTAAGGGCTCCTCACATATCAGGATTTAATTCTGCGTAATGAGAAGAATCACATTGTTGCTTTATTGTGGGCATAAGGGAAGGCCCGCGCCTCGGGGGGGTGAGCGCGGGCCTCCATCACCCGGCCTCGGGGGGGATGGACCGGGGCAGGCCGCTCAGTATATCGGGGCCTTGCACCACTAGTATGACAGAACTCTCTCACTTTGACAACCCCCCTTTATGCCTACACCCTATTCCACTTCTCACCTGCAGTTTCTTTGCTATACACTTGCCCCCATGAACTTCCGCGCCTCTCAACCCGCGGCGTTTTTTGATCTTGATAAAACGATCATTGCCCGCTCGTGTTCTTTCGCCTTTGGACGTGAGTTTCTCCACAATGGGCTAATTACTCCGGTGACTGCGCTACAGCTTTCATTGGCACAGACCCTCTATCGGATTGCTGGTCATTCAAGTGAACAAATGGATGCTACTCGGGATCAATTATTGTCCATGGTGACGGGTTGGGAAGTACAAACAGTGCGCAGAATTACCAATGAAACGCTGCAACAGGTGGTTTCGCCAACTATTTATGCGGAAGCAAAAGAGTTAATAGCGCACCATCAACGCCTTGGACATGATGTGGTTATTGTGTCTGCTTCGCCTCGCGATCTTGTGGAGCCTATTGCTCGTGAACTGGGGGTTTATCAGGTTGCGGCAAGCGAATTAGCGGTTCAAGATGGCCGCTATACGGGAGATGTTTTGTTTTATTGCAAGGGGGAGAATAAAGCGCAGGCTATTCGAGAATTCGCCGAAGTATACGGCTATGACCTCGAGCGGAGTTTTGCTTACTCCGACTCTGCCACTGATTTGCCAATGTTAGAAATAGTAGGCACAGCAGTAGCCGTAAACCCGGATCGCGGTTTGCGTCGGGTTGCGGTAGAGCAGGGTTGGGAAATTAAGGTTTTTAAAAACCCAGTGCCTTTACTTTCCCCACGTCACCGTTCCCGGGTGACGGTTCCTGCTCTAGTATTACTTGCGTGCGGGGTTGGTGCGTGGGCTTTCCACCGCAGCCCGCGCAATGCCTTCGGCTTCTTCCGCACCAGCAATCCAACCACGTAAATGTATTTTTAATAGTGGTTTTGGGTCGTTTGGATACTCTTTAATGGCTTGGAAATATTCCGTGCTGTGCCGATACCAGTAAGGTTCTGGTACACATAAACCTCTCGGATCCCATTCCATTTGCGCTGCAATGCGTGCCGACGCCCACCCTGCCACACCGCTGCGTTTCCCTAACGCTTCTCGCGCCACCAGCTCCCCGTGGATAATCCCAGGCATAAGCCCTGGGTGAAGGCTATTGCGAACAATGAGTTGGGCGAGCGTCGATAAACGCTCTGGGTGATTGGGTACACCCGCACCGCCAAGAAGAACATCGAGCCGCGCAAATACTTGCAACGGCGCACGGCGAAATGTGCGGATTGTGGAGTGCGCAACCTCAGGCGCCAATAGTGCATATGCGGCAATCGTGTGTTCTTCTGGTAGCCCCCACATTCGTGCTGCACTCCGTGCACCTCGAAGCGCCGCTTCTGATGTGGTCACCTCCACACGTCGAAGATTCACGGGGCGTCGATGTACCGCCGCAATGACTGATTGTGCCTGAGTAAGCAAGCCAGAAATCTCTGGATCTGCCAATATATCAGCCAAGGGATTCATAGCCACCACCTTAAAACCTGCCTATTACACGTACTACAACATGCGTAAAACGCATAAACATGGCACGATAAGACGTGACTGCTGTACAAATTCCTGGAGGATAACGAACCGTGAGCAATAAATCTGGCCTTTACACTGACGGCACCGAAAGCTTTAGCCCGCGTGTGAACGAGATTCCACTCTCAGATGCCGACTCTCGCTCGGGATCCCTCGGCACCCTAGTGAGCGATGCAACCGCTCAAATGTCGAACCTTTTCCGCGCGGAACTCGAATTAGCCAAGGCTGAAATCACCCAAGAAGCCAAAAAAGGTGCAGTTGGTGGCGGCCTCTTTGGCGTTGCAGGCACCGTCGCCTTGTATAGCTCGTTTTTCTTTTTCTTCTTCCTTGCCGAGCTCCTTGATCTATGGCTCCACCGCTGGGCAGCATTTTTGATCGTATTCCTATTTATGCTGGTCATTGCTGCAGTTTTAGCCCTGATTGGGTTTAAGAAAATCAAGAAGATCGGCCCACCAAAGAAAACAATCGAATCAGTAAATGATTTGAAAGAACTAGTCAGCGGCGACTCCCAAAAGAAGCTTGAATCCCGCGGAAGCGGCATGTACAGCTAGCGCCAACCCCGCCCCTTTGTTCCGCCCAACGTGCCACATCCAAATACGCTAGCTCTCCCGGGCCCCTACGAACACACATTCGTGCATACCAGGGGCCTTCGCTTGCACGCCGCCATTGCTGGTGACCCGATTTCACCACTAATTATCCTCCTTCACGGGAACACTAGCGGGTGGTTTGAATTCCAACATGTACTGCCACTACTTGCAGACGCTGGCTACCGCGCATGCGCAGTATCCTTACGCGGATATGGGCTCTCAGATCGCCCTCCCTCTGGCTATGAAATTCGCCATGCAGTCGGCGATATTTCAGGTACATTACGAGCACTCGGACACACTGATGCCGTGTTGATTGGCAATGGCACCGGAGGCGCCATTGCCTGGACACTCGCCGCAGCCCAACCCCACCGAGTACGCGCGCTAATCAGTATCAATGCCATCCACCCAACGGATCTTCGCCGCGCTATCGCGGCTCGTCCCTGGCTCTATACTTCAGAACTTGCGCGCTGGCCCGCCGAGCAAATACTGAGGCAGCCTTTTACAAAAGAAACATTTCCATCCCAAGATCCTGACTATAACCAGCGCGTCCAGAACTATCAGTACCTTTGCAATTACGCACAGCACCAAGACAAGGCCAAAGGAATTATTCTTAAAACCTCCCGCCTCGCCTACACGTGGGTGCCAAGCACTTGGTTTTCCGCCCGAGCAACAGCACCCGCGCTTATTTTGCACAATAACCAGCCGCGCTGGAAACACCTTGTACGCCGCGCCGCAACTCGAACTTTGGGTGAACTTTCGTCCTTACAGATCCCAGGCGCATTCCCTGAGACAACGCAGCTTCCGCATTTGGAAAACCCCAACGAATTTGTTGAGGTCATCCAACGATATATAACCAGTGTCGAATCCTTATAACCCCAGATCGTAAAGACTTTTACTTAGCCACGCATGTTTGGGTATCCACAGCTGATGTGAGTTTTTGCAGTGGTCCAATTTTCTGCTGTACTTCAGCGCTTGTAAGTACATAACCAGTATCAGTGTCATCGATTGCAGCGCCGAATACTACCCCTAGGACCTGACCTTCCAGATCAACCATTGGGCCACCAGAGTTTCCCTGTCTAATACTTCCACGAACCGTATAGGCTTGCCGCTGTGTCATACCACTGGCATAAATATTTGGGCCATTTACTGTTATTTCTTCACGGACGCGTGCAGGGGCCGCCTCAAACGGCCCGGATTGCGGGAAACCCATCACAATGCTGTCTTGGCCAGTTTTGGCGGGTTCTGAAGCCCACTGCAACGAATTAAGCCCTAGATCGGGGCTTCGCAACACTGCAATATCTTCTGCGGGGTCAAAAAAGACAACTTCAGCGGAGCGTACACCAATAACGGTATCCAGACGTACTGTATCTGCACCTGCAACTACATGGGCATTGGTAATTACATAATCCTTATCGATCACAAACCCCGAACCCATTAATCGGCGGCTACATTGCGTAGCGTCTGACATTACATGGATCACACTTGGCCGAAGGCGTTCTACCAATGCTACATCTTGCACTTGGATGTCTGGTGCTTCCACTTCCACACCGTTTGGTTGGTAGAACGGGGAGATCAGCGGCGGCAAACCAGATTCGCTTAACATGGCCGCAATGCGGGCTGGCACATTATCCAGGAAGGTTGGCATAAAGCCATCAACAAAGCTCAATGCCTTTGAACTGCGAATTTCAGCAGACATGCGCTCAGGAACGCTAGTGGCTAACGGTATTGCCAATAGCCATACAACAACAAGAGTGGCAAATGCTTGAAAGACTGATCCAACCGCAGAATCTACTCGCTGAAAACTTTTCAGTGGCATCCCATTACGTAATGCGCTGCCCGCGATTCCACCGACCATATTTCCTATGCCAAGGAAGAAAATCATGATGCCAATGGCCAATAAGAATCGAAGCGCGGTATGTGTGGTGTAGCCCATAGCAAAAGGTGCTATAGACGCACCAATAATTAGACCCGCAATGACTCCAACGGTGCTCAGCACTGAAGTAAGGGCACCTTGTCGCCATCCGCTGATCAGGGCAAAAATCACAAAGAGGAAGATTGCAATATCAACAATCATTTACACTGTCCTCTCGTTGTTTCGTGATGCTGCCAACGTCTCCTGAAGATTGTGCACGGTCTTTTTATCCCAGGGCTCTTCCCAGCCTGCCTGATGCAACGCCGCCGAAAGCAATCCTCCAGTAAAACCCCAGATCACATAGTCGTTGATCCGGAATGCTGGCCCAGTCCAATTGCCCCATCCAACCATAAAACGGTTTTTCGGATCAATAAGACTCAATACTGGGACGTCGAATACTTCGTCGGCTTCTTCTGGCCGCACTACTCCTACTGGAGTGCGAGTATGCCAATGCCCCACAATTGGGTATACCGGATATCCCGTTGCGCGAATATGCACTTCATCTAGTTGTGCCAGTGGGGTGACACTACGTCGGTCCAGCCCGGTTTCTTCCCAAGCTTCCCGCAATGCACAGTCAACTGGATTAGTGTCTGAAGCATCCAACCGACCGCCAGGAAACGCCACTTGGCCGGAGTGAGAACGCAGCGAAGGTGAACGATGCGTAAGCAGAACCGCGGCGTCGTTAGGCAATGTTGCGGAAGTTTCAGTGCCCGCAAAAAGCACCAATACCGCTGCTTGGCGGCTGCGATCTGCAGGGGTATGTCCACGTTGCTGCTTTGTGAGGGTTGTATGCAATCTGCCGGAATGGACGGTATCAACAAGACGACGCATCCACACGGGTGCCTTCTCTGGGCGCAGGTCAGTATTGTGGCCGGGGATGTCGGTCATTGTAGGGACTCCTCCACTGCGCGCTCGAGCTCACGAACATCTTTAAACACTTTCGCCTCTACTGCGGCGGTGGTTCCATCCTCCTGAAGTATCACAGTAACAGGCACCACCCCCGGTAACCCGAGGGTACCCGCGAAAGTTCCATTGCTGTCTTGATATGAAGGCATATCAATGCCCAGATCATTCAACATTGCAGCGCCATTAGCGGCCTGAGCATCGGCATGCACACCAACAACATGGTACTCCGGATGCAAGTTTGCGAACTCTTGGATAACGGGCAGTTCTTCGCGGCACGGTTCACACCACCAGGCCCATACATTTACCACTGTCACCTTTTGTGGTGCTGGTTTTTCCACCCCTCCCAAACACGGGAGGTCCACCGGAATCTGCCCAATACAATCTGGCCGTTCCTCAACGCTTGTCGACGACCCCTTCGCCTCCGTCCCATCCTCGCTTCGGTTTACCGTGCGCAGCATTATCGGGACAGCGGCAAGTATGCAAATAGTCAGTACGATAGCGCCAATGACAGACCACTTAGCGCTCTGAGCCATGTTCCACTCCAGCTAATTCCAATAAAAACTCACGGTCATCCCCTTTTACCAGCTTTGCAGCCGTCACGGGGTCCGCGGGACCAGCGTAGCCGAAACTCGGGCATTCACGAGCAATAAAACACGCTCCACACGCAGCTTTTCTACTGTGGCAAATACGACGTCCAAGAAAAATCACCCGGTGAGAAAACATTGTCCATTCTTTGCGCTCAATCAACGATGCAATGTCCTCTTCAACCTTAAGCGGATCTTCATGTGCAGATAGTCCTAGCCGCCGAACAATTCGCCCAAAATGGGTATCCACAGTCAACCCTGGAATATTAAAAGCATTCCCAAGCACTACATTCGCCGTTTTTCTGCCCACACCGGGTAATCGCACTAAATCCGCCAATCGTGGTGGCACTTCCCCATTGAACTCTGATTCCAGTATTTTGCCCATCCCTATCAGGTTCCTAGCTTTGGCACGATAGAAACCCGTCGGACGTATATATTCTTCAAGTTCTTCCGGATTAGCAAAGGCATAATCTGCAGCAGTTTGGTAACGATCAAACAACGCTGGAGTAACTTGGTTTACCCGCACATCCGTGCATTGTGCACTCAGCACCGTTGCGACAGTAAGCTCCAAAGCGTTTGAAAAATCCAGCTCACAATGCGCATTTGAAAATCCAATTGCGAGCTTGCGGTTGATTCGACGCGCTCGCCGAACCTTTGCAAGCCTAGATTCTTCCTGTGATTTTTCACGCTTTGTCATATTCGTAACTGTAATAGCTCCCTCAACTCAGTCTAGGATTAGCACTATGACAGCAGCTCTTTCACTTCTTGCCCCAGTATTGTTCGCCGTATTCGCCATCCAAATGGAACGTTTTGAGTCCTACTGCACCCGCAAGCCTCAAGAAGTTCCTGTCGAAGTGTAATAAAGGGCAAAACCCGCAAAACAAACACCCAGAAACCCACCTGAATGGTTCTGGGTGTGGCACACCCACCTACATCTTGATGCCATCGCCTCACACCGTTTCGCATATATGGGCGATCTGAACACGAAAACCTCTGGATTCTACCGCTTTTCTTTTATAACGGTTTAATAACCTGATACGATCCAGCTTTCACCTGTACAAGCCGCGTCTTTGGGTTTTCCAACACCACTTCATAGCACATTAACCGGGCTATATCTGCGACAATGAACACGGTTTAATACCCAGAGTGACGAACCGCATAGTAGAGTGTGATCTAAGTAAAGGTTCTTCTGTTGGGGGACCTACCCACCGGCGAAGCGCGCATATTCAACTCATGCCGAACAGGTCGCGAAGAACCGGTCATATTGAGTCGTCATCTTAGTGATCCGTTTAAGGAGAAATACGAGTGGATGCCGTACAGGAAATCCTGTCCCGCGCCGGAATCTTTCAGGGCGTTGATCCTGTTGCCGTCAGCAATTTAATCCAAGATTTGGAAACAGTCAGATTCCCACGCGGAACCACCATTTTTGAAGAAGGTGAGCCTGGCGACCGCCTCTATATCATCACCGCTGGCAAAGTAAAGCTCGCCCGCCACTCTACCGATGGCCGCGAAAACCTTCTTACCGTTATGGGGCCATCGGATATGTTTGGTGAACTCTCCATCTTCGACCCCGGACCACGCACATCTTCAGCAGTATGCGTGACCGAAGTTCAAGCAGCAACAATGAATTCCGAAATGCTGCGTAAATGGATTGCCGATCATCCAGAGATTTCCGAACAACTGTTACGAGTTCTTGCCCGCAGGCTGCGCCGAACCAACGCCTCCCTTGCAGACCTTATTTTTACCGACGTTCCCGGTCGTGTGGCCAAGACACTATTACAACTTGCCAACCGGTTTGGTACACAGGAGGGTGGCGCTTTGCGCGTGAACCACGATCTCACTCAGGAGGAAATCGCGCAATTGGTAGGAGCTTCTCGAGAAACGGTCAATAAGGCGCTGGCTACTTTCGCACACCGTGGTTGGATTCGACTTGAAGGCAAGTCTGTTCTTATCGTTGATACCGAACACTTAGCACGCCGAGCACGCTAAAACACATCACATGCGTTTTATATAACTAGCTTCTAAGTACAAAGGCGCCCCTAGGAAGATGAAATAATCTTCTCACCGGGCGCCTTTTCGAATGTATTCGCGGAATTATTCTCCGTGCTCTTCAAGGTATCGAACGGTCACTCGAGTTGATTGCTCAGCGGCACCACGCAAAACTGGATCTACATCCGTGTAAATCTCATCGACAATATCTTTTAGCTTCGCGTCTTTCCCGAGCTTTTTCCGTGCTTCTTTTACTTGCTGTAAACGCTGTTCACGCCGATCAATGTACTTTCGTGCCAATACGGAAAGATCGGGATGGTCTGGCCCATGCGCGGGCAATAACGTCACGTCCTTGCCGCGCTTCTCCAACATAGTGAGTGTTTCCAGGTACTGCCCTAAATCACCATCTGTTTCAGAAATCATAGTGGTGTGGCGGCCAGCAATCGTATCACCGGTGACAATGCCCTCAAGTTCGGAGTTACCAACTTCGCCACTCCAAATAAAGAAACACACCGAATCCGCAGTATGTCCTGGAGTATGTACCACTTCAATCTGAGGTGTTACGCCCTCAAGCTGAATTATTTCTCCATCTTCGAGTTTGTCAGCGCCTCTACAATAGGCTGTGTGCCAGCCTCGAACTGGGGCTCCTGTGAGCTGGCGGAACCGAGTTGCCGAGTCAGCATGGTCATAATGCCGATGCGTAAGCAAAATAAGTTCTACTTTATCCGCCCGAGCATTAAGCACATTTAGATGCCCTTCATCTTCAGGGCCGGGGTCAATAACAATGCTATTTGGATCTCCTGGGGCTCGAATCACCCAGGAGTTTGTTCCTTCGAGTGAAGCGTAGCCCGGATTTGGACATAGTACGACGGCCGCTGATGGCGTCACTTGACGCAATTGGCTGTAAGCAGGATGCTCCATGATTGTTAGTTTAGACCCCAAGAGTCATATCCGACTATTAGTCGGCAATTTCTACTATGACTTCTACCTCTACGGGGGAACCTAATGGCAGCTCAGCCACACCAACCGCAGACCTTGCATGAGCTCCAGCTGCTCCGAAAATGTCTCCGATTGCATTCGAAGCACCGTTAAGAACTGCAGGTTGATTGATAAAGCCCTCAGCTGAAGCCACATAGCCTGTGACCTTTAACACGCGGGTTACGTTTTCAATTCCTACAAGCGCATGAACTGCAGCAAAAGCATTCATAACCGCAATCTGTGCATATTCTGCGGCTTGTTCCACAGTTATCTTGTCCCCAACTTTGCCTACTGCAGGCAGTTTTCCATCAACAAATGGCAGCTGTCCCGAAGTCCACACTTGGTTACCAACTCGAACGGCGGGAACGTATGCGGCCACTGGTGCCGCCACAGCCGGAAGCTGAAGCCCCAATTTTTCTAGTCTGTTCACAGCTTTTCCCGCTTCAGATAGGCAACGTGGTTTTCAGGATTCGGACCGGGGAGCACAGACACCAACTCCCAACCATCCTCACCCCAGGTATCTAATATTTGCTTTGTTGCATGCGTAAGCAGTGGAACTGTCGCATATTCCCATTTTGTCATGGGTCCACTGTATCGCTAGATGCCGATCAGTTCACCCCCTGATGAAAGGTATTCGGCCCAATTAGTTACATGAGGGTTTTTTCTTAGTAGTGCACGTCGTTGCCGCTCCGTTAATCCACCCCACACCCCGAATTCCACTCGGTTATCTAATGCATCAGCGCGACATTCCTGTAGTACTGGACAATGGCGGCAAATCACTGCGGCACTTCGTTGGGCTGCCCCACGGACAAATAGTGCGTCAGGGTCACCATCACGACACTTAGCAAGCGACACCCAATCACCGCGAGTTTTTGTGCGGCTTTCTACCGCAGTATCTCTATTGTTCCCCGAAAAGTAGGGATTTCGGCGACGATCTCGGACCAATGAAGTGGTCATAAGGTGAGCCTCCTACCTGCTAAAACTTCTATTATGCTGTAAGTTTATTCACAGGACCTAGAATTTGTCGAACTTATCACATTGCGGGGGGAGTTTAGTACTTCCCCATATAACCAAACTCAACGTAGGGTAAAGGCGTGACCAAGCTTCAATCTGTCGGAAGAATACTTATTGTAACTATTGCAATGAGTATCATCGGAGCCCTTTCAATGACTCCTCTCGCGGGAGTTTCTAGTGTGGTTCTTACCAGAACTCAAGAAGCCATGGAATCAAATCTGGCGGATCTCACAGATGGTACTACTCCCACAGTTACTACCATCTTGGATGCCCATGAACAGCCTATGGCCTGGCTTTATACACAGCGTCGCTTTGAGGTACCGAGTGAACAGATTTCGGAGCCGATGAAGCAAGCCATTGTCAGCATCGAAGATCATCGCTTTTATGAGCATGATGGGGTTGATTGGCAAGGCACTATTCGCGCTACGCTCACAAATTTGTTCTCCGGTTCAGTTGAACAAGGCGCGTCAACATTAGATCAACAATATGTAAAGAATTATCTATTGTTGGTAAACGCCAAAACTGAAGCCGAACAAATTGCTGCCACAGAAACAAGCTATGCGCGCAAATTGCGAGAAATGAAGATGGCTTCGGATCTTGAGAAGATTCTCAGCAAAGATGAAATTCTCGCCCGCTATCTTAATATTGTGCCTTTTGGCAATGGTGCATTCGGTGTAGAAGCCGCAGCTCGTACTTATTTTGATATACCAGCTTCGGAATTAAATGTTCCTCAGGCTGCAATGCTGGCAGGTATTGTTCAGTCTTCATCGTTTTTAAATCCTTATACCAATCCTGAAGGGGTGACAGAACGCCGCAATACAGTACTTGACACTATGGTCCGAACGGGGGTACTCACTCAGGCCGATGCGGAAAAGTATCAACAAGAACCACTTGGTGTTCTGGAGCAACCAAAAACTCTCCCCAATGGTTGTATTGCAGCGGGCGATCGTGGCTTTTTCTGCGATTATGTAATCCAATACTTGGCCGGCAAGGGCATTTCGGTCGATGACCTTAGCAAAGGCGGCTATACGGTCTACACCACATTGGACCCCGATATCCAAGATGCCGCCCACCAGGCGGTAGTGAATCAGGCAGACCCCATGGCCGTTGGCGTCGCAAATGTCATGAATGTGGTGGAACCTGGCCAGGATTCCCGCAAAATCCTTGCCATGACTTCTTCGCGCAACTATGGGTTGAATCTTGAAGCAGGTGAAACCGTATTGCCGCAAACATCCACTCGTGTAGGCAATGGTGCAGGTTCGGTATTTAAGATTTTTACCGCTGCTGTCGCTTTGGAGAAGGGCCTTGGGGTGGAAACCCCCTTGGCGGTTCCGCCTCGGTATGAAGCTCGTGGATTGGGCTCTGGTGGGGCAAAGAACTGTCCAGCTGGTACATACTGTGTGGAGAATTCTGGTGCTTATAAACCCACGATGACCTTGAAAGAAGCACTGGCCCAATCGCCAAATACAACATTCGTCAAGCTGATCGAGGAGGTCGGCGTAAAGGACGTTGTAGATATGTCTGTAAAGCTAGGGCTTCGATCCTATGAGGATGAGGGGAGTTTTGATGGTGAAAACTCCATTGCTGGGTATATGCGGGACAATAACCTTGGTTCCTATACTTTGGGCCCTACTGCAATTAATCCTCTTGAACTATCCAATGTTGCGGCCACACTTGCTTCCCATGGCCGGTGGTGCGAACCAAACCCGGTTGATCGAATCGTAGATCGCACCGGCAATGAAGTTCCTATTGAGCGCCCAGAATGTGAGGAAGCGGTGTCACCAGAAATTGCAAATGCACTTTCGCTTGCTTTAAGCGATGACACCAAGACCGGCACTGCAGCCCCGGCGGCAAGCGCCTTTGGTTGGGGCATTCCCACAGCAGCTAAAACTGGAACAACGGAGTCACACCAGTCCAGTGCGTTTCTTGGCTATAACTCAACGTTTGCCGCCGCTGCCTATGCGTATAACGACGGCACGAATATCACACCTTTGTGCACTTCACCGCTGCGACAATGCGGCCATGGTGATCTATATGGCGGCATGGAGACCGCACGCACATGGCTTTCGGTAGCATCGGCGACCCCCGCCGCCTACGAAGGAAACCTAGCGCCTATTGACGACCGCTACACCCAAGGATTAGCGGCAGCCGCACTGCCTTCAGTTACCGGACTTACGGAATCTGCCGCTCGGAAACGTCTAGAACAAGACGGATATTCTGTTGCCACGACAAAAGTTCCTGGTAATGGGGTCCCCAGCGGCAGAGTAATTGCCGTAGTCCCAGATGGTTCAATGCTACAAGGATCCAAAAAAGTTACGCTGCAGGTTTCCGATGGTACCGGTGGGCCGCCACAGCCCAACCAGCAGGACATTGATAATGCAGTCAATGAGATTTCTGATGTAATCCAGCAACTCATTGATGAGGCATCACGCTTGTAATTGCGCCTTTACAGCCTCGGAGATACGTTTTCCATCTGCTTGACCGGCGGCCGCTGCACTGGCCGCCTTCATTACTTTCCCCATGTCCTGCATACCGGTAGCACCAGTTTCGGCGATAGCCTTTGCTACGAGTTGGTTGAGCGCGGCGTCGTCAAGTTGTTTTGGTAGGTATTCTGCAAGGATATCTGCCTCGGTGGTTTCGGCAGCTGCTAATTCGGCGCGGCCCGCTTCAGCATAAATTGTTGCGGACTCGCAACGTTTTTTAATTTCACGCGCAATGACCTTCTGCACCTCTGCATTGTCTGCCTCGTGCAATTCGCCCTCGCGTTCGGCGTAAACAATACTCGATTGGAGCATTCGCAACACTGCAACGCGCTCTTTATCGCGTGCTTTCATGGCTGCAGTCAGGTCTTTTCGAATCTGTTCCTTTAACTCACTCATACTTTGCGACGATACATGTACGCTCATAAGCTGTGCGAACACCTGCAAAAATTTTCAGTATTTTCGGCGGTCTTACCGCCCTCGGCGGCGCAACTGCAGCTTGGGCCCATAGTGAAATTTACAATTTCAAACTCCACCAAGTAGAGGTCCCGCTGCTCGCCCCCGGCACCCTCGACGGGCGCAAAGAATTCCGAATCCTCCATATTTCAGACCTCCATATGCTGCCCAATCAAAATCGGAAAATTGCCTGGGTTTCCGCCCTGGATTCCCTCAACCCCCACCTTGTAGTCAATACCGGCGATAATCTTGGCGACGCCCACGCCGTCCCCCACGTACTTCGCGCCCTCGACCCACTCCTACGGCGTCCCGGTGTCTTCGTCTTCGGCTCAAATGATTACTTTGGCCCCAGACCAGTCAATCCTTTCGGATATCTACTAGGCAAAAAGCGAAAAGTCAGTGACGAAGCACTCCCCTGGAAAAGCATGCGCGCGGCCTTTATCGAACACGGCTGGCATGACGCTACCCACAAACGCATCGAATTTAAAACCGCTGGTGTTCGCCTCGCAATCGCTGGAGTAGACGACCCCCACCACAGGCTCGACCACTACGAAACTATTGCAGGCCCACCAAACCAAGACGCCGACCTCACCATCGGACTCTCGCACTCCCCCGAACCACATATTCTTCAAAGATTTGAAACCGATGGATACCAACTCAGCCTTCACGGTCATACCCACGGCGGGCAGATCTGCCTGCCTGGTGGACACACCATTGTGACCAATTGCGGAATCGACCGCGGCCGTGCCAAAGGCCTACATAAGTTCGGCAATATGTGGATGCACGTAACAAATGGTTTAGGTAATTCCAAGTACGTACCATTCCGCGTTTTCTGCCCACCCTCAGCAACCCTGATCCGAATCGTAGAACGCCCATAAGCACGAGTTTTGTTGGATGATCCAGCAAGCCACTATAGTAAACCGAGGAATGAGCTTGACTTGTACCACGGGATATGGCGCAGTTTGGTAGCGCGCTTCGTTCGGGACGAAGAGGTCGCAGGTTCAAATCCTGTTATCCCGACAACGCAAATCCTCTCCACAAAACTCCGCCCTAGGTCGGCAAAATGGAGGGGATATTCCTATTTGGGGCACCTAACCAAGATGCGATTATTAAAAATAATAAACCCAAGCCAGTTGCACCCCACAAGGTCCTACACCTGGATAAACGCTAGCGCCCCAAATATCGCACTTAAGTACGTAAAAAATAAGAACATAAAGAATGAGGCAAATACTTTTGTAGTTCGAACACGTTCTTGAAAGCCTTTTACCAGCACTATCAGAGAGGACAAGAATAAAGACGCAGCTACTGCCACAAGCACTGTATGAAATGCCTCGCCGGGGAAGGTTTCAGCAAGCTTATTCACACCCGCAATCACCCCACCACCAATCAGCGCAAACCGATAATTTCGATATTCGCGTAGTTGTTTAGTTAGCATGAGGTCACGTTCTTCTGAGTCGTAGTTTCGCAGCATAGAAACCTCCATAATGAGGTACCCAAGCAATGTGAATATTGCGGCAGCGACACCTAATGCAATCCATGCTTGCGGCATCAAGGGATAAAGCATTGGCAGCATGGCTCCGAGGATTGCCAAACCGAAACCAATGTTCACATTCCTATGCTCACGCATATAGTCCTGGTGTGCGAAGTCACCGATAATATTGCGTGCGTTTGCAAGGTTCCAGCGCAACACTAGACCAGCACAAATAAGACCAACGAAAACTCCAGCAAGGGCGATCGTAAGGTTTTGCGCTCCCACAAACCCTGAAGCTAATAGGAGGACAACGATCCACCAACGGTTTGAAACCAATCGGTTTTCATATTTTTGCACTAACAGTATCGTGCCTGGCCTGTAGTTCGGGTTTTGGAAAACTAACCCTTCTAATACACCAGCATCTCCGTCATATGCATATTCAAAAAGGCTGGCCAGATATTGCAGATTGGGATCTTCGGGTGCCTCTTCTAACGCGGCATAGACTATGCGCTTTCCGCCTTCTTCATCGCCCTTTTTCATCCGCATAACGGCTTTCACATAGGCCAAGGCAGCTGGGTCGTACCCCAGTTTTTCTGCTCGAGCCAATGCTTCCTCACCCCATGGTGGCAGCGCATCGTATTTCACTGCAAGATACGCAACCATAAAATGATTCACGGCTTTTTCTGGCTCATGCTCTACGGCAATGCTCAAGTAGTCGCCTGCTTTTTCTAGCACTCCATCTTTTATCGCCAGTTTTGCGAGCGCTCGGTATGGTTCCGAAATTAGTGGATTTAAAGCGATTACTTGCTCATAGTGTTCTCGAGCTACCTCCAAATCACCTTTTTGCTCAGCTAGGATGCCCGTTAGATATATCCACCGAATATCACTACTGCACTCTTCTGCTGTTTCTTGAATAATGCGTTCGGCTCGCTCATATTGCCCGATTTCTGCCAACCTATACGCTCGATTGATTTTTTCTTGTGCATCCAAATTTACCTCCACCAGCCTCGGCGCTCAGCTTGCCCCTTTCCATCAGAAAGCCCACCGCCGCGGCCACCGGAAGGTTTGCCCCGCAAAACTCCGCTGTTTGGCAAACCATCGTACTCGCGTATGAATTGCTCTAAGTCGTCGTATTTGCCAGATTTATTTGCGTACCGGACAACATTGCGAGCATTGTCAACCCATTCCCCAGTCGAGGGACGCACTTCTTGAAGGGCGGCACCAAAATGGTTCATGGTGATTGGAATAACGGACTCGGCGCGGATTGAATCAGTCATTGCTTTTTCCGCAGCGCTTGTGCACAAATGGTCAAGGTCTGCGCCAGAAAACCGTTCGGTATGGTTTACCAACTGGTCAATATTAAGGCTTCTGGTGGGTAGCTCAGATACTTTCCGGGTGAGGATTGCGCGGCGCGCTTCTGCATCTGGCGGGGTGACAAGCACGGTACGATCCAAACGCCCCGGCCGAAGGAACGCACTATCGATATCCCACGGCAAATTACTTGCCGCCAGGACGTAGAGTTGCGAGTTTTCAGCCTGGATGGAGTCCATTTCTAAAAGTAGTTGGTTCACACTGGATCGCAGCCATGAAGCACCACCCGAAAGAGTGGAACGTTTAACCGCCAACGCGTCGATTTCGTCGAGGAAAATCACGGTAGGTATCCCGGAATTCCGCACATCCTCAAAGATCGCGTGGATATTATGTTCGGTTTCACCTCGGTAGGCACTGAGCACGTCAGTAATCACCACAGACTTAAAAGCAGCACCCATTTGCCCAGCTACCGCACGGGCAATAAAGGTTTTACCGCAACCTGGCGGCCCATACAATAGCAGCCCACCACGCAGTTTTTTACCAAAGACTTTGGCGATCGTCGCGTTTTCCATTGGTTGAATAAACGATTCGTTGAGTCGCCGTTTTACATGCTCCAAACCACCAACATCGTCGAATGTCACCACATCGTTGGCGGGCTCCCAAAAATCCCCTGCATTGGCCAACGCGGCATTAAATGCTACTACTTCAACATCGCGCACATCTTCTTCGGCAGACCCCCAATCATACTCACTTTCTGTTGCCGTTTCCGGCGTCTCAACCGCCCCCGTTTCGCCAACACCTGCGGTTTCTAAATCTGCCGCCTGAAAGACTTCAGGCTCCATTGGTGAAACTTCGGAACCTTCAGTGTCTCCGGAAATATGTGAGGCCGCTTTGGTGAGCAGAGCAGTTGCCCGTTCGTCCCCAGGACGTTCTGCGAGCACTTCAGCCGCTTCGGCAATAGCTTCAGAGTACCTGCCATCCGCAATGAGTAATTCCGCCAATGTGAGACGCAGTTGGGGGTCGGTATTTACTTGTAGCGCGTTGCGCAACGCCGTGATTGCAGCCTCATTCATACCTTTAACATACCGAACCCCTATAAGTGCAAAAGCTTTTTATGCTAATACTTCAACTGGTTCTTCCTCTGCTATATCTGTTTCATTTTCTTGCTTTTCAGTTTTAGGCTTTCGCCCCATAAAGCGCACTACAGTCATGCCCGCGAGAGAGAACATCGCCAATACAAGGCAGGACATAATCAGTTCTATCCCTGGATTCGCCAGTAGACCTCGCATTGTGTAGAACAACGGAAAGAATGCAATCACGATACTTTCTGTACCTAGCATGAGTGCAACGACTGCCGTCTGAATCAGTATGGAGGCGAGCAGCACACCTCGACCAATCTTTTGCCCAAACAATGAAAGCATGGCACGCCCAAGGAAAGCACCAGCACTTGCAGCAAGTGCAAGAACCACACATTGAGCCGCTAGCCTCGTTCCGCTGCTACCAAAAGCCACCAGTAGAATCACGCCGATAACTGCAATACTTGCCACTGCTAGAAGCGGGGTCCAAATTCCGCTATTTGGTTTCGCTACAAGCCAAAGTGCGGAAGCAGCCATCATAACGAAAATTCCGATCACCAGTCCTACGCTTCCTATACCTCCGGTCGCTGCTGGTTGTGGTGTTTGCTCTGTATTCCCAGCTGCCGCTACGCCAGTTGGGATCGTTTGTTGAATCGCTTGAACTTTTGTTTTGTTTTGGTCTGCCATCCCTTTAATCCGGTCCGCACCAGCTTTCAGTTCTCCGGTAGCACCGTTGAGCTGGTTGGCACCATCGCCAAGTTCTCGCAATCCGGCGGCTAGTTGCTTTGATGCATCCGTGGCGGTAAATACCCCATCATGAAATGGACTACCTGGTTTCCCCAACTGATCTGCAAGTTCGCGTGACCCAGAACGAAGTTGGTTGAGTTTATCAGCGGTTTCACCATCGAATTTGAAGTTATTTACTTGAGTGCGTAAATCCCCAAGTTTCGCACGCATTTCTTTCGCATCTTGGCCGGGGTATTTTCCAAGTTCTTTATCTGCCTCATCAATAAAGGTCATGATTTGGCCCTGCATCGCGGCCAAACCTTGAATTTGCTCGACCGCCTGTTGCACGCCGTCGGCTAATTGGTTGGCACCAGCACCTAATTCCCCGGTTGCTGATTGCAATTGCACCATGCCATCGGCGAGTTGCTGGGATCCGTTCACTGCTTGTTTCGCACCATCGTTCAATTGCCCCGTAGCGTCATTAAGCAATTGGGAACCATTTGCTAGTTCGGTTGTGCCAGTGACAAGAAATCCGGCTTGGGTTGTTGCTTCTCCAGCCGCGCGACGAGTGGCTATTAAGTCTTGTTGCTCTTGTGCAGCGGTAGTTACAGGTTCTTCTGAATTTTCGCTGTGCGCTGTTTGTGCTGGACTTGGATCCGATAGTGTCCAAGCAACTCCAATTATTATGGGAATTAGCAAGATTAATATAAGTATGAGTGGACGTATACGGCTGCGCATGAATACAAAAGTATAGTGTAGCTGCGGGGTTGGGGCGAGGCGCACCGTTTTAGGCTGGTAACCTGTATACATATTTTTGTTCCCACTGAACTCAGGTGTGATGTCTCCGTGACCCTCATAATTGTGCTTATCCTTGCAGCAGTGGCATGTGCGCTGTCCCCTGTCGCCGTAAAGATTATGGACCGACGTTCTGGCTGGCCATTAGGTGTTCTTTATTTTGTCACTGCGGGGATTTTAGCCAATGAGGTCGTTAAACATGGGGCTAATATACAGGTGCGATATCCTTGGGCGCCCAACTTCCTTTCCCCCTCAGATTCGGTTGATTTCGCACTTTTAGGTGATGGCTTGGGTGTGTTTTTTGCACTTCTAGCATTATGTATCGGCGCTATTGTTTTTATTTATTCTGCATCGTATTTACATAATAATGACAAAAACGGTTCGTTCTATGTGATTATGACGGCCTTTATGTTTTCGGTGCTTTTACTTATGTTGTCCGATGACGTCGTCTTATTGTTTATTGCCTGGGAGCTTGTCTCTATAGCGTCGTTTCTATTGATTGCTCGGTCAGGTTCGGGCGGTCAAGCCGGAGCAATGCGCACGCTTATTCTGACATTTACCGGCGGTCTAACATTGCTGGTTGCTATTACGATTATGGCAACCCAGGCTGGTACTACGAATTTGCATGAGATTTTGGGGGCATCGTTTTGGGCGGAGAAGCCCGCCCTCACCACTGCACTTGCCATTTTAATTGCTGTTTCTGCATTTACTAAGGCTGCGCAATTGCCGTTTCATTTTTGGTTACCGGAGGCAATGGCTGCGGCTACACCAGTGAGTGCTTTTTTGCACGCTGCGGCGGTGGTAAAGGCTGGCATTTATCTGCTCTTGCGGTTTTCGGCGGTTTTTCATGATAACTATGTATGGAATTTGCTGCTGATTATTACGGGCATGTCCACCGCGATTATGGCTGCGTTTTTTGCTATTCAAAAGACGGATCTTAAAAAGCTCACTGCATATTCGACTGTGAGTCAACTCGGATGGATTGTTGCCACTATCGGCATTGGTACTCCATTTGCGCTAGCTGCAGCGTTGATTCATACGCTTGCACATGCATTGTTTAAGTCAAGTTTATTTATGCTGATCGGTGTAATTGATCATCAGGCAGGATCGCGTGATGTTCGCCGATTGGGCAAGCTGTATAGCCGCATGCCTTGGACATTTGGTTGTGTGGCTATCGGCGCATTATCAATGGCCGCCATTCCACCAACATTGGGCTTTATCTCAAAAGAAAGCATGTTGGAGGCGTTTTTACATGCTCCGTTTGGCAGCACTGGCGTCATCTTGTTAATGATCGCCGCTGGTATTGGCGCATTGTTTACATTGAGTTATTCGGCCCGGCTGGTGCTAGGGGCATTTGTAGATGGGCCTCGGGATATGTCACATGTAAAAGAGGCACCAGTGCTCTTGTGGCTGCCTGCAGGTTTGCCGGGTGTTTTATCGTTGCCATTGGCGTTTGCAGTGGGCTTTTTGGATGCGCCGGTGGACGCGATCGTCGATACGCATGTGCATTTTGGATTGTGGCACGGGGTAACGGTACCGCTTATTGTATCGCTGGTGGTAATGGCTGTGGGGGCCGCTGCGGTATTTGCGCGCCACAGTCTGCTGCCGCTTATCGACGGCCGCGAACTCCTGCCATTTAGCGGAAACTCACTCTTGGAGCGTGTCACCGACGCCGCGAAACGATGGGGCGAATTTGCAGGCCGAATGGCGGATTCCTATAGCCCATCGCGGCACCTGACCTACCCACTTATTGTCATTCTGCTCCTTGCATATACAACCCTGCTATTCCCAGGTATCGACGGTGTTTCTCCGGCACCACGCGTACCAAACACCGACCGTCCTATTGATATTCTTCCGCTTCTTATTATTGCCGGTAGTGTCTTTGGGCTTATTCGGGTACGAAGTCGACTCAATGGCGTTATTCTCCTAGGGACAGCAGGTGTCGGCGTTACCCTACAAATCCTCGTGCTTGGCGCACCCGACGTGGCACTCACGCAATTCTTGGTAGAAATCCTGGTAGTTATCATTATGATGATGGTGATTCGCCAGCAGCCCACCAATTTTCATACGGTTGCCCCGCGCCGCGCACTTTCCGCCGGAATATTTGCAATTCTCACTGGCATTGCCACGTTTGCCGCTGTTTGGGAACTCCTCGGCCGGCATGAGCGCCCGGAAATCGCAATGTGGTATCTCACGCAAGCACCCGAAATTTCCGGTGGGGCCAATATTGTAAATACCATTTTGGTGGAATTCCGCGCGCTGGATACTTTGGGCGAACTTGCGGTCCTTGGCATGGCAGGCGTAGTGATAGCCGCCGTAGTTGGCAGTATTCCCCGGCACCCTTTCCATAAAGGCACCCACCCAGCACCATTTGGCGCTTCGCAACTCAATGCCATCCCAATGAAAGTACTGGTTCGGCAACTCATTCCAATACTGGGCATTCTAAGTTTTCTAATCTTTATGCGCGGCCACAATGACCCCGGCGGTGGTTTTATTGCCGCACTAGTAGCTGGTGGGGCATTTATGCTCTTCTATCTTTCCCGCGGCCGTGATGAACAAGTAGTTCGAACTAATACTCCCTACTATCTCACCGGACTCGGCGTACTTACAGCCATTACCGCAGGATTCTTAGGCTATTTCCATCATTCATTCCTCGCCCCAATTCACGGCTATATCTTCGGTGAACATTTCACAACTTCAATGATTTTCGATGTTGGTGTTTTCCTTGCTGTGCTTGGCATGCTCACAGTAGCTGTAAACGATCTCGGTGGTTATCTCCGACCAGGCACCGATAAAGAACTACTGCCATTTAAGCGTGGTGGGGATCATCCACTCGAAGCCCATCCTGCCGTTGAAATTTCTGAAGACTCTGACCCGGATTGGCCCGAAGCACGCTCCGCAACGTGGGATCTCTCCACTGCCAGCGGAAAGGAACAGCAGTGATCATTGCATTAACAATTGCCATTCTTATGGGGGGTGGCGTGTACTGCATTATGCAACGCGGAATGGTCCGCATTGTATTGGGTATGGGGCTAATTAGCCATGCGGCAAATTTAATTATTCTTACTGCAGGTATTGGCGCTTGGCGTACACAACCATTCCAGGGAACCCCTCTTGATGAAGCTGCTGATCCACTCCCTCAAGCCTTTGTGCTTACCGCCATTGTAATCACTATGGCAACCACTGCGTTTATGCTTGCGTTGGCGGCACTCGGCCGCTCCGACGATACCCGAAGTTGGGAAGACCCCGACGAACTGTCCCCCTTAGAAACCCGTGGCCGTGGAGCCCAACAACTTGATCATTCATCATTCCGCTCGGAGCGCGTCATTGAGCGCAACTCCGCCTCCAGTATGGAAAACCTGGAAGCCTCCAGCAAGGAAGAAGGGGCCCATTAAATGAACGCACTACTCCCCTTATTTGTGGCGGTTCCCTTGGCGGCTTCCGCAATTTCGGTCATTGCCCCCTGGCGGATATTCCGTGATGCCTTGCATTTCTTTATTCCTATACTGGGGATTCTTGGCGGGGTAGCACTCTTCCAAGAAACCACCACAGGAACTATCGCCCATAATGTTGGTCTTTTCCCTGGTGGGGTTTCCATTCCTTTTGCGGCAGACCCATTTTCTGCCATTATGATCACTACCACCAGTATTGTTGCGGTAGCCGCAAACTGGTTTGCTTCATTGGCTGGGGAAACTCGAGCGCGTTTTTACCCAGCCCTGGCCTTGATGTTGGTCGCCGGCGTCAATGGAGCACTGTTAACCGCTGACCTATTTAACCTGTTCGTATTTATTGAAGTCATGCTGCTGCCCTCGTACGGTCTGATTGCTATGACTGGAACTTGGTCACGTTTAGCAGGTGGGCGCACATTTGTTTTGGTTAATTTGACCACTTCCACTGTGCTGCTTATTGGTGTGGCAATGGTGTACGGCATTATCGGCACGGTCAATATTGCGGCATTGGCGGGGGCAGCTGCCGGGAATGGTCCAGTCACCGTTGCAATGGGCTTAGTAGTTATTGCCCTTTCCGTAAAAGCCGGTGTATTTCCTATGCACACTTGGCTACCTCGAACATATCCGGGGACTTCCGCAGCTGTTATGGGCTTGTTTTCAGGCTTGCACACCAAAGTTGCGGTATATGCCTTGTTCCGTATCTATGTAGTGATTTTTGATATGGATTCCCGCTGGGCCACGCTAATTATGGTGATTATGATCCTCTCCATGCTTGTTGGAGGGTTCGCTGGTTTAGGCGAGCACACCATGCGCCGCGTAATCGCCTACCAAATGGTCAATGGTATGCCATTTATCCTGATAGTTTTGGCGTTCTTAAGTGCGGATCCGCTGCGAGCGCTCGCGGCAGGTATTTTCTATATGCTGCACCATATGATTACGGTCGGTTCACTCGTCTTGTGCGCCGGCTCTATCGAAGAAACCTACGGCACCGGCCGCCTGGCCAAGCTTTCCGGCCTAGCACGCCGCGACCCTTTAATTGCCGCAGTTTTTGTTATGGGTTCATTTTCCGTTGTTGGCTTCCCGCCGTTTTCTGGCCTATGGGGAAAGATTTTTATTGTCTTGGCCGTTGCCCGCGAGGCTTCATGGCAATCATGGCTAGTAATGGCCGTGATTGTGGTTGCTAGCTTTGGTGCTTTGCTTTCTATGCTGCGACTTTGGCGACTGGTGTTCTGGGGTAAACCCATGACGGACCTGCCCCCGAATCTTGTGGTTCCTTTGTGGCTAGGTTTGCCAGGCGCGGTAATGGCCCTGCTCAGCGTTGCAATGTTCTTCGGTGCTGGCCCTCTGGTTGATACCACCCTTTCTGCCGCTCAAGGGCTTCTCGACGTCCCGGCCTACACCACCGCCGTCCTAGGCAATGCTTCCGATGCGATAGGAGTTCCGCGATGATCCATGCATTGAAATACACCACCTGGTTACTCACCCAAGTCTTTGTAGGTGCCATGGTCATTTGCCGCGATGTGTTACGCCGACAAACCCGATTCTGCCCCGTAATCGTTGCTTATCCCCTTCGCGTAACCACTGATAGGGAACTCGCCATGTTCTCTACTTCTGTCACCATGACCCCAGGAACCCTTTCCCTTGGATTCCGCAATCCCGTTCGCGAAGGCGATCCACGAGTCCTTTTAGTACAAGCCGTCTACGGTGCCGATCCCTCCGAAGTCCTCGCCGGACTCACCGACATGGAGGAACGCCTTGCACCACATGTCGCAGGTATCGATCACGGCGCACCTGGCCAAGGTGCCGGAAACCCCCTACGCTCCACATTCGTAGCTGGACACTCCGACACAAACTACGGACCAGTAAGTACCGACCCCCACCCCACCACAGTGGACATTCGGGACTATCCGGAGGAACACCAATGAGTCTTTTCACCATTATTATTTCCATTTGCATTGCTGTTGCGGGAATCTCCCTACTGGCCAACCTGGTATTGCTTATGTTCATACAAAAAGACACCAGCCGTGCCGTCCTTGCCGACATGGTTTTCTACACCATGGCTTTTGTATTCCTCCTATGGGCCCTACTCAACCCCACATCAATTACCTACGAAGTCGCATTACTCGCAGGACTTCTCGGCCTTATCTCCACAGTCTCCGTGGGCCGCATACTTTCAAAGGGGCGTCGATAACCATGTCATTGAGCGAAATTATCGTGGCACTCATCGCCATCTTTTCCACAGCCCTTGTAGCCCTGACAGCCCTCGCCATGTGGCGCGCCCCAGACGCCCTGACCAGGGCAAACATCATGGGCCCCACCACCGGAGTCGCAATTCCCCTCATCCTGATCGCCCACCTCATCCACGATTGGTCTGCCACCGGATTCGACCCCAATAACCTCGTCCGCGCCATCCTCTCCATCGCCGGAATGCTCATTGTAGCCAGCGTATCCAGCTTCTATCTCGGCCGCTCAATCTACGGTGTAGGAGTTGAAGACAAGCAAGTGGCGGAGAAGCAATAACTGCGGGTTGCTATGAGGGCTTGCCGGGGACGCTTGTTCCTCCTGGGACCTTTGGTACCTATGGGGTCACGCGCAAAACCCCAGGTGGTTCGAAACTGGCAACATCCCACAGAAGTATCAGATGTCCAGACGAAACACACTGCACAAAACTGCAAAAGTTGACATCCCCGCACGAGGTCTACCTAAATCTTGGCAAAATAAACGCGTTACATCCGGGCGATACACAAACACGCTTTTACGCAGAGCAGGAAACCAGAGCTGACCTGGGGATTGACACAAAAGTGGCAAGTTTTTTTAAAACTTGCCTTTTTTGTACCACCACCTCTAAGAAACCCCAGGTCAGAAAAACCCAACTGGTACAAAATGGAGGACTTTTAAAAAAACTTACCACTTTTGTATCAAAAATAGCGTACAACCAAAAATAAACGCTGACTAGGCAACTTGTTACCATGCTGCTATGTCGAATAATTGCTATATCTTTGCCGTGGAAAAACTAGATCAGGGGCAACACCACTATCGGATAATTGCGAGCTGCCCCTATCAAATTCCGCTCTTGTTCCAATTGCTTTGCAGTAGTAAGACCAAGCAAATAACTTCAAAGCTTTTTCAAGGGGCCAATCAGAAGAACATCGCTATCCGGGGCGATTTCCAGTCTGGACTGACGGCAGTCTTGGATTTTTTGGAGCAATGTGTTCAGCGAAACCAGCAAGTTCAGGTGATGCCTATGGCAGAACTGAAAACATTAGTTAAGCAGGTACAAGAGGCGATTCAAAGGGGTGACATTACAAACAGCGAATATTTTGTTCTGGAATCCGCGGAAGTTCATTCGATGCTTTGCACAGACCTTGAGCAAGCAACCAGGCGACTATGCCTGGAAGTAATTCACGCACCGAAAAAAGCGGTTATTCGCATGGATCAAATTTTTAGCACGGAATCTCAAGCACATGCACAGCCTGATACGAGTACCTACAAGGATGAAAATCCGCGATCCCCTAGTGAGCAGGATTTTGTGATCCCTGACTTTGATGCAATGACCGACCAGGAATACTTTGCGTTTTTAGCCGCAGACTATGCGCAATTCCAGCGAGATTATTCTAAGGCTGAACAACTCAAGGATTTCGGGTTTTCAAATTTTGGCGTTGCGAGTCCAGTTTGCGATTTTACTGTGGCATAGGGAATCGGCGGATTTCCGCATTTTAGAAGTTAAACCCCAAGGCAAACCCCAAACCTAGGTGTTGTGTTTGCTTTGGGTCACGGCATAGGTTTGGGGTTTGCAGGGTATAAGGAGGTTACCCCCTTGGGGTTTTAGCCGAGTACGGCTTCAGCATCGAATTCGCCACGTACGGCTTTGGAGTATGGGCAGAATTCGTGTGCTTTGGCGACGAGTTCCGCAGCGTTTGCAAGTTCATCCTGGTTTTCGAACTCTACGGTGATTTTCCCGGAGAGACGGAAACCGACGCCACTGGGGTCACGGTTCAGCGAAGTTTCGGCGGTGACGGATGGCTGGAATTTGGCCACGTCTACACCTTCGTTTTTCATAATGAGCTGGAGCGCACCGTTAAAGCAGGTCGACCAAGCTGCGGAGAATAGGAGTTCTGGGTTAGCTGCATTTCCGGAGCCACCAAGTTCTTTTGGTGGGCGGACGTCAAGTGCAAAGTCGCCAGCCGGGGAAGCTGCATGACCATCGCGGCCTCCGCCAGTTGAGGTAACCGTTGCGGTGTAGAGTGTTTCTGCCATTTTTCAGATATCCTTTCGAGATATTTACTGTATCGCTGCCATTGTAGTGAGAATAGGAAACTGGCACCTATAGCAAGGTCCCTACCACTCGCAAAACGTGAAAAATGACATATCAATATAGGAAATTTTTCATATAAAATTCCTTTAAAATTGGCTGTGTCGTCGCGGTGGTAACCAATTCCGCACCGATAATGCTAAGAAGTAAATCGATCCAAATGTGAGAAGGTCCGTGATGCTAAAGAAGTTAGTTCCCGTAGTATTATTTGCCGTGATCTGGTACGCACTACTTCCTTTTATCGTTGAGCTAACTGGATTAAATATTGGACCGATCGAGTTCGGTCTTTATCTACTACTCGGCTTAATAATCGCCTTGGGACTCTTCTTTTGGCCCAGAAAAACAAAAATAACCCGGCAGCTGCGTCCAGAGGCTGCCGGGTTATTAGCACCAAAAAGTATTACTTGCTGGTAAACAGTTCGCGGACACGTCCGCCGAGCCATGGGTCTACATTGGTCCAGTACTCGTAGACGCGAGCTTCAATCTCAGGGGAAACGCCGGACATTGCGCGCGCAATATTGCCTGCGAGGCGTTCGCGAGCGGCGTCGTCAAGCACATTGCGGACGAGCTGCCCGGCCTGGATAAAGTCATCGTCTTCGGGG
Organism: Corynebacterium freiburgense; assembly: GCF_030408815.1. Lineage (NCBI taxonomy): Bacteria > Bacillati > Actinomycetota > Actinomycetes > Mycobacteriales > Corynebacteriaceae > Corynebacterium > Corynebacterium freiburgense. The sequence goes on along the minus strand of NZ_CP047355.1, from coordinate 152,313 downwards.
TGCTGAACGTAGGCGCCACGGGTGAAATCATTGCCGTGGGTATCCCAAAGGCCCAAATCGCCTGCGGTGCCCACGGTAACGGTATTGCCGGAGTCGTTGTAGCCTGCTTCACGCCCAAAGCCGTTCGGAGAATACACAGGTTCTGCGCCACGGAATTGGTAGGTCATTGCGCCATCTTGCGCGTAGGAGTTTACCGGGCATACTGGCTGGTTTACTGGAACCTGCTCATGGTTGGCGCCAATGCGGTAGCGGTGAGCGTCTGCATAGGCAAAACCGCGGGCGATGAGCATTTTGTCTGGGGAGAAGCCAACACCGCGTACCAGGTTGGAAGGCGCAAATGCAGCCTGCTCGATTTGAGCGAAGAAGTTCTCTGGGTTGCGGTTAAGCTCAAAGTGACCAACCTTGACCAGTGGGTAATCTTTGTGGGACCAGGTCTTGGTCAGGTCGAATGGGTTCCAGCGGTAGTTCTCTGCCTCAGCGACAGGCATAATCTGGACATAGAAGTCCCACACTGGGTAATCGCCGCGTTCAATAGCGTCCCAAAGGTCGGAGCGCGAGGAATCAGCGTTTTCACCAGTAATCTTTGCGGCTTCTTCGTCGGTGTAATATTCCCAACCTTGGCGGGTCTTAAAGTGGTACTTCACCCAGAAACGCTCACCAGCTTCATTGATCCACTGGTAGGTGTGGGAACCAAATCCATCCATATGGCGGAAGGTCTTTGGAATACCACGATCACCCATAAGGTAGGTAACTTGGTGTGCGCTTTCTGGGCTGCGGGTCCAGAAATCCCACTGCATATTGGCGTCACGCAGACCGGTATGAGGAAGACGCTTTTGGGAATGGATAAAGTCAGGGAATTTAATACCATCGCGGATAAAGAAGATCGGGGTGTTATTGCCCACGATATCGTAGTTACCCTCGGTGGTATAGAACTTAATAGCGAATCCGCGGACGTCGCGCCAGGAGTCAGGGCTGCCCTGCTCGCCAGCAACAGTGGAGAAGCGAACCAAAAGTGGGGTGGTCACATTTGGCTGGAAAAGAGCTGCACATGTGTATGCGGAAACATCTTCGGTTACATGGAACTCACCAAAAGCACCGGAACCTTTGGCATGCACAACACGCTCCGGAACGCGCTCCCGGTTAAAGTGGGCAAGCTTTTCAATAAGATGGAAATCATGCAGCGCAACGGTGCCTTGCTGACCCTGGGTGATGGAGTGGTTCTCGCTGGCTACAGGTGCTCCATTAAGACCCGTGGATGAGCCGTGAGCAACCGGGCAAAGGCCGCGCGAAGCTACGTCAGTCATTGGAATTTCCTTTCAAAATGGGCTGGTGCAATAAGCATACATTCCATACGTAAAACCTGCAAGAAATCGCCATATTAATAGGTAATCACCTATTAATCTAAAAACCGCAGGCAAACAGCCACAAATGCGCGACTCAGCGGGCTGCGCGGCGTCGAGAAGCACAAAAACGCTGGTATCCTTAACCGTTGTGAATTCCTCTACCCCGCGTGACGACGCCCACGTCACCGACCTAGCCATCCGCGCTGGCAGAGGCGACCGTGACGCACTCACGGAATTCATTCAAGCTACCCAAACGGATGTTTGGCGTTTATTAGCGCATCTTGGCGGCCGCGAAATCGCCGATGACCTTACCCAGGAAACCTACCTTCGAGTGATTAGCGCCCTTCCCCGATTCGCCGCTCGATCATCAGCACGCACATGGATTTTATCGCTCGCCCGCAGGGTGTGGGTAGACAATATTCGCCACGATTTGGCTCGCCCCCGGAAATCCGCCACTGAGTACGAAGACGCCCGCGCATCTTCAGCAACCTCGAACTCATGGGCGGAATGGATTGACGCCCGGATTCTTATAGACCAACTTTCTCCAGATCGCCGTGAAGCCTTAATACTCACCCAAGTATTGGGCTATACCTATGATGAGGCTGCGAAAATCGCAGGCGTTAGGGTTGGCACGATTCGATCACGTGTTGCGCGCGCCCGCGCCGATATTATCGCCGCCACGCATGACTAACCCAGTGTGCTATTCCAGACCGCAATGCAATTCCCAAAATTACACAGCCCATCACAAGCGCGACTAGCCCCCAGACATTTGCGCCGGTCTCGGCCAATGCTCCTGCGGCAACACCACGATCACCCGTGTTTCCACTTGCTTGTCTATTAGGAGTTTCGTAGGTAGGCACTACGGTAGGTTCTTTAGTCCGTGTGCTGGTAAGTTTATCGGTCGTACTATCGCGCATTGTTTTTAACGAAATACGCGTTGCATATTCCCACTTGGTACCTGTGATATTGCCCGTTGGCAGTGTAATAAGAAATGGCATTGCGGTTACTTTGCCGTATCGTTGGCTACCGGAATCCTGTTCCTTAATAAAATACAAACCAATTGGCAGCCCGGTTAGTGTTGCTTCACCGTATTCATTAGTTATAGCGGCCGCAGTGTAATCCGTTTCCGCGTATTCGGCTTGCGCAACAGTATATTGTTTTGCCAATTCCCAACCAGCTGATGTTGTGACATCAATACCTGCAATGCGTTTCGCAGTAAAGTATGCATCGGGAATTGGCTGAGATGTTTTTCCAATGGTCGTGTTTTTTATCAGAGTAATTTCACCCGTTTGCGAGGATTCAATCGTGGAAGGATCTAAAAACGATATGTTTCCCACTACGGTTTTTTCATCTGCTTTCGCGGTTGGTATTCCATCGTAGGAATACAGCAATGTACTAAAAAGCAAGACCGCAATAACAATTCCCTGCGTGGCCGTATTTCGCTGGACCGCCCGATTCCGCCGAATAAGCCGCCATATCCACACCACAATAAGCACGCATACAAGCGTGCATACCGCCAAGGCTGCAATCATCCACCATTGCCAGATAAGTCCCCTCTGCCCTTCAGCAATTGCCTCTTCACCAGGGTCTAGCGGTACGCGATGCCCTCGCACAAGAAGCCGGTGCGAGTTAATGCCGTATGGAGTGCAGGTGATAAGGGTGACCAGGTCTTGCCCTTCTATAACAGCTAAATGTTCTACTTCGTGTGGGAGTACTACTTCCAGCTGGTCTACCTCATATTTCAAGGATTTTCCAAAGACATAAAGGTAAATCGCATCACCTTCGCGTACATCAGTTAAGTTGTCAAAAAGTGTTGCATTGGCCAGGCCGGTGTGTCCTGTAAGTACAGCGTGTGTAGATTCGCCTCCCACCGGAAGACTTGTTCCAAAAAGATGACCGACGCCTTTTTCCAGGACTTTTTCATCGCTACCGTGGTACACGGGTAGTTTTACTTTTGCTTTTGGAACCACAATTTGCGCCATTGCCCCATTTGTTTTGAGGTGCTGCATATATTCCTGATATTGCGGGTTATCTTCTGTGACATCCGCAAGCCAGGGGTCCAGAATTGGGCTTCCTTGCTTTTCAGTATTGTATCGGAGTGCCGCATCGAAGATTTCATTTCGTACTTCTTCGGGTTGTTCTTGCACGAATTGGGAATAATCATCAGCTACTTTTTGCTGCTGAATATTGTTCCATTGCGTTGCAATAACTGGGTAGAGCAGCACGCCCATTCCAATAAAGATAATGAAAATTGGCAATGCCATCCGCCGGATTCTTACTTGCGGTTTTTCCTCACCCTCAGGCGGAGTTTTCACCGTAACCATTGAATAGCGGTGCATTGCCAATTCAACTCCTTGGTTTGTTGTTATGCTGCGGGGAAGTGTGAGGGCTCCCCGCTAACCCTTCTGGCGCTTTTCGACGCCGCGTATGGTTTAGGCTTTGCGGCTCATCCGCTTTGCAGCCCATACACCAGCACCGATAATAAGTGCGCCTACCGCCATTAGGATTCCGATACCTGCACCACCGGTATTCGGCAGGAAGCTGGAGCGCTTGGTTAGGTTAATAACCTCGGTGGTCTGAGTAATGCGGTCATTATTTACGGTAATTCCAGACAGAGTAACCGGATCCGTGTTATCAATATCAGCTTCTTTAAAGTCAACTACATGCATTTGTGGTGACAATTCATAGCCTTCAGGCGCTTGGGTTTCCTTGAGGCAGTACTTTTGTGCATTGGCTGCATCAACCATGGCACCGTCCTGAACATCGGTTGCTTGAAGGCCCTTAATAGTAATGAGCCCTTCATTGTTTGAAGTCCATTCGCTTTCATTGCCAACAGTGAGCTTTTCACCAATTGCAGTTCCGGCAGCATCACAACGGTAGAGCTCAAACTTTGCGCCCGCCAATGCTACCGGTTCACCTTCCTTACCGTCGGTGATCTTCGCGCCTGTCTTAAGAACCTGCAGGTTACCCCAACGTGATTTCACCACATTCGATTCGATGGAGCTTTCCACACCACTGTCATTGGTAAAGGTCAATACCGCACGGTTGTGGGCGAGACCATCATTATTATCAGTTCCATCATTGCCCAATTCAGCTGGATTATCTTCTGGATCAGCTTCAATTACTTCTGGCGCCAAGATGGTTGCAGGCAGTTGGACAGTTACCTTTTTACCGCCGTGAGCAGACAGTTTCTCCAAACCGGCTTCGGTAAAGAAAATTGGCACAACCTGAGGGCTTGGTTGTTCGATTACATAATCCACGCCAGCCTGAAGTTGCTCATCTTCAATGCGAACAATTGCATTTGCTTTGTTTTCATTGGTGAATTCCACTTCCTTTGGAAGGGTGTCCTTAATCATGTAGTTTTGCAGCTTGCGCCCCGGCTCTAAACGTGGAATATCAGTTTTGATTTCGTAGGTCAAAACATCGCCCGCATGAAGCGCACGATCATCCTTATAGTCATCAACCGATTTGGTAATCCCAACGCTGGTGTTTTTTGGAACAGCGTGAACGTCATAGTTCCAGGCATCGCGGTTATCTGGCATGGTCATCGGCAGGAAAACCAGGAATGGTGCAGATGGTGTAATCACACCTTCAACCACTTCACCGTTTACCTTCACACCGGATTTGTCTTCCACCGGCAATTCACTAACCAGGTAAACACCGAGCTGTAGATTACCGAACTGTACTTGACCATCACCATTGGTCACGCCCTCGACACCAGCATCAAACTCGGCATGCTGATCCAAAAAAGCGTTTTTATCAGCAGCATTCGCGAATTCCTTAGCAAATTCCGCCGCATTTGCGTAGCCCTCATTGGATCGAACATCAACAAGCTTGCCGTTGCCCAAACCTGTGAGTTTACGAATTTCGAACTTGATACCTTCTACAGGTTGACCACTTGCAGTCGAAGCATCGTTGATCGTACCGGTTGGTTCTGTCCCATAGTTCTCGGGATTAAGGCGCTTGTGAATGGTGATGCTACCGGAATCTTGAGTAATTGTTGCAGCATTCACAGGACCAGGTGCAGCTGGCAGTTGAGCGAGCGCCGCTGGGGCACCCACGACGCTAACGGAGAGTACAAGGCCTACGATTGCTGCAGTCGCAGCATGACGCATAGAAGTACGCATTTGCATACCTTTCTGAAAGAACAAGGATTGGAGGAGAAGAGAAGAAAGGAGAGAAGTATTCAATTGTTGTGTCCTATGGCGTGGAGCCATTACGCCAAGGATCGGGCCGGCACGATGCCGAAACTTTGTTTTAAATTGGCGCATATCGATTACTTTCTGTTTGAAATATGTCTGCGTTGCAGCGCAAAAGCGCCGCTACTAATCACGAGCAATCCGGCAGTTATCTGGAGAAACGGGCCATGTGAGCCTGAGTCGGGCAATTTTCCGGAAAGTGTGTTTTTAATTTGGAGTTCTAAGCCCGTGGCATTCACCACATAGTCGTCAGATTCCGAAACAAGTTTGATTTCATATCTAGTTCCGTCATCATTTAGGGTGATTCGGAATGCCACAGGGCGAGCAAGTAGGCTGTGTGATTTTGGCGCCTTTGTTTCCACCAAGTGGTACACACCTGGTAGTAACGTAATGTTTGCGCGTTCAGGATGCTCTGGATGTGTTGGTATTGGGTTCGCCCCGGTTACAGGCACACAACTTGGTTCGCCTTTGTTATCTGGATAGATTGTGAATTCCGCGCCAGATAGTGCTCTACCTTTATGATCAATTTTGCTAAATTGAAGTGTTGGCAGGTCTGGTGGTTGCACAGGAATGCAGGCCACATTGTTTTCAGGACCATCCGCATCAAATGGTGCGGAAACCGAACTTTGTACACCACCAACGAATCCACCTTGGTCATTTCGGTAGCAGCTTCCTAATCGTTCCCAGACCTTAGTGCTTTCTCGGGGAATGTCGGCCGTGATTGGAACCTTTATTACAAAGGCCACTGCCGTCCGCGGTGGCAATGTAATCCTCTCAGCAATTACAATTTCTTCACCTAGTGCAGCTGGCTCAATAGTTTTACGCACATTGGAAACCACAACTCCACTTTCGGCTTGCGTTGTAATCTCGGCATTCCCGGTTGCTTGAATTTCCCCAAGCATGACCTTCTCTTTGAGCATTTGAACCGTTGCCTCAGCCCAACGCTCGGTATTCCGTAGATGAATTCGGTACTCAAGTTGGCCTGAACCATTAGGAAGTACATTGACTGGCTTTCCGGGACGAGGTGTGTGTTCCACACTGACCTGGGGAATCACCAGGTTAATGCAAGCGTGGTTATTATCTGTGCCGTCAAGATCATTGAATTCCTCGGGCACCATGAATGAATTTTGCAAACCACTTGGGGTTTGAGCCTCTTGGGCGTTTGGATCGGGGCCAATACACGTAAACAATTCGCGCTTATATAAAGCATCTTTATGAATCTGCGCATCCACTGTGACAAACAAGCTTTTCTTTTCTCCTGGGAGAAATTCCCCAAGCACACTGCCAGGGATTTGGCTACGCCGGTACACAATCGAATCGCGTTCTTCTACCGGATCACTAGTAATTCCGTTTAGCGGGGTTCCGTCTGGAGTATTGCGAAACTCTACAGAGCGAATTGTCGTACCTGCGGGAAACGCAAGTTCGTCGACGAATACGCCTTCAGGCCGCTGTGGCGTTTTATTGGTGTTGGTGAGATCAATGCGATACCGAGCCTGAAATTCTCCAATACCCTCCGCACCGATTTGCGTAACGACGCCCCGCTGGTCAAGGGGAAATTTGGCAGCTTTCAGGCTATTTGCATTTTCAAAGTCGATCTCAAATGAGACATCTGGGGCTTCAGTTTTTTCACCAATAATGAGCTTTTGGCTCGGTAATTCTCCGGCTCCCGGAACATTGTCTCTAAGCGCAATCTCGCACTCAGTGCCGATTAAAAATTTCTCTGTCGAGGGTACGATCGTTCCATCCCCAGGAATTTTCGCTTGACCTTTCCGGACGCCTTCGTCCGTATGGCAGAAATACTCAAAATCGAACTTTTCTTCCGGCGCGCCATGTGATCCTTTGGCCAACAGTGAGACCGTGAAAGGCAACTCTCGTTGTTCAAGGGAGACGCTTCCGATCACCTCACGTACTTGTTGATCTTTAATCTCAAATACTGATGGCTCAAACGGAATCTTCACCCACGAGTTCGATTCAAGTTCAAGCTCAATTCGGGTGCCATCTGGAAATTCTGGCGAATCAACTGTTTCTTCAAAATCAAGAGTGAGAAGAGTAGAGCCACGTCGATTATCCTGGTCTATTTTTCCAGGAGGTGTCCACCCAAAATATTTTTCCGAAATATAATCTTCTGGCAGTGTGTAATTTATTAGCACACGAAATGTTAGTTCACTTCGAACAAGATCTGATGTTTCTTTAACGGCGTCCAAAGAAACATCAAACCCACCAAATCCAGGGCGGAATTCTTGCAATAGTAAGGTGCCTGCCGTTTGATCAACCGATGCTGTTTCGGAATTTCCTAATATTTGAGAAGCAGTTTCTCGAACATTAGTTTCACCACTATTTTGTACTGGATTTTTCTCCATAGCATGCGCCGCAGAAACCACTGTTAGTGCAGGTAAAAACACTATAGCCATACCGACTGCAATCCTGAATACCCACAAACGCAGCCACAAGAGCAAGGGGCAGAATGCTAATGCACACGACCAACGGCTTGGCATAGTAACCCCTTTCAAACTCTTATCTTGCGTACAGCTTTTAAGAGAAAATTAATAAACCCTATGAAGCAAGTGCGTCCTATAGAGCTGAAGCTAGCACGCCTGAAGGTGGCAAGATAGCGGGCATGATTTTCATGCCAAAATTACATCAGACTCCTCAACACATATGCTACGCTTAGGCTTTCATTTGCAAATATTGCAAGAGTTATGGGCTACCTAAGTTTTAAATTCGACAAAATCAAACAAGAAGATCCAGCAAAACTGCTGGTGGGTAGCGTTATATAAGTAATCTTGTTCGCCACTAAACCAAAACGTGTTGATGATTACGTGATAAAAGACTAAGCGTTACTTAATGTTCTCCCCTTTTCCCTGAAGTTTATATATACGAAGTAATCACAGGGGTAAAAATCAGGGGGAATCAAACCAGACATGACAAGCTTGAGACATGCCTGGTCTGACCGCATCCGCCATCTAAGTTAACCTTCGAACACGTCAGATGACTCTGCACTTCAGCAGCTGCTTTCAGGAAGATTCAGGAGGCTGGAACACCATTAATCAATCCCCCAACTCTGTTATGTCACACCTTATTTCCGGTCTTATTATTCTTTATATTTACTTATTCAGCTACTTAGCATTTGCTTATATAGCGGGAGTCGAAGTCTTTACGATTTCCCCAGCAAAAAGGCTCCCCACTTCCGCCGAGGAAATGAGGAGCCTTGGATACCTGAAGTTACACTAGCAATTCAGCAATCTGGACAGTATTTAGAGCGGCACCTTTACGCAAGTTATCGCCTGAGACAACGAATACGAGTCCTTTATTATCATCGATGGACTGGTCTTGGCGGATACGTCCAACAAGGGAATCATCGCGGCCAGCTGCGGCAAGCGGCGTAGGTACATCTACTACGGTGACGCCTGGGGCGTCGCTAAGCGCCTGCTGGGCTTGAGCAACTGTGATTGGGCGTTCGAACTCCGCGTGCACCACCATAGTATGTCCAGTAAACACCGGAACACGAACACAAGTACCAGCAACCCGAAGTTCTGGAATACCAAGAATCTTGCGCGACTCGTTGCGGAGTTTTTGCTCCTCATCAGTCTCCAACGATCCATCATCAACCATTGCACCCGCGAGTGGCAGAGCATTAAAGGCAATAGGAGCAACATAGGGGCCGAAATCAGATGGATTTAATACCGAACCATCGTGAGTGAGTTCGATATTACGGTCACCAATTTCCGCTACCTGCTTAGCCAGCGTATCCACACCTGCCAAACCAGAACCTGATACCGCCTGGTATGAAGCAACATGCAAACGTACCAAACCAGCCACGTCATGTAGTGGTTTCAGAACCGGCATTGCTGCCATGGTCGTACAATTCGGGTTCGCAATAATTCCCTTGGTTACCTTTTCTTTATCCTGCGGATTTACCTCAGAAACAATTAAAGGAACTTCCGGATCCTTCCGCCAGGCAGAAGAATTATCCACCACAGTTGCGCCAGCAGCAGCGAACACAGGCGCATACTGCTTTGAGGTAGAACCCCCAGCCGAAAATAGCGCAATATCAATGCCCTTGAGGTTTTCTTCAGTAACCTGTGCAAGATCCTCGACAACAATATCTTCGCCACGGAACATCAATGTTGAACCCGCAGAACGCGAAGAAGCAAAAAACCGAATTTGATCCAATGGGAAATTACGTTCTTCCAAAATGGAACGCATTACGCGACCAACCTGGCCCGTAGCACCCACAACAGCAACAGTGGTCATGGCACCCTTTCATCCTAATGCCCCGAAACACGAAGCGTGCCACGATCCTAACACCGAACTACCTGCGAAGACAACGCTGAATATAAGAAAAAGCCCTCACAAGATTCGTTTCTTATGAGGGCTTTCAACGCCTAGGCTCTCTTTATAAATGCCTTGTGTGCGTTACTGCTTACGTCCGCGACGAAGAAGCAGGAGCCCGCCGAGAATTGCCACAATGGCAATCAGTGCAATACCAAAGACCGATGCACCGGTTTCTGCCAGTGTTTTCTTACTTTGCGTATTCGCATTGGACTGTGCGTGCTGCTCCGATTTAGGTTGCGCATTGGGCGAAGCTTGCTGAGTGTTCGATGGCTGAACGGATCCAGAATGCGAAGAAGAGGAACCTGCGGAACCCGAAGACCCGAGGCTGCCGAAAAGGCCGCCAAGGATCAACCAAGGAGCTAGTGATCCACCTCGAGTAGGCGGCTCCGGTGTAGGCCCAGGCTGTGGAGCATCGCTTTTATGGTAGGTATTTACCAATTCCGCAATCGCTGCTTCGCCGTTGCTTTCCACTAGAACATTCACCGGCATTGGAGGCTGTAATTCATAGCCAGGAACAATCGCAGCATCAATATTTTCCCGCACTACGCATTGCGTTCCAGTGAGTACGGAGCCACGAGCAATAACTGGCTTACCGTCACCAGGCACATCTACAGTTCCGTTTACTCCGTCCGAACATTCGTATGTAAAGGCAAAGGTAGCTGGAATAGCATCTTGTTCAATAATGCCGGCGACCTTTTTCACCACTGCAAGTGAACCCGCATCACGAGTATAGGCATTGTTTAATGCCACCTCTTGAGTTCCGCCACCAACAATAGTGACGGATTGGCCCACAGGTGGAATATGGGTATATCCATCAAATTTTGCAGATTGCACCAATTCTGTGACATCACAAACAGCGCCAGCCGCAAATTCTCGGTCAACCTCTACAGCGGCACCGTCACCAGGAACCTGGATTGGTTGCGCTGCTGGCTTTTCCGCTGCGGGATTCAGAGGATCGGTGCATGTGTAAAGGAAGGTGAACATGCGTTGCTTCATGTCTTCGGTGATATCACCGGAAAGCGTCTTCCGTACCGCTAGCTTTCCAAAGGTTGTTGAATAAGTATTGGTGGCCGCAACGGCTACGGGAGTCGCCGGTTCCGCGCCGTCGATAGTCACTGTGGCTATGCCATTTGGCGCCGCCACTCCATCGACCTCCAACTTAGTGGAAATTTCCACGTTATCAATCGGACTTTGCGGAAGCTCTTTGATTTGGCAACTTCCGGCGGGAATATCAGAAATTGTGGCGGTACCACCAGCATCAACAGAAACTTTACGAACTATTGTCTCCCCACCAGCAGCATCTGGTGTACACGTATATTCGAATTCAAATGTTTTTGGTGCTAGTGCTGCAGCATTGCCAGATACGTTTTTAGAAATCTGGAAGCTACCAGAAAGCGCCGTATAGGTATTAGTAACTACGACCGCCTGCGCTACACCTTTAGCAATAGTAAAGGTTGGCGCATCAATAACAGTTGCTACTGAATAACCGGGACGTTTTGCTTCTACCTCAGATTCAGAAATCTCACACTTGGTGCCCACTGGGAACGAAGGCCCCTGTACTGGAGCACCATTTGCCGGTACAGAAAGTTCACCGGTTTTATCACCGCAACGATACTCAATAGCAAAGGAGTCACTTTCAAACCCACCAGCGGTTTTTTTAGCCACAGTGAATGTACCAAGATCTTGAACATATGTGTTCTTTGCCTTCACGGCAATGTCTTTACTACCGGCAATAGTCACGGTAGGTTGTGAGATTTCCGTGGTCACTGTGTATCCGTCACGCTGAGCGTTTAATTCCCGAATTTCACAGGTAGCACCGTCGGATATTGGGGCTGAGGTTGCCTTTTCTACACCGTCACCTTTGACACGCAATGTTCCGGTGGCATTGTCGGAGCATTTATATTCAAAGGTGAAGTCTTCCTTTTGGAAGGTATCGACGCCCAGTACCTCTTTGGTAATGCTAAACGTTCCAGGAGTCTTGGCGTAGGTGTTCGTTACCGTAAATTTCAGATTCCTACGATGTTCAATCACGAGCGTTGACGGCTCAATCGACGTTGAAACCTGATAGCCTTCTGGCGCCGGAACCGGGGTTTCCGAAATTGTGCAGGAAGTTCCTGCCGGGAAATGTGCCGAAAAGTCTGAATCTACCCCATGCGAAGCAGTAAGCTTGCCGGTCTTTGGTTCTTGTTCACCAGGGGTTACACAAGTGTATGTGAATTCAAACCGTTGGTTAAGGGCGGCATCATTGCCAACAACCTTTTTCGCGATGCTAAAGGTTCCGCGGGCTTCTACATATGAATTAGTAAATACCAACGGTGTTGTCTTTGCAGCCTCGATGGTTACACTTTGTTCTTTTGCTAATTCACGAGGTGCGAACCCTGGAATATCTACATCAAGATCCAATTCCTTTACCTGACATACGGTCCCCGCAGGAATATCCTCTGTGACGGTAACGGCTTCCTCATTGCCTTTTACTCGTAAACGCCGTGGCTCCGCCTCACCGCATTTATATTCGAATGTAAAGGTCTTTTCACGCACCGTTGGCGGAAGTGCAATATCCGCTTCAACCCTTTTAGCAATACTGAACTTGCCACGAGGAGCACTTTTCACCGTGTTTTTCACAACGATTTCTGGCTGCTCGCCATTTCGGATAACAAATTCACCATTCTGCGTGGAGCTAAATGTTGGGGATTCCCATGCTAATTGGTTTTCTGGCTTGGATTTGGTTGGGTCTTCCGAAAGAGTCACAGTCGAATCAATCGGCAAAATAACGCCAGGAACTACGGTGCCAATTCTTGTATCAATTGTGAATGTGCCACCTGTTTGATCAGCATTCAGTTCGCCAACTTGCTTCCATCCGGGAAAATCACGTGCTGTTGTGCCTGTGGGCAATTTGTATACCCCATTCACAGGGAATACGGTGTCTGGATTGATTTGGTCGCCGTTTTCTCCCGCCACTTCTTTGCGAAGATGAAAAGCGCCATAACCAGGACCGTAAGCAATATCTACTCGAGCTAGGTCGTTATAAATTGCTTGTGCTTCAGAAGATACGTTAGTTCCTTCTACCACTGCGGCATTTTTATAGTGGTAGCCCTTTTTTACACCATCCTTAAACCTCGTAGCCGGTACAAGGCGGTAATTGGTATCCGTTTTAAATGGTCCGGTTACAGTGACTTTCGCTTCCTGGCCTTGAATATCCACTGCCATTGTAAAGCGCCCCAATGCATCGGACTGCTTTGAATTATCGCCATTGGTTAATAGAACTTGCTCTACTGAGTTCTTATCAGCGGTAAAAAGCAATTTCCATGCTGCTAGGTTAGGGTCAAACTCCTGGCCACTCCCAAGCCGATCAACAATAGTAAAGCTATGGTCAGTTTGACCATCGAAGGTAACGTCGCGACCAGATTTTTGTAGCTCATTTTGAATGTGAGTACCACCAAAATTAATGACCCAATTTACATTCTTTGAAGCACCATTAATCGGGGTAGCAACCTTATGGAACTTATATGCATTGTACTGCGTTTTCTGCCCCAGTATTTTTCCAAAGGGCACGGAAACATCAACGTTGTCACCATTCACCGTAAACGACAGTGAAGCACCCTCATACTCCTTGAGCACTTCAAGTTTGACAAAGCCTTTGCCATGGAACCCAGTTTTACCCTTGTCTTTCAGGGATTGAGCATGCTGATTAAACGTACACAACAGCTCTTCGAGCTTTACGCTGCATGTTCCAAGCACTTCGCCATCGGAGCTTGACACGTCAATGCTTTTACCTGGGTCTAGGCCACGAAAATGCTCAGTATTAAAACCTATGGAGAATTGATCCCCTTCTCTAAGACGAGCACCTGAAGCATCATAATCGAACTTAAGGTTTGCGACATTCTTCCCCACTTCCAGAATTTCATCTGGCCTATCGCCATCATTTCGGGTAGAAGCGACCAACGTTAAATTCGAAATCTTGACTGCCTTGTCAATCTCCGCATAAGCAGCTGGAACAACTAGTAAGGCTTGTGCTACAACCGCTAAAACTGCAATACACGCGAAGAGCATTCTCGGGAATGCATTTCCCGATCTTCGCCACAAGATTCTATCCATTTTCTTTCCTTGTAATACTGCGTTCCTGCAATGGAAAACCCACAACGCAAGAAGAGTGCTGTACACATTCTCTCCAAAGATAGCACTCAGCTTTTACACTGCCTAAACTCAGGAAATATGGTGAAATTAATCGCACAGAATTGCTAAGAAAGTGACCTTCATCAAGTAAATCCCCTGAGCAAATAGGAAAGGTTATTTTTCAAGGCCCGAGCTTTGGGCAGGCATGAAGACAGTAGGACCATTTATGCGAGTAAAAATTCTGATTTTTACCCAAGCTAGACATTAGCTTTTGCCTAAAGAAGGCTCATCTTAGGCAGAAACGCCCACAGTTTCTGTACAGAAAACCGTGGGCGCCTCGATTGTTTATACCGTAGCTATCTAATTTTGCTTACGACTACGTCGAACCATAAAGATACCTGCGGCTGTGACCAAACCTGCGAGGGCAAGTACCCCGAGTACGGATGCACCCGTCCTTGCAAGTGTTGCTCCATTGGATTTGGCAGAGGTGCCGGACTTCGATGAATCACCGGCTCCACCGTTCTGGTTGGTCCCACCGTTCTGGTTTCCACCACCGTCATTTGGTCCACCATTTTGGTTGCCATTATTGCCAAGTCCGAGGATTGCGAACGGTGCCAGCAACCACCACCATGGTGGGTTACTTGTGTTCTTCAGTTTCACCTGAAGCGGCTTGTCCGCTGGGGTATCGCCGACAATGGTAACCACAGCAGTGCCATCGCGATTATCGACGACCGCGCCAACTCGGTCACTAGTAAAGCCCGGCGTGCGCCATTGCTGAACAATGTTGTTACCAGGATGCTTTTCCTTCAAAGTTACCTTGGTACCTACCGGCAACGGTGGGAAATCTTTAAATTCCTCACCATCACGAACCGTGAATTCCTTCTCAACTGTCTCACCGTTATCTGTCCAGGTTGCGACAATTTCAAATTCGCGATCGATGCGGCCAACATTTCCAGTTAATCCGGTGACTTCCTTCACTACTGATAGATGGCCGAGCTCAGCATACGCGTTTTGAATCTGTGCCTCAGTGACACCACCATCGGCGGTGATCTTCGGGGCGTCGATACGCGTAATAGAAGAATCCTTAAGGAAGCGCAAGCCTTGGACGTCAACCGCATCGGTATTTTCCTCAACAGTACAAACCGAATTAGCGACAATACCATTGACGGTGACGGTCTCTCCTACCTTCACCTTCACACGATCCTCGTTGGTCGTCCGACCGTTCTTGACACACTTCAGCGAAATATCAAACTCACGGTCTCCCACGAGCTTTTCAACAGCAGGGGTGCCAATGATCACCTTGGAGATCTTGAGCGTGCCTTTCCATTGCGAGTACTTGTTCTCAACCTCAACCTTGCCATTCTTATCGGTCTCGATCACCAGTTTGCTGTCCAAGCCAGTGGTAACCAAGTTGGAGTCAGTGATCTCAGCACCAACTTCAGTAATGGTGCAGCTAAACTCTGCAGGAATCTTTGGAGAGGTAGCACTTTCGCCAGCCTTTACCTTGAGCGTTCCCTCGACAGGCGTTTCATCCTTGCGATGCTCCGGAGGCGTACAAACATAGTTAAACTCAAACACCTTGCCATCGGCGATGCGATCTGGATCAACCACCGACTTAGTAATGGTGAATTCTCCAAAGTTCTTACTATAAGTATTGGTCACCTGAACAGCAGGGACACTTCCCTTGGCGATCTTTACGCCAGAACTGATCTCCGTAACCAAAGTTGCACCAGGAGCTTGAGCATCATGCTCACGAGTAACCACGCAGGAGTAACCCGTAGGCATTTCCTCGGACTCAACTGAACCATTATTCGGAACAGTCAAAGTGCCTTCCTTGGCTTCTTCGCCGTCCTTGGTGCAGCGATAGTCAACTTTAAACTCGCCAGGAATCTTAAGGTCGGCTGCGTTAGTGACAACCTTCTTGGCGACCTGGAATTTACCCATATCGCGGGAATATGTATTGGTGAATCCAACAATAGTTGGGGCGCCAGCACCAATCGTGACCTTCTTAACGCGCTCCGCTCCAGGGGTTACGTCAGCATGGTCTGCAATGGTTGCAGAATCAGCGTCCTCCGTAATGGTGCACTCCGTACCCACCGGGAATACCTTGTCTGAACCAACGGGAGTGCCGTTACCACGAACGGTGAGCATTCCAGAATCAGCACCACAGGTGTAGTTGAACTTGAATTCTTTGTCATCAGCTCCACCGTGGACACCTTCAACGCGCTTAGCCACGGCGAATTTACCGAGCTCAACGTATGCATTGATCAACTTGGCTGCACCGACACCACCATCAGCAACAATCTTGGAAGCAACAACCTTTGTAGTGGAAGCGCCAGGTTCGAAGCGGAGTTCTCCAACAGCAGCGGAATCTGGATTCTCTGTCACCGTACATTCGGAATTCGCTACGACGCCTGGAACAGTTACAGTTTCACCAGCCTTGACCTTAAGTGTTCCCTTATTGGTTTCCTTTCCGTTCTTCATACAAATGTATGAAACATCGAACTGGTGGTCACCTACTGCTTTCTTGACAGCTTCAGAACCGGAAATCTCCTTAGAAACCTCCAGTGTGCCTTTCCACTGCGAATACGTGTTTTCGACATCAACCTTTGGGCCACCGTCCTTCTCGATCACCAGCTTGCTGTCCAAGCCAGTGGTAACCAAGTTGGAGTCAGTGATCTCAGCACCAACTTCAGTAATGGTGCAGCTAAATTCCGCAGGAATCTTTGGAGAGGTAGCACTTTCGCCAGCCTTTACCTTGAGCGTTCCCTCGACAGGCGTTTCATCCTTGCGATGCTCCGGAGGCGTACAAACATAGTTAAACTCAAAGACCTTGCCTTCAGCAATACCATCTGGATCAACCACCGACTTAGTAATGGTGAACTGCCCAAAATCCTTACTATAGGTATTGGTTACCTGAATCTCCGGCACATTACCCTTGGCGATCTTTACGCCAGAACCGATCTCCGTAACCAAAGTTGCACCAGGAGCTTGGGCTTGACCTTGGTCATCCTTTTCACCAGTAATCACACAGGCATAGCCAGTCGGTAATTCTTCAGAATCAACCGAACCATCTGCAGGAACAACTAAAGTGCCTTCTTTAGCTTCTTCGCCGTCCTTGGTGCAACGGTAGTCAACTGTGAATTCGCCTGGAATAGCCAATTCAGCATCCTTGACAACCTTCTTAGTTACACGGAACTTGCCCATTTCACGAGCATATGAATTCTTAAACTCAGCGCGAACAACTTGGTCAACACCGATTTCAACTTGCTTCATCCGCGCACTGGGCTCGGTTACATCTTCATATCCATCGATGATTCCAGGTTGATGCCGCTCAGTAATATCGCACCGAGTACCTACCGGGAATTCATTGTCGGATTCCACCGGCACGCCATCAGCCTTGGCATTAACAGTCCCATTGACACCACCACAGACGTAATCGAACTGGTAGGTCAACTCACGAGCTTTACCGTTCTCACCTTCTGCTGTTTTAACCACAGCAAACTTGGCCTTCTTTACGGTGTAGTTGTTAGTAAACGTGGGATTTTCACCCTTGCCAACTACAAAACGCTGCTCACCATTTGGCTCCACATTCAAAATATGGTTTTCAATCTGGGCAGCACCATTTGGCTCTGTGCCTAATTCCTGTACAGCGCATTCCGTTCCAACTGGGAAAGCCTTGTCAGACTCGACCGTGCCAGCACCAGTGACCTGCAACCTACCGGTTTCTTGACCACATGTGTACTCGAACTCGTAAGTCTTTGCTGCGGCAATATCCTGAGCATCTCCGGAGATTGCTTTAGTGACGCGGAACTTCGCCTCGTCCTTCTTAAAGGTATTGGTTACTGTGATTGTGTTTGCATCAGCATCCCTACCAATCACAACTTCCTTACCCAGATCAGCGGTAAAACCATAATCTTCGAACTTCGGCGCATCCGTCTTTTCTTCTTTTACGGAACAACGCGTGTGGTGCGGGAACTCAGGCCCCTCAGTGACATCGCCCTTGGCGTTGATCTTTAATTCAGCAAGCTGGTTAGCCTTAACCTTTCCATCTTTACTATCAGCATTGCACTGATACTTGACGGTGAACTCAGTGTCATCGTTCAAGCCCTGCGGGCGTTCGCCAGCGATTACTTTTTTAATACTCAGCGCCGCTGTTTCCAGCGTATAGGTATTGTTAATGGTCACTAAGTTGCTGCCGTTTTCGCCTTGCCCCTCTTTAATAGTGACCTTGCGGCTCTCCGGCTCATACTTTACAGCAATACGATGGCCTTCGATTTCACCAGAGTTTACGTTTTCTTGAACGTAGCACTCATACCCAACAGGAATGTTTGGGATTTCCTTGATTTCACCATTAGTGGGAACTGTCACACGAATTGAAGGTTCCGAATCTTCCGGTTCTCCTGCAGGCACACATGTGTAATCTACTTGGACATTTTCACCGACAAGATCCGGGTTATCCAGACCTTGAACAGACTTTTTAATCTGCAATGAACCCGTCTTATCGGAGTAAGTATTACTCAAAAGGAGAACAACTCGCTCACCGGGAGCTGGCTGAGCAATCGTTGCCCTATTTCCATTTATTTCAACTTGTGTCTTGTTGGCGCCTTGGTTTACATGCGTAAATACACCCGGCTGCCACTTCAACTTCGAACCTTCTACCGCCAGCTCTTCAATCGTCACCGGGGTAGTAGGAGACACCTTTTCGATCCGACAATCAGATCCAGGTGCGACTTTACATTCCTCAGTTTTATCCCCGACGGTGTAGCGCAGTTTGAATTCTTTGACATCAGAATCCTGGAAGTCTGGCAGCACTTCCTTCTTAATTACAAAGTTAGTAGCATTCGGATATATTGATGCACCAACCTCACCCTTCACATAAACAGCAACACCATCTTTGGTTTCAACATTTACACCGTTTACCTGTGCAGTGTTCTGAACTTTAGGGCTTTCTTCGCTACGCAGCTTCAATAAATCAGCTGGCACAACCGAGAAGAAACTAAGACGATATGCGGAATCCCTTACTAAATTCTCGACTCGTGCAGTAAAAGTTTTTCCTTTGCCCCAGCTGCCTTCCGGAGTTACGCCAGTAAATTCGACGTTTTCGCCTTGGTTGCCAGGGAAATTCTGCCACGTATCGCGTACATTTCCGTAAATCTTTTCAGCACATTTAATACCAGCTTGTTCATACTCTTTACCTGGAGCACACTTGCCGTCATCTGAAATATTTGCCCAAGTACCCTTGTTCAATGAATCACCAGTACGGCGAAGAACGCTATATGGCCCCCGAGCCATAGGGGCGATGTAATGAGGTAATTCAACATTTTTACCCGTATCAGGGTCAACAACCGTCAGGGGCTGGAGGGTATCCGTGATTTCGATGGCACCACCAGCATCTACAATTTCATTGACCTTTTTTGAGGGAATTACGATATGCCATACGATTTGGCTATATTTCTGACCATTAACATCGTATTCAAACGAATATTGACCAGATTTTTTAACCTCATCGCCAACAGCTTCCGGATTGTACACCACACCTTTGACGGGGCCACTCTTACGGCCAGTGTGGTAGTAGTAAGCGTCTACATCGACATTACCGAACTTAAATGCTTGAGCCGTCTCCGTCTTTACAGCGGTTGCCGTAAATTTCAGATACCCCTTTTCAATGCGATAACCATCTGGTGGTTGAACAAACGTACAAGTAATTTGTCGTTGTCCACTAACGCCTTTACACGCCCCAACGTTCCCCATAGATTGGTTGATATTGTTTGACAGCGTCAACCATTGTGGTAGTTCAACATGGATCACATCATCCGGCGCAGCTTGTTCTTTACCTAAAGCACTCCAGTTAATCTGCAAGACTATTCCGGTTCCAGCTACTAAATCCGCTTCTTTTGCCGGCGGACTGGTCAATGGAGTTGCGCTACCAGATTTGTATACATCAACCGACTCAATGTACTCATTTGCCCAGTTCTTGGGTGAGCCTGGGCTTCTGAACGCCCTTGTCTGATTGTGGGACTTAGGTTCATCACCAAGAGGCGGCTGTTTTTCTTGGTCGGGAGCGGTAGCAACCGACCTGGACGCACCGTCACCATCTCCAGCGGTACCCTCAGGACTCTCTTGGGAAGTCGCGTCCAAATCTTCATCTGTCACCGCGTGAGCAGCTGGTGCCATTACAAGCATTGACAGTATGAGTGCGATCACGGCAAAGAAAGCAGCGACGATTGTCGCCACTTGCTTTCCTTTGATAAGTATCACAGATTCCCCCCTTCCTTCTTTAGATACAAAACTCATTAGCTTTCCTTAATTGAATCATTGAAGCCACCTATAAACCTAAATTTCCACTAAGCAAAGCATTAATAAATAAAGGCAATAGCTTGGCATTAACTTAAGCGCATTGGACACTTTACTTAACATTAAGACGCAATGCATTGCCTGCAAATAGGTAGCAATCCGATACATAAACCTGCATAAATGCTACTTGAGCATTAAATATAGGTATCAAATTTCATAATGCCCTGGAGCACGCACAAACACGCAGGGACTCAGGATTTCCTAATAAAAAGCTGTGCCGATTAAAAGCGTGTGCACCTATTGCACAATATTTCCATCAATACCCCCGAAACTACCCCCTTATTTTTATTCATAGCATGCAATTAGTACTGAATATATTTCACACGTTAGATTTCTTTTGCATAAGCAGGAAATAACAGAACCCCACCTCGTGCCACAATCAACTCGGGGCACGAGGTGGGGGTTCAATATAGATTTAGTAGTGTATTAGCGCCCAGTACCCGCATACACGGTTGCTTCTTCTTCCCCGCCGAGTTCGAATGCATCATGTAATGCGCGAACTGACTTCTCTACCTCGGTCTCTCGGATTAGTACAGAAATACGAATTTCTGAGGTAGAAATGAGCTCAATATTCACACCAGCATCACGCAGGGCTTCACAGAATACTGCGGTTACTCCAGGGTGGGATTTCATACCCGCACCTACCAAGGAAACCTTGCCGATCTGGTCGTCGTAAAGCACGTTTTTGCAGGTACCGTCGAGCTGAAGCTTTTTGAGCAGCTCCATTGCGCAAGGACCGTCGGCACGTGGGCAGGTAAAAGTTATATCGGTGCGGCCGTCTTCAAGAGAGGAAATATTCTGCAGCACCATATCAATATTAATTTCGGCATCCGCAATCACACGGAAGACCTTTGCTGCCTCACCTGGGAGATCTGGGATCCCCAGCACCGTTACCTTTGCCTCTGAAACATCAGTGGCCACACCTGCGAGTGTTGCTTCTTCCACGGGAATATCCTCCATTGAGCCAGCTACAAGTGTGCCGGGATCATTACTATATGACGAACGAACGCGGAGCGGAACATTAAACGCGCGCGCATACTCCACACTGCGCAACACGAGGATTTTTGAGCCAACCGCAGCCAGCTCCAGCATTTCCTCAAAGGACAATTTTTCGAGCTTTTGCGCATCCGAAACAATGCGCGGATCTGCCGTATAGACGCCATCAACATCAGAATAGATTTCGCACACATCTGCGTTTAGGGCAGCAGCGAGAGCGACTGCGGTGGTATCGGAACCGCCACGCCCCAATGTGGTCACATCGCGAGTATCCTTATTGACGCCCTGGAACCCAGCCACCAGGCAAATCTTGCCGTTATCGAGGGCTTCGCGTACACGTGCAGGAGTAACATCTACAATTCGTGCATTCCCATGACGCTCAGTAGTAAGCACGCCTGCCTGCGAACCAGTAAAGGACTGCGCTTCTGCCCCAAAGGACTCAATTGCCATTGCCACAAGTGCATTTGAAATTCGCTCACCTGCGGTAAGCAGCATATCCATTTCCCGTGCCGGGGGGACAGGATTTACTTGAGCAGCAAGATCTAGCAGCTCATCTGTTGTGTCGCCCATCGCCGAACAGACCACAACAACATCATGGCCCTGCTTTTTCGTTGCAACGATCCGCTCGGCTACTGAGCGAATACGTTCCGCACTCTCCAGCGAGGACCCACCGTATTTTTGTACAACCAATGCCACTTGGCTGCCGCCTTTCGGTCCATCGACAAAAATTATGTACGCACATGGTAACTCGGCCCTACCGAAAGAAAACAAAAGAGCCCCCAAGCTAGCAAAACATTCTGATAAATCAGGCTCATGTCATACAACACGCACTGCTTACAGCAATACCAAATACAAAGTGAACTATTCTTATGTAAATGCAGAGCAACTTTCTTGCTGTGCTCTTTGCCCTTGCCTCCGCGATGACCCTCGCCTGGGGGACCGTGGTAAGGCACCGCATTGCCAGCGCGGCACCAGCAAACACGGAGCCGCTCAAACACATACCAATTTTCACAGTGGTAAAACACGCAAAGTGGTGGGCTGGTACTGGGACTGCATTCCTTGGGTACGCATTCCAAGTAATTGCGTTAAGTTATGGCACACTCCTGGTGGTCCAACCTGTCCTTGTGCTTTCGCTTATGTTTACCCTGCCGCTTTCTGCTTACTATGATGGCCGGCGCACCACCGCAGGCGATTTAATCTGGTCAGCAGTGCTTTCCTCAGCCGTTGCGGTGTTAGTAGTACTGGGCAAACCAAGCCCAGGAATGGTACAACCACCCCTTTCACTATGGGTTCCTGCACTTACCATTGGGGCCATAATCCTCGCGGTATTGTATCGGTTGGCTTTTTTCGGCTCCCAACGAGTACGAGCAGTGTTGCTCGGCATAGTTACAAGTGCAATCTTTGGTTATGTAGCAGTACTTTCAAAAGCTGCAGTAAATATCGCAATACACCAGGGTCCTGTGGGGTTACTAACCAACTGGGAACCATTTGCCGTCATTATTGCAGCAACCCTTGCCACCGCAATGCAACAATCATCGTTTCATGCTGACGCACTGGAAAATTCCCTTCCCGCAATGAC
The DNA here is from genome assembly GCF_030408815.1 of Corynebacterium freiburgense. Lineage (NCBI taxonomy): Bacteria > Bacillati > Actinomycetota > Actinomycetes > Mycobacteriales > Corynebacteriaceae > Corynebacterium > Corynebacterium freiburgense. Next base: position 129,391 of record NZ_CP047355.1, on the reverse strand, counting down.
TATTTCCGGCCCAATCGTGGCATTTATCTTGGGCTATTTGGTACTTGGAGAAAAGTTCCAAGTTTCCGGTTGGGAATGGTTTTGGATTATCGCTTCTTTAGTATCCATGATCGTTGCGGCCATGGCTTTATCCCGATCTTCTGCCAGCGTACGCTAGATTTTTCAGCTGCTATATTCACCGATATTGGGGTGCTAAGTATTAAAATTTGAGACGTAATGTCTCACCAGGCGGTCGCATAGTGTAAGCTGCAACACATGCAGCGAGCACTATTTCTTCTACTTCCATGCCGCGGCGGGTCGAGCCAGATGTAACTGGTCGGCATCCCCGTCGCGGAGTCTAGTAACGCCGACCGAGTGCACCGCTCCCACTAATTTAAGGACTTCTCCAATGCCTTTAAATGAATCCTTTTTCTCCGCGCCCACTGATATCACCACTCCTCAGGGGCCGCCAGCTGAAGGACAAGCACCCTGGAATAAGCAGCGTGGCTCAAGCATGGCTTTCCACCGCTACCAGCCATTTTTTACCGAAGTTGAAAAAATCGAGCTGCCGGACCGCACCTGGCCAAATAAAGTAATTGATCGCGCCCCCCAATGGTGCGCAGTAGATTTACGTGATGGCAACCAAGCACTCATTGACCCAATGAGCCCTGAGCGGAAGCGCCGCATGTTCGATTTGCTGGTCCGAATGGGCTACAAAGAAATCGAAGTAGGATTCCCTTCTGCTTCCCAAACGGATTTCAACTTTGTCCGTGAGATTATTGAAGAAAATAAAATCCCCGATGACGTAACCATTCAGGTATTGGTGCAGGCACGTGAACACCTGATTCGCCGCACGTTTGAAGCCTGTGCTGGGGCGAAGAACGTCATTGTGCATTTTTATAATTCCACATCAATACTGCAGCGCGATGTAGTGTTCCGGAAAGATAAGTCTGCCATTAAAAAGCTGGCTACAGATGCAGCCGAGCTGGTGAAAAAAATTGCAAAGGATTACCCCGAAACCAATTGGCGTTGGGAGTACTCCCCAGAGTCCTTTACGGGCACTGAGCTCTCCTTTGCCAAAGAAGTTTGTGATGCCGTTGTAGAAGTCCTGGATCCCTCACCAGAACATCCGGTGATTATTAATCTGCCATCCACAGTGGAAATGATTACACCGAATGTGTATGCGGATTCCATTGAGTGGATGCACCGGAATCTCAACCGACGCGATTCGATTATTTTATCGCTGCACCCACACAATGACCGTGGTACAGGTGTTGCCGCAGCCGAATTAGGCTATATGGCCGGTGCTGACCGTATTGAAGGCTGTTTGTTTGGCAATGGTGAACGTACCGGCAATGTGTGCTTGATTACCCTCGGTTTAAATCTGCTCACCCAGGGCGTAGACCCGCAGATTGATTTTTCTGATATCCGCAAGATTCGCAGCACCGTTGAATACTGCAATCAGCTGCGTGTTCCAGAACGCCACCCTTATGGTGGAGACTTGGTATTTACCGCATTCTCTGGTTCCCACCAAGATGCTGTAAATAAAGGTTTGGACGCCATGGCCGCCCGTGTCACTCCTGGCGGCACACATACCGATGTTGCATGGGAAGACCTCCGCGGCGAGCTGTGGGAGGTCCCCTACCTGCCCATCGATCCAAAGGACGTTGGCCGCGACTATGAAGCTGTTATTCGCGTAAATAGCCAGTCCGGCAAGGGTGGCGTCGCCTACATTATGAAGACCGATCATGGTATTCATTTGCCACGCCCGCTCCAGGTGGAATTCTCCTCGGTTGTGCAGAACGTCACCGACACCGAAGGTGGCGAGGTGAGCTCCAAGAGCATGTGGGATATCTTCGCTACTGAATACTTGGACCACACCGCCCCAATCGAACAAATCTCCATGCGTGTCGACGCCGCGCAAACAGAACACGACGAAGCGCGCATCGCCGCACACCTCGAGTTCAATGGCAAAGAAGTCACAATTGAAGGGCGTGGCAATGGGCCGATTGCTGCGTATGCCAATGCTCTGGAATCCCTGGGCATTGATGTAGAAGTACAGGAATACACCCAACATGCCCGTACCGCAGGTGACGATGCCGAAGCCGCGGCGTATGTACTGGCAAACGTAAATGGCAAAAACCACTGGGGTATTGGTATCGCAGGTTCTATTACCTACGCATCACTCAAGGCTGTGACCTCTGCTGTGAACCGCGCATTGTCCTAGCCAAAAACTCTATTAGCAATGGCCCCGCCCCCACCTGGCGGGGCCATCTGTGTTTAACCAGCGAACACAAAAAACACTACAAGCACAAAAACAATTGCCATCAAACACGCAAACAGCATTAATTGCTTGCGGATTTTTGTTTGCTGTACATCACTGTGCTTTCGTAGGAAGAAATCTCCTGCCTCCAGCAAACAAAGCAGGACAACAAACTTGCCTAAATAAAAGTAATATGGCACGTGATCATCTGAAAACAATGCCAAATCGATGGTCAAGACACCTGCAGCACAAACCCACATAAAGTGTCTCATTGCGTGGCTTACTGTCTGCGAATTTCCAAGATTTTCCATTAGATTCACCAGCATTCTGCCGCGTTATACGAGCCGATTTGTCTTGTTCGACAAATCTACAGCATTAATTCTAGTTAAAAATTATTATTTGCTAACTAAGCGTAAATCACGTTCCGCTTTGCCGTCAAACCAATAGCCTTCCACAAGCACAAATACCGGTGGTTCGGAATGGCCACACAGCAGCCAATTTTGAGGAGACAAAACGCAGACTACAGATACTATCTATGCCTAATTTAATAATTAGTGTCGTTTTTCACGCCAATTGCACGCAACCTAAGCAGGTGTATGCGAAGACTCACCAAATACTTGTGGAATAGGCTGACACAAGCACTCGAGCACACAACACACCTCTATGTTGTGGATTGGAGAATCTCTATAAGTTTCTTTTTAGCCCTATGGATACGCACTTTCACTGCTGATAGCGAAGAATTTTGATGGACAGCGATTTCTGCATAGGTCAACCCTGCCACTTCAGCCAGTACCAATGCTTCCCGAGCTTCATCTGGGAGCTGCTGTAATGCGTAAGCTAGGCGATCTTGGTCTGCTATCCGATCTTCAAATACCGCCGTAGTGTCCTCTAACTCTATTACATAACCATTCTCTTCTTCATCGATCGATTGTTCTGGTCGCCGTTTCCGTACAATCGCCATTGCAGAATTGCTAGCAATTCGATAGAACCAAGTGCCGAACTTCGATTCACCCCTGAAGCGAGAAAGATTTTGCCAGGTAGATGCTAGTGCAATCTGCAAAGCATCTTCAGCGTCGTACTGGTTCTCGGTAATACGTAAACACACACTCCAAGCTATGTGTTGGTAACGTGTCACCAGTTCAGCAAATGCTCGTTGGTCGCCTTCGCGAGCCTTGCTCAATAGTTCCACATCACTCATAGTTTCAAATACTTTCATTCAACAACCGAACACTAGCATCATTGTTCACGTAATATTCTCGCCCCACCAACTCTAGCGGAGACACTCACTATTATCGTAGTGATTCGCTCGCCTCTACCACCTCAATCCAAACAAAAACGGATGCCGCATAAACTAGGGGCATCCGTTTTTCCGTTATTCAAAATCGAAGGAATCATCTGAGACGGAGTCAATCTCGCCTAAATCCAGCCCAGTCAGCTCTTCAAAATCTTGAATCTCGTTTTCATTATCTTCGAATAATCTATCGCCTACTGAATCCGTGTCGTGTGGCTCAGTTTCAAAACTGGGTTCGTCCACAAGATCATCGTCAAGTATGAATTCACCGAAATCATCATCGGCTAATTCAATTTCAGCGGCTTCATCAAAGTCCGGAACAATTGAAGCATCAATTTCGTGTTCTGACATTTCAAAAGCATCTTGAAGGATTCGAGTCCACACGCCCTGATCAAGAGCCCCTAAAGGTAAAGACAGATCAGGCTCAATAGGAGACTTATCTCCGCTTGACATCTTTATCCTCCACCAATCCTTTGATTACCAAATCTCACTTCAATGCTATTGAATAACTTCGCTGCGCGTCACATTGGCAATTGCAAGTTGTGGATTGCCTACCGCGCCTCCAGTGGCTCCAGCAAGCTCAGAATCCACATTGGTAGTAGCTACCATTTCGTAATTGCTATCCGCCCATGCATCTTCAAACTCACTAATAGGGACCTGCATTCCATTTCCATTTGGATGGCCAGGATCCGCTAGTGTCACCATACCAGTATTCATATTAATTTCGGTGACAACTAAAAAGTGATCAGGCAAATCGTCTTCAGTAACCATGTCGCCTTGGTCGCCCCACAATTCACCAGAATCGACGAAAGCAATAATCCCATAACCCTGCTCAAGGCGGTTCGATAAATCCTCCATTGAGCTTGTGACGTTTTCACATGGCACACCTGAAGATTCCAGCAATGTTGCCACATCAGACATATACATTCCTTTAGAAATGTCTTGGGTTAAGCCTAATTCATATGCTTGGTTCACCATATATTGTGGATCAGCGATACCGGCGTCATGATATTCATTCACAATAATCGCTGCTGAAGTTGGACCGCAATAACCGTCTACTTCTTGGAAAAACCAGTCGGTATTCCACTCATATGAATTTCCATAAACTCCGTCATCTTCTGGAGTAATTGAAGGATCTTCTATTTGTGGTTCCACAGGTTGCTCGGTCGGCTGATCACCTTCAATAACACCGAAATCCATAGTGTCGTGTGGGTCAGTAAGTTCGGTTTCAGGATTTGGGTCCTCCAACTCCGGAGCAGATTCAGTCTCTGGAGTAGAGATGCTTAATGGATCGTTGTCCGGGACTGGAAATGCATCTTCGCTAACATAATCCTCAGTTGGGTAGGTATCGGCTTCTAATTCATTAAACTCAAAAAGCGAATTTAATCCATCAGAGTTAAGTATGCCGTCGTAGTCACCCATAGTCATTGTTTTATTCCTTTGTTAAATATAAATAAGCACTATTAGCGAAGAACGCTCTTTGGCAAGCTGGATACAGGGAGAAAAACCAACTATGCCAAAGAGCAAGTTTTTAGATACCGGCTGAAGGATCCATCCCCAGATCATCAGTGTGGCCCATTGCCTCAAAGCCGGAGACGTCCCCCATGCCACTTGCACCAAAGTCATTTGCATCAAGGTTAGTGTCCATTATGCCGTCGCCATCGGAGTCGTATGAGGCGTAGTCAAAGGTATTATCGCCATTAATGTCTCGATAGACTACGTCAGCTTTGCCGTCCATATTGGTGTCAGCACCAGCCTTTTCAAAGTGCCCATCAAGGTTTTCGTCGATAAGCTCGATATCGGTCAAACCGTCATTGTCAAGATCCATGCGGGATGATGCAACAGCCCCATCAACGAGGGTATCCTCCTGGAAGACCGCACCAGTGCGTCCATCAGCATAGGTAATGGTGTCAAAATCACCATCGTTATCGGTATCGGTGCCTGCCACGATTACATTGTCTTCGGTTGTGATAACGGCGGTTTCAAACGTGCCATCATGGTCGGCATCAACGTCAGTCAGTATTACTTCGCCCTGGTCGTCCAGGTAGCTGATACGCTGACCGCCATCAACGATCGAATGCACTACGTCGATGCTGCCATCGCCATCGACATCACGAGAAGAAACGTGATTTTGCACGTCGTTTGCATCATCAAGTACTACTTCATCTTTGGAATATGAGCTGTTGTCTGTTGGCAAATTCCCCATTGCAGCATTATTTGGTGCAGCAGGTCCAGGACCACTTTCACCTGTTGCAGGCATGGACTGTGGCGCTTCCTGAGCTGCGGTAGCTTCAGGCGCTTCCGCTGGTGCGGCAGGTTCTGGGGTTTGCGCTTGAGGTGCGGAATCGGAAGAACCTGAAGCACCACGGGTAAAGTCGTTTACCATTCCCTCAACGTGACTCGTTGCATTCTCAATGTTCTCACGGATACCCTGCATTGGATCGTTGCTCATGATTTCCCTTTCGGTTTGCGTTTCTTTTGCCATCGCCGATTTGCTTGACAGTATTTAGACACCTCGCGGCGGGTAAAAGTTACAACACTTTTTTATTTTTCTTTTTCGCCAGGTCAAATGGTGTTTTAACTTTGGTTTTATCTGTAGATAAGCAAAAAGGCCTGGTTAAAAACCAAGCCATTGCACGCACTCCTGGTTACAGCAGTCCCTTGGAACGCAGGTATTCTTCACCCGTAGCTTTGTCCTTAAAATCCGATGAAGACAACAGCAGTCCAGTTTCGGTATTTGCGTATTTCATCCTGTAGCTACTTTGAGAATCCACATTCACAAAGTGCGCCGCTTTCGTGCCGCTTTCATCTTCCACGATTAAGTTGTCTTGATCGCGGTCTTCATAGATACCTTGAACGATCCTACGTCGTTCGAATGTAGATTCGTGTGGATCTATCGCAAACTCTATTTGCGGGATGTCATAGTCACTTTTCATAGTGAAGTACTGAAAATCGGGACTATCTTTTTTAATTTCGCAACGCACGTGCAGTGCGCCAGTCTCCCCGGTTTCTCGGATTTTGCACTTGTCCGTAGACGCTGTAATAGTAGCTGGCACGGCAGCAACCACTTTATCTAGGGAATCCAGTTTGTCTTCTTCCGGCACACTTGTTTGTAGTCCCGAGTTCCCCTGCTCAGAACTAGGCTCGCTCGACGCTATGGTTTCTGAAGTATTCGTTGCATTGCCGTTTTGTCCACTCACGAATTTATACGTACTGATCCCGCCAATGACCAATACCGCCACTGCCGCTGCTGCAAGGATTCCAATGGTTCGGGTGCTTAGTTTCGATTTCGCTGTTGGTGTCATATCACCACCTTTTGCAGAACCCGTAAATGCTGCCGGTACTTGGCTTGGTTGCGGTTGATAGGGGTTATTGTTTGTTTGAGGTGTCGACGCCCACCCAGCTCCGGTTGACGCGCCGAATTCAGGTTGAGGAGCCCCCATATTCTGCGGAGTCATGCCCCGCACAATTGGCCCAAGCGCAGAAATTGCACCCTGGGCTACAACGGTTTTGGGATCATCTAGGGTTGCTAAAGGCCCAAATTCTTTCAGGCGCTCCTGCACAATCGGTATCCGGGAGGAACCACCCGTAAGATAAAGCGCAACAAGTTCACTCGCATCCGTAATGCCTGCATCAGCGAGCGTAGTTTGCGTAAGTTCTGCTGCTTTTTCCAGCAATGGGGAAATAAGCTGTTCAAACTCCGCACGAGTTATTTGAAATCGCTCTGTTTCGCCACGCCCGCTTACCGCGACAGTTGCATACGAAGCTTCCGAAAGCAATTCTTTTGCACGGCGGATGGAATCTTCCAAAGCATGACGCTCTTGAAGTGGAGCTTGTGTGCGGAAATAGTCCAGAAGGTCTGGGTTTCGGTCTTCCAGCTGCTGGTCAACCCATTTACGCATCAGCGCGTCAAAGCTTTTCCCACCAAGCGTATTATCGCCACGAGCCGCAATCACATCAAAGGTATTGTTTTCATTTGCCTGCAACACAGCAATATCCAGGGTCCCACCACCGAAATCGAACACCGCGATTCGCTGACCAGGCTCTAGAGATTTAGCACGAGAATAGTAGTGGGCTGCTGCTTGCGGCTCGGAAATCGTAGTAATCTTCGCTGCTTCAAGACCTAATTGCGCCGCCGCATCCAATAGCACCTTAATTTCATTCGATGACCACGCTTCTGGGTGAGTCAGCACAAGCTCGGAAGGTTGCTCATTGCCATGTTCACGGGAAACACGCTGAACCACGGAGGACAGTACAGCTGCCACCGGCATAGATGAAGGGACGTCGTAACCATTGATCTGGAACATCTGTTGCGGAATAACCCGCTTGGGGGCAGGAACAAAACCCGCAGGATTGCTTTCCGCTTTATTAACGGCCACATCACCGACATCAATCTGCTCCGGTGATTCCACATACACCGCAGAAGACATCGTTGTGCGATCATGGCTAAGGTTAACCGCCTCTACGGTGCCTTTAATAGGGTTCGTGTGCGCTGCCGCTGTATTCGAAGTTCCAAAGTCGATCCCTATGGTCCAATGATTCCGCGACATCGTTGTTGCCTTTCCGATTTATTCGCATGTAACGTAGCACTTCACTTTATGTGTCAAAAGATTAGACGCAGAGCAGCCCTAATTTGTTACACCCAATATTTAGGGGCATACCAAATCTGGACAGAAAATTTTTAGCATCTAAACGCACATAACAAAAGGAAGCTCTTAACTTACTCAAGCAGAGCTCCCTTAAGTTCATCGGGTATTACTTATCTTTACCCGCTTCTTGATCAGCTTTCTGAAGAATCATGTATTGAGCTGCGATTTTTTGGGAAACCAATTTCTTCTTTTCTTCGATGTTTTCCTTGGTGGTGTCAGAACTTCCACTCACATAGCCAACATAGCGGCCTTTCACCACATAGCAGTTATATTGAACCCCATTTGTGGACTCAGACATCGTGCATGTCGTGTCTGGAACTCCCTGTGGTTCCTCATACTCAACCTCACCGCTTTGCAGATTATCTGAGACAAATGCGTTCAAAATAGACTTTGCGCCGAAATCATTGTCTGCACGGAACACAAATGATTCCCTGCGTCCAATATGCTTAGAACCAGTCTGTACGAGTGTGTCGTGGATAGCCTTTGGGTTTGTAAATTGAGAAGCAATTCCACGAGGACCATAGGAACCAGGCACACGTTTCTGATCGTCTTCACCTGCTTCAACGGTATAAATCACTACACCGCCTGGATCGATCGAAGGGTATTGATCGGTCTTGCCGAACCCGGCGCCTGTTTTCACCGAAGGAAATTGTTCCAGCATCGGAACTTGCTTTTCTAGCGCCTTCTTAATGTAGTCCGGCCCCCAAGCTGCTTCTGCTGCTGGAGTGGATACCCATGTGTAAATCACATACTCTTCCAGCGGGGTAAAAGCGGAGAAGGAAACCGAATCGTTGTATTCCGCATAGTTCGAGGTCACCAAAGTATTTGGCAAACCTTCAATTTCGACTTTTTCACCAGGATTAGGTGGCTCATTTTCCAAGAAAATGGGGCCAACCGTCAACGACTCAACATTTTCAGCTTCAGCAAACCTTAGTGCGCTATCCGGATCTTCAAATCGGAGCACCGCGTGGTTCACTGAAAAATGCGGGTCATTCACTTTTTCTGTAGGTGATGATGCCGCCTGAAGATACCCATACAACAGTGGGAATTGCTCCAAGATTTTAATTTGATTATTGGTCATATGAAGCGACATACTTCCAGGACCGTAGATGTTATAGCCGCCTTTTGTAGAAGTTAGGATCCCGTCTACCTCATATGGCAACGGCATATACTCAGCTAAGACGTATGACTCAACTGTACGAACTACCTCTGCGTCCGTATCCTTCTTTAATACACTTGGCTCAGTTTTATATTTACCAGTGTCTAACTTCTTTTCAGACTTTTCCGCCTTTCCCCCAGTATCCGGAGACTGCTCTTTAGCCGCGTCAGCATAACCGTCCTTAAAACCCTGCACAAAATCAGTAACACCGCAGCCAGTGAGCATAGTTGCGCTTAACAGAACCGCTATGCCGATCTTCAGCTTTTTCATTGTGTCTCCTTCAAGAATCCGAATACTGGGCATTGTTGTGTTTGCAGCCCACTATAAGTGTTGGATGCAACTCGTCATTCAAAGGTTACAGGTACTTAAACTTTTAGCTAAGGTGAATGATCGAACCGCGTTGTCCCCGAAAGTGAAGAGTTGTGAATTCTCAGATACAAGATGCTCAGAATGCCGACCACGGCGACATGGAGAAACGCGCTAATCAGCTACTGACTGCCATAACAAATAAAATCCTGCGGCAATACGATTACAACGAAATCAGTGACCTTGCCATTGAAAAAGCCTCAAGCAAGCAACAATCCCGGTCAGTCGTAGTTGTTGGTGAGGTAAAGCGTGGCAAGAGCTCGTTAGTAAACGCGCTCGTTGGCAAGCGAAACGCCTCTCCTGTGGGTGTGAATGTCACCACTTCTACCCCTATAGCGCTCACCACAGAAACTGAGAACTTGCGCGAAGGCCAAGCATGCTTGTTCTATCCAGATGGGGAACGCATTGTTTCCCATGCTGAGTTAGGATCTTGGATTAATGCTGGCACAGAACATTCCAAAGATCTAGAACAAGATTCGCTTCCAACAAGGGCAACTATCCCCCTTCGAAATATGCCTCTTGGTCATGCTACCGTTATAGATACACCAGGTGTGGGTGGATTAGATCCTAAGTTATCTACATTGGCAAAAGTTTCGGCAGATCAAGCATGCGTACTTGTTGTGGTTTGTGATGCTTCCACCACAATCACCAAACCCGAAATGGACTTTATTAAAGATACGGGATCGAATATTGAGGCCATTATCGTTGCTGTTACAAAAACGGATAAAAACCTCATTCGCTGGCAAGAGATTGTTGATGAAAATAAACGCTTGCTCCGCACCCATATTGGGAGAGACATTCCTGTTATAGGTGTTTCTAGTTTGCTTGCTGTAGTAGGTGCAGAAATGACATCTGGCCCGCACTCACGGCAAGTACTCGAACTCTCCGGAATCAATGAACTTCGTCAGATGATTCAAAGCAAATTCCAAATCGCAGAGTTCCTGCCGTTGGCTAATGGGCTGCGCATCGCAGTGAAGGGCCTTCGGGAGCTGTCTGACGAGCTCAACCAAAAGCTTGAGATTTTACGGCAAGGCGAAGCCGCTGTTCCTGACCTTTCAAACCGGCTTGAAGAACTCAACCAACTAAAAAAGGAAGGCGAAAGCTGGGATTATTATTTAGGTCGTGACCTGACCATTATTCGCCAGGAATCTATGGAGCAGTTAGAGATGCGCCTTGATGCACTCCGAGAATCCTGGACTGAGCGTATTAATAAGCAAGGCATGGCGGTGCTTCGCAAAAACCCGCAGTATTTTACTGCGGAAATGGAGCGAGAATTCCAGACTGCAATCGCAGAATCACTGAATTACTTTTCGTATGAGCTCGAGCATAAAATTGTGCGACCTCGCTTTAAGTCCGAAATGGACTGGGAAGAAATTCGTAATGAGGTAAGTGCGGCATTCGTTGGAAAACAGCTCCAGACGCATAACGTTCAGCAAAAAAGCCAAGGTCTTTTGGATCCAATGATGCTTATGATGGGCATTTCAGGCGGTTCTATGCTTGGTGGCCTAATCGGCAGCGTTGTAACTTTTGCTGGTCTAGGCGCAGTAGTTGGTGTTGGTTGGGTCGCCTTTAATGTGGGCTTTCGAGCTATGCGTTCGGGCAAAACAAACCTCCTTAACTGGATGAAGGAGACGACCGCGACGTCGAAAATGCTTACATCGAAGGTCCTGGAAGCCGCAATTGCTAATGCGCGCCCAGCGATCCAATTGCGCTACCGGGAAAACCTCAAGCAGATGGTGGAATCCACCCAAAAACAAATCCAAGAAGCTGAACGTGCTGCGCGCGCAGATAAAGCAAGCCAGGAAAAGCGCAAGGCCACTTTGGAGAAAAACCTCCAAATTATCCAAAAGAATATTGCAACCGCTGAAGCAACAATCCGTGATTTAACAGCATACGCTGCGGCTGCGGCCAAAAACGCCCAAACAGAAACGCAACCATTCACCCCCAATTCTGCGGCCCAACCGTCCGCATGGGGCGAAACGCGAGGTTAAGCCCATATGGATCTTATGACTACCGCTCTCAATCAAGCGCTGGACTACCTTGGGAGCCTTAGCCCTGAACTTCAGCAGGAATCGAATCGCATTCGACAAACCCTAGAAGCGCCGCCGCGTATCGTTGTTGTTGGTCGTTTAAAATCTGGTAAATCAACGCTAGTAAATGCCCTTATTGGGGCGCCCGTCGCAGAAACAGCAGCGTTAGAAGCGACCAATGTGGTCACCGTGTTTCAATACGGTGCCCCGGACAGAGCAGAAGCAGTACTTCTTGATGGGCAGCGGCTTCCCATTACTATTCAGCGCGGCAAGGCGGCTGAACTTCCTGCTCCCGCTGAGAAAATTAGTTACATTCACAGATGGATGCCAACTGCCTCAATCCGGGATTTTTCGCTCATTGATACGCCTGGCTTAGCTACTCTGACCGTCGAAAATGAGGCACGCACTCGCCGAATCCTTATCGATGGTTTCGAACAAACCAAAGCAATGTCCGTAGATGCTGATGCTGCCGTATTTTTATTTGATGCAACACCACGCATGGATGAAGTGAAATTTATTCGTGACCTTGGTTTCACATCACTTAATACCCTCGGCGTCTTATCTCGCGCCGATTCCTTCGGCGAAGGCGCCCTTGGAGAACGCGATCCCCTTGAGCATGCTTATGAACATGCACAGTCATTAGCGCAACAATTGCAGGGATCAGTATTGACCATTCTACCTGTTGCAGGCTTACTTGCGGAAACCTCTCATACAGGTGCTATTACGGAATATGACGCCCGTGCGATGGCAAGCCTTGCGAATGCCACCGAGTTTGATCTAATTCAAAAAATAGCTTCCGAAGAAGAATTTGATAGGGAACGCGATGCGTGCCGGAGAATCGTCAAACTCATTGGTGAATATGGGCTTTTCCGAGCAAGAAATGTTGCCCGCCGCGGGGCAAGTGAACTTAATGAATGGGCAACCGCCCGGTCTGGTGTCCCCCAGCTCCGGAATCTCTTAGTTACTCGGTTTGGGGAGTTTGCAACAACGCACCGTGCCGGACGCATTGTAAGCGAAATAGAAAGTCTCGCATTCCGCAAGCAGCCCAAGGATCTTATCTTAAATCTGGTATCCACAATGCGCACTGATGCGCGGCTTATTAATGCGTTTTTGCTATTGGATCTTAAAGCCGTGCAGGAAGCTGATCCTAAAGCGAAAATAATTCCAGAAATCAGTGTGCTTATTATGGGCTATACGCTGCAGGAAAAGCTTGGTTTGCCCCCTACTGCATCTATGCAAGAAGCGCTCTCCACTGCACAGGAAAAGATGCAATGGGCTCATATGGAGTCATTATCAGCGCTTACTGCGGCTGAAGATGCAGCATTGGTCACCATGAAACGCGCATATGGTGAGTTAATCCGTATGGCCCAATACCATCTGCAGGGCCGGTAGTCTTCCGCTACTGTAACGGCTACTGGGCCCACCATTCGGTGAATTCCAGGGTTTTGGAATGCTTTCCTCTGGTATATACCTCGAGGTAACCGGCATAGATCTCAATTGAAGAAGGCGGAACGTTCACCACATAATTTCCGCCATCTGCAATCGTTCCTTCGAGTGTAACTCGGGTATCATCCAGTGTTCCGTTATTCACATTGGATCGATAGCGCAGGACAGAGTCCTCTTTACATACCGTTATATTGTCGCCTTTGGCATCCCGCCCCGCAAATACTAGAGTCTCTGAGCTCGAGCAATGCGTTACACTGTCATCTTCCCAACCAGAATCAGTCAATAGCTCTGGTTTTGGGTTTTCCTCAGTAGTTGGCTCCGCTGAACTCGTCGTCTCGGACGTACTCGTGCTTGTATTCGTACTTGAGGTGGCAGTGGATTCAGTAGTTACTGTTACCGTCACAGTCTGGTCGTTTCGGCTGTTTGTATTGTTTTTATTCGCAGTCAGCATCCAGTTGCTATTGCTGAAAAGGTAGACGCTCGCCGCCACCATAATGCTGGCAAATAACGTAAATACCAGTATGGATACCATCACCCGTACATGGTTCTTTTTCGGTGGTTCGTAGGGGTATTGGTACTCATATTGGTACTGTTGGTGATACTGAGGTACAGGTGCCACAGTCGGCGGAATTGGTGCAAATTCCATGGTTTCATTGGATTGCCAAGCCTGCGTCTCTGCTGTTTCTCCAGGCCACTGCTCCCAATGTTCGTCTTGACCTTTGGGGCCTTGGAGCCCACCGTGTTCCATTGGCGATCCTTTAAAAAATATTCAAGATTCACTAAACCAAAGCAAAACTACCTGAGCTTCTGCGTAGCATGCCAAGCCTATTACCAACGCGTTTTAAAAACCAGGTGTGCGCATTAGAGTGATAGGAATGAGCACTACTGAACACGCCTCTCCGCGGGTAAAGCGTCCAGAGCTTTCCCCAGAAGAGCGAGAGGCTAAGCGTGCTGCCCGAGAGGCAGCACGCGCAAAGGCTATTGAAGAGGCACCCTTTGTTGCCGTTGTAGTGCGAGCTTCTGGGATTCATCCTTCTTCTTCTCGCATTGTTGCTATTGATGCTGTAACTTTCTCGGACAACGGTACCGTGGTGGATAAGTTCTTTGCGGTAGTGAATACGGATTCAGATCCTGGCCCGAAACATCTGCATGGTCTCACACCTGAAGATATCGCTCAGGGAAAGAAAATGGAGCAATTGGTGCGTGCCCTCGATCGTTTTATTGATGGCCGCACGCTCGTAGTCCATAACGCACCCCGCACTTGGGGTTTTTTGGTTTCGGAAACAAGGCGAGCATTGAAGCGCCAGCGCGGTCGGGCTCGCTCACAGAATAGAAACCATAGGAGGCAAGGTCCTCGACGCAGATTAGGGCATGTTCCTAGGCCTGCCCGCATTGTAGATACACTTGCCTCGTTACGACGTCGCGGAGTTGCATTACAAGACACTCGACTGCGGGCGGTTGCCCACCTGATGGGGTGTGGTCCGGATAATGCTGCGGCGTCGATAAGCAGAGCACAACAAGACCCTGCGGAAGTGGTGCGGGAAGAAACATTGCTTTTGGTTAATCTTTTTCTCACATTGCGTGGCGGCGAGCTTGCGGTGCGGCAGCCGGACCAACTGCGTGCAGATCGTTTTGGCCTACAACGCAGCATTGTGCGTGCCGAAGCTTCGGATTGCCCGCCGGAATTTACCAACCCCGGAGTCTATATTCCCGGAAAACCGCTGGTTGAAGGTATGGAATTGGTGGTTACTCCAGAGATTACTATGGACCCCAATATTATTATTGAGGCGGCCGTGGACGCTAACCTTGCCTATTCTGAAAAACTTACTCGCACCACCAGTATTGTTATTTGCAATTCCACCGAGCAGCTTCGCGGAAAAGCAATGCATGCACAACGAAAAGGTATTCCCCTAGTCCGCGACGCGGAATTTTTAGAGCTTGTGAAAACGGTCGCAAAAGGCACGCCCACAACCTAGTTCCTGTGTATTCCTGACTGCTGCAGAAGAGCATTACAATATTGGGAATGAAGTTGAATCTTTCCGGGTTACGAACCAAAGCCGCTAAGGCTGCGGCGTCGTTAGCCACACGTGCATCTCAGGCTACTGGCAGGGGCGCTGGTGGCATGATCGGCGGGCTTATCGCTGGTGTTATCGACCCCAATATTATGGAGCATTTAGGCGAAGGCCGCCCCGTAGCGTTAATTACCGGGACAAATGGTAAATCCACCACCACCCGGATGTTAGCTTCGGCGCTACGCACCCAGTACTCCGTAGCCACCAATGATGGCGGCGATAATATGGATGCTGGGATTATTTCTGCACTTATGGCAGGCCAAAAAGCCTCCCATATCGTATTAGAGTGCGATGAGCTTCACGTCCCCGCAGTTGCTGACCGCCTGCACCCAAGTGTTTTAGTGTTATTGAACCTCACCCGCGACCAGCTCGATCGTGTCGGCGAAATTAATAAACTTGAACGGGCCCTACGAGCTTGCGTAGAAAAGCACCCCAATATGACCGTAGTGGCCAATTGCGATGATGTGCTGGTAACCTCCGCGGCTTTCGACGCGCCAAATGTTGTATGGGTTTCCGCAGGCGCGGGTTGGACGGGAGACTCCGTATCTTGTCCACGCACCGGTGGCCATATTTTGCGCGATGGTGATGATTGGTACTCCACCATTCCGCTTATCGACGGCCGCCCATTCCGCCGTCCCACACCAACTTGGACTATCTCCGACGAGGGCATCACCAGCCCGGAAGGATCCCATAACCTCCAACTAGCTATCCCTGGCCGTGCAAACCGAGGTAATGCCACTCAGGCCATTGCCGCCGCCGTACAGGTTTTCCAAATTCCAGTAGATAAAGCCATATCGGCTGTAAGCGAAGTCGCCGACGTAGCTGGCCGTTACTCCACTATTTCTTTTGAAGGCCGTGAAGTACACATGCTGTTGGCAAAGAATCCCGCAGGTTGGCAAGAAGCCTTATCCATGGTTGACCGTACCGCCGATTCACTTGTTATTGCAGTGAACGGCCAAGTTGCCGATGGTGAAGACCTTTCCTGGCTCTGGGACGTCCAATTCGAAGCCTTCGACGATCTTCATGTGGTTGCCTCCGGAGAACGTGGCACCGATCTTGCAGTCCGGCTCACCTACGCTTCCATTAGCCACGACCTCGTTCCAGGCCTTGTAGATTCCATTCGAGCCTGTGAACCTGGACGCGTTGAAGTCCTTGCCAATTACACCGCTTTCCGTGACCTCAAGAAAGGCCTACTCGCACAATGAGCACCCTCCAAATCGGCCTTATTCTCCCAGATGTCCTTGGCACCTATGGCGACGACGGCAATGCCCTGGTACTCCGCCAACGCGCCCGTATGCGCAATATTCCTGCCGAAATTATTCCAATCCGCTTAGGAGCTGAGGTTCCTGCTTCCCTCGATATATATTGCATTGGTGGTGGTGAAGACGCCGCTCAAACCCTTGCAGCCGAGCACCTAAATAGTCCAGCTGGTGCCGGATTACGCACTGCTGCCGAATCCGGCACACCGATCCTTGCTATTTGCGCGGGTCTCCAGATTCTCGGCGAATCATTCCGCGCAAGCGATCGCATTGTCCCAGGTATTGGACTTCTCGACGCCACCACAGGCAGCCTTGGAAAACGTACAATCGGCGAAATCCAATCAACCCCCTCGGGCCTCCCCGGACTCACTGCACCGCTCACAGGTTTCGCAAATCATATGGGTGCAACCATCCTTGGGCCTGACGCCCGCCCTCTTGGCCATCTCACCCGCGGTGTCGGCAATCTCGACGCCCACACCATTAGCGAAAACCCTGACGCTGCCGGCCAAGAACGTGCCGAAGGCGCCGTCCAAGGAAGCGTTATTGCAACATATATGCACGGACCAGTACTCGCCCGAAACCCAGAACTTGGTGACCTGCTGCTAGCTAAGGCACTCAATATTGGTATTGAGGAGCTCGAACCCCTCAATATTCCTGTCGTTGAGCAACTCCGAAAAGAACGCCTCGCCTAACGCTACAGGCGAAGCCGGCCATTTAAGGCCCGAGAAAGCGTCAACTCATCGACAAATTCCAGATCACCGCCTAGCGGCATTCCACTCGCTAGGCGGGACACTACCAAATCCGGAAAATCACGCAGTAATCGCGCCAGATACGAAGCCGTAGCTTCCCCTTCAGTATTCGGATCAGTAGCAAGAATCACTTCCCGAATCTCAGGCATTTCAGCATTATTCGAAATATCCGGCAATACACCAGCAATACGCTGCAATAACACGCTAATATTCAAATCCTTCGGGCCAATATTCGCTAGTGGATCCAGTGCCCCACCAAGCACATGGTATCGACCCCGATACTCTCCAGTACGCTCAATAACCTGAATATCTTTTGGTTCTTCAACCACGCAAATCACACCAGCGTCCCGCGCCGAATCTGCGCAAAAACGACAAACCTCATCGCGAGAAATATTATGGCAAATGCGGCAAAAACTTACCCCATCCTGCAGCCCATCAAGAGCAGAAACAAGCCGACGTATATCGTCTGGATCTACCTGCAATAAATGAAACGCGATACGCTGCGCACTTTTCGGCCCAACCCCAGGAAGCCGAGACAATTCATCAATAAGATCCTGTAGCGGTCCTTCAAACACGTTCCGTGAACTTTCTCAAACAAACGATGGGCCACGCCCCGGGATAAACTTTACCGGGGCGTCGAAAAGCACAATAAATTTACAACGAGCCGAGAGATTGCCCGCCGAAGCCTGAAATCGGCCCCAGTTTCCGCTCCGATAAATCTGCAACACTGCGGCTGGCTTGATTTACCGCACTAAGCACCAAATCCTGGAGGGTTTCCACGTCGTCTGGGTCCACGATCTTTGGATCAATCGAAATATCCAGCACTTCCCCACCTCCGGACATTTTGACCTTCACCAAGCCATTCCCAGCTTGCCCCTCAACAGTCGAGGCCAAAATCTCTTGTTGAGCACGCTCAAGTTGAGCCTGCATCTCTTGGGCTTGGCGCATAAGTTGTGCCATATCAGGCTGATTCATAGCAATACCTTTCGTAGCAATATCGAGCCACAAGTGTAGCCCACAAGACATTATGCCTTGGGTTGCACCTCACAGCCTCACAAAATTTTCCTCATTACAATGGCCGAGCCCCAAGCTCACGCTCTAACATTTCCATAGCAACGGCGCGCGCATCCCGATGATCATGCGATCCCGGCTCCGAACTCGCCTGCCGCACCATATCCGCTTCCTCCTGTTCACGAGCAGAAACCTGTGGTGAACCTGAAGTAGAGGGCTCCGGTGCAGACTCCAGAGGCGACGCGGGCGGTGGAGGTGATGGCACCTCCTCTTCCGGGGGAAGATCATAGGGATCATCCGGCTCAGGCGGCAATGGGACACCGTCAGAAAATGTCGGATTATTTTTTAACCGCTCATTACCGCGTGCCACAGCCTCCTCCCACCGTTTAGGCTTACGAGGCTCCTCCACCGCAGGCTTTGGGGAATGAGCAGCGGGATATCTCGAAGAGGGCGCAACAGCAGGTGCAGCCCGCTCATCAGAATGCTGTGATTCCTCCGAAGACCCGCCCAACTTCGCAGGCTCATTCCAAACCGAAGTGGGTTGCTGCGGCGTCTCTGTTGGCTCGGGTTGTGGTGCTAGTACTTGTGGTGCTGGTGGAGTAGCTTGTTCCCGTAAAACCTGTTGTGGCCTCGGTGCTGGCTTGTCTGGATTCCATTCAGGCTTATCAGCATCGGGGCTAAAACCAGCAGACTGAAGATCCGTACCGACCACACAATGGACCCGCAGATCGTACCCAAGCTCAGTTTTTAAAACATTAATAATCGTCCCATTGTTGCGAGGATCATTGAGTCGCGCCGCCAACGCACCCGTATTATGCCCAATAATCAGCGTTCGATCACGGATACCCAGTGCTTTCGCCTCAGTAAGCATAATCTCCGCAACTTTATTTTCTATGCCAACAACCTCACGAACCCGTGCCCACTTACGCCGAATCCGATCGATAGGTTGCTCCTCAACCTTCTGATGTACCTGCTCTTTAGGTTGCGGAACCTGTGTTGGTGGAGATTGAGGCACTGGTTGCTGCGCTGGTTGAGGTTGAGGCACAGGGGCCTCAACCTTAGCTTCAGGTTTATCTGGAGTTAAAGCAGGGGTTAATGCTGGGGCAGACTGCTCTGAACGCTCCCGCACAGTCCTTTGAGATTTCCGCTCAAAAACACGCTTAGGAGGAGCACTTGGGGTGGCAGGAGCACTAGATGTAGGTGATATAAACGCTGCCTCAGTTTGAGTGGCAGGCTGTCCCATCAACATGCGTGCGCACAAAATCTCCAAAAGTAAACGAGGGCTTGTCGCACCACGCATATCAGTCAAGCCATCATTCACCAAAGCGGCCAATGTGCTTAAAACTCCCACCGGAAATTGCTTTGCCTGACCAGTCAAAACAGGGACACGATCCGCAGGAACATCAATCAATCCAAGAGCAAGCGCATCCGGAACTGATTGCAACACCATAAGGTCCCGCAACCGATCCAATAAATCAGTGGTAAACCTGCGAGGATCTAGCCCAGCCTCAATAACGTTATCCACCGTTACGAACAGCCCACCCCCATCATTTGTGGCAAGTGCATCAACTGCGGCGTCGATAAGCGTATCGTCTGTGACTCCCAATAATGGCACCGCAAGGTCATAGGTCAATCCGTCAGGCCCGGCACCTGACAACAACTGATCCAAAACTGACAAAGAATCCCGAGGAGACCCGCCGCCTGCACGAATAACAAGCGGAAATACGGCATCTTCAACATAAATACCCTCAGTGGCACAAGTACGCTCCAATAAACCACGCATCGCCGAAGGCGTAAGAAGACGGAAAGGATAATGATGCGTGCGTGAACGAATCGTACCGATCACACGTTCTGGCTCCGTGGTGGCAAAAATAAATACCAAATGCTCTGGCGGTTCCTCCACAATCTTTAACAACGCATTTGAACCTGCCGTACTGATCATGTGGGCTTCGTCGATAATAAACACGCGATAGCGCGACTCCGCAGGGGCAAAAAACGCACGATCACGCAGGTCACGCATATCCTCAACACCATTGTGGCTCGCCGCATCAAGCTCCGTAACATCCAAATTTCCGGGGCCACCTGGTGCAAGACTGCGGCATGAATTACACACCCCGCAGGGAGTAGAAGTAGGGCCTTGTTCGCAATTTAACGAACGCGCAAGAATTCGAGCCGAAGAAGTTTTACCACAACCCCGAGGGCCAGAAAACAAGTACGCATGATTAATACGGCCAGTATCCAATGCCACCGAGAGCGGTCCAGTAACATGTTCCTGGCCAACAACCTCACCAAACGTTGCAGGACGGTATTTGCGATAAAGAGCCACGAAGTAGAGCCTACCTGTGCAAGAAAATCGAATGCTTAAATGAAACTACTAGCGCTGAAGATTCATAAGATCAACGTTTTCCTCGATAAGCGCTTCCTGTAATGCAGCAACCCCATACGTATGCGCATGAATAAACTCATCATCTGTTAAAGGAATCAGCTGACATAACGTAGTAAGCCGCTCTTCCTCCCGAACCTGCGGAACTCCCTGCTCCCATACAAAAGGAGCAATAAGTAAACCATGATTTACCGAAACACTCTGCATCACATCCGACGCACCATACGCACCCATCCCAGGAAGAATCGTCCCAGGCTGCGCGTGAAAAACCGTGCTTTGAGAATTAGTGTCTACCAACATAGTTAAGGCCGCAGATACTAACGCAGAAACAACTTTTGGTTCAGCCCGCGCAACCATAAAGATCTCGCATCGAACAGGCACGTCCGGAGCGTCCGTAAGCGAGAGTCCGGTATCAACCTCACCAAAATCCACGGAGCACGCCAAAGATTCCCCTGCACCCAACTCTGCGGAAGCCATATGAAAACCAGCTACCTGCGCAAAATTAAGGGAGCAGGGAAAAATACTGTCAAGCCAGTAGGCGGTCTCTTTAAGATTCACTACTTTGAAAACTTCTCCACTGCAGCGAGCAATACACAGGTAGCCACGCCATCCATCGCTACTTCGACTTCAGATACTGGTGGCAGAGAGGGTGCTAGGCGAATATTGCGATCATTTGGGTCCTTCTTTAGCGGATATGAGGAACCGGCCGCAGTCAATGCAATGCCTGCTTCCTTCGCAAGCTCTACCACCCGTGACGCTGTGCCATCCACCACATCAAGTGAAATAAAGTAACCTCCCGTGGGCTTTGTCCATGTGGCGATACCATACTCCGAAAGGCGCGAGTCAAGGATCTGCAAAACCCGTTGGAATTTAGGCGCAAGTGAAGCTGCATGCTGCAGCATCACTTTCCGGACCCCTTCAGCATCACCAAAGAACCGAGCGTGAGCAAGCTGGTTAATCTTATTTGGACCAATGCCACGAACGTTTGCTTGTGTGCCATACCAATCAAGGTTGGACTTGGAAGAAGCAAAGAAAGAAACACCAGCTCCAGCGAAGGTGATCTTTGACGTGGAAGACATAAACCAAAAACGGTTCGGGTTGCCTGCCTTTTCCGCGAGGTCAAGGACGTTAATAACCTCGGGAAACTCCTCAGTCAAGGTATGGATTGCATACGCGTTATCCCACACAATGCGGAAATCAGGAGCTGCGGTCTGCATAGCTGCCAAAGCCTCACAAACCTCACGGCTAAATGTCACGCCAGTTGGGTTTGCAAACATAGGGACACACCACATGCCCTTAACCTGCGGATCCTTAACTAGTTCCCGGACTGCATCCATATCAGGCCCATGCTCAGTAATGTCCACTGGAAGCATCTCTATGCCAAAATGCTCAGTAATAGTGAAATGGCGGTCATAGCCCGGAACTGGGCAAATCCATTTAACTTTATCTTCCTTACACCAAGGACGCTCTGAATCCTGTGTGCCCCAAATCCAAGCAGCACTAATAAGATCAAACATGATGTTCAAGCTGGAAGCATCACCCGCCCAAACGTTTTCCACCGGAACGCCAAGGGTATCCGCCCAAATCTGCCGAATATCAATAATGCCCGTTAAACCACCATAGTTCCGGCAATCCGTACCATCAGAGGCTTTGAAATCCCCTTCTCCTGGCAAACTCAATAACGCATTTGAAATGGAAAGCTGTTCTGCGGAAGGCTTACCGCGAGTGAGATCAAGCTTTAGATTACGAGCCTTGAGCTCCCCATAAGCTTTTTCAATCTCCGCCTTGAACTCGGCGAGTTTGGTCGAATCAAAATCCTGCAACTGCAAAGTGGGCCACCTTCCACGGTGAAACGACGTTCTTTGGTCCTGGCTCGCTTTAGCTGTTTTGGTCACCTTGTTTTGGTTACCCTGCCACAGCCTTGCTCAACCTACTGTAGCTGTTCACCACCCGGACGACTAGCCCTACACAACACATAAAAATACCCCCGATACTATCGAGGGAGAAAACAAAATATTTTAGGGGACCCCGCGCACCCGTCAGAGCTCGCTGACCCTTGCTGCATTCCTGCCCTGGGGGAGTTCACAAGATACACGCCACACGGGGTCCTGACGCACAACCATAGCACAAAATCCCTGACAACGTTTTAGCCCAGTAAAAATGCCGCCAGGCTAAAACCACCCACAGCGACACCACACCCCCCAACGGAAGCAAGAGTCAAACCACTCAGTTTCCCAGTTGATGCTTGGTACTAAGCGTAGCAACTCAGCTCCGCTGATCGCATGGTGGTGATACAAAAAGGGCAAGTTTTTTAAAAACCCTTCCATTTTGTATCAGGCAGATTTTCACCACCTGGGGTTTTGCAGAAGCGATTGATACAAAAAGGGCAAGTTTTTCAAAAAGTCCTCCAAAAAATATCACTCTTCCAGCTGGCCACAGCCAAACAAAACTTCTCTGTGACGTTTTTAGCTGCATAAATAATATTCGAGGCCTGAAAACACCTTAATAAGGAGTGGGCACTTTAATTGCCCCATCCCAACCCGCAGGGCTCAGCCACCCGCAGCCCCCCCACTCCCAGGCCTACACCCAAACACCACCCCCACATTCAGCCCGCCCCCACTCAACTTCATTCGGTTTTCAACACCTCATGATTACCGCCATCCTGATACTTTTCTAAAGTTATCGGCGGGCCGCTTTCCCACAGTAAAGTTTATTCTCTGGCGCAATCCAGCTGTGCAGTTGTGATTTTACTTTGGGTTTGGCTTTTTTAAAGTTGCCGGTGTACAGTCTTTGAGGAACACAACGCAATTGCTGCGTTTTGTTGCAATGGAGGATTCGACTAGCGGCCTATGTCGCACGCCTGGAACGCGTGTTGGGAGCAATCCCTCAGGGGTTCAAATCCCCTATCCTCCGCCATAGACACCCCCTCGCCATTAAAAAATGGTAAGGGGGTTTCGTTTTGCCGTGAAATAATATGGCCACAAACCCACATTCTTTGTTTGGTTTGTCGATCAAGCTAAATTAACGGGGGTAGCTTCCTTAATTTTATCTGCGATTTATGTTTACTCTTGCTATAATCGGGGGTGCCGAAAGGGGGCATTTGTGACCGTATTTCTTGTAATTGGTGGCATCGGTCTCGCACTTGTAATCCTCACTTTTCTCGTTGGGGATTTGCTTGATGGTGTCTTTGATTTTGATGCACTCGACAATGACCTCTTTTCGCTTTCCAGCCTGGCTGCGTTTCTTGGCGCATTTGGGTTTGGTGGGGCGTTAGGGCTGTCTACTACTGGAAATACGGCTTGGGCTGCTGGTATTGGATTCTTTATTGGCGCGGCCGCAATGTTTGGGGCGATTAGGCTGACCAGATTTTTAAAGTCGGGCGAGGATGCTGCAAGTTTCCGATCCGATTCTTTGGTTGGGCATAGTGGTCGCGTGATTACTTCGATCCCCGAGGCTGGATATGGGGAGATTCGTATCAGTGTTGGTGGACATATTCGTAAGGTTGCCGCACGTTCAGCTGAGCCAATTGCTGTGGGTAGCGAGGTTTGGGTTGTGTCTATTCTTTCGCCTACGGCAGTTGAGGTCGTGGCGCTCCCTACGCTTCCATAAGTTTTGTTTGTTTTCTTTGATTGAAAGGTGTTATGAGCACAGCCATTTTTG
This sequence comes from Corynebacterium freiburgense, assembly GCF_030408815.1. Lineage (NCBI taxonomy): Bacteria > Bacillati > Actinomycetota > Actinomycetes > Mycobacteriales > Corynebacteriaceae > Corynebacterium > Corynebacterium freiburgense. Next base: position 105,074 of record NZ_CP047355.1, on the reverse strand, counting down.
CTTTAGTGAGTTTATTTGTCCTTCTGGTTTTGGTCGGGTTGCTTATTGCGAGCCGGTATCGGGTGGCTAAACCTAATGAGGCGTTTATTATTACTGGTCGTCGCGGGAAGGAAGTCCGTAATCCAGAAACAGGTTTGATTTCTACGGATTTAAGTGGACAGAAAGTGGTTATGGGTGGCGGAGTGTTTGTTATTCCGTTTATTCAGCGGCTACATATTCTGGATCTTTCGTCTCGGCGGATTATGGTGACTATTCGGAATGCGGTGTCTGGCCAGGGCATTAAATTGAATGTTGAGGGAGTTGCCATTGTAAAGGTTGGTGGCAATGAGGATTCCATTCGTGCTGCTGCCCAGCGTTTCTTGGCACAGCAGGGTGAGATTGAGACTTTTACTCAGGAGACTCTTGCTGGTTCACTTCGTTCGATCGTGGGTTCGTTGACGGTTGAGCAGATTATTCGGGATCGTGCGGCATTTGCCCAGCGGGTTACGGATGAGTCTGAGGCTTCATTGACTGGCCAGGGCTTGGTTTTAGATACGTTCCAAATTCAAGACATCACTGATGATGGTACGTACCTCAATGATTTGGGTCGTCCGGAATCGGCTAAGGTTGGTCGACTTGCAGCTGTTGCAGAGGCCGAGGCTACTCGGGAAGCTCAGCAAGCACAGATTGCTGCCGAGCAGGAGGTTGCTATTTCGCGGCGGGAGTTAGTGCTAAAGCAGGCTGAAATTCAAGCTGAGACGGATGCCGCATTGGCAAAGGCCGCGGCTTCAGGGCCATTGGCGCAAGCGGATCGTGATCAGGCGATTTTGCGGGAGCAGGAGAAGGTAGCGGTTGCTCAAGCAGCTTTAAAGGAACGCCAGTTGGACACTGAGGTTCGCAGGCCTGCCGACGCTCAGCGGTACCGGGTGGAAACGGAGGCTGAGGGGCGTCGAAACGCAGCAATTTTCGACGCCGACGCCCGCAAGGCTGCCTCTATTGCCAATGCTGAGGCGGAAGCTGAGAAGGCGCGCCTTGAGGGTGTGGGTGAGAAATCCCGTCGTTCGGCATTAGCTGAGGCAAGTGCCATTGAGGGTGCAAAATTGGGTGAGTCCGAAAAAGCGCGCCGTATTGCGGAAGCCGAAGCTGTTCGTGCCGAAGGTGAAGCTCAAGCCGCGGCAATCCTCGCGGTTGGACAGGCGGAAGCTGAGGCAATGAATAAACGTGCAGACGCGTTTGCACACTACAATGAGGCCGCGATCCTGCAAATGCTGGTAGAGGTCCTGCCGCAGATCGCCGAAAAAGTCGCAGAACCAATGAGCAATATTGAGAAACTGACAGTGGTTTCCACTGACGGTGCGGGTGCTATTCCTCGGCAAGTAACCGATAACTTGCTGCAAACTCTGCAAATGGTCAAAGACACAACCGGCTACGATATCTCTAAGATTCTGGAACGTAGCCCAGAGTCTTCGCACAAGTCTGAAGCCGTCACTGAACAGCACTAAACTGCAGGTGGTGTGTTTACAAGCGTTGACTCACCACCTATTTTAGGTTTCTCCTATTCTTGACCGATGAAAGATTAAGCAAATAGCTACCCCCTATTGCCCATACACTGCGTCACTGCTACTTATGGGCTTATGTTCAACCGAAATCCAAAAACCATAAGTGCGGCATACGACCCAGTTTTGCCTGAGCCCAAATGGGCGCGAAGAATTTCTACAATTCCGCCACTTATTTTTCAGGCTATGGTGGTTTTTGGATCTGCTTCCGCAGGATACTTCGGAGTGGAACACCTCCCAATCACAGTATTATGCGGCACTTTAGCATTATTTGGCCTTATCCTTGGAAAGCTAAGAGATGGGCGTAAAAAGGTCCTAGAACAAGAACGTCACCATGCGCAGATGAATGCGTTGGATTCCATCGTCCGGGAATTGACGCAAGCAACACAAGATGTGGGTGACACATTTAATGTTGAAGACCAGAAACTCCGTGATATGCGCCTTAATAACGCTCGCCGCAATATTCTTTCCATGGTGAAAGATCGCCTAGGGCCAGGAACAGGAGTAAGAGTCAATCTTTTCCTTGTTACTAATATTGAGCCAGTGGAATTACGTGCTTCTTCATGGGGCCATGGTGGTCGCCAAAATCAACGCTCCACACGCGTATTTACCATCAATGATGAATCATTGCGCCTGGCAATGAGCCTTAATGAGGGGCGATACGAACCAGATACCTCAGAAATCTCTGACGAAACATTTAACTACCAATGCTTCGCCACTATGCCAGTAAGCAATGCAGATAAACTCTATGGTCTACTTACCGTAGATGCACCAGAAGCCGACGATATTGACCACTTCGAGGCCACTGTGCTCCTCAACCAATTCGCTTCTCTGCTCGCTTTGACTTTCGCTAAAGATCCACAAGCACTAAGTGTCCCGATTGGGGAAAACGCCGCCCAAATGCAATCACTTCTGGCTGGCGAATCTGAACGCCTGGCAATCACTGATGCTGAATTAGTACTGGAAGACTAACTCCCGCTAGGAAAACCACTGGGGCTTATGGGAACATATAGACCCATGTCAACTCCTGTACGTTTTATTCCGGTGCAGCGCAGCCTATACCCGGTACTACTCGCGCTTTTCGTTGCGGTTTTTGTTATTTCCAATATCACCGCAACAAAAGCTGTAGCATTCGGACCAATTATTACCGATGGGGCATTCTTTCTTTTCCCCCTCGCCTATGTAGTTGGTGACGTACTCGCCGAATGCTTCGGTTTTCGGGCAACACGCCGCGCAATCTGGACCGGTTTTGCCGTCACACTTATTGCCGTTATATCTTTCTATATCGCAATTGCACTACCAGCTGCAGAATTCTACGAACACCAAACACAATTTGAAACTGTACTTGGCCTTGTACCCCAAATTGTCCTAGCCAGTCTTACCGGATACTTGGTTGGTCAACTGCTTAACTCCTGGGTTTTGGTAAAACTCAAGGAAAAGACCGGTGAAAAATCTTTATGGGCCCGGCTATTAGGCTCAACCCTTGTTGGCGAATTCGGAGACACATTAGTCTTCTGTTTGATTGCAGCACCCGCAATTGGAATTACCACTGCGGCAGACACACTCAACTACACATTGTTTGGATTTGCGTGGAAAACAGCAGTGGAAATCCTGATGATGCCCCTGACATATATTGTTATTGGATGGGTCAAGAAGCGCGAAAACTATTTTGCGGAAGCATAGTATCTGCCAAGAAATTCATCTCGGTAGGCTTCGTAATATCCGCCCTCAATAGCGGCTCGTATATTGTCTACTAAACTAACCATAAAATGCAGATTGTGAAGGGTACATAGCGTTCCTGCAAGTAGTTCCTTCGCACGCAATAAATGATGGATATAGGCTCGGGAGTAGTTTTCTGAAACATACCCTCCGAGCTCTTCGTCAATGCCAGAAAAATCGCGTTTAAACTCGGCTTTTGTAAGGTTTACACGACCATCAAGCGTATAGACGCCGCCATGACGGCCAAGGCGCGTAGGCGCAACACAATCGAAAGTATCTGCGCCGGATTCAATAGCGGTAAAAAGGTCATTGGGCTCAGAGATACCAAGAAGGTGTCGCGGACGGTCTTCCGGCAGTTCATCACACACCCAGCCGATAATAGTGCCCAGATTTTCCTTCTCTAATGCGCCCCCAATGCCATAGCCACCAAACCCACGGCGCCCTGCAGCCTCCGCGGCGTCGGAAAGCGATACCAAACCCCTAGCGGCCTGCCTGCGCAAATCCTCATATTGGGCACCTTGCACCACACCCCATAAGCTCTGTAAAGGTTTACCCACTCGCGCCTGAGTAAGCCGCTCGTGCTCATCTAAACAGCGCTGCGCCCAACGATGCGTCCGCGCCACCGAAGCCTCCTGGTACTGGCGAGTATCCACAAGCGTGGTGAGTTCATCGAAAGCGAACATAATATCTGCACCTAATTGGTGCTGGATCTGCATGGAAACCTCGGGAGTAAAACGATGCTTCGAACCATCGATAACACTTCGGAAATCCACCCCCTCTTCGTCTACTTTGGCCAGACGATCCTTTTTCTTTGCGCGAATATCACCCTCGACTAGGTTCTTAGTATCCATTGCAATGACTTTTTTAAACCCCACGCCGAGGCTCATTACCTGAAAGCCGCCCGAATCTGTATAGGTTGGCCCATGCCAGTTTTCAAATGCAGCCACTCCCCCAGCTTCGTCTACAATTTCGGGCCCTGGCTGCAGATACAAATGATACGCATTCGACAACACTGCCTGCGCCCCCGTAGAACGGACCTGCTCTGGAGTTAATGTTTTTACAGTTGCTTTCGTTCCGACGGGAATAAATGCTGGAGTGGCAATATCTCCATGAGGGGTGTGAATAACCCCAGTGCGACCATGTGGGGAAGAATCAAGGCGAGTATGTAACTCGAAAGTGGTGTCGGCTTGCGTCATGAAATAAGAGTTTAGCCTTGACGCAATGCATGGAGTTTTTCGGTGTTCTGTCGGTCCCGTTCCTCTTGCAGACGCACCCACTCAGATTCCAAAGCGGCACCTTCCACATCAACAACTGGCAAAATACGGTCCAGCCAAGCTGGAATCCACCATGTAGCCCTTCCAAGCAGGAACATTGCGGCAGGAACTAATCCCATTCGAACAAAAAACGCATCGAAAAATACGCCCGCGCCGAGTGCAAAACCAAATATTTTAATAAAAGGCAATGGTTGATCAATAAATGCCACAAACACCGCGATCATAATTAATGCTGCGGAGGTAACTACGCGGGAACCGAGTGTATAACCTTCAATAATCGATTCTTCAACAATGTTGTACTTTCCGCTTTGTGGCTTACCTGCGATATGCGTGTAGTGTTCACGCATACGCGACACCAAGAACACTTGATAATCCATTGCTAAACCGAAGGTCACACCGATTAAGAAAATCGGCATAAAGGAAATCAGCGGTCCTGGCGTATTTACCATTCCCCATAGACCTTCCTGCCAGAACAGTACAGTCACGCCAAATGCTGCACCAACAGAAAGCAAAAAGCCCAATCCAGCCACAACGGGAACCATTACCGAACGGAATACCACCAGCAATAGCAAAACTGCAAGGCCAACAACGATTCCCAAGTAGATCGGCATCGCATCGGAGAGCTTTTGGGTAACGTCTCGCTGGATAGGCGTCAAACCCGTGATACCAATCTCTATTCCAGTACTTGACTCAATTGTTTGTTCACGGGACCGTAGCGCAGCCATAAGTTGGCTGGTCATTGGATCCTCTGGCCCGTAATTTGGAGTAAGCAGCATTTGCGCCGCATTATTTTTTTCATTCACGCCGATTATCTGCGCGTGCTTTACCCCAGGGTGGGTAGCAAATTGCTGAATAGTATGCTGAAACGAAGCCAATGCAGCAGCGTCTTTGCGCTTAAACTCTTGTTCGTTACGCTCTGCTTCGTCTTTCATGACGCCAACAAGTGGAGCCAGCACCTGAGATTGCGCATCAACTTCACGGGCATCCACTACTAAAAGAAAAGGCGCATTTACACCCGGGCCAAAACCCTCTTTCATTAAATCAGCAGATTTCCGCTGAGTAGTGTCGAGGTTTGAAGTGGTATCCGATGGCAGCGCAAGTTCTAAGCGAGTGGCCGGAATTGTCAAAGCCCCCAAACCCAAAACTACAACTGTGAGCACAAGTGCGGGGAAACGGTGCACAAAGCCAACCCACACACGACCCTTTGACCGAGTAAAAGTTCCTTTTTCATCAGACTCTTTCCCGATTTTAGGTATCCGCAATCCAAATGCATATTGACCAGCAACGCCAAGCAATGCAGGCAAAAGTGTCAAAGCCACGAGAACAGCCACCGACACTGTAAACGCAGCAGCTAGGCCCATATACGTAAGAAACGGAATATTCACAATCGTTAGCGCAACAAGCGCGATTACCACTGTAAGACCCGCAAACACTACAGCAGATCCGGCAGTGCCTACAGCCATGCCAGCTGCTTCATCCCGTGGAGCACGCTTATATTCACTACGGAATCGAGAAACAATAAACAATGCATAGTCAATACCAACAGCTAGCCCAAGCATGACCGCAAGCACGGGAGTGGTGTTATTAAGAGGCGCCCAAGCGGTAGCAAGGATAATCGAAGCACTACCAATACCAACGCCTACCACTGCAGTCACCAGCGGTAAACCTGCCGCAATAAGGGACCCAAAGGTAAAGAGCAATACCAAGAAAGCAACACCGATACCAATAATCTCACTCGTCGATTTAATCACCAGCGGATCGCCAAAAGCTGCACCACCACTTTCCACGGTGAGCCCCAGGTCACGCCCAGCTTGCATGGCGTCATTAATTACTTTGCGGTGCTCTTCAGTAACAGCCGAAGGAAGCGGAACATCAATGCCAAAGGTTGTGTAGCCGATACGCCCATCATCGCTTACAAGCCGCAAGTTATAGGCGTCTTTCTCCGCCATAGGCAACGGTAAACCACTCTGTGTCTCCTGCTCAATAATCCCTTGCATAAGCTCTGGACTAAGCTTTACAGGATTACCAAAACGGCGGGTATCAGTGAGCCCTGGCAGATCTTTTTCAATCCGCCCAATAACAACATCAATGGCCTGGGAATATTTAGGTTCATCTAAACGGTGCCCCTCAGGTGCCGCAAACACCATATTCACACCGGCTGACTCTAAGGGATTTTTCTGGTCAGGAAATAGCTCAACCAAAGACTCCGCAGCACGTTGAGATGGAGTACCCGGAATGGAAAAAACATCATCAAAACCGCGCTGAAATGCGGATGCCGAACCAGAAATAGCAGCGAAAATAACCGCCCATATAGCTAGAACAGCCCATTTCCGGCGGTACGAGAACCTGCCTATGCGGAATAGCAGCTTGGCCACGGCGAAGAATACTCCTCAGGTTACTCGATGGTATAGAAAGACTAGTCTCCCAGGAAAGCCTACCCCGGAAGATTCTCAAGGTGTGCGAAGCGTATGCTTTCCACACCACAGGTGCCATATAAGTACATCGGGGTCACTCTGAGAAATGAAACATCCGATTCATAAAAACAATCCCCCAACATCGAAATGTCCAGGGGATACGTTTTTATTGGCGGTGGCGGGGGGATTTGAACCCCCGGTTGGGGATTACCCAACACTCGCTTTCGAGGCGAGCACCTTCGGCCGCTCGGACACGCCACCGCCAAAAAGCTTATCGGGATAAGCGGGTAGCTACCAAATTACCCAGGTTATTTATCGTCTTTCTGGAAAGCACCCAGTACTTTATCCTTGGCGTTCTGTACGGCTTCACCAGCATTGCTAAGCGTTTCCTTGACGTCGGCTTTCGTTTGATCTGCGCGTCCTTCATCAGCCATGCTCTCATTGCCAACTGCTTCGCCTACGGCTTCCTTGGCTTTGCCACCGAACTTTTCAGCTTTACTACCTAGATCTCCCATATTGGGGCTCCTTTTCATAGTTGAAGGTTCCACCACTCTACGGGGGACACACATACACATCCCCCCCCCACTGAAATGATTGATATAAGTTTGTTATCTAGGTCTCAGTTGGGTGTGTTTGAAAAAATCCACCATGAGTTTCGCACATTCGGACTCAAGTACGCCTCCTCGAACTTCTGCATTATGAAGTACTGAAGGGTCACGTACTACATCAAAAACAGAGCCACATGCACCGGTCTTTGGCTCCCACGCACCAAAAACAATACGTCCGATCCGCGCTCCAACTAACGCACCAGCGCACATTGTGCACGGTTCTAGAGTTACTGCAATAGTACAGTCAGTTAGCCGCCAACCATCCCCGTACGCTTGCACAGCTTGACGGATCGCTAATATCTCAGCATGAGCGGTTGGGTCTAGATCTGCTTCACGGCGATTCGTAGCCGCAGCCAGTTCAGAGCCGTCGGGAGCAAAAATAACCGCACCCACTGGGACGTCGAAACGCGGAGTAGTTTTGGCTATTTCTAAAGCGCGACGCATATAACCTTCGTCGCGCAGCAGCCCAGTTGGTTTCGGCAAGTTACTCAAGGTATAGATCTGTCGCTTTGGCAAACTCCGCATCAAAACCCAATTCAGTTGCTATACATACAAGTTGCGCACTTGGAAGCAAATCATAGTCACCACAAATTGCCTGCATTGTCGCAGCTGAAAGGCCAAAATCCTCCAGGATTCCAAAATCACCTGCCGGGCAAGGATCGGCAAGATCACAATCCCCTAAATCAGGCACACAGTCTCCAGTAAGAGTCAGGGCAGTATCAGCATATGCATCAGCTACCGCCATACAGGAATCTGAAAGCAAGACTCGAGCACCAGAATCCACTGGTCGTGCGACAATAAAATAATCATCATTCACACAGCTCATCGAAAATACATGCCCATGTTCGCGCAGATCTCGGATCGCCTTCACTGTTTCGTCAATGCTTGTGAAACGTGACGGTAGTTCCGTCACGAACCATGCACCAGTTGGTGTCCGGCACACTGCCACCGCGAAACTCGAATCTGCGTCGTACCCCTGAAGGGGCGCTACAAGAGGCTCAGTTTCATTCATAACCCGTAACCGTAGCCTGAATGTGCCACACTTGTCAGGTGACCACAACAACAATCTCCCGCCCTGTATGCATTCTTGGACTCGGCCTTATTGGAGGTTCACTACTTCGCGACCTCACTGCCAGCGAACATCCCACTTTTGGCTTTAATCGTTCGCCTTCCGGAGCAAAAGCAGCATTAGAAGAAGGATTTGATGTTTCCTCCTCACTACCAGATGTGCTGCAACGTGCCGAGGTGGAAAATGCGCTTATTGTATTAGCCACCCCAATGCCCGCCATCGCTTCTTTGCTCAATGCACTGGAAAAACATGCCCCAAACTGTGGTTTCACCGATGTCGTGAGCGTAAAAAGCGAAGTATATGAACTTGTTTGCGAACACGGAATGCAAGATCGTTATGTTGGTGGACACCCAATGGCAGGCACTGCCGATAGCGGTTGGAGTGCATCGCAGCGGAATCTTTTCCAAGGGGCGGCATGGGTAGTTACATTCGATCACGCTTTCAAAGGCCAAGCATCAGAACGCTGGATCCGGCTTTGGGAAGATGTAGTACGAATGGCTGCACGAGTAGGGGCTGAGGTAATTCCATCACGTGTCCAGCACCACGACGCAGCGGTCGCACGTATTTCTCATTTACCGCACTTACTTGCGGAAGCACTCGCTATTGTTGGAGATAATGGCGGCGCCCTCGCGCTTTCACTTGCTGCAGGCAGCTTCCGAGACGGCACACGTGTTGCTGGATCCAACCCCTCATTGGTGCGCGCCATGTGCGAAACCAACCATGCTGCCCTACTCACTGCACTCGATGAAGCCATTACATTGCTTGTCGACGCCCGCGCCAACCTCGCCGCAGCAAAACCCAGCGTTGAAGAACTCGTTGACGCAGGCTACCGATCACGAATTCGGTATGAGGCACGTTCTGGCGGTCGCAAAAACATCAATGAGATTTCCCACCGACCAGTTCTACGATTCCAACCCGGCACCGATGGATGGATAAACCAATTAATCCAAGCTGAAGACCTTGGCGCAAGAATCGAAGTGTTTTAGGTTTTTAAGTCGTACAACGTATCAAGGTCATCAACCAAAATTTCAATAGTATCTAACCAATGCGAAAGAGAAACCGCACCGAGTTCCAATTCCAGGATGACTGCAATTTCCCCATCGCTCTCAGCCACATTTAATACACGTTGTCCTGGGGTAACTTCCAGATATTTTAGTATTTCCTCTAGATACTCTGCCGGGTGGTAGCTCACTCCCTCTGAGGACTCCGATCCGGTAATCCGTAGCTGGAACCTATTGTTGCGGGTTATCTCCGCGTCCCAACCATCTCCACTTTCACCGTGGCGAAAGTCTTTCGTTTCTAAAAACTCTTGCAAATAGGCAGCCGCCTGTTCTGGCGTAACTGGAAAATGGAGTTTCTCCAGCTTTCTCACTGGTTTTCGTTCAGGCTGAGATGGGTCTTGTGCTTGTGCATAAAGAAATGCGGAGAGTTCATCTACTGGCATTACGTTTTTGGGATAGTCATAAGCGGGAGTTATATTCTGAACAGCACCTTCCCTCAAAGTTACCGGATATGTTCCAGGCACAAAACCATATGCATTAAAAAATTTCATTCCATCCACTGGAGCTTGGTCTCCTGCAAACGCTGCAATAACTTTTGTCATATCTACGTCGCCATTTTCTAAATTCCGCCGCGGAATCACGAATACTTCGGGTCTTCCTTCCCTAGCCGCGACCAGACTCATGCCGTCTCTTGACGCCGAACATGTCAAGCCCCGCCAATCGCTTTCATCAGAGAGGTTCCACGCCCACTGGAAGAAAATTTCAAGTTCATTTTTCGGATCAAATACTTTAAGTTTTTCCAACCATTCGGGCGGAGTTAATGCAATATCTGTTGGAAGGTGTTGGAGTATGTAGCCCAGGCTAAAATCAAAGTCCTTCCAGTTTCGTATAACCGGTGTTGCTGGGTAAAACTCCCAACTATCAGGAACATTAGCCAGTTCTTTAATCCACCTATACGGCGGCTGGTACGAATACTCTTCGGCTAATTCCAGTGATCGGTACTCGTGGCGGGCTATCACCGGCCAATGATTAAAGGAACGGACCCGAATGGTAATTGATCTGTCTATTGCAGGTTTGCGGACAGAAATCTCAAGTACCCTATCCTTATCTAATAGCCAACGGAATATCGGATTGGGCCCCATCATTGTCAACGGCTTTCCCCCAAGAATCTCCGCTGCCTGGCGGAGAAAAACAAGGCAATCTTGCTCTGTAATGAATTTTCCTTCCAGACCCCTAACCCTGGAAAGCAACTCATATTCAGTATTCATGAGTTTTTACTCCTCACAATAAATAAACCCTACGTATCAAAATGATACGTAGGGTTTATATTGCGCGCCCGGAGGGATTCGAACCCCCAACCTTCTGATCCGTAGTCAGATGCTCTATCCGTTGAGCTACGGGCGCTTAGAGATTGCTGAGTGCAACGAGATGTTACATTACACCTGACCTGCGCAATTCAGCAAATTAGCAGGTCAGGCACGGTAATGCAGTGTCTAATCCCGCTAAAGAACGAGGTCAAACACTGGGATGGCAAGAAGGTAGGTAGCCAGGGTGATCAAGATAATGCCAATGATATTGAGCCACAGTCCGGCGCGTACCATTTCATTGATTTTCACATAGCCAGAACCGAAAGCAATAGCGTTTGGCGGGGTGGCCACTGGCAGCATAAATGCACAGGTTGCCGCGAGCGCCACTGGAATGGTAAGCAGTAGCACGTTCTGTTCACCCGCTGCAGTCAGTCCAATACCTACCGCAACGCCACCAATAATTGGTAGGAACGCCGCAGCTGTCGCGGTATTTGAAGTGAACTCAGTGAGGAAAATAACCACTGCTGCCACTGCCGCAATAATCAGGATAATTGGCAAGACTTGCAGCCCTTTAGCCAATTCACCGATATATAAAGATAAGCCAGAATCGGAGAACATTTTCGAAAGTGCCAAGCCGCCACCGAAGAGCAAAAGTACGTCCCAAGGTAGTTTTACTGCGGTTGGCCAATCGATTAGGCGATTACCTTGCTTATCCACAGGAATCATAAATAACAAGATCGCAGCAACCATACCGATAGCTGAATCTGCAATATTGAGCTTCGAGCCTGTAAGTTTCAGCGCGATTGGAATGAAAATCCAGGACAGCGCAGCAGTAACGAAAATAATCGCGGTAAGCACTTCGCCCCGTTTCATCTTGCCCATACCGTCAAGCTCGGCTTGGATAATCTCCCTACCACCGGGAATATCCTTCATTTCTGGTTTATAAACTTTGATCAAGATAAACCAAGCAAGAATCATAAACACAATCGCCAATGGGGTCCCCACAAGCATCCACTGACCAAATCCAATATGCACATCATGCGTTTCTGAAAGGTATGCAACAAGTAGAGCATTCGGTGGTGTACCGATAATAGTTCCAAGTGAACCAATCGAAGCTGAATACGCGATCGCAAGCATAAGGGCAGTCGCAAAATTCTTTTGCTTGTCGTGTCCACCGACTATTCCTGCGGTAAGTACCAATACAGATAACCCGATTGGCAGCATAACCACTGCTGTTGCGGTATTGGATACCCACATGGACAAAAATCCTGTTGCAAGCATAAAGCCCGCAATGAGTTGCTTCGGTTTCGTCCCTACGGCTAGCACTACTAGCAATGCCAACCTTTTATGCAAATTCCACTTTTGCATAGTGAGCGCAAGGATAAAACCGCTCATAAATAGAAAGATCGTGGGCGAGGCGTATGGTGCCGCAATTGCATCAAACTTGATAATTTGAAGTACCGGGAAAACCACTAGTGGCACTAATGCAGTTACAGCAAGTGGAATGGCTTCAGTCATCCACCAAGTTCCCATTAGCACGGCGGTCACCGCTGTAATACGCATGGCTTGGTCGGTATATGCAGCTTCCGGATCAGTAACTGTCGCGTTGACTGCATCAACTGCAGAGGAAGGGAATAAGAAATACACCAGTAATGCTAGGGCTATACCCCCGATCATTCCGGCGGCTTGGCGTGGCCAGGCAGCGGCGTCATGGGCGCCATTTTCCAGATTCTCTGCATCGATTGCGGAGGATTCTTTCGTCGCTTCTGTGCTCATAAGAATTACCTATGCTCGTTTGTTTAACGGCTCCCCCTAACCCAACATCCGAGTTTGGTGAAGCATCCTTTTTATTCGGCTCAATCACCACATTTTGTTCCAGTTTTATATGGTTATCGAGCCATACATCAAACGTACAACGTTCATGCCCTACACCCGACTCTTATGCGGCTCTCAATTTCAACCAAACAAGAGTTCACAGGATGACATTCTCACTACACCCAGTTTTTATAGCTCGCTACACACATACAGAGTTTCTCTACCTGCAGTTTTAATGGGTTTTATATAATCTTTTGCATAGATTCGCACGCTTAGTTGTGGTTTATTCCACGCCCTTAAACCACCCCCATATGTGGCATATAAATACAAAACCCGGACTTATTGTCCGGGTAAACGTTGCGCGCCCGAAGGGATTCGAACCCCTAACCTTCTGATCCGTAGTCAGATGCTCTATCCGTTGAGCTACGGGCGCAGGTCTAGCATTGCATTTGGCGGAGGCGAGAGGATTTGAACCTCCGGTCCTTCGTTAAAAAGACAACTCATTAGCAGTGAGCCCCATTCGGCCGCTCTGGCACGCCTCCATGCGCAATGCGAGACTTCCTTATCCTACAGACGCGGCGCGGCCGTCTCCAAATTCCAAGGCCACGGGGTATGGTTGCAGCATGATTCGCTCAGATCTTGCAGCTCTTCCAGATTATGTTCCCGGTGTGCGCACTCAAGGCGCCGTCAAACTTTCCAGTAATGAGTCAGCCCACGGCCCGCTTCCTGCCGCCGTGCTCGCCATGCAAGCTGCCGCGACAAAACTGCACCGCTACCCGGACTTTCAGTCCACTGAGCTTATCGACGCCCTCGCCGACCACCTCCATCTTCCCCCATCACAGGTTGCTGTAGGCTGCGGCTCATCCGCATTGTGCCAGCAACTTGTCCAAATCACCTGTATGGAAGCAAGCGATGAAGTCATTTTCCCTTGGCGGAGTTTTGAAGGATATCCAATATTTGTTCAGGTCGCGGGGGCTACTCCGCGGGCGATTCCATTAACCACAGATCATCGTGTCGATCTTCAAGCGATGGCATCGGCCGTCACTGAAAACACCCGCCTTATTTTTGTGTGCAATCCAAATAATCCCACTGGAACCGTTATTGCTATGGAAGAATTCCGTAATTTTATGGATTCAGTTCCTGATCATGTGGTAGTTGCACTCGATGAAGCATACTTCGAGTATGTTCGGACTAGTGATACCCCCTTGGCCCATAACCTGATTGGTGAATACCAAAATCTTGTGGGCTTGCGTACATTTTCTAAAGCATACGGACTGGCTGGCATTCGTATTGGCTATGCTTTTGGATCCAACACTGTTATTTCCGCATTGAAAAAGGTGGCTATTCCATTTTCCGTGAATTCTATTGCCCAAGCAGGGGCTTTAGCATCATTACGCGCCTCGGAAGCACTTATGGAGCGCACCGATGAAGTCGCTGGCCTAAGAAACCGAGTTGCCGCAGCATTGGATGCGGTTGAATCTCAAGCGAACTTTGTGTGGATTCCCGGTGAGCCAGCATCAACCGCTGAGCAATTAGCCACCCAAGGGATTCTTGTGCGCGCATTTCCAGAAGGTATTCGTGTGACTGTTACTACCCAAACTGAGATGAATCACTTCTTGAAGGCCTGGGAAGCTATCCAAGGTTAATAAGCAATACACCTGTGGCAATGCAAAGAAATCCAACACCCATCCGTGGTGTAAGTGGATCCCGAAACATTATTCGGGCCAATAATGCGGTAAGAACTACACCACATGCGGCCCATACGCCGTAGGCAATCCCCACAGGCATACCGATCGCAAGTGCTTGCGCTAAAAAAAGAAAAGCAAAGGCATATCCAAGAAATACCAGTATCATCCAGTATTTCTTCTGCATCCCATTGGAAGCACGTAGAGACATTGTCGCCACGCCTTCTGCAGTGATTGCACCGATGAGCCATACCCACGCCACTATGCTGATACCTCCGCCCTGGGTTCTGATTTAGCTAAATAGACCCCAGCGCAAATACATGCGAAACCTAGCCACATATTAAGAGTGAGGGGGTCGTCGAAAAGCAAATAGCCGAGGATAGCCGTAAATGTAACTCCTCCGGCCGACCACACACCATAAACAATTCCAATGGTAATGCCAGACGCAAGCACTCTTCCCAGGAAGTAAAATGAGGCGGCGTACCCACACATCATAATTGGGAAATACACCGATTGACCATGCGAAACTGCATTTAATGACAATGTAGCCAGCACTTCTGTGACCACTGCAAGACACAGCAAAAACCAAGGTGGCGCTCCCATAGACCCGAAACTCCCACTGACTGAATCGATAATGCCTTGGTTATCAGTGTAAACCTTGAACCGTCCCAGCCACGAAATACGAAAGCCCTAGCGAATTTTCACTCACTAGGGCAACTACCAAGACACTTGGCGGAAGTAGAGGGATTTGAACCCCCGGTCCGTTTCACGGGACGCTCGCTTTCAAGGCGAGTGCATTCGGCCGCTCTGCCATACTTCCATCGCTACCATTTTAGGCAGCGGGAATAGTTTAACTGATCTTCCCCATAAAACACTATTTTGCCCTAGCCTGGTAGCTATGAAGGCGATCACACTAGCGGACCCAAGCGATAAGACTTCGCTAACACTTACAGAAGTTCCCACCCCTGAGCTTGCCGAAGGTGAAGTATTGGTCAAAGTTTTTGCGGCCGGGGTAAACCGGGGGGATTTATTACAGGCTGCGGGACACTATCCTCCACCTCCAGGCGCCAGCGAAATTATGGGCCTTGAATGCGCAGGAATTGTAGAAGATCCGGGTTCATCTCACTTTGCAAAAGGTGATGCTGTTGCTTGTTTGCTGGCCGGTGGAGGTTATGCGGAGTTCGTTGCGGTCCCCATTGGGCAACTCATGCCGCTTCCAAAAGGCTATTCGTTTACAGAGGCAGCAAGCATTGTCGAGGTGGCCTGTACCGTCTGGTCAAATCTTGTTATGCTGGCTGGCCTCCACAAAGGACAAACTCTACTAGTGCATGGAGGCGCTGGCGGTATTGGAACTTTTGCCATCCAGCTCGCCAAGGCATTGGGCTGTACGGTCGCGGTTACCGCCGGCTCACAGGAAAAACTGGATACTTGTAGGAAACTCGGCGCGGATATTTTGATTCATTATCGCGAAGAAGATTTCGCCGAGATTATGAAGAATAAGGCCGATGTCATTCTAGATATCATGGGCGCAAAATATCTGGACTCGAATATTCGCGCTCTTGCCATGGACGGTCACCTTGTGATCATTGGCATGCAAGGTGGGGTGAAGGGTGAACTTAATATCGCCCGTCTGCTTACCAAACGAGGTTCTATTTCCGCCACTGCGTTGCGGGCCCGCGACCTTGAAGATAAAGCTCGTATCGTGGCAGATACGGTCGAGCATGTGTGGCCGCTGCTTGCAAACGGCACTATCCAACACCAAATTCATGCCACCTATCCACTTGCCGACGCCGCATCCGCCCATGCCGCGCTAGCCTCTGGTGAGGTCACCGGCAAGGTTATTTTGACTGTTGCGGAGCCCTAAGCCAACGACGCCACAACTCTGGTGAGTTGGTCAATATCGTTTGTAGTGTTGAACGGCGCCAATCCAATGGTCACAGCACCCCCGGCGTCTTCTACACCCATAGCATTTAGCAGTGGATCACTGGGACTTACGGTAGTGACAAGCCCATTGGCTGCAAGCCGCTGTTGAACGGTGTCTGCTGGCACATTGTGGATGACAAAGGTGAGACGTGGCACCCTATCGATTCGACTTACATCACCATATTCAGCTGCTTCGCCGGAAATTCCCACCAAATGCACACGTGACAACCCACGCAATGACTCAATTGCATAATTATTCAGGGTGCGCAGATAAGAATTTAGCTCTTGCATGCTTACATGCAGGCGACGGCGTCGCTTGCCATAGGCATCTTCATCCAAATCCGCAAGGTGATCCACAAGTGTTGCAACACCGCCAAGCAGGCCGTAAGACATCTTTCCAAGTTCCAGTTTTTCGGGCCCCTCTACGCCTTCGCGTAATGAGGTTAATCTTGGGAACATTGATTTATCACGAAAGACCAGTGCAGCGACATTTGGGCCACCCATTGCGGCACAATCGAATGCCAGTATGTCTACACCCCAAGCATCCATATCAATGGGCCGATATCCGATAACTGCTGTCGCATCTACCAAAACCCAGGCGCGGGAGCGCTCGTGAACTATATTGCAGATATCTTCCACTGGAACAACACTGCCTACATACGGGTGTGCCGCCGCAAAGGAAACGAGACGGGTCCCTCCCGTAATCAAACTGCGGAATTGCCAGTCTGGGAGATCGCCTGTACCTAGATCTGGCTGCGCCCATGCAACCTCGATATCTGAACGCTGAAACGGCTGTGTAAGCAGCGGAGAATCTGCCTGTGAAAGCACAACGCTGTGCGACCGGAATGGTAGCGCATCAGCTAATGAACGATACAGCACTTCCAAACTTGGGCCGAGCACAACACATTCGGCTGATGCGCCTACTAGGTCCGCAATCGCCCAACGTGCTGATGCCGCGAAACTTCGCCCTAGGGGACGCCCGCGCTCCTGCGAACGCGAATGTGAACCTGTAGAGGGCTCCACCTGCGCAACCGAAGGAGACATGCGGAAGGAACGCGCTACTGCGCCAGAGACCTTTTCAGGTATTTGGGGGCTCTCATGAGCGTTGAGGTAAGTCCAACCGTCACTCAAGGAGACGTAAAGCCCGCGTACTCGGGCTACGTCAAACACCATCTGCTACTCACTCCTTGCCGTGCGAAGATACCCACCTAGTATGCCTGCTTCACCCGATTTGCGCGACTATACAGCTAGTGTGGACTTTGTGTCAGAATTAGTATCTAAAAGGTTTCGGCAGGAAGATATTAAGCGAATTACAAGGATTGATCCTGCCCACGCCCCAACATCGCAGTCCAAAACTTTTCGTGCCGCTTGGTTGGATCTTGTAAGAGGTTTTCGCCAACATGAGTTGTGGCTTCAGTTAGGTTGGCAAGACATTAAACAGCGGTATCGTCGAAGTGTCCTTGGGCCGTTATGGATAACAATCGCCACTGGGGTCATGGCATTAGCACTCGGGCTACTTTATTCAGTGTTATTTAAAATACCGGTAGCAGAGTTTCTTCCGCACGTGACCGTAGGTTTGATCATGTGGAATTTTATCTCAGGCGCCATTAAAGAAGGCTCAGACATTTTTATTGATAATGAAGGTTTAATTAAACAACTTCCTTCCGCATTATCAGTTCACGTTTATCGCCTAGTGTGGAAACAAACACTATTCTTGGCACACAACATGGTTATTTGGGTAGTACTTATGCTAGTTTTCCCAAGACCTTTAGGATGGCAAGTACTTCTCGCATTTCCCGCTTTATTTCTTCTTATATTGAACGGCGTTTGGGTATCTATGTTTTTTGGGATTGTAGCAACAAGATACCGCGATGTCTCCCCCCTTTTGGAGGCACTGACACAGTTGCTGTTCTATGTGACGCCCATCGTTTGGACCACTCAAACATTGAAGGAACAAGGAGGCGAAATTGAATCTCGCGCCCGAATTGCCGAACTCAATCCTTTATATCACTATATGGAGGTCGTGCGAGCACCGCTCATTGGTGTAGACCTCCCTGCCTACCATTGGTGGGTAGTTATTGGCTGCACCTTTGGTGGTCTAATCTTAGCCTTATTAGCAATGAAGCAATGGCGTTTCCGCGTCAGTTATTGGGTTTAGTAAAGGGAAAGGCACTACTCTAATGGTCTCCATTGATACCTACAATGCCTGCGTCGACTTTCCCATCTTTGATGCTAAGTCTCGCTCAATGAAAAAGGCGTTCCTCGGCGCAGCGGGTGGAGCAATTGGTCGCAACTCAAACAATGTTGTGGTCGTCGAGGCTCTTAAAAATATTAATCTTCACCTCAGGGAAGGTGATCGTGTTGGGTTGGTGGGCCACAATGGCGCGGGGAAATCTACTCTCTTGCGGTTATTGTCAGGCATTTACGAACCAACACGTGGTTCCGCACTGATCGATGGTCGCGTCGCACCCGTTTTCGACTTAGGCGTGGGCATGGACCCGGAGATTTCTGGATACGAAAATATTATTATTCGTGGTTTGTTTCTTGGCCAAACCCGGAAACAAATGAAAGAAAAAATGGATGAGATCGCCGACTTTTCCGAACTTGGCGAATATCTTTCAATGCCGTTGCGAACATACTCCACGGGTATGCGCATTCGCTTAGCCCTGGGCGTCGTCACTTCTATCGAACCTGAGATCCTTCTCCTCGATGAAGGTATTGGTGCCGTTGACGCAGCGTTTATGGCTAAGGCTCGCACACGATTACAAGAGCTTGTCGAACGTTCTGGTATCTTGGTGTTCGCATCCCACTCAAATGACTTTCTGGCCCAGTTATGTGATTCCGCGCTTTGGGTAGATCACGGCGAAATCCGTCAGGCTGGAGCAGTCGATGACATCGTTGAGGCTTATGAAGGCAAAGGCGCCGCAGACCATGTTCGTCGATTAATGGAACGCATGGAAAAAGAAAAAGCGGAGGCTGCTGCTAAAAAGTCTAACTAGCCAATACTTCTGCAATAGTAGTGATTTTGGCAAAGCGACCCGAAAGCACGTTGCATGTTTGGTCAATAACCTCCATTGCTGGGATGGGGGTTTCCCGGCCGCGGACCGTAAGGGGGTGGGTTGCAGTTGCATCTTTAATTAGTTCCACCTCATAGCCCAGATCCGAGGCTAAACGAGCGGTGGTTTCTACACATTGTTCAGTACGAATTCCTGCGACTTGAATAGTATCGACGCCCCGAAACGTCAACATTTGCTGCAAGTTTGTAGTGGTAAATGCATTGTGGCTGGTTTTTGTAATGACTGGTTCCCCACTTTTGGGAACAAGACCCGGCTGGAGCTGCACCAAACCATTCGCCGGATCGAAAGGCCCCCTGGTGCCTAGGTCGGCATGAAGCACCCAAACAATAAAGTGTTTTTTCATTCTGGCATGGTCCACAAGTCTCGCTATCTTGGCGGCAATGTCCGGATCCGATATCCCTTCCCAACTAGGAATTTTCCGGAACGAATCTTGGACATCGATGATTAGTAGTGCGGTACTCATATCGCCACGATAGCTAAAAACTTGTTATCCTCGCACCGCTTTTACTCGCATAAATAGCCATATAACCAGAAATATAATCCCATTCACTAGTGCCATAGTTGGAGATGTTGCCGCATCTAATTGATATGCGACCCAAAATCCCACCTGGGAACTCACCAGTGCCACAAGCATCGTGACCATAAACATTGCGCCTTGGGAATTCGTGACCAATAACGCAGTTGCAGCAGGCACAATCATCAGCGCAACAACGAGCACTGCACCAGCTGTATTAAACGCAACTACCACAGTGAGTGATACCAGCACCATAATGACGTAGTTCAGAACACGTTGCTTAATACCAATGGCCGTAGCAAATACCGGATCAAATGTAGAGATTGTTAGAGGTCGTTGAGCTAATAGCAGCACTGTTGCCATCAAAAGTCCAACTGCACCAACAACCCATGCATCTTTCGGGCCAAGATCTAACCCACCAACAATCCAGTGTGTTAATGCCGCGATATTAAGATCACCAACAAGCACAGTGTGTTCGGAAATTGTGGAGGTGGTTAGCCGGGTGGAAATAATAATCACGCCGATGGCAAAAAAGGCCGGGAAAATTAAACCAGTGGCAGAATCTTCAGTAAATCGGCCTCGTCCACGCAACCATTCGGTTGCGGCGATAACCACCACTCCACCGATAGTTGCGCCGATTATTAAAAGTGGCGAACGCGGTGATCCTGCCCAAATAGCGGCGATCGCAATGCCTGGTAGAACCGCGTGTGCGAGGGCGTCAGAAAGCATTGCTTGCCTACGCAAAACCAACACTACACCCGGCAAAGCACACGTAACAGAAACAACAGCGGCAAGCACTGCTACAGAAACTGCGAAACTCATGAAACCGCCACCCCTGATCGTTTCGGTGCAAAAATCATAGAAACTACGACAATGACACTCAGTACCAGCACGATCGCTGGACCTGTGGGAATTTTGCCAACCGCTACAGAAATATAGGTTCCAAGCACTGCCGCAACGGCACCAAACAAGCCCGAAAGGAACGCCATGCGAGCTACCGTGCGTGAAAACTGGCGCGCAGCCGCGGGAGGAAATACCGCGAACGCGATCATAAGAATAAGTCCTACGGCTTTTACACCAATTACAATGGCCAACACTATTAGCCCAAAGAGCAGCGGATCCAGCCAATGCATAGGCATTCCGGCAACTCGCCCCATTAATGGATCAAAGGTCATTAATGTAAACGGACGCCAAAACGCAATCAGAGACAACAACACTACGCCACTCACCACAGCAATCGTCACCACATCCAAATTGGTTAATGTTGCAGCATTACCGAACATTAACTCTTCTATGCCGCCTTTTCCGCGGATGCGACTCCGTTGAATAATTTGCAGTAGTAACAAACCACCACCCAAAAAAAGCGAAAGCATAACGGCCATAGTGGCGTCGATTCCAATACGGGTAGTCTCCGCCACTTTATTGGCAAGTACTACTGCTAGTAGTCCAGTGACCAGTGCGCCAAGCGTAATAATCGGCATGGACCTGCCATCAAACATCAACGGAGAAAGCCCGACAAACAAGAACGCGCCCATCACACCTGGAGTTGCAGAGTGACCAATCACGTCAGACATTAATGATTGTTTCCGCAAGTATAAAAATGCACCCATGGCACCCGAACAAGCACCAATAAGCACCGTGCCATAAATAATCCGGCGATAGGAAAACTCGGCGAGAAAATCCAAAAGGCTCATTTACATCAGCCCCAGACCAAAAGCTTCATTAACGTGTTCACGGGTAAAGGCCTGCTCAATTGGACCAGTAGAAATTAAAGTACGGTTCACTATTGTTACGTGATCACAGAATTCTGAAACCGTCGAAAGGTCGTGGTGAACAATAACGATGGTGGCGCCATCGTCTCGAAGACCGTGCAACACACCACGAATTACTCGTTCACTAGCGGCATCCACCCCAGCAAATGGTTCATCAAGGAGGTAGAGGTCTGGTGCCTGCACCAAAATCCTGGCAACAAAGACCCTTCGGCGTTGTCCACCGGACAGCTCGGAAATTTGTCGTTTTGCCAGCTCAGGAATACCTACTCGTTCAAGAACAGTGGTGATCTGCCCTCGTTGCTCTGGAGTCATCCGACGGAACCAACCAAGCTTGGAATACAGCCCCATTCCAACGACTTGTTCAACGGTAATCGGGTAATCCCAGTCAACCGATGCCGCCTGCGGCATATAGGCAACACGGTCACGTACCGCATCGAGCGGTTGGTCAAATAAGGCAACATTTCCAGATTGCCTTGGGATCAGGTCAATTGCGGCTTTCATAATGGTGGATTTACCTGCACCATTCGGGCCAATAAGCCCCATAACCGAACCCATGGGGACCTTCATGCTTACATCTTCGATTACACGATAACTCCCATAGGCAACATTCAAACCAGCAATGCTGAGCGCGTCCATGTCTTCCTTCTTTAAGCATGCGTATCGACGCCCCGTAAATGAGGCGTCGATGAAAAGGTTTTAGCCTGCAAGCGCGGCACGGATCGCATCCGCGTTGTACTTCATAATCCCGATATAGGTATCGGTTGGAGCATTTGCACCAAGTGAGTCCGCATAGAGTTCTTTATCGGAAATCTCTACCTGCCAGCCCTTTGACTGCACAGTCTCCTTCAGGGAGTTAATTGCCTGCGGATTCGCGAGGTTATCTTGGAAGATCGTCTTGATCTTCTTTTCTGCAATAAACTCGCCCAACTCCGTAAGCTCTGTGGCAGAAAGCTCAGACTCGGAGGTCACAAAGTCAGTTGCGTGAATTTCTACTCCGAATTGCTTACCAAAGTAGTTAAACGCATCGTGACCGGTGATAAGGATGCGCTTTTCCTCCGGGATGGCGTCAATTTGTTCTTTTACGTATGCAGCGGTTTCGTCGATTTCCTTGGAGTACTTCTCGGCATTTTTCTTGTAGGTATCCGCGTTTGCAGCATCAGTCTCACTGAGCTTTTTGGCAATTGCGTCAACTACGTGCTTCCAGTTGGACGTACTATTCCAAATGTGTGGGTCGTAGAGCTTTTCCCCACCCTCGCCGAGTTCTGGCCAATCCAAAAGGTCTTCTTTTGGAATTGATTCACCAACAGCTACTTGACGATCTCCTTGGGCTTCCAATTGATCAATCATTTGTGCTTCCATATGCAGACCAGTCCAGAACACCAGGTCAGACTCTTGGATCTTCGAAATGTCCTGAGTTGTTGGCTGGTAGGTATGGGGATCGCCACCAGGACCAACCATAATCGTTACATCTGCATCAGGAGCAATGTTCTTCACCGCGTCACCAATATACCCAGTGGTCGCGAACACGGTAATTGCTTTGGAGTCTCCAGCTGGTGAATCTACTTTGCTCTCAACGTCGCTTGTACTGCAAGCAGCAAGACTACCCGCGCAAACACAGGCGGCAATCGTTGCTGTAACGCCACGGAAAAACCCGCGGCGGCTGATCTTTTTATTGAAGTTGGTTCCCATGAACTCCGAGTTTAGGCTACACTTATTTGAGCGAACTAAGAACTGAATATGATTGATTCAATTCGGGGGTATTTTCGAGTTCATCAAAGTAAAAAATTCGGGTTTTGTCCAGCATTTTTTACTAAACCAGATCACAATTACTCACTTGCGCACATATTTTAAAAGTGTGCAATCTCACTCTTGGGTGGGTCGCGAAATTACAAATGTGGGAGAATACAGGCATGCCTCTTTCCCCAACCGACACCATTGCAGCCGTTATCGTCACCCACCAACGAGCAGAACTCCTCCGCCACTCCCTTGACGTTGTAGCCTCCCAAACAACTCCCGCGCATTGGATCATTGTGGTCGATAATGGCAATGAGCCGGAAGTGGCGCAGGCAGTTGAAGAAATAGCAGGTGAAAGGGGAATATACTTAGCCTCGCACCGAAATCTAGGAGGGGCCGGAGGCTTCGCTTACGGGTTCCTTACAGCTTTAGCGCTCGGCGCAGAAGCAGTATGGTGCGCTGATGATGACGGCCAACCGGAAGACAGCGACGTGCTCACAACATTGTTACATTGTGCCGCAAAACATAATTTAGAAGAAATATCACCAGTCGTCTGCAATTTGGAAAATCCGGACCGCCTAGCATTTCCCTTGCGTCGAGGAATTGAATGGCGGCGGTGGCGCTCTGAACTTATTGATCCCAAAAATCCCGAAGACGATCTTTTACCCGGCATCGCATCTTTGTTCAATGGCGCCCTAATTAGCAGTTATGCTATCGAACGGATTGGGGTTCCAGATTTCCGACTGTTTATCCGAGGAGACGAAGTCGAATACCACCGCCGGCTTGTACGTTCAGGCTTAAAATTTGGCACGTGCCTCACAGCTGCATACCTCCACCCCGATGGCTCGGATGAATTCAAACCGATACTCCGAGGCAGAATGCATACCCAATACCCAGACAATGCACAAAAACGCTACTTTACGTACCGCAACCGGGGATATTTAATGAATCAACCTGGAATGCGCCACCTGCTTCCACAGGAATACGCGCGCTTTGGTTGGTTCTTCCTCGTGCAACAACGTGACCCAGCGGGCTTTATTGAATGGCTTAAATTACACAAGTTAGGGCGTCAGGAAAAATTTGATCGCCCTTAACTTGAGGCATTTTTAAATATCACCACACGCTGGACTACAAAGTTAATTACGGTGGCGGTGCCTTGGGAGATAAGAAACGCCACCAGCAGTGCGGGCTTCTCCCCTAATGGCTGTTCCAGTAGGAAAAATAGTAATTTATGGCCACCGACATTCACACCGTATGTAATCGTGTAAAGCAGTACTACAGCAGCAAAACGCTTTGACGACGCCTCCGCCTCAAAGGTCCAGCGGCGGTTAATCATATATGCAGTCAGGGTGCCAAAAATAAACCCCACAGTGCGTGCCAGTCCAGGACCGAAGCCAAGAATGATCTGAAAAACATAGGTAAACCCAAGATCTACAACCGCAGCCACGCCACCCGAAATAATAAAGCGAATTGCCTGGGTCCGAGCCGTGAGATTCTTTGATGTTGAAACTTCAGTCACGTACCGGAATGCTACACGTTTATTCGCTTTCCTCCATGAATCCTGGGGCCCGGAGTAAATCGCGGTAACAATCTAAACGCTCCACCACTGAATTTCCCACAATGGTTCGGAGTACTTTCAAAGAAGACGCACATAATGCCCGAATGCCGTCAGCAGACAACCGGGAATCATCATCATCAACCCAACCCAGTGCCTCCATGGTGGTTTCTGCAATGTGGTCTGTAAGCCTTGGACCACTTAAACAACTCAACGCCAAAATCAGTGACCAAAACGCGTCTCTACCCGCCGCATCTTCTTCGAGAGGAAGCTCTTGACGTGTCCGCTTAGTAGATTTCGTTGGTGTAGAAAGATCCAAAGCTTGAAGTAGCGAAACAAAATCGCGAATTCGCGAACGTTCAATGATCGAAGCCACCTCTGGGTGCACCTTTTTTAACACTGCTTGTGTGGTTGCTTTACCCGTAAGCAGTTCATTGATTCCACTGGGGTCAAACTCGCCAGAAAGCGAACCAGAACCCGCGATACACAAAGCCCGAGGTGTTCCTCGATCACGCGGATAGGTTTCTAGTGTTTCCAAATGGATATCCCACAACCCCCATTGGAACGTGAGCAGAGGATATTGGTGAAGGCAATCCTGCGAATCCAGGGGCTCCGATCCAGTCCGAAACGACCAAGGAGAATTAGCTTGGAGATTGAAACAGGTACGTAACACTCCCGCTACTTCCGCGAGTGAAAGCGCATCATTAATTCCAATTGTGCGCTGAATAGCACCATCATGGTGGGCTAGTTCCGCATGGAGCAGCGCGGTTCTAGGTGCGCGGTGCGTCATAAAAGCAAGGGTAGTTACTTTTTGTTTGACGCGTCCACACAACTATTTCTTTGGTGTATAACCAAACAATGCAAATGCCCAGAAAACCATTGCCATAAGCGTGTGTGGGCGGCGCAAACCAATCTTGCGTAACAACGCCCCCAACTGCAGGTTTAACTTAGTAGCAGCAAATATCGCACCAAGTCCTCCGCCAATCTTGAGCCAAGTAACCACAGGACCGTCTTCGGTGCCATCTAGTTCAAGCGAATCAAATGTAATGTCATTTTCAGGGTCTTCATCATTATTGATGTAATAAACACCAGCAGCTACAAGAGCAGCAATGATGACCCGTCGAAGCCACTTATTAGGTACATAATCTGGAAGCACAGCAATGGCGGTTATCAATCCAGCGCCAAAAGTACGAGTTAGGTTCATATTGGCCACGATAGTCGAGGTAGGGTTGTGTGCATGTTTGGCTTGTTTAAAAAGAAGGCTCCAGCACCGCACATCGCTGCCGAAAACACGAGTGCTCCGCTAGATAATTTCATGACCATGTTGATGGCGCAGGAACTCCCATTGCTTGATAGCAAAGATCGCGTTCGGGTCTACGAAATCCTCAATGAATATGAAGGGGCACAGATAACTTCACAAGAAGAACTTCCTGAGGAAATTCGGCAACTTATGGACCTATAAAACCACCAATATCTACCCCCAAGAACACAAATTCCTTGGTAGCTAGAAAAATCACTACAATCCACAATCAGCACTTATGAAGCACGCAACCGATCCGTGCGGACCAGGGACCTTAAACTCGCAACTGGATCATAGAAACCTTGAAGGTGACTAATAACACGGGCAGAGTTGGGCGTCGAAAAGAAGAATAAGCTCGACAAACCCGCAAATAGGGGTACCGTGGTAAAACGATGACGAGCGATAAGGGCAAGTCCAGCACCGTTGCTTCGACCGGTGCTTCTGGGGCCCTCCAAACAGAAGCCAAATCCCTCACCGGCTGGGGCCGTACCGCCCCCACAACCGCAGAGGTACTCTCCACACCAGACCTAGAAACAATCTGCAATGCAGTTCGCTTAGTTGCAGAACAAAACGACACAAAACCAGCACACCTACGTCGTGGAGTCATCGCCCGCGGTATGGGGCGCTCCTATGGTGACTGTGCTCAAAACGGTGGCGGGCTTGTTATTGATATGCAAGCTTTCAACCAAATTCACAGCATCGACCCAGATACTGCCATTGTTGATGTAGACGGTGGTGTAACCCTCGATCAGCTTATGAAGGCTGCACTACCTTACGGTCTTTGGGTTCCAGTGCTTCCTGGTACCCGTCAGGTAACTATTGGTGGTGCTATCGGCCCAGACATTCACGGCAAAAACCACCACTCTGCAGGATCCTTCGGTGACCATGTAGTTTCCATGGAACTCCTTGTTGCAGATGGCCGAATACTCCACCTCGAACCAGAAGGTACACCAGATGACCCCAAGGGTGAACTGTTCTGGGCAACCGTTGGTGGTATGGGCCTGACTGGCATTATCGTTCGTGCACGCATCAAGATGACCCGTACCGAAACCGCATACTTTATTGCAGATGGGGATCTGACAAAAAGCCTGGATGAAACCATCGAATTTCATTCGGATGGTTCGGAAGCAAACTACACCTATTCTTCAGCTTGGTTTGATGCAATCTCGCCCGAACCAAAGCTCGGACGTTCAGCGATTTCCAGGGGTTCGCTCGCAACCTTGGCGCAGCTCGAAGAACTTGCTCCGAAGCTGGCAAAAGACCCACTGAAGTTTAACGCTCCGCAATTGGTTACTGTGCCAGATATTTTCCCTTCATTTACCATGAATAAGCTCAGCATGATTGCTATTGGTGAGCTTTGGTGGTTAAAGTCAGGCACATACAGAAACCAAGTGCAAAACCTCACCCAGTTTTATCAGCCGCTTGATCTAATTGGTGAGTGGAACCGCGGCTATGGTTCTCGTGGTTTCTTGCAATACCAATTTGTTGTACCGCGCGAAGCCGTAGAGCCATTTAAGGATATTATTCGGGATATTCAAAAGTCTGGGCATTATTCTGCTCTCAATGTGTTTAAGTTGTTCGGCGAGGGCAACCGTGCGCCACTCTCCTACCCAATGCCAGGTTGGAATGTGTGCGTAGACTTCCCGATCAAGCGTGGTTTGGGTGATTTCTTGGATGATCTTGATCGCCGTGTCATGGAATTTGGGGGCCGGTTGTATTTGGCTAAGGAGTCACGCACTCCGGCCGAACGTTTCCACGCCATGTACCCAGGTATGGAGGGCTGGTTAAAAACCCGCCATGATATTGATCCCACTGGCGTATTTGCGTCTGATATGTCCCGCCGTCTCGAATTGCACTAAGAAGGATTTACAATGCTTAACGCTGTGGGTAAAGCCCAAAATATTTTATTGCTTGGCGGTACTTCGGAAATTGGTATTGCCATTGTGGAGGAGTTTCTTAGTAAAGGTCCTGCACATGTGACTCTGGCCGCCTATAAGGATGAAGGGCGTATCGACGCCGCTGTGGCACAGCTGAAGGCCGCTGGGGCGTCGTCAGTAGAAGTTATTGATTTTGATGCGCGTGCCTTTGATACCCACCCTGAGGTGATTGACTTAGCGTTTTCACAAGGTGATGTGGATATCGCAATTGTTGCATTCGGCGTACTTGGCGATAACGAGGAGCAATGGCAGAACCAAGCAAAAGCCGTGGATGCCGTGCAGATCAACTACACAGGTGCAGTTTCTGTTGGCGTGCTTTTGGCTGAAAAGTTTAAAGCCCAGGGCCACGGCACGATTGTTGCTATGTCCTCCGCAGCTGGTCTAAAGGTCCGTCGCTCAAACTTTGTGTATGGATCTGCTAAGGCCGGCTTAGACGGTTTTTACACCCAGCTTGGTGAGGCTCTTCGCGGTTCCGGTGCCCACGTTTTGGTGGTACGCCCGGGACAGGTTCGCACCCGCATGAGCGCTGGCGTGAAAGAAGCACCGTTCACGGTGAATCGTGAAGAAGTAGCAACATCCGTGGTCCAGGCGACTTTAGACCGCAAAGATACAGTTTGGGTGCACCCGATGTTTAAGTACGTCATGATGGTGCTTCAACATCTTCCTAAGACAATATTGCGTAGGTTACCAATCTAGTTACCGCAACCTATGCAAGACTGGAGTGCATGACACAGGTAACTGCTAGGGAGGCTTTAGATCTTCCCGTCCCTGCAACTGAAGTGCCGTTCACTAAAGACTTGATGGGAGATAGGGCAACCGTATTTTCCGTCTTAAGTGCTGGGGTGGGCGGCGCGTTGTTTACCTTAGTCTGCTGGTTTGTTTTAAAGCAGACAAACTTGCCCGCTTTTGGAAGTTCAGAACAATTGCAGGCAATCGCAACAGCAGGGACATTTGCAGTGCTTGTAGTTGTAGGTGTGTTGTCCTACCTGTGGACTCGCGATAACACCAAAAGATGGCTACGGTGGCTCACGCTTCCAGTAAGTTATTTAGCCCCTGCTGCGCTTGTAGTCACCACTACAGCCATCCCATTATCTGCCACAAGACTTTATCTTGATGGTGTTACCGTAGACCAAGGGTTCCGGACCCAATTTCTTACTCGTCTTACGGATAGTCCCGTACTAGACGATATGAATTACATTGATATGCCTTCCTTCTACCCTGGAGGTTGGTTTTGGCTAGGCGGACGTTTCTCAGCGTTTTTAGGGTTACCCGGATGGGAAGGTTTTCAGCCTTGGGCGTTGGTGTCCATAAGCGCCGCCGCGTGCATTGTGGTGCCTGTATGGCAACGAATCTGCGGTAGCTTACCAGTGGCCACCGGTATTGGCCTTGTAAGCATTTGTATAGCACTTGTAGTGACCGCTGAAGAACCTTACGCCGCCATTGTAGCTTTGGGGGTTCCCGCAGCATCCGTACTGGCATATCGAGCTGTTGCAGGCCATAAATTGGCCATTGCTGGGATGATAATTTACTTAGGCATTTCGGCTTCAATGTACACGTTGTACACAGTAACTATTGCCTTAAGCGTAATCCTGATTGCCACGGTATTTGCAGTCTTTGTACAACGCAGTTGGCGTCCAATTATTAGGCTCATTATCGTAGGTTTAGGCTCTATGGTAGTTGCTGCCCCTGTGTGGACCCCATATCTTCTCGCTGTTCTTCGCGGTGATAACCGTTCGGGAGCTACAGCAATGCACTACCTTCCGTATGAAGGCACACAAATTCCGCTACCAATGCTCTCATTTAGTTTTGTCGGCGGTTTATGTTTACTCGGATTACTGTTTCTTATGGCGCGCGCGGTAGATCCTGATGTGCGCTCTATGGGGATTGCATTATTTGTGTTCTATTGCTGGATCGTTGCTTCCATGATTGCAACATTGGCTGGAAATACCTTGCTTGGGTTCCGCCTGGATTCGATCGTCGCCCTGCAACTCACCACCGCGGGTGTCCTGGCGGTAGCTGATATCCGCTTATTCGGTATTTCCCGGTTATACCCCGTCCAACTCAGCGATGCGACGCGCAGTCTGATTACTGCTTGCTTGATTTTGGTTACTATTGCAGCTGGCTTAGGTTACGCGCAAACGATTCCAAAGCGAAATGAAGACGCAATTAACCTTGCCTATTCAAATACTGATGGTTATGGAGAACGCGCTGACCGCTATCCCGCAGATTCTGCCCAGTATTACAAAGAAATCAATGAGATTTTGACCGCTAAAGGCTTTGTTCCTAGGGAAACTGTCGTGCTTACTGATGAGCAGAATTTTATGTCGTATTATCCTTATCGTGGTTTCCAGGCATTTACGAGCCATTACGCAAATCCTCTTGGGGAGTTTGATAGTCGAAATGAGCAGATCGAGCAGTGGGCAAAAATGTCGTGGCAAACGATCAATACTCCAAAGAAATTCTCAGAGTCTTTGGCCGATTCGCCGTGGAAAACCCCCGATGTATTTATTTTCCGAGGCGATCGAGACAAGGGCTATAAATACGACATCGCGGAAGATATTTACCCAAATAACCCAAATGTTCGTTTCCGTGGTGTTTTCTTTAATCCAGAAGTATTTTCCACATGGGATGTCACGCAAGTCGGTCCTTTCATTGTGGTAACCCGGGAAAACGAGAGGAGCTGACGTAACATTGACCACTGTGTCTACATCAGAGTCGCAGACCCCGGAATGGGTGAAAAGCCTCGCAATTATTAGCGGTGTGTTGGGCTTCATCCTTTTTGTCATCACTCCGTTTATGCCAGTGACGCAAACACAATCGACGTTAAATTGGCCCCAAGACGGAAAAATAAATAGCGTAAGCGCGCCGTTAATTTCCTATGCGCCTGACGGTATTGAAGCCACAGTGCCGCTCACGGTCGTCGATAAGCTGCGTGAAGGGCAAACAACTGTGCTGAGCACATTGCCCAGCGACAGTAAGGATGCAACCTCCCGCGGTTTATTTGTGCGCTATTCAGACGCCGGTCTGGATGTTCTTACTCGCGATAAAGTTCCATTTAGCATTTCCAAAAGCGATCTCGAAAAGCTTGATCCCCAGGCTGTATTGAAAATTTCCGCGACAAAGGACTCTACAAAGGCGGAAATTCCTGGTACGAAGTATAAGGGCGAAACCGATGACGATGAGCGACCCCAGGTCACCGGCATCTACACGGAGTTAGAAAACTCCCCAGAGCTTATCGACGCCGGCCTCGCGGTTAAGGTGGACATTAATTCACGTTTTACCTCCACACCAAGCATTTGGAAGTACACAACGATGTTTGGGGGATTAATACTATTACTTATCTCCCTATGGACACTTTGGCGTCAAGATAGAAATTATGGACACCAACTGCCATTTTTGCCAGCAGGCTGGTTCTCATTCCGCCCACTCGACGCACTCGTCGGCGCAATTCTCACTTATTGGTACCTTATTGGGGCAAATACCTCGGACGATGGCTACCTCCTTACCATGGGACGCGCCTCAGCAGAATCTGGCTATATGGCCAACTACTACCGCTGGTTTGGAGTCCCAGAGTCCCCATTTGGCGCACCATACTATGACCTATTGGGGTTAATGGCACGAATTTCCACAGCATCAATCTGGATGCGCCTACCTGGCTTTATCGCAGGGATCCTTATCTGGATGATTCTTAGCCGGGAAGTGCTCCCCCGCCTAGGCGAAGGAATTAATTCGCGGCGTGTTGCACACTGGGCATCTGCCTTTGCCTTCCTGAGTTTCTGGTTGGTATACAACAATGGTTTACGCCCAGAACCTGTAATTGCCCTTGGTGCTTTGCTTACCTGGGTATCAATCGAACGTGCAATTGCAATGCAACGACTCCTCCCAGGAGCTATTGGTGTCATTATTGCTACAGTCTCATTAGGAGCTGGCCCTACAGGGCTTATGGCTGTGTCGGCTTTATTAGTAGGCCTATCAGGCCTCGTGCGAATCGTTGTACGTAGAGCCAAAACAAAACGCGATATTTTCGCCATGTGCGCACCATTCTTAGCCTCAGGAACAGCAATTCTTCTGGCAGTTTTTGGCGACCAAACACTCGCCACAGTAATTGAATCTATTCGTGTACGTAGCGCAAAAGGACCTTCACTGCACTGGTACGACGAGTGGGTTCGTTATGAAACCCTGCTACAACAAAACGTAGACGGCTCATTCACACGTCGTTTCGCTGTGATTATGATGTTCGTCGGCGTTGCCATTGTTGTGGCAGCAATGCTCCGACATGGTCGAGTTCCGGGAAGTGATCCTGATCCATCACGCCGACTCCTGCTGGTAATTTTCGGCACGATGTTCTTTATGATGTTTACACCCACAAAGTGGTCTCACCACTTCGGTGTATACGCGGGCATCGGCGCTGCAATTGCTGGTCTCGGGGCAGTAGCACTCGCGCATCAGCTTTCAAAATCAAAGCGGCTACGCGTACTTACTGCCGGCGGTGTTCTTTTTATTACCGCGAATACCCTCGCTGGAACCAATGGTTGGTGGTACGTATCCAGCTTTGGTGTCCCTTGGTATGACAAAACAATCCAGCTAAAGAATATTGAAGCCAATACTGTGATATTGGTGCTCTCCCTGCTTGTTCTTGCGGCAGGAACGTATCTCTCCTTTATTGACGATATCCGCAAAACAGCGGCTGGTGGCGAAATCAAACAAGAGCGCCGCAAAACCCACGGCGTCCTCAATGCCCCGGTTATGGTTATGACCGCACTAGTAGTGCTATTCTCTATCGCCTCCCTAACAAAAGGCTTTATCTCCCAATATCCTGCATACACTGTGGGCCTAGGGAATCTTCGCACGTTTACTGGGGATCACTGTGCACTAGCTTCAGATGTCATGGTGGAAAACAACACCAATGAATCGTTCCTTACTCCAGCAAATGGCAGTGCACTGGGTGATTCACTCATCACGTCTGAAGAAAGCAACTTTAAGTCCAATAATATTCCGGTGTATATCAGCACAGAAGGCGTAAGTACGAGCGGTACTTCTGCGGGTTCCATCGCTGGATCCACCGAGGAAAATGAAACTGGCTCTGGTGAGGGTGCAGGACAATCTGCGGGTATTACTGGTGGTGTTCGTCCGGACACTGGTATCAATGGTTCCCGTGCCGAGTTACCATACAACCTGGACTATAAAACCATTCCGGTTGTGGGTTCTTACACTGTAGGCGCCCAATTCCCCGCAAGCACGAAAACCACCTGGTATTCCTTACCTGAGCGCAAAGCAGATGCACCTATTTTGGTGATTTCCGCAGCTGGCCGTATTAAGCATGATGATATCAATGGTGTAGAGCAAGACGGCCAAAAACTGGTAGTTGAATATGGTCGCACCAAAAATGGTAATGGCGACGATATTGAAAAACTCGGAACGATCGAACCATACGATATTGGCCCTTCTCCTTCCTGGAGGAATCTTCGCGTTCCATTAGATTCGCTTCCGCCAGAAGCTGACGTTGTACGCATTGTTGCGTCTGATTCAAGCCTAGACACCGATCAATGGTTGGCATTCACTCCTCCACGGGTCCCAAGTCTTACCCGCATGACCAATGTGATTGAGCCAGAAACACCTGGTCTCCTCGACTGGTCTGTGGCGCTGCAATTCCCATGTCAACGAACGTTCTACCATTATGCGGGCGTTACGGAATTGCCTGAATACCGTATCTCCCCAGATCACCCTGGAAAAGTTACGCTTTCACCTTGGCAAGATTTTAATGGCGGCGGGATTATGGGGGTTTCTGAAGCTACCAGTAAGTCACTTGAGGTTCCTACGTACCTTAATAATGACTGGCAGCGTGACTGGGGTTCCCTTGAAACATATTCTCTACGCACAAATTCTGTAGGTGAAGAACCCGTCCCAGCCAAGATTGATTATCAAACGCATACTCGTTCAGGACTGTGGAGCCCTGGCAAAATGCAAATCAATCAATAGCAAAAGTGCAGAAAGATCAAAGTCGCGGCGCCTTCCCCGAGCGCCGCGACTTTGATACGTTCGTTAAGCTTGCTGAGCTTCTATAGCTTCAAGCAGCCTAATCAAATCACCAATACTATACTTAGCACGATCTAACATTATTTCCAGATCTTCAACTGGAAGTTTACCAGTATCCACTTGGTGCTGAACCACTTTTGCTAACTCCTCAGCAGGGGCAACATCTAAACCAGCATCCCGTGCCACCGCAATCAGCGCGCTTATTGTCACCGCTCCTGCCGCTACCGCCAAAATAACCTTGACCAGTTCAGGATTTTCTTTAGACATCACTTCAAGCGCTGGCATTTTATCAATGCTCATTGAAGGGTTAAGAAGGTTTCCGAGTTGAACATGATTACCTTTAACAAAATCATCGAGCTCGCCACGGCTACCATTAAAAAGGTTTAGATCAGTATCGTAATTAATTCCGGCAACCCTTCCCGTGCTTGAACGCTGCCAGAATGTCATATAGTCCCAGCCACCAGGAAGCGTTGTTGGTGCACTATTTTGATAGGCGGCCATCCATAATGGGTAGTCCTTGAATTCATCGGTATTGCCCATCTGCTGTTCCCAAAAATAACGGTACGTATAAATAATTGGTTTACGCCCTGTTAAAAGCTCTATTTCTTTTACAAATTCACGCACCCAAGCTTGCATTTGAGCGGGACCAACACCATCGTTATATTCAATATCAAGCACTGGAGGTAGCGATGGCTGCGGTTGGCTGGCAAGAACAGCGGCATACGCCGCAGCCTGGGCTGTTGCACTTACACCTGGGCGACCAAGATGATAGCTACCAATAATCATTCCAGCATCCATTGCTTGGCGGGAATCGGAGGCGAAATGGGGGTTTAGATAATTTATACCTTCGGTCGCTTTTATAAAGGCATAACTGTATCCATCACTTTGCACCATTTTCCAATTGATGCCTTCACCACCGGGGTGTTGCCAGCTTGATACATCCACACCAGATGGTGCACCAAGCTCGATTGCCTTTGCTTTTGGCACCGCAATAAAGGCGATGACAAGAGCAACTACCAGGAAAATTCCTGTGATATTGCGCGTTAGGGCCTTTGGGGAAAACATCATGAGGCTTAATGTACCCCACAAGTCACATTAGTCACAGCTTTAACACGCGCTACATCATTAATTCTTTACCGGAGATTAAAAGTTAGAAAATTCACGCTGAATAGAATGCTCTTAGCCTGCACTTTTAGAGCACCATTCGAAAGCTTAAACGATTAAGTAATTTTTGTGAGCTTGGCCACACAGAGTTCCCGCTTCGCGCTTCAGCATGATTCCCTCATAAGGCTATTCCATTACACTGGGCAAACATGAAAGATCTTTACCGCCTTGCAAACGGACAATGGCTTGACACTCATACCATTCCCGCTGATCGTGGCATTGATGGAATGTTCCATCAGCTTCGTGACCAATCCGAAGTTGACGTTCGGGAAATCGTGGAAACGACCGACACTTTGGCGGCAACGATCTATACCTCTTTTATGGATACGCAGGGAATTGAATCCATAGGAATTAAAGCCCTTAATGAGGATTTCGCCCTGATTGACGCCGCAACTACCGCAGAAGCCTTTGCTCACGCATTAGGTGAACTGAATTTTATTGGTGTTGGGGCTCCTCTTGGTTTTTGGGTGAATAAAGACACCGGCCAAGATGGGACAAATGCCATTTTATATATTGATCAAGAAGGTTTAGGTCTTCCCGACGAGGTTTACTACCGGGATAGTGCATACGCCGATATCCTGGCTAAATACCGTACCCATATTGAAAAAATGTTGGGTTTTTTGCCGTCTGAAAGGTTGCTGGGGTACTCGCTTGCCGACGCCGCGGGCCTTATTGTTTCCTTGGAAACTAAGGTCGCCGCAGGGCACTGGAATGTAGTGGATAGCCGCGACGCTTTAAAAACGTTTAACCCAGATTACAAGCTACCGCCGCTTGCCCAGACAATTCTGCAAGGCGCAAAAATCCCAGAAACACCAATGATTACGCGAATGCCTTCATTTGTGGATCACCTGGAGGAACTTCTGCAGAGCGAACCATTAGACACTTGGAAACTCTGGGCGACCTGGAATATCTTGAGCTCCCGCGCAGAATACTTAAGCCCAGAAATTTCCAAGGCTGATTTTGATTTCTTTGGTACCGAACTTTCTGGCGCCACCGAACAACGCGAACGCTGGAAGCGCGGTTTGGCCCTGGCCGAAGCCACTGTTGGACACGAAATTGGCAAGCATTTTGTACAACGACACTTCCCACCCGAGGCTAAGCAAGAGATGCTCGAGCTCGTGGATTACCTCCTGAAAGCTTATAACGAACGAATTTCCGATCTGCCATGGATGACCTCGGAAACAAAGCAGCGGGCATTGGTCAAACTTTCCAAGTTCCGGGCAAAAATCGGCTATCCGGAAACTTGGCGCACCTATGAAAGTTTAGAGTTTTCACCGCAAGGCAAAGACCTACTTGCAAACATTCGTGCCGCCATGCGCGTGAATACCAATTACGAACTACAAAAACTCGGAAAACCTGTCGATCTAAATGAATGGATCACCACACCACAGACTGTCAATGCGTTCTATAACCCCAGTGTGAATGATATAACGTTTCCTGCTGCTATTCTCCGTGAACCGTTTTACACAATTCATGGCGACGCCGCGACCAACTTCGGCGCAATCGGCGCGGTCATAGGCCATGAAATAGGTCATGGATTCGACGATCAAGGCAGCCAATTTGATGGCGACGGAAACATCAAATCATGGTGGACCGACGAAGATCGTGCAGCCTTTGAGGTATTAACCGCAAAGCTCGTCCAA
Source organism: Corynebacterium freiburgense (assembly GCF_030408815.1). NCBI lineage: Bacteria > Bacillati > Actinomycetota > Actinomycetes > Mycobacteriales > Corynebacteriaceae > Corynebacterium > Corynebacterium freiburgense. The sequence continues at coordinate 67,992 of NZ_CP047355.1, read as the reverse complement.
CAATTCGACGGTAAGATCCCGAGCGTTCTTCGTGGTACAGAAACCCAAGGCGTAAATGGTCGATTCACCCTCGGTGAAAACATCGGTGACCTCGGTGGACTTGGCATTGCCGTAGTTGCCTATAAACGCTACCTTGACGATCGCGGCCTTACTTTTGATACCGATATTCGAAAAAAAGTGGACACCGATGGTGCTGATCCGGAATTGCGGGACGTCGAATACACCGGTCTACAGCGGCTATTTCTATCTTGGGCTCGAATTTGGCGTACCGCCGCACGCCCCGAATACGCCGCACAAGCACTCGCCATAGATCCTCATTCACCTGCGGAATTCCGGTGCAATATTATTGCAGCTAATATTCCAGAGTTCTATACCGCTTTTGAAGTTGAACCCGAAAGTGAGTCTTGGATCCATCTGGAAGAACGGGTAGTGATCTGGTAATCCCCGTATAGATAATGGGCGCTTGAGGGCGCCCATTTTTATTACCCTAGCTTTTCAAATTCTTTTTCACTGCTTCTTGAACCTTATCAACAGCACCGACAAACTTGCCGCTCGTCTTCTGGTCAATAACGTCACCGACCTTCTCCACAACCATATCAACTTTGTCTGGGTTTGCCTTGGCAAATTCCTTTGCTTTTTGGAACATGCTCATCTCATTCTTCCTTTGATTGTGTTCGTGTCATTATTACTCAAAATACGATGGTAGCGCTAAACCACCTAAGAACTTGAAAACACTAGACAATCTTAAACTTACCGAGTAACTTACTAAGTAAGTTACTCGGTAACTATCAGAGGATACTTTAATGACAATCAGAAACGCGCTGCTGAGTCTTATCAGCCTAAAGCCCACGGGTGTTGGAAATTTACGTCAATTATTCGAGAAACAAACTCATGGAACCTGGCCTATTAACGTCGGCCAGGTTTACCAAACCATTCAGCGCCTTCACCGTGACGGTCTTATCGAACACATTGGAACTGAATCTGGCACTCCTGGAAGAAATGCCGAAATTTACCAAATCACGGAGTTGGGAAAGCAAACGCTCGTCCAGTGGTGGCGAAAACCAACATTAAAAACTCGTGATGACCGGGACGAACTTGTAATCAAACTTTCTATGGCGGCACTACTGGATACAAACATTAAGGAAATTATCCAAAATCAACGTGAAGCCACCATGGCTGAATTACGAGAAATAACCCGCATGAAAGCGGAAACTCAACCGACACGAAGTGCACAACGCCTACTACTTGAACGTAGGATCTTCGACCTTGAAGCCGAAGCTCGATGGCTCGACCATATCGAAACCTTAAGCCCTGCGAAGGAAATAAACCCATGACCGCTAATATGCCCGCATTAGTACTCGAAAACGTTACCCGGCTTCATAACGACGGGCCAAACACAATCCACGCGCTTGACCAGGTATCGCTCACCGTCGATTACGGTGAACTTGTTGCAATCATGGGCCCATCTGGCGCCGGAAAATCCACGTTATTAAATGTCGCTGGCACTTTGGATACACCCACAAACGGCAGAATCCTGATTGAAGGTAAAGATGTATCCACCCTTTCGCCACGACAACGAGCACATGTCCGTAGAGAGCACGTTGGGTTTGTATTCCAAGATTTCAATCTCGTCCCAACCCTCACTATTGCAGAAAATGTCGCACTCCCCCTTGAACTAGGGAAAACTTCCCGCACTCAGGCACGCGTACTGGCGCTTGAAGCCCTACAAGAAATAGGAATGCCCGAAATAGCCGACCGTTTTCCTTCCGAAGTTTCCGGTGGTCAACGTCAACGGGTAGCAATCGCCCGAGCATTAGTCGGCGGCCGAAAGCTGATCCTTGCTGATGAACCTACCGGTGCCTTAGACACCAATACAGCAGAATCTGTAATGCAGCTTTTACGCACCCGTGTCGATCAAGGCGCCGCCGGTCTACTAGTAACTCACGAACCTCGCTTTGCCGCTTTTGCGGATCGGGTTATCTATCTTCGTGATGGGAAAATCGAAGGAACGACGCAATGACCCAGATTAGCCTTGCATATCGTTTAGCTTGGAGAGATATTCGAAGAAATAAATTCCGCACCTTCCTAGCGGTTCTGCTATTTGCTCTCCCTGTAACTTTTACCTTGGTTGTTTTAATGCCATATTCCTATCCAGTGCATGAGACCACCCAAAAAGATACTCTGAACAGGGTATACGTCCGCCATCGAGCTTGTGGCGAAGGGACATCAGCTCAGGATTATAACTGCCTTCCCAGTTCTAAACTCGAGCTCAATGATATTCCAGATATAGAACGAATCAAGTTATCCCAGCCAAATAATACTCATTTCGCCGCTTCGCTCGTGCCCGAATATCACATCTCGTTTGTCGCTTCAGGAATAAATGGGAATAACACGAAGATAAACGTAAACGCAATACATAATCGGCAAGATTTATATAACGAAATACCAAACAATGGGGAAATTTATCTAGATAACGCAACCGCATTTGTTCTTGGTGCGAAGATCGGCGACCGCATCCCACTTCGCATCGAAGAAAAAGAAATTACTCTTAATGTGGCAAACATTGGCTCTTCAACTTCAACTATCCCAATCGACGATGTTCCACTGAGTTTACCTGCAAAAGAAGATTTGAAATCTGCTTCACTTCCAAACCAGATTGAAGCTTATTGGGTAACCCGAGAGTACTCAGACTACGATTCTTCCGATTACCAAGTCAGTGCCTACGGACCTAATCGGAAAGTAACCACCAACGTCACCCCTTACGCTTGGGAAACTATTGCTGGAAGTTCATTCGAAGATCATTTTGCTGTCCTCATAGTATTTATACTTGGGCTCCTTCTTATTGCGTGCATGGCCGGCCCAATCTTTACAGTATCCGCACGTCGGCGCCTCGCCAGTTTAGGTTTATTGGCCGCCCAGGGCGCAAACCGCATCCAACTGGGAGCCATTTCATTCGCTGAAGCAAGTATCGTCTCTATTCTCGGCCTTTTTCTTGGGCTTGTGATCAGTTCACCATGGTGGCTGCATATAGGCAGATTCCCTTGGGATTATCTGCTTGCAGCAACAATTGTGTGCATTATCAGTGGAATCGTTGCCGCTGTAATGCCCGCAATACACGCCAGCAAAGCAAATCCAGTTCTAGCGCTTGCAGGAGGATCGAACTTTAGTATTTCCAAAGTACGTTTCTACCATTTTATTCCGCCGATTCTTGCAATATGTTTTATGGCGATTTTCCACACTGCCGAAGATTTACTCTTAATTTTAGTAGCAATCGTTGCCGCTGCCATATGCACAATATTGAGTGCGCCAATATTCCTTTCTATTCTGCTTGTTATTGCTCGGGTTCTCGCGCCGCCAGAACGCATGGCACTAAGGGATACTCAAAGAAACTATCAAAGAGTAATGCCAGCTACAGCAGCACTTATTGGATCAACCTTTATTACTTTAAGTATTGCTTGGACAATTAATGCTGAACAAGAATGGTATTACCAGACTCCACCGAGAGTTATTTATGCACAAGCAGGGTTAGAATCTGCTACAACGATTCCATTCGATCAAAAACTCGAAGAAATCAAACATGATTACAGCACACAGGCACAAGCAAACACGTATTCCGCGCAATTAGCTTCAAATACTAGTAGCTTCCACATCAGCGCGATGACACAGGATGGCACTACATACACAGAAAAATTCGAACATTTTGATTTCTTGCGTGATTCAATTTATTACACCCCCACATCGAATCTTTATATCGTAGATCCGGAAATGCCCCAACTATTGCATCACCTTTATCCAGAGCAATATCCAGTTGCACAAACCGAAGCAGCAGTCCAGGCTTTGAAGGAAGGCAAAGTTGTCGTCGATAGTATTTCTCTCCTAGAAGGTAAAGATCAAAGTGTCTACCTTACAGAGGATGGAAAAACTTCAATTCATAAACTTAAAGGACATCTTATTGGCCCTCAAGGACAATCACTGCTTCATGCCCACGCTTTAATTAGTAAAAAAACAATTGAACAACTAGGATACGAAACTTTTTATCAAAGAACTCTATTTGCACGAAATTCTGATCTTACTTGGCATGAACTGCTCAAACTGCAAACAATGAAAAGTGAGTTTCTTAGTATCCAAACATCAGGCCCGGATATCGGACAGAAAATAGATCAAAACTTAATCACGTTTGCAGGTTGGCTAACCACCATAGGCATTGCGGTGGTAATTGTTACCCTTGCCGCTGGTGAATCACGTCGAGATATTCAAACGATGTTAAGCATTGGCGCTACTCGAAACACCATCATTCGATTCTGCCTTTGCCAAGGGGCAAGCATTGGCCTATTGGGAACACTCGCTGGATTGTTGTTTGCTGGCATTTTCATGGCTTTGGGGGCAAACCAAATGCGAACACTAGATCAACCTTGGGAACTCATGGCCCTACTCGCAGTCAGTACTCCCCTGGTTTCTATTATTGCAAGCTTTAGCTATGGCGCTTTTACTATTCGAAATACGGAGCCAAAATGAATCATCTATCGATTGCCTTTCGCCTTGCCTGGCGTGATGTTATATCGCATAAATGGCGTTCATTATTTACCGGCGCGCTTTTCAGCGTTCCGATTATTGCAATTATGACATTTGCTACTCTCGCCTATAATGACGATGGCACCATTGATAATTCCCCTCCAGCAGCCACCGCATACATTGAAAACAGCCGTTGCGATGATGGAATTAATCATTACTACTGCATACCTTCAAATGAATATGAAGATGTTATTCAATTAACAGACCGTCAACGCATTAGCAAGACACTAGGAGATAATGACCAATTAGCGAACTCTTTCTATCCGGAATTTAGATTCAATGCTGAAGTCAAAGGGAAATCAGGGACCAGATCAGTTGCGGAAATAAAAAGTTCCCAAGCACAGACGCGCAAGGAAAATGCTGCCGTACCGGAACCAGGAACGATTATCCTTGATGAGCAGATTCGCCAAATGACGAATACTACTATTGGCGATCAAATAACACTCAAGTTTCAAGATACGAAAAAGAATTTAACGGTCAAAGAATTCGCCTCAAACACTACAATTCATCCCGAAGATATTCCGTTTAACACTCCTAAAGCGGAGGATATTGTTACTGCCGACCTTCCTACATATACAACAGTTACGTGGACCTCTAGTAATTCGATCGAGCAAGACCCGTCAAATACTGGTGTTTCCATTACACGTCATGCGGCTCTCCAAGATGAACCAACGTCAATCGTTTTGGATTATTTCAGCAATATATATTCAGCTGAAGAATTTATTGCATGGTTCGCACTTTGGTTTCTGGTACTAGTATTTATTGCTTGTATTGTCGGACCGGTTTTTGCAGTATCGGCAAATAGAAAACTAAAAACATTGGGGCTGCTTTCCACTATTGGTGCAAAGCCCTCAGATTTTCGAAATATAATGCTAGCGGAGGGTATTATTATCGGAGTCTGCAGTTCTATTTTCGGAATCTTTGCATCAATCACAATGAGTTTATGGGCGTTCCAACAGTCGGGGGATATTGGCACTATACGCTGGCCCTGGGATGTGACGCTTCTTGTTGTTGTATTCGCGATAATATGCGGTATCTTTTCAGCTCTTGTACCAGCATTACGTGCACAACAGCTTAATCCAGTGACCGCGCTGGCGGGTGGGACGTCGATACATATGCGCAGATTACGCCTCCACCACGTAATTGCCCCTATTATTACATTGCTTGCAGGAATTGGGATTGCCACCGAAGCGTTTCTTCCATTCCCAATTTGGCTCATTATCGCGGTAATTTCAGGCATTATTAGCACTACTACTCTTGTACTTTTATTCGGTAAGACTAGCCATTACCTGCCATTGTCATTGCGCCTTGCAGCCCGAGATGCAGTTCGAAATTATCATCGAACAGTTCCTGCAATTGCGGCTATTACTGGCGCAACAATGTTTGCGTTTGGGTTTGTTTCTTTTGCTACAGAAGATCCTTCTGCGGAGTCAAGTACCGCCTTTAATAATGCAGTCTCCGTTCAAACATTTACCAATTCCATTGATGCAGCTCCGTACGATTCCTATATTCATTCACTGCAACGTCAGCTTAATACTCCAGAACGAGTAAATGTTTATCGTCCATATACAGAAGACACCTATGAAATAAAATTCCTTAGTGTCCGATTACCTTCCGGAGATCAAACTGAAGAATCACGGTTCCCCAATTCCGCATCATATGAAGCGCTTTTAGAAAACCACCGTTACCCTGAGCATGGATCAATTATTATCGTTGACCCTAATGCTCCAAAATTCCTGGCTGCGATTCGGCCCGATTTGTTTAGTGCAGAAACAGCGAACGCGGCGTCGAAAAGCCTAGGGGAAGGGAAAATCGTCGTAAACCACCCTGCCATATTGCGGGACGGCAAGGTGAAAATACTCGAAGGATCTGGAAATTACCATGACCTATTAAATGGGCCGCCACCTCAATCAGACGTCAAAGAAGTACCGGGGCATGTTTTTACAAGTACGGAAAACCTGCCTGAGTCATATATAGGCCTTATGTCGGTAGATACTGCTCGATCTTTGGGCTACGTACCCGTCTTTGAGAGCGCAAAACTTTGGCGTGAACAGGAATTTCAGTGGGTTGAAAATTTTATTATCGATAATGCTATAGACCAATGGATTATTCCAAATACAGATTCGCCTAGCACTTATTTACAGCGAGTCGCCTCAACCTCAAACCCATTTAATTTCATGTACTTATTTATTCCACCAGTCCTAATGTCAATGCTTTTAACAATGTTCGTGGTTTTCCTTGTGGTCATTCTCGCAGGCATAGAGGCCGAACGTGACACAAAAACCATGCTTGCCCTCGGGGCAGATCCGAAATTATTGCGCAAATACGGTGGAGGGCAAGGTCTTATTCTTGGCACTCTTGGCACCCTGGCAGGCCTTTTTTACTACAGTTTTTTGTCGTTTACCACAGATCTGCATAGCAGCAATACACTGGATTTCTCTGAAGTTCCGTGGTTGTACTGTGTATTGCTGTGTGGGGTCCTGATCTTATTATCGTGGGTGATTGGCCTGATTTTCGGCGCTAGGTTAAAGCAAACGTAAAGTGTTCACCATGAATACCACTGGGCAGGAATTCCATATTGGCGGAAATGAAAAGGGATTGTCACCTGAGGAGCAGCTCGACCAATTGAGTTGGTATATTCGCGAGCACTACCCTGAGCCTAATAATCCGGAGGATTTAGATCGTTGGATTGCTCACCTCCCGGATCGAATTACCCACGCGGCAATGATGATGCTTGGATCTGCCGTCGATCACACAATGCCCGGTGTTGTATTCCTGGGTAATGTTACCCCCACTGATATTCCAGAGCTTGGGGCAGTGCAATTTACGCCCAGTAATCCTACTGGTGCCTGGGCTATTAGTTGCCATGGTGAGGGTGGTGATTTAGCTTTAGAGAATTTCTGGCGGCCTGAGGTAGCTGCAGCCGCTGAGCTTTCTGGAACTACAATTCTGGATATTGGCTACCCCGATAATGCGGACCAGATTGCGGCGGCAATCCACTATATAAACGCGCCACAAATCACCGTATGGGCGGCGTCGTCAGCTGCACCATTTGCTATTGCTATACATTCGCTTATCGACGCCCTGCTCCTCACCCGCCCCCGAGGCGCCCTGCCGGACTCTGAATCCTGGCCACCTACATGTATCCAGGTCAATCGCGGCGACATAGCACCACAAGGCGAAGTTTTAGAATATTTGAGCGATCATCTCATTAGTACGCCAGAAGTTGCCCGACAACGCATTCAAGATGCCGCTAATTTCCTGGCATCCCGCTAAGGTCAATCCCCTGCAACGGATCGGATTCGTGACCTTCTTCCACCGGTGCGTCAACCTTTGCCAATGTAACGGTAGCCCCGGTGGCGTCGGCAATAATTACTAAATGGCCGAAGTCTGAATCCCAAGGTTCGCGAATTACCTCACCACCGAATTCCTCTACATGCTCCACCACTTCTTCAATATCCGCTACGCCTAGGTAAGTTTGCCAGAATGAAGGAATTTCTGGGGGAAAGTTCTTTTCTGCATTCCAAATACCTGCAAATGGTGAGCCTTCAACAAGCGCCGTTGTGTATGGAAATCCATCCATTTCATGGGTAGTCCATTCGAATAATCCACGGTAAAAGTCGCATGCTGCAGAATACGCTGTAGTGCACGTTAGTTCGTGCCATACAGGTGTGCCTGGTTCACCCGCTGCAATAAAAGCCTCTTCGCTGGAAGGCTCAATAAGTCCAAATAAGGCACCAGATGGGTCCACAAGAATAGCCATTCTGCCAAACGTAATCTCTGCCGGCTCGATAAGGATTCGAGCACCTAACTCATTAGCGCGGGCTACTTCTGCATCAAGATTGTCTGCTAAAAAGTGCGTTACCCACGTATCTGGGAGCTGTTCGTCACTTGGTTTTTCAACAATTGCCGCTACCGGCAAGCCTTGCACTCGGGCAATGCGGTAACCTGGTGCTGTTTCCTCGAATTCCCAGCCAAGTAATTGATTATAAAAATTCGCCGCACGGCGAATATCAGATGTAATGAGGTCAATCCAATACGGCATACCGCCCTCAGCCATGAATGCCGGCATTACATGTTCCTCCACTTTTCTTCATCAAAATCATTTTCTCCTTCTTCTAAACTATTTGCACGGACTCGTGCGGTTTGCCCTGAAACAGCCACTACATCACCGTCTCTGAGGGTTTTGCCGCGGCGCGTATCTACAATCCCATTCACTGTAACTTGCCCTTGTGCTATGAGCTCTTTAGCCTCACCGCCCGTTTCGACGAGGTTCGCCAACTTTACAAACTGTCCTAGTTTGATCGTCTCATCGCGGATAGCGACATCAAAGAGTTCATCCATAAAGATAAGTCTATTCGTTTCTTTCACTTCCCGCGCCTTAGGAGTTTTTCAACGTCAGTTCGTGAAACCCGCCATAGAGCATGACCAACGCAAGCACCACAAAAACCAGGCCACATAGCTTTTCCATTATGCCGGAATTGCGTTGAAGAAACCCCGAAGCTTTTTGCACTGCAAGCGCCACACTTACAAACCAAGCGAGGCCCGCAAGAATCAACGTAGCCGCAATAAAAATTGACACTAGGTAGCTCATTTCAGGTTGGACAAATTGTGCAAATACCGCCCCAAAAAAGATAAGCGCTTTTGGATTTGAAAGATTGGTAAAGATGCCTAGGCGAAGGGCATTGGCTTTCATTCCGCTTGCTGTGGTCACTAATTCTGCACCATTACTTTTAAAGGCGTTGATACCTATCCAGAGTAGATAGCTTCCTCCAATGATTTTCATAAACGTCAAAATAATCGGGTGGGTATTAACCAGCGCGGAAAGACCAAAAAGGCTAGCTAGGATCCACACTGAGTTTCCGATCATAATTCCGATTGCACACGCCACACCATCTGCACGTGCCCGTGCCCCCAAGCGAAGTATTTGCACCACATCAGGCCCGGGACTAGCAATCGCGGCAAGCCAAACCGAAAGAAGCCCAATGAAGGTCGCAAAATCCATAATGGTTAGTATGGCAGACCGTATTCGTCTGGCGGCCCAGGATATAGCGGGTCTGGATAGTAGTCTTCGTCTTCTTCTATATTGATGGGCATATCTTTGTCTGTCAGCCGCGGTATATCATTGCAGTCACGCAATTGATACATACGTTCGGTCATCTTTTCGACGTGCCGGTCCCTTTGTTTTTCCCGGAAGCTCGCTAATGTTGTTCCCCACCGCCCAAAACCATTACGAATTGGCGGGGCGTCGTAATGTTCATCGCTTTTGGTGCGTTTCGAATGCCTTGTTTCGATTCCTTGTTCCATCCCCGCGATATGTCCGGCAAGTGGGCCCATTGGCTTCGTGCTGATTGTGAGGCTTTCGCCGAACTGCCAGGTAATGTTTCCATAAATATCGGAGGTTGCCTTGGCATTACGATCAGTCTTGTAGTTGTGGTGATCACGGCAGAGGCATTGCAGGTTGCTAATAGTGGTCCAGCCGCCTGCTTCATGGTTGATCACATGATCGATATCGCAAAATCGCGCCGCCACATTGCAGCCCGGAAAGCGACAGTTCCCATCCCGCAAACGTACTGCTACTCGCTGGTCAATGCTGGGATCGTGGGTATCATGGCATTGCTTTGCGACGTCGTTTGCGTCACTGTAATGCACGTGTGTGCTACGCATTAGTCGCTCGCGCTGCTTCGGGGTAAGTACTCCGATTGTTTCGGCTTCTACAAGTTCCGCCGTTGTGGTTGGAGTCAGTTGTCCAACACCGATAATGCGGATTTGGCGTACATCCTCACGGATTTTTGCCTCACCGCAAAGTCGGTTGGATACTACTTGGTCTTGACGGATTTTAAATTCTTTTGCATCTAGCTCGATAGTGTATTTGGCTTCGACTGCCTCGTCTGCGGGCATAGTAACCGAAAGAACTGATACTGAAGGGTTTTTTGTTGCTAAGAGTTCAACTCCGTATATGCAATCTGGAGAATCAAAATCTACCGCCCCGGTTTCCGCTTCTTCAAAATCTTCATAACAACCGAGCCGCACGAGTTCATTTTGCAAAGCCCGTTTGATATTTGTGGGCGTAGGTAAAGCTTGGTTCGGCAAACTTGGCGTGAGCTTTTCTACAAGTACCGCGTCGAGCTGCGCCCAAATTTCTGTGTCCTCGGGAGCTATGGGAGCAATCATCACTCCTTGCCAAATTGCACGAAGCATCCGATAGTCAAGGTGCCCCAACTCTAAGCCAAGTGTTTTTGTTTGGGGTAAATAGTGGTGCAGTAAAAAACACGCACCTACGATATTATTCATTCGCTCTTCGGAATATAATCCTGATTGAGCAGAAAATTCCTTTACCAATTCACGCATATTCGTTGCATATGCGTCTACACCATGGGTTGCTAAAAGATAGCAACTAAGAAATTCCCGATTTTGTACTACTTCGGAAGCACCTAAAAGGTTTTTAGGGTCGTGAATGGCAAAGCAGACTGGAATTGCGTTTATCGCTTTGGCACCCATCCCGTATCTCCTCCGAAACACTAACCACCCTGTTAGTAATTATTCTACCCAATAATCGCTTTAAAAAACAGCAATAATGCAGGTCAAAGCACCTTTAGCGCAATATAAACCGCCACCCCCGCGGACGCCGATAAGCAGCGAAAACAACATGCATTTAAACGGCAAGCAACATGAATACGTGCAATACATTTTGCGTAGCCCATGCGGTAAAAACTTCAAATATGCCCGAAATTCACACCTACAACAAGTTTAAACTGCTATATGAATAATAAAACACAAAAACAAAGCACTAGTGCTGTAAAAAATAATTTATGATACGTGTCATTATTTTAAATACATACCCCTACCTAAAAATGGAGGTAACCCTACCCCGAGAGGGCAAGATGTGACATAAATCACCTGAAATAGGATCGATTATCAATCTCCTATTTTCAATAGTTATCCGTGAAATTTTAAAGGTATCAATATTGAATCCTCCCCTATTTTATCCCCCACTGTAAAAAATATTGAGAATTAGATATAAAACTTCTTTACATCCTATACGATGCTCTTGCACTTGATTTCCGTACGAGCCTTGCGCCACTCCAAACCGCCTGCCGGAAGACCAACAAAGGAGACCTTTTGTGAACAATGGCCGCTCACGTAGCCGTTTTCGCCCTCTAGACATTATGCAGCAAACCAGTGTTCAAAAAACAACCGTAAATGCATTCGAACTAGAGAATCGCAGAAAGATTCGTTCGGCAGAAATTCTGCAAGCGGTGCGCAACTTGGACCACACTCAAGACGATGCCTACCGTCTTGAACTTATTCAGTGGATCGAAAATGCGTATGCAGAGCGCATGGGCGGCGTACTTACTGGATTATTTAGTAAGTGCTACTTAGGGCACCCGTATATTGATCATCGCCTCACAATTACAGGTAATATTATCGAGCACTATACACGTGCCGAAACACCACCTCCGCCCTACGATAAAGCACGCCCTTTTATCCTTTCCGGCGCGTACGAATTCGTAGAAGTGTATTCCGACGGTGAAGTTATCCCGATTTCAGCCGATGGATCACCGAGTTAGTAAACCTCCAACACGCAGCATTTCCTAGGAGATTTCGTGAGCAATAGTATAAGAATTGACTATTCGCCTGTATTGAACGCACTCGATACCGTAAATTCAAATATCGAGGTAATCCGCGGTGATATTATTCGCGTCGAAGGCCAAGTGGGGAGCATGGCTGTCGATCTCGACTCAACGCGAAACGAACTCCGCGAATTAAGAAAAGCATTCGAGAAATACGCTAAGGAGTCAGAACGTACTGCTGCTGTCCAGCGCGCAGAAACAAAGATTGGCAATCTGAAGGCAGAATTGGATCGCCAGTACGGGCATTACGCCGTGGTACGCCGAACCAGTGTTGGTGTATTGCAGGCATTCGACGTCGGCAATGTTACAAACGAAGTGGTATCCCAGGTTTCAGAAGAACTCATGATTCAAAGCCCGCGATACTGGCTCGCTCCCGCACTAGTTGGTCTTGCCGCATGGTCACGTGATGACCAGGAAATTTGCGAAAAGTCCCTCAAGGAAGCCTATAACCGCGATCAAGCAAAAACATCATTGTTTTTCGCTTTAGTGTTGCGTCGCGTAAAGCGGACTGATGCCGCAAATCAGTGGCTTAAGCATTATTTAATGACCTGTGACTCAGGCTCGCTCACTCGGGAATTCGCAGTCATTCTTGAGGCTGCTGCCGAAGGTGCTTTCGGACCTATTGCCGAGCACATTCTTTCGGAAAAACTCCATGAGTGGAACCGTATGCTCCGTCAGCAGCCTACTGTTGTAGAAGCCCAAACGGAGGAATGGAACAACGAGTTTATGAGCAATAAGCAGCAACTCGTTACAGATGACTACGCCAAACTTGCGCAACTAAGCCCTGATTTCCCGCGTTTACGCACACTAATCGAATCTGCTACTGCGCTTGGCATCTTTGCGGATAAATATGAAACTATACGCGACGTCGAATTGCAAGCTACGGACCGCATTGAAGACGCCCTCGATGATCTCTTAGAGCAATTAGTCACCGAGTATGACGAAGAAGAACTCCCAATTCGTCGCGACGTCGCTTACAACGAGGCAATTCTGGACACTCACGGCGACCTTGACGCCGCGAAAGTAAAAGCAGATCAATACGTTCGAGCATTAGAGGAAACCTTGGACGCGGTCACACTTCAAACTCGTGCCGCGATCAATCCAGAGCTTCTTGGTGTTTCAATAAATACCCAGCGCGTGGCTATTGGTACAGGTTTAGAGGATGTCCGTGCTGGCTTAGCAAAATTTACCAAAGGCTACCGGGCAGACTACTTGGATGCCGCGACTATCATCTTGGATGAAAATCACTCTGGATTTGCCCAGCAATTTAACTTTGGCCGATTCACTACGAGTACAGCTGAAGACGAGCAAACCTCCCTAAACCGACTAAAAGAACAATGGAATGCTGCCTTCCAGGGTTATATCCAACAGGTTCAATTCACCAATGTTCAGATGGTTCTTCCCATTATTGCCGCAATCCTCATAGTTTTAGTTATGGGATTGGGTGGGATTATCTCGGCATTATTAGGCCTTATTTTGGGTGCTGGCGGCGCCGCTTTTTGGATCTACACCAAAAAGACAACCGCTGAGCGGAAAGTAGCTGAAGCTGAAACCGCGCGCGAGAACGCGTTTCTTGTTTCTCGGGATTTGCTCCTTGAAACCCGTGCGGAATTTCTTGATCTTCATTTGGAATACCATGACCTCGATCAAGACGAAGAAAAGGTAAAGCGCTTGCTTGATACATGGCCTACTACTATGCAGAAAGTTTCAAACTCATGACACAACCAAACCTTGAACCAGTTGAATCGCCCATGCCGGTTATTCGACGGGAACGCCGTCACCCGCGTTTCGTTGAACCACCCAAGCAGAAAAACCAAGAACTGCTTAATCGCTCCGATCTTATTCACCGTACAAATCGCGATGGCAAGAAACCGGCTTTTAGCCGCCAACGTAATATTGCTGGTGATTTACCAACTTGGAATCCTGAACCTCCAGGCGGGATCCTTATTCAGCGGAGCAATACAACATCATGATTTCTACTCACGGGGCTCAAGCCAATGGAGTGTACGAACAATGGGTTCTTACCATTCGGGAATGGGCAGAAGACTCTACTGTTTCCCTGGCATTACTGCCTCCATTAACGGATGAGAGTTTTAATCCACCTACGTTTAAGCGTTTGCTCAAACATATTGACCGTGCGCTAAGTGCAGTCGATACTCGGTGGAATGAATCTTTGCAAAAGGCACTAAGTACGGCTAATTCACTCCACGAATTTGAGCTTGCGCTTGTGCAAAGCCGCGCGCTTCTGGCTCGGCGCATTCAACTTTGCAAACATCCATCGCTCCCAGATGTAATTCGTACTTCATTGCTTCAAGATGCTCGGGCAAAAATCCAGGACTGGCAAAACCAACTGGAAACCAGTGTTGCTCGTGCTTCATCACGTTCTTCGATTGACAACCGGGAGCGTGAGCAGTTATTGAACCTCGTGAGAAAATCTCCGCTTACAGCAGTACTCGATGAAGATTTTCAAACTTCTAATAGTCTTTTCAAGGTAATCGACCAGCAGAGTTCATAGCGCCATGCCTAATTATCATGAAACAACCGATATTATTCGGCGGTATCTCAAAGCCAGGGTTCCACTGATTGTTATTAATTCCATCGAACCGAAACGGGTTTTAGATATTTTGAAGCAACTTTCGCGGGAACTTCAATCACTTCCTTTTTTTGAATATTCCAGTGCTGAAGGTTTGCGGGAAATGTCGTCTGGGCAAACAGTCATCGATGACCAGTCTCTGATTTCCGTGCTTGAGCACGCGCGCACTGTATTTAAATCTCGTATGAATGTAAATTTTGTTTTTACAGAAATCGATGATTTATCTGCAGATACGCCCACTGCTCGGCATTTTGCTCAAATGACTCGAATCGCCGAACCGCACCAAGGTTCGCTGATTATGGTTGTAGATAAACCCGTGTGGAGTGGGCTTTCCCGATTGGGTATGACAGTAGCCTTGGACCTGCCTACGACCGATGAACTTTTTGAAACCGTCGAAGACATGATCGAAGGTCATCGTGGAACTGTACCTATTGAATGGCAACATCAGGAAATGCGCCAAGCAGCCGAAATGCTTTCTGGGATCACAGAAGCGGAAGCAATTAATGTTTTGGCCACATTGATTGTTAAAGGTGAAGTTCGTAATGAAGATCTCACGGAGTTATCGCACTTTAAGGATGCGATCTTCGGTGAACTTACTGGAATTGAACGGATTCGCCTGCGAGAGGATTACCAGATTGGCGGGTTACGTAATCTTAAGCAATGGCTGCGTAAGCGCGAGTGGTTGATTAAAGCTGATCTTTCTAATTCGAATCTTCACCCGCCGAAGGGTGTGTTATTGTGTGGCGTCCCTGGGTGTGGGAAGTCTCTCTCTGCAAAAGCGATTGCGTACGAATGGGGTCTACCCTTATATCGCCTGGATATGAGTTCGGTTTTAGGCATGTATGTCGGTGAGTCAGAGTCGAATCTTCGCGAAGCTCTTGCCACTGCGGATCGCGTTGCACCTTGTGTTTTGTGGATCGACGAAATTGAAAAGGCTCTCGCCTCAACTGGTAGTGATGGAAATGTTACCAAGCGGCTTATCGGCCAGTTCCTATTTTGGTTGCAAGAATCCACATCGAAAGTGTTTATGGTCGCTACGGCAAATGACGTTGCTACGCTTCCCCCGGAATTATTACGCAAAGGCCGCTTTGATGAGGTCTTTTTCGTTGATCTTCCCACAAGCCAAGATCGTGAGGAGATTATCCAAATGTGCTTCCGCAAATACATCAATATCAACCCCCCGCACGAACTTGTTACTGATCTAGTGGGGTTATCAGAAGGTTTTGCCGGTTCAGATATTGATGCTGTTATTCACGATATTGCATCAGATATGTTGGCTCATCAATCCACTATGCTTCCAGACGCTGCATATATTCGTGATTTGTTTGCCAATGTCATGCCATTTTCTAAGTCCAACCCGGAGGAAGTCGCGGCAATTCGCAGCTGGGGGCACACTCGTGCTGTTCCAGCTGGTGAATCGCTGCAACCAACTTCCTCGGTTCCAACACCAACCGTTGGCCGGCAAGTTGTACTTTAGATTTGGTCGGTGGGCATGATTCGCATCGTGTCAATATTCATATGCTTTGGGCATGATGCGACCCACCGGACTGCTTCCGCAATATCTTCCGCAGTCAGGCTGAGGTTTCCTTCATAGACTTTGGCTGCTTTTTCGCTGTCACCACCAAATCGGATAAGGGAAAATTCTTCGGTGTGTACGCGACCGGGATCAATTTCGCACACCCGCAAAGGTTGATCTGCGGTTTCCATTCGCAGCACTCGAGTCATTGCGGCCACACCGTGTTTGGCTGCGTTATAGCCAGCACCACCAATATAAGGTACGTGTGCTGCCACTGAACCAATATTGATTATTTGGCCTTCAGCTTTTAAAAGTTTCGGTAGCAATGCCTGGGTGACACGTAAGGTACCCAACACATTAGTGTCAAACATCCATTGCCAGTCTTCGATATTGCCATTCGCCACTGAATCTAGGCCTTTTGCACCGCCTGCATTGTTTACAAGCAAGTCAACGTTGTCGATTGCTTCCGCAAAGTTACTTACCGACGCCGCGTCCGTGACGTCGAGAAGCATGGCTCGGCCGCCGATACTCGCGGCAAGCTCTTCGAGGCGTTCCTTCCTACGCGCAGCGCAAATAACAAACCAACCATCATTTGCAAGAGCCTTGGCAGTTGCCCGCCCGATACCACTAGAAGCTCCCGTTACTACTGCAATACGCTGATTCATACCTTTAACCTAGCATGGAAGTTGAGCCTGGAATCCGGCAATCAACCATGCCAACGGCCTGCATAAGCGCAAAACAAATCACCGGCCCTACAAATATAAATCCATGCTTTTTCAAAGCTTTTGCCATTGCTTCCGATTCATTCGTTTGGGTTGGGATTTCTAAATGGTTTAACGGGATCTCCCACTGCTCAGGTGCAAACGACCACAGTAAGTTTGATAAACCTTCAGTTTCGCGCAGTTGAATCGTTGCTAAAGCATTGGTTTTTACGGCTGCAAGTTTTCGTTTATTGCGTATAAGTTCTGGCCGTTCAGCCAGGGATTCTATTTCTTTATCTGTCATTGCAGCGACGCTATCTGGATCAAAATCATGGAACGCTGTGCGTAAATCTGCTCGTTTTCTCAGCACTACATTCCAAGAAAGTCCGGCTTGGAACCCCTCTAAGCAAACGCGTTCAAATAGTCCACGTTCGTCTCGAATCTCCCTGCCCCATTCTTCGTCGTAGTACTTCCTCATTTGGTCATTCGCTTCGGCCCAAGCAGGGCGGATACGGCCATCAACACCGCGCTGTAAACCAAGTTGAGCGAGATGGGCATCGTCAAATGTATAAATATCCTTCATAATCTGAAGAGTATTATTTCCACGATGATTGAAAAAGACGCCAAATTTGAAGACCTTGCCCCTGGATACCATGACTATGAGATTTGATCTACAGCACATTGGCCAGAGACTCCCAGTTATGCAGGCAGTTCCGGAACTTTCAATGGCAATCCAAGAGCATCACGCCGCAATTGTCCAGGCACCACCAGGCACCGGAAAAACTACACTCGTACCGCCGTTGCTTCATAACCTTACGGCAGGAAAAATTCTGGTCACTGCCCCGCGAAGAGTTGCTGTGCGTGCTGCGGCCCGACGACTCAGTAAACTCAGCCAGACTCCTTTGGGTTCACTGGTTGGGTATGCCATACGTGGCGAATATGTGCCAGGCAGCGCTATAGAATTCCTGACTCCTGGTGTGCTGCTTCGGCGATTACTTCAAGATCCTGAACTACCAGATATTGCGGGAGTGATTATTGATGAAGTCCACGAGCGCCATATCGAATCAGATTTGGTTCTGGGGATGGTTGCCGAACTCCGACAACTTCGTGAGGATCTGACTGTCGTAGCAATGTCTGCAACATTGAATGCATCCACATTTGCTGATTTTCTTTCTGCGCCCATTGTGCGCACTCCCGCCGTTACCTTTCCATTGGACATTACCTACGTACCCGGGCCGGAGCGTCTTACTAGTAGTACAACGTTTTTAGATCATATTGTCAGCCAAGCGTTAGGTCACTCGGATTCAGTCTTAGTATTTGTACCTGGCCTACGGGAAGTTGAGTACGTTTGCAAGCAAATTGGTGGTCTCGCAATTCCGCTCCACGGACGCCAAACTCCCGCCGAACAAGATCGAGCTTTTGAAAGCGCACATCGCATAGTTGTAGCAACAAATATTGCAGAATCTTCGGTGACAGTACCTGGCGTTCGGGTGGTAATCGATGCTGGGCTTTCTCGTGTTCCACGGCGCGATACTTCCAGAAATATTACTGGACTGGTTACGGAATCATGCACACGTTCACAGGCTGATCAACGTGCTGGTCGGGCAGGACGCGAGGGGCCAGGCCAGGTTATCCGCTGTTACTCTAAAAGGGACTATCAGCATTTTAAACCTGATATCACACCAGAAATACAGACCTCTGACCTTACTGAAGCTGCGCTTTTTATTGCCTGCTGGGGCCCGATGGAACTTATCGACGCCCCACCACCAACAGCGCTAAAAGCAGCGCGAGAAACCCTTACCCGCATTGGCGCATTACATCAAGAAAGCATTACACCGTTGGGGCGTCGATTAGCGCAAATGCCTGCGGATCCACGCTTAGCCAGGGCACTAATTGATGCCGCTCCTTTGACGGGTTCCCGGGCCGCCGCCAAAGCAGTATCAATTCTCGCTCACGGCGATACCCGCGATAGTAAACGATTTGAAAAGCTCATTGATTATTTCCCTGATACCCGACATAATGCATCCGCACTGGTAACCGCATATGCATTTCCCGACCGGATAGCGAAATATAATAACGGAGAATACATACTCGCTTCCGGAACACGAGCCCAAACCACCGAATACAATGACCCCTGGTTAGCGATCAGTGAAATTCAACGAATCGGCCAGAAAGTAGTAATTAGGCAAGCATTCCCGATTACTGAACAGGTGGCTTTGAGTATTCTGCCGATTACCGAGCAATTGGATATCAGCCTAGATGCGAAAGGCCAGCCATTAGGGAAAAACATACGGTTTGCAGGTGCAATAGAACTCTCGAAAACGCCAGCTACACTTTCTCCTGAAGACCAATGGGAAGCCATAGCCCAAGGAATTATTAATGGTGCAATCACCCTTCCCAAACCCCAACAGGAAATCCAAGCTCGTCTCCAGTATCTGCACACTCACTTGGGCAGCCCTTGGCCAGCAGTGACGCAAGTTGAGTTGAACAACCGTATTTCGGAATGGCTCAATCCTGACCTCACTATGAACTTAGAAAATCTAATCCCATGGGATTTAGCACGTGATTTTCACGTTCTTGCGCCAATAAAATTCCAAGTTCCAAGTGGTCGCAATGTCCCGATAATGTACACCAATGACCGCGCAATAGTACAAGTAAAACTCCAAGAATGCTTTGGGCTAAACACAACCCCACAACTTGCAGGTAAAAATATCCAATTTCACTTACTCTCTCCTGCAAATCGGCCAATAGCAATCACAGACGAACTGGAGCGATTCTGGGCAGGACCGTACCAAAATGTGCGAAAAGAAATGCGCGGACGCTATCCAAAACATCCTTGGCCAGAAAACCCTTTCACCGCAATGCCTACCGCACAAACAAAACAGTCTAAGGCGTAAGCAGAAGCTTCCCCACCAAAATAACCACCAATGCTAAAAGGGCCACTCGGATAAACTTTGCTCCGCCAGCAACCAAAGTTTTAGCCCCCAGCAATCCACCTGCAATATTCGCGATTGCAAGACCCAGACCAAGTTTCCAGAGCACTTGGCCTTCAACCGCAAACGCAAACAATGCACCCAAATTTGTACACGCATTTACAAGTTTTGCAAGCACAGAGGAGCGGAGAAAATCTCCCGTAAGAAAAGCCGTAAACACCATAATCAAAAACATGCCTGTTCCTGGCCCAAAAATACCGTCATAAAATGCGATACTTCCTGCGAGTAACAATGCCAATAATGGTCGTTTTCGCACCTCAGAGTGCGTCGTTCCAAATTCTGGCCGTATAGCTACAAATATTCCGACTGCCAGCAATAACCCAATAATAAATGGCCGCATTATTTGCGTGGAAATCACACTTGCCGCAAGTGCACCACCACCGGCACACACCAAAGCAATAATAATATATTGGACAGTCTTTTTAGGTAGGCCAAATTTTCGAATTAACGTAATTGCAGCTGATACAGTCCCGGAAAAGCCCGCGACTTTATTGGTTGCCAAAGCCATTGTTGGTGGTATTCCATAGCCCATAAGTAAGGGCACAAGAACTAAACCACCACCCCCAATGACAGCATCAATCCATCCTGCGACAAACGCGCCGATGAATAACCATGTCATAACCGCCAGTCTAACTTTTATATTGCTCCGAACATTAAAATTTAGTGTTTGGATTCCAAACAAATACTCGTTCGGACCGGGTATTCTGAGGTCAGAGCTTTACGTGGCCAGATAAAAGTTGCAGAACAAGAGGCAATAACACAATGTTTAATATTGAAATCGAGAAGAAATTCTTAGCTGCTCACATACCTGCTGAGATACATAATGCTCACTCGATTCGACTCTTTGATGTGTACTTTCCCGATGACCCAACAAAAGAAGCTCATCTTCGCGCACGGAAAGCAAACCAAAACTTTAAACTTACAAAGAAAATTCCTGTTATTGGGTCTCATTCCACAGCGCACTTGGAAACAACGATTGCTTTGGAACCTGCAGAGTTTGCATCCATTACCAAAGGCCACACACGGATAATCGAAAAAGATCGATACAATATCGATCTCCATGGTCATCGCACCCAAGTTGATGTATTTATCGGGAAACTCGCCGGCCTAGTCCTTATAGAAATTTCCTTTGAAGACGAAATTCATATGCGAGGATTTAAACCTCCTAGTTGCTGCGGCCCGGAGGTAACCAATGAAGATTTTATTATTGGCGGACTACTTGCCGCCTGTACTTATGATGATATTCGACCTCATTTAGATCGACTTGGATACCGCCCGGTTCACTAGTGTTGAGCCAGTAATGATGGCAGTATTGAGCCAACTACAGCTAACGTAAAAATACCTACCGCAAGCATCGTGACAGCTATTCCCGAGCCAAATGCAGAACTCAAACAAGATCCGGCAAAACCAAGTACAAAAAGAACAGAAACTATGTAGATTGATTTCCGATTCATGGTTCACAACACCTCCAAAAGAAGCATCGGTAGTATCCTTAAGCCTACCAATCCTCGATAAGGTGTTCACCTGGTTTGGCGATAAACATGAAATCTACTCTCCGTTGTCTTGCTTGAGCACTACATCACGCAGGATAGACATTGGAATTGATCCTTCCGCCAGTGCTTTTGCATGAAACTCTCGTGCCGTTTGTCCTGTTTGGAGGGCGTCGGCCCGAAGTTCTTGCCAAAGTCGTTGTCCCAGCGCATAGGATGGTGCTTGCCCTGGCCAACCAAAGTAGCGATGCAATTCAAAATGCAGGTTAGCGTCACTCATTGCTACGTGATTACGCAGGAATCGGTGTGCGTACTCAAATGTCCATTCGCCTCCATCTGGAGTCTTTTTACCCAAGTGAACTCCAATGTCTAGCACTACTCTGGCGGCTCGGAGACGCTGAGCATCATAAAACCCCATGCGATAGCCAGGATCATCAAGATACCCGAGTTCTTTCATAAGTGCTTCCGCATATAACGCCCAGCCTTCGCCGTGGCCGGAATTCCAGCACGCAACACGACGCCACAGATTTAGTTTGTCGCGTTGGCAAATTGCAAGTCCCAGTTGCAGGTGGTGCCCCGGAACGCCTTCATGATAGACGGTGGTGAGTTCTTTCCATGTATGAAACGTATCCTCGCCCGGCGGGACGGACCACCACATTCTTCCTGGCCGAGAAAAGTCATCTGTGGGTGGTGTGTAGAAAATACCGCCAGTGCCAGCAGGGTCAATGCAGCATTCAATTGTCCGCATTACGTCCGGGATTTTAAAGTGTTTTTCGGACAGTTCATCTACAACAGTATCTGCGATGTTTTGCATCCAAGCAGTAAGCTTATCAACACCGTGCAGGGTATAACGTTCCTCTTGATCTAAGCGCTTGCAAGCTTCAGTTACCGAGACCCCAGAACCGTAAAGTTCCTTTGCGCACTCTTGCTGTTGCGCAATGATCTTAGCCAATTGTTCTTGGCCCCAGTTATATGCTTCATCAAGGTCTATTTCCGCACCAGTAAATTCGCGGGAAAATAGTTCGTACCGGTCTCTGCCAAAACTATCTACTTCCGGTGCCCGAGGTAAAAGTTCTTCCCGTAACCAGGCAGCGAGTTCCGCAAATGCTTGCTTTGCTTGCGGTATTTCAGGAACGGGGGCGTCAAAAAGTTTATCTAGGACAGTGCCGTTGACCAGATCATCTATTTGGCTCAATAACTCAATAATTTGTCGGCGTGCCGCAATGTCCCCAAGATTGGCAGCAAGAGCAAGGGATTCGCGATATCCACCCAGGGCTTGTGGAACTTTTCCAAGTCGGCCCCGTATAGCATCCCCAATTGGCATTTGCAGTAGTGAATCTCGAATATGCTGCACTGGCGAATCGATAGTATTCAAATTGCGTAGGTTTTCGCCGCGCTGCCATAACTCGACGGCAATTCCAAGACGGTCGCGCATTACTGCGGCGGTGATTTCATCACCATCACTTTCGAAGGTATCGACGTCGCGCAACATCTGTTGAGTACGCTGACTGACGCTTTCATAAAATTCTGGGCTGAAATCCTGCAATGCATCATCATGCCCTGGAATCCCCCAGTCAGTCGCCTGCGTTGGGATTAGTGCGGCAAGATCATACACATATTGCTTAGCGCATTGATCTAATTGAGAAGGCTTATGTTGTTGGTTCACTATAGTCCTTTGTTTTTTGGCTAGCCCCACTTAATACCAGGTGCTCGCCAAGTATCTAATGCTTCAAAAAGTTCTGGAACACTTTCCACGACAATCAAAGCATCAATATATTTTCGCGGAATGAAACCTTCTTCGCTCATACGCGTAAGTGATTCAATGAGTGGGGTCCAATAACCCTCAATGTTGTACAACACTACTGGCATGCAGTCTGGGCCTAGTAATTGCATGGTAAAAACTTCAAAGAGTTCTTCCAAGGTTCCAATACCGCCTGGTAATGCCACAAAAACATCCCCCAATTGTTCCATCCGGGCTTTGCGCTCAGCCATTGTGTCTACAACTTCAAGATGAGTCAGACCGGTATGTGCAATTTCTCGATCAAGTAGCGATATTGGAATCACACCGATAACATCGCCACCTGCAGTAAGCGCGGCGTCGGCAAGCTCTCCCATAAGGCCCACGTTGCCACCACCATAGACAATATCCACACCATTCTCAGCTAACCCACGGCCGAATTCCCGTGTTGCGTGAACATATTCCGCACGGGCCCCGCAAGCAGAACCGCAGTACACGGTAATCGCATGAATTGCTGGCGCTAGCGGTTTGACCATGACACCATCTACGCGAGTTTCAAACCCTAGACGCGCATAGAGACGTCGAGCTGGGTTTGTATCCGAGACCGTGAGTGCCAAACCAGGCCAACTAACGGTATATGCATGAGTAATTAGAGAATCTAGTAAGCGCGTACCAAGTCCTTGGCCTTGAAACCCAGGATCCACGCTTACAGTGATTTCAGGCAAGGATCCTTGCAATGACGCCCAGGCAACTCCAACCACGCTCGATTCGTTCAAAGCTACGATTCCATAGTCACCACGTTTTGGAAGGAAACCTAAGAGCCTGGGGGCTCGCTCCTCACGTGCCGCATTACGCTCTTCCGCCGCTTTCCGCAACTCGATGTCATCGCTGGTCATAGGACGGAAGGTCAAAGTGGTTTGCATGCCCATTATCGTACATTCTTTACCTTCTTTTACCGCGTTCTATACCCAGATCACTAAAAACCTGAACAAAAATCTCAGGAAAATCAGAATGATCATTACATTCGATTTAGACATATCAGTCTATACTTGTGCGCATGCAAACTCCGCTCGGAAACCCAATCACCGCGGCGGCACAGTGTCTGCACCATATTCGGCAACATCGACTTTCCGTTCGCGCAGACCTCACTGCCGCCACGGGCTTATCGCAACCCACTATTACTCGCGCTGTGGCAGCCCTTAATAAAATTGGACTTGTTCGTGAACGACCCGATCTTGTTCACCCAAATGGCCCAGGTCGCCCTACAATCCCCCTAGAGCTTGATGGCACTGGAAAAACATTCGCTGGAGTATCTATTGACCACCTGGTTACCTATGCAACCCTGGTAGATGCCCGTGGAAACACGATTCGAGACGTATTTTTAGAAAACACGAACGAAGGACTTGACGCCCCTGCACTCGTTCAAAAAGTCTTGAATACGTTGAATGGCTCCCCCGTTTCTATTGGCATAGCGATTACTAATTCACTTTCAATTGACTTCCCGCAAGCTGAGATCACATCAACTGCATGCGCACTCGCTGCTTCAGAGATACAATCCGCATCACTTGCAGATACAAAAGCACGCCGCACCGTTGTATGTCACCTCCCATTACGGGAGTCAACAGCAGCGCTTGCATGGGCTGAAGGCCCGGAAATCCGCGAAGAATCCGCCTCATTACGATCATTACCCCACCTAGTAGACCAAATTAAACCGACCAGTCTAGTTTTAGCTGGTTGTGGTTTTACAGAGATTCGGGAAAACCGGGCTATTGTCGCGGAAAGTGTAAAAAATACCGAACTTCGCATGATCCCAACTCATGGGGATACGGTACGGATTGCAGCACGGGCAGTAGCCCTCGGAAGGCTTTATACGGATCCATTAAAAACGGTCACCTCTGCCAAACTGAGTGCTTGATCACTTTGGTTGTGCGCCGTCTTAATGTAGCGAGCAGCATGTGGAATAAACGCCGCTGATTGCTCAGATGTTAATTCCCTGCGGACCTTTGCGGGGATTCCAGCCGCCAAATGACGTGCTGGAATCTCCTGCCCCTCCAAAACGACCGCACCAGCTGCAATCAACGAACCTTCCCCCACAATGGAATGCGAAAGCAGCGTTGACTTCATCCCTACCAATGTGCCATTACCAACCGTTGTGCCGTGGAGAAGTGCCATATGCCCCACGGTAACGTCATTTCCGATAGTGCATGGAGCATCCCCATCCACATGGACCGTACAATTGTCCTGAATATTAGTACGAGCACCGATACGGATTGGCGCTACATCACCACGTAGCACGCAACCATAAAACACACTGGAATCCGGGCCGATCTCCACGTCACCAATAATCGTGGCATTTGGCGCAATCCAAGCATCTTTGTGGATACGCGGAGTTTTTCCTTGGTAAGCGAGGATTAGAGGTTCCATGGTGCCCAGTGTAGAGCTAGTACCGGTTCTCTACACGACGATTCGACTGACGCCCTGGATGCTGCGGCGCCTCATCTGGATACCCCACGGCAATCACCATTCCAATGGCGCGATCCGCACGACCACCTATACCAATCGCGGCTTTTACCTTTTCTTCATCCCAACCAGTCGTTGGACTTGTTGCTAACCCTTCGGCCTGAGCTGCAAGAAGCGCAAAACCAGAAACTAGCATTGCATCTTTTAGTGCCGCCTCCCGTAGCTTTTCAGGGGTTTTTGTTTCTTGCCAACCAGCAATCATATTCAAACGTTCTGTGGGAAGAATTTCTTTTACGTCATCAGGAAATGCTTCGGCGCGAGCAACTGAAATCAGCACCACCGGGGCGTCGAGAAATTGACGTTGATTTGACGCTTCAAACAGTGCTTGTTTGATTCCGGCATCGCGAACAACCACTAAATCTCTTAGCTGCAAATTAAACGCACTCGGCGCTTCCAAAGCCTGTTCAACAACACGATCAAGTACAGCTTCGGGAATTTCTTTATCCAAGTATTTACGTGTAGCTCGCCTGCTGGCAATTGCTTCCGCAACGGTTAAAGACATATACATCTCCTCAATTTCATGTTCGAATATGGTCTCTTAACCATATCCTTCAAATTAGCCAATACACTCAACACATGATCGACTTCACTGAAGCGCCGGATATCGTTGCTCCAAAACTACTTGGATGCATATTGAGTTTTGGAGGTGTAAGCATCCGCATCACCGAAGTTGAAGCTTATCTCGGCCGCGAAGACGAAGCCTCCCATGCATACCCTGGCAAAACCCAAAGAAACGAAGCAATGTTCGGCCCACCTGGGAGGATCTATGTATATAACTCTTACGGAATCCACAAAGCCGGCAATATTGTGTGCTGGCCAGCCGACCGCCCAGGGGCGGTTCTGCTGCGTGCAGGTGAAGTCATCCGTGGTGTAGATATTGCTTTACGACGCCGCGGTAATATCCACCCCACCAGCCGCCTCGCCCAAGGACCAGGGAACTTCGGCAAAGCCCTTGGATTGCTAATCGAGCACAATCACAAGCCAGTAGTTTGTTCCAAGCAATCTAAACCAGGCTCTTTTACTCTTATTGAGCCAGAAGACGTGCCTGAATACGTCACTGGCCGAAGAATTGGAATTACCAAAAACCCAGAACCAAAATGGCGCTTCTGGATCCCAGACGATCCAACAGTGTCTAGGACACGTAGTACTACCTAAAAGGCACTTCTCCAATTGCTCTCCGAAGTTTTCTTGTACGCAGTTTCATTGGAGCTTCTGCCATTGTTTCCACCGCCCTGACCGCACACATCACATGTGCTTCTTTTGAAGATGAGTAAAATGCTTGTGCGCCAGCAGGCAGTTTAGGCACAGCATGTAGCGGCAAATCCGAAACACTCAGCAATGTTCCATATGGGATGCGATAACGGTATCCATTCGCCGCAAGTGCTGAAGACTCCATATCCACTGCAACAGCTGTTGACCCGCGGAGAATCTGCCATAGATCAGAATGCGTATGCCATTCCCAATTTCGGTCGTCCGTGGAGAGTACCGTACCAGTACGCATAAGGTCTTGATTCTCCCCATACACTTCCAATACCGCATTTTCGAGCGTTCGTTGTACCTCCGGTACAGCAGGAATCGGGATATCTAAAGCAATCCGATCGTTAAGAATATGGTCCCGACGTTGATATGCATTGCCAAGGATAAGGTCTCCGATTCGCATTCGGGCATCCAGTCCTGCGCAGTGTCCAATCATTACCCAGCATTCTGGACGGAGAACGGCCAAGCAATCAGTTACCGTCTTTGCATTCGACGGCCCAACTCCAATATTGATCATTGTTATGCCATCACCCCTGGCAGTGCAAAGATCAAACCGCGGCATCTGATAAGCACTGCCCAAATCTAACTGGGTCCCGTTTGCAGCGGCCTCACCCACAGATACCGTAAGCCCATTAGGCAAGCATAGTTTTGTATACCGGGAGTCAGGTCGTTCCAACTCCGTCAACGCATAGCGAACAAATTCACTTGTATGCATGTCATAGTTGGTAAACAGAATGTATTTCTGCACGCTATCAATGGCAATTCCCGTATAGTGTTCGATCCTTCGGCATGCGATATCGAACCGCTGTGGAGTGAAATAACATAACGGTAATTCATCCCCATGAAATGCAGTCCAAGCTCCATCAACGATAGCGTCATCAATATCATCCAATGTGGGTTTCGGTACATCGCTGCGTCCTTGAGCTGGCGGCGCGCCATCAATATATTCTGGAGCAATCGGGATATTGCTTGGCCCAACCTCAATTTTGCAAGGATAATTATCTACGAGTGCTTCTAACATCTCCAAGAGATAATCCCGCATAAGTTCTGGCCTGCTAATCGCTGAAGAATATCGACCCACATTATCTACATATCCATATGCAACCGTGCGGTCAATTGGCTTCCATTCCATAACTTCGACAATGAGCTTGGGGTACACCACATTGTCATAAGCATGCCCCCGAGTGAGCGCACTGCGAGCATGTTCGCACGCGGCATCATAAAGTTCAATAAGTTTTTCTACGGCCACTTCAGGAGTTTTGCAAGAATGGAACATAGGGTAATTCTACCCACCTATTTCCCGTAACGACGCCCTGCACACCATGTACCGTGTAAGCTAGCGGTATGAAAACGTATCTCACACAAATAAGCTGGTCATTCACTCATTTTTGGGAAAATACTTACGATTTTTCCCAAGCCGTAAGAGAATATCAGCAAGACATCCATAAGACCGATACTTACTGGAAGCCTGACGAGCCGATCATTAAAGAACCGGAAATCTATATTCAATATGAGGCCTGGTTACGCAACCCAAATGAACTTATGGCTAATGAAGAATTCGCAATAAACCGTAATACTACAGCAGAGGAAAAAGGATATTTTGAGGTAGAAATTGTAGCATTACTAGAAGCAGACAATGGTGAGTATTTTACCGCAAACGAGCTGCTATATAAGACACACCAACAAATGGCCACAAAAGAGCTTGGTGATCATGTCTTTTTCGAGGGTTTTACCCACACAAGCAAAAAACTTCGCAACCACATCGTGCTTGAAGTGAATTGCGGAAGTTAAAAGATGCCTACGAATTTCCGTGCCAGCTACCAGAGCGTTTGGGCATACTCCCATAACCAAACACAGATTCCTACTGTAAGTAAAACTTGAAGTGTTGCAATAATGGCCTTCTGCTTCATTTCTATCCCATCCTTCCACCAATGTAACCAAGTATAAGTTTTACTCAATACTTCCGCATAGCTTAGCTTTAGCGCATGTTCCTATAGTGATCAAGCACTGGCCCCACATCTTTAGCTATTTCCTCAATGCTCATTGCAGTTAGTGCTGGAACCTTCACCAAGTAGCGCGCTACTACCAGCCCAAACATCTGCGAACCGATCAACGAAACCTTAATATCAAACATCGGATCGTTCGTATCCGCACGCAACTTTGGCAAAATCTGTTCGTAAATAAAACCCTGAAATACATCCCGCGATTCCTCGTGCTCGGAAAACCCACGCAAAATACTTAGCACTGCTGGGCCAAAATTTGATGTTTCCATTGCACGTAAAACAAGCTTGATATATTCCTCCCCATTTAAACTGCCATCAATAAAAAATGCATGCAGACGATCAACAATATGATGCTCTTCGTAGGCATCAGCAATAAGCTTGGTAAAAAGCTTCGATTTTGAACCAAAATAGTAGTGGATAAGTTTAGGGTCAACATTCGCTCGTTTGGCAATGCCCCGCATTGTTGCTCGTTGATACCCCTTGCTTGCAAACTCATATCGAGCAGCCTGCAACACGTCTTCTTTTACATCTATTCGGTCCGCTATTGGACCTCGTTTACCTTGCACTTCTTTTGCATTTGTCTTCAGCTTATCTTCCGTTTGCGATGGCTTCACATTGCAAATTTTACCCACTCCCGTTAATTTCACCAAGCGTGGAAATTCTGTGATAAAATGAGTTTCCACAGACGATGAAATTTGAGTGGAGGTCGATATGAAGGCGATGATCATCAAAGAGATACGAGAACTAGCAAGAGATCGTCGCACGGTTATGTTGCTTGTTGCTATCCCATTGATCTTGTTGATCATTTACGGCTATGCCGCAAATTTCTCGATTGATAAAACAAATATCCTTATTGCAGGGCCTGGAGCAAAGCACACGGAACAAATTCTACGAACCAATGAATCAGCCAAAGAGTCTTTTGCCATCACATCAGTAGAGCCCGATATACCGAAGGAACAAATAGAAGACCTCTTGCGGGATCGCACCTATAACGCCGTAATCTTTGCGTCTGAGCCTGAGGTTCCTGACAAATTAGGACACGAAGAACCCCTGAGTAAACACAATCATCTCTACATCGACGGATCACAACTTTTTGCTGCTCAATCGGCACAACAGGCATGGATACGGACAATTATTGAAGACAATAAAAACAAATTTTCGGAAGCTCATGCCAATATCGAGAAATTCCTCCGAGAAATCCAGAGGCCTCAGTCTAACCCCAGCCAATCGCCGATGAATCCGAACCAGATACGTGAAATACCCATACTTCCTGAGACTTCCACTGCGCTAGATATCAAAGAATTTTCCACGGTGCTTTTCAACCCGGAACTCAAAACATCATGGGTTATGATTCCTGGTCTTATCGGATTAATCCTCACTTTTATTGGAACCGTAATCACAAGTATTGGCTTGGTTCGTGAACGTGAATCTGGAACCCTCGAGCAATTAGCCGTTATGCCTATACGTCCTTGGGCAATTATTTTAGGCAAGATTATCCCTTACTTTGCTTTGGCCCTATTCGACACGGTTCTTATTACCTCCGTAGCCGTCTGGCTCTTCGGCGTTCCATTCGAAGGTTCAATATGGCGCTTCAGCATTGTTGCCGCGTTATTCCTATTTGTGGTCCTTGGATTGGGAGTTTTTGTTTCATCGATATCCGAAAATACTGGCCAAGCCATCCAAGTAGCTTTCATGCTCGTTATGCCACAAGTTTTATTGTCTGGGTTTATTTTCCCAATCGAATCCATGGACGTGAAAATTCAATGGATCAGCTATATATTGCCGCTCACCTGGTTTAATAACGCGGCACAGGGCATTATGTTGCGCGATACCTCTCTCACTCAGATCCTCAGCTCCGTTGAAATCCTTGCACTTATGGCTGTTGTAATCTTCGGTGCTTCCGTTATTCGAATGCACGCGATTCTCCGGAACGGAGGCAGTGTTCGATGATCCCCATCCCTCAATTACTTAAGGACCTAGCACCAGGAACAATACACACTCTTATTGGTGGTGATGGTGCCGGTAAGACCACTATCCTACGAAACTTGGCATTTGCACATCGAAGTGGAAACGCTAATTCGGATATCCCAGTCTCCTATCAGCCTGCAACTTCAGGCGTGTGGCCCAATCTCTCCGTACGGGAAAACCTGGAATTTATTTCACAAACCTTTGGTATGCCTACACAGTTTGCCGCAAACCGAATCGATGAACTTATACACTTAGCTGGTCTCTCTCACGCCGAACACCGAATCGGGCGAAAGCTTTCAGGTGGCATGCGCCAAAAGCTCGGCGTAATTATGGCCATGCTGCCCAAACCACAACTTTTACTTCTGGATGAACCGACTACCGGCGTGGATTCAAAAAGCCGAATAACCATGTGGGAGCTTATTACGCAAGCCGCACAAGAAGGCACAACGGTAGTCTTGGCGACCACATATTTAGATGAAGCTGAAAAGTCTGACCAGGTATATCTCCTGGATAAGGGTCAATTATTGGCAGCCGGCACCCCACCTGAGATATGTGCCAGCGCACCTGGAATCATCTGGCAATGCCATATTGACGCGGACGCTGTTTTAAGTATGGAATCAATTCGAATATGGCGCCGTGGAAAAACGATGTATCAGTGGTCTCCTGAAACTCACGCTGAACCTCCTGCAAACATGGCAACAGCAGATTTTGATCTCGACCTTGCAACAGTTGCATTCCTGTTACAAAATACTCCCGATAACCGCCCAAAGTTCCCGATACACATTGATGTACCCAGTGGAAAACCTTTAGTTGACGTCCAGCAAGCAACCAAGCGTTTCGGCAGTTTTACCGCACTTAATAACGTATCAATGAAAGTTTGCAGTGGTGAGATTGTTGGATTAATAGGCAGTAATGGCGCAGGTAAAAGTACACTTATCAGATTAATACTAGGCTTGGACAGAGCTACCAAAGGCACGGTTTTGCTATTCGGTCAAACACCTCAACACATTACGCGGTCCCGTATCGGATATGTACCACAAAGCCTCGGATTGTACCCAAGTTTAAATGCACAAGAAAACTTGGATTTCACTACTTCAGTATTTCACAAGCAAAAAATGAATTCGCTATTCAGTGACAATCAGCAACCAGTAATCACTATGCCATTAGGTACACAACGTAACCTCGCGGTGGAGTGCGCACTCAGTCATGCACCGGAACTGCTTATCTTGGATGAACCCACTTCAGGAATGGATGCACTCTCACGGGCTATGTTATGGAAGACATTACGACACGCAGCTTCGTGCGGAGTAGGTGTACTGATCACTACTCACTACGAACAGGAAGCATTGCAATGTGACAGGCTCATTACATTGGAAAACGGCCGACGCATTCAGTGAATGCGATTGTTCTGTGTTTTAGAGCTAACTGTCTTCTAGCAGTGTTTTCCACATAAGATGGTACTTCTCCCGCAGCCTTGTGCGCATTGAAACAGGCAATTCATCGAGTCGCGCCGGAGAAGAATTGTCAATTAAATCCGCGATTTTTACCGCACGAGCAATGCGATGGCTGCGGAGTCCCAATATGTAGTCCTCAACTGACACATCGGCGTGATGTGTCATAAGCTCTACAACTTCAATAACTGATGCTGGAACCCCTTCTTCACGTAAATCAGCACTGGTCACGTTAGTATCTTCAAGCACATCGTGAAGCCATGCCGCTGCGACAGCTTCCGGATCAGGCACAATGCCAGAAACAATCCTGGCAACCCGCTCAGGGTGCAAAATATAAGGTTGCCCTGATTTATCAACCTGCCCAGCGTGAGCTGTACGTGCGATCCGCTCAGCGATTGCTACCCAAGAAATCATCCCGCTACCAATCGAGTAAGTAGGCGAACGACTCGCAGCGGCGAACATTTAGCCGAGTAGTAAAGCAATTTGTCCAAGTTTGATACACCATAGTGTACTTTTCCCCGCGCCCAACGGTTACGAGGATGCACTGCCTCCCACAAAACCTTGGCAACTTCCTCAGGAGTAATGCGAACACCAAGGCGACGTGTTGATTTTGCCTTAACATCGGCCAGTTTCGTTTTTGTCCAAAGCGGGCAAATGTCGATAACACGAATGCCATCACGTGACCATTCAAGATTTAAGGCTTCCGTTAAACCCGAAACATAGAATTTCGAGGCCGAATACACGGCAATCCCCGGTTGCCCATAGATTGCAGAGGCAGAGCCCATATTTACCAGTGTTGACCCCTTGCGCAAATAGCGCCTTGCCGCCCGCGCACCTAATGTAACACCGGTGCAATTTACATCGACTTGTTTCCGAATTTGCTCGGGCGAAAGCGTTTGTAGATTTCCGTCTGCAATTATGCCAGCGTTATTATCCAAAACATCGATATGCCCACCTGTGTGGCGTACAAAGTCACCAAGTGCTTGATCCCATGAGGTCGGATCGGTGACATCTAAGTATCCAGTCACTAAACGTTTGTGTTGGTATTCGATTGGCGCAATATCGTATGCCCCAACCATCCAGCCAGCGGATAGGAACCTTTCCGCTACTGCACGTCCTATACCAGCAGCCGCCCCAGAAATAAAAATCGATCGCATAGGCCCCAGTCTAGGTTGAACAAGTGTTTCAGCGCAGTATTTCCTAGCCTCCGAGCAAGGAATATCAGTACGCTGGTAAAGCATGACAAACACACTAAGTTCGATTGTTGTTACTGATCCGCGTACCGGAAAAACCTACGGTGAAGTCCCCGCCCACTCGGCTGAAGATACTCAAGAGGCGTTTCGCGTAGCTCGTAAAGCACAAGCAGCGTGGGTTACCACCCCACTCCTAGAACGTAAACGAATTTTTCTTCGATTCCATGACTTAGTGCTCGAACGCCAAGACGAAATCCTTGATGTTATCCAAGCGGAAACCGGCAAAAATCGGGCCAGTGCCTTTGATGAAATCCTTGATGTAGCGATTACTGCGCGGCATTACGCCAGGCGGCTACCAAAACTTTTAAAACCTCGCCGAGTAAAAGGGGCACTGCCAATATTGACTCGCACCGTTGTCGACCATAGTCCAAAAGGTGTCGTCGGGATTATTTCCCCTTGGAATTATCCATTGACACTTACTATTTCTGATGCAATTCCTGCTCTCCTCGCAGGCAATGCAGTAGTGATTAAACCTGATTCAAAGACACCATTCACCGCACTACTTGGCGCAAAATTACTGGTAGAGGCAGGACTGCCACAAGATCTATTCCAGGTAATTACAGGAAGCGGAAGTGTAGTTGGGCAAGAAATAGCACAATGTGCGGACTATTTAATGTTTACTGGTTCCACCGCAACTGGCCGGAAGCTCGCAAAAATCGCTGGAGAGCGTTTAATTAGTTTCTCCGCAGAATTAGGCGGTAAAAATCCATTGATTATCGCCCCTGATGCCGATCTTGATCAAGCCGTGCCTGCTGCTATCCAGGCGTGTTTCTCAAATACTGGCCAATTGTGCATATCAATCGAACGTATCTACATTCACAAGGATATTGCCAAGGAATTTACCGAACGTTTTATTGAAGCCACAGAAACCTTGCGCATCGGTGGTGGCGGCTGGCTCGAAGATATTGGATCAATGATCTCTCCAGCTCAAGTAGATCATGTCATTGAATTCATTGACGACGCCCTCGTACGCGGCGCTCGCCTGCTTACAGGAGGAACTCGGCGCTCTGACCTTGGCGAAGCCTATCTCACCCCAACCATTCTGACGGATGTACCAGAAGAGGCACGGTTGTACCGAGAGGAAGTATTTGGCCCAGTTGTATTCCTTGAGGAAGTCCAAACAATTGAAGAAGCAATCCAGAAGGCAAACGATACGGAGTACGGCTTAAATGCCGCGGTCTTTGCCGCCCCACACACTGGTTGGAATGTGGCACTGCAACTACATGCCGGCACCGTTAATATCAATGAGGGCTTCGCCGCAGCATTCGGAAGTATGAACGCTCCTATGGGTGGCTGGAAAGCCTCGGGTGTGGGGCGTCGACACGCGGACGAAGGGCTACTTAAATACACCGAACCGCGCACCATCGCCGAACAGCGCTTTATCCCAATCAGCGGTCCCATAACAATGTCTCGCCCAAGTTATGCACACACCATGACCACCGCACTGAAACTAGGTAAATGGGTCCTTTAAACGCTCCAACAATTTTATGGTTACGGCGGGATCTCCGCGTATTCGACCACCCCGGCTTCGAAGCTGTCTTGCAATCTCCAAATCCCCGCATCATATACAGTAACGACGCCCCGGCCTCTCCATTCCAGCGCCGGTTCCTGCACGAAACCCTCCAGGAACTGGCACGTAATATACGAGACTTCGGGTTAGAGCTGGAGTACAAAACACCCGCTGAAATCATTAAGGAACACCCCGAACGCGTGGTTGTCACCGCCGACTACTCTCCCAAAGGACTTCTTCGAGACAAACAAATCGCCGACGCCCTGGGCCCCAATATCATGCAAGCCGTGGACTGCAATTACGCTGTACAACCTGGGTTCCTAAAAACCAGCACAGGAGGACACTACAAAGTATTCACGCCCTTCTATCGCGCATGGTCAGAATGCGGGTGGGAACACCCCAACCTCAGAAACGCTAAAGGCAAAGCCTGGGAACACTGGCAAGAATGCCTGGAAGACGGCCTTAACGGCTACGCCACCCAACGCGACCGCCCCGATATAAAAGGCACGTCGCAAATATCCCACTACCTTAGCCTCGGGGCCCTCCATCCACGCAGCCTCCTGGAAACCCTCCAACAAAGCGACCACATTCCTAACGAAGACCGCACAGCCTTCGCCCGTGAACTCGCATTCCGCGAATTCTACGCCGACTTCGTATACCACCGGCCGGAAAGCCTTACCAAAGACGTGAACCCAAAATTCGCGCAATTCAAATGGAATGACATATCGGATGACTTCCAGCTTTGGAAAACTGGCCACACAGGATACCCGATAATCGACGCTGGAATGCGCCAACTCAATACCACAGGATGGATGCATAACCGCGTACGAATGCTTGTAGCCAGCTTCCTTACCAAAGATCTACTTTTGCCTTGGCAACTCGGAGCAGAGTACTTCCGAGACACCCTTATCGACTACGACGAAACCATTAATCAACACTCCTGGCAATGGTGCGCTGGCACCGGAACCGACGCCTCCCCTTACTTCCGAATCTTTAACCCCCAAACCCAAGGAAAACGCTACGACCCCGACGCAATATATATTAGAAAATGGGTACCAGAGCTAGCAGAAACCCCAGCAGACAATATCCATAAACTACGAGACCTCCCCGAAACGTATCCAAAACCCATTGTCGACCATGCCGAAGCACGGCTCGAAGCATTGGCCCGCTACCAGGCACTTTAACCTTTTAAATACAAGGCTAAAACATCAAGGTTTTTCCCACGCTAGTTTTATTGCGCGGTGAGTGCCCCAGCAATATAAGCAGCTTGGCCAACATGCTGAGCTGCATCATCAACGAGAGACACCAGGCGAGTAGAACGAGTAACCGGGAAATCCCAAGAATGATCGACGACCTCTTCCCATGCTTCTTCTTCAAGATCGTCAGCATACAAGGTACAAGCATTAAGCGCCGCTTCTAAATAATCAACGAGAAGATCTTGTCGATCCACGATTATTCGAGCAGCTTCGAAACGCGAATGTCCGTACCCCATAGAATCGCCGAGGGGCCCGAGACCAAAACGCTCTCGGAACCCCTCGGCAGTCCAAATCTGTTCTTTACCACTGAGCTCGCTTAGCTGCATATCAACTTCACGTCCAGCGTGCCACAATAACCACGCAATACTATTTGGGTGTTGAGCCAAATGAGAATTCAGTTGTTGATAACTCAGTTCAGGTATTTTTCTCGCCGCTGAAGCGGGCCGGAGGGCAAAATCACGGAATAAATCTTGAAGTCTCATACCCTCCGTTTTAGCCGAATGTTAGCGAATACATGCGAACACCGGGCTCGACTTCAATCGAAAGCACTCCCTCTTGAGCGTCCTTCATTTTCACAATATCGACTGTGCCAGGGGTTTTAGGAACTTCAAAAGTCTCCTTTGAGCCATCAGGACGCGTGACGTGAATTTTGCCATTTCCGGATGCGACCACCTGTACGAGGGCCGCCCGGTAGTTTAGCGTTAGTTTCGCGCTCTTATTTTTAGGTTCGATAGCATCATCTGAAAGATTCCATTCTCCGGAAAGATGGTACGCAAAGCGATCTGGATCTGAATCTGATTCCTTAAAATCATGGACACCATTTGTGTAGCCTTGATTCTCATAGAAACGCGCACGTTTCGTTCCGAGGTATGTTTCTGGATTCCGATCCAAAGTCACAGCATCAGGTGTTCCATCTTCTACAGGATTAGGTAGTTGGACGTTTGGATTTGCCTTAGTAAGTAACTCTCGAACGAGTTTTTCTGTTTCCGCATAGGCCCCCTCACCTTCGTGGATTTGGCGCACTTTTCCTTCAGCATCCACGAGATAATGTGCTGGCCAGTAGCGGTTATTGTACTTCTTCCACGTGATGAACTCATTATCTTGAGCCACTGGATAGTTGATCCCTTGATCCTGAGTAGCTGATTTCACGTTGCCGAGCTCTCGTTCGAAACCATATTCGGGTGCATGAATACCTACGACCTGAAGACCGGCATCCCGATAAGTGTCATACAGCTTCGTAATGTGTTGATTGGCCCTTTGGCAGTTAATGCAGGCATAGGCCCAGAAATCTACCAATGTAACCTGACCATTCTTCACTTTCACTGGTTCATCTGTGTTAAACCAGCCTTCAAGCCCCTCAAATTCTGGTGCATCGCCACAATCATGAAGTTCATCTGCGCCTGCTGTGCGGCAAAACTCAAGGGTGCCTTCTTCTCCGCCCGCAGCACCTGTAAGAACCTCTTGCACTCTACGATTCTCACTCAAAGAACGCTGGACTCCAGATGTCCAGTCCGGAAGTGCGCGTTGTACAGCTGCTGGAGCGTCAAACACGAGCGCAATAGCTAAGACGATAATTACAGCTCCGGCGATTCGATGAACGAATGCATTTTGCATTGCACCAATACGATTGCCTGCTGCAGCGAATACAAGTAGTGGTGCCGATGCACCAATTGCAAACGCCACCGTCAGGACCACGGTTGACCAACCAATTTCACCCGTAGCACCCGCAACGGTAACCGCAGCCAACACTGGGCCGGCACAAGGTACATAGACAGCACCCAGTGCCAAACCTATAAGAAAACCACCTTTGCCCTGCGCCTTAGTTTGTAAAAATGTTGGCCTTGGCAAATGCTGGAACGGAGCTTCTATTAGACGACCAAAAGCCGGAACAATCATTCCGAGCCCTACTAGTATCAGAAGAATAATCCCCGCCCACCGCAGTGTTGATTGCGGCAAACCAATCGCATTAAGAACCAACGTTCCAACTAAGGTAATAGCGGCGAAACTCAGTGCAATGCCGGCGACAACCGCAACTGGCTTCCGTCCATTACCTGCAGTAACAGCAAGAACTACGGGAAGCACCGGTAAAATACACGGCGAAATGCCAGTCACCAAGCCCCCAATAAGACCTATCACCGCTAATTCAAACACCTTCAAATCCTTTCGATCAGAGGATGCCACCAAAGTGCGGAACAATAGCTCCAGTTCAAAAGGGACCCAAGAAAACAACCGAAACCATCTGTAAGTTATCTTCCCACCTTGGTGGCATCTATTCCCTACTACGGACCAAACACAAAGACCGGATTGCAAAACGCAAGAAAACTTCCGGAAAATTTTTGACATGCCTGGTGAGAGGCATTTTGAAGCCAAGACTTTGCCACAAGCATGAAAGAAGTAGCCGCAAACACTGAAGAAGTAGCCGCAAGCTGAAAGGATCCCCGATAGTTGGTTCTTTGATAAATCATTCCTGGCGTTTTAGCCAAGCTTGCTTGCTTTTGGGGAAACAACCTGTACTCGAATCTTTGCGAGCGTTTGACGTGTTTCAGGTAAAGCACCTCAGATGTATAGAAGCACCTCCTTTTTCATTATGAAACTATGCAGATGTTACAAAAAGGGCAAGTTTTTTAAAAACCCCTCCATTTTGTAGCAGAAGCCCCCCTAAAACCCCAGGCCAGATTTGCGGGCGTGATACTAAAGTGGCAAGTTTTTTAAAAACTTGCCCTTTTTGTATCATCTGTAACCCAGGACACAATACGGCCACCCGTTCCTAGAGCTAAAAAGCAAGAAGGAGCACCTACAAATCGAGTATCATCGCCAACCCATCTCGATCACCCCCAATAGATACCCCCGAAAAATAACACATCCAATCTAAAACAACGCCCTTCTCCGCAGTACTCGATGAACAGCAATTCACTGCCACCTAGCTCAAAAACGGTGGTCTATTTCATAGGAGTTCAGAATGCGAAAACTCACTCGTACATCAATCATTGCCGGAACAATCGCACTATCAGCACTTGGTCTCGCGGCGTGTGGTGAAACCACAAAAGAATCAACAATGCCTTCCACTTCAACGAGTTCAACAGACAAGATGGAGAAGTCCGACGACAAGATGGAGAAGGATTCCATGGAGAAGATGGAGAAGTCCGACGACAAGATGGAGAAGTCCGACGACAAGATGGAGAAGGATTCCATGGAGAAGATGGAGAAGTCCGACGACAAAATGGAGAAAGACTCCACAGACAAAATGGAAAAGGACTCCAAGTAGTTCTGCCGTTTAGCCTCTATATTTATAAAACCTCTAATGCATGCGCTAGTCTCAGCGTCTATGGAGTCTACTCAACCTGTCGATTGCGAAGTGTTGCTGGTTCGCTCGGCTGCAGGTGATAAGGAGGCGTTTGCCTCTTTGTATGATGCGCTTGCTCCACATGCTTTGGGCATGTGTTTGCAGGTTTTGCGGGACCGTGCTCAGGCGGAGGAGGTTGTGCAAGAGGTTTTTATTGAGGTGTGGCGTCGAGCTGCGGAGTTTGATGCCAAGTTGGGTAGTGCTCGTTCTTGGGTGTTACGGCTATCGCGGTTACGGGCTATTGATAGGCTTCGATCGTATCGTGCAGCTCAGGGGCGTGACGAGCGTGATTTCCAGTTGCAATGTGCTACGTGGTTCGCCTCTGTTGAGGATCAGGCTGTTGCGTCGATCGAAGCTTCTGCTGTGCGCCGCGCTGTAGATAGTATTGGTGAACCGCATCGCACTGCTGTTATGTTGGCATATTTTCGTGGTTTGACGCACCAAGAACTTGCGGATGCTTTAGGCATTCCACTTGGAACCGCTAAGACCAGAGTTCGTGATGGATTGCGTAAGCTGCGCGCGGTCGTTGAGAAGAAAGGAGTTGCGCCGTGAGCAATGCTTTTGATGAGGCCCGCGCTCAGGACCCAGATTTGGCTGACATCGATGAAGTGCTTTTCGACGCCGTGGTGCCGGTCGCACCGTCGCCAGCTTTGCGCAGTGAAATACTCGCCAAAATTTCCAATGAACCGCAAGTTAGTTCGCTTGATCAACGCCGCACGTCAAAATCCTCAAACATAGGTATGTTTGTTGCCGCTGCGGCCGCGATTGTCGTGTTAGCCGGAGCTGGAGTGTGGATCTCTAATTCCTTGAATGGCCTGCCTGAGCAAACCCTGGCTTCCTCGTCAACCACAAGCATGCCGAACATTTTGAGTGAAGTCATGGCAGCCTCCGATGCACGAAGTGGAAGCGGTGAGGCGATGGGCGCTCAATTCGAGGTGGCCATTTCCGAACAAATGGGTAAAGGCGGGTTGATGGTGAATGGTGCGCCGAAGTTAGACCAAGGAATGGGTGCACAAGTTTGGGCGGTTATGCCCGACGGGCAAATGGAATCAGCAGGAATAATAGACCAATCCCCCCACACTGACGTTTGGATGCCACTACCTGCCAAAACCATGCGTGTACTTATTACCAAAGAACCGATGAATGGGAGTAAAACACCTCAAGGCGAACTTTTAGAGGAAGTCACATTGGTATAAAACTCGGCTTCGTTCAGTATGGTTTATGGCGTGGACTACATTTCAACGCGCGATGCATCTCAGACCCCCGCAAGCTTTTCCGATATTCTACTCGGCGGATTGGCTCCAGACGGGGGTCTTTACCTACCCAGCCACTATCCACAAGTAGACGATGCAACTCTTACGGAGTGGCGCTCAATCCTTAACTCACAGGGTTATGCTGCCTTAGCCGCACAGGTACTGAAGCTTTTTATCTCAGATATCCCCCCATCAGACATAGAACGAATTTGCGCACGAGCGTACACTTATCCGAAGTTTTCGGAGCCAGAAATTGTGCCAGTCACCGAACTTGAGCCCGGCATGTACATCGGCCATCTTTCTATGGGGCCTACTGCAGCTTTTAAAGATATGGCCATGCAATTACTCGGTGAACTTTTTGAGTACGAGCTTGCACGTCGCGGTGAAACCCTAAATATCCTCGGCGCAACGTCTGGTGACACTGGTTCCGCAGCCGAATACGCAATGCGTGGCCGACCAGGTATCTCGGTTTTTATGCTCACACCAGCTGGGCGTATGACACCCTTCCAACAAGCTCAAATGTTCGGCCTCCAAGATGACAATATCCACAATATTGCCCTCGATGGAGTATTCGACGACTGCCAAGATGTAGTGAAAGCAGTTTCCGCCGACTTAGAGTTTAAGCAGTCCCACTTCATTGGTGCAGTAAACTCCATTAACTGGGCACGCCTTGTAGCCCAGGTAGTTTATTATATTTCCTGCTGGATTCGTACCACAGACACAAATGACCAACGTGTGAGTTTTTCTGTACCCACCGGTAATTTTGGTGATATTTGTGCTGGCCACATTGCCAAATCAATGGGAATCCCGATTGATCGACTTATAGTGGCAACTAATGAAAATGATGTGCTCGACGAGTTTTTCCGCACCGGCACCTACCGCGTCCGAAACAGTGCTGAAACACTTGAAACTTCCAGTCCATCCATGGATATTTCTCGCGCATCGAATTTCGAACGCTTTATCTTTGATCTCCTTGGTCGCGACGCCACCCGCATCACAGAACTCTTTGGCGAAAAAGTAAAGACTGGCGGTTTTACGCTTGTCGACGACCCCGCATTTTCAGAAGCTGCCGCAAGTTATGGTTTCCTTTCTGGACGTTCAACCCATGCTAATCGTGTAGCAACCATCCATGATTGCTATAAGCGCCTTGGAGTCTTAGTAGACCCCCACACTGCCGACGGCATCTATGTAGCCAGGGAACTCCGCAATAAAATCCAGACTCCGATTGTCTGTTTGGAAACAGCACTACCCGTGAAGTTCTCTGAAACCATCCTTGAAGCAATAGGCGAAGAGCCCGAAATGCCCGAGCGTTTTAAAGACATTATGAACGCTCCAAGGCGCGTTAAACCACTACCAAACAATGTTGACTTGGTGAAAGAATTTATTCACAACAACGTCTAGTAACTGGTCTAGTATTGGCAAAACGCGACATAAGGATCTAATCCTCTGTCGCGTTTTCTTATTTAACGACCCTGTCAAGGGTAAAACCAATTTCTAACCTTGGCTTATTTCACCCGTATCTTTTATGCGCCTGCGCATTCGTCCCAGTGGTCTTCGTGCTTGTGATGGAGGTGCCCATCGTGGACGTAGTCGACGTGATCGCCGTGCGGAATTGCTACGTGGCCGCAACCTTCGCCGTGTTCGTGGTCATGATTTTCGTGAATGTGGTGTCCTTCAGAAACGCATTCGTCCCAGTGGTCTTCGTGCTTGTGATGGAGGTGCCCATCGTGGACGTAGTCGACGTGATCGCCGTGCGGAATTGCTACGTGGCCGCAACCTTCGCCGTGTTCGTGGTCATGATGCTCATGAATCTTGTGTGCCATGGTGACGGTTTTCCTTTCGGGTTTAACCTTTTTCGGCTTATTTTGGAGCGTTTCTTTCTCGTTCCAATAAGGCACTGTAGTTGAAAACACTACTGAAAATCAAGCCTTTTACCAGCAATTTTATCGGCGCTTATTGAAAATAAAACCGGTTTCAATAGTTACGTTTTGTAGATGCCTTGGTGCACACCGCAGCAAGGGTGAACCACTTAGCTACTGCGAATATATTCCCATCATTCAAGTATTTAATCCGGCAGTAGACTGTCATCCACAATGCTAGACAGACAAAAAGAAAAGCCTACTAAATTAATCAGAGAACTCGTTGCAAACCTAGGAATAAGACCTTTAGTCGCCAAGCACCCCCAAAATTGCAATGAATATCACGTATTTTTCAAGGTGTGACCTAGCTATCCTTATAGGAGTTATATTTTCCAATAAATTCAGTTACAGATCACAAAGGGTAGCAGACTACAGATTTTTTATTACTCACATACTTTTTAGGCAACTTTTTCCTGTGTAAGAGAACTTTCAGTCCCGCCCAGCTGTAAACAAAAGAAAACCGTAAACCTCATGGTTCACGGTTTTGATTTGTGGGCGAAGGGGGACTTGAACCCCCACGTCCCGAAGGACACTGGCACCTGAAGCCAGCGCGTCTGCCATTCCGCCACTCGCCCGAGTGGATTTTGGTGTCGCTGTGGACCTCAAAACAGTACCATATTTTGCTTATCTTGCGTCAAATCCCCAGGCCACATAGCCTTTTCTTAAAATCCCCCCAAAACCCCTGCATACCCGCCTCTTCAATCCTCTTGCCTAAAACACATATACTGGTCGCATTGACCTTGTCATTCAACTACTCATCGATACTGATAGAAAGGTGGCCTGAACGTGTCCGTAATGGGCCGAATTGCCAAGCTGGACAGTGCTCTTCAGCGTGGCTTGGACAACGGTTTCGCTTTCGTGTTTGGAGGCAAGGTTGTCCCTGCTGAGCTGGAGGAACTGCTCAAACAAGAAGCAGAAGACAATATTGCCCAAGCCAACGGCGGTGGCATCCTTTCCCCGAACTTATTTGAAGTCTCAGTAAGTACCAAGGATTTCCTCAATCTTTCCTCAAATCACCCGTCACT
This sequence comes from Corynebacterium freiburgense, assembly GCF_030408815.1. Lineage (NCBI taxonomy): Bacteria > Bacillati > Actinomycetota > Actinomycetes > Mycobacteriales > Corynebacteriaceae > Corynebacterium > Corynebacterium freiburgense. The sequence goes on along the minus strand of NZ_CP047355.1, from coordinate 23,997 downwards.
CCCGGCTGATTTCGCTGATCGTATGGGGAGGTTTGCCCGCAATAAAGGTTGGTCGTTGGCTGGTCCCGTTGTGGTATTTGTCATGCTCGATGGCGGTTTGCGCACGGGCCAGTTAAAGGCACGATCCACCTCAAATCCGAACCCAGGTTTTTCAAGCGGGTTTGCGGGCCAAGATTCTGATCAGGGTCCCGTTTCATATGGCTCGCAGTATGAGCCACAACCTTATGCTGATTCCGGAACTTCTCATACTGGAACGCCAAGTAATGGGTCCGGTGGTTACCAACCTCAGCCTGAGACTTTCTTACAGCCTGCTCAACATCCAAATCAGCAGCCGATGCATCAGCCTTCTATGGACTCTTCCTCTTATTCGCAAGAGCCACCTCGCTTCCAAACTGAGCCTCCGGCCTTCCAGCCTGAACCCCCAAGTTTTCCGCAGGAACCTGCTCCTCAGGCTGATATACACCAACCTGGTCATCAACAACCGATGCATCAACCTCCGGCATCACAAGGCTCAGGGCAGTCTGTTGCTCCTCCAATGCATCAACCTTCTATGCACCAGCCGATGCCGCCAATGCACCAGCCTCACCCCCCACATCTGGCACAAGAAGAGCCTGCAACTGAGATCGTTCCCGCCCCACACCTGCAGAATTACCCGACTGTTTTATTAGTTCTTCAAGATGGTTCTAACCGTTCCTACCAAGTTCAGGAAGGTTCGAATATTATCGGGCGCGGTGTAGACGCGGACCTGCGTCTCCCGGATACTGGTGTCTCCCGCCAGCATGCTGAGGTTACCTGGGATGGTCGCGACGCTGTATTGGTTGATTTGCAGTCAACCAATGGCACAACGGTGAATAACATGCCAGTGGAAAACTGGCTGTTGGCTGATGGCGACGTAATCGCTGTGGGCCACTCGTATATTGAAGTTCGTATCAGCGGCTAATTCATTTTTAAACAAGGAGACCCACATGGATACCTTCGTGTTGTTTGCTTTTCGCATTGGCCTGCTGGTCTTGCTGTGGTTCTTTGTTTTTATGGCGTTACGTGCATTACGAAATGACGCCAAGCTTGCCGCTACAGTCGGGCCCTCTGGTGTGGGTTCGGCACCTCCCATAGGTGAGAGTAGCGGAGGCGGAGGAAAGTCGGGTACAGCCCGTATTTTGATGGTCATTGAGGGACCGTTAGCGGGTACTTACGTGGAAGTAGAAAACGTCCAAGATATTGTTCTTGGACGCAGCCCTGATTGCTCTTTCCCCATTAACGATGACTACGCATCCGCTCGGCACGCGCACATGTTCCGGCGCGGCTCTGAGTGGTTTGTGGAGGACCTTGATTCCCGAAACGGCACCTTTGTCAATGGGTACCGTATCGACCAGCCAGAACGTGTTGATATTGGAATCGAAGTTGTGATTGGCCGGACTACAGTGAGGCTCGAACCTTAAATGCTGAAACTTAACTATGCCGTTGCCTCAGATAGAGGTTTAGTTCGCGGAAACAATGAAGATTCAGCGTACGCCGGCCCACATCTTTTAGCGCTTGCAGATGGTATGGGCGGTCATGCCGCAGGCGAGATTGCTTCTCAGCTTATGATTCAGCATGTCAAGCAATTAGATGTTCACCCTGGCGAAAATGACATGCTCGCGATTCTTGCCTCGGTAGCTGACGATGGCAATAGAGCCATTGCCGAGCGGGTGCGCCAAGCACCTGAAACTGATGGCATGGGAACTACGCTTACCGCCCTTATGTTTGATGGTTATCACTTTGGGCTATGCCACGTTGGAGATTCCCGAGGCTACCGTCTCCGCGATGGTGTGCTTCAGCAAATTACTACCGATGATACTTTCGTCCAATCATTGGTCGCTGAAGGAAAACTCGATCCCGAGGATGTATCCACACATCCTCAGCGGTCTCTGATTCTAAAGGCATATACTGGCCGCCCCGTCGAACCCACTGTTACGCTTCTCGACGCCCAGATCGGCGACCGCCTGCTGCTATGCTCTGACGGTTTATCCGATCCGGTCACGCATTCCACAATTGAAGAAACAATTCAGCTTGGTTCACCGGCAGATGCTGCACAACGGTTGGTGGAACTCGCACTACGGTCCGGTGGCCCCGACAATGTCACCGTCGTAGTCGCTGATATTGTTCCAGGTGATAATCCAAGCAGCGCATATATTTCTACCGTCCCAGTGACTGCGGGTGCATTGAATGCAAATGAACCCGAATCACCTAGACCTGATACCGCTGCGGGTCGCGCAGCGTCCATGAATTCCGGGGTTGCCCTAGCAGCTCCACCCGATCCGCAGCCTCAATTGCAGCAAGCTATTGAGGAACCTGCACCTGCGCAGAAACCGCACAAGAGGGGGCGTCGATTAGCACTGTGGGTAACGTTAGGTTTGCTTGCAGGGCTTGCAGTTGGTGCTTGGTTTGGATACAACCACATACGGAATACATTTTATGTGGCTGAAGACGAGGGGCAGCTCGTAATTGAGCAGGGTTTAAGCCAAGATGTTTTCGGGTATTCACTCCACAGCAATTTTCAGAGAACCTGTTTAAATGAGCGTGATGCATTAATTCTCGTGGATACCAAAAATGGTAACGATTCCAACTGCCGCCCGTTTAAATTAACAGACCTGCCAGAATCTCGTAGAGATATTTCTACACTTCCTGCAGGATCATATGAGTCTGTTCGAAGCCAAATGTTGCGCCTATCCGAAGATGCTTTACCATTATGTTCTTCAGCACCTAGTGGAAATGCAGCTCCGGGTCAGCAGCCTACGGAAGCGAAAAAACCTGGAGTGAATTGTCGGGAGGCGTCATGATTGTTTTCGAGCGCCTAGGTATGCGCCGTTTAGAGTTGGGCCTTTTGATCCTCGCGTCTTTAATCGTGGGGGTCGCTGTTATTAACCTTGAGATTTCTGTTAGCGGGAATCTCACCTCAGACATTTTTATGCTTATGGGTGGCTTTATCACCGTTTTCCTGATAGCCCACCTTGTAATGTGTTGGAAAGCACCCTACGCAGATCAGATTATGCTGCCCGTGGCGGCAATACTTAATGGTTTGGGTCTTGTGGTGGTATACCGCATCGATATTGCACTGCCGAATGTAGAACTGGCACCCCGTCAGGTTATGTGGACCTTCGTTGGCGTTGCCCTTATGGTGCTGGTACTAATCTTTCTAAATGATTACCGGTCCCTGACCAAGTTCTCGTTTTTGCTTGGGCTCGTTGGGTTGATTTTCTTGGCACTGCCCATGGTTTGGCCTGTAGACACAGAGGCAGACGCAGATATTTGGATCACCATTGGACCATTGTCCTTACAACCCGGTGAATTTTCCAAGATCATGCTTTTGCTCTTTTTCGCTCAACTTTTAGTGAATAAGCGCGCACTTTTTAACGTGGCTGGTTATCGTATCCTTGGTCTCGATTTTCCCAGGGTCCGTGACCTAGCACCGATCCTTGGTGTATGGGCAATCGCACTAATGATTATGGCTGGCGAAAACGACTTTGGCCCTGCTTTACTTCTTTTCGGCACAGTACTGGGCATGCTTTACTTAGCATCAGGCCGCGCCTCCTGGCTTATTATTGGCGTGATTCTGGTAAGTATCGGTGGTTTTCTGGTGTACCAGATTTCAGGAAAAATCCAGGCTCGTGTATCCCACTTTATGGATCCGCTAGCAGACCCATTAGGTACTGGGCGACAACTATCACAATCACTATTTGGAATGTCGTGGGGCGGAATTACTGGTACTGGTTTAGGGCAGGGTTATCCACAAATGATTCCTGTTGTATTTTCTGACTATATTTTGGCCGCAGTGGCTGAAGAGCTCGGCCTATTCGGTATCGCTTCCGTTTTGATTTTGTTTGCAATTTTTATTTCTCGTGGCATGCATACGGCACTTACGGTACCGGATTCTTATGGCAAGCTTGTTGCTTCCGGACTATCGCTCACATTGGCAATCCAGATTTTCGTCGTCACTGCTGGAATTTCGGCACTGATGCCAATGACTGGTTTAACCACGCCGTTTATGTCGCAAGGTGGATCTTCATTGATGGCGAATTATATTCTGATGGCCATTATTCTCCGAATTTCCGATTCTTCTCGGCGAGAAGCGGAGGCGAATTCATGAACAAATCTATCCGTAACACCGCAATCTTCTCGCTAATACTCATTATTATCTTGTTGGTAAACCTTTCATGGATTCAGGTTTTCCAGGAAGAAAAATACGCCGAAAACTCCTACAATCGACGCCAATTCTTAAAACTGAAGTCAATGCCTCGTGGGCAGATTTCTGCCGGCGGGATTGTATTGGCACGCTCAAATAAAGACGAGAATGGCTACTACCACCGAGAATACGTCACTAATCCCATTGCGTACGGCCCCGTTGAGGGCTATATCTCTGATGTCTATGGCTCTGCTGGCATTGAAAAAAGCTATAACGACATACTCAACGGTACGGACTCATCACTGCTTTCTTCGCAATGGTGGGATGCTCTGACCGGCAAAGAAGCCAGCGGTGCAAGTATCGAGTTGACTCTTGATCCGGCGATGCAAGAAACCGCTTATAACGAACTTGCAAGTCGAAATTACCAAGGCGCAGTTGTTTCCATTCGACCAAGTACTGGCGAGATCCTAGCGATGGCTTCGACCCCCAGTTATGATCCCTCACCAATTGTCGATCCTGCTACCGCGGAAGCAACAATGACAGAGCTAAATCAAGATCCAGATTCGCCGTTGCTGAATCATGCGACGCAAGAAATCTTGCCTCCTGGCTCAACGTTTAAAGTAATCACTACGGCTGCTGCTTTACAGAAAAACTACACGCCTGACAGTCAGGTTACGGCTGCTTCCGAAATCACTTTGCCAGGCACAAACGTCACCTTGGAGAACTATGGTGGGCAGGCATGTGGCTCCGGCTCAACGACTACGTTGATTGATGCTTTTGCCAAGTCTTGCAATACGGCATTCGTGGAAATGGGAGTTGATATCGGGGCTGAAGCCCTTGCCGAAACGGCTCAGGCTTTTGGTGTAGAAGACTCATATGAGTTTGGTCTACCAGTAGAAAAAGGTGGCATTGGAGATATCAGTGATGCTGCCGCACGCGGTCAGTCATCAATTGGTCAGCGTGACGTCAGAATGTCTGTATTGCATAATGCTGTTGTGGCCGCCACTGTAGCTAATGGTGGTATGCGGATGCAGCCATATGTGGTCAAGCGCATTCTCCGCTCCGACCTCAGTGAACTGCGAGCCACCAAGACAAAGGAATTGGGCCAAGCTGTTTCTCCAGAGATTGCTGGGCAATTAACAGAAATGATGCGGTCTTCTGAGCGAGCTATGCCTGGTGGTACAAATCACCTGGCATCTAAAACTGGTACAGCGGAACACGGCGAGGATTCCCGCAATTCTAACCCTCATACATGGTACATTGCGTTTAATCCAGACGCTGACGTTGCAGTTGCGGTCGTCGTGAAAAACGGTGGTGATCGTGGTCAAGCTGCCACTGGTGGCTCAGTTGCTGCGCCGATCGGCCATGCCGTTCTCAATGCAGTGCAAAGGCAATAGGTGAAACATGAGTACTGATTCCCAAACGCGTTTGCAAGAGCTCATTGGCGAAGACTACGCCCTCCAGCATGTTATTGGTCACGGCGGTATGTCCACCGTATGGCTAGCGACTGACACTCGGACAAATGAAGAAGTCGCCGTAAAAGTACTCCGACCGGAGTTTGCTGATAATACAGAATTTCTAAGCCGCTTCCGTAATGAGGCTCAAGCCTCAGAGGGCATTGATTCTCCAAATGTTGTTCGTACATTTGATTATCGGGAGTTGCCTGACCCTTCGGGAAACACGTTCTGTTTTATTGCAATGGAGTATGTGCGTGGCCAAACATTAGCTGAACGTCTATTGCACGAGACGTCGATAAGCGAATCTGAAACCCTGGACATCCTTGAGCAAGCAGCGCACGGTTTATCCATTATTCACAGCATGGGTATGGTCCACCGCGATATGAAACCCGGAAACCTCCTAATCGCTGAAGATGGCACCGTAAAAATCGCTGACTTTGGTATCGCCAAAGCCGCAGAAGCAGTTCCTTTGACTCGCACCGGCATGGTAGTGGGTACGGCGCAATACGTTTCTCCTGAACAAGCGCAGGGCAAACAAGTCACCGCCGCAACTGATGTCTATTCACTCGGCGTTGTTGGCTATGAAATGCTTGCTGGACGACGCCCATTCGCCGGGGACTCCTCCGTATCTGTGGCTATTGCACACATCAATAAGCAACCGAGGCCTTTACCACCCGAAATTTCCCAGCCAACTCGCGACCTTATCGGCGTTTCCCTGCGTAAAGACCCTGAACGACGCTACCACGATGGCAAGGCGCTCGCGCTAGCAATAGCTGACGTTCGAAAAGGCAAAAGGCCTCTCCCACCCGAACCAACCAATGCAAATGCTAACGCCCCTACGCAGGCACAACAACGCCCGCCAACGCCTCGCCAACAAGCCACAACTGTTATGCCTCAAGGCATGGCTCGGGGGCTGCCAAATCATATAGGAACGCAACAACGCCCAGTTCAAGGTCCGCCGTTGCCTCCTCAACATTTGCAGCAACACCGCATGCCACAACCAATGCCTCAGGGGATGCAGCAAGGCATGCAACAGCGTCCACTTGCAACGGCAAATCCTCAACAACGCCCACCGCAAAGACAAAACTATAACCAATCCAATAACAGCAATACAAGCATTTACGCACTACTTGCCGTGCTTGTACTGGCGATTGGTGCAATTGCCGTTTGGCTGATACTAAGTTTTATAAACCAACCTGCACCCCCATCCCCTACTACAACTCCCGCCGCGACTACGAAAGAAACCTCATCAGAAGAAACTCCTGATAACACTTCGCAGCAACAACAAATACCGCAAAATCCACCAGCGCAATCAACGCCAATAATCCCTACACAAAATCAAGTTCCATCACAACCATCATTTGACGAGGTACCACCAAGTAATGCAAACACCTTCCCATTCCCAACGGTGTTTCCGCTTGTGCCCTCTCAATCACCAACAACAAGCGAAGTTTCAGTACCTACAAGTAGTGCCCCAGCCCCGCCAACTACCGCACAAGAAGAGGTGAACCAACAGTGAGCGCGAAAACACTTGCTAATCGCTACGAGCTTGGTGGCATCATCGGTAGCGGCGGAATGTCAGATGTTTATGCAGCAACTGACACGTTATTGGGTCGTCCTGTAGCCGTAAAAATGATGCGCCTCGAACTGGCGCGCGACACTACGTTTAAAGAACGATTCCGCCGAGAGGCACAAAACTCCGGAAGGCTGAACCACCCAGCCATCGTATCTATTTACGACACAGGCGAAACGGAGATTCAAGGTACCGCAGTTCCGTATATTGTGATGGAACTTGTGCACGGGCGAACGTTGCGCGAAATCATAATGGAAGACGGGCCACTCGCGCCTGCCGACGCCGCGAAAGTACTGGTACCAGTATGCGAAGCGCTCGCAGTGTCACACGAGGCTGGCATTGTTCACCGCGATATCAAACCCGCCAATATTATGATTACAAATACTGGCGCAGTAAAAGTCATGGACTTTGGTATTGCACGTGCTTTTACTGATGCAGCATCCGCTATGACTCAAACCTCGACGGTAATCGGAACAGCACAATACCTATCACCTGAGCAAGCCCGAGGCAAACATACGGACCCACGATCCGATATTTATTCTCTCGGGTGCGTATTTTATGAGATTGTTGCCGGCCGACCACCGTTTGAAGGTGAAACTGCATTTGCAGTGGCATATCAGCACGTGCAAGATACCGCACCTCCCCCCTCAGAATTTATTCCTGGGTTATCTCCAACAATGGCCACAAATGTTAATGCAGTTGCGCTCACTGCAATGGCCAAAAACCCTGCTGATCGCTACCAAAGCGCAATGGAATTAGCTGAGGATTTCTCTCGGGTCAGCCGTAATGCTGTGGCACGCGCGGCACAAGCACACCTTACAAGTACCTCATCAATAAATCCTGCCGCTATGGCCGCTACTGCGACCGCAATGAATAGCGCACAAAATATTGGTGTAACACCTACTCCTGGGACGATTCCGCCAGTGGTACTCGCGGACGAACCAGCACAAATTGCTACGACGAATTTCCAAGCGGTAGAAGAACCAGAAAAACGAAGCAATTGGCTTACTTGGGTGCTTTCTATTATCGCGGTCATTGTTATTGCCGTAGGAGGTGTTTTTACATATAGCTACATCGGTGGCAGCGGGATTTCAGCAGCAGACAAGATTACCGTTCCACGAGTCAATGGCATTAGCCAAGAAGCAGCTGTAAAACGCTTGGAACAAGAAGGGTTAGTAGTCACTGTAGAAACCAAAACTGACCCCGAAGTAGCACGCGGCAGTGTGATCAGCACCGAACCTGATGCTGGGGCTCAAGTAGAAAAAGGATCAAACATTAAACTTCTTGTCTCTGCTGGAAAAGAAGTCACGGAAGTACCAAATGTTGTAGGTGAAAAACCGGAAGATGCAGCTCGCATCCTGGAAGACCACTCTCTTAAATTGGACTCAAATATCAAGGAGACCTCCTCAGATTCGGTTCCTGAAGGTGCCATTGTAGAAATGTCCCCCTCAGCGGGATCACAAGTCAGTAAAGGCACTACGGTTACGGTCACGATTTCCACTGGCATTGCAAAAGTACGCATTCCAGTACTTACTGGTAGCCGTTGGGCAACCGCTGAAAGCAATGTGACATCTCTGGAATTCATTCCACATGTGGAATATGTCGATTCCTCCGAACCAGAAGGAACTGTCATTTCTGTTACTGGACCAAACGGTGAGCAAGAAGGTACCCAAGCCTCCAAAGGAGCTGAACTAACCGTTCGAGTATCTAATGGACGTGCGCTAACCACACCAAATCTTGTCGGAATGAATGCTGCTCAAGCAATAGGTGCCCTCCGCGCCGCTGGATGGGAAGGACCAGAAACTAATTTCATCCAAGAGCGTGTAGAAACAAACGCTCTTATTGACCAAGGAAAGATTGCCCACCAATCACCTGCGCCTGGTACTCCGCTACCTAAAAATGGAAAAGTCACTGTCGGCGTATTTGCCTTTAACCTACTACAGCGGTAACTAGCGCTTCCATTTTGTACTCCCTGATACATTTCAGGGAGTATTTGGTGGTAGGGTTCCAATCAAATACCTGCCATTATGTTCATAGTTTTATATCTCGGAAGGTGCACTCAAGTTGCCTAAATCTAAGGTCTCTCCCAGCTCTACCCCGATCTCCTCGGGTGCATCCGCGAATCGCACTCCAGTAAAAATCAATAGCAGTGGTACGCCTCTTTGGTACAAGACCATTATGTTTGCGCTTATGCTGGTCGGCCTCATGTGGTTGGTAGTTAACTATATCGCTGGCCCTCAAATCCCGTTCATGGTTGAGCTCGGCCCCTGGAACTACGCCATTGGATTCGCACTATTTATTATGGGCTTACTCATGACCATGGGTTGGCGTTAATACCTTTTACATCCAATAACCATGCTTATCCGGGAGTTTTCCCGGATAAGCATGGTTTTTTATTTTGCTCTTTTCTATGGCCCCTGAAATACCCAGAAACCACCACCACATGAATCCGACTATCTGTTCGAGATATACAGGCCAGTCAAGATTTTTGTTTTACATAGTTATCCACAGGAACGGTACTTAAATTACACAATTGTGAGTACACCCCTATGTAACCCCCTGTGGATAACCTTGTTATCCACAGGTTCGCAAACTTACACACAGGTGATTTGTGGATAGTTTTTCTCACACATCTGTGAGTAAAGTTATCCACAGGGTGTGAATAACTCTGTGAATAGTGCACCATCAAAAAGTTATCCACACTATCCACACCCTGTGGATAACTCTGTGTAATACTTGTCCCCAAGTGCAAAGAAATACGAAAACTTTCCACATTCTCCCTGTTAATAGCACGCTTTTCGAAAATCAGTACGTTCGATTATGAAAAATTACTCCCATGTTATTTTTCACAATGTGGATAACTTGTGTGGAAAATCTGGCATTCCGTGTAGCCCTCAAAAACTTCACTACCCCCGGTGGATAACTTTTTTCAGAGTTATCCACAGCTTCTGTCTTCACAAAATTGTTAACACATGAGCCTCTGTGGATAACTCCAAAATCCTGCCATATCCCAAGACAAAACAAATCACGCACACTCCAAATATCACAACAAGCTGTACCCCCTTTTGGCGGATTGCCAAAGATACGATAGCTAGTACGATTCCAATTCCTAATCCACCGAAATGGCCCCATACTGAAACCCATTCAGACCAAATAATGGTAAAGCCTGCATTCACCGCGATAAGCGCTATAAGACCCCGGAGTTCCCGACGTTGCTGCACAGCAACCCCCACAAGTTGAGCCATAAGGGCATAAACCGCTCCTGAAGCACCCGCTGTCGCCGCCATTGGGCTCATCCAAATAATTGCTGCCGATGCACCTAAGGTTCCCGCTAAGAAGCTTAATGCGAAAGTATCACTACCTAGTGTTTGTTCTAGTTCTCTGCCAAATAGGAAAAGCAAAATTAGATTCATAGCTAAATGCACAGGCCCTATGTGAAGGAACGCCGTACCGAGCATTCGGAATATTCCCCATTCGCTATCAAGCATTGCGGGAACATAAAGGACCCAGGCATCGGCTAGTGAGCTTGCTCCTACATTGTTTATTAGTGAGCCTGATTGGATAGCCGTAATAAGAAAGACAACAGTTATGCTCATGCATAGCAGCAAACTCACTGGTGCTTGTTGTTGGGCTTTACGTAACCATTGGGTCACTTGAGTTCGTACCTTTCAATACAAAGACGGCCCCTTACCAGCAAAGCACTCTGGTAAGGGGCCGTCTTCAGGCTGGATTATTCGGTGATTTCAATGCTTTCAATAATTACAGGGTCAACTGGTCGATCGTTACGATCGGTGGGAGTTTGCGCAATTGCATCTACCACTTTCTTGGATTCGGCATCCACAACTTCACCAAAAATCGTGTGGCGCATATTCAAGTGTGGTGTTGGCGCAACCGTGATAAAGAACTGTGAACCGTTTGTTCCTGGGCCCGCGTTTGCCATTGCCAGCAGATAAGGACGGTCAAATTGCAGCTCTGGATGGAATTCATCGCCAAACATATAGCCAGGGCCGCCTCGGCCGGTGCCTGTCGGGTCGCCGCCTTGAATCATGAAACCATCGATAACGCGGTGGAAGACTGCACCATCGTAGAAAGGTCCACTGGCATTACCTGCTGCATTTGCGGCACGATATTCTTTGGTGCCTTGTGCAAGTCCAGTAAAGTTGGCCACGGTTTCGGGGGCGTGATTTCCAAAGAGCTCGATAGCGATATCCCCATGATTTGTGTGGAGAATCGCAGTGGCTGTCTTAAGGGTCATGCCGACCATCGTAGTGAACTCTGCAATACATCGCTACGCTTGTGTATGAACCAATTCATTTCCTACTGAATAAAAGGAACCTAAATGAACACTACAGTGCTTCGGACCGCATATAAGGTCACTCGCGCTGGCCTTCACGCATTCAATGATTACCGTCAACGTAAAGCAGCGGAGGCCTATGATGCGCTTGCTGACGCCGCAGCCGCTACCAGTGATTTCCGTGCCACCGCTTCAGACCGTGCTGAAGATTTTATTGAGGATGCTGGCGCTGTGACCCGCGCAGCTCGTGCCCGCCTTGACCATGCCTTTTCTGATGCTCTTGAAGATGCAAGCACTACAGCCAATAAAGTGCTTACCAAGGCGCAAAGCAAACTTCACAAGGTAGAACCAGCACCAAAGAAAAAGTGTTGCGGCTTTAAAAAAGTAGCGAAAGCAGGGCTATTAGTCGCCGTTTTCGGTGCTATCGCTGCTGCTGTTGCATATTGGTTCTTCACTCCGATCGAAGAACCTGAAGTCACTCCGCCAAGAGTTGAGGATTTTCCTGAGGAAGATGAATTTCCGGTAGATACCGAAGAGTCAGTACTGGTGTATTCCACTGAAACTCCAGTAGATGAAGATCCAAAGGATGCAAAAGAGTCCTAATGCAAAAACCGCTAGTCATGTGACTAGCAGTTTTCATATTTGTGGAGCATAGGAGAATCGAACTCCTGACCTCCTGCTTGCAAAGCAGGTGCTCTACCAATTGAGCTAATGCCCCTTTGTTCCGCGTGGGCCTAGCAAGAATTGAACTTGCGACCTCATCATTATCAGTGATGCGCTCTAACCAACTGAGCTATAGGCCCTGGGAACGAGATAGAACTTTACCGAGCAACTCCGACTAAGGCAAATCAGCTGGTAAAACCCACTTTTAGGGGAGGTTTTACCAGGAGATTTTAAGCCTTATTCGTCTTCGTCTTGCAAGGTAACAATCACGCCGCCAAAAAGATCAACGAATGCGTTGTACATCATTGCTGTCAGTGGTGCGAGAATCGATGAGGAAAGTGCGACCATTGCACCTAAAAGTGCTGCAGCGCTTAAGACAATTGGAAATGTAATAAGCTCTGAGCCGCCAGCACCACCAATCACCGTATTGAGCTTGGTCCAAATTCCCGCCATATTCATACCGAAGTACACAATGCAGACGCAAAGAATCCACGCCACAAGACCAGATAGCGATAGCGCAAGCGAAGTCCGAAACACCGAAAGCGGTGACACCCTGCGAACAGTAACTTTACGGGTAGACATTAAGTATCCTCGCCGTCGACAAGCATTTCTTGAGCCTCAACAGCTTCATCCGGGATTGCCTTTGCTTTTTCCAAAAGCTCCGCTTCCTCTTCCTGCTCAACATTTCGGTCAATAGCGTAAAGTTCCTCACCCTTAGGCAGATCGACGAGGCGCACACCCATTGTTTTACGGGTGGAAGGACGAATCTGATTAACAGAAGTGCGAATCACACCACCAGCAGTAGTAATAGCAAAGATTTGATCATCATCATCCACGGCAAGCGCCCCAATAAGCTTGCCTCGTTTCGGTGTGTACTTAAAGGTAACAACACCCAAACCGGCACGGCCCTTGACGCTATATTCATCCATAGCCGTGCGTTTACCATAACCGCCGGTGGTGGCCACCATAAGGTATTCACCATCACGAACAACACACATAGCTAGCAGCTGGTCTTCACCGCGGAAACGCATACCCTTAACACCCTGGGTAGCCCTACCCATTGGGCGCAAAGTCTCATCATCAGCCTTAAACCGTAGAGCTTGGCCTTCTTCAGAAACCAACAATAAATCATCATCAGCCGAACACAATGCAGCCCCAATAAGACGATCGCCTTCATTGAGGTTAATAGCAATTAATCCGCCAGAACGGATGGAATCATAATCCGCCAGACGTGTTTTCTTCACACGCCCATATGCGGTGGAGAGCACCAGATACGGGGCGTCTTCATAGCTTTGGATTTGAATTACCTGTGCAATTTGTTCACCAGGTTGGAATTCAAGAAGGTTTGCCACATGCTGCCCACGTGCAGTACGCGAAGCTTCCGGCAACTCAAAAGCCTTTAATCGATAGACCCGACCAAAGTTGGTAAAGAACAAGATCCAATCATGGGTGGAACACACAAAGAAGTGACGAACAACATCATCTTGCTTAAGCTCTGCACCCATTACTCCCTTACCACCGCGACGTTGATTGCGGTAAGCATCAACTTTTGTGCGCTTTGCATAGCCAGTGGAGGTAATGGTCACCACTACATTTTCACGAGCAATAAGGTCTTCTTCGGTGACATCTCCGCTGGATGCAACGATTTGTGTGCGGCGGTCATCACCATATTTATCCACGATTTCTTTTAGCTCATCGTGAACAATAGAACGCTGACGTTCTGGGCTAGCCAGGATATCTTTGAGATCTGCAATTTCCAGCTCGATCTCTGCGAGCTCATCAATAATCTTTTGACGTTCCAGTGCGGCAAGACGGCGCAACTGCATTGCCAAGATAGCGTCCGCCTGAATTTCATCAATATCCAGGAGGTCAATCAAGCCGTTTCGAGCAATGTCAACTGTTTCTGAACTGCGGATTAAGGCAATAACCTCATCCAACATATCCAATGCTTTTACTAATCCGCGAAGGATATGGGCGCGTTTTTCAGCTTCATTAAGGCGGTATTGTGTTCGCCGAACAATAACGTCGATTTGATGCTCGACGTAGTACCGAATCATTTGATCAATGCGGAGGGTACGAGGAACACCATCCACAATGGAGAGCATATTTGCACCAAAGCTGGTCTGCAGCTGGGAATGCTTATACAGGTTATTCAAAACCACGCGAGGTACCGCGTCGCGCCGTAGTGTTACAACAATGCGCATGCCTACGCGATCTGAGGATTCATCCTCAATCTTGGAAATGCCAACCAGTTTCCCTTGTTTTACCTGTTCAGCGATATTAGAGATCAGATTATCGGGGTTAACTTGGTAGGGCAGTTCTGTAATCACAATAGTTTGACGGTGACCATCTTCTTCAATACTGGTCACGCCGCGCATACGGATTGAGCCGCGGCCTGTGGTGTAGGCGTCTTTAATCCCCTGGTCACCTACAATAAGTGCTGCTGTTGGGAAATCAGGACCCTTAACGTATTTCATACATGCTTCAAGCGAAGCAGCATCATCTGCATCAGGGTTTTTCAGCATCCAATAGATTGCATCTGCAAGTTCCCGTAGGTTATGGGGAGGAATATTGGTTGCCATGCCAACCGCGATACCACCAGAACCATTCATAAGCAGATTTGGCACGCGCGATGGCAAAACTGTTGGTTCATTGGTTTTACCATCGTAGTTTGGTGTGAAATCTACGGTATTTTCCCGAATGTCTCGCACCATTTCCATAGCTAACGGCGTTAGGCGAGATTCGGTATAACGCATAGCTGCGGGGCCGTCATTACCTCGCGAACCAAAGTTACCTTGACCGTCTACGAGTGGGTAGCGCATCGACCATGGCTGCGCCATACGCACTAGGGTGTCGTAAATAGCGGAGTCACCATGAGGGTGATAGTTACCCATAGTGTCTGCTACTGGTTTGGCAGACTTTACATAGGAACGTTCCGGCCGGTACCCATTGTCATACATTGCGTACAAAATGCGCCGGTGCACAGGCTTTAGACCATCACGCACTTCCGGTAACGCACGTCCCACAATAACGGACATGGCGTAGTCAATATATGAGGATTGCATTTCCTCGCCGATATCAATCGGATGAATGCGGTCGAAAAGATCCTCACCGTCAAAATTATCGTCGCTCACTATTCACCTTTTGTTTGGAGCTTTCTTATGGTTATCCTCCGTAAGTTTACCTGCTGAAATTCCATAGGAAGAGATTTAAGGCTGTTTTACGCTGTTTTTTCTACCACAGTGATACCATTTTGGTATCTTTTGGCTATGGCTATGACGCTACGATTATCCACTGAACAAGAACGCGCACTCTCCCTCCTAGCCGCCGCTCAGGGCACCAGTAAACAAGAAGCCGCCGCTCGGGCAATCGTTGCAGCCGCCGCTCGCATGCTTCTCGACGCCGAAGTGGCCGACCTGGCACGCAGCTATATCGCCGAATGCGCCAGCATGGAGCAACGTATTCGACAAACTCCACCACGGAAACAGCGATGAGACATCTTTCCCCAGAACAATTACTGCTTATTGCCGATCAGTGCTGCAAACAATACCGCGTAGATGTTATCGACTTTTCTGCAATTTTTGCTGCCGCATCCATTACCGGGGGTCAATTCGAAGGGGTGCCGGTACATCGCCATAGCTCCTCAGCACGAGAGAGTTTAGAAAGTGCAATAGTCGCATTGACCCCGCTAAGTGCACATAATGAAGAGTTTGCGAAAATCGCTGGTCAAGTTTTTGCCCGAATTAATACATAACACGCGCTCTGAAATCTTGGCACGCGGAGCTAATCCAATGTAAACTCTGTGACTGTTGTGATTGCAGTTAACTAATGTGGTGAATTAGCTGTGGAGGAAGAATCACAACCTGGAACGACCCCATCACAAAGCGCCGAAGTTTTATGATGGAGGTCGTTTTGCATTTCCAAACAACACATGTGCTTCGTGGGCACCCAACAGGGTGTATTCTAACCCCGCTGAGCTGGGAAAATTAAGTAGATATTTCAGTACACGGCGGTTACGCCTAATCTAGTCTGCGATCCTCAGTCCAATCCTTCAAAGGAAGTTATATAGATGACCGATCTGAAAACCATTCTTACAGGTGCTGCGCAAGACGCAGTAGTCGCTGATATCTCTGATCTGATTACTAAAAGTGTCAGCGATATGTCTGGTGTCGGTGGCGTAGCTGTAAAAGGCGCAATGGCAGCGGCTACCAAGTACGATTCTGAAATCGTTTCAAAGGTAGTAAGCCGTCTTCTCCCCGATATTGCAGAAGGTTTAAACCCAAAGTGGTTGGCTTTCCTAGCTTCTGGCGATAGCGACTTCGGAGCATACCTTGATTCCCAGAAAGCTGACGTTGCTAGCAGCATCCTTGAAATCACCGATCAGCGTGCTCAGGAGGAGGGCAACCCGACTCTTTCCAAGATTTATGGCACCGTCCGCAGCAAAGGCGCACAAGCCATCGAGGCAAACGCTGGTAACATCGGCACCATTATCCAGCGTCATGCTGGGTAATTAGGCGCATGAACGCCCGGACTTTCAAGGTCTCTCCTCGGTTTTCTTCTTGAAAGTCCGGGCGTTTAGCTTTTATACGTCGAGGAAACGTACGTCTTTAGCGTTGCGGGTAATAAATGACCGACGGGCTACAACATCATCTCCCATAAGGATAGAGAACAGTTCGTCCGCACCCTGCGCATCTTCCATGGTTACTTTCCGTAAAATACGCGTAGAAGGATCCATCGTGGTTTCCCACAGTTCCTTTGCATTCATCTCGCCAAGACCTTTATAGCGCTGAATTCCATCGTCTTTATTGATCTTTCGGCCGGACTCTAGACCAATTTTGAGTTCTTCGTCTCGCTCCGCATCAGAAAACGCAAAGCCAGGCTCGCCTTTAGACCACTTCAGTTTATACAGCGGTGGTTGAGCCAAATATACAAAACCGTCATCGATTAGTTTTGGCATAAAGCGGAATAGCAATGTAAGTAACAGCGTGGCAATATGTTGGCCATCAACGTCAGCATCCGCCATCAAAATAATCTTGTGGTAGCGCAGCTTGGCAATATCAAATTCATCGTGGATACCAGTGCCTAAAGCAGTAATAATCGCCTGTACTTCATTGTTTTTAAGCACTTTATCTAAGCGAGCTTTTTCCACATTGAGGATTTTTCCTCGCAGCGGCAGAATCGCCTGGAACATGGAATCTCGTCCTGATTTTGCGGATCCACCTGCGGAGTCACCCTCCACAATATAAAGTTCGGATTTCACCGGGTCCTTAGAACGACAATCCGCCAGTTTGCCTGGTAAACCACCAAGATCGTTTGCAGATTTACGCCGCACCAAGTCACGGGCTTTACGGGCTGCTTGACGCGCATGTGCTGAAGCAATGGCTTTATTGATAATTACTTTAGCTTCGGCAGGGTTGGCTTCAAGCCAGTATTGGAAATGCTCAAAAGTAGAGCGCTGTACAAAACTCCGTACCTCTGAATTACCAAGTTTGGTTTTGGTTTGTCCTTCGAATTGTGGCTCACCAACTCGCACCGAAACTACTGCTGAAAGCCCTTCTCGGCAGTCTTCGCCGGAAAGGTTGGCTTCTTTTTCCTTGAGTAGTTTGTGTTCGCGCGCGTACCTATTCATAAGCGTGGTAAGCGCAGTTCGGAACCCTTCTTCGTGGGTCCCGCCTTCAACGGTGTTAATGGTATTAGCAAAGGTATGGATACTCTGCGAATAACTAGAGTTCCACTGCATAGCCACTTCAACCTCGTGGTCTTTGCCCTTTGCCTCAAACGAAATAATTGAAGGGTGGATAACCGTTTTTGTCTTATTCAGGCTATTGACGTAATCCTTTAAACCATCAGGGTAGTAAAAAGTCTTTTTACGCTCTTTAGATTTTTGTGGTTTTTTGGGTTCTTCAGCTTCACCTTGTGCTTCCGCAGAGTCATCGTCGAATGACGGGGTGACCAGTTCGGCCTGTTCCCCAGCCTCAGCAATTGCATCAAGCTCAAGCTGTTCTTCACTTACTCTCTGGTCAATCAGATTAATAGTCAATCCCTTATTAAGGAAAGCCATTTCCTGGAGCCGACGAGAAATCGTTTCAAACTTAAAATCTGTGGTTTCAAAAATTTCGGGATCTGGCCAAAACCTTACTGTTGTTCCAGTGCCCCGAGCAGGTCCACCTTTGACCAGTTCTTCTGGAACAGCATTTGTGAAATTTTGGTACCAGTGGTGTCCTTCACGTTTAATATCTGCTTCTACTCTGGTGGATAGCGCATTCACTACAGAGATACCCACGCCATGGAGACCACCTGAAACTGCATAAGATTCGGAGTCGAATTTACCGCCAGCGTGTAGTTGTGTCATTACTACTTGTACCGTTGGGGCACCTGAAGGATGCATTTCTACGGGGATACCACGACCATTGTCTTTGACTTCGACACCGCCGTCTTCCAGCAGAGTCACATCGACTTGGTTCGCATACCCTGCCATTGCTTCGTCGACGGAATTATCCACAACCTCCCACACCAGGTGGTGCAGGCCACGTTCATTCGTTGAACCGATATACATGCCTGGACGTTTTCGGACAGCTTCCAGGCCTTCCAAAATGGTAATGGATGAGGCGTCATACTGATGTTCTGTGGCAGCCACGGTAGTGCAGCACTCCTCACTCAGGATTGAAATAGACCTTAATTATCTTACACCCAATATCCCCCTACACGCGGTAGGGGTTCGGCGCGTCTATGGGGCAAATAAATAGCAAGCCAACGTTATTAGATCTATCCGTAGGTGTCTCTTGGTCCACGCCCTTGAATGTGCAAACGCCCTTTCCTCCAACTAGGAGCTTGAGGCCCATAGATTCGAAGTTCTAAAACAATATCCGGGCCCACTCGTTGGGCAATAGTTTGAAGAATATTGCGTTGCATCATCCGCAGATTTGTGGCCCAAGCTGTGGAATCACAGGTGATATATAAGGTTTTTTCTTTTAACATTTCCACTTTGGTATGTTGGGCGATCTTCTCCCCTACTACCTCATCCCAATGGCTGTGTACCCAACCGCCGGCAAGATCACGACGCCAACCTCGACGCTGAATTTCTGATTGAAAAATACTCCCCAATGAGGTTGCTGGTCGTCCTTGCCATGCGCTGCGGCCATCAGGACCGGTGGCTTGTCGGAATATTCGGCGTCCCCCATTTGGGGCAGGGCGGGTTGGTGTTCCTTGGCGGGAAAGATCTGGGACTTGTCCTGTACGTTTTTCAGCCTCCCTGCGGATAGCTTCAAATGCTGCACGAATTGCGTCAGGCTGAGATTCATTCATCGTGCACCTCTTTAGGATTAAGACGCGAGATTTTTCCTTCGGAGGAATCGACTGCAACAACAGTATGGAATTTCACCGCCTGTTCTATAAGGCTTTCCGGTACATCGTCCCCGACCGCTGCTGTAATCAAGACTTGTTCGGCGTCAGCAATAAGTTTTACCAGCGCCTCACGGCGTTTAGCATCCAATTCTGCGAACACATCATCCAAAATCAAAATAGGATTATCGCCTTCACTACGAAGTAGCCCAAAAACCGCCAATCGTAGTGCTAACGCTAATGACCAACTTTCCCCGTGGCTCGCAAAACCTTTCGCAGGGCTACCACCTAATAGCACTTCCATTTCATCGCGATGTGGCCCCACCAAACTCACCCCACGCTCTATTTCACGGCTACGTCGAGCACCCAGCTCGGCAAGCATGGCGGCCTCGGTGACCGCGACGTCGTCACGCATAACTCCAGGCACAGAACACCGATAGCGTATCGACGCCGCGGAGCCCCCAGGCGCCAAGCCCATATAGGCATCACTAAACTTCGGGCATAATGCCTCAATTAATTGCAATCGAGCAACAATAATTTGTGCGCCCAACCCTGCAAGCTGCGAATCCCAAACATCCAGTGTAGATAAAGCCGCTGCACCATCCTGCGAAGAATACCCGCGGCGCAATACTCCGCCAGCACTTTTAAGCAGGGCATTCCGCTGACGCAGTACTTTCTCATAGTCAGCTTTAATACCCGCTAATCTTGGCTGGCGAAGAGCCAAGACATCACTCAAATATCTACGTCGTTCTGCGGGTTCACCTCGGATCAACGCAAGATCTTCTGGAGCAAACAGCACTGTTTTTACAACACCTAGCAACTGCCTAGGCGTAGAAACTTTTGTTCGATTAATTTGGGCTTGATTCGAACGATGAGAATGGATCAATAAATGTGCCGTGAGCTCCCTACCATTATTTACTGCGGTCGCAGAAATACGTGCATTTTCCGCGCCAGACCGCACTAACGCCGCATCATGAGACACCCGATGTGAAGACAAATGTGCGAGATACCCAATTGCCTCCACAATATTGGTTTTCCCATGCCCATTTTGACCAACAAACACGGTCACACCGGGCTCCATTGCAACCGAAACTTCAGGCCACGAACGGAAATCCCTCAGTTCCAACGATCTGAGGTACATGTCAAACCGCTTAACCTGGCAAACGTACAGGCATTAGCAGGTACGTGAAATCAGTCTCAGGTGTTGGAAACTCGCCATTTTCATTAGCTTCTGGAAGCTCAGCGGGCTCGGGAATCAGAATCGCAGGCCGCGACGGTTGCGTAAAACCAAACACCACACGGTCGGTGTGAATCACACTTAAACCATCTTTCAAATAGCCCGGATTAAACGCAATAAGCAATGGTTCGCCAGCAAAAGCACAAGGCAATGTTTCCTCAGCATGTCCAGCATCAGTACCACCAGCCGACAAAACCACCTGACCGTGTGAAAACTCCATACGGATCTGTGCATTGCGTTCTGTCATCAAAGCAACACGACGAATCGCGGTTTGCAGTGGGGTGATCTCAACGGAAGCCAAAGAAGTATGCGTTTTAGGCAATAATGGCTGGAAATTGGGGAAATCTGCATCGAGCATTCTGGTTGTGGTTTGCCGGGCATCCGCATGAACGCCAAATAGCCCCTCACGGCCGATCTGATCGCCTGTACCTACCGCTATGTCCAAAGAGTCCAAGATCCCAGAATCAAGCGAGCGAGCGTTGTCTAGGAGCGTTTTCGCGGGGATTAAAAGCTTTGCCTCCACATCTGGGCTCGCCGGACGCCACTCTAAATGCCGAACCGCCATCCGGAAACGGTCAGTAGCAGCAAGTAGCATTTTCTCGCCGTGAATTTCCATATGCACACCGGTCAACATTGGCAGGGTATCGTCTCGACCCGCAGCCGTAGCAACCTGCGTCACAGCCTCTGAAAACAACCGGGGATCAATTTCACCTGTAGTAGCTGGTAGCGAAGGAAGCTGAGGATAATCATCTAGGGGAATTGTTGGCAGCTCAAAGCGTGCAGAACCACATGTAAGCAAAACCTTAGATCCATCGACAACAAAGTCCACTGGCTTAGCCGAGAGTGTTGAAGAAATCTCAGCGATAAGCTTGCCAGCTACCGCAATGCGGCCAGGTTGTGAAACCTCAGCAGAAATTCGAGCTTTTGTAGAAACCTCATAATCGAAGCCTGCAAGCTCTAGTCCTTCATCATCAGCCGTGATCAACATTGCGCGAAGCACTGGTTGCGTCGGTTTCGAAGGCAAACTTCGCGCTACCCATGCAACGGCATTAGCCAGGTCGTCTTTATTGACGCGGAACGCTACCGCTTGTGACTCCATGCTAGCGAGCTCCTCAAAAAGTCGGATGTGCAAGACTGCCGTGCTGCCCTAGCCAAACCAAGGCGGGAAAAACCCTACACACGAATCTTGGATTACAACCCAAGGTACCGCGAAGCGGCGCAAGAGCTTAAACTCTCCCGGCTTTTAATGGGTCTGTCAAGGACTCAAAAACACCTCGAACCGCAAAGTTTTCCCCAGGCCCTATTTCTTCTTTAAGATTTTTAGAGAAAAAAGAAGTAAAAGCAGTAGGTCCTGTGAAATTGTGGATAAGTGGTTGTATCAGCAGGTTAAGTATGAATTCTGCTTGTGAAAAACCCTGTGGATGAAATGTGGATAGTTTTGGCGCCCTGTGGACAAAAATTTTATCCACAGATTTTATTCACAAGAATTCCACAATTTGCTACCTAGTTATACACAGGGAATAAGCCGTTATCCACAGATTTGAAGCCCCAAATTTAGTGACCAGCATCACATATTTTGCCTGTGGATAACTTTGAATGGACGGCAACCTATTCCCTGCTCCGGCTCTTAATTACCTGAGTCAGTTCCTGTATCTGATCAAAGGTTTCCGGCTTCTGCTTCATTTCTTTACGGATCTTTCGTTCCGCATACATCACAGTTGTGTGGTCTTTACCGCCAAAGCTTTCACCGATTTTCGGCAGCGACAAATCCGTAAGCTCACGGCATAAATACATAGCGAGCTGCCGTGCGTGTGCCACAGAGCGTGTTTTTCCAGTGCCCCGGAGAGCTTCCAATGTGATATTGAAATATTCAGCAGTGGCATCCATGATTGCTGCAGCTGTAATAACCATATCGGACCGCTCCGGCATGATGTCTTGCAACGCGATCATCGCAGTATCTGTTGTGATAGGCACATGATTAAG
Organism: Corynebacterium freiburgense; assembly: GCF_030408815.1. Lineage (NCBI taxonomy): Bacteria > Bacillati > Actinomycetota > Actinomycetes > Mycobacteriales > Corynebacteriaceae > Corynebacterium > Corynebacterium freiburgense. The sequence goes on along the minus strand of NZ_CP047355.1, from coordinate 1,287 downwards.
CGAGCTATATGCAGCTACGCGGATTAGTGCCCCCTCTAACTCACGGATGGAGTTTTCAAAGCGGCTAGCAATGAGTTCAAGCACATCACGGTCTGTTTCCGTATGATCCATCTGGGCTTTTTTCATCAAGATCGCAATGCGAGTCTCTAGGTCTGGCGGCTGGATATCCACAATAAGACCTTGCTCAAACCTGGTACGAAGCCGATCTTCCAGAGTTGTTAGTTCTTTTGTCGGCCGGTCAGAGGAAAGAATAATCTGTTTATTTGCCTGGTGAAGTGCGTTAAAAGTGTGAAAAAACTCTTCCTGGGTGCTTTCCTTGCCTTGAATGAATTGAATGTCATCGACCATAAGCATGTCGAGGTTTCGGTAGCGGCGTTTAAAAGACTCCTGCCGATCATCACGCATGGAATTGATAAAATCATTCGTGAATTCTTCGCTGGAAACATATTTCACACGCAAACCAGGTTGAAGTTGGCGTGCGTAGTTACCTGTTGCATGTAGCAAGTGGGTTTTCCCCAGGCCAGACCCGCCCCAGATAAACAGAGGATTGTAGGCGTTAGCAGGATTTTCTGCCACAGCAACTGCAGCTGCATGCGGAAAGCGATTCGAAGAACCAATAACAAACGAATCAAACGTGTACTTCGAGTTAAGCGATTGGTCACTACTGGAGGGGGCTGGTGGATTGTTGAGTAGTGCATGCCGCCCTGTGGGCATGACCCTCCCCCCTGTAGCCCAGCGAGGAGGTGCGCTGTTTTCCTCTTGGTGAGCAATTTGTTCGCGTGTTTGACGTGCAGTATGCGCTGGTGGAGCGATATTTAGATTTCGCCAACTTGTAGCTTCTTGGGCTTGTAAAAAAGTAGCAGGGTCTGGCGCAATATGTGCCGGTGGTGGCTGATGTGTTGCTGGTATTGCTGGTGCGGCATCCACAGTGGAGTCAAGAACATCAGCGCGATTGTTTGGCTCCTGATATTGCTCTTCTTCTGCTGAATTCCGCTCGATTTCATCGTTCGATGCAACACTGACTGCAAGATTGCAATGCGTACCCATCCGCGCAGACAAAACCTTGATAATAGGTTCGCGCAGGTCACGCTCTACAATATTGCGTGCTGAAGCTGACTTTGCATGCAAAACAGCGTAACCATTCACAATGGCTACAGGTTGAACTACACGCAACAATGCCAGCTGGGAATGAGTCAATGGTTGCATCCCGCTATCAGGCATTTTCGAGAGCCGATGAAGCTCTTCGACTACTTGCTTCCAGGTTTCCTGGAGTGCTGCTTGTTGCAC